>NZ_BJKO01000006.1:0-513 GCF_006538385.1 Moorella sp. E306M | reverse complement strand
TCTGGCACCGCAACGGCTACTGGCTGCATATAGCGGTAGTCAAACCCGCCCTGGAGAAAGTACAGGGGGATGCCGTGGCAGCCGTAGACCCGGGCGAAGTCCATGCCTTAACCCTGACCGACGGCCGGGAAGCTCTGGTCATCAGCGGCAGGCATCTGCGGTCGTTGCACCGCCTCCGGAATAAGACTTTGAGGAAGTTTCAGAAGGCCATTTCCCGGACCAAAAAAGGCTCCAACCGTCGCAAAAAACTCCTGGCTGCCAAGTACCGCTTTTTGAATTGGATTGAAACCCAAATATCCCACGCCGAACATGCCGTTACAAAAATAGCGGCAGACTGGTGCCTGGAACGCGGGATAAAGAAGGTTTACATCGGCAACCCCCAGGGGGTAAGGGAACAGGACTGCGGGCGGCATCACAACCAGCGGATGAGCCAGTGGACCTTCGGCCGGCTACGGGATCTCCTGGAATATAAACTCAAGCGGCACGGCATCACCCTGGAGAAAATCGAAGAAC
>NZ_BJKO01000005.1:0-513 GCF_006538385.1 Moorella sp. E306M | reverse complement strand
GTTCTTCGATTTTCTCCAGGGTGATGCCGTGCCGCTTGAGTTTATATTCCAGGAGATCCCGTAGCCGGCCGAAGGTCCACTGGCTCATCCGCTGGTTGTGATGCCGCCCGCAGTCCTGTTCCCTTACTCCCTGGGGGTCGCCGATGTAGACCTTCTTAACCCCGCGTTCCAAGCACCAGGCTGCCGCCATTTTCGTGACGGCATGTTCGGTATGGGATATTTGAGCTCCAATCCAATTCAAAAACCGGTACTTGGATTGAAGGAGTTTTTTGCGGCAGTTAGAGCCTTTTTGGGTCCGGGAAATGGCCTTCTGGAACTTTCTCAAAGTCTTATTCCGCAGGCGATGCAACGACCGCAGATGCCTGCCGCTGATGACCAGTGCTTCTCGGCCGTCGGTCAGGGTTAAGGCATGGACTTCGCCCGGGTCTACGGCTGCCACGGCATCCCCCTGTACTTTCTCCAGGGCGGGTTTGACTACCGCTATATGCAGCCAGTAGCCGTTGCGGTGCCAGA
>NZ_BJKO01000004.1:0-533 GCF_006538385.1 Moorella sp. E306M | reverse complement strand
TTCGCAGCTTGCCACGCCCTTCCTCGCCTCTTAGCGCCTAGGCATCCACCGTACGCCCTTCCTAGCTTGACCATCTGCCTCGCGTAGGTGGGTTCGTCTTCCTCGCTGTGCAGTTTTCAAAGAACAAACTTGGTGGAGATGAGCGGATTCGAACCGCTGACCCCCTGCGTGCAAAGCAGGTGCTCTCCCAGCTGAGCTACACCCCCACTGTCTTGGATGTGGGAGGTTGGAGGTGGGAAGTGAGATTTGAGGTCAGAATTGGCTGCGCCAATTCTTTCCTTATAATCCCACTTCTCACTTCGCATATCCCACTTCGCAATTGGTGGGCCTGGGTGGACTCGAACCACCGACCTCACGCTTATCAGGCGTGCGCTCTCACCTGCTGAGCTACAAGCCCTTAACATTTCAGGGAAGCAAGTCCCTGAAAACTAAACAGTGGGAAGAGCCAGACGACCGACCTAGGAGTTATAGACCTCGCCGGACTTCGTCCGGGGTATCTATAGTCTCCTTAGAAAGGAGGTGATCCAGCCGCA
>NZ_BJKO01000003.1:0-999 GCF_006538385.1 Moorella sp. E306M | reverse complement strand
GTAGCGGCCTGATGGAACAGGTGGTGGAAAGGCAAAACATGCTGGCCGCGTGTAAGCGGGTAGAGCGGAACGGAGGCGCACCCGGCGTGGACGGCATCCCGACCGAACGGCTTCGGGACCAAATCCGCGCCGAATGGCCGCGTATCCGGGAAGAACTGCTCGCGGGAACCTACAGACCAAAGCCCGTACGCCGGGTCGAAATCCCGAAACCCGGGGGAGGCAAACGGATGTTAGGGATACCCACCGTGATGGACCGCCTGATCCAGCAGGCCCTCCTGCAAGTATTGATGCCCATCTTCGAACCGCAGTTTTCAGAAAGCAGTTTCGGGTTCCGACCCGGAAGGAGAGCCCATGACGCGGTAAAGAAGGCGCGTCAATACGTGGAAGAAGGATACGAATGGGCGGTAGACCTGGATATCGAGAAATTCTTCGACCGGGTAAATCACGACATCCTCATGGCCCGGGTGGCCCGGAAAGTAACGGATAAGAGGGTACTAAAACTCATCCGCCGTTACCTCCAGGCAGGGGTTATGGTGAACGGAGTGGTCATGGAAAGGGAAGAAGGAACGCCCCAGGGCGGACCCTTAAGCCCGCTCCTGGCCAACATCCTCCTGGACGACCTGGACAAAGAACTGGAGAAGAGGGGCCACAAGTTCGTCCGTTACGCCGATGACTGCAACATCTACGTCAAAAGCAAACGAGCGGGAGAAAGGGTCATGGAAAGTATCCGCAACTTCCTGCAGGAGCGGTTAAAGCTCAAGATTAACGAGCAAAAGAGCGCGGTAGACCGACCGTGGAAACTGAAATTCCTGGGGTTCAGTATGTATAAGCCTAAGGCAGGAGTAATCCTCATCCGCCTGGCGCCGCAGACCATCGACCGGGTGAAAACGAAAATCCGGGAGATAACTGCCCGGAATAAACCCGTAAGCATGGCCGAGCGCATAGAGCACCTGAACGCCTATTTGGGCGGATGGATAGGATACTTCGCCCTGGCCGACA
>NZ_BJKO01000002.1:0-1077 GCF_006538385.1 Moorella sp. E306M | reverse complement strand
TGTCGGCCAGGGCGAAGTATCCTATCCATCCGCCCAAATAGGCGTTCAGGTGCTCTATGCGCTCGGCCATGCTTACGGGTTTATTCCGGGCAGTTATCTCCCGGATTTTCGTTTTCACCCGGTCGATAGTTTGCGGTGCTAAGCGGATAAGGATTTGCCCTGCTCTGGCTTTATACATGCTAAACCCCAGGAATTTCAGTTTCCACGGCCGGTCTACCGCACTCTTTTCCTCGTTTATCTTGAGCTTCAACCGTTCCTGCAGGAACTTACGGATACTTGCCATGACCCTTTCTCCCGCCCGTTTGCTTTTGACGTAAATATTGCAGTCATCGGCGTAACGGACGAATTTGTGGCCCCTCTTTTCCAGTTCTTTGTCCAGGTCGTCTAGTAGAATGTTGGCTAATAACGGGCTTATTGGTCCACCCTGGGGCGTTCCTTCTACCGTCTCCATGACCACTCCATTTACCATGACGCCTGCGGTAAGATAGCGGCGGATAAGGGTAAGTACCCTCTTGTCCGTTACTTTCCGGGCCACCCGGGCCATGAGGGTGTCATGGTTTACCCGGTCGAAATATTTCTCGATGTCCAGGTCTACCGCCCATTCGTATCCTTCTTCTACGTACTGACGTGCCTTCTTTACCGCGTCGTGGGCTCTCCTTCCGGGTCGGAACCCGAAACTGCTTTCTGAAAACTGCGGCTCGAAGATTGGCGTCAATACCTGCAGGAGTGCCTGCTGGATCAGGCGGTCCATTACGGTGGGTATCCCTAACATCCGTTTGCCTCCCCCGGGTTTCGGGATTTCGACCCGGCGCACGGGCTTTGGTCTGTAGGTTCCCGCGAGCAGTTCTTCCCGGATACGCGGCCATTCGGCGCGGATTTGGTCCCGAAGCCGTTCGGTCGGGATGCCATCCACGCCGGGTGCGCCTCCGTTCCGCTCTACCCGCTTTAGGGCGGCCAGCATGTTTTGCCTTTCCACCACCTGTTCCATCAGGCCGCTACCTTGGCCTCCGCGAGGTGACGTCCCGCTTTGTGCCGGAGAAGAACTCGGCCCTCCCGCGGTCCCCTGTGGCTTCACCA
>NZ_BJKO01000001.1:2805840-2985197 GCF_006538385.1 Moorella sp. E306M | reverse complement strand
CTGGCCCGTTTCGGTTACGGGTATATCGAGCGTCACTTAAGGTATTGCGGGGTAGAAATAATCACCATCGCGGAAAAAGAGCCGGAAGACGCGCAAAGCGAACTGGTGAAGGATTTGCTGTCTATAGTCACGTCATTTTCAGCCCGGCTGTACGGGGCTAGGGGCGGCAAAAAAGTGAGGCAAGGGTTTCGGGAACTAATCGCAGGAGTGGAGCTGGATGAAGAAACAGCGAAAGAACAAAAAGAGAATGATTGAACTTAATGGCGACATCAAGTATACCATCTGCGGCGAGTGGTTTCCGGAAGTTTACCCTGCTTTTCGGTCTAAGAAATGGAGCCGGGGAGATGAAGATCCGCTGGATACTGAGATGCGGCTTTTCTGCGCCTGCGAGCGCTGGGCCTTCAACCGGCTTATGGAAGGCCGTTCCCGGGAAGAACTCAAACAAGAAGGCCAGCGGGTATGCGGCTTAAACTCCCGCTACTGCGACGACGCCATACTGAAAGCGAGGGCTGTCATAGAATCGCAAAAGGAACTCCTGGCGTTAGAAATCGAGGAAACAGAAGCCAAACTCGCCCGGGCTAAAAAGAAACTCCGCTGGGCTGAAAAAGATCTGGACAAAGCGATTAAGGTTAATGATCCTGCAAAAATAGAAAAAGCCAAACGGGCATTCCACGGCCGTAAGGCCCGGGTCCAAAAGCTTGCCGCTAAACTGGTCGAACTCCAGAAGCATGAAGCTGACGGCACTATTCCCAAGGTAGTTTTTGGGGGACGTTCTTTATGGCGGCAGGTCTGCCGGGGCAAGGCCAGCCGGGAAGAATGGCGCCACACCCGGCAGAACCGGTTATACGCCCGGGGCGACGAAACTAAAGGCGGCAACCCCAACATGAAGGTAGCTTACCAGGAGGGGAGATTTACCCTGGCAGTCACTATTTCCCATCTATCCGAGCAGAAAGGTACTGACAGCAAAGGAAGGCCCATAATGACCAGGGCACCGCGGGTGGAAGGAGAGCTCTGGCTGCCGGAAAAACACCGGCTCAAGGTATGGGGGTTGCTTCTTTCCGGCGCACCCTATAACGTTGAATTAATTAGAGGCCGGGATGGCCGGTACAGGGTCCATATCGCCTTCACCATGACGGCGCCTGAATTGGCGACCGACCCCAACCGCGGCTACCTTGGGATAGACACCAACCCAGATGGGGTAGCTCTGGCTAACGTTAATTATTTTGGCCAGCCCGAGCCCTGGCCGGAAGGCTTCACTGTTCCTTATCCCAAAGCCTTGCACAAATTTGCCGGAGAGTTTCAGACGATAGTACACCCGAACGGTTTCCTTTACCTCAAGATACCGGAACTGGCTTACAGCCGCAGTTTTAGACGTACTTACCTCATCGGCGTTCTGGCCCAGGTAGTGGTGAACATCGCCAAAGTTTTAGGCAAATCTATCGCTATAGAAGACCTGGGCTTCGGCAAAGACCGGCTGGACACCGATAAAAAGTTCAATCGCATGGCGGCCAATTTTCCTTACCGGAAGATAACCGAAGCTATTATCCGTAAAGCCTACAAAGAAGGCGTCGGCGTAAAGCCGGTCCGGCCGGCCCACACTTCCACCATCGGCTATTGGAAATACATGGAGCGGTACGGGGTAACTATCCACCATGCCGCCGCATTGGCAATCGCCCGCCGGGCAATAGGTTTTAAAGAACACATCACCAAAGAGTTAAAACAAAAAATCCAAGCCGTTAAAGAAAAGCTGAACCAAAAGGCGAATTCCTTGCCTGGGGAAGGAAAAGGGATGACCCGAAAGGTGAAGCGGCAAATCATGCGGCTGGGCGAAAAGGTTTCCGTTCATAACGGTTTAGACCGCTATAAACAGGAATCCTTTTATTCTGTCTGGCATGACTTGAAGCAGCTCGCTTTATCAAGTAGGTAACCCCGTTAGCCGGTATCGGACAAACCGGTAGGCCGCATCTAACAGATCGCGCGGAGGCGTCCGGCACCTGAAAGAATAAAGTGCTGGACCACTTGACGGTCAACGCAAGGCGAGAACTTTTATGGTTCTCCTTAAGGCCGCGCCTTGCGCCCGTGAAGTGCCGTTCTCCCGTCCGGGTGAGACTCCCGGGGCCGAGGTCTCCCTGTCGCGCAGCCTGCTCCCAGGGGCAGGCAAATCAAATCCGAAAGGAGCGAAAAGCCTGGTCATGGGGAGGCCGCCTAATAAGGATTGACATGATGTGTCAAGAATTGTTAGGTTTTTTGAACCAGGTCTACGTTATGGTCAGGGCTGAGGAAATAATGGTTAAAGACGTGGCGGTCGTGCACCCGGACGATGTGGTGACCGACGTGGTGGGCCTCTTCGTTGAAAGGAACGTCACCAGCGCGGTGGTAGTCGACGAGAAAAATACCGTCAAAGGCATTATTACCGACGGCGACATTATGGCCGCCGTAAGGCGCCGTCGTCCGTTGGTGGTAGACTTTTTTAATTTTATATGGGCGGCCGGGGACGAAGTCGATCTGGCCGTCAAAGCGGAGGCCCTGTCGACAATGAAGGTAAAAGACCTCATGACCAAACAGGTTATAACGGTAGGAGAGGATACGGAGATACTTGAAATCGCCCGGCTGATGGCCGAACATAAAATCAAACAAATACCTGTAGTACGGGGAAACTTTTTAGTAGGACTGGTCCGCCGTTATGACATCGTCAAGGCTGTAGCCTGGCAGGTAAATAGATTACAGACCGATACAGAGTAGAGAAGCAGAAATTAATTTAGCAGACGGTGGTGTGGCGGCCAAAAATTTATTCTTTAGCAGGAGCAATAACTCAACCTGGATTGGAGTGCCCGGCTATAATATTGACAGAGGTAGCCAATAAATCAATCCCGGTTTACGCGGGATTTTCTGTTTTCGTGGCGTAACCATCAAAAAGCGTCATGACTACCATATTAACGAAAATAGTAGATGCTGGTAAGTTGAAATCATATAACGGTGGAAGTGCCGGTCAGGGATTCCTGGGGATGTACCTCCTGGCCGTTACTCCGGCGGAGCCCGGTGGAGGAGCATAGTCCGGCAGCTATCGAGATGTCTGGGGTTGCCGTTATGATAACCGGGGAACCTGAGGGTGCCTCTGGTGTAAAAATTATACCCGACCGTGATCGGGAACCTTTTAGCATTACAGAAGCGCCATAACTTAATAAAGGTGGGTCAGCTTTGAAAATATTAATCACCGGCGGTACAGGCCTTATAGGACGTTCCCTTTGTACAACACTCTTCCACGCAGGATATGATCTAATAGTTCTTTCACGTAACGCCTCAAAAGCGAGGGGTAGGTTACCCTCCGGGATTCAGCTTATCCAGTGGCAGCCCGGCGCGGAAGGGGTACCTTTGGAGGCACTGGAAGGTGTAGAAGCGGTTATCAACCTGGCCGGGGAGAATATCGGCGTCGGGCGCTGGACTGCTTCGCGAAAACAGCTTATTATGCAAAGCCGTGTGGGTATAACCCGGGCATTGGTAGAGGGCTTTCAAGGATTGAGTAAGCCTCCCCGGGTGTTCATTAGCGGGTCGGCAATCGGTTATTACGGCCCCTGCGGTGACGAAGAACTGACCGAAGCATCGTCACCGGGAAACGATTTTTTAGCTAAAGTCTGCCGGGCTTGGGAGCAAGAAGCCAACCGGGCCGGGGAATTGGGGGTGAGGGTAGTAACTATACGCACCGGTATTGTCCTGAGCAGGGAAGGAGGAACCCTGCCGCGTATGGTTACCCCTTTTCGTTTGTTTTTAGGCGGGCCGTTGGGCAGCGGCCGGCAATGGGTTTCCTGGATTCACATTGTTGATGCTGTAGGGATCATCCAACTGGCCCTCGAGCATACAAGCGTGGCTGGACCGCTAAATCTTACCGCACCCCAACCGGTACGGATGGAGGAATTTGCCTCGGTTCTGGGAAGAGTGCTGCAGCGGCCTTCCAGTTTGCGAGTACCGGCATGGGTGCTGAAAATGGCCTTAGGGGAAATGGCCGCTCTTCTGCTTACCGGCCAGCGGGTGCTCCCGGCCCGGGCTTTGCAGGAGGGTTACCAGTTTCGCTATCCCGAGTTAGCAGGGGCCCTGGAAGATTTACTCATATCCTCACGCTATGAAAGAAGGGGATAAGGTGGACACCGGCGAAAGAAGGCTACTGTTGAGGAAAACATTAATTATAATGACCCTGCTACCAATCCTCGCCTTTACAGCCTGCGCCCGATCGTCTCCATCGCCAAAAGAAATTGGGGAGGCAGTAGCCATTGTAAATGGTCAACCAATAAGTAAGGAATCCCTGGAAAAAGAAATGCTTAGTATGCAATTCACGGCTGAAATGAGGATTCAATCAGGAACTGTTTCTATAGACGAGTTTCTAAAGAATTCCGGACGGGACTGGTCCGAGATGTCGCCAGAAGAAAAGCGTTACTACCTGCGGGCAAAACGTCAAAGCGAAATGACAGGGGAGAAGAATGAGGCTTTTAACCGGCTGGTGCGGGAAGAGGTTCTGTACCAGGAAGCGGTTAAAGAGGGATATAAAGTTTCTATAGACGAGGCCCGGCAGCGTTACCAGGAAATAGAGACCCTTTCCCGGGAAACCCTAAAAGAGGCGCTTAAAGATGCAAAAACCAAGGAAGAGATAGAAAGGCTGCAAGAGGTTGAAAAGAGGTTCATGGAATTGATGGGCTTTACCAGTCCGGAAGCGCTAACAGAATACCGGGTGCAAAGGCTCATGCGGACAATGCCCATTAGCCGTTTACGGGAAAAGTTTAAAGCGGATTGGGGCAATAAACACCCGGAAATCCGCGGGGATGAGTTCCGGTACATGGTGGAAAATCGCTGGGAAGATTATACTAACGAACTTTTGCGAAAGGCCGATATTCGTATCAAAGACAAAGACCTTGAAGTAATTTATGATTAGTCTTTTTCCCCACCTTAGCAGGAACTCCTGTTCTGTTGGCGAATAGCAAAAGTTGGGGAGAAAACCACCGGGGGGTTAACCATGCTAGCCATTGTCAATTCCGTCGTTCTCGTGGGTCTGGAGGGGCACGGGGTCAGGGTAGAGGTGGACATCAGCAGCGGGCTTCCGGTTTTTGATATAGTAGGCCTGCCGGACCCCTCCGTGAAAGAGGCGCGGGAACGGGTGCGGGCGGCAATTAAAAACTCCGGCTTTGACTTTCCTTTACGCCGGATAATCGTTAACCTGGCCCCTGGTGATATTAAAAAAGAGGGTCCCATCTATGACCTGCCTATTGCCCTGGGTATCCTGATGGCTGCGGAAGAACTTGGCAGCGGGCCGGCGGCGGCCATCTATGCTGTGGGCGAGCTTTCCCTGGAAGGGAGCCTCCAGCCTATTCCCGGGGTTTTGCCCATGGCCTTGGCCCTGCAAGAGTTTCAGCCGGGGGCCACCTTTATTGTTCCGGCGGCCAATGCCAATGAAGCCGCCCTGGCCTCCAGGTTAAAGGTGCTGGCGGCAGAAAGCCTGGCCCAGGTGGTGGCTTACTGGCGCGGTGATGAGGAGCTACCGGAAGTTAAACCGGCAACAGGTGATAGCCCACCCCCGGTTTTTAATGGGGTGGACTTGGCCGATATCAAAGGCCAGATAGCTGCCAAAAGGGGGCTGGAAATAGCAGCTGCCGGGGGCCATAATATTCTCCTTATCGGCAGTCCCGGGGCGGGGAAAACCATGCTGGCCCGGAGCCTGCCTTCGATCCTGCCGCCCCTCACCTATGAAGAGGCCCTTACCGTAACCAAAATTTACAGCGTCGCCGGATTGCTGGCTCCCGGCCAGGGGCTGATAACGGAACGCCCCTTCCGCACACCCCACCATACAGCCTCGACGGCCAGCATCATCGGCGGCGGCCGGATTCCCAAACCGGGAGAGGTCAGCCTGGCCACCCACGGCGTGCTTTTCCTGGATGAAATGGCCGAATACCGCCGTGACGTCCTGGAGGCCCTGCGCCAGCCGCTGGAAGACCGGGTCGTCACCGTGTCCCGGGTGGCGGCCGCCATTACCTATCCCGCCGATTTCCTTCTAATCGGTAGTATGAATCCCTGTCCCTGCGGATATTACGGCGATGGGGTTAAAGAATGCCTGTGCACCCCCCACCAGGTTGTCCAGTACCGGAAAAGGTTATCCGGGCCTTTACTGGACCGGATAGACCTGCACCTGGAAGTTCCCCGCCTGACTTATAGCGAAGTTGAGGCCGGGACCGCCAGGGAAAATTCGGCTGTGGTTAGGGAGCGGGTGCGAACTGCACGCCAGAGGCAGCTGGAGAGATTTAAAGGTACAGGCGTTACCTGCAATGCAGCCATGTCCTCCCGCCAGGTACATCAATTCTGCCGCCTGGACCCCCAGGCGCGCACCCTATTGCGCGATGCCTTTAACAAGCTGGGCCTCTCCATGCGGGCCCATGACCGCTTGCTCAAGGTGGCCCGGACCATAGCCGACCTGGAAGGGTCGGAGTTAATTGCTGCCGCCCACCTAGCCGAGGCTATCCAGTACCGCAGCCTGGACTGGGGGGAGGAGAAACAGGGTGCTTAGTTATAAAGTTATTTAAGGTAGGGCATGTTATCTGGTGTGAAACCAGGAGTTACCTGCCCGCCTCAAACATAAAAAGGAGGAGAACCTGCATGCCTGAATTTCAAGCCATGGGTTTAATCGCCGAGCTGATGGCCATTGCCGCCAGGACGGCGCCCAAGGCCGCCGGCAAAGACTTTATTGAGTTGAAAATCCTCCAGGGGGAAGCCCTGGAGCAGCTGGCCGCGGCTATGGTCCGCTATGGCCAGGAGAGCGGGAAAAAGAACTTTGACCGTGATGGCGATAATGTCCGCCGCTCGGATGCCGTTCTTCTGGTAGGGCTGAAAAATGCTGCTAAAACCGGCCTGGATTGCGGTGCCTGCGGA
The DNA here is from genome assembly GCF_006538385.1 of Moorella sp. E306M. Lineage (NCBI taxonomy): Bacteria > Bacillati > Bacillota > Clostridia > Neomoorellales > Neomoorellaceae > Neomoorella > Moorella sp. E306M. Next base: position 2,978,291 of record NZ_BJKO01000001.1, on the reverse strand, counting down.
GTTCCCCGCTGTGCCGACCTGGAAAAGATCCATGATGGTCCCGAGTTTGCCGGGCCGATCTGCGCCTGGCGGTTAATGGACCTGGGGATAGCCCTGGGTTCAGCCGCCAAGATGGCGGGAATGCTCAACGCCGACAACCGCATTATGTACCGTATTGGTGTCGTAGCCAGAAAGATAGGCCTTATGGATGCCGACGTTATTGCCGGTATCCCCATCGCCGCTACCGGGAAAAACATTTATTTTGACCGCTAGGTTATTTCAAACGTGTTAACCTAATGACGCCCAGGGCCCTCCCCTGGGCGCCCATTCATTAAAAGAGCTTTGTGGAGGCGATTAAAATGACCTTCCGCTTTTACCTGCCTACCCGGGTATTTTTTGGCGAAGGGATATTAAAGGAGCATGGCGATTTACTCGGCAGGCTGGGCCGACGGGCCCTCGTAGTTACGGGTCGCAAAAGCGCCGTTGCCAGCGGTGCCCTGGCTGATTTTGAAGTCCTGGCTAAAAAGTTGGGGTTAAGCTGGGTTGTTTTCAACGAGGTACCGGCCAACCCGACCCTGGAGACAGTAGCTCAAGCTGTTGACCTGGCCCGCCGGGAGGGGGTTGACCTGGTCATTGGCATTGGCGGCGGGTCCCCCCTGGACACGGCCAAGGCCGTGGCTCTCCTGGTACCCAACAAAGCAGCGGCAGCCCGGCTTTACGAGGCCGACCTGCCGGAGCCCCCGCTGCCGCTGGCAGCAGTACCGACTACCGCCGGTACCGGCAGCGAGGTTACCCAGCATGCCGTTTTTACTTTACCGGCTAAGGAAATAAAAAAGGGTTTCAGCGACGACCGCTGCTTCCCCCTGGTGGCCCTGGTGGACCCCCGCTATACCTATACTTTACCCCGTGATATTACCATAGATACCGCCCTGGATACCCTGACCCATGCCATCGAAGGTTACCTGTCCAGGCGCTCCAACCCTTTAAGCGACACCCTGGCCCTGGAAGCCGTGCGCCTTTTTGCCGGGCAAAAGGAGGCTCTGCTGGCCGGAAACTTGCTCCCGGCAGCCAGGCGGGATCTCATGTATGCCGCCACCCTGGGAGGCATGGTCATTGCCCAGACCCGGACGACTATCCTCCATACCCTGGGTTATCCTTTAACCTACAGCCATGACATACCCCACGGCCGCGCCAACGGCTATTTGTTGGCGGCCTACCTGGAATTTATCCAGCCGGCAGAACCGGTTAAAGTTAACAATCTCCTTAAGGCCCTGGGGATGGCTTCCATAGAGGAAGTTCGGGAACTGATCCGGCACTTATTACCCCCCCTGGCCAAATTTCCAGCTAAAGAGCTGGATAGGATGGCCTCTCTGGCAGCAGCCAACGCGAGCAGCCTGGCCTGGACGGCCCGCCAGGCGACTGCTGCCGATTTAGGCAATATTTTATACCGGAGCCTGGGCTAGTATTCAAGAACCCGGCTCCGGGTTCCCATACCTTTAGGCCTGCCGCACCTCTCATGTCCCTCCAGGGGGACTTTTTTAATTCAGTCTTGACGGGACGGTAAAGAATAGATATGCTTTTAAAAAACCAGGTAACTTAAACTGCTAGTAGCAGGAAATTTCACCCAGACCGCGAAAGGTAACTGTTACAACTACTAAGCAGGGGAGAAACCATGGAAGAAAAACCGTTCTGGGTAGCCCTCCAGCAGACGCCGGGCCTGGGAGCTCGCCGGTTCCTCCAGCTGGTTAAAATTTTCGGCAGCCCCCGCGCTGCCTGGGAGGCACCGGATAAAGAGCTTCTGGCCGTAGAAGGTCTGGGTAAAGCAGCAACCGGCTTGATTAAGTGGCGCCGCCAGGTAACACCGGAAAAAATTATGGCTAAACTAGATACTGCCGGGATAAGAGTCCTGATCCTGGAGGATGCAGCCTACCCCCTGGAGCTCAAGCGCATTTATGATCCGCCGCCCGTCCTCTACTGGCGGGGCAGCCAGCTGCCGGGGGAAGGCCTGAAAATAGCCATCGTCGGTACCCGCCGGGCGACGGCCTATGGTCTTAAAGTGGCAGCCGATCTCGCTGCGGGTCTTGCCGCCGCCGGCGTCGGGGTTGTCAGCGGCCTGGCCCGGGGCATAGATGCTGCCGCCCACCGGGGAGCCATCCGGGGGAACGGTCTCACCTGGGGCATTCTGGGTTGTGGGGTAGACGTTATTTATCCTCCGGAACACCGGGAGCTTTACCATCAGGTAATGGACCATGGGGCCATCCTTTCCGAGTTTCCCCCGGGTACGCCGCCGGAGGCCGGCCATTTCCCGGCCCGTAACCGCATTATCAGCGGCCTGACGAGCGGTACAGTGGTCGTCGAGGCTGCAGCCAAAAGCGGCGCTCTGATTACAGCTGACCTGGCCCTGGAGCAGAACCGCGACGTCTTTGCAGTACCGGGGCCTATCACCAACCGTTACAGCCAGGGTCCCAATGAATTAATTAAACAGGGGGCCAGGGTGGTGACCGGGGTGGCCGATATTCTGGCCGAATATGAGCACCAATCCCTGTGGACCTTGTCCCCGCAGGAAAGCCGGGTGGAGGTGGCCCTGTCGGCCGCCGAGGAAAAGGTTATGGCTGCCCTCAGCGTTATGCCTGTTCACCTGGATACCATTATGGCCACAACCGGCCTGCCGCCGGGGGAAGTGAATACCGCCCTGCTTCAGCTGGAGATAAGAAAATTAATCCGGCGGTTGCCGGGAGGTTTTTACCTGCGCTGTTAGGGGGGAAAATTTTTGGCCCATACGCTGGTTATCGTGGAATCGCCGGCCAAGGCCAAGACCATTGGCAAATTCCTGGGGCGGAACTATACCATTAAATCATCCATGGGGCATATCCGCGATTTACCCAAGAGCCAGTTTGGCGTCGACGTCGAGCACGGTTTTGAGCCCCACTATATCACCATCCGGGGTAAAGGGGCGATTGTCAAGGAACTGCGGGCCGCTGCGCAGAAATCCCAGCGCGTTTTACTGGCTACGGACCCGGACCGGGAAGGGGAGGCCATTGCCTGGCACCTGCAGCATCTTCTTGAGCTGCCTCCCGGGCCTGTACGCATCGAGTTCAACGAGATAACTCGCAACGCCGTCCAGGAAGCTATAAAAAAGCCCCGGGAGATTGATCAAAACCGGGTCGATGCCCAGCAGGCCCGGCGGGTGCTGGACCGTGTCGTGGGGTACCGTTTGAGCCCCCTCCTGTGGCGCAAGGTACGTAAAGGTTTAAGTGCCGGCCGGGTGCAGTCGGTAGCCGTGCGCTTGATTGTCGACCGGGAAAGGGAAATCGAAGCCTTCCAGCCGGAAGAATACTGGAGCCTGACAGCCTGGTTGCTGGCCGGCGGTGACGGCGAGGCTTTCCCAGCGAAACTCTTTAAGTATGCCGGTGAGGAGCCGAAGATTAAAAATGAAGGCGAAATGCAGGCCATCCTGGCAGCCCTGGAAGGGGCTAGCTATGTCGTAACTGAGGTCAAGCAGCGGGAACGGCGCAAGAACCCGGCGCCTCCCTTCACCACCAGTACCCTGCAGCAGGAGGCTTCTCGCAAACTGAATTTCACCGCCAGGCGAACCATGCAGGTGGCCCAGCAGCTCTACGAGGGGATTGACCTGGGTGGCAGTGAAGGTCCTGTCGGCCTGATAACCTATATCCGTACCGATTCCACCCGTATTGCCAGCGTCGCCCAGCTGGAAGCCCGGGACTTTCTCATGGAGCGCTTTGGCCCCGAGTATGTCCCGGAGGACTTAAGGCAGTTTAAAGGCCGTAAGGATATCCAGGATGCCCACGAAGCCATCCGGCCCACTTCCGTCTGGCGGGAACCAGAAGCCTTGAAAAATGTCCTGACCCGGGACCAGTTCCGCCTCTACAATCTAATCTGGGAGCGCTTTGTGGCCAGCCAGATGCAGGCTGCCGTAATGGATACCATGACAGTGAAAATTAGCGCCGGTCCTTGCCTTTTCCGCGCTACCGGTTCGGTAGTTAAGTTTCCGGGATACTTACGGGTTTACCAGGAAGGTAGCGACGGTGAAGGTAAAGAGCAGGAACAAAGGCTGCCCGCCCTGGCAACCGGCGAGGTTTTAAAACTCCAATCCCTGGAACCCAAACAGCACTTTACCCAACCGCCGCCGCGTTATACCGAGGCCACCCTGGTGAAAACGTTGGAAGAGTTGGGTATCGGCCGGCCCAGTACCTATGCCCCGACCATTGAAACCATCCTGGAGCGCGGTTATGTGGTCAGGGAGCAAAAACAGTTTATCCCCACGGAATTGGGCCGGGTGGTGGTGGATCTCCTGAAGGAGCATTTTCCTGATATTATTGACGTCGAATTTACAGCCCAGATGGAACAGCAGCTGGACGAGATTGAAGCCGGAAAATTATCCTGGCGCCAGGTAGTAGCCGAATTTTACGAGCCCTTCAGCCGGGTCCTGGAACGAGCCGAAAGGGAAATCGACACCATAGAGCTCCCGGAAGAAGTCAGCGAAGAAAAATGTGAACTTTGCGGCCGCAACCTGGTTATCAAGACGGGCCGCTTCGGCAAATTTTTGGCCTGTCCCGGCTTTCCCGAGTGCCGCTTTACCAAGCCCTTGCTGGAGACCATCGGTGTTAATTGCCCCCGGTGCGGGGGAGAAATTGTGGCCCGGCGCACGAAAAGGGGGCGCAAATTTTACGGCTGCCAGAACTACCCGGAGTGCAATTACGTTTCCTGGGATAAACCCACTAACCGGAACTGCCCCCGCTGCGGGACCCGCCTGGTGGAAAAGGCTTCCCGCCAGGGGGTACGCCTGCTTTGCCCCAGCAAGGAATGCGGCTATGAAGAAAAGATCCAGCAGGCTAAATAGTTTGTTTACGGAGGCGATAAGTTGCCGGAAAAGCTGATCATTATTGGCGGCGGCCTGGCCGGCAGCGAGGCCGCCTGGCAGGCGGCCCGGCGGGGAATTAAAGTCGAGCTGTGGGAGATGCGGCCGGGTAAGATGACGCCGGCCCACCGTACCGGTTATCTGGCCGAGCTGGTCTGCTCCAATTCTTTGCGGGCCGATACCCTGGAGAACGCGGCTGGCCTGTTAAAGGCGGAGATGCGCCTGGCCCGTTCCCTCATTATGGCCGTAGCTGAGGAATGCCGCGTGCCGGCCGGCAAAGCCCTGGCCGTAGACCGGGAGGAGTTTGCCGCCCGGGTGACTGCGGCCCTGGAGGCGGAAGAACGGATTACCATTATCCGGGAGGAAGCCCGGGCCATACCCGTACAGGGCCCGGTGATCATTGCCACCGGACCGTTAACTTCACCGGCTCTGGCCGAAAGCCTTAAAGGTTTAACCGGCGCCGAGTATCTATACTTTTACGATGCGGCGGCACCCATTGTTACTGCCGAATCTTTAAATTACAGCCGTATTTTCAAGGCCTCCCGCTACGGGCGGGGGGAGGAAGACTACCTCAACTGTCCTTTGAATGAAGAGGAGTACCGGCGCTTTTACGAGGCCTTAATTACGGCCGAACGTCACCCCCGGCATGAATTTGAGCCCGAGGTAGTTTTTGAAGGGTGCATGCCGGTGGAAGTCATGGCCAGACGAGGACCGGATACCCTGCGCTTCGGCCCCATGCGCCCGGTGGGGCTCATAGACCCGGCTACCGGGAAGGAGCCCTATGCCGTGGTGCAGCTGCGGCGGGATAACCTGGCCGGTACCCTGTATAACCTGGTGGGTTTCCAGACGAGCCTCAAGTGGGGAGAACAGGAACGGGTCTTTCGCCTCATCCCCGGCCTGGAAGAGGCGGAGTTTGTCCGTTTTGGCGTCATGCACCGCAACACATATATTAATTCGCCCCGGGTGCTTAAACCTACCCTGCAGTTAAAAGAACACCCGCAGGTTTTCCTGGCCGGCCAGCTAACCGGCGTGGAAGGTTACATTGAGTCCGCCGCCAGCGGCCTGGTGGCGGGGGTCAATGCGGCGCGTTTAATCAAGGGCCAGGAACCCCTTACCCTGCCGCCGGCTACGGCCCACGGTGCCCTTCTTCATTATATTACTGATCCCACCCATACCCCCTTGCAGCCCATGCATATTAATTTTGGCCTGCTGCCGCCCCTGGAGCGCCGGGTGAAGGCCCGGGAGGTGCGTAATCGGGCTTTAGCAGAGCGGGCTTTGGAAATATGGTTCAGCCTCGGTGAATTTTCCGGCAATTGACTTGCACTATATAAGTGAATATGTTAGCATATATAGGGTTCGGGAGTGAGGGTATGATCGGTACTGCCTTTCAAGAAGGGCTGGAAGGGTTTATCTTATACCTGGAAGGTGAAAAGCAGGCCTCTCCCTGTACCGTTACCGCCTACCGGGCCGACATCGAGCAATTTGCTGCCTTTGTGTACGAGCGCCGGGGCCCGGGTGCCGGGCCGGGCGACGTTGATACCTGGCTGGTGCGCCGTTTTTTAGGATGGCTGAACCAATTGGGCCGGGAAAAGAGCAGCATGAACCGTAAGCTGGCTGCTTTACGGTCCTTTTATCGCTTCTTGCTCCGGGAGGGAAAGGTGGAGAGCAGTCCGGCGGCCCTGCTGGCAGGACCGCGCCGGGAAAAGCGTTTACCACGTTTTTTAAGCTATGCCGAGGTGGAAAAACTACTGGCCATACCGGCTGCTACCCCGCTGGGGTTACGGGACCGGGCCATGCTGGAAACCCTGTATGCTTCTGGCATAAGGGTGAGTGAGCTGGTCGGCCTGGACCAGGAAAACCTTGACCTGGAGGCCGGTTATGCCCGGGTTCTGGGCAAGGGACGGCGGGAAAGGATCGTCCCCCTGGGTGACCAGGCTGTTAGAGCCTTACGGGATTACCTGGCCCGGGGCCGGCCGGCGCTGGCCGCCCGTCGCAACCCGCCGGAAGCAAAAGCTTTGTACCTCAACCACCTGGGCGGCCGTCTGACCGTGCGGGGCGTGCGAGAGCGGTTGAACCACTACGTCGAGAAGGCGGCATTAAGGAGTGGTATCTCCCCCCATACCCTGCGCCACTGTTTTGCCACCCATATGCTGGAGCGGGGGGCGGATCTTAGGGTAGTTCAGGAACTCCTGGGTCATGTTAACCTTTCAACCACCCAGATCTATACCCATCTCAGCCAGGCCAGGTTACGAGAAGTATACCAGCAGGCCCACCCCAGGGCTAAAAGAAGTGAGGGGTAGAACCTGTGCAAGGTACAACGGTAATAGCCGTACGCCATAAAGGCAAGGTGGCCGTAGCTGGCGACGGCCAGGTGACCTTTGGCCATACCATTATGAAGCATAAAGCCCGTAAAGTACGCCGTTTATACCAAAATAAAGTCCTGGCCGGCTTTGCCGGCAGTGTAGCCGACGCCTTTACCCTCTTTGAAAAGTTTGAGGCCAAACTGGAGGAATACCACGGTAACCTCCAGCGGGCTGCCGTAGAGCTGGGGAAAGAATGGCGTACGGACAGGTTTTTACGGCGCCTGGAAGCCCTGCTGGTGGTGGCCGACCGGGATCATCTTTTGGTAATTTCAGGTAACGGTGAAATAGTTGAACCCGATGACGGCATCGCCGCCATCGGCTCCGGCGGTCCCTATGCCCTGGCGGCAGCCCGGGCCTTAGTAAAACATACCGACCTGGAGGCCGGTGCCATCGTCCGGGAAGCCATGGAGATTGCTGCTTCTATCTGCATCTATACCAACAATAATATTGTGGTAGAAGAACTCTAATGCCCAAGGGGAGGGGAAAAGTTTGGACCTTACACCCCGGCAGATAGTAGCCGAGTTAGACCGCTATATTGTCGGCCAGGAAGAAGCGAAAAAATGCGTGGCCATCGCCCTGAGGAACCGTTACCGCCGGCAGAAACTGGGCCCCGATTTACGCGATGAAGTCCTGCCCAAGAATATCATTATGATTGGCCCTACAGGTGTAGGCAAAACCGAGATTGCCCGTAGACTAGCGCGCCTGGTAGGGGCGCCTTTCTTAAAGGTAGAAGCTACCCGCTTCACGGAAGTTGGTTATGTCGGCCGTGATGTAGAATCCATGATCCGGGAACTGGTAGAAAATGCCGTGAGAATGGTTAAAATAGAAAAGCGGGTTGAAGTAGAGGCAAAAGCAGCCAAACTGGCGGAAAAGCGTTTGCTGGACCTGATCGCCCCCCGGGTCGGGAAGGAAAGGGGTAGCCGTTCCCCGTGGGAGGTTCTCTTTGGTGGGGGATCGGCCGGCGGGGAAGGGATGGCGACCGAAGACGAGAATACCGCCGAACAGCGAGCCATCTTCAGGGAAAAATTAAAGCGCCAGGAACTGGAAGACATGATGGTGGAGGTGGAAGTAGAAGATAATGCCGTCCCGGGGTTTGTTATGGGCGGCCTGGGGCTGGAAGAGCTGGGGATGAACCTCCAGGATATGCTGGGCAGTATGCTCCCCCGGCGCAAGCGCAAGCGCCTGGTAACGGTGGCGGAAGCCCGGCGGATCCTCACCCAGCAGGAGGCCGATAAACTGATTGATATGGACGAGGTGGCGGCCATAGCTGTCCAGCGCGTGGAACAGGATGGGATCATCTTCCTGGATGAGATCGATAAGATAGCCGGGCGGGAAAAAGGGGGTGCCCCTGACGTTTCCCGGGAAGGAGTCCAGCGCGATATTTTGCCCATTGTGGAAGGTACCACTGTCCAGACCAAGTACGGCCCGGTGAAAACCGACCATATTCTCTTTATTGCCGCCGGGGCCTTCCATGTGGCCAAACCCTCAGATCTCATCCCTGAGCTCCAGGGGCGGTTTCCAATCAGGGTAGAACTTAAAAGTTTGAGCCGGGACGACTTCAAACGCATTTTAACCGAACCCCGAAATTCCCTGTTGCGCCAGTACACGGCACTTCTGGCAGTAGATGGTATAGAACTGCATTTTTCAGATGATGCTATTGCGGAAATTGCCGATATTGCTTATACTGTAAATAATCAGGGCGAAGATATCGGCGCACGCCGGCTGCATACTATCCTGGAAAAGGTTTTGCAGGATCTCCTTTTCCGGGCGCCAGAAGTGGAGGAACGCAAGATTGTTATCGATGCAACTTATGTCCGGCAACAGCTGGGCGACATAATGCAACATGCCGATTTACAAAGTTATATACTTTAAGGGAAGGAAGATGGTTGATGGAAACTTTGTTGGAAAGGTCAAGGAAAATCAACCGCCTGCTGCAGCGGGCGGCCGGTAATCCGGTGGACTTTCAAGAAATGGCCAATGTAATGCGTGATGTCCTGGGAGCCAACACTTACATTGTAGGCCGCCATGCCCGCGTCCTGGGATATGCCTTTGTTGAAGGTTTCACCTGCGACATTATGGAAGACATTGTCTTCCAGTCCGAGCGTTTTCCGGAACAGTACAATGAACAGCTCCTGCGCATTGACGAAACCCAGGCCAACTTTTGCCAGGTAGGCAACGCCTGCGTTTTTGACCTGGATAAAAAATGTGTCTTCAACAACAAGCTGACCACGGTCGTGCCTATTGTCGGCGGCGGCCAGCGCCTGGGTACCCTGGTCCTCTCCAAGTTTAACGTCCGCTTTGATGACGAAGACCTGGTCCTGGCCGAATATGGTGCCACCGTAGTTGGTATGGAGATCTTGCGTTCCAAAACCGACAAAATTGAGGAAGAAGCCCGCAAACGTGCTGCTGTCCATGTTGCCCTGGCGACCCTGTCTTACTCCGAACTGGAGGCCGTGGAGCACATCTTTGCCGAGCTGGACGGCGACGAAGGTATTCTGGTGGCCAGTAAGATCGCCGACCGGGCGGGTATAACCCGTTCCGTTATCGTCAACGCCCTGCGGAAATTCGAAAGTGCCGGCGTCATCGAATCCAAGTCCCTGGGCATGAAGGGGACCTATATCCGCATCCTCAACGATCACTTGCTGGAGGAGTTAGAAAAGCTTCGCCGTTAAATTGAGAGTATGACTTGCCGGGCACCATGGGTTTATGCTATACTAACCTCTGGTGCTTAATTCCACACGCACCGGAAGGTAGGAGAAGTGCCGTTTGCCAAGGTCCTCCTGACCTGATGAAGGTAGCGGCGGCTAAAACTACAGGAGGTGCAGTTCAGTGATTATTTCCATGAAGCAGTTGCTGGAGGCCGGTGTCCACTTCGGCCACCAGACGCGGCGCTGGAATCCTAAAATGGCACCGTATATTTTTACGGAGCGCAACGGGATTTATATCATTGACCTCCAGCGCACCGTCAAAAAGATTGAAGAAGCCTATAATTTCGTCCGGGACCTGGCCCGCGACGGGGGCAAAATCCTTTTTGTGGGCACCAAAAAGCAGGCCCAGGAAGCCGTCAGAGAAGAAGCCGAGCGCTGTGGCATGTTTTATGTCAACGTACGCTGGCTGGGAGGGACGCTCACCAACTTCCAGACCATCCGCCGGCGCATCGAGCGCTTAAAAGAGCTGGAGCGGATGGAAGAAGAAGGCACTTTTGAGGTGCTGCCCAAAAAGGAAGTAGCCCGTTTACGCAGTGAGAAGGAAAAACTGGAGCGTTATCTGGGCGGCATTAAGGAAATGAAGAACCTGCCTGATGCCCTCTTTATTATCGACCCGCGCAAAGAGCGAATTGCCGTGGCCGAAGGGCGGCGGCTGGGTATACCCATTGTGGCCATTGTCGATACCAACTGCGATCCTGATGAAATAGATTACGTTATTCCCGGTAACGACGATGCCATCAGGGCCGTCCGTTTGCTGACCAGTAAAATGGCTGACGCCGTTTTAGAGGGCCTGCAGGGCCAGGATCAACCGGAAGAAGTCGTGGGAGAATAATATTACTGAGCGTAGGTTTTACCTACGCTTACATAGTGTATACGTGCTGTCAATACCCGGCTGGCTGTTATAGTTTGTAACCTGCCAGTAAAAGTAAACAGTGGAGGAGTGAAGTTATGATTTCGGCTGCTGACGTCAAAGAGCTGCGGAACCGGACGGGAGCAGGAATGATGGACTGCAAAAAGGCCCTGGAAGAGTCGGGCGGCGACATGGAGCAAGCCATTGAATATTTACGCAAGAAAGGTCTGGCCACTGCAGCCAAACGGGCCGGTAAAATAGCCAGTGAAGGCCTGGTGCATGCTTATATTCATGGCGGGGGCCGGATAGGCGTTTTAATTGAAGTCAACTGTGAGACCGACTTTGTCGCCAAGACCGACGCCTTTAAGGAACTGGTCCACGACCTGGCCATGCAGGTAGCTGCTTCCCGGCCTGAGTATATAGCCCGGGAAGATGTACCGGAAGAAGTCCTGGCCAAAGAAAAGGAAATCTTAAGGGCCCAGGCGTTAAATGAAGGCAAGCCGGAAAAAGTAATCGACAGGATTGTTGCCGGCCGCCTGGAAAAATTCTTCCAGGATAATTGCCTCCTGGAGCAGCCTTTTATTAAAGATATGGATCGGACCATTCAGGACCTTATCAACGAGGCCGTAGCCAAGCTGGGCGAAAAGATTGTTGTCCGGCGTTTTGTCCGCTATGAAGTAGGCGAAGGTATCAAGGCGGAGGAATAAAGGGCAGAAAAAAGGGCACCGCGGTGCTCTTTTTTTCCACGGGTGAAGAGGATTTTTCGGGAACGTGTAGAAAGTATTCAGGAGTTACGGAGGTATATACCAGGTATGGGGCAACCCAAGTTTAAACGGGTAGTTCTAAAGGTTAGCGGGGAAGCCCTGGCCGGCACCCAGGGTTTTGGTATCGACCAGGAAGTCCTCACTTCTATAGCCGCGCAAATAAAAGAAGTAAGGGATCTGGGAGTGGATGTAGCCATAGTTGTCGGCGGCGGCAATATCTGGCGGGGAGTTAAGGGTAGTGCCAGGGGTATGGACCGCGCCACGGCCGATTACATGGGTATGCTGGCGACGGTAATTAACGCCCTAGCCCTGCAAGATGCCCTGGAGAGCCAGGGTGTGGATACCCGGGTGCAGACGGCCATTGAAATGCGCCAAATTGCCGAGCCTTACATCCGCCGCCGGGCCATCAGGCATCTGGAAAAGGGCCGGGTAGTTATATTTGCTGCCGGGACAGGTAACCCTTATTTTTCCACGGATACTACCGCAGCCCTGCGGGCGGCCGAGATAGAAGCTGATGTTATTTTAATGGCCAAACGGGTTGATGGCGTTTATGATTCCGATCCCGAGATAAACCCCCATGCCAAGAGGTTGAAGGATCTCGATTACCTGGAAGTATTGAACGGTGGCCTGGGAGTAATGGACGCAACCGCTACTTCCCTGTGTATGGATAACCGCATTCCCATTATTGTCTTTGGCATAAAAGAAAAAGGCAATATCCTGAAAGTAATCATGGGTGAACCCATCGGTACCTTTGTCGGGAGGTTAGAGTGATGCTGGAGGAAATTTTAAAAGAAGCCGAGAGCAGAATGCAAAAGGCAGTCGAGAACTTACGCCGCGAGATGGCTTCTATCAGGGCGGGACGGGCCAATCCGGCCCTGCTAGAGAAGGTTACCGTTAACTATTATGGTACACCCACCCCCATTAACCAGCTGGCCACGGTTTCCGCCCCGGAAGCCCGGCTTCTGGTCGTCCAACCCTGGGACCGCAATATCCTGCCGGAAATGGAAAAGGCCATTTTAAAGTCGGACCTGGGGTTGACGCCGGCCAGCGACGGCACCGTTATTCGCATTGTTATTCCTCAGTTAACAGAAGAGCGGCGTACCGAGCTGGTCAAAATGGTCCGTAAGAAGGCTGAGGAATTCCGGGTACTGGTCCGCAATGCCCGCCGGGATGCCAACGACAAGTTAAAAGCTCAGGAGAAAAATAAAGCTGCTTCGGAAGATGAGGTCAAGCGGGCCCAGGACAGGGTCCAGAAGCTAACCGATAATTACATCCAGACCATTGATAAGATCCTGGCCAATAAAGAAGCGGAAATTATGGAGGTCTAGCTTTGACCGTACCTGACTGCCTGGGCTTAACCCTCGCTGAAGCCAAAAGGCTCTTGGCAGCTAGCGGATGGCAGGTGCATAATTACTCCTTTACCGGTCCCCTTCGCCCTTTACCGGGTGAGGAAGAAGAGGGCCGCGTCGTGCGTTTGCGCCTGGTGGGAGCCGGCCAGGTTGACCTGGTCCTGGCTTATGTAGATACTAACCACCAGTGAAAGGAGGTGTAAGGACCTATGCCCCATCGGATAACAGAAGAGTGCCTGTCCTGTGGCGTTTGTGCAGATGAGTGCCCCCAGGGCGCTATTTCCGAAGGCGAAGACACCTATGTTATTGACCCGGAACTCTGCACTGATTGTGGTACCTGTCGAGAAGCCTGTCCCAATGAGGCCATCGTCGAAGAATAGGATGGCGACAATCCCCCTCCTTGAGGGGGTTTGTTTTATAGGCTGCTAGCATTAGGGGGGAAACTGGTGGCTGGTTTCCTGACCAGATGGCTCCGCCCCGGACCAACCAAGGCAACGAAGGATACGGAACTCGAACCAGGCAAGCTACCGCGCCATGTAGCCATTATCATGGACGGCAATGGTCGCTGGGCCAGGAAGAGGGGCCTGCCCCGGGCGGCCGGCCACCGGGCGGGGGTCGAGGCTTTACGCGATATTGTCCGAGCTTGCGTTGATTGGGGCATTGCCATCCTTACAGTATATGCTTTTTCTACAGAAAACTGGAAAAGACCCCGGGAAGAAGTGGAAGCGTTAATGAACCTCCTGGTCGAATACATGCACCGGGAATTACCCGAATTAAAGAAAGAAGGGGTCCAGGTGCGGGCCATTGGCCGCCTGGAAGCCCTGCCGTTAGCGGCCCGGCAAGAACTGGCCCGAGCCCGCCGGGAAACGGCCGGCAACAACCGGCTCATCCTCAACCTGGCCCTCAACTACGGCGGTCGGGCCGAACTGGTGGATGCCTGCCGGCAGATTACCCGCGAAGTTTTGGCCGGTAAACTCCGTCCCGAGGATATAGACGAAGGGGTGCTTAAAGGTGCCATTTATACCGGAGACCTGCCTGACCCCGATCTCTTAATTCGCCCTTCCGGGGAAATGCGCCTCAGCAACTTTTTGCTCTGGCAGCTGGCCTATACCGAACTATGGTTTACTGATGTCTGCTGGCCTGATTTCCGGCGGGAAAATTTACGCCAGGCCTTGCTGGCTTACCAGCAGCGGGAAAGGCGTTTCGGCGGCCTGAAAATTTGATCCGTGGTGGTGTTGATTGTGCTAGGCACCAGAATTTTAGTTGCCCTGGTGGGTATCCCGTTATTACTGGGAGCGGCTTACCTGGGTGGCTGGGGGTTCCTCCTGCTGGTAATCCTGGTGGCCTTTACCGGGCTGGTGGAATTTTACCACCTGGCCGCCTGCCTGAAGCTAAAACCGCTGGTCCCGGCCGGTATTATAGGGGGGCTGATGTTTGTCCTGGCAGCATATCTTAATAAGGGGATGGTCGCTTGGCCGGGTGCTGGACTAACAGTGGGGATGCTCTTACTCTTCCTGACCCTGTTTCCCCGCGTGGCAGCGGCCGATGTGGCCATAACCTTACTGGGGAGCTGGTATGTAGGGGGGCTGCTGGCTTACCTGCCTTTGCTCCGCCTTTTACCCGGCGGTGCCGCGATCCTCATCCTGACCTTCCTCATGACCTGGGCCAATGATACCGGTGCTTATTTTTGCGGCCGTATCTTCGGCCGCCGTCACCCCTGGCCCAGCCTCAGCCCCGGTAAAACCTGGGCCGGGGCAATCGGCGGCCTGCTGGTAACTTTAGTGGTAGCGGAAGTTTTGGGTCCTCTCATTTTGCCGGCTTTAAATAGCTGGTTACTGGCAGGGCTGGCAATACTCACCGCCATTGCCGCCCAAGCTGGCGATTTAATTGAATCGGGTTTTAAGCGCCAGGCAGGGGTTAAGGACAGCGGCTGGCTTTTACCAGGACACGGGGGAATTTTGGACCGTTTTGATAGTTTGCTCCTGGTGGCTCCGGTGGTATACTATTATCTGGTCTTCTTTTTACCAAAAATGGAGTGAAACCTTTGGCTAACTTTGACGATCGGTTTAAACAAACCTTTCAAACTTTACTGGTAGCCTTAATGGCTGCCCTCCTTTTCCTGTTGCTTTTTTATTACATATTACCCGCTACCGGGGAAATCATTAGAGCCCTGGTACCGGTAGTGCTGCCCTTTGCCCTGGCAGCCCTACTGGCAGCAATCATCGATCCGGTTGTTAACTTTATTGAAAGCAAGCTCAAAATAGGCCGTGGTTGGGCAGTAATTATCACCCTCTTGTCTATTCTGGCCATCCTTAGCATAGCTATCTTTTATCTGGTGACCAACCTGATTGTCGAGCTGGAGAGCCTGGCCTTAACCCTGCCGGCCCAGGCACGGGCCTTGGGGGCTGCCTTCCAGGAGTATTTTACCCGCCTCCAGAGTTTTTATTTTGCGGGTAACCTGCCCGTTGAAGTCTTGAATACCCTGCAGTCCTTCCTGGACAATGCGGTTGCCTGGCTGAAGAACCTGCTTGGCCTTACGGTCCAGTGGCTGATAGCTTTTATCAGTTCCCTACCGGAACTCTTTATTTCGCTGATCATTACCCTGGTGGCCACTTACTTTTTCAGCCGGGATAAAGATTTTATCCTCCGCACCCTGCTCCAGATAGTTTCACCGCCCTGGCGGGAACGGATGAGCAAGGTTTTCAGCTCCTTGAGCCAGGCTATTATCGGTTACCTGCGGGCAGAAATTTTACTGGTAAGCCTGCAGATGACCCAGAGTATTATCGGGCTTTTAATTTTAAGAGTTGATTATGCCCTAACCCTGGCCTTTTTAATCGGCCTGGCCGATTTGTTGCCCATTGTTGGTCCGGGAACGGTTTTCATTCCCTGGATCATTGTCGAATTTATCCTGGGCCATTATGGCCTGGGGCTGGCCCTTTTAACCCTGTATGCCTTTATCATTATCCTGCGCCAGGTACTGCAACCCAAACTGGTGGCCGTCAGCCTGGGGCTGTACCCGTTGACAACCTTGATTGCCCTGTACACCGGCTTGAAGCTTCTGGGGATTGCCGGTCTGGTCATTGGGCCCATGACGCTGGTAGTCTTAAAGGCTTTTTCGCGTTCCCGGCAGGGGGTGACTAAATAAGTGGTCAGAGAGATAGCAGTTCTAGGTTCAACCGGCTCCATCGGCCGCCAGACCCTGGAGGTTGTAGCCGCCCATCCCGGGCAATTCAGGGTTGCCGCCCTGGCAGCCGCCAGAAATGTAGAACTCCTGGCCGAGCAGGTAAAGCGGTTTCGTCCCCGCCTGGCCGTCCTCCTGGACCCGGCAGGGGCCAGGGAACTGGCTGCCAGGGTTAGCGGGTTAAAGGTCAAGGTCCTGGCCGGAGAGGAAGGCCTTCTGGCAGCCGCCTGCCTGGCCGAGGTGGAGCTGGTAGTGGCCGCTATGGTGGGAACCTGTAGCCTGCCGGCGGTCCTGGCCGCCCTGGAGGCCGGTAAGGATATTGCCCTGGCCAACAAAGAGATCCTGGTAGCTGCCGGTGAGGTGGTCATGGGCCGGGCCCGTGCTCTGGGACGCCAGATTATACCGGTCGACAGCGAGCACTCCGCCATTTTCCAGTGCCTGCGCCAGGGCGGCCGGGTGATGCAAGTGATCATCACGGCTTCCGGGGGGCCTTTACGCGAGAAAACCTTGGAAGAAATGGCCGCCGTTACCCCGGAGGAGGCTTTAAATCACCCTACCTGGGTGATGGGGCCGAAGATTACCGTAGATTCGGCCACCCTGATGAATAAAGGCCTGGAAGTCATTGAAGCCAAACACCTTTTTAACCTGGACTATGACCAGATTGCAGTTTTGATCCACCCCCAGAGCGTCGTCCATGCCCTGGTGCGCTACAGTGACGGTGCCCTTTTTGCCCACCTGGGGCCCGCCGATATGCGCCTGCCCATCCAGTACGCCCTGACCTGGCCGGAACGCTGGGATTTAGACAGCCAGGTGCTGGACCTGGCGGCCCTGGGACACCTTGATTTCAGCCAGCCGGACCTGGAACGTTTCCCGTGCCTAGAGCTGGCCTACCGCGCCGGCCGGGCCGGGGGGACTTACCCGGCGGTTTTAAGTGCCGCCGACGAAGTGGCCGTCCAGTATTTCCTGGCAAGGAGAATACCGCTGACAGCCATCAGCCAGGTCGTAGCCAGGGTCCTGGAAGAACACCGGCCGACAGCGGCTACTGACCTGGAAGCAGTTCTTGCTGCCGACGCCTGGGCGCGGCGACGGGCGGAAGAAGTGGCTGAAGGGTTTTGTAAGTGAAGCCCTCATGGGGGCTGACGCCCGCCCCACGAATTATGGAAATGTAGCAGACAAGGGGCTGGATGGTACAGGCGGAAAGCGACTTGGCTCGAGGCGTCAGCAAACTCAGCTAAGTCATAGTGAGGCGGCGGTGAACGGGATGGGGATCATAACGTAGCTTCAGGAATGAGAAATGCCACGCCCCGTTATGGTTGATCAAAGAAACAAAGTCGGGCCACCCCCGCCGCCGAGCAAGGCTGAGCGCCAAGTTTGCTAGCCGAGAACCTCCGGAGCCTGGAGCCTGTACCGTCCAGTCCAGGCTAAGGGATAGTATTAAGAACCATTTTTGGTAGAAGCAAATTTTCGAAGGAGCTGAAGCCCAGTGACCATTATCCTGGCCCTGGTTATCTTCAGTATTTTAATCATGGTCCACGAAGGCGGGCACTTCCTGGCGGCCAAAAAAGCCGGCATCAAGGTGGAAGAGTTCGCTATCGGTATGGGGCCGGCCATCTGGCAGGTGAAAAAAGGGGAGACGGTTTACTCCTTACGCGCCTTTCCCCTGGGCGGCTTTAACCGCATGGCCGGGATGGAGGGCCCGGATCTCGACGACCCGCGGGGCTTCAACCGGCAGCCGCTGCTTAAGCGCATGGGGGTCATTGCCGCCGGTTCAGGCATGAATTTCCTCCTGGCCGTCCTTATTTTTATTTTCGTTTTTATGGTCCTGGGCATACCGGCGGATATTAATGTTATCGGCCGTGTGGAACCTGGGATGCCGGCAGCCAGGGCGGGTTTACAGCCGGGGGATAAAATCTTAATGGTCGACAATACACCGGTCAATAGCTGGCGCGACCTGGTGCACCAGATCTACCAGCATCCGGGGGAGGAAATTATCCTCACAATCGAGCGGGACGGCCGGCAGCAGCGGGTGACCCTGACCACCATCAGGGATCCCCAGTCAGGGGTAGGCATGATTGGTATCGGCCCTACCTGGGAGCGGCAGGGTTTGTGGACCTCGATCATCCTGGGCCTCAGACAGGCCTATGAAATTACCAGGCTTATTATCTTAAGCCTGGTGCAAATGGTTACCGGCAAGGTGGCCCCCGAGGTTGTCGGGCCGGTGGGCATAATTCAGCTGGTGGGTCAGGCGGCTACCTATGGCCTGGCCAACGTCCTGAACTTCATGGCGGTTTTAAGCCTGGACCTGGGGCTCATCAATTTGCTGCCCATTCCCGCCCTGGATGGCAGCCGGCTGGTATTCTTAAGCCTGGAGGCGGTGCGGGGCCGGCCAATAAGCGCGGAGAAAGAAAATTTAATCCACCTCATCGGCTTTGCCCTCCTCATGGGCCTGCTTATTTTAATAACCTACCACGATTTAATCCGCATCTTCAGCTGAGGTGACCTTAATGGAGATTAAGCGCCGGCCAACGCGGCAGATCCGGGTGGGCAAGGTGGCCGTAGGCGGGGGGGCGCCCATTTCCGTCCAGTCCATGACCAATACCGATACCCGGGATATCGCCGCTACTGTTGCCCAGATCCAGAGGCTGGCCCGGGCCGGCTGCGAAATAGTCCGCCTGGCAGTACCGGATCAAGAAGCGGCAGCAGCCCTGGCCAGGATCAAAGCGCAGGTGGATATCCCCATTATCGCCGATATTCACTTTGACTACCGCCTGGCCCTGGCCGCCCTGGAAGGCGGGGTTGACGGCCTGCGCTTGAATCCAGGGAATATTGGCGGGCCCGGGCGGGTGAAGGCTGTAGTAAGGGAAGCGGCTGCCCGGCGGGTACCCATTCGCATCGGCGTCAATGCCGGCTCCCTGGAGAAGGAGGCCATGGCCGCCCATGGCGGTGTAACGGCCGCAGCCATGGTAGCCAGCGCCTTGAAACATGTCCACCTGCTGGAGGACCTGGATTTCTTTGACATAAAAATTTCCCTGAAAGCTGCGGAGGTACCATTGATGATCGAGGCCTACCGCCGGCTGGCCGGGCAGGTGGATTATCCCCTGCACCTGGGGGTGACGGAAGCCGGGCGCGGCCTGGAGGGAGCTGTCAAATCGGCAGTAGGGATTGGCATTTTACTTAACGAAGGGATAGGCGATACCATCCGGGTATCTTTGACGGGCGACCCTGTGCAGGAAGTGGTAGCCGGTTTTGCTATCTTGCGTTCCCTGGGCCTGCGCCGGCGGGGCATCGAGCTTATTTCCTGCCCCACCTGCGGCCGCTGCCAGGTAGATGTGGAAGGGGTGGCAGCCCGGGTGCAGCAGGACCTTCAGGATGTAGCCAGGCCCCTGAAGGTAGCCGTCATGGGCTGTGCCGTCAACGGCCCCGGCGAGGCTCGCCAGGCCGATGTCGGTATTGCCGGTGGTCCTGGCTTCGGCCTTCTTTTTCGCCACGGTCGTCCCGTCCGCAAGGTCAAGGAAGAGGATATGGCCCGGGCCCTTATTGAAGAAGCCAGGCGCCTGGCAGCAGAAGAAGGGGAGGAAGAGAATGCGCACGAGTGAATTACTGGCACCGACTTTAAGGGAAACGCCGGCCGAGGCCGAGATCGCCAGCCACCAGTTATTACTGCGGGCCGGCTTCATACGCAAGGCAGCAGCCGGGATCTATACTTATTTACCCCTGGGACGGCGGGTGCTGGCCAAACTAGAGCGGATCATCCGCGAGGAAATGGATCGGGCCGGCGGCCAGGAGGTTGTTCTACCCATTATCCAGCCGGCCGAACTCTGGCAGGAAAGCGGTCGCTGGGAGGTTTACGGGGAGGAAATGTTCCGCCTCCGGGACCGGCACCAGCGCCAGTTTTGCTTGGGTCCCACCCACGAGGAGATTATCACCGCCCTGGTACGGAGCGAAGTCAGCTCCTATAAACAATTACCCTTGCTCCTGTACCAGATTCAAAATAAATACCGCGACGAACGGCGGCCCCGTTTTGGCCTTCTCAGAGGCCGGGAATTTATCATGAAGGACCTCTACTCCTTTGACCGGGATCAGGAAGGGCTGAACCAGAGTTATGCCAAAATGTACCAGGCCTACAGCAATGTCTTTCGCCGCTGCGGCCTGGATTTCCGGACGGTCCAGGCTGACACCGGCGCCATTGGCGGCAACTACAGCCATGAATTTATGGCCCTGGCATCTACCGGGGAGGCGCTGCTGGTATACTGCCAGAAGTGCGACTATGCGGCCAACGTCGAAATTGCCGCGGCCAGGGCGCTGCCCAAACCGGTAGCGGAAACACCGCAGTCCCTTAAAGAAGTGGCTACCCCCGGGCAGAAAACGGTAGCCGAAGTTAGCACCTTCCTGGGGATCACCCCGGATAGGCTGATTAAAACCATTTTTTATGAGGCCGATGGGCAGCTGGTGGCCGCTCTGGTCCGGGGTGACCGGGAACTCAATGAAGTAAAGCTTCAGAATTACCTGGGCTGCCGGCATCTCGTCCTGGCCGACCCCGAGAAGGTGATGGCTGTAAGCGGCGCGCCGGTAGGTTATGTTGGGCCGGTGGGCTTAAGGGGTGTACCAATTTACGCCGACCTGGAGATTCCATACCTGGTTAACGCTGTAGCCGGTGCCAACCGGGAAGGCTACCACTTGGTAGGCGTCAACCCCGGCCGCGACTTTAAAGCGGAAGCCTTTGCCGACCTCCGCCAGGTGGAGGCGGGAGAACCCTGTCCCCAGTGCGGCGCCCCCTTAAGCCAGGCCCGCGGGATAGAAGTCGGGCAGGTTTTCCAGCTAGGTACCAAGTACAGCCAGCCCCTGGGCGCCACCTATACCGACGAGCAGGGCCATGAGCATCCCATTGTCATGGGCTGTTACGGCATCGGCGTCAGCCGCACCATGGCCGCCGTCGTCGAGCAGCACCATGATGAGCACGGCATTATCTGGCCTTTGAGCGTTGCTCCCTATGAAGTGGTCATTATTCCCGCCTCTTTAAAGGACAGCGGCCAGCGGGAAATGGCCGAAGGCCTCTACCAGGAGCTGTTGGCTGCCGGTGTTGAGGTGGTGCTTGATGATCGCGACGAACGGGCCGGCATGAAATTTGTCGAAGCTGACCTTATAGGCTATCCATTACGCTTGACTATAGGTAAAAAAACCCTGAGCCAGGGTACGGTGGATGTGAAATGGCGGCATGGAGGGCAGGAATTAGCCCTGCCCCGGGAAGGACTGGTGCCCCGGGTAAAAGAAATGCTAGCCCGGGAAATGGAAAAGTACCGGTAACGATTGGGGTAAGGATTGATGGCCATGGCTGGCAGGGAAAACCTGTGGCAGGAATTACTCCGGCAGGGGGCCGTGCATAAAGTTACAATTGACCGCAAGAGCGGCAGATGTTACCTTTCCCTCTGCCCTCCCTGCAACCTGGAACCCGAGGATATTGAAGCCTGCCGGCAGCTCCTTGCGCGGCAGTTTCCCGGCTTTGAATTTATATTTAATATCCTGGGACCTTCACCCCCTGCCGACCTGGCAACCTTTTGCCGGGAAAAGAAGGCCGCCATCCTGGATGAGGTGGCCCGGCGCCTGGGTAATGGTACCTCGGCCTGGCTGGCCGGGGCGCGGCTGGAACCCGGTGCTGGGGTGTTGCAGTTGATACTACCGGTCTCCCTGGCCGTGGAGGCCTTACGGTCCTGCCGGGGCGACAGGGTTTTGCAGGAAGTCTTGCAGCAGTATGGCTACCAGGTGCAGGTGGAACTGGTCGCCGACCGGGAATACCAGGAAGAACTGGCGGCCGTTTCCCGCCGGCTCCAGGAAGAGCGTTTAGTCCGGGTCAGGGAAGAAGCGGCCGACGTGGGAAAGGAAGACGGCCCGGCTAAAAAGGACGGCCAGGAGAAAAAAGGGAACAGCCGGCAAAATATGGACAACGGTTTCCTCCTGGGGAAAAAGATTACGGCTCCTTTCCTGCCCTTGAAGGAAATCCAGGAGGAGGAAAAGCAGGTTGCCGTCCAGGGGGAAGTTCTGGATTTTACGGCGCGGCAGCTGAAATCCGGGCGCTGGCTGGTAAGTTTTAATCTCACCGATTATACCGACTCCATCAGCGTCAAAGCCTTTGCCGACGCCGGTCCCCTGGTGGAGAACGGTTTGGCAGCTGGAGAATGGGTGCAGGTGCAGGGCCCGGTCCAGTACGACCGTTACAGCCAGGAACTGGTGCTGATTGCCGACGCCGTCGCCCGGGGGGAACGCCCCGAGCGGCGGGATACGGCGCCGGAAAAAAGGGTGGAGCTGCACCTCCATACCAAGATGAGCGCCATGGACGGTGTAACCGAGGTAGCGGCGGCGGTGAAACAGGCGGCCCGGTGGGGCCATGGAGCGATAGCCATCACCGACCACGGCGTCCTGCAGGCCTTCCCGGCAGCCGCCGAGGCCGGAAGTAAATACGGCGTAAAAATCATCTACGGCCTGGAGGGCTACCTTTTTGATGAGGACGACCAGCCACCCGACCGCCAGCAGACTTATCACATCATCTTGCTGGTGAAAAACAAGCAGGGATTAGAAAATCTATACCGCCTGGTTTCCCGGGCCCATCTGGAATATTTTTACCGCAAACCCAGGTTGCCGCGCCGTTTAATCCAGCAGTACCGTGAGGGGCTCCTTTTAGGTACGGCCTGTGAGGCCGGGGAATTAATCAGGCATTACCTGGCCGGGGCAAGCGCCGAACGCCTGGAGGAGATTGCCTCCTTTTATGATTTCCTGGAGATCCAGCCCCTGGCCAACAACGATTTTTTAATCCGGGAAGGTAAACTTGCCGACCGCCAGGCCCTGATGGACATGAATCGGCAAATTATCGCCCTGGGCCAAAAACTTCACAAACCGGTGGTGGCTACCGGTGACGTTCACTTTTTAAACCCGGAGGATGCCATCTACCGTCAGATCCTCCAGGCCGGGCAGGGTTATGCCGACGAGGTCCAGGCCCCCCTCTACTACCGGACGACGGAAGAAATGCTGGCGGAATTCAGTTATCTGGATGCCGCAACGGCCCGCCAGGTGGTAGTCACCAATCCCCGGCTCATTGCCGACCAGATAGAAGAGTTAAAGCCTATCCCCGACGAGTTTTACCCGCCGGAGATCCCCGGCGCCGAAGAAGAGTTAACCAGCATCGTCACCACCCGGGCCCATGACTGGTACGGCGACCCCTTGCCGGAACTTGTCCGGGCCCGCCTGGACAAGGAAATGAAATCCATTATCGGCCACGGCTTTGCCGTGCTGTACCTAATCGCCCACAAGCTGGTATTAAAATCCAACGAAGACGGCTACCTGGTAGGCTCGCGGGGTTCGGTGGGTTCTTCCCTGGTGGCCACCCTGGCCGGGATTACGGAAGTAAACCCCCTGCCGCCCCATTACCGCTGCCCCGCCTGCCGCTACAGCGAGTTTATTACCGACGGCAGCGTCAACTGCGGCGCCGACCTGCCGGCGAAAGATTGTCCCCGCTGTGGGACCAGGTTGTTAAAGGACGGCCATGACATCCCCTTTGAAGTCTTCCTGGGCTTCAAAGGCGACAAGGTACCGGACATCGACCTCAACTTTTCCGGGGAATACCAGCCCCGGGCGCACCAGTACGCCGAAGAAATCTTCGGCAAAGACCATGTATTCCGGGCCGGCACCATAGCCACCCTGGCCGAGCGCACGGCCTTCGGTTTTGTCCATAAATACCTGGAGGAGCGGGGCCTCAAGGCCCGCCAGGCGGAGATCAACCGCCTGGTCAGGGGGATTACCGGCGTCAAGAGGACCACGGGCCAGCACCCGGGGGGGCTCATGGTTGTCCCCCGGCGGGTGGATATCCATCTCTTTACGCCATTGCAGCGCCCGGCCGACGACACCGGCAGCAATACCATCACCACCCATTTTGACTATGAAGCCATCAGCCACCGCCTGGTGAAACTGGACCTCCTGGGCCACGATGACCCCACGGTGATCAAAATGCTGGAGGACCTCACCGGTGTCGACGCCCGTGAGATCCCCCTGGATGAGCCCCGGACCATGTCCCTCTTTTCCAGTGTCGAGGCCCTGGGGGTGCGGCCGGAAGACATCGGTTCCCAGGTCGGCACCCTGGGGATTCCCGAATTCGGCACCCGTTTTGTCCGCCAGATGCTGGAGGAAACCAGGCCCCGGACCTTCGCCGAGCTGGTCCGCATCAGCGGTTTCTCCCACGGGACCGATGTGTGGTTAAACAACGCCCAGGATTTAATTAAAAGCGGCACGGCCAAACTCAGCGAGGCCATTTCCACCCGTGATGATATTATGAACTACCTCATGCAGCACGGCGTGGTGGCCGATATCGCCTTCCGGACCATGGAGGATGTGCGTAAAGGCAAGGGTGTAAAAAAAGAGTATGAAGAGGCCATCCGGGCGGCAGGAGTACCCGAATGGTTCATCCAGTCCTGCAAAAAAATCAGTTATCTCTTTCCCAAGGCCCATGCCGTGGCCTACGTAACCATGGCCTTCCGCATCGCCTACTTTAAAGTCTATTACCCGGAGGCCTTCTACGCTTCCTTTTTCAGCATCCGCGCCGATGAATTCGACGCCGATATTGTCGTTGCCGGCCTGCCCCGTATCCAGGAGGAAATCGCGACCCTGGAGAAAAAGGGCAGTGAGGCCACCGCCCGGGAGAAGAACATCCTCACCATCCTGGAGGTAGCCCGGGAAATGTACTGCCGGGGCATTACCATGGAGCGCATTGATTTGCAAAGATCGGCTGCCAGCCGTTTTCAGGTGGGCAAGGGTAAGCTGTTACCGCCCCTGGCGGCCCTGCCCGGGGTAGGTCAGGCGGCGGCCGAGGCTATCGTCCGCGCCCGCCAGGAACGGCCCTTTACCTCTCTTGAGGACCTCCAGCGCCGCAGTCGGGTGAGCAAAACGGTCATCGAAGCCCTGGAGAAACACGGTGCCTTAGCCGGCTTGCCTGCCTCCGATCAGCTGGCGTTTTTTGGCGGTTTTCTATAACACTCCCACTTTAGCTTTATTAGCATATAGATTGGGGGATATTAATGAAATATAATAATCTGGTCATCGGCATCGACTTTGGCACCGATTCGGTGCGGGCGGTGGTGGTCGATGCCGTCACCGGAGAAGAGCTGGCCAGAGAGGTGGCATATTACCGGCGCTGGGCCGCAGGTATGTACTGCGATCCGGGCAAGAATCAATTCCGCCAGCACCCCCTGGACTATCTCGAAGGGCTGGAAGCCGCCGTCAAGGGGGCGCTGGCTGGACTCCCGCCGGGGGCGGCGCAGCGGGTGGTGGGCATCGGTATCGACACCACCGGTTCAACACCGGGTCCTGTCGATGCTGGCGGACGCCCCCTGGCCCTGCGCGAAGAATTTAGCGAGAACCCCAACGCCATGTTCATCCTCTGGAAGGACCATACCGCCGTGCAGGAGGCCGGGGAGATCAACTATGCGGCCCGCCACTGGGGCGGCAGCGATTTCACCAAATATGAAGGCGGGGTCTATTCCTCCGAGTGGTTCTGGGCCAAGATCCTCCACGTTTTACGTCACGACCCGGCGGTAAGGGCAGCAGCCTATTCCTGGGTGGAACATTGCGACTGGATACCAGCCTTGCTCACAGGCACCGAAGATCCCCGGCTACTCAAGAGAAGCCGCTGCGCGGCCGGGCATAAGGCCATGTGGCACGAAGAATGGGGAGGGCTGCCGCCGGAAGAATTCTTGGTACGTATCGATCCCCTCCTGCAGGGCCTGCGCGACCGGCTCTACAGCAAGACGTACACCGCCGCTACCCGGGCCGGGAATCTCACGCCCGCATGGGCGGAGCGGCTCGGTCTACCGCCGGGGATCGCGGTAGCGGTAGGGGCCGTGGACGCCCACATGGGCGCCGTGGGCGGCGGGATCACCCCCGGAGCCCTGGTGAAGATTATGGGCACCTCCACCTGCGACATAATGGTTGCTCCTAAGGAAACAATCGGCGATAAATTAATCGGCGGCATCTGCGGCCAGGTAGACGGCTCGGTCATACCCGGCCTCATCGGCCTGGAAGCGGGCCAGTCAGCCTACGGCGACGTCTATGCCTGGTTCAAAGACCTCCTTTCCTGGCCCCTGGAGGTTCTGCTGCCAGAAATCTCCCTGGTGGACAGGGAAATCGGGGCAAAGCTACAAGAAGAGATAGAAGGCCGCCTCCTCCAGCGCCTTTCAGAAGAAGCAGCCAGGATCCCCGCCGGTGAGACGGGATTACTGGCCCTGGACTGGCTCAACGGCCGGCGGACCCCCTACGCGGACCAGACATTGAAGGGAGCCATTACCGGCCTGACCCTTGGAACCACCGCGCCTAAGATTTTCCGCGCCCTGGTAGAGGCCACGGCCTATGGAGCCAGGGCCATCAACGACCGGTTTATGGAAGAAGGCATCGAAATCAAAGAAGTTATCGCCCTGGGCGGCATCGCCAGGAAGAACGACTTTGTCATGCAGGTCCTGGCCGATGTGCTGGCCATGCCCATTAAAGTAGCCGCCTCGGACCAGACCTGCGCCCTGGGGTCAGCCATGTTCGGCGCCGTTGCTGCCGGGCTGTACCCGACGGTGGAGGCGGCCCAGGAAAAGATGGGCTGCGGTTTCGCCAAAACGTACATCCCTGACCCTGAAAATGCCGCCAGGTACCGCGAGCTGTACCGGGACTATCTGACCCTGGGCATGGTGCTGGAGGATCATTTGCGGAAGATGTAGAGGGGTACAATTCCTCATTAAACCTGGCTTAATTGTGAAAATAGGAACATAAGCGGAGGAAAAACGGCGATGGTGTGGAGAGGGTGGGGGATATCCGGGTTAAGTACAACTTAACACCCTGAGGGGGAAGCCATGGGCTGCCGCAATTTTTTCACCCAATCAGCGCCGGGGTTGTTAACCCATTCCGGGGCATCCTCGGCCGCTAGAATACCGCGCGTATTTTTAAATGCTTGAACTTGCATTTCGCGCTAAAGGGTAGAGAAATACAACTTCCCATTAAGCGATCTGAACCGGGGGGCATAGGCCAATTTATTTTTTCCCTTGCAGCCCGGAGCAACCTGTGCTATACTATTTTCAGGTTGTTTTCACTCAGACATTACCTGGTGTGTTGCTGGAAAAGAGTGGGTCAGTGCCCACTCTTTTATGTTGAAAACCTGGGAGGCTACCCTTTTGAGCAAACTGACGGAATTAATTCAGGGCCTGGTGGAACCGGTACTGACCGGGATGGGCTACGAACTGGTCGACCTGCAGTACGGCCGGGAAGGAGGGCGCTATATCCTGCGGCTGTTTATCGACCGGCCGGAAGGTATCGGCCTGGATGATTGCGAAAAGGTCAGCCGTGCCGTCGGTGACATCCTGGACCAGGAAGATCCCATCCCCAATAGTTATTACCTGGAAGTATCGTCGCCGGGCCTGGAGCGCCCCTTAAAGAAAGAAACCGATTTTCAGCGTTTTGCCGGGCGAAAAGTGAGATTGCGTATGTTTGCCCCCATTGACGGTCAACGTCATTTTCAGGGGCGGCTCCTGGGTTACCGGGAGGGGCAGGTGCAGGTGCAGCTCGATGATGGTCGCCAGCTGGCCGTCCCCCTGGACCAGGTAGCGACTGCCAGGTTGGTGTTTGACCTGGCGGAGGATGAGGAGGCCTAAGGATGAATATTGAATTTATCCAAGCATTACAGGACCTGGAAAAGGAAAAGGGTATTAAGGTCGACATCCTGCTGGAAGCCATCGAGGCAGCCTTGATATCGGCTTATAAGAAAAACTTTGGGTCGGCTCACAATGTCCGGGTGGAAATCCAGCGTGACACAGGGGAGATTAAAGTCCTGGCCCAGCGCCAGGTGGTCGAAGAAGTAAGCGATCCCCGGACGGAGATTTCCCTGGCGGAAGCCCGGGTTATAAATAGCAATTATGAGATCGGCGATGTGGTAGAAAAGGAGGTAACGCCGCGGGATTTTGGGCGTATAGCCGCCCAGACGGCCAAACAGGTAGTCGTCCAGCGTATCCGTGAAGCCGAGCGGAGTTTAATTTACGATGAGTTTATTGGCCGGGAAAACGATATTGTTACCGGGGTTGTCCAGCGCCAGGAAGGTAAAAATGTTATCCTGGACCTGGGCCGGGCGGAGGCCATCCTCCTGCCAAGCGAGCAAAGCCCCGGTGAGGTTTACCGCCAGGGAGAACGCTTCAAGGCTTACATCCTCGAAGTACGCAAGACCAACAAAGGGCCGCAAATTCTGGTGTCCCGGACCCATCCCGGACTGATTAAAAGGCTTTTTGAACTGGAAGTGCCAGAAATTCATGACGGGATTGTGGAAATTAAGGGGGTGGCCCGGGAGGCCGGTGCCCGCTCCAAAATTGCCGTCCATTCCCGGGATGAAAAGGTGGACCCCGTCGGCGCCTGCGTGGGACCCAAAGGCTCTCGGGTGCAGGCGGTAGTCCAGGAACTCCGGGGCGAAAAAATCGATATTATTAAATGGAGCGACGACCCGGCTGTCTTTGTGGCCAACTCCTTGAGTCCGGCCAGGGTCCTGGACGTTACCGTGGATGAAGAAAATAAGGCCAGTCAGGTAATCGTTCCCGATAACCAGCTATCCCTGGCCATTGGCAAGGAAGGCCAGAATGCCCGCTTGGCAGCAAGGATAACTGGTTGGAAAATCGATATTAAAAGTGAATCCGAAGCTGGTGACTGGGATACCTGGGATAACGACCTGGAACTTGAAGGCGGGATAGAGGAGGAGTAAGCTTGCCCAAGCCCAGGAAAATACCCGTGCGCATGTGTGTCGGTTGCCGGACTCGTGATGATAAACGTAATTTATTACGAGTTGTCCGTACACCGACGCAAGAGGTGGTCCTTGACCCTACCGGGAAACGTGCCGGGAGAGGGGCCTATATCTGCCCCAGAGTGGAATGCCTGCGCAAAGCCCTTAAAAGCCGGGCCCTGGAGCGGGCCCTGGGTGTAAGCCTAACCCCGGAGGTCATGGCTGACCTCGAAGCCAGCCTCACCCGGGGTAATGGTCATGAATAAAGTTTATAACCTCCTCGGCCTGGCTTACCGGGCTGGCAAGGTAGCCTGGGGATACCAGGCAGTTATGGCGGCTATCAAGAGGCGAAAGGTTTTTCTCTTATTGCTGGCAGTTGACAGCAGCCCCCGGATGAGGGGTAAACTACTGGCAACCTGCCGGGAATCCGGCATTGAAGCAATTGTTTATGGCGATAAAGTTACCATAGGAGTAGCGCTAGGTAAACCTCCATGTGCCGTCGTCGGCGTTACTGATGCAAATCTGGCCAGGTTAATCCGGCAACATGTACGGGAGGTTGGTGCATGAGATTATGGGGGTGGTTTAATGGCCAAAACACGCGTCTACGAATTAGCCAAGGAATTACGGGTTTCTAATAAGGATCTAATGGACACCATGGCTCAACTGGGCATCTATACCCGTTCCCATATGAGTGTCCTGGAAAACGGGGAAGTAATAAAAATCCGCAACCATTACCGGCAGATGTGGCGAGCAGCCAGGGCGGCTAAGCTCAAGCAGCAACAGGCAGGAGCGACGTCGCCGGTGGAAGTTGTTGCCCAGCCCCAGCAGGTTATCGGGAAAGCACCTTCCACACCGGCGGCAGAGGCAGGGGTTAAGACCCGTCCGGAAAAAGAACAGAAGCCGGCTGCAGGGGAACCTGCCCCAGCGGCAGCGCAACCGGAACAGCACCGGGAATATGAAAGTAAGGAGCGTTCCGGCAAGGGGGAAAACGGGAACCAGCAATCAGGGAAACAACAACCCGGACAGGCTAAAAAACGGCAGGATCATAAGCAGGCCCGCCGGCGAGAAAACAAAGGCCAGGAGCAGGAAGGCCGCCGGGGCCAGGAACGGGAGGAGCGGACGGCCAGGGTTGACCAGCAGGTACAGGTACCAGCCCAGGTGGCTGCCCCGCGCCCGGCAGGTAAAGGCGCCGGCAGGCCGGCGCGAAATAAACAGCTGCGTATACCGAAACCGCCGGAGGCAGTTGCCAAGGAGGCGCCGGAAAAACGGCGGGAACGGCCGGTGGGTAAGCCGGCTGCCAAACAGGCTGAAACTGGCCGCAGCCGTAAGCTGGTAGAGCTTGAACAGCAGCGGGAGGAACGCCTGCTGCGGCGGGACAAAGATAAAAATAAAGCTAAGGTCGCTCAGCAGGAAGCACCCAAAGTCGTCCGCCGGATAACTTTGACGGGCAGCATTACTGTCCAGGAACTGGCAAAAAGGCTCGGTAAAACGGCGGCTGAAGTTATCAAGTTTTTAATGGGCCAGGGCGTAATGGCCACCATCAACCAGGAGCTGGATATAGATACGGCCGCCATTGTCGCCCAGGAAATGGGGGCCATTGTTGAGGTTAAAGAGGAGAAACCCATTACCCTCCTGGAAGACCTGCCTGATGACCCGGAAAGCTTGCAAGAACGGCCGCCGGTAGTAACCGTTATGGGCCATGTCGATCACGGCAAGACCTCTTTGCTGGATGCCATTCGGCGCACCAATGTTACGGCTACCGAGGCTGGCGGTATCACTCAGCATATTGGTGCCTACCAGGTAAAGGTTAAAAACCGGAAGATTACTTTCCTGGATACCCCCGGTCATGAGGCCTTTACGGCCATGCGCGCCAGGGGAGCCCAGGCGACGGATATAGCCATCCTGGTGGTGGCTGCCGATGATGGCGTCATGCCCCAGACGGTGGAGGCCATTAACCATGCCAAAGCTGCCGGCGTACCCATTGTCGTGGCCATTAATAAAATAGATCGTCCCGAGGCCAACCCCGACCGGGTCAAACAGCAGCTGACGGAGTACGGCCTGGTACCGGAGGAGTGGGGTGGCGATACCATTATGGTACCCGTCTCAGCCCTTAAAAAAGAGGGCCTCAATGAATTGCTGGAAATGACCTTACTCACGGCCGATATGATGGAGCTAAAGGCAAACCCCAATCGCCCGGCCCGGGGGATTGTCATTGAAGCCAAGCTGGATAAAGGTCGTGGCCCGGTGGCTACCATGCTGGTCCAGAAAGGTACCCTTAAAGTAGGTGACAACCTGGTAGCCGGGGCGGTTTACGGCCGGGTCAGGGCCCTCTTTGACGATAAAGGCGAGCGGGTAAAGAGCGCCGAGCCTTCTATGCCGGTGGAAGTCCTGGGCCTTTCCGATTTACCCCAGGCCGGTGACATTTTCCAGGTTGTGGAGGATGAAAAGCTGGCCCGCCAAATTGCCACCTTGCGCCAGGAAGAACGCCGCCAGGAAGAATTTAAGGCAGCCAACAAGACATCACTGGATGACCTATTCAAGCAGATGGAAGCAGGCGAGATCAAGGAGCTTAACCTGGTGGTCAAAGGCGACGTGCAGGGTTCGGTGGAAGCCCTGCGGGCGGCCCTGGAGCAGTTGTCTACCAACGAAGTTAAAGTTAATATCATTCATGGCGGAGTCGGTGCCATTACGGAAACCGACGTCATGCTGGCCGCAGCTTCCAAAGCTATCATCATCGGGTTTAACGTTCGCCCGGACGCCAACGCCCGGAGGGCGGCGGAAGAAGCAGGGGTAGAAATCCGTCTCTACCGGGTGATCTATGAGGTAATCGACGAGGTCAAGGCCGCCATGACCGGTCTTCTGGAGCCGGAGAAACGAGAAGTGGTCCTGGGCCGGGCCGAAGTACGGGCGACCTTTAAAGTGCCTAGGGTAGGTACGGTGGCCGGCTGCTTTGTCACCGAAGGCAAGGTTCAGAACCGAGCTCTGGCCCGGGTAATCCGGGACGGGGTAGTGGCCTTTGAAGGCCGCATTGAATCCCTGAAACGCTTTAAGGATGACGTCCGGGAAGTAGCCCAGGGTTATGAATGCGGCATCGGTCTGGAAAAATTTAACGATATTAAGATTGGCGACGTTATCGAAGCTTATATTATAGAAGAGGTTAAACGGGAACTGTAGGGAGGCGATGGCCGTGGCGCTGCGGGTTGAGCGGGTTGCCGAACAGATGAAAAAAGAAATTGCCCAGATTTTGCGGGATGAATTGAAAGATCCCCGCCTGGAAGCCGGCCTGGTTACAGTTACAGGAGTAGAGCTTTCCAACGACCTCCACTATGCCAAAGTATACGTCAGCATCTACGGGGATGAAGCCCAAAAGAGTGAGGTCATGGAAGGCCTGGCCAGGGCAACCAGCTTTGTGCGGCGGGAAATAGGCCAGCGCCTGAAACTGCGTTATACTCCGGAAATTACCTTTAAATTTGATGCTTCCATCGAGCACGGCGATCATATCAACAGGTTGCTGGCGCGCGTCAAGGCAGAGGAGCAGGGACATGACGGCCGTTGAAAGTATAGTTGCCGTCCTGGCCGCGGCCCGGGATGTTGCCGTTGTCTCTCATATTATCCCGGACGGGGACTGCCTGGGTTCCACCCTGGCCCTGGCCCTGGCCCTGCGGCAGCGGGGTGCAAGGGCAGTGGCCGTTAACGCCGACCCGGTACCGGAGATGTTCCACTTTTTGCCCGGCCAGGAAACCATCATTCCACCAGAGAAGGTAACAGAGGTACCGCCGCTGCTGGTAATGGTCGATAGTACCGACATGGAGCGGGCCGGGGAAGGCTTCAGCCAGTGGCGGGAAAAAACCCGGATGGTAATTAACATCGATCACCATGTCAGCAATACCCGTTTCGGGCACCTGAACCTGGTGGACAGCCGGGCGGCAGCAACGGCCGAGTTAGTCTATGCCGTCCTGGAAAGAATGCCGGTAACCATTACCCCGGCGATAGCCACCTGTCTTTATACAGCTCTGGCTACCGACACCGGCTCTTTCCAGTATGAAAACTGTACGGCTACGACCATGCGCCTGGCGGCAAGGCTCATGGAGCTGGGGGCGGATTTATCCCTGATCAGGGAATACCTCTGGGATAGGAAGCCCCTGGCCAGTATCCGGTTGCTGGCGGCAGTTTTACCCACCTTGACCCTGGCCTATGACGGTAGGGTAGCTTGGCTGACGGTTTCCAGGGCCGCGTTAGAGGCTGCTGGTGCCCGGCCGGAACATGCCGAAGGGCTGGTAAATTACCCGCGCAGCATTGCCGGCGTTGAGGTAGGCCTGCTCTTCCGGGAATTGCCTGGCGGCCTGGTTAAGGTTAGTTTGCGCTCTAAAAAAATCGTCGACGTTAACGCGGTAGCCGCCCGCTTTGGCGGCGGCGGCCACCGCCGCGCCGCCGGCTGCACCGTTAAAGGTGACCTGGATACCATTGTAGCCATGGTTGTTGCGTCAGCAGGTGAGGAACTTTAATGGTAACAGGTTTTATCAACGTATTAAAGCCTCCCGGCCTTACTTCCCACGATGTCGTCCAGGACTTGCGCCGTCTTTTAAAGGAACGGAGGATTGGCCATGGCGGCACCTTGGATCCCATGGCTGCCGGGGTGCTGCCGGTAGCTGTGGGCAAAGCCACCCGTTTACTGGAATATATCCAGGCCGGTGGCAAGGCTTACCGGGCGGAATTTATCCTGGGGCTCAAAACTGATACTCAGGATCTCGGCGGCCGCGTCCTGGCCAGACCGGGGTGCCCGGGCTTAAAGCTCGAAGAGCTTCAGGCGGCGGCCCGGCGTTTTACCGGTACAATCGACCAGGTACCTCCCATGGTTTCAGCAGTTCATTACCAGGGACGGCGCCTCTATGAACTGGCCCGGGAGGGGCGGGAGGTGGAAAGACCGACCCGCCGGGTCAACATCGAGACTTTCCAGGTGCTTAAAGGATGGCCGGACGGGCCGTTCTTCCGGGTTGTGGCAGATATTACCTGTTCCAAAGGCACCTATATCCGTACCCTGGGAGCCGACTGGGGTGATTACCTGGGTTACGGGGCTACCCTGGCCTTTTTGCTGCGCACCCGCGCCGGCGGTTTTAAACTGGAGGAGGCCTGGACCCTGGAAGAAATTAAGGTGCAGGTGGCCGGTGGCAGCCGGGACTTTCTCCTGCCACCGGCAGCGGGTATTACCCACCTGCCAGCAATTACCGTCAGGGATAAGGCCATCAAAGCAGTGGCTAATGGCGCTATCCTCGACCCGGCTGACTGCGCCCTGGTACCGGCGCTCCGGCCGGGGAGCCTGGTCCGCCTGGAAACCCCCGGCGGGGTTCTCCTGGCCGTGGCCAGGGTGGTGCCAAAAGGTGAAGGATATTGTTTTAAACCCGACAAGGTTTTGCAGTAAAGGAGTAAAGCGATGCAAGTACGGCAGGGAATACCTGAAGGGGAAATAGCCAGGGGCTGCTATCTGGCCCTGGGGAATTTCGATGGCGTCCACCGGGGCCACCAGCAGCTCATTGGCAATATTGTTCAGAAAGCCAGGACGGAGGGGAAACTGGCAGTAGTTATTACCTTTTCACCCCATCCCGTCCAGGTACTAGGTGATAACCCGCCAGGCCTTTTAACGACCAGGGCCATGAAGGAAAAATTGATAGCCGCCCTGGGAGTTGACTTTTTGTTTATCCTGCCCTTTACCAGAGAACTGGCGCAGCTTCCCCCGGAAACCTTTGTGCAGGATATTCTCTGGCCCCATTTTCAACCGCGCCTGGTGGCCGTGGGCTTTAATTTCACCTTCGGCCACCGGGGCGCGGGCACGCCGGCTTTATTGCACCGGTTGGGAGAAGAGCTGGGTTTTAAGGTCGAAGTAATGGCCCCGGTAACCTACAAAGGGTTAACCGTCAGCAGTACCGCCATTCGCAACGCCCTTGACCGGGGCGATATTTTGCTCGCCAGAAAACTCCTGGGCTACTGGCCGGTCTTGGCCGGTACCGTCGTTGGCGGCGACCGGCGCGGTCGTGAACTCGGTTTTCCAACTGCCAACCTGGCCGTACCGCCGGAAATCAAGCTGCCAGGATGGGGCGTTTACGCCTGCCTGGCCCGCTTCCAGGGCCAGGTGCACCGGGCGGTGGTCAATATCGGCCGCCGCCCTACCTTTGGACCGGCCCTGCCGGCAACTATTGAAGCCCATTTACTGGACTTTGAGGGCAACCTCTATGGCCAGGAATTAGAACTCGAGCTGCGCGCATATTTACGCCCGGAGCGCAAATTTGCTTCTATCAGGGAATTAGTAGCCCAGCTGCAGGAAGACTGCGCCAGGGCGCGCGAGTTACCTCTCAACCCTGAGACCGGCAGGCGTAACCACACGCAGGGCCATGGCGTAAAATATACTGCGGAGAATCCAGAAATTTACCATGGCCAGATTGGGGCTGGGAAAAATGAAGGTATTGATTACTGCCCACGCCAGGAAACGCCTGCAGGACTTTCGCCAGGAACAAATTAATGAGCATGATATCCAGGTAGCAGCCAGGAGTATCCCCGGCCATATACCCACGGCCACCCGTTTTCGGGGTTTTATTGCAGCTTCCGGGCGCCCCTTTGACCTGGTGGTGAAAGATGTGCTGGCCGGGCGTCTGGTGATTACCATTATTGGTAAGTAACAGGCAGGCAAAAGGAATAGTTGCGTTTAGTGCCCGGTAGGCCTATAATATAGTTAATGAACCCGAGGCGAGGATTAGCGAAGCTCCGACGCTTTTCTTGGCCCGCTGGGGATTTTAAGGAGAAGGAGGTGACGCTGATGGCCCTGGATCCAGCCAAAAAAAGGGAAATCATCGCCCGCTACCGGCAGCATGAAAATGACACCGGCTCACCGGAAGTCCAGATTGCCATCCTGACGGAACGCATCAACCACCTGACGGAACACCTGAAGGTGCACCACAAGGACCATCACTCGCGCCGGGGTTTGCTGAAAATGGTCGGTCAGCGCCGAGGTTTACTTAACTACCTGCGGGACAACGACATTGAGCGTTACCGGCAAATTGTTGATGCCCTGGGTTTAAGGCGGTAAATTTCTTGGGAGCGGTCGGGCCGCTCCTTTTTTTAATGAGTTTTTGACAGTATTTAGGGCGACATTGGAAGGAAATACTATAACAAATGTCGAATGAATTAAAGTTTATTAATGGTATGATTTAAGGGGGCTACTTGAAACTAATGCAAGGGGTATTAAGGAAAACCCTCACCATTGCCGGCCGGGATTTAATCCTGGAGACCGGTCGGCTGGCACGCCAGGCAGGTGGTGCCGTCCTGGTAACTTACGGCGGTACCATGGTGCTGGTCACGGCCACAGCCGCAGCGGAACCGCGGGAAGGAATCGATTTTTTCCCCCTGACGGTTGATTACGAAGAAAGGCTTTATGCTGCTGGCAAAATCCCGGGCGGTTTTATTAAACGGGAAGGCCGCCCCAGCGAAAAGGCCATCCTCTCGGCCCGGTTGATTGACCGGCCCATCCGGCCCTTATTTCCCAAGTATTACCGCAACGACGTCCACATCGTCGCTACAGTCCTATCGGTAGATCAAGATTGCCCGCCCAATGTGGCCGGTATCATCGGCGCTTCGGCCGCCCTGACCATCTCAGCCATTCCCTTTGGGGGGCCCATAGGGGCGGTAGGGGTAGGTTTAATCGACAACAAGCCGGTTATCAACCCAACCCTGGCTGAAGACGAAAAAAGTTCTTTAAACCTGGTAGTAGCCGGTACGGATACGGCTATTATGATGGTTGAAGCAGGGGCCAAAGAGGTTCCCGAGGATCTGATGCTGGAATGTATCATGCAGGCCCATGAAGAGATTAAACGTATTGTCGCTTTTATCAATGATTTCCGCGCTGAAGCTTTAGAGCTGGGCCTGGCCAAAGAAAAGCAGGAAGTAGTCGAACCCTGCCTGACTCCCGAACTGGAAAGCCAGGTCCGGGAGATTGCCGCACCGCGCCTGCGGGAAGCCATCTACACCAGCCGCGATGAAAAGCTCGCCAAGCAGGAAAGGGAAAAGCGGCTGGAAGCCTGCCGGGAAGAGATCAAGAACCTGGTGCTGGCCGGCAAAGAAGAGATGCTGGCGGAGCACCCGGAGGTACCTCGGTTGGTCAATGATTTAATTGCCAAAATAGAGAAGGAAATTGTCCGGAGAATGATCCTTACCGAAGGCGTCAGGATAGACGGCCGCGCCCTGGATGAGATCCGGCCCATTACCTGTGAAGTAGGGGTATTGAGCCGCACCCACGGCTCGGGCCTCTTTACCCGGGGAGAAACCCAGGTATTAACGGTAACTACCCTGGGCCCCATCAGTGATGAGCAGATCCTGGACGACCTGGGGGTCGACGAGTCCAAACGCTATATGCACCATTATAACTTTCCTCCCTATAGTGTCGGGGAGGCGCGGCCTATCCGTGCTCCCGGCCGCCGGGAAATTGGCCATGGTGCCCTGGCGGAACGGGCCCTGGAACCGATGATCCCCCCGGAGGAAGAATTCCCCTATGCCATTCGCCTGGTTTCCGAGGTCCTTGGTTCCAATGGCTCCACTTCCATGGGCAGCGTCTGCGGCAGCACCCTGGCCCTCATGGACGCCGGTGTACCTATTAAGGCGCCGGTGGCCGGGGTGGCCATGGGCCTGGTCAAGGAAGGGGACCAGGTTGCTATACTCACGGACATCCAGGGGATTGAGGATGCCCTGGGAGATATGGATTTTAAAGTTGCCGGCACCAAAAACGGCATAACAGCCTTGCAGATGGATATAAAAATCCCGGGCATAGACCGGGCCATTTTAGAACGGGCCCTGGAACAGGCGCGACGGGGACGCTTGTTCATCCTGGAGAAGATCCTGGCCACCATCCCGCAACCGCGGCCGGAGCTTTCCCCTTATGCCCCCCGGATGCTGACCATGACCATTGATCCCGATAAAATCCGCGATATCATCGGGCCGGGTGGCAAGATTATCAAAAAGATCATTGAAGAAACCGGTGTGGAGATTGATGTCGAAGACGATGGCCGCATCTTTATCGCTTCCACCGATGCCGCCAATGGGAAGCGGGCGGTAGAGATTATCCAGGCCTTGACCCAGGAAGTGGAAACGGGTAAAGTATATAACGGCAAGGTGACCAGGATAACCGAATTTGGCGCCTTTGTCGAAGTTATCCCCGGGGTCCTAGGTATGCCCGGCAAAGAGGGCCTGGTGCACATTTCGCAGCTGGCCAACGAGCGGGTGGAAAAAGTGGAAGACGTGGTCCAGGAGGGCGATTATATTCTTGTCAAGGCCATTGGCTTTGATTCCCAGG
This sequence comes from Moorella sp. E306M, assembly GCF_006538385.1. NCBI lineage: Bacteria > Bacillati > Bacillota > Clostridia > Neomoorellales > Neomoorellaceae > Neomoorella > Moorella sp. E306M. Next base: position 2,940,106 of record NZ_BJKO01000001.1, on the reverse strand, counting down.
GGCGGCTTAAACTGTCCCGTAAAGAAGCCCTGCCGCAAGCAGTACCTGAAGGGGGCGGGCGCCATTTTCGCCGGCACGGCCGGGAAGGCGGTAACCGCATTTTAAACAGCCGGCGGCCGCGCTAGCCGCCGAGTCTGATTACGGCGTGAAGGGCATATACATTGATCAGTACTCAATAAAAGGTGGTGCGGTCAATGTATGTGCTCTACTACCGGCGGCAGTGGCTGCGGCGGTTAGGGGTTTTAGCAGCCGCGGGGTTATTACTGGTCCTTGGTTTTACTGCCTGGCGCTGGCTGGCGGGAAGGGCAGTGCCGGCCATGAAAACCCAGCCCATTTACCAAGGTGACCCGGGTCGCAAGGCCGTGGCCCTGACCTTTACCATAGACTGGGGCGAAGAATACCTGCCTGCTATTTTGCAGGCCCTGCAGCAAGCCGGCGCGCGGGCCACCTTTTTTCCCACGGGCCAGTGGGCCGAACGTCACCCGGACCTGGTGCGGGAGATGCTGGCCGGCGGCCATGAAATAGGTAACCACGGCCAGAGCCATCCCCATCCCGATAATTTAAGCCGGGAGGAGAACCGCCGCGACATCCAGGCAGGGGAAGCGACCCTGATGGCCATTACCGGCAAGAAACCTGCCCTCTATTCTCCTCCCTATGGTGAGAGTAAACCCCAGGTGGTGGCAGCGGCTGGGGACCTGGGGTATAAATTCATCATGTGGACCATCAATACCGGGGATTATCTGCCCAATACCAAACCCGAGGATATCCTGACGACAATAATCCCTAAATGCCAGAACGGTGCCATTGTCCTGCTGCACCCAACCGCACCGACAAGCAAGGCCATGCCGGAGCTTCTAAAACAACTAAAAGAACGAGGTTATGCCCTGGTAACAGTTTCCGAGCTCCTTTAAAGAAGGTGCCCGTTTTTTATAAGGCCGTCCTTCCCTGGATATAATAACCTCTGTTTAATGAAAATTTTCCGGGGGAGTGAAGGCCTGTTGCGAAGGTTTGTTTGCGGGCTGCTTCTAATCATAGGTTACTTGTTCTGGTCCGGAATGGCAAAGGCTGCCAGTGAACCTTACCTTACGGCACCGGCAGCTATTTTAATGGAAGCCAGTACCGGCCAGGTTCTGTATGAGCACGGCGCCAGGAAAGAGCGGCCACCTGCCAGTACGACGAAAATCATGACCGCCATCCTGGCCCTGGAGCTGGGCCGGCTGGATACCCCCGTTAAGGTAAGCGAGTATGCCGCCACCACGCCCGGGGCCAGTATCTATTTGACCACGGGAGAAATAGTGACCCTGGGCGACCTGGTTAAAGGGGCCCTGCTGAATTCCGGCAATGACGCCACCGTAGCTATTGCCGAAAGCCTGGCCGGCACGGAAGAGGATTTTGCTTGGCTCATGAATCGTAAAGCCCTGCAAGTGGGGGCCTATCACACCCATTTTAACAATCCCCACGGCCTGACGGATCCGGGCCATTATACCACCGCCTACGACCTGGCCCTCATGGCCCGTTACGCCCTGGGCAACCCTGTCTTTCGCCAGTTAGTAGCGACGCAAGAAGACCAGATCCCGGCGCCGGAAGGTGTGCGCTATCTCTATAATACCAACCGCCTGCTTGGCTCCTATCCCGGTGCCGATGGAGTAAAGACAGGTACAACCAGTGACGCCGGTCAGTGCCTGGTCGCCTCGGCTACCAGGGAGGGACGCCAGCTCATTGCCGTCGTCCTGGGCAGTTCCGACCGCTATGCTGACGCCCGCGCCCTCCTGGATTATGGCTTTAACGGCTTTTATAACGAAACAGCCAGGGCCGGGGAACCTGCCGGCCAGGTGTATGTCAAAAACGGGGAAGTGACTGCCGTCCCTGTAGCGCCGCTGATGACGGCCGGTTTTACCGTGCCCGTGGCCCAGGCAGCTTTCCTGGAAAAGCGCGTGCTCCTGCCAGCTTTTGTCAAAGCTCCCATCAGCAAAGGTCAGGAACTGGGCCAGGTAAAAATCCTGTACCAGGGCCGGGAGGTTGCCAGCTCTACCCTGGTAGCCACCCGGGATGTTGCCGCCCTGCCCTGGTGGTCAAGGTTCAAGAAATAAAGCAGAAAAAGTTAGGGGGAAGGGGATGTACCAAAAAAATATCCTGGATAACGGCATCCGGGTGGTAAGCGAAGAGGTTCCCTTTGCCAATTCCATAGCCCTGGGGGTATGGGTGCGTACCGGTTCCCGCAATGAAGACGAAACCAACCAGGGCGTTTCCCATTTTCTGGAGCACCTGTTGTTTAAAGGGACAACCAGGCGGACGGCCCGGCAGATAGCCGAGGAACTGGAAGCAGTCGGGGGGATAATCAACGCCTTTACAACCAAGGAATATACCTGCTTTTACACCCGGGTGCTGGCCGAACACCTGGACCTGGCCATAGACGTTTTGAGCGACATGCTTTTTAACTCCCTCCTGGCCGTCGAGGACATCGAAAAAGAGAAAAAGGTCATCCTGGAAGAAATCAAGATGTACGAGGATTCCCCCGACGAACTGGTCCATGATCTCTTTGCCCAGACCATCTGGCCCGGGCATCCCCTGGGCAGGGCCATTCTTGGTACTTATGAAACAGTAACCAATTTAAACCGCGATATCATTTACCGCTACTACCAGGAACAGTATAACAGTGCCAACATTGTCCTGGCGGCAGCCGGGAAATTTAACACCGCTGAACTGGTCGCCAAACTGCAGGCGACCTTCGGCCTTAAAACCTGCCCCGGCAAGCAGGGGGAATACCTACCCCCAAAAAGCCGGCCCAGGGTTAGCATTAACATTAAAGACACGGAACAAGTGCAGATCTGCCTGGGGGTTCCGGGGCTGCCCCAGGATGATGCAGCCATTTATGCCCTCCAGGCTCTGAACAATATCCTGGGTGGGGGTCTGAGCTCCCGCCTGTTCCAAATTATCCGCGAAGAACAGGCCCTAGCCTATTCCGTATACTCGTACCATGCTGGTTTCAGCGACAGCGGCCTGTTTACCGTTTATGCCGGTACCAGCCCGGACAATTACCTCCAGGTAATAGCCTTGATTTTGGAAGAAATCGCTTCCTTAAAAAACAAAGGGGTAACGGCACAAGAATTGAAGCGAACCAAGGACCAGATCCGCGGCAATTTGCTCCTTGCTCAAGAGAATGTCAACCATCGCATGAGCCGGCTGGGCAAGACGGAACTCACCTTTGGCCGGGTAATTACGGCGGAAGAAGTAATCGAGCGGTTAAATGAGGTAACTGAAGATGACGTCCAGGCCATCGCCAGGCGTATCTTCCAGCCGGAATACTTATCCCTGACCACCCTGGGGCCGGAAGTCGAACCCCTGGACCTGGCCGAGTGCGCCCGCCGGGCCGGGATATAGGTTGGCAACTGGTGGCGCGTAGTTTCTCGAGAGGCATTAGGGTGGGGATATGTCCCGGAGCCGCGAATAGTGGAGCAAAGGTCAAAAGGACAGGCGAAGTGAGGCAACCGCTGCCGGAGCCGAGGACGCCTGAGCGTACCCTGGCTAGGAATACAGCGCTATCTCATAGGAGGATCTAAGCCAGCGGAACAGGAAGCCTGTTCATGGGCAATCCGCAGGCGACGAGCAGCGGTCCGAACCGAGCCGTCGTCCTGTCGGCGCGTAACTCCTGAGCGGCGGAGGGACATATCCCCACCAGAAGGTACCATTTATAGCAGACCCTATTTTCGGAGGATCACCGGATGGATCGTTTAGAACATATCTTTGCGCTGCAGGAGCGCTTCGACCAGGACCTGGCCCGTCGGCGCAGGCTGCCGGATTACAGCGCGGCGGAATGGATCCAGAAAGAAGTCCTGGCCATGGTCGCCGAGCTGGGGGAACTCCTGGAGGAAGTAAACTTTAAGTGGTGGAAAAACCCCCATCCTTTAGACCGCGAAGCCATCAAAGGCGAACTCGTCGACCTCCTCCACTTTCTCGTCAGCATGTGCCTAAAAGCCGGCATTACGGCAGAGGAATTTTACCAGGCGTATCTCGCTAAAAATAAGGAAAACTTTCGCCGGCAGCAGGGACTGACGGACCGCCAGGAATATGCCGCCCGGGAGGACACGGAAGCATAAAGCAAACATCTCCCTTCATATGTTTTAGCGAAGGGAGATGAAATCCATGCTGACGATCTTTTTTTCCGGCCTCCTGCTGCTGCTTTTTATCCTGGCCCTCAGGGCCAAGGTCGGCTTTTATCGCAACAGCAGTGTGGAAGCGGCAGCCAGCCCCGTTTCCCGGGCCCTGGCCGAACTGGTGGCCCTTGCCGGGGGTATCTACCTCTCCCTCGTGCTCCTGGTCAGCTTCTTAAAGATCAGCCTGCCGGAAACGATAGCCATCGGGGGCCTGCTGGTCGATCCCCTGGCCGTTGTCGCCCTGGTAATAGCTCTTATCCAACCCCTGGTGCTGGGTCTCTGGCCGCGGCTGAAGGGGCGGTAGAGGTTATGCGCCTGTCGGAACTCATGGGCAAAGAGATAATTAACCTTTACGACGGCTCCCGCCTGGGGCAGATTGGCGATGCCGACCTGGTCCTGGACCTGGCCGGGGGGACCATTGCAGCCATTGTCCTGCCAGCCCGGGGGGGATGGTTACCTTTCTTTGGCGGCCGCCAGGAGCTGGTGATCCCCTGGGAAGCCGTCCACAAGGTCGGCACCGAAGTAGTAGTCGTCAGCCTGGATCCCACCTACAGCCGCCGGCGCGAGAAAGATTGACAGGAATTTTTCCTGATGGTATCATAAGATAAACAAAGCTATAAACTCATCTCGTGTGCAGTGGGGTAGAGGTGCAGCGGGCAAGAGTACTGCCGGTGAGGCGGGCACCGGTGAGCCGGCAGGAAAGGGTACGCTGCCGAAGGGAGATGGTTGGCCCGGGCTATCTCCCTGGGCCGGTCGCTGAAGAAGGGCCGGACTGTCACCGTAGAGGCTGGTGCCACGAAGGATCGTTGCCTATTTACGGTGGAGCGCTACTCGCACGAAGAGGCCTGGCGAGATGAGTATTCTGGTAATCCGGGGGAAAACCGGAGCGGGATGCTCATGGTTTTCCCTTAATTTTTTAAGCGGGGTGGATAGCAACGATCAGGGTTGTAGTTACCGGTGCCGCCGGCCGCATGGGCCGGGAAATGACGAAGGGCCTGCTGCAGGCAGAAGACATTGAAGTGGTAGGGGCCGTAGACCGGGTGGCGGTGGGTACGGATATCGGCACCTTAAACGGCCTGCAGCCGCACGGTGTGCCCATTAACGACGACCTGGCGGCAGTGATAAAAACCACTAGTCCCCAGGTCATGGTCGACTTTACCGTGGCGGCCGCCGCCCTGGCCAACGCCCGGCTGGCCGTAGAGCAGGGAGTAAGCCCGGTGATTGGCACCACCGGCATCAGCCTGGAGCAGCTGGATGACCTGCACCAGCTTTGCGAATGGAGGCAAGTGGGCGCGGTGGTGGCACCCAATTTTTCTTTAGGGGCCGTCTTAATGATGCACTTTGCCAGGCAGGCCGCCCGTTACTTCCCCCGGGCGGAAATTATCGAAATGCACCATGAACAAAAAATCGATGCTCCTTCGGGGACGGCCTTAAAAACGGCGGAACTAATGGCCGGGGAGATAGGGACGGTGCCGGCCCCGCCGGTGGGGGAAGAAAAGGCTGCCGGGGCCAGGGGGGCCACCCACCGGGGCCTGTCCATCCACAGCATTCGCCTGCCGGGAGCGGTGGCCCACCAGGAGGTAATTTTTGGCGGCGAGGGACAGCTCCTGACCATCCGTCATGACACTATCAGCCGGGAAGCCTTTCTGCCGGGGCTTTTACTGGCTGTAAGGCGGGTCCTCCACCTCAAGGGGGTGGTTTACGGGCTGGAAAACTTGCTGGAATTATAGACCTGGCACCTCCCGGAGCGCCCTCACATATATTGCAAGTAGTACAGGTGTACTAACTTGGCAGGAGGTCGTTCCGGCATGGGCGGGATACTGTCAGGGATCAGGGTGGCAATGCTTGGTGGCGATGCCCGGGAAGTCCTTCTCCTGGAGGAGCTGCTGCGCCAGGGGGCCGAGGTCAGGACAGCCGGCCTGGGAGACCTGCCGGAGCAGGAAGGCTGTACCCGTTGTGACGATCCCCTGGACGCCGTGCAGGGGGCAGGGGTAATTATCTTGCCGGTACCGGGGATTAAGGCTGGAGGTATAATCCATGCTCCGCGAGCGCGGCAACCCCTATATTTCACCCGGGAACTGGCCGGGGCCATCCCGGCAGGAACGCCGGTCCTGGTAGGGGTGGCGCGGACCTACCTGAAAGAAATAGCGGCGGAGCGCGGCTGGCAGCTGGTGGAGACGGCCGAGATGGATGAAATGGCCATCTTAAATTCCATCCCTACGGCCGAAGGGGCCATCATGCTGGCCATGCAGGAACTCCCCATTACCCTCCACGGTAGTGAAGCCTTTATCCTGGGACTGGGCCGGATCGGTTTTACCCTGGCGCGGATGCTGGCCGGGATTGGAGCCAGGGTAACGGTAATCGACCGGGGCGCGTCCGACCGAGCCCGGGCTTATGCCGAAGGCTGGCCGGCCTTTACCTTTACGGAACTGGCGGCCATAGTCGAGCGGGCTGACGTCATTTTTAATACTGTACCTGCGCCGGTCCTGACAGGAGAACTCCTGGCCCGGACCAGGCCCGATGTCCTGATAATTGACCTGGCGTCGGACCCGGGCGGCACAGATTTCACTGCCGCTGCGGCCCTCCGGCGCCGGGCCATGCTCGCTCCGGGACTGCCAGGTAAAGTAGCCCCCCGGACGGCCGGGCGGATCCTGGCCCGTATTTATCCCGCCCTCATATTAAAGTGCCTGGGACGACTGTAAACCCTACGTGGAGGTGCTGAAAATGCGGCTCAAAGGCAAAAGGGTAGGGTTTGCCGTCACAGGCTCCCACTGTACCCTGGCGGCGGTTATCCAAGAGCTGGACAGGATAGTTGCTGAAGGTGCCCAGGTTGTCCCTATTCTGTCCCCGGCTGTCAGGGACAGCGATACTCGCTTTGGCACCAGTGCCTTCTGGCGGGCGGAGGTAGAAAGGATTACCGGGCAAAAAGCCATCGATACTATTGTTACGGCGGAACCAATCGGTCCTAAAAAACTCTTTGACGTCATCGTAGTCGCCCCCTGCACCGGCAATACCCTGGCCAAACTGGCCAACGGGATTACCGATACACCGGTCCTGATGGCCGTGAAGGCCCAGCTGCGGAACCTGCGGCCGGTGGTGCTCGCCATTTCCACCAACGACGGCCTGGGGGCTAACGCCGTAAATTTAGGCCGGGTAATGAACATGAAAAATATTTACCTGGTCCCCTTTGGCCAGGACGACCCGCACGATAAACCCAATTCTCTGGTAGCCAGTATGGATTTAATTGTTGATACCATTCTGGCAGCCCTGGAGGGGCGCCAGATCCAGCCCCTTTTACTGGGTCCTCCGCCAAAGGGGCAGGTGACAGGAGGAAAGTAATTAGCTGATGAAGACTTACAATGTTGCTGTAGTTGGTACCGGAGCCGTAGGCCAGACCATGCTCAAGGTGTTGGAGGAGAGGAATTTTCCCGTCGGTCAACTGAAGGTCCTGGCTACCAGCCGTTCGGCGGGCAAGACCGTGACCTTCAGGGGCGAAGAGTATGTTGTCGAAGAGACTACACCGGCCTCCTTTGCCGGGATCGACGTGGCTCTCTTTGCCGGCGGCGAAGCCAGCAGGATTTACGGCCGCGCGGCGGTTGAAGCCGGGGCGGTGGTGATTGACAACAGCAATAATTTCCGTATGGACCCCGAGGTGCCCCTGGTGGTACCGGAGGTCAATCCCCAGGATGTCCGCTGGCATAAAGGTTTAATTGCCAATCCCAACTGCTCCACCATCCAGATGGTGGTAGCTTTAAAACCCATTTATGATGCTGCCGGCATCAAGCGAATTGTTGTTTCCACCTACCAGGCCGTATCCGGAGCCGGCCAGGAAGCCATTGATGAGCTGCGGCAGCAGAGCCGGCAGGTATTGGCCGGGGAAGAGGTAACAGGTAAAGTTTTTCCCTGGCAGATAGCCTTCAACTGCCTGCCCCATATCGATGTCTTCCTGGAGAACGGGTACAGCAAAGAAGAGATGAAAATGGTTAATGAAACTAAAAAGATTATGGGGGATGATCAGATCCAGGTCACAGCCACTACGGTCCGGGTACCGGTCTTTAACGGCCACTCGGAGGCAATTAACGTGGAGACGCGGGAAAAACTGACGGCAGCGGCGGCCAGGGAACTCCTGCGCCGGGCCCCGGGGGTCGTAGTGGTGGATGACCTGGAAGCAAAGGCCTATCCCCTGGCCATCCAGGCCGACGGCCGGGATGAAGTCTTTGTCGGCCGTATCCGAGAAGATTTTACCATCGCCAACGGCCTGAATATGTGGGTTGTAGCCGATAATTTGCGTAAAGGTGCGGCTACCAACGCCGTCCAGATTGCGGAACTGTTGGTGCAGGAGGGCCTTCTATAGAGCGAGGTGACGGCCATGAAGGTCCTGGTCCAGAAGTTTGGCGGTTCGTCGGTAGCCACCCCGGAACAGCGGTTAATGGTGGTCCAGCATATCGAAAGGGCCTGCCGGGCCGGCTACCGGGTGGCCGTCGTCGTTTCGGCCATGGGCCGCCGGGGGGCGCCCTATGCCACCGATACTTTACTGGACCTCTTGGGGGACAATCAGGTTTCGCCCCGGGAGCGCGACCTGCTCCTGTCCTGCGGGGAGATTATTGCCGGTGTCGTTTTAAGCGCCACTTTACAGGGACAGGGTATACCGGCCGTTTTTCTCACCGGCGGCCAGGCCGGCATCATTACCGATGCCCGCTTTAATGATGCCCGCATCCTCAGGGTGGAGCCCCGGCGGGTCCAGTCTTACCTGGAGCAGGAGCGGGTAGTGGTGGTAGCCGGTTTCCAGGGGGTTACCGAAGCGGGGGAAATCACCACCCTGGGGCGGGGCGGCAGCGATACTACAGCCGCAGCCTTAGGCGTGGCCCTGAAGGCGGAAGCGGTGGAGATATTCACCGACGTCGACGGTGTCAAGACGGCCGATCCCCGCATCGTCAGCGACGCCAGGACCTTGAGTACCATCACCTATACGGAAGTCTGCCAGATGGCCTATGAGGGGGCGAAAGTAATCCATCCCCGCGCCGTGGAAATCGCCCGGGAAGGAAATATACCCTTAAAGATAAAGTCAACCTTCGGCGACGGGCCGGGCACCCTGGTGGTGGCCTGGCAGCCCGGACCCAGCGGCGTGCACATCAGCCGCGACCGGGTGATTACCGGTATCACCCATATGGCGGGCCTGACCCAGCTCAGGGTTACTTTACCTGAAGGAGAAAGGGCCGAAGCTGTTTTCCAGACCCTGGCCCAGAATAACATTAGTGTTGACTTCATTAACGTCTTTCCCGGGGAACTGGTCTTTACGGTTGCCGCCGGCGCCGCCGGCCGGGCCGTGGAGCTGATTGAGGGGCTGGGCCTTAGCGTTGCCGCCCGCCCTGACTGTGCCAAGGTGGCTGCCGTGGGGGCCGGCATGCGCGGCGTACCCGGGGTAATGGCGACCATTGTCACCGCCCTGAACCGCGAGGGAATAAAGATTTTACAATCGGCCGATTCTTATACATCTATATGGTGCCTGGTAGACAAGGCAGACATGGAGCGGGCCGTGCAGGTCCTGCACCGGGAATTCAAGCTGAACGATGAAGAAACAGGTGAGGTGAAAGCTTATGCCGTGGGGTAGAATCCTCACAGCCATGGTGACTCCCTTTACAGCCGACGGCAAACTAGACCTGAACGGTGCTAAGAAACTGGCCGCTTACCTGGTAGAACATGGCAGCGACGGCCTGGTGGTGGCCGGCACCACCGGGGAGTCGCCGGCTCTAAGCCACGAAGAAAAAATAGCCCTTTTCCGGGCTGTTAAAGAAGCAGTGGGAGACAGGGCGGCAGTCATTGCCGGCACAGGTACGAACTCCACTGCCGCCAGCATCGAACTTTCCCGGGAGGCAGAAGCCCTGGGGGTCGACGGCCTGATGCTGGTGGTACCCTATTACAACCGTCCTTCCCAGGAGGGCTTATACCAGCATTTTAGAGCCATTGCCGAGGCCGTTTCCCTCCCGATAATATTGTATAATATACCTTCCCGGACGGGGCGCAATATGGATGCGGCAACGACCCTGCGCCTGGCGGAAATTAATAATATCGTCGCCGTAAAGGAAGCCAGCGGCGACCTAGACCAGGCGACAGCCATTATCAGGGAGGCACCAGCCGGTTTTTTCCTGTACAGCGGTGACGACTCCCTGACTTTACCGTTAATGGCCGTAGGCGGGTATGGCATTATCAGCGTCGCCGCCCATGTGGTGGGCGATAAGATGCAAGCCATGGTCAGGGCCTTTGTTAGCGGGAATGTGGCCGGGGCGGCAGCCCTGCACCGGGAGCTCTTCCCCTTATTTAAAGCCCTCTTTATTACCAGCAACCCGGTACCGGTGAAGGAAGCGCTGCAAATGCTGGGCCTGCCGGCCGGACCGGTACGTTTGCCCTTAGTCGGGGCTAGCCCGGCGGAAAAGGAAAAAATCGCTGCAGCCATGAAGGCAGCGGGTATTTTACCGGCGGGTTGATGTTGCGGGATAAGGCCCCTTGAGGTATAATATATTATAGCTGGTTTAGAACGTGGGTTAAAACCGGGCCGGCAGCAGGCCCGGTCTTTAATTGTGGTGGCGCTATAATTTTTTCTTTGACAAATGGAGGTGGATTGATGGCCGAAAATGAGCAAAAGGTTTCCTTGATTCCCCTGGGCGGCCTCGGGGAAATAGGCAAGAACATGATGGCGATCAGGTACGGGAACAGCATACTGGTCGTCGACTGCGGCCTGACCTTTCCCGAGGAAGAAATGCTGGGCGTTGACGCGGTCATACCCGATTACAGCTACCTGTTGGAACACCGGCAAATGGTGAAGGGGATCATCGTTACCCATGGCCATGAAGACCATATCGGCGCTTTACCTTATGTGCTGAAGGACCTGAATGTACCCGTGTACGGCACCAGGCTGACCCTGGCCCTGCTCCAGGCCAAGCTAAAGGAGCAGGGGAACCTGAACGGGGTCAGATTACAGCAGGTTAAGCCCCGGGAGACGCTCCGGATCGGCCCCTTCAGGGTGGAGTTTATCCATGTCAGCCATTCCATTGCCGATACCGTCGCCCTGGCCATCCACACGCCGGTGGGGACCATCGTGCATACCAGCGACTTTAAGATTGACTACACGCCCATCGATGGCGAGGTATTCGACTTCTACAGGTTTGCCCGGCTGGGGGAAGAGGGCGTCCTGGTGTTATTGTCCGACAGCACCAATGTCGAGCGCCCCGGTTATACCATGTCCGAGCGGGTAGTCGGTGAAACCTTTGATGAAGTGTTCCGCCAGGCCAGGGAGCGTATTATTGTCGCCAGCTTCGCGTCCAATATACACCGGCTGCAGCAGATAATCTCTACCGCCTACAAGTATAATCGTAAAGTAGCCGTGGTAGGCCGGAGCATGGTCAACGTCGTAAACATTGCCATGGAGCTGGGCTACCTGGATATCCCGGAAAAAACCCTGGTGGATTTAAGCGAGCTGGCCCACCTGCCCAAAAACAGGACAGTGATTATCTCTACCGGGAGCCAGGGGGAACCCATGTCGGCCCTGACCCGCATAGCCAGGAATGATCACCGCCAGATCGAGATAGTTCCCGGAGATACGGTGATTATATCGGCGTTGCCGATACCCGGCAATGAAAAACTGGTAGCGCGGACGGTAGATCAACTCTTCAGGCAGGGGGCTGACGTTTACCACGAAGCTATAGATGGGGTCCACGTTTCCGGCCACGCCAGCCAGGAAGAGCTGAAGCTGGTCTTAAGCCTGGTCAAACCCAAATTCTTCGTCCCCGTCCACGGCGAATACCGCATGCTCATCAAGCATGCCCGCCTGGCGGAAGAACTGGGGATCCCGCCGGAGAATATCTTTGTGGCGGAAAACGGCCAGGTGCTGGAGTTCACGCGCAAGCGGGGCGCCGTTACCGGCAGGGTGCCGGCCGGGAGGCTCCTGGTGGACGGCCTGGGTGTGGGCGACGTAGGTAATATTGTCTTGCGGGACCGGAAGCAGCTGGCCCAAGATGGACTTTTGATAGTCGTTGTGACTTTAAGCAAAGAAAGCGGGGCCGTCGTTGCTGGGCCGGATATTGTCTCCCGGGGCTTTGTCTATGTCCGGGAGGCCGAGAAACTGCTGGAGGAAGCCAAAGAAAAGGTCCGCCAGACCCTGGACAAATGCGAAGAACGCAGGGTGACTGACTGGGCGACCATCAAAGGCCATATCCGCGATTCCTTAAGCAAGTTCCTCTATGAGAAGACCAGACGCCGCCCCATGATCCTGCCGATTATCATGGAGGTGTAATTTTTGCACCGGGTGCTGGAGGGCCCCGGTTCTTTTATAAAACCCTCTTAAATTAAAGTGGGTTTTAAATCAAGGCTACCAGGGTTAAAGACACGCCGGGGAGTAAATTCCAGGATTGTGCCCGGCTGGAAGGGGCCGGCCAGGTAGTCCACTGGGTCGGTGCTGATCAGACGGACCACCCGGGCCTGGTTGAAGCTTAAGGGTTCGATTTCAAGGGTTAAGTGACCAACCTTGATGTCCTGGCGGCGGGGGCAGAAATTTTCTGCCCCTTCCCAGATAAGCTCCCACGGCATAGGGCTGTAGATGTACATAATTATCACCCTCTCAGTGGAGTTTCCCCGGGCCGGGGACGCCTTCGGCAATGAGTCTCTTTAAATGTTGGACGGCCTGGGAAAGCCCGCCGACTTCATTTATCAAGCCCACCTTCACGGCATCCTTCCCCACCAGGATGGTACCGATATCCCGCGCCAGCTCGCCTGTCTGGAACATCAAGCGGCGCAGTTCCTGCTCTGAAATATTAGCATGCTCCACAATAAAGCGTATGACCCGGTCCTGCATTTTGTCCAGGTATTCGTAGGTTTGGGGGACGCCGATGACCAGGCCGGTAAGGCGAATGGGGTGGATGGTCATGGTGGCCGTTTCGGCAATGAAGGAATGATTGGCCGCTACGGCAATGGGCACGCCGATGGAATGCCCCCCGCCCAGGACCAGGGAGACCACCGGTTTGGACATACTGATCAGTATTTCGGCAATGGCCAGACCGGCTTCAACATCGCCGCCTACGGTATTTAAAACCACCAGGAGACCTTTGATGCCGGGGTCCTGCTCGATGGCCACCAGCTGGGGAATAATGTGCTCATATTTGGTGGTTTTGTTCTGCGGCGGCAGGACCAGGTGGCCTTCGATCTGGCCTACGATCTGCACGCACTGAATTTCACTTTTATAGTCAGCGACATTAGTTTGCCCCAGCTCTTTAATGTTTTCTACCTCCGGGCTGGCAGGGGGGCGGGCGGTGACGCGCACCGGTTCCCCCGGCGGCTGGGGCGGGGATGTGGCCGGTTGATTGGGCACAGGGTTGGGACTGATCTCAGGGTTGGGCATAATTCAAACTCCCCCTTGTTTAATTTAAACCTGACTCAGTAAAGACCTGCGCAGGGTTATTATAGGAAATAAAGCCCGCAAACATACATCCCCATCTTTTTATTTAAGAAGCAAGGAATTTCAAACCATAGTGTAGAATAGTAGCAACCGGGGTGATGGAAAATGGCTCCTGCCAGGACACTGAATGAAAAGATAAAAAATGAAATTATCGGTGTGGCCCTGGTGGCCCTGGCCCTCCTCTGCCTGGCGGGGTTGTATGTCCTGGACCTGGGTTACATAAGTTCTGCTGCCAGTATTGGCGCCGTGGGTCAATTGCTGGTGGGGTTTTTAAAAGCCCTGACCGGCGAGGGCAAATATGTATTTCCTATATTCCTGGCTGCCTGGGGCATCCGCCTCATTACCGGGGGTAAAGTGAAGGATTCACGGCCGCGTTTGATAGGAGGCATTTTACTTTTTCTTACTTTTTTAAGCGCCCTGCACCAGCCTTTCTTAAATGGCAGTACTTATAAAGAAGCCCTGGCCTCTGGTGTCGCCGGCCAGGGTGGTGGTCTTCTTGGTGCTCTGGGTTCCCTGCTCCTGCGATCCATTTTCGGCCGGGTGGGCACGTGGATTGTGCTGGCGGCCTTAGTTCTTATCGCTTTTCTCCTGACCACTGGCGTTTCTTTAACCCGCTTTACCAGGCGTCTGGGCCAAATGCTCTGTGTTACCTTCCAGTCCATTAAAAGCTGGCTCCTGGCCTTTCTCTTTACCGAGGTTGAAGAAGAGGAGCCGGAGGTAAAGGAAAAGAAAAGCCCAAAGGCCAGGGGGAAGGCTTTGTCGCGAGAACGGGAAGTAGTGCCCGTGGTCATTAACCCCCCACCAGAACCTTCGCCACCGCTCATTCAGCCAGCGGTCAGTGCGGAAGAGCCGGCCCAGGCCAGGGTCTACCCGGAAAGCCCGGTACCGCCTGTCGGCGAGGACGAGAAGAAAGCCCGGCGCCGGCCCAAAGTTAATATTCAGGCGGAGGATCCTGCCGGGAAAGAGGGGGAAGATACCACCTCCGAGCAACCCGGCCCCTATGTTTTACCGCCTTTGAGTCTTTTAACCCGCCCGGTAAGGGTAAAAAATCCCCGCCTGGAAAAGGACATTACCGACCGGATCAAGATCCTGGAAGATACCCTGGACAGCTTTGGTGTCAAGGTCAAGGTGACGCAGGTCAGCTGTGGCCCGACGGTGACCCGCTATGAAGTCCAGCCGGCGCCGGGGGTGAAGGTGAGCAGGATCGTCAGCCTGGCCGACGATATTGCCCTGAGCCTGGCAGCCGCCCAGGTGCGGATTGAAGCCCCCATTCCGGGCAAGGCGGCAGTGGGGATTGAGGTGCCCAATAAGGAAATCGCTGTGGTTCACCTGCGGGAGGTGCTGGAAGATCCTGCCTTTATGGAATCCAGCAGCAAGCTGACGGTGGCCCTGGGTAAAGATATTGCCGGCAACCCGGTAATTGCCGACCTGGCGAAAATGCCTCACCTCCTGATTGCCGGGACTACCGGTTCTGGCAAGAGCGTCTGCCTGAACGCCCTGATTTGCAGCCTGCTGTTTAAAGCCACCCCTCAGGAGCTAAAACTTTTGATGATTGACCCTAAAATGGTGGAGCTGACCCAGTACAATGGCATTCCCCACCTGCTGGCGCCGGTGGTCAGCCAGCCGAAGAAAGCCGCCGCGGCCCTGCAGTGGATGGTCGGTGAAATGGAGAAACGCTATGAGCTTTTTGCCGGCGCCGGGGTCAAGGATATTACCCGCTACAACCGCTTGATGCACAAGGAAAACGGCGGCCTGGGGGCCTTACCCCTGGTAGTAGTCCTTATTGATGAGCTGGCCGACCTGATGATGGTGGCCCCGGCCGATGTGGAGGACGCCATCTGCCGCCTGGCCCAGATGGCCCGGGCGGCCGGCATTCATCTGGTTGTGGCCACCCAGAGACCTTCAGTAGATGTCATTACTGGCCTGATTAAGGCCAACATCTCTTCCCGGATTGCCTTTGCCGTTTCCTCCCAAATTGATTCCCGGACCATATTGGATATGGCCGGGGCGGAAAAGCTTTTAGGCCGCGGTGATATGCTCTTTTTGCCCATTGGGGCCAGCAAGCCCATCCGCGTCCAGGGGGTTTATGTTTCTGACCGGGAAGTGGAAGACCTGGTGACTTATGTCAAACAGCAAGGCCGGCCGGAATATAACCCTAATTTCCTGAAAGGAGAGGAGAGCAGCGAAGACAACAGCGGGGCGGAAGACGAGCTTTTCCCTGCAGCAGTCAAGGTGATCCTGGAAACTGGACAGGCTTCCATCTCCATGCTCCAGCGGCGCCTGCGGATAGGTTATACCAGGGCGGCAAGGTTAATGGATATGATGGAAGCCAGGGGTTTCGTGGGCGGCCATGAAGGCACCAAAGCCCGCGCCATTCTTACTAACTGGGAGGAATACCAGGAATTATTTGGCGCAAAAGAAGAATGATAAGGGCAGGAATCTCTTGATACGGTGTCGAAGATGATTTAAACACCGGGAGGTGAGGCCATGGAAAAGGTAGGGGAAGTGCTCCGCGCTGCCCGCCAGGCAAAGGGGATCTCTCTACGCGAAGTGGAAGAAGCTACCAAAATTCGCCTGCGCTACCTGGAAGCCCTTGAAAAGGGTGAGTATAATCAGATTCCCGGCCGGGTGTATGCCTTGGGTTTCGTGCGCAGTTATGCCCGCTATCTAGGACTGGATGTCCATGCTGTTATGCAGCAGTTTAAACAGGAATACCCTACCGAAGAAGATAATAACCCGGTGGAAGAGCAGCGCCTGGCAGCCAAGGGGTATGCGCGGGAGAAAAGAAGGCACTGGCTGCTGGTCCCGGCAGTACTTCTTGTCCTCTGGGGTATTAATTGGTTATATAATCATTACCGTCCTTCCTTAGACCAATCCGCCTCACCATCACCGCCACAGGTAACAGAACCGGCGCCGGTGGCCCCAGCACCACAGCAGCCCGTCACCGAGCCACCGCCGGTAGGGACAACGCCGCAGGTCCAGGGGGTGGAAGTCAAGGTCAGGGCTTCCGGGGACTGTTGGGTAGGGGTTACTGTTGATGGCAAAAACGATTTTGCCGGGGTTTTAAAGGCCGGCCAAAGCAGGATCTTCCAGGGGAAAGAGAAAATTATTGTTACCCTTGGCAGCGCCGGCGCTGTTGAGGTAACCATCAACGGCCAGGTCCAGCCATCCTTAGGTAGGGTGGGCGATGTAGTTACCTTTGAGGCTACTAAAGATTCCAGCCAGGCTAAAATAATGAGGAAACGATGATCAAAACTGCTGTTGTAACCCTTGGTTGCGCCAAGAATCAAGTTGACAGCGAGTATATGTTGGGCGTCCTTGATAAAAACCGTTTTGCCCTTGTTGGCGATCCCCGCGAGGCTGAAGTAGTTATCGTCAATACCTGCAGTTTTATTACAGCGGCCAAGCAGGAGGCCCTGGAAACTATTTTGGGGCTGGCCCAGGGAGAGCCACGGCCCTATATTATTGTTGCCGGGTGTCTCGCCCAGCAGCACGCCCAGGAGCTATGGCAGGAATTGCCTGAAGTCGCCGCTTTCATTGGTCCGGGAGCCATCAGCCGTCTGCCGCGGATTATTGAGCGGGTGTTAAAGGGGGAACGGCTTTTGGACGTTCCGCTTCCTGATAAAGAGGAGGGGGAACTACCCCGCCTTACAGAGAAGGGAAGGCCCTATGCTTATTTAAAGATTGCCGAGGGCTGTGATAATCGGTGCAGTTATTGTACCATCCCCGCCATCAAGGGGCCTTACCACAGCCGCCCCCTGGAAAAGCTGGTTGCCGAAGCCAGGACCCTGGCCGCAGCAGGCGTAAAGGAATTGATCCTGGTGGCCCAGGACACTACCGCTTATGGTCTGGACTGTTACGGCGAGTACCGCTTGCCACGGCTTTTGCGGGAACTGGCCCGGATTCCGGAAATTGAGTGGCTGCGCATCCTCTATGCCTATCCCACCAGAATTACACCGGAACTGGTGGAAGTAATGGCCACAGAGGCCAAAGTGCTGCCTTACCTGGATCTGCCCCTCCAGCATGCCAGTGAACCCGTCCTGCGGCGGATGAACCGTCCCGGGAGCCTTACCGCCAGCATCAAGACTATCGAACGCCTGCGCCGGGCCATGCCGGAAATAGCCCTGCGCTCCACTTTCATTGTCGGCTTTCCGGGAGAAAGGGAAGAGGATTTCCAGATTCTCCTGGACTTTCTAGGCTCTATAAAGTTCGACTGGGTGGGTGCCTTTAAATATTCCCCGGAAGCCGGTACTACCGCCGCCGGTTTGCCGGATCAGGTGCCGGAAGAAGTAAAGGAAGAACGCTACCGGAAATTAATGCTTTACCAGCAGCCCATTACCAGGGCCTGCAATGAACGCTGGGTGGGACGGCAGGTGCAGGTTTTGACAGAAGGGCCGGGGGTAGGCCGCAGTTTCCGCCAGGCTCCGGAGGTCGACGGCTTGATTTATATGCAAGGCGGCACCCTGCCGGCGGGAACTATGGCCACAGTTAAACTCACCCGGGTTCATGGTAATTACGATTTAATGGGGGAGGTAGAGGCTAAAGGTAGATGTGGCAGTCCTGCCAGGTAATTCATAAGGCCTGATTAGTTGAAATTTGTTATAATTGAAGGTGTTATCCCTGCGAGAGGAGTGTTATCTTTGCCCTTCAAAGGGTGGCGCCTTCATTTTATTTTTCTGGCAGCCCTTTTAACCGTGGGTTTGTTGACCGGGGGCCAGTGGGCCTACCGGCATTACAGCCGGGAAAAACCCCTGGCTAATACCTTGAAGGCCATTCCTGCGGTCCAGGAGGCAACGGTAACCCGCACGGCTGAAAGGCTGGAAATAAGGGTTATCCTTGGACCAGGAGCCGATCTGCCCCAGGCCTACCGGCAGGTACAGGAAGCGGTGCACAGGCTTTATGGCGAAGAACAGGTAAAGCTGGTCATCCAGGACCGCCGTTCCCCGGCCCTGGAGAGCCTGTGGCGGGAAAGCCAGTTTGCTGTCTATGAAGCGGCAGTGCGCGGCAACTTTACCCAGATGGCGGCCACCGTTGACCGGCTGGCGCGCCAGGCAGGCATCGACCATTATGCCGTCAATGTGGACGATAACTATATTTATCTTCAATTCAGCCAGGGACAGGATTACCTTTACCAGGTGGTACCCAGGCTCAATTATGTAACCCGGGGGGAGGGGTAAAGTGTTTAAAGAAATTAAAGAGATAATTGCTGGGACAGGCCTGGGGTTAATAATCTTTTTAGTTATCAAAGGGGTGGACATTACTCCTTTTTTGCTCCTGGCGGGTATGGGTTTCCTGGCCTACTGGGTAATTGAAAAAAAGGGACTGCTTCCTTCAACCCTCGGGGGGAAGGGGTATACGCCGCCGGTTAAGGTTTCCTTTGCTGATATCGGCGGCCAGACTGCGGCTGTCCGCGAGTTAAAGGAAGCCCTGGAGTTTTTACTCCGCAGTTCTGAAGTTGCGGCCATGGGCATTCGCCCCTTGAAGGGGATCCTTTTGAGCGGCCCGCCGGGAACGGGAAAGACGCTTCTGGCCAAGGCTGCCGCAACCTATACAGATGCTGTTTTTCTCGAGGCCAGCGGTAGCGAATTTATCGAGATGTATGCCGGCGTCGGCGCCCAGCGGGTACGGGCCATTTTCAACCGGGCCCGGGAACTGGCCCGGCGCCAGCAGAAAAAGCGGGCCATTATCTTTATCGACGAGCTGGAAGTCCTGGGCGGCAAACGCGGCAGCCACACTTCCCACTTAGAATATGACCAGACCTTAAACCAGCTCCTGGTAGAGATGGATGGTTTAAAAGGCAGTCATGATGTCCAGATTCTAGTTATCGGCGCTACCAATCGCCCCGACTTGCTGGACCCGGCCCTTTTACGCCCGGGGCGTTTCGACCGGCAGGTCAAGGTTGACCTGCCTGACCGAGAGGGGCGGCTGGCCATTTTAAAACTGCATACGGCCAATAAGCCCCTGGCGCCGGAGGTGGACCTGGAAGCCGTTGCCCGGGAAACCTTCGGGTTTTCCGGGGCGCATCTGGAAAGCGTGGCCAATGAGGCCGCCATCCTGGCCCTGCGAGAAAAATCTCCCCTTATCACCCAGAAACATTTAATGGAAGCGGTGGATAAGGTAATGCTGGGGGAAAAGCTGGGCCGCAAGCCGGCGGCGGACGAGCTGTACCGGCTGGCCATCCATGAGGCCGGCCACGCCATTGTCGGTGAGCTGTTAAGGCCCCGGTCTATTTCCCACGTGACCATCACCTCCCGGGGCCAGGCCCTGGGCTATACCCGGCAAAAGCCGGATAACGATATGTACCTGTACACCAGGGAATACCTTGAAACCCAGATGGATATCTGCCTGGCCGGCGCCGTGGCTGAGAACTTGATCCTTGGCAGCCGCAGTACCGGGTCCCTCAATGACTTTAAAGAAGCCATCCGCCTGGCGCGGGTGATTATTACTTCCGGGCTGTCGGACCTTGGGGTAGTGGCCGAAGAAAATTTGACAAAGGAACAGATGCACAACGCTTCTTCTAGTATCATCAGCCGGGAAGAAGCAAAGGTGGCTTCCCTACTGCGGCCTTACCAGGAGGCTTTAAAGGCTTTAGCCGGACAACTGGTAGAAAAGGAAACGGTAACCGGCCGGGAATTGCGGGCTCTGTTACAGGAACAGGCCATGGCCTCTTGAAAATTTTGTCACGTGGCAGCAGGATTATCAGGATTGGGAAGCGAATAGATCCTAAAAACAGGTGATCGGCATGCGGCTGTTTGTGGCCATAAATTTCTCTCCCGACCTGAAAGATGTCCTGGCAGGATTACTGGAAGAATTACGCCAGTTACCGGTAACGGTTAAATGGGTGCCCCCGGAGAATATCCATTTAACCCTCAAGTTTTTAGGTGAAGTGGCCCCGGCTAGAGTCGAGGAAATAGGAGCAGCCTTGCGGCGTGCCGCTGTGGGGGTTAACCCCTGGCACCTGGAGGTAAAAGGCACCGGGGTTTTTCCTAATTGGCGCAACCCCCGGGTTGTCTGGGTGGGGGTGGACTCCGAAGAGCCATTGTATGCCCTGCAACAACAGGTAACCAGGGAATACCTGGCTCTTGGTTTCCCGGCCGCTTCCTTTACCCCCCATTTAACCCTGGGCCGTCTGCGGCCGGGGACGGCCTCCGGACCGCTGCAGGACAGGCTCAAGAGTCTGGCCGGTGTGTCCTGGGGGCGGGAAAGGGTGGCGGCGGTAAGCCTCATGGAGAGCAGTCTGACCCCCCGCGGGGCTGTTTATAGGCCGGTGCTAACAGTTCCTTTGCCGGCCCCTGACGGCGGCCCGCTGCCGGGTTCGGAGGGGCCCCTCGGGGACTGACGCCCCCTCCGACGAACAATGAAAATGCACTTTTGGCAAAGGGGGTGGAGGGTACAGGTGGAAGGCGACTTGGTTCGAGGCGTAAGCAAACTCAGCGAAGACGCAGCGAGGCGGCGGTTAACGGGATGGGGATCGTAACGCAGCTTTAGGAACGAGAAGTACCACGCCCCGTTATGATTGATCAAAGAGATAAAGCCACGCCACCCCCGCCGCCGAGCAAGGCTGAGCGCTAAGTTTGCTAGCCGAGAACCACCGGAGCCTGAAGCCTGTACCCTCCACCCCAAAGAACATGAAGTACAGATCAACCAGCAAAAGCATTTGTGGTAGAACTTTACTTTCGTAGGAGGCGAACTTAAATAGTGGTTTTATCGGACAAACAGCGGGCCCTGGAAAATGCCCTGCTCCAGATCGAGAGGCATTTTGGCAAAGGTTCCATAATGAAGCTGGGGGAATCCGGCGCCAGGCTCAACGTAGAAGCCATTTCCACCGGCGCCCTGCCCCTGGATCTGGCCCTGGGGGTAGGCGGGTTGCCCCGGGGCCGGGTGGTGGAGATTTTTGGCCCGGAATCCTCCGGTAAGACGACGGTGGCCCTGCACGTCATAGCCGAGGCCCAGCGGGGCGGCGGCACGGCAGCCTTTATCGACGCCGAGCACGCCCTCGACCCGGTGTATGCCAGGAACCTCGGCGTCGACATTGATAACCTTTTAGTATCCCAGCCCGACACCGGGGAGCAGGCCCTGGAAATCGCTGAGGCCCTGGTTCGCAGCGGCGCCATCGATGTTATTGTCATCGATTCCGTAGCTGCCCTGGTACCCAAAGCTGAACTGGACGGTGAAATGGGCGACGCCCATGTGGGCCTGCAGGCCAGGCTCATGTCCCAGGCTTTACGCAAGCTGGCCGGTGTTATTGCCAAATCGCGCACGGTTGCCATTTTTATTAACCAGCTGCGGGAAAAGGTAGGGGTCCTCTTTGGCAGTCCAGAGACGACACCCGGGGGACGGGCGCTAAAATTTTATGCTTCAGTGCGCCTGGATGTGCGCAAAGTAGAGCAGGTCAAGCAGGGAACCGAGATTATTGGCAGCCGTACCCGGGTAAAGGTTGTTAAAAATAAAGTAGCGCCGCCTTTCCGCCAGGCCGAATTTGATATTATTTACGGCCGGGGTATTGACCGCGAGGGCTGCCTTCTTGACATGGGTACGGAATTAGATATAGTAAAGAAGAGTGGGGCCTGGTATTCCCTGGGGGAGGACCGCCTTGGCCAGGGCCGGGAAGCAGCCAAAGAGTTCCTGCGTGATCACCCCGAATTGGCGGCCAGCATTGAAAACCAGATTCGCGTTAAAGTCGGGTTAATCAAGACGGCCACGCCTTTAGAAGACGAAGGTGCGCAAAACGGATAATACCCCGACGGGAGCTGCCTGGGGGTGTGCCCTGAAAATATTAGCCCGGCGCCAGCAGAGTGAACAGGAGATACGCTGGAAATTGCAGGCCAGGGGTTTTTCCGGGGAAGTAGTGGCGGCAACCATAAACCGGTTAAAGGATGCCGGATTGCTTGATGACGCCCGTTTTGCCCGCGATTGGGCTGCTTATCGGCTGGCTACCCATCCGGTAGGCCGGAGGCGCCTCCGGCGCGAGCTGCAGGAGCACGGCGTGGCCCCTTCCCTAGCAGAAGAGATAATCAGCGACCTGCTTTCTCCGGAAGCAGAGTTGGCCGCCGCCCGGGAACTGGCGGGGAAATATCACCGGCGCCCGGAAGAGAGCGCTGATCATTATTTTCAGCGCCTAGCCCGTTTCCTCTGGCAGCGAGGTTTTAACGGGTACATAGTTCGCCAGGTACTGAAAGAACTGGCAGGACATATTTATATTGACAGTGATGATATAAACCTATAAAATAAAGTGGGAGAAACTAGGTGTAGGATCACCACCATTACCCTTTTATTCATTGACTTCACTACCAGGTTTAGCCTGGATGGAATATAACTTCTCTGACCTGAAATATGGATAGATGTGCTGTATTTTTGGGTCCCCAACAGGCGTAAGAAGTCCTGGTTTTGAACCTAAAAAGGGGATATGTGGTTGGTGTGCCTATTTTCAAGCCGAGTTTCTACTCGGCTTTATTTTATGAAGGGGGGGTGAAGAAAAATCCAGTATATCTTTTATGCCCTGATAGCTTTCCTGGTGGGTGCAGCCGGCGGTTATGCTATCCGCAAGTACCTGACCGAGGCCAGAATTGCTTCGGCCGAGAAGGCTGCAGCTACCATTATCGAAGAAGCCAAAAAAGAAGCTGAGGCTAAAAAGAGAGAAGCGGTCCTGGAAGCCAAGGAAGAAGCCCACCGTATCCGTAATGAAATAGAGCGGGAAAGCCGGGAACGGCGCAATGAGCTCCAGCGTTTCGAACGGCGGCTGATGCAGAAGGAAGAGGCACTGGACCGCAAGACTGAAGCCCTCGAGCGCAAAGAAGCCAGCCTCCATCGCCAGGAAGAAGCTGCCCAGAAGCTGAAGGAAGAGCTGGAAGAACTGCGCCGCCGGCAGATCAGCGAGCTGGAACGCATTTCCGGCTTAACGACTGAAGAAGCCAGGGCCATCCTACTGCAGAATGTGGAAAAAGAAGTAAGGCATGAAGCAGCCATGCTGATTAAACAAATTGAAACGGAGGCCAAAGAAGAAGCAGAAAAAAGGGCGCGGGAGATTATTACTCACGCTATCCAGCACTGTGCTGCTGATTATGTGGCCGAGGCGACGGTTTCGGTGGTGAACCTGCCCAATGATGAAATGAAGGGGCGCATTATCGGTCGCGAGGGCCGCAACATTCGCGCCCTGGAAACCCTGACGGGTGTCGATCTCATCATTGATGACACACCGGAAGCCGTTATTCTCTCCAGTTTCGATCCTATTCGCCGGGAAGTGGCCCGGATTGCCCTGGAAAAGTTAATTATCGATGGGCGTATCCACCCGGCCCGGATCGAAGAAATGGTTGAAAAGGCCCGGCGGGAGCTCGAGCAAAAGATCCGGGAAGAAGGCGAGCGGGCTACCTTCGAAGCTGGTATTCATAACCTGCATCCAGAGCTGGTGCGCCTCCTGGGTAAACTTAAATACCGCACCAGCTACGGCCAGAACGTCCTAAAACACTCCCTGGAAGTAGCTTTCCTGGCCGGGGCTATGGCTGCCGAGCTGGGGGTTGATGTCCAGCTGGCCAAGCGGGCCGGTTTGCTCCATGATATTGGTAAAGCCGTTGATTTTGAAGTCGAGGGCCCCCATGTCGCCCTGGGGGTTGAGCTGGCTAAAAAATACCGGGAATCCCCGGAGGTAATCCATGCCATTGAAGCCCATCATGGTGACGTGGAACCGCGTAGCATCGAAGCCGGCCTGGTCCAGGCGGCCGATGCCATTTCGGCAGCCCGGCCGGGAGCCCGGCGGGAAACCCTGGAGGCCTATATTAAACGCCTGGAAAAACTGGAGGAGATCGCTGATTCCTTTGCCGGCGTGGAAAAATCTTATGCTATCCAGGCCGGACGGGAGGTAAGGATTTTAGTTAAACCTGACAAGATTGATGATGCCATGGCCATGCACCTTGCTAGGGAAATCGTGAAAAAGATCGAAAAGGAAATGGAATACCCGGGCCAGATTAAAGTGGTAGTTATTCGCGAAACCCGCGCTGTCGATTATGCTAAATAATTTAAATGGCAGGGAAGGAAATAGTTTTTCCATCCCTGCCATTAAATTTTCATCGTTTCCGGAGGACAAGGCAGGCAGGAATTTGCTTTTGGTTGCAGAAGTAGTGTCTTATTGGTGGTAACATCTTATACATATACATAAAAGTACGGGGCAGGTGTTAACCTTGGGCCTGAAGTACAAACACGGCGGCGAAGTATCTGATACTATCGGTCTCCTTATTTCTATCCTGGTACGTTACCCGGAAGTAGGTACCATTAACTATGAACCCCAAGACCAGGTTTTACGCTTTACTTTTATGCTGTCCCAACCCCTGGCCGGGGAGGCTATCCAGCAGTTTGAAAAGAAATTCCGTAAATCCCTGGAAGTATATAACTACCTGGAAGACCGGGAAGCAAGGGTCATTAACCTTAAATATACACCTTATGACCAGCTGACAGCCCTGGAGGTACAACGGGATGTAACCACCCTTTCCCGGGATGAAATTGACCTCATTATTGCCCTGGTGCGGGAGGAATTTGGGTCCAGCCTGGTTGCGGAGAACAATGATAATATCATGGAAGAAGAACTTTTGCTCCAGGAAGAGTTAATTGACCGTATGCTGGAAAGTGTTAGGGGTACCGTCCCGGAGCGCCAGCTAATTGCCTTCCGGGAAGAAGGTCGGGTCATGGTGTTTAATAAATAGAACCGGCGCGAATAATAATTTTAAGGTAATTCGAGGGGAGCCTTGTTTTTGCGGGTTCTAATGATTGGCGATGTAGTGGGACGGCCGGGCCGTAAAGCGATCCGGGAACTCCTGCCACCTCTGCTCCAGGAATACCGGCCGGCCCTTGTAGTAGCAAACGGCGAAAATGCTGCCGGTGGTAATGGTATTACGCCGGCTATTGCCGGTGAACTTTTTGCCGCCGGCATTGATATTTTAACCATGGGCAACCATGTCTGGGATAAGCGAGAAGCGCTGGCCCTCCTGGAGGAGGATGAGCGCATTGTCCGGCCGGCCAATTATCCTCCTGGTACTCCTGGCAGGGGCTATACCCTGGTAAAGGTCAAGGAAGACCTGCAGGTAGGAATTATTAATTTATCGGGGCGGGTGTTTCTATCATCCCTGGAGTGTCCTTTTCGCCTAGGACGCCGCCTGGCAGAAGAGATCGGGGAGATAACTAAGATCATTTTAGTAGACTTCCATGCTGAAGCAACTTCAGAAAAGGTTGCCCTGGGCTGGTACCTTGACGGACTGGTAAGTGCGGTCATCGGGACCCATACCCATATCCAGACGGCCGATGCCCGCGTCCTGCCCCAGGGGACGGCCTATATCACCGATGTAGGCATGACCGGCCCCAGGGATTCGGTCCTGGGGGTAAAAACAGAACTTGTCGTTAAAAAATTTCTTACCCAGCTGCCGGTGCGGTTTGAAGTCGCCGGTGGCATTATTCAGCTGGAAGCCGTGCTGGTAGATATTGATCCCGCTACCGGCCGGGCAATGGCTATCCAGAGGTTGCAGCACTACGGCACGGCGTAAATTAACCATTGGACAAGATATCTATGCAGCTAGCTGATTTACATACCCATACTACGAGTTCCGACGGTCTGCTTTCACCCCCAGAACTAATCAGGCTGGCAAAGGCCAAAGGTTTAACGACCCTTGGTGTCACCGATCATGATACGGTAGCCGGCCTGGCAGAAGCCCTGGCTGCCGGCAGCAGTTACGGCGTGACGGTCATTCCTGGGGTCGAGCTGAGCACCGAGTGGGAAGATAAAGAAATTCATATTCTGGGTTATTACCTTGATTGGCAAAAGGAAAATTTGCTGGCCTTCCTGGAAACTATGCGCCAGGCGCGTTACCGGCGCACGGCCCGGATGGTCGCCAGATTACAAGAGCTGGGTTATGATATCAGCATGAGCGAGGTCGAGCAGGAACTCAGGGGCGAGGCCGTGGGCCGTCCCCATATCGCAGCCGTTCTGGTCCGTAAGGGATATGCCCCCTCTGTGGAGGCGGCCTTCAAAACCCTGCTGGCACGGGGCCGGCCTGCTTATGTCCCGCGGGAAAAAGTTGAACCTGGCCGGGCGGTGGAGGTAATATTAAAGGCTGGCGGAGTGCCGGTCCTGGCCCACCCGGGCTTAAGCCCGGCTGATGCCCTTCTTCCGGCCCTTGTTGATGGCGGCTTACAGGGTATCGAAGCCTATTATCCTCTCCACGATGCCGCTGCCACCAGGCGTTACCTGGAATTTGCCTCCCGGTATGACCTGGTGGTAACCGGCGGGTCAGATTTCCACGGCATGGTTGACAACAGCCATGCCGACCTGGGGACCTGCCGGGTGGGCACAGCGGAACTGGAGCAATTACAGAGGCGAGCGGAAAAGATTAAAGCTCAAGCGACTAAGGTTTGATTTCCAGGCATATACTTTAGCAAACTAATAATGAGGGGGTGGGGCCGTTGGCTGGCAATGAGGCAGCTGGCCTTTACCGGCGTATCCAGGAGCTGGAAAGTAAGGTAGAACAATTACGGGTCAGCCGGCGTGTCTTGCTACGCCTGATAGAAAAAAGTGAAGCCGAAAAGTGGGAGATGGTAAATCGCCTGCGCCAGGAAAAGGAAAAGCTCCAGCTCCGCAACCGGCGCTATGCCCGGGCTATCTGGGAAAAGAATAAAGAGCTGGCTATGATCACAAATAAGTTGCAGGGCATATCGTTACCCAGGGCTTGACTGATAGGAGGGAGCGATTTATACTATAATTAACTTAATAGGGAACAGGTGCCTGAAAGGTTAAAAGGGAATCAGGTGTAAATCCTGAGCGGTCGCGCCACTGTAACCGGGGAGCCTGCTTCAAGGCCACTGGTATTATACCGGGAAGGCGAAGCCAGGCAAGGAGCCGGAGCCAGGAAACCTGCCTGTTCATTTCACCCTCGCGTTAAGGGGCCTAAAGTTAGGTGATGTGACTCCAGCTGCTTCGTGGGGGCTGGAGTTTTTATTTTAGGAGGCCATTCTATGGGGTACGGGTCGTTAATCATGGTAACCGGGGGGGCCAGGAGTGGCAAAAGCCGCCTGGCTGAAGAACTGGCTGCTGCCGGAGGCGAAAAAGTAGTCTACCTGGCCACGGCGACCGTGGACGATGCCGAAATGGCGGCCCGGGTGGACATGCACCGGCGCCGACGACCGGCTGCATGGCTGACGGTGGAAGCTCCCCTGGCCGTCACGGAAGCCGTGGCCCGGGAAGGGCGGCGTGCCGGTACCATCCTCCTGGACAGCCTGGGCATGTGGCTCAGCAACCTTTTGAGCCAGGAGGCGGCTGGAGCAGGAGACAGCTGGGAAAAAAGTACGGCGGCTGTAGAAGCCATCATGGTCAAAGTGAGGGAACTGGCGGCCGTAGCCCGGCAGGTACCGGCGCGGGTAATTATTGTTACTGAAGAAGCGGGAATGGGGCTCATTCCTCCCTATCCCCTGGGCCGGGTTTTCCGGGACCTGCTGGGCCTGGCCAACCAGGAGATTGCTCGCCGGGCCGACCAGGTCTACCTGGTGGTGGCCGGCCTGCCCCTGGTTTTAAAGGATAATAAGGCTAATGAAGAAAGGTTGTTGGGAGGAACTTCTCCGAAAATACAATAAAAACTGGAGGAGAAATCGTTGCAGAGGGAGTTACGGCGGGGTTATACCACAGGTACCTGTGCGGCTGCTGCGGCGAGGGCGGCGGCCATAGCTTTATGGCAGAAACAACTGGTGCGGGAGGTTACCCTTACCCTGCCGCGGGGGGAAAAGGTAACCCTGCCGGTTACCGTGCACCAGGGTCCGGGCTGGGCCGAGGCCGTGGTGGTCAAAGACGCCGGCGATGACCCTGACGTTACCCACGGGGCTGCCATCCACGTCCGCGCCCGGCAATCCGGCCGGGGGTTGACTTTGCGCGGCGGACCCGGCGTCGGGACAGTAACCCGTCCCGGCCTGGCTATACCGCCGGGGGAACCGGCCATTAATCCCGTTCCCCGGCAAATGATCGCCGCGGCAGTTGCCGATGTAACCCCGCCCGGCCAGGGCCTGGAGCTGGAAATCAGCATCCCCGGGGGGGAAGAGCTGGCCCGGCGGACCCTCAACCCCCGCCTGGGGATTGAGGGCGGCCTTTCGATCCTGGGCACTACCGGTTTTGTCGAACCCATGTCCGAAGAGGCCTACCGTACTTCCCTGATACCGCAAATAGACGTCGCCCTGGCTGCCGGCTGGGAGACCCTCATCCTGACCCCCGGCCGCCTGGGGCAGCGCCAGGCCGAAGAACGCTATCACCTGCCGGCTGCGGCCATTGTTCTGACCAGCAACTTTATCGGCTACATGTTGGAGGCCTGCGCCGGGCGGGGGGTGAAGCGGGTGCTCCTGTGGGGGCACGGCGGCAAGCTCATCAAGGTGGTGGGAGGCATCTTTTATACCCACAGCCGCCTGGCCGACGCCCGCCAGGAAATCCTGGCCGCCTGGGCCGCGGCGCGGGGGGCATCCCCGGAAGCCGTGCGGCAGCTTTTAGAGGTAACTACAGTGGAAGCTGCCCAGGAAATTATCCATAGCCACGGTCTGGGGCGAGAGTTCTGGGACACCCTGGCGGCCCGGGCCAGCCGGCGGGCCGAGGACTTTGTCCGTGGTGAGCTCACCGTAGGTACGGTTTTGCTCAACCTGCAGGGAGAAATTATGGGCCGGGATGCGGTGGCCCGGCAGATACTGGAGGCGTGGGGCCATGGGAGCTGATGGCCGGTGGCTGACCGTCATCGGGGTTGGACCAGGCAGCCCGGAATACATAACGCCGGCGGCCCGGCGGGCAGCGGCGGCGGCCGAAGTCCTTATCGGCGGCCCCCGGGCTTTGAACCTTTTTCAAGATTTAGAACGCGAGAAAAGGGTTATCACGGGCGACCTGGAGGGGTTACGCTCCTGCCTGTTGCAGATACGCGGCCGCCCTACGGCTATCCTGGTATCCGGGGATCCCGGCTTTTACAGCCTCCTCGCGTGGCTCAAGCGCCAGTTTCCCGGCGAAAAAATCAACGTTATCCCCGGCATCAGTTCCGTTCAGCTGGCTTTTGCCCGCCTGGGGCAGGGCTGGGAAGATGCCGTTTTCTTAAGCTGCCACGGACGCTCCCTGGAGGTTCTGGAACCGTACCTGCCCCGGCTGGCGGCCGGGCAAGCGAGGCTGGCTATACTCACCGGCGGGGCCAACACCCCGGCAGTTATAGGTAAATACCTGTCCGACCACGGCCTGGCCGGTATCAAGCTGTGGGTGGGGATCGACCTGGGCAGCAACCAGGAGCAGACGGCCTGGCTGACGGCAGCCGAACTGGCCCGGCAGCATTTGACCAGGCCCGGGGTGGTGATAGCCGGTTATGAACCGGATTCACTGGCCCTATAGTACGCCCGGGATACCTGACCATTACTTTAACCGCAGCCAGGTCCCCCTGACGAAAGAGGAAGTCCGGGTCCTAACCCTGGCCAAAGCCCGTTTGGGACCGGGTATGACCGTTTACGATATTGGCTCCGGAACCGGGAGCCTGGCCGTTGAAGCGGCCAGGCTGGTGGCTCCGGGACAGGTCCTGGCCGTAGAGGTAAACCCGGAGGCCTGCACCTTGATCCGGGAGAATGTAAAACGTTTTGGCCTGGATAATGTCCAGGTGGTGGCCGGCAGGGCCCCGGCGGCCCTGGAGGGTCTGCCGCCGCCGGACCGGGTTTTCATCGGAGGCAGCGGCGGGCACCTGGAAGAGATTTTACGGGTCTGCCATGAAGCTTTGCGGCCGGGAGGAATTATCGTCCTCAATGCCATCACCGTCGAGACCTTGAGTACGGCCCTGGCCTTCGGCTATCAGCGGGGCTACCAGGTAGAGGCCCTGGCTGCCAACTTGGCCCGCCTGGAACCGGCCGGCCGCTACCACATCTGGCGGGCCCTGAATCCCGTATATATAGTGCAGCTGGTGAAGCAATTGCGCCGTGACGAATAGGAGGCAGGAGTGGTGAGTGGAACCCTCTATGGCCTGGGGGTTGGACCGGGAGACCCGGACCTGTTAACCCTGAAGGCTAAAGCCATTTTAGAACAGGTACCGGTCCTGGCGGTACCGGTTTCCCAGCGTGGCGAGGAAAGCCTGGCCCTGCAGGTGGTCCGGCCTTTTCTCCGGCCTGAGCAGAAGATACTAAATCTTTTCATGCCTATGACCCATGACCTGGCTTACCTGGAACGTTCCTGGGATGCAGCGGCGGCAGAACTTTTGAAAAACCTTTCAGCAGGCCAGGATATCGCCTTCCTGACTCTGGGGGATGCTTCCCTTTACAGCACCTATAGCTACTTAATGCAACGCTTGCAAAAACTCAACCCGGATTTAAAGATTGTTACCGTTCCCGGGATCACTTCCTTTGCTGCGGCTGCTGCCAGTTTGAATGTTCCCCTGGCGGTAGGGGACGAACCTCTGGCCATCATCCCGGCCCTCAAGGACCCGGCTAACTTAAAGGAATACCTCTCCCTTTTTCCCAATCTCGTCTTAATGAAAGTCGCCCGCCATTATGACGCCATCGTTACCGTGCTGGAAGAGGCGGGCGTGGCCGGGCAGTCGTTCCTGGCCAGCCGCTGCGGCCAGGCCGGGGAGAGCTTCAGCCGGGACCTGGTAGCCGAAAAGGGTAAGAAACAGGATTACCTGTCGTTGATTATTGTCAAAGGAGCGGGGCAGGCATGAAGGTTTATTTTGTCGGGGCCGGGCCGGGAGACCCGGAGCTGATTACCGTCAAGGGGCGCCGCCTTTTAGAGGAAGCCGGGGTCATTATCTATGCCGGCTCCCTGGTGAACCCGGAAATTTTAAAGTATGCGCCGCCGGGAGCCAAGCTGTATAACAGCGCTTCCCTCACCCTGGAAGAAGTCCTGGCCATTATGCAGGAGGCGGTAGCCAGGGGCGAAAAGGTGGTCCGCCTGCATACGGGCGATCCTTCCCTGTACGGGGCCATCCAGGAGCAGATGGACGCCCTGGAGGGGCTGGGTATACCTTATGAGATCGTGCCCGGCGTCAGCTCCTTTGCGGCGGCGGCAGCCGCCGTCAGGAGGGAATTTACCCTGCCGGGAATAAGCCAGACGGTGATCCTCACCCGGCGGGCCGGCCGCACCCCGGTGCCCGCCGGGGAAAGCCTGCCCGATTTAAGCCGCCACCGCGCCAGCCTGTGCCTTTTCCTCAGCAGCCAGGACCTGGCGGCGGCAGCGGCCGAGCTGGCCCGGGGATATGGGGAAAATACCCCGGCGGCAGTAGTCTACAAGGCCTCCTGGCCGGAAGAAAAGATTATCCATGGTACGCTGGGGGATATTGCCGCTAGAAGCAGGGAGGCGGGCATTGACCGGACGGCCCTGCTCCTGGTCGGCGATTTCCTGGCCGGCAGCTACCAGCGCTCCTTACTGTACAACCCGGCCTTCAGCCACGGCTACCGCGAGGCTAAGACACCCCATGACTGAAGGACAGGGAATAGCCATTGTCACCCTGACCCGGCCCGGTTTCCAGACGGCCCTGCAGCTGGCCCGTTCTTTACCGGCGGGGACTACGATCTTTATCCCGGCCGGCCTGGTTCCAAGGGCAGGGGCCGGTGAAGGGGACCCGTTCAAAGTAGTGCCGTATGCGGGGCCTTTATCCCCGTTCCTGGGGCGGATTTTTCACCAGTACCGCGGGTTAATCCTTATTATGGCTGCCGGCATTGCCGTGCGGGCTTTGAGCCCCCACCTTGTTTCCAAAAAAGCAGATCCGGCCGTGGTGGTGGTGGACGTGGGGGGTAAATACGCCATCAGCCTCCTTTCCGGCCACCTGGGCGGGGCCAATGAACTGGCCCGCAGGGTGGCGGCGCTGCTGGGCGGCCAGGCGGTTATTACCACCGCCAGCGAAGTGCAGGGGCTGCCCCCCCTGGACCTGGTGGCCCGGGAGTTGAACATGAGTGTCTGGCCGGCAGCCGCCTTTACCAGGGTGATGGCGGCCCTGGTCAACGGTGAGCCAGTCGATTTGCTGGTAGAAAAGCCTTTACTTAAGTCCCTGGAGGAGGCCCTGCCCGCCTTAAGGCCCCGTCTCCTTGGGGCCTGTCCAGCAGGAGGGGAAGACAGGGCCGGAATTATGGTTACCTGGCGGCGCCTGCCCCTGCCGGGCCCGCGTTGGGTTTACTGGCGACCCATGGTGATCAGCGCCGGTATCGGCTGCCGCCGCGGCGTATCTGCCGGTACCATCCTCTACGCCCTGGGCCTGGCCCTGCGGGAAGCGGGCCTCAGCCGCCGGAGTCTAGCAGCCCTGGCCAGCGTTGATTTCAAGGGCGGGGAACCGGGCTTGCAGATGGCAGCCGCCCGCCTTGGTGTAAAGCTTCTTACCTTTACGCCCCGCCAGCTGACGGACTGCCTGGAACGTCAACCCCATTTGCATCGTTCGGAAAGGGTTAGGCGGTACGTTGGCATCCCCGGCGTTTGCGAGCCGGCGGCAATCCTGGCTGCAGGAGAGGGGGAATTGATATGTCCCAAAAGGAGTTACCGGGGAGTGACAGTAGCCCTGGCCCGGGGGAGATAATGGTCGTCGGCCTGGGCCCGGGCCGGGAGGAAGAAATGACGCCCCGCGCCCGGCAGGCCCTGGCCCGGGCGGAAGTAATCGTCGGTTACCGCACGTATATTGATTTAATAGCCTCCCTGACGGCCGGGCGGGAGGTAGTGGTTACCGGCATGACGGGGGAAGTAGCCCGGTGCCGGGAAGCCGTCGCCCGGGCTGCTGCCGGGGCCCGCGTGGCCGTTATTTCCAGCGGCGATCCCGGTGTCTACGGTATGGCCGGATTGATTCTGGAAGTCCTGGCCGAACACCCCCGGGGGAAAGAAATAATGGTGAGGGTTATTCCCGGGGTGACGGCAGCCACCGCCGCGGCAGCCGTCCTGGGGGCGCCCCTGATGCATGACTTTGCCGTCATCAGCTTAAGCGACCGTTTGACCCCCTGGGAGGTTATCGCCCGGCGCCTTGAGCTCGCAGCAGCGGCTGATTTCGTCCTGGTCCTGTACAATCCCCGCAGCCACGGCCGTCCCGATCACCTCCGCCGCGCCCGGGATATTATCCTCCAGTACCGCCGGCCGTCCACACCGGTAGGGGTGGTACGTAACGCCGGCCGGGAGGGAGAAGAAGCCTGGATCCGCGACCTGGCCACTTTCCTGGAACTACCGGTAGATATGGTCAGCACGGTCATCATCGGCAACAGCCAGACCAGGGTGCTGGATGGCCGCCTGGTAACACCCCGGGGGTACCGGCTGTGATTCTGGTACTGGCCGGGACGGCCGACGCCAGGGGAGTTATCGGCACTTTAAAGGCCGAAGGCTACCGGGTGGCAGCCAGCGCTGTTTCAGGGTACGGGGCCAGGCTGGCCAGGGAGGCTGGAGCCGATTTGGTCCACGAAGGCCCCCTGGGGGAAGAAGACCTGCTGGCCTTTTTAAAGGACCACGGCGTCAGGGCGGTGATTGACGCCACCCATCCCTTCGCCACCGCCATTACCGGTGCAGCCCGGCAGGCCTGCCGTACCCTGGAGCTGCCCTATTTCCGTTACCGCCGGCCGGAGGTTAAATTGCCTTCCCACCCGGCTCTGCTGCCGGCCGCTAGTTTTGATGAAGCGGCGGCACTGGCCTCCCGGGGACAGGTAATATTTCTAACCACCGGCACGCGTCACCTGGAGTGCTTTACCACGGCACCGGCTCTGGCCGGCAAGAGGCTCGTTGTCCGGGTGCTGCCGGAGGAGACTTCCCTGGCCCGGTGCCGCCAGCTGGGCATCTGGCCGGGGGATATCGTGGCCATCCAGGGTCCCTGCAGTTATGAGTTAAACCAGGCCCTTTACCGGCAGTTCAAAGCCGATGTAGTTGTAACCAAGGACAGCGGCACCACCGGCGGGGTGGTAGAAAAAATCCAGGCCGCTCTGGACCTGGGGCTAACGGTCATCGTCATCCGCCGCCCGTCGGAGCCTGACAGCTTGTCGCTGGCAGAGATCATCCCTATGCTGGGAGAAGTGCTGGAGAGATAAGGAGAGGGTAACAATGGGCACAGGTATTATTTTGCTGGGCCACGGTAGCCGCATACCGGAGGCCAACGAGCACCTAAAACTCCTGGCGGCCCAGGTAAAGGAAATGCTGGGAGGGATGCGGGTACAGCCCTGCTATATGATGCGTACCCACCCGGATCTCATGGAAGGGATTACCATGCTGGTGGAAGAAGGCCTGCAGAAAATTATTGTGATACCAATGTTCTTTTGCAATGGCCTCCATGTCCAGCGGGACATTCCCGAGCTGCTGGAGGCGGCCCGGAAGCGTTTCCCGGACACTACCTTGATCTATGGCACCAACCTGGGCGCCGACCGCAGAATCGCCGAGGTTATTGTCGAGCGCATCCAGGAGGTGGCCCCCGGTGTCGTATCTGCATGATCCCCGGGCCATTGAGGCCCACAGCCGGGAGATCATAGCGGCCCGGGTGGGGGATCTCGGCCTGGGGCGCGGGGAAAGGGCTATTGTAACCAGGATCATCCATGCCACCGGGGACCTGGATTATGCCCGGCTGGTAGTCATTCACCCCCGGCTGGTTGAGACAGCGACGGCGGCCCTGCGCGGGGGGGCGGATATCATCACCGATATCGAAATGGTGCGCCAGGGGATCAGCAGCCCTTTACTTGCCCGGGGCGGCGGCCGGGTAATCTGTGCCATCCGGGAAAAGGAGGTCATCGAGGCAGCAGCAGCCAGGGGGGTGACCAGGGCCATGGCGGCCATGGAATACCTGGCACCCCGGATGGCGGGAGCCGTTGTGGCCATCGGCAATGCCCCCACGGCCCTTTTCCGCCTGCTGGAATTGATGGCCGCCGGCCGGGCGGCGCCGGCGGCCGTAATCGGCACGCCGGTGGGTTTCGTGGGAGCAGCGGAAGCCAAAGCGGCCCTGGAAACAGCCGGCATACCCTTTGTCACCGTCCGGGGTACCAGGGGCGGCAGCACGGTGGCGGTTGCCGCCGTCAATGCCCTGCTGCACCTGACCTGGGACGGGGAAGGTGACCATTAATGGCCCGGGCAGTTATGCTCCAGGGGACGAGTTCCAATGTCGGCAAGAGTGTCCTGGCGGCGGCCCTGTGCCGGATTTTTTACCGCGCCGGCTACCGGGTTGCTCCCTTTAAGTCCCAGAACATGGCCCTCAACTCCGGCGCTACCCCGGACGGTGGCGAAATGGGGCGCGCCCAGCTGGTGCAGGCTTATGCGGCCGGGGTGCAGCCGCGGGTGGAAATGAACCCGGTCCTGCTTAAACCTACGGCCCACGCTCGATCCCAGGTAATCCTCCTGGGACGGCCGGTGGGCAACCTGGGGGCCAGGGAGTACCACGGGAACTTTAACCAGGAGCTGTGGCGCCACGTCGAGGCGGCTTATGCCACCCTGGCCAGGGAATTTGAGGTTATCGTCATTGAAGGTGCCGGCAGCCCGGCGGAGGTTAATCTGAAAGCCCATGAAATCGCCAATATGCGGGTGGCCAAAATGGCCGGGGCACCGGTGCTCCTGGTGGCCGATATCGACCGCGGCGGCGCCCTGGCGGCCATTGTCGGGACCCTGGAGCTCCTGGACCCCGACGAGAGGGAGCTGGTGGCCGGGTTGATTATTAACAAATTCCGGGGCGATATGGATTTGCTGCAGCCGGCCCTGGATTTTCTGGAAAGAAAGACCGGCAAGCCTATCCTGGGAGTTATACCCTTCCTGGCCCACGGCCTGCCGGAAGAAGATTCCGTGGTCCTGGAAGGAACATCCGGCCGTCCCACCGCTCCCGGCGAGGTGGAAATAGCCGTAATCAAGCTCCCGTGTATTGCCAACTTTACTGACTTTGACGCCCTGGAACGGGAAGACGGCGTTAACCTGCGCTATGTAGAGGATAAAAGTGCCCTCGGGAAGCCGGATCTCATCATCCTGCCGGGCAGCAAAAACACCATCGGCGACCTTTTATGGCTGCGGCAGCGGGGCCTGGAGGAGGCCATCAAAGAACTGGCGGCACAGGGGACCCCGGTGGTGGGCATCTGCGGCGGCTACCAGATGCTGGGCCGGGAGATCGCCGACCCTGGCCATGTGGAGACTGACCACGACGGTATCGCCGGGCTTGGCCTCTTACCGGTGCGGACGGTATTTCAACCTACCAAGGCCACCAACCTGGTACAGGGACGGGTAACAGGTACGGGACCTTTCCTGGGGCCGCTGCACGGCCTGGAAGTAAAAGGATACGAGATTCATATGGGGGCCAGTTACCTGGTGGGAGGCCGGCCGGCCTTTAAAATTACCCGGCGCGGGAACAGCCCGGTCGACATTGACGACGGGGCGCAAAGTCCTGACGGGCTGGTCTGGGGTACCTATATCCACGGTATCTGGGACAACGATCCCTTCCGCCACCGGGTACTGGCCGCTTTAAGGGCCAGGCGCGGCCTGCCGGCCAGGGAAAGCGGCCTGGACTTTACCGCCGACCAGGAGCGCCGTTTTGACGCCCTGGCTGCCGTGGTGGCCAGGCACTTAGATCTGAAACGATTGGCGGCGATCATGGGTCTGGACCGGCCCCTGGCAGGTGACGGCCTTGGAGCCTAGCGTCCTTTTGCTGGTCCTGGCCCTGCTTCTGGACCTGGCGGTGGGGGATCCGCCCTGGCTCCTGCACCCGACCCAGGTCATGGGTGCGGGTATCAGCGCCCTGGAAAAACTTTTGTGGCGGCCAAATGCTTCTAAGGGTTACCTGTTAGTTACGGGCGGGGTGGTAGTCGTCGGCATCGTCGGCGCCAGCTGGGCCATCACCTGGGGCTTGCTGGCAGCAGCCGGACGGATTAATTACTGGGTGGAGGTATTGCTGGCCGCGTGGCTGCTGGCTACAACCATAGCTCCCCGTGGCCTGGCGACAGCGGCCGCGGGAGTTGCCCGCTCCCTGGCGGCAGGCGACCTGCTGCAGGCCCGCCGGCAGGTGGGCTACATTGTCGGCCGGGATACGGCCGGCCTCTCGGCAGGCGAAGTGGTCCGGGCGACGGTGGAAACCGTAGCCGAGAATACCAGCGACGGCGTTATCGCTCCCCTGTTCTATTTTTTCCTGGGCGGTGTGCCCCTGGCCATGGCCTACCGCGCCGTCAACACCCTGGATTCCATGCTGGGTTATAAAAACGACCGCTACCTTTTTTTCGGCCGGGCGGCGGCCCGGCTGGACGATGTGGCCAATTATCTTCCCGCCAGGCTAACGGGGATAGCCTTATGTGTGGCGGCCGCCCTGCTGGGTTATGGCCGGCGGGCCTGGACGATTATGCGGCGCGATGCCCGCCGGCACCCCAGCCCCAACAGCGGTTTTCCGGAGGCAGCGGTAGCCGGTGCCCTGGGGGTGCAGTTGGGCGGCCTCAACTACTACCAGGGGCGACCATCCCGGCGCCCCCTGATCGGCGAGGCCCGACAGGCGTTAAGGAAGGAGCATATCTCGCAGGCTGTCTGCCTCATGGCGGCGACCACGCTATTAGTATCCCTGGTCGGCGGGTTAATCCTGGGCCTTAAGGGGAACTGGTACTAAAAAGGAGCACCTGTATGAGCCACAAGCGGATTGTTATTGCCGGCACCCGCAGCGGGGTGGGCAAAACGAGCATCGCCACCGGTTTAATGGCCGCCCTGGCGGCCAGGGGCTTGAAAGTCCAGGGCTTTAAAGTCGGGCCTGACTACATCGATCCCGGCTACCATACCCTGGCCACCGGCAGGCCCTCCCGCAACCTGGACACCTTTTTAATGTCTCCGGCAAACGTCCTGGAGGCTTTTTCCCGGGCTGCCGCCGGGGCTGAGATAGCCATTATCGAAGGTGTCATGGGCCTCTATGACGGCCACAGGAGCAACGGCAGCGGCAGTACGGCGGCCGTCGCCCGCCTGCTGGCCGCCCCGGTCCTCCTGGTCGTGGACGCTACCTCCCTGGGCCAGAGTGCAGCCGCCGAAATCCTGGGTTACCGGGACTTTGATCCCGGGGTGCACCTGGTCGGGGTGATCCTCAACCGGGTCAGCAGCGAAAGCCACCTGCAGCTGCTCTGCCGGGCCATTGAAGAATATACCGGTATAAGGGTGGTGGGCTGGCTCAAAAAGGGAGCTTTACCGGCCCTGCCTTCCCGGCACCTGGGGCTGATCCCGGCTGGAGAGCAAAAGGGATTAAAAGGGGTTCTGCAGGAGCTGGCTGCTGCCGTGGCGGCCGGCATCAACCTGGAAGAGGTTGTTTCCCTGGCCGCAAAGGCCGGGCCCGCACCGGTCGGGGCGAGCCGGAGCTTTGCCGCGGCAGCCCTGCAGGCCGGCGGGCCGGTGCCGGTGGCCGTCGCCAGGGATGAGGCCTTCACCTTTTACTACCAGGATGCTCTGGATTATTTAACAGCCCTGGGAGCCGAGCTGATACCCTTCAGTCCCTTACACGATACCGCGCTGCCGGGGGAAGCCGCCGGGGTGATTATCGGCGGCGGTTTCCCGGAAATCTTCCTGGACCACCTGGCAGGCAACCAGCCTATGCTTACCGACCTGCGCCGGCGGGTAGCTGAAGGTATGCCGGTTTATGCTGAGTGCGGCGGCCTCATGTACTTGACCCGGGGGATAACCGACCTGGAGGGCCGCACCTGGAAGCTGGCCGGGATAGTGCCGGCGGACTGCCGGATGCAGGCCAAACTGGCCGGCCTGGGCTACCGGGAAGCCGTTTTATACCAGGATAACCTCCTGGGCAAGAAAGGCGATCCGGTCCGGGGACACGAGTTCCACTATTCGCTGCTGACCGGTATGGCCGCAGACTTCCCGCCTGCTTATACCTGGTACGCCCGGGGGAACCTGTACTACGAAGGTTACGCCACTCGTGGGCTGCTGGCTTCTTACCTGCATTTACATTTCCTGGGCAACCAGCAGGCCGCAGCCAATTTCCTGGCGGCATGCAGGAGATTTTTTAAAACCTACCGGAGGAGGAATGCTTCGTGCAATTATTAAACCAGACTCTGGCCGCCATCAAACCCCTGGATGAGGAGGCCATGGCCAGGGCCCAGGCCCACCTCGACGACCTCACCAAGCCGCCGGGAAGCCTGGGGACCCTGGAGGCAATTGCCCGGCAGCTGGCCGGGATTAAAGGAGAAGTGCCGCGGCGGTTATCCCGCAAGACCCATATCCTCATGGCCGGGGACCATGGGGTGGTAGCTGAGGGAGTCAGTGCTTTTCCCCAGGAAGTTACACCCCAGATGGTAATGAACTTTGTTAATGGCGGAGCGGCAATCAACGTTCTGGCCCGCCATGCCGGGGCGGAACTGGTTCTGGTGGATGTCGGGGTGGCTGCCGAACTGCCGGACCTCCCGGGTTTACTGAAAAGAAAAGTAGCCCCCGGTACGGCCAACCTGGCCCGGGGCCCGGCCATGACCAGGGAGCAGGCCATTGCCGCCCTGGAAGTCGGTATCGAGGTTGCCAATGAGAAAATTGCCGCCGGCAGCGATCTGCTGGGCATTGGTGAGATGGGCATCGGCAACACCACCCCCAGCACGGCCATCCTGGCCGCCTTCAGCGGCCTGCCGCTAGACAAAATTACCGGCCGGGGGACGGGGGTTGATGATCAACGCCTGCAGCTAAAAATTAATGCCATTCGCCGGGGGCTGGAAGTAAATCGCCCCAATCCCGAAGATCCCCTGGATGTCCTGGCCAAGGTAGGGGGATTGGAGATTGCCGGCATGGCCGGGGTTATCCTGGCCGGGGCAGCCGGCCGGGTACCGGTGCTTATCGACGGCTTTATTTCCGGAGCGGCAGCCTTGGTGGCCGCCCGCCTGGCACCGGGGGCCAAAGCATACATCCTGGCCTCCCATCTTTCCGAAGAACCCGGGCATGCAGCCGCCCTGGAACTGCTGGGCCTTAAGCCCATGCTCACCATGCAGATGCGCCTGGGCGAGGGTACCGGGGCCGCCCTGGGAATGACCCTGGTCGAGGCAGCCATTAAGATCTACCACGAGATGGCTACCTTCAGCCAGGCCGGCGTTTCAGGGGCGCTTGACAGTTGAAAGGCCAGCTCAATGCCTTCCTTGCCGCCCTCCAGTTTTTGACACGTATCCGTTTAAGCAGCGGGGATAATCCTCCGGAAGCCTGGCAAAGGAGCGTCGCCTATTTTCCCCTGGTAGGGCTGCTTTTAGGGTTAATCCTTGCCGGTGCCTGGCAGGCATTGAGCTACCTGGTCCCTGCTTCCGCCCGGGCCGGCCTGGTTCTGGCCCTGGCGGTTTTCTTAAGCGGCGGCCTGCACCTGGACGGCTTTATCGACAGCATGGACGGCCTTTTTTCCGGCCGGGAGCGGGAACGCATCCTGGCCATCATGAAAGACAGCCATGTGGGTGCCCACGGCGTAACGGCAGTCGTGACCCTGCTGGTATTAAAATACAGCCTTTTGGCGGCCCTGCCGCCCGGACATCTCTGGCTGGGCAGCCTGCCGCTATCGCCGTCGCTGGTGTTGATGCCTGTCTTGAGCCGCTGGGCCATGGTACCGGCCCTGACCTGTTTCCCTTATGCCCGCAAGGAAGGGCTGGGCACCCTTTTCCAGGCCGGCCGGGGCCGCCGCAGCCTGGTTACAGCCACCCTGATAACTGCCCTGCTGGGCTGGTTGATTATGGGACCTGCGGGTCTGGTTTACCTGCTGCTGGTGGCCCTGGTGTCCCTGGGCTGGTGCAACTGGATCCGGCGGCTCCTGGGGGGGCTGACCGGCGATACCTACGGTGCCCTGGCCGAAATAACCGAGGTCTTTATCCTGGCAGCGTATTTTTTCAGGCCGTGGTAAGGGGGTGGAAGCCATGCAGGGCGTAGCCCTGGCCCGTGGTGCCTGCGGCGAATTAGTGCAGGGGATGGTCGACGGTAAATACTTCCTCATTACCTGCCCGATAAATATCAGCGCCGAAGTGACTATAACTCTGGTCCCCGGGGGCCGCTTTCAGGGTCCTCCCGGCAAGAGTAAGGCTCTGGCGGCGGCACGCCTGACCATGGCCCGGCTGGGAGAAAAGCAGTGGGGCGCCCGGTTGACCATAAACAACCCCCTGCCGCCGGGCAAGGGGTTGGCCAGCAGTACAGCCGATGTGGCGGCGGCAGCCGCGGCTACAGCCAGGGCCCTGGGAGCCGAACTATCCCTGGAAGAGATTAAAAGGATCGCCTTGGCCATTGAACCGAGTGACGGTACCTTCCTACCGGGTATTGTCCTTTTTGATCACCTCCGGGGTGAATTCTGGGAGAGTTTAGGGGAACCGCCGCCCCTGGCCATTTTAATCGTCGATCTGGGCGGCACTGTTGATACCATCCTCTTTAACCAGCGCCGCGATCTTATGGCTTTAAACCGGGCCAAGGAAGGGGCTGTCCGCCGGGCGGTGGCCCTGGTGCGGGAAGGGCTGGCCTCCGGCCGGGTGGAATTAATCGCCCGGGGTGCTACTTTAAGCGCCCTGGCCAACCAGGAAATTCTCCATAAACCGGAACTGGAAACCCTGGTGGAGCTGGCTACCGGCCTGGGAGCCCTGGGGGTAAATGTAGCCCACAGCGGTACGGTGGCAGGTATCCTCTATCGACCTGGAGAAGTAGATAGCGATGAACTGGAAAGAAAAATCCGGGCAGTATTTCCCTATGTACATTTTATCCGGGCTACCATGACCGGTGGTGGAGTGGAGGCCAGGGATGAATTATGGCTTACGGGCAAAGAGGTAATGGCGGCAGGAAGCTGGGCAGGCCGGTTCACGGCGGCGACTGGCAGGGGGCGGTAGAAAAATACGGCTGGCAGCCGGAAGAAATACTGGACTTCAGTGCTAATATCAACCCCCTGGGGCCGCCCGCAAGGGTCCTCGAAACCTTGCAGCAGAACCTGCCGGCCATCCGGCGCTACCCTGATCCCCGCTGCCGGCAGTTAAAAAAGGCCCTGGCTGATTATCTGCAGGTAGAACCGGCCGCCGTTATTGCCGCCAATGGAGCTACGGAATTGATCTATCTCATCTGCCAGACTTTAAAGCCGCGCCGCGTCCTTATCCCCGAGCCGACCTTCAGCGAATATCGCCGCGCCGCTGTAACTGCCGGCGCCGAAGTGGTGACGCTGGAGCTCAACCCTGCCTCTTCCTTTGCCCTGGATATAGACCGCTGGCGGGAAAAGCTGGAAAGAATAGATCTCGCCTTTTTATGCAATCCCAACAACCCCACTGGCCAGCTCCTGGAGAAAGCGGTTTTGAAAGAAATTGTGGAACTCTGCCGGCGGCGCGGCGTTTTTCTTGTTGTCGATGAATCCTTCCTCGATTTCCTCCCCAACTGGCCGGAACTTTCCCTGGGCAGCCGGGCGGCTGCCAGGGAAGGTTTATTTACCCTGCGCTCCCTGACAAAAATTTTTGCCCTGCCGGGGCTGCGCCTGGGCTG
This sequence comes from Moorella sp. E306M, assembly GCF_006538385.1. Classification (NCBI taxonomy): domain Bacteria; kingdom Bacillati; phylum Bacillota; class Clostridia; order Neomoorellales; family Neomoorellaceae; genus Neomoorella; species Moorella sp. E306M. Next base: position 2,897,133 of record NZ_BJKO01000001.1, on the reverse strand, counting down.
CGGGGTGACCCATCCGGAGCTGGCGGCCAGGCTGGAAGCGCGGCGGGACCCCTGGAGCGTTAATATCCTGGCCCAGATGGCCGGGGTTGCGGCCCTAGCCGACGGCGAGTATTTGAAGGCGACCCGGGAATTAATAAGGCGGGAAAAAGAATATCTTTATCATGGGCTGGCGGGGCTGGCAGGATTCCGGCCCTATCATCCCGAAGTTAATTTTATCCTGACGGATATTTCCGCCAGCGGCCTGACGGTTCCAGAGCTGGCAGCGCAGCTGGTGCGAGAACGCATCTTAATTCGCGACTGTTCTTCTTTTCCCGGCCTGGGGCCCGCCTATTTTCGTGTGGCCGTACTTGACCGGGGAGCCAACCAGAAGCTCTTGCGCGCTTTAAAGAGAGCAGTGGAGGAGAGTTAATTGGAAGGTACAAGGGTTTACTTGGTCCGCCATGGTGAAACGGAGTGGAACAACGCGGGGCGCTACCAGGGGCATTCGGATGTAGCTTTGAGCCCGAGAGGCCGGCAGCAGGCGGAATTGCTGCGCGAACGTTTTCGCCATGTTTCCCTGGACGGTGTTTACAGCAGCGATCTCAGCCGGGCCCGGGAAACGGCGGCCACCATCGCCGCCCCCCACGGCCTGGAAGTTAATACAGTTACGGGCTTAAGGGAAATAAACTTTGGCGCCTGGGAAGGCCTGACCTACCAGGAGATAGTGGCGGGCTTCCCCTGCGAGTGGGAAGCATGGCGGCGGGATCCTGCTAATAAGATTGTCCCCGGCGGTGAAAGTTTCCGGCAGGTCATGGAGCGCGCATGGCGAGCCTTTAACGGGATCGTCCGGCAGGAAAAGGGGCGCAATATCCTGCTCGTCGCCCACGGCGGCAGTCTCAGGGCCCTTATCTGCGCCATCCTGGGGCTGGATTTAACTGCTGTCTGGCGCTTTCGCCTGGACAACACCGGGGTGAGTATTGTCGATTGTTATGACGATAAGCATATCCTGGTGCTATTAAATGATACTCACCACCTGGAAACCATGGGCGGGCCCGACGGCAGCGGTATTTTATAATCAATCCAGGGTAAAAGGATACCCTTTAAGGCAAACTACCTCCAGGAGGTGTTTGCCGTGGATCCTACCTTCAAGCCCGCGCGAGTGCCCTGGAGCACCCGGCCCGGCTTAAAAGAAATGGCAGCTGAGGTCGGGGTGGATTTTGACCGCTTCCTGGCCGGACTGGCTGCCAACCGCTCCGATACCGAACTGGCAGCCGAATTTGGGGTGGATTGTCAGGTTATTTTTCGCCTGCGGGACCATTTTGAACGTTACGGGCTTCATTCCATCATGGGGCAGGATTAGCCGGGTTTCCCGGCTATTTTTTTTTCCTCTGGGAGCTGATATCAGGTATAATTAGGAACAACCCTGATCAGCTTGGACAGGACAGGCGGCTGGTACTGGCTACCTTGTTTATGGTATAATTAAACAATAATTTGGTCCTGTAAGGGGGCTTGAACTTGTCAACGGATAAGATTATTGGTGAAGGGTTGACTTTTGATGATGTCCTGCTGGTACCGGGTGAATCGGAAGTCCTGCCGCGGGAAGTGGACATCAGCTCCAATTTCACCCGCCATATTCGCCTCAATACTCCCCTGGTAAGTGCCGCCATGGACACTGTAACCGAAGCCAGGATGGCCATCAGTATGGCCCGGGAAGGCGGTATCGGGGTTATCCATAAGAACATGTCCATTGAGCGCCAGGCAAAAGAAGTTGACCGGGTTAAACGCTCCGAACACGGGGTCATTACCGACCCCATTTCCCTGACGCCTGACCACAAGGTACGGGATGCCGTGGCCTTAATGGAGCATTATCACATTTCCGGGGTACCCATTACGGTTAACGGCAAGCTGGTGGGTATCATCACCAACCGGGATATCCGCTTCGAGGAGAATTATGACCGGCCCATCAGGGAAGTCATGACCAAAGAAAACCTGGTAACCGCTCCGGTGGGTACTACTCTAAGCGAGGCCATGGCTATCTTACGCCGCTACAAGATCGAAAAGCTGCCCCTGGTCGATGACAATTACAACCTGAAAGGATTAATTACTATCAAGGATATCGAGAAGACGCGCAAATATCCCTTGGCCTCCAAGGATGAGAGGGGGCGCCTGAGGGTAGCGGCGGCTGTGGGAACAGGGGCCGATACTATGGCCAGGGTAGAAGCCCTGGTAGGGTCCGGGGTAGACGCCATCGTCGTTGACACGGCCCACGGTCAAGCCCGGAGTGTGCTGGAAACCGTCCGCCGCATTAAGGCCGCCTTTCCGGCAGTAGAACTAATAGCCGGTAATGTGGCTACAGCCGAGGGGACCCGGGCCCTGTGCGAGGCGGGCGCCGACGCCGTCAAAGTGGGCGTTGGTCCCGGTTCCATTTGTACCACGCGGGTCATTGCCGGTATCGGCGTGCCCCAGATCACGGCCATTATCGAATGTGCCCGGGCGGCAGCTCCCTTTGGCGTACCGGTGATTGCCGACGGGGGGATAAAATATTCCGGCGATGTTACCAAGGCCCTTGCCGCCGGGGCCAGTACGGTTATGATCGGTAGCCTGCTGGCCGGGACGGAGGAAAGCCCCGGGGAAATTGAAATCTTCCAGGGCCGCAGCTTTAAGAGCTACCGCGGTATGGGTTCCCTGGCGGCCATGAAGGAGGGCAGCAAAGACCGCTATTTCCAGGAGGAAGCGGAGAAGCTGGTGCCGGAAGGCATTGAAGGCCGGGTTCCCTATAAAGGCCCCGTGGCGGAAACCATTTTCCAGCTGGTCGGGGGCCTGAGGGCCGGTATGGGTTACTGCGGTGCCCGAAGTATCGCCGAGCTGCAGGCTAAAGGTCGCTTTATCCGTATTACTCCGGCGGGCTTGAGGGAAAGTCATCCCCACGACGTCATGATTACCAAGGAGGCTCCCAACTACCGGATTTAAGGCCTGGGCATAACTTGGAGAGGAGTGGAAGCAAATGGCGGCAGAAGTATTCTGGGCCGATATGCGGACAGAAAAAGGGAAGAATCTGGTGGATAAAGTGGCAACTTTATGGCGTAAAGCCGGCTTTCAAAAGGCCATCGCCCCGGAAGATCTGGTTGCCATCAAGATCCACTTTGGCGAAAGGGGGAATCTGGCCTATATTAACCCGGTCTTCGCCCGCCAGGTGGTAGAACTGGTTAAAACCGGCCGGGGTAAGCCCTTCCTTACGGATTCTAATACTCTCTATGTCGGTTCCCGTTCCAACGCCGTCGACCATTTACAGACGGCCATTGAAAACGGTTTTGCCTATGCTGTGGCCGGTGCTCCCTTGATCATTGCCGACGGCTTGAAAGGCAAGGATTATTTTGAGGTGCCGGTTAACGGCAAGCACTTCCAGCAGGTTAAAATCAGCAGTGCCATTTACCATGCCGACAGCCTGGTGGTCATGAGCCACTTTAAAGGCCATGAATTGACGAGTTTCGGCGGGACCATTAAAAACCTGGGCATGGGGTGCGGCAGCCCGAGCGGCAAGCAGATGATGCACAGTGATGTTCTCCCCGAGGTCCGGGAAGAAAAATGTATCGGTTGTGGAAAATGCCGGCGCTGGTGCCCGGCAGGAGCCATTACCGTAAATGGGAAGGCCAGCATCAATGCCGAGCTGTGCATCGGCTGCGGCGAGTGTACCGTCACTTGCCCGGTAAGGGCCATTAAAGCCAGCTTCAAGAGCGATCCGGTGGTGCTGCAGGAAAAGATTGTGGAATTTGCCCGGGGAGCCCTCAAAGATAAAGAGAACAAATGCGTTTTCTTTAACTTCGTGACTCACGTTGCTCCTGAATGCGATTGTAATTCCTGGAATGATGCCGCCATTATCCCCGATGTCGGCATCCTGGCTTCCTGGGACCCGGTGGCCCTGGACCAGGCCAGTTTTGACCTGGCCAATGCCCAGCCCGCCCTGCCGGGAACGCGCCTGGACGGCCACGAGGGAGGCAAAGATAAATTCCTGGCCCTCAGTGGGTATGACGGGACCCCCCTCTTAAAATATGCTGAGGAGATGGGCCTGGGAACACGAGAATATAACCTGGTTAAAATCTGAAAAGTATAGTTGGCAATGGGGCCTTTAACTTAAAAAGACATCGACACCTTTTTAGCAGGAGGATTGGAAAAAATGGCGAACTTATATGTTAAGAAGCTGGAAGGCAAGCCCGGCCGGCAGCTGGCCTACCGCCTGGCTTACGGCTGCGATCTCCTGGAAGCCCTGCAGGGCATTGTTGAGGAAGAGGATGTGCGTTTCGGGTCCATTAACTTTTTGGGTAGTGTACTAAAGGCCAGAGTAGGATACTTTTTAGTAGAGGAAAAGCGTTTTATAACCCTGGAATGGGATCAGCTTATGGAAATTTTAAGCGGCTTGGGTAATGTTTCCTTGAAAGATGGCAAACCCTTTGTCCATGCCCACTTGACTTTCCTCGACCGCGAGGGAAAAGTTTACGGCGGGCATCTACTGCCGGGGACCATTGTCTACGCCGGGGAGGTTTTCATCGAAGAAATTGAACTCCCGGCACCGCCGGAGCGAGTCTATGACCCGGTAACCGGATTAAATCTGTGGGAATAGAATGGATGGGGTTTATTAGATTTGCTTAGTGGGGGTGGGGATAATGCTCATACCGGTGAAGGTAAAACAGATAGTCCTTGATCAGACCTTGAGTCCGGTAGTGTTGCTGAGTGACCAGGAGGAAACTCAGGTTCTGCCCATCTGGGTGGGGCCCTTTGAAGCCCAGGCTATTGCCCTGGCCATGCAGGGTATCCTGACACCGCGCCCCCTGACCCACGACCTGTTACGCTCCCTATGTGAGAACCTGGGAGTGGAGGTCAAAAAGGTCCTGGTCCAGGATATCCGCGACGGTACCTATTATGCTGAACTTTACCTCCGCCAGGGGGATAAAGAGATAGTAGTTGATGCCCGGCCAAGTGATGCCATTGCCCTGGCCCTCAGGACCAACGCACCCCTCTATATCACGGAAAAAGTAGCCGCCTATACCTTAAATATCGAGGACCTGGTCAGTGCCGACCAGGTTGAGGAATTACAGCAAATGCTCCAGGATAATAAACCCGAGGATGATAAAAAGCACCTGCATTAACAGGTTTTCCATCCCGGCCGGGTATAAGGCCGGGATTATTTGTAGCCCGGACTACGAAAATGTATAATAGAAAGAGCTACACTCTATATTTCCGGAGGGTTCAGGTTTGGCGGGTCAAGGGAAAACCTTTAAGATTATCACCTACGGTTGCCAGATGAATCAAAGGGACAGCGAAATGATGGCCGACCTCCTCCAGGCAGCGGGTTATGAGCCGGTGGCTGATGAGGCAGATGCCGGCGTCATTATCCTTGATACCTGCTGCGTGCGGGAAAAGGCTGAGAATAAAGTTTACGGTAAACTGGGCCAGATAGAAAGGCTGAAAAGCGCCAACCCGGACCTGGTAATTGCCGTGGCTGGTTGTATGGTGCAGCAGCCTGGGGTCGCCGAGAAGATTCGCCAGCAGGCACCTTATGTCGACTTGCTCCTGGGAACCCATAATCTGACTGACTTGCCCCGGTTGATTGAGGAAGTTAAAGAAATGCACCAGCCTCGCATAGCTGTCCAGGAAGAAGGCCCGGTGGTAGAAGAGCTCCCCCGGCGCCGGGCCCGCGGCGCCCAGGCCTTTGTAACCATTACCTATGGCTGCAATAATTTTTGTACCTACTGCATTGTGCCCTATGTCCGCGGTCGGGAGAGGAGCCGCCGGCCGGAAGATATCTTAAAAGAAATCAAAGACCTGGTTGACCAGGGGGTTATTGAGGTAACCCTGCTGGGCCAGAACGTCAATTCCTACGGGCGTGATTTGGAGGAGGAAATTACTTTTGCCGGCCTGTTAACCATGGTCAACGCCGTTGAAGGTTTAAAACGCATTCGCTATGTCACTTCCCACCCCCGGGATTTTACTCCCCATCTGGTGGAAACCATCAGCCGCCTGGATAAGGTGTGCGAGCACGTACACCTGCCTGTTCAGGCCGGCAGCAACCGCATCCTGGAACTCATGCACCGGGGCTATACGCGGGAGCATTACCTGGAGCTGGTCGCTTCTCTCCGCCGGCATATTCCGGGAATCAGCCTGACTACCGACCTTATTGTCGGTTTTCCCGGCGAAACGGAAGATGATTTCAGGGAGACCCTGGACCTGGTGGCCAGGGTGCAGTTTGACAATGCCTTTACCTTCATGTATTCGCCGCGTAAAGGCACGGTGGCGGCAACCCTGCCCGGGCAACTGCCCCGGGAAGTAAAGAAAGAGCGCTTGAAGCGTTTAATGGAGCTCCAGAACCAGATTAGCCTTAAGAAAAACGAAGCCCTGGTGGGGCAGGAAGTAGAGGTGCTGGTGGAAGGGCCGAGTAAAACTGATGCTTCCCAATTAAGCGGGCGCACCCGGACCAACAAGCTGGTTATCTTCCCCGGCGATCGCAACTTAACCGGCAAGCTGGTCAATGTCCGGCTAACCCGGGCCCAGACATGGTTATTAAAAGGGGAAATCAGCCGTGCCTAAAGGACAGGCCCTGACTCCCATGATGGAACAATACCGCCAGATTAAATCCCAGTATCCTGATAGCATTCTCTTTTTCCGCCTGGGTGATTTCTATGAGATGTTTTACGAGGATGCCGAAGTGGTATCCCGGGAACTGGACCTGGTGTTGACCTCCCGGGGCGGCAAGGAAGCGGCCCCTATGTGCGGGGTTCCCTATCACGCTGCCGATAGCTATTTAGCCCGCCTCATAGCTAAAGGCTATAAAGTAGCCATCTGTGAACAAATGGAAGATCCCCGCCAGGCCAAAGGCCTGGTCCGGCGGGAGGTTATCCGCGTAGTTACGCCGGGGACGATAATTGATGAAAAAGCCCTGCCGGCCAAGGGCAACAATTACCTGGCGGCCGTTGTGGGTGAAGGCGGCAGCTTCGGTCTGGCCTGGGCCGATGCTTCCACCGGGGAATTTCAATTTACCCTCTGCCCGGGCCTGGAAGAACTCCTTGACGAACTGGTACGCCTGATGCCGGCGGAGTATTTACTGCCCCCTGAACTGGCTGCCGATTCCTCCTTTTGCCGGCGCCTGCAGCTCTATACCAGAGGTGTAATTACCAGCTGGGCCCCGGCGGCCGGCCCGGCAGATGCCCGGCAGGCCCTCGGCGAGCACTTTGGTAAGGAGAAATTGAGTCAGATGGAATTACCGCCGGCAGCCGCCCTGGCCGCAGCCATGGTTCTTTCCTTTCTGAAAGCTACCCAGCATAGCTCCCTGGCCCACCTGGACGCCCCGACCCCGGCAGCTGCCACCAGCCGGATGGTCCTCGACCAGGCCACCCGGCGCAACCTGGAACTGGTAGCCTGCGGCCGGGAGGAAAAGCGAGAGGGTTCTTTACTGTGGGTTCTGGATAAAACGGTCACCGCCATGGGCGCCCGCACCCTCAGGCGCTGGCTGGACCAGCCCCTGCTGGATGTCAAGGCTATTAAGGCCCGCCAGGAAGCCGTAGCGGAGCTGGTGGACGGTTTTATTTTGCGTCAGGAGTTAAGGGAAGCCCTGCAGGCGGTGCGGGATCTGGAGCGCCTGGCCGGCCGGGTAGCTTATGGTACGGCCGGCGGGCGGGACCTCCAGTCCTTGAGGGGATCCCTGGCGGTGGTGCCGGAAGTTATGGAGCTGCTGGCAGGTGTCCGGGCCGGCCTTCTGCTTGCCATCAGGGAACAGATGGACCCCTTGACGGAACTGGTGGACCTCCTTGGCCGGGCCATTGTTGATGACCCGCCCCTTAGCATCCATGAGGGAGGGATAATCCGGCCCGGTTACAACGCTGAGGTTGATCGCTTGCGCCAGGCGGCAGAGCACGGTCGCGAATGGATAGCCGCCCTCGAAGCTGAAGAAAGGGAACGGACGGGGATCAAGTCGCTGAAGGTAGGCTATAACCGGGTTTTTGGTTATTACATAGAGGTTACCCGGCCGAATCTACCCCAGGTACCGCCCGATTATGAGCGCAAGCAGACCCTGGCCAACGCTGAGCGCTTTGTTACCCGTCGCCTCCAGGAACTGGAGCGCCAGGTCCTGGGAGCGGAAGAGAGACTGGTCCAGCTGGAGTATGAGCTTTTTCAGGCCCTCCGGGATGAAGTGCTGCAAGTCCTGCCCCGCATCCAGCGTACGGCCCGCGCCCTGGGGGTACTGGATGCTCTCCTTTCCCTGGCTACGGTGGCCGTCGATCACAATTATACCTGTCCCCAGGTAGATACCGGCATGGTTATCCAGATCGAGCAGGGGCGGCACCCGGTCGTGGAGCTGGTAGAAACCCACGGCAGTTTCGTACCCAACGACACCTACCTGGACCAGGAACAAAGGGTGCATATTATTACCGGGCCCAATATGGCGGGCAAATCCACCTATATCCGCCAGGTGGCTTTAATCGTCCTCCTGGCCCAGATCGGCAGCTTTGTGCCGGCCCGCAGGGCAAGGATCGGGGTGGTAGACAGGATCTTTACGAGGGTAGGCGCCGCCGATGACCTCTTTGCCGGCCAGAGCACCTTTATGGTCGAGATGCAGGAAGTGGCCAACATCCTGCGTCATGCTACCCGGAGGAGCCTGGTCATCCTGGATGAAGTAGGAAGGGGGACAAGCACCGCCGACGGGTTAAGTATTGCCAGGGCGGTGACGGAGTATTTACATGATGTTGTCGGCGCCCGCACCCTCTTTGCCACCCACTATCACGAACTGGTAACCCTGGCCGGCCAGCTGGCCGGAGTAAAGAATTATTGCGTAGCCGTACGGGAGGAAGGGGAAGATATAACTTTCCTGCGCACCATTGTTCCCGGCAGTACCGATAAAAGCTATGGTATCCATGTGGCCCGCCTGGCCGGTTTACCGGCTGCGGTGCTCAAGCGTGCCCAGGAGCTTTTAGAACACCAGCCGGGCGGTGAAAGCCGGGCTGCCGTTATACCAGCAAAGAAAGTATCCCTGACCAGTATTGAAAAACAGGTTTTACAGGAGCTGGCGAGTTTCGCCCTGATGGCCGCCACGCCCCTGGAAGCCATGGAACAGATTTTCCGCTGGCAGCGGCAGCTTCACCAGCAGGGGACGGAAATAGTAAAAATTGGCAGGGGATGATCCTTTGACAGGTGAGCTTTGTCCCAGGATAGCCATTCTGGATGCCGAGACGGCCAATCAGATCGCCGCCGGGGAAGTAGTCGAAAGGCCGGCCTCGGTGGTAAAAGAGCTGGTGGAAAATTCTTTAGATGCCGCTGCCCGGCATATTGCCATCGAAGTTAAAGGGGGCGGCCTCACCCTGATCCGTGTCCGGGATGACGGCTGGGGGATTAACCCTGAAGATGCCCCCTTGGCCTTTGCCCGCCATGCTACCAGCAAGATTCGCCGGGCCAATGACCTGTGGGGGATTACCACCCTGGGCTTCCGGGGGGAAGCTTTACCCAGTATTGCGGCTGTAGCCCGGGTAGAAATGGATACCAGACCTCCAGGAGAGACTGCCGGCGTCAGGGTAAGGATAGCCGGCGGCGGGGAGCCGGAGATTACCGCCATCGGCTGCCCTCCCGGTACCACGGTTACGGTGACCGATTTATTTTATAATACTCCGGCACGGCGGCAGTACTTAAAGAAACCGGCAAGCGAGGCCCGCGCCGTCGTTGCTGCTGTAGAAAGGCTGGCCCTGGCCCACCCGGAAGTAGCCTTCAATCTCCACCTGGAGGGCAAGCGCCTGCTGTCTACCCCGGGCAACAGCGATTTACAGGCGGTGGTGGCGGCCATTTACGGCCTGGAAACAGGCCGGGAATTACTACCCCTGGCCGGCGAAGGCGAGGGCTGGACGCTGAAGGGTTTCATATCACCCCCCTGGCTGCACCGGGCCGGCCGCAGCCAGCAGGTGTTAACAGTCAACGGCCGCTATATTTTTAACCGCCTCCTCACCCGCGCTGTGGAGGAGTGTTACCAGGCCGTTATTCCCAGCGGCCGCCATCCCCTTTTTATCCTGCAGCTGACCATCGATCCCCGCCTGGTGGATGTCAATGTTCACCCGGCCAAACTGGAGGTCCGCTTTCAGCAGGAATACGAGCTGGCCCGGCAGATAGCCGCCCTGGTAAACAGGGCCCTGCATACTCCCCGGGCCGTCGCGCCGGCAACTACTGCCGCCGCGCCGGTAACCACTGGACGGCTGGAGGGAAGGAAGACGGCCGCGCCGGGGGCCCTCCAGCAAGATTTTGCTTTCCAGCGAAAGGAAGTACAGGCCCGTTTTTGGGGAGAATATATATTAAAGGAAAGGCCTGCGGATGAGGAAAATAGGGCAGAAAAGGTTGGAGAAGTTCGGGCGGTAAAACCTGATAAGGAAATTGATACCCGGAGCGACTTACAAACAGAACCGGTGGATGCGAACAGCCAGGTCCTGCCGCCTTTAAGGGCCATAGGCCAGCTACTTAATACCTACATCCTGGCTGAAGGCATGGATGGCCTTTATATCATTGACCAGCATGCGGCCCATGAGCGCTGTCGCTTTGAAAGCCTGCAACAACGAGTTAACTCTGGCAGTTGGCCGGCGCAGATGCTGGAGCCCCCCCTGACCCTGCACCTCGCCCCGGCCATGACGGTAAAACTTGTCGAGCAAATTGTCACCTTACGGGAGCTGGGGTTTATAGTTGAAACCTTCGGCGCCAATTCCTTTTTGCTGCGCTCGGTGCCGTCAGGTGTGCCGCCGGGTAAAGAAAGGGAAGTCCTGGAAGATTTTCTGGCTGACGAAAATTTGCCGGCAGAAGAAAGGCTTTTAAAAATCTTGTCCTGCCACGGAGCAATTAAAGCAGGAGACACTCTGAGTGGGGTCGAGATGCAGAAGCTTTTAGACGAACTGCAGAAAATTAGCCGGCCTTATACCTGCCCCCACGGCCGGCCGGCTGTAGTCCGCCTGGACCGGTCCACCCTTGCCCGTTATTTTCACCGGCCTCAGGGCGCAGCGGCCTTGAGGATGCCATAAGGAGGGGGCGGTGATTAGGGATAAAGGTTAGGCTGGCAAGGAGGAGAACGTAGCGATTGACTGCCAAGAAGCCCCTGGCGGCCATCGTCGGGCCCACGGCTACCGGTAAGTCGGCCATCGCCCTGCACGTAGCTACCAGGCTGCAGGCGGAAATAATCTCCGTCGATTCCGCCCAGGTTTACCGGGGTATGGATATAGGCACCGCCAAACTGCCGCCGGCAGAACGGGTGGGTCCCGGCGGTGTGCCTATACCCCATCATTTGATCGACATTGTGGATCCGGACGAGCCCTTTAGCGTGGCCGATTTTCAAAAACTTGCCCGGGAAACCATAGCGTCCATCCTTCAACGGGGACGCGTGCCCCTGCTGGTCGGGGGGACGGGCCTTTATTACCAGGCCGTAGTCGACCCCTACCTTTTTACTCCCATGCCCGGGGATAAAAAAATCAGACAATATCTGGAAGAACAGGCGCGAAGCCGCGGTAATGAATACCTTTATGAAGAGTTAAAAAGAGTTGACCCGGAAGCAGCACGGCGGATTCACCTTCATGACCGGCGCCGGCTGGTCAGGGCTTTGGAGGTTTATATCATGACGGGAAAGCCCATTTCGGCGGCTTTAGAGTGGCGGCGACGGCAAGAAACGCCATACCACCTGGCGGCGGTGGCTCTCACCATGCCCCGGCCGCAACTTTACCGCCGCATAGAAGCCCGGATCGATGCCATGATTGCCCAGGGACTGGTAGAGGAAGTACGGGGTTTACTGGCCAGGTATGATCACCGCCTGCCGGCTCTCCAGGCCGTGGGCTATAAGGAAATTGGCGCCTACGTCCGCGGTGAAATGGAACTGGAGGAGGCCGTCGCCCTTTTGAAACGCAATACCCGGCGCCTGGCCAAAAGGCAGCTGACATGGTTCAAGCGGGATACACGCCTGCGCTGGTGGGAAGTAGAACCCGGAAGACAGGAGGAAATAGCGGCAGAGATTGCTAATTATATTGCAGGATACCTTGATATTGATGTAGAATAGGGTTATACTAAACAAAAAATACCAACCTGGAGGGTAAAAGATGAATAAAACAGGGAACCTGCAGGACTTGTTTTTAAATGTGCTGCGCAGGGACAATACCCCCGTCACTATTTACCTGGTTAACGGCTTTCAACTGAAAGGGATAGTACGGGGCTTTGACAATTTTACCGTGGTCCTGGATTCCGACGGCAAGCAGCAGATGATCTACAAGCATGCCATTTCCACAATCACGCCTTTCCGGCCGGTTAACCTCATGGCCGAGAGCAAGGCTGAAGCCAAATAGGTATATACTTACCACCCCGGAACTCCCCGGCCCGAACCGGGGAGTTTTTCTTTGGTTTAGCCAGGAGAGGGGTATAATCTGCGGTTCCAGGTTAAAAAATAGGACCAGGGAGGAATCTCATATGCCAGGACCCAAGGTAAAGTGCAAAGTAAATACCTGCAACCACTGGATGAACGGCGACTTATGTTCGGCGGGAAATATAGATATTATGCATGAAGAAGAGGGTAAGATGGCCCAGAATCCCGAACAGACCCAGTGCAAGACCTTTTACGCCCGCCGGGGGTTGGCCAACCTGCTGGGCTCCCTGGATAATTTCAACTGGAGTGGCTTCTTGAGCAATACCTTCCTGCCCGGGGGAGAACTTTATCCCTCTGTTACCTGTATCGTCAATACCTGTACTTACTGGGCGGAGGGAAACCACTGTAAGGCCGAAAAGATTGATGTGGTCGGCGTTAATGCCGACGAAAGCCAGGATACCAACTGTTTTACCTTTAAGCGCAAAAGTTGACCAGGAAAGAAGTGGCAGGGCCGGTTCTCCCGGCCTTTTTTCTTGCCCGACCCGGTGGTGCGTATAAATAAAATAAAGAGAGAGCAGGGGAGGGCGGGTGAAAAAATTGCAGGTTAAATTTGGCACAGGTAACCCCAAAGGAAGCAGCAGGTCCCTGATTCGCCCCCTCCAGCGCGACCGGGGGAGCGGGGGAAATGAATTAAACAGCCGGCGGCGGGTGGATGCTGTTATGGCCGAGCTGGAAAAGATGATCGGCCTGGAGAACGTTAAAGGTTTGATCAAGGAACTTAGAGCCTTTATTGAGATTCAACGCCGGCGCCAGCGGGAAGGCCTGGTGAGCAGCACCAATACCCTGCACATGATTTTTAAAGGCAACCCGGGTACGGGGAAAAGCACCGTCGCCAGGTTCATGGGGAAGTTATTCAAAGAACTCGGCGTATTGACCCAGGGGCACCTGATTGAAGTAGAACGGGCGGATCTGGTGGGGGAGTATATCGGCCACACGGCCCACAAAGCCCGGGAACAGCTTAAGAAGGCCATTGGCGGCATACTATTTATTGATGAGGCTTATTCCCTGGCCCGGGGCGGGGAGAAGGATTTCGGTCGCGAAGCCATTGACGTTCTGGTCAAGGGGATGGAGGATTACCGCGACAATATGGTTCTTATCCTGGCTGGTTATAAAGATGAAATGGACTATTTCCTGGAGACAAATCCGGGGCTGCGCTCGCGTTTCCCTATCCAGCTGGAATTTCCCGATTATACCGTGCCGGAATTGATGGCCATTGCCCAGTTAATGCTGGCGGAAAAACAATATATGCTTACGCCGGCGGCTGCCGGGGAACTGGAAAGAATTTTACGCCGGGAAGTCCTTTTCGGCCACCCCTATAACGGCAATGCCCGCATGGTGCGCAATATTATCGAAAGGGCCATGCGCCGCCAGGCCCTGCGGCTGGTAAACAAGAAAACCCTCACCCGGCAGGAATTAATGAGTATTGAAAAGGAAGACCTGCTGCGGCCGGCGCCGCCGGTCGGGATAAAGGAAGGTGAAAGCGACTTTGCCGGGGGACCACCGATCTGTTATAATAACTCCCGGTAGTTTGAGGTACGGGGGTTAAGAAAAAGAATTGGACTGGTACAAAGATATATCCAGGTTTTTTCCCGTTGCCCCCTGGCTGGTAGAGAAGCTAGAGGAAGCCGAAAATAATAGCCGGGAAGCAATCGCGGCCGTAAATGCCGTCAGTGACCGGAACCACTTCAAGGTCCTCCGGGCCTTTCAAAAACACGAGGTAAACGAGTACCATTTCCAGGATTCTACGGGATATGGCTACGGCGACCTGGGGCGTTCCACCCTGGAGCGGCTTTTTGCCAGCATTTTTGGCGGCAATGCCGCGCTGGTTCGCCCGCAGATTGTTTCCGGCACCCACGCCCTGACCCTGGCTTTAAGCGCCCTCCTGCGACCAGGAGACACCTTGCTCTCCGCCTGTGGGCGCCCCTACGATACCCTGGCTACGGTCATCGGCCTTGTCCCACGGGTTGCAGGAAGCTTAAGAGAATGGGGGATAAAATACGCCGAAGTGGCCCTGGACACCAGGGGCCGGCCTGACTTGGTTAAAATCGGCGAAGCGGTAACCAGCCTCAGGCCCCGCCTGTGCCTTATCCAGCGTTCCCGGGGCTATAGCTTACGTCCTTCCCTGGGTATTGAGGAGATTGCCCGGATTGTCGGCACCATTAAAGAGGCCAACCGGGAAAGCGTCTGCCTGGTAGATAACTGTTACGGGGAGTTAGTAGAGGATAAGGAGCCGGGCGAGGTGGGCGCCGATCTGGTGGTAGGTTCTTTAATTAAAAACCCCGGCGGCGGCCTGGCGCCGGGGGGCGGGTACATAGTGGGCCGGGAAGACCTGGTAGAGGTGGTGGCGGCGCGCCTTACCGCCCCCGGCCTCGGTGGTGAGCTGGGGGCCTTTACTGAGAAACGCCTTTACTACCAGGGCTTATACCTGGCGCCCCTGGTGGTCAGGGAAGCCCTAACGGGAGCCATCGTCGCGGCTGCCTTTTTCCGGGACCTGGGCTTTAACGTTGATCCCCTGCCCGGGGAACGGCGGCGGGATATCGTCCAGTGTATTATCCTGGAGAAAAAGGAAGCATTACTGGCCTTTTGCCAGGGACTGCAAAGGGGTTCCCCGGTAGAGGCAGGTACGCTGCCGGAACCGGCCCTTTTGCCCGGTTATAAGGACGAGGTCATTATGGCCGGGGGCACCTTTATCCAGGGGTCTTCCATTGAACTCAGCGCCGACGGTCCCTTAAGGCCGCCCTATGCCGTTTTTCTCCAGGGGGGACAGACCTATCCCTATACCCGCATCGCCCTCCTCATGGCAGCCCAGGAATTGATAAACCGGGGTTTGCTTCAAGAGAAACGGCGGTAAAGGCCGATGACTTTACCCAGAATGCTTACTTCCCGGGTTTTGATGGGCTGCAGGCGGCTGTTGGCGGGAACCAGTTCTATATGGTCTTCATAGCGGTAGAAATATTTAACGGTAGCTTCGTCGCCGAGGAGAGCAACGACAATATCCCCGTTTTCGGCTCTGTCCTGGGGCCTGACGATGAGGTAATCGCCCTCCAGGATACCCGCTTCGATCATGCTGTCGCCCTGGACCTGGAGCATAAAAGCGTCTTCACTACCAGCAAGTTCGGAGGAGAGAGGAAAGACTTCTTCGATATTTTCTACGGCCAGAATGGGCTGCCCGGCGGTAATTTTGCCCAGCAAGGGGATGGAAACTATATTTCTGGATGTATGGGGTAGTCCCGGGTGGGGGGTAAGGATTTCAATGGCCCGGGAACGGGTGGGATCGCGGCGGATGTAACCCTTTTTCTCCAGCCGGTTTAAATGACCGTGAACGGTAGAACTGGAACGTAGCCCGGTAGCCCGGCAAATGTCCCGCACTGTAGGTGGGTAACCGTGCACTTCGATAAAATGGCGGATATAGTTAAGGACCATTTCCTGCCGGGGCGTTAAATCGGATGACACCCTCAATCCCTCCTGGATCAAGCTCTAACTTATCCTAACATATTTTTATCCTGTAAACAACCGTTCGATATATAAAAATAAATATTTGCTGCTATTTGGATGGAGCCCTTTACAAAGCTGAGGGGCAGCCGGTAGTTGACAGCTCAAAGATGAGCAGGGTAAATGAGGGAGGCGGTATGGTTTAAGAAACTATAACTTCCTATAATAATTATTATGTAAACTAATGAGGGGGCTTGCAGGATGAGCAATGAGAATAACAAATAAACCGGTGCCTGGACCGGTTTATTTGTCAGCACGCATAGCTAATCCCCGGGCAATCACCGATTGCACCGCCGGGCCACATCAGGTTCCGGCGGGGTTTTGGGTAAGGCAGTCATGACCGGCGTTGGCACCCGTATGTTCCCGGATGTCCTTTAAACTGTGGCAGCATTGCCGGGTTACTATGTGAGCCAATATCTCATTATCCGTAACGTTATTACAGTAGCAGATTATCCGGGGCGATTCTTCTTTAAACCAGACCGGTACGCGGACATTTTCCTTGGTAAAAACGGTGCCGTTGTCGCCGTAGTAGACAACGTTACATGATGATGACAGGCATAAATTGTACTGGATAGCCTTTAAAGATGCCGCTGCTGGCGTATTAAGTAAACTAGCTACCGTTATATCCGGTACTTTTTGCCCCCTTGTACCACAAACCGGGCAAGCCGTAGTAGCTTCCCTGCCTTTACCACCGCAAACTTCATGCGTCATTATGAGTACTCCCTTTCTTTTATGTATTAAAAAAGCTGGCCCGTTTATCCCGGGTAAAGTCCGGGACCAGCTATATTTATTATACTCCCCGCATTATTTATTTTCCGGGCCCCGTTCGGGGTCGATTATAACCTGGTTGCCGCGGATATGATGAAGCTCCCTCGCCCTTACTTTTGAACGGCGGTCCTGATTGGGGCCATTACGGCTGAGTTTATAACGCCTGGGCATCTCTTTCCCCCCTTTGCTAATTATTGAGTAAAAGATGGGCCTTGGAACTATGAAGGAATACCTATCGCTAGTTTATGTACCTTACCTTGCCTCTACGCAGGCAATTCCCGGTATTATGTTAATGAAATAGAGAATAGACACTGCTCTCAGGTATGATAATAAGCTTAAAGGGGGGATTTCAGGTGTTCCGAGCCCGTTTTACCATGGGGTCGCGCCCTCAGCGGCGCGGCTGGCCCTGGTGGCTCACCTTACTGGCTTACCCCATGGGCCTGCTGGATGGTTACTTGTTAAGTATATGGTTGCGACGACGCCAGCAACAAGAACCAGCCGGCTAGCCGGGGGCTAAGCCCCCTCCTTTTCTAAGTTTTACCGATTTTTTTCACCCCACTTCCGGTTCTTATACCGGAGCGGGACGGTCGACAATAGAGGCAGAGTCTGACTGCATGAGGGTATTTATAACCTCGCAGCTTTTGAAGCTATCTACGGCAGTTCAGGATTTGCCCTGCCTGATTGTGCCGGAGCAAAATAAGATTTAGCAATATACCAACAAATACGCAACCAATGCGACCTGTGCTATTATATAAGTAAGCTCAAGGAGGTGTCTCCGTTAGTGCGCCCTTTTCTTAAGTGGCCGGGCGGCAAGTACCGGATCGTCAACGCGATCAGGGCCAGGTTGCCTAAAGGCAAACGCCTGGTGGAGCCCTTCGCCGGGTCCGGCGCGGTCTTCCTTAACACCGACTACCCGGCCTACTGGCTGAGTGACAGCAATGCCGACCTCATCAACCTCTACCGCACGCTCCAGTCCCAGGGGGAAGAATTTATCCGCTACTGCCGCTCCTTCTTCGTCCCGGAGAATAACACGCCGGAAAGGTACTACGAACTGCGGGAAACCTTCAATAACACGAAAGACGTCGTGCTGAAGTCGGCCCTGCTGGTCTACCTTAACCGTCACGGCTACAACGGGCTGGTCCGCTACAACGCGCAAGGTAGCTATAACGTGCCTTTCGGCCAGTATAGAAGGCCCTACTTCCCGGAAGCCGAGATGAGGTACTTCTACCAGAAGTCGCGGGATGCTGAGTTTACTGTGGCTGATTTCACCGAGGTTATGGCCGCGGCCCGACCCGGGGACGTCTTCTACTGCGACCCTCCCTACGTGCCGCTTTCCGAGACCGCCAACTTCACTACCTACAGCGCCGGTGGCTTTTCCATGGACCAGCAGGCGGAGCTGGCCCGGCTTGCTATAGAGCTTTCGCAGGCGGGCATACCGGTCCTCATCTCCAACCATGAGACTGAGTTTACCAACAAAGCCTATCAATCGGCCAGTATAACCAGGATCCAGGTCCAGCGGTCCATCAGCTGTGATGGGAATAACCGTGGCAAGGCCGGTGAAGTGCTGGCCCTTTTCGAGGGGGCAAGGCTATGACTTAGATTGGATATGCCAATGACTCGCGCCTTTTGCTTGTCCCGCCATGGAAAATTAGAACTGACCTCGACAATTTTGCCCACGAAAATAGCCCCCTTCTAGCGTTACCGCTCTCTTTTAGGGGGCTAATCCGGCTGAAGCCTCGATTTTAAGGAATGGTAGCCCTACGGGGATTCGAACCCCGGTTACCGCCGTGAGAGGGCGGCGTCCTAGGCCACTAGACGATAGGGCCTCAACCCGGTATTTATTATAGCACAGATTCCCATGAGCCGTCAAGACATAGTTTTTGCACCAGGGCAATTTCAGACCCGTATTCTTTATAGTTGCTTACCGGGGTTTCTAAAAGCATGGTTAACTTACGAAGAAAAGGATCATTGACAATAGCAGCTATCCCCTGCTCCCCCAGTTCTCCCCTGCCGATACCGGCATGGCGATCCCGGTGACTGCCCAGGGGTACCAGGGAATCGTTTAAATGCATGACCCTGATCCGCTCCAGACCGATCTCTGCTTCTAACTCTTTTACCAGTTGCCGGCAGCCTGATGGGGTTCGCAGGTCCCACCCGGCGGCGAATAGATGGGCCGAGTCCAGGCAAACACCCACCCTATCCGGCCAGTTCAGGCCCGCCAGGATGTAACGCAAATCCTCAAGGGAACCTAATTCTTTTCCCTGACCGGCCATAGTTTCCAGTAAAAGCGTTGGGACCGGACCGGGGATACTTAAATAGGACTCTTTGATCACCTGGATAATCCTCTCCAAAGCGGCCTCGCGGTCGCCTTCGTAATGGCCGGGGTGAGTGATCAGGTATTCGCCCCCGATAGCAGCCACCCTCAAGGTGTCATCATGAAGTACCATACGGGCAAATTCCTGCTGCCTGCCTGGCACAGCTCCCAGGTTGACGGTATAGGGCAGGTGGCCGGCAATGGGATAGAGGCCGGCCCTTTGTCTGGCCTCCTGCCAGGTGGCTATTTCTGAAGGGGGGATTTCCCTGGCCGCGCCGCCGCGGGGGTTGCGGGTGAAATACTGGAAGGTATTGGCCTTTATCTCTGCGGCCATAGTTACGGTTTTCGGCAATCCCTTTGCTATGGAAAGGTGGGCTCCTAGGCGCAGCATTTTCATACCTTCCTCCGGGTCTAATGATTATCACATTTTTCGAAACTGGACATTGTTATTATCCTCAATCTCCGCCAGGAGCATGCCGGCCAGGATGAACAGGCAACCGGCCCCCTGGCGCCAGGTAAGGGTCTCCTGGCCCCAGCGATAGGCTGCCAGGGCGGCAAAAACGGGTTCCATGGTGAAGATAATGGCTGTATGGGCGGCGGTGGTAAACTGCTGGACTTTGTTTTGAATGAGGTAGGCCAGGGAGGTGGCCGGCAGGGCTGTAAGCAGGAACGCCTGCCAGACGGCGGGAGTAAACCTGGCCGGTAACCTTTCACCGGGGAGGGCCAGCAAAAAAGCAACTACGGCAACGGTGCCCAGCTGCACGCCGGTAAAGAGCAAGGAGTTATGGCGGCTGGCATAACGCTCTACCAGTAAAATCTGGCCGGCAAAACAAAGGGCGCCCAGGAGGACCAGAAAATCACCGGGATTAAAGGCTAAACCCGCATTTAAAGTCAGGAGAGCCAGGCCAATGGTTGCGGCAAAGGCACCGGTTATGGTGAAGGTACCTGGTAAGTTATGGTAGAAAATAGCGCTTAACAGGGGTACGAGGACTACCGATAAACCGGTGATAAAACCGGCGCCGGCTGCTGATGTAAACTTTAGGCCCAGGGTTTGAAAGATATAACCCCCACTTAAAAAAAGGCCCACCAGGCTGCCGTTAACCAAGGTAAACCGGTCAATGGCAAACCAGTGCCGCCAGGCTACAAGGGCTAAAAAAATAAAGGCCAGCAGGAAGCGCAGGGCGACAAAATATAAAGGCCCGATACCGGTTAAAGCCCGCTGCACGGCTACAAAAGTAGTTCCCCAGATAAAGGTTACCAGTAAAAGGGCGGTATCAGCCAGGAGCTGTTTTGGCAATGCAACTCACCGATTTTATTATCCATTTCCAGCGATAACCTGTCAAGAATTCACCTACCGCGGCAGGATTTTTATTAATTAAAGCGAATAAATATTAGATTGTTGCCCGGTGGCAAGTGATAATTTGTATAAGGAGGAAAAAGTTCATGAAGGCGTGGCAAAAGATATTTAGCTTACTGGTGCTGGTGTTTTTAGTCGCTGGCCTGGCCGGCTGCGGCAGCGGCGCTTCCCAGGAAAAAGGTCCTGATACACAAACCAAGCCAGCCGCTTCCGGTACCAGCACCTCCAGCAGGCCCAAATATTCTGTAGCTCTGGAAGCTACCTTTGCGCCCTTTGAATTCCGGGATATGAAGACGGGTGAATTTACCGGTTTCGATGTCGACCTGATCAAGGCCATCGGCCAGGTAGCCGGCTTTGATGTGGAAATTAAAGAGATGGGCTTTGATGGTATAATTACGGCCCTACAGACCAACAACGTCGACCTGGCCATCTCCGGGATCAGCATTGATGATGAGCGTAAGAAAGCGGTAGATTTTTCCCTCCCCTACTACCAGTCGGGACTGGTGGTGGCGGTAAAGGCGGATAACAATACCATCAAGGGCTTTGATGATTTAAAGGGCAAAAAGATTGCCGTCCAGATCGGTACCACCGGTGCCAAAGAAGCGAAAAAGATCCCCGGGGCCAAAGTCACTGAACTGGATAAAGTACCGGATGTCTTCCTGGAACTGAAAAATGGCGGTGTCGACGCTGTGGTAAATGACCTGCCTGTTACCGCCTATTACATCCAGCAGGGCAATAAAGATATCAAGATTGTTGGCGATGTAAGGTCGGCTGAGTACTACGGTATTGCCGTTCCCAAAGGTAAACCGGAAGTCTTGCATAAGATCAATGACGGCTTAAAGGCCCTTAAGGCCAGTGGCCAGTATGCTGAGATTTATAAGAAGTGGTTCGGCCAAGAGCCGCCTGCTTTCCTGCCCGGCGAACCGCCGCAGCAGAAACAATAAGTTCCTGGGAATCAAACAGTATGCGTAACACCGTCCGGTGTTACGCATACTGCTGTTCCGGGTCTAGTGAGGTGAAATTTTTTTGGGCTTAGTTATCCAATCCCTGCCCTATTTATTGCTGGGGGCCGTGCAAACTTTAAAGATAACCCTGGTTGCCGTTTCATTAGGGTGCGTTTTCGGGCTTATTGCCGGGTTGGGTCGCCTCTCCCGCCGGCGGCTGACCAGTTTTCTGGCTACGTGTTATGTTGATTTTTTCCGGGGTACGCCTTTACTGGTCCAGATCTTTATTGTGTATTATGGCTTTCCCCAGTTACTGAATGAAGGGCAACAGTTTTTAATGACCCACTTTGGCTTGCCCCAGCTCTTACAAACCACCCACATCCCTGTCTTTGTGGCTGCTACGGTATCTACCAGCCTGAATAGCGGCGCCTATGTGGCCGAGATTTTCCGGGCCGGTATTCAATCCATTGAAAGAGGCCAGGTGGAGGCGGCCCGTTCCCTGGGCATGACGGAAAGGCAGACCATGCGGTATATCGTCCTGCCCCAGGCCTTCAAGAGAGTTATTCCACCTTTAGGTAATGAATTTATCGCTATGCTCAAGGATACCTCTCTTCTCTCCGTTATCGGTTACGTGGAATTGACCCGCCATGGGCAGCTGATTAGCGCCGCTACCTTCAGACCTCTTGAGGTCTACTTTGCGGTGGCCCTTATTTATTTAGTTATGACCTTTACCATCTCCCGCCTGGTGGATTATCTGGAAAGGAGGCTGAGGACCGGTGACCATGATCGAGGTTAGGGACCTCCACAAGAGTTTCGGCTCCCTGGAAGTTTTGCGTGGGATTAACTGTACAATTGCCCCCAGAGAGGTTGTAGTCGTCATCGGTCCCAGCGGCTCCGGGAAAAGCACCTTTCTCCGCTGTCTCAACTTACTGGAAATACCCACCCGGGGGGAGATCATTATTGACGGCATCTCTCTGACGGATCCCCGGACCGATATTAATGCCGTGCGGCAGGAAGTAGGTATGGTCTTCCAGCGCTTTAATCTTTTTCCCCATAAGACGGTGCTGGAGAATATAACCCTGGCACCTATTAAGGTGCGCCGCCTGCCAGCTGCCCAGGCTGAAAAACTGGCCCGGGAACTGTTGGCCAGGGTGGGTTTAAGCGATAAAGCCGATTCTTACCCCGAACAGCTCTCGGGAGGCCAGCAGCAGCGGGTAGCCATTGCCCGCGCCCTGGCCATGCAGCCCAAGGTAATGCTCTTTGATGAACCCACCTCGGCCCTGGACCCGGAAATGGTCGGCGAGGTACTGGCAGTAATGAAAGATCTGGCCCGGGAGGGCATGACCATGGTGGTTGTAACCCATGAAATGGGTTTTGCCCGGGAAGTAGGCGACCGGGTGTTCTTTATGGATGGGGGTTTGATTGTTGAAGAAGGAACACCGGACCAGATCTTTAATAATTGCCAGAACCCGCGCACCAGGGCGTTCCTGAGTAAAATTCTTTGATATTTTAACTTTGAACATGCAAAAAAAGCCACCGCCGGAAATACCGTGGTGGCTTTAAAGTTTATCTATGGCTAGAGGAGGTGTGAGAGGAACGCTAACGGGGCTGCTTGTGCTGGAAAAATTTGCTCAGGTCCATTTGCTCTAGATTGTTTAAAATTTTATCGGCCTTATCGCGTGTCAGCTTGCCGCTGGCTACAGCCTGATCTAATTGGGTTTTAGCTTCATTAATTAACTTTTCTTTAAGCTGGGCCAGGGTCAGGCCCTTTTCCGTTGCTATTTGCTCCAGGGTTTTGCCAGCCTGGATTTCCTGGCGCAACTCCTGCGGCGTAATTCCCAGGGCGGTGGCGATTTCGTCGCCAAATTTGTATCCCCAACCGTGGGCGGGCCGCTTAAAACCGCCAAACCCGGGCCAGTACCCCTCTTCCAGGGCTTTTTGCAGCTTCTGGGCTTTGTCGCTGTCGATTAAACCGGACGCCTGGGCGGCTTCCACAGCCTGCTGCCCGGCGTTTTTCATGGCTTCCTGAAGCCGGCTTACATCTATCCCCAGGTTAGCAGCCAGCTTTTCCAGGTAGAGCTGTTTCAGGCTGGCCCCGGGCTGGGAAGAAGGATTGGCCTGGGCCATGGCCACACCGGCAGCAACCAGGCTTATGACCAGCACCAGGATTAAAACCAGGCTGAAGCGCTTTTTGATTTTAGTCAAGATTTCACCTCCTTCCTGGAGTTTATTTTATCCACTTCTGTTAAGAAAAAGATGAAATTAACCTGAGAAAATGATAAGAAATTATATGGCCTTTAACAACGGGAGGATAACCATGAAAGTGGTGCCCTCCCCTACCCTGCTTTCTACCTTGATCTCCCCCTGGTGTTGCTCGACAATCCAGCGGGCTATGGCCAGCCCCAGGCCGGTACCGCCGCTGCTCCGGGTGGCGTCGGCGCGGTAAAAACGTTCAAAAATGTGCTCCAGATCCTCAGGAGCAATGCCGGGACCGGTATCTTTCACCTGGATTATCAGTTTTTCATGTTCAACTGCTGCCGCCAACTCGATCCTGCCTCCGGCAGGAGTATATTTAAAAGCGTTGTCCAGCAAGATAAAGAGCAGCTGCTTTAAATAATCCCGGTTGCCCAGAACCTGCTGTCCGGTGAGGCTTTCAAGGCCCCTGGCTGTAAAAGTTGCCTCGCCCAGCAGGGGAGCCTGGCGGACTATTTCCTGTAAAAGCCCGGCTATTTCCAGGGGCTCGCGTTTGATTTCCAGCCCGGCGTCCGCCCGGGCCAGGGTGAGGAGATCATTGACCAGGCGGCTCATGCGTTCAGCTTCGCTGGCAATATCGGCCAGGGCTTCTTCCTGGGTGGCCATGTCGGCACCCTTCATTTTGCGCAATAAATCGATGTTGCCGCGAATGGTAGTCAGGGGAGTACGCAGTTCATGGGAAGCATCGGCGACAAAGCGGCGCTGGGCGCTGTAGGCTTCCTCCAGCCGGGTGTAGGCTCTTTGCAGGCGCCCCAGCATGGCATTAAAGGTAGCCGCCAGCCGGCCGATCTCGTCCATGGGGCCATGGTAGGGGACGCGCTGGGCCAGGTCCCTTCCCTCCCCTATTTGGGCCGCTACCTGGGTCAGGCGCTCAATGGGCCTGAGGGCTGCCCGGGCCAGGATATATCCCAGGATGGTGGCAATCAAAACAGCAACCAGGCCCAGGAAGATAAGTACCCGCCGCAGGTCACTCAAGGTTTTTTTTACGGGACTGAGGAGACGGGCTACCTGCAGTATGCCCACCGGCTGGCCCTTGAGCATAAGAGGAACATTATAAATCCTTAAGGGGTAATTATCAATAGACTCCGTGGTAAAGAAATCAATTCCCTGGTGGGCCTGGATTAAGGTTTGGGGTCCTACGGGCAGGGTCTGGCGACCTAGATTGCTGGATCTGGTAACGACAAAGCCCTCGCTATCGACTACTTGCAAAAAGATATCGGGTGCAGCAAAAACATTGACATCGGGCAGGGTGATGCGCTGCTGGCGCAGGAAATTGCTTTCAACTTTTATAGAACTGATAACCTCCTTGGCACGGAAGGCCAGGGAACGATCAATGGCGCTGGTTAGATAGCGGCCCATGAGAATATAGACCAGGCTTCCCAGAACGAGAAAGGTGAGGGTCAGGATAACAGTGACTAAAAGGGTTAGACGCCAGCGCAGGGTCATGGCTGTTGCTCCTTAAGGACGTAGCCCACCCCGCGGACCGTCTGGATGAGGCGCGGTTCGCCCCCGGCTTCCAACTTGGAACGTAAATAACCAATGTAAACTTCCAGGACGTTGGATTCGCCGCTGAAATCATAACCCCAGATGCGAGTCATGAGTTCGTCGCGGGTAAGGACCCGGAGGGGATTTTGCAGGAAATAAGCCAGGAGTTCATATTCCTTGGCCGTGAGGGTGAAGGTGCGTCCTCCCCTTTTTCCCTCCCGGGTGGCAGTATTTAAGGATAAATCGCTGTACTGGAGGATTTCTGCCTCTTTGCCCCGCGACCGTCGCCGCAGGAGGGCGCGGATGCGAGCGAGCAGTTCTTCCAGGGCGAAGGGTTTAACCAGGTAGTCGTCGGCTCCGGTATCCAGGCCCAGGACCCGGTCGGCGGTATCATCCCGAGCCGTCAGCATGAGGATGGGAATATCACTGTGGGCCCGCAACTGCCGGCATACGGCCAGACCGTCAATGCCGGGCAGCATGATATCAAGGATAATGAGATCGGGCTGGCTGGCCGCCAGGGCCAGGGCCTGATGCCCGTTGCTGGCGACTTCTACCTCATAACCTTCGTAGGTCAGAGCCCTTTTTAGCATGGAGGTTATTTTGGCGTCGTCATCAACAACCAGGATGCGGGTCCGCAAAAGTATCACCCCTCAAGTTGTTTCAAATATAACGCGGGGTTAAAATACTGTCAAGGGTAGCGGCCCGTGTTTTATGCCGACCGGGAGGGCGCCCTGCCCTTCGTCGAAGGGGCCAGCAACTTATGCTCGCGCTAAGTTGTCTATAGAGTTAGATTGCTGTAACTTACAGGTTGGCCTGAAACCCCAAAAATGAATCCGGGTACGCTTGACTTTAACATAGTTTTGTGCTAATATACATGTTGCGCGGAAAAAACGATGCGGGATGGTGTAGCGGTAGCACCCATGACTCTGGATCATGTTGCCCAGGTTCGAATCCTGGTCCCGCAGCCAGAATTTAATCCCCTTTCCAGATGGAAAGGGGATTTTACTTATTTGGGGGCCAGTATGCTAATACTGGCCCCCTGCCCTTTTTCTAACCCAGGTTTTCCCGGATCCACCTGGAAGCCCGGGACAGGCGCTCGAGGACGGTTTCCCTACCCAGGAGTTCCAGAATTTCAAAGAGGCCGGGGCCCATAGTGCGGCCGGTGACAGCCAGGCGGGTGGGATGGAAAAGCTGCCCCGTACTTATTTCCTTCCTTTCTGCCAGGGTGCGGTAGGCCTCTTCTGCTGCCGCGGCGGTAAATTGGGGTAAAGCTGCTAGCTCTTCCCTGGCTTCATCCAGCAATGCGGCTACCCCTGGTTTGCTGAAGTACTTGCGGACACCCTTTTCCTCATAGGAGGTTACATCGGTAAAGAAGTAACTGGCGGCATCGGCCACTTCGGCCAAGGTCTTAACCCGGTCGCGGACGGCAGCGATGACAGCCCGGACATGGTCATAGTCCTCCTCCGGTAACGGGTCAGGAAGGAGCCCTTTAGCCTGTAAAAAGGGGATGGCCAGGCGGGTAATCCGGTCGAGATCACCCTCTCGCAAGTAGTGACCATTAATCCAGGTTAACTTTTTGGTATCATATATTGCCGCATTTTTAGAAACCCGCTCTAGAGAAAAACTGGCAACCATCTTTTCCAGGGGAATAATTTCTTCTTCGCCTTCAGGAGACCACCCCAGCAGGGCTAGATAGTTAATAATCGCTTCCGGCAGGTAACCCTCATCACGGTATTCTTCTACCGAAGTAGCACCGTGGCGTTTACTTAACTTGCTGCGGTCGGGGGCGAGGATCATGGGTACATGGGCAAAGGCCGGCATCTCATAACCCAATGCTTCATAAACAAGTATCTGTTTGGGAGTATTGGAGAGGTGCTCCTCTGCCCGGATGATATGGCTGATTTGCATTAAGTGATCATCAACCACGGTGGCAAAATTATAGGTTGGCATGCCATTGGATTTAACAATGATGAAATCATCGATAGTATCATTCTCAAAGGTAACTTCACCGCGAACAATATCCCTGACCGTCGTTGTCCCTTGGTCGGGGATCGCCAGGCGAATAACCGGCTGCCTACCCTCCTTCTCCAGGCGGGTACGATCTTCCGGCGTAAGATAACGGCAGCGGCGGTCGTACATGGGGGGGCGACCTTCGGCCTGGGCAATCTTACGCCGGGCGGCGAGTTCTTCCACGGTACAGTAGCAGAGGTAGGCTTTACCTTCATTTAACAGGCGTGCTGCTTCCCGGCGGTAAAACTCCAGCCGCTGGGACTGAAGATATGGTCCATAAGGGCCTCCCTTTTCAGGGCCTTCGTCCCAGTCCAGGCCCAGCCAGCGCATGGCAGCCAGGATTTCCCGGTAGGAAATATCCGTTGAACGTTCCATATCGGTATCGTCAATACGCAAGATAAAGGCACCGCCATGGTGCCGGGCAAAAAGCCAGTTAAACAATGCTGTACGGGCCCCGCCGATATGTAAGCTGCCGGTGGGGCTGGGGGCAAAACGGACACGAACCTTCGACAAACGACAACACTCCTATCATAATATCTTTACTAAATTTAACGTAATAATAATTGATACTGGGCCTCCAGGCGGCGGGCCATGGCTGCTGCTGCAAAGGCTGCGGCATTTTGACGGGCCTGTTCGCCCATCTGCCGCCGGAGGCTTAAATCCTTAACTAATTGCAACACACAGGCGCTAAAGGTATTTATATCTAACGAAGTTAAAAAACCATCTTTTTCATTGACAACCATTTCCTCGACACCGTAGGCCTTAACGGCTACTACCGGCAGGCCGGCAGCCTTGGCTTCCGCGATTACCAGTCCCTGGGTTTCGGTGACTGAAGCAAAAATAAACAAGTCGGCCCCCGCATAGACGGCCGGCATTTGTTCAAAGGGAAAAGACCCAGCAAAGGTGACGGCCTGGTTGATTCCTAAAGAACGGGCCTGGCTTTGCAGAGTTTCCTTTAAGGGGCCGCTGCCCACCAGAACTAGGCGGGTATCCGGTACCTGCTGGTGTACAAAAGCAAAGGCCTGCAGGATAAAGGTGATGTTTTTTTCCTTACCCAGGCGCCCGACATGGAGGAGAATGATTTCCTCCGGTGGCAGCTGTAGGTATTTGCGCAACCAGGTGGAATCGAGGTTTTGAAAGCGGTCCAGTTCAATACCAGTGGGGATACTAACCACCGGTACTTTGACGCCGTTTTCCCGTAAGTAAGCGGTAATAACCTCTGTCGGTGTAATTACCAGCTGGCAACGGTTACAAAAAGATACGGTATAATGGCGGACTGCTTTGCGCATCAGCCTGGGTGCCAGGGGAAAATAGTGCACATATTCTTCATAAAGGGTGTGATAAGTGGCCACCAGCGGTAACCCCAGCTGCCTGGCCATCCGTGCCCCCAGTTGCCCCATTAAAAAAGGGGAATGTACATGGATAAGGTCAATCCTTAACTCCCGCAAGACCCGGGGTAAAGCCGGCGCCACCGGGATGGCCAGGGCAAATTCTTTAAAGGTTGGTGCCCTTAGTGAATGGAAACGGTAGATATCTTTTTCGGGCCTGGAGTTACCATAGCTGGGAGCAAAAATGGATACCCGGTGCCCCAGGCGCCGTAGTTCATTACTGAAGGTGACAATGGATCTGACTACCCCGCTGGTATATGGCAAATAACTATCTGTAAAAATACCTATATGCAACTTTAAGCCGCCTTTCTTCAGGTGGCATTATCCTTATTATATCACTACGGTCGCAGGGTAGCTACTACCCGCTGGGGTTTTAAGAGGAAATCAAGGGCGTCCAGGATATCGGTGAAAACCATGTCCGCCTGTTGCATGGCCTGGAAGGCGGCTCCTTCGGGTCCTAAAACCAGCAAACCCAAGGCGGCCCGGCCGAGCATCTGAGCATCATTGACGCCATTGCCAATGGCAGCTGTATGTTCTGCTCCTAATTCCGTAATTATCCGTTCCTTATCCGGCCCGCCGGCCTGGCTGTCGACTTTTGTTAATACCACCGGCAAGTTCCGGCAGGCGGCGGCAGCTGTGCCGAAGGTATCAGCCGTCAGGATATAAACCTTAAGCCTTTCCGCCAGGGACTGCAGGCGCCCTGCCACCCCCGGCAGGAGCTGGCCGTCGCAGGCAATGGTACCGTTAAAGTCCAGGACAACCTGGTGAATTTCTATCCTGCGTCCGGGTACTTCATAAATTAGCATGTGCTTTCCCCTGCCAAAAATATTTATAATGTTCTTCCTGCTTGCCGGCAGGATTTATAAAAGGGTAAACGAAATAAAATTAATTAGACATTAACAAAGGAGGTTAGCCGGGATGTTTGTCCGCGACCATATGACTCCCAATCCCATTACAGTTACCAGGGAGACTTCCGTCCTGGATGCCCTCGAGCTAATGAAGAAGCATAAAATCCGGCGCTTACCTGTGGTCCAGGATGGACGGCTGGTAGGGTTGGTTACTGAACGGGATATCTTGAGGGTTTCTCCTTCCCCGGCTTCAACTCTCAGCGCCTTTGAAGTTAATTACCTGGTAGCCAAGATGACGGTTAAAGATGCCATGATTAAACGCCCTATTACCGTTCCTCCGGATATGACCATTGAAGAGGCGGCTCTTTTGATGCGGGAGCATAAAATCGACAACCTCCTGGTCATGGAAAAGGAAAAGCTCGTCGGTATTATTACCCAGACCGACCTCTTTGAGGCCTTGATTAAACTCTTCGGCCTGCGGCGCCCGGGTGTGAGGGTTACCCTGGAAGTAGAAGACCGCATTGGCGTCCTGGCTAACATTGCCCGGCGGGTAGCAGACGCCGGCATCAATATTATTAACGTTGCCAACCGCCATAAAGACGATGTCCATACCTATGTCGTCCTGCGGCTGGCAACGGATGATGTCAGCGCTCTCTTACCCGCTCTGGAAGCCGAAGGCTACCGGGCAATTCACGTGAGTTCTTACAACGGCTAAAATTTAACCGCATTTACTGAAGCCACAACTGCAGGTGACACAGCCTTCCTGGAAATGGAGGTTAGAACCGCACTCCGGGCAGATGCCTTTCTGGATGAGTTCGGCTTCTTCAGCCGGGCTTAAAGGCTGGAAACTGGGCTGCTGGTTTTCAATGGTAGCGCTAATCTCGGCCAGGGCGCGGGCGCTGAAATCAGATGGTAGTTGGTAAGAACCGTGGTCGTGCCAATTTTTTAGCTCCTGGGCTAGGACGCGGCCGATGATGTCCGGGCAGGATTTACCGACTATACTTTTATCGGTGGCCCGGCGCCGTAAGAAATTGGGGCAGCTTACCGAGGTGAGTTGGTCAATAATGGCCTCCGGGGCAATATTGGCCCGCAGGGCCAGGGAAATCAGCCGGCTGACACCTTCGGTAAAACCGCTGCAGCCGCCGGAAGAGCCGGTGGTGATAAAGGTTTCGATTAAACCCTCCTGGTCATAATTGACGGTGATATACATTTTACCGCAGCCCGTCTTAACCTGCTCGGTAACACCGCAGGTACGTTTCGGCCGCGGCCGGGGATGGGTTTTCTGGCTGGAGGGAATTTTGGTAGCAATATTTTTGGTGCCGCTGACAAGCACTTCCTGTTCCCGGCTGCCGGAACGGTAAACTGTCACCCCTTTACAACCTAGCTGGTAGGCCAGCTCGTAAACCCGGCGCACATCTTCCCTCGTGGCGCTGGGCGGGAAATTAACTGTTTTGGAGACGGCATTATCGGTACTGGCCTGGAAGGCGGCCTGCATGCGGATGTGCCACTCCGGGGCGATTTCCAGGGCTGTGGTAAAGACCCGGCGCATATCCGGCGGGATCTGCTTGATATCATGGATACTTGTCCCAGCGGCAATTTGCTGGAAAATTAACCTGGCCTCGTTCGGGGCAAAGTTTTCTTCTATATAAGCCCGGAAAACAGGGTTAACTTCAATAAGACTTTCGCCATCAAGAACGTTTTTAGTATAGGCCAGGGCGAAAACCGGTTCTATCCCTGAACTGGTACCGGCAATCATGCTGATGGTACCGGTAGGGGCAATGGTGGTGCAGGTGGCATTACGGAGCTTCTGCCCCCGGTAAATGCTCCTGTCGATATTGGGAAAGCTGCCCCGCTCTTCCGCAAGTTTCCGGGAAGCCTGGCGGGCTTCTTTTTGAATAAAGGCCATGACTCTGCGGCCCAGCTCCACTGCTTCTTCTGTATCATAAGGAATCCGGAGCAAGAAAAGCATATCGGCCCAGCCCATGACTCCCAGGCCGATTTTCCGGTTACCCATGACCATGGCCTTTATCTTTTCGAGGGGGAATTCATTGATCTCAATAACGTTGTCCAGGAAGCGTACCGACCAGTAAACTGTTTCCGCAAGCCTCTTCCAGTCTACGCCGCCCTCCCGGACCATATTGGCCAGGTTCAGGGAGCCAAGGTTACAGGCTTCATAAGGTAAGAGAGGCTGTTCCCCGCAGTTATGGGCGTAGATGCCGTTGGCGTCGAAGGCGTTGATGCCGGGAACCTGGACGTCATATACGTCTTCGATCCCGTCATCTTCGATGGCAAGGACCGTGGCTGTAAAGCGCTCACGATTCATTCCTCGCCGGTAAGACGCAAGGAGTGAATTTAATTTCCTAGCCTTGTCGACATCGCCAAAGCCGATCCGCTCGGCGAAAAAGGCCAGGTTATCCCCGCTGATGACTAGCTCATGCTGGGCCTTGATCTCATACTCCCGGGTACCTCCTTTACCATCGGGCAAGGGCCGGCTACCGGCCGGACGCCGTTCTGCATAAATGGTACTGACAATGCCCAGGCGAAGGAGCATGCGCTGTACCGTGCGCAGGAGATCAAGGTTGCTCTGGGCCAGGCGGATGCTAACGCCCTTTTGCTGGCTCCCCTGGACCGAGGCATCGCAGTCAAACAGACCCCGTAGGAAGCCCCGGTAGCCGTCTGACGAAGCACGTTCGATTGCCGGGGTAACGGTCTTGACACCGGGCCCCATACCCATCCGCCCGGCTAGCATTTTCAGACTGGCTGACTTGAGGCGGAATTCGTCGCGCCCTTTAACGGCCATCCAGCCGGTAAAGTCGGAACGGTGGGGTAATGCTCTGGCGTAGCTTAAAGCCAGCTTCATGACTGAGGCTGTACCGTCTTCTGCCTGCAGGTCGCCAACTGCCTTCTCCCTGGCCCAGACGGAAAGAATAGCGCTGTCCTTCTTGAGGACGCCGTCACCGACCAGGAGACCAAGGAGGTAACCTTCACCTTCCGTCAGTTCGCCAGGCCACCCTGCCAGGGGGCGGTGGTTATGCAGGAGAATCTGGTCGCCGGGCTTCAGCTCTTTGACCGGGACCCATTCGGAAGCAATACGGTAGCGCGTCCGTTCAACCACGCGCAGCACCCGGTGGTCAGCGGTGAGCCGGACACTGTATCCTTCCCGGGTGTGCAGGCTGACGACCGGCTTTGTCGCCGTCTTGAAGAAGCCTTCTTTATCTGTGGCGTAGGGCCGGCCGTTGACTACTGCTGTAAAGGGGCGGCCCACCAGTTCCCATACCTGGCGCGGGCCTTCACTTGTAGTCACCCAGGTATCGCCAGTCACGCAAGGGTTGGTGGCTTCTATCTCTCCCAGTTCAGGAGTGGGATTATCTTCATTCAAACGGTCCAGGAAAATGATGCCCGGTTCGCCGTTGGCCCAGGCATGGTTTACGATTTCCTCGAATACCTGCTGCGCTTTCAGCTTCTGGTATACTTTACCGTCAAATTTTAGCTCATAGTAATCGTCCCGGGCCAGGGCTTCCATGAATTCCTTTGTCAGGCCCACGGAGATGTTGAAGTTGGTCAGTTCATTGTTATTTTCCTTGCAGCTGATAAATTCCAGGATATCGGGGTGATCCACCCGTAAAATTCCCATATTGGCCCCCCGCCTGGTCCCTCCCTGCTTGATGGCCTCGGTGGCGGCATTGAAAACCTTCATAAAGGATACGGGTCCGGAGGCCACCCCGCCGGTAGAGCGTACGGGGCTGTTTTTCGGCCGCAGGCGGGAAAAGGAAAAGCCCGTCCCCCCGCCGCTTTTATGAATCAGGGCCGCGTCTTTAACCGCGGTAAAGATGGCCTCCATACTGTCGTCCACCGGCAGGACAAAGCAGGCCGACAGCTGGCCCAGCTCCCGGCCGGCGTTCATCAGGGTGGGGCTGTTGGGTAAAAAGTCCCAGCTGGTCATAAGCTGGTAAAAACGCTCGGTATATTCCTCCACTTTTTCCTCTGTTAATGAGGGGTTAAAAATTTTTTCCGCCCCGGCTACGGCCCTGGCCACCCGGCGGAACATCTCCTCCGGTGTTTCTACGGGGACACCATTTTCTTTCTTCAGGTAACGTTTTTCGAGAATTATGCGGGCATTGTTCGTTAATTTCATTTTGTCACCATCCATATATTGACATAAAAGAAAGTTATCTACATAGTTATCCACTTTATCCACTGGTTCCAGTTTAAGTTACAGGCAGGTAAATGCTGAAACAACTTCCCTCCCCTACTTTGCTTGTAACTTCTATTTTACCACCATGGCTGGCAACGATACGGTTGCTTAGGGTCAGTCCCAGACCGGTGCCGTTTTCCTTGGTGGTATAAAAGGGTTCAAAGATCAATTTCAGTTGTTCCGGGGGAATTCCCGGGCCATTATCTTGAATGGTAGTGACGACCTGGCCGGCAGGCGCATCCAGGTAAGAAGCTACAATTACCTCGCCTCCTGGACCGGCCGCCTGGATGGCATTGGAAGTGAGATTGAGAATGACCTGTTTCATCTGGCCGGGATCCAGGCATAAAAGGGGCAGCTCTGGTGCCAGGTGCTGGACCAGTTTTACCTCATGCATTATAGCTTCCTGCTCGGCCAGGAGCAGGGCTTCGGCCACCAGCTGGCCAAAAGGAGTTATCTGCAACTGGGGCTGGGAAGGCTTGGAAAGAGATAGGAACTCCTTAATAATATTATTGATGCGATCGAGTTCGTCAAACATGATGGCAAAATATTCTTGCTCGAGGGCTTGGGGGTCAAATTTAGTTTGTAAGAGTTGTAAAAAACCGCGAATGGAAGTTAGAGGATTGCGGATTTCATGGGCCATACCGGCAGCCAGTTCACCGACAATGGCCAGTTTTTCTGTTAAATATTCCCGGTCCTCTTCAGGAAAAGAATAAGCCACTACCCTCTCACCTCCGGCCATAACTAATACATTTCCACAAGATGGCCCTTTTTCCTCCTGGCAGCAGATTATCAGCGGTAATTTTGTTGCATCTCCTGGAGAATCTGTCCCAGTTTCTTCATGTTTTCGCCATAACCGGCCCAGTCGCCCAGTTTCAGTTTTTCCTGAGCCTCACTGTAAAGGCGGTTGGCTTCCTGGATGGAAGTTGCTAAATTGCTAGTTGTAAGCGACCCGGAAGGAGGTGCCGTTGTTGCCGGTGGCGGGGTAACAGCTGTCCGGTCACCGAAAATGGCCTTCAGGGCACCGGCCAGGGTGTCGGCCATGACTATTTTCTCCCCGTAAGCAACTACCACCTGGCGGAGTTCCGGCAACTTGCTCTCCTGGGCCTGGAGGAAAATTGGTTCCACATAGAGCAATGCTTCTTTAATGGGTAGAACCAGGAGATTACCGCGGATAACCCGGGAACCGTGCTGGTCCCAGAGGGTAAGTTGCTGGGAGATGGCGGGTTCCTGGTCAATACGAGCTTCAATTTGCATGGGACCATAAATGGAACGATTTTTAGGGAACGTATAAAGTAGGAGCTGGCCGTAGTGGGGGCCGTCATTGCGGGCCGCCAGCCAGGCCACCATATTAACCCTGCGCGCCGGGGTGAAGGGCAGCATCAATATATATTCCTCTTCCTGTTCGCCGGGCAGGCGCAGCAAGGTATAATAGGGTTCCATAGCTCGGCGCTGGTCGCCCACCATTTCCTCGGCGATGCTCCAGGCATCTTCCTTGTTATAGAAAAGCATGGTGTTTTCCATGTGGTAGCTGGCCAGCATCCTGGCCTGGATGGCCAGCAGTTCTGCAGGATAACGCAGGTGTTGGCGCAGTTCGGACGGCATGGCCTCCAGAGGTTTGAAGAGGCCGGGGAAAATTTTGGCCAGGGTCTGGCTTAAAGGCTCATGGGGATCAATAAGGTAATAGTCGACCGTACCGTTATAAGCATCAACTACCACCTTTACCGCATTGCGGATGTAATTAAAACCCTCGTCGACTGGTTCGGAATAGGGGTACATATTGGTTAAAGTATAGGCGTCAAGCAGCCAGTACAGCCGCCCGCCGGCGACCACCAGGTAAGGATCGGCGTCATACCGCAAGTAAGGCATAATCTTGCGGACCCGTTCCTGGATATTGCGGTAGTAGAGGATTTTGCTTTCGGGCGTCAATTCCCTGCTCATCAATAACCGGTAGTCATTAAAGCGGAAGGCAAAGATGAGACGCCGCCAGTAGTTATTGAGGGCCACTCCCCCCTTCCCCGCATATCGGGTTTCGACGAAGTTATCACCCTCACTGGAGGGATAATCGAACTCAGCCGCCCTGCCGCCAGTAATAACGTAATCACCGGTTAACTCACCGTAATAGATGCGGGGTTCGTTCAGCTGGATTCCGGCACTGCTGCGGAAGGGTAAATCGCCGGCAATAAATTCGGGCTGGCCTCCCGGCGTAACGGTGCTGGCCAGATTCATAGCCAGGCCGTATCCGTGAGTATAACGCATTCTTTCGTTGATCCAGGTCCTGGCACGGTCGGGTAGTTTATTCTGGTCCAGCTCACGGGCTGAAAGCATGACCTGGCGCAGGCTGTTTCCCAAGGTATAACGGTCGACGTCGATGTCCTTAAAGCTATAGTAGGAGCGGATTTCCTGGAGCTGGCTGTAGGTTTGCTGCAGGGGCCGGTAATCCCACAGGCGGATATTATCCAGGGTAATCTTCTCCTGTTCCAGGTCGGCCGGGGTAAGATTATTACGGGCCGGGAATTCCCGGACGGCTATTTTATCTAAACCAAAGGCGCGGCGGGTAAAGTCGATATTAAAACGCAGGTAGGGTTCTTCCCGGGCAAACTCATTGGGCTCTACCTGGAATTTCTGTACTGCCAGGGGTAGAATAACTACCAGCAAGGCATAAGCAGCAATGAAAGCCAAGACACTTATGCCTACCAGCTTGAGATTGCGGCGGAAGGCATTGAGGAAGATAATCAAGGCACAGGCTACGGCTACGCCGGCCAGGATGTTATACCCCGGTAGCAGGGCGTGGATATCTGTATAACTGGCGCCAAAGGCTACACCCCGGGGTGAACGGACCAGATCAAAGGCCCGCAGGCGGAAACCCCAGGCCTGGACCAGGAAGAAGAGGGCCACCAGAGTGGAAAAATGAACCTGGGGACGGGCAAAGCGACCCTTTCTAAAGCCCAGGAGTTCCCCGGGATTAAAAAGCAGGTAGAAAAAGCCGGTAACCAGGGCGGCTCCTACCAGGGCCGTGACTATAAGGATATAGAGAAAATTGTAAAACGGTAATTTGAAGACGTAAAAGCCAATATCTCTGGCGAATAAGGGATCAGTAAACCCAAAGTTAGTTGCCTGCAGGTATTGCCGGACAACCAGCCATTTACCAGCTGCCAGGGGACTGAAAAGCAAGGCGCCGGCAAGGCTGATCATGAGGAAAAGGATGGTCAACCGCCGCCGGGTAACGAAACGGTCAACCAGGTACTCTTTTAAGCTCCAGCTTTCCCGGCTGGGGGAAGGAGATAAATTTAGTCCTCTGTAGGTAAATAGCAAGTTGAAGTAAAAGAAAAGGAAGAAAAAGGATAGGACTCCCAGCCGCAGGCTCCAGTCGGATAAAAGCCTGGTGATGAGGACCTGGCGGTAGCCGACTTCGCCAAACCAGTACCAGTCAGCCAGGAAACGGGAACCCAGGAAGGCAATACCCAGCCCGCCAAAGATGAAGATTAATAGGATTACCCGTATGCGGTTCAGGATGCTCATAATTAAAAACCTCCTGCAGAGGGGTTACAGTAATACTTCGCCAGTCGGGGTGGCCTTTCCTTCCGGTTAAAAGAAAAAGCCCCGTGGTACCGGGGCTGCCTCCTTACACTTCTCAAGCTTCCAGGGCCAGTTCGACTATTTTTTGCACCAGGGTCGGGAAGTCCAGCCCGGCAGCCCGGGCAGCGTCGGGAACCAGGCTGGTGGCCGTCATCCCCGGCACGCTGTTGACTTCGATGACCTGGGGAGACTGCCCTCCGGCCACAATCATATCCACCCGGGCAAAGCCGCGGCAGCCCAGGAGGATATAAGCCTGGCGGGCCAGGGAGGCGGCTGCGGCCAGGACGGCCTCCGGCAGCCGGGGTGGGATAATATGATCACTTAAACCCGGAGTATATTTAGCCGTATAATCATAAAAGCCGGTATGGGAAACAATTTCAATAAGAGGCAGGACCAGGGGATCGCTATTGCCCAGGACGGCGGCCGTTATTTCCGGGCCGGGAAGAAAAGCCTCGGCCATAAAGCACGGATCATACTTTAAGGCGCCTTCAATGGCGGTAGCTAGCTCTCCTTCCTCCCTGACGATAAAGGTGCCGATTGTAGAACCCTGGGTCGGGGCTTTAATGACCACCGGTAAACCCAGGTCCTTTAAAATGCGTTTCTTTACCTCTTCGCAGCCGGATGCATACTGGGCGGCAGTCCAGTTTAAAAAATCCGGTGTGGGCAGGCCGGCCTGGCGTAAGATGCGTTTGGTCATGATTTTATCCATAGTAATAGCGCTGGCCAGGACGCGACTGCCCGTATAGGGGATGCCCAGAATCTCCAGCAAACCCTGAACGGAACCGTCTTCTCCCGGCTTGCCGTGCAGGGCGTTGAACACAACATCGGGAGCAAAAGCCTTTAGTTTAGCAACTACTTCCTCATCCAGGTCGATTTTTTTAACCTCGTGCCCCAGTCCTTCCAGGGCTGCGGCAACAGCGGCCCCGCTCTTTAAGGAAATTTCCCTTTCGGAAGAAGGGCCTCCCATTAAGACGGCGATTTTCATATTTTTACAGGTGCCTCCTTAAAATCCTTTAGCCTTTTAACCATCCTGGCGGAAATACCCATAGAGCCCATTTCTACTGGCGTATAAATACCGTGGAAATCGGTGCCACCGGTAATGAGAAGCCGCCGTTCCAGGGCCAGCCGGTAGAAATAACGGATAGCGGCTCTTCCTTTATCCCCTAGATAATAATAAAATACCTCCAGGCCGTCAATGTCCTCTTCCAGGATGAGATTTAACAGCCCGTCGTCTCTGATCAGGCCGGGATGGGCCAGCACGGCAATCCCTTTGGCGGCGTGAATCAAGGCGATTGCTCGAGGCAAGGGGTTACCTTCATAGGGGATGTAGGCCAGGCCCCCGGGGGATAAATAACGCCGCAAAAATTCGATTGTCTGGGCAGGTTCCCGGATATAACCAGCCTGCCGTAAAAGTTGCAGGATGTGGTTTTTTCCCAAGACCCCGCCAGGGGGTATTAGCTTTAAGGCCTGTTCCCAGCTAATATTAAAACCAAGGGCTTGCAGGCGCTGGATAATTTTGCGGGCAAGGAAATTTCGTTCCCGGCAGATTGTTTGTAAAGCGGAGATTAGT
This sequence comes from Moorella sp. E306M, assembly GCF_006538385.1. Taxonomy (NCBI): domain Bacteria; kingdom Bacillati; phylum Bacillota; class Clostridia; order Neomoorellales; family Neomoorellaceae; genus Neomoorella; species Moorella sp. E306M. Next base: position 2,858,536 of record NZ_BJKO01000001.1, on the reverse strand, counting down.
ACGGGAGAATAGGGATCAAAGTTATAACCAAGGAGATGGATTTCGTGACCTTTAAAACTTGTAACCATTTCAATCCCAGGCAGGAGATCCAGTTCGAGTTCCCGGGCATAATTGCGAGTCTGGTAATAACCGGCAAGGCTTTCATGATCGGTAAAGCTAAGGGTCTTGAGACCGATTTTTTTTGCCTGTTCCAGGACTGCAGCCGGCGTTAGGCTTCCGTCCGAAGCCAGGGTGTGAATGTGGAGATCAGCGTATACCAAGGGCAACACCTCGAAAAGTTGACATTATATCTATATTCGGCTTATAAAAAAAGAAACCTGCCTGGTGGTAAAAATGTTATCCTTGACTGGCGGGCGGAAAGGGGGTATAATAAAATTGCTGTAGGGGTGTAGCTCAATTGGTAGAGTAGCGGTCTCCAAAACCGTTGGTTGCGGGTTCGAGTCCTGCCACCCCTGCCAACCAGATATATCAAAATTTATGGCCTCTAAAGGACCAGTTGGTGACCATGGTTCTTAGGAGGCCATATTATTTTAATTCTCTATCCTTCTCCCTGCCTTAAGGTGCCGGATGATAAGACCTGTTAGCGGGGTTTCTCCTGTCAAGCGGGTCGGAGCTATGCCACGCGCCCACTGCATGATTAATTTTCTTCCCCGGGTATTCGCAGCGCCCGTAAAATGTGCAATCAAATCGTTGATTTGGGTATTGCCTTGCCTTCCCAGTAAACAGCCGGCAACCCCGGCAGCCAGGCCGAGGAGAAACAGCAGCCGCCGGTGAGTGTTCACCCCGCCGGTGCTTCCAAACATCTTTTGCTCGAAGTTATAGCCTACCATCCTCGCCCTGGCAAGGACTGTATGCCCAGACCTATAGCTGCCAAGGTGCCGAAGGCCTGGGAAAGGACCGCAAAACTGGCGAGAAAGGTCCAATAGTTCATATTGCGGTCGATTCCCGGGCCTTTCTTGGGCTTACAAAACCGGAAGCAGACCGCATGGCAGCTTTAAATAGCATACCGGTCGTGCACTTTTCCCCGTTCTCGAAGGCTGCCTCGTCCGCGCTTGCGTTAAATGACACGAAAACCTTAGGATCGTAACTCTCGACGAGCTCGAAAACCGCGTTCTTTTATATCTTTTAGACTGGTCAATACGCCTGGTCTTAAACTCCGTACCGGGGGAGCGGCTTTTCTTCCCACCGGTGTTCGAGCAAAGGCGCCTTGAAACAGTAAACGGTTACCTGATACCTCATCCGGTATGAACCTTCCTAAATAGAATTCTCAACCCAGAAGACTTTACCTTATATTTTACTGAGGATGTTAATCAACAAACCGCCAATTATAAGCATAATGGCACCACCGATCCGCGAAGAGATCTGCGCGAATGGCATTATCTCCATCCGTCGGGCAGCGCTCAGGATAGCCACATCTCCCGTTCCACCCATGTTAGCCATACACAACCCGGCGGTTATCGAGGACTCGATCTCGTAGAATCCGACGAGTTTTCCGGCATACCAGGTGCCAATGATAGCTCCCAGGACGGTTATACCTACTAACAAGAGATAAGCAGGCGTGAAGGCCTTAATGATATCGGCCAGGCTGGTGTACTTGACCCCAATGCCCACCAGCAGGACCCCGGTAAAGTTACTCATCACGAATTGGAACCAATAGTACGCGGCCGCCTCATATTGATGGGGGATCAACCCCAAAGCCTTCACCACCGCTACAGCAATGATCATCCACGCGAAGGCGTGGATTGAAGGGAAGAGCATCCCAAAGAATTGGCCTATGACAAAGAAGGTACCCGCCAATAACAAACCGGTGCCTAGCATCTCAAGCTTAAGGGCCGGTTTTTCGTCGGCCTTGATAATGGAATCGTCCGCCACCTTCATGAGCTGGCCATTACCCGTGTACTGGGGTTTGACCCGTCCCAGACGGTCGAGCAGGCCCGCGAATATAATCGCAAGGGCATTACCCAGGGCCACTGCTGGGATCATCATCGATAGGAGCTTGGCAGCATCCCCACCGGATGCGCCGGCGTAGATCTTAGAAAGGGGCACTGCTCCGGCGCCCATTCCGCCGCCCATTATAGGAATGCCTATGAACAAGATGGCCTCCCGCCAGCCGTAACCGGTAACGGCACCCACTATGCCCACCAGACCCAACGCGGCAACGACGCCGGCCAGGATAGCAGGAATGTAGCGGGCAAAGGCCTTCACCAGCAGTTTTCTGTTCATGCCAAGGATGGAACCGGTTATGAGGGAGGCAATATACCACTCCAGGAAACCCCAATCCTGCATAAAGTTGCCGATTAGGTCAGTGAGGGGTTTAGGTAAGATTTTAAAATGTACCAGAGCAGCGGTCCCGAAGATGATGACTATGGGGCCGCCCCCTAAGTAGGTGTTTATAATCGGGAAGCGGTTGCCCACCTCGTTAAAAATCGCCCCGAGGACAGCCATAAAGGCAAACGCACCAATGAGGTTAAGGGGAAGCAAAGTCTTCTTACCGAAAGTCCATAGCCCCGACATAAGGACGATAGCAGCAGCGATAGTAAAGTAATACCATGGCAGACCCAGAATAGTGAATGTGGCAACCTGTTTCCGTTCTTGGACTATCGCCATCGAAACCTCTTCCTCCTGCAGACAGAGTAATGTTGGTTTTTTAGAAAATATGAAAACTATATTCGTTCTCCCCTTTTTTCCACCTCCTTTTGAAGAAGTATAGCTCTGGGAAACAAAAATATTTTAAATAAATTATAAGCTCCTCCGCGCCGGCGGAGAAGCTTATTGGTCATATCGGTATTTTTGTTCATTTTGTTCGTCTTACTGTCTATTCTCGCCACTACCCTCGTTCCAGCGGTAGCGGTTCAGGGGCCTCCCTACGCTGCCGTATTCAGGTTCTGCAATCACGAGACCGAGGCCCAGCAGGTATTCCAAATAACGGCGGGCGGTGATGCGAGAAAGCCCTGCCATTTCAGCCACTTCCCGCGCGGATAAGGAGGATGGCGACCGGGACTTTAGTACCTGAATTACCAAATCCAGGGTCTTATCCTGCAGGCCTTTAGGAAGGTCCGGCCTGTTGGCTTCTGGTCTGGTCTCCAAGATCCGGTCCAGGTCTTCTTGTTTCAGCTCATTTGTCTTTAACTGCATTAACTGTCGGCAGCGGTTACGGTAGCGCTCCAATGCCTGCCGCAACCGCTCAAACCTGAATGGTTTAATAAGATAATCGACGGCGCCAAGCCACAAAGCTTCCTGCACTGTACTTGCTTCCTGGGCGGCTGTAACCACGATAACGTCTACAGGGACGGTAAGCTGGCGGAGCTGGCGTAGAAGGGTAAGCCCGTCTATCTCGGGCATAAAGATATCCAGTATAACTAGCTGCGCCCCGGTGTTCTGCACCCCTTCTAAGGCCGATTGACCGTCCTGGGCCGCACCTACCACCTGGAAACCCGGTACCGACTCTATGAACCGCCTGTGGATCTCCAGCACCATTGGATCATCCTCGACAATAAAGACGCCCACCGCCGTCATCAGTCTTCCACCCTTTCAGGCCAGGGTATGCGCACGCTGAACAGGGCTCCCCCCAAGGGTGATTGTCCCACCGTTATACTCCCGCCTAGATTCTTCACCAGCCTCTCCACCAGGGCCAGGCCGATACCCCGGCCGTTGCTCTTAGTAGAGAAACCGTTTCTAAATATTTCTCGGCGCAGCGAGGGCGGGACACCGGAACCGGAATCGGCCACGAGGATCTCTAGCTGCTCGGGGGAACTCTCTAACAAAACCTCTATACGCCTCCGGTCGGCCGGTAAAGTCAACACCGCTTCAAAGGCGTTCTCTATAAGGTTGGCCACAATAGTACAGATGTCGTTCTGGTCTATGTCCGGCGGAAGCCAGTCCACCCGGGTATTAGGCAGCACGACAAACTTTATCCCCAGCTCTCGCGCCCTGCCGCTTTTACCCAGCAACAATGCGGTAAGGGTCTCAGCCTTGATCCTCCGGTTGAGAAACAGGAGTAAATCCTGTTGGGGGTCTATTGCCTCCATGATATAGTTCAACGCCCTCTCATGGTCTCCGAGCTGCAGGAAGCCAGCAATGGTATGGAGCTTGTTGCGAAACTCGTGGGCCTGTGTACGGAGGGCTTCCGCGTAGCGCCGGACACCGCTTAGTTCATCGGCCATTTGTTTCACCTCAGTCCTATCGCGGAAGCTGGCCACAGCTCCGACTAACTCATCCTTCACCTTAATGGGCACTACGTTGCTCACGATCACCCCGAAGTTCGTCAACTGCTCCCGGTTTAGCTCGGCCAGCCCCGTCTTGAGCACCGCCAGCAACCTGGCGCCCGGTATAACCTTTTCTACGTTGCGGCCGATTACTTCGGGGTCGCAGCGCAGGATGCGCCGCGCATTATCGTTGACAAAGGTTATCCGGCCCTCTTTGTCTACCGTGACTAAGCCTTCGTGCAGGGAGGTCAAAATGGCTTCTCTTTCCTTCAAAAGTTTTGCTATTTCCGAAGGCTCCATGTTAAACATAATGGCCTTTATCCTTCTCACCACAAAATAGGAGCCTAAAACCGCAGCCAAAATCCCTACCACTAAGGCAAGGTAGACTTGCTTTAGTACCTTGCCTATCTGGAATTTTACGTCCTGGGCGAGAAATCCTACCAGAACGGCACCGACCTGCTGCCCCCTGTAATCATATACAGGGGCAAAACCTCGGACCGAAGTGCCCAAGGTACCCACGGCTACCGATACATACTCTTTACCCTGTAAGGCAGGACCTTCATCCCCGCCAACTACATGCTTGCCTATCCTTTCAGGAACCGGGTGAGAGTAGCGGATACCCTTATTGTCGAAGGTCACGATGAACTCGGCGCCCGTAGCCCGGCGGATGTCTTCCATCACTGGTTGGATGAATATGCTGCCGGAGGGCTGACCCAAATACCGCCGCAACACATCATGGCGGGCGACGGCGCGGGCCAGGTTCAGCGCTTGTCGCCCCACCCTTTCCTCAAGTTCGATCTTAACGGCCCTATTGACGATTAACCCGACCAGACCAAAGGCAAGCAATAAAACAGCCAGTAGCAGGGATAAGACCTGCCCTTGGAGGGTTGACGGTCTAAGGCGGCGCATGGGGATAAATCTCCTACCCTTATCCACAGATGGTGTCAGCCAGATGACTATTTATTATCGTTTTTCCGCGCAATTAGTCCAACTTAGAGGTATCAGGGAGGGTTAAATTATGCTTAACCCGCAATCCCTCCCTAATTTCTCCCCTTTTCCTCGCTTTTGTAAACGAGAAATCAGAGCCCCCTCCTGATGAGGGGGCTACAAGGTGCCTACTCTTCCTTTTCTCGCCTGGCTTCCTGGATAATCTTTTCGGCAATATTGGCCGGGACTTCTTCGTACTGGGCAAAATCCATTTTAAAGTGGCCGCGGCCCTGGGTGATAGACTTCAAGTTGATAGCGTAACGGTACATTTCTGCCAGGGGTACCTGGGCGCGGATTACCTGGTTTTTGCCCTTCGGCTCCATTCCAAGAATTCGTCCCCGGCGGCTATTTAAATCGCCCATGATGTCACCCATGAACTGTTCGGGCACGGTAATTTCAACGTTCATGATAGGCTCCAGCAGTACCGGCTTGGCCTGTTCGACGGCCTTGCGGAATGCTATCCCGGCGGCAATCTTAAAGGCCATTTCCGAGGAGTCGACCGTATGGTATGAACCGTCGGCCAGGTTGACCTTAATATTGGTAACCGGGTAGCCGGCCAGGATCCCTTCCTGCATGGCTTCCCTGATGCCCTTCTCTACGGCTGGGATATACTGCCGTGGCACGGCACCGCCGAAGATGGTTTCGGTAAACTCAAATTCCTTGTCGGGCAGGGGGGCCATGTCGATAAAGACATGCCCGTACTGGCCGTGACCGCCCGTTTGTTTCTTGTGCTTGCCTTCCACCCTGGTAACACTGGTGCGAATGGTTTCCCGGTAGGGTACCCTGGGTGTGCTCATTTCCACTTCGACACCGAATTTCCGCTGCAGGCGCTCCAATGTAATGTCCAGGTGGGACTCGCCCATACCGGTGAGAATGGTTTCCCTGGTCTCTGTATTTTTGCTCAGGCGCAGGGTCGGGTCTTCTTCCAGTAGCCTTGCCAGGGCATTGCTGAGCTTATCTTCGTCACCTTTACTTTTAGGTCTGATGGCTACAGGAAGGGTTGGTTCGGGGAAGTTGATTCCTTCCAGTTGGACCGGGTCGGCTTTGGCGCTGAGGGTATCACCGGTAGTAGTTACCTGTAATTTGGCAACGGCCCCCATGTCCCCCGGCCGCATTTCGGTCACGGCTACCTGGTTTTTGCCCTGGAGGGCAAAAAGTTGGCCGATTTTTTCTTCGCTTTCCCGGTTGGCGTTGTAAACACTGGAATCAGATTTCAGGATACCACTGTAAACCCGGAACATACTTAACCTGCCGACATAGGGATCGGCCAGGGTTTTAAATACCAGGGCGGCCAGGCTTTCCTTTTCCAGTTCGGCCGCTGTTTTACCGGCCACGTCTACGGGCGAAGGTAAATAGTCCACAATATAGTCTAGCAAGGGTTTAACCCCCATATTTTTCAGGGCTGAACCGCACAGGACCGGGACCACTTTTCCTTCGGCAATGGCTTTTTTAAGACCCAGGCGCACCTCATCCGGCGTAAGTTCCTCGCCTTCCAGGTATTTCATTAAAAGTTCGTCATCGCCTTCGGCCGCAGCCTCGACCAGGGCTTCCCGTAAAGAAGCAACTTCGTCGGCGTATTCCGCCGGGACGGGGCCCTCTTTTTCATTGCCGTTATCGTTATAGGTGTAGGCCTTTTGATTTAGAATATCGATGACACCGCTAAAAGTTTCGGCGGCTCCTATGGGTAGCTGGACGGGGACAATACGACCGCTCAAACGTTCCCGCATGGATTCTACGGCCTTCTGGAAATTGGCGTTTTCCCGGTCCATTTTATTAACATAGGCCAGCCGCGGCAGGTGACGGGCCTCGGCTTCTTCCCAGACAACCTCCGTCTGCACTTCCACGCCCGCTACGGCGCTGACAACTACCAGCACACTATCAACTACCCGTAAGGCACTTACCACATCGCCAAAGAAATCGCTGTAACCCGGCGTATCGAGGATATTTATCTTATGATCCTGCCACTCGGCAAAAGCGAGGGAGGTATTAATGGTTACCTTGCGTTTGATTTCTTCCGGGTGGTAGTCGGTTACGGTGTTGCCCTCGTCCACCCGGCCCAAACGCTTGGTGGCCCCGGTATTATACAGCAGTGCTTCCGTGAGGCTCGTTTTGCCGGCGCCGCCATGGGCTACAATGCCAACGTTGCGGATATTGGTACTGGGGTAAACCTTCATTAAATTAAGCCCTCCTCATCCTTCTGCTGTTAACGAAAACTTAACAAGGTATATATTAGCCTTCCTTTTGTAAAAATCCTCTTTTTCTACTCAAATATTTTTACGATAGGCAGTTTCTACTTTTCCCCACTTCTGGTTCTTCTAAACATTTACCGGCTGGCATAAGTTTAGATGGGGTGAAAGTATGCGTGCATCTATCTGGCAGGGTGCTGCTATTCTCATGCTGGCCAGCCTATTAAACAGGATCGTCAGTTTTGCCTATCGCATCCTGGTGGTACGTTATATTGGTGCCGAAGGAATGGGCCTTTATGAAATGGTTTTTCCCTTCTATAGCCTGGTTTTAATGATCGCTACGGCCGGTGTGCCGGTGGCCCTGGCCAAGTTAGTAGCGGAACGAGTAGCCCTCCAGGCCTGGGGAAAGGTACGCAGTGTTTTCCGTCTCTCTTTATATTTTTTAACCGGTAGCGGGCTCATAGCAGCCTTAACTTTATGGTCCCTGGCTCCTTATCTAACTGGCAGGTTCTTCGCCGATACCCGGGTTTACCCGGCTTTTATGGTTATGTTGCTGGCCCTCCCTGTGGTCTGTACTTGTTCGGCCTTTCGTGGCTATTTCCAGGGATTGCAACTGATGCAGCCGGTGGCCCTGGCCCAGGTAAGTGAACAGGTGGTCCGCGTGGGTGCTGGTCTTTTCTTTGGCCTCCATTTTCTTCCCTACGGGGTGGCCATGGCTGCCGCCGGCTTGGCTATGGGTATGGTCCTGGGGGAACTGGCAGGGCTGGTTATAAGTATCGTTATTTTCTGGCAGGCGCTTTCCTACTATGAAGTTGCTCCCTACCAGGAAGGTTCAATGCAGGCCGATATCTTACCCCTGGCCCGCCTGTCCTTGCCAGTCATGCTGGCCCGGGCAGCCGGCGGGTTGATGTTAACCATGGAGGCCCTGCTGATCCCCCGCCAGCTGCAGCGTTGGGGAGTAAGTGTAGTGGAAGCAACGACAATTTATGGCCAGTATGCCGGCATCGCCCTGACCCTGGTTTACCTCCCTATGGTTATTACGGTGGCAGTTGCTATAGCTATGGTCCCGGCCATTGCTGAAGCCCAGGCCATTAAGGATTATGATCTTTTATCTAAACGCTGCCGGCAGGCTTTAAAACTTACGGTTTTAAGCGGTTTACCCTTTGCGGTCATCTTTTATCTCCTGGCTACACCACTTTGTGACCTCATTTTCTCTACCCCGGCAGCCGGGGTGGCCTTGAAAATGCTTGCCTGGGGCAGCGTTTTTATCTACCTCGAGCAAACTACCGTCGGCATCCTCAACGGCCTGGGGGCTATGCCCATCGTCCTCAGGACGACCGTTACCGGCGGGATTATTGATATTCTGGGAATTTATTTCTTTACTCCCTTGTTGGGGATTACCGGAGCTGCCCTGGGAGTGAACCTGGGTAGCGGGGTGACGGCTATTTTAAATCTCCTGGCTCTGTCCAGGTATACCCCTTTACGCCTGGATCTCCGGACATTTGTTTACTGGCCCCTGGTGGCCTCCTGCGGGCTGGTCCTGGTTACTTCCTTTATCTGGACGGTTCTCGCTGCTGTACCGGCAACCTGGCGTCTTATCCAGGCTATTGCCGGCGGCGGCTTGATCTATCTCTTAATCCTCCTTGCTTCTGGCGTGATTAACCCCACCCACCTTTATTTATTACCGTGGCCCGGCCACAAGCCTGGTAGATAGCTGCTTAATTCTTCCTGGAAGGCGTAATGGGTTAAATCTAGCTGCAGGGGTGTCAGGGAAATCAAGCCGCAACTCAAGGCACCGATATCGGTATCGGGACCCTGGTCAAGGTCCTCTTTCTCACCGGCCAACCAGTAGTAAGCCCGCCCGCGGGGATCTTTCCGGCTGCTGACGGTATTGACGTAACGCCGCCGGCCCAGGCGGGTGATGGCTATCCCCTTTATTTCAGCCTCAGGCAGGTGGGGAATATTCACGTTCAACAAAGTACCCTGCGGCAGCCCCCGCTTCAGTATTTCCCGGGCCAGACGAGCCGTGAAACTGGCGGCAAAGGTGAAATCAAACTCCTCTTCCCCTACCAGGGATACCGCCAGGGATGGAAGGCCGTTGATACAGCCTTCAATGGCTCCCGAAACGGTACCAGAATAAAGGACATCAGTACCCAGGTTTTCACCGCGGTTAATGCCGGAGACAACCAGGGCCGGTGGTTCCTCCAGGAGGGCATCCAGGGCCAGTTTAACGCAATCGGCAGGAGTGCCGTTAATGGCCAGACCCTTGCCGATGGGCTCTTCCCACGGAACTTCGGTAACCCGTAACGGTTTATGCATGGTTATACCGTGACCTATGGCGCTGCGTTCTTTTTCGGGGGCTACGACTACCACTCTGCCGATGGCCGTCAGGGCCAGGCTCAGGGCTTTGATACCAGGTGCATGGATACCGTCGTCGTTAGTTACCAGGATTAGCAATGTTACACCTCGTAAATGGACAGGGTCATGGTATGCCCATCTGTATCTTGGGACAGGCCGAACATCAGGTTATAATCCTTCAGGGTTTTATTTAATAAGTCAACAATTTTATATAATTCATCGTTGCTGGTAAAACTCTTGCTGACTAGCAGGCGCATGCAGGCCCATTCTCTCCTTTCTTTCTTCTTTACTGGCGGGAGTCAATCCCCAGGCCCGGTTGTAACATCCGGCGGCAGTTTCAGGCTCACCCATGGCCTCAAACAGGATGCCCAACAGTTGCCACCCATCGCTATGCCTGGGGTCAAGGCGCAACAATTCTTCTAGGACTTCCCGGGCTTCCTCTAACCGGCGTAGCTTGATCAAGCAGGCGGCATAATTTCGCCTAACCTGCAGGTCGCCCGGCTGGAGGGCCAGGGCCCGGGCATAGAGAGGGGCAGCCAGGTAATATTTACCAAGAGCTTCCAGACAAATGGCGGCATTATTGAGGACGGAGAAGTCCGCCGGTAACAGGCGCAGGGCCATTTCCAGGCATTCAATTGCTTCCAGCCAGCGCCGTCCCTGGGCCAGGGCAGCCGCCAGGTTGGCGATAACTTCCCCCTGTCGCGGGGCCAGGGCCAGGGACTGGTGATAAAAGTTGATGGCTTCTTCAGTACGGTTGAGCTGGGCCAAGCAGACACCTATGTTATTCAGTAGTTCGGCATCCCTGGCACCATACTGGCTGGCCCGCTGAAAATACCGGTAGGCCTCCTGCCATTGCCCCAGGCACTGGTAACAGAGCCCGGTATTAATTAAAATGTCCGCATCCTTGGGAGCAAGTTTCAGGGCTTTCTGGTAACAGGCCAGGGCTTCCTTGGCTTTTCCCATTTTAAAAAGACAATAACCCAGGTTGTTCCACCCGGCAGCGTACCGCTTCCTGGTATGAAGGATAGATTGATAAAGCCGGGCCGCTTCTGGATAGCGCCCCTGTTCCAGCAGCCTCCAGGCCTGCTCTTCTTTACTTAATGTTTCTTTATTGGAGAGGGCAACTGGCTGCTGGTCTCGTCTGTAAGCTGGATTTTGGACAGGACTGGACACTGTGCATCGCTCCTTTTCATATCCATCCTGTCCTTAATTTTTCGTCCTCCTTCATACCATATCCTTCCATAAATACCAAAAATCGTACGTCAAATAACGTCGCTACTCGACTTCCCCCGGTCTTTGGCAGCGCATTCACGACAGTATCCGAAAAATTTTAGCTGGTGATCGGTAATATGGAAACCGGTCTGCCGGGTTAAAATTTTTTCCAGGGATTCCAGCAGGTCATCATCAAACTCCTGGACCCGGCCGCATTCCAAGCAGATCATGTGGTGATGGTAGTGGGTTTCGTGCTGGTCCAGTTCATACCGGGTACGGCCATCACCGAAATTGATTTTCTGCAAAATATCAAGTTCGGCCAAGAGATCAAGGGTGCGGTAAACGGTAGCCAGCCCAATATCGGGGTAGCGTTCCTTGACTATATTATATACCTCTTCGGCACTCAAATGCTCGGCCGCATTCTCCAGGAAGGCCTTGAGTATCACCTGGCGCTGGGGGGTTACCTTATAATCCAGCTGGTGGAGCTTTTGACATATGGCATTGAAAGTATTTTCCATAAGTAACACCTGCAATCCTTTAGTCCCTGGCAGTAAAGGTTTCCATAAATCCCAGTCCGGAAACTTCTTCTTCCGGCCGGGTGGCCAGCCTTAGTTGCCCTTTAAAGCGGCAGTAAAGACCTCGTACCCCCTTGGCGGTAACTAATCGCGGGCCTAAAGCTGTTGTTTCTTTAATATCCAGCCTGATGAGGGGTGTAGTACCGGCCTGCAAGGAAAGTTCAGCAGGATAGCTCAAGTTATCCTTAGTTAGCTGTTCAAAAACCTGCACTTCCAGGTTGCCGGTGGCAGCCAGGATTTCTTTATGGCGTGCCAGGTAAAGGGCCCTTACGTGTTTACCACTGTAGAGGAGGTTGCCCCAGAAGTCGGCCCACAGGAGGGTATAGGCATCGGTATAATAACGCCCCAGGAGGGCTCCTCCTAAGGTCTGCGGTAAAGGGAAATTATAACGCCGGTGCTCAATATATCCCTGGCCGCTAAAGCTCTCCTCTTGTCCTGCCAGGACTATCTTGCCACTGACACGGGCGCGAGGTACCGGAACGGTCCAGAACAGGTATTTATCACCCTTCTCGCCGTAGTTAATCCGGCCGTGGCCCGGTTGCCAGCCAGGCAATTGGGGTTCATACTCTAACTCCAGCCCCGGCTCTCCTGATCGCCATTCCAGGCGGAAAAAGTTTCCTTCCTGGTAGATATGATTACCAGCCATGCGGACATCGAGGCGATCGGTGGCGGCCGTAAAAGGGGCAGTGACTTCCCGGGTAATTATTTCCTTGCCCGGTCGGGCCAGTAGGAGACGAGCTTTTCCTTCTTCACCGCAGACGGTAAAGAAAACGTTCAGGTAGGTACCTTCACCGTTGCTGGCTTCCCAGAGCCAACTCTCTTCCTCACCGACCTGGCCCTGGTAAGCATTGTCGGCTGCCGCCAGGGGTTTACCTGGTAAAGCGTTAAACTCCGTATCCTCCCAGAAAGAAAAGGTACTTTCACGCAAGCCCCTCCACTCCTTTCCTATTCACCAAGGGTATCCCATTTGCCACAGCGGCTGCCCCAGCGGGCAACTATACTACCTTCTTCTTCTATATTAACAATTTCACACAGGTTTGAACACCCCTGGCAGGTAAAACTGTGGGCCCGGAATTCTTCTTCGGCTACTTCGAAACCTTTAAATTTAGTTTCCCGGTTATTGTTGACGTGATCTCGAGCCAGGAGGGCGGCGCCCAGGGCTCCCATAACGGCAAAGTGGCGGGGCACGATTATTTCCTGTCCCAGGGCTTTACTGAAGGCGGCCCGGATACCGGCGTTGGCCGCTACTCCCCCCTGGAAAACGATGGGGGCGAGTATCTCTTTGCCTTTGGCGACGTTATTTAAGTAGTTGCGGACCAGGGCCTCACACAGGCCGCCAATAATATCTTCTATATTGTGCCCCATTTGCTGTTTATGAATCATGTCGGATTCGGCAAACACTGTGCAGCGGCCGGCAATGCGTACAGGATGCCGGGCCTTTAAAGCCAGTTCGCCGAAGTTTTCAATGGGAATCCCTAAGCGGGCGGCCTGTTGATCCAGGAAAGAACCCGTCCCGGCGGCACAGACGGTGTTCATGGCAAAATCGATCACTACTCCCTGGCGGAGAATAATAATCTTGGAGTCCTGGCCGCCGATTTCCAGGATGGTTTGTACCTCCGGTACTTCCAGGCGGGCGGCCACAGCATGGGCTGTAATCTCGTTTTTAACAATATCAGCGCCGATAATGGCCCCCGCCAGATAACGGCCGCTGCCGGTGGTACCGGCCCCAGCGATGCTCACGTCTCCCGGCAGGGTGGCCTTCACCCGGCGAAGGCCCTCTTTCACGGCCTGGATAGGCTGGCCGTGGGTACGTATGTAAAGACTGCTTAATACTTCGCCTGCAGCGGTAATGACAACGACGTTGGTACTGACGGAACCGACATCAATACCCAGGTAACAGGACTGCATTACTCCTGGCCTCCATTTGCTCGCGCCGCTGGCGCAAAAGATCGACAAAGGCTTCCAGCCTGGTTTCCACTCCGGCCCGGCCGGTCTGTTCGTCAATAGTCAGGCTTAAGATGGGAATGCCAAAGTCCCGGCTGATTCGCGGCAAAATACTTTTGGCTACTATTTCCGGAATGCAGGTAAAGGGTGCCAGCTGGATGACACCGTCAAAACCATTCCGGGCGTAAAGGATGGTTTCGCCGACGCTATTCTGGCCGTGTCCCCCGACAAATTGATTTAGATAAGGGTGGGCCAGCTGGCGCACGTCCTGGGCACCGTGGGCCAGAACGTCGGTGGCCGTGTACTGGGTCAGGTAAATAGAGCGGTGGGTAATAACCCCCATCTCTCCCAGGGTTTTTTCTATATCCAGATTCATAAAGGGCTCCAGCAGGACGTAAATTTCCCCGACAATACCCACCTTGAGGGGACGGCGGCCGGTATCCCGGGGAATATTTTGTAAAAGCTGCCGACATTCTTCCCGGGCAGCAGCTATTTCCTTCCGGCTCCGGGCTTGTTCCACTATTTTGAGACAGCTGTGGAAGGTACGGGTAGTTTCCCCTTTTTTTAATTCATAGGGGCGGATGCTGGTGGCCAGCTGTTCCAGCTCATCCAGGAGCTTTAACTTGGCCCAGGCACGGCGAACGACTTCCACAAAGGCCAGCCAGGAAAGGCCGGCTGTTTTGAGTACGCGCCTTAATTTGATAAAAAATGGCCATAAACCCGTCAGGGGGGGATCAAAAACAAAGATATCAAAGTTAAACCCCAGGTTGCGTAAAATCCTTTCGTGCATCATGCCGTACAGGCCAGCGCGGCAGGGACCTACTCCCCCGGAGGTAATGATTATCTCCGCCCCCCGTTCCAGGACTTCCAGGTAGGTGCCCAGGACCATTTTAAAGGGGATACAGGCATATTCCGGGGCATACGTAACGCCCCGGTCCAGGGTGGCGGGGCTGGGGTTGGGCGGGACGACGGCTTCGAAGCCCATATCTTCCACCAGCTGTTTGAAACCCAGGTAGGAATATCCCATATGGGCAAAGGACACCTTTTTCACCTGTTCCCCCTCCTCTGGTGCAGCATATCGACAAAGGCCTCCAGTCGGGTGGTTATACCGGCATCACCCGTTTGCTCATCAATGCTTACAGACATAAAGGGTAGTTGTCCACGACTTAACTTCCGTATGTCCAGTTCCATAATCTTATCCACCATGGCATCGGGGCCGCAACCGAAGGCAGTGACGTGAATGATGCCGTCTATATTTCCCTGGTGGAGATAATGATAGGTTGCTCCAAGAACCAGGTTGGAATAATGCCAGAAAAGGCGCTTGGGAAGGCGGCTGCTCAACCGGTAAAGCCTGGCCGGGTGGACCATTTCCATGGTCCAGACGTTCACGCCCATCTTTTTTAACTTGCCAATGATATCCAGGCTGATATATTGATCGTAAACCTGGTAGGGATAGCCCAGGACGGCCAGGTTCAATTTTCCCGGTTCCCTGATTGGAGCTTCAGCTGCCTCGCCCCGTAGTTTGGCCATGGCCTGCAGGGGCAGGTAACCTGCCAGGAGCAATTTCTGGTAGGCATGCTGGTGGTGCCTTCCTTCCAGGTAGGCAGACCATGCCTGCCGCAGGCTAAAACCCAGCAGTTCGGCCAGGCCCCGGCAGGTCGGCCATAAACCCCATAGGCCCCGGCCCGCATCGACCTGGAGATCGATGATGGGGGGCAGGTGGGGCAGGCTAGCACGCACCATATCCGGTAAACCTAAAAATTTGGGACAAAAAGTGGCGCGCTTACTTATCCTTACCATGCGCGGGATAAAAATGGCATCTACCTTATCTTTAAGGGTCAAGACGTGACCGTGGTAGAGTTTAATAGGAATGCAGGCATCGGCTACTGCTTCGCGGGAGCCGTCATCCAGGATAGCCTTGGTAGTAAGGGGTGACGTGACAATTTCGATTCCCAAACGGTTAAAAAAGGCTAGCCAGAAGGGAAAATGGCTGTAATACATCAAGGCTGTCGGGAAGCCAATATGTAACGCCAAAGAATTCTTCCTCCTGTTGAACTGTCCTACCTAGATTTCGACGTTCATTAAAAAAAACCTTCTGGGATTATAAAGAAGCAGGTATTTTCTTTAGGGGGCCGGCATAGGGTTTAGGTGAGACAAGAATGGGGTTCGGGGGTGGAAATTTTGCTGCGGGCTGTTTTGACAGGGTTACTTTATGCCATGTTAGCCGGTC
Source organism: Moorella sp. E306M (assembly GCF_006538385.1). Classification (NCBI taxonomy): domain Bacteria; kingdom Bacillati; phylum Bacillota; class Clostridia; order Neomoorellales; family Neomoorellaceae; genus Neomoorella; species Moorella sp. E306M. Next base: position 2,842,839 of record NZ_BJKO01000001.1, on the reverse strand, counting down.
TGGGTATGGCCACCTTGCTGGGGTTACTGCTGTATTTCACCCCCCTTTCCGAGGGACTGTTACCCTTGCTGGCCAGTATTACTGTAGCCCTGGCCGTCTTTTTTGGGGGGCTGCAGGCAGCAAGGATCGCCGCGGCCAGGGGGCTAGTCCAGGGGTTAGGGGTAGGCTTGCTCTTTTTCATAGTAACCCTGACTATGGGCTGGACCGGAGGGCCTCTAACCATTGGCGCTACCGGCCAGAAGCTGGGGCTTTGTCTCCTGGCCGGGGCCATGGGCGGGGTAGCCGGCATGGCCGGCCGTTAATTTAATGCCGGAAAGCTACCAGTAACCAGCAGAGGAGCCCCCCTGCCAGGAATGCAAGGCCGAAGATCAAGCGGAAACGCGGCCCCCCGTGTGGGGTAAAATAGACAGGCCATAGGGCCTGTTTTTCTTTGGGACGCATGAAATTCATTGTTACCCCTGCTCCTTGATATCCTGTATTTTCCATACACCTTGCTCGTTCAGAATGATAATTGTTTGGGGAACGGAAATGGTACCCTGCCGTGACGATACCCACTCGGCACTTCCCCGCACCCGGGCAATCCCAGTTTTAAGATCTACCTCCTGTTCTTTGATCAAGAAAAAAACGAACCGCAGGGACGGATCTTGCTGCCGGCGTTGCTGCCACCTCTGGAGCAGGGAGGTACTTTTCAGAGCAGTGCCAAACTCCCGGGTGACCAGGGTGGAAAGCTGATCCTCCCTTCCTGCGGCCAGAGCCTGGTAAAAGCTATAAATAACAGCAAAGGGTGCCGGCTGTTGACTGGCCGGAGCCAGGGCCGGCAGGGCAGGTTCTGCCTTATTTTTTTCGCTAAAGGAAAACCACCCCCAGGTCAGCACGATTCCCAGAATTAAACCCAAAGCGAAATATTTACAAAGCCTCATTCTCAATCCCACCTCCATGGTTAATTGTAATGGTGGGACCGGCCTTTTATGCTAAAAAAGAAGAGAGGTTGCCCCCTCATTCCTGGTGTAAAAATTTTTTTAACAGGCGTTTCAAGAAGGACGGTAAAGGAATAAAGTAAACCCGCATGCCATTCACCTCGCTCCAATCTTGCCTCCGTAAATGGATGTGGGAAGTGGGAGGTTAGGGGTGGGAGACTAGTAGAAACTGGCTACGCCAGTTTCGGATTCAAAGCTTGTCGCACCCCCTACTTTCTCCCGTTCGGCTCACGGTGGTCCGCCGCCATGAGTCGTTCCTCTTTTTAATTATAGTATTAAGGAGGCAACTAAAAAGTGCATATCAGGTGTGAGCAGGCGGGTTAAACCAGGTTGCGAGCCTTGCAGGGAGTTCAGCCGGTGTCACTTCAGCTGTGGTAACCGGCGGCAGGGATTGGAGGAAGTGGCGTCCGTAGCGCTGGGATAGGAGGCGCTGGTCGAGGACTACCAGGGCGCCGCGATCGGTAGAACTCCGGATCAGGCGACCAAATCCCTGGCGGAAACGGATTACAGCCTGGGGCAAGCTTAAAGTTGTAAAGGGATTTCCTCCTTTAGCAGCCAGATGTTCCATGCGAGCGGCCAGAGTCGGCATGCCGGGAGAGGGAAAAGGCAGGCGGGGAATAATAACGCAGCGCAGGAGATCCCCCGGAAGATCGATACCTTCCCAGTAACTGTTGGCCCCCAGGAGGACAGCCCGGGGTGTTTGCCGGAATTCTTCCAGGAGCTGGGAACGACCGCCATCAATCCCCTGGGCCAGGACGCTAAAATCGCTGTCAGCCAGCATAGTGCTCAAGATGTTGTACATATCGCGCAAGAAACGGTGGGAGGTACAGAGGATCAGGGTGCGACCGCCCACGGCAGGCAGAATCTGCTTTATCACCGGCGCAATAGCTGCGGCGTAAGCACTGTCATTAAGCTGGCCGGGGTTTGGGAGGCCCCTGACGGTACACACCAGGGCCTGGGAACGGTAGTCAAAGGGCGAGGCCACCTGGCAGGTAGTGATCTGCCCGGGAGGTAACTCCGTTAATCCCACCTGTTGCTGGTAAAAATCAAAGGTATTATCAACAGTTATAGTAGCCGAGGTTAAAATTACGGCTTCTTTTCGGGCAATGAGCAGTTCTGCCAGTAAAGGCCCAACTTCCAGGGGGGCCAAACGTAACGTATACTGGCCGGCATTATTTTTTTCCAGCCAGCTAACGTATGCTTCCGGGTCGGCTTCGAGAATTTCCCCCAGATCATGGCTGTACTGGGCAAAGATGTTGCCCAGGTTGGTGGCATCAGCCGCCATTTCTTCAGCACCGGCAGCGTAAAGCAATTCCGCCAGGCGACCCAGGCGACCGGCCAGGCTGTTCAGCGTCTCCTCCAGGTGACCAAAGATGCTTAGCAAGGTGTCCCAGGCCGGCGTTTCCTTCAAGCGGGCCGTGAAGCGTAAAGTGGAGTTACTATTTTCCCACAGGGCCGCCGCACTTAATTGCGCCAGGCCATCCCAGAAGGCTTGCCATTCATGATGAACCCGGACAACGGTACCTTCCAAATCTTCAAGCAGGGGCAACAGTTCGGCGTTTCCTTCCCCGGTTAAACGGCGAGCAAGGTTCCAGGCCCGTCCTAAAAAGCTAAAGTTACTACTTCTACCTCCCAGGCGCTGGAGAAAAAAGTCACAACTGGCCTGCCGGACCGAAATGCCCAGGTGTTCGGTGGCCGCTTCTTCCAGGTGATGGGCTTCATCAATAATGAGATAGGGATAATCGGGCAGAACCTGGTTGTTTAAGCGGACATCACTTAAAAGCAGGGAATGATTTAAAATCAAGATATTAGCAGCTTCAGCCTCCCGCCGGGCAGCATTGACAAAACAGCTGTCATTAAAGGGACAGCTGTTACCGGCACAGGTGTCTTTATCAGCGGCCAGGGCAAGCTTCAAAGATTCCTCTTCCGGTTTCAGCTTCATTTCGCTCCAGTCTCCGGAAGTAGTCAGCTTGAGCCAGCGCAGTACCCTGAGAATAAAATGGCGTTCTTCTTCCCCTGGAGGGGGGTTATGCTGGTAATCCCTGAGTTTACGCCGGCAGAGGTAGTTATTGCGCCCCTTGGCCAGGGCGGCCTTGAAGGGGATAGGAAGGATTTCCTTTAAGAGGGGCAAGTCTTTATGCCAGAGTTGTTCCTGGAGGTTTATAGTATGGGTGGCAATGGCTACTCTCCTGCCCTGGCGGCAGGCCCAGTAAATGGCCGGCAGGAGATAGGCCAGGGATTTGCCCGTACCTGTTCCGGCTTCAACAATGAGATATTGATTCCTGCTCAAAGCCGTAGCTACGGCTTTGAGCATCTCTGCCTGCTGGGGGCGGTATTCATAACCGGGGAGTTTACTGGCCAGCAGGCCCCCTGGAGCCAGGAGGGCGGCTATTTCGTCCGGGCTGAAGTCGGGAATTACCGGCGGTGATGCCTGAAGTTCCTCCAGGGCAAAGAGCCCGGTGGCGGCCACCTCGGCCGGGGCCGCCGGGATGGATTCGGCGGCCAGGGCTGCCTGAAACCAGGGCTGCAGGCCGGCCGGAGCCAGCTTGAGCAGGCTGGTTAATAGATGCTTATCCAGGGCCAGGGTAGCCCGCCAGAGGGTATGCAGCAGCTGGACGGTGGCCAGTACGTCTCCCAGGGCGCGGTGGTGTTCGGTTACTTCCAGGGAAAATTTTTGGCTTAAAAACTCCAGCCGGTAGGATGGCAGGCAGGGATAGAGTATACGGCTCAAGGTTAAGGTATCCAGCAAGGGGCGGTGCCAGGCAGTAGTACCCAGTGCCCGGTTTAAAAAAGCCAGGTCGAAACTGCCATTATGACCGGCGGGAATAGCCTCACTCATAAAATCCAGCAAACCGGGGAGGATTTCTGTCAAACGGGGGGCTTCGCGGACCATGGCGTCATTGATACCGGTGAGCTTCTGGATATAGGGCGGTATCGGCCGGCCGGGATTGACCAGGGTATGCAACTGGCCGGTTATCTGGCCTTTCTCCAGGCGGACGGCGGCAATCTCAATGATCTGGTCCTGGTTTGGGTCCAGGCCGGTTGTCTCTACATCCAGGACGACATAAGTATGAGGTAGCACTTCCCAGCACTTCCTTTTGCGGGGCTGATTAGCCCAGTCTAACCAGGGGCTGGCCGCTGGCTACGTTACTACCGGTCTGGACCAGGACCTCCTGGACAACTCCCCCGGCTGGAGCCTGGATTTCATTTTCCATTTTCATGGCTTCGATAATGAGCAGGACCTGACCGGCAGCTACTTTCTGCCCCGGTTTAACCCTTACTTCTACTACCGTACCCGGTAAAGGCGATGTAACAGTGCGGTTATCCTGGGGTAAGGGGGGTCGCGGGGAAAGGCCGGCCTGGTAGAGAGGAGGCGTTTTCTTCACGGGAGCTTTCATTGCCGGGCGTAAATGATCAAGTGCCCCACCTACCTCCTCCACTTCGACGCTAAAAGTTTCCCCATTAACAGTAACCTGAAAATGACGCTTCAACCGGCCATCCGCCTCCTTACTAACGCCAGCGAACTATGCATTAGCTCCTGCCGCCCGGCCAGGACCCAGCGTCTGGTGTTCCTGTTCAAAGGCCGGATGGCCGTGATTTGCCAACCGGTTTCCGCCGACATATATACAGCTATGGCAGCGGTAATGGCGGCGACGATTTCCGGGGCAACTGCTTTATCTAAAACAATTTGCTGGTAAGAAACGACCACAAAATATCACCTGCCCTGAAAATAAATACAGTTAAACGGGAAAATTACCGTGTTTCTTAGCCGGGCGGCTTTCCCTTTTATTAAGTAAAGTTAACAGGACCTGGACTAGATGCCGGCGAGTGAGAGCCGGGTCAATGACGGCATCCACCAGGCCCAGGCCGGCGGCTACATAGGGGTTGGCAAATTTCTCCCGGTATTCGGCTATTTTTTGCCGGCGTACCTCAGGCGGATCGGCGGCCTGGCTGATTTCCTGGCGGAAGATAATATTTGCCGCCCCTTCGGGACCCATGACGGCAATTTCCGCCGTCGGCCAAGCTACCACATGATCAGCCCCCAGGGAGCGCGAACACATGGCCAGGTAGGCACCGCCGTAAGCCTTGCGCAAGACCAGGGTTATTTTCGGAACGACGGCTTCGGCAAAGGCATACAGCAGTTTGGCCCCGTGGCGGATAATGCCGCCCTGCTCCTGGTCGACTCCGGGTAAATAACCGGGGGTATCGACCAGGGAAAGCAGAGGAATGTTGAATGCGTCACAGAAGCGGACGAAACGAGCGGCTTTATCGGCAGCATTGATATCCAGGCAGCCGGCCAGGTGCCGGGGTTGATTGGCAACAATACCTATAGTATACCCGCCCAGGCGGGCCAGGCCGATAACTATATTGGTTGCAAATTGAGCCTGGATTTCCAGAAACAGGCCGTCATCTACCACCCCGTGGATTATTTCTTTGACGTCATAGGGTTTATTGGGATCGACGGGGACCTGATTGCGTAAATTGGGGCACTGCCGGTCAACCGGGTCATGGCTGGGTACATAGGGCGGATCTTCCAGGTTGTTACCCGGGAGGTAGCCGAGCAAGGTTCGGATTAAATGCAGACAATCTTCTTCTGTAGGAGTATAGAAATGGGCTACCCCGCTTTTCATGGCATGGGTGGCAGCCCCGCCCAGCTCTTCCGGCGTTACCTCTTCGCCGGTAACGGCTTTGATGACCTGGGGCCCGGTAATGAACATTTGGGCCGTATGATTGACCATGAAAATAAAGTCCATTAACCCTGGCGAATAGACGGCACCGCCGGCACAGGGTCCCATAATGGCGGCAATCTGGGGGATAACGCCGGAAGCATGGGTATTGCGGCGGAAGATTTCCCCATAACCATTGAGGGCCGCCACCCCTTCCTGGATGCGGGCACCGCCGGAGTCATTTAAACCAATAATTGGCACCCCTGTCTTCAAGGCCAGGTCCAAAACTTTACAGATTTTGGCGGCATGCATTTCCCCTAAAGAGCCGCCCATGACGGTAAAATCCTGGGCATAGACATAAACCTGGCGGCCGTTGATGGTACCGGAGCCAGTAACTACCCCTTCCCCTGGTGTTTCTATATTTTGCATGCCAAAATCTGTGGCCCGGTGGCGGACAAATTGGTCCAGTTCCAGGAAACTGCCCGGGTCCAGCAATAATTCGATTCTTTCGCGGGCCGTTAGCTTGCCGGCAGCATGCTGCCTGGCGATGCGTTCCTCACCGCCGCCGGCTAAAATTACTGCGCGCCTGGCTTCAAGGTCGGCCAGCCTGGCTTTAATATCTTCACTCAATTAATCTATCCCCCTTATTATTCCCTACCTCCTTATATTACCAGGTAATAAGGGCAGCTTGCAAGTCCTGCCTACAAAACTTTCAATCCATCTTCCTGGCTATAGCTTGCCCTGGCGCTCCCACAAACTACCCTGAACAGCAAGAGCACAACTTTTTAACTATTACCGGAAATGATTATAACCACCGGGGTTTAAAGGCAATCTCTTTCCCTCAATGATAATGGTAATACCCTCAGCGGCCGGAACCACATTGCCGATGGGGGTCACGGGGGTCTGGCAGGCTTCGGCTATGGCTTTCTGGACGGCAGCTACTTTGTCCGGCCGGCAGGTGAGGAGGAGCTCGAAATCTTCACCTCCGTAGAGGGCATAATCCAGAGGATCTTTTTGGTAAATAGCGGCCAGCTGCCTGGTGGCCGGGGCGATGGGCACGGCAGCGGCTTCCAGGGTAATGCCTACACCAGAGGCCTGGGCAAGGGTATATATTTCAGCTACCAGGCCATCGCTGATATCATCGGCTGCCGTTATTCCCCCTGCTGGCAGGGCGGCACGAATTTCAGCTACCCTGGGGGTGGGCCGGAAGTGGCGTTCCCGGGCGAAGGCCACGGCCTCCGTTGGAGCCGGGCGCGGTGAGAGCAGGGTATCCAAGCCGGCAGCCGACCCGCCGAGATCGCCCGTTACCAGCAGGACATCCCCCGGCCGGGCGCCGCTGCGGTAGAGACAGGCTCCCTCTTCTACCCGCCCCAGGATGGCCAGATTTATAACCATGGCCCGGGGGGAAGATACGGTATCGCCGCCGATTATATTGACCCCAAAACGCTGGCCGCATTCCCGTAAGCCCGCGTAAAGCTCGTCCACAAACTCCACCGGCTGCTCCGGCCTTAAACCCAGGGAAATAAGGGCCTGTTCTGGTATACCACCCATGGCGGCAATATCGCTCACATTTACCGCCATGGTTTTGTAGCCTATTTCCCGGGCCGTAGCCGTGGCCAGGGTAAAGTGGATATCTTCCACCAGCATGTCCGTAGAGGCCAGGGTCAGGTAACCTCTTTCTCCTTTTAAAACCGCAGCATCATCACCGATACCCATAATGACCTTATCCGGGACAACTACAGCTCCGGCTTTCAGGCGTTCGATGAGGCCAAACTCGCCGATAGTTTTCAAATTCATGGCTTATTCCCGTCCCCTTTTTCTGGCTATCTATATATTGCCACAGGGACAGGACGGGTGCAAGCCTTCCGTGCTGGGACACGGAAGGCCGCCGGTTTGAATATGCTTCCTTAAACTGGTAAAACCTCAGTTTTGCTGCTGTCCTGAGGTTGATAATAGTTGCTGTAATAATGATAGAATATCCTGGAGGCGTTCCTTGATGAAGGTGTCTTCCGGATCCAGGTCATGGGCGGCCCAGTAACTGGCTAGAGCCGGGGCAAAACGGCCATGGTATTCATGGATGACTCCCAGGGCCAGCCGGGCTTCCAGATCCCGGGGGTCATTTTCTACCCGGCGCAGGTAGGATAGGTATTTTTCTTCATCTTCAAGGAGGTCCTGGTGAAAAAAGACGCTACCTATTTTAACCCGCCAGGTACAGCTATTATCCTGGACTTCAAAGGGACAGGTGCAACTAAAACGAATACCGCGGTTTTGTAAGGCTTTTCGAAAATAGCGGCAGAAGGCGCAGCGGCCGTCATAGCCCAGGCCCTGGATAGCCAACTCATTACCTTCCAGATTGATGCCGGCACAGGTGGGTATGCGCTTCCGGGTCAGGTCCAGGTAATAGGCAATCGTTTTTCTCTCCCCGGCGTGCCTGGGCTTGCAATTAATCCGGCAGATCGTAGGGTTGCCACTGGTGACAGCCATTATTTCTCTCCCCGTTCCTGTTATATCCTATTGCCAGGAAGGGAGAGAAATGACTACTAATTCGTAGAGGTGGTATTTGCCCCTGGCAGGCCTGGCAAGGGGGGATTACCTTTTATTTGTGCAGGCAGTAAAGGGAGGGCAACCAGCCTAACTTCCCGGCCAGAGCCGGGTACTGGGGCGCTGCAGCCCCCAGGGCCACCATAATGGCTTCCATGGCATTGGCCGCCGGGCTGAGACCATCGATGACAGGCGTTGTTGCCAGAAGCCAGGCGGCCCCGCGCCGGCGCAGGAGTTCCTGGTCGGCAGGCGTAGTGCCGCTGGTAATAATTACCTTGCCGGCCAGAGAAAGAGGTAAATGATGACGGATAAAATGCCAGTCCCCGGCAATAATTTTTACCCTGGCGAAGAGATGGCGGTAACGGGGATGAGATTTTTCCTGGTCAAGGCCCAGGGGGTAAAGGTAGGCCAACGGTAAACGGGCCAGGAGGGGCATGGTTAAATAACCCAGGATCATGAAAGTTGATAAAGGAAAACCCAGGGGAAGTTTTAAACCAAAAGCGGCATCCCCCGCCAGGACGGGATAGCCGCTTGCCTGTAAAGCCCGAGCCAGCCAGAAGCGGTCCAGGACGGAAACTACCAGCGCCCTGCTACCGGTGGGTAAAAAAGCCAGCCGGCTTATGGCCCGGGGCTCTATCCATTGTTTCCAGCCTGAGCCATCCACCAGGGGGGTCTCTTTAACCTGGCGGGCTAAATACCGGCCTGCCGGGCAGGGATAACACCGCAAACCCAGGTGGTAGTTAAAATTGGCGCCACCAAGCCCCAGGGCATCCACCCGTCCATCCAGTTTTTTAAGAAGGCGGGCTGCCAGGTCTAGGCGGCCATTGCAGCCGCGCCGCTCCAGGAGGATTGTCTCCTGGCCGCAGTTCAGCTTTACCTGGTAATCCCTGCTATTAGTACCCAAACTGATGCTGACTACATGCTTGATAGCTACTTCGACTCCCTCGCCTGGCTTTTTAAACGTTTGACGAGGTATTCAGCCAGGACGGCGTAATCTTCCGTGGCCAGGATTGCCGCCGCGGAAGCGTCGAAAAGGATAGTCCCGCTGGGGGGAATTTCTTCATCGCCGGCCCAGATAACCAGCCTTATCGGCAGGCTAGGAAAGGGATAAAGTTCAACGGCAGCATCTCCATGGTTTACTGGCCGGCCACCAAGGGGCCGGGCGGCCTGGAGGAGGCCGGCGGGATCCTGGCCGAAGGTGCGGACCAGGGGCAAGACGGCCCGGCCAAAAAAGGGTTGCTGGTAAAGATGGCCGCCGGGTAATTCCTTAAAGGAAATCCATTCACCCTTAAGGGCAACTGCCGGTCCCACCAGGTAGTGGAGGATTAAAACCTGCACCCGCGGGTCGACGCTGCTACCGTCACTGGTACTGATGGTCCCGCCGGGGCAGGATATGTGAAATACGTCACTTAAAGAGGGCAGGATTAACACCTTTTTTTCCCCATCCCAGGTAGCCCCCTTATTGACGGCTATTTCCCGGGGGTTGCCTTGCTCCAGTTCCTTACGGGCCAGGTCCAGGGTGACATCCAGGTTATAGGGGAGGGCCAAGTTAATCACGTCCTCTTTCATTATTTGCCTGAAGAGGGTGTTACCGTTATCAGGAGTTCCTTCCTGTTAATGTTTTTTATAGAGTACCATGGTTTAAGAAAAAATAAAAGCCGGCTCATGCCGGATCGGGGTGCCTAATGTAACGGGACAACGATGCAGTTTTGTTTTTCTTCTTCAGCAGCCAGGACCTTTTGTAACTCCTGAGCGCTGACAAACCGGTAATCTACCTCTTCCCCGTTAATCCAGGTCAGCAGGTAATCCATAACCCCCGCCTCCTCCGGTGTTTTGTATACACCATCCTGTCTTCAGGATAACACCTGGAGGAGAAAAATGCAAGGGGAAAATTAAAATTTAGTTAATTATTACTGGCGGTGGGTTTAGATTTAAATTGGTTTTACAAGGCTTTCTGAATATTAGCTGGCCATAGTTAACGGACGGCGATTTGTAGACAGATTCGCCGTGTGTTAGTAAGGTAGATAAAAATTAAGTCCCGCAAACTTTTGCGGGACTTAATTTTTCCTGGTGCGCCAGGTAGGCTTCGAACCCACGACCCGCTGATTAAGAGATATAAGATCGCATTTTTCAGTACGTGCTCTCACGTGATCCGCTGTTATCCATGGTGATGCGAAGTCAGCATTTTCAAGGCTTCGGGAGATTTTTCATCTCATCTAGTGATGCCTCGTGATTTCTAATTATCCCCCGGTAGTAGTACGGGTAGTAGTCAAAATAGTAGTCAGAATGAAGGGGGGTTCCTGCAAGGATTCGCAATGCTTTTGAGGATCATCTCACTGACTTTTTCAATTTCAAAGGGATAATCTTTTCTACCCCAGCGGCGGAATTCTCTTCGCAGGTTTTTTCCATCCACCGGAGCAACGCTTCACGGGGGATACGGATGGTGCGACCGATTCTTATTGTCGGAAAATCCTTTCTGTTAGCGAGCTCATACGCCGCCGCCCGTCCTATCCTTAAAAGCCTCGCCACTTCAGGCACGGTGAGCACGGGGGGCAAATCGTCAGTCTCAAGTTTCTTGACAGTGGGTTCCGCTTCTTGCATTGAATCATCTCCTCCGGTCGAAAAATGGCACCGGAAAAGAACAGCCCTGGCGTGAGCCAGGGCTGTTGAGATTAACTCGGAAAATTATAAGCGTACTGCTCTTATTACAGTTTGTGATTCACATAAACTATAAATCCATTCTTTATTAAGTGCTTTATATGTTTTCATTTCCCCGTAAAACTCCTTCGAACCTCGCCCTTACCAACAGGTTGTACAGCTCTGCTCCAGCGTAGAGCCAATCCACCACGGTCCGGAAGCTCTTTCCATAGTAGTAAAGCGCCACCGTGGCTTCATTCACCGTTTTCTGCAACGTCCGTAGGGGCAGCCCTGTACCGGTAGCTATAACGCGGTTTATATCGTCCATAAGCACCCTGTTCCCGTACACCCTCAGCCTGGGCGTCAACGTCCTCTTCCGCCCGATCCGAGTTACATCCGCGCTTCCGTGCAGCTCGACCCACGCCCGTACGAAGCCCCGGTCGTCTAAAGGGCCGTGCGGGTACGGCCTCTCCGGGGCCTTCCTGGGCGTCCAGCCGTAGCGTTCTAGAATGGTTTTCACGGCGGCCACGTCTGCCGCGCGGGTTATTTTCAGCCGCCACTGTGTACCAGTGTTTGAATGGCTTTCATGCCCGCAAGATGCTATTCTAAAATACTGTTTAACCACTTCGATATACCATCTGTCGCGGTGGCGGAGCCAATAGCCTTCATCGGATATGGAGAAGGCACCCCAAAGTATACCCAGTATGTATGCACCCAAATCGGTTGTTGGGTCAAAAATTTTGCATAATCTATCTCCGCATTTTTGAGAGAGGTTCTGCTCACGAAGAAGAATATCGTCCTTCATTCTCTGCTTGCCAGGTTCCGTGGTAGTATTTTGGTAGCCAAAGTAATGTCGCTTTTTGTATTTACATCGCTGCCCTGGCCTATTTCTAAAGTTATGCTGACCAGCTTCCCGCTATCAGGTTTTACCATGAAATTCTTTACGTTTCCAGCTATTTGCACCCCGCCGGTTTCATTAATGACTACTGACCCGTTGTCTGGATGTACGCTTCTATAAAGTACACCATCATTTAAATAATAGCTGACAACGCTTGTTCCTGCCAGATAGGCGAACCTGCTGTAATCCGGCGAATCAAATGTAACCGCCCCGGCGCCCCTTATCCCTTCAACCCTAGCGCCATTATTCGTAAATCCGTCGCAGATTTCTTCCATCACCTTCACTGCTGCGTCCTGAGTGTTTGTCTGTCTAAAAGCCTTGGTGTTAGCCTGCCAGCCGCGGAGATAGATATCATAGATAGGAATCGCGATTAGCCCGATAATAGCGACAACAACCATAACTTCTACTAAGGTAAAACCCTTGCTATCCCTTAAATGCTCTCGTAGCATCAAATCCCCCCTTTATAGAGGAGAAAAGTCAGAGAATCAACCATGTTACCGTTCTTATCCAGTTCCAGCGTAACTTTTTTTACCACAGCGCTCCCACACTGGCCCGGCATTGAATTTATCGTGCTGACATTTTGTTTAAGCGTCCACGCGCTCCCGCCATAGTTAGGATAAGCCGTCTCGCCAACAGGCAGGTTGTCATATCCAGCAGCTTTAATTTCCTCCGCCCGCTGCTGGAGGAGGTAACTGGCGACAGACCTGTCGCGGCCGCGGTAAAGCATCATGATGCCATTGGTCAGCGCCCCCATAAAAGGTACGAGCACAATTATAAGCAAAGAAACCGCAATCACCATTTCTACAAGGGTAAAGCCGTCCTGCTTTCGTCCGCATCGCATATAATTATTCCCCCGCCCAAGAACCGGCCTGGATTTTCCAGGTGCCATTGCTCCCGCCACCGACGTTCTTCAAGCTTTCATCATAGTTAATAGCTGCATGGTTTTTTAAACTTACCTGCTGGCCTACTACACCACCATTTATTGTGGCGTTATTGCCAATATTAACCTGGCCAGTCGCATTAAACAGGCCGGCTTTAATGGCGGCATTGTTGTTTACATCCACGTCATGGCTTTTGTCGGTCGTCAGATAAAAGAGCAGGTTGGCCGCCGGTATGGTTCCCAGACGACAGTTATTGCCCGCGTCTAAATCGCCTTTAATGTAAAAGACTGCCGGTTGCATTTGGGTTAAAGTAACGCCGTTTTGGAATGAGGCATCGTTGCCGATATACCACGTTGTCATCCCCAAAAGGTTTAAGCTGCTGTTGTTTTCCAGATGCAGGTCTCTTGAGATGTAAAATGTGACCTGGCCGTTGACTGTAAGGCCGGCATTATTGTCGAGCTGGAAATCTCCGGTCACATATATGTTCGCTGGGCCGGTGATAGTGGTGCTTTTGTTGTTTTGCAACTCAAAGCTGGTAAAACAGTGGTCGCCGGGCCCCACACCCTGCCCGGGGTTTAACGTTTCCGGGTTCAGGGCCGGTGGGACAGCGGGTAGATTGAATGTTATCGCTGGATACTGGTAACCTTCATAATAGCCATCTTCCTCGGGTTGGGCGCTCAAGTCCACTATAGCCTGGGGGAACAAAGTCTCACCCACATAGTAGACCATCAGGCTTGCCGTATTTTTGACACCCCGGTACGTGCCCGTAGATGTTATTTTTAACTTGTCGCTTCCTGCGGGAATGAGCTGGACGCTGTAAGAAGCGTCGCTGCCCATTACCGCAGGGTCGCTGTTGATCTGTGCCGGCTGTTCGCCTTTTTCGATAAGGTGATAGAGGGCATCATTAATCCCCGACTCGGCCAGGTAAAGGGCTTTGGTTTTGTTATCCCAATAGGTTGCATTTTTGTAGTTAGTTAGGACCAGAGAATAAATAGCTGTGATAAGGAATGACAGTATAACTATGACAATAAGGGTTAACGGTAAAACGGCCCCTTTCTTGTCGCGAAGTATTCTGGAGATGGAATATTGCTTTTCTTCCAGCCAGGAACGGACTTCCCGTGCTATGCCGAAACAAATAAAGACAATACCGGTAAATAAAGCAATATCTGCTAAATTGGCGGCAACCCCAAGATTAGGCAGTAGTATGTAATCTACGACGTATCCCTGTATCAGCCAGGATAGGCCGTTGCTAATGGCGCCGCCGGCAGCCAGCCCCGTCCCCAAGTATAATCTGAAATCTTTATGGGGTGGATTATACCTTGCAAGGTAGAATACACAGACAATTATTATTGCGAAAAGTAAAATTCGGCCTGCGAAAGAGGGGCCAAAGGGGCAAAAGGGATTAACTGCTGGCCCGAAGCTTATGCCTTCCAAAATGGTTATTGGCTGGGGAATCATATATCTGGCCGTCAATTTGATTATCTGATCGCAGAGAATAATTCCTAATCCCAGAAATAGATGATGCATGGGTTTTACATTGTTTTGCATCTCGTACTTCTCACAATTTTGCTTTAGATATTTTTACAGCAAGTCAGGGTGATGGCCGCAGCCTACCGCCGGGCTGCAGCCTTTAACCCGGCTTGCTGTTTCGCTCCGCTGATAGATTCTTCGACAAGATATTTGTTCTTCCTTCTTTTTTCTGCATCGCCTGCAAATAGTCACCCGAGTCCCCTGTAAACTACTTTGGCTTATCACCTCCATCAACATGGCAGTTTGTGCTGTTAATCGTTTGGAAATATTTTTAGCCTCTTAATGTTTTTCCCACCCCTGTTATATTACCCAGGGGCAAGTGGCCACTACCTTTAAATTCTACGAAATCGGGGACAACGCCTTACTTGCCGATAATAGGTTAATTATTTTATGGTTACTATAAAATTCATAGTTAAATGTTAAATAAATTCGATATCATTAAAGTTCAACATAATTCTCCACGCTCCACGATTGGAATTCCTAGTTAATGGCTTACAGTTATTATCTACATAGATTAACCTAAAAGAATGCTCAATAGTAACTTTATCTGTATTTTTCTTTTCAAATGTCAATTTGACCTTTATTTCTGTAATCGCAGGTGCTCTATCTTCTACCGATATAAATTTAAAGTCAATCAATCTTTTTCCCTGAAAAATCTTTCTTATTTCTCCTGCTAGTTTTTTTATAGAATCATCTGAGGGAAAAAGCTTTGTAGTTAAAAGTGCCATTTTGCCATAATTACCTTTAAAAAGATACTCAAAATATTCTACTAATGTTTTCTCCGGGCTCCCCTCTTGGTAATCGGAGACCTGCCCTTTTTCCGGGAAATCAGCATTAACATTAAGTGTTCGCGGTTCCCATTGTTCAATTAGTTTTTTCTCATTCTGTATCTGGTTATATTGTTCTAAAGAATCTTTGATTGATTGAATTGATTCTTTAATAGTAGGTGCTTTAAATTCTTTATTTATCCCTTTTTTCCCACTTTTAACAGCTCTTGCCCAATCACCGAGTGCAAATAAAGTTGCCCATGTTTTAAGAGCAATTATTTTGTTGTCATATCCTAAATCACGCCCATGCAAGATGCCATGCCTATATGGAAGATATATTTCATCAGTGCTTGTCTTTTTTCTTGATTCTCCTAGAATTTTAGTCAATGTATTTAAGCCGCTATCATGGGCTGCTATCGAATCCCAAACATTTAAATCAATGCCAGTTGCAAAAAATCCTTTTTGCTCAATGTCGTTAACAAAACCATCAATCATCATAAGCACAACCGGTATACATGCATGATATCTGCCCGCAATATAGTCATCTAATGCTTTATGAATAAGTCTTATTCTAGGTTGAAATTCTTCTATACCTTTTAGTCTAGAAATCATAAAAAGGAGGTTTTCTTTATTATCATAATAGTTAATCAAAACCTCTTCAGCTTTGTCCATTTTACCTTCTTCAGCAAATTTTACTGCTTCAGCCATAATATCAAAGTTCATAGATTCATATGCAATCCATCCACGTTGAGCAAAATATTGGTTAAATTTATCTGGTATTTCCTGTAGTTGTTTAAATTTTTTGTCTATCTCTTGTAGTTCTTCAAAACTCTTTTTGATGCTTTCATTCTTAAAACCAAAAAAGTATGCCAACTTGTATATTGCCTTCAAGCTTTTAAATCCTTGTAAATTAAATTCCATTTCTTTAAAAGAATAATTATCCTTAATTTTTTTGCCTGACATAACATCACCAACCACAATTTTGCTCTACCCTGAAAACCCATAATCCTAGTTAAAGTATAAAGAGACAAAAAACCTACTCGGCCTAACCCTTGAGCTTTTTGTTAGGCTGGTTCAGCTTAAAATATATAGAACCCTATCCCGCCCTCTCCAGAAGCGGCTCATAGGGCCGCGGAGTAAGGGGGGGCATACGTTTCCACACTGGAACAGCAGAGCCGGAGGTAACAGAGACGGCTCTGATACTGAAACTTGCTGCGGCTACTAGCAGCTAACGTTCGTTTTGGACATTATTGAGGTTGGTTAATATAATGTTACATTCTTAATGAGCCTATCAGATTTTAACAAATTGCTAGACGAATTGATCTTATAGTGGTTTAATTTTTTGCTATAATTATGCATTAGTCGTCAAACATTAGTATCCGGGAATATTATCCTTAAAATTTTATTAAGTAATTGCTGGCTTTTACAATTAATAAAGTCTGGTCTGCGCATAGGCAAGGAACTAATGTGGAGAAAGTTTTTGAAAGTTATGTTAGGATACAGCTTCGCTTTATTTTCTAAAATGCGGAAAATAGGGCGACCGTTCTTACGACTAATTAGATAGCATAGCAATTCAAATTCCTCAATATCTACATGGAAATATGCATCGATTGGTAACTCGAAGTATTGATTAATCGTTTGCTGTATTTTATTTTCAAAAGGAAGCAGTGTGGGAAAGTTCTCCAGGGTCACGCCCATTAAATATATATTCTTTACATTAGATAGGTTAATGGGTATACCTGGCAGCTGAAATAGTTCTAATAAACGAGAATGCATCTGTCTGATGGGCTCGATTACCATCTTCGACATATCTTTATCAACTGAAGTGGGGTCCCCATCAACTAGCGAGCTTAATTTCATTCTTCTGGCTTTTCCCTCAACGACAAGTAGATTGTCTCCTAACTTCAACATAATCTCAGGAGACCTTTTGCCTCCCCCTTTACCGTATCGAAATTCTGGCACAACTTCGTATGGAATGGGCGATTGCTTAACAGCCTCCTGCATTAATAATCTAAGATAAATTTCAAACGGTCTCCCAATAAATCTTAAGAACCGATTATCTTGGTAGCAATAAGCGATTTTATGAAAGAGACCAATAAAAACTTGCTCCTGAACAAACTTAACCATGATAGGCAAAAAAATCTTCTTATCAATAAGAAGGAGAGGCTTGTCTTTGAATAATAAAAAATTCCAGGGGGAGTCTAAAGTCTGCCTTGCCCATTCGCTAGCATCATCAAACTCAACTAGAAGGGGTTTAATGATATCTTTGGATAAAGCAGTCTTGGAAAAAACTTCTTCTAAGTTCTTACTCCAAACGGGACGAATCTCATAATCTTTATTCATAAATAGCGCAAACAAAGCACATACCGCTGCAAGATACTCTTCTAACGTGCAGCCATAATGCTTATTAAATTCCGTATTGAAATCAACGTACTCCTTCTCGTTAAATAAAAGCTTATTCTGCGCCAATTCTATATACACATATGCAGCCCTTCCAATAGAAGAATACATATCCTGCTGCGAATTAAAAGCAGCATTTCTTAACATTTCATATTCAATATTAACAGGGTTACCGTCGCTTTCGTATAAATAGTCGGAAACAATCAGGCATAAATAAATTAGAATATTTATGCCCCTTCTTATCTCAACCCCACTTCCTAATTTATTTTTGTCACCATAAGCTAGTAACCATTTCCAGACAGTTAATAAGCCCTGGTGACTATATAACATACGGTTTTGTAGACGATCTCTTATGGCAACGTGATTATTTTCATCTATTGATTCAATAAACGAAATGAAATGTTCTCTAATCCGATTATCATTAAGGGGTAAAGACGTTATCTGGGACAAAATGTTTAGTAACCCCCCCAAGGGAAGGGACTTGATAAAGCTAATAAGTTCCTGTTTATCAAACTTTCTACCAAATAAATCACTAAAAGTTGCATAGATCTTCACGTATTTCAATATGCTATTAACCACAAATAGTCGTCCCTTCTTTTATTGAACCCTAATACTTTGCCGCTAAATGTTTTCCTGCATAATATATAAGAATCCTATACTCAAACAACTAAATATCTAAACTTGCCCCATTTTCATCTAGCCATTGCTTGTGTTCGCGGTAATCTGGCATAGCCATCTCTACCCGCTCCCAAAAGGCTTGGTTATGGCGTGGCTCCAACAAATGAACTAATTCGTGAACCAGCACATAACGGACGACAGCAGGAGGAGCCATGAAGATGCGCCAGTTAAGATTAATGACCCCCTTGCGACTGCAGGAACCCCAGCGATAGCCCAACTCTCGAATTTTAACTGTAGGCTTATCAACCCCGATACGCCGCGAATAATACTCAAGGTCCTTATCTATCCACTCCAGGCCCTTGCATTTGTACCAGTTGATGAAATGATCCCGGCCGCGATCCACTTCGCTGGCCAGAAGCTCAAACCAGCCCCCTCGTAATACAAGAGGAGGCAGTTTTTTTTGCTTATTTGCGTTACCGCCAACACCATGTTTAAAGTCCTGGGCCGTCTCCTGGCCAAAACGAACACCTCGGGATTCCCTCTGCCGGTCATTCTCCCCGGGGTTTACCAGGCGTAAACGATAACTTTGGCCCAGAAAAAGAAAACCTTCTCCAGGTACGAATTCCTTCGCCGTGGCTTTTTTCCGGACCAACCTTTCCTTTTCCTTCAGCTTTAAATACAACCAGAGGTTCTTCTTTTCCACGAACCTGTAAATATCTTTGTCCGGACATTCGACTGGAGCTTTGACTGTCAACCTGCCGTCCCTCTCCACAACTAGGGCCAGGCTTTTGCGCTGGCTGCGTTGTATTTCAAATACCAAATCATTCAACTGTAATACTTTATCCCCCAGTCCCTGAAGCTCCATATTGAACCTCCCGTAATTTCCGTAGTATTTCTTTCGAAATTAATTCTCACCCGATCAGCTTTAAGATGTCTTATCGCTTTACCAGAAGGGAGTGGCGTTTTCGTGCCTGGGCCAGCAGGGCATCAACCGTCTTTTCCAGGCAATCGTACGGGACCACGTCATTCTCATCAAGATACTCAATCAACCAGCGGCGCAGATTGTTTTGTAGCGCAGGAGCTCTCCAGAAATCGGTATAGCTGATGTGTTCCCGGATAGTATCTAACATAGTTCGTACATGCCTGGCCAACTGCAAACGCTTTTCCTGGCCAAGATCAACACCGCCGAAGCCCTCTTTCTCCAAAACGCCCAGGAACGGCTTTTCCGTCCGGGGATCGAGACCGGTACCATCGTCGGGCCGCCCGGCCCGGACCCGATTTACCAGGTCTTTCATATACTGCTCAAGTTCATCCCAATGTTCAGCAAACTTGTGTAAGATATTCTCCAGGTGCTCGCTAAGTTTCTGGTAATAAACCGGGTCATCATCCTCATGCTCCCTGATATATTGGCGCAAAGCATGGACCATAGTTGAGGCCCGGGCCTTGCTTGTCTTTTTCTCACCCACTACCTTCGGAAAGTCTTCATCAGTAACTGATATCGGCGGTATTTTAGGGTCGATACCCCTGGAAACCAGATACCGATCAAGAAGGCTTCTTACTTTGTCGCTGCACCCCACCAGGTTTAAGATACGGTCACGATAAACGTTGGCCGCAGCCTGGTTGATGAAGGCCAGAATTTTCATGTCGTTCATGTAAGGTTGCCCCTCGGGCCGGTACACAAACAGGTCCATGCTCTCCAGAAAGCTCTTAAACCTTTGAATAAATTCCGCCCGTATCTTCAGATCACTCAACAAATCCACACAGGCATCGATGTCCCTGATATCAGAGATACCCCTGCTATGGAAGACATCTAAGACCAGGCGGTGCCGTTCAGTTAGAAGGGGCAATTCGTCCTCAATTTTGGGGAGCACTCCTTCCACATCTTCCCCGCTGTATACATCCAGAGCCTCCTTCAGATGGGTACCGATCCCACAATAATCCACCACATACCCGCATTTTTTACCGCCAAAGGTTCGGTTAACCCGGGCTATGGCCTGGAGAAGTTGATGCCCTTGCATAAAGCGGTCCAGATACAGAACCTGCTCATTGGGTGCATCAAAACCTGTGATGAGCATATCTTTGACGATGAGGAAAGCCAAGCCATCCTGGACTGCGGGATCTGGGTGAACCAAGGGTTTCTTAAAACGTATGATGTTGGCCTGCTGTTTTTGTTTGTCAGTAAATTTATCCCAATCAGAAGGCTGATTCTGTTTGGGGGAGAACACGCCGGCAAATTCCAGCCGCCTAATTGTTTCCTCGTGTCGTTTGGCGCGGATAAGGAACTGGGTATCTCTGTCGTACTTTTGAATTTGCTCGTCGGTAAGTTCCAGGTAAGAATCCTGAAAGGCGGCCAATTCCTTCAACAATTCCCGGTGGGCATCCTGAAAGGCGTCATAATATCTAGCCACGGCAAGACGACTCGAAGCCACCACCTGAGCCTTGAACCCGTTGGGTAGGACCTGATCCACATAGTGGCGGAGCATGTTGGCTGCTTTGGCCCGGATAAGCTTTTCAGATTCCATAACCGCCGTGGTGGTGGCATATTTCTTCTTGATGGCCTCGATCTCCTCTGGTGTACGATCACTGAATAGGTCTTCAAAAAGCTGGTCGAGGGTGCTGGGGCTGTCTACGGCCCCTTTTGTTGTGCGGCCTTCATACTTGACAGGAACGATCACCCCGTCCGCCTCTGCATCTTTCATGGGATACTTATCAATAAAGGAGCCGAAAATTTCCTCGGTTTTTGGCCTGTCTCCCATTAGAATCGGGGTACCGGTAAAACCAATCAGGGCGGCGTTAGGTAAGGCCGCTATTAGGTTTTGATGCAGGACATTGCTATGTGAGCGGTGAGCTTCGTCCACTATAACCACGATTTCTTCAGAGGCATTGAGCACTTCCATTTTTTTAGTAGGCAGCCGTAGCTTCATGGTCTTACCTTGCGGTTCTTGTTCCGCTTCGGCTATGACCTCGCCGACCGCCTCAGCAAAAACTGTGGCCTCACGTTCTTCCTGCGCCTTCAGGGCAGCCCGCTCCTGTTCCAAAAACTTTTGGGGATTAAACTCAATAATTTCCGCATCCTCATCAAGTACCTGCATTTTTTGAATCATACCAAAAACCAGATCTGGACTGTTTCTTCTTAGTAAGCTAAAAAGTTCCTTAATATTGTTAGCCTTATAGATAGTTTCCCCGGTAAGGGCCGCCGTCTTTTCCAGTTGTTCCTCCAGATCGGTGCGGTCGGTGACTATCACCACCTTAAAGTTCCTTAGCTCTTGGTAGGTCCGTAGCTTGCGCACCAGAAAAACCATAGTCAAGCTCTTGCCCGAGCCCTGATAATGCCAAACGATACCACCACGCTGGTCCTTTGTCCCGTGTCGGTTCCTTGTCTGGCCGGTCAGCAATCGCTGGATAGCCTTATGTACCGCTCTAAATTGCTGGTAACGGCAGACGAGCTTGGTCGTTCGATGTCCTTCTTTCTTGAATACGATAAAATTCCGTATAATATCCAATAAATGGGTAGGCCGTAGCATCCCCGCCACCAATAACTCCTGGGCGTTCAAAGAATCGACCCCCAGCTCAGCTCGCACCTCATCCTGGGGTACCGGACTGGTATCTCTCCAGGGAGCAAAAAATTCCGGGGACGCCCCAATGGCTCCTACCCGAGCCTCATAACGATAGGTGGCAATCATAAGCTGGTTATAGTGAAATAGGCGCTCGGCCCCTTCGGGCTCCCCACCTCTTTGGCGCTGGTTGGAATATCTGAGAAGTTGTTCAATGGCCTCATTCATGGGATCGGGCCGCTCGGGATTCTTACATTCCACCACCACTAGGGGGATGCCGTTGACAAAGAGCACCAGATCCGGAACAATAAAGCCCTTATTGCCGACCACCCAGGGCGGGTCAACCCGGAACTGGTTAATGACCAAAAAATCGTTCTTCTCCGGGTGGCGAAAATCAATATAGCGGCAAATCTGCCCCCGCCCACCGTCCCAATCCGGCAAACCTTCTACCTCGGTCCCTTTGAGCAGCAGTTCAGTAACTCGCTCATTGGCCTCCATAAGCTGCAACGGCCCCAGGCTTTCCAGGCGGCGGATCATGGTGTCAATGCGCGCATCATCCAACCAGGGATTACCCTCATCATCCAGGTTGATCCTGCGCAATGCTTCCCGCAAACGAGGAAGCAGGAGAACCTGGTGGAAATTCTCACGCTCGGTCAAATAAGGAATGTCGATATCTCCCTCAAGATGTTCCCAGCCCATTTTCACCAGTTGATTAATGAACGGTTTCTCCACCAGCTCGTACTCTGTTAGACGGTCGACATCAAATAGATCCATTACTCCCCCTCCTCGTCCAAGGGTACCCTTACTTTTCCGGTTAAAAGATCGTGCATGAGGCCGGATTTAAGCTTTATAAGTTTACCGAGATAACGTTCTTCAGTATTGATCTGATTTTCAAGTGAACTCATTACGGATACAATATTATCCTGTTCTTCCAATGTGGATGGAACAGGAATCAACATTGCTTTTAGACTTTTTAAACTGATAGCAGGCTGGGCAGTTTCGGTTTTAATAAGGTTTATTTTGCCTGTATCGTAATAGTACTTAAGTAGCAAATCTAAATAAGCAGTACGGCATTTATTGTTATCCACGGAAATCTTAAGTGCATTTCCGGCTAAAACCCCGATTGGATGGTCACTTGGTAAAATAGCACAAGAACCGCATTGGGCTCCTATTTTTGCCATAACGATATCCCCTGGTTCCACTGCACTTCTCTTTTGGGCAAGGAATAAGGAAGTGTCAACATAAACATAAGAATTAGCTATAAATTTACCAGTAGTTACAAATCCACTTTGAATTACCGGAACTCCTTGCTCTTTGTAGTGTATGGATTTTAAATTACTTCCAAATGGACCATCTACAATTGCATGGGGCCTGTCGGCTGCTATTGTTTGGATTGTAACACAATCCCATCCTATCGGTATTCTACCCAACGGCGAATCCTTAAACTGCTCCGGATGAGCTACCGGGTCGCGTAGTTCCCCGTTTTCATCCAATCCGCGGGTTAACAGGTCGTGGAGAAGCCCGGCTTTGATTTACTTAAGTTTGGCAATAAGTTGTTCAGTTTTACTTATTGCATTATCAATATTTTGTAGGATCTTAATTATTTTGCCCTGCTCACTAATGTTACATAACGGTATTTCAATTTCCCTTAACTCGTTTTGATTAAGTTTTGACCGAGTACCGCCTCTAATGTAGAATCTGATATCTTTGTGAACCAAATTATAAAAAACCCATTGATTAGTTGTAATTTCTTTTCTAGCTCTTAAAACATGGGCATGATTATTAACCCATGACTTGCCGCTAATGACATAAGCTATTGGGCGAGTCTCATATTCGTCAAAATAACCACCATCTTCGGCAATCAAAACAAGTTCTTCATCAAAGATGTAATCATTAATCCAGCCTTGTTGCCCGTTGGCGCCATAATATGGTATGGTACCTTGTCGTTTCCAACGTTCCTCACTATTAACTGGAATTCGTTGGTTATCTAATATATCGCAACAATCGCCTATCCGAATGTATTGCCAATCATTTGGTAATTGGGGTTTATAAAGCATACCCCAACCTCCGCAACCAGTCGGCCAGCTCTGCCGCCGCAGCGTCCCGCTCCTGCTCGATTTCACCCAGTGTAACCCGGTACTTATCCCACCAGTTTTCGAAAACCGCTATCACTTCTCGCCGGTGTTCTGCAATATAGCGTTCCAATTGCTGCTCTAATTCTTCCCTGGCTATATCCAGCACCAATCTTTCACAATCCTCTGGGGTCAACTTCTTACGCGCCTGATCCATGCGTTCGATTAACTGATTCTTTAAATCCCTTAACTGTCGTTTTGCCTCCTTTAATGCTTCTTTTACGTCAAGATAAGGTTGAAGAATGGCGGTAAGACGTTCTATTTCCCTTTCCACCGGTGCTACAGCGGCCATCAATTCATCTCTTTCCCGGATGAGGTGGCTGGCATCCTGGCCTTTTTTCTGTAAAGCGGCGATAGATTCACCGGACCTGATGTTCGGGCCCCGGTTCAATTCCTTAATACGTGCCAGTTGATTCTTGATGTTTTCTTTCAGATCCTTGATATAGTCTTCCAGTTCCTTGGCGATGTTTCTCTTGTTATCTCCGTTCTCCTCATCATCTTCTTCACCGGTATCCTCGGACCAGCCTTCTAAGCCTTCACCTCTTTCATAAGCCTCCTTCTGGGCTTGAAGTTCGGCCAGGCGGGCCTCGGCATTCTTTATCTCATCCAGGTATTCCGGAAGCAGGCGAACGATCAGTTTATGCTGCAAAGGGTCAAAGCCATTCTTTCTCTCTTCTTCATCCTCCAGGGCACTTCTGATGCTCTCGCACCAGCTATCCACCAGGCCCTCAAAACCCTGGGCAGCCAGAGTTTTTAGATCGTACTGTATTTCACCCCACCAACTGGCTACCACCCCTGCCACTTTGTAACGGTCAAGCATACCTACCGGGAGCATGGCTTCCGCAAAGGAGTCCAGCCATTCCTTCCGCAAGGCAAAAAAGTTACGGTCGGCAACCAAACGACTCATTGCTGCCGAGTGTTTCTCCCACCACTCTTTCAATGCGCTACGCATTTCTTGCTCCCGGCGCACAACACCCGGATCTTTTTCAATGAGGGAGCGGATATCTTCCCTGGAGGCCAAAGATGGTGCAAAATCAAAATATCGCTCATCTTTGTCCACCAGCAGAGCAGCCGGGTCCAGACCGTGAGCGGCCAGCAATTCCCGCTTTGCTTCCACTTCATACCGGGGTATCCCACCCTGCAGGTGGGCCCGGACATCCTGGGGTTCGGGCGGTGGAGTATTGTCAGCATAACGGCGGATATTCAAGTTATAGTCGTTTGCCTCCAATTCTTCTCTTGTCACCACCGCGGCATAGCCTGGAACAGGTGCAAAAGCTTCATAGGTAGACACTATTTTCTCAATGTGCTCTGGTCTTAAGTAGTTCTGGGCCCTTCCTGCCTGGTACTCAGCTTCAGCATTGATAAACAAGACCTTTCCTTTCCGCTCGGGAGGCTTGCTGCCAGGAGAACGCATAACCAGAATACAGGCGGGGATCCCGGTGCCGAAAAAAAGATTATTGGGCAACCCGATAACCGCCTCCAACTGGTCCTGTTCGATAAAATGCTTGCGGATTTCTTTTTCCACGCCGCCCCGGAACAACACCCCGTGGGGCATTACGGTGGCCACGATGCCGCCGGCGCGCAGCACTGCCAGCATGTGCTGGACAAACATCAAGTCGGCCTTTTTGCCTTTTTCTGGGCACCAGTGAGTAAAGCGTTCCGGAAAATCAATCCCTTCCTTACTGTAGTTCTGGCTAAAGGGCGGATTGGTAATTATCCGGTCAAAACGCATCAGCTTCCCGTCCTCAATATGCAAAGGACGGGCAAGTGTATCTTCATTTCTAATATCAGCATCTTCGATGCCGTGCAGGAGCATATTCATCTTGCAAATGGACCAAACCCCGCCATCGCTCTCCTGGCCATAAAGGCGAAGGTTCCTGGTATCTCCCCCGGTTTCCTCTACATATTGGTGAGCCTGGATAAGCATACCGCCGGAACCCACACAAGGATCATATACCCGCATGTCCGCCTGGGGCTTGACCAGGCGTACCATAAGCCGCACCACGTCCCGGGGAGTGTAGAATTCTCCGCCCTTTTTCCCGGCAGACTCGGCAAACTGACCAATCAGGAATTCATAGGCCGCCCCGAGTAAGTCGGGGAATTCAAAGTCCTCGTCGCGAAGCCGGTACTTATCAAAATGCCGTATTAAATCTCGCAATCTCTGGTCAGGTATCCGGGATTGCCCTACCTTCCTGGTAAAATCGATGTGCGTTAAAACTCCGTCCAGTTTATCGAGATTGGCCTCCTGAATACTCTGAAGGGCCTTGTTTAAAACATTGGCCACGTCTCCATGCTGCTCTTTTTTGATATATTCCCAGCGGGCACGCTCCGGAACCCAGAAGGCACGGCCCGAATAAAAGCTCGGGTTTTCCGCCCGTTTTTTTGCCTCTTCTGGGCTGCGTCCGAGCTCGATCTGGCGTTGGTAAATGGCATCGTACTGCTCATCAAAAACGTCTGATGCCCGCTTTAAGAAGAGCATGCCGAAGATGTATTCCTTGTACTGGGAGGCGTCCATCTTACCCCGCAGGATGTCGGCTGCAGCATACAAGTGGCGGTTTAATTGTTGTAATGTTAGCTTAGGCATAAGGCACACCTTCATATTTCTTAGCTTCTTTATTTCTCTTTAGTAAAGCTTAACTTTTTAGCATCCCAAAATCTTTAAAAGCTTGTTTGATAATAATCAATTTTATTCGGTGAACAAGAGTTAGATCTCTTTGCCGGTTCAGTTAATTAACCGTTGATTTCTTTTTTTAACTTCTCCCTTATCATTTAATGCCAAAAAGTTACTCGCCGTATGGAAATTGTTTTATGGAAATAGGATATTTATCACAAACCCATTCCCATCTCATACAGCGCCTTTCAAAATTAAGCTGGTTGACGGGATCTTTAATAAAACATACAGCAAAACTCTTTTCATATGGTTTTACCAGAGCTAATATATAGTTCTCGCCATATTTACTGGCCATAGAATATTCATTATTGGTCAATGAAAAAGGAAGTCCAATTTCTTCAACACATTTGACCTCTATGTATTCCACTGTCCCATCAGGGTTTCTAACCTCTAAGTCATATCCAATATTGCTTTTACTTACATCTATAGCCTCAATACCATCGATTGAGTTAAATAAAGCTGCTAGATTTAACTCTGCTGATCTCCATTTTGTTATTACTGATTCTGTTTCTGGTATAGGGCCTTTATTGGAAATCTGTTCCAAATATTGTGTCCATGACTTTTTTAAGGGAGTTTGGTCTGATGATAACTGTATAGAATTAGGTGAATGACAAATTTCAGCCGTAGGGATTATATTATCCTGCGCCTTATTTTTAAAGGTTATCGTTGAGTATTTACTCAAACCTATTTGATTAAGAAACCATATTAAATCTCCTGTACTCGGGATTAAATTTTGAACCATATTTATCCATTTTTCTGCTATTTCCTTTTTATTTTTTTGCAATTCATTAACTGAATGCAATTGTCCATCATCACATTCAAACAACTTAGCGTGGCTTAAAAGATTTTTTATTTCAGATGGTATACCAAAGCGATACCTTTTTATGCATTCAGCTATTACTTGGGCGGCTCCTTCTGATGATAAAGTATAAGAAACGCACAGCGTCAAAACCTCTGACATATCTAATTCAGTGGCTCCGCAGTTAGTTATAAAGCCGGTTATACCTGGTAAACCTGTTTCCCAAACCTTGTTTACCGGATAAAAGGGAGAAGCGCTAACAAGTCCTTCGTAATCATCCAAGTTCAGCCAGTCCGGTTTTGTTTTTATTTGGGTAGGTTTACAATATAAACCGTCAGAAGTAGGTATCCATGATGTGGCCTTCAGTTTTTCAATTAACGTGGTAAGAAATAGATTTCTAAACTCAGAGCGTTTTAAATACCGTTCTAATGGATCAAAATGGATCTCAATGACCTCAAAAAGGGTTCGCCAAAAATCGTGCTGCAATTTTTTACTTAAAACGTTTTTAAGTAAGTTTACGAGAATATCGGTACAATTTTGGCATGCTTTTCTAGTGAATTCATCGCAATCTATTTTGGTCCGGGACGGATCCGTACTAAAATCACCATTTACTTTACAAGCGATACCAACAGGCTCTTTAGTTGGTGTAAAAGCATGAGCTACACTAGTTTCAGGCGTTGCTTTTATTAATGTATTTTCCGGTCCTAACTGAAAAGCTACAGCTTCTACCGGATGGCTGTTCCTGACAATAACCCATCTCTGTTTCCCCTCATCTGTTGACAACTCTGCAATTTCTATGTCGTTATCTCTTTTACGTTTGATGCTAATAAGTTTTGATAGCTCTGTTTTAAATTCAACTTGTTTTATGTTCTTTAAAAACAAAAGTGAGGTGGGGTCAAAGTTTTCCAGTTCTATATTTAAAGCCTGGGTATTGATACCTTCAAATATAAATAAGGTAATATAACCTTCTTCCCAAAGTTCCTCTAAATTTCCTTCCAATTGGCTGCTTTTATTGTAAGGGTTATAATGGTGTGGTATCCGGATAAGGGGCACATTTATATTTAAACCTAAAGCTCGTTGTGATAATTCACGGCAGAATGTCATTTTAAGTTCTCCACTTAAAACATGTACCCTTCTAGCAAGATTAACTACCGATTTGAATCCTATTCCTCGATAGCCTATGGTATCTCCGCCTCTTCGTTTTCCGGAAGCTCCACTACGACATATTGCCCAAACATCCTCTTCTGTAAAATATCTCCCGTCATTTCCTATGATTAAAATATCTTGAGCTTCCATTACTATAAACCGTCTAGCCTTAGCATCATCAGCGTTTTGTAGAAGTTCTATAAAAGAACGAGCTTTATAACTTTCCGCCATATAAGTTTCCATATTTGCTAAATCAATCAGTAATAATGGCGAATTTCGGGCCTCCTTAATAAATTGTTCTTGTATATGTTCTACTAATTTATCCATCTGCCATCAACCACCCTTGTGCAATTTTATTTCCCGATGGGGAAAACTCTTACTTTAGCCGGTCTTATAGGCGCATAATATTCTGTCCCGTCTAAAATTTTTATGCCGTCAAAATCATCTTCTCTTATATTAAAAGTATAGGTATATAGTATATCATCTTCTTCTGTGTAAGCTACAAATTTCAGTTCTAAATCTTGTTGAATACTTGAGCCGTTTAAAGCAATTACTTCAGAATATACCATAAAACGCTCATTTACCAAATCGTAATAGGCGCTAACACCTCTCAAATAAATTCCATATCTTTGTTCTAATTGTTCAAATCTTTCTATAGGTAGCTTTACCCTTTTTTCGGTATTTGCTTTTAAAAATTGGGTTTTTAACCTTATTTTAAAAGGAGCGGCATCTTTAGGTAAGTCATACCAAATACGTCCCAACAATTCGATGTTAGGACTTATAGGTTTTACATGGCCTACGTAATCCCCATCTTTATCGGGAATTGTCCATACGTACTGTGAAGCAGCCGGGTGTATATAACCGTCTTTGTCTACTAATCGAAATATTTTGGTGTAAATAGAACGTTCTATAGGAGTTGGGTTAAAATGCTTTATGGCTAAAGTAAGAGAATAATATTCGCTATCCGCGATCATTGTTTCATTGGTCAGTTCAATTTTTTTACCTATAGGTTCAAATGCTTTGGGTTTGAAGATAATCCTAAACTCATCTGTCTCTAATTTTATCTTGCTCTCATAATACTTCCTTCTCCTTATTGCTTCTAAGATGTCGATATCCCCACTTACAGGGATTATACTTTGTGATGATGTCATTCGCCTTCCCCCTAGTATTAATCTACATTACATTTTTAATTGCGGAAAGCTTATTAACTATATTCCATCTGGTAAAAAGGTTTACAGTTAAAAGTCTTATGTTATAATGTTATAAGCATTTATACCTTCACGGCCGGCATACTTTACATGGCTGGTAGCCGGCCTTTATAGCATCTTCTCTACTGTTAAACTCTACGCGATTTTTCGGGCTTATCTCCTTTGCCCACTTGCAGTCGGGATAGTGGAATTTCTTGGAGCTTGAGTTGCCTATGTATTTCGCCGCGCTACCGCTTTTACCGCCAGAGGCTGGTGAAAGAGCGGACGCAGTTACGGCCGCACCCCAGAGGCCCTTGCCCGCCTCCCGGGCTTCCCTTTGGAGCTTGACAAAAAGATCGGCATACTTAACGTTGGGTGGTACAGTCATCACCTGCGCGTAGCCGTTTAAAAGCAGCTCGGCGTTGTACATCTTGGCCCGGACTTCAGCTTCGCTGTCGTTTACCGGTTTCTCCAGCCATACGTAGGCCAGGAGCCGCCCGTACTTATCGCGCTCGCCCACATCAAGCTCCAGGTAGACCTGCCTTCCGGCCAAACGCTGCTGGGTGTAGGCAGAGGCCTCTTTGCCGTAAGGCTCCACCTCGCGTGTGCTCTCGGGAGTATCGACGCCGATAAACCTGACCTTTTCCTCACGGCCGTTTAAACTGGCATAAACGGTGTCGCCGTCGACCACTATGGTCACAACGGCTGGTGTGACTTTAACCGACCCGGGAGGCGCCGTCTGCTCATATACTTCTGCAGGGGCCGATTTATTTTGCCCCGTCTGGTTAATGGTGTCATTTTGGGTGTCATTAATTTTCTCTGTCCTCTTTAATGTTTCTTTTAAGGCTACTTGCGGTGGCGCCACAGACGATGCTTCAAGGGCCGTCTGCGGGGGGACGAGGGAAGAGCTGGATTCGGGACCGGCACCGCAGCCGGCCAGCGCCGCTCCTGCCAGCAGTGCCACAAGGAGGAAAAGCGCCGCCGTAACCGCCGGTCTGATCCACTTGGGATTTGCGTTGATGAAGCCTCTTCTGTTTTGCGTCATGTTGGCCCCTTCCCGCTGTCGGTTCTGGGTTTCATTATTATGACGACATCAGCATTGCGTCATAAGGTTTGATAAGGGTTACTATTGTTATTCGCGTTTTGTTTTCGTTTTTCCTTCCATTCTCCAAAAATACCTGCTCTGCCCACTCCCTGTGTATTCCTTTTTCCGCCCGCCCTTTTCAGATATGTGCCATCACGCCAAAACAAAAGCACCCTGAAGGGTGCTAACAGTGTGGCTATTTCCCATGCTTGGTAGGGTCCACCTCTTTAACTTCAACCCAAGCTCTGGGGACGCGGTTGCCATAAAATCCATTAACCTTAGCGGCACTATGTGTTCTTAAATATCCTATCAACTTGTTGACGCACCTTTTTTTGGTCAGGCTCTTTCTCAAGGGCTTTTAGATCTGTTACGATTTTATCTATACGATCAGCATACCAGTCGAGGCTTTCAATTCCGTCAATTAAGTTATTATTGACAAAATCAAGAGGGTCATTAATAACACCGGAGCGAAACGCCGAAGCCAGATGAGACAAAGTTTCATAAACATTCAAGGCCAATGATGAGAACCAGTAATTTGACATGCCATACTGGACGATGGCAGTCTCAATAGCGAACGAGGAAACTTTGAAGTTGTAGGCCGTACGGATATACTTGTATAAACGGATTACGTCGCGAAAATACTCTTTATTCTTTGCTACAGAATTAAGAAGATCAATATCTTCTCTGGGAGCAGTTAAAATCCAACTGTTATTAGCATCTCCTTTAGGAATATCGTAAAAAATCCTACCATTGGAGCTTTGAAAAATACCGGCCGGCACCAAGTCTATTTTGAGGTTTTTACTCTTGATTATTGCCGTAACCGCTTGCCCATTACGCTCTGGGGCTTCTCCCCCGAAGCTGCTAACAACTGTTTGAATAACACCCTTGAGCCAGTTGAGCATCTTGGCAGGACTTACTCCTGACCCATCTGATTTCTTATATTTGTCATAGTATCTTGGGTTGGGTGACACTGAGCCGAGGCCTTTTCCTATTTCCACCCCACCGCTAACAAAATGCCCGGTATTACAATCAAGTACCACCAGGATATCAAACTCATCTACAGTGGCAACCTTGGTTCTTTTAAAATAGCTGCCAAATCGGACAAACGGCTCAGGTTCATAAAGCACCGGTTCGTCAATACGCCTGGCGATCTCATTCTTGATACGGTCCAGGAACCATTCTCTACTTGCTACTGCCGAACTAATATCTGACTGGCTCAATTTGATTTCATCTGCGATAAAATCAGCAATTGCCTTTGAAACATCGCCCATAGTTTTATTCCTCCTAACTATTAAGTTCCTCATGGGTGTACTCTTCTTCACCTTCATTAAATCCCTTTTTGGCCTTTTTATAATCATTGTCGTTCGTTGGGAAGGCTTCTGCATCCTTTACTACTTGGTCATAAACTTTGGCGAGACGCTCCAATTTTTCTCGCAATGCGTTTAGATCCATCTCCCCGTCCAACACATAAGCCTCAAGGCGACTGCATTCATTTGCAATTTCGAGATAACGTGAAGCAATGGAGCGATGTCCCTCGATGACCTTTGGGTAATTGCAAAGTGTTTGTAATAAGCTAAGGAAAGCAGCGATTAGGGATAGGAAGGCGCCAGCCCATTGCATGGCTATGGGAAGCGAAATGCTTAAATATGCAAATAAAATTGATCCTAAAAAGAGGTTAATCAGGATAGTAAATACACTAAATGTAAAATTATATTTCGCTATTCGATCAGCAGCGTTATAGTGCTTCTTTTTGCCAAACAGTGCGTCAACCCGAAGTTCTTTTACTTTCTTTAGGGTATAGGGGGCGTCGATCACGAACTACCACTTCTCTTTGGCCTTATATATCAAACGATATCTTAAGCAACTGGTTTTTGTAACCCACCACAGGATATACTCACTTGCAACATTATTGCCAAGAGGATCGTTGACTTAACTAAATCTACTACCTGAATATTACTTTATCAAGTGACATTATTCTACAGTTCATTCTACTCTTTCATGGCCTGCACACTTTGCAGGGCTGGTAGCCGGCGCTAATAGCTTCCTGACGTGAGGTGAACTCCACCCTGTTCCTGGGACTAATCTCCTTCGCCCACTGACAGCTAGGAAGGTGGAACTTTTTCGAGCTCGAGTTACCAATGTATTTCGCCGCGCTGCTACTTTTGTCACCGGGGGCTGGTATGGGAGCGGGAGCGGTTACGGTCGCACCCCAGAGGCCCTTGCCCGCCTGCCGGGCCTCCTGCTGGAGTTTTATAAACAGGTCGGCATACTTGACGTTGGGTGGAACGGTCATCACCTGCGCGTAGCCGTTTAAAAGCAGCTCGGCGTTGTACATTTTGGCCCGGACTTCAGCCTCGCTGCCGTTTGCCGGCTTTTCCAGCCACACGTAGGCCAGCAGCCGCCCGTACTTATCTCGCTCGCCTACGTCCAGCTCCAGGTAAACCTGCCTGCCGGCCAGCCGCTTCTGGGTGTAGGCCGCCGCTTCTTTACCGTAAGGCTCCTCTTTAATCCCCAAATCCTGGTGCGAAATCTCAGGGGTGTTAACCCCGATCAATCTTACTTTTTCTTCCCGGCTGTTTATTTTTACATGCATGGTGTCGCCATCGGCAACCGAAGTAACTGTGGCCGTTATTACCTTTACCGCATCTCCAGCCGCAGGGGGATCTTGCCGCCCGGTATTTTCATCTGCCACTGATACCGCCCGCTGCGAGCCAGTAGACCCGGCCGGAATACCTGAAGCCTGCTGCTTTACTGCCCCGCCTTCAGAACCGCTGCTGCAGCCAGTAAGGATCAGGAAAAGCGCAAAAACCAATGCAATGATACCGGTACGCGCGTACCTATGACCGTAAATCACATTCTCAACCCCATTATATAGCATGGTTTCAATGGTATTATTCCTGTTTCTGTTAGATTGGGTGACTATTATTTTCTTTCTATTACCTTAAGCTTAATTTCTTATTTCTTTTTTTCTACGGGAAATCCTGCTATCTTTACCAAAAAGATTGACTGCAAACACTTGTTCTGCAATAGGGGTTATGGTAAAATAAAGTAAAGTTATTCTCCAGGAGGGGTTTCCATGCCCGAAGGTTTAACCCCAAAACAAGAAATGATCCTGCAATATATCCGCCAATTCACTAATACCCATGGCTACCCGCCTACTGTCCGGGACATCTGCAAGGCAGTTGGATTAAACTCTACTTCCACAGTCCACGGCCATTTAAGTCGTCTGGAGAAAAAAGGCTACATCCGCCGGGACCCTACCCGTTCCCGCGCTATTGAACTAGTCGAGCGCGCTCCAAAGACAGGCGGAGACGTCGTTTATGCTCCCCTGGTGGGCAAAATCGCTGCCGGCCAGCCCATACTTGCCGTGGAGAATATCGAAGATACTTTTCCCCTCCCTTCTCAGATAACTGGCAAGGAAGAAGTCTTTATACTCCGCGTCCAGGGCGACAGCATGATTGAAGCCGGTATCCTGGACGGCGACTACATCATCGTCCGGCCGCAGGATACGGCTGAAAACGGCGATATCGTCGTCGCCCTGCTTGGCGAAGAAGCTACCGTCAAATACTTCTACCGTTACGACGACCATGTTGAACTGGTACCGGCCAACAGCCGGATGCAGCCCATAAAAGCCCGGGAAGTGACCATTATGGGTAAAGTAATCGGACTTTTGAGGCGCAGTAATTAACCGGCAGGGTGATTTTTCTATCCCCTGCCGCAAAATCATCGTACATCTGTTCTTTTCCCTCTTGCTTTCTCTTCACCGCCAGAGTTATAATAAATCCAAACATTTGTTCCGGCGGTGAGCTTAAGTGTCTTCCTCCTGCACCATCCTCCTCTGCGACGCCAACAGCTTCTTCGCCTCCGTCCACCAGGCCCTGGACCCGGCTTTACGCGGGCGCCCGGTCATCGTCGCCGGCCTGGAAAGCACCCGCCACGGGATCGTCCTGGCGGCCAGCTATGAGGCCAAAAGGGGTTACGGCATCAAAACCGGAATGACCGTCCGGGAAGCGAAATGCCTTTGCCCGGACGGCATTTTCATCCCTCCCCACCACGACCTGTACATCGAGTTTTCCACCCGCATTTTACGCATCATGCGGGATTTTACTCCCCTGGTGGAGCCCTTCTCCATCGATGAAGCCTGGCTGGACGTTAGCGGTTGTGAAAATCTTTTCGGCTCACCTTTGACAATCGCGCGACAGCTGAAAGAAAGGATTAAAACCGAGGTGGGCATCACCACCAGCGTCGGTCTGGGGCCTACAAAGCTATTGGCCAAGATGGCGGCCGAGATGCAGAAGCCCGACGGCCTGACGGTCCTTGATTACCCGGACGTTCCTAAAAAGATGTGGCCCCTGCCGGTGAAGGAGCTTTTCGGCGTCGGCCTCCGCATGGAGGCCCATCTGGCCAAGCTCGGCATCCATACCATCGGCGATCTGGCCCGTTTTCCCGTCGAGGTACTGGTCAGGCGTTTCGGTGTCGTGGGGCAGGTTTTACACCAGTGCGCCAACGGCATCGACTACAGCCCGGTGGACCCTCATTCCCTGGACAGGGTTAAATCCGTCGGCCACCAGATCACACTTCCCCGGGATTACTACAGTTACGAAGATATTGAGGTGGTTTTACTGGAGCTTTCCGAGCTGGTGGCCCGGCGGGCCCGCTTGGGAAATTACCTGGGCCGCACGGTGAGTATAAGCCTTAAAGACGCCGAGTTTAACTGGCTGGGTCGGTCTTACACCCTGCCCTATTACACCGATACGGCTGCCGATATTTACGCGGCGGCCCGGCAGCTCCTCCGCCGCCACTGGCCACCCGGGCGGCCGGTGCGGCTGGTGGGAGTGAGCCTGGCCAGGCTGGTACCGTCAGCGACACGCCAGGAAGACCTTTTCGGCCGGGTGGAAAAACAGGCCCGCCTGGACCGGGTATGCGATAGGTTGAAAAATCGCTATGGGGAAAGGATTATCTACCGGGCGGCATCCCTGACGGGGGCAGGTGTCCTCTATGGGCGGGGATAACGCTTTCTATGAGGGTCATCGTTTAATATTGCCCGGGATTAGGGATCGGGCAATGGCCACTTGCCAGGGCTGTCGCTTTTGTGTCCCAGTCATAGGCCGGGAAGAGACACGGTTGGCGTGTTTGGCCACCCTGGACCTCTATCTTTCCGGGGAACGTCGGGTGCCAGCCCAATTGCGGGCTGGAGACTTTATCGGGCTGGCCGGGAAGGAAATCCTGGTCAAGGCTGTGGAAAAAGTCCGGCCGGTAAGGCAGGCCTGCGGCTTCTACTGCCCAAAGATTTAGCGGTTCTTCGCCATCTTTTTGCCACAAAAACATGGTATAATAGTATCCAGAAGA
Source organism: Moorella sp. E306M (assembly GCF_006538385.1). Taxonomy (NCBI): domain Bacteria; kingdom Bacillati; phylum Bacillota; class Clostridia; order Neomoorellales; family Neomoorellaceae; genus Neomoorella; species Moorella sp. E306M. Next base: position 2,807,001 of record NZ_BJKO01000001.1, on the reverse strand, counting down.
AGGTGATCTCTTGCCGGAAAACGCAGGGCAGCCCCGGCCTCCCCATCACCCCCACGACAAGGGTTACCGGCAGCTCCTGGCCGACAAAAGGGTGTTCCTGGAGCTGCTGAAGACCTTCGTCCGGGAAGAATGGGTGGAGGCCATTGACTCAGACGACCTCATCCTGGTGAACAAATCCTATGTCCTCCAGGACTTCAGCGAGAAAGAAGCCGATATCGTCTACAGACTTAAGACGAAAGATAAAAACGTCATCTTTTACGTCCTGCTGGAGCTGCAGTCAACGGTAGATTACCTGATACCTTTCCGCCTTTTGCTCTATATGGTCGAGATCTGGCGGGAAATCTACAACAATACCCCGCAGCACGAGCGGGAGAGCAAGCATTTCCGCCTGCCGCCCATCATCCCGGCGGTGCTCTACAACGGGGCCGGATCCTGGACTGCGGCGCTTTCCTTCAAAGAAATGCTGGACAGTTACCGGGATTTCAGCGGGCATCTCCTGGACTTCCGCTATCTTCTCTTTGACGTCAACCGTTACAGCGAAGAAGAGCTTATCAGGGCGGCCAATCTAATCGCCAGCGTCTTTCTCCTAGACCAGAGGATGCGCCCTGAAGAGCTTGTTGGACGGTTGCAGAAACTGGCTGGGGTCTTAAGACGGCTCACGCCTGACGAGTTTCGCCATTTTACGACCTGGCTGAAGAACGTCGTCAAGCCGAGAATACCAGGAGATTTTAGCGCAAAAATCGACGGTATCCTGGACGCAAGCAATCCCTGGGAGGTGGAACAGATGATTTATAACCTGGAATTAACCCTGGAAGAGATGCAGCGGCAGGCTTTATTGAAAGGCGAGATGAAAGGTAAGATGGAAGTTGCTAAAAATTTGTTGCGGTTGGGCATTGAATTAGATAAGATTGCCCAGGCGACAGAGCTTTCTCCAGAGGAAATCGCCACGCTGAAGAAACAGCTGGAGTAGTGATTTTTTGCTGGCCGTAAATTCAGGAAAAGGCCCGCCTCATCCACCGGGGCGGGCCTTGTTATTGTGCGCCCGGCATGGGCGTTAACTTAGTGGTGAAAGTCCACTGCAGGCGAGGCAGCACGAGTCTGCTAGCCAAAGGCAAGGGTGCCCATCGCGAGGTGGGATCTGAAGGAAGCCGGAGGCAAAGC
>NZ_BJKO01000001.1:2794352-2805731 GCF_006538385.1 Moorella sp. E306M | reverse complement strand
GCGGAGGAGGCTGCGCATGTGCCTCTGGAAGCAGTGGAAGCGAGTACGGACCAGGTATCGCGAACTACGCGCACTGGGTTTACCAGAATGGGTAGTACATGAATTCGCCAACGCTCGCAAAGGGCCATGGCGGATGGCCCATGGGCCAATGAATAGAGCCCTGGGCAATACCTACTGGCAGTCCCAGGGCCTCATGAGCTTAACCGAACGCTATCTCAGTCTTCGTCAAGCTTGGTGAACCGCCGGATGCGGACCCGCATGTCCGGTGGTGTGAGGGGACGGGGGCTAGCCGCCCCCTCCTACTCGATATAACTTGCCGGAGCCGTGCCGCCCCTTGCCGGCAATTTTGCCCTCGTTTTCCCAGGAGTATTCCAGGAAATATCAACCCTGTATAACCCTTTTTAAAGCCGCTTGCTGGCTTTCTGAAGGGTCATCTATGCCCGGGAAATATTTTTTTACCTTCGGCAAAAATCGGCCGCTTGCGCCAAACGACAGGGGCTGCCTTAAGAAAATATGCGTTTAACCCATTTTTTCTTTAGATTTTTATTCCACCGCTGTTAAAGGTAAGAATGTGAAATATTTATCAAGTATTATAGGACAAGACATTTTGCCGCCGTCGCCCTGCAGTGGAAAGCAGTTCCTGCCGGACCTTCCGCGTGGTCTTGAGCGTTTTTCCCCGTCTTAGCCCAACGTTATCAGAGACATCTCCGGCGCATGAAGGGGACATGCATCAAGGCAAGGCACATTGCCTTGAGGGGTTGCCTTCGGTTTTACGCTCAAAATTTTCCTCCCCAGGTAGGAAAAAGGCAGAAACCTGTAGAATAAAAGCACTGCAGGAGGGATGAACCGTGACCATTGACCACGACGAACTCCTGCTGACCCGCGCGGTAACCGGCATCTTCCGTATTACCAAGCGCATTTTTTGGAATTGGTAGCAGGAGGGCTTCCTGATCCCTGTCCGCCTGCCCACGGGGCAGAAGCGGTACATGAGGGATGAAGTGTAAACGCTGCTGCAGGCGTTTGGCGGAAAAAGGAACGCAGCCGGAAAAACCTGAGGAGGCGAGGTAAGTCATGTGGCGAAATACCAGGTTTCTGACTACGACCGCCCTGCTGCTGGCCCTGACGGTCGCAGTCCAGATGGTCGGGCTCCCACAGCCGGTGACAGGCCCGCTGGTAAATGCGATGCTGTTCCTGGCGACTTTAACCGTAGGCATGGGGGGCGGTGTCGTCATAGGCGCCCTGACGCCGTGGATCGCCCTCATGCGGGGCATCGTGCCCCCGCTCGCCCAGCCCGTAACGCCGTTCATAATGGCGGCCAACGCTACGCTGGTGATAGTCTTCAGCCTGCTGGCAAGGTTTAACCCGTGGGTCGGCGTCGTTGCTGCCGCAGTATGCAAGTATGGGGTCTTCGTATGGCGCTGAAATTCATCCTGGTCTTACCTCCCAAGCTGGCGCAGGCTTTCCAGGTCCCCCAATTGCTTACGGCACTGGCGGGAGGGGTTATAGCGATTATCGTGCATAAAGCCCTGCCCGAGCAGTATAGGAGGTCGCTATAGCTTACGCCGCCGTTCTCGCGGCCGGCGAGGGAAGACCTTGCTCCGGGGCGCGCATGTTCAGGAGGAGCCACGGCAGGTGTGATTGAAATTGGCGAGCTGCCAGCGGCCAAGATAGGCAACCGCTACCGCATCGCCCAGGAAGATCTGGAACAGTTTATTGAGGAGAGGCGAACAGTCAAAGAGGGGGTATCAAACATTGAGTGTCTCCAAGGATGAGTTATACCGGCTGGTGGAGGCCTTGCCTGAAAAAGAAACCCTTATGGTTAAGATGTTTTTGGAGTTTGTATTGAGCGAGGCTGAAGCCAAAAACAAGGACAAAGTTTCAGAACAAACATTAGGAACCACATTTTACATCGAAGGACCTAGTGGTAAATATGCAGAAATGGAGTTTTGTTATCACCTCATGAAGCTTGATGATGTTGGAGGACAGGGTTATTTCGTATGGTACAATGACGCATTGACACAACTAGGGGATGTTGACTTTAACAAAAATGATTTACCAGCAGTATGGCCAGTTTATTATGCATTAGCTGCTAAATGTACTATTGTACCAGAACCTTTCTTTGGCGACTTTAAGAATCGAGAAGAAGTGGAGATGTATGTTAAAGGGAGCTTTAATCCAATCCCATTAAACAAAATCCCAATGAAACTTTCTTCAAATCTAGAGGTTGCTAAATTAATGTGGAGCGGTAAGACCTATTCTAAAGCCTTAACTATTATTGCGCAGCAGAGAGACTTAAAATCAATAAGCACAGTAGGGGATCAATGTACTCGTCAAATGGGATTAAACGCAAAACAATTTAAGGAATTAGTCGATAATAAGGAAAAGTTTATGGATCACCTGATAAAGCATTTTCCAGCTTATAAAGATTTTATAGTTAAGGAGTTATCTTAGAAAGCATCGTAAAGAGTATCGCTAAAGCTCTTTCGTAAAGCTGCTTTCTGCGGTCAACAAGGGTGGCACAGACTTCCATTTTTGTTATTTATGAACCAGGCTTGTTTTGTACCGGAACTTAAAATTACTTATCCACCCGGACACCAAAGCACTGCACCAGTATCTCCCGGACGGCCGCCACGTCGGCATCGGTGAAGGTACCGGGATCGCGACCTTTCATCACGGCGTATGCCGCCGCCACCCCGGCGGCATCCCCCAGGACACATTGATTGGGCAAGACCCGCAGCTCAGCCCAGGCCAGGGAGGAGATGCTGGCCGCATAGCCGGGGATGAGCAAATTGGGCACCGGGCGGCTGAGGAGGGTGTTAAAGGGGATATAGACCGGGTTCTGCGGCCACCCGCCCGGTCCCGGCATGGTCCGGGGATAATCAGGCCGTAAGAAAGGCGTCACCGGCCAGCGGTAGCGACCGTCGCCCCCCTTAAGGTCGCTGAAATGATAGGCATTGATATCCTGCCAGTAAAAGCCCAGGCCGATACGGTTTACATAATTGCCAAGGTCGTTGCCTTCCGCCGGACCTGGCCCGGCGCCGTGTGCAGCCGCCGCGGTCAGGGCGTAGTTGCTGTCCTCCGTTCCCGGTCCCGCTTCCCGGGGTTCGACTACCGTATGAATCGTTTCCCGCAGGTACAGCATCCCGCCGGCAAAGGGTTTCCCATCCGCATCCAGCACCACTTCCGCCTCATGGAAGCCATCGAAGCGGCGCAGTGCCCGGATGAAATCAGGATTCGCCAGCATCTCCCGCGCCCGCTGCCAGGCCGTGTCCGTGTCCAGGGCTTCCGGCGCCATATCCCCCGGATAAGCATCGTGCCCGCGGTCGCGGGCATTCGCCCGGCCGTCGACGTTAAAGATGAGGAGGGCATTGACCCACCACTCCGGGTTCCCCGGTCCGTCCTGGACGGCATTGAGGGGCTTTAAAGCAAAGCCCGCCGGGCCGTACCTGTCGTTAAAGGCGGTAACCACCGTGTCGTTTATGTAAACTTCCCTGCCGCCGTAGGCAGACCATACCCCTCGCTCCTGGCGGAAAATCATATCCCGGTAACGGCCGGGCTGCACCCCGCGCACCTTGAACATGAGGGTAGCAGCCTGCTGGCGTGGTCGCAGAGTAAGGTCGATAAAATCCCCAGCCAGCAAATCCGCCGGCCAGTCGGCGCGGCCCACCGTCACCCCGGCATGGCTCAGGCGACTGAGCCGCCCGTCTTCCGAAGCGTCGACAAAGATGGTCGCGGCAAGTATTAGGCGCTCTTCACCCCAGATTACCGTCCCGGCGGCATCCCTCTGCAGCTCCCGCAGGGCCAAGGTCTTGAGCCGCCCGCGCCGGTCCTTCTGGATGGCAGTTATATCCATAGCCCAGTAAGTATGAAGATTGGGCAGTCTCCCCAGGTCAGCAGCAATCTGCGCCGAAAGATCTGCCGTACGGTAAAAAGGTCCCACCGCTTTAAACCAGTGGGCAAAAGACCCCCCCTGGGCCAGCCGCCCGTCCCGCGCCCAGTAACGCACGTCCCAGAAGTTCTGGCCGCCCACCGTAGCCAGGCCGCCGTACTCGTGCTCGGGGTAGGGAACCACTAGGACCACCGTTCTATCCGGTGCCGTTGCCGCTGCCTTCCAGGCCGCCGCGCAGCCGGCCAGGCCGCCGCCGTAAACGACGATATCCGCCCGGACCGCAGGCGCCGCTAGGGGCCAGCCCTCCGGCCGGATCCCCGTGCCGGAGAGACTTAACATAAAACAGAAAACGATAAAAAATAACAGTAACCGTTTCCCCATCAGCCAATTCCCAGTCGTTCTTTTATAGTTAACATAAAATGATGCAAATCACCAAGATCGCGTTTTAATATGCCCCAGATGACCTCAGCATCAAGTTGAGTATAATCATGGACAATAATGTTACGAAATTGGGCCATCTTCATAAGTTTTTTAGCCAGTTCCTCGGGCAGGTAGCCGGCTTCACCTAAAACAGCAAAAATATCTTTATTATCCCGTGGCTCCCTTAATCCCTCATCGGAAATAATGTGGCTGGCAATATCTATGCAGCTTTCTATAGCCAGATGTAAAGTCCGTTCAGCATACCGGCGCAGCCGTTTATCAGCCAGGAAGTCTTTTAAGCCGATTTCCTTTTCTGCCTCCAGGTCAGCTATATATTCACTTAACAAAGCCAGGCGGTGTCTTATAACTTCGATATCAACCATATCAGCCACTCTCCAGGATTTTAGCGATAATTTTTTTATGTCGTCTCTGAAGAAGGGGTTGCAGATCAAAATAAGTGCGCCTGGACCAAACTTCAAACGCCACCCTGTAACGGGGATCTTTATCGACCAGTAAAATTCCGTCCTTTAAGATCTGGTGTTGCAGCAGTAAAGGTGCCGCCTGAATGTCAATGACATCTACCTTTTTTCCCGTTACCCTTTCCAGATCGATAATTATTTCCAGCCGGCGGTCAAAACGCTGCAATTTCTCTTCACTGCCGGCAAATAACACGGCCACGTCGATATCACTGCGCTCCCGGCTGGTCCCTCGGGCGTAAGAACCAAAAAGGTACGCCGCCACCACATCCTGGCAGCGATTGAGATACCCGGTTAGAGCATCAGCTATTGCTTTATCCAGGCGCGTTTCGGCTGGCAAATATTTTGGGGAGAACAAAATTTGCACCTTTCTATAACTCCCGTATTCCTAAAAATTTACCAATGCCATAAATAAATTCTACCAGGTCGTCCAGGCCAGTTTGTAAGTGTTTATACACCAGGCGGCGGTCAATGTCCATGTATTCATAGACAAGGATGTTACGAAAGCGTACTGTCTCAGCCAGCTTCCGGGCTAGATCCTGCGGGATAATCCCTTCAGCACCAAGAATTAAAGGTATGTCGGCATAGGTTTCCGGTTCGGGTAAATCCATGGCGCTGATAATATAATTGCCTATATCTATGATGCAGACAATGGCCAGCTCCATGTCCCTTTCTACCGTGGAATAAATTTGATGGTTATGCAGGAATTCATCAAGGCTCACGTTTTGATATTCCTTTAAGAAATTCACATATTCTTCGAGCTTCTTGAGGCGCCTCAAAACCCGTTCTAAATTCACGGCCGGCTTCCTCCTTCTTGATTTTAACTATAAACTGGCGCCGGTAGAAGGCCCGTAAGGGCTGGGTATCCAGGTATTCGCGCCTGGCCACGGTTTCGAAATCAAGCCTGGCCTGTCAATTTTAGGTATATAAGATATGCCTTCCCGTAAGACACGGCGTTCCTGGATATTTATTTTACCGGGGAACGCCGGGTGCCTGGGCAACTTCAGACACGGGATTTTATCTGGCTGGCCGGGAAGGAAATTTTAGATAGGGCCGTGCAGAATGCCCGGCAGGGGAGCCAGGCTTGCGGGTTGTATTGCCGGAAAGAGTAGATGTACAAATTGCATGGGTAAAATTAAGGCGTGGGTAAAATTAAGTCGCAGAATTCGACGGTTCGTTAAGTCCGAGAATCTGCCGCATTTTTACGATAAAATTCTTGAGATCCTGTTTAAAATCGGTAGCCAGCCCCGGAAGTTCTTTCAGGAGAGCCATTATTTTATCCGGTGCCCGTTTAAAATCATAAAGGTCGCGAAAATCCTGCCTGAAGTCCCGCAGCGCTTCCAGCTTCCGCGCCGTTGCGGCAGAGAGTAGCGCCGGACGGACGCCGGGCACCTCAAGGGTCATTTGATCGAGTAATTCTCTATCCCATAGATCGTCTTCAGGGATGGAGCAATCGATGTCTTTCGCTACAATCCTAAAGATTTTTTCTATGCCCGTATAATAGTCGTGCAGGATGGAACCTATTAGCCGCTGGGAGGTCTCGTCGCTAAGGCTGAAGCCCCCAAGGGAATCCGTTTGAATCTTCGGGAATAGGTTATATCGCACCAATTCTTTCTCTAGTTTTTCAAGGTTTGATAGTTCTTTGTGGATATTGGCCTTTGCTAGAAGCCACTTTTCAGGGAACAAAGCCCCACTCCTTTCTGTATGCTCTTTGTTAATAAGTTTTTTCCAAATAATAGCCAAACAGGGACTTTACGGCATAATTCGGGAAACGTTTTTTAGTATTCCAATTAACCTAAAAAACTGATCCATCTTCGTCGTTAAAAAATCTTCACTGCCCGTTATGAAAAGCACCGCTTTCCGTGGATTTTATTGCGAGAAGGTGCCAGAAAACCTGGTGACGTTCGTCTTCATTGAGATTGTTTTTGGGTTCGGTTAAATAATTAAGCAGCCATTTCTTGTTTACGACTCGAACCCCCTTAACAGGCTGGTACACCTTTACGAATGCCCGTGTGAATACAACAACCGCATTTATGTAGGGTACTTTTATGCCTCGCCCGGACATCTTTTCTTTAAGCCAGAAGCATTGACCAAGTACTTGTTTTAGAAAATCCTTTTCCAGAGGTTTCCCATCTCGTAGCAATTTTCCTTCCGGAGATATGGTTATTTCGCCTGTGTGGCTTTTTGTTTCGATGACAAAGACTCCCGTAGGGCCCACAACGATGTGGTCTATATTTCCCATAGGACAGGGAAAGTCGTTGAAGACGGCAAATTTCTTCGGCAGCCCATCGAGGATTTCTGAAATCTTTTCTTCGGCTTTAGCCCCTTTAACTGCCCGCGTGATGGCAGTCTCGATGTCTTTCCCGTCTTTCCCGGTCGAAACTTTGATAACGGAAATCAGAAAGCCTATTCCCATTCCAATTGTTAAATATCCTAATAAGGAAGTAACCCACGTATTAAGGTGCAGAAGTTTATTTCCTGTCAACGTTAAGACACTACTAATTACGATAAGAGCCAGGAGAGCCAAACAAATCCGCAAGGCCCTCTTTCTGGCTATTTCCCTTGTCCCTGCTCCAGCTTTACCTATTTGAAAGGGCACCATTGATTCTCCTTTTATTTTTTAATAATAACTATCCCTCTGTTTCAATATGTCCTCCTGCTGTTCCTCGGTAAAAATGTCTTTAGAACTCTCGACGAAATCTGCTATTTGCTCTGGCGTTTCTAAGGGCCAGCTTCTGTCTTCGTCCTCAAAAAAATTCCATTCGTCATCGTAGGGCTTGCCGTAAACGCAAACCGCGTCGGCGGTCACGCCGACGGCCCTTTTTCCTTTATCGCCTTTTAAAACCATGTCTTTTATGCTGACGTATACATGCCCGCCGGTATCCAGCATCTTCCAATCGCCCATTTTTAACTCCCCTTTCCTTATTTAGCATAACTTACAAAGGCACGGTCTGGCAAGAATAAATCATTCTATAAAGCGAAACGGCGCCCTTTGCCGCGAAACTTTTGGAACCCTATTTTAATTTGCTGTACCCTAATTTCCCCACAAAATAGTTTTCCCAAAAATGGTATTTATGATCCAATTCCGGCCGGACTTCCCTGTACTTTCGCAATTTGTCCCCAGCTTTGGCGGCCCTTTCTTCGTCCAATATTAGGCGGGCACGGGCCGCTTCGGCCTTGGAGCGTGCCCCCGCAATGATCCGTTTACGGTGAAACAGGAAAAACAACTTTTCCCGCCATCCGCCGCCGTCAAGCATCGACGCTGGGTCGGAAGACCATTTGCTCCATTTGGCAAATTCTTCCCGGGTTTCTCTTGCCGTTTTCGTAGCGTATTCAAAATTTCGTTCTAAATTTCCGGCATACTCCTACCGTAAATCTTTAAAAGTGTGGCGATAAAAGTCAAATTCTATTATTGGTTAATCCTGGAAGCATATTATGCAAGACGAAGGATAATAGTTTTTGTTTTTAAGAGAAATTTCCACTTCAGAATCCAAATCGCCGAGGTAACGGGCAATTATACCAGCCAGTCGTTCTTGCATCTGGTGATAATACATTCGTTGCAAACCGAATTCTTCAGAATGCTCTACGGCACGAAATGGGAATTCATAATACGGGTGAAGCAATGAAGGATCGAACAGCCTGGTAAGAATAAGTTCCGGTTCTTGCTCCAACCTGGCAAATATTTCTTTTTTCTTCCGGATGGCATTTATGGCAAGATCAAATAAAGTTAAGATTTCTTGCATGACGGCTTTTCTCTTCCTTCCTACCAGTAAAACAACAACCCCCGCTCCGCCGCCCTCCGGTAAAAGGCGGGGTCGGCCAGGTAAATCAAGCTCACCGACCACCCGCGGGCATCTTCTTCACTCCCCTGATGCCGTCGTTTTTGGGTCTGCCAGGCGTGCCTGAATTCGTGGGCCAGGGTAGTAACGGAAAACTTAGGGAGATGGATGGCGTTATCGTCCGGGACGTAGCATCCAAAACCGCTCCTCGCCGCCAGCAGCGTTCCCATCTTTAAAGCGGGCACCCGCAGCCCGTAGACCGCGCTCGCCTCTTCCAGCCACGCCCGGCACGCTCTGTAGGCCGCCTCGAACTCGGCGCGGCCGCCCCGGCCGGGGTTGCCGCGCCAGGGCCGGGCGGCGATGAGGCGGCGGGTGGCCTCGACGGTGCGGCGGTCGATGTTCGGGAAGCGATCTTTGTAACTTGAAGGCATGATAAACATCCTTCCTTTTCAGAAGTTTAATCTTTTGGCCGCCAGGGCTGCTCGCTGAAAGGTATTTTCCAGCCCTCCGGCTTGCCGTTCCAGACGTACACCCACGCCCGCACCGTGCCGCCCCCAGCCATCTCCACTTCGGCTTCCTCCCGGCGGTAGAGGTCGGGCACGCCCTCGTAGCGGTCCAGGTTTGCAAACGCTTGTCGGGGAACATAGAACACTTCGCCCATCACTTTCCCGCCGGGCTCAGGAACGATGCCCGGAAACTCGGGCGTTACCTGGTACATGGCGTAGCCGCGCAAAACGCCGAGGTACGGCCCGTCGCCGCCGAGGCGCTGCATGCGGTTGCTGTGGATGCTCATTAGAGTGCCGTAGACGAAAATGGGGTTTTTTTCTTGCTTCGGCATAGATATGCGACACCGCCTTATTCAAACTTTAAAGGGCGAGCGGCTTTCTAACGCCCCCGCCCTTAAATTAAACTAAAGAGCGATCTGCTCGTCGGCATCTTCCAGGATCCGGGCCGTCAGCATGTAGTACCTCCGGCCCTGCTTAGACCGGACCTCGCTGATCGTCACCGCCAACGCGTCCCAATCTTTTCCGTCGTTGGTGAGGCCCTCCATCAATTTCTTCACAGCTTCCACTACCGGCCCGGAGGAGAGGCGGTAATAGTGCCTGTTGTCGCCGCGAATGGTGAAAAGGACGTTTTCGTTATTATAGAACTTGCTCGTCACCACCGCGACGTCCTCGAAGATAATTTCCCTTCCGATAAGATTCCTTACGTCGCCCTTCGCGCGGTCGCGGAGGAAACCCAGCTCGCTGTTCGACGCTTCGTTGACTTGCCTTACGGCTTCCTGGAGATTCATAAATGATTCCCCTTTCTTTTAAAATTTTACCGACAATTTGCCGCTTTCTTTTTGGCAACCTGCTCTTCCCAGTAATCGATGTACGAGCGGTAACGGCGTTTCCCTTCCAGGGACGTGGCAACCCGCGGCCCTTCCTCACGGGCAAACATCGTCAATTGCGTTTTCCCGGTGAACGCGGGGACGATACGCCGCTTCTTCACCACCCTCCCTTCTCTCGCCACGTACAGCCACCCCGGTTCGGCTTCTTCCCAGCCTTCTTCCGTGTAGAGCGGCCGGGTGGCAACGATTAACGCCCTCTGGTCGGAGCGTTTGACTTCCCGGAAATACAGCCCGCCGACGGCCGCCGGGTGGTTCGCGGAAAAGAACAGGTTTTCGCCGTCGGCAAGGAGGAAATTCAGCTTGCCGCTGTCCTTGTATTTCCCCGCCACGCGGCAGATGACGTCCATCTTTTCTTCGGTCAATTTGACCTTGCTGATCTCCAATTCGTCGGCCACGGCGCAGAAGAAGGCTTCAGAATCGGTCGTCCCTTCCGGCCGCCGCAAGACCGGGGCGGCTTTCCTTATGTAGCCGTTGTGGGCCCCCGCCCAATCGGTCTCGCCCACGCGGAAGAGGAACGGGTGGGCGTTGGCCGTGCTTTTAAGCGACCATTTGCCGCTGGTGGTGCCCAGGCGGACGTGGCCGATGACCACGGTTGCCGGCACGGGCGTCGAAGCTAAAGCCGCGGCCAGGGGGCTTTCATTGGCGGCTCTGGCCTCGCGGATTACCGCCGGGCCGTGCCCGTCGCCCGCCCAGTATGCGATCCCCCAGGCGTGGGGGTTGCTCTCTCCCCTCTTGCGGAACTCGGCGAAGAGTTTATTGAAAGGCTTAGGCTCGGAAAAGCTGACGCCTAACAGCTGGCACATTTGAACCACCTCTCAATCATTTATCAAATCATTCTATCATTCTTTCTTGCTTTCATTATAGTATGGTTCGTCTTTTTTGTCAAGCACTTAATAAAAAAAACCGCCTTTTTGTAGGCGGGATGGGATAGAAAAACTGCTTAACGGTCTTTTGGCTTCGGCCGCAAGGGTTCTGGTACGGTCTTGTCGAAGCCTATAGGGGGGTTGCCAGTCTCTATCATCCATTTGATATAGGTATTGAGGATGTTGGCCATCGTGGTCTCGTTCTCTGTGGCCAAGATCTGCAGAAATTTTTTATAGCTGCTCGGCGTCCAAAACTGTAAAAGCTTTGCGTCTTCCGTATCTCTCTGGCTGCGTTTGAACATTATAAATGCCTCTCTTCCATTTTTCATTATTTCATTCTTTAATTATACAATCACTTCGCTGGCTTGTAAAGCGTCGTTATCGGTGTCATGTTCCAATTTTTAGGAGAAAGAAACCGAAATTCTTAACCGGTTTTAACTTTCCCTGCCGGGAAGTCCCCGCCCGTAAGGGCGGGGATGAAAGGCAGGGAGATAATCTCGCCATATTTCGATTCTTATAGTAAAATAAAGTCATGAAGTATCAATTGGACAAAGGATGC
>NZ_BJKO01000001.1:2762514-2794342 GCF_006538385.1 Moorella sp. E306M | reverse complement strand
TTTTAACTTTCCCTGCCGGGAAGTCCCCGCCCGTAAGGGCGGGGATGAAAGGCAGGGAGATAATCTCGCCATATTTCGATTCTTATAGTAAAATAAAGTCATGAAGTATCAATTGGACAAAGGATGCCATGCCGTTTACAGCCTTCGGTTCCACTATGTGGCGTGTACCAAATACAGGCGTAAGGTATTGACACCTGAAATTTCTGGTTTTCTCAAGCAGGTCAACCTAAGCGTAGCGGAAAAATTCGGCGTTCAGATAATCGAACAGGAGACAGACAGGGATCATATCCATATCCTCTTTGCCTCCCAACCTCAAATACAGCTTTCAAAATTCATCAACTCCCTGAAATCTGTTTCGGCGCGGCTGATATTCCGGAAGTTTCCGGAAGTGAAAAAGCAGCTTTGGGGCGGCCATTTCTGGTCGCCCAGCTATTTCCTGGCTACCGTAGGAGAGGTGAAGCTGGAGGATGTCAAACGCTACGTCCAGTCTCAAGGAAACCAGGAACTATAAATTCCGGCTTTATCCTAACAAGGAGCAGGAATCCCTATTGTTGCGCTGGCTGGAAACCTGCCGGTGGATATACAACACCGCCTTGGCCCAGCGAAAAGAAGCCTGGGAACGGGAAAAGAGATCTGTTACCCGGATCGAGCAGCAGGTATGGCTCAAAGAGGCCAAGAAGACGGATGAGCGTCTCCGGGAGATACACTCTCAAGTAGCCCAGGAAGTGTTGTTCAGGGTCGAGAAGGCCTTTGCCGCTTTCTTTCGCCGGGTCAAGAACGGGAAAACGCCGGGCTATCCCCGGTTCAAAGGGAGAGGACGTTATAAATCTATCACCTTCACCCAGTTTGGAGAAGGGAAAGGCGCTTCTTTCCAGGACGGCAAGCTGAGATTATCAAAAATCGGCCTGGTGAAGATAAGGTTACACCGGGAAATACCTGGCACTATCAAGACTGTTACCGTCAAACGAGATGCCGCCGGCAAATGGTGGGCCATTTTTGCCGCAGAAATAGAGCTTGCCCAATCGCAGGCTCATACCGGACCTGCCGCAGGTCTGGATGCTGGTCTGGAAAAGTTCGCGGCCCTTTCAGATGGGAGTATCATTGAAAATCCCAAGTACCTGAGAAAAATGGAAAAACGCCTCAAACATACCCAACGCAACCTTTCCCGCAAGAAGAAAGATTCCCGCAACCGGAAAAAGGCCAGACAAAAGCTGGCCAAGCTGCACGCCAAAGTTTGTAACCAACGAAGGGACTTTTTGCACAAGCAATCCCGCAGGCTGGTGGAAACTTACGGCCTGATTGCTGTTGAGAAGCTAAACATTAAAGGAATGGTCAAAAATCATCACCTAGCCAAGAGCATTTCTGATGCAGGCTGGGGAGAGTTCATGGCTATGCTTGAGTACAAAGCGGCAGAGGCTGGTACTAAGCTGGTCAAAGTGAACCCCTCCGGCACTTCTCAGGTATGCAGCGGGTGTGGAATGGATGTGCCTAAAGAATTATCCGAGCGGACTCATTGCTGCCCTTATTGCGGCCTAATACTCGACCGAGATGTGAACGCCGCCCGGAATATCCTGAAAAAGGCGTTGGCTCTGGAAGCGGCATGATGCTTCCCTACCGTGGGAACCACGGGACGTTACGCCTGTGGAGCTGACCCGTTGGGGTTACGATGAAGCAGGAAACCCTACCGAAGCCCCTCCCTAACCCGGAGGGGTTAGGGAGGGGTAGTTCACACAGTCGGCCCTTGAAACCGTAGACCAGGCTGTATCCCAGGGCGTGATCAGCCAGGAAAGGGCGGACCAAATCAAGAAGAACATCGAGGATGGTAACTGGAACGGCCCCGGCCTTTTCCTGGGACCGCGCTTCGGCGGGAAACCCGGCGGCAGGATGCCTTTCGGCGGCCCGGCGTCAATCGCTTCCGTCCTGGGCATGAGCCCGGCAGACCTCGCTAACGAACTCAAGAGCGGCAAGACCCTTGCGGACATAGCGCAGGAAAAGGGCATGACGCTCGACCAGCTCAAAGAGAAGCTGGTGGCCCAGGAAAAGCAAACCCTGGACCAGAAAGTGGCCCAGAGCCAGATGACCCAGGATGCCGAAAATAAAATCCTTTCCCGACTGGAGCAGATGGATTTGAACCGCATTGGCAAATTCGGCGGCTATTCGGGGAAGGTTCGTCCGGCGCCGCCGACGCCTTCCGTCCAGCAATAACATAATTATTTAAAGCAACGTAGAGAAAGCCCCGGCTCCTCGTTTAAGAGGGTGCCGGGGCTTTTCGTGACCCGGTCGCGCCAGCCTCAGCTTGCGGGCGTCCCGGCCGTTACGCCGCCGCCCTGAAACGCGCCCGGCTGGTCCTGAGGAGAAGGCTGCCGCGGTATCTGACCAGAACCGCCCGGTAGCAACGGTTGCCCCTGCCCGCCTGCCAGCGGCGTCTGGCCCGTCCCGCCGGCCGCTACAGGCTGGCCCTGCGGCGGTAGCGTACCCTGGCCCGGAGTCTGGCCCTGGCCGGCCTGTCGTTGCTGTTGTCGCTGCTGCTGCGCCTCTTCCGCCCCGAGCATGGCCGGGTCGAAGAAGGGGTCGTAGCTACCGGAGCCGCCAGCAACCCGGTTTTGCCATTCGGGGGGATTAAGCGAATAAAGTACAACCGTCGCCTCGAGGTCCACCACGTCGCCCGCCGCTTTAATGGTCACGGGTTTTATCTCCGCTGGCGTGCCAGAAGTCTCTATGCCGTTCAACACGTTGTAAACGGCCGGGAAAGGCCCTTTGATCTTTAAAGCGTAGTACCGGGCGTGGAGGTGGCCGCGGTAGAAGCCGTTGTCTTCCCCGGCGTTGGTGAGGCTTATGTCTTTCACCCCGTTCTCGGCGGTGAGGCGGCCTACGAGGTCGAAAAACGCGCCGCCGTCGACGGACGCGGCGTAGCTTGTCTTTACTTCATCCCATCGCTGCCGTGCGGCGGCCAATTGCGACCGGAGCGATGCCAGAGAAGCCGCCGCGGCCACGTTCTGCTCCATCACCGCTTTCGCCTGGTTGCACGCCGCGCGGGCGGCGTCCAGGCGGTGCATCCCCTGGACGAATGTCGCCCCGGCCGCCGCCGCGCCTATGATCAAAACAGCCGCTGCGCGGGCCGCTGGCTTCCGCAGATCCGGTAAATGTAAGGATAACCTTCGCATGTTTAAACCCACCACCAGAACAGCCGCCCCGCTATGCCCGGCCACACCGCCGCGGCGACGCTCCCGGCGGCTAAGAAGGGCACGAAGGGAACTGCTTTTTTCATGTTTTGACTATCTTTGACTAAAAGGGCAACGCCGTAGAGGCCGCCCATGACCACCGCGATAAAAACGGCCGCGAGCGTTTGCTCCGGTCCCAACGCCAGGGCGATCAACGCCCCGACGGGCGCGTCGCCCCCGCCCATGAGGCCGCGCCAGGATAAAAAGGCCATAACGGCGAAGACGGCGGCAGCCGCGGCCATGTCGCCGGGGATTTCGCCGCCGCGCCCGTCGGCCAGCTTTAAGGCCACCCCGGCAACGGCCGCGCCGGCGAGGGGCGCGTAGGGAACGGTCATCTCTTTGAGGTCGGTGACCGTCACGACTATCAGGGCCGCCGCGAAGACCGCGAGCCGGAAGAAGTCAAGCGTCAGCCCGTAGCGGGCGAAGAGGGCGGCGAAGACCGCACCCGTCGCTGCCTCGACGGTGGGGTACTGCGGGGAGATGCGGCCCCGGCAATAGCTGCACCGCCCCCGCAATGCGATGTAGCTGAAAATGGGGACCAGGTCTAACGCGGCCAACCTGTGCCCGCACGCCGGGCAACGGGACGGCGGCCAGAGGACGGATTCGCCGGAAAGCGAGCGCAGGGCGACGACGTTTAAGAAACTGCCGATGATTGTTCCGGCCAAAAAGGCCGTTGTCAAAACGAAATTCGGCATGACTGAGCATCCCTTTCCTGGTATTTTTTTAACCTCGAGGTTGGAGAACCGTCAGATTTTGGTATACTCCGCCAACCGTCTTTTATCCACCACTTTTTCCCTGGCGTCTTCCTCGCTTACCATCCCGCGCCGGATGAGCTCCGAGAGAGATTTGTCCATCAACACCATCCCCTCGTCGCGCCCAGTCTGGATCGCTGTGGGTATCTGGTGCGGCTTGCCCTCGCGGATGAGGTTCCGCACGGCCGGGGTGACGACCAGGATCTCCATGGCCGGCACGCGCCCGCCAGCCTTTTTGCGCACCAATTGCTGGGAGATGACGCCCTGGAGGGCGTCGGCCAGGTCGAGCCTGGCCATGGCTTGCTGGCCGGGCGGGAACATGCTCACGACGCGCTCCACCGTCTCCGCGGCCGACCCGGTGTGCAGGGTCGACAGCACCAGGTGGCCGGTCTTGGCGGCGTGGAGAGCTATCTCCACGGTCTCCAGGTCGCGCATCTCGCCCACCAGTATTACGTCCGGGTCTTCACGCAGGGCCGCCCGCAAGCCGTCCGCGAACGATATGACGTCGCGGCCCAATTCCCGCTGGTTGACTATGCTCTTGCCGTGGGGGTAGGTATATTCAATAGGGTCCTCCAGGGTCACGATGTGCTTGCGGTAGTGCCGGTTGATAAAGTCGACCATAGAGGCCAGGGTCGTCGATTTGCCCGAGCCGGTCGGTCCGGTGACGAGGACCATGCCGTAAGGCAGCTTGGCGAATCTTTCAATAGTCGCGACGACGCCCGGTAGCATGCCGAAGAGCTCTTGCATCGACGGTATCCTGGCGGGCAAGACGCGGCACGCTAGTGCCGGGGCGCCGTTGTTGAAATAGGCGTTCACGCGGAAGCGGTCGCCGGATTCGATATGGTAGGCGAAGTCAGCGTTCTTCCGCATTAGGAATTCGTCATAGCTTACGCCGACGGCCGCCAGCATCGCCCGCGCCACCGCCTCGACGTCCCCGGTGTCCAGCGGCCCGTCCAGGCCGGGGTGATCTACAGCCAGCCTGTCGCCCCCGGGCAGCTCGTCCAGCCTGTAGATCTCCCCGTCCACGCGGTATGCCGGAGGGGCACCGTGGACGATATGCACGTCGGACGCGCTGCGTTCGACGGCGAAAGCGAGCAAGGCGTCGACAACTTTAGTGTTCACCGGTGCCGCCCCCCGTCCCCCGGCCGCCCGGAACGGCTTCCGCTTCTTTGAAGACATGGTATGCCCGCTTGACCGCGGCGACGTAGTTTTGAGTCTCAGGATAAGGCGGCACTCCATTATACCGCTCCACCACTCCGGGCCCGGCGTTATAAGCTACCAAGGCCAATTCGACGTCTCCACCGTAAGCGTCGAGCAATTCCCGCAGGTACCGCGCGCCGCCGTCGATGTTCTGGGCCGGGTCGAAGGGGTCGGAGACGCCGTGAGATTTCGCCGTTTCCGCCATCAGCTGCATAATTCCAATGGCCCCCTTCGGCGACACGGCTTTCGCGTTGAAACCGCTTTCAACCCACGCCACGGCACGGAGAAAGTCCGGATCGACACCGTATCTCTTCCCTGCCTTTTCAAACAGAGTGTCCATGCTGGCGGACGAGTGCGCGGCCGTCGTCATATTGCTTCCTCTCAGCGGCGATGATTCAGGAACGCCCGGGCGTTCTTGGCGGCCCTGCCTAGCCGCTTCTGCCTCTTTGAGTCTAGTGGCGAAAGCTTTCCTTTCGGCCTCCACGCGGGCCGCATCTGCGGTGAACGGCGACTTTTCCGGGAAATACGCCGCCACAACGTCGAAAGGCAAACCGCCCCGCATCCCCCGCACCCGCACCGTGCCTGCCGTCGCCATCCCGACAGGCGTCCCAGCCCGCAAGCGGTCGCCGGCCGCGGCCAGGGGCGATATGCCGGAATACGTTATCTCCACCTTGCCGCCGCTCGCCACGGTCACGCTGTCTTCCGCAACGGCGGCCACCACACCGTCCAGGATGCTCGACACGGGCGTGCCCGGCGCGACCGCGATCTCAGCGTAGTCATGGTAGACGCCGCCGCTGAAGCCGTAATCGGCGGCCACGCTCCCGCCGCTCGCCGGGAACACGGGCGTCGATTTTGCGGGTGCCGCCGCGGCTGGCGGTGGGGGTAACGGCGGTACGCCCGGGATGTGCCCGACCGCCGGGGGCATCTTCATACCTGTCCCTGCTGCGGTTACGGCGATTGCCGTTTGTCCGACCGCTGTGGCGAGGAGTGCCGCGGCAGCAATCCTGTGGAACCGCAAATAAAACCACCCTTTCCGTATTTATTTGCCAAAAAAAAGCTGGGCGGACCAAATCGATAAGGTCGCCCGGCCTCAAATTTCTACCTATTCGCTTTCAGCTTC
This sequence comes from Moorella sp. E306M, assembly GCF_006538385.1. NCBI lineage: Bacteria > Bacillati > Bacillota > Clostridia > Neomoorellales > Neomoorellaceae > Neomoorella > Moorella sp. E306M. The sequence continues at coordinate 2,788,049 of NZ_BJKO01000001.1, read as the reverse complement.
GCCGAAATCCTGAAAGAGTAAAATACCCCATTATACGACGCATCTTCGACCTTCACGCTCTCAACATAGGGTAGTTGCGACAGGTTGTCCTCTAGAATCCCTATCAACCTCAAATCCTCCGCCTTCCCGCTCAACCGCATTACCGCGGGCATATAAAGAGCCTTTACGTTCTGGGCGAGCGTGCTCTTCCCCGCCGTAGACGGAGCGTTATTACCCCTTGCTGCCTGACCACTACCCGTACCAGTCTTGCCTGCCGGTTCGCTGCCGCTCCCCACCGGCTGTCCGGCATTCATTCCCCCCATCGGGGCGGCGGGTTGGGCCGCTGCGGGCGTCGCGGTCGTCCTGGCTGCGTTAGCCGCGGCCGCGCCGTTCCCTGCGGCTGGTTGCGCTGGTGCCACGCTCTTCTGATCCGTCGGGATCGGCTGCCCTGCCCTCAAGGGCGTCCCGGCAACAGGCTGCCCGGCAGCCTGCCCGGACGTCCCCGCGGCCGCGCCGCCCGCGGGCGGTGCGGGCTGGACGGCCGCTGCCTTGCTACCGGCGGGTGGGGTGGTTGGGCCAGCCGCGGCCACCGTGCCGTCCCCGATCTCCAGATCGTCCAGCATGACGCCCGGCGGCACGGCGTAACGCACGTCGCTGACCATGGCCGTGTAAGGCGTAATCTTATGCTTGCTCACCACGTCGATCCATTCCTGGTATTTGCTGATCTCGCCGCGCAGGGACGCCGCTTCCTGCACGGCCGGGGCGTTCCGGGCGGCGGCCGCGCGGTATTCTTTCGCCTGCACGTCGTAGTAGCGCGCCGCCATGTAGGGCGCCGCGGCGATAACGGCCATCACGATGAGACCGGCTGCGACCAGATCCGGCAGCCGCGGCTTCTTGAATTCCGTCGCCCTCACCCGGCGGTGCCGCTCCGGCAAGAGGTTAATTTGCTCCGGGTCGAAAGGCGCCAGGGCGTAGCCCGCCGAGACGGCGTAGGCCAATTCCTCTCCCTCCAGATCGACCACCGCCGCGTCCGGCGCGTCGAAGGCCCGGCGAAAATAGTCGACGGTCCGCATCCGCTCGGAATCCAGGGCGGCCGAGGCGGGCATCTCCCGGACGAACTCGACCGCCGACCGGCCGCCCACCACGGTGATCCCTTCGGGCCACCGCGCCGCCAGGACCGTCGGCCCGTCCCCCGGATGCGTAAAGCGGAATCCCCGCCAGAGGGCGAAGGGCCGGACGTCGAGGCACGTGTAGACGCCGCTGTTTTCCGTGCAGAAGGCTTCAATCATCTTTTTCGGGACGGCCGCGCAGACGACGGTCATATTTCCGTCGGGGGAAAAGTCGGTGTTTTTATAAACGAATTCGTATTCGGAGGCTTCCACGTCGTAAAACTGCCATTGGATCGCTTCCCCGATCTTTTCGGGCGTTATGTCACTGGGGAGGACGGCGTTTTTGAAGAGGATTTCCGGCCCGCCGAGGCCGGTGGTCACGCTGTGCGCCCAGCGGACGGCGGGCCCGACCGCCCCCGGCTCCACCAGCTTCTGGTTGAAGCTTTCGCCTTTGATGGCCGTCACGTAGGCCCCGACCGCGCCGAAATGGACGCCTACCGCGGTCCTGCTCCGGGCGTCCGCGGCCCGTTTTTTTCGGAATAAGGCCATTTACGACTGCACCCCTTTTCAAAAAAATCATTTCACCGTCTGGTACATCGAAACAATCGGCAGGAAAAGCGAGAGCATGACGACCAGCACCCCGACACCGACGGCGATGGTTATGCCCGCTTCCATGAGGGACGGTATTCGTCCGAGAATCATCTCCGCCTCTTTTTCCAGAAGCCCCGCGGCGTGCTCGACCATCCTGTCCAGGTTCCCCGACCGCTCCCCCACGGCCATCATCTGGCGCTCCACGGGCGGGAGCCACATTGAGCCCTGGAACCCCGCCGATAAGGTATCGCCCTTCTCGACCGCGAGCCTGGCCAGGGCGATTTCCCGCTTGAGCGAAGCGTAAGAGGTGGCTCCGGCCAGGATGTCCAGCGACCGGACAAGGTTCACGCCGGTGCGCAAAAGCGTCGCCAGGGTCCAGAGAATCTGGGAGAGGTTTAAATAGCACACGATCCTGCCGAACACCGGCACGCGGAGCAACAGGGCTTCCACCCGGGCGGAAACGTTTTCGTTCTTCCGCACCGAGCGCCACGCCGCTGCGGCGCCGGCGGCGATGGCGGCCGCACCTGCAGCTATCCACACAAAATGACCGGCGACGGCCATCATAAACCGGGTCAACAGGGGTAGCGGGACGTCGTTCGCCGCCAGGAGAGTGGTGAACTTGGGTACCACGAAAGTAAAAAGCCCGGTGACGACGGCCGCGGCCAGGGAGAGCACGACCAGCGGGTACGCCATGGCTTGCTTCAATTTGCCTTTAAATTCCTGGTCGCGCCTCAGAACGTCGGCCAGCCGCAGCAGGGTTTCTTCCAGCCGGCCGCTCTCTTCGGCCGTCTCGACCATGCTGCAGAACAGGGGGTTGAAGATGTCCGGGTGGCCCTTCAACGAAGACGCGAAAGAAAAGCCCGACCGGACGTTGGCGGCGATGTCGTTAAGGGCGTGCTTCAGCTTCCGGCTGGCCGTCTGCTCTTCGAGCGTCTTGAGGGATTCTAAGAGCGTCATGCCCGCCGAAAGCATAGCCTGCAATTGGCGGCAGAAAAGCTCCAATTCCTTCGGCCCTACCCGGCCGCGGCGGAGCCGAGCCGCGGCGGCGTGCCTGGCCGCCCGGACCGGGGTCACGCTTAAAATAGTGGTCCGGCCCGCCCCCGTCCGCTCGAACAAAAGCTCCGGCACCTCTTTGGCGTTTTCGGCCTCAATGGTGAACGTCTGGCGGCGGTTGTTGACGTAGGCTTCTACGAGGAAGACCATTAAAAATTACCCCCAGTATCAAAAAAAAATACCGCAAAGACTATCAATCCCATCCCGAATATACCACTTTCATCGCATCCTCCACCGTCGTCACCCCGGACGCCACTTTGGCCCGCGCCGTCTCGGCCAGCGGCGTCATGCCTTCCCTCATGGCGGCGTCCCTTATCTCGTCCGCGGCGGCGTTGCGGCGGATGAGCTCGCGGATGGTTCGCGTGACCCGCATGACTTCCGCCACGGCCGTCCGCCCCACGTAGCCCGTATAACCGCACCGGGGGCACCCGATGCCCCGCCACGCCGTCTGCCCGAAGCCTTCCATGAACGCGCCGGCCGGGCTGTCCGGGGGCAAGGAGTATTCCTCGCGGCAGCGGGGGCACACGGTCCGGACGAGCCGCTGGGCGACCACGCAGAGGAGCGACGACGCCACCAGGTATGGCTCCACGCCCATATCTACGAGCCGCACCGGGGCCGAGGCGGCGTCGTTCGTGTGCAGGGTCGAGAGGACCAGGTGGCCGGTGAGGGCCGCCTGGACGGCCACTCGGGCCGTCTCGCTGTCGCGGATCTCGCCCACCAGGATCACGTCCGGGTCCTGTCGCAGGATGGAACGCAGCGCCGCGGCGAAATCGAGGCCGGCCCTGGCGTTGACCGCCACGTGGTTGACGCCCGGCAATTCGTATTCGGGCGGGTCTTCGACCGTGACGATGTTGACCCTGTCCGAAATAAGCTCGTTCAGGGCGGCGTAAAGGCTGGTGGTCTTGCCGGAGCCGGTGGGGCCGGTGACGAGGATCATGCCATAGGGTGCTTTGTACGCTTCCCGAAGCTTCGCGAGGGCATCGCCTTCGTAGCCCAGGGCTTCCAGCCGCGGCGCAGCTTGCGAGCGGTCGAAAATCCTGAGAACCGCTTTCTCGCCGTGGACGGTGGGCAGGATGGACACGCGCAGGTCGGCGTCCCGCGGCTCGACGATCCGTGCCCGCCCATCCTGGGGCAAGCGCCGCTCCGCTATGTTGAGGCCGGACATGACCTTGATCCGCGAGATGACGGATTGGTGCAATTGCTTCGGGTATTCGGCTTTTTTGACCAATACACCGTTGACCCGCAGCCGCACGACGAATTTTCCCCGCCGCGGCTCGATGTGGACGTCGCTGGCCCCCTCGGATAACGCCCCCTCGATTATTTCGCGCACCAGCCTGACGGCCGGCGAATCGCGGATCTCGGCGGCGAACTCGTCCGGGTTCACGTCTTCTTCCTCGGCGGCCACGTTCTCCTGGCCGCCGTACCATTTCTGGATAGCCCGGTCGAGCTCCCTCGCCGTACACACCACCGGTACGACGTTCATGCCCGTAGCGACCCGCAGCGCGTCCGTGGTCCCGACGTCTGTGGGGTCGTCGGTGGCGACGTAGAGGTTGTCCCCCTCGACCTTCACCGGGAACACCCTGTGCTTCCTGGCCAGTTCAGCTGGCAAAACCTGCGCGGGCCGCGTCTCCCCCAGGCGGGCCGCCCTTTCGAGGCCGTAATATTCAGCCACCGCGTCCGCCGCCTCTTCGGGCGAGATCTTTTTCAGCGAGATGAGAGCGTCAAGCAGGCTTATCTTAGCATTGCGCCGGGCGGATTCGGCCTCGCGGATGTCGTCGGGGGTTATGAGGTTTTTGGACAGGAGGAGGTCGATAACGCCGTCGTGCATAAAAGTTTCGCCCCTTGTGTGGTTTTGGGTTGCTTAAAAAAAGCAGGCAGAAAAACTGCCTGCTTGATTTGGTCTGTAAATCTGTGTAGTGTTATTTTATTATTGTGGCTTTAACCCTGTTGTCAATGTATATCCTCCAGGGTTACCACCATTGCAACAGCAGATTTGTATAAATAGGCGCCTGTGCCTATTCCATAGTATTATTCGGTTCATTTTCGCTTATATTGCTTCCAGAAAATATCACATTACATTTAGCCGCAACTATTAGTTGCAGGGCACATTAAAGTTAGTGCTAAAACTATTAGTAATACTTTTCCAGTAAGTATAAACCCCATTGGAATATAAATAAGAATCATAACTATAGTCAATGCAAAGCTTTCCATTTGCATCGCGCAAAGTATATGCAGTTACTATAGTGCCACTTGTAAAAGCTAGCTGATACTTACGAACGCCATCCTGATAAATCCTAAGATATTTAGTCGCTGGCAATACGTTATTTCCTTCCAGCCTAAGTTCATAACATCCCAAATAAACCGAAACCTGATGAGATGGTGTTAACCCTGTTGTTAGCGTATATCCCGCCGGGTTACCACTGTTATAGTAGACTTGTATATAGTATGTGCCTGCCGCTAGGTCAGACATGATAGGTGCGGATTTGGAGACTCCCGAGCTTGTAATGTAATTGCCGTTACTGTTATATAAAGACAGTTCTGCATAAGCACTATCGCTATTGTAGTTTATCTCCAACCTACCGTCAACCGGAATGGTTATCTTATACCAGTCGTAGCTATCTCTATACCCTGATGATGGGTCAGTATATCCTATATACCCTTCGACAGTCTGCCCTATGGTAATCTCTTGGGCTTGGTTCATACTATCATTTGGTTCGACTTCGCTTATGTTACTTGCCAAAAATACCACATCGCATTCAGCTGACAAATTACCGACACTTGCTCTGACCTTTGCTGTTCCCGCAGTTGAAGAAGACAGCACGGTTTTAGCTGTGCCGTTTTGATCCGTTGTCGCTTCCTGCGGGTTTATCACCCCCAGGGTCGTTTCAAAACGCACCGTTACACCGCTCACCGCTTGCCCGCTGCTGTCTTCAACTGTTGCGGTTAAAGTGACCGCCGTCGCACCGTCCGCCGGGGCACTAGCTTTATCAGACATAAGGACTATGGAAGCAGGAACAAAAGCGGTATCTCCCTGTGCGGGTGCTTCACCGCTGGAAGGTATCAAATCACCTTGGGTAAGCCCTAAAGCGGCGAGGTCAACCTTTCCCTTCACCACTTCTCTATTTCCCGTGACGTAGATGTCGTCGTCCGTCCCGATTACCCCGTCCCTACCGGCGGAGAGAAGGATGAAACCCACGGCCTGCGGAACGGAAGCCCTGGCCGAACTGCCGGGGAGAGCGGCGAGGAGCAGAAACAAAAGAACGAAATAAGCGACCGTTTTAAGATACCGTTTGTGAAACATGATGCATTTCGCCTCCTATCTGTGAACCTTCCAAACAAAAAAGTCCTCACACGGGCTTTATGGGGACGTCACCACTTGAGCGTAATAGTATGGCCGCCCCCACGGGTCGACGATACCGCTGGAATCGCCCGTCCATTTGACGCCGTGCCTCTGCATCACCGCCGCGATGGAATTCGGGACGGCCGTGTCGTTGCTGTTGGTCGGGTAATGCCCCTGCCCTTCGTCGGCCACATAGGCCTGCACTATTGTAGACATGGTGCTGATGTCTTGGGCGGCCCTCGCCTGGCGCGCCCGCTCGGTGTAGCTCATGAAGCGAGGCAAGAGGACCACAGCCAGAACGGCGATTATAGCCACGACGACCAGCAATTCGGTCATGGTGAAGCCGCGAAATGCGCGGCGTTTTTTTAACATTGCATTCTCCCTCCACGTTCGGCAGATTAATTTATTTAAAAGGCCAGGGTTTAGCCCTGGCCTTTTAATAATGCGGGGTCACGCCTTCAACCCCCAGCGATTACTGGGCCGCGTAGGAAACGGCGGCCGTGGGCGGGGTGGCGGTCAGATCCGGGAACGCCGTGGTGTCGGCAGCCCCGATGCTGGGTTGCAGGTTATCGGTGGTCACTACGTCGTCCGCAGTGCCGATATTACCATCGAGGCCGGGCGACACGATGATGTAGCGGGTGACGTTGGTGGTGGTATCAATGGTCCGGTCATAGTAGTAGGGGTTGCCCCAGGGATCCTTGATACCCTTGTCGTCACCCGTCCAGGCGATGCCGTTGTTCTGCATCACGGTGGCGACGCTACTGTTGTCAGGGTACAAGCCGTTGCCCTGATCCGCGGCGTACACTTCGACGATGGTCTTCATGGAGCCGAGGTCGGCCAGAGCCCGGGCTTGACGTGCCCTCTCGGTGTAGCCGAGGAGCTTGGGCATGAGCACCGCGGCAAGGATGGCGATGATGGCGACTACCACCAGAAGCTCTACCAGGGTAAACCCTTTGCCCTTCTTGCGCATCTTGTTAAAAAGCTTGAACATGGAATTCCTCCTCGTCTTCTTAGTCTTATTTCAATCCCTGCCCCTCCAAATACCGGGGCATTTTTGCCGGGGCGCATAGCCCCGCTCCCGCATCACGTTAAAACTTTAAGTGCTACTTGCTATGTCTTTTTCCGGCGTGACCCCCGACCGCTAATTCAGGCCTCCTTTCCCGTTTTAGTCGTTTAACCTCCCGCGACGCCCGGCGCCGGGGCCGCCCTCCGGGTATATTCGCCGGCGCAAAATAAAAACCGCACCGTCCTCCGGCGCCGATGCCGCTGGAGGAAATCGGTGCGGTTTTCCCGCCCCCACAAAGGATATTTCTTTTACAATACACTCAACTCAAGTTTGATTTTAGGAGATATTAGCAAGGATGTCAATAGTTTTATTTATCCCATTAATTTCCTTCTCAAAGGCTATACTTCCGCCGCTTCATCGATCGGCCGCCGCAGAGCCGTCCCGTAGCTCGGCCCGGCGGACGGCGAAGCGGACCTTCAAGCCGTGCTTTTCGGCCACCGCCACGAGCCGCTTCCCTGCGGCCGCTGCGTCCCGGCACCCGGCGAGCGTCACCGCAGCCGACCGCCCGGACCACTCGATTCTGTCGGACGCACGGAGTGCCGCCTGCATCTCGTCACGGCATTCCGGGGGTACGGTCGCGTCGAATTCCAAGATGAACGTCGCGTCGTCCGGCGTGTCGCCGCTGTAGCCGCCCTCAGCCAGCAGCCCGGCCAGCGTGCCGCCCACCCTGGCCATAAAGGTGTCCGCCTCGTTCGGCCGCACCAGAAATTCGACGCTGGCCGGACCGCCGTCCGGGCCTGCCGCCACGTTGCAGAACGGCCATGCCCGTAGCAAAGCGGCCAGCCTCCCGTCGTCGAGCCACCTGGCCGGGAAAACGTAGGTCACGTTGAAATGCTTGACGCTCCCCTGAGACCGCACGGCGTTTACCCGAGAAACGCCCGGCAGCCGCAGGAGCGAGGCGAAGATGCACTCTTCCTTCACTCGCTTGTACCCGCCTTTCTTTTTGATTTTTTTATAGATCCGCTGCGGGAAGACCCGCCTAGTTCAGGGGGTAGAAGAATTTCAGATCAAATTAACTCTTAATTTAACTCTTAATAGAGCTTTAAAAACCGCCAGAATAGATCTGCGTCCCCAGCACGACATTCCGCTTTAGCACGGTCGATTATATCGGTTGCCGCCAGCTTCGCGAGCGCCCGTTCCAGGGGGAAAGCACCGTCAACCGAGCCGGAATGCAAAATAGCGGCCATCCTGGTGACATCACCGGCCAGGAGCACGTCTTTCAGCGGCGGCACGGCGGGCAAAACGCCAGCGGCCACTACCCGACCGCCGTCGGCGCCGCAGATGGCTTTTTGAACGACCACCCCGTGTAATACCGCTGCGAGGCGGCACACAGGACCGCCGCTCTCCTGTGCCGGGATCAGCCTGGCCACTCGCGCCACCGTTTCTTCGGCCGAGGCCGCCCGCACGGCACACACCGTCAGCCTGCCTGTCTCGGCGGCTACTACCACCGCGTCGGCCGTCCCGGCGTCCGGCACGTCCCCGGCGACTATAACGTCCGCGTCGCTGTACAAGGCGGACTTTACGCCGTTTTCGAAGTTATCCACGTCCTCACCGACCTCGCGCTGGTTGACGACGCCGCGGGCATGGCGGTGCAAATAGCGGATAGGATTCTCAACTGTAATCACGTGCCGCGGCGATGTGCGGTTGATAAAATCGACCATGGCGGCTAAAGTGGCCGCCTTGCCGCTTCCGGTCGGACCGCCCACCAGGATCAGCCCTTCCCCGGTCGCGAGCATCCGCTCCACCGCTTCCTTCACTTCCGGCAGATGGCGGAACACGTCTTCCAACGAAGGCACGCTCCGGCCCAGGGCACGGCACACCACGGCCGGGTTGCCCCGCTGCCGGAAGACGCTTACGAGGAACCTTGTCATCCCCGGCAGCGATTTAACGAAGCGAACGGTTCCCGTCTGTTCGAACCGCTCGCGGAGCTCCGGTCGGGCGAAAAGCTCGGCAGCCACCCGCCTCGCTATAGCTGGGGTTACGACCATTTCCCAAAACGAATTGGTAGCAATGAAGTCGGCGGCCTGTTGTCCTCTGTCGTCTCCCGGGACGGCGAGATCTCTGATTGGGCACAGATCACCGTCCACCCTTAAGAGCGGTGGGGCGCCGACCGTGATATGAATGGACGTGGCGCCGATCCCAGCGGCGAACCGTAGCAATGCTTCCACAGGTTGGCATCCGCTGGCGGCGGGGTCAAGAGTTTGGTTGTTAAGGTTAGATGAGTTCACGACGCAATTCGCACCCCCTGAAATTGGGTTTTCAAAAGAACGGGCTGGAAGCACAACAGGTTAACCTAATCTATGAACCTGTCAACTTCTTCAATGTGGCACCCAAACTTAATGTCGTAGGTAGCGTCAAACATCGCTTCGTGCCACGACAGCCGCCGTGTGGACGGGTGCGGCCAGGACGTTGAAATCGACGGCTGTGTTCTGCTCAAGGACGACGCTTCCCCGCAGGGAACCGCCGTTGACCGTCCCCGCCACCAGGGCGCCGTACCGGAGCGACCAGTAGGCGTTTCCCCCACCCGTGCCGCCCCACCCGGCGTCGCCGCCCGCGATGGCCATGGCGACGGACGTGCCGGAGGCGTTTTTCAGATTAATGTCCTGGCCCGCTATCAGGGAAAGGTTTTCGGCCGTCAGAGAGCCAGCGACACGGATGCTCCCGGCGGCCGCTATGGTCGCCCGGGCAGCCGTCGCGCCGCCCGGGACGGTCGCGTCGCCCTCGACGAAATAGACCCCGGCCAATTGGACCATCTCGCCGACGGTGAAGGTTTTGTCGCCGGGGAAATAGTGCTGGAGCCCCGTGGCCGCCTCAAGGCTTTGGGCGGTGCATCGGGCCAGGCTGACCACCCGGACGACATCCTCAATTCCGGGGAAAGGCAGCGGCGGCCGCCAGTATGGCACGGCCGACCCCGTGGCCGCCCCGGGGCTGACGCCGCCCGTGGCGTAGACGTCGCCGTGAATGCTCCCGGGCTTCTGTGCCGTTATGTCACCGTCGGCGTACACCGCCCGCCGTTCTCCGGGCAGCCCTACGGCGGCGCTACCGCCCACGGAAAAACTGCTGTCGACCAATATGTCCGATTTTACGAGAGCGGCCCCTCCCAGGCTCAAAGGCCTCCCGGCGGCCAATTGCTTGACGCCGCCGCCGTAACAGGCCACCAGAGGCGTCTGCCCCAGCTTCACTACCACCCGCACGGTGACCCGGGCGTTCCCGCAGCGGCCGGTGGACGTGACCACCGCCATCTGCGTGCCGTCGGGGGCGGCGAAATGCTCGATGGTAACGCTCTCCACCGCCGACGTGGCGTCGACCGGGCCTACGGCGACGCTCCCGTCCGACCAGAGCGGGTCGGACCGCAGGAAAACCTTCACCCGCTCGAACCCGGTGTCCGCCGCGCACCGCGCCTGGGCGACCGTCCGGTCGTTCGCCGCCGACCTCGCCGATTGGGCGGCCAGGGCGGCCGCCGCCATCCCTGTAAAAAGCACGCCGGCGGCTATGACGAGGAGGGCCAGCGCGGCGAACCCCCGGCCCCGGCCGCCGTTCAGCCGCCGCTGCACACGTAAACGCATATCCGCGTCTTCCCTCCCCCGGCCGCGGTGAACTCGGCGGTCGCCAGGCTACCGCCCGTCACGGTGACAACAGAAAAATCCGCCCCGGTTATCCCGGCCGCCACCACGCGGGCGCCGGAGCCGTCGTCCCGCGTGAGCCCGCCGTTGGCGAGGGCGTAGACAACCGTCCCGCCGCCCGACGTCGTCACGACCAGCGTCCCTGGCCCGGCGGCGGCCGCGCTGGCCGCCCGGTAGAGGTCGTGGGATACCCACGCCGCGGCCGCCCGCAGCGTGTTTGCGGCTTCGGCTTCTCTGCGAATTTTCGCCGCGATTGCCCACGCCCGCCAAGAGATGTCCATGGCGGCGGCAAACGTTAAAAACACCAGCCCGGCGGCCACCACGAATTCCGCCAGCGTGAACCCGCGGCGGCCGCAGCGAAAAAGATCGCCCGCCCACCGCATCAGAGGTCTGCCGTCCTTTCAAACACCAAAACCTGGGCCGCCGCGCCAGGAGCCGGGCACGTGACGCGCACCGTGACCCGCTTGGTGTAGGCGTCAACCTGCTCCACCGTCACGGACCGCTTGAAGCCGGGGTAGCCCGGCACGTCCGCTTCCGGCTCGGACGATATCTGGTCGAAAGGCACAGGCTTCAATTGCTCGACTTTTTCTTGGGCCAGGCACACGGCCCGGAAGCTGTCGCCCGCCGCCCTCTGCCCCCGGACGGCCCCGGCCATGACGCCCCCGAGGACGACCGCCGCCACCGCGAGGACGGCGGCTATGATGACGGCCTCTACCAGGGTGAAGCCTTTTGCCGCAGATCCGGTTGGAGTGGCCGAAACGGGAAGCAAGCACTTTTTGTGTTTTCGTTCCATAAAAAATCGCCGCCTAGCACCCTGCCCCGAGTGAGGAAGGGAGGAAAAGCGGCTACATTACCTCCTTCCGTTGTAATAACGATCAAAAAATCCCCGGCCGTTTAGGGTTCAAAGCCTAACGGCCGGAGATTTGAGTTTAGTAGTTATTATTGAAATTCCGATACTTGGACCGGTGTGTAACGGTCGGTCGTCGTGCCATCGCCTAATTCACCATAACCATTGTACCCCCACGTCCAGACCGTGCCGTCAGCCTTCAGGGCGAGGGAATGATAACCCCCACCCGCCACGGCCACCACGTCGGTGAGGTTTGCAACCTGGACCGGTGTGTAACGGTCGGTCGTCGTGCCATCACCCAGCTGACCTGTGTAGTTTGCCCCCCACGCCCACACTATACCATCGGACTTCAGGGCAAAGGAATACTCCGCACCAGCCATTATTGCTACTACACCGGAGAGATTTTTAACTTGGATTGGGGTGGTGTGCCTGTTCGTCGTGCCATCACCAAGCTGACCGTAAAAGTTGTCTCCCCACGCCCAGACTGTCCCGTCGGACTTCAGGGCGAGAGAATGATTGGCTCCGGCCGCTACGGCCACGACACCGGAGAGGTTCGCTACCTGAACTGGGGTGGTGTGACTATTCGTCGTTCCATCACCCAGCTGGCCGGTGTAGTTATGTCCCCACGCCCAGACTGTACCGTCTGATTTGAGGGCGAGGGAATGACCACCACTAGCCGCCACAGCCACCACGTCGGTGAGGTTTGCAACCTGGACCGGGGTATTGCGATTGGTTATTGTGCCATCGCCCAGCTGGCCGAATTCGTTATCCCCCCACGCCCACACCGTCCCATCGGATTTCAAGGCGAGGGAATGGTGATCCCCGGCCGCTACGGCCACAACATCGAAGAGGTCCGCTACCTGAACTGGGGTATAGCGGTCGGCCCAAGTACCGTCACCCAGCTGGCCATAGATGTTCGATCCCCATGCCCACACCGTCCTGTCGGATTTCAGGGCGAGGGAATGGTACCCTCCCGCCGTCACTGCCACCACGTCGGTAAGGTTTGCAACCTGAACTGGGAATTTGCTGAGTCTGGTGAACATGCCGTTACCTAACTCGCCGGAGTAGTTGTACCCCCACGCCCAAACCGTTCCGTCGGACATCAGGGCGAGGGAATGGTACATACCCCCGGCAACTTTCAATCCTCCAGACGGCGAATTGAACGTTACCGTAACGCTGGCCGTTACCTCCCCGCTCGATGCGATAATCGTAGCCTCGCCAGGCTGGGAAGACGTAAGGGTTACGATGGCTACACCGTTTACCGTCGTAGCCGCCGCGGCGCTCAAAACGCCTAAATTAGTTGAGAAGTTTACCACCGTCCCATCCGGAGCCAGCTTACCGTCCGCTCTCCTTACTTCGGCGGTCAGGGTGATTGCCGTCTTCCCGTCCGCCGGAACTGCAGACTTGTCGGCCATTAAAATTAGCGAACCGGGAACAAAACTAGCGGCGCCCCCTTGACGCTTGGAAGGCACTAAGTCGCTCTCCGTGAGACCGAGGGCACTCAAAGCAACCTTACCTCTGGTTACTTCTCCGCCGCCTATAGCGTAAATGTCGTCATCGGTCCCGATGATACCATCTTTTCCAGCTGAAAGGAGGATATAACCCGTTGGCAACCCTGTTTCTTGCGAAACCAATTGGGAATAGTAGTATGGCCTTTCCCAAGGATCAGCTACGCCCGTCTCGTCCCCCGTCCACTTGATGCCGTGTTTTTGCATAACAGATGCGATGGAGTTTGGTATAGAGGGGTCATTGCTATTGACGGGGTATCGCCCCTGGCCTTCATCCGCAGCGTAGGCCTCCACAACGGTTCTCATGTTGCTGATATCTTCGATTGCACGGACTACACGTGTTCTCTCCGCATAAGCTACAAATCTCAAGTACAGCACAGCGGCTAGGATAATGATTATGGCTACTACTATCAACCGTTCGACCAGAGTAAAGCCAAATTCTTTTTTAAGAAACCGAAATAACTTGCGTATACCCCGCGGACATTCGGTGTTGAATGGTGACGCTACGTGCTTAAGATAATAGTTGTTAATGAAATTCATGATTCTGGTTCACCCCCTTTTCTTCGTAACCTTAAAAAACAAGAAAGACCGGACACCCTTTAATAAGGATATCCGGTCATTTTTTGGCTCGACTTTGCCATTTATAGAAGGGCCGCGTGAAAACTGGCCCTTCAGGGTGGAAGCGGCCGTTAAGCCCGGCTTCTCGCCGGAAAATGATCGCCGTTTAGTTTCTTTTTGCTGTGATCATTCAAGAATTACCACACTCTGAGTGGACGGTTCCCAGTTCACCTCGTACCCAAACGCCTCGGCCACGAACCTCGCGGGAAGGAACACCCGGTCGTTCCTCAAAAGCGGTGTCACGTCCATCTGTTTGGCCTGGCCGTTAGCATAAAGTGTATTGCTGTTCACCTTTAACTCAACCGTGGTCTCACCTTTGCGCAGGGTGACCGTCTCCGTGGACGGATCCCATCTTACCCCACTCTCCGGCACGCCCAGGGCATAGGCCAGAAAACGTATTGGTACGAAGGTGCGCCCGCCTTCGACAAACGGCGCAACGTCCATTTCAAAAACTTGCTCGCCTACAGCATAAAATCTATTCTCCACCCTAAATTTCCCTACCGTCTTTATTTCCCGCGGCTGTTCAGGCGGTTGGGACGATTCCTCCCGGAACATATTCCGAGGGATCTCTGCCCGTCTCAACTCCTTCCCGACCAGGGCGAAGGCCACCACGCCACCCCCGGTCGCCGCGAGCTTAATGTCACCGACTTCGCCCGACACGCCCTCCGTCATCGGCTTCCAGGTGCGGCCGTAGTCGCCGCTCACGAACACGCAGCCGTCCGGCGTGCCCACCGCTAAAATCCCTCCGGGAACCGCGGAAACACAGGTCGCCCTGCTGGCGGCACGCTTCGGTCCCACCGCGAATTGAGCCTGGTCAATGCGTTCCCAGGCTGTTAAGCTGCGCGAAACGAAGACCTGCCCGGTCGAGCCGGGGCCGCAAGCCACCGCAACTATCGTCCCGTCCGGCTCAACGCATCCCGCGATCTTTCCCCAGATCATGTCGACCGGTTCCCCGGGCCTGCGCGGCCCCGCTGGTATCCCAGAAAGCCTCACGCCGGTATCCTGCCACGTCCTGCCCCCGTCCAGCGTGACCTCGACCTTGCCGCCCTCCAGAACGGCAACCCAGGCGTCCGGACTTACGGCCGCCACGCCACCGTCGTGGGCAGCCACGCCAGAGCACACGTCGCCCCAGGTCCTTCCGCCGTCGCGGGAGACTTTGAGCATCGTCAAGTTCTGCTGCGGCAGTTTGAAAACGCCGAGAAGAGCGTCGCCCGCAGCCTCTAGATTTGACGGGGCACCGGAAGCGCCGACCTCAACCGTCTCCCACCTCTGGCCTTTGTCTGTACTCTTGCAGAGGAAACTGGTGCCTGACTTGAAAGTGCCGGACAGAAACACCGTACCATCCGGGAGAAAAACCATGTCGCTGACGGACGCTATTTCCCCCGGCTCATGGAAAGTGTTATCGATGAGCCACCTTACCTCGGCCCACGTCCTGCCGCCGTCCGTGCTGCGGTACAGGATGTAGCCTTCGGGGTTGTTTCCTGATACCGGCCACGACTCGGCTAAGGCAAAGGCCGTGCTGTCCCGGGCAAAATCAGGTGATACCCAGACTTTCACGATATCTCCTTTTAATACACGCTGAAAAGCCACCTCCTCCGCGGCATAAGCGGGTCTAGCGGGAATACCCTCAAATGCCAAACAGAGCAACAGTGCCGCGATTAAAACCGCTACTTTCCGCAGAAGCAAGCAAATCCCTCCTTCGTTTTCCTTTTTTGTTAGCTGTATTCGACAGAAAACATATTTTTCCTCCTTAAACTTTTTTCACTAGCTGTTTGCCATCCTGTTTCAATTTTGCTATCAACTTCTATCAACCAATCATAAAGTTGACAGCAAAAGCAGTTTACGCTCTCCGAGAGGCTGGCTTTGAACCCGGCTTTCCGGCTGGCGGAAAAGCGGAGCCGAGCGTCTGGAGTCCCGCCCGAAACAGTCACGCCGCAAAGTCGAGGAGCGTCATCCGGCAGCCGGAGGCCACCGTCTTCTTCCAGATCCACGACGCTGCCAAACGGCGGGGTGGTGCTAACGTCGTTCCAGGCTCCCACCTGAAGGATAGGAACGGTTTGGCCAGCCGAAATGCCGTTTGCCGCACATCTCAGCCCTGGCTACCCGGCGGCGCTCGGCTTCCCGGAAGGGAAACCTCATCGTCAAAGCCCGCTTCGCGTGCAGCTCAAAAACCAGCCGGCCGCACGTTCCGCCGGAGCTTTCTTCCACCCGGGCCAATCCCTGTCTTTTACCGGGAACATCCCGGGAATCGGTAAAGTGAACCTCCGCCGGGACAAGCCCGGCGGAGGTTCACCAAAATCAAACACCTCAATCTTCGGGGTAAGGCGGTGGGTATATTTGCCCATTATAGTAAAAACGCCATTGCCTCTGGGTGTTGGGAACGCCGTAGTAGAACGGGATCTCGTTCCACCGCCGCGATAGCAGCGTCCCGAGGTACTCATCCCCGCCCTTCACCACTAGACCATCGGTCGGGGACGTGCTGGTAATATAAGAGCAGAGGGTAACGTCCGCGCCGGGAAAACCGATCACGTGCTTGGTGATGTGATCCCAGACGTACCAATCGTCCCTGCTGTCCCACGTATAGCGCATGTGGACCAAATACTTCTGCGCGCCGCAGACGATGCCGCCTTCTCCGGTTTTAAACGTCGGCGTCATGACGAACCGCCCGCCACCGTCGAAGACGGCTTCTTCCTGGGATGATAGTATCGGCTGAACGATCCCTGATACTATTTCATTTAACACCCTGTTTTCAAATTTTGTCCATGATTCGTAATAGTGTTTGTTGCGGACAGGTGACTTGTAGAACCGTGTGCTGGCGGTCTTTTCGTAAGAGACCAACCACTTTGACTCCCTCGGGCCTAGGGATGGTACGCCGGGGAGAGAAATCGTCGAATCGACGTTTATATAATCCACCCTCGGGTAACTTTCGGTTTTCTTTTTTCCATTATATGAATAACGGGTGTGCTTTACTAAATCAGCCATACTATTAATCTTCGCCCGTAGAGCATCCGCGCCCGTCCAATATAGCGACGGCACGCCGCCCCACTTACCTGTCCAGGACGCGGGGAAATCTTCAGGGTTGCTACCGCTTACGATTTGGTTGTACTTGAACGAAATCTCCCATATGGCAGTGTCGGAGCTGCATTCTCTCCGGTTGGGCAACGTCTCGCCCAAGTACCGCCACCCTGTCGACGGCGTCCATACCCATTCGTGCCATACATCCACGTAACCGTAATACGGCCTGCCGTATTTGTATGTCTTGCGCCATTCAGCATAGCCGCACCGTGCCCGGATTTCGACCGGCTGTGTGACGACGTTCAGCACCGGCCGGTCTTTGGTATCAGATTCCAGCAGGTAGCCTGGAACAACGTCTTTTTTCAGGTAGCCGAAATTGCCGTCGGTCGCCACGAAGGTATATTTTTCCACAAACATCGGCGTCGCTTCGATGACCGGGATGACGTCCATCCAATCGGTATCGTAATAGCGTGGGTCAGCGTGTCTTTTGTAAACGCCCGTACCGTCAGGCACGTAGACGTCGTCGGTGTCTCCGTCTCTTTCCCGCACAGAATAGCGCCGGTAATTCCCTTCCCAGATCGGGTTATTCCACCTGTACCCGTAGCTGGTCAACACCGGCGCGGGCAGCTCGTACCCATTACTCCAGGAGCCGGACATCTGGTAAAGCCAGCCCCCGTACCGGACGTTAGCCAGCCACCACCATGGGCCGTAGATCTCCGCGAGCGATTTCGCCCCGGGCGGCAGGGTGGACGGCGGAACGGGTTCGAGATATTCAAAGCTTACGGTAAGCGATGGGCGGCCTGAAGGCCACTCTGCCTTGTAAGACGGGGTGTAATAACCGGTGTCTGCGTCGACTAACAGAGAGTCGTCCCACCAGGCACACCAGAATGGCACCTTCGGGTACCACCGGGCGAACAGGGCCGTCAGCGTCTTTCCGGCGTTGTTTCTGACGGCGGCCAGATATGCCTGCCATTCTTGGTCCGTCCAATACCACGGTTTTTCATGGTGGTAAGATACACCCACAGACCAGAGGCCGGTATCCGGGTTATATTCGACGTGCCCGGATACTCGCGGCCATCCCCTGCTCCTCCGGGGGTCGCTGCCGTGATTTCTTTCGTAAGCATAGCAGCTGAAGTCAAACGCCAGCCGCATAGGGATGAGCGGAACGACGGTCGGATCCGTCCCGTCCCACCGGACGTAGGGGACGAAAAATCCCTGCCGGTCGCCTGATTTTAAAATGTCCGGATAATCCGGGTCGTTTACAGAGGAAATTCCGGCGGAATAGTACGCTTCAGAATAACCTGGTTCCGGCCAGTCGACCCATAATTCCTCAGCAAGGAAATAATTTTTCTGCCCCCGGTTTAATAGCAAATACTTCGTCTCGTTCGGGCCGAGCGGTATTTGCCCGTTATATCCTATAGTACCGCCCACGCTGTAAAAACTCTGCCAGTCCCGGATGTTGAGATTGGCGTTTACAGTGATAGGGTACGGGTTGGGGTTTTGCAGCGTCGCGACGATGAGCCAGTAATCCGGGTCGGACCCCGGAACCATCCGGGCAAAAGAGTAGCTCATAGGCCAGCCAAACTGATTGATCGTCTTTTTGACGATCTTTCCGGTAGTTTTATAATAGTCCCAATCGTATTGGGTGCTTGTGGGAATGTTAGGCATCATCAAAGCTACCCCGGGCGGGTTCACCTGCTTCGGGTGATCCCAGTCGAGGTCCTTTCTTCTATTGTAACCTACGAGCTTCTGCACCTTTCTGTCCCCTATCTTCGCGCCGGGGACGTACGCCTCGCCCGTCTCCTTCCCGGTCGCGGGATCGCAGACGACAAAGGCCTCGCCGACCCCCTCTATATCGGCGTAATACCCGTAAAGGTGCGACGTAACAATGTTGCCGTTGGCGTCCACGCCCGTCACCAGGTCGGCCCACTGGGGCTTCGGCTCTGCCAACGCCGGCATCGGCGGCAGCGTCAGTGAGATCAAGAGCAAGGCCGCGACAAGGTCAGCGAGCGCTCGCTTCAGCGCCCTTGATTTGAACACGCTCTCAACGCCCCTTTCGTCGGTAAATTTTTTAGAAAGGTCCGGGCTACCTATTGTACAAGGCGCACCCGGACCTTGCCGTTGGCTTCTTCTTTGATAAAAGTCACTTTTTTCCACCCATAAATCGGCTCGGTGAATTCCTGATAAATAGGCGTTTCTTTCCACACCACCGGTGGGTACCACACGGGCTGGCTGACTTGCCTGGGTTCCGGACGCCGCGGCGGTTGTTCCGTGCCGGTGAGGTCGGCTTCTTTTTTGTTGTTGTCGTAGGTCTTCTCGTCGTATTTTCCGTCGAACTTTTCTGCTTTCCACCCAGTGGACGGATCGTTGCTGTTATTGTAATAATCGATAGAAACGACAAACTTGTATTGGCCGACGCCAACCGTGTAATTGCCCCACTCTTTGGTGTAAGTCCCGTGCGGTTCGAAATAGACGTTCACGCTGTCCACCAGGTCGAGCCGCTTGTACTCGGCCTGGTATTTGTAAAGGCGAATCTTCGCCCAACCGCCGACGTTAAAAGTGGACGTGAAATTCGCTTTTACCTTCAACGGCTGGTTGGCCTGCGGCGAGGAAACCGGCTGTCCCGTCTGCGCGTCAAGGACCTGGACGCCCGTCACCGCCAGGTCGTCAGGTCCGGTGTTGCCGCCGGTATCGGGCGGCTGCCATCCCTGCTGCAGACCGGTCGTCGTCACGTTGTTGCTGTAGTAAGGTTCGGTTATTGCCGCACCCAGGCCCGGCGGCGTCCGGCCTTCGAATGTAGGGCGGTAGAAATCGCCGCTCCACCGGCCTGGGACGCCGGGAACCGATATGATGCCGGACGGATTGTAGTAAGCGTTGATCGTGGCGATCAGCTTATAGTTTTTACCCGGGGCCGGGTATTTGCCGTAGACAGTCCTCGAGCCAGGCACGCCGCTGGCTACCTGTGCGCGGTCGAGGTTCAGCTCTTGCTGGAAGACCAGGGTCGGCTGCTGGTCGCCGTCCGGCCACGTGTAGAGGCGGAAGACAGCCTCTTCGCAATTGAACGGGGAGAGGTTTTTGACTACCGCCCCGAAAGTCGCCTCGCCGGAAGCGTCCGGCGCCGTGGTCGTCAATTGCTCCACGCTGAGGTCGACGGTGAAGGCGACTTTTTTGAGCTCGCAGCCGATTTCGGCGATGCGGACGGATTTGCCGAAATTGCCTTGGGATATCGTGTATACCCGGTGTAAAAAGCCGATGGCGGCGTCGCGGGTGAAGTTGAAGAAATACATATACATCATATTTCCAATTTCGGGAAGACTAGAATCATATTGCATTGCATAAAAACTATATTGGCCATTATTAATCACATCATATATTGTAGATGGGCCATCATGAACCGCTTGTTCTTTTAATAAAGGATTAAGATTAGAAGCATTTGTAGGATCTGGATATGCATAAAAATCAGTACCAAACAGCATGTGATAAAAAATCTTTCTTACCGCCGTGCTCCCCTGCTTCTGCCCGGCGTCGGTGACGTTATAATAGTTTCCCGTCATGGGCCATTCCAGGGCTTTCAGCCAATAAATCAAGTCCGACGGCGGCGGGGCGGACCGATTGTTCGGGTCAACGAAGCCGTAGCCGTCGCCGATCACGAGATGGCCGTTGACGCGGTTGTTCGGCGCAAACAAAAGGTCGGCGGCGAAGCGGCTCTCCGGCGGAAATTGACCGGGTGAAATGATATCAGCGTCATTCCAGTAATTCTGGTTGTACTTTTCCAATTCAAACGGGTTCGTTAAATAAAACTGGAAAAAAGCGCCCTCATTATAAGCATAGATCAAATTGTTATAACCCGGCGGGGGGCTTATCGGCGGCGCCCAATCCGCTGCCAAAGCCGTGCGTATCTGGAAGACTATGATTAAAAATGAGAGCAACATAATAAAAACAAGTTTGCGCATTTTGCGTTACCTCCTTCGTTGTATTTTCTATAATAAAAAAAGGGAGATCAAAAAATCCGATCTCCCTTTGTATTGAATTGTAGTTAAGAATTTGGGTTTATATATCTTTTTTCATTATGACAAATATATTTTTATATGTTGCATAATGTCATTCCACAGTACGTGATACCCGAACGCCTCGGCCACAAACCTGGCGGGCAGGAACACACGGCCGTCCCTGAGAAGCGGGGTCACGTCCATCACCTGGGGCTTGCCGTCGACGTAGAGGGTCTTGTCGCCTACCTTCAGCTCCAGCGTGGTACCGTCCATTCTCAGAGTCACGGTCTGGGTCTCGTCGTCCCAGGCGACGTCCTTCTCCGCCACGCCCAGGGCGTAGGCCAGGTAGCGCACCGGGACGTAGGCACGGTCATTTTCGATAAAAGGAACGACATCCATTGTAGGATTATTTCCTTGTACTTCCCCTGTGCTGTCAGTAAAAACATAGAAATCTCTTCCTACCCAAAAAGTAGCATTTATGCTCTTCGCCTCCGCCACGCCCCCGGCCGCCAAGGCCAGCGTCACGGCCAGGAGGAAAGCGGCGATAAAGTTAAGTTTGCGGGTCATGAAAACCACACTCCTTCTTTAAGGTTGATCTTGGTATCCTGAAGTTTTTCTATGATTTCCCTGGTTTTTCCTCTTTTGACCTTGTTTGACTATTCCGAGTAACCTCACCCTTCCTTTGACTTTCTTTGACATTATTTTAACATCTTTTGCCTGCTCTGCCAAATCCAACTTACCTTATTTTGTAACAATCTGGCAGTATTGGTTAATGATAGTATGAAAAAATGATTTTATCGCTAATCCTCACGGCGTTTTTCTTCAGATTTCGCCATTTTTCGCCAATCCCCCTTCCTATAACATCACCCCGGCAGCCGACCCTGGCGTCTTTCAAAATTTTGTCGCCAGCCAGCAGATGGCAACGGCAGCAACGCCCATCATGTACGCTTCAGCCAGCCAAGATGCGGCCCATCCTGCGAAAGATAAAACGACGAAGATTTTTGATTTGTCTTTACGGGTATTCTTATCAGCCCACCAATCAAGCCTGGAACGAAATGCGGTGGGAAGCAGGAAAAATGAGTAAATCGGCAAAAGAGTAATATACCAGATTTTAAGGAGGGCGTCGTCTTGCTCGAAATAATCTGCTCTTTCATTTTCCGTATTTTTGACGGGCTGCTTTTTAGCTTCTTGGAAAAGCTTCAAACTGCTTCTGGTACCGACCGAATCCCCCCGCTGTTCCTCTGGTTTGTCGCCGGGGCCGAGCTCGCCTTCTGCTATCTTTGCTGCTATTTGCACACGTTTTTCCACGAAACCGGTCATTACTTCGTTTGCAAGTTGCTCGGAATCACCCCCCGCGTCGTGCAGATCTGTGTCAAAGAATACCGCTTCCGACGCCTCGGAGAAACGAGGTTCCTTTTCGGACTCACGCCCATCCCTTCGGGATTCGTCGGAGACCCGGAAAGGCCCCGCCTTCTCCAGCCCACCCCGGCCAAACAAATCGCCGTCTCCCTCGGCGGGATAGGCACTACCGCCGTGCTTTCCGCACTTACCCTCGCGGTCGCCGCACGCTCGGGCGGCTTGCTCAAATGGCACATCGGGCTTTTCGGGGCATTCGGGGTAGCCTGCGTGGTCGCCAATTCCGCCGGAGACAACACGGACGGAGAAAGGATTCTTTTCGCGGTCCGCCACCAAGGGAGAGGTTTCTGGCCAGAAGAATTGCCAAAAACTACACGGCAAAAGTACCTCTTCGCGGTGTCGCAGGCTGGTGCAATCTTGGCGTTCTTTTTGACCCTTTTCCTTTTCGCCCGTTGATGTACACAACCCGCAAACGGCGGTGCGGGCGGCGTTTCTGGCCAAAACGAACATTGCGATCGGAAGAAGGAGGCACGCAATCAATAAGAGTTTCGCTTCGTTCGGCGGCAAAGCCCCGTCAATCCGTGCGAACAGAGTCTCCCATATCCCTTTGGACAGGAAAACCGTGCACAGGCACGCCGACACACCCCACAAGATAAGTGGGATACCGTCGGGCACGTGGGCCAACAGCAAAAGCGAAAACTTCGTGCGCGAAGGCCCCGCCGCCAGTTTCCCCAACCGGGCGTAGAGAGCGGCTATATGCCCTCCGACCCACCTTTCCCAAGAGATATAATGTCCCATTCCAGACTGCCACGGCAACAAAAAAGCATAGATGAAAGCGTAGCCAATGATTGCCCAAGAAAACGCTTTTATGAGCAAGGAAAAACACCCCTTCCCGCGAAAAACCTTTCCCTCACCCTCACCACCACCGCGTGCCTGACCGTCTCGTAGGTCCCGGTCAAAAGGCACGTCCCGCGGGGAAATTTAGGCAAACCCCGCAGCACCGATGGGGCGGCGTCCGCTTTAATGCCGCGCAAGACCGCCAATTGGTCCGGCTCCAGGGCGAAGATCGCCCGCGTGTTGCATTGGGCTATGGTCTTCCGGTCGACGTCCATCGGGTTCTGTGTTATCAATACGACGCCTATCCCGTAGTGCCGCCCGACGCGGACGCATTCCCTGATCACCTGTTTGCACGGGGCGTCGCCTTCCGCGGGCACTAAAAGGTGTGCTTCGTCTAAAAAAAGGACGAACGGCGGCACTTTCCCCGCCGCCCGCAGCCGCTGTAGCTCCCGCATGGTCGCGCCCACGACCAGCTGGAGCTGGAGCATGTCCAGGCTGGAGCAATCGACGGCCGCAGGCTTCCCAGACTTGAGCAGGACCGCCCAATCGAGATTAAATTCCTTCGCGCCCAGGAAGCGGTGACGTTTGATCGATGCCTCCACGCGGGCCATCGCCACCCGCAATTCGTAGCCATCCATCCGCAGCGCGTGCAAGCCTTCCTGTTCCATACGCCTCAATAGATCTTTCAGCCCGAACCCCGACCGTCGGCCCGCCGTAATTTCCGCTTGCAAAGCGGAGAAGGAAAACATGAAGAGGTCGCGGGCTGCCGCGCTTTCCAGGGCGGCCACCATCCGGGCGGCCTCTTCCGTTGTCAGGGAAGACAGCGGCACGGCGTAGTCGCGCCCCGGCTCAACCGCCTTGCCGCCCAACGACCTGGCGAGGTCCAGGTATTCCGCCTGGGAATCTATGACGACGGCGGGGAGATGCAGCTTCGCCAATTCCTCCACGAGCACGCCGGCGAAATGCGATTTCCCGCTCCCGGTGGTGCCTCCGACGAAGACGTGCCGGAACAGGCTTTCCGGGCGCAGGCAGACGTCCAGGTCCCCGGCGCGGCCTACGAACAGCGATTTGGCAGGGTCGGCGTCCAGCCCGAGGGCCGCGGCCGCGGCTTTCAGCGGCGGCGCGTAAACCTCCGCGCCCGGGTCGGCGAGCTCGTCGGGGGCGGAAAAGTCGAAACCGCCGTCCTTCCCCGGCCCGCCGCGCCGGAGGATATCGGCCTCGTAAATCGTAGCGTCTAACCTCGAAGCCTTCGCTTCCGTCACGCGGCCGAGCAGGAAAGCATCGTCTCCCAGCGGCGTTGCGACGAAAGTGCCGGCCGGGACTTTTTTGTCGGATTGGAAAGAGAAAGTGTCGTAGGTCGAGGTCAAAACCGTGCCGAGAATGGCGGTCAAAAAGAATCATTCCTTTCGTGCCGCGAATTTTTTTTTTCGAAGCCGTTCAAACAAAAAAGAACGCCGGGGTCTTTCCGGCGTAGAAATAGAACCAGCTTCAGACCACCATGAAAAAATGTCTTTTTGTAGGGTGGGTTTTCCCGCGGCGGATCTATAAATCACCCAAAAAAACCGGGACGAGGAAAGCCCTCGCTCACCCGCCCCGTGCCTCTTTTCCACGGCGTGCCGCTGTTATTGCTGCCCCTGCCCCGGCGTGGGCTGCTGCGGCTGCTGCCCCTGCGCCGGCGGCTCTTGCGGCGTCGCCTCCTGTTGTACAGGGGCTACCGGGGCCGGCGGCTGCGGCTGCTGTTCGCCGGGCCGCAATTCCCGGTGCAGCGCCAACGCCTGGCCGTCTTTGTAGAGGACGTCCACCTGGTCGCCAGCCTTGAACCATTTCGTCAGGTCCAGCTTCTCGCCCGGGCGGTTCACGAAGCCCATCCCGATCTGGACCGAGGTGTATTCGTTCGTCCTCGCCGTGACGGTCTGGCCGACGTCGCCGCCGCCTTTTTCGACCTTGACGGTGATCTTGTCCGGCTCTACGGCCACGGCCTCGCCGCTGCGGACCATCTTCTGCAATTCTTCTTGCTGTTTCCTGGCCGTCTCCACGGCTTGCTTCTTCGGGAGGGAAACGTATTTGTAATACCCCCCGCTGAAGCCTGCCGCTACGCCGACTAACAAGGAGAGGACGATTGACAGGGCTAAAACGCTTTTGCGGATATACATGAGACCACTCCTTTTAATGGTTTTTTGGCTTGCCTTAAAGTTTGCGTCCGGCTATTCAGAATCCGTGCCGTCTCGGACCGTTTCCCCGCACGCGGCCGCCAGGACGTCCAATTTTTCCGCGAGCAGCACGGCCAAACGGCGGGCTTCGTCGGCCGTCCGGGCCGCCTCTTCCAGCCGCTTTCGCCGCCGCTCGTTTTCCCGCCCGACAACAGAGGCCGCCCGTTCCGCCAATTCCTTCAGCCCGGCGAGCAATCTCTGTGCGTCCGGCAGGGCCACGGCCGGCGAAGAAGCGGCCGCCGCTTCGGCGAACGCCCGCGAAACCTGCCGCGCCCCGGAGCGGCCTACCGCCGCGCCGATTGCGGCGGCAGCGGCCCCCGCCGCCAGGACCGAAGCAGCGGTTTGCCATCCAGCCGCCCCCGCCGGGAGCAGCCGGACCGCCGCGGCCCCGGCC
>NZ_BJKO01000001.1:2636341-2762504 GCF_006538385.1 Moorella sp. E306M | reverse complement strand
CATGATCGCCGGGCGTTATATAATCGTTACCTCCGGGAATTATTATCTCGTCTCCCCTGGCAATGGCGCCGATGATGGCATGGCGAGGAAAGTTGATTTGCTGTATCGGCTTATTGGCCTGACGGCACAATTCACCCACTCGCCGTAGTCTGCGAGCTCCACGCTCGCCCCCCGTTTGCCGTTTGGCGGCGGCTGGTTCGGCGGCAGGAGGCTGTCGGAAGAATCGAGAAGCCCCTCTTCCGCCAAAACCTTTTTCACCTTGATGGTGGCCCAGGCCGACGCCGCCGCCGGGTCGAATTGTCCGAGAAGCACGCCGTATTCCCTGACCCCCGCCCTGGCGGCCATCGCTGCGCCCGACCTGGCGGCGTCCAAGTACAAATAGGTCGCGCCGAAGAAGAAGACGAAGAAGATCAGGGGGAGCACGAGAAGCCACGGCACCACCTCCCCCCGGCTGCCGGAAACGAAATCCCGCGCCCTCAAACGCATCACCCCTTTTAAAAAAACAGGGCGGTCGAACTACCGCCCAAGTCGCTCGCTATTTCCCGGCCTCGCCGGACACGAAATACGCCTCTCCTACCACTCTGCGGGAGGGCGGCTCCTCGCCGCGCCACGCCGGCACGCCCGTATGTGACAACATCTTCCACAAACCCTGCAGCGGAACCGGGTAGTGGTACGTCACCCGGCAATAAGCGAAGTTGTCGGTCCTCGGCTTGCTCACCGGGTCGCCGGCCTGGGCCTGGGGATCGCCCCTGTTCGGGTCGTTGCAGAGGACGTCCTTGTCCGGGTCGAACGTCACCAGGGCTGACCAATCGTCCGGCGCGTATTCCTGGATCGATTTCACGCGGAAGAACCGCTCCACTTGGCCCGTGTTCTGGCCCCAGAGTACGGCGTTCATGCCGGCGAACCGGGAGAGGTCGGGTCCGGCAGACCTCACGATGGTGTTCCCCACCCAGTAGTCCTCGCCGTCAAAGGTGAGGGGGCCTTTGAGGACGTCGCCCTGGGGAACCTCCACGTCTGCCCGCAAGACCGGGCAGCCCTTGTCTTTGAACCAGGTCACGCCTTCCTGCACCATGTCGATTTCCAGGGTGTACGTGCCGGGCTTCGACGGCGCCTTCACGGGCAGGTTGAACGTGTAAGACTGGCCCGGGGCCACGGCGTAGTCCACGTAGTCCCGCGAGCCGTCCCAGACGACGACCCTGCCGGTATTTTTGTCGTACCAATGGTACGAGAGGCCGAACCGCCCCTGGGGAGTCCAGGTCAAGCCCCCGTCGTTCCGGGCCGTAATCTGGAGGTTATAAGTTTTGCCCGCTTCCATGTATTTCGGCGCCCAAGCGGGGTTGTAGGAGACGGCGTAGTCTATACCCCCCACGTCGATCCACGCCTCCAGCGTCGGCCAGTTGACCCCCTGCAGCGGGCCGAACCAGGCGCAGTATTCCTGGACGCCGTCGACGACCAGCCTGTATTTGCCGGGTTGAGGAGGAGCCTTCACTTTCAGGTCGAGGTTCGCCGACCCGCCGGGCTGCACGGTCTGCGGCAGGCCCGTCCTCAAGCCGTCCTGGACGACGAGATTCCCTTTGTCGTCGTACCAGTGGTACGAAAAATTCGTCCGCCAGGAATCGGGGCTGTTCCAATTGCCGGGCCACCAGGAAGGCCTGGAAGCGAACCATTCCTTCCGGGCGAGGTTGGTAGCGCTGATCTTCACGGTGAATTCCCCTCCGGGCACGACCCTCTGCGGCAGGGTCGCCGCGCCGTAGGCCACGCCGTCGACAGGAGTGTATGTCCACGAAGAGTCGGAATGAAGGACGACCCCACCGTCGAGATTTACGGTGACGTCATAACCCTGCCCTGACTGGGCTTCTACCTCCACCACGGGCACGTCCACGTAGGTCGGGCTGTACAGCACGCTCCTGTCTGTGGTCAGCCTTGTCTTTATCCGGGTGACGTTATAACTGGAAACATCTATCCATTCGTCGTATTCCTGGTTATATCCGGGACTGCACCTTTGGGCCAGCAGCACCCACGACGACCCGTTCCACCCGTAAACGTAGCCGTAGTCGTAGTTCCTTTCGCTCTTCCCTTTGACGTGAATCCTCTTTATCTTCCCCCCGCCGGGCGGCGACCAGGGGTTGCTCCACACATCGGCCCTGTGGGAGCTCACCTGTACCCGGAGGGCACCGCCGGTAGACTGAGTATCGCCATTCCCTGTACCCACGCACACAAAATACTTCGTGTTAGGGTAGGCGTAAAATTGAACCGTGCCGTTTCCGGTCGCTACCCACCCCGACGCTTCCGTTTCCACCACGGGCACGTCCACGTAGGTCGGGCTGTACAGCACGCTCCTGTCTGTGGTCAGCCTTGTCTTTATCCGGGTGACGTTATAACTGGAAACATCTATCCATTCGTCGTATTCCTGGTTATATCCGGGACTGCACCTTTGGGCCAGCAGCACCCACGACGACCCGTTCCACCCGTAAACGTAGCCGTAGTCGTAGTTCCTTTCGCTCTTCCCTTTGACGTAGATCCTCTTTATCTTCCTCCCGCCGGGCGGTGACCAGGGGTTGCTCCACACATCTGCCCTGTGGGAGCTCACCTGCAACCGGAGGGCATTGCTGGTGGAGATGTTTTGGGGACTCCCCGCGTTACCCGTTCCAACGTAAACTGGAGCCGCCCGGCCGTACCGGTCTTTCGCTGTGACGGTCACCCACTGCGCGTAGGGGACCGTCCACTCGGGGTATTTTACTAAGCCGTTTGAGAGTGATTGTGGCGGATACGATACGGGCCAGTGCCACCCCGTCTGCTTCACCGTGCATAAGAACCCCGTCGGCCCGTAGTCGTTCCGGGCCGTTACCACGAACTGAACGGGGCGTCTGGGGCCCGGCTCCCAGTCCCAAGTCTTCACGCCCTGGCCTGAACCCTGAAGGACATCGGTCGAGTCCACCCGCACGTTGAACCAATCGTCCGCCACAGCATATAATCGGTACTTGTCATAGCCAGCGGTCCACCAGACCGGCGACGTCAGCGTCACTTCCTGGCCGTTCAGTGCGCATTCCCCGGCCCCGGGTTGGCCCCATATCCACCAGGCGTTGGGGTCAGGCCACCCCTGAGCCCACCCCGTTCCCCAGATTCCCTGCCCGTATTTCGCCAAAACGGCCGCCGGGAACGGGCCCGGGCGGCGCGTTTGGTTTACCGTTTGACTGCCCTGGGTGCCGGATTGGCTGCCGGAAATCCCTCCCACCTGCTGCATCGCTTGCGTCTCCGGCGGGTCGGTCGTGGCGACTTTCGCCAGGAACACGTTCGCTTCGGCCCAATCGCCGTCCGCCACCACCACTTTGCCTGCCAGGGCGTCCATCTGGCTTTTGACGCCCGGGCTGGCGGGCTTCACCTTCACCGGCCCCCGCGTGCGGTCGTTGATGACGTAGCCGTTGCCCGTCTTGATCAGCCTGCCGACCAATACGTTGTTAAGGGAATCTTGCGAAATTGCCCCGCCGGGGATGAACGATTTGCCCTGATTGAGGGCGGCGAGGACCACGTCCGCCGCGCGGGATTTCGCGCCCTCAATGTCTCCGGGGTGGGAGGCCAGCCACCTGGCCCCCGAACGGGCGGCTTCCTCAACAACGTTTTTGGCGTCGGCCATGTGGCCGAACCACGCGAACCCCCAGGCGACGGCCATCAGGAGGGGTAGCAGGATGACCGCCGTCACCACGGGGGAAGAGGCACGGGAATGGCGTAAGAAGCCGCTGAGGTGTAAAAAACGTTTACGCAAGCGGGTCACCCCTTTCTTTTTTTAAGTCGTTTCCAGCATATCAAAACTTCGTTGCGCGGCGGCACCGGAGGAAACCGCTTTACCTTCACTTCCGGGAACGCCGCCTTAAAAGCCGCAACTGCGGCGGCCTGCTTCCGGTCGAAAGGGTGGATTCTGGTCGTGTTCACCGCCGCAGTCCCGCCGGGCACCACGGCATGTCTCACTAAGGGGGCCAATTCCCCTAGCCAGAATGGCGTATGCCCGCGGTCGAAAATGTCTATAAAAACAAAGGCGAACCGACCTTCCGCCGCTTGGCGCAGGTACGCCAGGGCGTCTTCCCGGACCACCTCGACATGCGGCGGCAGGGCGAAATACCGCCGGGCGGCCTCTTCCGCCGCCGGGTCGGGGTCCACGGCGACCACATTGACTCCCGGCCGCAAAGAGAGGGCGACGTGGGCGAACGCCCCGCCGCCAAGGCCGAGGATCAGCACGTCGCCGGAGGGGGGGCATTCGGCTAAAGCCTCCGCCGCCGCTTTCAGCGGGAAAGTGCGGGGCGTGGACGGATCGCGGCGGTCGAGCACGGTCTGCACGGTAAAGAGGCTGGAACGGAGGTGCCGCCGCGGCGCCCACACGGCGTCCGTCACATAGAGGGAACCGAAAACTTCGCTGGAAATTTCGGCCACCGACTTTTCGCCCACCAGCGCGAAGCAGACACGCTTCAAAAGCTCCAAAGTTAAACCACCCCCAAACCAAGAAGGACTGACGCCGCGACGAACCCCGCACACAGGAACGGCCCGAAAGGAACAGGGTCGAACCCGGAGGGAACGTCTTCCTGCCTCAGCCTGCCGCCCAATAAGATAAAGAACAGAGCCTTCTTTTCCTCCGCCAGCCACCGCCGGAGCCCGGCGCGGCGGACCCGCATAGGCACCACGGCGGCCAAGAGCAGCCCGCACCCCAGGGCCAGCCCGAGGAAAGCCGCGTCCGCCCCGCCCAGCGGGCCGAGGGCGGCGAACAGCTTCGCGTCCCCTTCGGCGAAGACCCCGAGCGTCCAGAGGAAAAAGCCCGCAAAAAAGCATACCCCCAGCGTTTCGGCGGCAGGAACCGCCCGTCCCGAGGCGGCCCCCAGCAAAAGGCCCAAAAGCATCGCCGGGTAGGTGAGCCAATTCGGGATGGTCATGGTGCGGGCGTCCCAAACCGCCGCGACGGCGGCGACGGCGGCCGCCGCCAGCGCCCCGGCGAAACTAACGGTCGAAACGGTCAAGACGTTCAAAAACCGCCACCTCGCTCAAGCCGAAAGGGAGCCGCAGCCTGGCGTCGAGCGAGAGCGCCCTCTCGGCCAAAATGTCCAGGAAACCCGGCAGCCTCGATGGGCCGCCGCCCCCGGCCGCCCGTGCCAGCGCGGCCGCCGGAAGGAACAAAGAGACGAAGAACCGCCGCTCTGCGAGGACGAACCCGTGCCGTCTCGCGGCACGCTCCAATTCCCCTTTCCGGTACCTCCGGTAATGCCCGCAAGCCTCATCGTGGGCCGACCACAGCCGCGGGTGCAAGGGTACGGAGGCGAAGAGCAGCCCGCCGGGCCTCAATACGCGCCTTGCTTCCGCCAGGGCCGTGCCATCGTCAGGTAGATGCTCCAGCACGTCGAACATGCACACAGCATCGAAATGCCCGTCCGGGTAAGGCAATTCTTCCGCCCTTCCGGACACGGCCCGCACGCCGTTCGCCATGGCGGACTTCCGCAGCGCCGGGTCGGGCTCGACCCCGTGCCATTCGTATTGCGGAAAGTACCCCGCCAGCCACCCGTCCCCGCAGCCCACGTCCATCACCCGGCTTCCCGCCGCGGGCAGGTGTCGGGCGACGACGCTGGACAGGAAACGCCGCCTGGCGCGGAAATACCAGGAATGGCCGGAGAAAAGCTCCCGGCGAACTTTCGCCGGATCTCCAGCAATTCCCGGAACATCCTCCACCCGTCCCGCAACAGCCTCACTTTCGAGCCCGGCCTGTCGCGCCATTCCACACCCACCTCTTTTACGACCAGCCCCAGCCGCCGGGCCAGGAGCAGGATTTCTACGTCGAAACAGTATCCACGGCATCCGGCGCGGGAAAAAAGCGCCCTCGCGGCGTACCCCTTAAACAGCTTGAAGCCGCACTGGGTGTCGCGGTAGGGTAGCCCGGTCATGAGCCGCGCCAGAAGGTTGAACGCTCTCCCCGCCGCTTTCCGCTTGAAAGAAGCCCTCCATACCTTCGCCCCCGTCGCCTCGCGGGAGCCGACGGCTACATCCGCCCCACCCGCAAGCGCCGCTTCTAGTTTCGGTAATTCCGTAATCGGCGCCGCCAAGTCGGCGTCCGTAACCAGCACCATGTCGCCCCTGGAAGCGAGGACGCCGGATTTCACCGCCGCGCCTTTTCCCATGTTGGCCGGGTGGCGGACCACCCGGCAGCCGTGACGCCCCGCGACATCAGCCGTGCGGTCGGAAGAGCCATCGTCGACCACAACAATTTCATATTCCTGCCCCGCGAGGTGTCCCCGCAAAACCTTAAGGACGTCCGGCAAACGGTCCTCTTCGTCGTACGCGGGTATTACTACGCTCAACATGATGCTAGCCGTCCTTTCACTGGCCCGCCAGGGAATTGCCCATCTTCTGGGCGGCTGTTTTCAAACCGGGGCCTATATATTTCCATACCGTCACAGCCATGATGACCCCGATGATCAGCACCACCATCCAGGGTACGGCTTCCCCCCGGTCGCTCCGCAGAAAACGCAAAATTTTAGACATCGCTTATCCCCCCGGAAAAATGATTTTGAAAAAAAAAGCCCGGTCTCACGAAAAGACCGGGCCGTTCCGGGTACGCCGACGCTATTGAATGCGTACAGTGTTAAGGCCGCTCGCAGCGTTGTTCGCAGCGCCGCTTATCTCGTTGCCCACGTTACCGGGCGAGGACTTGAATTTCAGGAACGCCGCCACCGCGAGGATCACGCCGATGATGACCAGCACGATCCACGTGACGGCCTCGCCCCTGTCGCCCTTGAGGAAGTGTTTCAGCAGATTGAACACTTGGGTTCACCTCCTGTAAAATGTTTTAAATAAAAAAACCAGGGTGATCAGATTTTTTTGTGTGCGGTTGTTTAAAATAAACTGAACCAACTATTGAATTTTTACTGCGTTCAAACCTTGGGCAGCGTTGCTTGCCGCGCCGCTTATCTCGTTGCCCACGTTGCCAGGTGAGGACTTGAATTTCAAGAACGCGGCCACCGCGAGGATCACGCCGATGATGACCAGCACGATCCACGTGACGGCTTCGCCCCTGTCGCCCTTGAGGAAATGCTTCAGCAGATTGAACACTTGAGTTCGCCTCCTTTCCATATATTTCAAAAAAGAAAGGCCAGATTGCCTGGCTTTTCTTTTTTTTTTTGCGCCGCCGTTTTAGAAAAACTCAAGTGGCTATTGAATATTGGCCGCATTCAAACCTTTGCTTCCCGGCCCGACCGTGCGGGCGAACACCACCGCCGCATTGTCCCTGTAGACTTCCCGCCAATCAGGATTACGGGATAGGTACAGGGCCATCCAGGAATCGGACGGCATCAGCACCGTTTTAACCCCCCACTTGGCGAACACCGCGTCCGGCTCCGGCGGCCGGAGGATCCCTTCGGCCCGGTCGTAGTCGTCCATCACGCCCGATCCGGAAAGCACGTACATATCCGCCCGGCCGTCGATGAACGGCTCGACCCCCCGCCAGATCAGATACCCTCCCCAGGTATAGTAGTTGAACACCCGGCCCGTCAAACCTTCCCTTACCATATAGGACACAGCGGCCTCGGGAAAACCGCTACCGGGCCATGCGGGCGGCGGGGAAGAGACGGTGGCCGTAAGCCCCAACGCCGTCAGGACGAGTGCCGTCGCAGCCGCGATTTTCATGCCCGGACCGGAGAAACGCGCCGCCAGCGCCGGGGCAGCCGCGGCGGGCCAGAGCACGGCGAAAACGGCAAGGTGCCGCATGGAGACGAGGCCCGCCAGGAACGCCCCGGCGGCCAGGAGGCGGAACGCGGCGTCGCCGCGCGGCAGGAGGAACAGCAATATCGCCGCCGCCAATACAGGGAGCATAAAAGGCGAGTGGAAATCCGGCGACAGCCACTCGTTTATGGTGTTGATCATTTCCGGGTGCGAACCGACCTTTAAGGCGAACCCCCACACGCCGAAGCCCCATGGGTTCAGTCCCGTGGCCAGAAAACTTGCGGCCGCGCCCGCGAATTGGCGGGCAACGACGCCCTGCTTTTTCGCAAGGGCGTCGGCGGACAGCATGACGATCCCCATCAGGGGACCCAGCGGCGCGGAAGCGTGGACGTTCGCCCAGACGGCCGCCAGGACGGGTAAACACGCGGCGGCCCAACGTTTTTCCCGCGCCAGGTCCAGGAGCCAGAGCCATGCCGTAAGAAAACTCAGGGCGAGCACGTGCGGCCTCGCGCTTATAAAAGCCGCGAGGGACGCGAGGGAAACGGGGGCACACGCCAGCGACCATGCCGGACTGCCGGACCGCCGCGCCGCTAAAAGGAAAGAAAACGCCGCCGCCAGGGCCACCCCAGCGGCCGTTAAGACCCACAAGCCGCGCGTGCCGCAGACGCGCCACAAGACGGCGGCAAGGATTTCCCACAGCCACTCGTGGGCGTGCCAGGGGGCGCCGGGGGCCGTCCAGGAGAACGGGTCGGCTTTCGGGATTTCCTTGAGGGAGAGGACCCATTCCCCGACTTTCAAGTGCCAGAAGGTGTCGCCCTGTACCAGCGAACCGCCGCAAGCCGCCGTCGCGGCCATCGCAAGGGCTGCGACGGCCAGCAGGCATAAGGCGGTGATTATTTTGTCTTTCAGAAAACCGCTTTTTATCATTGCGCCGGGATAGCCTGGGCCACCCCCTTACCGGCCACCTTCACCGCCCCGCTCCATCCTGCGGGCCTGGGGGCGGAAGCGAGGGATTGGAAAACGTCCTGCCCGCTTATCATCCTGAAGAGCGGCACGAGCAGGTACGACCTCGCCCCGGCTTCCGCGCGGGATACCTTGTATTGGTCGTAGTAGACCGACCCGTCGCGGGCGTATTTTGGCGCGGACCAATCCACGTCCGCCTCGAAAGCGTAGCCGGCGGTCGGGTTGGGCACAGCCCCGGCAACCGGCGGACAAGCGATGTCCTGTACGGGCACCTTTTCGCCCGTCAGGTTCCGCCGGAAAGCTGCCGCGGCGGCGTTCCACGCTTGTACGGCTTTTTGCCGTAGGTCGCAGTGATACCCGACGACTTTCGCTTCCACCTTCACGGCCCTGTCGGGGTCGGTGGTCACGTTGCCGTTTCCGTCGTACATCACGTATTCGTATTCCGGCACGATCTCCGCTTGCATCGCCCCGGCTAGGGCAGCGGCGTCGGCAGCCGTCTGCAGTCTGGCCTGGACGGCGTGCGCCCTGGCGTAGTCGAACCCCAGCACGCCGATTACGCACGAAAGTACGATGAGGAGCAGGATCAATACGGCCGTGCCGCGCTCGCCGGAAAAGAAATACCTGATCCGTCCGGACACCTTTATCATTTTCCACCTCCGACCTTCCTGATCGCCGAGAACAATTCCAACGACGCCGCGCCCGCGGCGTTCGCCGCCCACGCCACCAACGCCCACGCCAGGACAGGCTGGTGGACGGCCCTGACCGAAAATGCACCCACGGCCAGGGAAACGACGGACAGGGCCACCAGGCTCGCCCCGGCCCGCCCCAGGACCGGGGTGAGAAAGCAGCGCAACACGGCGTGTCCCGCCGTCACAAGCAGGAAGAGAAAAGGAACGCCCTGTACGGCGACCAGCGTCCAATTGCTGAATTCGGCGACTTTCTGGGCCAGGTAGAAATCGCCGCCGTTTTGCAATGCGGAAAAAGGGTCCACCTTCTCTCACCCCACAATGCTTGCGTTCAATGGAACGGGTTCTGCTGGGCCAAAGAGATGAGCATAGGGGCGAGGGTGCAGATTATCGTCGGCAGCGCCATGACGAACACGGCAAGATACAGCTTTTGTTCCGCGCTTTTGGCCTGGCCCACTATTTCGGCCTTGCGGCGTTCCCTGGCGTCTTTCACCGCTTCCGAAAGTTTCCCCGCCACCGAAGCGCCGTAGCGCTGGGCCTGGATGACCGTTGTGGCCAACCTCTGCGCGTCCAGAAGGCCCGTCCGGGCGGCGAAATTTTTCAGCACTTCTTCCAGGGGCGCGTTGTACCTGGCCTCCTCGACCGCGCGCCGCAATTCTTCGCGCAAAGCCGAACGCTTCTCGGTGATCCCGCCGGACGCCCATTCCAGGGCGGCCCTCAATTCAAGTCCGGCCGACAGGGCCGTGGCCAGCCTGGACGCCACCATGATAAATTCCCTCTTCATCGCTTTACGCCGTTCGCTGATCAGAAAAGAAAGCCACCAGTCCGGCAATTTGATGAAGACCACAGGGATAAAGGCTAACATATTCGAGGAAAAGACGCCCAGCAGGGCGGACGCGGCCGCCAGCCCTATCAGGCCGAAACGCAGGGTGTCGAACGCTTCCGGGCTGAAGCCGTAGGGGTTTCCTGCCAGGGCGAGCTTTTCTTCCACGTCCGGCGGGCCGGCGAGCTTCTGCAGCCACGGGTGGTATATCAACAGCCTGGTGAAAAACCGGGAAGCCGTCTCAGAAAACGGCGGCGAATGCGCGGCCAGGTCGAAAGCCGTGACGGAGACGCGGAGCCCGGCCGCGACCGCAAGGCAGAAGACGAACGCCGCCGCGAAAAAAGGTACGGAAACAGGGACGTTCATAAAAACCGCCGCCTTTCTTTCAAAAATCTTCAATCGAACGCAGGATGTTCATCACCAGCCAGAGGCCGAAGCAGAAAACGAGAAAAGCCACAAAAGCCGCCGTGCGGCCCATCTGGGTGTCCACGAGCGGCCGGAAGAGGTCCGGCGCCAGGACGAGCATGCCGAAAATGTACGCCACAGGGATGAACGTTACCAGGATGGCTGATGTCTTGGCCCCTTTCGTGTGCTGGTGTACCTGGTAGCGCGTGCTGATGCCGTCCCGCAGGCTGGTCAGCACTTCCCGCAAGAGGTTCAGCGACCGCGGGCCGCCCACTTTGCTGTAAAGCTCCACCGCGTCGCACAGCTCTTCGGCTTCGACGCAGGGGATGCGGGCCGCCAGGCCCCGGAACGCTTCCGGTTCCGGCAAACCGCCGGCGATTTCTTCCGCCAGGCGTAAAAATTCCGACTTGATAGGCTCCGGAGAATGCATGGACGCCTCACGTAACGCTTTCTCCATAGACATACCGATGTGCAGCGCGGTCATCAGGGTGTCCAGCCCGAATTCTATGTTGCTCCGGAAAGCCTTTATCCTGCGCCGGAAAAGGTAGAGGTTCAACGCCCGCGGGCCGAGCAGAAAGCCGCCCGCCGCCAGCGGAACAGCGAACACCGGGTCGGCCAGCAAAGAGGTCAAAAAGAACGTCCCCACCCCTATGGCCGCCCCGGCGAGTGCCCCGGACTCGAGCGTCAGAGGGGAATCCCCCCGCAGGTTCCAGAGGCGCACGAAAAAAGTTTCGCCCTTCCCCCGGTTCCTGTAAGCCGCCGCGCCGCCGCTGGGCAGCAGCGGGTTGCTGCGTTTCCATCCGGCGAAAGCGCAGAACAGCGAAAATACGGCGAAAAATGTCGCCAGACCGATGAATGGCGTCAACAACCGAACCACCCTCTCAATTCGTCCATTTCTTCAGGGGTAAGGTAAAGCGCCAGCTTGCGTTTGCCGAGGAACGCGGGGATTTCGCCGGTGGGCCGCAGCTTTCCCAAAGGAGCGCCGTCTTCCGCGAAGCCCTCAACGCGGAAAGTGTAGAGGGGCACCACTTCCGGCAGGGAATCCGCGTCCCGGCGCCGGATCTCGGCGACGTCCAGAAGCCTCCTGTGGCCATTTATCTGCCCGAGGAAAAACACGACCTCAGCAGCGGCCACTTTCCCTGCCCGCGACGCCGGGGTGCTGTACGCCCCTCCCCGGTACGCCGCCAGCATGTCCGAAAGCCGCAGGGG
This sequence comes from Moorella sp. E306M, assembly GCF_006538385.1. Taxonomy (NCBI): domain Bacteria; kingdom Bacillati; phylum Bacillota; class Clostridia; order Neomoorellales; family Neomoorellaceae; genus Neomoorella; species Moorella sp. E306M. The sequence goes on along the minus strand of NZ_BJKO01000001.1, from coordinate 2,750,726 downwards.
CACCTCTTCCGGGCCGTCGGCGTGGACTGTGGACATTGACCCCGGGTGACCGATGTTCATGGCCTGGAGGGTCCAATAGGTGGTGATTTCATTACGGCATTCCGAGCAGATGACTCTCGCCGGTTTGGTGCGGAGGACTTTTTCGAACAGCAGGTCGGGCGGCACGGCGCCCTCCCCTTCCACTCCGGCCCGACGCGGCTCCAGCACAACGGTCCACGGTGTGGGGAGGTCCGGCCGGCGCGGGTCCGGCAAGCCGACCCGCGTCTCCGCCGGGTCCTCGATGAATACCAGCCTCTCGTCCGGCCCTACGCGGAGCAGGAGTGCGTTCAAAAAAGTGTTTTTGCCGGAGCCCATGCCCCCGGCGGCGAACACGTTCAGCCTCGCCTTGACCATCAGATCGAACATCCTCACGAGTTCCGGCGGGAACAAATTCCTTTCAGCCAGCTCATCGAGCGTGAACAGGCGCGAAAACCGGCGGATGATCATGCTCGTACCCCGTACAGAAGGGCCGTCAAGGAAGACCACCGCCCGCGACCCGTCGGGCAGCCGGAAGTCCTCGACCGGCCGCGCTTCGTCAACCTTGCGGCCCACCGTGGCTGCAAGGCGCACGGCAAACCGCCGCAAGTGCTCTTCGGAAGCGAAAGTCTTGTTCCATTTACGGATGCGGCCGTCCTTTTCGTAACGGATGAAATTGTAGCGGTCGATCCAGATGTCGGTCACGCCTGGATCTTCCATCAGATCCGTAATAGGCCCGAAGCCATAGATGTCTTTCATGAGCTCTTCGATAAGGTTTACTGGCATGCCCTCGCGGGCCACGATTTCCCGGAGCAGCGAGCGCGCCTTTTCTTTGTCGCGCATCGTCCCTAAATCCGAAGCCCACGCTTCCTGGATGAGCTTCAGCCGCAATTCGTCGAGGGCGTCGCGCCCGCTTGCGTCGTCGCCGGGAAGAGACTGGGGTCTTTCTTCTTCTTTCCTGAAGAAGAGTTCGGCGTATAAGGAATCGCAATCGTTCACAGGAACCACCGCCTTTAAATTCAACGTTTTTGCCGATTTTTGCTGAAAAGAGCCCTTACCTTTTCCATCAGTCCCGTCTTAGGCCGCGCCGTTATCCCGATGTCCACCCCCAGGATGTTCCGCGCCAGCAGGCACATGGACCGGGTGAAGGGCGAATCGGGGCGGACGCACACGAAGGGCTGCCCGCTCACCTGGCTCTCCTTGTCTCCGAGGGCCGCCTCTTCCGGCAATTCGCCTTTAAGGGGCACGGCCGCGCCAGCTTCCCGTGAAAAAGCCGCCACGAAATCGCTGACCGTGAACCATGTCGGCCTCACGCGGTTCAAAACCATGCCCGTCCGGGCGGGGTCGAGGATGCGCCCCAGCTCCTGGCGGTACGCGGAAGCCAAAAGCCTCATGTCTTTGTACTCGAACCGGCAGACAAGCAAGACGTCCGTGGCTTTAGCGAGGGCCACGAGGATGGGGTCGCGGTCTTTGAGGGCAACGCCGGTGTCCACTATCACGAAATGGAAAAATTTCTGGCAGCCCTCGACGATCCGGCTCGCCAGGTCGCGGCCGAACCGGACTTTTTCGTCGGCCGTCTGCGGCGGGGCCAGGTAATACACGTTCGCCCCCTCGTGGTAGTTCATCGCCCCCGCGACGGCGCTCCACTGCAGCGTGTCTTCCGTAAAGTCCTCCCACAGTATCGCCGTTTTGGGCCTGCGGTCGTCGCCGAGGGCAAACCATGTATAAAGCCCCGTCGACCCGTCGAGGTTGAAATCCAGCAGGGCTACCCTGCACGGCGTCCCTGCGGCACGCTCCTGCTCCCGCGCCCACATGCCCATCAGGGCGGCCAGGTTTTCGGCCACCGTCGTTTTGCCCGCCCCGCCTTTGTCGGAATACACCACCAGCGTCCGCGCGGTCACAGGCACGGCCCGCTGGGTGGAAGCGACCTCCGGGGGCTTCACCTCTATGTCGTCCAGCCGGAACCGCTGGGGGTTGAGACGGCCCAAAGCCGTGACGCACGCTTTCACCGCCTGTTCCGGGTCCGCCGGGACGGAATAGATCCGCGCCTCGCTCATGCGTGCCCACGTCGAGGCGTTCACCGGCCCGGAAACGAAGATCAGAGTGTTGGGCCGCACGCGGGCGAGGTCGATGGCCACGTTCGTCCATTCGGGGTGGGAAGGTAACAGCACCCCGTCAGGTTTGACCTTGTCCACCAGGATGTAAACGTCGTAGGGAGAGGCCGCCTCGCCCCCTACCTTCGCCCCGTGTCTGGCCGCCGCGGCTTTGCATTCCCGGACGAATTCCGGGGAGCCTCCTACGAAAAGCAGAGACACTCTTATTCAGCCCCTTTCTTTTCAGCCGGCGTTTGTCCTGGACCGGCCTGCTGGGACGAACCGGACGGCTGCTGCGCGGGTACGGCCGGCGGCGTTACGCCGGTCTGCTGGGAAATGCCGGGCCGCTGTTGCGTGGAGACGTCCGGCTGCGGCAGTGCCGGGCCGTTCGGCTGTCCGGCGTTAGCTTGCTGCGCGGCGCCGACCAGGGGTTTCAGGACGAAAGTCAAAGAATTTTCCTTGCCGCCCGTGAAATAGGGCAGCACTTTGTCCAGGTCCTTAGCCGACAGGGCCAGGATCACGCCCTGGGTGGGCTGTGCCCCCTGGGGCGTCTGCACCGTTCCCGCTTGCAGCACCAGCACATCCGATGCCACTTTCACCGGCGGCTCCTTGTCGCTCGCCCGGGAGTATATGTCCACCCGGTTGCCGGCCGCCAGCGTGCCCGCCACCGTGGTGCCCAGCGTGTTCGGCACGGCCACGGCCACGTAATCGCCCCCCAGGGCGGCAACGCTGCCGGCTACGCCGGCCTGCTGCGGCGGCATGAGCATAGAGCGGCGCAGCACGGTGCCCGCCGGTATGAAGCCCCGGGCGACCATCCCGGCGGCGTCCCGCGGGGCCGCCACCACGTCCGGGTAGAGCGAGCCTTTCGCTTGCTCCACCAGCGTCACGTCGTTGGCCGTGAGCATTTCGTTCGCGGCGACGTCCCGCTTTACCGCCACCACTTGCACGACGCCGGCGAACGACCGCACGGTCTGGACGGCGGCCGCCGCCGCCAATACGGCGAAGACGGTCGCCGCCAGCAGCCAATACCTGTAATTCTTGAACACGTTCACTGGACAGCACCCCTTTCAAGTTTTTCCAATACCATCCTGGCCAAAAGTCCAATCGCGCCGTCGAAATCGGGGCTCTTGCCCAGGGGCAGACGTCCGCTCTGGAGCGCCTGGTTCACCGCCGCTTCCTCTTCGTAACCGCCGGGCACACCGACCACTTTTTGGATCCCGTATTCGCCGGCGTACACCTCGGGCGGGTAGCCCGCCCCGGAAAGCGTGCGGTTCACTACCAGCACGTCCAGCCGCCAGCCGCCTTTCACCCAATTGCCGACCCGCTCGAAAGACACGGGCGAGCCGTCGGTCACGAGCACGACGCATCCCGCTTTCTGGTAGGCAGTGTCGACGGCGCCGCCCTGCTCCCACTGCGTGTTGAAAGCGACGTCGGCCACCAGTATCCCGCAGGGACGCGGGCCGCTCCCGCTTATACCGTCCCTGCTTACGCACGCGTAGCGGTCCGGGTTTTCAGCGAAATACCTGTGCCCGACCGGCGAGGGCGACACTTCCAGGAACAACGGGTCGTAATCCTCCAAAACGCCGGCCAGGCATGCGGCGACCGTCGTCGCCCCCACGTTGCCCTTTATGCCGAACACGGCCACCGAAGCGCGGGCCGAATCGAAGAAAACGCCGACCGGGTCCGGCTTTGGCGACCCCTTGGGAGACTCTGCCGGGCCGCCCACGCCGCCGTCGAACTTTTCCGCCGCATCTTCCTGCGTGCCGTCTTCCCGGGGAGTTTCCCAAAATGCCGGTTCTGCGCTGTCCTCTTCGCTTTCTTCCCAGAACGCTGGCTCGGGCACGAGGCCTTCTTTGAGCGCCCTCTCGGCCGCCCGCACTACCACGCCGACGCCTATGCCTTTCCCCCGTAACGCTTCGCCGGCTGCCGAGCCTGCGGCATCCACCACTTTGCCGTCTTCTACGAAAAGGACGCACTCGGGGGGTACGCCGCATAGCCTGGCTTCGCGGAAGAGCGTTTTCCCCGCTTCGTCTTTCGCCCCGGCTATCACCACTACCGGCACGCCGAGGCTCGCGGCTGTGGCCACGGAAGATAACGTCTCGCTCAAGAGACGGGCGTCGCGCGGGCGGGCGAGCACCACTACCGAACCCGGCCCAGCGGCGGCCCCGTCCAGCGGCAGGCATTCCACGCCGGAAAACCTCGATATGCGGCCGCGGGTTTGAGCGTCGGCGTTCGTCAGCATCCGCTGCAGCAACATCGAATAAATTCCCCCTCAACCAAAAAATCTTCTCTAAGAAACAAAATTGGAAAAAGCGGACGGGCGGGCCATCACGAACCCCTGTATGCCAACGTCCCACCCCGTCTCTGCCAGCCACGCCATGTCTTCTTCTTTTTCCACGCCTTCCAGGATAGGGTAGGCCCCAGAGCCGGCGATGCCTTCCACCAAACCGGCCAGGAGCTTCTGCTTCTGCCTGTCGCACGCCACCCCTTCCACCAGGGCGCGGTCGATTTTCACGTAATCCAGATGCGCGCTGAGTACCAGGTCGAGGTTCGCCCTCTGCATCCCGAAATCGTCCAGGGCTATGAAAAACCCCCGGTCGACCCATTCCTGGAGGGAACGGACGAATTCTTTTAACGTGTACACCCCCTGCTCGGATATCTCCACGCACACCCTCGCGGTGGTCGCCCCCCTGGATTCCACCAGGCGGGCGGCCCGCAAAGGAAAAGCCATATCCGCGAACGCTTCCGGAGTGAGGTTGAAAAAAAGCGTGCTCGAAGACGCCGCCAGAACCTCTTCGACCGCCCTCTCCAGCACCCGCAGTTCCCACACGGGGATAGCCCCGGCACGGCGCGCCTCCCGCAGCAGGTCGAACGGCGACCACCCTGCCGGGTGCCGCAGGAGGGCTTCGTAGCCTATCGCCTGGGCAGGGTCCTGGAGGTAGAAAATGGGCTGGTAATGCATGTAAAAGCCGTCCAGCATAATCATCCTTCCTTCGCCGCCCGGCCTATAATGCAGGCTGATTCCAAGATATAGAGGAGCGCCCGCCGGACGGGGTTCTTTTTCTTGAGTGAGGGAGGGTCGTAAGGCTTTCCGCGGGCCGCCCCGTCTTCGGCCGCCGCCACGGCCGGGTCGTCGGGGATTTCGAAAAACTCCTCGCGGCCTAAAAGCTGGGCGACGTTCCTGGGAGATATGTTGCTGTCCCGGTACCCCACGCGGTTGACGATAACCGCCACCCGTTCGCCGCCGATTTCGGCCAGCCATTGCCCGCGCAAGCGCGCCACCGTCGACGCCGCCGTCCGGTGCGGCAGGGCCACTATAAAGATGCGGTCGCATTGCCGCAGCGCCGCCTTGACGGACGGCGAGATCAACCTGGCCCCGAAATCGAGCACCACCGCGTCGTACCTGGCCGCCAGGTCCGCCACCAGCCGTCCGGCCTGGGCGGGGTCGGGGAACCATTCCCTCTCCGGCAGCGGCGCGGCCACCAGAGACGTGCCCGCGGGCCCGCGCGCCGGCGTAGACCTTTCAAAAAAAGTCGCCAGGTCGCAGCCGGGAGGGTCGTCCTCGTTGTACCCGCAGAGGCGCGTCAGGCCGGCTTTTCCGGTGTCGAAATCCACCAGGCAGACCGTCATGCCTTTTTCCGCCATGAGCGCCGCCGCGTTTATCGCGAGGGAAGTCTTGCCCTGCTGGGCCTGGGTGCCCGAATAAAACGCTATCACCACGCCCCTGCGGGGAGGCGGCGGAACTGCGGCGCCCGCGTAAGGGGCGGCCGCACGCCCGGCGGACCCGACCGCCGGAGGTGAGACATCTGGGGGTTTCCGTTCGTCCCCCCGGCTATCGCTGCCTATGCCGCACGCCTTGGCGGCGAATTCCAAGGCGGCCTCGCCGTTAAGTGCCACGGCGGCCTTTTCGGACGAAACGAGCAGGTCGCTCAACTTTCCCGAACTGAGCCCTATCACCGGGCATCCGGGGTCGCCCAGCGACGGCAGAAGCTCCACGTCCGCTATGACGGCGGCGGGCCGCACGTCCCTGCCCGGCGCGCCCGTAACAGGCCGGAAACCCCGCCCGGCGGCGGCCCCGGCCAGGGACTCCGACCGCCGCCCGAATAAACAGACGACCAGCGGTCGCGCAGCGGCGGCTCCAGTTTCGCCTGTTGCTGTTTCCGGGGCGGGCATCCCGCCGGGCGCCGAATCCCCCCGGCCGCCGGCGGGCCGTCCGGGTCCCCGGAACGGCGACCCGTCCGCGCGGAGGGCTGCTTCGAAAGCCGACCCCGTTTTCCTGGCCGCAATTTGTCCCGCTTTCAGCGTGCTGGCTTTCTGATTTCCGGCCGCGTCGCCGCGTTTGAACAATTTTCTCCAAAACGCCACATTTTTGCCCTCCTTTCCGCTGTAGACAGGACGTGCCGGGCCCGCGCCGGACAGTGCCAGCCCTCCCTCCGGAGCTCCCGGCACGCCGGGCACCGCGGGGCGCCCCTGCGGGGCGTCGCGGTCTGCCTCCGGCGCCGCTGCGTATCCCGGCCCGCCGGCGGAATTGGCGGCCGCACGTCCCTCCACGCCGCCAGCGTTTTCACGCTCCGGGGGAGCCACCGCCCGCAGTTTCCCGAACCGGGAAAAGACGGGAAGCCGTCTTTCGTGGACAGGCGTGTCGCCGGGAACGAAGCCGAACGCCGCGGCCGCGAGGCCGCGCACCGCTTTCCCGGCGGCGCTTTTCGGGTCGGGGGACGGCAGGCCGCCCCGGCGGACGCCCGGATCGAACGGGATTTCCGAGACGCCCTTGAACGCCATGCCTGTCGAGCGCAGGATACGCTCCATGTCCCGCGGCGAATACCGGGACGCCGCTTCCCGGCGGTTCACCACCAGCCTGCACTTGCCGGTGACGGCCGGGCCGTATTTCGCCAGAAATTGTTTGACCCTGAAGACGGCTTTCTCGTCGCAATCGGTTACGAGCAACACTTCGTCTGCCGCGGCAGTCAGGACTCCCCAGCATTCCGAGCCTACGTCCGCCCCCGCATCGACCACGACCGCTTCGAAGGAATTAGCGAGGTAGTTTAAAAACGCTTCCACGTCCCTACGTGAAACGCTTTCGAACGGGTTCTCCGGCCTGGGGAAGACGGCCACGCCGCCCGGCCCTTTCAAAGCGGCCGCCGCCGGGTCGCGGTAGTCTTTCCACGAGGCGACCGTCGGGTGGGGGCGGCGTGCCTCTTCCTCCAGCCCCAGCACCCGCACCATGTCCCCGACGGCCAGGTCGAAATCGAGGAGGGCCGTCGCGACGCCCCGTTCCGCGGCGGCCGCGGCCAGATGGCAGGCTATGAAGGTCTTGCCGGCGTCCGTAGCGGGGGAGGTGATGACGATAGTCTTCAATATTAAATTCCCCCTCAAAAATTGATGTAATGATTTGATACTAATTGATTTTTGATCATAAAATATGGTAATATAATGTTACCAAAGGAGGAATGCTTGTGCGCGCGCCATCTTTTTCGGAAATTGGACAAAGAATAAAAGATCTTCGGGAAAAAAAAGGGGTATCGCAGAAAGATTTAGCAAAAGTTTTACAGGTAAGCAGGCCTGTGGTAACTAAAATTGAATCTGGCAAAAAAGCTATTACCAGCGTTGAGCTAAGGATCATAGCGGATTATCTTGGTACGACCACTGATATTCTTACGGAACCAGTTCAAGAAGAAAATCTTATTGCACGTTTTAGGGCAACTGGTTCAGAAGAAGATCCGGAGTTTTTAGGTGCTGTGAATAAAATAGAAAACCTTATTCGGGAAATTATAGGACAACTCAAGCTCCGGAGGGTACAAGATGGCCAAAATTGGTAGGCAAGAAAAAAAAGAACTAGAACAAGAAGGTAAAGATTTGGCTTCTCGTTGCCGGAGAGAATTAGGCTTAGGGATAGAACCTATTAGTGATATATTTGGGTTGATTGAAAGATTTAATGTTATTCTTTTAAGATATCCTAGCGATAATCCAAAACTTTCAGCATTTATCACTAAAAACTTGGAAGGTTACACTTTTATTTATTTAAACACAAAAAGAACATTGGGACATCAAATTTTTTCCGCCGCCCATGAATTTAAGCATTTATTATACGATAAGGATCTCAATGCCAGAATATGTAATCCTGAACAAGACCAAAATGACCCTAGTGAGATTGTAGCGGACGCATTTGCTGGAGCCTTTTTAATGCCCCTTGACGGCGTAAGAAGCATTTGGCGGGAATGTTTTGGAAATGATAAGTGTCAATTCATAACCCCAAAACATGTAATTAAGATGCAACAAATTTTTCATGTTAGTTATAGCGCTATTCTAAATGCCTTATTGCAGGCGGAAATTATATCTAGACCCATTTATGGCAAACTCCGTAAGATGGCTTCTCCAGAGCATGCAGATGCGTTAAAAACTCTTACCCGAAAAATGGGATATTCAACTAGTTTAATTGAGGAAACATCTCCTGAAATACCACGAATTCTAATTGAAAGTCTCCATGATAACTACGAGAAAGGTCTAGTCAGTTTCGGTAAAGTAAAATATCTGCTGTCCCTATGGAACAAAACACCGAATGAATTGGGGTTTGAACCATACTATGACTAAACCTTTCAGGATTTGCGTAAGTGACGCGGATATTCTAGTGAAATTTTGCAAAGCAGGTTTTTTAAGTTTATTGGGACAGCTATTTAATCAAGTTATTGTTCCTAAAAAGGTCTTTGAAGAAGCTGAGCTAAAAATCGGATTACAAGCAAGAGGACTTAGTCTTCATGCTGCTCAACAAGAGGGCTGGCTTAAAAGTATCGATATTTCCAACCCACAAAACGATTTAACCCGTGAACAAAAACATAGCATCCTCTCTTACATAGAAACTTATCGGTATAGTCTCGATCCTGGTGAACTTGAAGCTTCCGCTATTGCACATGAATTAGGTATTCAGATCCTGCTTACTGATGATCGGACAGCTAAACGATTGATTCAAGAATGGAGCGAACTTATTTGTATTGCCCACTGGGAAATACTTTGGTTATGCATCAACGTAAACTTATTAAAGATGAGTGAAGCGGAAAAAATATTTCAAGCCCTTCAAACTGTAGTGGAATATCCTGTTAAAATACCTTTTAAAGAGTTAATGAAACGTAGTTCCAATAGGCTTAACTATTTATTAGAAACAGCGTCTACATTATCATTTTCAAGTCAAAGCAAACCTAAGATAGCGAAAAAAAAATAATAAATCAATTTGCGGTAGTTAAAACCGCCGCTTCCATCCCCGCCTGCTGTTGATCTCCGATCCCGATTTCAATCGCTTCCACTATAACTTCTGCCATCCGCCACACCAGGTACAACCGGGTGTTTTGAAGCGTGAGAAGATCCAGAGCGGTTCCTGTCCCGACATTGATGACGCCTGTCAGGTAGGCGTCCCCTACCGGGGGCAAATTTTTGTTCAACCCCGAACCCGGCTGGCAGCTTCCTTTGCGAATACAAATATCCCCCACGCTGGTGAAAGTTTCGCCAAATGCCGAATCTACGGCGATAACAGGCTTCCCAGCGTGCCTGGTACGGATAATTTCCAGCGTTTCCGGCAGGTTAAGGGCGTGAAGCGGTTCGGCAAGGGTGCCGAATATCGGCCATTCAGGATGTTTTTTCTTTAAAAAGGTGCCGACCAGCGGCCCTAGACAGTCACCCATCGCCCGATCCGTACCGATACAGGCGACCACCGGCGGGAAAGAAAGGCCGGGGGCCGTTTCCAGCAAAATCCGGCGCAAGACCCGGCCCAGGTCCTGGGCCGCCCGGGGGTCGCCGCAAAAACGCCTGGCTTCGTGCATCGAACACCAACCTCTGCCATAAAGTCTTTTTCCCACAACTTTGCCCCACTCAAAGATAAGACGTCAACGGTGGGCGTTGCTTTCTTTTAAGTGGTTTTTCGCCCAACCTACGACCGCGTCCCACACCGCTTCCTGGAGAGGGGTCAACAGCGGCTTGTTCAACCGCTCGCGTATCTCACAGGAACCACTCCTTTTTTGAAATTTGGAACATAAAAAAAGCCTTCCCGTTGCGGGAAGGTGTGATATTACGGTGTTTGTAATAAAATATTGCAAAAACCTAATATTAAAATATGGTTTCAATAGTTTACGCCTACTTCTATCGCCCCCAGGCCGCCGTTCGTTCCGGCGGCGGCCAACCGTAAAAATTTCACGCCGTCCATTCCCCAGGGTGGCCAGAGGTAAACCTGTCGCCGATAGGCACAACCGCGCCAGGTGTCCCAACCTTCCGGCGGCCATATACTAGATTCCCGCACGTGGATAATCTTCCACCCAGGCAAAAATAGGTAGTGCTGTCAGCAAATATCTTCAAACTTGAAACTGAATCTACCCAGGCAACATGCCCGTAAATATTGTTAGGATATGGTTTGTTGCCGTTAAGCATGTCGAGCGTTTTTGGCTGAAGTACCATGATAGAACTAGCGGAAGGTTCGTCAACCGCTTCAACACGATAAATTCGGCCATCCTTAGAAATCATCGTACCGTCGAGGTTCGTCCAATTGCGGGCATCGCCTACCCACGGAAGATAGACGCCCCAATTTTCTTTCGCCATTTCCCAAACGTACCAGCAACAATTACCGCCGTCCCACAGCGTATAGGGGTTGGCCGAAGCTGGCGAGGGGACGAGAAATAAAAGAACAATACAAAAAAGTGCCGCCGATGTTTTCAATGAACGCACTAAAATCACCTCTTTTTAATAATTCCCAGCCCCGCCCGGCCCGGCCGCCCCGCCGCTTCCGCCGGGCGCGGCGCCCAGCCATTCCAAGGGGTCGCACGGCCGGCCGTTGACCTCGACTTGCAAGTGCAGATGCGGCCCGGTGGACCACCCCGTGTTGCCGGTGTAGGCCACCGTCTGCCCGGCCGCCACCTGGTCCCCGGCAGCCGCCGCGAACGCGGACAGGTGGCCGTACATGACCCGCACCCCGCCGGGGGAAGACACCACCAGGCAGTTTCCCAAAGCGTTGTCCCACCCGGCGAAAGTCACTGTCCCGCCTAAAACGGCGTAGACCGGCGTGCCTTCCGGCGCGGCGATGTCGGCCCCTTCGTGGAACGAAAGTTTCCCCGTCACCGGGTTGATTCGTTCACCGAAAGGCGAGGTAATCTCCCGGTATTGCGATGGCAAGGGCCACACGCCGTTGGCGGCCGGTAACATGGACGAAGAATATTCCGCCGCTTGCTCAAAGACTTTCCGCACGTACCACCAGGCATGGTTGTAGGCGTAGACGGCCCCCTGGGGGTCGCTGTCGAACCCGTCGGCTTTGAGCATGTTGGCCGCCGAGAAGACGGCGTCCCAGGGGTCGTAGGGGTCGCACCGGCCGTCCCCGTCGCCGTCTTGCTTGTACGCTTCCCAGGTCGCCGGCATAAACTGCATGTAGCCTATGGCCCCGGCACTCGAAGTGTTCATGTTGCGTCCGAAGTCCGATTCGATCTTGGCTATGGCGGCCAGGACGGCCCACGAAACGCCGTATTTTTCCTGGGCTTTCAGGAATATGGGCAGGTGGTCCGCCGGTATGTCCGCCAGGGCGGCCCCCGTTGGGGCGCCGGAGCGGAAGCCGGAGGTTATGTTCGGCCCCAGGGCGGCGATGGGGGCGAAAACGATCATCAAAAGCGCCGCCGCAAGAACGAGCGGGATTGCGAGTGCCGCGACGGCGAGGGCGGCCGCCCGGCCGGGGTTTTCGGCGGCGTAAGCCGCGGCTTTTTTAACGGCGTATGCCGCTGCGGGCGCAGGCATGGTGGGTCAATCCCCTAAAAATTGCTGAGTCGTTTGGCGATTTTTATAAGTTCTTCCGCGAGTTCACGTTGCATCTTCATATAGTTCTCCCGCTCTTCCCAAGATGGCATCGATTCTTTGAACGTTTTTAAGATCGCCAGATTGGAAGCCGCGATGCCTTTAGTCGTCGCCGCCCGATCTTTGCCAACCGCTATTAAAAAACCTGATTCTGGATCTAAACAGTATACTCCCCGGTATCCCCAAACAGAGTGGCCCATTTTTCTAAGAGTTCTGGCTAATCTTTGCACGCGGATTCGGTTTTCCAAGGAATCATTTCCGAACAGACGTATAGCGATGCTACGTGTAGTCACACCTTCAGGATACTTTTCTTCCAGTATGGCAAGAAAGGTTTCAGCCAAGGTTCTTCCGGTCGATTTCTGTTTCATGTTTTTTACCTCCCTCAAGAACTTTGAGCTGTTTTTTCCCCGTTAAACCTTCGTTTAATAAATCTAAAAGTTCTGTAGCTCGCACAGCGAGCAATTGTAATCCAAGCACATGAAGGCGGGCTCCAAACAAAACTTCTATATCCCGAACTAATTTGCCGAGGGCTTTTTCAGCATCGCTACTTTCCACAATTCCTGCGGATTTCATCATTCTTACATATTCCTTCACTTTATCCGGGGCACGCATTATTTTTTCTGTTACCAGTAAAAACTCCGTTGTCAAAGAAGTGACGCGGTCAAATTCCGCTTTCAAAGGAATCTCAGGCAGTTTTTCTTTAAAACTCTTTTCCTGTATCAAACTTTTTTTGACAGTTTCATAGTGCCGCTCTAAAGTTTCTTTTTCCTTTTTAATCCGTTCTATTTTCGTCAGCAATTCTTGTCGCTGTTGGGCTAAAAATTCGGCGTGAGACCGAACCGACGCTAATTCGTCAGCAAACTCTTGCAGCTTGACACGTGCGGCATTAAGTTCAATCTCCATTTTAGGATCGGTTTTATAAACTACCTTTTCTACAACCTTTTCCACTATTTCCGGCTGCCGTGCCTTCAGCTCCCCGTTCTCTTTCCGCAAGGCGTCTATTTCGGCTTTCAGCCTCGCGGCCTCGTCGGAACCCTCTTTAGCGTCCGCCAGGGCTTTCTCGCTCTCGGCCAGCTTTCGGGCGAGCTCTTCCGCCCGTTTACGTTCAGCTTCAATCTCACGACGGAGGTTCTGGGCCTCTTTGACGGAGAGGCCGCAGACGCCAGATTCGCCTAAAATATCGAGGAGTTGCCTTTGCTCCCCGGGCGGCAGAAAGGCCAACGAATAGGCCGCAATCTGGGAAAGCTTGCCTTGGGAGACAAACTGCTGAAATTCAGGAATAAGGTCATTGAGTTTAAGAAGCTTTTTTAAGTTTTCACGATTCTCGCCAATAGCATTAGCAACATCATCAAGTGTCTTAAAAACTGGGTAATTTTTACCCAGTTTTTCAGGACGACCTTCCCGTATACCCCAATACCGCTTCAAAAATTCTGCCCGCTTTGCCTTTTTGATAGGATCATTGCAAATGCGGCGCTCTTCATTATCCGCCACCAACAAATACTCCGCCTCTTCCGGCGAGACGTCCCAGACCTCGACCGGGACTTTCTCGATCCCCAATTCCTTCGCGATTTCCAGCCGCACGTGCCCGGCAATTACGGTGTAGTCCGGCAGAACTTTAAGCGGGTCGCGTATCCCCTGAGCTTGTATGCTCCGCTTGATCGCTTCCCGCTCTTCCGGAGACGGGGCCGAAAAGTATTCGCCGTTTTTGGGGTGCGGTTTTAAAAGAGAGGTAGAAACAAGATTTGACAATGCGATCATCCTTTCCACACAAAAATCGGCCTTAGATTAAAGCTGTCTCCCCAAAACAAAGCGGCGGGAAACCTACGCATCCCCGCCGCTATCAGACCCAGGCGTGCTGCTGCCCGGTGCCGCTGGCGTCTCCGGATTCGCCGCCGTGCTGGCCCCGAAGCCCCGGCCGTGCGGCATAGCTTCAGGAGAAAAATTCCTAACCGGCGCGGCACCGCCAGACGGCACGCCGCCGACCGCCGGCCCCGGCCGCCCCGCCGGGGGATTCACGCCGCCGGGGCGGTCACCTCGGCCCGCCGCGCCAGCGTCCGCACGGCCGACCGCCGGGCCGGGCACCGCGCTACCCGCTCCGCTGTCGTCCCGCGTCCCCACGCCGTCCCCGGAAACCGCGGGCGTCTCCGGCCGGGTTCCAGAAACGGGCCGCGTATCCTGCCGGGTTTCGGAAGACGCCGGGGCTTCCGGTCGCGCCGCCGGGTTAACGCCGGGACGCTGCGGAACCGCCGCTTCGAAGGGCGGCGCGGCCGTCCGCGGCGGCCGCACCTGCATCACGTTTGGCCGTTGCGTGCCTTTCCCTGTTACGCCCGACTCAATCCGCGCCCTTTCTTCCGGCGCCCCCACGCCTTCACCCGGAGCCGCAGTATCTACACCGTGCCCGCTGACTCCCGCGGCCTCTCCCGGGCGCGTATAACCCTCCAGCGGGCTTCCGCGGTCGGCCGCGGCGCCGCCGTCCGGTACATCTTCGTCATAGACCGGTCGGCCGCCGTACCCGCCCAGCAGGGCGTCGGCCCTGTCGCCGTCGCCGCCGTCAGCCCACGGCGGCCGGACCTCGACGCCGGGCGCCAGCCTTGCCCTGCTGCGGGCGCTCGTGCCGGGCGTTTTTTCGCCGGAAACCACCTCAATGCCGGGGTAGGCCCAGGTGTCGGGGCCGATCTGCGCGAGCCGCACGGGCTCGCGGCTGCCGCCCGTACCCTCGCCGAGCAGCCTCCCGGATCTGCCGTCCGCCGTCTCCCCTTCGACAAACACGAAAGTCGGGGCCGACGACGCCTGGGCGGATGCTATGTCCTCGCGGGTCTGGCGCAGCTCTGATTCGACCTCGTCAAACTCGTTGCGGACGTCCCGATGCATGCGGTAGTTCTGCCAGAGCAAACCGAGCCCTTCCCCGAGAGGACCCCATTCCTTTAACAGCCCAAGGATGCCCCGCGAGCCCATCCGGCCGGCGTAGCGGTAGACAGGGTTCCGCTGGATATTCTGATGTACCCTTTCGCTCCCGCGCTGGACGGCGCCCATCAGCATCGACCTGTATTTAAATGAAAAAAACGTGCCGCCGGCGAACAGGACCGTCAATATCAACATGGCCAGCCCGATCATCCCAAAATCCCCCTCACGACGCCCGTGGCGACGGCCAGCAGCCCGCCCAGGTAAATCCCGAAGATCAGCTTGTTGACCAGGAAAGCGGCCATGGTCTTAAAATAGCGGGCCGCCAGCGCCCACCCGGCGTCCGGCACCATGGCGGCGAAAAGCGCCGCCGGGGCGAAGATGAGCAGGAGGACGAGCACGATCTGGCTGAAGATGATCATCCCGCCCACTATGAGGACCAGCAGGAGGAACGCCGCGGCGGGGATTACCGTCATCACCGCCACGCCCATGTGCTGTAAGACGCTCCCCGTCGACGGCGCGAAGCCTACGACCGACCCGGGGTGCTGCCCGTGGTTGATTGGACTGCTTTGATAAAGGCCAGTCTTATTCCCTATCTCCTTACCTATTTTTTCTAACGTGCCGCCCGTGGTCAAGGTGGACACCTGGCCCAGCATCTCGGCCACGGCGTCGCGGGATTTGTCGTCGCCGCACGCCAGGAAAAGGGTGTCGGCGTACAGGGTGCCGTCCTGGACCTTTTTGTCGAGTTCAGCGATTTTGTTTTTGTCCTGAAATACGCTCTTATCCATAATGGACCATTCTTCATCAGTGATTTTCAGTTTATTTGGGTCAGACGTACCGAACATGGCCGCCGCCCAAGGCTGGGCCACGCACGCCTGCCACACGGCCGTCCCGGCGTTGGCCAGCCCCCTGTCGAGGTCACTTTTGAATTGGTCCGGGTTCTGTTCCTGCCAGAAGAAATGGGCCGAAGAGCTTAAAGCGACGCCCGCCACGCCGTCCGTCAAAGATATCGCTCCCCGGATTATTCGGGGTGCTTCGAGGGTGTACAGGAAAACCGCCGTCAACGACAGCATGGCCACGATCAGGGATTTGACCGTGCCGGCCAATTGGCCGGCCAGCAGCTTTTGCATGGCCAGGACGAAGAAAAGGATGAGCGATAGTTTCAAGGCCACGTCTGCGAACGACTTGCCGTTGAACGAGAAGATGTCGCGGGCCGCCGCGCCGACCCAGTCGGCCACCCCCGCGAGCCAATTGGTGTCAAACGCGAAAAACATGACGTTTATCCCGACCGTGACCAGATATTTGGTTATCGAAAAGATGCCGTTGGCGATTGTATCCATCACCCAGAGGGTAATGCCGCTCATCTGCGGTAAAAAGCCCAGCATTTTGTCCGGCGGGTAGTGCCAGAAGAGGTACCGCCCCATTGGCCAGTTCTGCCACGGGAGACCTTTATAGTTACCCAAAGCGGACAGGGTCAATAAAAGCGGCCCCGCCATGATCCCTGCCGGACCGCTTCCGACCATCAGAGCTTCCCCCGTCAGCCCACCGGCCACCGCTACGCTGTTGGGGTTGAGTGGAAGCAGGAAGTATTCCATCTGCCGCTCGGCCGCCACGTCGCCCGTCAGGTTGTTCTGGTCGGCCGGCTCGTCGCCGATAAACTGCCGCTGGGCCGCCCACGCCGGCGCGGCGGCCGCCAGCGTGACGGCGACCAGCAAAAGGGCGGCGACGAGACGTTTAAAATTGCGGCTATTCTTCGTCGATAATTTCGCCAACAACATAGTCGTCCACCTCTATCTCGATGTCGGCCGCCGGGTTGAGCTTCCGGTCCAGCATTTCCAGCACCGCCATGACCCGCGGGTCATCAGTCTCCGCGACCATCACCGGCACGCGCCGCCGCCGGACTACCCTCCACACGCCGTCAGGGCCGCGTTCGCAGTCGTTGATGACGCGGGTCAATCTATGGATGGAAAACATGAGGGTATGCACCTTCTTTCTTCATTGTGTTTAAAAATTAAAAAGCCGGGATCAAAAACCCGGCTTGAAACATTAATCTAAAATCAATTTTTCTTTAAGAATCAAGGCTTAATCGCATTGTTATAAATGCAACAAAAGTTTTGTTTCAAGTGTTTCAATTCGCCCCGCCCTTCGGCCTCGTGTCGAACAGCTCCAGCAGGTACGGCGGCTGCGGGTCGATGCGGACCACCCCGATGCGGTCCTCCGCGTCCCGGAAGACCGCCGTCCCGGATTCCATCCCGGCGAAGAACCGCACGTCCAGAGCTTCCGGGTCGGCCCCTAAGAAACGTAAATCCGCTTCCACCTCTTCCGCGTCCGAAGCCCGGAAGCAGAAGACGTTGCTCACGTTGTTGACGATGACTTTAGACTCTAAAAAATCGCTGGCGTTCTGGGAGATCAAGACGGGGACCACGTTGAACGACCGCCCCACGCGCACGATCTCTTCCAGGAGCCTCTGACCTTCAGGCACGGCGAAAAGCATCCACGCCTCGTCAAAGATGAGGCACTTTAAAACGGTCGGCGGCAGGCCGAACGCCATCTCACGCACCATAGCCGCCGCCAGGTACATCAGGGCCAAACCCTGCCGCTCGCTCTCGGTCATGCGGGCGGCAGAAGCGCCGCGGCGCGGCAGCGGCAATTCCTTCAGGTTGACTGTAGTGAACACGACCGACCCCGCGGCGGGCCCGGCCGCCGCCGCGCCGGACGCGCGGCCGAAGACGAGGGACCCCACGTCCGACGCCCGCAGATACTCGATAAGCAAGGCGCACTGCCCGGCCTCTTCCTTGACGGCCTGGTGGGGGCTCTGGTCGGCAATCATGCGGAAGACGCCCAGGGCGGCGTCCATGTCCCGCTTCTCCGGCGGGAGCGAGAAGACCATCTCCACGGCCTGGGCCACGGCCACGCGGCGGGCTTCGTTGTCCCCGACGTTCAGCGCCATAGCCAGGTAGTCGAGGGCGACGGCCCTGGCCCTCTGCTCGTCGGCAGAAAGCATGAACGGGTTTAACCGAGTTCCGCCGCGGGGGCTCAAATCTAGGCGGCGGGTGGGGAAAATCCGCTCGAAGACGTAGTACTCGTTCTTCGGGTCGACGGCGAAGCCGACGCCGCCGGCGAGGATCGCATAATAGGCCAGCGTCTTAGAGACCACGCTTTTACCGCCGCCCAAGCTCCCGGTGACGAGCGCGGCGTTGGTCTTGTTGAGCTCCAGGGCCGGGCGGCCGGGCGACCAGAACACGGGCGCCGGTCCGCTCCACCCCAGGAAGAAGCCCTTCGGGTCGCCCAGCTCCGCCGCGGCCATCGGCCCGGCGGCGGCCACGTAGCCGGGGTCGCATTCCACCATCGGGGCGCCGGACGGCGCGCCGGGCAGAAAGGAGTAAAAACATTTGAGCTGCACGCCGGACGGCCGGACGGCCCGGAAGCCGCGGGAGGAAAAGCGCTGCACGAGCCTGTTGGCCGCCACGGCGGCCGCCCTGGCGTCCGGGCCGGACGCCGCAAAGCATATCCCCACACGGGCCAGCGGCTGGCCGGATTCCACCTTGGCTTCCAGGGCACGGCTGTCGTGGAGGCCCAGCTCTTCGGTCTCCGTCGGCTCGCCGCCGCCGGAATAAGCTTCGTTCATCTGCCCTTTTAGGAACGCCCTCTTGCCCCTCACCTTGGCCGCCGCTTTGTACGGTTGGATGATTTCGAAATGTATGGCCGCGTCTACAGGGTCGCCGAGAAAGTCGAGCACGGACAGAAACTCGTCTTCCGTCTCTTTAAGCCGTTTCGGCATATCCGCGAACGTCACGAAGGCCTGGGCGTGGCTGCGGCCCGTCCCGTCCCGCACGATGACACAATCTATTTTCTCTTCCACGTAAGCCCCCTCGGCGAACGCGGCGATCATGCCCGGCGTGAACCTGCCCTCGTCGCGGGAAGGGAGCGGCAGCGGCAGCAAGCCGTAGCGGCGCGCCGCACGGCGGATGATGAAATCGACATCCGCGAATTCGGCCCTCTTCAACCCGTACCCCCGCAGGCGGCGGGCCAGCTCGTCTTCCGCCGTCACGGCCATCTCCACCTTTTTCGGCGAGACGTATTCCGGCCGCAGGCCCGTTAAGAGCGACAGGGCCGCGTCGCCGACCTCGCGGGCGGCCTCGGCCAGCGACCCCCACCCTTCTTCGCGGCGCAGCGGCAATTGGACGGCTAAATAGCGCCGCCGGATGCGCGCCCCGCGGTTCAAAGCGGCCCGGGCGGCCCGGGCGTGCCGGGCGGCTTCCTCTTTCCGCCACGGCGGGGCGGCCGCGAGGTCCGGCGCGGCAGCCGCCAAGTACCCGCCCTCGTCAACGTCTTTTTCTTCCCACAAAAGGAGGATCTGGCCCTTTCCTTCCAGCCCGAACAGCAATTCCTCGAAGCGGGCCACGGCGGCTCGGCGGTGGTCCAGGGGCAGAAAATGGTACGGCTGGCCGGGCATGCGGTAGAGGGCGTAGGCCTCGCCCTGGGCGGTGAAAAGAATGTTTTTGCGGAAAGCGATAAGGGGGAACATGGAAACACCTTCTTTTCAATCATGTGTTGACAGTATTGTTATCAAAAACGTATACTTAAGACTGGAGGTGAGATCTATGCCGATGACGCGAATCTCAGAACAAGCCTTGGAAATACTTAAAGAAATCGCCATTTTTACCGGCGAATCACGGCAAGAAATCCTCTTGAAAGCGTTGGAAGCGTATAAACGCCAGCGCTTTCTCGAAAAAGCCAACGAAGCTTTTGCGGCTTTAAAATCTAACCCTGACGAGTGGAAAGCGGAGCAAGAAGAAAGAGAAGCTTGGAGTTTCACGTTGGGTGACGGGCTGGATAAGGAGTGATCTTGGATGGAAATCGAACCTTGCCGGGGCGAAATCTGGCTAGTGGATCTCAATCCTGGTCGCGGGCACGAACAAATCGGCACTCGCCCCGCTCTAATCATTTCGGTAGATCTCTTTAACCACGGACCCGCAGGGCTGGTAGTCGTCGTTCCTTTAACTACGCGACAAAAAGGCATACCTTTCCATGTCAAAATCGAACCCCCGGAAGGCGGGGTTAAAAATGTAAGTTTCATTAAATGTGAAGATGTACGGTCAATCACCAAAGAAAGGTTAATTGAAAAATGGGGCGTCGTCACGCCCGCTACCTTATCAGGCGTAGAAGCAAGATTAAAGATATTGCTAGGTCTCTGATGCTTCCCACGGCTAAAGAGGCGGGGATCAATAAACTCGTTCCCTCGGCACTAAGCCTTTAAATACGCTCCAGTCGTAGTCGTGGGAAAACAGACGGAACCGGGCGTCAGGATGTTTTTTCAAAATCTCTTCCACCGTACCGCGTAGGCTTTTATCGTTGACCGGGCGGTAGATCTTCGTGCCGTCCCCGGCCACGGCCACGATTAGGGCATAGGTGTTTTCCCGGAAAAGTTCTTCATGCCACATGATGATCAAATCCTTCCTTATTTTTAACTAATATCTTCCATCTCCCATTTCACCCTCTCTTTCTTCAACCACAGCACGCCCCCGCCGAACGCCCGCTTTTTGGGCCGGACGAAAAACGCCAGGACCTCGGCCAGGAAAACGGGCAGCATCTTGCCCTGGGGGTCCCACTGCATGAGCAGATAGGTGAGTGCTACGTCGAGCGCCAGGGCGGCCGCCAGGGTCGGCATGCCCAGCAGGAAAGCTAACGGCTTGGCGACAAACCCCGCGGGGACGATAAGGGCGGAAAAGACGACCAGGGCGTCGAGGGGCATGGGAAACGGCAGCGTCCAATCGCCCAGGTTGTAAATCTTATATTTAATGTTGAACAGCGAGCGATAACTGCTGAAGACGCGGGCGTCGTCCACCGGCGACACGGCGCATCAGCTCCTTTCCTGGCCTTTAAAAAAAAACGGGCGCGGCCTCGTCCCCGGCGAAGAGGGGACTTGCCGTACCCGCACAGCATGGGGGCCGATGGCCCCCGCGTTATTTCGCCCCGATGAAATGCAGTATGCCGTTGCCGATTGCTGTCAATACGGTCTGGTCCAGCGCGGCGTAGACGATACCGCCGATTAAGACGAGCAAGATGGCTTGCACCAGGGCGTGCCGGAAAAACTTGTAAATGGCGGCCACCAAGAGCACGAGGACAAAAGCCTTCTGGACCGTCCCGATGCCTTTGGTGAGGGTAGCGTCGATGTCGACGTCCGCATAGGCGGGCAGGGCGGTGGCGGCGAACAGCGCCACCGTGGCGATGAGGGTGGAAAGACGTTTGAACACGGCCTAAAGGCACCTCCTTTCAATTTAAAAAAAAGCCGGGCGCTATTTTCCCGGCAATAAAGATACGGCTCGACGGTTTTAACCTTACTGGCTGGCCGCCTTCAGCCCCTTCACCAAGAACCGCCCCCCGGAGACTGCCAGGTCGAGCACGAGCCTCTGCTTCACCGCCGTGACGCCAGGGGCCGACACCTCACACTCCACCAGGGCCTTCGACGGGTTTTCCCTGCTGTCCACCCTGATCTGCCCCACACTCTGGAGCTTCCACCCGCCGAGCGGCACGACGCCGGAGCCGTCCGCGACGAAATTCTGCACGTTGCCGCCGGAATAGTAGAGGTCGAGAAACTGGTTCACGAACGCCGCCAGGTTGTCCGGGGCGGCGTCGCCGAAGCCCTGGGGCGCGGAGGCTTTCCCCTGCCCCCGGGCGAGCGGGACGACGGCCGGGAGCCCGGCTACGGCGGCTTTGCCCCCAACCGTCCGGACGGGTATTTCAACCTGCATAACGGCGGCGCGCCACACCGGAACTTCAGCCTGCTGCTGCGGCTGTCCTTGGGCGGCCTGGGGCTGCGGCGCCGAGGCGGGCGCTTCGGCTGCCCGCAGGGCGGGCGGCACGCTGTAGGCGTCGGCCTGCGGCAGCTTGACCAGCCTTTCCACGTGGAGGACGACATTGACGCGCCACGCGTCCGGGCTTTCTTGCCGCACGGAGACGGCGGACGCCGCGACCGCCCGCTGGACGCCCTGGGGGAGCGGCGCCGCCGAAGGGTCGGAAAGGAAAGCCGACAGCCTTTTCGCGTACTCGTCAGGGTCGCCCAGCCAGGTCGCCCATTCGACGGCGAATTGCCGGGCCGTCTCGGCTACGGACTCGCGTAAAGACGCTTCGTCAGGGGTGTAAGCCTTGGCGGCCAGGGTGTTGTAGGCCCTGGCCGCGAAGACGGAAGCGCGGACGGAAAAGAGGAGCGAAAGGATCAGGAGGCACCAGACAACGCCCGCGGCTATGCGGCGGAATAAAAATGGCGGCATGAATGATCAACTCCTGTACGGTATCATTCTTTTGGGCTTTTCGGCGCCGGCATATCGGTACATGCGAGCACCAAAGAAAACAGCCAACCGAAGATTGTCCATCCTAAAAACAAATTGATGGCCAAAATTACGAATTTATCCTTGCCGTTTTTAGAAAATGTTATCATGGTTGGCAAAAAGTAGATTAGCAGAAAAAGGAAAAGCAAGGAAAGACCGATCTCTAACAATTGCCTTCCCCACCTTGTCCTTCCCAAAAAATCTGAACCAACCGCCGCATCCTAAATACCCCCATCGCCGATCAATTCGCGGTTCAAATCGAGGACCGTGTTAAACTCATCCTGCGTCAGATTCTCGCCCAGGGCCAGGTAGCGGTCGACGACGTTCCCTTTATCGTCCCGGACTAAAACCGTCCGGCCCTCCATCCAGACCCAGCGGCCGTCGAGCTGTTCCGCCCGGGTTTGGTCCCAGCCTTCCAGCCGCCACCTTTCGGCCGGGGCGGCGTTGTTCTTGATGCCGTCGTAGATCAGGGCGTAGGGGTTCACGAAAAGCGGCCCGGAAGCGTAGAGGGCGGTGATCCGGCCCGTCCTGTCCCGCTCCGCCGTCACGCGGGCGAACATGGCCACCGGCTCTTCCCGGTCGGCCACGCCCGAACCCTCTTTCGCCGCAGCCATAAAAGCGTCGATATCTTTTCTGGTCACCGGGGCGGACATGATGTAGCAATTGGACACCCCCAGCCGCCCGGCGTAAAAGGTGGAGCCGCCGACGCTGGCCGCGAGCTCGTTATAAGCCCGCGTGTTTTTCTCGACGGCCCATTTGAGGTTCCAGTTATTTTCCCACCACGACCGGACGTTTCGCAAGAGGGCACGGTCGGCATCGGACGCCGGATTTTCGACCCTCGTTTTCAAATCCGCGATTTCTCCGGCTGTCAAGCAGCGGTCCGGCGGCAGGTTGAACCCCCCGGCGGCCAGGGCGTCCTTCAGCCCGGCCAGCACCCGCACGAAATCGTTGGCCGTGAAGAGGTTGAACTTGGCGATCCGCTCCGGCCTTATAGTTTTGCCGAAAGCGTACCACACCGGTGACGCCGGCGCCTGGTCCAGCGGTACGGCGGTCGTGCCGTCGAAGACTTCTTCCGATTGCCCGGCCCAGGCTTCGTATGAGCCGAGGATGCGGGCACCCTGGTCCAGCCGGCCGAGCAGGAATTGCCGCACGGCGTCGTTCGCCGGCCGGACGCGGTGGAACTTGCTGGAATTGACCATCTGCCACCCGTCCCCGGCATCGACTTTGTAAGAGCCGAAGACGATGAAGAGGTCGCGGTCCGGGTCGTAGGTTATGACCCTGCCTTCCAGGGCGGCGTGGCGGTAGTAGACGGCCGGATCGCCGCTGCCGGCGGCGTATGCCTCAATGCCCTGGCCGACGAAAACGGCCCAGGTCCCGACCAGGAAGCAAATAACCAGAAACAACGCCGCTTTTGACAGATTGGATTTGAACCGCATAAAAGACCACTCCTTTACCAAAAATTCTCAACGCCACCTCAGCACCCCCTTCGCCGCCGCCCGGCGGAACGTTTCGCGGTTCCAGATAAATTCCTCCTCCTTCCCGTGCACCGTCACGACGGTCGTCACCCCGCCGCGGCGGTCGACGCCGAAGACCACGCCCCGGCCGGCGTACCGCCCCCCGCCCTTGATGTAGCGGCCCAGCGGGCGGGCTTCCCTCCACGCCTCAAACAAAAAATCGGCTATCTGGTCGTCGCTCATCCCGGGGTCCACCCGCTCCCGGAAACGCTGGACGGCGTGGGGGGTCACCTTGAATATGAGCGGCCGCAGGTCGGAGAAGGATTTCAGGATCACGGAAATCACCACCTTTCTTCAAAAAGAAAGGCGGCCTATCCGGCCGCCGCGTCGACTTTTTTGACGACGAACTTGATCGCTGAACGCTCCCTGTCTCCCCCATCCAACCGCAGGGGGTGAAACGTGAATTTTACGTCGAAATCCGTGCCTTCCACCAGCGCCCGCCCGCGGGCGATGGTTATGCCGCGCACAGCGTTGAACACGGCTTTGGCGCCCATGGCCGTCACGGCCACCTCTCCGGAGCCCCGGATTGCGGCCGAGATAGCGCCGGAGAGTTTGGAAGGGTCGGTGGAAGCGGAGACTTTTAATACGTCCATGTATCAGCGTCACTCCTTTTTGTTTTTTGGCTTGAAAAATATTTGACCGTCCACCTCGAAACTTTCGCACCAGCCCTTTTCGATTTTCTGAAGGGCGTTGGTGAGCGACCGTTTGGGATGACGGTAGTAGGTCGGGCAGTTTTGCAGGATAACGTCAATACTTATACCTTCCGGGTGTTGCTCGATAAACTGCCGCACGCGGGACATCATCAATTTGTATTCGGTGACGTACCCCCCGCCCGCGTGCCCGCCCGGCGGGCCGGTCTTGTGGGCTTCCGTGACTACCTGACGCCAATCTATCCCCGCAACGGGCCGGGATTCCGGCTCGACGGTTTCCCGTACCCAGGTGCCCCATTCAAACGAGACTTCGAGGAGGCCCAGACCGAGCCTTTCTAAAAGCCTGTCGACTTGGTGGTTAATCCGTTTTCGCATAGGGACGGCCAGGTAAATGCAATTAGCCTTTTCCTGCCACGCCGCCCCCTGGGCGACGAGGTCCAGCGTCAGGCTGGTTTTCAATTCGACGATTGCCGCCGTGCCGTCTTTGAGGGCCACTACATCCGCCCGTTTTGACGTATACAACTCCGGCCACACTTCAGAATAAACCTCGTACCCCTGCTCCTGGAGCCAGGATTTTACAGGCCCGAAAAGGTCGGTTTCTTTCAGTTTCGGCGACATCAGACCACCTCGACGTAGAATTTCAACACGTCCGGCACGTCCCTCCCCCTCTCCCCCGCCGCCGCCAACACCGCGTTCGCTATATGCCACGCGAGAAGCGGGGGCACGGCGTTGCCGACCTGGCGGTATTGGGCGGTCTTGCCGCCGCAGAACTCGAACCAGTCGGGGAACGATTGGAGACGCGCGCATTCCCGGACCGTGAGCCGCCGCACCCGGGTAGCGGCCTTCCCCCAAGAATCCGGGGCGTCGTGCCGCCCGGGGCGGTGCAACTCCCCGGTGTGGTCCAGCGTTTGTGCTGGTCTGTCCGCCGGAAATCCCGCGGCGAAGGACTCCCGCCCGTCCGCCGCCACCGTGACGCTCGGCATGTCGACCGGAGAGGCACTTCTCGCCCGCTTCGACACCACGGCGAGCTTCGGCCTGCCGCCCTGCCTGGCGTCTACGCACGGTGAGGGCCTAGCGGTCACGTCGAAGACCCGCGGCGTGCCATCGTGGGGTATCTCGTCCACCCAGAGCAGGCACGGTTCGCCGTTCTGCGGGCTGCCGCCGTGCGGGGAGCGCGGCTTGATGCAGACGGAGGGGGCGTCGGGCTCAAGCACCCGCACCCGGGCGGCCTGTTCCGGGGGCAGCAGCTCCAGGGAAGGTATATAGTTCTGCTCCAGCCTCCGGCCGTCGTTCCGCGGCCCTCCCCCGCACCGCACGGCGGCCGCCGGGCTGTACAAGGCGCTCAGGATGTCGCTGGCCCGGTTGTTGCCTTTCGGGGTCGCGCCTTTGTATTCCGTCGCCGTGACGGGCCGCGAAGGGAGCGAAAGGAATACCTGGGGTTCTCCCGTGACCGAGCGTGACGACCGCCCGTCTGTGGAATAGACAGGGTTGTTGGCCTTGGAGGTCTCCGGCTGCCGGACAACCGGGAGTAATGCGTCGAACCCTAGTGCCTCCGCCACCGTGACCCAGGGTTTCAGCGGCGGCCCAAAGAGGCGTCCCTGGGCCGCTTCCGCCGGCGAGCCGTGGGTCGGCGGCGGGAATGCGAAATCCCGCCCGGCCAGGTTCCCCACGATGAACACGCGGCGGCGGAACTGCGGCACGCCGTACCTGGCGGCGTCGAGGACGGCGTACCGTACCGCGTAGCCCATTTCTTTAAGCCTCCCCACAACCCAGGCGAAATAGCGGCCGCCGCCCCAGGACAAAAGGCCCGGCACGTTCTCGACGACCACCCAGGGCGGCCTCTTCGCCTCGATCAGGCGCAGGAAATCGGGGAAGAGGTTGCGCTCGTCTTCCGCCCCGCGGCGCTTTCCGGCCAGGCTCCAGCTCTGGCACGGTATGCCTGCGGCCCAGACGTCGGCTTCCGGGATGTCTTTCGGGTCGAGCTTTTTCAAATCCGCGACCACGACGTGGGGGCCGACGTTCTTGTTATAGGTCTCCACCGCCACCGGGTCGCTGTCGGCGGCCCAGACGGGCTCCATGCCAGCCATCTTAAAGCCCAGCGACAGCCCGCCCGCCCCGCAGCAGAAATCGATGAATTTCAGCGGCACGAAGGCTTCACCCCCGGAAAAAAAAAGACCCGGAAGGGCTTTTTCTTCCGGGATGAAGGAAAAAAGATTCCAAATGTGACAAACATTAGACTGCTTCGTTCCTTTTGTGGCAATTGTTCCAAACCTTATTTTTAACCCCCGCCGCCCGCATTTCCCGCAACAGGAACCCCATCCGTTCCCTTTCGGCGAAAATCGCCCCCATCACCGCGTCCGCCGCCTCGGGCGGGGCTTCGCGAAGCTCCGTCTCCAGAGCGGCGAGGCGGGCTACGCAATCGTGGAAATCCCTAATTAGGGGATCTCCCCCCGCCCCGCCCGCGCCGCCAGTTTCGCCGCGGAACGACAGCCAAATTGCCGCCGCGCCCGCGCAGCCCGCCGCGGCGCAGAGCAGCCAGAAAAACGCTCTTTCCCGGGATGCGGGCGCGGCAATGCCCGGCGGGGCGGTGGACAAAACACAGGTCAAAACAAACGTGAAAACAACGGCCAGGACCAGGTAACCAGCGGCCGCAAAGCCCATCTGCGCCCATGCGCGAACTTTAGAAAACAAGGCCGCCATCCCCTCCCACTTTTCCTTAAAAAATAAAAAAAACCCGGCCGGGAAACCTCTCCCGACCGGGGCGCAAAAACCTGGACCCGCAGCGCTTTTTTAACCGCATTTGCTGAACCCGCAGCTCCGGCACACCAGGCAGCCTTCCTGGAAGAGCAGCGGCGCGCCGCATTCGGGACAGGAGGAAAACTCGCTATTACCGTTCAATGCATCGTTTGACTTTATTTGACTTTGATCCTCCGCCGGCACCGGCCGAGCGTTCATTTCCCGGAGCAGCGCCCGCCCGATCACGTCCGGGCACGACTTGCCCCGGACGGACGGGTCTTCCGCCCGCCGCCGGACGAAATTGGGACAGACGACCGACGTGAGCTGGTCGGCTATGGCTTCCGGCGCCACGCCGGAACGGAGGGCCAGGGAGACGAGCCTGCTCACGCCCTCGGTGTAGGCTGCGCAGCCGCCGGACGAGCCGGTGGTGATGAACGTCTCTACCATCTCGCCCGTGGCCGGGTCGCGGTTGACCGTGATGTATATCTTTCCGCAGCCCGTCTTCTCCTGTTCCGTGAAGCCGACCGTCCGTTGGGGCCGCGGCGCGGGGTAGACGCGCTGCCGCCGCCCCGCCCCGGACGTGCGGCCGCCGTCCCAGGAGACAGCCGCCCCGTCCTTCTCCCCCGCGCCGCCAGGTTCGGACGCCGCGGCGCCCGCCGACAGTACCGCCTCACCCCGGCTGCCTTCGCGGTAGACCGTCACGCCCTTGCAGCCTAGCTCGTAGGCCGTGAGGTACACCTTCGCCACGTCTTCCCTGGCGGCGAAAGCGGGCAGGTTGACCGTCTTGGAAACGGCGTTGTCGGTGAATTCCTGGAAAGCCGCTTGCATGCGGACGTGCCACTCGGGGGCTATTTCGTGGGCGGTCACGAAGACCCGCCTCAAATCGTCCGGCACGCCGGGCACGCTGGAAAGGCGGCCGGTCTCGGAAACTTTCTCCAGCAGCGCCTCCGCCTCTTCCCGCGGAAACCGCCGCCTCACGGCCGCCGCGAACGCTGGGTTGACTTCCGCTATTTTGCCGACCCCCGCCACGTTCCGGGTGTACGCCAGGGCGAAGGCCGGTTCGATGCCGGAGCTCGCGCCCGCGATCACGCTGATGCTCCCGGTGGGAGCTATGGTGGTCAGGGTGGCGTTGCGGGCAAGGCCGCCCCCGCCGCCCCCCGGCCCCATGGCAAAAGCCGGGCACGGGCCGCGTTCCGCCGCCAGCGCCAGCGACGCTTCCCTGGCTTCGCCGCTGATATAACGCATTATTTTCCGGGCCAGGTTGACCGCCTCGTCTGAGTCGTAGGGCACGCCCAGGTAAAAGAGAAGGTCGGCGAACCCCATCACGCCCAGGCCGACCTTGCGGGTCAGCAGGGTCGCCCGCTCTATCTCGGGGAGGGGATACCGGTTGGCGTCGATCACGTTGTCCAGGTAGCGGACGGCCGCCCTGACGGTACGCCCTAGCTTCGCCCAATCGATTTCCCACCTGCCGCCGCCCGCGTCTTTCACCATGCGGGCCAGGTTGACCGAACCGAGATTGCAGCTCTCGTAGGGGAGCAGAGGGGTTTCGCCGCAGTTTGCCGACAGGACGGCCTCGTTGTCGCTTTCGCCCGTCATGACGTAGTAGCGGTGCGTCCCTGCCACCACGCCGTTGTAGACCGGAAATTCCCCTTCGAGGTACCTCACCGACACCACCGACAGGTCGATGTCGGGGTCGATTACCTGCTGGAATACGGGCGACGTTTTTAACGGTCCTTTGTAAACTTTGTAGCGGCCGCACGCTTCCAGCCTGTCGCCGGGCTTGAGGTCCTTCGCCTGGACCTTCCGGCCGCCTTTCAAAAAGAGGTTGTGGTCGGGCGTGCACCGGAGCGCGGCCCCGTTGCTCAAGCGGACCTCCATCACTTGAGCCCGCCGGCGGGTCATGCGGATGTCGGTCATCGGTTTAAAAGTGAGCTGGCCGTCGTCCGTCTTCGTCAAAACCGGCAGGGTGTTCCCCACCATATCTTCGAACTTTATCGGCCCGTAGATCGTCCACACCCTGGTGTCGCCCGTCCAGCACGGGTTCGTGCCCTCTATCTCCCCCAGCCATGGTGTGGGGTTGGCCGCGTTGATCCTGTCCAGGAAGAGGACGCCCGGCTCGCCGCTCCGCCACGCCGCGTCCACGATCATGTCGAAGATCTTCCTGGCGGAAACCCGCCGCGCCTCTTCCCCGGTGCGCGGGTTGACCAGGGCGTATTCCCGCCCTTCCCGCAGGGCCGCCATGAACTCTTCCGTGAGGCCGACCGATATGTTGAAATTCTCGAACTCGCCTGGCGTGAGTTTACAGGTTATGAATTCTTCGATAGAGGGGTGGTCCACACGGAGCACACCCATGTTCGCGCCGCGCCGCTTGCCGCCCTGCTCCACAGCTTCCGCCGCGGCGTCGAAGACCCGCATGAACGACACCGGGCCGGACGCCTCGCCGCCCGTGCTTTTGACCGTATCGCCCTTCGGTCGGAGACGGGAGAAGGCATAACCCACGCCGCCGCCGGTCTTCTGGATGATGGCCGCGTTTTTGAGGCTTTCGAAGATGCCTTCCATCGAATCTTCGACCGGCAAGACGAAACAGGCGGAAAGCTGCTGGAGCTCCGTGCCGGCGTTCATCAGGGTGGGCGAGTTGAACAAAAACTCCAGCCGGGCCATCATGCCGTAAAGCTCGTCTTCCGCCGCCTTTAAGCCTTCGTCGGCGGCGGCCCGCTCGACCACGGCCGTAAACGGCACGACCATGCGCCCCTCGGCGTTCAGCCGCCGGTACGCCCGGTGGAGGGTGCGGACGTCGTAAACGGAAAAACGCGCATACCCTTTTTCGAGCCATTCCGGCGGGCACGTGTCGTCCTGGTGCGCGGCGCCGCCGGGGAGCAGGGAAAGGTCCGTCCAGGGACGGTAGACGTCCGGCCGGTAGAGGGTGTCCACCGCCGCCACGTTGCGGGCGACGCGGCGGAACATTTCTTCCGGCGTCTCGACCACGCTGCCGCCCGCGTCCTTCCGCAAATAACGCTTCTCCAAGATGAGGCGGGCGTTGGGCGTGAGGGTAAGCAGAAAGTCGGACATTTCGCGAACCTGCCTTTCTATGAATTGAACAGCCGGGCCGTATTGCACGCGCACCGCACCCGGTGGCACGCGGATTCCAATTCCCGGACGGCCCACTCCAGGCCGCCCGGCCCCGCGGCGCGTATTTTTTCTACGGCCGCCGCCGCGGCATCGAGGGCGTGCCCGAGGGCCGGGCTGACGGTTCTCCGCCCGCCCTGCGGATGGCCGTTCTCGCTGTCCTCCACCAGATCGATTTTCAGCCGCCACATGAGGTCTACGATTTGACGATATAAGTCGTCCGTGCTGCCGCTGTTGTCCAAGATGAAATCCGGCTCCGCCAATTCGATTTCCCGCTCGGTGGCGTGGGAAGTTTCTTCTCGGCACAGCGGCACGCCGTCGCGGAGCAGCAGCCGGTCCATCCGCACCTGATCCGGGCAATCTATCCTGATCACCGTAAAGCCCGCCTCCCGGCAGGCACGGTATTCGTTGAGCAGCCGGCCGTCCGTGATCACTGCCCTGGCCGGGTTTTCGGCTTCCATCTGCCGGAAGACGCAGCGCACCCAGACCAGAGGGTCGATGCCCCGGACCGCCGTGCCCAATTCTTGCAGAAGCCTACGCGGCTTGCGGCCGTCCGCGAATTCCTCCGGCCAAAGGCCGCGGGCGACCTCTTTGAGCTTGTCCGCGAAGGCGTACCGCCGGAAACCATATCGCCTCACCAAGTATTCGGCCGCGGTGTCTTTCCCGGCCCCGGCCTTGCCCATCAGGAGGAAACGTACCGGCATATTTCAACCCCCGTTTTTTCTAAAAACCTTGCGGCGAACTCGTCAGGGTAGCCATCGGCGTAGACGATGCGCCGCACGCCCAGCTGGGCGAGCATTTTGGCACAGGTGAAGCACGGGTGGTGGGTCACGTACAGGGTCGTGCCCGTGCCGCTCAACCCCGTTATCGCAAGTTGGAGAATGGCGTTCTGCTCGGCGTGCAGGGCTCTACAGATATCCAGCCGCTCGCCCGAAGGCACGCCCATCTGTTCCCGCAAACACCCGCCCAGGTCGGCGCAGTGGGCCATCCCCGACGGCGGACCGTTGTAGCCGGAAGCGACGGCCCGGTTGTCCTTGACTAATACCGCACCGACCTGCCGCCGCAGGCAGGTCGAGCGGCGGGCCACCAGCCGGGCCATCTCCATGAAAAATTCGTCCCAAGTAATACGGTTCACGGTTTAATCTCCTTCTTCGACGAAACTTATTTCCGCCCTCACCTGCAGCCGTTTGCCGTGGGCGGCGGCGAATTTCTGGGCGATGCCCAACGCCCGGCCCAGGTTTTCGACGGCCCCGCCGGACGCCGCCGCTTCGGCCGCCGGGCGCCCGCCCAGCAGGGCTTTGACCACGGACCCCGCCGCCTTGCCGGGGTCCGTGGCGGCACTCACGCGGGCGTGGAATATACCGCCGCCGTTTTGGGACGGCGGCCGCTGGGCCGCTGCCGGCCGATCACCCGGTCGGGCTGGCCGCCGGGGCGGAACGCAACCGTTTCCGGGGCGTGCCGGAAATACCGGCCTGGACCCATACGGCGCCGACCCGGACGCCCCTTGGCCGCTGGGCGGCCGGATAGTCCTGTAGCCGTCGGGTTTGGAATTGACGGAAGGGTTGTAACGAATCATAGACATATCACCTTTTTCTTTTAATTTAAACCGTGATAGGAGCGACGGCGTGCGTATAATTCATTGCGGCGTCCCTCACTACGATCAGACCCCGCCCGGCGGGCAGGTTAATTAAGACTTCGCCGTCCAGGGGCCGCACCGCGTCCAAAAGGAAAAGGGCGTTGGCGGCGACGGAAGTTTCTGTGCCCGCCCCGTCCCCGGAAACAGGGATTTCCTCGCGGCAGATGGAAGGGTCGTCCAGGGCGAACACCGTCAATATGCCCGCCCCGGTTTCGAGCTCGACCAGGGGAGGTTTGCCCGGCTGGCCGCTGAGGAGCAGGGCCGCCCGCTCCAGGGCGTTTTTCAAAGCCCCCACGTCGATCCTCATCGGGTCCGGGAGATCCTGCGGCAGCACCAGGCGGTAGTTCGGAAACGCCCCGGCGCCCATGCGGGCGAAGAAGCCGTTCCCGTCGTCCGTCCGCGCGACGACGAAGCTCCCGCTGAAGCGCAGCTCCGCTTTAGGTTCGCTGCCGGCGGCGCCGGACAAAACGTCCAGCAAAGCTTTGGACGATGCGGCGGGCAAAAGCACGTCGTTTACGGGGGCTTCGCCGTCCCCGCGCCCGGACCAAGGCGCCTCGGCCACGGCCAGCCGCTGCCGGTCCGTGGCTACGAGCCGCAAAACCTCTTTTTCCGCATCCTTTTCTAAAAGGACGCACGCGAAAGCGCCCTGGAAAGGATCTACGGCGGCGGCCGGGCTGACGGACCGCACCGCCCGGGCGAGCGCCGCGGACGGCAGCGTGAAAGCCTCGCTACCGTCCACGTCCGGAAAGGCCGGAAAAACTTCAGGGTCGAGCATGTCGAAAGAATAGCGGCGTTTTTCCTGCGACAGCGTCAGCCTGTTCGCGGCTTCGTCGGCCGTCAATTCGACCTCGCCGTCCGGCAGGCTGGCGACCAGCCCCTTGAACGTTTTGTGGGGCGGCAGCGCCTGGCCGGGGTCCGACACTTCGGCCGGGACGAAGACCTCGACCCCCACGTCCAGGTCCGTCGCGTAGACCCTGAGCTTATCTTCCCCGGCCTCTAAGAGGACGCCGGCAAGGGCCGGGACGACGTTTTTCCGGGACACCGCCGCGTCTACTTTCTTCAAAGCGGCGGCCAGGTCAGATTGGCGGCATTTGCATTGCATAAAGTTTATCCCTCCATTTTAAGGCTTTATTTAGGTCTAAATTTGAGTTATAATTTCCTCAAGAAAAGCATATTAAGTTTACGGAAAACTGATAGGGGGTTGAACGACCATCATGATGCACGAAATTGACGACCCTGTTCTCCTCAGCCCTTCCCAATTGGTGTCATCCTCAAAATTGAGCAAAAACCTGGGAGCCTACTTGAACGAAGTGCGGAAAAGGCCGATCTTCGTAACCAGGGAACAAGAAGTCGAAGCGGTGCTATTGAACCTTGACGACTACCGGGAGCTTCTGCGTGAAGAACAAAAGATAGAAGATCTATACCTGGCGGTTTTGGCCCTCCGGAGATTGGCCGAAAACGCTAAAACTCCGGAAAGACTCTTAGAAATGGATGAGGTCCTGGAACGGTTTGGGATAACGCGGGAAGAATTGGCGGAGGCATCCGGCGATGAAATGGAAAATTAAATGGCTGCCGGAAGCCGTCAAAGACATGGAAGAATTGGATCGGAGCGTCAAGTTACGGGTGTTAAAAGCCATCGTCAAGCTGGAAGACGACCCGCTGGGATACGGCGAACCCCTGGGCGAAAAAGCGGGCCTCGACTTAAGCGGAATGCGCAAGCTGAAGGCGGCACGAAGGTACAGAGTGGTTTACCGTGTGGAAGAAAACGCCGTGGTCGTGCTTATAGTGGTTGTCGGCAAACGCGAAGATCTTCAGGTGTACAAAACTGCCGCCAAGCGGATAGCGGCGTATAGGAAAAAAGTCGAGGCAGAACTCAACCATCTTGCCGATCTGTTGAAATGAAGATTTCCGGGCTTTCCACAACCGCTTTCAGATAGTCGGGGAAAGAAATTTCTACCAGCCCCTGCTCCTCCGCCCGCACGGAAGCCGGACCGCCGTTGCGGCGGCCAGCTTCTTTGATCGCCAGGATAGAAAAAGGAAGAATGAAAAAACGTCCAAGTTCCCAGAACGCGACCAGTACGAACGCCGCCGCCCCCGTCCTGGCGCAATCTGCAAGATATTGGTACTGGTGTTCTTCCAACCGCGACAACGGCCACCGCCGCCCCTTCGACACTTCTTTGGCCTCGAACGCCACGGGCAAAGCACGCCCGCCCGGCACGAGGACGTGGCCGATAAAATCTACGGCCGCCTTTTTCTCTATTTTGGCTGACACGATGCGGCCCCGGCCGTCCCGTATCGGCAGCCAAGCCGCCGGGACGCGGTGGATGACGGCTACGCCCGCCTGGCGGTAGCGTTCGTTGCTCAACTCGACCAGGTCTTCTAAGGCGCGGCCGCGGTGGGCCGTGTTTCGGTATGCTCTGATCGCTTTCATGAAATCAGGGCAGCCAATAGCCCAAGCAGAGACCAAGTGAACTACCCCTCCCTAACCCCTCCGGGTTAGGGAGGGGCTTCGGTAGGGTTTCCTGCTTCATCGTAACCCCAACGGGTCAGCTCCACAGGCGTAACGTCCCGTGGTTCCCACGGTAGGGAAGCATCATGCCGCTTCCAGAGCCAACGCCTTTTTCAGGATATTCCGGGCGGCGTTCACATCTCGGTCGAGTATTAGGCCGCAATAAGGGCAGCAATGAGTCCGCTCGGATAATTCTTTAGGCACATCCATTCCACACCCGCTGCATACCTGAGAAGTGCCGGAGGGGTTCACTTTGACCAGCTTAGTACCAGCCTCTGCCGCTTTGTACTCAAGCATAGCCATGAACTCTCCCCAGCCTGCATCAGAAATGCTCTTGGCTAGGTGATGATTTTTGACCATTCCTTTAATGTTTAGCTTCTCAACAGCAATCAGGCCGTAAGTTTCCACCAGCCTGCGGGATTGCTTGTGCAAAAAGTCCCTTCGTTGGTTACAAACTTTGGCGTGCAGCTTGGCCAGCTTTTGTCTGGCCTTTTTCCGGTTGCGGGAATCTTTCTTCTTGCGGGAAAGGTTGCGTTGGGTATGTTTGAGGCGTTTTTCCATTTTTCTCAGGTACTTGGGATTTTCAATGATACTCCCATCTGAAAGGGCCGCGAACTTTTCCAGACCAGCATCCAGACCTGCGGCAGGTCCGGTATGAGCCTGCGATTGGGCAAGCTCTATTTCTGCGGCAAAAATGGCCCACCATTTGCCGGCGGCATCTCGTTTGACGGTAACAGTCTTGATAGTGCCAGGTATTTCCCGGTGTAACCTTATCTTCACCAGGCCGATTTTTGATAATCTCAGCTTGCCGTCCTGGAAAGAAGCGCCTTTCCCTTCTCCAAACTGGGTGAAGGTGATAGATTTATAACGTCCTCTCCCTTTGAACCGGGGATAGCCCGGCGTTTTCCCGTTCTTGACCCGGCGAAAGAAAGCGGCAAAGGCCTTCTCGACCCTGAACAACACTTCCTGGGCTACTTGAGAGTGTATCTCCCGGAGACGCTCATCCGTCTTCTTGGCCTCTTTGAGCCATACCTGCTGCTCGATCCGGGTAACAGATCTCTTTTCCCGTTCCCAGGCTTCTTTTCGCTGGGCCAAGGCGGTGTTGTATATCCACCGGCAGGTTTCCAGCCAGCGCAACAATAGGGATTCCTGCTCCTTGTTAGGATAAAGCCGGAATTTATAGTTCCTGGTTTCCTTGAGACTGGACGTAGCGTTTGACATCCTCCAGCTTCACCTCTCCTACGGTAGCCAGGAAATAGCTGGGCGACCAGAAATGGCCGCCCCAAAGCTGCTTTTTCACTTCCGGAAACTTCCGGAATATCAGCCGCGCCGAAACAGATTTCAGGGAGTTGATGAATTTTGAAAGCTGTATTTGAGGTTGGGAGGCAAAGAGGATATGGATATGATCCCTGTCTGTCTCCTGTTCGATTATCTGAACGCCGAATTTTTCCGCTACGCTTAGGTTGACCTGCTTGAGAAAACCAGAAATTTCAGGTGTCAATACCTTACGCCTGTATTTGGTACACGCCACATAGTGGAACCGAAGGCTGTAAACGGCATGGCATCCTTTGTCCAATTGATACTTCATGACTTTATTTTACTATAAGAATCGAAATATGGCGAGATTATCTCCCTGCCTTTCATCCCCGCCCTTACGGGCGGGGACTTCCCGGCAGGGAAAGTTAAAAATGAGACTAACAACGCTACCGCAAGAACCCTCTTCAGATTTTCCCGCCATTCCTGGCCGCGGTCGCCATTGCCCATTCGCGTATTTACCATTTTTAACCTCCCCCAGCGTCAAACTGCAAAAACCCCTGGCGGCACCTTTCCGCGGCTATTCGGCAATACTTTTCATCCTGCTCGATCCCAATACATTTCCGCCCCAGCCTCTTCGCCGCCAGTGCCGTCGTGCCGGAGCCGAGGAAAGGATCGAGGATTAAATCGCCCGGACGGCTCCAGTATGCCACCAGCGTTTCCGCCAGCCGGAGCGGCTTCTGGGTGGGGTGCAGCCTCTTCCCGTCGGCGTTGGTGGGCAAGATGAGGTAGTCCGGATGCTGCCCGAACCGCCAATTAAACGTCAAAGGGCCGCCGGGCTTCTGCCACATGCCGCAGGCTTCCCAGGCGTTCATGAATTTGACCTTGCGCACCTGGGGAACCGGGTTGGGTTTAATCCACAAAAAATAGCCCTTCTGCTTGTAGCCGAGGCTTTTTTGCAAAAAGGCCGAGAGAAAATTGATCTTGTCGCGGTCGAAGAACGAGCAGAACATCCCGCCGGGCCGGAGCAGTTTGTCCGCCGCCCGGATCCAGGCCAGGGTGAAACCCCAGAAATCTTCCTCCCCCGCGAAATCGTCCCAGGGGCCGAAGTAGAGGGAAATGTCGCCGCCGGAAAACTTAGTGCTTTCACCGCGCTTGATAATAACGTTTCTTGAAATGCCGTAAGGCGGGTCGGTTATTATCATGTCCGCCACTACCCCGTTCTCGGCGAGGAAAGGCATTACTGTCAGGCAGTCGTCGTGGTAAATAGTGATAACACCATCTGTATAAGAAGGCTTGATAGGACATCCCCCTTTCGCGGCGGCCACAAAAAAAGCGATGCCCCGTGCTTTTACACGGGGCATCGCCTTTCGGTCAAGAAATTTAGTGGCCTATCCTTTATGGCTAGAAGACGCTAATGCATTAACACGCGAGATATGACTTCCTCTACCTCTTCTGGAGTTCCGGCGTCAAGTACACTGTCGAAGAGCCTATCGAGAATTTCTACGTCCCTCATCTGCCGTATCTTATTTTCAAAAGTGACGCTGCCAAACTTTTTCTTCAAGTAACGAAGAACGGCATCCTGCTTTGCCTCCACCATGCCTTCTACTCTGCCTTCCGCTTTACCTTCCGCTTTCGCGCCCGCCACCATGGAGATCTCGTCCCGGATGGCTTTTTCCCGCAATTCATACAGGCGGCGCTCCAGCTCGCTCTTCCTAAAAACTTCTTCGACTGTCAGGGCTTTCTTAATCGCCGGGTTTTTCTCGGCGATCATCTTCAACCCCTCCCCTTCCAGATTATTCAAATACATTAGCCACGCTTCCAATGGGTCGTCCGGGTTCCATTCGCGTTTTCGCACCTTGATTAATTCTAAGAAATGAATTTCCAAGTGGTCATTCATCGGTTCCCCGGTCTCGATGTCCCGAATGCGAAAAACGTGATGGTACCGCTCATCGGCAAACCAATCGAACCCAAGGATATTAACGGCAATCGTTCTGCGTAGTTCCGAAAACTGTTGGCCGGATTTCAGTTGGCCACCGTACAGCCTTGCCCAATAAAACAGTGTCCGCTTGTCGATATCGAACCTATTGGCAATCTGTATCTCGACGTTGATCAGCGACTCGTCGGCCGCCTTCACCAGCACGTCCAGTCTGGCGGCCCTATCGAGAAGGTATTCTGGGTCGATTTCCCTGTCCAATAGTTCCAGGTCGGTTAATTCTCTGCCTGGCGGCAGTCTGAATACCGCATTGAGGAATCCCAGCAGAGCCTCTTTCCCTTCTTCGGAGCCGAAAATTCGCTTAAAAACATAGTCGTTAGTCCGGTTGATCCCGTCCACACGCCTGACACCCTTTTTCCCAGTATTATACCGGGATTTAGAAACCGTTTCAAGGCTTCCCACGATTTCCGGGGCAGGCCTTTCCGGCCTGCCCCATTCCCTCCTTTCCGTGAGAATGGTTTAGGCCGGAAGGCCCGGTTGATCATACCTCCGGTATTACCTCACAAAATTTCTCGACGATTTCCGGGGGAAGCGTTCCCCGTACCAGCCGCTTGTACCCTAATTCCAGGTCTTCCCGTAGGAGGTCTAAATTGCATGGCCTAGTCGCCCCCCAGGCGAAAAGACCGGTGTAATCAGGGGTGTGCCAATAGTACGTGTCCACTAGAGTACACATCAAGCAATCATACCGAAACCGTGCCTCCGGGTTGGTGCGCTCAAAAGTGGCTACCCAGTTTGGCCGGGCTTCCAACTCTTGAAGTTCGGTTCCCACCTACGTCACGCTCCCCGCTATATTCTTCAGAAATTGAACGAGCATGGCAGATTTGGTCATATCAGCTTCGTGGACAACAAGGTCGTCAAATTCCTTCTTTAATTCTTCAATGATATCTTTTGCCCACCGGCTTACCATAGAATAGATGATATAGGCTGACGACCTGTGTTTTTCAATGAAAATACGCAGAAGGTAGGCATAGCTATTATATCCGTCTAACGAAAAACTTTCTTCAGATATTGCGCTTACGTCCAAAATGACAATATCCGGTCTGCCCGTTCCTGCCGCGAAAGCTCCCCTCAATGATGCGAATGTTTTAACGTCACAACCGGGCAACTCCATTGTGATAATTTCCTCTTGTTGTTTGGCCAACTCAATGTCGTTCTCGACAATCCAAATTTCCATTTTTCGTTCCTCCACTTTAATCCTCCATATCCGCTTTTTGCCTGCAGGCCTGTTTCCTCGTAATCGCCTTTTTATTAGGCACTACCTGCGTTACAGGCCTGCGGAGCCACATGCTTCTAGGCAACCGTAGCCGACGTGTCAAACCTTTTTTGTTCAACTATCTCCCTGCTTTCTTTAGTGAGCAGATTTAATGGTATCGGCAAGACTTTTTGCCAGTGAGGTTCAGCCGTAGTCTCAAAAATCATCACCAAGCCACCCGACGTCTTCCATTCCCACGCCGGGACGCTTTTCACTTGTCCGGTACGCGGGCACCTGTACCGGATCAAAACCTGCCGCCGGACGTTGCGGTGAAATTCCGGGAAGGCCAAAGCCATCCTCCCAATTTCCGGCGGGACCCAGCAGCCGACGCCGCGTTCCGGCACTTCGGCACGCCACCAGGCGCCTTCGGCGGCCGGGCGGTAGAGGAAAACTTCGGCCTGCTCGGGAAGCATACAATTCTGGTAAAACAGGTAGCCGTCACCGAACTCTTCACCGCTGATCCGTATTGCGGCTTCCGTGAGAACTACCATATCTTTGACCGTTAAACCGCTCATTGTTTTTAGGGCGGGCCACCCGGCCCGCCCCATTCCTCCTTTCGTTGAAATGCTGCGGGCCAGGTGGCCGCATATTTAATCCTAATCGCTAAATTGAGAAAACATCTTGAGAATATATCTCCCGCAACGTTTTCTCAATTTCATAGCCTGAACGCTCGGCCTTTACCAATTCATCTATTCTTCGTATATGCTCAACAATCCCGTGTACCACGGGGACAACCCATTCTCTCCAGGTCGGTTCCATCCTTGCCTCCCACGGAAGGCCAATCAGCAAAGAATCTTTGCTGAATAACGGGCTGTTCCCTAAATGATGCACGGGCGGATAAAACAGAAGATCCATTTCCTCTATAGGAATAGTAGCAACTAGCCCACGCTGTTTACTTAATCCATAGAGCCTGACAAAATATCGATCAAACTGCAGGCTTTGCAATTTTTCTTTGTAAAATATTTTTGCCGCAGGAGAAAACTTGTCCCAGAATTCGATATGAATCATATTGTAGGGCGGGCCGTGCCTGGCCCGCCCCATTCCCTCCTTTAATAAGAATGTTGCGGGCCGGCGGCCGCTTATCAACAATTCCCTTTAAGCGCTTCTGACCAATAGTCGGGTCCCATGTCTACCCCGGCGTCAAACGGTCCCGGAACAAACACGGCCATTTTTACCGCAGCGCGGTCCGGACAATAAGGGTTCGACACGGAAAGCAGCCCGTTTGATTTCCAGAAAACCTTCGCTCCCGCCGGCAAAAGGCGTTCGTACCAGCCAAGCGAAGAATACAGCTCCCGTTTCTTCCCCGCGGCGAAAGCCGCTCTGTCGGCCACGACCGACAATTCATAGAGGCTAAAGTCTTCCCTGTCGCGGTTCTGTCGCATGTATTGATCAATCGCCTTTTTTGCAGCCTTTTCGTACCTAGTCATTTCCGATGGGACGAGCCGCCGTTCGGCCCGCCCCATTCCTCCTTTCTTAAGAATGACGCGGGCCGATCAGCCCTATTTAGGTTTATAACATTATTCCGCCCTCATCTGCCGGGCGCACTCCGGACAGAGGAAACCGACCAAATTCCCTCGGCTGTCGAAGTCACCGTGGACCTCAACGTGCCCGTATCGGTTCTCTTCCGCCCATTCCCGCGCCGGGCGGAGGCAATTCTCGCAATAACCGTTTGTTAAAAATTCCTTTACTTCGAGGTCGTTTTGCAGATATACAGTTTCTCCCATTTATTTCGGGGCTGGCCCTCCCGGCAGGGCCCGCCCCAAACACCTCCTCTTAGGATTGTTTAGTGTTGCGGGCCTGCCGGGCGGCCAAAACTTTAGACCGGAAAACCTTCCAGGATACAATATGGTATCTTTTCTAAGATCCAATGCTTTAACCTGTACAGTCGCCCGTGACGATCTGACACCAACAGCCGCCGGGTGTTCTCTACCCTAAAGACGCTTTCTTCCCGCCCGCTGGAGAAAGCAATGGGCGACTCAAACTGGATGACTTTCCCTTTCTCCAGACGGGGCCGTGCCTTCCTTTCCTGGAGCCGTTTCCAGCACTCCTCCCTCCATTCTTTTGCCGACGGGTTGTCGATCGGAGTGAGAAGCTTAAGGACGCGCTCCGGGCAATTGTAATAATACGGATGCATGTTTTCACTCATATCCTTGTAGCCGAAGTTATAATAGTCGTTAGGTCGGTAGTCAAGGAGGCACACCACCGCGAACACTTCCTTCGGGCCAGAAGCGTCTCCCCTCTCGATAGCCAAATACGCCTCGCGCAACTTTACTATGGCACAATCGAGGACACGGCAGTAAAGGCCGTCCTCCCTCTCCCACGTGAACTCCTTCTTGAGGAACTCCTTGGCAGTAACCTTATAAGGTTTGTGGACAAATAACCAGCCCATATTTTTGGGAAAGCGGGCCCCCGGCGGCCCGCTCCTCTAATCCTCCTCCCATTCCAGACTTTTGGATAGGATTTTTGCGGGCCTGCCGGGCGGCCTTAATTTAGTCCTGGAAATTAACCTGCATAGAATTCAGCCATATCTTGCACTGTTGCCCGATAAGTTTCATCGTTATCACAGACGACAACGTCGACATCGCCTTCCACGTAAGTTACTACAGCCCGTTCCGCGTCGTTTTTCCACACACGGCGGTAAGGGCCATCGTCCCACTCTTCGACCTCTTCAAACCCCGGGGGCAGGTTGCAATTGTAGAGCGGTCCGAAGAAACCTGTCGTGCCGCGGTAAATGAGGCGGCCAGGCAGCTCTTCCACCTGAAAACAATACCCCCGGAGAAACTCCTGGAGATTTCTAGGTTTAACCTGATTCATTTCTTAACGCGGCAGACCCCTGGCAGCCTGCCGCGCCAAACACCTCCTTTAAAGCAAGGTATTGGTTTGGACGGACCGTCTCCGGGCGGTCTTGCGCTTGCCTCGACACTTCTAAGCCCCGATACCAGCCTTCCTTATGCAGCGATTAATCCTCGCCAAGCGCTCAACCATATTTCGGTTGAGGTTACGCAACGCCGCAACTCTTTTTTTCAACTCGCTGTTTTCCTTCTCCAGCTTTCGCACCGCTTCAACGTCGTTAAGCTTCATGCGTCTTGGCATTTGCGGACCCCCGGTGGCCCGCAAACGCCAATCTCTCCCCTTTCGTGGTTTGATTTGACGTTTTACCGAGCTTAAAACCGGGAAGCCCTCGGTTTTAAAAAAGCAAAAAGATGCCCTCCGGAAGCCTTTACTAAAACTTTCCTTCCGAAAGACGCCTTTTCGTTATAAAGTTTGGTTCTTAAAGCCTATACACTTAAAAGACTTGCCCCGTCAAAACGGGGGTATCCTAAGACTTGCCCCACTTACAAGGGGGGAATTAAAGACTTGCCGCCCGTAAAAGCGGGAAAAGTAACTTCGGAGGTTCTGCCCTCCCCCGAAGCCATATCTGGCAAACAGATACGGCCTCGGGGCGGGGCAGCGGCCCCGCCGTTAAAATACTCCTTACCGTTGTGTCAAAACCTGTAATAATCTTCCATGAGTCTTTCCTTTATTTCCTTCCACACCGCCTCGAACCTCCCCCCGTGGTGGGATATCCCCGCCACGACGTGGGCGAGTTCGTGGGCCACCGCCGCCAGCACGTCCTCGGCACTCTTAACGTGCTGGAAATTAAGGGCGATGTCCACGCGCTCTTCCGTGGCGTCCACCGCCGCCCTCAAATGAGGGGGCAGATCGGTGGAACCGTGGATGGACACGGGGCGGCATGCGATCTTTTCGGCAGCTTGCTTGATCCGGAGCCACCGTATTTTTTCGTCCATCATAATTATCCTTCCTTAACGTCTGACCCACCACTCTTCGGCAACGGACTCGACCTCGACAGCGGAACCGTTACGAACAGCGGCATCGGCATTTCCCTTCGGTACCCACGTGTACGGGAAACCGCTACCACCTTTGGAGAGCCTGATATTTTTATAGCTGGTATTCGAGAAGAGAATGCCTTTCTCTTCAACGAACTTGCCGTAAGTCCTCACGTGCCCCCTGTCGATAACGGCGTACTTTCCGCCCAGGAAGGAAAGGATCCCTTCCCCGGCGAAAGCCGTGATCACCGCCGCGGCCCTGGTGTCTGACCACGGCCCGGGCGGCAGGTAAGAACCCTTCCTGCTCCGCCGCAATTCCCGCAAGACGTCGGGGACGAAACGGAGGAAAATGTCTTCCCACCGCTGGATCACGCCGTTGTGGAACAGAAGCGGCTTTTTACCGCTCCACGTCAACCGCAAGGGCGATTGAAGATCCACGATAAAGGGGTGAGTCATCTCCGGGCTGACCCCGCCCGACGTGGCCTTGCGGAAATGGACCACGTGGGGCAGGGCATTGACCTTCCTCGCGTAAAACTCGATAAATTCCTCGACGTCCATAAACCCTTTTCTTAAATGATTCTTGCCCCCGCTGGACCAAGCTACCCCGGCCCCGTCGGGATTATTGAAAAAGCAGTTTTCTATTTCTTCATAGGTCAATTTACGTTCAATCGCCACAGCTATAATGCACATTATATTCGACGCGGCGGCACCCCCGGCGGCCCGCCGCGCCAAACACCTCCTTTGAGAATGTTTGGTTTGGACGGGCCGTATCCGGGCGGCCTATTATGACGTATTAACCTTTAAACCTGTACCAAATAACAAAGATTAAATTTAACTTGACCTATATACCGCGCGGCACGTATCCGTCCGCCATGCCGCCGAACGATATCCCGAACTTTATTGGACTGCTCCCAAGCGTTCCACCTGTCGCGGAACGTGGGAGAAACAATTAATCCTCCTCCTTTTATGGAGGAATCTTTTTCGAATGTCCAGAAATCGGTACCCCGGCCTTCTCCGTACAAATCCTGCCGTGGTTCGGCGATCAACCTTTCCACGTACAGGTCGCGAGCAACAGCGACTAAATCGCCGCCCTCAAACTCGATTTCCAGATTGAACGGGACGCTCGCAAGCGGGTCGTCCAACCTCATCCCTACAGTCCTCATTATCGGACGCGCAGCAGGCCCCCGGCGGCCCACCGCGCCAAACACTTCCTTTAAGTAAGGTATTGGTTTTGGCAGGCCGTGTCCGGGCGGCCGCTTCCGTCGTTTAAAAGTCAATCAAACAATAACGTCGCGTCCTCTCTCTTACCCGATAATTATTGCCCAAGGACCAAACCACCCGAGCAAACAACCGTCTCATCCTTGTTGAAACCATAATCGGAACGTCGACGGAATGTACGGCACGCATAACCTTAATCTCGTTTCAATAAGTGATAAATAACGCAACCAGTTAAACCTCCCAGTATCCCGAAAAAAAGGCTTTCAAGAATACCCATCCGAATGCCCCCTTAACTATCAATTTTTGGGTCTTGTTGAGCTACACGGCATAATTGTTGCCGTGCCTACGCAATAGCTTCTGCCTTCCTCTGGAAAAAGCCCGTCCTCATCGAGATCGGCGGCACAAACGGCACATATATATTGGTTTCCCACTAGTCTTGTTACCGGGCCATAGGTTATATAATTATCTGGAGTACCGTGACCAGGCACTATCTGCCGACCGCAACACTCACAAACCATCATGCCACATCTCCCTTTCGCTTTTTCTTTGGAATACGCAGTTATTCCGATAAACTTAGATGCCCAAAATCTGTTTTGACTTTGCCTAAGTCGTTATCTCGTATATACTTTGCCACCACGTTAAGAGCTTGCTCGGTTATCTCATCGCAACTAGTAACAATGTCAATAAACTCATAAGCATTTGCGCTCTTTTTTGTCCTAACGGCATATATCTTGCCGTCCTCATTATTAATAGCGATAGTGTTTTTATATTTGCTCATAATGCTCGCTCCTTCGTTTTTTAAACATTATGGACAACAAAAACAATATCAAGTGAAACAATGTGCATAAAGCATCCTCCTTTCAAAAATGCAAAAAGACGCCTCCGGAAGTCTCGTGCCAAAACTTTCCTTCCGAAAGACGTCTTTTTTAAAAACCCGACGTTTTTAATTAACGCTTACTTTAACAGACTTGCCCCGTCAAAACGGGGGAAACCGTATG
Source organism: Moorella sp. E306M (assembly GCF_006538385.1). NCBI lineage: Bacteria > Bacillati > Bacillota > Clostridia > Neomoorellales > Neomoorellaceae > Neomoorella > Moorella sp. E306M. The sequence continues at coordinate 2,705,854 of NZ_BJKO01000001.1, read as the reverse complement.
ACTTGCCCCGCCTGCGCGGGGGTTGACTAGACTTGTCGCCTATAAAAAGGCGAGTACCAGTGAACTACCCCTCCCTAACCCCTCCGGGTTAGGGAGGGGCTTCGGTAGGGTTTCCTGCTTCATCGTAACCCCAACGGGTCAGCTCCACAGGCGTAACGTCCCGTGGTTCCCACGGTAGGGAAGCATCATGCCGCTTCCAGAGCCAACGCCTTTTTCAGGATATTCCGGGCGGCGTTCACATCTCGGTCGAGTATTAGGCCGCAATAAGGGCAGCAATGAGTCCGCTCGGATAATTCTTTAGGCACATCCATTCCACACCCGCTGCATACCTGAGAAGTGCCGGAGGGGTTCACTTTGACCAGCTTAGTACCAGCCTCTGCCGCTTTGTACTCAAGCATAGCCATGAACTCTCCCCAGCCTGCATCAGAAATGCTCTTGGCTAGGTGATGATTTTTGACCATTCCTTTAATGTTTAGCTTCTCAACAGCAATCAGGCCGTAAGTTTCCACCAGCCTGCGGGATTGCTTGTGCAAAAAGTCCCTTCGTTGGTTACAAACTTTGGCGTGCAGCTTGGCCAGCTTTTGTCTGGCCTTTTTCCGGTTGCGGGAATCTTTCTTCTTGCGGGAAAGGTTGCGTTGGGTATGTTTGAGGCGTTTTTCCATTTTTCTCAGGTACTTGGGATTTTCAATGATACTCCCATCTGAAAGGGCCGCGAACTTTTCCAGACCAGCATCCAGACCTGCGGCAGGTCCGGTATGAGCCTGCGATTGGGCAAGCTCTATTTCTGCGGCAAAAATGGCCCACCATTTGCCGGCGGCATCTCGTTTGACGGTAACAGTCTTGATAGTGCCAGGTATTTCCCGGTGTAACCTTATCTTCACCAGGCCGATTTTTGATAATCTCAGCTTGCCGTCCTGGAAAGAAGCGCCTTTCCCTTCTCCAAACTGGGTGAAGGTGATAGATTTATAACGTCCTCTCCCTTTGAACCGGGGATAGCCCGGCGTTTTCCCGTTCTTGACCCGGCGAAAGAAAGCGGCAAAGGCCTTCTCGACCCTGAACAACACTTCCTGGGCTACTTGAGAGTGTATCTCCCGGAGACGCTCATCCGTCTTCTTGGCCTCTTTGAGCCATACCTGCTGCTCGATCCGGGTAACAGATCTCTTTTCCCGTTCCCAGGCTTCTTTTCGCTGGGCCAAGGCGGTGTTGTATATCCACCGGCAGGTTTCCAGCCAGCGCAACAATAGGGATTCCTGCTCCTTGTTAGGATAAAGCCGGAATTTATAGTTCCTGGTTTCCTTGAGACTGGACGTAGCGTTTGACATCCTCCAGCTTCACCTCTCCTACGGTAGCCAGGAAATAGCTGGGCGACCAGAAATGGCCGCCCCAAAGCTGCTTTTTCACTTCCGGAAACTTCCGGAATATCAGCCGCGCCGAAACAGATTTCAGGGAGTTGATGAATTTTGAAAGCTGTATTTGAGGTTGGGAGGCAAAGAGGATATGGATATGATCCCTGTCTGTCTCCTGTTCGATTATCTGAACGCCGAATTTTTCCGCTACGCTTAGGTTGACCTGCTTGAGAAAACCAGAAATTTCAGGTGTCAATACCTTACGCCTGTATTTGGTACACGCCACATAGTGGAACCGAAGGCTGTAAACGGCATGGCATCCTTTGTCCAATTGATACTTCATGACTTTATTTTACTATAAGAATCGAAATATGGCGAGATTATCTCCCTGCCTTTCATCCCCGCCCTTACGGGCGGGGACTTCCCGGCAGGGAAAGTTAAAAATGAAGATAAAATCTTCCGTCTTTATTCTACATCGTTTTTAAAATTCAAGCAAGCCGGCAAGTCGCTCACCGCCAAATCTTCCTCCCTGCACCAATACGCCCCCGGCGGCACTAGGCCCCTGCCCTCCTTGGCGCCCAAGACCAGGACAACCACGCACGGTGGGGGCGGCAAACGGTCGTAAGGCACGACCGCCACGGCCATTTCGCTCCCGTCCGGGAAGAAGGCTTTCCCCGCCCCGTAGCGGCCGCCGCTCCCAAAAAGCCGCGCCGCGAACCACCCGGCGGCCCGCTGCCGGGCGAACGACGCCGCGTCCCAGACGGAATGGGCGCGGGGGAGCCACAGCGTCTCTCCGCCGAGGTACGCCCTGACGGCGTAGCCGGCGGCGCGCAACGAGGCGAAGCGGCGGGCGGCTTCGCCTTTCCGCCTGAACAGGAGCTCGCACGCCCCCGACATCGCCCCGCCGCTCGCTTCGAGGAATTCCAACAGCCGCAAAACCGCCGGGGACGTGACCAGGCCGGGGCGGCGGGGGATCGGCTCTATGCGGACTTCTTGGGGCATGGAATATCCCCTCTCTTGCCTGAAGGTTTAACCGCCCAACTCGACGTGCAGCCCTGGCTCACGCGGCCCGGTGTAGTAGTTCATCGTCTGCTGCTTGGCGTGGATCATCACTTCGGCCACGTTGTCCGGCGGGTAGGCGTCTTGCAAGCCTTCAGGCCAGGCCTCTATATGCACTGTATAGGTGCCGGGGCTATAGACCCTGAAGCGATACGGCCCTGCAGGCTTGGAGCCTCCGGGTGGGACAGTGACGGTGTACGCCTGCCTGCCCGCCGGGCCGTCGACGGTGACCTTAGCCGTCACCGGGTTGGGGTTGTCGTCCTTGCGGGTGACTTTAATGTTAACGCCGCCCTCGGCGTAGCCGGTATCCATGCCTATATATATCGGATCGATGAAGGGCCAGGCCTTCACCGCCAAATCGCACCCGGCTGGGTTAACCCACACCTCTTTGGAATTGTTGCTCCAATCGCGGTCGTCCGGCGGGTTGACCGGGTGGATCTTCGCAACCAGGGTGTCGCCGGCCGCGTCGCCGTGCCAGGTGAAGGTAAAGGTCTTCTCTTCGCCCGGCTGGAACTCTACCGGCACCTGGTCGTTGAGGGGCGTGCCGTCCGCAGCCGTCACGCTATAGCCGTTGTTGGTAAGGGATAGGGTAGCCTTCACCGGCACGGGGTAATCCGCGGCCAACCCGTAGACTACGGTCCCGGTGTAGGCTTTGCCGGGCTCGGCTTCCGAAGCGCCGGGGTCCAGAGTTTTGACGTACATATCAGGGGCGATAGGTTTAACCGTGACGTCAACGTAGTTGTCTTTATACGTGGATTCCCATATCCCCTTAAAAGGGTTGACCGCCACCCGCACCCTATAAGGGCGGTCTTCCACCTTGAATTTCAGCGTCACCGGCGCTTTGTCCCACGCTTTCACCGGGACTTCGGCCGCCGCCGTGACGTAGGCCCCGCCTTCGCGCTTCACCGCCACGTCAGGCGCCAGATCAGCGGAGCTTTCATTCGTAATTGTGTAATGGGCTTCCTTTTCTTCCCCCGGGGCGCCGGTTATTTCAACCGGGCCTTCCAGCTTTAAATTCGCCCACGGCGTTATCGCCCCGATGAAACCCGGCACCGACGCGGGACTACTTTTCAGCTGGTCGCTCCAGTCTTTGCCGCGGTAGAACCCCGTCCCGTCCGGGGCGTTCTCGTCATAATAAGGGGTGGTCTCCGCCGCCACCTGCCAGTTGCCCGTCTGCGGGCCGGGGTTCAACAGCAGGTGGTAGTAAAAAGTAGCGCCGTGGTCGAAAGCGTCTAAGGCCCGCAGGTATTGCGTACTCCCGTCGGCGGAAGGTATCAACCCGTCAGAATATGCCTTGTTTGCCAAATAGGGCTTCCACTTCGCCGCTAAAGAATCGTTCATTCCCGCCTCTTGTGCCAAGAATTCTTCCCGTGACGGCATGGGGACGTTCACGAATATGCCCGAAGAAGCGTCTCCGGCCCAGGCGTTGCCTTTGTCTATATAACGTACTTGCGGTAACACATCAAAATAATCCGCCAGGAAATTCACAACGTCGGGGTCGTCTAAATCAGCGTCCGGCAGAATGACCTTTTTCGTCCCGGACGCCGGGGCCGGGGTCATGTTGGAGTTAATAGGGATGTAAAGCTCGTTCAGGCCGTACCGGCTCCCCTCCTGCGCCCATCCCGGCTTGGTCCAGAGCTCACCCCAAACCAGATCCACGTCGCTCAGGCTGATTTCACCCTTATTTCCCTCCAGACTGGCGGTAACAGAATTGGGGTTATACAGCAGCACCGGCACGCGGCGGACGAACCAAGTCATGCCGTTGGAAAGGGGGGCTTGGGAATCAGAAGGTACACCTTTAATGTTCTCGCCCCCAACAAAAGCGAAGGCTGGACTAGTCAACGTCACCATGAGCAGCAAAAAGAAAAAAGCCCTAAAAAAGGCTTTGCGCAGCATGGATAATTCACTCCTCTGAATTTATTTTATTATGCCTACCAATTGCAGGTATTTTAAATCTCTATTCTCAGGCGGTCCGCCTTGCGTCATCATCCAGCGGCCGTCAATTTTCTTGAAGCGGGAAATCACGATCCCTTTATATCCACTCTCAGTTTCGATTTTTGCTATCACAATAGCGACAGCATTGTGTTTTACAGCTACCTTTATTTCGCTTTTTGTTATCTGGTAATTTTTCCGCCCGTCATCCCGCCAGGCGTACATGAATTTCCGCTCACCCTCAAAGTAATTCCTTGTGACCCGTTTGTAGGGCAGCTTGTCGTAAAAGCTCAAATCCACATTACGACGTGCCTCGAAATCGGCGGCATTGGCATTAATATCTTCCAACGCTTCTTTAGCCGCTTGTATCAACTCATCATCCAAAGGCAAATTATTATCTACGCCCTTCGCCACCCTGAGCAGCAGCACCGCCGCCTCACCCCGCAGCAGGTTCTGGTCGGCCCCCAGGACGCCGGGGCTGACGCCTTTCATCAGGCCAGTCTTGCTGGCGTAGATGGCGTTCGGGTCGGAGGTGTCCGTGAAGGTCGCGCCCTGGTCCTTCACCGCCACTTGGTAGACCTTAGCAAGCCTGCCCAGCCACTTCGCCGCCTCCAGCCGGGTAATGGCGGCATCCCAATTCCCGCCTTTGTCGGGGATTACCCCCGCCTTTACCAGGCCGTCCACGGCCCCGTCGTACCAGTTCGGCCCCGGCGTGCCCCCGGCGTCAACGATGCGGTTCAGCACGGCCGCGAACTCGGCGCGGGTCATGTTGTCGCCCAGCCTCAAAGTCCCGTCCGGATAGCCCCCATATAGTTCAAAATCAATGGCCTCTACTATGTCGTCTTTGCCCCATGCGAAATCAGTGTCAATGGAACCTTTATCGCTGAAACGGTATTCCATCTCGGCGCGGGCGGCGGGCAAGGCTACGGACAGCGTCAAAACCAGGAAAAGCGACAACGATACGGCAATTTTTCTGACGTTCACGAGAATCCCTCCAAAAAATTTTTTTATTTGTGGGGCCACCCCCGTGCCGGCCCGTGCGTGCGGGGATGGCCGCTGCAGTATGCCAGGAAACTATTGGACACCAAATGCCGGAAATCCTTTTGCTGACGACTTTGACCTTCTTTGACTTTATATTACCATCTCCTTTCTGTAATTACAAATTATGTTATTATCATTATTAAATGATAATATGTCGCTATACCTCAACTGAACAAATTGTCACCTTTTAGCCCCGAAAAATGTCGAATTACGCAATTTTTCGCTTTCCTACCCGCCCCAAACTTGGTTCCCGTTTGCGTCGAAAATGCCCCAATCCCAGTGACTGGTTCTTTTAAAGACGTATTCTCCCGACAGGAGTTTTTCATATATTACCTTTGGAATATCTGCTTCTATCGTGCCGCTGCTCGCCCAATCTTCGAGAAACCCTATTTCTGCATGAACCCCTTCTTGCCCTTTGTATGGTCCGCGCATTATTATGCCTTCATACAAAATTTGCCAATCTTTGGGAAGGTAATAACGTATTATCGAACCCATTGTCTTTCAACCGCCTCTTCATACGGCTGACCTTTAAGCTAACACACCCCGGAGCCGCAACCTCAACTTCCGGTTTTCCCGGTCGAACTTTGCCACGGCGCACGCCACCCGGTCGCCGCGGCCGACCTCGCCGCGCAGCGGGTACGAAGCCAGGCCCACGATGCCGGGCGACACCTCGACCCACACGCGGGAGCCGTCCGTGGAAGCCACCACGCCGGTCACGAAATCGCCCCGCTTGAACGAGGCCGTCTCCCACGGGTCGGGCCGGGCGTCCTTGATAGACACTTCGACCGTGCCTTTTTCGGCGTCGACCCGGAGCACTTTAGCCTTAACGGCTTCCCCGATTTTGAACAACGCCCCGAGGGGCATCGTCCGACTCCACGTGGCCCGCACGCGCGGCACCTCGACGAGCACGCCGCCGCCGATGTCGACAAGGAGCCGGGCCGGGGTTTCCCCCTCGCGGGGCAGGATGGCTTTGACCACGCAGTCTATGGTCTGGCCTTCTTTGAGGGAGCCTGTTAATTCCTTCCGCGCTTCGGCCACGGCGGCCGAGCGGGAGCATACGGCCACCGCGCCGCCCTCGTCGTCGCTTTTGACCTCTTTGACTTTCACGTTCACCGTCTGCCCGGCGAAGCGGAAAGCGAGGCGCTGCGTTTCGACGCCCATCTCCGAAAAGGGCACGAACCCTTTGACGTCGGGAAAGTCTGCAAATTCGATCTCCCAGACGGGCTGGTCGTTTAAAGTGGTGACTTTGGTTACCACCGCTTCCAACGTCGTGCCGCGCTCTTTGGCGGCCCACAGCATTTTTTGGACGTCGCGCTTCGCCGCAGAAAAGCCTTCAGGTTTGATCATGGATAAAACTCCCTTCTATTTTTTTTGTTTACCCTATTTTCCGAAACAATTTCGCCACAGGGTCGACCGCGGGAGCGCGGCCCTGGCCGTTGCCGCCGCTGTCGTCCCCCGCACCGGGGCGGCGTTTTCCGGCCGCGCCCCGGCCTGTCGCCCCGCCGCTGCCGTTCGCTTCCGCCGCGGCGTCGACCTTGCTTTCGGTGCGGCGGCCGCCGCTGCCGGCCCCCGGAACGGCCCCGCCGTTTCCTTTGCCCGCTACGGCGTCCCCGGCAGCCGCCGGCACGGGCGTGCCCGCCGCCGCACCGCCGCCCTCCCCGCCGTGGGCGAGGGCGAACAGACGCGCGACGTAAGCGTCGACACGCCCCGCCGGAACGCCGTCCCGCTGGTCCGAAAGGGCGAGCAGCCGCCGCGCTTTCTCTTTGTCGCCGGGTGGCGGGATGGGGTTGCGCATGGTGAACACGACCGGCGAACCCACGGCCGTCGTGTGGATGGCGGCGTGGAGGGCTTTCCTCTGCACCAGGTCGGCCGTGGTGAAGCCGGGGAAGTATTTCACCAGCCGGCGGGCGTTCTCTTCTTCCACGTAGAGGACTACCATCGTCCCCACGTTGCCCAGGATGCCTTCGAGCACGTCTTCGGGGATGCGCTCCAAATACTGGGTCGCTATGACGAACCCCAGGCCGAATTTCCGGTCTTCCGACAGGATGTTGGCCATGACCCGGGTGGCGTAGTTGTGGACCTCGTCGGCGATCAGCACGTGCGGCCGCCGCCCCTCCCTGGGCCGCCCGGCGCGGGACAGGGCCGAGAAGTGGAACCTGTTGACCAGGGCGCCGCCCATGAGCGGCGTCACGTCTTCCCCGGCGCCCGACAGGTCGACCAGCAGGATGTGCCCCTCGTCCATGACCCTCAAAGGGTCGATAGTGCTCTTCGGCTGGCCCACCACCCGCCGGACGCGGGGGTAGGTGGCGAACGCTCCCAGCTTGTTCCATATCGGTCCCAGGGTCTCCCCCGCCTTCTTGGCGAACGCCGGGAACTGGTTCTCCCAGAAGCTGCGGAGCACCGGGTCGTCGGCTATCTTCGGCAGCGTCGCGGCCCGCAGGCTCTCGCTCGACAGGAGCGGCTCCAGAGAGAGTATCGTCTGGCCGCCGACCCGCGCGAGGGTCAAGAGGGCGTTCTTCAGGATGTGCTCCATGCGGTAGCCCGTCCCCATCGGGAAAAGGTCGCGGAGCATGTCCACAAACGCCCCCACCGTCACTTCCTCTAGACCGGGCGGGGCTTCTAAGAGGTTAAACCCCCGCGGCCGGTCGGTGTCGCGGAAATGCAATACGTGCACCCGGTCGGCCACCCCGTCCGGGAGCCGTTCGAGGAGGTCGTTCACCGCGTCGCCGTGGGGGTCGATGAAGGTGAACCCGGCCGCGCGGTCCGGGTCGCGGGCGAGGTTTTCCGCCATGGACAGGCACCAGTTTAAGAGGGTCACCGTCTTGCCGGAGCCGGTCTTCCCGCAGATGAAGGCGTGCTTCATAAGGTGTTCCATGGGGAAGTAAATTGGTTGGTCGAGCTTTTCCGCGTGGTCGGAAAGGCCGAGACGGATGCGCATGCGGTAAACACCGTCCTTAATTTAAAACACCACGTCTTCCAGCGACGGCCCGGCCGCGGCTTCTCCCGCGTTCCCGCCGCCCTCTTCCAGAGCGTAGGGCAGAAGCTCGTCACGCAGGGCCAGGATTTCCCGCCATTCCTCCCGGCCAGCCGCCGGGCGAACAACCTCGAAAGCCAGCCTGGCCGCCCGCCGCCCCTCGCGTTTTTCGAGCCGCGCCCTAGTCACGACGGACGACAGCGGCCGGGCCGGGCCGCCGCCCGCGCCGCGGACGACGGAATTGACGAAGCGGTAAAAACCGCTGGATTGGCCGGATGGAACGTCAAAATACAAAAGCTCCCGCACGTCGACCGCAGGCACGAAATAGAGGCGCGGCGAAAATACGCATTGGCCGGAATGAACGCACCGGGCGCATTCCACGACCGTTCCGTCTGCGAGACGCCCCCTCTTGCCGTCCCGGCTCAAACATGCTATCCCCCCGTCGCCCCAACGCACCCTGCGGTTGTCCCAGCGGACCAGAAAACCCTCCAGAACGTCGCTCGAACGCCCGTCCGGGTAATCAAAAGCTCCGTTCTCGTGGTTAATGGCCACCCGGAAGACGTGCACCTCCGGCAGAGCCGCCGCTTCGGCTTCCAGCTCCGCCGCAAACAATTCGTCGCCGGCGAGGTCGTCCGGCAGGCCCGTGGTTTCCGGCGATTTTTCCTGCTTTCCGGCCGAAACGGGTGGCCCGCCCGCGGCCGCTCGCCCGTTGCCGGTCCCGGCTTTAGTGGGTGAGGCCGTGCCGCTCCCCCCTCGGACCTCTTGCCCGGCGGAAAGCCCCTTAACGCCGGCGTCTTCAGCGTATTTGCTGTCGCCGTCGGCGGACTTTCCGGCCGGCTTTTGCCCGTCTTTGCCGTTCAGGTATTTTTCCAATTCTTCCGGCGTCACTTTCACACGTTGTCACCCTTTCAATTAGGTTAGAAGTAACTTTCAATCAAATTGTCACATCGATACCCCAACAAACTAATGAAATTAACAACACTAACAACACCAAAAATCCCAAGTTAAAAGAACACTTGGCCACATAATCCACGTTGCCATCCGGCCGTTTAAAATGGCCGACCCCTATTTCCACCATCGGCGTATCTAATTTGCTGAGAAACCTATAGTATTTGTCCAAAATTCCTTGCATTAAAACACCACCTTGTTTTTGTGATGCGGTTTGTTTTGCGGATATGCTAGATTCAAAAATCCTGATCATCACCCAGTAACATCCCCGGCGGTGCGGCCGTCCGGGCCACGTCGCGCTCTAATGCCGCCCACAGCGGGGAATCGGGTCCCGGCACCACGACCAGGTTGGCCAATTCGCTGCCGGTCATGACCGCTTTCTCCCCGAAGCCGCCCAGTGCCACCCGGTCGCCGTGGCCGTGCCGGCCGGAACGCTCCATCCTGTTCAAATACGACATCGCGGCCACGGCCGACGCCGCGTCCGCGACGAACTTTTCGGCCGCGCCTTTCGGCCCGCCCCGCGCCGCCATGCGGACCGTCGCCTCGTACACCCGCTCCGGGGGCAAAAACCGCGACCGCATCTCGTCCGCCGCCATCGCCCGGGAGGGGTTCAACGCCCTCACTTCGTTCTGGATGCGGCGGGCGTCCGCCGCCCTGCCGCGGTTCGCCGGCCCGGCGGCCGGGGACAGGAGCGCGTCTTTTATCTCGCCCCAGACGTCGCTGGACTGGACGCCCACGTAGCGCCGGGCCTCGGCCTCGGCCTGCTCGCGCATCTTGCCTTCCGGCAACGGGGCGAAGCAGACGTCGAGGAGCGCTTCCACGGGCGCGTCCCGCCCGGCGCCCAGGGCCGTCAGCACGGCGACCAGGACGGACGGCGGTCCCTGGAGCCTGCGGAAGGGCAGGAATTTGCCGCCCGCTGCGTAAAACTCGGTCAGCGCCCCGCCCGTCCAGCCCGCAGCGGGACTGGAGGCGGGGGCGAGGGACACGCGGGGGTACGCCCCGGCGAACGCCCCCCGCACGACCCCAACGTATTCCGGCGGGCACCCGAAATAAAGGGCCACCCGTCCGCGGGCGACGTGGGCGAGAAAGCGGAACGGCGGCGGCCCCAAGAGAGACGCCTTTTTGTTCACCCCGGCCATCAGGTAAAAAAGGTTGAGGGCCGCGCGGGCGTCGTACTCGTAGTCGTTGGCCGGCAAAAGTTTGAAATACTCGCGCGGGTCCTCGCGGCTGCGGTTGAATATGGAGAAGTTGAATAACGGCACGGAGAAAGACCCCTTTCTTGGTATGTACTGCCCTTTGACATTTTTTGACTTTTGATGCCAAAAACTGCCGGTCAGCATTCTATTGTGCTTCCAGGAATAATTGTTTCAGAACGGCATATTTCGGTTTTTCCTTTCCTGCCTTTTTCTCCCACTTGCACAACCAGCAACTGCACGACAAGTTCCATTTTGCCAGTTTGCCGGGCTTGTCAACCAGCGGATCCTCCGCCCGCCGCAAACGCCAAGAGTTTTTCCGAATTTCGAACCGCCGTTTAATGACACGCTGCCGGTGGTGCCGCCGCAGCGACCGCATCCACACCGGGCGGCCCCGCCACCCGCAGGCGGCGCAGACGCCCCGCCAATCAACGGTTTCCCGGCCACACGCCGGACATGCCTTCCGGCGTCTGCCGTCCGGCCCCAAACAACCGTTCAGCCAGGGAAACTCCTTGAGCATGTCCAACAACCCCACCAACCTTGTGCTTTACTTCACAATTGGCCTAAAAAACACCTCACCACGTCTAAAAGGTCAGCCACAAACCTCCGCCACCCCCGCACCAATGCCTCCCCCAGCGGCCCGCCCAAATGCACGCCGCCGGGCAGGGCGAAATTAAACGCGCCGCCCGCTACCTGGGCGTAGCCGAGGTACGCCGCGGCCGCGTAAAGACCGCCCCGGACGGCCACCGTCTCCAGGAGGCCACCGGTGGGGATAATAGGCGGCAGCGGGAACCGCGCCCGGGCTTTCCAAGGCCAGAACAACGGCACGGCCTGGGGGTTGAGCATGTCGAGGAGCAGGTGGCTCAAGTACCCGGCGGCCAGGGCGAGGGCCAAGGGCCCAGCCACGCTCCCGCCTAAAAACCGCAGGGCCGTCAGCCGGGCCGCGGCGTAAAACAAAAAAACGGCCAGCAGGCTGTGAGTCGCGCCTCTGTGGCCGAAAGCCATCTCGACCGCGTCTGACACGATGGGTACCCTGCGGCCCACGTAGCTGCCGGGGTGGTCGACGTCCGGCAGAAGGCCGCCCAGCGCTCCGACGGCCGCCAGCGACAACCAGTATGGGCCGAGGCAACCGGTTTTGGCGAGCAAAAGGGCGGCCGTGAAGCCGCCCAGGGCGTGGGTTCTGGCGGTCATTAGAATCATCCTTCGCGATAGTCGATTATCGGCATCCCCAACATCTGCGCCTTCTGCCGCTCCAGCCAGCAGCCTCCCGACTTTTCCCATTCCCCGGCCAGCCACAGCTCGTCGCACCGTTCAACCAAAGCGAGACAAAACATTAAAGCCAACCTCCTTTCCGCCGGTTCGCGGAGAAAACCAAACACCAGGATGGGGCATATCGGCACGACGCCCGGATACGTGGCGGCGATCCGGCGGCATATCTCCGCCGCTTTCGCCTTGTTCCCTTCCGGGTCATCGGCGAAAGGGTGGGCGACGTAGACCAGCTTCGGCCGCTCGATCGCGGTAGGTACGGGACAAACGAGAGGACTTTCGGCAGGGAATTCCGGGGTGAGATTCCCAAAATATGTCGACGTCGACCCGATATGGCCGTATTTAGCTATCATATCTTCAAATTCTTTCAGCAAATCGTTCTGCATCTGAACCCGCTCCTTTCCGCTATTTGTTCTGGCTCCAATCGACGTCCGTCCATTTCAAAACAGATCGGTCCTTCGAAACTTCCTTCAAGATCAGCCTCCGGCCGTCCGGCAGAAAAAAAGCGTAACGCGGATTCCAACCCGCCCCCACCTCGTCCAAAGACGCCCGCGGCGAAAGGGTCAAAGGCTTGCCGTCGACCAGCAGGTTAATGTCGTCATACTGCGGGTAGCTGTGGCTCAAACCTGTGTAGACGATTTTATGCCCACTGTATTCAACCTCCACCCCCAGCTTCGTTTCAAGGACGACCGGGACGGCCTCAAAAGCGCGCTTATCTTTGGCATCCACCCAGTGCAATCCGCCTAAGACCGACAAAAAAAGAATCACGATAAAGATCCACATTAAGATAGATCCAATATGCACCAAAATATCTTCAACTAATTCCCGCATAAACAACCCCGCCTTCGCCTAACAATTTTCATTAAAGCTAAACCTTCCCTGCACCGCCTCAGCCGCAACACGTCTGAGGGCCATCTCCGCGTATTCCGGGTTCACCTCGAATCCCAAACCTCTGCGGCCCAGCCGTGCGGCGGCCAAAAGCGCCGTGCCGCTGCCGCAGAACGGGTCGAGCACGAGGCCGCCGGGCGGGCAAAGGGCCGCGACCAGCCGTTCAGTCAGGGCCAGGGGGGAACACGGCGAAATGGGCTCCTTTAAAAGCGGCCGTGGGCAGAGTCCATACGTCGCCAGGGTTTTTGCCGTAGGGGTGAAAATATTCCGGCCAGCGGTTGTCGTGCAGCCCGTCGACGTCCGGCCGCAGAGAAGCGGCGGCGTATTTCCCTTTTTCACGTTCTTGTTCCGGGCGGTCCAATTCCCAATCCAGGAACAGCAATTCCTGACCCGGGGGCGGGCCACCGCCTAAGCCCAATTCCCGCATCACCCTTTCCCTGCCGGATAAGTGTATCAAGCGGCTATGGCGCTCTTTTCTCGTCGCCGCTTCCAGAAAGGCTTCCGCTTTCGGCCCGCCGGTCTGAACGGAAAACGTTCTTTACAAATAGCGGGCATTCGTCGAAGAAGCGTGCGGCTCGCGCACGGCGTCCAAGTCGAAATAAGTGTCCAGACGGACGAGGTGCTGTCGCCAATCCGTCTCGCACCTCTCCAAGGGTAAGACGCCGACCGAACCCCACGCCGAACAGCGCCGCCTGAATTCCCGCTCGATTTCCGGCGGGGCCGAAGAGCGGATCTGGGCGTAGGGGCCGGGAGTGGTATCCTTGATAAAACGAAACACGGCCTCATAGACCGTGCTGAACCTGGTGCGGACAGAAGAGGGTATGCAGTTGCTCTTTCTCCAGATAATGTCATCCCTGCTTATCCACCCGTCGTCATTAAGAACAAAGCGTACCCGCCATGGTATGCCGAGTTTCATTTTATCCGGATCGGTTCGGGCTGTCCGCGGGCGGGCACTTGGGTAAGCCTGCTCTTTCGACCCCGGCCCGCTGCCGCCTTTGGCGGGGTTGCGGGCGAAAGTGTCGCCGAGGACGACCGCCAGGTTGCCGCTCTTTTTGAGTACGCGGCGGCACTCGCTGAAGATTTCCCGCAAGTGGTCGACGTACATCCGCCAATCCGGCTCCAGGCCCAATTGCCCACGCCACGCGCCGCATTTGCGGCAGAAAGCGCCACTGGGGGGCGTTTTCTCCCAATTCAATTCAGGCCTCTTCGCCTCGCCACCGCGCGGTTCCCCGCCGCGGTTCGGCCACCCTTCCGGGTGCCGCTCCCACTCGTGGGCGCACCCCGGTTCCCCGCCCCACACCGTTTCGGCCGCCGGGCCGTAGTCGCGGAGCGACCAATATGGGGGCGAGGTGAGGATGAGGTCGACCGACTCGTCGGGTAAACTTTTAAGCAATTCGCGGCAGTCGCCGCAACGAACCTCGAAATCAGGCATAACCTTTTTCCACCTTTTCCCGGTACGCCCGCTGGGCGTTTTCTATGTTCGCGTCGTCAAACCCCGGCACGTAGATTTCCTTCCCGCACTCGCAACAGAGAGCGATTTTAGCCGGGTAGGCTACGCGAACGCCCCGGATTTCCACCGTCGCAACCTTTTCCACTGTACGGTAATCCACATCTTTGTCGCACCAGTAACAATACCGTTTCACTTGGCTTCCCCCCACGGCACAGACTCCTTGAGCTTTCTTTCCGCCCGGGCACAGGCCTTATCGCAGAGCAGCCGGAAATCCGGCGTACATTCATTCCAACCCCCGGCCCATCCGCAATCAGAGCAATACATCAAACCGCGAAAAGGGCCGTGCAAAAGCCCGCGGGAGCCGCATTCGGGGCAATGCAAAATCACCACCTGGTTCAATTTTCCGACCTTCCCTCGCTTTTGCCCCCGAGCAATCCTTCCCAAAACCCCTTTACCCGCCGGGCGTTCTCAAAGAAAAGCCGGTCCAGCGGCATATCCCTGCCCTCTTTCCGGGCGTCTCTGGCGCGGGACGAAAAGACGAGCATGCCCCGCCGCGCCGAGACGAAGCTCACTGTGTCCACCAGGGTCAAAGGCCGTTTTCCGGCCGCGGCGGCGACGGCCGGGAGCCTTTGGGGCGAGACCGCCCCCACCACCGCCACCCGCACGGACGGCGGGACCAGGGAGCAGAAATACCGGAAACCGGCCAGGTACCCTTTCCACGCGGAGCCGCCCTTGTTCTGCCGGCCCACCGTCTGGAAGGAAAAAGCGGCGCACCCCGCGCCGCTTTCCCTTATGAACGCCGCCCACCTGTCCAGGTCGGCCTTTTCGTACCACGAAACGTCGACGACGACCGGGATGCCCGCCTTGGAAAACTCCAGGGCGGCCAGGGCCGAAGCCTTCATGGCCAGAAGGTGCTCCATCCTGGGGGAATCCTCGTAGACCGACACGTTGGGCGCGAAAGCCGCCGCCCGGTTGGCCTTGAGGGCCGCCGGCCAACGGTCCTTCCGCTTTAAGAAACTTTTGATGGCCTCGTCGGGGACGTAGAGGTCCAGGATAACCTCCGTCCCTTCCGGCAGCCCGGCCGTCTCCCGGATCCCTTTTTCCCACGCCCGGACACGGAACTTGCCGCCGTGGACCGCCGCCCACGGCAGATCATTTGGCCCCGGCCTTTCGTGCAGAGGCGCCGTCACGACGGGGAGGTAGGGCGGAAGGTCCGGCGAAACTACCTCCCCCGCTGGGAGGGCCAGCCCCTTATATTTCCCGTAGACGGCGTCCCAGACGCCGGGCCGGTCCGGGCAGATGTAGCCGCACGCCCGGCACTGCCTGCCCGGCTCGCATTTCAGAGACAGCCTGCCGCAGCCCGGACAGCCCGAGCAGAAGCCGTCCAGGTATGCCGGGCAGCCGCCGCATTCGCCGCAGAGCATAAAACATCAACTCTTCCGCTGGTAAAATTTCTTAAACCGAAACTCAGGTATCACGATCTTCCCCACCCGGCGGTATTCCATCCCCGGTTCAGCCTCGATCGACGGCACGCTTTCCCTGTCGATCCCGTCTATGCACGCCGGCCGGAGCTCGGTGATGCTCTCCGTGTCGAAGAGGCGGCAATAGTCCCCCGCCGCGTCGAAATAGACGCACCCCTCGCATTTCGGCAGAGGACGCTCCTCGCTGAAGGCCTTCACGCCCGCCCGCTCGTACAGGGTGATGTCGCCTATGTTGTGGAGAGACGCGATGAAGGTCCAGTCGGAATCGATGTAGATGGTGTGGGCAGGATCTTTGCCTTCCGGCGCCCACACCGGCTTGTCCGGCGGCAGCGTGCTGTCCGTCACCAGCACGGGCGTGCCCATCGCCGTGACGAAAGCCGCCGTCTTGGCGGCGTAGTCCGCCCGCATGTACCAGCATGCGTCTTCCGTCTCGCAATCGTAGTATTCGACGCCCACGACCCCGCAGACCAGGGCGTAGGGGCCGTCGGCCTCAATTTTCGTCTCCCCGTTCTCGACGTCGGCCACGAAGGGGAAGACCGGCTTGTATTCCCGGTCCAGCGGGTGGAAATAGCGCAGTTTCTTTCCTATCAGACCGCTCAAATCAAACATCTCCTTATTACCAATTTTTCCTTTTTATTACATTATAGCATATCGACAAAAAAGATGAATACTTGACTTTTTACGACGCTGGCTGCCACCGGCTCGTGGCATATAGCCAGAGGGCGGCCGCTTTGTCGCGGGCGCGGGTGAACACCGTGTCCAGGAATTCCCTCACCACGCTGTGGTTTTCAGGCTCGCCGCCAATTGTCTGCCGCCGCGCCTGGGTGCCCCGGGCGAGGACGCGGTCCGGTATGCGGCTGTCAACCGCCGGGTCGTCTTTTGCGGCCGTGTCCACCAGTCCGGCTGCGATGCGGACGTTCGTCTGGATCTGCCGCGGGTCGAGGGTGCCGTTGAAATAGCGGAATTCGACCGTCTCGCGGCGCTTGTTGACGGCGTGGTAGTGGCCGGTGTTGTCCAGGGTCTCCCTGTTGGCCACAGGAACCACGTAGCTGGTGCCGCGGTGCGTGCCGCCGGACTCGCCGCCCGCAGCCATCCGGAACAAAAGGTCTTCGTTGGCCTTGACGAGCCGTAACAGCCTGTCCCAGCGGCGGTTCCGGGAATCGAGGGGTGCGGCCGTGCCGATGTGGACGTGGCCGCCGCAGCGGGCCGTCGCCTGCCCGCCGTGCCGCCGGACGATCTCGCAGACTTTCTCGATTTGCTGCCACGCCGTGGGCGTGTCGCGGAAAACCGGGGAGACGAGCTCGCCGCCGGTCACGGAAGCGTCCGTCTCGAACGCCCAGAGGTTTGGGTTGCTCCGGCCGCCGTGGTACCCGCTCTGCCACGGCGAAGCGATGAGCCCTTCCTCGTACAGGTCGCGGGCGATGGCCTGCCGGTCGCCGCCGTCGAACTCGATCTCCACCCCGAACGTCATGTTCGGGTTGGGCAAGACGTCCGAATACAGGTATTCCGGCGGGTTCTGGGCCTGCTGCCAGAGCTCCGCGAACGCCGCGTCGTCCGCCGCCACGATTTCCGGCTCGACCTGGCCGGCGGCGGCGTAAGACGCCGTGCCTTCCGCCCAGACCCCGGCCACGCTGTCTTGCCGTCCGGTCGCGGCCGCGTCTTCCGCCCGCCTGGGCACGTGTGCCGCCGCGGCCTCCGCGGCCGCCGACGCCGCCGCCACATTTCCGGGCGCCGCCTGGCCCGCAGCTCTCAACGCCGCCAGCACGTGCCGGCATGCGTAGTTGGGGTCGCGGTGGTGCCTGATCGTGAAATCCGGGCACTCGCACGAATAACGCCCGGGTTCGCAGACCACATTGTAAACGTGGCCGCTGCCGCTGTGGACGACGGCCGCCATGGGGCCGGTGAAACTGACCGTCACGTTCTCGGAACGTCTCCGCGTCCGGGAATAGACGTTGTTGACGACGACGGGCTCCGGCGCGACCTCTAACGGGGCGCCGCCGGACGCGGCGGCCGTCCCGCCGCCAGCCCCTGCGCCAGATGCGGTCATCCCTCCGCCGCCGCCACCGCCGCCCGCATAAGCGGCCGCTCCGCTCCTGCGCTTAGGCACTTTCGATCACCTCTCCCTGATTTTGGTCCGCCAGCCTTCCGGCGACTACCTGGACCAGCCGGGCCAGCGTCTCTTCGCCCATACCCGGCGCGGCGTTGACTTCCAAGACGTACCACCGCCCGTCCCGCCGGTCCCGTATGAGGTCAACCCCGGCCAGGTCCAGGCCGCACCGCCGCCGCGCCTCCTTGGCGGCCTCGACGGCCTCGCGGGGCAGCCGCCGTACCCTCTCGTACACCCGCTCCGGGGCGAGGTCTTCCGGGCTGGAGCCGGGCACGGCGTTCTTGCGGTGGGCCGTCAAAACCTCTTCGCCGAAAAGGGTCACGCGGTATTCGTCCCTTTCCGGTATGAATTCCTGGAAGAAATCGTAGGCGTAGGCCCTGCGGCGGCCTTCGTCCGTGCCCAGGTCAACGACCTCTTTACCTTCTCCCCGGGAGCCGGACGCCCGCTTGGCCACCACGCGGCTGCCGAACAGCCGCTCCGCTTCCCGGACGTCGAAAGTCGACCGCGGGGCGAGGTCGCCGAGGCGGCGGAGCATTTCGACCTTGTCGGCCGCGCCGGAGGTGTCGCGGTTCGCCACGCCCCCGCCGAACGTCCCGCCGCTGCCCCAATTGATGTGGACGACCGTCCCAGGGGGAGCGTCGGGGGAAGCGGCGTAGGGTATCCCCAGCCTCCGCAGATGCCTGGTGAGGTCCGCTGTCCGCCCCCGGCGTGGAACACTAAAGAAAATACGCGAAGCTGCCCCTCGCATCTCGGGTGAAGCCAATGCCTCACGCGGCGGCGGCTCGGGGAGAGTGACGGCGCGGCGGCTCACCGTGAAGCCGTTCCGCCGCTCCTCGCTGGCAAAGTTTAATCGGCCGGCCCGCGCCCGCAAGACGTCGGACGTCTCCCGGGCCGATTGGGACCACCGCTCGGCCAGCCTTATCTCCCGCTCCAGCTCCGGCGGCACACGCTCGCCGCGCCGCTCGTATTCCGCCGCCGTCTCCCGCGCCGCGGCCAGCCGCCGCTCAAGCTCGGCGTATTTGGGCGTGACGGCCCGGAAATCTTCGGCCGAAGCCGCGAGGCCCATCAAATCTGCCCGCGTCCGCCCTAGGTCCCTTACCTGAAAAGCTACCGCTTCGCCGAGCGTACCCGCGGAAGCGGACGCGAGGTACGAAGGCTGAAAATCGTCTTCGGCCGACAGGCTCATAGCCAGCGGCAGCCTGTCCCGGTAGGGCGCCAGGGCTTCCTGCCCGCTGACGGGCAGCTCGCTGTCCACGAACCTTTCCAGCTGGCCGTAGCGGAATGCGAAATCGCGGGCGGCTTCTCTCGCCCTGCTGTCATCCCCGTTCTCCAGCGCCCAGCGCAATTGCCTTTCCGGGTTGACCATCCTCCGGCGCAGGTACTCGTACAGCTCGCCCCGCTCTTCCGGGGTCAGCTCGTCGCCGCGGTCGTAACGGCCCCAGAGGTCGTTGAACCGCCGGACTTCGCCGGCATCATATTGCAAGAGACGATTTAGCCTGTCAGCGTACCCGTCCCGGAAGACGACCTCCCGGTCGTGCCGGGGCATCCTTTCCGGCAGCTGTATGGCCGCGCCGCCCGTTTCACCGCCCGCGGCCGTTCCGCCAGCTGGCACACCGCCCGCTGCCGTCTCCCCGGCCGGACTACCGGCCGCCGCGCCCTGGGCGGCCGCGTCTCCGCCCGTTAAGGGTCGGGCTTCGCCGGCCGGCTCGTCCAGGATCGCCCCGGCCACGCCGCCGCCGGAACTGGCGGCCGCAGAGCCGCCGCTCCCTCCGCCACCGACGAACCCGCCGCTACCACCGCGGCCGGAAACGGCGGCAGCGCTTCTGCGTTTGGGCATGACACGATCACTCCTTTCTTCCTGGAAATTGCCGACATTTATCGACAAAACTTGACCAAAAAAATAAGGATGGCAGTTCTTAGGAACCGCCATCCTCACGCCCGGAGTCCAGGAGTTTCCGGGCGTCCCAATATTCGCTTTCTAACTTGCGGTCCAGCGAAAAAATAAACCCTCGGCCACCCTTGACCGAGGAGAAGGAAAGTATAGTTATGTAACCACGATAAGCTGACCCGAATAACAGGTCGTTCATCGGTTCACCGTTGGACACCGGAGGCAAAGTTTAAGCAACAGGTCGACTTGGTTTTATTTTTTAGTCCACATCTCAATTCTTTTTTTTGCATTCATCTTCAGGTAGTCTTCTTCCAACACCTAGCATTTTTTTCAAAGAATCCGAAGCTGTTTTAGGCGCAACCATCTTCATTTCGACAAATTTGTCTATAACCCACAAAGTCCCATGGACTTCGATCCCTTCTTGTCTTGCCGCAACCCTTAAATCCCAATCTCCTGTTATTAAAGGACTTTTAAGTCTTTGGGCTAAAACTAATGCAAATAAATCGGGTCTAGATGGTTTTTTGTATTTTCTTGCATACTCCAAAACTTTAAGTACTTCCGCTCCCGATAACTCTTCTTTTTCTAAACCCAGAGCTACAAGTTTAAAGCCATCTGGTTCATCTAACTCTGCGATTATTGCATCTGGTGCGACCAATTTGTAAGGAAGGCGAAACATCTGTAATATTAGATCACCCTTATCTAAATCTATCCATAAATTGGTATCAGTAACTAGAGTTTGTCTTTTTCCCATTTATGCTGTTCCTCTACCTCCTGCCAAAATTCTTGTA
Organism: Moorella sp. E306M; assembly: GCF_006538385.1. Taxonomy (NCBI): domain Bacteria; kingdom Bacillati; phylum Bacillota; class Clostridia; order Neomoorellales; family Neomoorellaceae; genus Neomoorella; species Moorella sp. E306M. Next base: position 2,685,493 of record NZ_BJKO01000001.1, on the reverse strand, counting down.
GCGACTTACCAAGAAGTTCAGCTGCGCGAGGTTCAGAAATAATACCTTCTGACAATGCCCTTAATACTAACCTTTTTAGACGTTCCGGTTTTTCAGGAGGTAGTTGGTCTCCCGGTTCATTGTTATACCACTTTTTAACGCGAAAAAGCTTAAATAACCTGTCTGCTTCGCTTTCCGGGATAATGCCTAGATCTTTAGCCCTAAATATCCATCCCTGCATACTAAGACCATATTTGTGTTTCAACAAGTGAAGCTCCAATAAGTCAATTGTGTTTCGTTTATTTCCTAACTCACGTCTTACTGCTTCCGCAGGAACCAAAAAAGCACCCGCGAACCTATGACAGGCACGTTCCTTATCTATGTTTATACCCTCTTTTATTTTAATTATTGCGTGTCCTAGTTCATGAGCTAAGTTAAAACGATGACGATCTCCAGGTAATTCCTTCTTAATTACAATAACTGGACCTAGTTTTTTTTCTTCAAGAATACATGCATCAAACTCCATTGCACCATCGATTAAACCAATTTTAATACCTTTTTCTTCCAGTAACTCAGTCAAATTATCAATTGGGTCATTACCAAGTTGCCAAAATTCCCTTAATTGCTGTGCTACTCGTTCGGCTTCTTCAACAGAGGTTATATACCTATCAATTGCTCCCTCGGAAAGAGAAAACTGTGTAAAGACTTCTTCGTCAGGAAACAAGCTTTCCACTTCTAAGTATCTTTCGAGCCAGTCTTTTACTTGTGCAAGGATAGATTCTTCGCCCTTTTTTGTGAGAGAGGCTTTTTTTCGATAAGATGGTACTGATAGTTCAACGGTGTTTTCACGGAAAAAATACTCAATTTTTATCGAGAGTGCATTAGCTAACCTTAATAATACACCAGAGCTAGGTATATCAAGGCCTTTCTCATACTTAGAAATTGCATTATGACTTATCCCCGCACGTTCGGCCAACTGCCGCATGCTAAAACCCGCAGCCAGCCGGGCACTTTTAATGCGGTCTCCAATTGCCATAATAAATAACCTCCCTCGGTTTACATTTTAATATATTATATACGTTTTTGTCAACCGAAATACCATTACTAACAACAATAAAGCTCCCAGATCCGTGGTCACCTCACAGGTCCAGGAGCTTCAATCAAAAAAATATCTACCCATATTTTGTCATCGCAACCCGGACAATATACTCCACTTCCGTAGAAGATAGCATTTCTCAGGAACCGCCACCCTCACGCCCGGAGGCCAGGAGTTTCCAGGCGTCCCAATATTCGCTTTCTAACTTGCGGTCCAGCGGCAAGACGCCTTCCTCGAACCACCGGCAACCGCTACCGCGGCCGCCGAAAAACACGCAGGTCCCGTCGCGGACGAGGCAGAAATTCCGGCGGCCGTCTTCCCAGGCGGCCGTGAAATTGACACATTCCCGCGCCGCGAGGGCCCGGACCTTTCCCAGCGTCGTTTTGGGCAGCATAGAGGAAACGCCCCCGCCGGCTTCCGGCGGGGGACCGTTGCTGCCGCCGTCAACCGGCGGGGCGACCGCACCGTCTTCGCCGCCCACAGGGGCCACGCTCGCCGGCGGAGTTTTGCCGCCGCGGCGGTTTTTGGCCGCCTCCGGCACGCCGTTATCGCCGCCACCTCGTTCCCAACGCCGTCCTGAGTCTTTGACGGCCGCGTCGAACTTGTCTTTGACCGCCGGGTCCCAGAGATTATTGCACGTCCGCGTGTGCCATTCGCCCGCCCCGATGCCGCAGCCGGGGCAACGCGAGTAGGCCAGCTTCGCGTCCCATACGAAATGAAACGCCTGGCCGCAATAGGGACACCAGGCGTAGCCTTTTTTGATTTCGGGTTTAAAGCCTTCCGGCGGGAGGGTGATGGCGTTTGGATGCATCACGTTATCACCTGTTATCAAGATTCACTTTTTCTTTGTTATGTTTCGCAAAAAATTCTTTTGAGGCTCCCCCCTTGGTTATAAAAGCAGGAAAAATATAACTAATAAAGAAATTATCCATTGATATTGATGTATGTGAAATATGGGGGAAATAGTGGTGATTTGGACAATCATTGGAACGGTTTCTTCAATCATTTCTGCTATTGCAGCGATTGTCGCAGCATATTTTGCTTTTGTCTCACGTCCACGGAAGGTAAAAGGTGTAGCTGTAGGAATTGAATCGGTAAAGAAGTTGCCGCACAACTTTGAATGGGAAATAGAGTTCAGCGTTGGTAATCTAGACGACAACACTGTCTTGAACGATGCAATGGTGGTTATTAACATGGAAGGGTTAAATCCATTGAGAATCATACCCCAAAGTCATGGAGGATTATTGATGATGCCAAATATGGTTTTGGAAGCAAACTCCGTGAATTTCAGTATCGAAAAACTTAAACCAAGAACCAAGATAGCGGGAGCAGTTAAAATAAAGGCAGAACCAGCTTTGTACAATCTACCGTGGTATGGATATGGTGCTAACTTAAAAGAGATGAAAGGTAGTGTGGTATTGGATTTAATTAACAGTAGGTAGCATACATTTGTTCAAAAGCGAACTTCTCTATCAATTATAGAAAGCTCGACTTTAGACAAACTCATTTTATACCTTCTCACTAGGACGTCTCCCAATATAGAAAAATGGCGCAGGATCCGGAGGCTGTCTCATCTTTTTCCAACGTGCCAACGTATTCAATGTTAAATGCCATAAATGTCCTTTTACAAAGATAATCCTTCCTTTAGGAACTACAGACATTTCATCACCAACCTTAATTTTTTCCATCCAACACCATCCCCAGCGTCGCGTACAGCTTTTCCGCCGCCCTGAGAAGCATCGCCCGGTCTTCCGCCTCAACGCCCGGGTCGCAGACCAGCGGCAGCACCCGCTCGCATTCCCGGATGAGGTTGAAAGCGGCCAGGACGTCCGGCGTCCGCCGCCGCTCCAACGTTTGCCATTCGGGGGAGGGGTCGAGGTCGGAAAAGGTTATCTGCTCTAACATTTTGATAACTCTCCTTTCCAAAAGGCTTCCCTACCAACCGTTTTACAAAATTTTAGCATGAAAAATGAACAACAGCCTTTTTAATGGCTTCGGCCGCCTCCCGCGAAGACAAAATATCCTCTATACCTATACCATTTAATTGTGGTGCTATGTTGAAATCTACAGCATACAAATGACCCGCAGGAAGAAAATCGATGGCAAAAAGGGGGTATTTTATTGTGGGGTGATAACCGTCTTTTTCTTTACTTAAAATTTTAATCTCAACCTGACCGCAATTGGAACGCCAATCGTTACTACTAAAGTATTGAAGCCAAAAACGTTTATCCCCTACTTGCAAATACCGCCAACTATAACCGGCAAATGCTGGTAAAACTTGTATATATTCAATAGCTAAATGATCAGGATATTTTTCCAGAGCGTCCATGAGAGGCATCTTGATCTTTCCTTCTCCTCTGTGAGCCGTTTCGTCTAAATAAATTACGACGTCTGCTACTTGGGGATAGTTATCGATAAGCCTTGGCAAATCCTTAACTCTACCGAAAATTGGGACCCTCAGTCCCAAAGAACTCAGGTATTTAAGTGCTTCGCCCCGTTTCATACCGCTGTACGAAAACCGATTAAATGTTATACCTTCCAGATCAAACCAGTGATCATAGTAATCTACAAAATCGCTTAACAACTTAATTTTTACAAATTCCACCCTAATACCCCCTTGTTTCATCCGCTGTACCACTCGACAGCCAGCCGCTCTAATTGCCTGACGGCTTCGCGGTTGTCGAACGGAAAACAGGTCTTTTCCCAAACAAGAAATTCGATGGTAAAATCCGACACGTCCGGGAAAAGCTCGCGAGCTATTTCCCAGATATTATCTGATTTATATCGCATCACGCCGCGCCTCCTTTCCCGGAAAATAGAAAACAGGTTGAAAAGTGTCCAACCAAACTTCTCTGCCGCAATGCCAGCAGTATTCTTCTATTTCCCGCTCGGGACGTTTAGCCGTTGTTTTGATCAAACTGAAACATTCGGGACACGTGATTTCCCACTCTACGTTCAACCTGCCTTCGGCAGCCAGAGACAACAGAATTTCTTCTACCTCTTTTTTTGTAGCGCCCGGCACGGCTTTGCGCACGGCCGAGGGGCGGAAACCTGCGACAGCCGTCTTTTCTTTAGAACGGAGCCACGCTTCGATTTTCTCTTTTAGTTCTTCGTTACTCATTAGCCGAACACCACCTTCGCCAGACGGTCATCCGCTCCCCCACCGCGCCGCTGCGCCGCCTGAGACGCCGGGATCCGCACCACCGCCCCCTCGAGCACGTCGGCCCGCGAGACGCAGAAGGTAAAACCGTGAATGCCCTGCAGGGTAAGGTAGCTGTGCCCGACGTAAACCACCTCGCCGGCGGCGCCGTAACACGGTTTCGCTTCGTTGTCCGTGAGTTTTTTCGGCTAATCGACGCGGACCCAATCGCCGGGGCGGAAGCTGGAGAAAAATTCGCGGTCGCGAGGTATGGCATTTGAAATATCGATATATTTAGGCATAAGTCAACCAACTCCTAAATCAGTTTTTTCCAAATCGCTCGATCACTACTTTAACTTTCTTTACACCCCACCGCAGCGCCTCTTCCCGCGACGGGAAAAACAGGTCGACGCGGCGGCCTTTGATGGCCCCGCCGGTGTCTTCCGCCCTGGCCCAGCCGTAGCCCGGGACGTACATCTCGGAGCCGAGCGGTATCACCCTCGGGTCGACGGCGGCCACGCCCCTGCGGACTCTCGTTCCCGTCGCCGTGACGCCGTCTTCGGTGCCTTCCTCGCGGCTGGCCGAATAGCCCGTGGCCACTATTTCCATTTCCACCGGGCCGTCCCCCAATCCGCGGCCCGACGGCACGCCGCGGGAAGCGGCGGCTATGGCGACATGCTGGCCGTAGGCGTCGGCGTAATTGCGGCCGCCCGCCGGAGACGCTTCCGGCTTCCCGGCCTTTTCCGTGCCGCCCGTGCTCTCCGGGCGGTATCCCCCTTGTGCCGTTTCTCCCGCCCCACGCTGGCCGCAGGGAAAACTTTCGACGCTGACGACGGGCGAGCATGCCCCAGCACTGGGGCTGCCGACGAAAAACGAAGCATCGTATTGTTTTCCGCCGCCAGCCGAAAATAAAAGTGCCGCCGAAACGGCTAGGACGGCGATGCCTGCGATCTTCCGGCGTTTGGAATAGCCGCTGGTCCCCGGCCCGCTTCTTCGGGCCGGGGTTGGGTGGCTGTCCAGCATTTCCTCACTCCTTAAAAAACGGGTAAGACGGGTAAGGTCCTTGATTTTATTGGGTTTTTTAACGGGTAAGGAACGGGTAAGGAACGGGTAAGACGGGTAAGATCTTTGATTTTGCTATCCTTCAAACCGCCCTTACCCTGCTCTCGCCGCCCTCGATCTCCACCCGGAAAGTCCGGTCCGCCGCCTCGGCCACCCGCGGGTCGTGGGTCACGACGATAAACTGGCGTCCAGTCTCGTCCGCGATGGCTTTCAGCAATTGCCCCAGCGCCCGGCTGTAGCCTTCGGACAGGTGCTTGCCCGGCTCGTCCAGCACGACCGGCGCGCCGGGCGGCGTAACGGCGGCGGCCACGGCCGCCCGCAGCGCCAGGGACGCCACGTCGACCACGCCCCCGCCGCGGGCGTCCAGGACGGGCGTCTTTAGCGTGTCTCCGCCGTACTCGGACACAATGTAAAACTCGGCTTCCGGGCGGCCGCGCCGGTCGCCCACCTCGACGGCGAAAGAAACGCCGGGGCCGAAGACCGCACGGAGGGCGGACGTGACGGCCCGCTCCAGCCGCGCCCGGGCGTTCTCCCGGGCCGCCGCCGAAGCGGCGTAGAAGACGCGGGCCGCCGCTTCCACGGTCTCGGCCTTGCGCCGCGTCTCCTGAAGCCTCGCTTCCCGTTCCGCCTTTAGTTCCAGCAATTGGTCGCGCCGCCCCCGCCGCCGCTCGTACTCGGCGCGGACGGCTTCGAGGAGGGTGACCACGTCGTTAACTGGCATTATTTAACAGCTCCTCAAAGGGCCGGAGCAGTTCTTCCGCCCTGGCCAGGTTTTCGTCGATCTCGGCCTCCAGCCTTTCGATCTCGGCGTCGACGTTTTCAGGCTCGACGCCCATCTCCCGGATCTGGGCCTCGATCTCGGCTTTACGCTTCAGCGCCATCTCCCGCCGGGCTTCGGCCGCGGCGCGGGCGCGCTTTGCTTCTTCGAGCCGTTCCCGGAGCCGGGCCACCCTGGCCTCGACGTTGCCCGGCCCGGCCTTTGGGGGTACAGGAGAAGCCGGATTGACGGATGTTTTAGCGGTCGACAAAGTTTTTAATGATGCCATCGATTTCGCCCCTTTCAATCGTTCTGAAGCACACCGGGCACCGGCCCAGTTCGGCCAGGGCCGCCGCCAGGTCTTCCGTGGCCCGCCCCGCCAGGGACGCGGCTTTTTCCACCTCGCTTTGGGCTTCCGACGCTTCCCATACCGCCGCGGCGGACCCCTTGACTAAAGCGTAGAGGGAATCCAGGCGGCGAAGAGTCTTCAACGTGCCGTCCAGGAGCTCGCCGGCCTCCCGTAGCCCTTTGGTTGCTTCTGCCGCCCGTTCCGCGGACGACAATTCGCGGGACGCCTCCTTGACGGAGGCCGCCAGGGAGCGCAATACGCCCAGCCGGGACAGAGTTTCAGCCGCCGCCGCAAGCGCCCGCCCGGCCTCACCGGCCCCGGACGTAGCCCGCAGCCGCGCTTCGGCCGCCGCGAGTTCGGCCGCCGCGTCCCGCCGCCCGCGCCGCAATTCTTCCAGCCGCTTCATCCGGGCAAGGGCTTCCGCGGCGTCCCCGCACGTCCGGGCGGCTTCTCCCACGCGGAGCGTCCGCTCGAGGACCGCTTCAGATTCTCCTAACGCGGCCTCGTTCTCCATGTATGCCGCCCGTAAAGCCTTCAATGCCTTAAGATGCGCGGTCTTGCCCCCCATAGCCACTACTATCACGGCGGCCACGCCCACCCCCGCGGCGGCGTCCAGGACGGCTTCCGCAGCGACGATTTCCGTCAGGGCGTCCCGCCGGGCGGCGGCCAGGGCGAGGAGCCTTTCTTTGCGTGCCTCCGCCCGCCGGGCCGCGTCCAGAGCGGCCCCGGCCCCGGCTAAGGCTTCCTCCCACGCCGGAAGGTCGGCGAATTCTTCCAGCTGGCGACCGAAAGCGGCGATCTCTTCTTCCAGCGACCGTGCCTCTCGTTTAAGCCTCGCGGCGTCGGCGTTGGCGTCCCGCAGTGCGGCGTCGAACGTTTCCGCCCGCGAGACCAGCCCGACGACCGCCGCGGCGGTGGCCGGGGATTCCCCGATGACGAACGGCGGGTCCATCTGGTTGGCCAGAGACGGCGTGAGGGTCACGCCGTTCGCCTCGACCCGGACCGCCCCGGCGGCCCGCGCCGCCTCTTCAGGGACCGCGCTTCCGAAGCCCTCGTAGACCTCTTCCCGACCACCGGGGGTGACGACGCGGTACAGGTTGCGGCTTCCCTCGCGGGCACGCTCCACCGTTACAACCCCTTCATCGGTAGACGCGGTTCCGTCACCGAGCTCGGCCCGCACCCGGCAATTGCGGGTGCCGCGGCGGACGAAGCCGTCGCCCCGCGGCTCGTTGAACCAGAGCCAGCGGAGGGCGCGGACAACGGCCGACTTGCCGGAATCGGTCTCGCCGAGGATAACGTTCACGCCGGGGGAAAGGTTTAGTTCGGTATGGGAATGGGATTGGAAGTTTTCGATTGTGAGTTTGCGGATCATGGGCAGAACCCCACTTGCCGTAATTATTGAAGTTGTTTCGAGTTTATTTCGTCTTGCTGTTTCCCATTTTCTGTATACAATTCCGGAAGCTCACCAAACCTGGCTTCGTACTCTTTGACCTGGTGGCTTAAAGCTGTCGCGAATAGTTTTGCCGCCTGGGGGGAAAGGTGTACCTCATATTCGTTTACAACCTTTCCTTCAACGTCGAACATCTGAAAGTTAATCGCAAAATCCAATGCTCCGCTACGGATCTGCATCAAGTTGGCGTATACATACGTCTTTTCAGGCATTAAATGTTTCCGCCTTTCTTAAAATTTTTTTTTCTAAATAGCCGTTTTATTAACCATGTCCAACATGCCCCCGTACCCCTGGACCGCGAAAGAAATATATTGCAAAACCGTGTCGGACCAACCGTAAACGTAAAACGTCAACGGGTCGACCGGCGGTACCAGAGCGGACCTGTAGGGCGCCACGTCTATAACGAAAACCTTGACCCGATCGTTCACCTTCTGTCGGTATTTAACAAGCGCTTTATAAATGGGACCGCCAACGTTCTGCTGCTCATCAGTGATGACGATTATATTGTCGACGAACACCCTTCTCTCGACCAACCGCCGCACCGGCGCGGCCACGTCCGTGCCGCCGGAGGCCCGGAACTTGCTCGCCTGGGAGAGGATAGAATCGTGTATCGAGATATCTTCTTCCTCCACCCTGGTATTGAATGTCCAGAAAATGGAATTACCCCCGGTCTTCTTATAGAGAGCAAGGGCGAAAACGCTCCCGATAAGCAGGTATTCCCCGGCCATCGACCCGGACTTGTCCAGGAAGACCGCCGTCTTTCCGGGGATCTCCGGGAGGTTGCCGAACGTCGCTTCGACCGCTTCCCGCAAAACGTCTTTCAGCCAGGGTTGCTTGACTTCTCGGAACGCCTTGAGGAAGCGGAAAGGCAAAATTTTGGCCCTGCGCAGGGCTTCCCTGTCGGTCAGCCGTGCAGAAATATATTCCCTATACTCGTCCAGCACGCCGTGGCACTCCAGCGTGTTCAAATTCCGCAGAAGCGCAAAGGCGGGCAATTGCGGCACGAGGGCACGCCAGCATTCTTTGTCCAGGCCGCCGACCCCGGTGACGGCCTCGTGCGGCAAGCGGCCTTCCCCGATCAGCCGCGCCCGCTCTTCGGGCGTCTGTGCCCGCTTCAACGCCTCGAACGCCGCGACCTGGGGGAGCAGGGAGGCGTCGCAGTCCCGCCCGGCCAGGTAGGCGAACAGGGCGGATTGCTTCGCCCCGGCGGGCGCCGGGTGGACGGTCCGCACGACGTCGCCCAGGGAATAGCCCCGCCCGCGGCCGTTGTATTTCACGGCCCAGTATTCGGAGAGCTTGTTATTGAGCCACCGGGCCGTGGCCCGCTTGATAGCCCGGCCGCCCTGGCCGCGGCCTATAGACTTAAGGACGGTGAAGAAATCCTGGAGGTCGGACGGGATCAGGATTACCCGGTCGAACACGCGGGCGAACAGGTCAGGCCGCACGCCCGCCAGCTTGGCCAGGCCGAACACCGGCTGGAGCCGCATGAAGCCTTCGTTGCGGGCGAAGACCAATGCCTTTGCCGCAAACTCTGGGTCTTTTTCGAGCATGGCGGCGTGGACCTGCTCCGCTTCCTGGAGGAGCTGGTCGCTGGTGGCGTAATATGTATTGCCCAGGGTGTTGGTGAGGAGCACTTGCAAATACTGCTCTTCGAGCGGCCGTTCGTAGGCTATGTAGCCTTCGCGGTTGACCGTAGTCGGACAGGGGACGGAAGGGTTGAAAATGGAGGTAGCACGGGACATGATAAACACCTCCTGTTAAACTATGTATTTGCGAGGAATAGTCGCGGCAGGAACCATGTACAGCAAACCTCAACCTGTATGCGAAGCATCCCGCCGTCGGCGCCTCGCATTATTAACTTTTATTGGTGGGCCCGCCCGGATTTGAACCGGGAACCGTCCGGTTATGAGCCGGCCGCTCCAGCCGTTGAGCTACGGGCCCTCTATGGCAGGGGTAGCAGGATTCGAACCTGCAACCTCCCGGTTAACAGCCGGTCGCTCTACCGTTAGAGCTACTCTCCTGTTTATATCATTTTTTCATACTTTACATCTTTCATTATATCATTCTTTCATTCCATGTCAAGTCATAACCAAAAAAAATAAAGCGAGGGAAACCGATACAGGTTTTGCCAAACGACTTACCAGGTCGGAGCAACCCGTATCTGCGCCTCGCTTTATCTTCAAAATGATCACGGCGGAGAAAATGAGGGCAAGGTTTCGTCTGATTTCAAGTCAGATTCCGTATCGGAGTACCCCTGCCCGGCGCCCCGCCGTGATAAATTCTTACTTCGTGGGGAAAAAGCGGCGAGGATTATACGCTGAGGGACTCGAACCCCCAATAGTCTGATCCTAAGTCAGATGCCTTACCGTTAGGCGAAGCAACCCCGCCAAGCGCCCCACGAAAAATAACTTTCGTCATGTATTCCTATTTTACTATATTTAGATTATGAAAAACAATTCTTCTGTCATCGATACTCTGGCAGAGCGGGCGGGACTCGAACCCGCGTCGCCGGATTTGGAGTCCGGAATTCTGGCCACTGAACTACCGCCCCACGAATGGCAGGGGTGGCAGGACTCGAACCTGCAACCTGCCGGGTAGAAGCCGGACGCTCTGTCCGATTGAGCTACACCCCCAATAGGTTAAGAGTTACAAAGAAATGTTTACTCGCCGTCATAACCCCGCCATCGCCTCCTGGAATCTCCACCAGACCTCCGCCTCGACTTCCGGCCCTACGCCCATGCGGGCCATCGTCTCCCGCAGGACCTCTTCCGGATCGACGCCGTGGGACCCACCGCCGAACGCTTCCAGGCTCGCCAGGAATTCCGCCCGCGCCTCTTCCCTGGCGCGGTCGGCGTCCAGCCTGGCCGTGTCTAACACTTCCTCGCCGGGCCGGGCTGAGGAAAGCAGTATGTACCTGTGCCGTATCCCGTCCCGGCAGGCCTCGATGACCATTACTTGAGGCCGCCGGGCGAGTTCCCGTGCCTCAGACGTGACCCGCACCAGCGCGCCGGGGTTGACGGCCACCCTGCCGCCCGCACAAACCTCCCACGGCGAATGGTAGTGCCCGGCCAGGATGTAGTCGGCGCCCGTGACGGCGAGGACGTCTTCCGCCGCCGTTGCCGCCGGGAGAAATGGGGCGGACGAAATCTCCGCCCGCGGCAAAAGCATCCCGTGGACTACGTGGACAGCGTAGTCGCAGCCGTCCGCGGCGGCCGGGGGCACGGCGTAGTCCTCGGCCGGGCCGCGGCGGTCCATCTCGGGGTGGAACCCCTGGCCGGTGAGGCGGACGCGGACGCCACCGCCCTCGATAATTACGGGCTCCCGGCCGAGTATCTGCACTACGCCCACCCGCGCCAGCAGCCCCAGAAGCGTCCGGGGTAGCGTCGAGGGGTTGTGGCCGTAGATGTCGTGGTTGCCGGGCACGACGAACACGGGCACGTGCAGCTTGCTTAAAATTTCCAGGTATTCGCCGACCTGACCGACGCCCGGCTCCGGGAGGTCGAAGAGGTCGCCGCCGTGTACGACCGCGGCGGCGTTTAAGAATTCGGCGAGACCCACCACTTCCGCCAGCTTGGCCTTGACGGCGGCGGCGAAATCGTCCGTCCGGGACGCAGGGGCGGTTCCCCGGAGGTGGGTGTCGGTGAGGTAGAGAAGTTTTAACATGACGCTGTAAATTCCTTTCTAGAATAGAAGTTTGAATATTTATCACTTTTTATTCAGCAATCCCATCTCGTATAACCTTTTCGCAGTTTTATGATCTACCAGGCAATCTTTAAAAGTATTTGCTTTATCGCTTACCGGAGAACCCGGCTTGTACCAGCCTGTCTTTTTCTCCTCATCGGTAAGAATTCTGGCCTCGTCGTCAAACGGGCCTATTTCGCTCGCGCCGCAATTGGGACAATAATATGGCCCGCATTGCTGGTATCCAACCCCTACGTCGACCCAGTCCGCTTCGCATTCTGTACCGCAATAAGGGCACGGGCGAGTTGGGGTATCATACGCGCCCATGGGGCATCCCCTTTCCTTTATTATTTGAATCATTATTTTCGCTAAAATTTTTTTCAACCCAGACAGGAAAAAAATACCGCCTTATTTAAAGTCCCCGTCTATTCTAAGCCTGCTCACGCCGAGCATTTTCGTTAACAGCCGTTACCAGATCGTCGATCATTTTGACCAAGTTTTGATTCTCGCTCTCGTAATAAACATTTCTAAAAATTTTTTTAACCCATTTGGGGAAAAATATTACCTTAAAGAATTCATGATAGTTAGGATCAGCATCTAATTCGGGCAGATCATTAACGACGACGATAAAATGATCTTCCCATCCAGGCTTCAAAATTCGTTGGTTTTTAATAATGGCCGCATACAAATCCCCTTTCCACAATCTAGCGTCGCCAATTTCAACACGGCCGCCTGCGTACCATTTACCGGTGAGCTTATAAAAATCAACCTGAACTTCCACATCGTTCAACCCCTTTCAACCCTTTTACGTCAATCCGCAATACATTGTTAACCCAATACGCCGTAACTTCTGTGCCCTGCCACTCAAATTCCACTTTCTTAGCCCCGTCTTTGAGCAGGTTAATGGCTTGATCGATAATTGTCATTTCGTCTCTCTCCCATTTCTAAATATGTAGCGGGGCGGGCAGGAATCGAACCTGCGTAAACCTTATCAGGTTTCCCCGTGCCGTTACCTTCCGCGACGAGCATGCATCTTCGCGGAATGACCCGGGTCTCGCGGACCCTCGAGGACGCCCGCAAGCGTGACCAGCCACGCCGCCGCCCCACAAATGGACAACCCAAAGTTATCTTGCAATTAGACGCACCCTCGCATCCGGCATATCTTCCAGAAATTCGACGAATTTCTCCAAAGGCAAATCGTCCAAATCATCAATTCCAAAATATCTGCAGGCACCGCCCGACAAACGGTAGATTAACTAAGTTCAGCTTTAACGAACGGAAGCATTAATTTCCCCTCTCCTTTATCCTATTTTAACTATTCCAAGGCATAGGTACCCCGCTATACATATAACAACAATACTCGCTGCAAAAAGGCTCAATTCCAATCTCTTCTATTTCCCGGGCCTTATCTTCGGGTATTTCCTTGCCGCAATACAGACATTTTAACATGACAAACCACTTCCCACATTTTTTTTTGCTTTTGCCGCCCCGCCGCCTAGCCGCGCCTTCCCCTAACGCGGCCCCTGCCAGGACTCATACCCGGTTTAACCACCCACAAAGTCGCAAACGGGGTAGCAAAAAGCAAATTTATTCCAATAACCAGCTTATGCCTTTTCGATTTCGAGAACCCAACAGAGATTTCCGTCTGTAGCTTCTCTAGCCTTCCGGTTAAGATCTTCTAATTCGGCGATATCGTTGATTTCACGACTTTCAAAGTTCTCCGTGCCATCAGTTAAAACCACTTTCATCGGCACCCTCTCCTTTTATTATTTCATTCTATCATATATTCATTATATCATTCTTTCATTCGCTGTCAAGATCCCGCCGCCACTTTTTCAGCCGCTTTTCGTTCAGCATACGCCTTGACCGCCTCTTCCGCTCTCCTGACTTCTTCCTTGTCCGTGGTGAACGCCCAGCAGCCCCCTTCTTCCCAAATTTTAGAAGGATACTGGATGACCGGGCACCTCTTCTCCCCTCCCCTGCGGGCACATGGGAGGCATTTGAGGTGGATTATTTCGGAAGCCATAATTCCAACATCCTTTCAACATAAAAATTCAAACCGCGCCAAAACCTGAGTGCCGCCGCAGCAGACCAGGAAGACCACCCGCTCGCACAGGTCGATTTCCGGGCTGCCGTAAGTTTCGTGAAACCATTCCATCACGGGCTGCGGCGTGCCGCAGGCGGGGCAGCGGTCGTGCTTGACTCTGGCCAGCGGCACGACGGGCACGCAGAGGTGGGCGCCTTCCAGCAGGACGGTCTCCCGGTGAAATTCCGCGGGGACCACGTAGGCCCAATCGGAACGAAAGCCGTCTTTATCACGGCGGCGGATAAACGGCAGGTCTTTGGAATAGTCCTCCACGTCCGGCGACAAGAAATGAAGAGTCCCGTCTTTGTCCCGGTGGAAATCCCGGTACGGCGGCTTCCAGCCGAACCCGCCGCTGTACGTCACCACCTCGCCGGTGCGGAGCAAACGCAAAACCCTGCCGAGGAAATCGAGGTCGTCCAGACGCCGTTCCAACGTACAGACTCTTTCTTTCGCTTCAGACAGGGCGCCGCAGGTCTCTTCGCGTTGTTTTTCCAGCCAGGCAGGGTCGGCGACAAAATCAAGAAGGGACACCGAGGTCGCTCTCTCCTTTCCGCTCTTTCTTTTTTACCTCTACCAGGCCCCAGGCACGGCAAAGGGCTTTCCCGACCGCCCGCTTCCACCAAGGGGCGTCTACCCGTTCCAACTCGCTCCCGGGGAACACCCAGAAAGAAATGCCTTTGCCGCGCAATTCTTCGAACAAAGCCTGGACCGCTTCCTTTTTGTCCTGGCGAAATTCCAGGCCGGATGAAAAACGGGGCTGGAGGATTATCTTATACCACCCTTCTGGCACGCGCTGCAGGAAGGCTACCCCGTCGTCCAGAGGGAACACCGCCACCTCGCCGCGGTCGAGGTGGTAGAAAAGCTGGGTAGGTGTGGTGATTTTAGACCAGTCGGGCATGGAAGACACCGCCTTTTATTCAGAAAGTGAACCCTTCCGGCATCCACACGCCGACGCCTTTAGTTGGCGGGACGTAGACGGGCAGCATGTCCCATATCTCTTTCCGTGCCCGGTGATAAAACCCGGAAAGGACGCGGGACGGCGGTTTTTCTCCCGTCAAAAACCTCCAGCGGTTCGTCAGAGACTTCGCCACCGCGGCGGCGAACCACGACTCGGCCGGGTTCCAGAAGGGTTTCCCACCGTCCCGGAAAGCCAGTTTAGCCGCCAGCACGGGCGACGCCGTCTGGTACGCCGCCCGGTCCGACAGGGCTTCTTCCACGACCGCAGAGACGCGGAACGCCGTGCCGGCTATCTTAAGCTCACGGCTCTTCCGCAAGGAAGCCGCGACCTGTTCTAAGACGGACGTGAGGGCGGAAGAGAACCGGAAAGCCCACGCGCCGTTGCCTGAAGCCGCACCGTCTCGCCCGGATACGGGGTCGAGAGGCGTGAGGGCAAACGAGAACAGGCTGTATCTGGCCGAATGGATCTTTCCGCCGTCGTCGATAAAGCTGTAAATCAAAGGCTGCATGTAGTCGCGCCATTCCCAGGGGATCTCCGCCCCCGGGTCTGAAAGCAAAAACGCCATTATGCGGTAAGAAGGCAGATCCATTGGGGTCAACTCCGAAATTGAGGTTTAATCATTCTTTCATACTCTCATTTTATCATTATTTCATTCGCTGTCAAGATCTTTTTTGTCAGGCTTTATCAGCCCACGAATCGCCCACGTTGGCCTCAGCCTCAATCGGCGTCACGAAACCAAGGTCTTTCCCAGCGCCGACCATTACCGTCCGCAAAACCTCCAGCGCTTCCTCCGCCTTATCCTCCGGGGCTTCCAGGTGAAGCTCGTCGTGAAGCGTCATGATCATATAAACGTCTTCCCACCCGCGGGCCAAAAGTTCGCGGTACAAGTTTCCCATCGCTACCTTTAGAAGTTCAGCGGCCCCTCCCTGGACAGGAGAATTGTATATTTCTGTCAAAGGCCCGGCTTTGCGTAGGTACGTCCCGCTTCCGTTTCTCCGCTTTTCCTCGACCACCGGCCAAACCCGCATGTGGCCGCCGGGCATCCGCACGAAAGGGCGCTTTTCAACGTAATACCCCCGCACGCCGTCGTGCCGGAACACTACGCCGAAGCGGTCTTCGTATATTGAGTGCCGCTGCTTTTCGTGCCACCCGGCGATGCCGTAATAAAGCTGGAAAAATTTTTCACGGGCTTCCTCCGCTTCTTCCAATGTCATCTTGACGCCGTAACCGAGTTCTGCATATTCCTGTAACGTTTTTCCAGACATTCCAAATATTAATCCGAAATTCAAAGATTTGGCGAACTGTCGTTCGCTTTTCGTCACCTCGCCTACGGGCTTCCCGGCCACGCTCGCGGCCGTAAATCTGTGGACGTCTATCCCTTCCGTAAAAGCCTTTAACAGATTTTCGTCTCGCGAAACTTCGCAAGCCACCCTCATTTCAATCGCGCTGTAATCCGCCAGAACCAGCCTCCGCCCCTCCGGTACCCGGAAAAGCGCCCGGATCTCCTTGTCGCGCCCGGCCTGCTGCACGTTCGGGTTGCTGGCGGAAAACCGCCCCACCCCCTGGGGGTTTAGCTGCCGCAGGTCCGGGTGCAGCCGCCCGGTCGCGGGGTGGGTCAGCTCGATCCACTTCTTCAAAAAATCGCTTTTCTTTTTCTGCCCGCGGTATTCCTGGAGCAAACCGATAAACCGTTTTAAATCGCTTTCTTCTGGTAACGCGGCGGCCACCCGGGTGAGGGTGTCGTCGCGGCTTTCCAGGGGCAAGACCTCGCCACCGGGAAGGCGGAAGCCTTTGCCAGATCCTTCCATATTCACGAGGATCCCTTCCCGGCTGGCCAAAAGCTCCAAACAATCGACCACATCCACCGCGCTGCCGGGGTTTATATCGGGCGAGTACCGCTTACCCTCGTTCTTTTTCGGCCGTGCCCGGAAGCCGGCACCCCGCGCCAATTCGACCAATTCGATCCGGGCAGACTCGGCTGCGGCTTTTACGGCCGTCTCCATTTCCCACGCCCGCTTCGTGTCGAAAGGCATCCCGTTGCATTCGATTTCCACCGCCGCCGGGAGGCAGTCAAACTCGATCTTCGCCGCCCGCGCGAGGCGGTTTTTATAAATCAGATTCGCCAAAATCTCCCTCAGCGGTAGCAGCACCGCCGCGTCCAGCCCGGCGTACCGGAGTTGCCTTTCGGTAAGCTCGGGGGCCGACCAATCGCTGGCCTGCTCCTCTTTGTCCAGGACCACCTCTAAATGCCGGTGGGCGATTTCTTTCAAACTGTGGGTCGGGTAGACCGGCCTTATCTTCTTCTGTGTGTCGCGCTCAAACTTTATTTCGTGCCCGTGGCGATCGTAGTACCGTGTCGGCCCGTTGCCTTCCTTGACTATATGCACGCCGTGCTCCTCACGCCATTTGGAGAATTGGGCCTCGGGGATAAAGTCGCCCGCCGTAACCAGTTGGCTGGCGAGCATGGTGTCGAAAAGCCGTTCGCACGGGAGCCGCTTCCCCGGCCAGCAGGGCTTGCCTTCGGCCGCCGCCAGGGCCGACCGCAAGAATTTCAAATCGAATTTCAAGTTGTGCCCGGCGAAGCTCACTTCCGGGTCGGCCATCAAACCGACCACCCCGTCGAGCATCTCACGGCGGTCTTCCTTACCGAACCGCCACAGGTCGGCCACGTAGGCCACCGCGTTGCCTCCCGACTCCGGCCCTTTGCCGTCCTCGGCGACCAGGTTTTTCTTTCCGGCCGGGTAGACGGGCACGGCCAATTGCAAGAGGCGTATTTCATTCACGAAGGGGTCCAGCCCGGTCGTCTCGGTGTCGAAGCCGCACACCCCGGCGTCCCTGGCGGCGGCCAGGGCGGAACGCCACGTCTCCACGTCTTCCACGACTACGATTTTCACCCGATCGAGCCATTCCTGCCACAATGTCGGGGCGGGCTCTGCGGCAAAGGGGAGCCGGGGCGGGGCCGGGCTTCTGTCCTTTTCCCCGACCGTGCCCATTTCAGGAAAAAGGACGGTTTGGACGGGATCCGAGGAGGCCTCGTCCTGGCGTTCTGCTTTTACAGACATATCGTTTAGTGAAGTTTGCCCATCACCCCTCACAGAACCGCCGCTGCGGCCTTTATTTTGGCCTATAAGGGGCCGATCTCCCGCGGTAGGTAGTTTCCTACCACCACCGTCACGCGGTGTATACCCTCCGATCTTTTCGCCGCTTGATTCTGAAGGCATTTCGCCGTCTGCTGCCGTCTTTCCGTCGGCTATGGCCGCCGCTTTTGCCACTGTCTGGCTTGTATTTACCGTATGAGCAACGCCGCCGTTTTTATACCCATCCCCGGTATCTCCGGGGCACGGAAAACCCTCCCCAGCTCCCGCCGTGTCCGCACCTAGAGTCCGGCCGTCCTGGTGGGGCCGGCCGGCTTCCGCCGCTTTTTTGTAAGCCTCGAATACGGCCCTCCAGGCCGCCTCGTAGTCGCCCAAAGCCAATTCGAAGACCAGCGCGTCGTTGTCGGCCGCGGCCTCGTCCAAAAGAGCGGCGGCCTTGTCTACATTGGCCATTAAATCGGGCCGGTTCGCCGCGGCCCACTCCACGGCGCCGGGAGGGGCGGCGGCGTTGAGGCGGGCGGCGGTCTTCGACATGGCGGCGTCGAAGTCGAAGGGTTCTTCCTTCCTGCGGGCAGCCGCGCAGGCGAATACGGCTTCTACTGAAGCCGTGCCGCGTTTTGCCGTGTCAGCCGGGCCGGGCGTTTCGCCGCCTGGCGACACGGCGGCGGGTTTTTCTACAACCCCGGACAGAATGGATTCTGCCGGGTTAGGTCCAACGAAATCGCTGAAATGGAATCCTTTCTCAAACATTTCTACCGCTTTCCTTCGTTAAAATTTAAAGTTCCGCCGCAATGCGATCTGTCCACCTCGTGCCGGGGAGCCTCCGCTTTTCGAAAGAAGAATTGACCTCAAATCCCATCTCTTTCAAAAAACGCGACGGCCTGTTCCACGCCGTCCGGCCCCAGTTAGTCCTTTCGCGGCACCAGGTGACGTATAGGCAATCCTTCGCGCGGGTCGCGCCTACGAAACAAAGGCGTCTCTCCTCTTCCAGCGCCGGGCCGTAGCCGCTCTGATAATGCGGCAGATAACCTTCCTCCGCGGCGACCAGAAAGACCGTGTGGAATTCCAGGCCTTTCGCCTTGTGCAAAGTCATCAGCCGCACCGCGTCTTTCCCGCCGCCGTCGTCGCTGTCGCCGGACGCCAGGGCGGCCCTTTCCAAAAGCTCCGCCACGCCGCCGCCGGAAGCGTCTATCTCCGCCGCCGCGGAAATGAGGGCGCCGACGTTGGCGACCCGCTCCTGGCCCTCTTCGGACCGATCTTTGGCCAGCTTCGCCATATAGCCGGTCGATTCGGCAGCATACATGCAGAGTTCGGCCGCAGGTTTCTTTTCCCTGATGCCTGTTTCCAAAACCTCCAGGGTTTTTGCCAACCGGGCGAGAGACGAACGCGCCTTTTTACCGATACCAGGTTTTGCGGCCGCGCCCGATAGGGCTTCTGCCGGCGGGCGGCCGGCGAGAACGAGAGCCGCGACCTGGGCGGCGGTGGCTTCGCCCACGCCCGGCTGGAGGAAGCATATCCGACGCAGGGAAACGACGTCTTTCGGATTCACGGCTACCCGCAGATGGGCCAGGACGTCTTTTATTTCCCTGCGGCCCCAGAAACCCACGGAACCGACCACCACGTAGGGGACGCCGCGTTTCGCCAGCGCTTCCTCGTATGTCCAGCTCAAAGCGTTGACGCGGTAGAGCACCGCGAAGTCCGACCAGGAAAGGCCCTGGCCGCTGTGCAGGGCGGAAATTTTTTCCGCCAGGAATTCAGCTTCCGCGCGTTCGTCCGGGAAAGACAGGCATTGAGCCTCGCCGCCGTCCGGGCGGACAGGCAACAAGGTTTTTTCTTCGCGCCGGGTGTTGTGCCGGATAAGCCTGTCCGCCAGGGACGTCACCGCCGGCACGGAGCGGTAGTTTTTCTCCAGGGCGACTACTTTCGCTTCCGGGAAGTCTTCTTTAAAACGCAGGATGTTTTCGACGTCGGCGGCCCGCCAGCCGTAAATGCTCTGGTCGGGGTCGCCGACAGCGGTGACGTTGCGGCGCTTTTTTACCAATAACTGCAGCCATTCGTATTGCGCCCGGTTGGTGTCCTGGTACTCGTCGACCAGGACCCATTTCCAGATTTCCGCCCATTTCCGGGCCACGTCGGGCCTTTCCCGGAAGAGGCGGACGGCCTCAAACAACAGGTCGTCGAAGTCCAGGCCGTTTACTTTTTTTAACATCTCCTGGTACGCGGCGTAGACTTCCGGCACGGCGTCCTCGCAGCCGGAAACGGCTTCTGCCATTTTCTGAGACAGCAGGCTCCCTTCGCCGATCTTTTCCGCCATCCATTTTGAAAATTCGTCCGGCCCGACCAGACAGTTTTTCGCGAAGGATATCGCCTTTCCGGCGGCGGCCGCGTCCGGCGGGTCCAGGCGGAACTCTTTGGCGGCTTTCACCAGCAATTCGCGGCGTGCCTCTTCGTCGACGACGGCGAATTTAGGGTCTATTCCGATTTTCGTGCCGTCCCGGCGTAAGACGTAAAGGCACGCCGAGTGGAACGTCTGGGCGCGCACGCCGCCGGTTTCCCCCAGCAAATTCCTAATACGCTGCTTCATCTCGCCGGCCGCCTTGTTCGTGAAAGTGACGGCCAGGATTTCTTCCGGGCGGGCCAACCCCGACGTCACCAGCCACGCCACGCGGTGGGTCAGCACGCGCGTTTTGCCGCTCCCTGGCCCCGCCAATACTAAAAGGGGGCCGGGGCCGTGAGAGACGGCTTCTTTTTGGGCGTCGTTGAGGCCGGACAGAATTTTTGATTCGCGCGTCATTTTCAGAACCTTCTTTCAATCTTTCTGCGGGATAGGGATATTTACGGTTTCAGCCTTTACCGCCAAGCACCACTCCAGTGTACCGTTAAGCCTCAGCCGGACAGCGTTGCGGCTCCCTCTCCCGGTTGTCAATAGTGCACCTTTTTCCTTGAGACGTTCAACGCCGCCAGCGTAATCAAAACCTTTATCCTTAAAAGCCTTCCGCACGATAGAGGTGGGAATGGCGACGTACCGCACGCCGTCCTCCACGATAAGTTTGCCTTTCACCCAAGAAAGGTTTTCATTGCCTACCAGCCCCCCGATATATTTGATATTATCCACGACCACGGAGCGGAACACGTTTACGGCGTCGTAGGAATCAGGTTTTATGAGGCGGCGTTTTTTGGCTTTCTTATCTTTTTCTTCTGGGGGATTATATTTTAAATCGCCGTAAATGTAGGCGCGGCTGTTGAATTTTTTCTTGTATCGTTCCACCTTTTTGTCATCGAGATTACCGTGGATAAGGTCTAATAGAATTCCCATCTATTTACATCCCCTTTAGTCAAATGGATTTCTCTGCCTTTTTGAAAGCGGTCTTTCCGTGTAGATATATACCCGACAAAAATCGTCAACATTTAAAACCGCTGTTTTTGACGATTTTCTTCTCTCTTGACAGAGGTCTGGGAAAATGTGGTTTTTTTAGTGAGAACGGATTTTCCTTGATTCTTCGTTCGGGCCAAAAAAATTACAAATTCTCCCTGAGAACGGTTTTTCCTTGATTTTACGTTGACAAAATTTTACTGGGAACAGATTTTTGATTTAAGATAGATAAACGAGGAAAAATCATAAAGGGTTAAACAAGATTTTTCAACGGTTTTTAAATATGAGAACGGATTTTTAAAAAATAGCTCTAGGGTGTCATACCTAGATGAATTAAGATTTTACAAAGATTAATTCGTTCTCATTTTTATTTACGTATGACATCGTATGACATCCGTATGACACCCTTAAATGTTGATATACCTATAAAAACGCGATCTGTCATACCGTCATACCTAAAAAAAATTTTCCCTAAAGGGAGGAAAGAAAAAAATGCACGTTTTTTAAAAAGGCATTAAAATCCCTACTTATTAACTCGGATATTTTTGACTTTCTTTGACCAAAAACTCGTGCAAAAAAAAAATCCCCTTTTAGGGAAAAAAAAATTTAGGTATGACGGTATGACAGATCGCCTCATCCTTAGAGTATCAAGGCTGGGGGGTGTCATACGGATGTCATACGGTGTCATACCAAAATGAACTTGAGAACATACTATCCCCTGTAAAACCTTAATTCATCTACGTATGACACCTAAGAACATTTTATTCGGGAGCCGTTCTCACCATCAAAAAACCCAAGAAAATCAAAAGGAAAATCAGGTTAAATTAAAATCTACTTTATCATTATTATTCAAAAATCCGTTCCCAGGAAAAACATTCCAACGTAAAATCAAGGAAAACCCGTTCCCAGGGAGAATTTGTTAATTTTTTAGCCCCGACGAAGAATCAAGCAAAATCCGTTCCCACTTAACCCTCCTCCTTCCCGTCCTAAAGTTCCACCCCGTCTTCTATCCCGGTGTCGTTTTCAGACATCAAATCTATTTCTTCCGCCCACATATCCGCGTCGTCTTCCAATAAGGCTTCCGCATCGACTAAAAGGCACCATTCCCTTTTTCCTCCGCCGAACCTCAACGAAGTGACATTTTTGTGTTTCTCCTTCATCTTTTCCGGGACCCATACCAGCCCCGCGTTCTTCAACGCCTTGGCTGCCGTCTCGTACTCGACGTCCGCGTTCTTCTTCAAAGCGTCCCGAACGGCATTGGCGTATAAGGCTACATACTTTTTGCCGTCCCGGCGTACTATTTTCCCCACCCACCGGGGCGGCTTGCCTTCCGCTTCCCGTAAGCCGTCGATGAGCTCGCGGTTCTCGGCCACGAACGAGCGCAAGACGTCCAGCACCGTGGCCAGCAGCGCCCGCCCGCTGGTGTTTGTCACGACGTTTTCCCACGCCGCGTCCAGGGCGGCGGCCGTGATCTCCGTGGCCTTTTCCCCGTCTTCGCCCAGGGAGCGCAGCAGCAGTTCCAGCCCGGCGCCGCACGCGGCCGCCCGCTTGGCCAGGCGTTTCAGGGTCTGGTTTTTTTCCGACGAACCGTCCAGGGCGTTCCCCGTGGCCGGGGAAACCCTGTCGGTCACCCGGTCGAGGGCGTCTTTCCACCGCCGGTAAGTCGCCACAATAATTTTCCGCCGCGCGTCTTCGGGGAACGAGAGCAGCCACTGCACGTACCGCCGCCCGAGGTGGCCGTAGTCGGCGGCCAAATCTTTGGCGATCTGCTCCGCCTCGACGCGGAACTGTTCCCGCTTCGCCGGGAACAGCGGCGGGAACGACAGCACCCGGTCGAACACGCCCTGCCGCCCCCGCACGACGTCCAGGATCGACCGCTCGGCGCTCACGACCAGCACCGAATACCACCGCCGCGTCTTGCGGGAGCCGCCGCTCTTCGCCCCACGCTCCTTGCCCATGCCGAGGGCGAGCGAATACACTATTTCCGCGACGGCGTCGGCGTACCGCACCAGCTGGCTCTCGTCGATGTGGGCGGAAATGTCGCAGTGTACGGAAAACAGTATCTCCGAATGCACCGTGGTCCGGTTGGCCGTCCTGATCATGTCGCCCAGGGTCGGCCTCCCCCAGAGGCCGGCGGGGAACATGTTGAGGGTGGTCTTGCCGCGGCCGCTCTCCGGGTCGGTCGATTCCACCACGAAGCCGCAGACGTCCGATTCCCCTTCTTCCACCAGGTAGCGTATCAAAGGCCCGGCCGCTCCGGCGCCCGTGAAGAAAGCCGCCAGGGGGTATTTCTCGAAGTATTTGAGGTACGTCCGCTTCTGGCCATCCAGGGTGCCGCGGGCCGTTATGGCCGCGAGCATCTGCTTTTCGCCGGCACCTATGCCGGACGACCACTCGCTCAAAGGGTGGTCCGATTCGGGCGCGTCGGCGGTTTCCCCCGCTTCGCCGTCCACCCGCCCGGCGGTCGTGAAGATGTCCCGCCCCACGGCAAACATTTCGCCCTTTATCCGCTCGCCCTGGGGCTTGTGCCAGCCGGAGCGCGCCACCAGGATTTTGACGGGGAGCGGGTGGTCGGGGTGGGTGAAGGTGTAGTCACGCAGCGCCCCCAGCCAGGTGATGACTTTCATGATGTTGGTGGAATCTACTGGCATCCCTAAATTTGCCAGGAAATCGACAGCTTTCGACACGTTGAAAAGCATGCCGCCGGCGGCCTGGATTTTGTTCCAACCGCCGTCTTTGTACCACCAGAGGTCGTATATCGTGTCTTCCCCCTGGTCGGCGGGGACCATTATCCCGGCCAGGGCCACGACGCACGCGATGACCGGATCGGCCTCGCTTTCCCCCGTTTCTTCGTCGAAAGTCTGGGTGCATATCTGCCCCAGGCTGTCGATCGTCCACCCTTCCGGCACGGGGAAATCGGCAAAGGGCGTCCCGGCGGCGGGCGGGAAGAGCTCGGCGATGGTTTTGACCTGCGGTTCGGGCTCCGGCTCTTCGGGTTCCGGCGGCCTCCGCGGCTCCTGCCGCTCCCGCGCCTGCGACAGGACCCTTCTGGCCCCGTCGAGTATGTCCTTGTGGTACCGTCTGATCCCCGCTCTCTTGAGCCTGGCCTTCACCACCGGCTCACTCTTCAGCAGCCCCAGCAGGGCCGCCGCACCCAGGATCTGCCGCTCTATGTCGCCGCTGGCGAGCTCCCGTGCCGCGAACGCCTCGGCACCGGCGCCGACCGGCAGCCACGCCGGGGCGTGCTCGACGAGGGAACGGAACCTGGCCGCGCCGTCTTCCCCGGCCCGTTTGTAGGCCACGAGGTAGTCGTCCAGCCCGACTTTTCCGTCTACGGCTTCCAGCTTCGGGAGGGTGATTATTTTGACCTCTTTTGCCCCTAAGCGGTACAGCTGCTCGGCCAGCTCCGGGAAAGCCGCCCAACGCTTGTGCCGCTGGTCGATGTCCGAATCGTAGACCAGGACGACCCTCTGGCCGCCCCAGTCGCGCTTCAACCGGCCAAGCAGCGCCTCGTCCGGCGGCAATTGCTCCCCTACAGCACTGCGTTCGCGCCAGGAATCGATGCCGGACACGCCGAAGCAGTTTATGCCGTTGTTAACGGCACAGAGGGCTTTCTTTTCGCCCTCGGTTATGACCACTTCCGGGGCGGTCATGTCGGCCCCCGGCGGCACGTAGAGGCGGCATCCGGCCCTGCGCGGCGAGACGTATTTCATGTCGCCCTTCGGCCGGTCGAGCCGCACCCGCACGAAGCCGTCCGGCTCTCCGGGGTACGGTATGGCGATACCTCCGCTCTCGACGTGCACGCCGGTCATGCGGCTCGCCTCTTCGGCCGTCACCCAGTAAAGCCCGGCGGCGTCGGCCAGGGCCGGAGGTATGTCGGATTCAGTCATGAGCTTGTGCTTTATGGCATCAGGCAGCGTCCGGCGAGGGGCACCGACCGGGGTGTCGCCGCTGTCACGGATGACAGTATTTGGATTGGAAGGCGTTTCGATACCACCAGTATTTGGATTGCTGTTGTTCGGGTAATCAGGCATACTACCGTCCCTTTCCGGGGTAATGGCAAAGGTAATGGCGAAAAAGCGGCCCTCCGGTTGCCCGGGGCCGCCTAAAAAATTTGGCCCGGCCGCTCGCCGAGCCGCCGGGCCGTACCGGAAAGGGAAGCTAAAAACGGTGCCTGATCCGTCTTTAGCCTAAAAAATTTGACCCGGCCGCAAGTCGTACAGCCGGGTCCCGGAAAGGGAGGCTAAAGTTTACAACCCTTTCAAAAAGTAGAAACTAAACTACGCCGCCCTTTCCCCTAAAAAAGCATCCAGCCTTATGACGATATTGATTTTTCTTTGGCGGCGTGTTATCTTTTAATAGTAATACTAAGTAATACTCCGACAGAGGTGACCAAAAATGCGTGAAACTGTTATTTGGACGATCTCCCTCCCTCCCCAGATAGCTCAAAAGGCGATGGAAACCGCCAAGAGAGAAAACCGTACTCGCAGCGAGCTTGTGAGGGAAGCTTTGCGCCGGTATATGGCGGCAACGGAATGGGAACGGGCGCAGGCCAAAGTTTCGCTCAGGGCCAGGGAAATAGGTATTTTAAACGATGCTGACGTTGAAAATGTAATTGACGAAATAAGGAAATAACCTATGAGAGCGACGTTGGACACTAACGTATTGATATCCGCACTTATTTTTCCGGGTGGCATTCCTGATCAAATTTTTAGGGCCGCCTTAGAAGGAAAGTATGAGCTTGTGATGAGCCCTTTCATATTACAAGAATTTGCCCGTATACTCCAGCAAAAATTTAAGTATTCGGAAGACGAAGCGATGAGCGTAACAGTATTGGTGCGAGATGCGGCTTCGTTAATTATAGAGCCGAAGACAATTCCGAAATTGGTCGCTTCTAAAGATGACGACAATCATATTTTGGCCTGTGCTCAAGCGGCCAACGTCGATTACCTCGTGACTGGAGATATGAAGCACATATACCCATTGGGAACAATAGGCAATACTAAAATTGTTACGCCCGCTGAATTTCTGCGAGAATTGGAAAAAAGCAAACACCCGGACAGTTGAGGAAGGAGTGCTGCTTGGGCCGTCTTGAAAAAAATGTGCCCGGCTGGAACGACGCCAGCCGGGTTAAATTGTGATGAGGTGAGTTGGTGAGTTGCCCAAAAAAAATCCCGGCCGGAGGTTTCCAGCCGGGTTCCAGGGAAGGAGAGGAAAACGTGGGGTGCCTGGCCGCACGGGCGGGACGGGTGAGTTGAGGCATCCACGCCCGTGCGGCCGCAAAAAATAAAAGCCCCGCCTGTGACGCGGGCGGAGGGGCTTGCTATCTGTTCTTAAACTGTTCTTAAAAATAACTGGTAAAACTGGTAAAACTGGTAAAACCCTTGATTTTATTGGATTTTTTAAGTTCTTTGCTCTGGTTTAGATCTGGTAAAACTGGTAAAGTCCTTTATTTTTGATTTAAGAAGTATTCTTGAGTATTTATACCACACTTCTTAAACCACTGCAACCCCTAATCGTAGCCCGCGCCCCGAAAAAGGCGCGGGCCGCCTTACGTCAAAGCGGGATATTTTCCGCTTCCGCTTCCTGGCTCGCCCGTTCGGCCAGCTGGGCTTCGACTTCCGGCTTCAGCTGGGCCTTCACCACATAATACCGCCGGCCCTGCTTGGACCGTACCTGTTGGAACGTCAGCGTCAATACGTCCCAATCGAGGCCGTCTTCGTCCAGCCCTTCCTGGAGGTCCTTGAGCTGGGCCACTACCGTCTCGCCGCCCGTGCGGTAGAAATGGGCGGCGTCGCCTTCGACGGTGAAGACGGCGTTTTCCTTCCCCTCGTAGAAGCGCGAGTCCAAAATGGCGATGTTTTCAATGGTCACCGGGCGGTTCAGCAAAGTGTCGAACTCGCCCTTTTCGCGGTTTTTGGTAAACTCCAGCCCGCCGCCCTCGTTCACCTTTTTGACGGCTTCATAAATGCCCATTGAATTATTCCCCCTTAAATTTAATAAAATTTAAATCGCCAATTCTACAGACGCTTTAACCAGCTTCCATCCCTTTTTCCCCTCGTCGTAGGCAAAAAACAAATGCACGTCCCGCACGACCCTCCCCTCCTCAGCACGTATTCTCGCCACCACGCCCTGGGCGCCGTCCGGGCCGCGCAGGGTGTCCGGGTCGCAAACTGCCGCCCAGTGTGCCAGGTACGTCCGGACGACGCCTTCGTGGCGGACGCCGGCCGCCGCGAGCAGGAATTCGGCTTCACTTTTGGTGAAAGGGCGGGCGTAGTAAGGATTCCCGGACACGGGTACCGGCCCCCTGGTCCTGATGCGGATTACCACTTTATCCCTGGCAGGTATGGTTTCCCCCGCCTCCCGCCCTGGCTGGACGGGGCGGCTCCGGGGCGGGGCGCCCAGGCGGTCTACGACACGGTCGAATTCCGCCTGGGCGTCCCAGTCTACCGCTTCAACCAGCGGGCCGGACGGTTCGGGGTAATCGTCTGTCAGCCATTTGCCGAAGGTAGGATTTCGCATTATTTTCTTCCCCCAGAGAAAGGTTAGGCCGTGCCGGAAGAGGCTTCGGTCCGGCCCGGCGTATATTCGTCAATTAGATCAAGGATTGTCCCGGCGATTTTATGGGCCGCTTCCGCGTGTTCCTCAGTCAGGTCTTTCGCCGCGTGGACCCGGAGCGCAGCGCGAATGACGGTGGAAATCGCCATGATGATCTGGTATTGCGTCTGTGTATTGAATTTTCCGGCTAATCGTTTTTCGGCTTCCGCCCGGACGCTCCCCCACACACCCGGCCTGGGCGGCGGGCTCGGCACGAAGCGGACTTGCTGCTTCAGTTCTGCCAGGATTTCTGCCCGTAATTCTTCTTTGAGCTGCTGCAGTTCGGCGTCGGTCATGATCTTAGTCACCTCCTCCGCTGGAACCGTAAGTAATAAGCAGTTTTTGCCCTTTCTGCCCCATCTCCGCGGCCCTAAGCCGGTTCCCGGAGTCTTCCATGCCGCGGCTGACCTCCTCTTCGAGAATGCCGGCCACCTCGCGGTCGGGCTCCCAATCGTCGTCCTCTCTTTTCGGTTCGTGGACGACGACTTTCCACCTCCCGGCCGGGCGGGTCGGGAGCTCGACGGGGCGGTATTCCGCCTCTTCAAGGATGCCCGGCCCGAGGCCCAGGGCGAGGAGGACGGCGTTCTGCTGCTCTTCCGGCAAAGTCATCAGCGGAACGAAGGAGCGGCAGGTTCTCCGCGCCACCTCGCGGCGGGCTTTGTCCAGCTCGGCTTCCAGGAGCCGCCGGTTTTCTGTTCGGACGACGTATTCGAGATCGGTGGTTAAGGCTTCCGCTTCGGCGTCGTAATAGCTGGTTGTGCGGCCGGCACGGAGGTCGTATTTGCATATTTGCGATGCTGACGCAGGGTAGGTTTGTTTAATGGATTTTTGATTATTGAATTCTTTTAATTTATTCCTCAATAGTCGAAGGGTTGGATCGACTTTTTCGGCGAATGATAGTTTGGACGATAGGCTGGAGGTAAATCTGCCGAGCACGTTCGTATGTACGTTCGAAACGAAAGGGTTTATAATTTTAGCCTTTGAAGAAGCATGTCGTTTCGCATGCCAGCCCATCTTTTTCCCCTCTGCGACAGTAAATTTTTTTAAAAAATGTGTAAGATGTGTGAGACCCTTGATTTTGCTAGGTTTTCAATGTGTGAGGAATGAGTGAGGAATGTGTAAGATGTGTAAGACCCTTGATTTTGCTAGGTTTTTTTACGGAAAACATGATAAAACTAGTTATGTTGTTAGGTTATCTTTAGGAATAGAAATGACATAAACCCGACGTGATTTTTGCATCAATGCGTCCCAGTATGTAGAACTATATCGATGTCGCTCACCTGGCTTAAGCCAGCCTTTCGTTTTCCAAAATTTTAATACCGCCCGACGTTCAGCTTCGTTCTTAATCCTTATATCCGCAAAAAACTTCGCGAAAGCTGCCACGTAAACTATAACTTTTATTTCTTCGTTTGAGCTTTCATCTAACTGACCCCAGAATCCTTCATCAAATTCTTTCTTGTTAACAAATACCCATTCGCAAAATTTCTCATAAATAGAGATCGCTTCTGGGTCAATCCCGGTCTCTCCCTCTTCATACGAACGGATATTTTGGATTAATTCCCTCCATCGGGTGGCTAGAATCTCATCAAAATACGCTCCCAGTTTTTTAGCGTTGGTCCATACCCCCGCCATCGCCACTGCGCGAGCAATCCCCAGCCCTCCTTCATGCACGGGGCTGCGGACTTCGCGGTTTATTGGCTCCCCAATTTGGGCAACATACCAATATCGGTCGCGTTCGCGATCTACTTCGAGCGCGGTAATTTCTACCGAGACCGGGCAGACGCATTGTCGGTTGCCGTCTTCGTCTTCTATCCAGATGCCATTTGTTTCTTTAGCATTAAGAGTATCGATATTGTAGGAGTTTTCAGCGAGGGTTTCCATCAATAGATGCCTCCCTAAAAACTTAAGCAATATTTTCCTTGTGTATTTCGTTTGAAGGAGAATTAATGTTTGAGAAAAGATCTTCTACAGAAGAATTAAAGAATGCGGCTATACGCAAAGCTAATGCTAGAGATGGATCGGTAGTGCCGCATTCAATTTTGCAATAAGCTGGTCTACTAATATTTAAAGCATTAGCTACCTCTTCTTGAGTAAGGTGAGCTTCTTTCCTTTTATTTCGTAGAGCGTATCGCATGGGTTCCCCTCCCTTCAACCTTATTATACGTGGGGATACAGAACAAAGTCAATAGTTGTGGCTTAAATAGAACGTGCTAAATCAGAACATATATGATATAATCTCCTTAGATGTTCACATTAAGAACATGGAGGGATTTGGTAATGCCAACTTTTGGACAAAGATTAAAACTGCTAAGAAAGGAGAATGGTTGGACACAAGACGTTTTAGCCGAAAAGCTTGGCTTAACTAGATCGGCTATTGCCGGTTATGAATCCCCTAGTAAAGGTTATATTCCCTCTCCAGATATTTTAAAAAGACTAGCTGAATGTTTTGGGGTATCGGTAGATTATCTTTTAGGCCATACTGACGATAGAACACCTTATACTCCTATTCCTGAAACTATCTCCCTCGAAGAAGCTCTCCAAGAGCTCTTAAACTCCGACCACGTCATGTTTAACGGCCTCCCCGTCGGCGAACTCGACGAAGAAACCAAAGAAGACCTCAAAACCGCCGTCCTCGCCATCATGGAATATAAAGCTAAACACGGAAAATCCCAGCAGCAGCCAAAAAAAGCCGCGGCCGCGGCCAGAAAAAACGCGATGGTTGACGGCGGTACCATTCTTCTGTCCGCGGCCGTGTCCTAATAAATGTTAAAGAAATACATAAGCTTGCGGCAAAGAAGGTGATCGGATGGCTGTAGTGGAGAAAATAATCCAAAAAGTTAACGAAACTGTTGATAAACACGGGTTATTGAGTCCGGAGAATCTTGCAGATAAATTGTTCGAAGCTGTTTTAAAGGTTTCCATGCCCAACGGCAAAATTCGCGGGGTGATTTACAATAATCTTCTAATTTTAAATCAGAATCAACCTTCATGGTACTTGAACGGCTCAATAATCCATGAAATCGGCCATCACGAACTCCATGCCGGGATTAATCAAATGTTTTACCATAACTATACATATTTTACCAACGGCCGTTACGAACTAGAAGCTGACATTTACGGGCTTATCTATGCCATTCGCTGGTATGAATACGGGTTAGAAGGTTTCGCCAGCAATTTGTACGATTTCGCCAAACTGCTGGGGTTTCAACCCTATGCGGCTCACATGCTGGTAGAGCATTGTGCCCAAGGCAAACGGTTGTGGTGAGCTTGAAGGTAAATTGAATTAATTGGTGTGCAGAGGGGAGAACCTGAATTGGCAAGAAAACGCGGCAACAACGAAGGCACTATAAGCAAGCGCAAGGACGGGAGGTGGTGCGCGGCAATTACTGTGGGAAGAACAGAGGAAGGTAAGCAAAAAAGGATTTTTTTCTATGGTAAAACCAGGCAAGAAGTCGCTGATAAGTTGGCAAAAGCCTTAAATGATATTAAGCAGGGAACCTTCGTAGAACCGGATAAGTTAACTGTAGGGGAATGGCTGGATACTTGGCTTAATGAATACGTAAAGCCTCATGTTCGACCCACGACCTGGGGAGGGTATGAATATATTGTTCGCCAGCATCTTAAACCGGCTTTAGGAAAAATACGTTTGAAAGATTTACGGCCGGACCATTTACAAAAGCTGTATAATGAAAAGCTGGCGGGCGGGCGTGTTGACGGCCAGGGGCAGCTTTCTAACCGAACGGTGCGGCTTATGCATGTAGTTATACATGCAGCCCTCAAACAGGCTATGAAGAATCAATTAGTGATTCGCAATGTGGCCGACGCTACTAAACCGCCAAGTTTAAAGAAAAAAGAAATTCGGGTGCTTTCCCCCGAAGAACAGGCCAGGTTTATAAGCATTTTAAAGGATGATCGGTTAGGGGCGGCTTTCCTTTTGGATCTGGCCACCGGCTTGCGGCGTGGCGAACTTTTAGGGTTGCGCTGGCGGGACGTAAATCTCGAAGAAGGGACCATCACTATAAACCAGTCCTTGGTTGAAGTCAGGACCGGTAACGCAGAAGGTAAAAAGACTATGCTTATGTTCCAGGAGCCAAAGACCAAACAAAGCAAGCGGACGATACCAATTCCTAAAAGTATCTTGACAGAACTAAAAGCCCATAAGATCCGGCAGGATCATGAGAAATCGCAGGCAGGCCCGAAGTACCAAGATAACGATTTAGTTTTTGCCACGGCTGAAGGGAAGCCGATTAATCCTCGAAACTTTAATCGTAGTTTCTACCGATTGGTAAAGAAGGCCGGACTACCGCCTATAAATCCCCACGCTTTGAGGCATACCTTTGCCACCAGGTTGTTGGAAGCTGACGAACATCCTAAAGTAGTACAGGACCTACTGGGCCATTCCCAAATCAGCCTGACGTTGGATACTTATTCCCACGCGAGCATGGATCTGAAACGTCGGGCGGCCGAAAAACTTGATAAGATCCTAGAGGTAAAGAAAAATTCCTCCGACGAAACGGAGGAATAGAAAAAGGGCGCTTGACTTAAACAAATGCCGGGGTAATTATCCCCGGCAAATTTATTTTTAGGGCCGGTAGTAGTAGGGTAGTAGTAAATCGCTTTTTCGTGGTACCCTCCTAAACCCGCGAACCCTTGATTTTCTTGGTGCGCCAGGTAGGCTTCGAACCCACGACCCGCTGATTAAGAGTCAGCTGCTCTACCAACTGAGCTACTGGCGCATAGATGGCGCGCCCGGCAGGATTCGAACCTGCGGCCTCCGGACTCGGATTCCGTTACTCTATCCACCTGAGCTACGGGCGCTCACCAATTGCAATTGTTATTATAGTACAGAACGCAATGGAAGTCAACAATTTGTGGGCTCTATAATAAAAAAGTATGGGATAGGATGGGTAGAGATGGAAGGACAGGGTCTTATTTGCTGCCTATCAGGAGCAGGCACCGGATACCCAGGTAAAAAGCTATAGCTGCAGCCATAATACCAAAAACTAATCCCACCTAGCCAATACCGGTGGCCAGTCCCAGGGCCACCTGGATATTCTTGTAGGTCATGTAGGCGCTCAGGCTTAGAATAAAGATCTTCAGGATCAGCAGGCTACACAACGTTACCATACGCACTGCCTCGGCCGTTGCCGGCTGGATCTTTTTTCTTTCCTTCTCCGGCGCACTTATAATCCGGCGGGGGTCGTCCACGGCGGCTATCCAGAGGGAAATGCCGGCAAACAGGAGATATATGACAACCCCCAGCCGTCAACAATGCGGTAAACATAACGCTGGCCCTTTTCTTCCTGGACGGCTTCGAAGGGGATGGTCAGGGCCCGGGGTTTGCTGGCGGTAGTAACTTTTAGGTCGACACTATGACCGGGTTTGAGCAGGGGCGCCGGCCCGGCCAGGGCGATAACGACCTCCACCATCGTCTCCGAACTCTGCTGAGACTGCCGGGTCACCGCCGCCGGGGCCACCCGGGCTACTTTTCCCGTGTAGGTCGTGCCCCAGAAGGCGCGGCCGGTGATGGCCACCACCTGTCCGGCTAACACATCTCCCGGCGGACAAAGGCCCGCCGGGCCAGGACCAGGAAAAAGATAAAGCAGGCCACGGTCAGCAAGGCCAGGAGTACCCCCGCTGCTACCAGGGATAAAGGAAACGGCCCCATAGAACCCATGTAGAGCTTTTGCCAGAGGGTGACGATGGTAAACCTTTGCCAGAGGGTGACGATGCCAAACCAAAAGGCAAACCAGGTGATAAAGGAGGCGATCCTGGCAGCCTGCATACCGAAACGGAAGAATAGCCACAGGGTTGGACTGTAAACAATAGTAATAATAGCCAGGGAAGAGATAATGCCCCAAATGACCTCCGGACCGGTAATTGTTTTTAAGCCAGTGACACTAATAAAGGCTACTATAACTAATCCACAGACTTCACCCAGGAGACCCCCCAGCACCAGTTGCATAAATTTGGCATCCACTATCGCCCTGGCCGGCATGGGTAAGAGCCGTAAGAAGCTGAGACTATTGTTTTTATCCTCGATTGACAGGGAACTGAGGACCAGGAGATAGGCGGTGATCCCGCTGCTAATGGTCAGGACCGCCGCCGCTCCGCCACGGAAGCCGAAAAAGTAGCTAAAAAATAGCAGAACTAAAACCCACCAGGCCTGCCGCCGTAAGAGATAATAATCCTTCGTTACTAATCCCCACATAATTATCATCTAAGCCTCCTCTGCCTTCGGCCGCTCGTTACCAGCCAGGATAAGCATAATCTCTTCCAGGCCCAAAGGCCGGCGGGTAACCTCGCCTACCGCTAAAAGCCGCAGTTCCTGCAGCAAGCGCGGGTTGTAAGCGCCGGTAACGGCCGCTACCTCCAGGCCGCTTTCTTTAACGTAGGGCACCAGGCGCTGCACCTGCCGGAGCAGGTCGGCGTCTTTTAACCGGAAAGTAAGCTCCTGCCACTGCTCCAAGATGGTTTCCTTGTCGCCGGCTAGGGCTATCCGGCCACCTGCGATATAGGTCACCCGGTCGGCCACCTTCTCGATATCCTCGATAATATGGGAGGAAAAGAACACCCCACGGGTCTCGTCCTGAATTACTTCCAGCAGTTCTTGCACCAGGGTATGACGTACCACCGGATCCACCCCGGAGGTGGGTTCATCCAGGATTAAAACCTCGGGCCGGTGGGCCAGGGCCAGGGCTACCGCCAGCTTGGTACGGTTGCCCTTGGAGAGCTGCTTGACTGTTTTATTGCCGGGAACATGGAATTTTTCCAGCAGGATGCGGAAAAAGGCGTCGTCCCAGGTGGGATAATAGCGGCCCAGGAAATTGCCCAGCCAGTAACCGGTGGCTTCTTCGTACAGCTGGTTATCCTCCGGGACATAACCCAGGCGGGACTTGATGGCTACCTCGTCCCGGTCCCAGGTCCGCCCCAGCACCTCTACCCTGCCGCCGTCCGGCCGGATCAGGTTGGTGATAATACGGATGGTGGTAGTCTTCCCGGCGCCGTTGGGACCGGCGAAGCCCAGGATACATCCCGGTGGTAATTCCAGGTTAATGTCCTGGAGCTGGAAACCGGGATACCCCTTGCTTACTCCCGACAGGCGGATAAGCGGTTGCGTTGCACTCAAATCAGGCACCTTCCCTTAATCGAATAGTCATTTTTGCCACTCACCCTGTCCTCCCACCGGAACTGCCGGAGGGCCGCAGGGTGGTACGTGGTAATAGGAGCATTTGACTCTGCTGCCTTTACCCTGGTGGTTCCCCTCCCCATTCAAGAAGTTCCTCCAAGAGTGCCCGGAGCTCTTGATCCTGCATACCTACCCGCCTGGCTTCCTGGATGGCGGCCTGGAGGTGTTCCTTTACCCGGGCCTGCTTCAGGGAGGCTACCATCTCCGGCCGGACCCCGGCTACAAAGGTCCCCAGGCCCGGGCGGGTAATAAGCAGGCCTTCCTTTTCCAGCTCCAGGTAGGCGCGTTTGGTGGTGATCATGCTGGTGGTCAGCTCTTTAGCCAGCTCGCGGATGGAGGGCAGCTGGCTGCCAGGGGGGAGTTCACCGGCCAAAATTTTGGCTCGTATCTGTTCCACTATTTGCTGATAGAGGGGAACCGGGTTCCGTGGTGAAATGGAAAATAGCATCTTTTTTACCCGCCCGCTTTATTCTAACCCTGTTATCTGTATAGCACCGTGTATATTATATATATACATTATAGCTAAAAAAATAGCCCTGTCAAGGGGGGAACGGATAACTAGAAACCTAAAAGATACTTTCTACTTGCACTTCCAACCCGGCTATCACCCGCGACCTTACCGTCCCCTGCTGCTCCGCTTCCTGGTCCAGGACGAACTTCCCGTCCCGCAAACAAAAGACTTGCACCGATTTTTGCTGGGGATCGACAATCCAGTATTCCCTGACACCACTCTTTTCATAAACCTTATATTTACTGCGCAGGTCGTAATAGCCGGTACCGGGGGAAAGAATCTCCACCACCAGATCCGGGGCGCCTTTAATGCGCTTCTCTTCTATAATGTCCAGCCTCGAGTTGGCAATGAAAATAATGTCCGGTTGGTAGGTTTCTTCTTCATCCAGGTAGACATCAACCGGGGCATCTAGAACAATACCCAGTCCTTTATCCAGGACAAATCCTGCCATTTGTAATTCCAGTTTTATGGATACCATCTGGTGATAGGGTGTCGGTGAAGGCGTCATTACCAGTTCCCCCCCGATTAACTGATAGGGTGACCCTTCCGGTAAGCGGCAATAATCCTCATAGGTATACCGTTTCCGGCCTGCCGCCAGTTCCGCCAGGGTAAGGCTCATCTCCTGCACCTCCTCATCTGGTAGTTGATTTTATTCCTGGTAGCTTTTTCTTTATTTTACTACGGGGGTTAGCAAACAGGCAAGGGATAAAGGGGCGTGGTGGCAGCGGTAGGTTTTATCCTGGGTCTGAATAGCAAGGACTTGGGGTCAGGCCTAGTATCTGGTATAATGAGGCCTTGAAAACGATGCAAACAATTCTAAGATGCCCACTCGGAATGGAGAAAGGCAGACCGTCGTGTTTAAAATATATGAGACCGCCTGTCGCAGCGCCCTCAACCGTTCCCGCATTCCAGGCATTGATTACTGTTTGAACCCTTACACCGGGTGCAGCCATAGGTGCATCTATTGTTACGCCAGTTGCATGGCACGCTTCAGTGGCCATCAGGAAAAATGGGGTTCCTTCGTCCAGGTCAAGACGAATTTTATCGAAGTACTGGCCGCCCAGTTACGGCGGCCTAAAAAGGGAAAGGTTATGCTGGCCAGCGTTACCGATGCCTACCAGGCTATCGAAAGAAAATATGGCCTGACGCAAAGGTGTTTGGAATTATTAACCGCGAGTGGATTGGAAGTATCTATCCTTACCAAGTCCGACCTGGTCCTCAGAGATGCAGAGCTTTTAAAAGCAATGCCCGCCGAGGTCGGCTTTACTATTACTACCCTGGATGACAAACTGGCCCGGCTGTTGGAGCCCGGCGCGCCGCTTCCCTCCCGGCGCCTGGCGGCCCTGGAAAAGCTGGCCAGGGCCGGCATCAGGACCTGGGTTTTTGTCGCCCCGGTGATACCCGGCCTGACGGATGCTCCTGAAGACCTGGCCGCCATAACAAAAGCGGCCACCAGGGCCGGCGCGCAGGAAATAGACTTTGACCCGTTAAATTTTTACCCTGCAGCCGTATCTGGTATAAGAGAACTCATTTCCAGGTACTGGCCCCAGGCTAAGAGCGCTTTTGATCATGCTTGCCGCCACCCGGCTGCCTATCGGCAGCTGCTAAAAGAGATAATCAAGCATAGCAAATCCTGTTGATAGGTGCCGCAGCGCCTTTTTAAAACGTGGTATCGGCAGGGATATCACCCCTGTACCTGCGGAGCCCCGGATGGTTTTCCATCCGAAGCCGGGGGTGTCAGGGGTAGTTCAGGAGCCGCCAGGGCCTCGCCCTGCAATTTTCCACGAAACTGACGACCTGCCCACCGTCGTCGCCGCTCTGTATGCCGTTATTTAATAATTACCTCACCTCTCTACGGTTGCCAGTAGGTCTTGAAGTCATATCATGGTACAACTGGCACCCCAACTATTTGCTCCACAGCAAGTCGCGGTCGTAGCTGTAGCCGTAAAAGGGCAATTCCCGGGCCACCCGGCCTTTCGGACCCAGATCAACACCATCCAGGAGTTCATCCCTAAAGACCTGGTAGCCCGTGCGGTCGACGATATAGCCAACGTGCTCCTTGGGCAGGGAGCGATCAATGTGCCGCTCAATGTAACGGTACAGGTTGGCGATTACCTGCAGGACGGCCTTTTCATCAATCCATTCCAGGAAGTTGGCCGCTAGGCGCGGGCTCTTTTTCCCGGTGCGACCCAGGGCCACGATCCGGTAGTACTGGCGCCCCCTGGTCCAGGCCGCCATGGGACATTGCAGGATACACTCGCCGCAGCCCAGGCAGCGTTTGCCGTCGCGTTCCACCTGGTAATTGACCAGCTCCAGGGCGCCGACGATAAACTGGCGGCAGTTCTTGACACAAGCCTGGCAGGCGATACAGCGGCCGGGATCATACTCCGGCTCCACCTGGCCGATGATGCCGATGTCCTGGAGGTGGGCCTTGATGCAGTCGTTGGGGCAACCGGTAATGGCAATCTTGACGTGGTAGTGGTTGGGATAGATGAGACCTTCGATTTTTTGCGCCAGGGCCGTGGTGTCAAAGTTGGCAAAGGGGCAGACTCTGCTGCCAATGCAGGCCGTGACGTTCCGGGTGCCCGCCGCCGGGTAACCGGCATGGATATTCTTGATGGCCACTCCCAGGGCGGCCTCTTGTTGCAACATAGGTGTCAGCAGTTGGTTTACCTCCGGTACTTTGTCAAGGGGTATGCCGGGGATTTCAAAACCCTGGCGGGTAGTCAGATGAACGGTACCGTTGCCGTAGCGCCGGGCTATATCCTGGATTAAGCCTAAATATTCGGCCGCCAGGTGCCCGCCGGGCACCCGGAGACGCAGGGCCGTATAACCCCTGCGGCTGGTAATGCGGTAGGCGTTCTTGATCAATTCGTTCGTATTATACATGGCTCCCTCCTCCTTCAGTCGACCAGGTCCCGGGCCCGGCTATAGTTAAACACCGGCCCTTCCAGGCAAACGTATACGTCGTTGATCTTGCAGTGACCGCACTTGCCCAGGCCGCAGTGCATCCGCCGCTCCAGGGAGACCCAGATTTGCTCCGGTTTGATCTGGCATTTAATAAATTCGGCCACGGTAAATTTAATCATCAGAGGCGGCCCAACGACAATAATCCTGGCATCATTTTTCAGGGGGATTTCCTTAACGAATTCCGTTACCAGGCCCACCTTACCCGACCAGCCGGCCTGGCCCTGATCAACCGTGAGGATGGTGGGAAAAAGGCCTTGCCAGCGTTCAATATCCGTGCGGAACAGGATATCGGCCGGCGTTTTGAAGCCCAGGAGAAGGTTAAGGCCAGCCAGCTCTCCCGGGTGGCCCGCATAGTAGTTGATTAAGCCCTTCACCGGGGCTACCCCGGTACCACCGACGGCAACCACCAACTGGTGCCCGGCAAATTCATCCCTAGGGAAGCCGCTGCCATAGGGCCCGCGGAGGTAGACGGTATCTCCCGGTTTTAGTTGGTGTAAAGCAGTGGTTACCTTGCCCACCCGGCGGATAGTTAGCTCGATATAGCCCGGACCGGCGTCGCTGACGGATATAGGTGCCTCCCCAACCCCCGGCAAGGAAATCTCCACGAACTGCCCCCAGGCCGGTTCTATATCCGTGGCCAGCCGGATGGTATAGTCCACGCCGGTCTGGGGCTGGATGGCTAACACCTGCGCAGGTGCGGGAAGATAAGGATTGGCAATCTGGTTGGCAATCACGCCCCGGCACCTCCGTTCATTAACTGGCTTAAAGTATTGACACAGCGAGCGAAAGAGATGTATTCCGGGCAGACTTCTTCACAGCGGCCGCAGCCGACGCACATATTGATCCCAAACCGGCGGCGAAAGTCATCGATTTTATGCAAGACTTTGAAGCGCATGCGTTCGCCCCGGTCCTCACGTACTTTGTGGCCGCCAGCCATATCGGTAAAGCCGTCGATCTGACAACTCGCCCAGACCCGCCGGCGTTCCCCCCGTTCCGGGTTATCCCGATAAAATATATCCTGGACGGAAAAGCAGCTACAGGTTGGGCAGGAGAGGGTGCAACGGCCGCAGGCGATACAGCGGGAGCTATATTCCCGCCAAAGTTCGTGTTGAAAAAGGCTGGTATCTACCCGGTCCGGCACTTTAACGGTCAGGGAATTCTTCTGCACCCAAACCGGTTCTACATCAGCCGGCTGGCCGTAGCGCTCCCCCAGGGAAAGCCACGGCTCGGCTAGGGCCTGGAGTAGGTAATAATCGCCTTCCGGGCGCAGGGCCGCCTGGTGGCCGGTAGCCCTGTTCGTGCCCATAGAGACACAGAAACAACCGGGGAAGCTCTCCTGGCATTCCATCAGTACAAAATGGGTATGCTGGCGCCGCCGGGCATAATAATTGTCCGCTGCGGGCCCGTTTTCCAGGAAGATTTTATCCAGACGGGTAACGGCGTTGAGGTCGCAGGCGCGGAGAAAAACCACAGTTTCCAATATTTCTGAGGCTTTCAGGGCGGACTCGGTTATTTCCCCATGGGAGAAATAAAAGAGGCTCTCTTTAACCGGAAAGAATACTTCCTTGGGCGAGAAAGTTGTCCTGGCATCCCAGACCACATCGGCCAGGCCCTTTACCGGGCCATAAGTAATTAGATCCGTACCGGCCAGGCGGCCTTTACCGGCGTAACGTACCGGCCCGAAAACCCGTCTGCTGGTAACCAGTTCGTCCAGCAGGGCCGCTAACCCCGCCGGCGTTAATTTGTACCCCATGTCTCACTCCCCCGAAAATATGGTGCTGTTTGAGCTGATTTTGTTCTGTTCCCATTGTAATCCAGAAGGTACCCATATAAAAATGATGTATATCACAAATCGTAAAAATAATCCTTGCCCGGCCGGAACTCCTTAAGTAAAATCATGAAAAGAAAAACAGGAGAAACCGCCAATGCCCGTTGATCACGACCGCCTGTTCAAGGAACTGCTGACCACACTTTTTCCGATCCTTGCAAGAGAAGTTGTCGGTAGAACTCCAACCCGAGGAGGTGCAAAGGGTCAGTGCATGCGGGTGGTAACCAGTTCGTCCAGCAAGGCCGCCAACCCCGCAGGCGTTAATTTGTACCCCATGTCTCACCTCCCCGAAATGGGAAATGTGAGGTAGCAGTCCATATCAAGGACGGCGATGGTACCCTCTCCCCTGCTGACGAATGAGGTATCAAACTGGAAATCGTCAGCGCTGGGACGGCGGTTTCAGCTGGTGGTTGGGCGTAAAGTAATAGCGGTAGGCCAGCAGGGTGGCGGTAATGGTAGTCAGGGCCGTAGCGGCGGCAACCATATAAGTGACGACGACCTGGTACCTGACAGCTGCCGCCGGGCTGGCACCGGCAATGATCTGACCGCTCATCATTCCTGGCAACTGGACAATACCCACCGTCATCATAGTGCTGATGGTCGGTAACATGGCCGCTCGCAGGGCCGAACGCAGGTAAGGCAGGACTGCCAGGTAGGCAGTCGCCCCCAGGGATAGGGCCGCCTCGATCTCCTCCCGGTGGGCATTGATCTCCCTTGTTAAACGGTTGATGGCCAGGGCGGCACCGATCATAGCGTTGCCCACAATCATCCCGGCGATAGGGATAATATACTGGGGCTGATACCATGGTTTTACCTTTAAAACAATACCGATGACAATGGCCAGGGTTATAATCCCGCCCAGAGCTATGGCCAGGAGCATAATGAAAAATAAGCCGGGCCAGCGCTCCTGTTGCCGGCGGTAGGCGTTGGCGGCAGCCACCAGTAACATGATACCTAAGGCCAGTATCACCAGATACCAGCGGTTAAGGTTAAAGATCACCTGCAAAAGGTAACCGACGGCCGTGAGCTGGACAAAAGTCCTGAGGGTACCGATAAATAGATCCCCGTGGAGGTCCAGGCGCTGCCACAAGGAAACGGCCAGGGTAATTCCTACGAGGATCAGGGCTAGGAGGAGATCGCCGTAGCCGATATTGATATACTGCATCCTTATCCCTCCAACTGCCCGGACAGGAAAAGCCTGCTGCGGGGGTTTTGCGGGGCAGTAAAAAACTGCTGGGCCGGAGCTGCCTCGACTACTTCGCCGTGATGCAAAAAAAGGACTTCATCGGCAACCTGGCGAGCCTGGTCCAGGAGGTGGGTAACGAAGATGATGGTCAGTCCCAGGCGAGTTTTCAGGTCGACCATCAGGTGCAAGATGTTGGCCGCCGCTGTGGGGTCGAGGGCCGACGTCGGCTCATCAAGGAGCAAAACCTCCGGTTCGTTGGCCAGGGTCCGGGCCAGGGAAACCCGCTGCTGCTGGCCGATGGAAAGGCTGTCGGCCCGGCGGTTCAGGAATTCTGTTCCCAGGCCTACCATCTGGATTAATTCCTCGCTCCTGGTCCGGGACAGCGAGATGCCCCGCAGGCGAGGACCGTAGCTGATGTTCTCCAGCACCGTGCCGGGAAAGAGGGTGGGTAGCTGCCAGACCATTCCCACCCGCCGGCGCAGGGTAAATATATTGAGGCTCTTTAAGTCCTGGCCATCAAGGGTAATACGGCCGGCAGCCGGATCCTCCAACCGGTTTAGAAGCTTGAGCAGGCTGGATTTACCGGAACCGGAGGGCCCGAGAACGGCGGTGATTTTCCCTTTAAGAAAGGATGTAGTTATTCTGTTCAGGATAATGGCGGTCGTTACGTCCCCGGCGGTATTACGGCCGGGACGCTTCAGGGTTACCTCACTTAGCTCAAATTTTGCTTCCCCCATATATACTCCCTTCCCTGGGGACCGCTTCGTCCCGGGCAAAAGTTCTCCCCCACCAATTATAAATACAGTTCAGGAGATCTTCCACTCCGGGGTAAAATAAAAACCCCTTCCCGGATTTAAGAAGAGGTTGGACAAGGGTCAATTTATCTTCCAGGAGGTTTCCTGAGGCACCTGGCACCTTCCGGTTAAATGCCGAGGTTGCCGGGTTTCTTTGTGGCCCTCCCTCCACCTCTCGCGATAAGCCGTGGGACGATTTGCGGTTTTGCTAATGAATTAATACCATTACCTGGTTGCAGTGTCAAGATACCTTCGGGGGAGCTATCCCTCCATCTCACGTTGGATGGGCTGAGAAAACTTTAACCTGCCCGCCTTAAGCTGCAAAGCTATTCAAGGGTGCGGAATATAGGCAGCGACTTAAATTACCGGCTGGGAGCTTTTTATCCGAAGGCGGGAAAAGCAAAACGGCCGTAGGCTCAGATCGTGAAGGGCCTAACCCCTCTATTTACCTGCCCGTTACTGTGGCGATAGATTCATAGGTGATTTCTAAAACCCGGTTAAGCTCCGCGTCAGACATCGACAGCACGGGCATGAGGACAATTACATTATCCAGTGGGCGTATAACGAGCCCTCTTCGCCGGGCCTCCATAATAACCCGGTGACCTATCTGCTCCTTCATAGCATAAGGCTCCCTGGTCTCTTTATCCACCACCAGTTCAATGCCTACCATCATCCCGCGCTGGCGGATATCTCCCACGTGGGGTAAATCCAAAAAGTTCTGCAGGCCCCGGCGCAATAGCTCTATTTTGGACTGCAGCGAGGCCAGCAGGCCTGTTTTTTCAAAGAGTTCAATACTGGCCAGGGCCGCTGCACAGGCTAGGGGATTGCCTGTGTAGGTGTGCCCGTGGTAAAAGGTCTTGCATTCCTCCGGCGCCCCCAAAAAGGCCTCGTAGATCTCGTCGCTGGCCAGGGTGGCGGCCAGAGGAAGGTATCCCCCAGTTATTCCCTTGGCCAGACACATTAAGTCGGGGGTGACGTCTTCGTGTTCGCAGGCGAAGAGACGGCCCGTGCGGCCAAACCCCACTGCTACCTCGTCGGCAATAAGCAGGACGTTGTATTTTGAACATAAGTCCCGTACCCGGCGAAGGAAACCGTTTGGAGCGGTGATCATGCCCGCCGCCCCCTGGACAAGGGGCTCGATGATGAGGGCAGCAACCTCCTCACAGTGCTTTTCCAGCAACCCCTCTAGCTGGTTGAGGCAGGCCATTTTACAGCTTTCTTCTTCCAGGCCCAGCGGGCATCGGTAACAATATGGTGCCGGGGCGTGCAAGCATTCAAAAAGTAAGGGCTTGAAAATACTGTGGAAAAGAGGTATGCCCCCTACACTTACTGAGCCGACAGTGTCGCCGTGGTAGGCGTTAACTAGCGAGATGAACCTGGTTTTTTTATGATAGCGCCCACCCTCTTTTTGTTGCCAGTATTGAAAGGCCATTTTGAGGGCAATTTCCACTGCTGTGGCCCCGCTGTCAGAGTAAAAGACTTTGTTTAACCCCGGTGGAGTAATTTCCACCAATTTCCTGGCCAGCAATATGGAAGGTACATTGGCAAGTCCCAGAAGGGTGGAATGGGCAATACGATCCAGTTGCTCCTTGATGGCCTGGTTTAACTCCGGGTGGCAGTGGCCGTGGACGGTAACCCAAAGGGAGGATATACCGTCCAAATAGCGGTTTCCCTCAACATCGATCAGGTAGCTACCTTCCCCCCGCATGATGATCAGGGGCTTTTCCCCAAGGTATTGCTGCATTGGGGTAAAAGGATGCCAGACATACTGCTTATCCCATTGTTCGAGGAGTGAGGGATCGTAGCTGCTCAACAGGAGCACCTCCAAATCTTTTATGTTTAAGGTTTAAGCCAGGGAACCAGTTGACGCCAGGAAAGGGACTCCTCCACAGCTGCCAAAAGTCCCTCCGCAACCCCGCCTTCCACGCTTATCCCAGTGAGGTGGGGCAAAATACCCAGCACCGGCACGCCGGTCATCCGGGCTACAACTTCGGGATTGTCCCTTTCAGCGGGACCTAATTCTTGCTGCTTTAAGCC
Source organism: Moorella sp. E306M (assembly GCF_006538385.1). Taxonomy (NCBI): domain Bacteria; kingdom Bacillati; phylum Bacillota; class Clostridia; order Neomoorellales; family Neomoorellaceae; genus Neomoorella; species Moorella sp. E306M. The sequence goes on along the minus strand of NZ_BJKO01000001.1, from coordinate 2,641,356 downwards.
ATTAAAAACTATCCCTGCTATTTCTAGTCCGAGGCTTTTGGCGTAAGCCAACGTGAGCACCGTGTGATTGATGGTACCTAAACCTATTCTAGCCACCACAATTAGGGGCAAGGAAAGTTCGCGGGCCAGGTCGGCCATGGTAAAGTCAGGGCCAGAGAGGGGCACACACAGACCCCCGGCCCCCTCAATGAGAGTCAACTGGTGGCGCAGAAGGGCCCGCCGGCAAAAATCTATTACTTTTGGGGGCTCTATCTTTTCCCCGCAAAGCTTGGCCGCCAGGTGAGGTGATAACGCCGGAGTAAAGCGATAAAGGTTTAACTGGTAAAGGGGCTGGGAAAGGCCGGCTGCCACCCGGTAAAAATAAGCATCTTCAGGAACTAGTTCCCCATTTCTAGCAAGCGCCCCGGTTTGCACCGGTTTGATGGCCACGGCCTCAATACCATGCCGGCGGAGAACGCCCGCCAGACCGGCGGTTACTATCGTTTTTCCCACGCCGGTATCCGTTCCGGTTATAAAGTAACCTTTTCTGGCATACTCCATTGGCTATTCTCCTCCAGTATTGAGGTAAGGTCTGTTACTCCATTTATAGTGCTGATGTGCGTTATCAAAACGGGTTCCTCCTGCAGCCTGGTGAGGTACTCTGCAAAATTTATATCCTGGATACGGACAAAGAACACCCGACCTCCTTTAAAGGAAGGGTGCTTCAAATAAGGTATGCGTACATAGCCCAGGGACCGGGAGGAAACATAACCAGTGGTATAATGGGGGTCGTCCGAACAACATATTTCGGCCAGGGTTCCGGCCCAGATCACCTTGGAGGCCAGGGCCAGGGCTTCCTTAATCCGGAAATGGTTTAAACCCAACTGTTCCAAGAGGCGCGATAACTCTTTAGCCGCCCGGAGAGTATAATCCATGCGGGAGACGCGCACTCCCCGCCACGAGTCGGGCTCCAGCCGCCTGCAGCTGTGGGCATCCATGATCACCGCCCCTCGCATGTTGCCACCGCCAGGCGCAGGACCCCGGGCGAGGAGACTTATGGCTTCGTCCACAGCCTGCTCCCATACCCCGCTGGCCAAAAGAAGCTGGCGGGCGCAGGAGAGCGCCTGCTCATTATTGCCAGCTTTTACCGTGACCAGCGGCAGGGCGGTAATCCCCTTTATTTTAGAAGCCTGCAAACGCTCGATGCTGATATTGATAAAATCAGGTTTGCCGAGGGCATGGTTTCTGGCCCGGCAAAGCATTTGCCGGACGGCAGCAGCCACCTGCTGCGAGGAGACTATCCTTTCCGCCCCCGATATGTGCCGGCCCTCCTTATCGTGGGGAGCCCCCTGGGCAGCCCTCATCCGGACGCTATATACCTCTTCCTGCAGAAGCAATCCCTCCCTCAATTTGCGTCTTAGTTTTAGCTGTGATTTTCCCATCATCCCCATGCATTTTTAAATGAGTCCCAACATTTTTCCCGCCGACAGAAATGCTTCTAGTGCCCTTTGCAGTTCTTCCGGTTTATGGGTGGCCATGACGGTAATCCTTAAACGGCTGGTGCCTTCCGGCACCGTAGGCGGACGAATGGCCGGCACAAACACGCCCTTTTCCGCCAGGGCTGCCGCAAGGACCATAGCGTGGTGGGCATCCCCTACCATCAGGGGAATAATGGCTGATGCCGTGGGCAAAACCCTGAAGCCCATTTCTTTCAAGCCTCTGTAAAGCCGCTGGACGTTGGCGTGAAGCTGGTCGAGAAGGTGGGGTTCTTCTTCCAGGACTTCCAGGGCCGCCATGGCCGCAGCAACTACTGGCGGGGAAGGGGCGGTGGAAAAGATAAAGCTACGGGCGCGGTTACGCAGGTAATCAACTAAAATGGCATTACCGGCTACATAGCCGCCCTCACTGCCGAGGGCTTTGCTTAAAGTGCCCATTTGGATGATGCCCCGGCCTTCCAGGCCGAAATGTTCCACCGTTCCTGCCCCCTTTTTGCCCAAAACCCCGGTGGCATGGGCGTCATCTACCATGAGCAGGGCCTGGAACTCTTCGGCCAACTGCAGCAATTGGGGCAGGGGAGCTATATCTCCGTCCATACTAAAAACTCCGTCGGTAACGATAAGGCACCGGCGGTGTGATTTGCGTTCGGCCAAGAGAATATCCCTTAAATGGGCTGTGTCCCTATGGTGGAAAACTTTAATCGTGGCCCGGCTCAAGCGGCAACCGTCGATTATGCTGGCATGGTTTAACTCGTCGCTGAGCACCAGGTCCCCCCGACCCACCAGGGCCGAAATAACCCCCAGGTTGGCCAGGAAACCGGAACTAAAGACAATGGCATCTTCCGTACCCTTGAACCTGGCAATGCGCTCCTCCAACTGGCGGTGCAAAACAAAATTACCAGAGGTCAGGCGGGAACCTCCGCTTCCCGTCCCCCACCTTTCCACCGCTTCTACGGCCGTAGCCTTGACACGGGGATGTTGGGCCAGGCCCAGGTAATTGTTGGAGGAAAAGAGCAGTACATCATGTCCGTTTATGATCGTTCCTGGTCGAGGGGGCTTCTCCAGTGGCCCGGGTAACCGGCGATAAAGGTGGATCGCCTTTAACAGCTCCAGTTCTTTAGCTAGAAAATCAACCAAATCTATCCCTCGCCTGGCAGGTTTATTCACTATTGTAAACTGCTATTCATTATCGATGTTGACATTTCCTGCATAGGAAAAGCCGCAAACAGCGCCTATCCTGGGCATACCCGCGGCATTCGATTATAGCTCCTACCTATATTTCGGTGTATCAGTATTCTAATTGCAGATCCTCCAGCATTTGTAAGTCCTTATTAGCACCTTGGCCCGGCGTCGTCAGGTAGTTTCCTATAAGCATCCCGTTTAACCCGGCGATAAACCCCAACGGCTGCAGGCTCCTCAGGTTAACCTCCCTACCACCTGCATATCTTATGTTCTTGTCCGGTAAAATGAACCTTATTATGGCGAAGGTCTTAATTATTTCCATTGCTGATAAAGGTTTTGCGCCTTCTAGCCTTGTACCTTTAATTGGATTTAATACATTTACAGGTACTGCGTCCACATCCAATTCTTTTAACAAAAACGTATGCTCGATCCGCTGTTCCATGCTCTCGCCCATGCCGATTATCATGCCGGAACAGACTTCCATTCCCGCTTCTTTAGCATATCTGATGGTCTCAATCCTCTCGTCATACGTATGGGTTGTAACTATATTATGGAAAAAACTCCTCGCCGTTTCTAAGTTGTGGTTATAGCGCTCCACCCCTGCTGACGCTAACTTTTTTGCCGCCTTCCTTGTAAGGGTGCCAAGGCATGCGCACAGTTTAAGATTGGTCTTCTCTTTCATTTTTGTAAATGCTCTTATGATTGCCTCGAACTCTTCTTCATCGCCGTTATACCCCAAACCGCTGGTAGCTATATCACAGTGTTTAGCTCCGTTCTTTTCCTTTTGAATGGCCTGTTCTACAATCTCGTCTTCGCTCATTAAAGGGTAACGACTTATATCGGTGTTATGATGGGCCGACTGCGAGCAAAATGCGCAGTCTTCAGGGCAATTGCCCGATTTAGCGTTGATCACGGAACACAGGTCTACCTTATTGCCGGCAAATTTCTCCCTTATCTCACTGGCAAATCCGCACAGCAAAAATATATCGCTGCCCCTGGCCTTACCCAGCAGGACGGCTTCTTCATATGTAATATCCCCACCTGCCAGTATCCTGTCACCGATCCTTATTATGTCGGAATAGTATTGTCCCATATAAACCCCTCCTGTATTTTCTCTTGATCATATAAGACCTTTTGATAATTGTCAACTTAAAATGATGATTTGGTTTACAAATGGCCGCTCTCGTTCCAGCCGGCTTTTAATCGGCTGAGGCCGGCAATGATCTTCAGGCAGGTGGACTTACCGTCGCCGTTGGGTCCGGAGAGACCGGTGAGCTTGTAGGTGGGGTAAATTCATTCAGGTCCCGGGTGAAGCCGAAGGTTCCCAACCCAGATCGGGAAAGGTGTCAAGGTTAAATAACTCCGAAAAGGCAAAAAAATACCCCCTCCGTGGAAGTATTCTAGAAGGGGTAATACTTTGATGATCACTGCCCGGCATCTTTAGGCTTTATAACTCACCGCTACAATAAACCCGCCATCGGTGCGGCCTTCTTTAGCGGCGGCAGCTTCGATGGCCAGGGCCTCTTCTACTTTTGTGCCATCAAAGTCGGGACCGAAGAAGAGAACGGCTTTACCCTTAACGTTTTTACCGGGCATGGCAGCCAGGAGTTCGGGCAGGGTATAAAATTTTGCATACCGGAAGAGGCTGTCTGGCTCCCGGGCGGCCCGGGCCTCATAATGGCGGCTCCAGAGACTGTTGCCACCGATGAGGCCGATGACCATCCTTCCCCCTGGCTTTAGCACGCGGTAACCCTCCGCCAGGGCGGCCTTTAAATCCGGCGCAAATTCCAGGGCCGTAACCGAAACTATCTTATCAAAGGTGTTATCTGCAAAGGGTAACTTCATGGCGTCGGCATGGAGAAATTCGATTTCCAGCCCTGCTGTAGCGGCCTTGCGACGCGCCGTGGCCAGCATGGGCTCGGAAATGTCTATGCCGGTCACCTTTACCCCCAACCGGGCCAGTTCTAAGGAAAAATTGCCGGTACCACAGCCGATATCCAGAATATGTTCACCAGCTTGAGGCTCTAAATAAGCATATACAGGCTCTTTTTCTATGCGGTCCACCAGGGCCCCCAGGGGACGGTTGTACCAATCGTCATAATCGCTGGCTTTATGATCAAAAATTTCAGCCATCGCCAGGCTCCCCTTTCCTCACTTAATTTATGGTATACCATATTCGCCATTAATGGCTATTTTCCTTTTTGTATTTAGTTTTTCTTTACCTGAACATCCACATCGAGTAGGAGGGGGCGGCTAGCCCCCGTCCCCTCACACCACCGGACATGCGGGTCCGCATCCGGCGGTTCACCAAGCTTGACGAAGACTGAGATAGCGTTCGGTTAAGCTCATGAGGCCCTG
>NZ_BJKO01000001.1:2295166-2636331 GCF_006538385.1 Moorella sp. E306M | reverse complement strand
CGTTAACCTTCGCCCCGCGCCCGCCCCATATACTCTACCATCCCTTGGCAGCCTGGGATTTCGCTGTGTTTCGCCAGCTCATCCGGATGGTCTAGCCTCCTATGGGGTTCTTGTTCATCGGGCCGTGACTTTGCCTCCGGCTTCCTCCGGATCCCACCTCGCGATGGGCACCCTTGCCTTTGGCTAGCAGACTCGTGCTGCCTCGCCTGCAGTGGACTTTCACCACCAAGTTAACGCCCATGCCGGGCGCACAAGAAAAGGACCCTTGCGGGTCCTTTTCCAAGCAACTTTAAGCCAGCTCCTGATTGACAATAACCTGGTCTGCATCCAGCTGGACTTGATACTGACCTTTGTGAAATCCTCGCTCCACCAGCCACTGGGTCAGATGTTTGCCTCCTATTTCCCCGATTTTACCTTGGGCTGCGAGCCTTAATTTTAAATTAGACGGGTCATCGCTCTTCTTTAAGATTAACTTCTTACCATCAACGCCAATCATAATGTATTGACTACCACGTAAATGCTGGAAGGCAGCACCGCGGAGCCGGATACCGTTACTGGAAACGCTTAAATCACCTCTAGCGTTACGATTAAATCGACGGGCACGATAAATTTCCACTAACATCAAACCCTCCTCTGGATAATTTCAGGTTTGATGTTAGTATTACCCAATTAAGCCCGTAAAATACCCTCAGCAATAAACCTTTATTAAAGTTTATCGATGTTGATAACCTAAATGCTGGCCAATTTGCAGGGCAACCTGAACAACAGCGGTAGCCAGTTTACCTGCCATCAACTCTGGCGGCATCCGGTTGGCTGGACCTGCAACACTTACGGCGGCTATAACTTTATTTTCATGGTTAAATACTGGGGCGGCAACGCAACGAACCCCTTCCTCCCTCTCCCCGTGATCCAGGGCAAAGCCCTGGCGGCGGATTTTTTGCAACTCTTCCCGCAGCTGGATAGGATCGATGATTGTTGTGGCAGTATAAGGGAAGAGGGGAACTTCCCGGAGAAACATATTTAACTGGTTTTCACTTAAATAGGCGAGGAGGACTTTTCCTGCGCCGGTACAGTAAGCTGGGGCGCGGGTACCCGGCCGCGCCAGCATCTTGATGATGTTACTGGACTCGACCTGGTCAATATAGACGACTTCATATTTATCTAAGATCGCCAGGTTGGCCGTTTCATTAAAATCGTCTACCAGCTGGTGTAATGCCGGCCGGGCTATGGACCGGATGTCCAGGCTGTAAAGGGCGCGGTTGCCAATCTCAAAGGCTCTGATTCCCAAGCGGTAGCGGCCCTGGTAAGGTTCCTGCTCAACCAGACCATGGGCCGCCAGGGCATTTAACAACCTGTGAACAGTACTTATATTCAGCCTGAGTTCGGCACTGATGGCCGAAAGCATCATGGGGGAGCCTTCCCGGGCTAGGGTTTCCAGGATGGCCAGGGCCCGGTCAACGGCCTGGACTCCCTTTGTTTTATTAACCCTCGTCACCGGTATATCCCCCCCATGTGAAGATTAACGCATCGGCATCCAAGATATTTCGACTATCTTTCCGTGTTTCCAGAAAACCAGAAACTCCGGTCGGACAACCCGAACAAAGCAGTATTCTCTACTAACTGAGCAGGATCTTTCGGGCAAACTCATCTTGGATATCGGTGATAAAAGGAATGCCGGTTTCGGCCTCAGTTTCCCGGTTAGCAGAAGCGATGTCATTCCTGGTGATCTGATCCAGAGAGAATTTGCGGGCTCCGGCCATTAATTGCTGCAATCCTGCTGTCAGCTTATCGGCCAGAGTCCAGAAGGCAATGGCACCGTAAGGAATATTTTTCATTTCTTCAGCGCCGACTTTCTTCTGAACATCATAGTAGCCGGCAAAAATCTCCTCAGCTTTCGTACCTAATTCAGCCACAGTTTTGGGTAGACTCTCCCAGTTACCGTTGACTTTTGCGCGTCTTTCGGGATGGAGTACACCTTCAATATTGGACCCGACAAAACCAGGAATCATTAAGGCTCGTCCCATACATACCAGCTTAACGTAGGGCGCACCCAGAGCTAAAGCTTTGAAAATATGGTCTTCCCTGGCCAATCCGCCGGCAAAGGCCATATCGACAACTTTCTTACCCCTGGCAGCTAACAGGCTGGCATATTCATAGGCTTTAGAATGAAGCAGAATGGAGGGGACGCCCCAGGTCTCCATCATGTTCCACGGGCTCATTCCGGTACCGCCGCCTGAGCCGTCTACGGTAAGCAAATCAAGTTTCGCATCAGTAGCGAGCTTGATAGCCATAGCCAGGGCTTCCATACCATAGGAACCGGTCTTCAAGGTAATCCGCTTGTAGCCCAACCCACGGAGGTACTCAATGGCTGCCATAAAGTTTTCTCTTACCTGGTCAAAGCTGGTGAGATCTGTATAGCCTAGGCGGCTGTGGCGGGCGAATGATTTGAGGGCTCCACTCTTAAAGGCTTCTTGCACTTCCGGAACGGTCGGATCCGGATCGACTACATAGCCCCTGTTCTTTAAGAAGATAGCATAGTCGAGATCGGTAACCTGAATTTCTCCGCCGATATCCTTGGCGCCCTGACCCCACTTCAGTTCCAGAATGACCTTATCGCCGTATTTCTCAATGACGTATTCAGCAACACCGTTGCGGGTGTCTTCTACGTTCATTTGGACAATTATGGCGCCATATCCATCATAGTATTTCAAATAGGTCTGAATACGCCGATCTAATTCCGGGGCTTTAACAATCCTACCATTTTCAATAACGGCTTCCTTGTCAATCCCGACGACATTTTCCCCAATAACGATCGGGATGCCCACTAAGGCAGCACCGATAGAAAAGGAATCCCAGTACTTCGCGGCGATAAAGGTAGAGCCTAATGCTCCCGTCATGATCGGGACTTTGACTTTGGTTTTTACCTCACTACCAAATTCTGTCTCCACGTTTACATTGGGGAAAATACAGTCATCCGCACTATTGGAGAGGCCCTGTGTCAGGCCGTATGCGCCGTAGTTGTATCCAAGGATTCTCAAGGAGTTATAAGAAATTCCTACATGGGTTGTGTTTGAGCTTCCGGCCGTAACAGTACCAAAATCCCGCGGATAGAGGAGCTTGCGTCCAACAATACTGGCCATCCAGGTTTCGCATTTCCCCTGGCAATCTGCCCGGCACAATGTACATAAACCTGATTCTGCCGGATTACCGCGATTAACGGTTCCCAGGACATCATTTTGTTTTGGCCACTGAATCATCGCTTTTTATCCCCCGCTTCCATTAGTTTTTTGCTTTCACCGCTCCGATGCCAATTATCATACGGTGAAAGCCGCTTTCGCAGCCTCCGGATTTAATTTTAGTAGGGGGGATCATGCTTGTCAATGAAAGATTCTTTCACTATGTAAAAAAGAAAAGTACCCAGAATATTGTATACATAATAGCTAAATTAAAATTGATTTAACCTATGAAACCAAATTTCATTTTAAATCATTACCTGCGTACCCCAAACGTTTAGACATCTCCCGGGCTACGCTAAGGACGATATCTACCAGCTCATTATTTAAATAATAGTTTGTAATCCGGGTATCAGGTCCGGAGACACTGATGGCAGCTACCACTTTACCCTCATGGTTACGGATAGGCGCAGCCACACAGCGGACATTTTCATCCCTTTCCCCCAGGTCAATGGCATAACCCTGGCGCCGGATGCGCTGCAGTTCCTTTTTTAGGATGGCTACATCGGTAATTGTCTCACTTGTATACTGCTCCAGCTGGACGCCGGCAAAGAGCTTATCCAGCTCTTCATCAGTTAATGAACTGAGAAGCATTTTGCCGGAACCGGTGGCGTGGGCTGGACCACGGCTGCCCACCCTGGCAAACATGCGGACAATTACAATATTGTTGGATTCCACCTGGTCGATGTAAACTACGTCCCGGCCGTCGAGGATGGCCAGGTTGGCTGTTTCATTGCAGCGCCGTACCAGTTCTTCCAGGAAGGGCCGGCCGATGGTTTGCAGGTCCTGGGCATAGAGGGCGGTTTTACCCATGGCAAAGAGTTTTAAGCCCAGTTTGTAACGGCTTGTTTCTGGTTCCTGCTCGATGTAACCCTTGACGATAAGGGTGCTCAGTAGACGGTGGACGGTGCTTATATTTAACTGGACTTTATCAGCTAAGTCGCTAATGGCCATGGGTACGCCGGCTTCGGCCAAGGCATCCATAATGGCTAAAGCCCTTTCTACTGCCTGAACGGTCTTGCTCTCTTCAGCATTGTTTTTTTCTCTGGCCATTTAAATGATCTCCTTTAAAAGTAATATGATGGCAGTCTTATCAATAGTTATTTTTTAAATGATGAAAAAGGTTTTCACTATGTTTTAATTTTAGTTCGCTAGAGGTTAACATGTCAAGAGAAAAATAAAAAACCCGCTTACAGCGGGTTATTTGCGGGTGAGAAGATCGCACTGAATCATGCCCTCATAACATTCGTTGCACAGGAACTGGCCGCAGGTTGGACAGATACGCATATCAGGGGGATTGGTTTCCAGGCAGTCGTAACAATAAGCAGTATCGCAATGGTGACAGATAATACCCTCCACGTTCCTGGCTTTACAGCGGTCACAAACTGGTATCTTCATAACTGACCGCACCTCCTTCTACATTATTTTTATTTCGCTGTAATGCTGTTAAGTTCCTGCCGGTAGCTATCAAACCCCGCAAAAACAAAAAGCTCCTCTCAAGGAGCTTTACGAACCTTAATTTAAAGTTTACAGTCAAGCTGCTATTAACCCACCATGCTTAGTACTTTTTCTCCTGCGGGGGCTAGCACCTGAACGATGTCGTCGTTATTTAACAGACAGGCGTTGGCTTCGTCGGTATCGACGTGGAACTCAAGACGGTAATTGGGATGGACACGTACTAGGACGTTCTGGAAGACCAGCCCGCGTTCGCCTCCTACCCGTACATTTACCCTATCCTTATCCTTCAGACCATAACGCCTGGCTTCATTAGTGGGCATATGAATGTGGCGTAGGGCCATGATGACGCCGCGATTAAGGGTTACTACCCCTGCTGGTCCGACTAGGACACATCCGGGAGAACCTTCATGATCTCCTGAATCGCGAACGGGAGGGTTAACACCCAGTTTAAAACAATCGGTCCGGGATAATTCCACCTGGCTGTACGAACGAAGGGGACCGATGATCCGGACTTTTTCCAGCACACCCTTGGGTCCTACTACGGTAACTGTTTCTTTGGACGCAAATTCACCCGGTTGGACCAGATCCTTTACTTTCGTTAGTTCATAGCTTGGGCCAAAGAGAGTCTGGAGATGTTCCCTGGTGAGATGCACATGCCGTCCGGATACGCCTACCGGCACTTCAAACAGGAATTTTTGCATTTTAACTCCTCCCCCTTACTCATCCCGGATGTCCGTAATAACCATTCGAGGCTAAAATTCTACCGTTCAACCTTATTATAGAACCATTCGGCGGCAGACGCAAGGGGGATGGTATATATTCGCAATCTTAAATTTATGTGGCCTTCTTTTTGGCTTGCCGGCCCTTTAAGATGCAACCCTGGCAGTGACCTTGACAGTTGCCGTTGAGCAGGGTCCGGCAGCGGGGGCAACGCATCAGCCGGGGGGTATGCACCGGGTAGCCGCACCGGGGGCATTTCTGGGAGCAACTTGTTACCATATCTCATTCCTCCTTACCGGCTGGCTTACTGGCTGGTTAAATCAAAATCTGGGATATTAGTCCACCAATCAGGAAGGCCAGGAAGAGGATTGACGGCCAGATAATGATTCCTTCCCGCCAGCCGCGCTCTTTAAAAATGACCAGGGCCGAGGCAATACAGGGGACGAAGATAGTGATGGTCACCAGGGCTACCAGGGACTGGGGCGGTGTCAGAGGAAGGCTATATAGACCGGCAGCCCCGAAATCCCGACGGACAAAACCCATGATAAAGGCGGTGGCCGTTTCTTTGGGTAGTTGCAGCCAGTTTACGGTAAGGGGCGAAAGCCAATTTTGCAAAGTATCTAAAAGGCCGGTAACCTGCAAAATACCGATGAGAAGGGCACCGCCGGCAAATAAGGGGGTAGCTTCCTGGATAAAGTTCCTGGTCCGGGTTGCCGTCTTTTTCAGGACATTAACAGGCTGGGGTAACCTTAGGGGCGGCACGTCAATAAAAAGGTCACTGGGTTTGCCGGGTAAAAGCCGGTTTAAAACCGTCCCGGCGAGAACCAGAATGCTGGCCACGATGATGACATACAGGAAGGTATAGCCGGGTCCCAGGCGTCCCAGCATGCTGGTGATGACTGCCAGCTGGGCTGAACAGGGTATGGCCATGGCCAGCAAGAAGGTGGCAATGCGGCGTTCCCTTGGACTGGCCAGCAAACGAGTGGTAATGGTAGCCGCGGTGACACAGCCAAAGCCCAGGATTATGGGAATAATCCCGCGACCATTTAATCCCAGGCGCATGAGCACCCGGTCCACCAGGACGGCTATCCGGGGCAGGTAACCGGAATCCTCCAGGGCCGACAGGCTCAGGTAAAATCCCAGGACCAGGGGAAGCAGCAGGCCTAGGATATAAGTTACCGTCATGGTAAGGATACCAAATTCACCTATTAAAAGGGTTCCCAGGATGGAAGATAGTGGTATCCTGGAACCAATAAAATTACGGATAAATGGTTCATAATAGCCCTGCATGATGCCCTCTTCAGTGATGCCCACCACTGTCTGGGCCACAAAGACGCCGATAAATTCATAGAGTATCCACAGGGTTAAAATTAACAAAGGAATACCCGTAATGGGCAGCATCATCCAGCGGCTGAGGCGGGTACTCCAGGAAGCCCCGGCGTTAGTTTCCTGGACTACTGCTGCTACTATGGCATCAACCCGGCGCCGCCGGGCCAGGTAGATCTCTTCCTGCCTGTCCATGGGTTTCACCCGGTGGCGGGCGGCAACAAAGGGGTCGCCTTCAAGGATAAGTAAAGCTTCCGCACGGTTGCGGGTCTTCTTTTCCAGCAGGGGCAACATTTTTTCCAGCTCGGGCAGGCTGTGGCCTTTGCGGGCGCGAGCAACGGCCTGTTTGATTTCCTCAAACCCCTGCTTTTTTATCGCTACCGTAGGGATAACGGGTACCCCCAGCAACTCCTCCATTTTCTGAACATCGATCTTGATTCCCTGCCGGGCGGCTTCATCGATCATGTTCAGGGCGACTACCATGGGAATACCCATGTCAATGATCTGCTGGGTGAGGAAAAGGTCCCGGTCCAGGTGGACGGCATCAACGACATTAATGACGATGTCGGCTGCCAGGATGACGTCCCGGGCCACTTTTTCTTCTTCATTAAAGGAAGAAACGCCGTAGACGCCGGGCGTGTCCAAAATAAAGTCATTCCCTATCCGGGCATGACTGATTCCCAGGGTGGTGCCGGGAAAGTTGGAAACATCCACGTAAAGGCCGGTGAAGGCATTGAAGAAGACCGATTTGCCGACATTAGGATTACCGGCCAGGACTATCTTGCGCGCGCCTGCGGGTATATTTAACTCACAATTAAGATCGTGGCAGGCCATAGGCACGCCTCCTTACCGGGGATTTGACCGGATACGGGGCGGAGACAGGTTCAACGGTTATCTTTTGGGCCAGGCCCCTGCCGATGGCTATTTCTTGGCGGTTTTTGGCCACGATAATGGGGCCGCCAGGAATGACACTGGTACAGGTGATGAGTTCCCCTTCACTGATGCCGAAACGGATGGCCTGGGCGCGAATGCCCCGCCCCGGCAGGGACAGGATGCGACAACGTTGTCCTTCCCGTGCTTCATCCAGAGTCATGATCTTTCCCTCCCTGCTACCAATTTTTATGCGCGAATCCCTGCTTGATGCTGTCCGAGTAAATGATAAAGATTATCAATGGGCTTCTATAAATATCTTAAGACAAATGAGAATCAATGTCAATGGGGTGGCAAAGAAAAAGGCTCACTTTTTGGTGACGCCTTCGCGGCTGATAACACAGCGGATGTCTTCAGCCACAGGTAAGTGATAGGACTGGCAGAGCTGGACCAGGCGGGAAGTTGTCCGTTCCCCCAGGTAATCTTCCAGAGCCTTTAAGTCGAGATTGCTGGTTATTACTGTCGGTAGTTCGTTGATTAAACGATAGTTTATCAAGGAATAAATTTTATTACATGTCCACTCGGTATAATTATGGGCACCCAGGTCGTCTAGGATCAGGACAGCCACTTTCCGGGCCGTATCGATGAGTTCCAGCTCCGTCTGGTTGCCTTCCTGGGGCCGGCGGTCATAGGTGGCCCGGATGGCATCCAGCAAATCAGGAACAACGGTAAAAAGAACTTCTCGGCCAGCAGCCGTTAAAGCATTGGCAATGGCAGCTGCCAGGAAGGTTTTGCCGCTCCCTACGGGTCCAAAGATAAAGAGGCCGCGACCACGGGTTTCCTGGCGGTAGGTGGCGACAAAACGCCGGGCTGCTTCCAAGCAGCGACGGGCGCTTTCGTAGTAAGTGGTACCCGTAAGTTCGTCGTTTAAGGTACGGGAGTAATACTTAAGGTCAAAGTTTTGAAAGGTATACCTGCTCAACTGGGGTGCCAGGTTGGCTGCCCGCAGGCGGTTTTGCCAGGCCCTTTGCTGCATGCAGCGGCAGCGATAAGCCCGGCCGTCGCGGATGATAAGGCCCCGGTCCTGGCACAGGGGGCACTGGAAAGTCGGTAACTCCACTGGTCCTTCCTGGCCTTTATTTTTAGTTATTAATTGAGGGGGAATATGTATCCTTTCCATGGGCTGGCCTGTACCCCTCCCTTAACTTTACGGGTTAAGCCGGTAGAGCTCACGGTATTTATCCTTCCGGGTGGATGAGCTGGAAGGGCGGGTAGAACGGGTTTTCTTTGTTTTTAGTTTTTCATCGTAGGCCATAGCTTCGGCAACGGTACGGATATTATGGCGTTGCCAGTCCTTTAAAATGGAGTCAATATAACGAAAGTTAAGGATGCCTCGCAATACAGCCCGTCGCAGGGCTTCCTGTAATAATTCAATGGGTATCTGGTCGTCCTGGCACCAGGCTTTCAGTTGCTCGCTTTCCAGGGGAGACAGGGGGCGGCCGAACTCCTTTTCAAAGGCTTGGTACAATTCTCCCTGCCGGGCAGCTGTGGCAGTCGTTTCCTTTTGTACCTCTGTAACTGTGTTGTAATCATCCAAAGCTACTTGAATTAATTTAGTCCAGAGGGGTGTAAAGGAAAAGATATTTTGCCAGCGGCCCAGGGAATGATGGTAATAGGGTTCGACAGCTAGGAGTTTTTTTTCAATAATAGAAGCGATTAGATTCTTTACTTCTTCACTATCCAGGTTCATGTACTGGCTGATTTTTTCCGGGGTGGGAAAACGTTCATCTTCCACCTGGCGCCAGTGCAGGAGATGGATTAAAACCATCATTTCCGCTTCTGTCAGGCCCAACCGGGCATAAAACTTGATAAGCAGGTCAGGGATAACCAGGCTGCCTGCTTCTAACAGGGCTGTTGCCAGCGTCTGGAAATTATTATTACTAGCCATACCTACCCTCCCCCTGGTAACTCCTAGCAGTACTCTATTATACCATCGACCAATACTTCTGGCCAAATTTAATCAGGGATTGTTAAAGGCATTGCTCATAGCTAAATATGGATTATAATTATCTTAGTTAAGTGGAGGTAAAATCCCATGGAAGTTGTTGCCCTCATTGGTCCCAGCGGCAGCGGCAAAAGTCACCGCGCCCTGGCAGTTGCCCGGGATTATGCCGCCGAAGCCATAATTGACGACGGCTTGCTTATCCAGGGGAGTCGTATTCTGGCGGGAGTTTCAGCCAAAGAACAGCCGACGCGGGTAGGGGCTATTAGAACGGCTCTATTTAGCGACCCTGACCACGCCCGGGAAGTCCGGGAGAGGCTGGCGGCCATTGCTCCCCGCCGCCTCCTAGTGATCAGCACCTCCCGGGAAATGGCAGAGCGCATAACCAGCCGCCTGCAGCTGCCGCCGCCGTCCGTCTGGGTGGATATCACCGAAGTGGCCACGCCGAAAGAGATTGCCCGCGCACAGCAGATTCGTAACCAACTTGGAAAACACGTCATCCCGGCACCCACGGTGGAGGTCAAACCGCGTTTTAACGGGCCTTTCATCGAACCGTTAAAAACTTTTTTGCGCCGGCGCCAGGCACCGCCGGGTAAAAAGAAAAACCTTTGGGTGGAACAGACCACCGTTAGGCCGACTTTTAACTCCCTGGGCCACTTCTATATTGCCCATAATGCCGTGGGGCAACTTGCCGCTTATCTTGTTACCGCTGCCGGGCTGGCCAACCCCCGCGTCCAGGTGGAAAGCAGGAATGGCAATTTGGTTTTAAACCTGGAGGTTGCCGCCCCTTACGGTGTTTACTGGCCCCCTCTTCTACAGACTGCGCAAAAACGGGTAAAAGCAATGATTACCAATATGACGGCCCTGGAAGTTGAGGCTGTCAACATTACGGTCCGCGGGATTAAATTTGCTGGCGACCGGCTCTAGCTGGCTTCTTCCTCCAGGTCCTGGTTTAAAAGAGCCGCTATTTGTTGCAGTTTATGATTGACGGCGGCGTATTCCTGCCGGGCAAAACCAGCTTCTATAAGGGCTTTGAGCTGCACCAGGATGCGCTGGTAGGTGGCTTCGGCTTCGGCGGCTGCAGCGCGGGCTGCCAGGGTAGCCGGCGAGGCTGCCGGCAGACTTTCCGCTAGCGGCAGGAGCCGGGCGGCAGCCAGCCATGACGGGACTTCTGTTGCCAGGCCCAGCTCGGCATTTACCAGCCTTGCGAACTCCCTGGCTGCTTCTTCTTCCCCGTGGGTTATAAAAACTTTGCGGGGGGGGCGGGCAAAGGATTTAAGCCATTTTAATAAACCTGCCTGGTCAGCATGGGCGGAAAAGCCGTCAAGACTGACAATTTCAGCCCGTACGGCAATTTCTTCGCCGTGGATGCGCACCCGCTTTTCTCCGTCGAGCAGGCGCCGCCCCAGGGTACCTGCTGCCTGGTAGCCCACCAGGAGGACTGTACTTTCCGGCCGCCAGAGGTTGTGCTTCAGGTGGTGCTTGATGCGGCCGGCGTCGCACATGCCGCTAGCGGCAATGATGATGGCTCCTCCCTGGATCTTATTGATAGCCATGGATTCCTCGGCGGTGCGGCTTAAGTGCAGCCCCGGCAGGTAGAAGGGACAGGTGGCGCCGTTATTACTTAACTCCTTGGTTTCCGCGTCAAAATAATCCTGGTGGCGGCAGAAGATCTCGGTGGCCGCCACTGCCAGGGGGCTATCGAGAAAAATTTTGTCTACTTTAATGGCTCCCTGACGCAGGAGGACATTAAGGGCATAGAGGAGGTCCTGGGTACGCTCTACGGCAAAGGCCGGGATAACCAGGTTGCCTCCCTTTTTCATGGCCTTGTTAATTACTTCTTTGAGACGCTCAATTTTGTCCCCCTGGACGTTATGGTGGCGGTTGCCGTAAGTAGACTCCATGACCAGATAATCGGTGGACTCAATGGGCGCCGGGTCATTGACAATGGGTTGTCCCGGGTTACCTAAATCGCCGGAAAAGGTAACCTTGACTTCTTGGTCCCCATCGCGCACCCAGATTTCCGCTATCGCTGAACCCAGGATATGACCGGCGTCCTGGAGGCGCAGGCGAAAGCCCGGTAAAATCTCCTTTTCTTCTTGATAATCCAGGGTATGAAAATGCTCCAGGCAGGCAGCGGCCTGGGCGGCGGTATAGATAGGGGTTAAAAGGGGCAGGCCGGCGCGGCTGTTTTTCCGGTTTTTGCGTTCAACTTCCATTTCCTGAATATGGCCGCTGTCCGGCAACAGGACGCCGGCCAGCTCAGCACTGACCGGCGTAGTAAATACCGGTCCCTGGAAGCCTTGCAGGTAAAGTTTGGGGATCAGACCGCAGTGGTCGATGTGGGCGTGGGTCAGGACCAGGGCATCGATAGTGGCCGGATTAAAGGGAAAAGGGCCGTAGTTGCGTTCTTTAATGGCTTTGGAACCCTGGAAAAGCCCGCAGTCAATAAGGAGGCGGTGCCGTCCGTTATCGATAAGGTAACAGGAGCCTGTTACCGTCCCGGCAGCCCCGTAGAAATGTAAATTGATCATTTTTCCTCTCCCTGTTTTAATTATTTGCCGGTCCCTAATTACCCTGCCGCCAATCTTTGTTAGGCGTGGGCAGCGGCCCGGTGCTTGAAGGCCAGGCGCCGGGCGACAAAGCGTTCCATACGGTTCATGGCTTCCATCAATTCGGCCAGGGAAGTGGCGTAGGAACAGCGGATAAAGCCTTCCCCGCTGCTGCCGAAGGCCGGGCCTGGGACCACGGCCACCTTTTCTTCTTTCAGGAGTTCTTCGGCAAATTGGGTGGAAGTTAAACCCGTAACTTTAATAGATGGGAAAACGTAGAATGCGCCCCGGGGTTCAAAACACTCCAGGCCCATTTCCCGCAGGCGACTGACGACCAAGCGACGGCGCCGGTCATACTCGGCCACCATCCGCTCCACATCCTGGCGCCCGTGGCGCAGGGCCTCCAGGGCTGCCATCTGTCCCATCACCGGGGCACAGAGGATGGTATACTGGTGGATCTTGACCATAGCGGCCAGGAAGTCGGGGTGGGCCGCCACATAACCCACCCGCCAGCCGGTCATGGCAAAGGCCTTGGAAAAGCCGCTGACCAGGATGGTCCGTTCCTGCATGCCCGGGAGAGCGGCAAAGGAGCGGGGCGGGCCGTCATAGCGCAGCTCGGCATAGATCTCATCGCTGATTACCAGCAGGTTATACTTCTTCACCAGAGCGGCAATGGCCTGCATTTCGGCATCGTTAAGGACGGCACCGGTGGGATTGTTGGGAAAACACAGGATCAGGACCTTGGTACGGGGTGTGATATATTTTTCCAGGCGCGCCGCCGTTATAGCAAATTCATCCTCCATGGTGGTGGGCACCGTGACGGGTACGCCGCCGGCCATCTGGGCGATGGGCTGGTAGGAAACATAACACGGCTCGGGGATCAGGACTTCGTCGCCAGGATTGATGACCGTCCTTAAGGCCAGGTCAACAGCTTCGCTGGCACCAATGGTGACCATGACTTGCTTCTGGGGATCGTAACTTAAGCCAAAACGTTCCGCCAGGTAGCCGGCTATAGCCTGGCGTAATTCGGGCAGGCCATAGTTGGAGGTATACATGGTATAACCCCGCTCCAGGGATTGGACGCAGGCTTCCCGGATATGCCAGGGGGTGACAAAATCCGGTTCCCCCACGCCCAGGGAAATCACCCCCCGGGTGCTGGCTACCAGGTCAAAGAAGCGGCGGATACCAGATGGTGGTAGACTTTTGACCGTGGGATTAATAAAGCGCTGGGCCTCAAAACCGCAGGTAATGGTCATGGTTGCAACACCTGCCTCCGGTCTGCTTCTTGATCCTCAAAAATTACCCCATCCTGTTTATACCTTTTCAGGATAAAGTGGGTCACTGTACTCTGGACGTGTTCCAGGGTAGCCAGCTTCTGGGAGACAAAGGTGGCCACTTCCTTGAGACTCTTTCCCTGGACCAGGACGGAAAGGTCATAGCTGCCGGACATGAGGAAAACGGATTTTACTTCCGGGTAACGGTAGATACGGCCGGCTATCTCGTCAAAGCCCACATCCTGCTGGGGTGTTACCTTGACATCGATTAAGGCCGCTACCTCCTCTTCGCCGGCCTTTTCCCAGTTAATCAAGGTGTGATAGCGCAAGATGATTTTTTCTTCCTCCATGGCGGCAATTTCTTTAGCCACCTGGTCTGCCGGCAGGGCCAGCATGATAGCTATCTCTTTAGCGTTTAATTTGCCGTTATTTTCCAGGAGCTCAAGTATTTTTTTACGCATGGTTAAACCTCCGTATGATATATGAAAACCTCCCGCCCCGGAAAGGGACGGGAGGTTTATTCCCGCGGTACCACCCTCATTGGTCGTACGACCCTACTCTGTAGCGCCTTTATTAGTGCGCTTTGGCCGTTAACGGGGCCAGCGTCCTGCCTTAATGGGGAACCCCTTCAGACGGCGGCTCCAGGGTGGCTTTCGACAGGTCTGCTACCGGGCTTGCACCCTCCCCGGTTCGCTGGCGAGCAGGGGGCCTGCCTACTCTTCCCTTCACTGCCTTTAAACTTGCTATAAATTTTAATGCTATTTTAGCACCGGCCCGGCTTTGGTGTCAATAATAAATTAAGTTAGCTGGTGCCAGCCGGCTTCCCTTCGCAGGCGGCGGGCCAGGTAGACCGGATTGGCCAGTTCATCGGCGGCGACTTTGCGGATGCTTATTCCCTGCTGGCGGCAGTAAAATTCATGGCGCCAATCGTAGTGCGTACCGGCCGGTGCAAAACCCAGCTGCAGGCGGGGCAGGAAAAAGGGAATTTTTCCTCCCCGGGTTTCATAGTTGATGACAAGTTCTTCGTCAGGGTAGGCCTGGAGGAGAGCCAGACGCAGGGTCTCCATGGCCTGACTTAAGGGATCTGCTGCCGTAGTTTGCTCCGGGAAGGACTTTCCCTCTTCACCTTCACTGATGACTGGCAGCGTTTTATCTTCCACGACACTTTCAGGTTTTAGACCCGGTTCCTTTACCGGTTCTTCTGACATATTGCCAGCTGTAGCTTCAAGCGGAAACTGGTCGGTATCTATCTGCCCCGCTTGGGCGGCCGATGATGCCGTATTTGCAACATCAACTGCTTCCCCGGGTGCAAGGGGTACACTTTCCTCAGAGGAAGTCTTTTCCTTTTCTTCCCTGGTCTTTAAGTAACGTGCTATACCCTCGCTGATTATATACTGGATGTCGCGGGGAAAGTTGCCAAAGCTCTGCAGGATACGACGGTCGGGTAGACGCTGGGCCACCAGCTGCTCAAGTATAGCCTGGAGATGTTGCTCCCGTCCTTCCAAGACTTCCAGGAGCAAGTCGCCCATTTTCTGAACCATGTCTATACCGCGGGCCAGCTGTTCGGCCCGGGTGGATTCGTCTTTAAGGCTTATGGATATGGCACACTGAACCAGTTCATCGACACGCTGCAGGATTTCATTTTCCAGCCGGTTATTGCGCAATATCCCCACCTCCTGGCAGCTCTTCCTCCCAACAATATATGCGGGTAGGTCGCCGGAAAGAACTGCAGGGTGAAAAAAAACCGGGGTGCAAACCCGGTGTCAAAATTTATTCCACCTTGGGCCGGGGGTAGAGGCCGGCTTCCTTGACGATGGTGGGGATAATCTCTTCCCACATTACAGCCATTATGTGTACACCGGCTACCCCTTCAATAGTCTTGAGGTGTTTAATCTGTTCGACACAGATGGCCACCCCTTCGGCCCTGGGGTCGGCAGCTTTTTCCATCCGGTTGACAATCTCATCGGGAACGATCATCCCGGCCACCGACTGCTGCATATATTTGGCGGCTTTAGCCGACTTCAGGGGCATGACGCCGGCAATGATATGGGCTCTTTTGTGCAGGCCTCTCTCCCTGACCAGAGCCATGAAGCGCTCGAAACGCTCCATATCAAATATGCACTGGGTCTGGATGAAGTCGGCGCCGGCGTTGATTTTCTTTTCCAGGCGCAGGACCCGGAACTCAAAGGGATCGGCGAAGGGATTGGCAGCGGCGCCGATGAAAAACCGCGGTTCATTGCCCTTCAGTTCTTCCCCGCAGGCAAATTTTTTCTCGTCCCGCAAGTCCTTGACGATTTTAATGAGCTGGATGGAATCCACATCATGCACGTTTTTGGCCGTCGGGTGGTTGCCGAAAGACTGGTGGTCCCCCGACAGGCAGAGGACGTTACGCATTCCCAGGCTATAGGCCCCGAGGAGGTCGCTCTGCAGGGCGATGCGGTTGCGGTCCCGGACCGTCATCTGGATAATGGGCTCGCCCCCCGCCTGGAGGACATGGACGCCGGCGGCTATACTCGAGAGGCGGACAATGGCCGTCTGGTTGTCCGTCAAGTTCATGGCATCAACATAGTCTTTTAACAGGGCGGTATGTTTTTTAATACCCTCGGGGTTGGCATGTTTGGGCGGGCCTATTTCGCCGCTGACCACAAAATGACCCTGGGAAAGGATTTTTTCCAGTTTGCTTTCTGTTTTCATGCCAGCCTCACATCCTCTCGTACCACTTTCCGGGGACCACCGTCCCGGGACTTGGACCAGTCCTTGGGTGGCTGAATTTCCATAAGGAGATCAAGTTTACCCAGGGCCTGCATCCGGTCGTAGATGAGCTGCCAGGCACAGGGGATTTCCGGGTTAACTTCACACTTACCATTCTGGGAACCGCCGCAGGGACCGTTTAAAATGCTCTTGGAGCAGCGGATAATAGGGCAAATACCCCCTGTTTTATAGAGGATACACTCACCGCAGAGGCCGCAGCGTTCTTCCCAGACGCCGTGTTCCACGGTCCCACCGGCAAACTTGGTGTTCAGGGCCGGCACTACCCACTTGTTATAGCGTTCAGCCAGGAACTGGACGCCGACACCGCAGGCCAGGGAGACAATGGCTTCAACATCGTCAGTGACATATTTAGCCAGCATCTCTACATATTCCGGGTCACACTGGCGGGTCAGGGTAACCTCCACCGTCTCCAGGGGATTGCCTTCCTTTTGCCTCAGCATCCGCAAAGCGGCGGCCAGGATCCCCGTTTCTTTCTCCCCACCGGCCAGGCAAACGGTCACGCAGCCGCCGCAACCGACTACCAGTACCTTTCTGGCCCCTTGAATCAACCCGGCAACTTCAGCCAGGGGTTTACCCTCGGCGATAATCATTCCTGCTCACCTGCTTTCATCGAATTTGCAGCCTGCCGGCCGTCCTCTCCTTGCCTGGAGGAAGCATAATTCTTGTTTAACGGGCTGGGACCTAATTTGCGGATACGCTCGGTAAACTCCCGGGCAATTTCCGCGAAACGCGGTCCCATGGCCGCCGAGAGGTTGTACATCTCCAAGCGCTCACCACCGATACCGATCTCGTCCAGGATTTTTTTCGCCTGCTGGACCCGGCGTTTGGCCCGGAAATTCCCCTTCAGGAAGTGACAATCGCCTTCCATGCAGCCCAGGACATAGACACCGTCGGCGCCATCTTCAAAGGCTTCCAACAACACCCGGACGTCGGTTTTACCAGAACAGGGCATTTCAATCACCCGGATATTGGCCGGGTACTGCAGGCGTAAGGAACCGGCCAGGTCGGCGGCGGAATAGGCGCAGTAGAAGCAACAGAAGGCTATAATTTTCGGTTCAAACTCCTGCAAGCGGTTACACCTCCCCGAAGAGGCCGGCCACCTTGGCCAGCAGCTGGTCGTCTTTATAGAATTGGAGCTGGATGGCTTTGGCCGGGCATTCACCGGCGCAGGTGCCGCAGCCCATACATTGGACGGCATTGATCTCGGCTACGTTGCGTTCATTAATGCGCGGGACGCTGTAGGGGCAGACCCGCACACAGGTCAGGCAGGCAGCGCACTTGTTTGCATCGACCACGGCTACCACGCCGCCCACCATCAGGTTTTCCCGGCTCAAGACTGTACAGGCCCGGGCCACGGCACCTTCGGCCTGGGCAATGGCTTCACTGGCAAATTTGGGCGCATGACCGGCACCGCAGAGGAAAATCCCGGCCGAGGGGAAGTCAATGGGCGCCAGCTTGGCATGGGTTTCAACGTAGAATTTATCTTCGTTTAGAGGCAGTTTCAGCATGGTAGCCAGTTTTTCCACCCCATCCGGGGCTACGGCACCTGTGGCCAGGACCAGTTGATCGGGCCAGAGGACCAGGTCTTTGCCGGAGTCGGGGTCCTTAACTAATACCTCCAGCAGGCCGATGTCCCGCCGGCGTACCTCAGGTGGTCTTTCTGGCTCATAGTGGATAAAGAGGACGCCCTGCTCCCGGGCCTGGCGATAATAATCCTCCATGAAGGCATAGGTGCGGATGTCCCGGTAAAGGATGTAAATTGAAGCCTCGGGATTACGCGCTTTAATGGCCAGGGCGTTTTTAATGGTCTGGGCGCAGCAGGTGCGGCTGCAGTAGGGGTGCTCGCCATCCCGGGAGCCCACGCATTGGATAAAGACCACCTGTTTGTTCTTGCCGGCATCCCAGTGGCCGTCGGCAAGGGCCTGCTCCAGCTGGGTATTTGTTACGACCCGCTCGTCCTGGCCATAGAGATAGGCGTCGGTTTTTAATTCCTGGCTGCCGGTAGCGACGATTACCACGCCGTGTTCCAGTTGCAGGGTACGGCGTACGTGTTCTTTTCCGGGTTCACTAAGGGATATGGTGGTGGTAAAGTGTCCCTGGTGGCCGCCAAAGTCTTCCAGGTGGGCACCAGTGAACACCTGGATACGGGGGTTGGCCCGGACTCTGGCGATCAGGTCTTTTAAGAGGGCCTGCAGGTCTTCCCCTTCCAGGGTGTTCCGTAAATACCGTACCTGCCCGCCCAGCTCGGCTTCTCGCTCGACGATAATGGCGTCAAATCCCTGCTCGGCGATATTTAATGCTGCCGTCAAACCGGCGATGCCACCGCCGATGATCAGGGCCTTCTGGACAACCGGTACCGGTTGCAGGTGCAGGGCTTCGTGGCGTTTGACCTTGGCCACGGCCATGCGCACCAGGTCAATAGCTTTTAAAGTTGCATTGGCCGGTTCGTTGCGGTGCACCCAGGAACACTGGTCGCGGATATTGGCCATTTCAAAGTAGAACGGGTTTAAACCGGCCTCCTTTAAGGCTTCCCGGAAAAGGGGCTGGTGGGTGCGAATGGTGCAGGAGGCCACTACCACCCGGTTCAGGTTATATTCCTGGATGGCGGCTTTAATCTTGTTCAGGGTGTCCTGGGAACAGGTGTAGAGGTTATCCTCGGCATGGACCACTCCCGGGAGTTTGGCGGCAGCCTCAACTACTGCCTTGACATCGACTACACCAGCGATATTAATGCCGCAGTGGCAGATAAAGACACCTACCCGCGGTTCTTCCCGGCTGACGTCCCTTTCCGGCGGGTATTCCTTGGGCGTTACCAGAGTGTTGCGGCCCGAAGCTATGGCGGCACCGGCTAAAGAGGCGGCAGCGCTGGCATTGACCACCGTTTCCGGGATGTCCCGGGGACCCTGGAAGACGCCGGCCACATAAACGCCCGGCCGGGTAGTGGCTACCGGCTGGAAGGGCAAGGTCTTAGCAAAGCCATAAAGATTAAGCTCAATACCGGCAGCAGCCGCCAGCTTTTCCGCCCCGGCCGGCGGCCTGACACCAACCGCTAGCACCACCATATCAAACTCTTCCCGGGTTATCCTGCCGTCGGCATAGTACTGGATGGTAAGGTTTTTGGTCTGCGGATCTTCTTCCACCCGGGAAATCATAGCCCGCACATAACGTACGCCGGCGGCTTTAGCCGCCTCGACGTAGCGATCGAAGTTTTTACCGTAGGCGCGGATATCCAGGTAGAAGATGGTCGGCTCAATATTGGCGTCATGTTCCCGGGCAATAATGGCTTCTTTGGTGGAATACATGCAGCAGATGGCTGAGCAGTAAGGACTGCCTTCCCCCTCGCAATCCCGGGAACCCACGCACTGGATGAAGGCCACCTTTTTGGGCGGCCGCTGATCGGAAGGCCGTACCACGTGGCTTTCCGTGGGGCCGGTGGCGCTGAGCAGCCGCTCAAACTCCAGGCTGGTCACCACATTGGCATAATAACCGTAACCGTATTCGCCGGCCAGGGTGGCATCAAAGAGTTCATAGCCGGGGGCCAAGACCAGGGAGCCAACCTTGAGTTCCACCACCTTTTCCTGCTGCCAGTGCTCCACAGCCTTCTTTTTACAAACAGCTTCACACTGGAGACATTCCGAGCAAATGCCGCAGTTCAGGCAGCGTTTGGCCTCCTCGATGGCTTCTTCCGGGGTAAAGCCCTGGTAGACTTCGCGGAAATCCTGGATGCGCTCTGCTACCGGCGCCATGGCCTGGATTTTGCGCCGGCCGGGGAAGGGTATAACATTGGGCGGCGGGTCCAGCTTGGGTTCCTTTGCCAGGGAACGGCCGGCAGCCAGGTCTTCACCCTCGAGGTAGCGTTTCACGGATTCCGCTGCTTCGTGGCCGCTGGCTACGGCTTCTACTACCGAGGCAGGCCCGCGGACGATATCGCCGCAGGCAAAGATGCCGGGTACGCTGGTAGCCAGGGTCAGGGGATCAGCGGCAATCAGGCCGCGACTGGTGGCTATGTTACCGTGTTCGCCTAAGAAAGAAAGATCGGCAACCTGGCCGATGGCCAGAATAACGGTGTCGGCAGCAAGGGTTTGGTTAACTTCGGGATTATACTGGGGATTAAAACGGCCTTGTTCATCGAAAACCCGGGTACACTGCATTAGTTCAATACCCGTGACCCGGCCGCCTTCGCCGAGGAAACGTTTGGGGCCCCAGGAAGGATGGATGATAACGCCTTCTTCCAGGGCTTCTTCGACTTCCCATGGATGGGCCGGCATCTCATTCCTGGATTCCAAGCAGGCCAGGTGAACTTCCTTAGCCCCCAGGCGCAGGGCCGTCCGGGCCACGTCGATGGCTACATTACCGCCGCCGATGACGACAACCCTTGCCCCTACTTCGGGCCGGCCGCCCAGGGCGGTTTCCCGCAAGAAAGCTACCCCCGGTAGAATACCCTTTAAATCGGCACCCTCAAGCTTAAGCATGCGGCTCTGCTGCAGGCCGGTGGCGATGATAATGGCGTTGTACCGCTTTTGCAGTTCCGCCAGGGTAATATCTTTGCCGACAACGGTATTGGGTTCAAACTTAATCCCCAAAGCAAGGATGCGCCCGGTTTCCCGGTCGACTACCTCCAGGGGGAGGCGGTACCGGGGAATGCCCCCGCGCAGCATGCCGCCGGGCTGGCTCATAGCATCATAAATAGTAACCTGGTAGCCTGCCAGGGCCAGGTCCTGGGCGGCCGTAAGTCCTGCCGGTCCGGCGCCGATGATGGCTATTTTTTCCTGCCTGGCGGGAAGCTCTGGCCTCTGTTCCTGCTCCCGGGCGGCTTCAGCTTCCCAGCCGTAGTCATAGGCCGCCCTTTTCAGAGTCGCGATGGCAATGGGGTCGTCAAACTGCCCCCGATTACACTCGGTTTCGCAAGGGTGGTGACAGATGCGGCCGCAGATGCCGGCAAAGGGCATACGGCGATGGATTACTTCCAGAGCCTCAGCAAATTTACCCTGGGAGATCAGGGCCACATAACCCTGGGCATTAGTACCAGCCGGGCAAGTGCTGCGGCAGGGAGGTATACCCCTTTTGGTAATCAGGTATTTATTGGGCACCGCCTGGGGGAACATCTTGTGGATGGCCTTCCGGCTGCCCATATTCTGATTGTACTCATTGGGTACCGATACCGGACAAACCTGCTCGCAGTCGCCGCAGGCAGTACATTCCTCGATATTAACATAGCGGGGCTTTTGACGGATCTGGACGGTAAAATTACCCTTTTCCCCTTCTACCTTTTCCAGGGAGGCGCAAGTATACAGGCGGATGTTGGGATGGTTCAAGGTATCTGTCATCCGGGGACCCAGCAAGCACATGGCACATTCGTTGGTGGGGAAGGTTTTGTCCAGCTGGGCCATACGACCGCCGATGGAAGAACTTTCTGTCACCAGGTGTACCAGGTAGCCTGCATTAGCCAGATCAAGGGCCGACTGCATACCGGCAATACCGCCGCCGAGGACCAGGACCGCACCTACGGCCGGGACATTTTCCTGTTTTTCCTTCATGGCGTCTCACAACCTTTCTGCTAGGAGGCTACCAGCAACCCCTGCTGCCGTATAAGGGGCAGGGGATCGACTAAATGTTTCTTCAACCAGGGAGCGGCATCCAGCCCCAGGGCCAGGCCGATGACTTCCGTGATGAAAAAGATGGGTAGCGGATCTTTCCCGGCCGGCTGGCGGCTGTCCAGGTTGGTCTGGCACAGGGGACAGGCCGTCACTATGGCTACAGCTCCGGCATGGCGGGCGGCGGCTACAATTTTTCCCACCAGTTGCTCTACGATTTGGGGCTGGGGGATGGCGAGACTGGCCCCGCAACACTCGTTTTTATGGGTCCAGGCTATCGGAGTGGCTCCACACCAGGCTAATAGCCGGTCCATCAGCTGGGGTTGTTCGGGATTGGCCTCAAAACTGGCTACTTTCGGCGGCCGGGTCAGCAGGCAGCCGTAGTAGGACGCCAGGGGGAGGCCGGCCAGGCTTTTCTTTACCTTCCCATCCAGCAGAGCCTGGATGCGGGGATCGGCCAGCATGTCGACGACATGACGCACCCGCACTTCTCCCCGGTATTCCCGTCCCAGGATTTGACCTGCCTGCCGGTTGAGCTGCCGGGCTTCCTGGCTGCCGCCGGCCATAAAGGTTTGGGCTGCTTTTAAGGAGTTATAACAGGCGGCGCAGGGTACCAGCAGATCGTTACCGGCAGCCTCGGCCAGGACCAGGTTATGCAACGGTAAGGCATGGCTCAGGTAACTGCTGAGGGAGTGGCCGGAGGTGGCGCCGCAACAGCACCAGTCTTCCAGTTCCTGCAACTCCACTCCCAGGGCTTTAAATACAGCTTCGGTGGAGGCGGAATATTCGGCCGCCGTTGCGTGCAGGGAACAGCCGGGGTAATAACTCAATTTCATACCTGTCCCCCCTTTTCCCCTTGCCACAAGGACCGGAAGCGAGCTTTGTTTTTAAGCCCTTCGGGTAAAAGCCGCAGTTTACCGCGGCTAAGCATTTTCAGCCCTAGGGGAACATCCTGGAAGTAGGTACCTGTCTTCATTTTGAAGGCAATGATCATCCCCAGTTCATGGACCCGACCCTTGCTTTTAACCGAAGCCAGGAAGGCCTGGTGGAAAGCAGCCACTTCCGGCAGGGCCGGCCGGACGCCTTTAGCCAGGGCCCGTTGCTTCAAAGCGTCATTAATGGCGGCAATGTCGATACCGTTGGGACAGCGGGATACACAGGTCCGGCAGCAAGCACATTGCCAGATAGTTTTGCTTTTTAAAAGTTCTTCTTCCAAACCTAGCTGGACAAAACGTACTACCTGGTGGGGCATCAGGTCCATGGCCATGGTTACCGGACAGCCGGCTGTGCATTTATGACACTGGTAACAGCGGCTGACAGGTTGACCCGATTGCCTGGTCACGGCAGCAACAAGCTGGTGGGAAGGTATAATTTGTTGCTCAGCCAATCCCCTTCCTCCTTTCTACCCTGAAAAAGAGAGGACCAGCGTTAAGACAATACGCCGGTACCTCTCTCTTTTCCCGCGCATATTCCTACAGGTATCAACGTATTCCTGTAACGCTGCTATATGGAGTTCCTCCCCAATAAGCTTCGACGTTGTTGATAAAAGTCCTACCTGGTTTTAAACATCTTGACAAAAGAATCACAGTAAACCGTCTGGTTGAGCAAAATTTCTGCAGCTGCCGCTGTTTCCATGAGGGCTTCGTCGCAAGCATCGGCTATAGCGGCATCCAGGCCGCAGGCCATGGCCATGGCCAGGAAAGTCCGGTTGATAAGGGGCCGGTTCTGGCAGTTCTGGGACACGTTGCTCAATCCCAGTACGGTCCGGGGAGCCGGGTCGGCCAGCATTTTAATCTGCTGCAGGGTCTTTAAAACTTCAGGAGCGTGATCCTGGGCGACGTTGGCCGGGAGAATCAAGGGGTCTATATACAGGTCATCCATGGGCAGGCCGAATTCATCGGCAGCAGCTACCAGTTCCATGGCAAAGGCCAGGCGGGTATCGCTGTCCTTGGGAATGCCGGTTTTATTCATGGTGAGGCCGATGAGGGCCGCACCGTGCTCAACGGCCAGGGGGAACAATTTTTCTATTTTTTCCCGTTCGGCATTGGTGGAGTTGATGATAACCCTGTTCCTGGCTTTTTTCAAACCCGCTTCGATGGCCGCGATATTGGTGGAATCCAGGCACAGGGGCAGGCTACTGACTTCCTGGGTAACCTCTACCAGCCATTCCATGGCACTAACCTTATCCTGGACGGCCGGTCCGACATTGAGATCCAGGGCGCGGGCGCCGCCTTCTTCCTGGCGCCGGGCCCACTCTTGTACAGGGGCCGGGTCCCGTTCCTGGATGGCTCTTTTAATGTCGTTGAACATGCCGTTAATCCTTTCGCCAATGATAAGCATGCTTTAGACCTCCTTTTTACTTTATTAATAAGCGTTGCTGGCCATTAGCTGGTCGATATTTTCCTTCACTTTGGCCACGGCTTGCGGGTGACGCATGAGGAGAATATGGGCGCCGGCCTGGAGGAGGGCGGTGGCGGTAACGGCTTCCCAGAGGATACCACGCTCCACCTCTTTACCCCAGCCGGGGTATTCGCTAACCGGAGCCACAGCTTCCTTGGCGCGCCAGGCCTCATATCCAACCGTACAGATTACCGGCATGGATAGCATTTTATCACCTTGAAGGGCGCCCAGGCGGATGCGCTCCATAATGGAGTAGGCGTATTCTATCCCGTAACCCAGGCCGCCAATGGATGGGTCGATAACGATGCGGTCCAACCCCAGATTCATTTCGTTGATGAGGATGTTGAGCTGCTTGCAGATATTGATATCCAGGGGTGAACGGGCAATAATGTTGTGCTTGTGTACCATGCAGGCCGCCGTCAGGGATTTGTAGTTGTCCTGCTCGGCGTTACCCAGGAGCAGGTTTTCCCCTGCTGCCGCTTCGGCCACTGCCTCCAGGACGTCGTGGTCTTTCTCCACGTCGCCGCAGCCGACGACAATCAGCGGCACGCCGACCGCCTGCAGGACTTCCTTGACGGTAGCCACACACTGGTCTACCGTGCGGTTGGCTCCCTCGGGATCGGCACCGTCGAGTTTCAGGTAAATCAGGTCGGCGCCGTATGCAGCTACGCATTTTTGCGCCCAGCGGCCGGGCTCATTGATTACATCATTAAAGGGATCCTTCAAAACATCCGGCCAGTCGGGAACGATATCCTGGACTTCCATGGCAATGACGGGGCGGCTAACCTCGCCTTCAAAATGGTGGAAGGGAAGGGCGGCATCGCCGCCGACCACAACGGTGTGGCTCCGGGTACCGCCCTGCTCTTTGGTGGCACCCAGGACAACTTTTTGTACCGCGGCACGGCTGCGCTCACGTAAAATCTGGACGGCCATGAAAAACACTCCTTCCGCATAAATAGTTAAATACGGCACCTGCTAAGAATGGTATTGACTGCCTGCACGGCCGGGGCATCTGCCGGTAGGTCAAAAAGGGGTTTGCCGTAGGTGTCAAAAGCGACGACCTGTTCATCATAGGGAATAGTCCCGGCCAGGGGCAATCCTGTCCGCTCGATCTCTTCCCGGAGGGGACCAGGATCACCGGTAGTTTTGGTTACAACAAGGTACATATGGGGAATATCGAGCTGCAGTTCCCGGACCAGTTCCCGTACCCTCCCGGCGGAACGAATCCCGCGCACTGAGGCGTCGCTGATGACGTAAAGAGCCCCTACATTTTGGATAACCCGCCTGCTGATATGCTCCAGGCCGGCTTCACTGTCAATAACCATATAATCATAGTTGGCGCTCAAAGTTTCCAGGTGCTTGCGCAAAAGGTCGTTGGGATAACAGTAACAGCCCGGCCCCTGGGGCCGGCCCATGGTTAACAGGTCAAAGCTTCTAGTTTCTACCAGGGCCTGGGCCAGCTGGTATTGGATGAACATATCCTTGCTCATGCCAGCGGGGATGGCCCGCGGGTTTTTGGTGGCGTCAAGGATATCGGCAATAACGGTATCGACTTTAACGCCCAGGGCTTCGTTTAAATTGGCGTTGGGGTCGGCGTCCACGGCCAGGATGCTCCCCTTATGGTTCAAAACCAGATAGCGTACCAACAGGGCGGCAAAGGTAGTCTTTCCTGTACCCCCTTTACCGGCAACGGCAATATGGCGGGCCACTTACCCTTCCCTCCTTTCCAGACCGGTTTCCCCGGTTACAGAGGGAAAGAGTTCCAGCCGGGTATGGGGCAGGAACAGGGCCGAGACAAATTCCTCCATAAAGAGGTTGCCGGCGGAAAGTTCCAGATAGGTCATCTTGTGGCCCAGTTCCAGGGCATCTTGCCAGGCCGGCCGGGAAAGGAGGGCCAGCTCGGCACCCTTGAGGGAAGTGTTGCCGGCAAAAATGTATTTTTCCGCCGGCAAATCGGGTAAGAGGCCGATTTCGACCGCATTGGGAACGTGCAGGTAATTGCCGAAACCGCCGGCAATGATAATCCTGTCGACTGCTTCCAGGTCCAGGGAAACGGTCTTTAACAGGCTCTGGATACCGGCAAAGACGGCTCCCTTGGAGCGGATGAGATTTTTGATGTCGGCGGCGGTAATGACGATATCCTTGCCGTGGCTGCTTTCTGCCGCCCAGGCCAGGACAAACTCGTAGCCTTCATCAGTAAGCCTTAGCCGGGGTGTGGCTACTTCCTGGAAGTTACCGGTCCGGTCGATGATGCCGGCCCGCCTGAGCTTCGCCAGGCAGTCGATTAAACCGCTGCCGCACAGGCCGGCCGGGCGGCCGCCGCCGATTACCTCCAGCTCAACTTCACAGGTTTCCGGGTCGATGGTTACTCCTTCAACCGCTCCTTCCATGGCCCGCATACCGCAAGTGATACCGCTGCCTTCAAAGGCTGGCCCCGCCGAACAGGCACAAGCGATGAGCCATTCTTTATTCCCCAGGACCATTTCCCCGTTGGTGCCGATGTCAATGAAGAGGGTCAGTTCTTCTCCCCTGGCAAGGCGGGTAAAAAGGACGCCCGCGACAATATCGCCGCCCACATAGCTGGCAACGCTGGGGAAGACCTGGACGGTAGCCAGGGGATTAATGGCCAGCCCGATTTCCCCGGCAGTGAGGGCCGGCCACTCGGTAGCAGCAGGGATATAGGGTTGCAGGCGGATATACTTGGGATTTACGCCCAGGAGCAGGTGGCTCATGGTAGTGTTGCCGGCGATGGCTGCCGCCGTCACCTCCGCCGGGTCAATCCCGTGTTTGGCCAGTAAAGAATTACTGATCTCGTTAATGGTGGCCAGGGCCGCCTGGCGCAGCTCCTCCAGGCCCCCATGGTTACTGGTGGCGTGGATGATGCGGGAAATGACATCATCACCATACGCCGCCTGGCGGTTATAACTACCGCCCTGGCCAATCCTCCGGCCGTTACGCAGGTCCAGGAGGGAGACCACTACCGTCGTGGTGCCCAGGTCGATGGCCAGGCCGAAGCTCCTGCCTGACCCGGCAGGGGTAACCCGTAAGAGGCGGTTATCAGCCCTGGCCAGGGTGACATCAACCTGCCAGCCGGCCTGGCGCAAGCTCTCCGGCAAATCCTGGAGCAGGGCCAAGCTTACCTTCCCCTCCATCCCTTTTTCCCTGCGCAAAGCCGCCAGCAGGCGGCTGGCATCGCTGGTGTTTTCCGTCAGGGTAGGCTCGGCGAGATGCAGGGTTACGACTTCACAGGCAGCCTCCAGGGGATAGGAACCCGGTAAATCAGCCAGACCGTCCTGCAGCCGCCCCTTATCCTGGAGGAGCACCTGATGTTTGCCGAGAAGGGATTCTGCCGGGATCTCGATGGCTACATCACCCTGGATGATGGTCTGGCAGGCCAGGGTATAACCTTCTTCCTTCAATGCGGCCGGCAGGTGTCCTCCTTTTAACTGAACTTCTCCCCGGCAAATTTTAATGATACAGCGGCCGCAGGTACCGGCACCGCCGCAAGTACTTTTCAAGGGGAGGCCGGCCTTCTGGGCCGCCTCCAGGACGGTGGTGCCTGCCGTTACCAGAACAGTAATATCGGCGGGTAAAAAAGTAACGGAACACTGATTCACGGGCTTCTTCCCCTTCTTAAATAATAGAGATGATTTAGGACGCTAAATTGGCCCGGGCAAAGGCCACGATACCGCTGGCTTCCCGGGGTCCTACCAGTACCTCCCAGCCGGTCAGGTCTTCCAGCTTGCCCTTCAGGACGGCCACTGCTCCGGGAATAATAATCCGGCGATGCTTGACTTTATTTTCCAGACCAACTTTTTTCATCACGCTGGCAATTTTTTCAGCCTCAAACTTACCGTCGGCATAGGCCGTCAGCACGGACAGGCCATCGGTATCGACGGACAGCAGGTAACTGGGTATCTTGGTGCTTTCAATTTCTCCTTCTACCGAGTAATAGGTCAGGGAGAAGTTGGTGGTCACATAAACCGGTGAATTTTCATTAACGGCTCCTATTTCATTGAGTTTCTCCTCTACCCGGATAGGTACCTGCGGGTCGGTATAGAGATTCTGGCGCCAGGACAGCAGGGGCAACAGGTGTTCTTTGGCGGCGGTACGCAAGACTACCAGGCTGGCATACTTGCTGATATAGTTTGTAGCCTGGAGGATTTCCGCCAGGGGATCGCTTGCCGTCGTCAGGGCAATAATGGGATAGCCGAAAGAGCGGAAGCGTTTTTTAATGGCCAGGCGGCGGATCTGGGTAAAGTCGGCAACGGCGCGTGAAGTTTCCCGGGCTCCGGGGTCGAGGACCAGCTGCTTGTGGCCCAGGGCGACGATTTTGTCCACTAAGCCGGCCAGTTCTTCCAGGCCGTTGCCGTATACCGCCAGGGGGCAATTAAACTCTTTTGCCAGGGCAGTCATGGCCTCGTAATTGGCAGCAGTGGCCGCATATAACAGGGGCTTGCGGTCGGCTACTCCCGCCAGGGCAGGTTTTATCACAGCGGCATCGTCAGCCATGAGAATAAGGTTTAACGAGGTGGCGGCAGCAACCCGAGCTACTGTTGCCTGAAAAGCGGCCGGGTCATCAGCATTGTGGCGGATGGCAATAGCCTGGATGGTATAATGCTGCCCCACCCGGTCAAACTGCAGCTCGTTAATAGCAGCAACTTTAGCCGTTAACTCTTCGGTGCTGAGGTTATCGCTTACCTGGATGGCAATGGCCGTTTCATGATAGAAGCGCTTATCGTGGCGGAAGAGTTCGGTCTCATCCCCCATTTCTACTGCTGCCGTACCTGTGCCCAGGATCACCTTGGCAATAGGCGGGGCCGCGGCGGCATTAAGGGCCTCCCGGGCGGCTTCGGAAACGTAGGGACAAGAGTCCAGGCTGGCTTTACCGGCAGCCAGGTTCATGGCAAAGGCCAGGCAGGTAGGCGTACCGCATTCGCCACAGTTCTTTTTAGGCAGCTGCTTATAAATTTCCAATCCCGTTAAAGCCATAACTGTTAACTCCTTTCCTTCAAGATTTAAATATTCCGGGCCGGGTATATACAAAGAGGCATATACCCGGCCTTACCAGCAACAGGGGGTAGAGCCTACATGATGGGATCCAAGCTCAGGGCCGGATGGCCCACCTCTTCCAGGTAAGGCAGGATTTCATCAACGGTGGTGCCTATGGTTTCATCGGCAATTTTATCGATAAAGTCCTCGCCCAGGCCTTCCTCGATGCTGCGCCGTACCAGATCTTCACGGAGGAAGTCCTTCAAAGCTTTGGGCATCCAGACAATGCGGGCGATACCGCCGTCGGCCTTAATAAATTTTTTGCTGACAATATAGGTGCGGCCGATGCCCATAAAGCCGGGGGTTTGGACGCCGCCGCCGATCATACCGGCCAGGGTGGAGAAGGTCATCCCGGAAGGGGTCATACCGGGATGGTCCCGTGTGGTAATCATAATACCATTACATTCGGGTACAATGGCCATGATGGCCTCGAAACAACCGCAAGAGGTCATGGGGTTCTCCATAAGGGTGTACAGGCAAACCTGTTCCAAGTTGCGGTTGGAAGCCGTGTAGAGGTAGTCGTTGACGCTCTTCCAGATGCCTTTAACGGGATCAATCTCCCCTTGTTTAGGTATGGGCTGGTTGGGCCCGGCATGGTTGATTTCATAAGAAGCCTTGGCGTCCAGCCAGCTGACAGCGCCGCACAGGCCTACCCGCTCGGGGGTGACAATACAGACATGATTGGGGGCAAAGGACTGGCACAGGACGCAGGAATAGAAAGTATCCACCGACTCGTCGGTCAGACCGCGCATACGGTCGTCGCGCTCTTTATATTTCTCCCGGGCAATGGCCAGGTACTCTTTCACTTTTGCTTCATCGGTAAAGATGGTTACCTGGACGCGGTCAACAATGGCCGGGAATTCTTCTTTCATTTTCGCCACCAGGATTTCTCCATAGTGCTTGAATCGGAACCCTTTGGCCACGGCATCTTTGCTCACCCGCAGCCAGTTGATGGCGCGCTGGCCGGTGTGCCACAGGCCTTCACCGTAGTTAATGAAGTCATGGATTCTCCGTTCCAGGACCCCTTCAAAATCGGCCTGCATTTTACGGCCGTAAATATCCACCAGGATACCCAGGGGTAAAGTGCTGCCCTCCGGCACCTGGTCAATATCCGGGCCGACAAGCTCGATCTTACCGTCGGTAATCTCCGCCTCGGAAACGGTACGTACCAGTTCAAAGGCCGGGCTCCGGTTGCCGCCCATTTCGACATACATATCGTTCTTACGGATACTCTCCCCTTCAAAGGCCGGGCCGAAGTTGATGGGCAGGTCGAGCTTGATCTTGGTCAGCTTGATACCCCGGGTCTCCATAGCTATCTGGACTATTTTATCATAGTCTTCGACGCTGAAGAACCAGTCGGGAATCTGCTTGTCTTCCGGCAGGGGTTGGTCGGTAATCACCGGGAAGCCGGTGAAAATGGCCCCGAAGGCGGCGGCCGTTTTGACCATGTCGTGTTCGCCCAGGTAAAGGACGAAAGCGCGGATGCGGCGCCGCTGGTAGTCGCGCTGCTCATCGCGCAGGCCCGGCGTTACGCCGCCGAACATCATCCCGGCCCGCAGGGCGTAGTTGGCGGCGTGGACGATCTGGGTGAAATTGCCCAAGGGGTAGGCGATGTAGTCGATACCCAGCTTGACGTTTTCCTCCAGCAGCTGTTCTACCGCCTCATCGCAGATGAAAAGCATAAAGCCCATACCCATGAGGTCCTTGACGATCTTCGCCAGAGCTTTGGAATCCCTGGCCCGGCCCATGATAATGGCTTCTCCGGGAATGGTCCAGTCTACCATTTTAATACCAAAACGGCGGACGACCGGGTCGCCGATAAAGCCGGTCCAGGGCTCGGGCAAGAGCGGATCTTCCGGTTTATATTTAAGATAACGCAGGGCTTCGATGATTTCAGCCGCGTACCAGGTGGCTTCTCCCGCCAGGCGGGCATTTTCAAAATTAAGCACCGGGCTTATTTGCGCCCGCTTGCGGTTGAGGATGGGCGGCAAGTCGCCGAGTTTCTTTACTTCTTCCCCGCTGTAGCAACGAATAACCGGTAAATAATAGGCGGTATCCGGATAACCGACGGGATGGTCGGGACCGTAGGTCCGGATGGCCTGGTTTAAAAGGATTTCCGCATAGCTGGTGGCTGTAATGGCGCCGTGATAAACTTCGCGGAAAAGGGCTACAGGTTCTTTGCCTTCGGGAATGGCACCTTCAAAGATCTTGTCGAAATCAGTCATGGCCTGACCCCCCCTTTTAGTAACCCTGGCAGAGTTTGGTTTCATAACGCTCAGCAACATTTTTGTGCACGCCCAGCTTCCAGGTGCGATATTCCAGGGCGTCGAGGATCTTCCGGGCAGCTACGTGGGGATCCATTTCAAACATAAAGTAACCGCCGTAAACGTCGCTGGCAATCTGGGTGAGGATACTGTAGATCAGGTCGCTGCCTTCCACCGGCGGCATGGTACCGACGTGAGTCGGTACACCCAGGGATACCCACCAGGTGCCGATGGCTACCGCTTTGCCGCTCATGGCTTCCGGGGCCGAGGCTACGAAAGGAACTTTCGGCGTATCGACGCCAAGGTCGTTGGCCATGGCCATTAAGAGGTCGGCGGCCCGGGAGTTATCCACGCAGGAACCCATGTGGAAAACAGGCGGCAGGCCGATTTCAATATTGGCTCCTTGGCTGAGGCGGTTGAGGAAAGCTCTTAGGCCATCGCCACAATAGGTTTCTACATTGGCCGGGTCCATTAAACCGGCTTTGGCCGCTCCCTGGGCCGAACACCCGGTAGCGATGACAAAGACGTTATTCTTCAATAACTCTTTCATAACTACCAGGTGCGAGTTATCCTGGAACCCTTTCAGGTTATTACAACCGCAGATAAGCGCCACCCCGGCCAGCTCGCCGTCAAGGATGGCTTTATTGAGCACGCGGATGGGATTTTCAGCATCTTGGGTAGCCAAAAGCTGCTTCAGGGCCTCTAGGCTCCAGCCGGCGACCACCCTGTTTTTGATTTGAGGGATAAAAACCGGCCGGTTGCTTTCTTTGCGCTCTTTGAAGGCTTCAATGGCCATGCGGACAGCGGTTTTGGCATTATCCAGAGCCGTAGTCGTCTGGTAGTCGAGGTGATAGGCGCCCGGGATCTTGACGTTGTCGGCAGTGGTAATGATCCGTGTATGATAACATTCAGCCACGGCGCTAATGGAAGGCATAATGCACTGGACGTCGACGCACATGGCGTCGATGGCACCGGTGCAGATTGCCAGTTCCTGGGACGCGAAGGAGGTGACCAAAGGTATACCCTGGCGCATCAGGACTTCATTGCCGGTGCAGCAAATGCCCACCAGGTTGATACCCTTGGCACCGGCAGCCCTGACCTCCCCTTCCAATTCCCGGGCGGCCTGGACGATAATTTCACTAAGTAAGGGGTTATGGCCGTGGAGGACAAAGTTAACCTGATCCGGGTCCAGGACGCCCATGTTGGCTTCGCTGACCACCGGCTGGGGGTGCCGAAAAGGATATCGGAAAAATCAGTGGCAATATGTTCACCGGTATAATCGGCCAGGGCGACGCGGATAGCACTGAAGACCAGGTTCACGGGGTCGTTATCCATACCCATATGCGCCTGGTTGACCAGTTCGGAAATAGAGGCATGGATACCGTAGGGTACAACGTTATGAGTGCGGAATTTTTCCCGGCGGCCTTCAGTTATAGTTGTCATCAGCCAGGTGGCCTCACCCTCGCCCTTCAGGCGGCGGAAGTCTTCCAGGGCTTTTTCCCCTACTTCCAGGGCCAGTTCCATCACGCTTTTGCCTTCTACTTCGATACCCACGCGCCGGCAGACTTCCCTTAACTTGGCTTCATCCTTGACGGTATAGTCCGGCGCTTTGCCTTTGGCCATTTCTACCAGGGCATGGGCAATATGATTGCCGTGCTCGCTGTGGGCGGCGGAACCCGTAAGGAGCATTAAACCGACGTTACGGGCAACGATGGTCCAGGCTGAAGCGCCGCAAATGCCGCGGCTCCCGGGACCATCGGCGGCCTTGATGCGGCAGGGGCCGGCTAGGCAAAAACGGCAGCAAATACCTTCATACCCGATTTTACACTGGGGCTGCTGGG
Organism: Moorella sp. E306M; assembly: GCF_006538385.1. Taxonomy (NCBI): domain Bacteria; kingdom Bacillati; phylum Bacillota; class Clostridia; order Neomoorellales; family Neomoorellaceae; genus Neomoorella; species Moorella sp. E306M. The sequence continues at coordinate 2,602,973 of NZ_BJKO01000001.1, read as the reverse complement.
CAACAAAGCGATCAAAGGCGGTTATTACCTTGTCGTCCCTGCTTTTAGCCAGCATTTCCAGGGCCGCCGGATCGACCGTGCGGTCCCTGCTTTTGGGTTCCATAACCCGCGGGGCCCCTGAAGGCCTGGAAGTGTGGGTGAGATCGCGGAACCTGGGCATATTACTTACCTCCTTGGCTTTATTCCATTTTTACAATATCTCTCCGGAGAACTCCGGTTCTCCTGCATATGCCCTGGCAACATCCAGTTAGTTAAGCAACCTGGTAGCCAGCTCAGCAATACCTGCTGCGGTAAAAGACTGCTCACCGGTAAAACCAGCAGCTTGATCTAAAATTTCTGCTTGGAAGGGTATCAGGCCGATGACATCGTCCGGCGGCAGGTGGCTGAGGATAAATTCCTTATCCCTGGGTTGACGCAATTTGTTGCCCACAAACTTTATTTGCTCAATACCAAGTTCTGCGGCCAGTTTTTGGACGACCAGGGCGGTCCGGATGCTGACCAGGGTGGGCTCGGTAACAATCAGCATCAGATCTACCCCCCGGGCCGTACCCCGGGTCAGGTGCTCAATGCCCGCCCCCATATCCAGGACCACCATTTCCCGGCGTTTTAGGATGAGGGAATTAACCATGGCATTTAAGACAGCATTTTCCCGGCAATAGCAGGTTGACCCCCCAGGTTTGATGGCTCCCATTTTTAAAAAAAGAATATTATTGCTTCTAATGGTGTAATCCTGCAGCAGGCTATCTACTTCCGGGTTTAAAGAAAAGAAGGCACCGCTACCGCCGGTATATTCGGCAATTAGCTCTCGCATCTCCACAACGGGTTTAAGAGAACCGAGCCTTTCTCCGGGAAGTCCCAGGACCATCCCCAGGCTGGTATCGGGATCGGCATCGACGGCATATACCTGGTAACCCTGCCGGGCAAAATGCGTAATTAAACCGGCAGCGATGGTGGTTTTGCCGACGCCACCTTTCCCGGAAATGGCCAGCTTCACTCGAACACCTCCTTTGTTCAAAAAAGTGAACATACATTTTTCCGGTTATATTAGTGAACTTCTACACAAAGTCCGTTTTTCCTGCCATCTTTTCCTTTAACTAGTTGTTAATTTTTGCTCTCTTCTCTACCCGGTCAACAAATCATTCAACTTTTTTTAACTGTCCTTTTTCCTTTCAATCCTATGTTTTATCCACTTGGCCAATATTATAGACTATTTAGCGCAAAAATGGAATAATTTTTGTCAATTAAGAATGCGCTCACAATATAAAGCCTGCCATTACATATTGACTAAATCATAACGGCAGAACTTATTTGTGTCAATAGTTTGAGGCAATAACAATTCTTTACGCAAGCAGTTAATTTCCCTACTAAAAATTTCCTGGAGAAGGGTCTGCGGTTTTCAAGATATAACACCCAGGCCAGTAAAAAACTTAACGATGAGTGCCAGCTTATTCCTTCCGGATTATTGTACTATATTCTGTCCGGGTTAAATTTGGTGGGGTAATAAAAAAGCTCCTTAAAGGAGCTTAAGGGGTAGTGGCATCTTTTTTGGTAAAGGAATCTTTGGCACCACATTCGGGGCACTTGCGGGGTTTGCAACGGGCATCCTTTTCATAACCGCACTGGGTGCATTGCCAGACTGCCATGGCTTGTACCTGCCTTTCTAATAATAGTAACTGATATGAGTATAAGCTATCCGGGGCTTCCTGTCAAGGTTTAAGTTACCTTGACTTGATACACCGGTTGTGAAAAAATATGAATATATGTAATCAAGGAGGCTCTTGCTTTGCCCCCCCAAAATAATACCCTTTTTGCTCCCCACCCCCGACGCTGGCTTATCCTTTTTGCTGTCATGACCGCCGGCATAATGGGGCCTATTGATGGCAGCGTAGTAAATGTCGCCCTGCCAACTATTAGCAGGGTGTTTAATGCCGATTTAAATACGGTAGGCTGGGTGGCCATGGCCTATCTTTTAGTTTTGGGAAGTTTGATTTTGACCTACGGCCGCCTTGGGGATATGTACGGTTTTCGCCGGGTGCTTTTAATGGGGATTGCCATTTTTACAGTAGCTTCCGGAATTTGCGCCCTAGCCCCCAATATCTGGGTCTTGATTGCCTTCCGCGCCATCCAGGCCATTGGTGCCGGGATGTTCATGGCCATGGGCCCGGCCATTATAACCTCAGTTTTCCCTCCTTACGAACGCGGGCGCGCCCTGGGGACCAACGGCATGATTATTGCCACCGGCCTGGCCGTGGGACCAACCCTGGGCGGTTTGCTAGTAACGGTAGCCGGGTGGCAGGCCATTTTTACTATTAACATTCCCATTGGTATCCTCAGTTATATCTTATGCCGACAGGTAGTACCTGCCACGAAAGATTTGCAGCCGCAGCGGTTTGATTTAACCGGTGCGGCCCTTGGTTTTTCCTCTTTGAGCGCTTTCCTGCTGGCCGGTAGCTATGGTGAAGAATGGGGCTGGACATCACCGGTCACCTTATTGCTGGGTTTGGTATTTTTAGCGGGTACCTGGGCCTTTATCCGCTGGGAGAGGCGAGTTGAACAACCCATGCTGGATTTAACCCTGTTTCATAATAAGGTGTTTACAGCTGCCAACTTTGCGGCCCTAATGAATTTTATGTCCCAGTATGCAGTTATTTTTTTAATTCCCTTTTACTTGCAGCAAGTATTGAACTACAGTCCCGGGCAGGCTGGTTTAATTTTAACGGCTTCTCCCCTGGTGACTCTTTTAATTGCGCCTGTTAGCGGGGCCTTATCGGACCGCGTGGGAACGCGCAGGCTGGCCTTTACAGGGCAGTCTATCGTCAGTATGACCCTCTTTCTGATGGCCGGTCTTAAAGTTACTTCCCAGGCCCTGGATATTATCTGGCGCTTATGCCTTTTTGGTTTGGGTACTGGTATCTTCCAATCCCCCAATAATAGCGCTGTAATGGGCAGTGTCCCCCGCCATCGGCTGGGGATTGGCTCTGGCGTCCTGGCTACGGTCCGCAATGTTGGTATGGTGCTGGGGATAGCCGTTAGCAGCGGCGTCTTTACCTGGCAACGGGCGGCCAAACTGGCAGTCCTGGGACCCGCCGGTGCCACCCAGGCTTTTATGGCCGGCTTAAAAACCGCCTTCCTTGTCGGTGCCTGCCTGTCTGCCGCTGGAGCCCTGGCCTCCCTGGTAAGGAGCGATAATTTACCCTCAAGCGAGCGCTAAGGTATTGCCTGCCGGTCACAAGCATGTTAAAATATGAGTGCTGACGGGATGTAGCTCAGTTTGGCTAGAGCACCTGCTTTGGGAGCAGGGGGCCGCAGGTTCAAATCCTGTCATCCCGACCAGCATTTTGTGCCAACGTAGCTCAGCCGGTAGAGCAACTGACTTGTAATCAGTAGGTCAGGGGTTCGAATCCCCTCGTTGGCTCCAGGTAAATGAAGGCCTCCGGAATTTGTCCCGGAGGCTTTCTGTTTGTTTATGCTTGGGTTACTGTCGCAGTAGCAATAACCTCATTTCCGAAGACATCAATTACTTGCACGGCAATGGTCCTTGGAAGTTCAGGTTCCAGGATGGCCGTAGCCTGTACAGGCAGGTTTTGTTCATCCTTGCCGTAATCTCTCCAGGCCTGCCACTGGCTTTTAAAAATTTGACCGTCGTAATTCCAGTCCACGGCCCAGTAATCGATAAGGAGAGCAAAGTTTTCTCTAGCTTTAGCCAATAAAGTCTCCCACTCGCCCTTTTTAATATATGCGTGGTTATCCTGGAGGCCGGGCAGGGCATAAGCCTTCAGGCCTACTGTTATCTGTACCTGACCACTGGCCAGCCTGGTTACCGCGGGTTTCCTTAAGCTCAGCTGGGGTCTGCTGTCTGATGCAGTTACGCCTGCAGTTCTGGTATGGGTCACGCATCGCGGCAGTTTGCTTTCGACCCGGTTGGACCTGATTGTTTCGATAAGAAAAGGACCGGCCCCTTCCGCCACCAGGCGCTTGCGCGTAACTTGGATTCCCACCTGGCCCAGTTCGCAGCCCAGCCAACGCCGGCCCAACTTTTCAGCCACTACCAGGGTGGTACCGGAACCGCAAAAAAAATCAGCTACCAGATCCCCCGGGTTGGAGGAAGCCTTGATGATACGCCGGAGGAGGCTTTTATTTTTCTGGGTGGCAAAGCCGGTCTTTTCTCGGGAGAAACTCTTTATCTGGATAGAATCCAGGCTCTCTTCCCCTTTCAGTTGAAATTCTAAGGGATTAGCGTTCCATACATCTTCCATAGGGTAGCCTTTCCCCGTCGTTTGCTGGTTGCCGCGGCGCCGGTAATCAGGAGGGTAGGGTATGTATTCTTTGTTAAAGGTAAACTTCCCCGGGTTTTTGACATAGAAAAGCAGCGTGTCATGGTTGCGGACCCAGTTGCGTACAGCGCTCTTGTAGCCCGAAATCCAACCAATCCGCCAGATAATCTCCCGCTGGAAGGCGTCCGGGCCAAAGATCTCATCCATAATTACCTTTATATAATGACTGATGCTGGCATCCAGGTGGACATAGATACTGCCGTCCGGTGCCAGCAGCTTTTTCATGAGCTGGAGGCGGGGGTAGAGCATATCCAGGTAGGCATCCAAGCCTCCGGCCCAGGTATCCTGGTAGGCCGGGCGTTCGATAACCGGGACCTCCTGACCGTCTGCCGTGCCGGCAATGGGAACCCGGTGACTGTAATTGGCCTGGCTGAAAAAAGGAGGGTCGATGTAGATCAAGTTGATTTTACCCTCATACCCCCCGGCCAGGAGGGCGAGCATGGCCTGGAGGTTGTCACCGTAAATTAGGCGGTTGATAACTGGATTTCCTGCGGCGATTTTTTGTTGAGGCACGTTTTCCCGGCCTGATTGCGGTATGACCAGTTCTTGCGCCTGGAAAATAAATTCACCCGCCCGTGGTTCCCCCGCCGGTTTTGTCTCCCAGACCAGCCGGGCAGAACTTTGTTGGGGCAGGCGCCTGTTAGCCATGGTGACCTCCAACCTTATATTTTGGCTTTGTACCAGAGTGGCTCACAAGAGTAAATCCCTCACCGTGACTTTTTAACCGCACCCGGCCGGCATCATGCTAGCTGCTTTCAGGCTCTCTTCCCGGATCTGCTCCAGGATGCGGGTCTTGAGTTCCAGGAAAACCCGGGAATTTTTGATTTCAATTGTCCGGGGCCGGGAAAGGGGAACGGGGATGCGCGCCTTGAGGCGGCCCGGACGGGCCGTCATGACATAAACAGTATCCCCTAAAAAGATAGCTTCTTCCACGTCATGGGTAACAAAAAGGATGGTCTTCCTGGTTTCTTCCCAGACCTTGAGAAGCAGTTCCTGCATGACCAGGCGGGTCTGGGCGTCCAGAGCGCCGAAAGGTTCGTCCATAAGGAGGATATCAGGATCGTTGGCCAGTGCCCGGGCAATGGCCACCCGCTGTTTCATACCGCCGGAGAGGCTTTTGGGAAAGGCATCGGCAAAGGCCGCCAGGCCGATTATATCCAGGTAGTGATCGACAATTTCCCGGCGCCGGTCAGCTTCTATCCCCTTCAGGGTAAGGCCAAACTCGATATTCTGGCGTACCGTCAGCCAGGGGAAGAGGGTATAGCTCTGGAAGACCATGCCCCGGTCCGGCCCCGGTCCCTGGATCAAACGTCCGTCTTTATATACCTGGCCGCTGCTGGCTTCTGCCAGGCCGGCAATAATGCGGAGCAGGGTGGATTTGCCGCATCCCGAAGGCCCCAGGATGGTAACGAACTCTCCTTCCTTTACCTCCAACGATATGCCTTCCAGAGCGGTAATCTTCTGGCGCTTAAAGTTAAATTCCCTGGTCAGGTTGACAACAGTTAGCTTGTTTCCGGATATCCCGGGTGCTGCGGCCAGTGCCATGGTTATACCTCCCTCTCCATCCAGGGGAATAAAAGGCGATTGAGGGCCTTAAATGCCATATCGCAGATAATCCCCAGGACGCCAATGGTTAAAATGCCCACGAACATATCAGGGGTACTCAGCTGCCGGCCGGCATTCATAATGAGGAAACCCAGGCCGGAATTGGCCGCCACCAGCTCGGCGACGATGACATAGGTCCAGGCCCACCCCAGGGTGACCCGCAGGGTATCCATTATCCCCGGCAGAGCTGCCGGCAATAAGACCCGCCGGAAGACCTCCAGCGGGCGCGCCCCCAGGGTATAGGCGGTATCAATCAGGTCCTGGGGAACGTTTTGGGTGACATCCATAATCATCAGGACAAGTTGGAAAAATATCCCTATAAAGACTACACCTATCTTCTGGGCTTCAAAAATGCTCAACCAGATTATGGTAAGAGGGATAAAGGCCGAAGCCGGCATATAACGAAAAAAGGCCAGCAAGGGTTCAAAAAAAGCCTCGGCTACCTTCAGGCTACCCATAAGTATCCCCAGGGGGACGCCGACAGCCGCAGCCAGGAGAAATCCGGTAGTAACCCGGAAAAAGCTGATGCCAATATCGCTAATTAAACCGTTGGCCGCCAGGTCGACGGCCGCCCTGGCTACAGCACCGGGCGGCGGCAGATGGGAAGGCGGTAGCTGCCCCACCGTTACTCCCAGCTGCCAGAATAACAGGAGGAGGGCAAAGGCAGCTACGCTCAGGCTGAAATATAGTTTTGCCGGAATGGGAGTGTTAAGTTTAAGATACTTGCGCATTTAAACAACACCGTATCTCTGGTTTCAAATTTTGGCTTTGTTGACGAAGGTTGGGTCGAGCATGGCTTTAGCATCAGGTTTCGATTTAATTATCTTGTTGTTAAACCCGAAATCGATGGCCTGCTGCAGGGAGGTATAGAGGGTTCCCGGTTTGTCGGCTGTACCGAACATTTCCTTATTCTGGGCCAGATTGAAGAGGCGCAGGGTTTCCAGATTGTTTTCAAACTCTTCCTGTTTAATTCCCAGCCCCTTGGCCATAATGGCGTTGGCCTCCGCCTTATTGTTTTCCCAGTACTGCATAGCTTCAGCCAGGGCATCAACCATGGCCTGAAGCGCTTCGGGATGTTTATCGGCCCAATCGCTCCGCAGGGCGACTGTATCCATAATCAGGCCAGGGGTCTCTTTGGAGGTTGCCAGGAGATTGCCTTTATTTTCCTTGACGGCCTTGCTCAGCCATGGTTCCCAGGTGACGGCGGCATCCACTTTACCGGCTACGAAGGTCGCGCCGGCGTCGCTGGCGGACATCTGGATATGGTTGATGTCCTTTTCCGTCATACCGTTTTTAGCCAGGATGGCCAGCAGCAGGATATGGCTGGCGGTGCCAAAATCATAAGCCACATTTTTACCTTTGAGCTCTTTTATAGTCTTGATCTCCGGTTTGGCGAGGATGCCGTCGCCGCCGTAGGAATCATCCAGCGCCCAGATCTGTTTCAGGGGGATACCAGCGTCTACAATCTGGGTCACGATATCCAGAGTGGTAGCAATGCCGTCCACCTGCTTACCGGCCAGGGCCTGCTTGCGTTCGCCCAGACCCTGGATGACAATAAGCTGTACGTCCAGGCCATGTTTCTTGAAGAAGCCTTTATCCCGGGCCAGAAAAAGGGGTCCATAGCCCGACCAGGTGGTCATGGTGAGCTTGACTGTAGTAAGCTGTTGCTCCTCCCCGCCGCTGGCAGCCTGCTTATCAGTAGCCTGCTGCTTGCTGCCGCCTCCACATCCGGCTAACAACAGGCCGGTCAAAGCAACTACCAGGAATAGGATAATGATTCTGCTGAACTTATTTTTCATGATAGGCCTCCTTATAAATAACTCTCTACGACTAAATTGTACTTCTTTCCTCACTCGCCTCAGGCTAGCTCCTGCCCCAGGCGGTCAGCCGCCAGGAGGGCTTCCTTGATCATAGCTGCCGTTACTGGAAAGGGCATATTGGCCATATCAGGGCTCTCCGCTGCTGCCCGGCTGATCAGGTCCAAGGAAGGCTCATCCTCTGGAGATAACCCCACCTCTGCCAGGGTTATCGGCAGTCCGACCTGACGATTAAATGCGGCCAGGTGTTTGATGGCTTTGGTTTCCCTCCCTTCCAGGAACAGCTGGACCAGGTTGCCGAAGGCTACCAGTTCCCCATGGCAGCAACCCCGCGTCAGGGGTGAGGCAGTTAATCCTTCATAAATACCGTGGGCACCGGCTGTTCGCCCATCGTCGCCGCCCAGGCCGCTGACCAAACCACTGATGAGGATCACAGCGTCGATTACCCTTTCCAGGTCAGGGGTGACCACTTGATTTTCTACCGCCGCTCTGGCGCCCGGACCGGCGGCCAGGATGCTGTCATAGCAGAGGCGGGCTAAACCCAGGGCTCCTTCCAGGGCCAGGTGAGGGGAGACTGCTGTGCTGGTAGCCCGGAGCTCGATATATTTGGCCAGGGTGTCCCCCATACCGGCGGTCAGATAGCGCCAGGGGGCAGCGGCGATTATCTGGCTGTCTACCAGGACCAGGGAAGGGTTTGCGGCTTCATGGGATATGGCCAGGAAGTGCCCTTCCTGGTCATAGATAATAGCGATAGATGTAAAGGCGGCGCACGTAGCGGCGATAGTGGGTACCGTTACCAGGGGCACCCCTGCCTGCCAGGCAGCCCCCTTGGCGGTATCCAGGGCTTTGCCGCCGCCAACCCCCACCAGGAAGTCGGCGCCCTTTTCCTTAATTGCAGCCGCTACCATGGCTATATTCTCCGGGCAGCATTCACCCCCGTACCACACCTGACCCACCGGCTCCACCCCGGCAGAAGCCATGGCCTCCCGCAGGGCCGGGGCTGCCGCCGCCAGGGCCCGGTGGCCTCCTACCAGGCAGGCCCTGGCGCCCAGGCTCCTCAAGGCCCGCCCGGACGCCCTGATCACACCGGCACCCCGGCGGTAGCTCCCGGGGGCTATAATCCTTGCGAGCATCCTGTTCCTCCTGTTGATTTTGTCGCCAATGACGGCTCCTCAATCAATGATTTCTCTACTCTGCCTCTCTATCACTTTACCATGAAAAAATAATATTCGCCGTTAAAAACGAGAATCCTGCTGGCAGGTAAGCACCGGTATTTGGGGGATGCAAATTGCCTCCCAAGGTTTATCGGTGACGGCCTTGCTTCCTATCCTTCTAAAGGTGTAGGATAGTTATTGTTTGGGGGGAGGTCTATGAAGCTCGTCTACATTAACCCGGAGACAGACCTGGACCTTCTGGCCGGCAGCCTGTGGGACGGTCAGAGTGAGGAATGCCGGCAGCATGTAGTTATCAGCATCCGCCGGGGCCGTATCGCCGCTGTACAATCACAGAAAATGGCTGTTACAGAAAAAAATACCCCGCAGCTCAACCTTTCCGGAATGATGGTGTTACCCGGTTTGATCGATGCCCACGTCCATCTAGCCCTGGACGGCATCGATTTTCAGGCCTCACTGGCCCGCTGGCAGGACCCGCCGGCCCGGGAATCCGCCCTGGCCCGGGCCCTGCGGGCATCCCTGGAGCATGGCCTGGTAGCTATAAGGGACGGCGGCGACCGGGAGTGTCTCAACCTCCAGGCGCGGGAGTGGGTCCGGACAGGCAAATACCCGGGTCCCCGGGTGGTGGCCACCGGGATGGCCGTTACGAAAAAAGGAAAATACGGTTCTTTTCTTGGTCCCGGCATCACCGATCCGGCCTCCATTAGGGAGCTGATTGCCGGCCTGGTAAACCGCGACGTCGACCAGGTAAAAGTTGTGGTGTCAGGCCTGGTTACCTTCCGTCGTTACGGAGAGGTGGGCGGCCTGGAATTTGACGCAGCCGAACTGGTTACTGCCGTGAAGGAAGCCCACGCGTCCGGGCGGCCGGTGATGGCCCATGTCAACTCGGCCCCCGGCGTGGACCTGGCCCTGGCCGCCGGGGTGGACAGTATTGAACACGGCTATTTTCTTACAACGGCCCAACTGGAAACCATGGCGGCCAGGGGTACATACTGGGTACCGACTGTCGCCGCTATAGCCAACCGGCTTTCTACCACCGTGAAAAAGTTCTACCCGGAGAGGGAAAAGGAAATTATACAGCGGACCCGGGAATCTCAGCAGCAGATGATTGCTAGAGCTTACCAGCTCGGAGTGAAGCTGGTCATAGGCACCGATGCCGGCGCACCCGGTGTCTACCACGGGGAATCTTATGTGGACGAACTGCTGTACTGGCACCAGGCCGGCGTCCCGGCGGCGGCTGTGCTGCGGGCGGCTACGGTTACAGCTGCGGCCGCCCTGGGCCTGGGCGGGGAACTGGGGCAGGTAAAACCAGGCTACCGACCCTGCCTGATTGCCGTCCGGGGTAACCCCCTGGAGGATTTAAAGGTCCTTGCTCAACCGGAAATGGTTTTTATTGACTTCTAACCTTTTGCCACCGCACCTTCTTAACAGGGGAACCTTTCCGCCCAACTATCAGTTGTTCTTTTCCAGGGCCTATGCTATCTTTAATTAATAAGATTTTTGCCAGGGAGGTCTTGGCTTTGTCCATTGTGCGGGCGCACTTCTGGGTGAAGGGCCTGGTCCAGGGGGTGGGTTTTCGTTATTTTGTCCTGCGGCAGGCTGCGGCTTTGCAACTTAACGGCTGGGTGCGCAATCGCTATAACGGCAGCGTTGAAGGGGTAGTTGAAGGACCGGCTGAGAGGGTGAAAGAATTCCTGAACTACTGCCGCCATGGGCCGGCCATGGCAGATGTTCAGGAACTTAAGATCCAGTATGAAAAACCTCAAGGTGAAAACACCTTCAGGATCCGGGGGTCAATATGAACAGAATTTAATATAGCTCATGATTACTTAGGAGGCCAAATTACTTCTTCTCCTTGATGGCAAATACAACCGATAAGCGCCTATGTCCTTCTCATGAATAAAGGTATGTGGCGCAGCCAGGCAATCACCGCCAGGCCCAGGCCGAGAATAAAATACCAGCCTGGTCCTTCGCGCAGCCAGAAATAAAAAGGCAGGCCGCTGAAAGTAATGACGGTCGCCAGGTCGCTGTTGCGGGTGAGGAATACCAGCACGCCAAGGGTAATGGCCGCCGGCGGGACTACCGGCGGATAAATGGCCAGGGCCACCCCCAGGCTGGTGGCCAGGCCCTTTCCACCTTGAAATTGCCAGTAGAGGGGCCAGTTGTGCCCGGCCACGGCTGCCAAAGACATCAGGACGGCAAGTTCGATTCCACCCCACTTCCACCCCAGGACCGCCAGCAGGTAACCTTTGGCCGTATCCCAGAGGAAAGTAGCTATTCCTGCCTTCAAGCCCAGGTTGCGGAGGACGTTCATGGTACCAGCGTTACCGCTGCCCACCCGACGCACATCCACCCGGTGCCAAAGGCGGGCGGCAATATGCCCCCCGGCCAGGGAACCGCCCAGGTAGGCTAGTATAGTGCCTGCCAAAACCGGCGACAAGGGCAACAAATCTTATCCCCCTCGTATGGAGATCTTGTTCATTAGGTTGTGACTCTACTGCCAGTTTCCACCGGATCCTAACTCATGATGGACACCCTTGCCTTTAGCTAACAGGCTGTTGCCGCCTTGCCCCCAGTAGACTTTTTCACCAAGTCAGTGCCATGCCGGGTACACAAACACTATAGGCGGTCCCCTTGTTGCGAGAACCGCCTCTCTCAATAACCTCTATTCAACAGGAATATGTTTGCCGCGCTTTAATCCGGCCTCTTTCTTTGGCAATATTACCGTTAACAGGCCGTTTTTATAACTGGCGGAAATTTTTTCTTCATCCACGCCTTCTAAATAAAACCTGCGTTCAATGCTGCCACTCCTCCGCTCTTTGCGGATGAAGTTTTCCCTGGTTTCGTCGATTATTGTATCCTGTTTGACAGAAATATTAAGCGCGCCATCGTCATAAGTAATTATAATATTCTCTTTTTCCATTCCCGGCAATTCGGCTTCCACAATATACTCGCGTTCTGTTTCCTTTATATCTGCCTTAAAAGGTTGGCCGAATACAGGGACCCAAAACAGGTCTTCGTTGAATACCCGTTCTATGAAATTCTCGACATCGGAGAATATTGGCCTTAAGCCTTTTCTCCTGCTATAGAAAGGTATTAACCCAAACATCGTACTATACCCCCCTTTAAATTTTTTGTTTCGCTTTTATTCTATAAAGATAGTCAAGGAAAGTCAATGTCAAATAAAGACAAACATGGTCAAAAATTTAAGGTTATGGATTTTTGGCGCCAAATTTATCAGCAATTAGCAAGCCAGGCTTATCCTAGCAGAACTTCACGGGGCGGAGCGGTAACTTGGGTTCTGAGACTTTGTCCGGGAGTTTACTTCTTTCTAAACAAAGAAGTCTTCGCTGCTTCCCTGATCGCAAAGAATTACTTAGTTGGGATACATTGGATGGCTCACGAAGCCATAAACTCCGGTGGAACAGCGGGGATCCCCTTTAGCATCCGGCCGGCACCATGCATAGGATATGATAAACGGCCGGGCTGAAGGAGGTGAATACAGTTGGAAGATCTCAGCCGCTTCTTTGCCGTTATCGGGGCGGTCTTTGCGGCGGCCAAAGGTATTACCGACCAGGTCAAGGTCCGCTGGCCCTGGCTGGGGGAACCCAGGAATGATCCCCGGGAGGAAAAACAGCGGGAGCTCTGGGTGATTTTATTTAACGCCGTTATTGCCGCCCTCCTAGCTGGCATGGCCGCGATTGATGTCTTTGCTCTGATGGGACTGAATGCTTTTGCCGGCCTGAAGGCTGCTTATCCTGGACTTTATTTATTCATTAATATGGTGGCCGTGGGCCTGATGTCTACCTTTGGCAGTCCCTTCCTCCATGAGATCCTGTCAATCCTGATTGAATTCAAGGAAAATATTCGCCTGCGCAACCAGATGGCCACCTTACAGCTCCTGCCGGCGAAAAAAGTCAAAACGCCCAGGGATGAAAATGACTGAACGCAACATTTCAAAATTACTGACCCAGGCTGTGGACCGACTCAAATGGCCAGCTTGGACCTGGAACGATAAGGAATGAAGCCCAGGAGCTCTTCTTTATTTTTCGGTACTGGCGCCGTTGCCGGCAGCCACCCTTTATTTTTCAGGTCTTCATAAACATCCAGCAGCCAGGGCCGGGCCAGATCAGCAGATTCCAGGAGGGTGGCATCGCTAAAGATTTCGGCCGGCGTCCCGGCGCCGATTACCTGGCCGCGGGCCAGGACGTAAATATAGTCGGCCCAGGTATAGGCTATGTCTACATCATGGGTGGATAAAATAATCGTCTTTCCCTGGCGGCTGATATCTGCCAGCAAGGCCATAACCTCCCGGGTTGAACGCGGATCCAGGTAGGCCGTCGGCTCATCAAAGATGATGACCCTGGGTTCCATGGCCAGGACGCTGGCAATGGCCACCCGCTTTTTCTGGCCATAGCTTAAGAAATGGGTCGGTTTATCCTGGAGGCCGGTGATACCCGTTGCCGCCATGGCAGCTTCAACCCTTTGCCCTGCCTCTTCCCTGCTCAGGCCCAGGTTTAACGGTCCGAAGGAGATCTCCTGGCGAACGCTGGCCGAAAAAAGCATGCTGTCGGGGTCTTGAAAGACGATGCCCACCTGCCGGCGTAATTCTGTTAAGGCTTTATGGCTGTAATTAATCCTGGCCCCGGCAAAGTAGATACAACCATCCTGGGGCCTTAAGATGCCGTTGAAATGAAGGAAAAGGGTCGATTTGCCGGCACCATTGGGACCCAGGACGGCAATTTTCTTGCCTTCAGGTATGCTCAAGGTAACATGATGCAATGCCCGGGTACCGTCAGGGTAAGTAAAGGAAACCTTTTTTGCTTCTAATATGGCGGCCAAAAAATCCACCTCCAGTAGTCGGCATAGACTGGGGCATAAAAGGCAAGTGGAGAAGCCGGTCTGAAGACAGCCGGCATTATGTAAGCAGCATTAAAATCACTAAAGCCAGGTCAAAGATGGCGGCCAGGCATAAAAAGGGCCACGAGAAAGGATAAGCAGCCTCCAGCACGCGCAGCTCTTCATGGTAGCCCCTGGCCGTCAGGGCGGTGAATAGTTCCTGGGAGCGGCGGTAAGTCTTAATAAAAAGGCTGGCCGCCAGCTGGCCCAGGGAATGATAGGAAGTGCGCAGGGAAGTATAGCCCAGGCGGGAAGCCTGGGCGGTATAAATATCGTTGACGGTCGCCAGCAGGACAAAGATAAAGCGGTAGGTCAGGCTGATTAAATCCACCAGAAGGGCCGGGAAGCGCAATTGTCTGAGAACGGTAAGGATATCGACCATGGGTGTTGTTAGGGACAGAAAATAAAGGCAGGCAGCGGCCCCCAGGGACTTGAGAAAAATTTTGCCGGCCAGGTGCATGCCGGCTGGGGTAACACCAAAGGTCCACCCCAGGATGGTCACGCCCTTAAGACCGGTCTGAGGCTGGCCGGTAATGGTGAGGGCGATCATGATCACCCCTGCTAGTAAAAAAGAAAAGGGCACTAGCATAAGCTGCAGGTAAAAACGGGCCGGGATGCCGGCGAATCCAATGGTAGCTCCGGCCATCAGGGCAATAATAATGGCAGGAATTGAAGGCCGGGGCGCCACCAGGGCGATCAGGAGGGTTACCAGGGCAAAGGCTATTTTTTCGCCCGGATGGACGTTCTTCAACCGGTTACTATAGGCATACTGATCAATGCTGAACATTTACTGTTGCTCCCGCTGTTTCTTTCCTTTGCTGTAACCCAGAAAGTAGCAAACAATGCCGCTGCCGATGGCGGCCTGGGCGGCAAAGAGGAAGGATTCCACTTCCCCGCTGGGGGGTTCCCACACAGGTTTAAACCAGGGTTCATAATCAGGCCGGATCTGGGTAATAGTATCTTCCGCCTGGTCGTCAGCACCAGCAAATTCAGCGCTGCGGTGAAGGAAAAAGGGTGCCGCTGCCAGGAGAATAACGATCAAGAGTAAAAAGATATTTTTCTGGGCGGTACTCATTACTTGTACACCTCCATGAACTGGATGTCAGTTACAATAGTTAATAAGTCCGTTTTAACCCTTTTTACCGGATATGCTGCTGGTTGCGGCCTCCCACCACCAAGGCCTTATTATCATCTAAAATAGACAGCTCTAGCAATTCGTTTTTATTATAAGTGGCCAGCAAGTTAAAGACGATGACAGTTAAGATACCTTCGCTAATGGCCAGGGGTATCTGGGTAACGGCAAAAATGCCCATGAATTTCAGCATGGACGCCAGCACCCCGCCGGGCTGGGCCGGGAAGGCCAGGGCCAGCTGCAGGGAAGTGGTGATATAGGTCATCAGGTCCCCCAGGGTGGCGGCCAGGAAGACGGCTACGGGCATTGAGCCATTGAGCCTCCGTACCAGGCGGTAAAGGCCGTAGGACACAAAGGGTCCGACGACGGCCATGGAAAAGGTGTTGGCACCCAGGGTGCTCAAGCCGCCGTGGGCCAGCAGGAGGGCCTGGAAGAGGAGGACAATACCTCCCAGGATGCTCATGGCAGAGGGGCCAAAGAGGATGGCGCCCAGTCCCACGCCGGTGGGATGGGAACAGCTACCGGTTACTGACGGGATTTTCAAGGCCGACAGGACAAAGGCATAGGCGCCTGCCAGGCCCAGGAGCATTTTCAGCCCGGGGTTGCTTTTAACGGTCTGCTGGATGGACCGCAGGCCCCAGAACCAGAAGGGTAGGACGACGACAAACCAGAAGGCGGCCCAGTTGAAGGGCAGGAAGCCCTCGGCGATGTGCATGGCATAGGCCGGCTGGGGCAGGACGGCCATGGCCAGCACGATATACATACCCAGTATGGTTATACGGCGGAACACGCTATATACCTCCCTCTGGAATTGAACTTGGAAATGCCGTTGCTATTTTTTTCAACAGGGCGATGGCTTCGGCAACTGTGTAAACTGGATAAAGGTACTGGATGGAAGGCCGCTTGATTACTACTACCGGGATCTTCAGCGCCAGGGCGGCGGCAATTTTGGACCCGGTACCGCCGGCCGGACCGGCGTCCCGGGTGACGATAACACCGGCCCTATAGGCTTTAAACATGGCTTTATTTATTTCTTTGGAAAAAGGCCCTTGCATGGCGATAATGTCGCGGGGTGTCAAGCCAAGGTCCTGGCATTTTTTAATTACCCGGTGCTCCGGTAATACCCTGACCACAATGCGTTTACCTTTAAGCAGGGGGTTTTTGACGAACACTTCCAGGTTATTGGTACCGGTAGTTAAAAAGATAGTCTCCCCCAGCCCGGCGGCAGTACGGGCGGCTTCTTCCCAGGTTGCCACCTGGTAAATGAGGCGGTCGTCCGGCAACTTTGTTTCTGGTCGTAAAAAACGCAGGTAAGGTAAGCAGTGTTGCCGGCACCAGGCTTCCAGGGTCCTGGATAGCTGGTTGGGGTAAGGAAGGGTGGCGTCTATTACTGCTTCCAACGCCCGGCCAACCTTCAGGGCGGCTAGATTACTTTCCGTTAAGGGATCTGTTAAAATTAACGTCGCCCCATCCTGCCGGGCCAGCTGTTCGCCATAGGTGCTGTCAGTCCAGGTGGCAACCTCGTAGCCTTCCTGCCGCAGGTTACGGATTAACTGCCTTCCCTCGCCGGTACTCCCTACCACTAAAATCAAAACGCGCCGTCCTCCCTGTAGAAACTAAAAATCCCCGGCTGTTTTGCCGGGGAAACCGGTGGCGCCGCTAAAACAGGCATGCCTAACTAAACCACCTCCCCGGGTTGAGACCCTGGTGGCCTCAGAACAGGCTAGCCTGTTGGCCTGGCATCATCGGTTGCGGCAAGTTCCCGCTTCCAGGCGGTGATTTGCCCAACCTCTCCCCTGCCGGCGGCTGAATTTAAGCCCGGTCTTCTCGAGACCGCGCACCCATACTGTATGCAATTTAAAACCCTCTGCTCCTACACAAGCAGAGGGTATGCTTGCCATGGTTTTGGCCAACCACCCCCTATCCGGCGTAGGGGTAAAGGTTTCCAGGCAACCGGTATCCTGACTCGGGATCACTGCTCCGGCACCGCCTTCCCAGGTATTACCCAGTGGCTTGATGGTGCCTCGCTCCCCCTCACAGTGGCGGGACCGTGTCAGATTTGCACTGACTTCCCGTATTTGCCTAGAACATATTCACTTTAATGTTATTCTAGCATAACCTGGATATGATGTCCAGGGGTTTTAACGTAGCTTGGTAAGTCCTTATTCCTGATGATTTTTTGCCAGGAGTTGTTATGCCAGCCCGGCTCGCCGGGCGACACGCAGGATGGCTTCACTGGCCTTTTTCCGGACTTCACCGGCATCAATGGTCTTCAATTGCCTTTCCTCCATGACAATTTTGCCGTCGACCATGGTCAGGGTGACATCCGAGCCTCTGGCCTGGTAGACCAGCTGGGTGTAGACGTCGACGCCGTCCTGCGGCTGGGTATGGAGGCCTGCCAGGGAAACCAAGGCCAGGTCGGCTTTCTTCCCTACTTCCAGGCTGCCGATTTCCTTTTCCATGCCCACGGCCCGGGCCCCGCCCAGGGTGGCCATTTCAAAGACCACAGGCGCCGGCATAGCGGTGGGCCCATGGAGGGGTTTCTGGATCAACGCTGCCAGCCGCATTTCCATAAAGGCGTCCAGGTTGTTATTGCACGGCGCGCCGTCGGCGGCCAGGGAAATCACAGTACCCCGGCTCAGGAGATCCGGTACCGGGCAGATACCGGAAGCCATCTTTAAGTTAGACGAAGGACAGTGGACCACTTTCGTACCGGTGCGGGCCAGGATATCCTTCTCCTCTTCACTGAGCCAGATACAGTGGACCAGGATGAGGTCGGGACCGGTGAGGCCGAGATCGTCAAGGTAAATGACGTTGCGCCGGTTGTGGAGTTTTTCCACCAGGGCGCATTCACCCCGGTTTTCTGAAGCATGGGTGTGGATTTTAACGCCGTAATGGCGGGCGAGGTCCCGGACTTCTAATAATAATTCTTCGGTGCAAGAGACGACAAAACGGGGCGTAAAGGCGTACTGGATGCGGCCATTGGCGTGGCCGTGCCACTTCTCCAGCAGGTCGACGCTTTCTTTAAGGGAGGCCGCCGTTGTTTCTTTAAGGCTGTCCGGAACGTCCTCGCCAAAGTCCATCATTACTTTGCCGGTAATGGCCCGGATGCCGCTTTTGGCAATAGCTTCAATGGCCGCATCGGTATGATGGACGGTCTCCATGTCGACGATGGTGGTGGTTCCGCTTAAGAAAAGTTCACCGATGCCCAGCAGGGCGGAGTAATAAAGGGACTCGGGGTCGTGGGCACCTTCCAGGGGCCAGATGCGCAGGCGCAGCCAGTCCAGGAGTTCCAGGTCGTCGGCGCGACCGCGGAAGAGGGACTGGCAGAGGTGAATATGGGGCTGGATGAGGCCGGGGATGACCAGCTGGCCCGTGGCGTCGATAATCCGGTCGGCAGTGGCCGGTGTATTGCCGATGGCGGCGATGTGGTCGTCTTCAATATAGATATCCCCCTGGAAAACTTCCCTCCGGGGGTTCATGGTAACCAGGGTACCGTTCTTGATTAAAATACTCATTTCTTCTCTCCTTCTTTTTCCCGCAGGGCGGCCAGGATTTTCTCCGGTGTAACCGGCAATTCAGTAATGCGAACTCCCACGGCATTGTAAATAGCATTGATAATGGCCGGTACGGTGGGGATGGTAGCGGGTTCACCAACTCCTTTGGCGCCGTAGGGGCCGGTGGGCTCATGGGTTTCCACAATCAGGGGCTGAATCTCGGGTATATCCAGGGCAGTAGGAATGAGATAGGTAGAAAAGGAATTATTAACGATCCGGCCCTGCTGCAGGTGAACCTTTTCCAGTAGGGCCATACCCAGGCCCTGGGCGACACCGCCTTCAATCTGGCCCTCTACCCCGAGGCGGTTTACGGCCCGGCCCACGTCATGGGCGGCTATGAGCTTTAAAACCCGCACTTCCCCTGTTTCCGTATCCACTTCCACCTCTGCAATCTGGGTACCGAAGGCGTAAGGCCAGTATGGTGCCCCCTGGCCGGTCTCCCGGTCAACGGCCGTGGTATGGGTGACGAAGGTTCCCTGCCCCACCAGGCGGTAGCCAGCCAGGCGGGCCCGGGCGGCTGCCTCGGGGTAGGATATTTGTTTCTTGGGGTAACCCTTGACGTAAATTATTCCCTCCCTGGCTGCCAGGCCGGCAATGGTATTAACCCCTAAGAGGGTCCGGGTGTATTCAAAAAGGACTTCCCGGGCCTGGCGGCAGGCCATTTGCACGGCATTGCCGGAGGCATAGGTCTGGCGGGTGGCCGCCGTCGTGCCGGCATCGGGGGTGGTATCGGTGTCGGCGGTGATTACCGTTATCCATTCATAGGGTACCCCCAGCTCCTCGGCGGCAATTTGCGCCAGGATGGTAGTAGAACCCTGGCCGCAGTCCACAGCGCCGCTGCGCACGGTGGCCGTACCGTCATCGTGGATTTCTACCGTGGCCGTTGCGACATCGGGAAAACCATTACCGTAGCCGGTACCGTAGAAAAAGCAGGCCATACCAATACCGCGTTTTTTACTCATCCTGCATCCCTCCCGGTATTAACTCTGCCAGCGACCAGCCGGCGGCCCGGGCCGCTTGCAGCATAGTCTCCGTCAGGCCGACGCTGCTTTCCAGAACCTGGCCCGTGGCGGTTACATCCCCCTGCCGGAAGGCATTGAGCCAGCGGATGGTAAAAGGATGGATCCCCAGGCGGCTGGCCAGCTCGTCCATCTGGCTTTCATAAGCCAGGGGCGGCTGGGTGGCGCCGAACCCGCGCATGGCGCCGGTAAAAGGATTATTGGTATAGACCGCGTAGGCATCAATCTTAACGTTGGGGATGACATAAGGACCGGTGGCATGGATGGCAGCTTTTCGCAGAACGTTAGGGGCCCAGGAAGAATAGGCGCCGCTGTCGCCGATGATTTCCGCTTCCAGGGCCGTTAACTTTCCATCCCTGGTGGCACCGGTCTTATAGCGCATGATCATGGGGTGGCGCTTGCTATGGGCCAGGAAGGATTCTTCCCGGGTAAGGACCATTTTCGCCGGCCGCCGGGTATGCACGGCCAGCAGCGCCACCAGGGTCTGCAGGGTCATATCTTCCCGGCCGCCGAAGGCACCGCCCACGGCCGGGGCCACGATGCGTATGCGGTCCTGGTTCCAGCCCAGCACCCTGGCTACTTCCACCCGGTCCCAGTGGACATACTGGGTGGCTACGTAAATTACCAGGTGGCCGCGTTCATCCACCCGGGCCACGGCAGCCTCTGGCTGGAGGAAGGCGTGGTCCAGAAGCTGGGTACGATAGGTATTTTCCACCACAACATCGGCTGCGGCAAAGCCTGCTTCGATATTTCCTTTACGGATAGGTAGGTGGTAAATAATATTGTCCCGGTCGGGATGGACCCGAGGCGCCCCCGGTTGCATGGCCGCCACAGGATCTAAAAGGGCCGGCAGTTCTTCGTAGGTTATCTTTACTTTAGCCGCCCCAGTCCTGGCGGCGGCCGGGGTGGTAGCACCTACCAGGGCGACGACGTCATTCACCGAACGCACCTCGTCCCGGGCCAGGACGGGCATGTCCTGGTAGACGACGCCATGGCCGTTATGGCCGGGGATGTCCCGGGCGGTCAGGACGCAGAGGACCCCCGGGACCTGCAGGGCGTCCGAGGTATCAATATTGACTATCCGGGCATGGGCGTAGGGGCTGCGGACGGCCTGGCCGTAAATCATCCCCGGAAAATTAAGATCAGCCGGGTAGATGGCCTGGCCGGTGACCTTAGCCCGGGCATCTACCCTGGGCGGGGAAGTACCGACAACTGCCAATACGAATCACTCCTCGCGTCGGTTATAAAGAATAAGGCAACCGATGCACAGCAACGAAGGACTAACTTCGTAGCCGGGCAATTTGCGGTTGCCTGGTAGAGACCCTCAGTCCATATTGCTGAGGATATACGAAGTATAATTATAATTCGACCTGTTACAGTTAAAATCCTGCTAAAGTTTTAAAAGATGGGGTTAGGGAACCTGAACCAAACCGGCGACACGCAGGGCCAGGAGCCGCTAACATCTCCCTTATTATTTTGGCAAACAGGGCGATGATGGGCATTATCACCAGCGTCGGCCTGGGGCCTATCAAGCTACTGGCCAAGATGGCGGCCGAGATGCAGAAGCCCGCCGGCCTGACGGTCCTCGATTAGCCGGACGTTCCTAAAAAGATGTGGCCCCTGCGGGTGAAGAAGCTTTTCGGCGTAGGCGCCCCGGATGGAGGCGCATCTGGCCAAGCTCGGCATCCATACCATCGGCGACCTGGCCCGGGTAACCAGGGTCGATGCCCCATGTTACCCGGAAAGTAGATACCGTGCCTTCTTTTATTGCGTCTGCTCTATGTTACCTCTCTGGTTTCGCTTTCTTGATGATCATTACTTATGGTTAGCTCATGACTTCCCCTGGTGTAGAAGCTAAATAACCCGAATAGTACGCCGACAGCAGCTATTTTTATAGCGTAATCGAGGGATTTTTTACCAATCATGGCCATCTGGGTGGCCGCCGGACCGCCGATGAGAAATCCCGCACCAAATATGAAAGCCACCAGCGCACCAATGAGGACGGCAATCAAAACAAAGATGCCAAAAAGGTTGTTAAACAGGTCTACCAATACTTTTTTCATTTCAATACCCCCAGCCAGATGCTTATTTTATAAATATCGGTAAGACTCCGATAAGGAGTAAGAAGGTGACTATAAGGTGAGCAAATACCCAGACGTAAGTCAGTTTAGCCGTCTCCCAGAACTTGGACCGGGCAATCCCCATAGCCGTATACATGGCCAGGGCCAGGGGCGGGGTCATACCTTCCATTACGCCGGTAATGGCCGGCATAACGATGGCTACCAGGAAAGGATCGAGGCCTACCGCCGCACCAGTAGAGATAATGGCTGAACCCAGGATGGCTACCTGGGAAGATCCGGGTAAAACCATCCCCAGGAAAGCGGTAAAGACGACTATCAGTAAGGCCCAGCCTGCTTTACCCAGGCCGAAACTCAAGAACCAGGTCTTAATTGCTTCGCTCATTTCTACTTTCTGGAACACCAGGGCAATGGCATAGGCAAGGTAAATAGTAGCCGAAACCGGCACCACCCCTTTTAAGCTATCCCGGAACATGGCGAAAACGCTATTCAGGTTAAAGCCACCGGGAATCTCCTTGCGTCCGACAATAATGGCGTAGAAGGTACAGAACCCTGCCGCCATCAGGAGCACCGAAGCGGAAAAGGCCTTGGCTCCATCAGGACCATAGCGGGCTATAAGGGTAGTCTTAAAAACTGAATCGATAATAATCGGACCCAGAATAAAAACCGGAATTAGCAGGGCGCTCCAGCCTTCTTTAAGGGCCTGGGCCAGGTTGGGCCGCTCCTCTTTAGGTACGGGCTGTACCTTGTAATATTTGCAAAAGGCCAGCAGGGTGAGCCAGCGTTGTAAAATCAACCAGCCGAAAACAATATATAGCCCCAGCCAGAAAGTAGAAAGGGAATATTTATCGGGGTATAAAGTCGAGAGTATGGCAAAAGCTACCAGATTTAAACCGGGGCCGACCTGGTTACCCAGCATGCTGGCCGCCATTTCCACTGTTGCTGCCAGGTGGCGGGGAAAACCGCTCCGGATCATGGCCGGGATGGTAAAAACACCGGTAGCCGCGACGTTGCCCGGTCCGGTACCGGTCATGGTGGCCAGGGCGCAACTGCCAAAAAGGGAGACATAACCGGCACCGCCTGGTAGACCGCCAATGAACGCTAAAATAATGTTAATTAACTTTTCTACTACTCTGGTTTGACCTAAAATATAGGCAAAGACCAGAAAGCCTACGATAATATAAAAGAGGCCGCTTGTGGTAGGGGCCAAGAGGCCCGGCCAGAAGAGATCGTAACGTCCTGTCATGACAATAGTGAAGGCAAAAGCAATGGCCATGGCCTCATAAATAGGCCGTTTGAAGGCTATAAAGACCAAGGCGATAACTATAAGCAGCTCAATTAACCAGAATACCTGGATGGGGAAAGGCCCAACCGTTTGGACTGGCACTTATAATAACCTCCTTTAGGTTAAATTCCACTTTTGATTATTTAAATTATTTAATCCGTCTTTCCTGTTTGAGTCTACCTGGCACCTGCATTAACCAGCTCTCTAAAGAGTTCCAACCAGAACGACTCCTGTAAAACCTCCGGGTGAAATTGCACCCCTAAAACAAAGTCGTGCTCAAGGCTAGCCATGGCTTCAACTATGCCGTCCGGCGCCCGGGCGACAACTGCAAATCTCGGCGGCGGTTCCATGACTGCCTGGCGGTGAAAACTGTTGACCATAGCCTCTCTCTTCCCGGTAAGACGGGCCAGGATACCATCCATCTCTACTTTGTGAATAGTTTCTGCCGGCGGCCTGCTACCCTGCTGGTGGACAACGCCGCTATTCTCCGGCCGCATGTGGATATCATCCAGGTACATGGTCCCGCCGCAAACAACATTTAGAACCTGGTGCCCGCGGCAGATGCCAAGGATAGGCATGTTCCTTTCCAAGGCACCCAGCAGGTAGTCCCTTTCATTGGCAAAGCGTAGAGGGTTCTGGCTTTCTAAATCTTTAGCCTGGTCCCCGTTTAAAACATTGCGCTTGACACTGAGGACCTCGCCAGCGGCTATAAGGGCATCAATGTTGTTTAAAGTCTCCCGGCGAATTTCGGGGTCTTTGACTACCGGTAGCAATAAAGGAATGCCACCAGCCTTCTCCACCGCTTCTACACAGGCCTTGACTGTGTAGATGAGGGACCAGCCCGGGACAACATTGCCCTGCTCCCATCCGGTAGTAATACCGACACGAGTGGAACGCATCTAATTGTTATATCCCCCTTTCATTTTTTGTTATAACTTGTTATAACTATACGATACGCCACTCGATTTTCCTGCTGGTTTTAAAACTTTTATTTAATTTTTTTATAATCCCGAAACAGAGAAATACGTCATATACAAAGATAAAGCCCCCGGGGTGCTCGTAGCACTCCGGGGGCTTCTTTGCCAGAATCAGGCTTCGTTGCCCAATCTTTTATTTACAATGATATTATACCATTATCGCCCCAATTGTCAATACCAGTTATAACCTTTTTCCCGGGTTAACCGGCCGGGTTATATAAAAGCTATATTTGTCGCCCCGGTAGGCGGCCTGCTTGTATTCTACCGGGCGGCCTTCGGCCGTATAAACCAGGGAAGTTACCAGGAGCAGAGGTTCCCCCTGTTTAACGCCCAATATTCTGGCCTGTTCCCTACTGGCGGCAATGGCCTCAAAGGATTGGGTCAGCATGGCAGGCGCAGGTATTCCTGCTTTTTCATACAAATCAAAAGTAGAAAAAGCAACCCTTTGCTGGGAAAGTTCGCGGGCCAGATCGCATAATTTTTGCCCCAGCTCGCTGGCGAAGTAGGAACGGTAATATACCATGGGTTCATTGTTTCCTAGGCCCAGGAGTTCCATCCGCATCACATCGGTGGAAATGGGAATTGCCAACACAGTGGCGAGGTGGTAGTCGGCCGGTAAAAAGCTGGCGCCTAAATATTTAGTGGAAGGTTCCAGTCCTTTGCTACGCAGGGTTTCCTCAAAAGGGGTCACCCTTACCAGTTCCTGCTGGATGCGGGGTCGGGCGACAAAGGTGCCTTTACCGTGACTGCGATAAATAAGCCCTTCCCTGGTGAGTTCCGCCAGGGCCTGGCGCACCGTAATCCGGCTGACATTATACATGGCGCAGAGTTCCTTTTCCGAAGGCAGGCGATCATCCGCCTTGAGGATGCCGTTTTTAATTTGACCTGCCAGGACCTCTTTTAATTGTTGATAAAGTGGTTTGGATTTTTCCGGTGATATTTCCCATTCCCCGGGTTCTAATGGAAATATATTTTCCGGCATAGTTAGGTCCTCCAAGCTTGCAACATTGTTGTCATAACAAGACTAGCACAATCCGGCGTTAAGATCAATATCAACGATGATTTATGAACGGCCCTTTAAACCTATCCCTCTAAAATTTAATTTTTTATTTTAACCAGAAGGAAAAAACGACATCCGTGTAGAATAGAGAAATTAATTCGTTATAACACGTAATAACATCCTGGAGGGAAGAGTTATGGAAAGGAAACCGCTGCGTTTTCTCTGCCCCAACGGTCACCTGGGATTTGCCCCCATCAAGACGGATAGTTTTTACCGGGGAGTTGCAACGAAGCCCGATTTCATCCTAGCTGACTCTGGTAGCGATGACATCGGCCCCGGGCCCCTGGGCGCTGATACATCCACCAGCCCGCTAGAATGGCAAAAACACGACCTGGAGCACATGTTGCTCGCCGCCCGCAAGCTGGGTGTACCGATGATCATCGGTTCCGCCGGCGACACTGGTGCCAACAGCCGTGTCGACCTCTACGTCAACATTATTAAGGAACTGGCCGAGAAACATAACCTTTCCAAATTTAAAATCGGTTACTTCTACTCCGAAGTAAGCAAGGACTACCTGGCCCGCAAAATGGAAAAGGGCGAAGCCATCAAGGGCCTGGACGGCCGCCCCGACCTGACCAGGGAAGAGCTGGAAAAGACTGATCGCATCGTCGCTGTGGCTGGCGTCCACCCCTACATTAAACTCCTGGATATGGGTGCCGACGTCATCATCGGCGGCCGCTCCAGCGACTGTGTTATTTTTGCCGCCCCGGCCATCCGCGCCGGTTTCCCGGAGGACCTGGCCTACTACTTGGGTAAAGTCCTGGAGTGTGCCTCTTTCTGTGCTGAACCCTACGGTGGTAAGGAGACGGTCATCGGCACCATTACCGAAACGGAAGTCCTGGTCACGGCCATGCACCCGGACCAGCGCTGCACCGTGGCCTCGGTGGCCGGTCACGCCATGTATGAAAGATCCAATCCCTATTACGAGTACGTCCTGGGTGGTATGCTGGATATGAGCAACTGCCGCTATGAGCAGTATGACGAGAAGACCTGCCGCATTACCGGGCCTAAGTTTATTCCTTCAAAAGAATGGCGGGTGAAACTGGAGGGTTCCGGTAAGGTGGGCGAGCGCTATATCGGCATTGCCGGGATCCGCGACCCCTATACCATCCAGAACATCGACAAGGTCATTGAGTGGGCGAAGGCCCAGGCCCGGGAGCGTTTCGGCGATACGGATTATGAACTTCATTACCATGTTTTTGGCAGGAACGGAGTCATGGGTGACCTGGAACCGGTGAAAGAGATTCGCTCCCATGAACTCTGCGTCGTCGTCGAGGGTGTCGCCCCTACAAAAGCCATGGCTGAGGAAGTCGCCATGATCGGCACCCGACAGATGTTTTATGCCCGCCTGCCGGAGGTTAAAGGCACTGCCGGCGGCGTCGCCTTTGTCGTCGACGAAGTGCTGCCGGCGTCACCCGCCTATATATGGACCATAAACCACACCGTCGCCCTGGATGACCCGTTAGAATTGTTCCCCACCTACCTGACGGAAGCAGGAAAGTAAGGAGGTAATATCAATGGCTACCGTAAAACTGATCAACCTGGCCAAAACCATCCGCAGCAAAAATGCCGGTACCGATAAAATTACCTTTGATATCATTTTCCGGGAAAAGGAAAGCTACGAGCTGGTCAAAAAAAGCGGGGTCCTGACCCCGGAAACCATCTGCAAACTTTATGCTATCAGCCCGGAAAGAATCGCTGATTTCGTTGAATTTGACCCGGCTTATGCCATCAAGTTCACCATCTACCGGCAGCGGCCCAGTGGTAGTCCGGGAGATTCCGATGTATTTGGCTGCCAGCAGTATGCACCCCTTCTTGATATCGAAGTGCCGGTGGATTAACTCATCGCTATTCTTGACCCGGGAGGCATATATATGCCTCCCGGCACTCATAAATCTGGGGAACGTCCTGTTAATTAGAGGAACGGAAGCGGAGTAATTTCGTAATTGTCATAATTGAGTCCCTATCTCGGGCCTTGTTTATACACTATTACAGGAGGGCAACAACCCTATGTCCTTGCAATTACTAATTATCCTAGCCTATTTTGCCCTGACCATCGCTATCGGCCTCTATGCCCGGAAAAAGACCAGCAGCGCCAGATCCTTCCACGGGGCCGGCCTGGGTGTCCTGATGGTGGTCGTCGTCGGGGTCGGTGAGTGGCTTGGCGGCACTTCGACTACCGGTATCTCGGAATACGGTTTTATTGCCGGCCTTTCCGGGGCCTGGTATACCATAGCTAACGGTATCGGCGTCATTGTCCTGGCTTTATTCTTTGCTAAATTATACCGTAGCCTGGATACTGTAACCATACCGGGAATTGTGGAAAAATTTCTCGGTGTAAACGCCCGCGTCGTTACCAGCGTTTTACTTATCTTCGTCATGATCGCCGTCGGTACTGCTCAGGTCATCGCCGCCGGCACCATGGGCGTCTCGGTCCTGGGCATCAGTTACGAGACAGCTGTTGTCATCCTGGGAATCGGTTTTATCGCCTACACCCTGGCTGGGGGGATGACGGCCATCGGTTATACCAATCTAGTACACCTGATCGCCATGTACGGTGGCGCCGTCCTGGCCGTGATCTTTGTCTTGGCCGACATCGGTGGATTGGCCTCCCTCAAAAGTCACCTGCCCGCCCAGCCTTACTTTAGCTGGACCGGCATAGGCTGGTCTCATATCTCTTCCTGGATTATCGCATCCGTCCTCGGCGCCTGCACCGCCCAGGCCGGCATCCAGCCCATCCTGGCGGCAAAGGACGTCCGGGTAGCGCAAAAAGGGGCCTTTATTACCGCTTTTGTCGTCGCCCCCTTCGGTATTCTCACCGCCCTACTGGGCATGGCCGCTAAAGTACGTTTCCCGGAGCTTGCCAATGCCAAGCTGGCTTTACCCACCCTAATGATGCACTTGAACCCGGCAGTCGGCGGCATTGTTCTGGCCTCTATAATGGCGGCTATCCTCTCGACTGTAGCGCCGATTATCCTGGCTGCCGGGACGATGTTTGCGAAAGACCTCTACCAGCGCCTCTGGTACCCGGAGGCCGATGAAAAGCAGTTATTACTGGTTTCCCGGATAAGCACCGGTGCTGCCGGGATCGCCTGCCTGCTCCTGGCCCTCTTAATGTACGGCAGTACTCGCATCCTGGATATGGTTTATTTCGCCTATACCATCCGGGGTTCCCTCTTTGTCATCCTCCTGTTTGCCATCTACTGGCGCAAAACCTCGCCCCAAGGAGCCGTCTATGCGATGGTTATCACCGCCATGGCGGGATTCTTCTGGGTCTTTTATAAGGCCAAATATGGCCATTTCCCCGTCCATCCCGCCTTTACGGAAACCTATGCCGCCGTGGTAATGGCCGTGATCAGCACTGTTGTTTTGAGCCTTATCACCGGGAAAATTGAGGGGCAACATAACGCCGGTGTCGCAACTTTTAATACTGCTTCAGGAGAAGACCGCTAAAGTGACCTGCGGGTGCAGGCCCCGGTAGTTACCACCGGGGCCCTTTACCAGGCTTTATGTTTTCCAACTTTAGCCCGAACGAGTCTCAGTATGATCCTCTATTGCGTCCCGAGCCACTGGTTTGCGCTCCACTTCTACCGTCCACGGCCATTTAAGCCGCCTAGAGAAAAAGGGCTACATCCGCCGGGACCCAACTCGCTCCCGGGCCATCGAAATCGTTGAACCAGGCCCAACCACAACTGTCGCCGAAAACGGTGATATCGTCGTTGCTCTGCTGGGCGAGAAAGCCACCGTCAAATATTTCTACCACTACGAAGACCATGTTGAACTGGTGCCGGCCAACAGCCAAATTCAGCCCATAAAAGCCCGCGAAGTGACCATCCTGGGGAAAGTGATCGGCCTTTTAAGGCGCTTCGCTTAACGGGCAGAGTCCTATATGTATCCCCTGCCAGCAGAAATTTCCATCGCACATCTGTTCTTTTCCCCTTGCTTTCTCCCCGACGCCGGAGTTATAATATACCCAAACGTTTGTTCCGGCGGTGAGCTTAAGTGTCTTCCTCCTGCACCATCCTCCTCTGTGACGCCAACAGCTTCTTCGCCTCCGTTCACCAGGCCCTTGACCCAAGTTTACACGGGCGGCCGGTCATCGTCGCCGGCCGGGAAAGCACTCGCCACGGCATCGTCCTGGCGGCCAGCTATGAAGCCAAAAGGGGTTACGGTATTAAAACCGGGATGACCGTCCGGGAGGCAAAGAGTCTTTGCCCGGATGGCATTTTCATCCCTCCCCACCATGACCTGTACATCGAATTTTCCACCCGTATTTTGCGCATCATGCGGGACTTTACTCCCCTGGTCGAACCTTTTTCCATTGACGAAGCCTGGCTGGATGTGCGGGGCTGCTGGGAACTTTACGGCTCACCTTTAACCATCGCCCGGCGGCTGAAGGAAAGGATTAAAAACGAGGTGGGCATCACCACCAGCGTCGGCCTGGGGCCTACAAAGCTATTGGCCAAGATGGCGGCCGAGATGCAGAAGCCCGACGGCCTGACGGTCCTCGATTATCCGGACGTTCCTAAAAAGATGTGGCCCCTGCCGGTGAAGGAGCTTTTCGGCGTAGGTCCCCGGATGGAGGAGCATCTGGCCAAGCTCGGCATCTATACCATCGGCGACCTGGCCCGTTTTCCCGTCGAGGTACTGGTCAGGCGCTTCGGTGTCGTGGGGCAGGTTTTACACCAGTGCGCTCACGGCATCGACTACAGCCCGGTGGACCCCCACTCCCTGGATAGAGTCAAATCCGTCGGCCACCAGATCACCCTCCCCCGGGATTACTACAGCCACGAAGATATTGAGGTGGTTTTACTGGAGCTTTCCGAGCTGGTGGCCCGGCGGGCGCGCCTGGGAAATTACCTGGGCCGCACGGTGAGCATCAGCCTTAAAGACGCCGAGTTTAACTGGGTAGGGCGGTCTTACACTCTGCCCTATTATACCGATACGGCTGCCGATATTTACGCCGCGGCCCGGCAGCTCCTCCACCGCCACTGGCCGCCCGGCAGGCCGGTGCGGCTGGTGGGAGTGAACCTGGCCGGGCTGGTACCGTCAGCGGCACGCCAGGAAGACCTTTTTGGCCGGGTGGAAAAACAGGCCCGCCTGGACCGGGCCTGCGATCGGTTGAAGAACCGCTACGGGGAAAGGGTCATCTACCGGGCGGCATCCCTAACTCAGGCAGGTGTCCTCTATGCGCGGGGCTAATGCTTTGTATGAAGGCCACCGGTTGATGCTGCCGGGGCTCAAAGATCGGGCCACGGCTACCTGCCGGGGCTGTCGCTACTATGCCCTGATCCTGGGCCGGGAGGAAAATAAGCCGGCCTGCCTGGCCACCCTGGATCTTTATCTTTCCGGGGAACGCCGGGTGCCGGGGGAACTCCAGGCCCGGGACTTTATCTGGCTGGCCGGCAAAGAAGCCCTGGTCAAGGCTGTGGCGAAGGTCCGGCCGGAAATGCAGGCCTGCGGCTTTTACTGCCCGCGGGAGTAACATGGATTATCGTGTTGCCCTCCACCTTTCTGCATTCTGGATTCTTTCCAGAGGTGAGGGGTGAGATGCGGTGAGCCATGCGATAAAGGGCGGCGGGGCTATGTCGCCCAGGTTCTTCCGGGCCAGGTCCACCTGCAACCTGATCATGGCCCCGGGATTACCGGTAAGCTCCAGGGCCACCCGGTCGGCTTCGGTTTCATAACGGCGGGAGATGGCGTTCGGCACCGGTTGGCCCAAAAAGGACATCAGCTGGAGGAAAAGGAGCATGGCAACCAGGAGGTGGGGAGGGTATGGCCCCGGCCGGGCTATTTCGTAGGTAAAGGTTAGTTTCAGGACAGCATATAACAATCCCAGAAGCAAGAAATTAGCCAGGATACCCCACAGCAATCCCCGGAGAATATGGCCGCGCTGCCAGTGGGCCATTTCGTGGGCGATTACGGCTTCTACTTCATCAAGGGGATAATCGGCCAGCAAGGTATCATAAAGAACAATGCGTTTGGTAGTTCCCAGGCCGGTGAAATAGGCATTGGCCTTGGTGGTCCGGCTGCTGGCATCCATTACTAACACTTCCTTAACTTTCAACCCAGCGCGGCCGGCCAGTTGTGTCACCATAGTTTTAACCGGACCTTCTGGGATGGGCTGGAAACGGTTAAAAAGCGGGGCGACCAGAAGCGGCCAGAGGAAGGCTGAGATAAAGAGCCAGCCGGACAGGAAGAGGCCGGCGGCGGCCCACCAGGTATGGGGCCAGCGCCCGGTAGCCCAGAAAAGGAGGAGCACCCCGGTTCCGGAAAGGATTAGATCGAGGACGCCACCCTTGAGGTAATCCAGCCACCAGGAAGTCAGGGTTTGGGTAGAGAACCCCCACTGGTGCTGGACGATAAAGCTGCTGTAAAAATTAAAGGGTAAAGCGACTGCCTTCACCAGTAACCAGATAAGGACGAAATAGATTACCAGGGCCGGATAATAGCGCCCGCCGGTGATGCGTAAAGCTCCATCCGACCAGGCGGCTGCCCGGGTACTGGCGACCAGCCAAACCAGGAAGGTTATCTGGGCCAGGAAGGCCAGGATACTTACCAGGCGCATGGTCTGCTGGTAATGCCGCGCCCTTTCCACCTCGGCCGGGGTGAAATACTGCCAGGCGGCAGCCGGCACTTTACCCGGAAAAAGGGTGAAAAAGATAAAGGCGAGGCTTAAAACGCCTGCCAGTATTAAAAGGATGGTCCAAACTATGCCGGCTTTAGCCGTCATTAAATTGCCCCCCTCTACCACCTGCCCTCGATGCTATTTTATTCGTCGCGGGCGGCTCTATTCTCCCGCTTAAATTTTTAGTAAAGGGAGCCGGATTACCTCTGGCCCCTGAGGCTACAGGGTTGCATATCAACAGTGGCCGGCCTTTCAAGACGCCTTTTTATAGCTGTGGGCTGACAACAGGGTCTGCAGGATCATAATATTGGCGCGGGCGTTTTTGCGGATGGCTTCCTGGCCGGCAGGACGCAAATAGTCTAGGGGGTGCAGGCAGGGTTCGCCACAGACGTCGGCCCCGGCCACATTTTTCTGCCGTGTAATTTCCCGCAGGGCAGGTAAAAGCTCCCCAAGGGTCATTGACCCCTGTTCCCAGTTGGTGATTGCCTCCTGCGGGCTTAACACATCTTTATCGATGCTGATATAAACAGTCCCGGCGGTTTTCTTTAATGCCTGACGGATCATGGATAACCGGGCGCCGGGGAGGTAAACCAACTTGGCCAGGTAATGGGGAGCAATGCCCTGCAGGCTTACCGGCCGGGGGCCGATAATAACGGCTTTTTGCAAAGTTGGCAGTTCCAGAGCCCTGGCGAGCCAGGAACCGCAGGAAATAGCCACCCCCTGGGGGGCCTGGTACAGGTCGATATGGTAATCAAAAAGGATTAACGTAAAGGGGCAGGCTATGGACGCCGCGAGAAGATAAGATACATAGTGGAAATCCCCGCTACCGATAAAGGTAATGCCCCTCTTTCCCTTCCCCAGCCTGGCGGCGATCTGGTCTAGGGCCTCCTGGCCGCAATACAGCCTGGTACCCTTGATGTCCCGCATATCGATTAATTCATAGGGAAAACGCCGCAATTCTTCCTGTCGGGTTAAAGTATCATCGAAATTCAGCAAGGTAATAACCTTAGATCCTGTAAACATAAAAAGGTTATCACCTCGGCTTTTTATTGTACTTGGGGCCTAAAGTTATTGTGGATTTAATTTCCGCAGCTGCTTTACCAGGGGAATGCCGAGAAGCAGGACGGCGATGGCTTCCCCTAAGGCGACGGTAGTTACGGCAAGGTAAATATTAACATGTAGCAAATATGACAGGTAAGCCCCAACTATGAGGCCATTCAAGATGATGGGCGGTAGGTAAGCGAGGCGGCTCTGCCGCCAGATATAGGTCAACCAGGCAGCTGCCAGGGTGGTCAGGCTGCCCAGGACGATGTCTATGGGGCCAAGGCCGCCGTAAATATTGCTTATCAGGCAACCGAGAAAGAGCCCCGGGATTGCTTCGGGGTAAAGGATCGGTAAAAGGGTTAAAGCTTCGGCTACCCGTACCTGAAGATAACCGAAACTAATGGGCTTGAGTATAATCGTTACTACCGCGTAGAGAGCAGCAATAATGGCTCCGCGGGCGATCCTCCTGGCAGTCACTTTTGTATCCTCCTCAACTTAGTATTTTTTTACTTGCTAAAGACTGGATATTGGGCCAGGTTTACATAAGCAGGCAGTCCGTTATGGTAAGGTATATTAACTTCACCCTGAATCAAAGGCCGGGCGTAGTTGATAAAGTCCATAGTGACGTCGTTTCCTGCCTCATTTATCCAGGCCCTCGGCACCTTTTTCTCCCGGTTGGCCACCTCATCCAGTTTTACCAGTTCATACGTACACCGGTACTCTTCCCCTTTCAGGCGCTTGATGGCCACCATATGGCCGCTGGCTCCCCGCAGAGCCTCCTCAACAGCTACGCGGCCTACGTTATAGGCTTCTTCGGCATCGGTCCGGGAGGCCAGGTGCATGGCACTGCGCTGGCTGGTGGCCGGGAGGATGACGCGGCCTTTGATTTTCAGTTCAGCTTCAATTTTATTAAGAAGGAACTGACCCACTCCTCCCAGGCGCTGGTGGCCGAAAACATCTACAGTAGCGGTGTCATTAAATATATAGTTCCCATTTTTGTCAACCAGGCCTTCGGAAACAACTACCAGGACCGTGCCGTATTGGCGGTAGGCTTTTTCCACATCGGTCATAAAAGTCTCAAGGTCAAAGGCTACCTCCGGCAGGTAGATTAAATGGGGAGCTTCTCCTGGTGCACGCCGGGCCAGGGCCGTAGCTGCCGCCAGCCAGCCGGTATTGCGGCCCATGGCTTCTACAATAGCTACTTTGGTAGAGGTGACGATGCTTTTAATGTCGATCCCCATCTCCAGGACAATGGTAGCCAGGTATTTGGCGGCGCTACCATAACCTGGACAGTGATCCGTGAGGGGCAAGTCGTTGTCGATGGTTTTGGGGATGCCAATTACCCGGAGTTCATACCCTTCTTCCTGCGCCAGCTGGTTGACTTTATGGGCTGTATCCATAGAGTCATTGCCGCCGATGTAGAAAAAGTACCGGATATTAAATTTACGGAAGACAGCCAGGAGCTTATTATAGTCTTTCTTCTTCTTTAACTGATACCGGCAGGAGCCCAGGGCTGCTCCAGGGGTGAAACGCAGGCCTTGAATGGTAGACGCATCTTCCCGGCGTAAATCAATAAAATTCTCTGCTAAAATACCCATGATGCCGTTACGGGCACCATAAATTTCGCCGATGGCTTCACTGCGATAAGCTGCTTCGATGGCTCCGGCCAGGCTGTTATTGATCACAGCCGTAGGGCCACCCGACTGAGCTATGACACAGTTCCCTTTAAACAAAGGGATTTTCCTCCTCTCCCGAATAAGGGTTACTTTTTATATTATAATCCTGGCCTTCTATCCTGGCTATAGGGAGTGACATCTTGAGGTCCTGCGGAATAAGCTAAATTAGACTACAAGGTATTTGGAGGTGTAACCAATGGCTGAAGAAGGCGGCAGCTTATTTGGACCGAAGAAAAGCGCACAGGATGGTAGCCTGGGATTTAATTTCCCCGGTGGAAGTTTTGCCTTTATCCTGTTCCTGATCTTGATCCTTCTCTTCTTTGGAGATAATTAGGGTTTAAAGGTAACCCCGCTGTCCGCGGGGCTTTTTTATAACTAATTGCCTACCAGCTCTACCGGCACACCGGTAGCAGCCACCAGGTCAAGGTAATGTTGACCCGTCAAATCGAAGCCCCGGTAGTCAAAAGCGATGGCAGGCAAGATAATAAGATCAACGGGGTTGTCATTCTTATTAGACCACTCCTGCCAGGCTATCTTAAAATCCCCTAAGGTTAATAAGCCGGCACAGGCGATAGTGCCGCCAAAAAATTGGCTAGGAGTAGTTATTACCTCCAGCTCCCAGGGTAGCCAGGCCACAGCTTCCTTTATTACGTTACCGGCCAGTTCAGAGGTCATAACAAGCACCCGCCGGGCATGGTGACGATGGCAGGCTTGCTCAACTTCCTTAAGAATAGCAGGGTCAAAATCCCAGCTAAAGGTAAGGCCGCTCCCGTCCTCTGTCACCAGCAAGTTAAGGGAACACCTTTGTTTATTACACCCGGTAGAGGAGGTATATGGACCGGAACCGGTATTTTCTTGCCGTTGGACCACTAAGTGCCGTTTTCCGGGTTTGGCAATGAGGCGATAGGCTTCTACCCGGGAACGCGGTTTTCGCCCGTCAACTGCCAGGATAATATCGCCCCTTTTGAGGCCGGCCCGGTCAGCCGGGGTACCAGGGATAACCCCCTCTACTACCGGCATTAGATTATCTAAGCATGGTGGTTCTAACAGCAAAGGGACGTCCGTTTGCTTACGGAGAACCTCCAATTCTGCTTCTATTTGTTGCCGTAAATTTTCTGGGAAACGCAACTCCGGTGGCGCCAGCCGGGTGTAGCCGGGCAAAAAGATGCGAATGGTCCTGGCACCGGAACGAGCCAGGTAAAGGATTGTCTCCCGGACATCCGGCCAGCCGGTAATCCAGGGAAGGGCCACC
This sequence comes from Moorella sp. E306M, assembly GCF_006538385.1. Taxonomy (NCBI): domain Bacteria; kingdom Bacillati; phylum Bacillota; class Clostridia; order Neomoorellales; family Neomoorellaceae; genus Neomoorella; species Moorella sp. E306M. Next base: position 2,567,438 of record NZ_BJKO01000001.1, on the reverse strand, counting down.
AGGCTACCGTGGTAGGTAATGCCGGCTTGCTTTAAGGTTAAAGGAGCCTCTAGGGCCGCAGTTGGTTTTTTGTCACCCATGAGCTTGAGCCGGCCTGCCGGGCTGGCGCTATTGAGAGAAAGGTTTATTTCCAGGGGCCCCAGATCAACCAGGATCCTGACCAGTTCTCGGGTTAAAAAAGTTCCATTCGTAGTAATTTCTACGACAGTTGCAGGAAAACGCCGCCGCACTCTGGCCAGGATCGCAAGGAAATCGGGATGGGTCATGGGTTCCCCTTCGATAAGGCGGGTGGCCGATTCGCCAATCACTATTTTGCGGCTACCGTCCAGAAAGTCCAGGAGGGTGTCAACCTGCTCCGGTTTTAGAGGAGGCAGGTACCGCGTTTCCACCCCCGGAGGATTCTGGCGGTGGCTGCAGAAGAGGCAGCGTAAATTGCAACTGGAAGTCAGCGGCAGGATATTATACCGCGCGGCCGTCATAACGGCCAGCTGAAAGCTATCCATGGATGACCGGTGCAGTTATAAATCTCTCCTTCATCGCAGGAAAATTCCGCCGAGAATCAAGGAAGCAACTACCCCTAAAAGGGGGCTCAAATTTAGATAATGGACCAGGAAAAAATAAGCGGCTGCAATGCCAAAGGGGAGCCAGTTAAAGGGGCCCGTGCTTTTTGCCACAAAGGCATATTTGGCAAAGTCCCAAGCCAGCATGGCCAGCATTACGAAAACTACAGGTCGGATACCGGCAACCATGCCTTTGATGAAGGGGCTATCCTTGAATTTCTCCAGAAAGGCGAAGAAACCAATCAAGATTATAAATACAGGGATGGTTACGGCGATCAGAGCAACAGCAGCACCCATCCAGCCGGCTACTTTGTAACCAATGTACATGGTTAGCTTTGTGGCAATGGGTCCCGGAAGAGCGTTGCTGAAAGCCAGCGCCTTGCCGAACTCTTCCTGGGTTACCCAGTGGTATACGTCAACCGCCTCGTGTTCATAAAGGGGTACAATGGCCGGTCCGCCACCATAGCCTAGCAAGGTCGCCCGGCCAAAGCCTATAAAAAGGTCCAGCAACGTCTTTAGCATTTAGGTTCTCCTTCATCCTTTCATTGATTAAAGTGTCGATCTAGATCGAAATCGAATCGATCTAGATGTCCAAATTATACTATATCTCGACATTTGTGCACAGAGGTATTGTTGCTTCATAACCGTTTTGACAAAGAAGGCCGGTTGGTAGCAGACTCATTGCTATCAACCGGCCTTCGTTCATATGCCCACTAAACTTTCTTCCCCGGGTATTCGCAGCGCCCGTAAAATTTGCTACCATAAATAGTGTGCGACGGTGCAAGAATGCCGTGCCAATCCCGGCTTTAGCGGTGGAGAGGTTCAGTGAACGAGCCTTACGTTAGCCGGCGATTTGGCTTGAAGAAGACCGATACTGCCTTGCGGTCTTTGTCCCAACTACGGGAGGGAGCAAATACAGATGGTAGTCTTCTCGAATGTAAGGCTTGTTGAAGGTGCCTGCAACTGCTTGGCAGACAGCAGGTTTAAATACAACTATCGTAATAAGTGCGACGGTAGGGACCTCCTGGGAGCCATCTATGATAATTCCGTTCCCTGCGTTTTTTTTGACCCCCAGTATCGGGGTGTTTTGGACAAGCTTGCGTACGGCAACGAAGGTGTCAGCAGAGGGATGCAAAGATCCATGCTTCCGCAGATGAAGGAAGATATAATAAAAGAGTTCATTGCCGAAATAAGTCGCATTCTCATCCCCAGCGGCCATTTATTCCTGTGGGTGGACAAATTTCACCTCTGCGAGGGTGTATCCAGCTGGTTACCAGCAAACCTCAAAATTGTTGATATGGTCGTCTGGAACAAGCAGAAAATGGGTATGGGATATCGAACGCGCAGGCAGTGCGAATACCTGCTTGTCGTGCAGAAGCGACCGCTTCGCGCCAAGGGCGTATGGGCCGTACATGATATCCCCGATGTCTGGGAGGAGAAAGTGAGTGGAGACCACCCCCACTCCAAACCAGTTCTTCTGCAAGCACGTCTCATCGAAGCAGTAACAAATCAGGGCGATGTGGTAGTCGATCCGGCGGCAGGCAGTTATTCTATCCTGACGGCTTGCCAAAAAACGGGGCGGACTTTCCTGGGAGGCGATCTGGTTTATGGCGCTGATTAGAAACGCAAAGGGACGTGACGATGGAGAATATACCAACCTTCCTGTTACGGCCAGGTCGAAAGGTCCGAATCTAAGGTTGAGCGGGTCGATGCAGCGTTATTAAATTCCCCTAATGAACACAGCAGGCTGGTATCTATTACCAGCCTGCTGTGTCTTGATTTTGCTTATTGGTGCGGCAGAAGGGATTTGAACCCCCACCCTGTAGACCAGGACTAGAACCTGAATCTAGCGCGTCTGCCAATTCCGCCACTGCCGCTCGCAGTCGCTCCCTCAAGGAGCAAGTCTAATTATAGCAGCCTGCCAGCTACCTGTCAAGGGTCCCAACGTAAAGTAACCTGGTCTCCTGCGGCCAGAGGAGTAGTAAATTCGGCTGGATGGCCGTTAACCTCCATCACGAGCTTTTTCCGGCCCGGTGGCGGTGTTAAGGGGAAATCCAGGTAGTTAAAAATATCGGTAAATAACACTTCGGTTGCCTGGACTTTGAGGGTGACCGGGCGGCCATTTAAGATGATAGTTATAACCTTGCCGGCAGCTTCAACTTCTGTTACTAAGTTGTCGCCATCTTTGATTGGAGCTTCAGGCCGGACGGGCTGACCGTTTAAAAGAATGGTGTCTTTCAGGGGTTCCCCCAACCTGACCAGTACCTGAGCTACCGTATCTAAAGGTTCATAGGTAATGCGGGCTTGATCCTCTATCGGGGTATCGTAATCCACCTGGTTACCGTTCATTGTAATCAGAGGTTCCAGGGTAACCTGGCGCCCGTTAAAGGTAATGGTTATGGGAGCGAGTTCCGGTACCAGGTCGCCTACGGTTCCGCAGGCGTCAGCACCATCACGGCCCGGGATCACCTCGATTTCATCTCCGGGCCTTACGGTAGCATCCAGGGTGGCAGGAGAATTATTTACCAGGATAGTTCCCGGCTGCCCGGGTTGACCCCGGAGAAAGGTTAGACGCCCGTTGACCTCCACCCCCAGGCCTTTGCCAGGCCGGCCATAAAGGGTTCGTGCCGGGATGCCGGCCGCGAGCAGGGCCTGGGTGACAGTCACCTGCTGCCCGGCCAGGAAATGCACCGGCCGGCCGTTGACAATTACCCGGGCCAAGCCCAGGCTTTCCTGCTTTAAGGCTGTAATGGCAATCCCTATCGGAGTAATTGCCTGGGGCCCCTGCAAATTTTTCGCCCCGCTAATGTCATTTAAAACTTCCCGGCCGCGCACGGCCACCCTGTCCGGCGGTATTTCCAGCTGGCCGGCCAGGGCCTCAGGGAGTCCCGGGGTAAGGCTACCGCCCCCTACCAGCAGGACGGCCTGGGGAGCGCGGCCGTTGAGCAGGATAATCTGGTTGGCAATCTGCCGGGCCAGCTCAGCTACCGCAGGTTTAATTACCTCTGTAATAGCAGTTGCCGGCAGGGTGCGTTTTTGCCCGACAATATCGGTAAACGTTATACTGGCATTTTTTAATAACTGGCGCTTGACTGCTTCAGCTGTATGAAAGTCCAAAAGGAGGGCCTCTGCCAGGGCTTCGGTGATTTCATCCCCGGCTGAGGGTACCATAGCATAACCTGTAATGGTACCCTGGCCGGTAATGGCTATGTCGGAAGTGCCGGCGCCGATATCTACCAGGACCAGGTTTAATCCCCGCATGGCTGCCGGTACGGCTACGGCGCTGGCAGCAATGGGTTCCAGGGTAAGGGAAGCCATGGTGAGGCCAGCCCTTTGCAGGGACGCTACCAGGGAATCCACCACTACCCTGGGCAAAAAAGTGGCTATAACTTCTGTGCCCATGTGCCGGCCACGCTGGCCAACCAGGTTGCCGATGGGATGGCCGTCGAGGGTGTAGCCTACCACACTGTAACCAACACAGTGGTAAGCCGCCTGGTTTTCGCCTGCCGTCAGGAGCCGTTTTTCAGCTTCCTGGACGGCTGCGGCCTCCAGGGCCAGCACATCCTGGCTGCTGATTTCCATAGCCGGCGATATTTCTTCCCCGGCGGTGGCCCGCTGGGTTTTTAAAGCCCGGCCGGCAGCGGCTACCGCTGCTTCTTTTAAAGGCATATGTAACTTTTTTTCCAGTTGTTCTTTAACCGCCTGGATGGCCAGGGCTACCTGGGGAATATCATGGATCTGGCCGTCCAGCATGGCGCGCTGCTGGTGTTCAACTATTGCTGCCGCCCGGATGTGGTAACCCTTTTTCCCGGGAACCAGCACCAGGCCGGCGACTTTACGGGTCCCCACGTCCAGGGCAAAAACCGGACTTTCAGCCATGGCAGCACCTCCTCCCCAAAAATTCGCCCTGTCCGGATAAAATCCTCCTTTTCACCGGTAAAAGTCGCCTTTTCCTGTCGCAATCAGCCATGCCCGGAAACAGCAAAAATTTACCCGGATGTTTAAACCCGGGTCACTGTCACTCTCTATTTATTTCCTTCCTCGGCAAAGCCGCTATAGGGGTCAGAATAGCCTGGCGTACTGCCGTACATCTGTAGTATCTTTTTGATATCATCCATTTCTTTCTTTTCTCGCTCCAGCATACTGTTAATTATTTGCTTGACTCCCTCCGGGGCTGTAGAGGCAATTTCCGGCCAGAGGGTCAGCTCTTCCTCATCGAGGCGCAGGACCTGGCGCAGTTTATCCAGCCAGTGCATAGTACTTTCTCCTTTCTATTTCTTTTCTTCCGCAGGTTTTTCACTGTAAGGGACAGGGTCATCATAGTAAGGCGGCCGGGGCGGTTTATAGGGTGGCGGGTAAGGCGGTTGATAGGGGGGTTCGTAGGCCATGACATGGGCCAGGTGATGGTTCCAGAACATGGCTTCTTCTACTTCACCCAGGATGTGGTTTAACAGGGTATGCCGGATACCAAAGGAAGGTGCTGAGGCCGCTGCTTCAGCCAGCAGCCTGATTTCTTCTAGGTCGATTTCCAAGGCTCTCCTGGTTTTATGATGAGAACCGTTCATGATATTACTCCTTCCATAAAAAGTATTTTCTATAATAAATTATGCTAACGTTTACCAGGATGTTATTGGCAGCAGGTTTTCTAATTGCACCAGCGGGGGAAGTGTTATAAAATCATTGCGGAGAGGAGATTTATTGATGCAACCTCAAGATGAAGTTTTTCGTAGCCAAGCCGCTGTTCCTGTACCTGTTTCCTCCCTTTTGTGGCAGGGCGTCCGGGCGGCCCTGCCCATCGTCCTCGGCTATTTACCCCTCGGCTTTGCCTACGGTGTCCTGGCCCGGGAGGCGGGCTTTAACCTCTGGGAAACAGTACTCATGTCGGTGCTGCTCTATGCCGGCTCCGGCCAGTTTATTGCCGTCAGCATGTTTGGCAGCGGCGTGGCAGCGGCCGCCATTATTTTCACCGTCTTCCTGGTAAACTTACGCCACCTGCTTTTCAGCGCCTCCCTGGTACCTCATTTGCGGCGTTTTCGGCCGGGGGCCCTGGCCCTGCTGGCAGCGGAAATCACCGATGAGACCTTTGCCGTGGCCATCAATCACTACAGCAACCACGAGGCCCATCTTCCCTATCATTTCGGCCTCAACCTGGCGGCCCATTTTTCCTGGGTGCTGGCTTCGCTGCTGGGCGGGCTGGCGGGTAATTTGATGGGGGACCCGGCCCGCTTCGGCTTCAATTTTGCCCTGCCGGCCATGTTCATCATCCTGCTTGTCATGCAGTTAAAGGATAAGAAGACCATCATAGTTGCTACCCTGGCGGCCTTATTTTCGGTAGTTTTTGCCCTCCTCTGGCCCGGCAGCTGGAACATCATCCTGGCAACGGTCATAGCCGCCACCCTGGGAGTGATCTTAGAGCCATGGACAGGCAAATTTTAATTATTATCCTCGGCACCGCCGTGGTAACCTACTTGCCCCGGATGCTTCCCCTGGTAGTCTTAAGCCGGGTCCGGTTACCGGAGGTTTTTTTACGCTGGTTGAGTTATGTTCCGGCGGCGGTCCTGGCTGCCCTGCTGGTGCCGGGACTACTGTTACCTGATGGCAAGTTATCGTTAGCCGCCAACCCCTACCTGCTGGCGGCTATCCCCACAGGTATCGTAGCCCTGAAGACCCGCAGCATGGCTCTGACCATTTTAACCGGTATGGTAGCAATGGTTCTGATCCAGCAATGAAAGGAAGATTTTAATTATGGCCACCTATCGTTCCGTCTGTCCCCTCGACTGCCCCGATGCCTGCGGCTTGCTCATTGAAGTTAATGAAGGCCGGGCGACTAAAGTCAGCGGCGACCCGGAGCACCCTTACACGAGGGGATATACTTGCGCCAAAATGCGCTATTACCCGGAGCTTATTCACTCTCCGGAACGGGTCCTGACACCTTTAAAGCGGAGCGGCCCTAAGGGAAGCGGCCTTTTTACGCCCATTTCCTGGGCGGAAGCCCTGGAAACTATCGCCAGGCGCTGGCAGGAAATTATAGCTACCTATGGTGCCGAAGCCATTCTCCCTTATTCCTATGCCGGCGTCATGGGGTTGCTTCAGCGCAATGCCGGCCATGCCTTTTTCCACCGTCTGGGAGCTTCCGAACTCCAGCGGACTATCTGCTCACCAGCCGCCGAGGCCGGCTGGCAGCAGGTTCTAGGCCACACCTGGGGTAGCGATCCGGAGACGGTTGTTAACGCGGACCTGGTAATCATTTGGGGCATGAATCCGGCCTCTACCAGCATCCATTTCCTCTCCTTGGTGCAGCAGGCCCGGCAGAAGGGCGCCCGGTTGATTGTTATCGATGCTTACCGTACCCGGACGGCTGCCGTGGCCGATGAGGTCATCCTGGTTCGACCTGGCAGCGATGCCGCCCTGGCTCTGGGCGTCATGCACGTGCTGGTGGCGGAAGGACTGGTCGATAGCGGCTTTATATCCGCCCACGTTTCCGGCTATGAGGAACTTCGCGCTAAAGTCCTGCCCGATTATCCTCCGGAAAAGGTGGCCGCTATCACCGGTGTACCGGCTGCAACGATTATTAACCTGGCCCGGGCCTACGGCCGGGCCAGGGCGCCCTTTATCCGCATCGGCTACGGCTTTTCCCGTCACCGCCAGGGCGGTATGGCCGTCCGGTTCATTGCCTCCCTGCCGGCCCTGGTAGGAGCCTATGCTAAGCCTGGGGGCGGTGCCTTGCAGAGTTCCGGGACCGGCAGCGCTGTCAAGCTGGATGTCCTGACCCGGCCTGACCTGCGGCAGCGGCCGGTGCGGGCTATAAATATGGTCCGGCTGGGCCGGGCTTTAACAGAGGCGCTGGAACCACCGGTGATGAGCCTTTACGTTTATCACGGCAATCCAGCCACAGTGGCTCCCGACCAGAACCGCGTCCTGGCGGGTTTAAGGCGGGAGGATCTCTTTACCGTGGTCCACGAGCGCTTCCTGACAGATACGGCCCTCTACGCCGACATCATCCTGCCGGCCACCTTTTCTATAGAACAGGAAGATCTCTACCGCAGCTACGGCCACTATTACCTCCAGCGCAGCCCGGCGATACTACCACCCCCGGGTGAGGCGAAGAGCAACTGGCAGACCTTTTGCCTCCTGGCCCAAGCCCTGGGCTTTAACGAAGATATTTTCCGGCGCTCCGAGAGGGAAATGGTCGAGCTTTTAATCCAGGAGATTCCCTTGGAACAGGAAGACAGGAAAGCCCTGTTTGCCGGCAGGGCTGTTAAACTAAAGCCGGCGCGGGGATTTGCCACCCCTTCAGGTAAAATCGAACTTATGGCTGCCGGGGCCAAACTACCCGGATACGAGCCGCCGGGCGATCATGAGCTGAACAGACTTTATCCTTTCCATCTCCTCACGGCCCCGGCCCATTTTGCCCTCAACTCCAATTTCGGGCAGCTACCTTCCCTGCGGGAACGGGAAGGGGGCCCTCAGGTCCTCGTCAACCCTGATGACTGCCGTAAAAAAGGCCTGGTGGATGGCACCCTGGCTGAGGTTTATAACCAGCGCGGCTCCTGTCTCCTTAAGGTGCGGGCCAGCAGCGACGTTCCTCCGGGTGTCGCCGTGGCTCCCGGAGTCTGGTGGTGCCGGCATTCCCCCGGCGGACGCAACATTAACAGCGTTATTGGCGACGATTTAACCGACCTGGGTGAAGGCAGCACCTTTTACGACCACCGGGTCGATATCCGGCCGTTATAACTGGTAACCGGTGACAACCCCGAAAAACCGGCAGGGCCTTGAACGTCGTTGCTCAAGGCCCTGCCGGCTCAAGGAGGTCTTTGAAGAAGTGAGTGTGTATTCCTATTATAACCTTCCAGGCTAATAATATACATGGTTACCAAAAATTTTGAGGATGTTCTGGCGTCACCATGGAAAGTTAAAGGTTTATAATCCCATTTTTAGGCCGCGATCTCCCGGAAGGCTTCCCGGGCGGCTTCTATGGTCCGGTCAATATCGGCCTCCGTGTGGGCCAGGGACATGAAGGCGGCTTCAAACTGGGACGGCGCCAGGTAAATCCCCCGGCGTAGCATGGCCTGGAAGTAGGCGGCGAAGGTCTTTGTGTCGCTGGCCGTGGCCGTAGTATAATCGATCACCGGGCCGGGGGTAAAGAAGGCGGTGAACATGGCTCCCACCCGGTTAAAGGTAACGGGTACGCCGGCCTCACCGGCAGCTTCCTTGAGGCCCTTTTCCAGGCGGGCCGAGAGGCTTTCCAGGCGCTCATAGACCCCGGGTTCCTTGAGGACCTTCAAAGTTGTCAGGCCGGCGCTGACGGCCAGGGGGTTGCCGGACAGGGTCCCGGCCTGGTAGACCGGCCCCACCGGAGCCACCATGGCCATAATCTCCCGTCGGCCGCCGTAGGCTCCCACCGGCAGGCCGCCGCCGATGATTTTACCCAGGCAGGTAAGGTCAGGCCGGACGCCAAAGCGGCTCTGGGCACCGCCGTAGGCTACCCGGAAACCGGTCATGACTTCATCAAAAATTAACAGGCTTCCATAGTGTTTTGTTATGGCCCGCAGGCCCTCCAGGAACCCCGGTTGCGGCGGGACACAGCCCATATTGCCGGCCACAGGTTCGACAATGACGGCGGCAATCTCTTCACCAGCCTGCTTAAAGACAGCCTCCACGGCATCCAGATTGTTATAAGGGGCAACGATGGTATTGGCGGCTGTGGCGGCCGGGACGCCGGGGCTGTTGGGGACGCCGAAGGTCAGGGCCCCGGACCCGGCCTGGATCAAAAAGTAATCGGCATGGCCGTGGTAACAACCGGCAAATTTAACGACTTTCTCCCGGCCGGTATAACCGCGGGCCAGGCGGATGGCGCTCATGGTCGCCTCCGTACCCGAATTGACCAGGCGCACCATCTCAATGGAAGGAACGGCGGCGGTGATTTCCCGGGCCAGTTCATTTTCCAGTTCGGTAGGAGCGCCAAAGCTGGTGCCCATGTCATGCAGGGTGTTTTCCAGGGCGGCCATAACCTCCGGGTGGCGGTGACCCAGGATGAGGGGGCCCCAGGAGGCGACATAGTCGATATACCGGTTACCGTCAATGTCATAGATATAGGCTCCTTCGCCTCGCTGGATAAAGGGCGGCGTCAGGCCGACGGCTTTAAAGGCCCGAACGGGGCTGTTCACCCCGCCGGGCATGAGTTTAACAGCCTCGGCGTAGGCAGCTGCTGATCTGGGCCAGGCTTCGATCACCGGGTACTTCCTCCTTTTCTATTCCCGACACTCGGGGGGTTCCTGAATAAAATACTGCATGCTCTCTTTTTTCAGCTCGGCCGTGCTGAAAATAAGGCGGTAATTATTATGGCCGATGGCCGCCGCCAGGCGGGCCGCCAGTTTCTCGCAGGCCTCCCTGGTGCGGCAGTGAATGACAGCATACAGGTTATAGGGCCATTCGGGATGTTGCCGGCGCTGGTAACAGTGGGTTACTTCCGGGAAAGTGGCCAGTTTTTCCCCTGCCCTTTTTAATTCTTCCGGCGGCAGCTGCCAGACGACCATGGCGTTGGCAGTTATACCGGCTTCCCGGTGGCGCAGGGCGGCACCGAAGCGGCGGATTATACCCTCGGCCTGAAGGCGGCGGATGTGCCCCAGGACTTCAGCTTCGCTGAGGCCCAGCCTTTGAGCCACCGGTAAAAAAGGACGGGAAATTAGGGGGATATCGCCCTGAAGCAGGCGCACCAGTTCCTTTTCCAGGTCGGTTAAAGGACGTGGCAATTTTACGGGCTCCCTTCTTCCAGGTTAAAGTTTACCCGGATCTTGTAAGATTTTTCTGCCGGGAGCTCCAGCACCGGCAGGCCGGTCCTGGCTTCTATACTGGCCATGACCTTTTCCAGCTGGCGGCGGCAGGGGCCGATAAGGGTAAACCACATGTTATAAGCATCTTCCCGCAGGTAATTGTGGGTAACTCCCGGAAAGCTATTAACTACTGCCGCTACTTCCGCCAGGCGCTCTTCAGGGACCTGCATGGCGCAGAGGGTGCTGGTATAACCCAGTCGCCGCAGGTCAAAGACGGCGCCGATGCGGCGAATGATCCCTTCTTCTTTTAATTTAGCCAGGCGTTCCAGGACTTCCTTTTCCGTGAGACCCAAACGCCGGCCCAGTTCGGCGTAGGGCTCTTCCGTCAGGGGGAAATTTTCCTGGATCATATTTAATAAACGGCGGTCAAGGTTATCCAACCTCCATCCCCTTCCGGCCCTGGTAGAGACACCAGGGCTCTTCAGCCATATAGTCGCCGTGGTAATACCAGGCCCGCGCGCGGCAACCGCCGCAGATCTTCTTGTAGCCGCAGCGGCCGCAGCTACCGCCGTAGCTTTCCGTGCGTAAAGTACGGAAAACCTCACTCTCCTGCCAGAGACGGCTAAAGGGCGTTTCCCGGACATTGCCCACGGGCAGATTCAGGTAGGCACAGGGCTGGACGTCTCCCCGGGGACTGACGATGCAGTAGGCAATGCCGGCCAGGCAGCCGCGGCTGTAGCGGACGGGAATTCCCATTTCCCTGGCAATGCGCATAAACTGGGGCGCGCAGGTGGGTTTTAATTCAATATTTACCTGCTGCTGCTTTTGTAAGATGCGCTTTAAGGTTCTCTCATATGCCTCGGCCCGTAAGGATTCCGCTTCGATGCTCGCCGCCCGGCCGGTAGGCACCAGGAAAAAGAAATGGTGAGCCCTCGCGCCAAGATCCACCGCCAGGTCAGTCAGTTTTTCCAGCTCGTCCTGGTTCCAGTCAAAGACGGTGGTATGCACCTGGAAGGACAAACCCGCCTCCCGGCAGGCCGCCATACCGGCCAGGGCTTCCTGCCAGGCCCCATCCTTTTGCCGCAGGCGGTCATGGCGGGCGGGGTCGCAGCTATCCAGGGAAATGCCTATGGCCAGCGCCCCGGCCTTTTTCAATTCCCGGGCCAGGTCAGGGGTGAGCAGGGTGCCGTTGCTCCCCAGGACTGCCCTTAAACCGCGCGCCGCAGCATAAGCTATCAATTCCAGCAAGTCGGGCCTTAACAGGGGTTCGCCGCCGCTGAAGATCATAATCCGGAAACCGGCTTTAACGGCTTCATCGATTAGATTTTTTGCTTCCGCCGTACTTAATTCATCCCCAACTTTAGCGCCGGCGTCCCGGTAGCAGTGGTCGCAGTAAAGGTTGCACTGGTTGGTGGTGTTCCATGATAAGAGCATTATTTAAGCCACCTTGCTACATCCAGAGCATAATAGGTGATAATGAGATCGGCACCGGCCCTCTTGATGGCCGTCAGGCTTTCCAGCACGGTTCTTTCCTCGTCCAACCAGCCATTGGCAGCGGCGGCTTTGAGCATGGCATACTCGCCGCTGACCTGGTAGGCTACCAGGGGGGTGTTGAAGGTGTCTTTAACCCGGCGGATGATATCCAGGTACGGGAGGGCCGGTTTGACCATGATCATATCGGCGCCTTCCTGGAGGTCCAGTTCCACTTCCCGCAGGGCTTCGTCGCTGTTGGCCGGGTCCATCTGGTAGCTGCGGCGGTCGCCGAACCGGGGCGCCGAAGCGGCGGCTTCCCGGAAAGGACCGTAGAAAGCCGAAGCGAACTTGGCCGCGTAGGCCAGGATAGGTGTGTGGGTAAAGCCTTCTTTATCCAGAAGGCGGCGGATGGCCCCCACCCGACCGTCCATCATATCCGAGGGAGCTACGATATCGGCCCCGGCCTCCACATGGGAGAGAGCTGTTTTGGCGATAAGCTCTAAGGTAGGATCGTTTAAAACCTGGCCGTCATCCACCAGGCCGCAGTGGCCGTGGCTGGTATACTCGCACAGGCAGACGTCGGTAATGACCAGGAGTTCCGGATAAGCGCCCTTTAAGGCCCGCACGGCTTCCTGGACAATACCCCGGGGGTCATAAGCCCCGGAGCCCATCTCATCTTTTACCGCCGGGATGCCAAAGAGGAGGACGGCCGGGATACCGGCAGCGACTACGCCAGCGGCTTCTTTGACCAGGTTGTCGATGGAAAGCTGGTAAACGCCGGGCATAGAAGGAACCGGGTTTTTTATCCCCTGGCCGTGGATGACGAAAAAGGGATAAATGAGGTCGTTGATGTTAATTTCCGTTTCCCGGACCATGGCCCGCAAGGTTTCATTCTGCCGCAGGCGTCGCGGCCGGCGCACGGGAAAACCGGACATGGCAACTCACCTCCGAAGTGTCAGTAGTATGATCTAGCCTCACTGCCCAGGAGAGGTCCAGTTATAGTTAACTATTATCCTGAGATTTCCGCATCAGTCAAATAGCAGGCAGGGTCGGATTCCCAGAAGTCGCCGGTCAGGCTCTCCGCCCGGGCACGGCAGTTGCCGTTACAGAGGTCCAGCCAGGCGCAAGTTGAACAGCGGCCTTTGAGCAGGGGCTTGCGGTCCCGCAGGGCCTTCAAAAGGGGATGGCTTACATCCGTCCAGATTTCACCAAAGGGCCGTTCCCGGACATTCCCCAGGGTGTGGTGCGTGGTAAACTGGTCGGGGTGGACGTTACCGGCCCAGTCGACGGCACCGATGGCGATGCCGCTGCGGTTACCCCCGTTCAGGCGCAATAACTCAAGGACGGCCGCCGCCCGCTCCGGGTCCTGGCGCCGCAGTTTTAAATAAAGGTAAACGCCGTCGGCATGGTTATCGACGGTTAAGATTTCTACTTCCCGGCCCTGTTCCTTCAGGCGCCGGGTTGCTTCGATAAGCAAATCCATGGCAGCGCGGCTTTCTTCGTGGCTCAGGTCTTCCCCGGCAAGCTCACTGCCCCGGCCGCTGTAAACCAGGTGATAAAAACAGGCCCGGGGAATGTTCTCTTCCCGGATGAGGTAAAATATTTCTTCCAGCTGGTCAACGTTGAGCCGGCTGATGGTAAAGCGCAGGCCCACCCGCTGGTCGACAGCCAGGCAATTACGGATACCTTCCAGGGCCGCCGCAAAGGCTCCTTTTTGCCCCCGGAAGGCATCATGCCTCTCCTCCACGCCGTCCAGGCTGATTCCTACATAGCTGATACCGATCTTCTTCAACTCCCTGGCGGTGCTGCGGTCAATGAGGGTACCGTTGGTGGACAGGGTAACCCGCAGGCCTTTCTTAACAGCAGCGGCCATGAGATCAAAGATATCCTGCCGCACCAGGGGTTCACCTCCGGACAGGAGAAGGACAGGCACGCGGAAGGCCGCCAGCTGCTCCAGAAAATCCCGGGCGGCCAGGGTATCCATCTCCTCCCCGCCCGCGACAGGTCCGGCTGCGGCATAGCAATGGCGGCACTTCAGGTTGCAGGCCCGGGTGCAGTTCCAGACCACTACCGGCCCGCTGTCCCGGCGCGCCCCTGCTGCCGCTCCAAAGGCGGCCTGGCTGTAGCGCAACGTATCACCGAAATAACTATCGTTAAAAAGCAGTTTGGTAAGGCTGATCAGTTCTCCTCACCTGCCTTCCGGCCGGCGTAATAGTCCACCATGGCCTGGATCAGGCCTGCTTCCGTATATTCCCCGGCCGTAGCTGTTACCGATAGCCCCGCTTCCCTGGCTGTAGCCGCTGTAATGGGCCCGAGGCAAAAAACGTCGACGCCCTCCATCAAGACGTTAGCTTTATCCCCCAGTAGTTCAAGGAAAGATTTAACTGTTGAGGAACTGGTAAAAGTAACGGCCGCTACTTTCCCGGCAGCCAGCAGTTCCCGCAAAGTGTCAGCTTCGCTCGCCATTTTAACCGTACGGTAAATAGCTACCTCCGTCACTTCTGCCCCCTGACGGCGGAGATCTTCAGCCAGGAAGGGACGGGCAATATCGGCTCGCGGCAGGAGCACGCGCCGGCCGTGAAGTAATGGTCCCAGCCCGGCAGCCACCGCTTCGGCCACATATTCCCCCGGCTGCCAGTCGGGGTTTAAACCCCGCTCTTGCAGGGTCCTGGCCGTCGCCGGGCCGATGGCGGCGATTTTTATCCCGGCCAGGATGCGGATGTCAAGCTGCCTTTCCTGCAAACGCCGGCAAAAATAACGAACTCCGTTGGCACTGGTAAAGATTATCCACTCGAAATCTTTAATCCTGGCCAGGGCTGCATCTACAGGACCCCAGTCGATTGGCGGCCGGATTTCAATGGCCGGGAAGACCAGTACTTCGGCCCCCAGTTCGGCCAGCCGCCGGGCCATTGCTTCTGCCTGGGCCCGGGGACGGGTAATTACTACTCGCCGGCCGAAGAGGGGTTTACCTTCCAGCCAGGCCAGGGTAGAGCGCAAGGTGACCACCTGGCCGACGACGATAATGGCCGGGTTGCTGAAGCCGGCCTCCTGGGCTCTGGCCTCAATATCGGCCAGGGTACCGGTCAGGGTCTCCTGCTCGGCCCTGGTTCCCCAGCGGATGAGGGCCACCGGGGTGGATGGATCACGGCCACATGCCAGCAGCCGGCTGACAATGGTGGCCAGGTTGGCCATGCCCATGAGGAATACCAGGGTATCGACGGCCCCGGCCAGTCCTTCCCAGTTTATGGCACGACTTTCTTTTCCCGGGTCCTCATTGCCGGTAATGAAGGCCACCGTTGAAGCCAAGCCGCGGTGGGTCACCGGGATGCCGGCGTAGGCCGGTACGGCGATGGCCGCCGTGACGCCGGGTACGACTTCAAAGGGTATGCCGGCGGCCTTGAGGGCCAGGGCTTCTTCCCCACCGCGGCCAAAGACAAAGGGATCACCCCCTTTTAAGCGCACCACCTGCTTACCCTGCCGGGCAAGATCTACCAGGAGTTCGTTGATTTCTTGCTGAGGCAGGGCATGGCGGTGGGGGGCTTTGCCGACGTAGATTTTTTCGGTGCCTTCCGGTGCATAATCCAGGAGGCCCGGGTTGATCAGGCGGTCATAGACCACCACGTCGGCCCGGGCCAGGCATTCCTGCCCCTTGATAGTTAATAAACCGGCGTCACCGGGGCCGGCACCGACCAGATATACCTTACCTGTGGGAATTGCCACTCTTCAGTCTTACCTCCTGTAAAATGGCCCCCGCGCCCCGGGCCAGTAATTTCCGGGCCAGTTCCTGCCCGGCGGCCTCCGGGTTGGCCGTGCTCCCGGAAGTAAAATCCCTTAACACCTGTCTGCCGTCCAGGCTGGCCACCATACCCCTGAGGACCAGGGCTTCCCCTTCCACGATAGCCAGGGCGCCTATGGGAACCTGGCAGCCTCCTTCCAGGGCGCGTAAATATGCCCTTTCGGCTCGCACGGCCGCTGCCGTGGGCGGATGGTTGATGGCGGCCACCAGCTGCGCGATTTGCTCATCCCCGGCCCGGATCTCGACGGCGATGGCCCCCTGCCCTACAGCCGGCAGGCAGATGTTATAGGGGATGGGTTCCCCCAGCAGGCGACCATGGTTTAACCTTTTCACCCCAGCGGCGGCCAGGACGATGGCCTCCAGCCCTTCCCGTTCCATTTTTGCCAGGCGGGTAGGGACATTCCCCCGCAGGTCCACCAGTTCCAGGTCGGGGCGGACATGGGCCAGCTGGGCCTTGCGCCTCAGGCTACTTGTCCCCACCCGGGCCCTGACCGGTAGAGTCGCCAGGGTATAGCCCGCCGGGGAGATGAGGACATCAGCCGGGTCTTCCCGTGGCCCCACGGCGCCGATAATCAGGCCTTCCGGCAAGCTGGTCGGCATATCCTTCATGCTGTGGACGGCCATATCGATAGCCCCGTCCAGAAGGGCCAGTTCCAGTTCCTTGGTAAAAAGGCCCTTATCGCCAATCCGCGCCAGGGCCACATCGAGGATCTTATCGCCCCTGGTTTTAAAGGTAACCAGGCGGCAGGTCAGATCCGGCCAGGCTTTTTCCAGGGCCTCAATGATCCAGCGAGCCTGCCAGCGGGCCAGTTCACTGTCCCTGGAGCCCACCTTTACTTCCCGCATTTTATTAACTTCCTCCTTCTACTACCGCCGTTTCTTTCCGGGACCTGGCCTCTTCCACAGGCAGGTTAAAAAGTTCGTGCAGGGCTTCGGCATATAAATGGCCCCGCGGCGTAAGGGCGGCCTTTTTTAAGTTTACGACAGCGTCGTGAAGGAGCTGGTTGACTATGGTGTTGGCCAGGGAGCCGATTATTTTTTTCTGCCTTGGTGTCAATTCTCCCAGCCGGTTGCAGGCCCGCTCCAATTCCTCCTTTTTAATGGCTTCCGCTTTTTCCTTTAAAGCAATAATGGTCGGCACCACATACAGGGAGCCCAGCCAGCGGAAAAAAGCATCGATTTCCTCAGTAATGATACCTTCCGCCTGCCGGGCGGCATGCTGCCGTTCCTCCAGATTGGCCAGGACCACCTGTTGCAGGTCGTCGATATCATACAGTTTCACCCCTGGCAGATCGCCGGCAGAGGGCTCAATATCCCGGGGCACGGCAATGTCAATGAGCATCAGGGGACTGTCCGGCCGCGCCGCCCGCGCCCGGGCCCGGGCTACCTGTTCCCGGTGAAGAATATAGTGGCTGGCCGCCGTACAGCTGATTACGATATCGGCCTGGGACAGGTAATCCTCCAGGGCGTCCAGGCGCACCGCCCGGCCGCCAATTTTAGCGGCCAGCTCTAAGGCTCGGTCATATGAACGATTGGAAACCAGGACTGTGGTCACGCCTTTATCTTTCAGGTAACGGGCGGCCAGGGTACTCATTTTACCTGCCCCGATTACCAGAACGGTCCGCCCCTGGAGGTTACCGTGAAAGACCTGGCGGGCCAGTTCTACAGCAGCGTAGCTGATGGATACCGTATTGCGGTCGATGCGTGTTTCCGTTCTTACCCTCTTGCCGACGGTAATGGCCTGCTGCCACAGGGTGTTGAGGATGTTATTAGTTGTTCCTGTTCCCCGGGCGATCTCGTAAGCTTCGGCCACCTGGGCCAAAACCTGGTCTTCGCCGAGAATCATGGAATCCAGCCCGCCAGCCACCCGGAACAGGTGGCGGACGGTATGGCGCGTATTCAGGGTGTAAAGATAGCCTTCTAGTTTTTTCAGGTCCATCCGCCAGGACTGGCCAAGGAAATTTTTACCCGCCCTGATCCCGGTTTCCTCCTGCTGGCAGGCCACATATATTTCCGTCCGGTTGCAGGTACTTAAAATCACGCAACCCTCAACGCCGGCCTCGGCTCGTAGCTGTTTCAGAGCCCCCGGCAAACTGTGGCGGGCAAAAGCAAGTTGTTCCCGGATTTCTACCGGCGCCGTGCGATGATTTAAACCGACGGCAACGACAAACACTGCTTCACCCGCTCCTTTGCTAAATCTTCTTTGCCCCGGGCTACCAGGCGAAATAATATCTCATCCCCGGCCAGCCGCCGCATTACTTCTTCCCGGCGTTTCTGGTCATGGGGCCAGGCCTTTTTAAGAAAAGGACGCAATTCTCCTAAAAAATTCAACCAGGGGCCGTATTCCGGTCCAATTTCAGCCTCCAGCTGTTTGCGTAACTGGCGGGCCAGGGCCGGACTTTTCCCTGCGGTAGTGATGGCTATTTGCAGATCCCCGCGCCTGACGATCGAAGGTACTATAAAGGTACACTTTTCCGGCGCATCGGCGACATTAACCCAGATACCGGCCTGCTGGCAGTCGGCAGCCACGCGGGCATTAAGGCCGGCGTCACCGGTGACGGCAAAAACCAGAGTCATCCCCCTGATATCGCCGGGCTGGTACTCACGCCGCCACCATACCAGCTGCCTGGCCAGGGCCAGGTCAGCCAGGACGCGCGTGACCTCTGGGCTTACAAGGGTAACCCTGGCACCTGCTTCCAGCAAATTTAAAATCTTACGCTCACCGACCTGCCCGCCGCCGACTACCAGGCAGGGACGGTTCGTTAACTCTACAGCAATAGAATAAAAGCCCATTATATACCACGCGTCCTTACAAAGTGCGTCAGGCCCATTAAAGTCTCCCGCGCCCGCCCTTCCGGCAGGAAAAGGGCGTGCTGCCTGGCCCGGGCCAGGTACCGCTCGGCCAGCCCCAGGGCATAATCAATACCACCACAATTTTTAATGAGGTCAATGACTTCTTGAATTTCCATGGCAGTTTTATCCCTTTTGGCCAGCAGGCAAACTAACTTTTGCTTTTTGGGAGAGAAGCGTATAGCATAGATGGCCGGCAGAGTAATAACTCCCTGGCGCAAATCGCTTCCTATAGGCTTACCCAGGCGTTCCGGGTCGGCCACCATATCCAAGACGTCATCGGTGATCTGGAAGGCCATCCCCAGGTTGCGGCCATAATGGTACAGGTGGCGGATAAGATCCTCCCTGGCCCCGGCAGCTATGGCCCCCAGCTGGCAGCTGGCGGCAATAAGCAAGGCCGTCTTGCGGTAAATACGTCTCAGGTAATCCCGCAAGGTAACCTCCAGGTCAAAGGCGCCGGCCAGCTGGTGCAGTTCCCCCTGGACCATCTTGACGCTGGTGGAAGCCAGGATCGAAGGGATACGGGGATCGTCATAGGTGGCCACCAGGAGCAGGGACCGGGCAAAAAGGTAATCCCCCGTATGCAAAGAAAGCTCCTGGCCCCAGCGGGCCCACACCGTCGGCCGCCCCCGCCGGATTGGCGAGGCATCGATAACATCGTCATGAACCAGGGTGGCCATATGAATCATTTCCAGGGCCACGGCCAGGGGCAGGACCCGTTCCAGGGGGGCACCGCAGCATTTGGCTGCCAGGATGGCAAAGGCTGGGCGCAATCTTTTTCCCCCCGCCTGGACCAGGTGCCGGGCTGCCTGGCTTAAAACCGGGTCGGGAGCATCCACCTGGCGCAATAATTCAGCCTCTACCTCTTGTAAATCAGCTTGTACCTCCTGCCAGAGGGGTAACTCTTTCATAATTACATTATACCACCTGTAACTTTTCTTGCCGAGTATTTTTCCTCCATACCAGATACTTACCCTTTAGAATATATCGTCCTATTTGGCAAGAACCGGCAGGTTTTTAAACTGGTCGAATTGTTTAGCCAGGCCGGCATTGGCCTTCTCTACCTGAGCCAGGAGCTGGTTGGCCCGGCCGGTATCTCCCTGGTGATAGGCGAGTATTGCCTGCCAGAGCTGGGCTTCAGCCTTTATTTTTGCATCTTTGGCTGCGGCGTTAAGATTGGTTGCTGCTTCCCTTTCCTGGCCCAAGAAATACTGGCCAATGGCTGCCCGGAGCTGGATGGCCGGGGTCAAAGCTACCCCGCCGTGCTGGTGCAGGTCTTTGAATTCTCCCAGGCTATCCACTTTTTCCTTCACGGCTGCCGGTAGGGCCGCTGCCTGCTGGAACATCAGCCGCGCCTTATCCTGCTGGCCGGCCCGAAGATAATTAATGCCAGCAGCAGTATAAGCTTGTCCCAGATTTTCCCAGCTGGCGCCCACCCAGGGAGCAACCTGCCGGGCGCGTTCCATGACCGCCAGGGCCTGCTCTACCTCACCATTCTGCCAGTAGACTTCGGCCAGGCGGTTTAAGACCGCCAGGTTATAGGGCTCTTTATTGCTGGCAGCCAGGGCCAGGGCCAGGGCTTCCTTAGTTTTCCCTTCCTTCAGGTAAATACCGGCAAGGTCACTGTTGTAGGCCGCCGTAAAGGGGTCATAACGGCTGGCTTCTTCCAGGTAAGCGGCCGTAGCCCGGAGGTTGTTGCGCTGCAGGGCAGCAGCCGCCTGGCGGGCGCTGGATACCCCGGCCAGGTAAGAAACGCTGAAAAGGACGATGACCAGGGTTGCCAGAGCCGCTCCTGTAACGCAGGCCCCCTGCTTATTTTTAAATACTGCCGCGGTCAGGGCCGGCTCCGGTCCCAGGCGCTGTCCTTCTATCCCCCTGGTCAGGCCGAAGCAGGCCCAGAGCATCATGGATACGGCTCCCAGGGCCAGGTCGAAATCAATGGCAGCATGCAGGCCGAGGTTCAAGGCAGCCATACCTATAGCCAGGGCCTGGAGGCGTTCTGTACCGCGGTAAGAACGGTAGTTACCCAGGGCAGTCAGCAGGAAAAACAGCCATACAATACCCAGTACAGCGATGCCCACCAGCCCGGTTTCTACGGCTACCTGGGCGTAATCGTTGTGCACCTGAGTGGAATTATAAAAGTAACTCTGGTACTGGCGGTAGGCTGCTTCCCAGCCACCACCGCCAAAGCCGAGGATGGGGCGTTCCCGGACCATCTTCAGCGCATCCTTCGTCCAGATCAGCCGTTCCCGGCTGCTCTTGGTCTCCAGGTTGATGTCCTGGAGGCGGGCCATAACCTGGGGCGGCAGGATGCGGGCCAGGAGACTGGCTGGTTGCCTGCCCCCTGCTACCGGAGTCACCGCCAGCTGGTGCTGGACCAGGAAAATACCGCCGCCAATGAGAAGGACCAGGGCGGCCACCACGGCTGCCATGCGCGCCCTGGGGGTCCGCAGGCTCCAGCCGGCTCCCTGGATAATTAGCTGGCCGGCAAGGGCCACCAGTAAGCCCAGGGCAAACCAGCTCCAGGCCGGGCCATAGGCTTTGGCTACAGCCAGGGGAATAAACCGGGCATTGCCTACCAGGGCGGCGGCGCCGCTGGTCACCAGGTGGGCCAGGGTATTCAGGCGGTAGCCTTTTGGCGCCAGCAGCCAGTAGAGGAAGATAACCAGGGGGAAAACGAGGTAAGCGCCCCGGGAGCCTGTCCCCAGGAAAACCATGAGCAACAGGTAGTTGGCCGCTGCGTATAAATACCGCTGGCGACTGCCGGATTGGGCCCAGAGGTAAAAACCGATGATACTACCGGCACCGACGTAACTGGCCAGGGCATTGGGGTACTGTAAAGTGGAGTAGAAACGCCCGCCCACGAAACCATCTTTAATATAAACAAGCTCCGTAGCCGTAAGCAAAGCCGCCAGAGCGGCTCCAACTGCGGCCAGGTAAAGGGCATGGAGCAGATAGAGGGTACGGCGCTGGCCGCCAAGGCGGGAAGTCAGCCAGAAGGTTAAAAAGTAAAGGAGGACCTTAGCTACTTCAGCTACGGCCAGGCTGCGACTGGCCGGCTTGATGGCGGCCAGGATATAAACTACTACCAGGGCCGCGGCTGCAAAATCCAGGGGCCGGTTAAGGAAGGATACTTCCCGGCGGGACAACTTCCACAGGTAAGTAAGGAAAAACAGGACGGCGGCAAACAGTAAGGTCCAGCGCTGCTCTACCGGGAAAAAGAGGCCACGAAAAAAAGGCGGGTAAAAGAGGAGCAACAACAGGCCGGCAAAGGCCAGAAGAAATAAAGTCTGGTTGCCCCCGGCCGGCCAGAAGGGCTCCCCGCTGCTGTTTTTTTCCCTGGCGCGGCGCCATGGGGTTACTCGCGTATTAGTATCAGGGTTATTTTCAGCGTTATTTACCGTTTGATTTTTTCCGCCTTTAATGGCACTTGTTAAGGGGATTACTTTGCCTTTTCTATGTGCTTTTTTTATATATGCTGCCCCTGTCTTTCTTTTACTCCGTGCCATGGCCAGACCCCTTTCAAGTCATGTCTACCTAAATTCATTCGCCGCTTCCCTATCCTTTTCCTGCTAAAATAAAAAGATAGCCGCGCAAGCGAAAATGCCGGGTATCGTAACTCTATCACAAGGCTTTGGCGCGATCTTTTTGACGATAAGGTCTTAAGGTGTTATCCTAAAGAAGGAATGGTAAACATGGAAGACTTTTCGAACAGCGAGTGATTATAATGATAGCAACCATTAGCATCCTGGCATTTTTAACTGCCGTTCTCCGCGCGGTTGGTACCAGGTGGCTTGCTTTGCGCCGGGCCGGGAAAAAGGCCAAACGCCTGGCCATCTATGCCGTCCTCGCTTTTACCCTCTCCTTGGCTACTGCCTGTGGTAACCTTACCGGAGAACAGCCCCCTTCTCCGGCCAACCAGTCGCGGCCGCCGGTAGCGCAAACAGCTTCCCCTGCACCAGGAGAAGCGCCTGGTACCTCAACATCTCAAGAAAAGCCTCCGGACTCCTCAACCCCACCGGCTGAAACCGGCAAGCTACGCGTCCATTACCTGGATGTCGGCCAGGGGGATGCCATCCTGGTGCAGTTGCCTGATGGCAAGAACATTTTAATCGACGGTGGCACCGGTGAAGCCGGGCCGGGGGTGGTCCGGGAATTGAAGCAGTACAGCGTTAAGAAACTGGATTTTGTAATAGGCACCCATCCCCATGAAGACCATATCGGCGGCCTGGATATGGTAATAAATAGTTTCCAGGTAGGCAAGGTTTACCTACCCCGGGCGACCCATAATACCGACGCCTACAGGGATCTCTTGCTAGCTATAAAAAATAAGGGCCTCAAGGCCACGGAGGCAAAAGCCGGTGTTGCACTGCCCATGGAAGGGGGCCTCCAGGCCCTTTTTGTCAGCCCGGCGAAAAGTAATTATGAGGATCTAAACGATTATAGCGCCGTCCTGCACCTCACCTACGGGCAAACGGCTTTTCTCTTTACCGGTGACGCCGGTAATACCGCCGAGGAGGAAATGCTGGCCGGCGGCAGGTCTCTTAAGGCTGATGTACTGAAAATAGCCCACCACGGTTCCCGTTATTCTACCAGCACTGCTTTTCTCAAAGCTGTGGCTCCCAGGTATGCTGTTATCTCTGTGGGTAAAGGTAATGACTATGGCCATCCCCATGCCCAGACCCTGCAACGCCTACAAAAAGCCGGGGTTAAAATCTACCGCACCGACCGGGATGGTACCATAACGGCCGTCTCCGACGGTCAGAAGGTGACTATACACTAGCATTGTACGGCTAGGCCGAAGGCATTCCTGTTGTTTATACCTACCTGATGCAAAGTAAAAGTGAAAGGAGTAGAATAATGCCCCGCCGGGAATTGCTGGTCATTGATCGCTTTGAAGAAGACATGGCTGTAATTGAATACGGCCGCTGCACTTTTACCCTGCCCCGCTCCCTCCTGCCCCGGTCTGCCAAAGAGGGTGACGTGATTAAACTCGCCGTCGTCCTGGATCCGGAAGCCACTGCCCGGCGCAAAAAAGAAGTCCGCTCCCTGGCGGACGATGTGTTTGAGGGATAGAGGCTTACTGATCACCGGGCTGCATCCACAATGGCCCTGATTTTAGCGTCCACCTGTGAGGCTATTTCTTCCAGGCCGGTTTCGGGATAAAACTTGGCCAGCATGGTGGGCCGCAGGGCGCTGATGTAAGTCTTGCCGTCACGGGTGTAGACATTTATTTTACAGGGCATCATCAAGCTGATAAGGACGTCTTTTGCCAGGACTTCGTGGGCGTAGCGGGCATTGCAGATTTCAATAATTTTCAGTGGTTCAGAATCATAGCCTTTGCTTTTCAGGGTGGCCTGGACATCATGGATATGCTGGACCTTCATGCCTTGCGCGGCAGTAGCTTCTTCCACGGCAGTCACGGCGGCGTCAAAATTTTTTTCAGTTGTCACGGTGTAGCTGATGTCTTGGTAATCCATGCCAAATGCCTCCTTCACTTGTTGGCCTGTAGTAAGTCTGGCTTTCATTGTTGAGTTTTATAAATGCTTTTCGACTTTTTTATAATACTACTATCATAATTCGCTGTCAATATATATGGCGAATAATAACCCGATGAACCCTTAATTTACTCCGTTTTCGGAACGCCGGGAAAACCCTGTCCCGGTATTAGCTGCTTTTTGCCAGGGCAATGAGGCTCCTTGCTGCCTGGTAGGCTTCCAGGTAATCGGCTCCCGTGTAAGTTACGGTAACGGCATCGAGGAACCGGCTGCGGGGCAAGATGGCTGCTGCCGCCGCCCGGGCCGGGTCGTTAAATTTAATCGTTACCGTTGCCGGGGCCGGTGCCGCAAGGGGTTGAAAGCTTTTCCTGCTGAGGGCCCGGACCAGTCCCTGGCGGATTTTTTCCCTGGCCAGCCGGGGCGGGAGCGACCTGGCGGCGTGGAAATTAACTGCTTCTTTAACAATAACGGCTTCTACTCCTTCAAGGATTTGCCTTGCTTCACCGGCCAGGACCTGGTCGCCGCTCACCAGGACCACCGTGACACCGAAATAACCGGCCAGCAGGGCATTCAGGCCCAGTTCCCCCATTTCCTGTCCATTAACCTCCAGGCGGTGGACTACGTCGCTGTAGGTGTGGGCCAGGACGCCCGGGCTGCCGGCCCGGGCATGATAACCTATGAAACAGGCTACAGCAAAGCCCCTGTCTATCCCCTCCATCATGCCCAGTTTTTTCGGTGCGCCGCTGATAAGCTGGGCCCCGGGGTGCAGGTCTTCCGGCGGGATGTTACGCATCCTGCCGTGGGCGTCATTGACGGTTACGCTGGTAGCCCCGGCTTCAAGGGCGCCACGGATGGCGGCATTGACTTCAGCCGTCATTAGTCTCTGGGAGCGTGCGTATTCCACCCCTCCTATGGTTTCCACCTGTTCCCAGGCAGTTATCCCGGCCACGCCCTCCATATCGGCGGATATGTAAACCCGCATCCCTGTCATTCCTCCTTTGTAACAGGTGAATGTCAAAAGGGCCTGACCGGCCCTAAGAACAACTCCTTCATGATTTATGGATATAATGGTAACCGAGTTTGGTGATATGCTCGCCAATGATTTCCAGGCTTATCTGGGGCAAATAATAGGTAATCACTACCCAGCGACGTTCGAGGACGACATTGACGCTAGTTACACCGGGTAGACTGCCCAGGGCATTACTAATTTTCTTGGCATCTTCCCCGGTGCGCATATCGGTTACAATCAGGGTCATGGTTACCTGCCGGAGGCCAGGGGGGTAACCGGCCAGAATTTCTGCGGCCCGCTGGCTGTACCAGCTCATCTATTTAACCTCCTTTTACCATTTTAACTATAAATTACTGATGAGCATCCTGCTCACCCGTTTTCTCCTCAGGGACTCAGACGCCGGAACTCAACCCCCTTTTGCAGTAACAAATAGTCCATAAAAGAAGGTGTAATCCTTTCCGGGTCATAGATTATTTTGACCATATTGGCCTGGCCCTCCCGGGGTAGCTGGATCTCCTTTACCAGGGCTGCCAGGGTATAATAGACTGTTTCCCGGATGACCGGCGTTTCAAGGTTGGGTATAATGTAGGTAACTTCCTGGTGCCGTCCAGGTTGAAATTTTTCCTGGCGGGCGTCAATCCACATTCTTACCTTCGGTTCCATGTCCTTGCCACCTCCAGAGCCCTGCCCTATATTCTATGCATCAACTCGCTTTTTGCCGCCTGTTTAGGTCCATTCCACCTTTCATCAACATATGCTGTAATAGTGATTTTATGAAATGAGGGGTGAAAGATGGCTAAAATCCTTTTGGGAGATATTGCCTTATCATCATGGGAGCTTGATGCTTTCAGCAAAGACTTGTTTCCAATCCTGTGCCGCAGTTTGGGTGTAAGTTTCTTAGAAGATGGTGAAGGAAACTTTATCCTGAATCCGCCCCTGGCTAATAAGACGATTGTTTTACGCCCGCTGGCCGACCAGGATCAAACCTTGACGGCCCTGCTAACTACCTTAAGCCAGGAGCTCCAGGGACAGGGGGCCAATGTTTTAATTGTTCCGGCTACCGCCAGCGACGGGCAGCTTTTCCGGCTATGGCAGACCCAGGTCCTTTTTGCCTTCTCGCAAAAGGATGGTGCCGCTCCAGAACCAGCTTTACGCTTTTTTTACGCACCCAAAAAGCGCGAGGAAAGCCTGGGTCTAATTGCCGCCCTGGTACAGGCTATGCTCCGTTCAGGAAGACCCCTTAGTTATACCATCCCCGGAGCCTGGGAGTATTTTAAAAACTTCCGCTACCGCCGCCTTTTAAATAATGCAGAAGTGCCATCGGTCTTAATTGAATTTTGCCAGGTTCACCTGGAGCCGGAATTTATTCACAACATTACGATGTGGCTGGTTGGCGGGTTAACCTGGTATTTCCAGAAACCGCTTACGGAAGAAACGGTTTTTAAGCTTCAATCCCTGTTGCAGCGCTTCCGGGATGCCTGTTTAAGTGAACCGAAGTACCGGGTTTCCGCAACAAACCAGGTAAAGAAGGAAACTGCGCCTCCGGAAGAGGAACCGGCAGCTATGACGCCGGCCGGGCCGGGAGAGAGCCCTATTCAGACCGGAGAAAAGAGGGACGCAGGAACAGAAGCCACAGGGGTCGCGGCCCGGGGAGAGACGATGGGGGAGAAAACAGCCTCGAGGGCTATAACGGACCCTGGAGATGAAACGGAGGCAGGAGGTACAAAGGTCAGGGATGAGGCAGCCATACCCGGCAGAAGCGCAATGCAGGTGCAAGATGGACTGCCGGTGCAGGGTAAAATACAGGGGCGAGACGAGGCAGCGGAACAAGCAAAGATACCACCCCAAAATGAGCTCCTGGCAACAGAAGGGGACGTAAACCAAGGGTCAACGCCGGCAAAGGATACAGTTTCCAGCAGCCAGGCTTCTCCGCCGGCACCTTCCGGGCAGATCCAGAATGCCCGGCAGGGTAAAGGCCGTCACCGGGGCAACCCATTTTCCCCTCCCGGTGACGAGCCGGTGTTTATCTTTAAGCGGCCGCTCGGAGCCAGCCTTGCTCCTGTCTTTTTCCCCCAGGGAGTACTGGAAAGTATGGCACAGCTGCCCCTCCAGAGCACTTTTCTGACAGGGGAACAATGGCGTAATTACCTGTCCTCTACCGGAGCGGATATTGACGTGGCCAGCCTCGCTGCCCGGCAGGAGCCTCAGCCAGGAGCAGCAAAACCGTCAGCACTTAACTTTGACCCAATCAGGACCGATATGCTCACGACGGATACGATAGCCCCGGAGACCGGAAATAATGATAGCACCCTGGTGGAGCTAAAAAATTTAAGTGCCGCCATCCTGGCCCCGGAACAGCCCGGAGAACCACTAAACGGCGAAGCACCGTCAATTTGACGGTGCTTCGTACTTCCTGCTTTCTTAGAAACACTGGGCCGGTGGCGCCGGCGGGCAGACGCCGGGAGCCACAACGCAGGGTGCCGGCACGCAGAAGCCGTAACTGGGCACCAGGAGCTGGACGGTAAGGATGGTCTTAATGACCAGGCACACCTGGAAGTCGCAGGTGACGGTGATAGTACCGACACCGACGGCGGAAACCACACAGTTGCAGAAAAGCAGGGTACTGTCGTTTTCGCAATCGACGGTTACTCCCTCGGGAGCGCAGAGAGTAACGATTTTGGTAAAGGTAAAGACGCGGTCGGTAGTTTCAGCGGGAGCATTGGGGTTGGTAAGGGTGACGGGTACGGAAATGACAATGGTCAGGGTGGCAAAATTACCGGTGGTCGGGACGCGGTTAATGACGTTGCAGGTAATAGGCCCGGCCAGGGCACAGGGGATGGCCTGCCCGACGGTAAAAGTACCGGTAGCAAACTCACCACCTACACCAGTAGTTACAGTAGTATCCCGGCTACGGCTTTCTACCTGGAAACAACTATCATAAACCTTGTCAACCTTAATACACTCGATACGGGTAGGTGGTGGACACCCTTCCGGCGGGCACTGGCCGGGAGCAACGACGGCCTGCTTGGCGCTCGCTTCGTCAGCCATGCTTAAACCTACCTCCTTGGAGCAAATTTTTCTGGTTAATGTCTGGTATATAATATTGACCTCAACGGGTGGATGTTACCGGGAAAACATAATTTATTGCCGGCAATCAAAATTATATTTTTCCTGCCAGTATAGCATATGCATTAGTTAGGTAGCCCTGGTCCAGGAAGGTGATGGCCATGGTAAATTATTTAGCTACACCAGGTGATAGCTGGCAGTTAGTTTTGCGCCAGGGTATATTACGCTATAGTTATACTGCTACCGGTGAGCCCATGGCTGGCCTGAGCGCCTCTACTGCCGTTATTGACCCTGCCGGTCGCTTGCATATAGTGGCAACGTTGCTTAATAAGCGTTTAATTTATGCCCGCTGGCAGGGTCATCGCTGGGAGAGCAGGGAGTTGCCGGCAAATGGTTCCGTCCTGGCCTTTGTCCTCGATTCCCGCGGGCAACCGCACCTCTTATTAGAGGAATCCTATAGACCGGAAATTGTCCATCTCTACCTGGCCGGTAACCGCTGGCAAAGGCAGTTTTTACCCTTTAACCTTACGGCTCCTCCCTTACTATTTAAACCCCTGCCCCGGGGTCGGCTCTTCTTTGCCGGTCAGGATGCATCCAGGGGAAGGCAGCTTTTATTTTTAACAGTTTATGATCCTGCCACGGGCTGGCAGATGCCCCGTCCCCTTACCGGCGTAGAACCTGGTAATAAAATTTATGCTTACTGGTTTCAGGGGTATCTTTACCTCTTGTCCTGGCACAGGCAGGAAAAGGACTCCTTGCTTTTTTTACACGTAGTTGAACCGGAAAAAAACACCTCGCTGAGGCTCTGCCCGGGAACAATGGTTGATCTTCCCGATGACCGGCCGGTACTCCTGGCTAAGGAAAAAACCTTACTTTTCCTCTGGACATCCAGCAACCGCCTGGCCTTTTGCTTCTCCCAGGATGGCGGCAGTACCTGGTCACCACCCCAGAGCGCCTATTTCTTTTTTCCGGCCCGGATTAAAGCTGTAGAGGGGCCAGAGGGCCCCTCCACCAGGCAGGTGGTTTTCACCAAGATCAGCGGTCTGGAGCCGGACTGGCCGCTGGTAATCAATTTTGAGCCTCTTTTTTCTTTGTGCAGGGCGGTCGTTGTAAATCCCAGCAGCAGGAATACTCCTTTTAAGCAATGATTTTAGATAATGATTGGCACCACAACACCCAGGAATAAAGGCCCAAAGACAAAGGGGAACCTGCGGGCAGCGCCGATTAACAAAACAGGGTCTTTATCCATCTCAGCATCCATCATATGATGGCTCATCATCATCCCATCGGCCATGGGCCTCATTTCAACTACCCTAAATTCCTCCATTTCCCGGTAGCGAACCATTAAAACGACATGCTCCATACCGAAATGCCTGGGATCAGGAATCCCGCGGGCAACAACCAGCAGCTCCCGTTTTTCTATATCAATGATACCCATACCCATGGCACCGGGGCAATGATGGGTGGGATGCATCATAAAACAGTGGCGCCGGGGCATTACTGGTGGCATGATGGGAATGCAGATGCGCTGGCCGGGATAAATCAAATTGGGATCTGTAATTTGCGGGTTGGCCGCCAGGATCTGGTCCACTGTAGTACCGAACTTGCGGGCGATGCTGCTTAAAGTATCTCCGGGCTTGACGACATAGATAAACCCGTTGGGGCAGGGCATGGCGGGCCTGGTTGGAATGCAGAGCACCTGCCCGGGATAAATCAGGTTGGGATCCTGGACCTGGGGGTTGGCGGCTATCAAGGCATCCAGGCTGACATTAAATTTTTGGGCAATGGAGTACATGGAATCGCCTGGTTGGACAGTATAATAGAAGCCGCCGGGGCAAGGTACAGGCATTTTCCTGGGAATGCACAGTACCTGGCCGGGATAAATGAGGTCGGGATCTCTTACCTGGGGGTTGGCAGCAATAAGCTCCTCCAGGGGTATACCAAAATGCTGGGCAATAAGAAACATGGTGTCCCCGCTTTTAACGGTATAATGGAAGCCATGGGGACACGGGGGCACGACATGCTGGGCTGCCGCCTCACTTACAGTTGCCTCAGCTTTCCTGCTTTCTTCACTCATAAGGCCGGTCTCCTTTCCTTGCAGGCATGATTTGCTAGTATAGGGTATGAAACCGGCCAGTTCTTGGTGACTAAAAAAGCGCCCCTACGGGTGCGCTAAATTACTTGTTCTGGTATGAGGGCCTCACTCAACGGCGGCTTCGCTCCGCCATCCGTGGGTGGCTACTGTTTATCTTATCACCAGCAAATTCTTTTTTTTCGCCGTCCTTATAACAGCTACTGCCGTTTGGGGTAAGCATAATAATCGGTACCTGTACGCCTCCCGGCCCTGGTCAGCATTTCACCTGATATCCGGTTGGCCCGGCGAACGATTTCAGTTTCATCAACCTTCACCAGCCGCCCTTCCCGGACTACGACCTCACCGTTAACAATGGTGGTATCCACCAGCTGGCTATCACCACAGGTGATAATAGCCGCTACCGGGTCATGCTGCCCCCCGGCAAACCCCAGTTCCTCAAAGTTTATCAGGATCAGGTCTGCTGCCATTCCCGGAGCCAGGTAGCCAATGTCATCGCGGCCCAAAACTTCAGCGCTGCCGACAGTTGCCAGACGCAAAACTTCTTCTGCTGTCAGGCCGTCATTACTGTAAGCCAGTTTTTGTAAGAGATAGGCAATACGCATTTCACTCCACATATTAGAGGAATCATTACTGGCGCTGCCATCCACGGCCAGACCCACCCGGGCCCCGGCAGCCAGCAGGTCCTTCACCCGGCAGACGCCGGAAGCCAGCTTCATATTGGAAGCCGGGCAATGGGATACCCCGCTTTTCGTCTCGCCCAGCAGGGCCACCTCGGCGTCGTTTAAATGTATGGCATGGGCAAACCATACATCGGGTCCCAGCCAGCCCAGGTCAGCCATGTACTCCACGGGCCGCCTGCCAAATTTTTCTTTACAGAAGCGTTCTTCATCCAGGGTTTCGGCCAGATGGGTATGGAGCATGACACCGTACCGGCGCGCCAGAGCGGCACTATCTCGCATCAGTTCGGGAGTTACAGAAAAAGGTGAACAGGGAGCCAGGGCAATACGGCACATGGCGAAGGGGTCAGCCTCATGGTACTTTTGGATCAAGCGCTCACTATCAGCTAATATCTCGTCTTCTTTTTGAACTACTTCATCCGGTGGCAGGCCACCCTGGCTTTTGCCCAGGGACATGCTGCCCCGGGTGGCATGAAAGCGGATCCCCAGTTCCCGGGCCGCCTGAACTTCAATATCAATAAGTTCATTTCCCTGGCCCCGGGGAAAGACGTAGTGATGGTCGCTGGAGCAGGTACAGCCTGTCTTCAGCAATTCCCCCAACCCCACCATAGCTCCCAGGCGAACTGCTTCCGGCGTCAGTTCACGCCAGATTTCGTAAAGGGTCACCAACCAGGGGAACAGGGGTATATCCTGGGTTGCCGGGATATTGCGGGTCAGGGTCTGGTAGAGGTGATGATGGGTGTTAATCAGGCCGGGGAGGACGACTTTGCCCCGGGCATCGATAGTTTCCGTACCTTCGTCGACGGGCAAGTTGCGGCCGATTGTCTTGATTGCCGGGCCTTCTATTAAAAGATCGGCTTGCCGGTAGCGACGGCCCTCCCTATCAAGGGTGATTATCCATTCGGCATTTTTGATAAGTAAAGCCAAGCCAAGTGCCCCCAGTCAACCGGGCAAACCCGGTTAAATTTAATGACTTATTTCAGCATTAAAGCGGGCTTCCAGGACGATGAGGTGTAGTTTGTTTTTTTTCCATGGCTTGATTATACCATAGAAGCATGTTTGGGTATCTAGTTCCGGGTACTCAGGCATGCTAAAATGAAAAATTACACGGTATTAAATTTAACCTGGCTAAAAGATTGGCCAAAGCGGTAGCCACTTCAGCCCGGGTGGCATTCTGGTCGGGCCGGAAGGTGCCGTCCGGGTAGCCGCTCATAATCCCGGCCGCCATGACCTGGCGAATGGCCGCCTCGGCCCAGTGACCCTGGATATCGCGGGGCTCGCTTGGCTTTAGGCCCAGGTAGGCGGCCAGGCCGCAAAAGATGGCCCGGGCCAGGGCTTGTTGTACTGCTGGCGTAGCTAGTTTAGCTGCCGTCTCCGGGTTGCTGAGAAAACCCATTTCTACGAGGACTGCAGGAGCGTCGGTTTCCCGCAGAATGTAAAAATTTGCCTGGCGGACGCCCCCGTCCGGCCAGCCGGTGGCCGCCACCACTTCGGCCTGGATCAAGCGGGCGATCTTTTCAGCCTGGCCTCCGGGGGCCAGGATAAAGGTGCTGACATAGTTGGGATCCGGAGTGCCGGCACTGTTGACGTGCAGGCTGATGACGAGGTCTACCTTTTCTCGGTTGAAGAGGGCCGCCCGATCGGCCAGGAAGACATCCTGGTCAACGGTACGGGACATTACAACTTCTATGCCTGCTCCTTGAAGCAGCTGCTGCAGCGCCAGGCCCACGGCCAGGGTAACGGCCTTTTCCTGGAGGCCGCCGGCGGCAACGGCACCGGGGTCGCTGCCGCCGTGGCCGGGATCAATACCTACTTTTGGCATTAAAACCACCCCCGTTTTAAGATATGCTTTAAGTTGATCTTAAGCTCCGGGGGTGACCATGGCTAATGGCGTAAATTGCTAATTACACAAGCTCTGGCCCTGTTGCAGCCTATTTATGGTCTTAACTGTACCGGGTTTCGTCATAGCGGCCGGGGTTAAGATGCTTTCCAGTTCGTCCTGCGTCAAAAAACCTTTTTCTAACAGGATTTCTCTAATCGAGCGGCCGGAAGCTTCTGCTTCCCGTACCACCTCTGTTGCTTTTTCGTAACCGAGATAGGGCAGTAAAGCTGTGGCCAGTACGGGACTCTGCTCCAGCACTTCCCGGCAGCGCCCGGCGTTGGCTGTTATACCGCTGATACATTCCGTGCGGAAAATCCTGGCCGCTGCCGCCAGCATTTCCAGGGATTCCAGCAGGGCGTGGGCGATGAGGGGCGCGAAGGCATTGAGCTCCAGGTGGCCCTGGCTGGCGGCCATGGCGATTACCATATCGTTGGCCATGACCTGTATGGCCACCTGGTTGACCATTTCCGGGATCACCGGATTGACCTTGCCGGGCATGATGGAAGAGCCGGCCTGGCGAGGGGGGAGGTTGATTTCTGCCGGCCCGCCCCTGGGACCGGCAGAAAGGAAACGCAGGTCGCCAGCAATTTTATGCATGGTTACGGCGGCGGCCTTCACGAGACCGGAAACTTCCACAAAGACGTCCATATTCTGGGTGCCATCGATCATGTTTTCCGCCCGGGCCAGGCCCAGCCCCGTCAGGCGCCTTAAATAATCATTAACCAGGTAAATATATTTCAGGGGGGCATTGAGGCCGGTGCCGGTGGCCGTGCCGCCCAGGTTCACCTGGCGCAGGCGCTCCTCAACCTTGTACAGCCGCCAGCGGTCCCGGGCCACGGCCTGGGCATAGGCACCGAATTCCTGTCCCAGCGTTACCGGAACGGCATCCTGGAATTCAGTACGGCCGATTTTAAGTATCCCGGCAAAGGCAGCCTCCTTTTCCTGAAGGGCCTCCTGGAGCCTGGCCAGTTCCTCGGCCAGGGGTAGTAAAAGGCGGATGGCCGCTATACGCATGGCGGTAGGGTAGACATCGTTGGTGGACTGGTGCAGGTTAACGTGGTCATTGGGGTGGATGGTGGCATAATCACCCCTGGGAAGGCCCAGGATTTCCAGGGCGCGGTTGGCGATTACTTCATTAACGTTCATATTAGTCGAAGTACCGGCCCCGCCCTGGAAGGCGTCGAGAAAAAATTGGTCGGCCAGTTCACCCCGGGCTACTTCCTGGCAGGCGGCGATAATGGCCTCTCCCTTTTCCCGGGGCAGGTAGCCCAGGTCGAGGTTGGCCCGGGCGGCCGCTTCTTTGACGGTAGCCAGGGCTTTAATTAGCTCTGGATGGACTTGATGCCGGCTGACGCGGAAATTCTCCGCTGCCCTTAAGGTGTGGATGCCGTAGTAGGCGCTGGCGGGCACTTCCCTGGTACCCAGGAGATCATGTTCCTGGCGGGTAGACATAGCTCATCCCTTCCTTTGGACTCTATTGTAGCAGACCGGGGACGGTCAGGAAATACGGACAAGTAAAGAGCGACCGGCTATCGAAATTGCCGGTCGCCATGAAAGGGTAACGAGCACCTATCGACTAGTACTTTTTGCTGGATGTGTCTTCCTGAGGTACAAAATTATTTCTGGACATAGATATGGGCATCCCGAGGCAGGGCCAGACCGGCAGCTACTTCGACGGCCTTAACCATGCCGGGGAGTACCGGGCAGGCAGCATGGGGGCAATGTTGAAAGAATAATTCCCGCAGGCGGCTGTTGCCTTTGAAGCCAATCTCGTCCAGGGGATTGAGGGTGCTCAGTTCAGCGGCAATCTTCTGGATGTTGGGACAGGTAGTGTTGATGGTCAGGTTGCAGGAAAACATATCCGGTGCTTCAGCCAGAATGTCGGTGGTAAAACCACAGATACCGGATTCAACAGTTACTTTAGCCATGGGAGAATTCCTTTCTTTGCAGAAATTGTTAAAAAGCGTCTGAGACGGCTTTTATGTTACTCTTTTGTCCTGCTTTTTAAATACTCGAGAAAGATTGTTGCTGTGGCCAGATTGGTGGCCGCCGGCACGTTGTGGACGTCACAAATGCGCAAAAGAGCGCTGATATCCGGTTCATGGGGCTGGGGCGTCAGCGGGTCCCGCAGGAAAATTACCAGGTCCAGGCGTTTTTTGGCCACCAGGGAACCCATTTGCTGGTCTCCCCCCAGGGGCCCGGACATAAGACGGTGGACCTTGAGGCCGGTGCGTTCCATGATCCTGGCACCTGTAGTTCCCGTGGCTACCAGCCGGTGGTTGGCAAAGATATGTTTATGCTGGTCGACAAAATTGACCAGATCGTCTTTCATGCGGTCGTGGGCTATGAGGGCGATGCGCATCAATTATCCTCCGTTTACAGTTTTTCGGGAAGTTAGATAAATATATTCGCTAAAAATGTATTTTTCCCTGTTGCTATACAAATATTTTGCTTTGTATTTCTATTGGTGAAGCTGCTGCCATAGTTCCGGTGGACAAAGGGATTTTATAGGAACTTCGGCATAACTCAAGCAGCCGGCGAAAGGAGTTGGTTCCCAGTCATGGCGGTGTACCCCTGTCGGTACCGCCGGTTGCAAAGAAAGCCAGTAACGCACCAGTTCATCTTCCCCGCGGTTGACAATGGTTTCCCGTAAAATCCTGGCCCGACGGGTGAGGGGGCAGCAAAAATAGGTACGACAAATAAGGGGCCGGTATTTGTACAGGCGGCACCGACGACGGTAAGGTTCTAAAAAAATACAGTAACCTTCGGCGTCAGTCCGCAAAGTAATATCTACCACCCGCCCTTTCACCCGGACCTGGCAGTACTCCTCCAATATTTCTGGCAGGGAGAATATTTTACCAGTAAGCTCCTCCAGTCCCTGTTGCAATACCTGCAGATCAATGCTGGTCAGGGGCAGACGCCCGCCACAGCAATGATCACAACCCAGACAATCGCCGTTAGTATAGGGGCGGTAAAGGAGGGATGGGTCAAGTCCTTCCACGGCGGTAATATAATCAGCTATGTTGGCCTCAGGAGATAAAACCCGGAGATCATACCCTAGCTTGCCATTGACCTGCCAGTAACGCACCTGGACGGGGTTCTGTTCTTGCCTTGCGAGCAAATGACAACCTCCTGCCAATTATATTTTACTCTTCTTCCCGCCATGCCATCAGGGCCAGGGGGAAGGGTTCCAGGGCCCGTTCCAGGACGCCGTGGATAAAGGCCAGGAGGACGCCGTAATTAACTATTGGTACGCCGGCTTCCTTGGCCAGCTGGATGCGGTAGAGCATTTCCCGGCGGTTGATCATGCAGCCGCCGCAGTGAATTATCACCTTGTAACTGGCCACATCTTCCGGGTAGCCAGTACCGGAATACCAGGAAAACTGCAAATCACCACCCACGTACTGGCGCAGCCAGCGGGGTATCTGCACTTTACCGATGTCATCAGCCTGGCGGTGATGGGTGCAGGCCTCGGCGATGAGAACCCTGTCTCCGGCCTGCAAATTTTTAACAGCCTTCGCGCCCCGCACCAACTCCACCAGGTCCCCTTTATAGCGGGCAAATAAAATGGAAAAGGAAGTCATCCAGATGCCGGGCGGCGTGTCGGCCGCTACCTTCAGGAAGGCCTGGGAATCGGTAATAACAATCTTGGGGGGCGGGATCTTCGCCAGAGCCAGCTTCAGTTCCCGCTCCTTGACCACCAGGCCCATGGCGTCATGATCCAGCAAGTCCCGCAGTGTCTGTACCTGGGGCAGAATCAGCCGCCCTTTCGGTGCCGCCAGGTCGATGGGTACCACCAGGACGGCCATTTCTCCGGGCCCCACCAGGTCGGCAACAATATAAGGCTCCTCAAAGTCGGCAGGAGCGGCTTTAATCAGCTCCCCTTTCAACTCTTCGATCCCCTGGCGGGTCAGGGCGCTGACCGGCAGGACCCGCTGTCCCAGGGTTTTTTCCAGGTCCGGCAATAGTTCCCGGCCGCCCTGGTCGATTTTATTTAAAACTATCACCAGGGGCAGGTTTTGTTCCTTTAGTCGCTGCAAGAGTTCCAGTTCGTAAGGTCCAACTCCGGCTGCCGGGTCCAGGACCAGGATGGCCAAATCAGTGCGCCGCAGGACTTCCATGGTCTTTTTGATCCTTAAAGCACCCAGTTCGCCCACGTCGTCAATCCCGGCCGTGTCGATGAGCACGACGGGACCCAGGGGTAAAATTTCCATGGATTTAAGGACTGGGTCTGTTGTTGTGCCTGGAATGCTGGAGACTACAGCCAGTTCCTGGTTGGTCAGGGCGTTGATTAAACTGGACTTGCCGGCGTTGCGGCGGCCAAAGATAGCAATATGCAGGCGGTTCCCCCTTGGTGTTGCTTCCACAGCTGCTTCACCTCCACGTAAAGCAAAGCTTCGCTCCAACAAAAAACGCTTTACTGGTGCTGGCCCCGGAAATTTTCCCAGTAAAAAACGGGAGTTTATCTCCCGTAGCTTACCACTTTTTTAACTGATCTGTTTAGTGGCTTTCTCTTTACTGGCATTGCTGTCGCCTTCGTCTATTTTGACCGCTTCTTTGATTTCCTCAGTTACGGAATTGGTAGCATTCTTAAATTCCCTGATACCCTTCCCCAGGGCGCGACCTACCTCGGGCAGCTTGCCGGGGCCAAAAATAATCAACGCCAGCACTAAAATCAAGATTAATTCAGGAGCTCCC
Source organism: Moorella sp. E306M (assembly GCF_006538385.1). Taxonomy (NCBI): domain Bacteria; kingdom Bacillati; phylum Bacillota; class Clostridia; order Neomoorellales; family Neomoorellaceae; genus Neomoorella; species Moorella sp. E306M. The sequence goes on along the minus strand of NZ_BJKO01000001.1, from coordinate 2,530,061 downwards.
AAACCGAACATCCTTCTCACCTCCTGTTAAGATTATTGTACACCTGTTTCTTTTAAATTTAAATACCTTCTTCCTTGGCCTTTTCTTCCCGCCTTCGTCGTACCAGGTAAGAAATCCAGATGCTAACTTCATAAAGGGCAATTACCGGTAAAGCCATTAGCGTTTGGGAAATCATATCCGGCGTAGGGGTAAGAATGGCCGCCAGTATAAAGATAATTAAGACAGCATATTTACGGTTTTTAGCCAGAAATCGGGGTGTTATCAAGCCTAGATGGGTGAGAAGCATAATAACCAGGGGCAACTGGAAGACGGCCCCGAAGGGTAAAATAAACATGGTCAAGAAACTAAAATATCGGGAGATGGAAATCAGTGGCGTAAAGCCTTCACTGGCACTTACTAGTAAAAAATGAATGGCTGCCGGGAAAACTACCAGGTAACCAAAAACTATTCCCCCGGCAAAGAGCACTATTGATGCCGGCATTAACATATAAATCAGCCGCCGTTCATGGCTGTGCAGGGCTGGCAGGACAAAGCTCCACACTTCCCAGAGAATCACCGGTAGAGCTAGGAAGATAGCTGCCACGAAGGAAATTTTAATCGTCGTGAAAAAGGCCTCCCAGGGAGTGATAAAGACCGGGTTTATGCCTAGCTCCTTAATTGGTCGCAAGATTAAAACCAGCAGCTGGCCCCGGAAGCCAAAATAAACAGCGATAGTTGCGATCACTAAAGCAATAATAGACACCAGCAGTACCCTGCGCAAAGCTTCCAGGTGTTCCGTCAGGGTCATAGACTTATCTTCCACCGCTCCACCTCCTTTTAACCCTTTTATGGTTAGTTTCATTATACTGCCGTTATCATAGCAGGGCAACATTATTTCTTTATACCCACATGGACGGCTACAATGCCGCCCGTCAGCTCGTGATAACTTGCCCTGTCCAGGCCCAGGTCACGGAAGTATTGCAATATTTCTTCCTGGTGGGGATAGCCCTTAAGGGAAAGGGGCAGATAACTATAGGGGCCATCCATTCCCACCCCAAGGCGTCCTATTAAAGGCACCAGGTGGTCAAAGTACAGGTAGTAAATATGCTTAAAAATGGTTCGAGAAGGTTTGGCTAATTCCAGGGAAACCACCCGTCCTCCCGGCCGTACCACCCGCCTCATTTCCGCCAGGCCCCGTTTGATATCAGGGAGGTTGCGCAGGCCAAAGGCAATGGTGGCGCAATCAAAAGTATTATCCGGGAAGGGAAGATCCATGGCATTACCTTCTACCAGCTGTACCAAATGGCCGTAGGGACTGGCTGCCAGGCGGCGACGGGCGACCTCAAGCATGCCCGGAGCAAAATCTAGCCCCACTACCTGGCCGCCCGGGGCTACGGCCCGGGCCAGTTCTAAAGAGAGCATACCGGTGCCACAGCAGACATCCAGGGCCTTGTTCCCAGGTGCAAGACCTGCCCGGGCTACGGTAAAGCGGCGCCACCCCCGGTCGCAATTAAAACTTAGAATCGTATTTAACAGGTCGTAGCGGGGAGCAATGTTGTTAAAAATGCCACGTACATATTCCTCTTTGGTCACAGGGCCATCACCCGTTCGACAGGCAGCTCTTCGCTTAATTGAATAACCAGTTCACCAAGGAGCTCCCTTACTGTTCCGGGAGCAAGTTTTTCTACGGCCTGGCTGGCTTTTACGGTTACTGGTTGGCCATTCCACAGCTTGCCTAAAAGTAAGCCTATCTCCTGCCACGCCTGAGCCAACCAGGGTTCGGCCCGACCTAACTGGCTACCCAGGGAAGTCGCCGCGGCAGCCAGGTATTCCCGCATGCGAAAACTTTTGGATGAAGATGGTTTTTCGTGTTGCCGGGCCGCATCCAGGTGTATCTGGCAAATCAATTGGGAAAGGGGTGCCAAAAATTGCAGATTACCATCGCGACAGAGGAGATCAAAAAAACGGGTGTAGAAATAATCTCCTACCAGGGTTTCCAGAGCTACCTCATCCTTAACATTGTTATGAATCAATGAGGCCAGGAAAATAAATTGAAATACGGCAGCCAGAGAAAGCGCCCTGGAGCCAGAGTAACCCTGGGTATGGGCGCTCAAAAGAACTAGAGCAGGTAGAAAATCTTGATCTAAATGGTTCAAAACAGGCCAGGTGACCCCGGGTAACCTTCGCCCTTGCAAGCGAGTTTCCCTTAGCAAGCGATGGCGAACCATTTCTAGCTCTGGTTGTAATAGTTTAAACAGGGCGGTCAACATCCAGCCCTCCTAAATATAAAAATAAGTATTCCATTTGATATTCTATTCTTTAAAGCATATTCCTGCTGGTTATTTGAACGCAAAAACGCCACAGGCCCTGCAAGTTTTCTCCCTGCAAGGCCTGTCAGCTCCTACCCTCACTACTACCTTTACATGTAGGTAATAAAATAAATATCCCTCCTACAGATTTACCGCTGCCGCCCGAGGAGGTTCCATTACGCCCCGTTCAATTTCGGTGGCGTGGACTTCGCCTGCTTGGAACTGCTCGGTTAAGTACCTGCAGGCATCCCAGGGATTTACCCTTTCACCACAGGTAAAAACATCAACGGCAGCATACCCTAACTCCGGCCACGTGTGGATTGCCAGGTGCGATTCGGAGATGACCACCACGCCGCTGACACCCTGAGGGCTGAATTTATGGAAGCAGACTTCCCGGATTTCGGCACCGGCCTCCAAAGCAGCTTTAACCATGATTTCTTCGACCTTTTTGATGTCGTTTAAGATCTCGAAGCTGCATCCATAAACCTCAGCTAAAACATGACGGCCCAATGCGCGCAATTATCATTCCTCCTCCAGAATAAAAGTGGAGCATGACATCAATCAAATCCAATTGTAACCCCACTCCCCCTTATTGTCAACTAAAAATCGCAGCAGATGTCGGATAAAGTTGAGGGCTTGTCTTTAGAGGCTATAAGAAGCGGCCTGGTACCAAACCATGCCGCTTCTTAGCCTTTTAGCCCTTCAATATTTCCGGGCCACCTCGTGGCCGCCGAACTCGTGGCGCAGGGCGGCCACCACCTTGGTGGCGAAGCTTTCCTCCTGCTCGGAGCGGTAGCGCATCAGCAAGGCTGCCGTGATTACCGGCGCCGGTACCTTCAGTTGCAGGGCTTCCTCCACTGTCCAGAGGCCCTCACCGGATGAATAAGCGATATCTTTTATGCTTTCCAGAGTAGCGTCTTTGCTAAGGGCACTTTCCATGAGGTCCATTAGCCAGCCGCGGATTACCGAACCGTGGCGCCAGACCCCGGCCACCGCCCTGAGATCCAGTTTAAAGGGCCCTTTTGCCAGGACTTCCATCCCCTCGCCGATGGCCTGCATCATGCCGTATTCGATGCCGTTATGGACCATTTTAACATAGTGGCCGCTGCCGGGGGGGCCGGTGTGCAGGTAGCCCCCGGGAACGGTTATATCCTTAAACAAAGGCTCCAGATAGGTAAAGAGCTCATCTTCGGCTCCCACCATACAGCAGGCGCCATAGCGAGCTCCCTCTATACCGCCGCTAGTACCGGAATCAGCGAAGCGAATACCCTTTTCCTTTAAAAATTGATAACGGTGTAAAGTATCCCGGTAATGAGAATTACCCCCGTCGATGATAATATCGCCGGGAGCAAGCAGGGGTAATAGCTGTTCAATAACCTCGTCCACGGCTTTGCCGGCAGGGATCATTAACCAGATAAGGCGGGGAGATACCAACTCGCCTACCAGCTCTTCCAGGCTGAAAGCACCTTTAATCCCACGGGCGGCGGCCTTTTCCACTGTCGACCTCGTGCGGGCGTACCCTATCACTTCGTGACCATGATCCAGCATATTGAGGGCCAGGTTGAGGCCCATTTTGCCTAAGCCTATTAAGCCGATTTGCAAAATAAAACCTCCTCAGGTATATTTATATGGAATATACAAACAGCCTAGTCTCAGATAACCTCACCCTGGATGTTTTTCAATTGGCTATAATCTCGCGCATACGATCTAAAAAGATCTGAATATCTTTACGCAAGGATATCAGCGTTTCCGGTAGCTTCTGTACCAATCTTTCCAACCGTTCGGCTGCCAGGTTGAAACCGTAAACGTTAAGAAAAACATGGCGGAAGCCGCGGTATTCGTCCAACAAAGCCGCCGTTTCTTTCCGGATAAATGGTTTTAAAAATATTTTCTGCCGCCACATAAAAGTCATGCAGAATCGAGCCAATTGCCCGCAGGAAAAAAGAATCGCCAGCGGGAAAAGCTATCCTGTTATTCTGGCCTCTGGCTATTAAACCTTTAGGAGGCTAGTTCAGCCTCCAGGCGGGCCATATTCTCCAGTTCCTGGCGTATGCGGCCTTCTAAGATAAGGAATTGCTCTCCGGTCATAGCTCCAATCCCTTTTGCCTGACTTCTAACAATAAACCTGCTACAGCGTCTTCGGCCAGAACTATGCTGGGCGGAAAGGGTGCTGTGATAGCCTCTACCTCCAGCCACATGCGCCAGTAGTGGTCTTTAGCTGTAAAGCCTTCTATCAATAAATCAATATCGGAATGAGGGGGTAAAATACTCACTCCAGACCAGGGAACCATAAAGGTAGACTTTTCTAACCTTGTATTTCTCTTTTAACCAGCTGGCAGCCAGGCGAGCTTTTGTTAGCGCTTCCTGGCGGCGGTTTATGGTAGCCTGCTTTTCTATTTCAGCCCGCCGCTGCCAGGCCTTTCGCATGGTACTAATATCATCCAGCACCATGTTCCCCGCCTTTCTTACTTAAAGCTCACCACTGCATTACATTGTATCGTTACTTTTTTTACCAGTTAACGGCTATATCTTAAGAAGTGAAAAATAAAAGACGCCATTATGGCGTCCTGTAAAATGGTCGGAGCGACTGGACTCGAACCAGCGGCCTCTACCACCCCAAGGTAGCGCTCTAGCCAAACTGAGCTACGCCCCGTTCTTCCTCTGTGCAAGGAAAAGTATATCACTTGACGAACGGCATTGTCAAGGGGCGATTCTGGCGCAGCCCGGGGCAAGTAAAATTATTTATTCTGCAGGGCGCTGTGCAGTTCGCACAGGTGCCGCCTTTCCTGGCGTAACAACTCATCAATCACGGCTGTCTCAGTTACAGAAACAAGGTTTTTTAAACCGCTGAAAAACAGCAGGGCATCCTTTTCAAACTGGATGGCGAAAGTAAAATACCTGCTATCAACTGCCGTGTTAACTATATAGAGCCGCCGCCGCAATCAGGGATATAGCAGTTGGCATCGACAAAACTACAGGTTGACTGGCAGGAAGGACATTTTTCCGGAGGGGCTTCCCCTTCAAAAGCATAACCACATACGGAACAGCGCCATTTATTCATGCCAATATGCCTCCTTTAGACTCTAGCCCAGAAAACTTTTGTCGCCTTATTGCAACTGCAGTCAGCCATTTATAATAATGGCGCCTACCGGTTAACAGGGTGCTTTCAGGCTTCAGGTTCAAACATCTCTTTGCCGGCGCTGCACACCGGGCAAACCCAATCTTCCGGCAGGTCGGCAAAGGGCGTATCCGGGGCGATGCCGTTAGCAGGATCGCCTTCAGCCGGGTCATAGACATAGCCGCACGCTATGCAGACATATTTTTCCATTAAAAATGCACTCCTTGCCATATTATCTTACCCGGGTATACCGCCCGGGTTAATTTGACTTCAAATAACGTAAAGAAACATGCTGAGCTGGAGTGATTATTTTTAACTTGGTTTAATTATTGGACCGCCAGTGGCCGTGGAGGTTGCAATAGGCGCGGGCCGTGGCACTCCCGGATTCAGTACAAAAAACTGCCTCGGGAGCGTCACCGGGATCCAGGTGCTGTCGCAAGACCTGGCCGCCGGCCTGCAGTTCGATCCACTCAATATAATGCTTTTCTTCCATTGGATGGGGAATACTGCCAACGGTCACTTTAAAACCACCATTAACTTTAGTAACTACCGGGACATGCTTTTCCTTGCTGGCGTCTACAGTGTTCTCCGTCAATAACTCCATGGGTTTGCCGCAGCATACCAGGGCCCCAACACCGGGATGGAGGACCTCGACAATATTACCGCAAACATTGCACCTGTAAACCTGGCCGATTGCTGTCATAATGAAATTCCCCCTTTTAGTAAGGATTACTATTCGCAATTAATATTCGCTATAATTTCCCTTTTTTCCTGCCGGTTATAAAAGTTTTTCAAAAAAAATTTGCCTTTTAATTGCTTAAACCATCAACTGATGCCTGCCTTGACTTCCTAACTTTGGTAAGGTAAAATGGCGTCGAAATCTTATAGAGGAGTGAGCAATATGCCCGGTCTTAAAGGTACCCGGACGGAAAAAAACCTGCTGACGGCTTTTGCCGGCGAATCCCAGGCTCGCAACCGCTATACTTACTATGCCAGTCAGGCGAAAAAGGAAGGCTATGAGCAAATTGCAGCTATCTTTTTAGAAACTGCCGATAACGAAAAAGAACATGCCAAGCGTATCTTTAAATTCCTGGAGGGCGGCGAAGTAGAAATTAGCGCCGCTTTCCCGGCCGGTACCATTGCCACTACTTCCTTGAACCTGGCCGCCAGTGCCGACGGGGAAAATTACGAACATACCAACATGTATCCCGAGTTTGCCCGGGTAGCTGAAGAAGAAGGTTTCAAGGAGATAGCTGCCGTCTTTCAGGCCATTGCCCGGGCCGAGAAGGGACATGAAGAACGCTTCCGCGCCCTGCTGGCCAATATAGAAAATAACCGTGTCTTTAAGCGGGATGAAAAGGTAATGTGGCGCTGCCGCAACTGCGGCTATATCCATGAAGGCAATGCCGCCCCGGAAGTATGCCCGGCCTGTGCTCATCCCCAGGCGTTCTTTGAACTACAGGCGGAAAATTACTGAGGAGTGGTGACGGCCTTATGTCTTGCCCGACGATTATGGCCATCCTGGTTGACAACCGGCGCGAAACGGCGACTAAAGTTCAGGAGATTTTAACCAAGTATGGCTGTATTATCCGGGTGCGCCTTGGCCTCCACGAAACTGAGGCCTGTAGCGACGAAGGATTGATTATCCTGCAGTTATGCGCCCCTGAAGTCCAGGTCCAGCAGCTAAGGGATGAGCTTAACGCCCTTAGCCGGGTAAAAGCTGAGGTAATAAAGCTGACATTGGATGATTAATTAGCCGCCCTGTTTTACTGATAGGCGAGGATGAAAAAACAGACCGGCCGAAAGGATGGTTAAGGACTCATGAGCCAGCCCGTTACCATTGCGGAAGGTATTTACTGGGTGGGTGCCATCGACTGGAACATCCGCTACTTTCACGGCCCCGCCTTTTCCACCCACCGGGGTACTACATATAATGCCTACTATATTGTCGATGAAAAAACCGCCCTGGTGGATACCGTTTACGAACCCTTTCAAGAGGAATTGATAGCCAAACTGAAGCAAATCCAGGACCCGGTCAAAATCGATTACCTGGTGGTCAACCACACTGAAAGCGACCACGCCGGCGCCTTCCCGGCCATCATGGACCTATGCCCCGGCGCCCACGTCCTCTGTACCCAGCGTGGTTATGAAAGCCTCAAGGACCATTACCCTCATCTTGATTTCCAGTACACCATCGTCAAAACCGGGACCAGCATCAGCCTTGGTAAACGTTCCCTGGCATTTATCGAAGCGCCCATGCTCCACTGGCCCGACAGCATGTTTACCTATGTTCCCGAAGAGGCCCTGCTCCTTCCCAACGATGCCTTCGGCCAGCATATCGCCTCCAGCGCCCGCTTCGATGATCAAGTAGATGTGGGACTAATTATGGACGAGGCGGCCAAGTATTACGCCAATATCCTCATGCCCTTCAGCAGCCTGATTACCAAAAAGCTGGAAGAAATCCAGAAGATGAATCTGACCATTAAAACCATTGCCCCCAGCCACGGCATTATCTGGCGGCAGGATCCCTACCGGATCATTGAGGCCTATGCCCGCTGGGCTGAAGGCAAAGGTACGGCAAAGGCCGTTATTGCCTATGATACCATGTGGCTGAGTACGGAAAAGATGGCTTATGCCCTTCTGGACGGCCTGGTGGCCGGGGGCTGTGAGGTCAAGCTCTTCAAGCTCTCCGTATCCGACCGCAATGATATTATCAAAGAGATCCTCGATGCCCGCGCCGTCCTGGTAGGCTCACCGACCATCAATAACGACATCCTGCCGGTGGTCTCTCCCCTCCTGGATGACCTGGTGGGCTTAAGGCCGAAAAATAAAATCGGCCTGGCCTTCGGTGCTTACGGCTGGGGGGGCGGCGCGCAGAAGATCCTGGAGGAACGTTTAAAGGCCGCCAAAATTGAGTTAATTGCCGAGCCCGGCCCCACAGTGAAGTGGGTGCCTAAAGAGAGCGACCTGCAGCACTGCTATAACCTGGGCCGGGAGATGGCTATAAGAATTAGGGGCTAGAGGCGTTATGACACTCTGACTTACATTTACATGGAGGGATAGTTTTGGATATCAAAGCCCTACATACCATTTCCTACGGGCTGTATGTGGTTACGGCCAAAAAAGACAATCGTTTCAACGGCCAGGTTGCCAATACCGTCTTCCAGATTTCCTCGGAACCGCCGACAGTTGCTGTCAGCATCAACAAGCAAAACCTGACCCATGAATTTATCCAGGCCGGCAGGAGCTTTGCCGTCTCGGTCCTGGCCAAGGATGCTCCCCTCTCCCTCATCGGCCAGTTTGGCTTCAAATCCGGCCGTGAGGTAGACAAGTTTGCCGGGTTGAACTACAAACTAACGCAGTCAGGTCTTCCTTACCTGGCTGAACACACCCTGGCCTACCTGGAAGCTAAAGTAAATCAAACGGTTGACGCCGGCACCCACAGTATATTTATCGGCACTTTGACGGATGCCGCCGTCCTCCAGCAGGGTGACCCCATGACCTATGCCTACTATCACCAGGTCAAGCGCGGCACAACCCCAAAAACGGCGCCGACCTTTGTCGCCGCCGGGACGGAAGCCGGGACGGCTACCACTGCTCCCAGGTACCGGTGCACTATCTGCAATTATATCTATGACCCGGTCCAGGGCGACCCGGAACACGGCATTGCTCCGGGTACCCCCTTTGAGGACCTGCCGGGTGACTGGGCCTGCCCCATCTGCGGTGCCGGCAAAGAAGCCTTCGAGAAAATTTGATTGCGCCCCCCTGGATTAGCAAAAGCCATCTGTCTCACGCAGATGGCTTTTTGTTCATTTCACTCAATAAGCATACAACGTACCATATGGCCGTTTATTGTAGGGTATCAACTTGGTAAAGGGACGGGCCAGGATCTTTTCGGCCTCCAGGTCAAAGTAACGGGCAAAATCGCCAACAATTTTCCGCAGGCGCTCCTGGTCGGCGGCTGTAAGCGGTACTGCTTTAACTTCTTTACCCAGGTAGAAAGAATCTACCTGGCCGCGGATAAAGATTTCGCCGCCGTGCATCCCGGTGCCTATAAAATTACCCACAACAGCTTCCCCTGGTTGTAAATCCAGGCCTAGGAGGACCAGGGTGCCGCCGGCCATGTACTCGCCGAAAAAGTCTCCGGCCTTACCGCCGATGACAATCAAAGGGTTTTTATCCCGGAAGGCCTTCATGTGGATACCTACCCGGTAGCCGACATTACCACGGATGAAAATCCGGCCGCCGCGCATGGAGTAACCGGCTATATCGGTGGCGTTGCCGTGGATAATTACCGTGCCGTCGTTCATGGTGTTGCCCACGCCGTCCTGGGCATTACCAAAAACCTCTATTTCCAGACCATCCATAAGGGCCGCCAGGTTGTTGCCCGGCACGCCGTAAACCTCCAGCCGGGCCCGGCCCTGGACCCCGGCACCGATATAACGCTGGCCGTTGACGTTTTTTAAAACCAGTTCCCGGCAGCCGTTATCCAGGAGGGTCCTGATGGACTCATTCAGGGTTTGATAAGACAGTCCCCGGGCATCCAAGGTTTCCATAAAATCCCCTTCACCTCACTCTGCCAGCTTTTGCTTCCAGATGGTTTCCGGTAAACTTAAGAGACCAAAATCTGGCCGCAGCAATGCATCTTTAAAGGACGTGACCTCAATGCCTTCCTCGAGCAACTGGCGGTAGATGCCGGCCCGATCGATTTTATTGATCAGCAGCGCGCCGCTCAAGCGGTTATCCTTTAAAACCAGCTTGCGGTAGACCAGGGTGGCAGGGTCTACTTCCGTCAGGAGTTCATATCCCTCACCGGTGGCGACACTGTTACCCATGCTGATAATATGCAGTCCCAGGAAACCAAGGGCGTTATAGGGCGGTAAGGGTAGATAGGTCTCCTGTGCCCCGGCCATATTGCGCCCAGCTATTTTCCCCTGGATGGCAGCATGGGGTAGTAAAGGCGGGTTGCCATCCACCACATCCCCGGCGGCGTAAACGCCGGGTAGGCCGGTGCTGAGGTCCGGTCCCACAACGACGCCGCGGTTAATGGTTACCCCTGGTAAACCCTCGAGCAGCTCAACGTTAGGCCGCACGCCGATGGCAATCACCAGGATGTCGGCCTTGAGTTCCCGGCCGGATTTAAGCTCCATATGGAGGTGGCCATCATCCTCCTGGCGGATGCCGGTCAGGGTATCGTTTAAATAAAGGCTGATACCATTATCCTGCAGGAAGCCGGCTATTAAAGCTCCCGCTTCCGGGTCCAGGGCTGGGGCCCAGATGCGGTCGGCCAGCTCCACCAGCGTTACTTTGACGCCCCGCTGCACCAGGCTCTCCATGGCCTTGAGGCCCGTGGGCCCGGCCCCCAGAATTACGGCTTCCCTCCCGGGGATGGCAAAAGCCTCCAGGCGACGAACGTCGTCATAGTTTATAAAGGTAAAATAGTTGGCCGCGGTTAACCCCGCAATTGGCGGCACAAAGGGCCGCCCCCCGGTGGCTAGGAGCAAACGGTCGTAGGGGAGCTTCTCACCGTTATCCAGGTGGACCTGGCGGACTTCCGGGTCCAGTTTTACGGCCCGGCGTCCCAGGAGGACGCGGACGCAATTTTTTTCATAAAACTCTTGCGGCCGGTAGGGCATATCCTGGTCCTGGACCCGCTTTTCCAGCCAGTAGGAAATCAGGGGCCGGCCATAGGCATAATAGTTTTCCGCCGAGACGATGGTAATGGAACCTTCCCGATCATATTCCCGAATTCCTGCGACGGCGTTGACGGCAGCTACGGAATTGCCGATAATGACGTAGTTCATGCCCCTGCCCTCCTTTCCTCAAAAACAAGGGCCCGGTTGGGACAACCGACCACGCAGGCCGGCTCATCAGCCTCCCGGCAGAGGTCGCATTTCAAAGGCACCGGGCGGCCGTTTTTCTCCCCGGGCCGGATGGCGCCATAAGGACAGCCGGCCACACAGGTCCAGCAACCCACGCATTTATCTTCCTGGCAGTAGACAATCCCCGTCTCCGGATCTTTGACCATGGCCCCCGAGATGCAGCCGGCCACACAGCGGGGATCATCGCAGTGCCGGCACTGGACGGCTACCGAAAGGGGCAACCGCTCTTCGACAATAACCCGCGCCGTACCCCTTAAATTCTCACGCTTGTAGGCCCGGAATAGATCGCGGCTGCGGGAATGGGCTACAATGCAGTTCACTTCGCAGAGGTGACAGTTCATACAGTAGGCCGGCCGGGCGTATACTTTTTTCACTGGTGTTCCCTCCCCTGCTACATTGCTTCGCCAGCATGCTTGACACCCAGGAGCTTCAGTTCTACTTCGTTCAAGCCAACGCCCCGCAGGTGCAAGCGGTTGCCGCGCAGGCTTTCAATGGAGTTGATGCCCATGCCGCCCAGCATTTCTTTTATCTCGTGGGACCAGCCCCGCAGCAGGTTGTAGAGGCGTTCGGCGCCGATTTCCGGGTTCAGGCGCCGGCTGCGGTAGGGATCCTGGGTGGCGATGCCCCAGCTGCACTTGCCGGTATAGCATTTCTGGCAGAGGTGGCAGCCCAGAGCAATCAAGGCGGCGGTGGCGATGTAGACCGCGTCGGCACCCAGGGCTATGGCTTTCACCACATCGGCGCTGCTGCGGAAGCCGCCGGCAGCCACCAGGGATACCCGGTTGCGGATACCTTCCTCGCGCAAGCGCTGGTCCACGGCGGCAATGGCCAGCTCGATGGGAATACCCACATGGTCGCGGATCATGGTGGGCGCCGCCCCGGTTCCCCCCCGAAAGCCGTCAATGGCGATGATATCGGCCCCGGCCCGGGCAATGCCGCTGGCAATGGCCGCCACGTTATGGACGGCCGAAATTTTGACGGAGACCGGTTTCTGGTATCGGGTTGCTTCTTTTAAAGTAAAGATTAATTGCTTCAAGTCTTCAATGGAGTAGATATCATGATGGGGAGCCGGTGACAGGGCGTCGGTCCCCTCAGGTATCATTCGCGTCTCTGCCACAGGCGCGGTAATCTTTTCCCCCGGCAGGTGGCCGCCGATGCCCGGTTTAGCCCCCTGGCCGATTTTAATTTCGATCACGCGCCCGGCATTCAAGTAGTCGGCATGGACGCCGAAGCGGCCCGAGGCCACCTGCACCACGGCATGATCGGCATACTCGTAGAGATCCCCCGGCAGGCCGCCTTCGCCGGTATTAAACAGGGTGCCGAAGGCTTTCGCCGCCCGGGCCAGGGATTCAAAGGCCTCATGGCTGATGGACCCGTAGGACATGGCGGAAAACATGATGGGGGTCTCGATGGGCACCAGGGGGGTGCTGGTTTTATCTTTGCTTTCCTCCCGGCTTACCGGCTCGGCACGGCTGCCCAGGTAAGTCCGCAGTTCCATGGGTTCCCTTAAGGGATCAATGGAAGGATTGGTCACCTGACTGGCGTTAAGGAGCAGCCGGTCGAAATAAGGGGGGAAGGGCTGATCGTTCCCCATGCCGGTGAGGAGCACCCCGCCGGTTTCCGCCTGCTTGACAATGTTGCGTAAGTGTCCTTCCGTCCAGTGGGCATTGGGCCGCATGGGCGGCGGGTTTTTATAAATAGTCAGCGCCCCGGCCGGGCAGATGCTAACGCAACGCTGGCAATTAACGCAGTTGGCATCAATGGCATAGAGACGGTCGTCTTCCGCGTCATACTGCTGGGCGTCAAAGCCGCACTGGCGCACGCAGGCCAGGCATTTAATGCATTTGTTGTCATCGCGGACGACACTGAATTCAGGCGGCATCAGGCTGAGAGACGGCATTGGGATCCCTCCTCCAGGCGGCCGATGACCGGCTCGCCGCCCTGCGGGTACCATACCTTTTCCACGTCAGGGCAAATTTCCCGGATGGCTGCTTCCTCGCTGGCCACATACAGGGTAGTACCTTGAGAACCGGCCACCAGAGGCCGCAGCTTGATGCGGTCGTTGAGGGCCATAATGCCGCCGCTGAAGCCGACAATGATAGAAAAGGGCCCGTTCATCAAAAGGCTACCGTAAACTACCCGCAGGCGAGTATAAAGGTCGCGTTCCGCTGCCGGCAGGCGGTCAATTGCCTGCCAGAAGGGGGCTGCCAGGACCCTGGCCGCCAGTTCCAGGGGCAGTTTATGGCGCCGGACCAGTAAATCTATGGCATAGGCCACTACTTCGGTATCTGTCTGCAGGGTCATTTTATATCCGTACATTTCTAAAAAGCGCCGGTTGGCCCCGTAGGAAGATATCTCGCCATTATGAACTACAGACCAGTCCAGCAGGGTAAAAGGGTGGGCGCCGCCCCACCAGCCGGGGGTATTGGTGGGAAAGCGGCCGTGGGCAATCCAGCTGTAGGCCTGGTACTCGTCCAGGCGGAAAAACTCGCCGATATCTTCCGGATAACCCACTCCTTTAAAGGCTCCCATGTTTTTACCGCTGGAAACGACATAGGCGCCGTTGACGCTATCGTTGATACGCATGACCAGCCGGGTCATGAAGTCGGCCTCTGACTCCTGGGATTCTTCAATTTTCGACAGCCTGGGGGTTACAAAATAGCGCCATAGTAAGGGCGCTTTGCCAATGGACCGGACATGACGGGTAGGGATACGGTCTTCGGCTTCAATATAAAAATTATCCTTAATCAACTCTTCCACCTGGTTGCGGCTCAGCTTGTCCTCAAAGAGCAGGTGCAGGGCATAATAATCTTGATATTCCGGGTAGATGCCATAGGCGGCGAAGCCGCCGCCCAGGCCGTTGGACCGCTCCTGCATCAGGGCAATGGACTGGATGATAGCGCTGCCGTCAACCCTGCGCCCGTCTTTATTGATAAAGCCGCTAATGGCGCATCCCGAAGGGATCCGGTATTTTCCCTCCCTGAGCATCGTTGCTCACTCCTTAATATGGAAGTGTGAAGTTAGAGGTGAGAGGTGGGATACTAAAATTTCGTCAGGTACTGGTCGATCTCCCACTGGTGTACCCTGGTACGATATTGTTCACATTCGAGTTTCTGGGCCAGGGTCAGGCGCTCATAGATATGGGGTCCCAGAGCTTCCTTGATAACCTCATCTTCTGCTAGGGCTTCCAGGGCTTCATCAAGGCTTCCCGGCAGGACGCCGATGCCTTCCGCCTGGAGTTCGGCCGGGGTCATGGCAAAGATATTTTTATCCGTCGGCGGCGGCGGGGTCAGGCCTTTTTTAATTCCATCCAGCCCGGCCTTCAGCAGTACGGCCAGGGCCAGGTAGGGGTTGCAGGAAGGATCCGGGTGTCGCACTTCAATGCGGGTGGAAGGACCGCGTTTGGCCGGCACACGGATCAAGGGGCTGCGGTTGCGCGGCGACCAGGCGATATAGACCGGCGCTTCATAACCGGGAACTAGGCGTTTATAAGAATTGACCGTCGGGTTGGTTACGGCCGCCAGGGCGCGGGCGTGAGCCATGACGCCGGCGATAAACTGGTAAGCGGTCTGGCTTAAGCCCAGCCTGTCGTCGGGGTCGTAAAAGGCGTTCTGGCCGTCTTTTGACAGGGAGATATTAACGTGCATACCCGAACCGTTAATGCCGTAAATGGGCTTGGGCATGAAGGTGGCATGGAGGCCGTGACGCTGGGCGATGGTCCGCACCACGAATTTGAACGTGGCAATGCGGTCAGCCGTGGTCAGGGCCTCGGCGTATTTAAAGTCAATCTCATGCTGGCCGGGAGCCACCTCATGATGGGAAGCCTCGATTTCAAAACCCATCTGCTCCAGGGTCAGGACCATGTCCCGGCGGGCGTCCTCCCCCAGGTCCACCGGGGTAAGGTCAAAGTAACCGGCCCGGTCGTGGGTTTCCAGGGTCGGCCGGCCGGAGGCGTCGGTATGGAAAAGGAAGAATTCAGCTTCCGGCCCGGCGTTCATGGTAAAACCCATAGCGGCCGCTTCGGCCATAACCTTCTTCAAGGTACAGCGGGGACAACCGGCAAAGGGCGTACCATCGGGGTTATATACGTCGCAAATGAGGCGGGCTACCGTCCCCTCATGGGGCCGCCAGGGGAAAACAACAAAGGTGTCTGGGTCAGGGCGCAGGTACATATCCGACTCTTCAATACGCACAAAGCCTTCAATGGAAGAGCCGTCAAACATGAGTTCATTGTTGAGGGCCTTGGGCAACTGGTCCACCGGAATGGCTACATTTTTCAATACCCCAAAAATATCGGTAAACTGGAGGCGAACAAATTTTACCCCCCATTCTTCAGCCCGGTTTAGGACAGCCGCCCGTTTTTCCTTGTCATCCATCAGCATAAACCTCCTGCTAAATTGATAGAAGTGAGAGGTGAGAAGTGGGAAGTGGGATCTTCTATAGAAACTGGCTACGCCAGTTTCTTTATAAAAAGCGTCCTGCAAGAAAAGGGCATAAAAACCCTCTCCTTCAGGACGCCGTTGCCCTAAAGGGTTAGTCCGTCTTTTTGGCCTTATTGCTGCCACCCTGGAGTTCATGGGCGACAATAATGGCTTCCGCGATGCTTTTCATGGGAACGCAGCGATCCATACTCTGGCGCTGCATGCGCCGGTAGGCCTCGGCTTCCGTTAACCCCATGGTATCCATGAGAATGCCCTTGGCCCGCTCAATTATTTTCCGCGCCGCCAGGGTCTCCTTCAGCTTGCTGATTTCCTGCTGCAGGCGGCATATTTTCTGGTAATTGGCCAGGGCTGCTTCTACCGCCGGCAACAGGGTGCTTTCCTGGACCGGTTTAATTAAATAAGCAAAGATTGGAAAATCACGCGTACGGGCAAGCAGATTGCGGTGCCAGGAAGAGGCCAGGAGGATAATCGGTGCTACCCCATCTTCCTCGATTATCCTGGCTACTTCCAGGGCATTGGTACCCTGGAGTTCGCTATCTAGAATTATCAGGCTGGGCTGCAGGGTGCGGATCATCCGCAGGGCCTGGCTGCCGTCCGGGGCTTCGCCGGCAATCAAGTAACCTTCCCGAACCAGCATGTACTTCAAGTTTTGCCGGGCAGACGGGTCGGCACTGGCGATAAAAATTTTGGGCTGCTGCATAAAATCTAATCCCTGCCCTCCTCGCGCTACGCCGTTGTAGCACTTCATGGACCCCTTTGCCCTGCGAAATGCTTTTTCATTTGGTATGGCACAATTATAAAGGAAAAACACTGAATTGACAATAGGCAAAACTGATGTATTCAGTATTTCAAAAAATATTTCCGCATAGTGAAAATCATGTTCTTCTTGGACCAAGCAAGTTTTGTGCCTGGGAGCATAAGATTTAAGTAAGTTAATTTTACAGGGAGGTTAAAACATGGGCCAGGGCAAGTTGCGAAGGGTTTTCCCCGGCGGGAATACCTGTGAGGGTTTTTATTCCTTTTATGATTACATTATCGAACCCGATGCCACCCGGATCTTTGTCGTTAAAGGCGGCCCGGGGGTGGGCAAGTCCACTTTCATGCGCAAAATCGGCGAAACTATGCTGGCTAAAGGTTATGATGTAGAATTCCACTGCTGCTCCTCCGATAACAATTCCCTGGATGCCGTGGTTATCCCGGCCATTAAAGTAGCTCTAATCGATGGTACGGCTCCCCATATAGTTGATCCTAAGAACCCCGGTGCGGTAGATGAGATTATCCACCTGGGGGACTACTGGGACGAAAGCAAGATGCGGGCCCATAAAGAGGAAATCCTTAAAGTCAACGCCCGGGTCGGGCGCCTGTTCCACATAGCCTACAGTGCCCTCCGGGAAGCCAAGGTTATCCGCGATGAGTGGGAAAGCTATATTTCCGAGTGCATGATTGAAAGCCAGGTAAACAAGGCTGTGGCCAACCTGCTTCATGCCATTCTCAGCGGTGTAGCGCCACGCTATGACCGGCCGGCTAAAGTTCGCCATCTCTTTGCTACTGCTATTACCCCTGATGGCATCATTACCGGCCATGTAGAATCCCTGCTCCAGGATGTGCAGCAGCTATATACCATCTCTGGTGAGCCAGGTTCCGGCGTGCCCCAGGTGCTGGCCCGGATCGCCGACCTGGCCCACGAAAAAGGATTGCACACGGAGATTTACCATTGTCCCTTCAATCCCCGGAATATTGACCTGGTAATTATACCGGAAATAAAAGCAGCGGCCATGAACGTCCAGCCGCCCCACACTTACGATCCCTCCTGCCTGCCGGAACTCACGGCCATGAAACTTAACCTGTCGGCCTATATCGACCGGGATAAGCTAGGAACTTACGCCCACGAGATCAGCAGCGCCGCCTACCGCTATCAGGCCTGCCTGGATCGGGCCGTGGCCTACATCCGCCAGGCCAAGTTAACCCATGATTACATGGAAACCTTCTATATACCGGCCATGAATTTTGAGGCCATTAACGCCAAACGCCAGGAGGTCCTGCAGCGGATTTTGAACTATGCTGCTGAATTTCCTGAAAACCTGATTAAAGCAAGTTAAAGCTTTTAAAACCCTTCCTAATCTGCAGTATTAGGAAGGGTTTTTGGTAACTATCCGTGGAACAAACGCATAGGTTAACATGAGTACAAGAGATGGAAAAGAAACGGGGTGATACTCCCTGGACCGGCAAATAGCCATTTTTACACCCAACCTGCTGGCCTGGAATGGTCAAGAACCAGTTATCGGGGGCCTGGAAAGATACCTCCACGCCCTGGCAGAACTCCTGACAGAGATGGGTTATGAAGTTTCCTTCCATCAGAACGCCCACCGGGATTTTCAAACTACTTTCCGCGGCTGGCCGGTATATGGCTACCGGGCCGATCAGCACCATTTGCACTTAACTGTTAAACGAATGGAGGAAACTGTCCGCGGGAGAGTGCTTTATTCCTCTATTCTCCAGCAAGTCTATTACCGACCCCGTTCTATTTGCATCTCCCATGGCGTCTGGTGGGAACTACCGGGTTACAGCCCGGCCCACGCCCGGGCTGCCTATGAAAACTATGTCGCTGCCGCCCTTATTCAGGCCACTTTAATCATATCTTGCGACTACAACTTTCTTAACGTTGCTCGGGCCATCTACCCTAATCTGGCCGACCAGAAGGTCCGGGTAATCCCAAACTTTGTCGATTTAAAGCAATTTTATCCCCGCGAAAAGGAACAACAGCCCAGGGTACGCGTCCTGTACCCGCGCCGGCTGGCCCCGGAACGGGGCTTTGACCTGTTGAAAGAGGTTATCCCTCCTTTACTGGCTGAGTACCCCGACCTGGAGTTTTACTTTGCCATTGATACAAATACCCCCCGGTACCTGGAGATTTTTCATGCCTGGCGGCAAAAGGAGGCCCATAACGGGCGTATTCTTTACAGTCATCCAGACTTTAACGCCATGCCGGAGGTTTATGCCGCTGCCGATATAGTTGTTATTCCCAGTATTTATTCGGAGGGTACCAGCTTTTCATGCCTGGAGGCCATGGCCATGGGTAAGGCTGTTATTGCCACCAATGTTGGCGGACTCACCAACCTGATTATCGATGGCTATAATGGCCTGTTAATCCATCCCTCCAGGGAATACCTGACCCAAGCCCTGCGCTTTTTAATCGATCACCCCCGGGAACGCCTGCGCCTCGGCGCCAATGCCGCTGCTACCGCCCGGGCCTTTGACCGTCGCCTCTGGGAAGCCCGCTGGCGGCAGTATATCAACAAGGTTTATCCTTTGGATAAGCAGTAGTTCGGAGGGGAAGCAAGTTCTATGCCCAAGGTTACGGCCATGATGATCGTCCGTAATGAAGCCAATCGTTATCTGGAGCGTTGCCTTAAAGCTTTGACTAACTATGTTGATGAGCTGGTCATCCTGGACGATGCCTCTACGGATGCTACTCCGGAGATCTGTTTGAATTTCCCCATGGTTAAACTTTATCGCCGCGATACCCCTTTATTTCTTAAGGATGAAGCTCAGTTGCGCTGCGAACTCTGGCACCATACTGTTGCTACCAACCCCGAATGGATACTGGCCATTGATGCCGATGAATTCCTGGAGACCAGGGTAGAACGGGAACTCCCTTATTTGTTAAAACAGGATCTCTTCCCAGCTATTAGCTTCCGCCTTTTTGATTGCTGGGGCAGTGAAGACTACTACCGCGTCGACGGCCTCTGGAATCCCTGGCTGCGTGGTTTTTCTATCTACCTCGTCAAGTACCAGCCCTGGCTGGATGCCGCCTGGCCATTACAAAAATTTCACTGCGGCCGCCTGCCTCTAGCCTACCGCCACCTGCCCCACTTGGAAAGCGATCTGAGGATCAAACACCTCGGCTGGGCCAACCCGGCTGACATCCGGGTTAAATACGAGCGCGCCGTTAGCCAGGATCCGACCTTTAAATATATGCCCCGGGAACATTATGAAAGCATCCTCTGGCCAGCGGATAAAATTCAGCTCGAAAAATGGCAGGACTAGATAACTTCTCCGTGCTAAGATGCATATAGTAATATTAATCCAGAAAAAGGAAAGACCCCCTTTGTTAATACCAAAAAGGCACAGGGGGAAAGAGAAAAGCTTGTAATAAGGAGTGATCTGCATGGCTCTAACCGCCAGTGCCACTGTTACTGGCAGTACGGCAGGAACTGCCGATGTAGCTCTAACCTTAAGCCCGACCACGGCTCTTTTTTCCCCGGCCAACCTGGTTCCCGGCCAGTCTGTCGGGTCGCCCCAGCTGCAAGTGTCAAATACCGGTACTGTAGACGAGTATTACTTTATCTTTGCTGACTGGAAGGAAGTAAGCCCTACTACTCCCCGCGAGGCCCAGTTACTTGCCGACCGCTTAAACATTTATATCGAAGCCAGCCCAGCAACAGTGCTCTATAATGGCACTCTTTCCGGTCTATACAACCAGCCTTCTAGTGGCCGCCTGCTGGTTTCTCCCTATGATGATCTGCTGACCTTCGTCGTCAGCCTGCCTAGTACTGCTGGTACCATAGCCCAGAACCTGGACTTGAGCGTCGATCTGGTCTTTACGGCCCAGGCTTCCCCCCTCGCTTAATGCCCTAGCCCGGCCCTTGGCCGGGCTTAATTTTGTAGAGCTGATTGCAAGAAGGTGAGAAAGAGATATGACGACTAAAAAGGTAGCTTTATTAACGACTAACTTTTTTCACCCTACTAACGAAAGAATTATTATGGGCGGTGCGGAGCGTTACCAGGTTGACCTCTGCCGCCTGCTCCGCGAGCTAGGTTTTTATGTTGAGGTCTGGCAGATAGGCAGCGGTTGGACCCGGGAATTCGATGGCGTGCGTATCCGCAGCATCCCGGTTTCTAAAAGCGAATACCATACCTTTCCCGATCTCAGTACAGCCTTTTACGAGAATTCCATGGCCTTTGATTACGCCATTTATTTCATCCTTACCCTGGCTTACCCCATAGCCCGGGAAAAAAGCATTGCCATTAGCCACGGGATCTTTTGGGATTGGCCGGGTTTCGACCTCATGGCCGGACGCCTGGAGGAACGCCAGGAATGGTTAAGGCGGCTTGGTATTGCCCTGACAGGGCCACAAAAATTAATCTCTGTAGATACCAACACCATTAACTTCTTCAATGCTACCCTCCCCGGCTTTTATCACAAATGGGAGTACATCCCCAATTATGTTGATACTGACCTTTTTCACCCACCTGAAGAGGAAAAAAATAGCACGGATACCATCCGTGTCCTCTTCCCCCGCCGGCTGGTTCCCGTTCGCGGGATTAATGAAACCATGCGGGCAGCAGAAAAATTGACGGCTCGCTATCCCTGGATTGAATTTCATTTTTGTGGACGCGGCCATGATGACAACGCCGAAAGGCTCATGTCCCAGTGGATTGCTACCCAGGAACGTTGTTTTTACTACTGGAAGCCCCTGGAGATGATGCCTGAGGTTTACCGCCAGGCGGATATTGTCATCATCCCTTCACGCTCTACCGAAGGCACGAGTCTGGCCGCCCTGGAGGCCATGGCCAGCGGCCGGCCGGTAATTGCCGGCCTGGCAGGTGGCTTGAGCGACATTGTTTTGCACGGCTACAATGGTTATCTAATTAAACCGACTGTGGAAAATCTGGTGGCGGCCATCGAAGATTTGGCCCGGGATAAAGCTAAAAGGCAGATCATGGGCCAGAGGGCTCGGGAAGTGGCTCTGACTTTCAACCGTAAGATATGGGCCGAGCGTTGGGCCAGGGTTCTGGAAACAGTTTTTCGCTAATTGTCTGGTTTTGGACTCACCGGGTGGGTGAAGGTATGTGTCCTTTACAGCTCCTACTGTGGCCAATAAAGGAAACCTCTTCCATGTCGGTCCCAGTCCGATTATCCTGGTAACGGTGCAAGAATGGGTGGTCTTTAATATCGTGCAATCTACTTTGCTGTTAATTCCAACCTGGGGAATACAGCCAGTAAGTCCGCCTGCACATGCGCTTGCTGCCCATGCCGACCGGCCTTTATTACTTGAGGAACTACAGCCGGGGATTGAATTAATCACTGCGGAAAGGGTGCTGGATTCGGTTTACCTGGCCACGGATAACTTATTCCAGTGGTCTTATAGTTCCTCCTCACCTACCCCAGGAGTGCCGGTTAAAGTTATTGCCTGCTGTGCTAAAAATATTACCGTCAGGCAGCAACTGGTGCCCATTCCTTCTGGCAGCTATACCCTGGCGAGGGCTTTCTACAATTATGAAGTTCTTGTGACCTATGCCGATGCTGCCGGCCACACTGCTACCATTACCCTGATGTCCGGGCCCCGCTGGCAGCGGGCCTTTGTTTCCCCCGGACCGGGCCGCCTGGAGGTACAGGTCAAGGTAGCCTGTTCACGTATTGAGATCACCACTCCACCTGCCCCGAAACCCGGGCCGGCCTTACCGTATAATCCGGTCCGGGTATGGGTTTGGGTGTAACAACCCGGGCGTGTCTCTGGTCGCGAAATTGGCGGCACCTCATGCTGATTTCAAAACATGGTCAAATATTGCTCTACTTCCCACTGATGGACCTGGACGCGGTACTCGTCCCATTCTTTTTCTTTGGCTTCGACAAAGCGTTCATAGATATGATCGCCCAGGGCTTCCCTGATTACATTATCACGTGAAAGCTCGTCCAGGGCTTCCTTCAGGTCCTCCGGCAGGCTGCCGATACCCAGGTCGCGGCGTTCGGCTGCCGTCATTTCGTAGATATTGCGCTCTACAGGTGCAGGGGGCTGAATCTGCTTTTTTATCCCGTCCAGGCCGGCTTTGAGCATGACGGCCAGGGCCAGGTAAGGATTGCAGGCCGGGTCGGGGTTGCGCAATTCTATTCTAGTTGAGGCCCCGCGCTTGGCCGGTACGCGAATCAAGGGGCTGCGATTGCGGGGGGACCAAGCGATATAGACCGGGGCCTCAAAACCTGGTACCAGGCGTTTGTAGGAATTGACGGTCGGGTTGGTAACAGCTGCCATGGCCCGGGCATGGTGCATCAGGCCGCCGATATAGTAATAAGCTGTCTGGCTTAGTTGTAAGGGATCTCCAGGATCATAAAAGGCGTTCTGCCCGTCTTTGAACAGAGACTGGTGGGTATGCATGCCCGAACCGTTAATGCCGGCTACCGGTTTGGGCATAAAGGTGGCATGAAGGCCATGGCGCTGGGCGATGGTGCGGACAACAAATTTAAAGGTAGCGATTTTATCGGCCGTGGCCAGGGCGTTATCGTATTTGAAGTCAATCTCATGCTGGCCCGGGGCAACCTCATGATGGGAAGCCTCGATTTCAAAGCCCATGGCTTCCAGGGCCAGGACCATATCCCGGCGGGCGTCTTCGCCCAGGTCAACCGGTGACAGGTCAAAGTAACCGGCCTGGTCATGGGTTTCTAGGGTGGGCTTACGGCCATCGGTATGGAACAGGAAAAATTCCGCCTCGGGGCCGGCATACATGGTATAACCCATAGCTTCCGCCTCGGCCAGGACTTTTTTAAGCACTCCCCGGGGGCAACCGGCAAAGGGAGTGCCGTCAGGGTTATATACATCGCAGATAAGTCTGGCTACCGCCCCGTCTGCCGGCCGCCAGGGAAAGATCGCAAAGGTAGAGGGGTCGGGCCTGAGATACATATCGGATTCTTCGATGCGGACGAAACCGTGGATGGAAGAGCCGTCAAACATTAATTCGCCGTCAAGGGCTTTCGGTAATTCCTTGGTAGTTATAGCAACATTCTTTAAAACCCCGAAGATGTCGGTAAACTGCAGGCGGATAAAACGGACGTTAAGTTCCTTTACCCGCTGGAGAATATCATCCCTGGTCAGTTTTTCATTTATCATCAAAAATCCCCCAGTTAAAATTTTTCCCAAAAGCAAAAAGCCCTCTTAAGCTACTGCTTTCCATAGCTTCAGAGGGCTTCTTTACCCCTTTGGGAACGCCATTGCTCCCGTTTAAGGTTTTTACCGGTTACTGACTTTTGCAGTTATTATATCATACTTTATAGAGCCGTCAAGCTTTTTTATGATAGAATATTTACGACGGCCCGGGGATAAAATGGATTAGCAAGGTTAACCGGGTACAAATATCATTGGGGTGATCTTATAAAAATGTTGTGGTCGCTACTATTCCTTTTTTTATTTATCCCCATGCTGCTGGCTTCCCTTTTCCTCAATTTAGCCGTTTTTTCCTTTGCCCGGCTGGGACTGACACCGGCAGGAGCTTTTGCTTTGCTTGCCGCTTCAATCATTGGCGGGCTCATTAATATCCCTATTTCCCGCCGGCGTCTTTATGTTGAACAACCCCAGTTCGGTCGCTTCCCCTTCTTTTTCTATTACCCGCCCCAGGTGAGCTACCAGCTCCTGTGCGTTAACGTCGGCGGGGCGGTGATCCCCGTCCTCTTTTCCCTCTACCTCCTGGCCACCCGCGCACCATTAATACCGGCCCTGCAGGCTACGCTTATTGTTACCATTGTAGCCAAGGTTCTGGCCCGGGTAATACCGGGAGTGGGTATTTCCATACCTACCTTTATCCCGCCCATTGTCGCCGCCCTGGCCGCCATTATCGTTTCTCCCCATAATGCCGCCCCGGTGGCCTACATTGCCGGCGCTCTGGGCACCCTCCTGGGAGCCGACATTTTAAACCTCGGCGCCATCCGCAGCTTGCGCTCCCAGGTGGTCAGCATCGGCGGCGCCGGCGTCTTTGACGGCATTTTCCTGGTGGCTTTAGCCGCTTCTTTATTAAGTTAAAGTATTGAATTAAAGCTGCCTGTAGGGGACAACAAACCCTGCCCTTACTGGCAGCAGGGCAGGGTGAATACTTTGCCTAAATATCGTAGTACAGGACAAACTCGTAGGGATGGGGCCGGAGTTTAACCTGGCTGATTTCCTTTTTCGTTTTGTATTCAATCCAGCTATTGATAAGGTCCTCGTCAAAGACGCCGCCCTGAAGTAAAAACTCGTGATCATTTTGCAGGGCAGCAAGGGCTTCTTCCAGGGAGCCCGGCAGGGAGCTTATCCTGGCTGCTTCTTCCGGCGGTAAATCGTAAATGTCTTTATCCAGGGGTTCACCCGGATGAATCTTGTTTTTAATCCCGTCGATACCGGCCATTAAAAGGGCGGCAAAGGCGAGGTAGGGGTTGCAGGAAGGATCGGGCGGCCGGTATTCGATTCTCTTGGAGTTCGGGCTGTTGGAATACATGGGAATACGGATGGCCGCGCTGCGGTTGCGCTGGGAGTAAACCAGGTTCACCGGGGCTTCAAAGCCGGGCACCAGCCGCTTGAAAGAATTGGTGGTGGGGCTGCAGAAGGCAGCCAGGGCCGGGGCGTGCTTCAACAACCCGCCGATATAGTAAAGGGCGGTTTCGCTTAGACCGGCGTAGCCACCGGCGTCAAAGAATAATGGCCGGCCGTCTTTCCACAGGCTCTGGTGGACGTGCATCCCCGAGCCGTTGTCCTGGAACACCGGCTTGGGCATAAAGGTAGCCGTTTTGTTATGCTTGATGGCTACGTTTTTGACCACATATTTAAACATCATCAGCTGATCAGCCATCCGGGTGAGGGGTGCGTACTTCATATCAATTTCACCCTGCCCGGCCGTGGCTACCTCATGGTGGTGAGCCTCCACGGCGATGCCCATCTCTTTGAGCAATAACACCATTTCTGTACGCAGGTTTTGCAGGGTATCAGTAGGGGGAACCGGGAAATACCCTTCCTTATAGCGCGGCCGGTAGCCGAGGTTGGGATGGCCGTTCATTTCCGCTCCCGAATTCCAAAACCCTTCTATGGAGTCAATGAAGTAGTAGCCGGCATACTGGCTGTGATCAAAACGAACGTGATCGAGGATGAAGAACTCGGCCTCCGGACCCCAGAAACTGGTATCGGCAATACCCGTTTCTTTGAGATAGGCCTCCGCCTTCTGGGCTATAAAGCGGGGATCGCGATTGTAGTTCTTACCAGTCACCGGGTCATAGACGTTACAGATCAGGCTCAATGTCGGGATTTCGCAAAAGGGATCAATAAAGGCTGTTCCCGGATCGGGAATGAGGATCATGTCGCTTTCATTAATGGTTTTAAAGCCGCGAATACTGGAACCGTCAAAACCTACGCCGCTGGTAAAAACCTCTTCCCCAAACTGTTCTATGGGGACCGTGAAATGCTGCCATGTGCCTGGCAGGTCGATAAATTTCAGGTCAACCATCTGAACATTGTTTTCCCTGGCCATGGCGAGGACTTCTTTAGCCGTCATACTCTTGGTGAAACCCCTTTCATTATTAAATTATAGTCTTGGTCTACCATTTTCGTCCTCCCAGGAACAAGCTTTTCCTTACACCTCCCTCTGCTCTAGGAAAAAAGAAAGACGCCCCATCGAGGTTTTTTACCCCTGGAGCGTCTTTGCTCACTCTGGCATGCATCGCCGTTTGATTTAATAAGTTTAAGGACATCCTTGCCCTTTGCTATTAATATATACCACAATTAAATTTTTTGCAAGCACAAATTCAGCAATTTACCCTGGCAGGCAGATATTCTGGCCGACCTGGAGATTGTAGGGATCTACATGGGGATTTAGTTCCAGCAACTTTTCTACCGTCGTCCCGGTGGCCCGGGCAATGCTGTACAGGGTGTCGCCGGGAGCAACCTGCCAGTATACGCCCGAGGGACAGGGCGGTTCGTTAGGCAGGCAGAGCACCTGGCCAATCTGCAAATTATAAGGATCAATCCCGGGATTCAGGCGTTCCAGTTCGGCTACCGTAGTACCAATCCGTAAGGCTATTTGATACAGGGTATCCCCCGCTTCCACCCGCCAGTAACGGCCGGATGGGCAGGGTACTTGCAATAAGCCCACGTACAACCACCCCTTGCAGGTTATCTTCCTGCATCTTATGCGTGGGCTCAAAGAAAGGTACTAACGTTTATTCCTTGTCCAGGCCGAAGCGGCTGTGGAGGGCCTGCATGGCCCTGGTCAGGTACTCTTCATCAATGATGCAGGAAACCTTGATCTCGGAGGTGCTGATCATATGGATATTGATCCCTTCCTCCGCCAGGCAGGCAAACATCTCAGCGGCTACGCCGGGATTGGTAATCATACCGGCGCCGACAATGGACACCTTGGCCACTTTATCATTATAAGTTACCTTGCTGGCACCGATCTCGGCGCGCACCCTTTCGGTAACCTCAACTGCCTTGCGGAGATCGTTGCGGCCCACGGTAAAGGCAATATCGTTGATACCGTCTCGCATGGCACTCTGGACGATCATATCGACATTAATGCTTTCTTTGGCAAGGGCAACAAATAAGGCTTTGGCAATCCCCGGCCGGTCGGGAACATCGTGAAGGGCAATCCGGGCAACATTCCGATCGCCGGCTACGCCGCTGACCACCATTTTCTTTTCCATTTCGGTCACCTCTTTCACCAGGGTTCCTTCATTATAGTTAAAGCTGGAACGTACCTCTAAAACCACATGGTTCAGCTTGCCGAACTCCACTGAGCGGGGCTGCAGCACCTGGGCGCCGAGACTGGCCAGTTCCAGCATTTCGTCGTAGGAGATAACCGGGAGTTTCCTAGCTGCCGGTACTATCCGGGGGTCCGCCGTATAGACGCCATCCACATCAGTATAAATCTGGCAAACGTCAGCCTTCAGGGCAGCAGCTACGGCTACGGCCGTCGTATCCGAACCTCCCCGGCCCAGGGTCGTAATTTCATTATCGCCAGTTCTGCCCTGGAAACCGGCAACAATAACAATTTTGCCTTCCGCCAGCTCCCGGTGCAGGCGATCACAGCTAACCTCCAGGATACGGGCTTTGGTGTGGACATTATCGGTTAAAATGCCCACCTGAGGCCCTGTCAGGGAAATGACCGGTTCACCGAGTTCATGGATGGCCATGGCCAGCAGGGCAATAGAGGTCTGCTCTCCCGTAGCCAGGAGCATATCCATTTCCCGGGCCGGTGGGTTGGGACTGATCTCGTGGGCCATAGCGATCAGGTCGTCGGTCATATCTCCGGGGGCCGAGACAATGACCACTACATCATTGCCCGCCCGGCGGGTGTCTACCACCCGGCGGGCTACACTTTTGACCCGTTCGGGCCCATTAACGGAAGTTCCGCCGTATTTTTGAACTATAAGTGCCATAAAGAACCTCCTGTAAAAGAGATGTGAGAGGATATT
Source organism: Moorella sp. E306M (assembly GCF_006538385.1). NCBI lineage: Bacteria > Bacillati > Bacillota > Clostridia > Neomoorellales > Neomoorellaceae > Neomoorella > Moorella sp. E306M. The sequence continues at coordinate 2,502,123 of NZ_BJKO01000001.1, read as the reverse complement.
AAACGATCAATGCGCCCTGGGAGCACGGGGCTAGCTCTTTCACGGTACAGGCCACCCCATGGCGGGCAAAGGCTGCCGTCATGGCCTGTCCTACCTCGGGCTTGCGGCCATGGCAAAAAGCAATTACCGACGGCCCGGAACCGCTTAAAGTGACAGCCAGGGCCCCGGCCTCCCGGGCGGCGGCAAAAACATCCCTCATCCCCGGCACCAGGGACAAGCGGTAGGGCTGATGCAGTTTATCCTCCATCATTTTTCCCATTAACTCCAGGTCACCGGCCTGGACGGCGGTCAGGAGGAGACCTACCCGGCTGAGGTTAAAGACAGCATCACTTAAGGCCACCCTGGCCGGCAGGACACCCCGGGATATCCTGGTTGACAGGGTGAACTGGGGAATGGCTACCACGGTCATTAAGCCTGCCGGCGGTTCCAGGCGCCGGCAGTAGACCTTATTCCCCTCCCTGGCGGCTACTACCAGGCCGCCTAAAATAGCCGGGGCCACATTATCGGGGTGCCCTTCCAGTTCCGTAGCCAGATTTACCAGATCATCCCGGCTTAATGGTTCACCGAGAAGGGCATTGGCTCCAACAAGCCCTCCCACCAGGGCTGCTGCGCTGGAGCCCAGGCCCCGTGCTATGGGGATGTTATTATGCATTGCTATTTTTAAATTAACGGCTACCCGCCTGACGCGTGCAAAAACGGCCATGGCCGCCCGGTAAGCTATATTTTCCGGTCCCCGGGGTATGGTTGCCTCGCCTTCACCGGTTACGGTAATCTCCAGGTCAGGAGCTGCTTCGATTAGCAGTTCATCGTAAAGGTCCAGGGCCATACCCAGGGTATCAAACCCCGGCCCCAGGTTGGCTGTTGTAGCCGGCACCCGTACCAGTGGCATAACTTATCCTACCTTCATTTCTCCATCTCCAGGGCAAAACTTTAAAGTGCTCTGCCCCCTGATATTGCTGCATGCTTACAATATTACTTCTACTATCCTGGCCTCTTCAGGCGGCAGGGATATAGGTTCGGCCACTTGTTTAATGGCAATATTGGGATCCTTCAGGCCGTGACCGGTCAATACGCAGACGACACGGTCGCCCTGGTGAAAATAGCCTTTTTTAACATACTTGATTACCCCGGCCAGGGAAGCGGCCGAAGCCGGTTCGGCAAAGATGCCCTCGGCTGTAGCCAGCAGGCGCTGGGCCGCCAGGATTTCTTCATCGCTGACACAGTCGATAAAGCCACCGGATTCCTTAGCCGCCCGTACGGCCGGCTGCCAGCTGGCCGGGTTGCCAATGCGGATGGCCGTGGCCACCGTTTCCGGGTTGGGCACCACTTCGCCCCGCACAATGGGCGCCGCGCCTTCGGCCTGGAAGCCAATCATTTTCGGCAAAAGATGACTCCGTCCGGACTGGTAATACTCATTAAAGCCCTTCCAGTAAGCAGTAATGTTGCCGGCGTTGCCTACAGGGATGGCCAGGTAATCGGGCGCCTCGCCAAGCCAATCGCAAACCTCGAAGGCAGCCGTTTTTTGCCCTTCAATACGGAAAGGGTTAATGGAATTAACGAGAGTAATAGGATGTTTGGCCGTAATCCGGCGTACCAGCTTCAGGGCGTCGTCAAAATTACCCTGGATGGCAATCACCCTGGCGCCGTAAAAAAGAGCCTGCGCCAGTTTCCCCAGGGCGATGTTGCCTTCTGGTATAAGAACGCTGCACTTTAAGCCGCAACGGGCGGCATAGGCGGCAGCCGAAGCTGACGTATTTCCCGTCGAAGCACACATAATGGCCTTTGACCCGGCCTCCATAGCTTTGGCCACCGCCATGACCATGCCCCGGTCCTTAAAGGAACCGGTGGGGTTAAGCCCCTCATACTTGAAATAGAGTTTTATCCCCAGCTCCCGGGAAAGATTACCGGCGGCTATCAGGGGAGTGTTCCCCTCCTGTAAAGTAATCAAGGGAGTTGCCTCCGTCACCGGCAGGAACTCCCGGTAAGCGCGAATAACCCCCGGCCAGCTCAACTACTTTCTCCTCCTTCTACCCGCAAAACGCAGGCTATTTCTTTAACAACTGGCAGACCGGCTAAGACACCAAGAGCATCCTTCAGGTTTTGCTCCCGGACACGGTGGGTAATGAGTACTAGCTCGGCCAGTTCCCCCAACATCCGCTCCTGGATGACCGAGGCCAGACTGACTTCTCGGTCACCAAACACGCCGGCGATACTGGCCAGGACCCCCGGCCGGTCGACAACAACCAGTCGTAAGTAATACTTTGTATTGATTGCTCCTATAGGTTTCAGGGGTTTGTCATAAAAGCAGGTACAGGATATGCGGCCCCGGGTTTTGTACTGGAGGTTGCGGGCTGCTTCTATAATATCGCCCACCACAGCGCTGGCCGTAGGCATGGAACCGGCCCCCCGGCCGTAAAACATAGTTTCCCCTACGGCATCGCCTTCCACGAAAATGGCATTAAAAACATCGCTCACTGCCGCCAGGGGATGGTTTATAGGTACCAGGGCCGGGTGGACCCGTACTTCGATTCCCTCTTCGTCTTCGCGGGCAATTCCTAAGAGCTTAATGGCATAACCCAGGTCGGCGGCGTAACTGATGTCCTGGGCAGTCAGGTGGCTGATGCCTTCCCGGTAAACATCCGGGTAAGTAATGCGGGTACCAAAGGCAATGGAAGCCAGAATGGCCATTTTGCGGGCGGCATCGTCACCTTCAATATCGGCTGCCGGATCGGCCTCGGCATAACCCAGGGCTTGGGCTTCCCGAAGGACTTCTTCAAAATCACGGCCTTCCCGGCTCATCTTGGTGAGGATATAATTGGTGGTCCCGTTGACGATGCCCATGACCTGGCGGATACGGTTGCCGGCCAGGCATTCCTTCAAGGGGCGAATAATGGGAATGCCACCACCTACACTGGCTTCAAAAAGAAGATCAACGCCGCTGGCCGCAGCGGCATCAAAAAGCTCCTTGCCGTGAAGGGCGAGGAGATCCTTGTTGGCCGTAACCACGCTTTTGCCCCGGCTGATTGCCTTGAGGAGGTATTCCCGCGCCGCGCCGGTGCCGCCCATCACTTCAACTATAATATGGATATCCGGGTCGGCCAGGATCGTTTCCGGTTCGGTAGTAAGCAAGTCGGGACTGACTTCTACCTGGCGAGGTCGATGCCTGTCCCGTACCAGGATGCGGCTGATTTTCAAAGGCCGGCCCAGCTTCTGGGCGATGGCAGCCCCGTTCTGCCGCAGGAGCTGGACCACGCCGCTGCCCACGGTACCCAGGCCCAGGAGGCCGATATTTATTGGTCCTGACACACCTTCACTCTCCTTGTACCTTTCAATTTTACCTTATCCCTCAATGTTGGGCAATACTTTTTATCCAATCGAGTCAGAGCTTAACCTGGCGGAGGTAAGGTTTAATAATAGCCTCCAGCTGTTTAAATTCAATAAGAAAGGCGTCATGACCATAGGGAGAATTGAGTTCCATGTACTGGGCGCGACCGCCGCCGGCATTAATTAGACTGACAATCTCTTTCACCTGGTAGGGAGGGAAAAGAAAATCGCTGGATATGCCTATCCCCAGACATGGAGGTAAATTATGCCATACTTCAGTATAATTTCCCCGGCCCCGGCTGACATCATGGAGATCAATAGCTTTGGTCAAGTAGAGATAAGCATTGGCGTCAAAGCGCTGGACCAGCTTTCTCCCCTGGTAAGCCAGGTAGCTTTCCACTTCAAACTGGCCCTCAAGCTGGTAGTATTTTCCCGGGTCCACCACGGTCCGGCCGAATTTCATGGTCCAGGAAGGGTCGCTCTTATAAGTAATGGTCCCTATCCGCCGGGCCAGGGCCAGTCCCCGCTGGGGTCCCGGGGTGCCATAATAGTCGCCACCCTTCCAGTCAGGATCGGCGTAAATAGCTTCTCGCTGGACATTGTTGAAAGCTATCTGCATAGGTGTCGTCCGGCCGCAGGTGGCAATGGGGATAATGGCTGTTACCATTTCCGGGTAAAGGAAACCCCATTCCAGGACCTGCATACCGCCCATGGAACCGCCGATGGCCGCTACCAGGTGTTTCACGCCCAGGTAATCCAGCAGTATTTTCTGGGCCCGAACCATGTCACGAATAGTAATTATTGGAAAATCTAGACCATAGGGCCTGCCGCTGGCCGGGTTTATGCTGGCTGGTCCTGTAGTCCCATAACAGCTGCCCAGGACGTTGGCACAGATCACGAAATAACGCCCGGTATCCAGAGCCCTGCCCGGTCCCACCAGGGGGTCCCACCAGCCGGGCAGCCGGTCGTCCGGGGAATGGCGGCCGGCAATATGGGCGCTGCCGGTAAGGGCATGGAGAACCAGGACGGCGTTATCCCCGGCAGCATTCAGCTCGCCATAGGTTTCATAGGCTATGGTAAGGGGGCCCAAACGGGCCCCGCTTTCCAGCTGCAGGCTTCCCGGCCAGTTATAAAACCGGGTGGTAACAATACCTACATCGCCCATACTATAACCTGCTCCTGCTCAGGGCCTGATCCAGGTCGGCAATGAGGTCGTCGACATCTTCCAGGCCAATGGAGAGGCGGACCAGATCCTCAGTTACGCCTGATGCCAGCTGCTCCTCGGGCGTTAATTGCTGGTGGGTAGTGCTGGCCGGGTGGATGACCAGGGACTTGGCGTCACCGACATTGGCCAGGAGAGAGAACAGCTCCAGGCTGTTGATAAATTTTTTCCCTGCTTCCCTGCCACCTTTAATCCCAAAGGTTAAAATCGCCCCGGCTCCCCGGGGGAGGTACTTTTGCACCCGTTCATAGGAGGGGTGGTTGGGCAAGCCGGGGTAACTTACCCAGGCGACGGCCGGGTGTTCTGCCAGCCAGCGGGCAATCTGCAAGGCATTCTGGACGTGCCGCTCCATACGTAAGGGCAGGGTTTCCAGGCCCTGGAGAAAAAGGAAAGCATTGAAGGGGCTTAAAGCCGGTCCCATGTCGCGCAGGAGCTGGGCCCGCGCCTTGACGATATAGGCCGCCGGCCCGAAAGCCTTCAGATAACTGAGACCGTGATAACTGGGGTCCGGATCCACCAGGCCGGGAAATTTACCGTTGTCCCAGTTGAATTTACCGGCATCGACAATGACACCGCCTATGGAGGTGCCGTGGCCGCCGATAAACTTGGTGGCTGAATGAACCACGATATCGGCACCGAAGGCAATGGGCTGGCATAAATACGGCGTGGCAAAGGTATTGTCAACTATCAGGGGTATGCCAGCCGCGTGGGCGATGGCCGCCAGGGCTTCCAGGTCCGGTACGTCCAGTTTGGGGTTGCCTATAATCTCTACATAAATGGCACGGGTGTTGTCGTTAATGGCCCTCCGGTAATCTTCCGGATCGGTACTGTCGACGAAGCGGACCTTGATGCCGAATTTTGGCAGGGTGTAATTAAAGAGGGTGAAGGTGCCGCCGTAAAGGCTGGTGGAAGCCACGATTTCCTGCCCGGCGGTGGCAATATTGGCAATGGCCAGGGTGATAGCCGCCTGGCCGGAAGCCGTAGCCAGAGCCCCCACACCACCTTCCAAGGCGGCCATTCTTTTTTCGAAAACATCGGTAGTGGGGTTCGTGATCCGGGTGTAAATGTTGCCGGGTTCGCTTAAGGCAAAGAGGGTCGCCGCATGGTCGGCATCCCGGAAAACGTAGGAAGTGGTCTGGTAAATGGGTACGGCTCGCGCTCCCGTAGCCGGGTCTGGTTCCTGGCCGGCGTGGACCGCCAGGGTGGCAAAACGGTACTGCTGCTGCTGGGACATAGATATTCCCCTCTCTTTTTAATTAGCCGGCTGCGGGGGAATAAAAAAGCCTCTCCGATAAGAAGAGGCATAATTTTCTTACCCCCCTTATCTCTCAGGGCATATGCCCTGCAGGAATTGGCACCTGTCGCCCCCGAAAAACCGGGACAGCGGGTTGCCGGGTTTCATCGGGCCAGTCCCTCCACCACTCTTGATAAGAGTTTTTAGTTCCTGTATTAAGTTAAGCCAGCTTGATATACACTATAAACCCTGTTTTAGCTGATGTCAAGGATTTTTATTTATCCCTCGCGCCAGGCGGCGGCTACCTGCTCCTCGACGTCTTCCAAGTGCCGCAACATGGCAGCCGCAGCCCCTTCGCCATCACGGTTAAGCAAAGCCTTTACTATCTCATAGTGTTCATCGACCGAGCGTTCACCGCGCCCGGGAATGGCCAGGCTGCGGGAGCGGCTGTCAGCCAGGAGATCGAGCATGCTGTGCATCAAGCGCACCAGGACGGTATTGCCGGTGGCCTGGGCCAACCGGTAATGGAAATTGCTGTCATGCCCGGCGAGGAGGGAAAGGCGGCCGCTGCGCAGGCGGCCCAAATGTTCCCTGGTGGTGGTCACCATGCCGGCCAGTTCCTGGATATCAGCCTGGCTGGCCCTTTCCGCCACCCAGCGGGCCGCTTGGGGCTCCAACACTTTACGCACTTCAAATAAATGCAAAACGGTATCCCTGTTCACCGGCAGGTGGCTGGCAAAGCGCTTTAAGTATTCATCGGGATCCTGCTCGCTGATAAACGCCCCCTGGCCGTGACGGATGCTTACCAGGCCCTCGGCAGCCAGCATTTTTAAGGCTTCCCGGACGGAAGTACGGCTCACACCCAGCATTTCCGCCAGTTCCCGCTCGGCCGGCAGGCGATCGCCGGGTTTCATCCGCCCCTCAAAAATGCTTTTTTTGATTTCATCTACCACCCGGTGGTAGACGCTTTTGGGATTGCGGTTAATGGGCTGGAAAGGCCTTTCAATCGAACTATCGCGCAAGGTTTATCGCTCCTACCCGTGGGACAAGTGGTCTTACCTCTCTATTCATTGTACCATAACCAGGTGAAGCAGTAAATAACCACCTTACCCGGCTCCTTATATCTGGATAGTTAATCCCGATCCCGCCACTTATCATTGACAATGAGCAGTTACCGGGCCAGGACCGTAACGGCGGAAAAAATCCGGGGCGTTGCCCCGGTTACCGTTAGCTACCTGGCTAAATTATAATGCAGATTAGCCCGCCGCCACCGTCGTTGACAATGCGTTCTACTGTTTCCTGGAGCTTCACCTGGGCACTTTCCGGCATACGGTAGAGTTTACTCTGGATACCTTCTCGCACCAGTTCGCTCAAGGATTTGCCGAAAACATTGGTCTGCCAGATCTTCTGGGGATTATCTTCAAACTCCTCCATGATGTATTTCACCAGGTCCTCACACTGCTTTTCAGTACCTATCAGTGGCGTTACCTCGGTAGTGATATCGGCGCGGATGAAGTGGTAAGATGGGGCTGTGGCTTTGAGCCTTACGCCGGAGCGACCACCTTGCTTGATAAGTTCCGGTTCGGCCAGTTCCATTTCTTCCTCGGTAGGCGTAACGACACCGTAACCGGTGTTGCGTACTTCCTGGATACCATAGGCGATTTTATCCCATTCTTTCTTGATGCCGGCCAGTTCCTGTATCCAGCGCAAGATATCCTGGTCACCATTGATGTCCAGGCCACTGACTTCCCGCAGGATTTGGTAGAAAAGCCCTTCCCTGGTCGCCAGGTCAATGTGGGCGGTACCGGTTCCCAGGTCCATATCCTTTAATGCTACCCGGGAAACATATTCATTTTCATTAAGCCTCTCAATAGCGCCATTGATATCTCGCAAACGCCGGACCTCCCCTACTGAATCCCGAACGGCATTTTCCAGTTGCTGTCTTAACCAGTGTTCGCCTGCCAGTTCATCCACCCAGCGGGGCAGGTTGACGTTGACCTCGGCCACCGGAAACTCATAGAGGGCCTCTTCCATGATATGCAGGATGTCTTCTTCGTTTAAATGCAGACAGTCCACCGGTAAGACCGGTACATCATAAGCGGACTCCAGTTCCCCCGCCAGGGTAATTGTGTCTTCCGCCAGGGGATGGACGGAATTGAGCAGGACGACGAAGGGCTTACCTAAATCCTTGAGTTCCCAGATGACCCGTTCCTCGGCATCGACGTAATCTTCTCGGGGAATCTCGGTAATACTGCCATCGGTGGTGACAACGATGCCAAGGGTGGCGTGGTCGTTGATTACCTTGCGCGTTCCTGTTTCCGCTGCTTCCTGGAAGGGTACCGGCTCTTCAAACCAGGGCGTCTGGACCATTCTGGGGCCCCCGCCCTCCTCATAACCCAGGGCGCCAGGAACAGTATAACCAACGCAATCTACCACCCGCACGCGCATCTTTAACCCTTCACGGATGGTAATCTCCACCGCTTCATTGGGAATAAATTTGGGTTCGGTGGTCATAATCATGCGCCCGGCGCCGCTCTGGGGCAATTCATCCCTGGCCCGGTCCCGTTCATTGGGATTTTTGATGTTAGGCAACACCAGCTTTTCCATGAATTGAGTAATAAAAGTCGACTTGCCACTGCGTACCGGCCCCATGACGCCGAGATAAATATCACCACCGGTACGTTCGGCTATATCCCGGAAAATATCCCGCTTTTCCACCCCGTATTCTCCCTCCCCAGGCCATTTAGTTTACCGTCCAGTCCTGCTGGCATGTTTTAACAATACATCTATATGACTTGACGGTCAGAATATGACCCAAAAATCATTTTTGGGGTCAACCTTTTACAAGTATATGCACCTGGGGACAAGAGAAGAACCTGCGGTGAATAGAAGATGGAGGTGAGAATTGGGAGGTAAGAGGTTTTAGGTTTGTCTGCCATGACAATTACTGCTTTACTATTACCTTCACTTTGGTTGTGCTCTGGCAAAATAAAGGTCTACCAGAGACCTGTTTCGACTTCGTGGGTACGTGGTCGCTCCATCAGGGCGGCCACACAGTCCCGCGCAGGTTTGCCCGCATAAAGAACCTGGTAAATCTCTTCGGTAATAGGCATCCGGATCTGGTACTGACGGGCTAGCTCCCGGGCTGCCGCCGTAGTCCGCACACCTTCGACTACCATGCCCATCCCGGACAGGACTTCGGCCAGGGCCTTGCCCTCTCCCAGCTGCATCCCGGCGCGACGGTTACGGCTATACATGCTGGTACAGGTGACAATCAAATCGCCAATACCACTTAAACCGGCAAAAGTCATGGCTTTGCCCCCCAGGGCTACCCCCAGCCGGGCAATTTCCGCCATACCCCTGGTCATTAGGGCAGCCCGGGCATTATCGCCCAAGCCCAGGCCATCAGCAATCCCTGTGGCCAGGGCAATAATATTTTTTAAAGCGCCGCCAAATTCGACCCCTGTTACATCGGGATTGGTATAAACGCGAAAGGTAGGGTCCATAAAAATATCCTGGACATATTCAGCTACATTCCTGTCAGCAGCAGCTACGACCACGGTAGTCGGCAGGCCGCGGCCAACTTCTTCTGCGTGGCTGGGGCCGGAAAGCACCGCCACCCGGGTAAAACCTTCTTCGGCCAGGACTTCTGATAAACGTTTTTTAGTGTCCAGTTCCAATCCTTTCGCAGTATTAACGACTATAGTTCCTGGAGGTAAAAAAGGTTTTACCTGCCGGGCTGTTAACCTGACGGCATGGGAAGGTACGCTCAAGACCACCAGGTCTGCATCCCTAGTGGCGGCCTGCAAATCAATCGTCGGCCTGATACCAGCAGGTAATTTCACCCCGGGTAAATATGCTTTATTTTCCTTAATTTCTTCCAGTTCAGCCACAACTTCCCGGCGCCTGGCCCACAGGTTCACCCGAAACCCCTTGCGGGCCAGTAAAATGGCCAGCGCTGTCCCCCAGCTACCGGCACCAATGACGGCAATAGTTCCGAGCAATTAACTTCGCTCCCCCAGTTTATGTTCGGTTCCAGCCAGGAGCCGTTTTATATTGGGACGGTGACGGTAAATAATCAGGGCTGTTCCGGCAAAGGTAAAAAGGGTGTAGGGCCAGGGCCGGTGAAAAAAGAGCATGAGAAAGGGGGCTAAGGCCGCAGCAATAATTGACCCCAGAGAGACATAGCGGGTAAAGACCACAATTATAAACCAGATCACCACCGCCCAAAAAATGGCAGACGGTGCCATGACCAGTACTGCCCCAGCAGTCGTGGCCACACCCCGACCACCTTCAAATTTCAGGAATATGGACCAGCTATGGCCGATTATGGCTACCATAGCCGTAAAGGCTGCCAGCCAGGGGCCTCCAAAAGCTTGCCCCAACCAGACAGCCAGCATACCTTTAAAGGTATCAGCTGCCAGTACCAGCAAGCCTGGAAAAGTACCCATGGTCCTTAAAGCATTGGTGGCGCCCACATTGCCACTGCCCCGTCGCCGAATATCAAAGCCGTAAACATAACGTCCCACCACATAGGCTGTGGGAACAGAACCGATAAGATAAGCAAGTACCAGGGCCAGCAGCCACATATTTTCCCCTCCATTTTAAATTATTGTCCCTTGCTGCGGCGGAACAGCAAGCGTAACGGTGTGCCTTCAAAGCCAAAAGCCTGGCGGAGCTGGTTTTCCAGGTAGCGCTGGTAGGAAAAATGGACATCTTCTGGACGGTTACAGAAAAAGATAAAGGTTGGGGGGTTAACCTTGACCTGGGTGGCGTAAAAGATTTTAACCGCCTGTCCTTTTACCGCCGGCGGTGGCGTGAGCATGACCGCTTCCTGCACTATGGAATTTAATGTGCTCGTAGCAACGTGACGGCTGGCTTCTGCTCCCACAGCATCAATGGCAGGTAAAATCCGGCCAACCCGTTGTCCTGTCAGGGCCGAAATAAAAAGGATAGGAGCATAGGACATAAAACTTAACTCTTCACGGATCATCTCCTCATAACGGGCCATTGTTTTATCATCCTTGGGCACCAAATCCCACTTATTTACTATTATTATAGAGGCTTTGCCCTGTTCATGGCCATAGCCGGCTATTTTTTTATCTTGTTCGGTAACGCCTTCGGTACCGTCCAGGACTACCAGGACTACGTCGGCCCGTTCCACCGCCTTCAGTGCCCGTAAAACGCTGTAATGTTCTGTTGGGTCAGCGATACGGCTCTTGCGACGCATACCGGCGGTATCAATAAGGATATACTCTCTTTCACCCTGGCGAATATATGTATCTATGGCATCCCTGGTAGTTCCCGGCAGTTCGCTGACGATGACCCGCTCTTCGCCCAGAAGGCGGTTGACGATAGAAGACTTACCCACATTGGGGCGCCCCACCACGGCTACTTTTAAGGCCATCCCGTCCTCTTCTGCAGCGCTCTCCGGTAAGAGGTCAACTATCCTGTCCAGGAGATCGCCTATATTTAAACCGTGAATGGCAGAAATAGGCAAAGGATCTCCCAACCCCAGACGATAAAATTCGTGGATCAGGGTAGGATCGCTGAAGTCTTCGACCTTGTTGGCCACCAGGATTACCGGCCGCCCGGAGCGGCGTAATAGCTCTGCCACCTCATCATCATCGGCGGTCAGGCCGGTCCTGGCATCAACAACAAAAAGGATGACATCGGCTTCCTCCAGGGCCGTTTCGGCCTGGCGCCTTACCTGGACTACCAGGGGATCGTCTGATCTGGCGGCAATGCCGCCCGTATCAACCAGGGTAAACTGGCGACCCCGCCAATCGGCATCGTGGTAAAGGCGGTCCCGGGTTACTCCGGGGGTGTCTTCAACGATAGCCACCCGGGCGCCGGTAATGCGATTGAAAAGGGTTGATTTGCCCACATTGGGCCGGCCGACAATAGCTACTACCGGTTTAGGCAAAAAAGGATTCCTCCATAAAAATATAATACTATAAATCTCAAAATGATAGACGGCTGGCTTTTATATCGGAGCGAGCTTCTACTGAATAACGACGTGGCCGCAGCATCCCGCTACCAGCCCTTTTCCCGTAGCTGGAACTACTTCTACGTCAACTTTTAGTTCAGCGGCAAGCATTTCCGGCGTCAGGTCATCCAGAAAAACCGGGGCATCCCTTTTTAACATGACGTCGGGGATGAGAATAACTCCGTCTTTTTCCCGAACCCAGGAGGCGGCTTCTTTTAAGCCCCTTAACAGGTCCCGGCCGGTCAGTAGTCCGGCCACCGTCACCTGCGGGCCAAAGAAAAAGTTCGTTACCGGAACCACCCTGGCTTCCAGGTTGCCGGCCCTTGCCATCACCTCCTGAACGAGCCCCTCCAAGACTGGTGCCGCCAGGGTACCGGTAGCTATTATCACCCGGCGAGTCTGGATTTCAGGTCGGTTGAGGTTGGCCAGAACAGCTTCAAAATCATCCAGAAAAAGGCGCGTGAGACCAACACCATTTTCCGTCTGGGGAAAGTCGTCATAGTAAGAAGCTGCAGGTAGGGGAAGATTGGCCAGCAAATAGAATTCATCGGCGCCGTAGACCAGGCCGCACCCAAAGCGGCGGCGAAACCCAACCTGCCAGGCTGCAATCCGGTTTACTATTGCTGCGGCCTCCTCCGGCGTCACCCTCCTTAAAGGGAATAAATGCTCCCGCCGTGAGGTCAGGCCCACAGGTACCACCGCAATGGATTGGACGGCTGGAAAAAGGCTGCTGAGGTCCTTTACCGTCCGCTCTAACTCCGGGCCGTCATTAAGCCCCGGGCAGAGGACAATCTGGGTATGCATCTGAATGCCGGAGGCGGCCAGTTTCCGCAGCTGTGCCATTATCTCCCCGCCACGGGGATTTCCTAATAGCTTGCTTCTTAATTGCGGGTTGGTGGTATGGACGGAAATATAGAGAGGGCTGAGGTGCCAGCGCAATATATATTCCCAGTCCCCAGGTTTTAAGTTGGTCAGGGTAATAAAATTGCCGTGAAGAAAAGAATAACGGTAGTCGTCATCTTTGATATAAAGACCGGGCCGTAAGCCCCGGGGCATCTGGTCGACAAAACAAAAAAGGCATTTATTCCCGCAACGGCGCAGGCCATCAAAGGTAGCAGAGGCAAATTCCAGCCCCAGGTCCTCATCGTAATCCTTTTCAATTTCCAGAAGCCATCGTTCACCGCCAGGTTTTTCAATCTCTACCTCCAGGTTTTCACCGGCGCAAAGGTAACGGTAAACAATCAGGTCGGGCACCCTTTCCCCGTTGATGGCTACCAGTACATCGCCAGGGTTGATGCCCAGCGCGGCGGCTATACTGTCCGGCCGGACGGCTGTTATTACTGCCCTTTGTTTAGCCAAGTAGATGTCATCTCCTGACTTCCCTTGCCCAGGTCCAGCTGTAATATACATGGCCTGCGCTTTTTCGCCTTAATTATCCAATATTTTACCCCCGCCGTCAAGGTCTTGCTGGAAGCCTTTGTTATACGCCTGGATAGAGGTTCTAACTGCCGGATTTAACGTTATGGAGTTCTTGCTGGCGAGCCTCCTTAACCAGGTTAACCAGGACGGGATAGTCTCGCCCCAGGCTAAACTGCAGCAGCAGACGCCCCAACCAGGCCAGTGATGGATAGCGCCGGCAAAAAGCGCCCGCCCGCCATAAAAAGGAAACCCGGTGGGAAACGTCTATCCAAAGTACCTCACGCTGATCCCGGTCCAGGGCTGCCAGGAAAGTCTCTATAGCCCGCCGGGCTGCTTCGCCGTCATGGCCGACGGCAGCAGTATAGACGGCATGGCCTTCTGGCGTATAACCTATATGGCGCATGCCGCCTTCCCCTTCAAAAGCGTCAAAGTGGGGCAATTTTTTTAACTCCTCCCAGGCCGGCTGCCGGCCTGGATTTAAAAAGCCCGCATGCAGGGCAGCGGCGATAACCCCCGCATGGGTACCACTAAAACAGGCATAAACGATAATCACCGTGGCAAACCTTTCCGGGTAAATTTATGCTTGTCTTGTTGGCGTCCCGGGTAATGCACGTGCTGGCATCCACAGATGCTGATTTTGTTCTACTAGCTTCAACAGACTGGCGAAAGCGCGCCTGGTACCCAGGACAACCAAAGGCCGGCCCAGGAACGTCAGGCCCATACGGCGCGAAGTAAAACCGCCGATCCGCATGAAAAGATTTACCAGAGGAGAGGTATTAAGAAGCAGGATGTCCTGCCGCTTTATTCCCAGTGTTGCTGCCAGATCATAGAGAAGGGCTTCAAACCGGCTACCCAGGTTCTTTTTACCCACGGCATAGACCCTGTTACCATACACATCGGTACCCATAAATTTTAGTTCTCCTTCTTCTCCCCGGCTGCGACCATCAAAATACGGCAGGGCCAGGAGTTCCGCTGCCGTAGGTAACCTGTTCCGGGGCAATAGCCCCAGGTGGATAGCCGCTGTCGTAACCGAAGAATGGGAACCACCAAAACAGTGGTATATGACAATCATTTTAATCCTTTTGCCAGTCAGCCCTTTCCTCATTGGATGATGATTCTGGGGCGGGTTTCTTGACATATTTTACCATTTCCTTCTGGTTGTCAGGTTCCCGCCCTTCTTCTCTAGGCATCACGGGCCGCCTTGCCCGCCTCCACCCCAGTAAATTGATCCACTCTATCGAAGTAAACTGCTTCAGCCTGGACACAGCTTTATCCCAGCTGCCGGTAGAAACAATCAGGAAGGCACCGCCGCCAAGGATGACGGCCAGGATAACAAACAGAACGCCTTTCCAGTCGGCAGCCGTACTAGAAGTCCGGGCGGCCGTAGGCCGGGCAGCCACACCCAGGACAGGGGGTACAATGTCAGCAAAAAGAGTTGCCCCCCGTTCGGCTTCAGGCAGAGTGTTGGTATAGGTACCGACTTCCATGAGCAAGGCCCGGGGTGACAGGTCCTGGTTATAGCTGCCGGCGCCGATAAAAATCCCCCTGATCAAGCCGGGATACCTGGAATCGGCGGCTGCCTTGAGCCGTTTGGCAAAATCCAGGTTGGCGCTCATATTCTGATTTTCCCGGCCGACGACCAGTCGAACCATCGTTACATCCTGGTCGTTAATGTTGCGGCGATAAAAGGAGGGATCAGGTACGCCATCGCGGTGCAGGTCAAAAATGGCTGCTGCCCCTTTTTGCAGTAAACCCACGGCCGTGCGACGCGAGCGCCGGTAGGCCGCGTCGTCATGGGGGGCATGGGAGGTCTGGTCATCGATTACAGTTAAGCCCAGGCTGCGCAGACGATTGGCAAAGGCCGTACCCACCTTCAGGATGCCACCACGGCCAGGTATACTCTCTGCACCTTGAGTGGGTACGTAGGATTCGTCATCATGGGAATGGTAAATGCCGATTACCTGGGTGCCTTCGGCCTGAACCGGGGCAACTGCTTGCGAGGGAACAACAACCTTTTCTTCTCCACGGGAAAGCTGCTCTATACCTATTTCCCGGCAGATAGCCCGGTTCCCTTCAACACGAATTACCTTATAACGGTGGTTGTCGGCGGCAATAAATTCATCGTTGATGTAAATCCGGCGGGCCATCATATCCAGGATCCGTCCCTGTTCGTCAACTAAAATGGAATATTCGCCTTCGGTATGGGCCTGGCTCATCAGCAGGTTTTTCAGGCTGAAGACCCTGGTAGTAGCTACCTTCCGGCTTTCCTGGAAGGTAAAGATAGCCACCAGGGCCAAGGCGGAAACCAAAAGGATCAATCCACCCCAAAATCTTCGAGGTCTCCTTAATTTATTCACCCTGTTCACCACCGTTATCCTTTTTATTGTCTGGTAAAGGTTTTAGTGAAGCTCCTCGCAATCCGGCCAGCAGGGAACGCGGGCGCCCGTCTGCCTTCGGCCCACCCTGGATCCTTTCCCGCGCTTCACCGATAAATTCTGCCAGGAGTACGGCCACAACGGCGGCCATAAAAGTAACATCGATTATACCGGCCCCACCAAAGGCTACCGTTCCTCTTAAACCCCGGCTGAGGTAGTAAAAGAGGTCGACAAGATCCAGCAACAGCACTCCCAGGATGGCTCCTACAAAGGCTGCCCTGCGGGAGCGGCCTACAAGGTAGGCGACTACACCGGCGATGAGGGGGTAATAGTAAAGGGGGTCTAAGAGGCTCAGGCCGTAAACATTCCAGGCTTCCCGGCCCCGGGTCAGGATGCTGATACCAGAAAGTACGGCGGCGGTAATTACTGCTCCCAGCAAAGCCCGGCTCACTTCCCATGCGGTTCCAGCCCGGTACAGGACATAAATGGCCAGGCCCAGAGGTATCAGGCCACCACCCACATTAACAGAAGTAACCACTCGCCCGCTAGTTATAGGGATATTGATAAAGCTCCCGATAATCATAGCGACAATGAGGGTCAGGGCCGCCCGGTCGCTTAAATAAAGGCGGTCCAGAACCCGGTGGGCAAGGCCAAAATAGACCAGGACAAAGATGATAACTAACAATAAAACACCGGTGGTATATCCCGTCATAGTTAATCACCTTCCAGGGTTAGATTTCCCCGTCAGGTAAGAAATATACCGGTACCGGCCGGGAGAAAAGAGTCACAATTAAAAAAGCTTGAAGAGTAGGCTCAAAGGAAAGGAGTTACTCCAGGGGGTGTAAATCCTTGTAGGTGCCTAGCAGGCGAAATTTTTACAGATATAAGCCGTAGACTAAGGATAAAAAAACCAAACCCTCATTATAAGATTGATGGGTTTGGCGGGAGTGTTTTAATAACGGCTACTGCAACCAGGCCGGCGCTGAATACCCTCCAACCAGGCTTTTGTCTTCCCGGTAATGACTAAAGGTTTAGTTGCCAGTTCTGCCGGGGTGGTGCAGCCAGTTAAAAGGCAAATGCGTTTTAAATCTTCCTGCCAGCTGAAAATCTCCTGCGCCAGGGCCTCTTCCCCCTGGTCCAGGAGAATTTTTAAGAAATAGCCGGCCACGCCAACAATTTTAGCCCCCAGGGCCAGGGCCCGGGCGGCATCCAGGGCACTCCTGATACCGCCGGTGGCTACAATCTCCACCGGCAGGCCCAGTTCTTTAATTTCCAGGATGCTCACGGCGGTGGGCAAGCCCCAGTGGGCCAGGGCCGTAATCTGGCGGTCCCGACGTTTATTTTCAATAGCGGTAAAATCAGTCCCGCCGCGGCCGCCGACATCCATGATACGGACGCCGCTATGATATAACTGTAAGGCTGCTTCCCGGGACAGGCCGAAGCCCACTTCTTTAGCAATAACAGGTATGTCCAGGAAGTTTACCATATCCTTTATATTTTTCAGCCAGCCCCGGAAGGAACGGTCGCCCTCTGGCATGACCATTTCCTGGGCAGCGTTGAGGTGTACTTGTAAACCGTCGGCCGCGATCATGGCTACCGCTTCGCGGGCAGCGTCCAGGGAATTACCGGCACCTATATTGGCCAGGATTAAGCCTTGTGGATTTTCCCGGCGGGTGATGGCGAAACTTTCCACCCAGGCTTTATTTTCTATAGCTGCCTTCTGGGAACCTACGGCCATGGCAATACCCGTCCGCCGGGCCACCCTGGCCAAGGCGGCATTGATGTCCTTTGTTTCTGGGGGCCCGCCGGTAAGGGCGTTAATAATAAAAGGTGCGGCTAGGGTTTTCCCCAGCCACCGGCAGCTAAGATTAATATCCGTCCAATCGAGTTCCGGCACGGCCTGGTGGATTAAATGAATATCCTCCAGGCCGCTGGTGCCGTAACCCTTTTCCTGGAAGAAACGCAGGTGTTCCAGCTTGCGCTGGCCCCTCCCAGCTATTGTCTCTGGCATCCCCTTACGCCTCGCGTTTCATTTTGCCTCTTCGAAAAGCTCCCCAAACAGATCACCCAGTTTCACACCACTTTCTTCCTGGTTTTCCTGGGTCTTGTCTACTTGTTTGGACTGCTTTTTGGCTCTATCCCGCAGGGCCTGGCGGAGACTGAGGCTCATGCGCTGGGCTTCCTGGTCTACCCCCAGGATTTTAACCGGGATGACCTCCCCTACGTTTACCACATCCTCAGGTTTTTCTACGTGCCGGTCGGCCAGCTGGGAAATATGCACCAGGCCCTCGATACCTGGTTCGACTTCTACAAAAGCGCCAAAGGGAGCCAAGCGCAGAACTTTCCCTTCCACAATCGCTCCCACCGGGTAACGGCTGGCGGCCGTATCCCAGGGATTGGGCAGGAGCTGTTTGCGACCCAGGGAAACTTTGCCTTCTTCCCTGTCGATACCCAGAATTTTGACTTCGATTTCCTGGCCTTCCGTCAGGGCATCCCGGGGATGTTCCACCCGGCCCCAGGAAATTTCTGAGACGTGGAGCAGGCCATCGACACCGCCAAGATCGACAAAGGCACCAAAGTTGGTCAGCCGCCGGACGATGCCTTTACGTACCTGGCCTACCTCCAGGCTGTCCCAGGTAGCCTGGCGTTGTTTTTCATATTCTTCTTCCAGGATGGCTTTCTGGGAAAGAACAACTTTATTCTTGCTGCGGTCCAGCTCGATAACCCGCAGGCGTAAAGTTTTACCCAGGTAAGCGTTTAAGTCTTCAACGTAACCCCTTTCGATGAGGGAAGCGGGGACGAAACCCCTGACACCCACATCGACAAGTAAGCCGCCTTTAACTACTTCGATAACTTCAGCCTGGAGCTCAGCGCCGCTGGTCAGGTATTTTTCCAGTTTATCCCATGCAGCCCGGCGATCGGCGCGGCGCTTGGATAAAACGGGATGCCCTTCTTCGTTTACGGGCTTTAGGACCATGACATCGATGGTATCGCCCACGGCTACTACTTCCCGCGGGTCGGTTACATTACGGTGAGAGAGTTCATTTAAAGGAATAATCCCCTCGCACTTTCCTCCCACATCCACCAGGACCTCATTATCGTTAACCTGGACTACTGTACCAGTGACAATGCTGCCCCGGCGCAGTTCAGGTATTTTAGTTTCCATTTGTTGCATTTCATTTTTCTGTTCTTCCTGCTGTTCTCCGGGAGCGGCCGGTTCCGCCACAGCCGGTTCTGCCGGGCCGGCTGTGGCTCCTGCTGCTACCGTAGCGTCCTCTGCTCCTGCAGCTGTAACGGCAGGATTATTTTCCGGTTTCACCTCAATTACGTTATTTTCCCCGGCCGGCGCAAAGTCGGCTCCTTCCGGTTTTCTTGCCGGTTCCTTTTCGTCTTCTGGAACCATTACTTTTTCCTGTTCAGCCAGCATTGCTACTACCTCCTCAATAATCCACGCTGGGGTCGAAGCGCCACCTGTAACCCCGACCCTCCGGGCATTATTAAACCACTGGCGACACAACTCCCCGGCCCTTTCCACGTGGTAGGTCGGCGTTCCCGTAGCCCGGCAGAGCTCAGCCAGGTGCCGGGTGTTAGCGCTTTCCTTACCGCCGACTACCACCATTATGTCTACCTGACGCGCAAGGTTAACTGCTGCTTCCTGGCGCCGGCGGGTAGCATGGCAGACGGTATTGTGTACTACCAGAGTGTCCGTATTGGAACGCAAAACAGCTGCAACTTTCTCCAACCTCTCCTCCGGCTGGGTGGTCTGGGCTAGAACCGCCCGCCGGGGATGAAATGGCAGGGTTGCTGCTGCTTCTTTATTAGGAACTACTACTGCTCCCGGACCAGCCCAGCCTACTAGCCCTTTAACCTCGGGGTGTGCCGGATCACCGACAATTATTACTTGGTAACCTTCTTCAGCCAGCTTCCTGGCCAGGCGCTGGGCCCGTGCCACGTAAGGGCAGGTAGCATCGATAACCTCCAGGCCCTTTTCCCGGGCAGCAGCTAAAATTTCCGGCGTCACGCCGTGGGAACGGATTAATACCCGGCCGCTTTCTACTTCTTCCAGGGAATTTACCGGGTGAACACCTTCACTGGCCAGCTGTTCCACTACCTGCCGGTTGTGGACCAGTGCTCCCAGGGAGGCGACCGGTTTGGGAGCCTCTCTGGCTTGTTTTACGGCCCGCGTGACGCCAAAACAAAAGCCCGCATAATCAGCGACAATCACTTCCACCTAAAGCTCTTCTCCTGGATCAAGGTTAAAATTTAGTTTGCTGATTCCAGCCAAGCATTATTTACATTTCGCGAAAAAGAAGCAAATTCCTGCCTGTCATTAAAAAAAGCCGGCTTTAAGCCAGCATTCTGGCTACTGCCTGGTAAGCGGCAGTCGTCAGATCCTGGACCTGCTGGGGTGTACTTGGACCAGCAATCTCAAATTTTAAAGGGGGGCCGAAGATCACTTTAATCCTGCCACCACGAAAGACTCTATTGGTATTTTTTATGGCCACCGGCAATATAGGCGCACCGGTTTTCAAGGCCAGCAGGGCGGCGCCATGCTGGAAAGGAAGTAACCGGCCGTCCTTGCTGCGGGTGCCTTCGGGAAACATGCCGAGGACCTGGCCGTTATGGAGGACCTCCAGGGCTGCTTTTAAGGCCGCCCGGTCGGAGCGCCCCCGCCGGACGGGGAAGGCGTGCAGCCCCTTGATAATCCAGTTAACTACGGGAATATGGAAAAGCTCTTCCTTGGCCATAAAGCGCACCGTCCGGGGAGCAGCCACGCCGACAACCACCGGGTCCAGAAGGGAGATATGGTTGGCAATAACAATAACCGGTCCTTCAAGGGGGAAGTTTTCCCGTCCCTGAACTTCCCAGCGGCAGAAAAAACGCAAGAAGAGATAGCAGACAAATTTAGCGAACTGGTAAAACACCTGGAGGATTCCTCCGAAAATAGGGTTCTTCCAAAAATGGTACCTTCTGGTGGGGATATGTCCCTGGCAAATTTTCATCGTTCGCTGGCGGTGGCATTAACCCCATGATGGGTCTGAATTAGTTCCAGCAATTTAGCCACTACTTCTTCAACTCTCATATTGGTGGTATCAATGATGACGGCGTCGGGCGCCGGCTGCAAGGGGTCAACTTCACGCTGGCTATCCTGGGCATCCCGCCGGCGGATTTCTTCCTTTATGGTTTCCAGGTCTACCGGCCGGCCAGAAGCTATGAGTTCATGGTAACGCCGCCGCGCCCTCTCTTCCAGAGAAGCCGTCAGGAAAAACTTGTAGGGCGCTTCCGGCAGAACATTGGTTCCGATATCGCGGCCGTCCATGACCACCCGGTTGGAGGCGGCCATCTGCCGCTGTAGCTCCACCAGCCGCCGCCGCACCCCAGGGACCCGGGCGACGGTAGACACATGGTGGGAAACAGTTTCCTGCCGGATGGCCGCGGTAATTTCCTCGCTATCGCAGTAAACCTTCACCGTGCCAGCAGCCGTATTTTCCAGACTGATAGTAGTTGCCTCTGCCAGGGCAACCAGTTGCCTGTCGTCGGCCAGGTCTATCCCCTGGTGCAGGGCCTTCCAGGTCAGGGCCCGGTACATGGCCCCGGTGTCGATGTATAGATAACCCAGTTTTTGCGCCAGGAGCCTGGCTGCTGTGCTTTTACCGGCCCCGGCCGGGCCGTCGATGGCTACGTTACCGTACAATTTATTCCTCACTCTTCTTCCCTGACTTCTACCCCCAGCCGGGCCAGGTCGGCGGCAAAATGGGGGTAAGAAATGGCCATACATTCAGCGCCGTTGATTACCGTTGGCCCTTCGGCCACCAGGGCGGCTACCGCCAGGGCCATTCCCAGGCGGTGATCGCCGTGGCTGTCCACCACCGTTCCCTTTAGGCGGCCCCTTTTAACCCCTCTGATCAGGAATCCGTCGGGGCGTGCCTGGATACTGGCGCCCATTCTTTCCAGCTCGCGGGCCACCATGGTGATGCGGTCGCTCTCCTTCACCCGCAGTTCGGCTGCGTCGCGGATTACCGTTTCCCCTGCGGCCAGGGCGGCTGCCACTGCCAGGACCGGTATTTCATCAATGAGGCGGGGAATGAGTTCGCCGCCCATCTCCACACCCCGGAGGCTGCTGGAAGTTACCTGGATATCACCGACTGGCTCGCCGCCGCTCTCGCCCCGGGGCGTTACCTTTATTTGCCCCCCCATAGCCATTAGTACATCCAGGATGCCGGTGCGGGTGGGGTTTAAGTTCACATTTTTCAGGGTGATTGTGGCCCGGGGATGGATACACCCGGCAACCAGGAAAAAAGCCGCTGCCGAAATATCCCCAGGGATGCTGACGTTTAATGGCCGCAACGGCTTCTGGCCTGCGAGCCTGACAGCCAGCCCTTCGACCTTGATAGCAGCCCCGGCTGCTTTAAGCAGGCGCTCACTGTGATCCCGTGAGCGGCAGGGTTCAATAATAACCGTCTCCCCGGGGGCAAAAAGGCCGGCCAGGAGCAGGGCCGATTTTACCTGGGCACTGGCCACCGGCAGGGTATAGGTAAGGGGTTGCAGGTTACCCCCCTGGATACTTAAGGGGGCCAGTTCCCCGCCCTGGCGTCCCCAGATTCTGGCCCCCATGGCGGCGAGGGGCCGGGTCACCCGGCCCATGGGCCGGCGGCGCAGGGAGGCGTCGCCGGTAATCACGCTGTAAAAGGGCTGCCCGGCCAGCACCCCCAGGAGGAGGCGCATGGTGGTACCGGAATTGCCGGCATCGAGGATCGCTTCCGGCTCTTTCAAGGAACCCATCCCTTCACCGCGGACAACTACCCGGCCTTCGTGGGGGCCATTAATCTCTACTCCCAGTTCCTTAAGACATCTTAAAGTGCTGAGGCAGTCGGCTCCCTCCAGGAAACCCTCGATGACCGTTGTCCCTTCGGCGAGAGCCCCGATGATGGCTGCCCGGTGGGAAATAGATTTATCCCCCGGCGGTCTCAAACTTCCCGCCAGGGATGGCGACGGCCTGATAATAAGCTGCATTCTTTTCCTCCTGATTCCCCTTCCAAACTACCAGGAATATCTACCGGTGTCAAGCAGTTCCTACAACTTCCGGGCGTTAATACCCCTGCTTTGTAATATTTCCAGGGCTTTGGCGGCAGCGGCGGCTGTGGTAAAGCCCAGGCGGATGCTGCCTCCTTCCCCCTCCCGCACCCGGAGGATTTCGATGTCAATAATATTAATACCGGCATTACCCAGGGCCGTAGCCATGGCACCGATGACCCCCGGCCGGTCGGGGACGGTCACCACCAGCTCATGGAGGGCGGGCAGCAAGCCCTTTTGCCGCGCCGGCACCTGGGCCCTTAAAGAGCAGGCCTGCTGTAAAACGGCCTGCAGGTCCTCTATGTCACCCCGGGCAATCATCCCCTCCAGGGATTCCACCTGGCGGCGCCAGCATTTTAACAAAGTAAGAATAGCCTGGCGGTTGTGGAGAAAAATATCCCGCCACATGACCGGGTCGCCCGCAGCGATGCGGGTTGTATCCCGGAAACCGCCGGCAGCCAGCATCAATGTTAGGGGATGCTCCCGGGAAAGAATGCCGGCGGTTTGCATCAGGCTGACGGCTAATAGATGAGGTAAATGGCTGATCCCGGCAACCACCAGGTCGTGCTCCTCCGGGTCCATGGTTATAACCCTTGCTCCCATCACCCGGAACAGCTCTTCCAGGCGTTGCAAGGCCCCGGCATCGGTGGCCGGTGTTGGCGTCAAAACATAGACCGCATTTTCCAGGAGATAACGGTCGGCGGCCTTGATGCCGGCCCGCTCGGAACCGGCCATGGGATGACCGCCGACATAAAAGGCCCGGGGCTGGAGAATACTTTCCAGTTCCCGGACAATGGCTCCTTTGACGCTGCCGGTATCGGTAACAACGGTCCCCGGCGCCAGGAACGGGGCGATAACCCCGGCTACCTGGCTTAAAGTGCCGACAGGTACGGCCAGGATAACCACCTCAGCCCCGGCGACTGCTTCCTCCGGGCAGGAAGCCTTGCGGTTGATGGCACCAAGTTGCATGGCCGCCTGGATGGCCTCAACCTCGCGGTCATAGCCCGCCACTTCCCGGGCCAGGCCTCCCTGCAACAGGGCCAGGCCCAGGGAACCGCCAATCAGGCCCAGGCCGATAATGGCCATCCTTTCAACCAGGGGACCGGCCCCTTTATTGCCGCTTATTTTCCCGGCCGGAGGTGCTACCGGAACCGGGTCCCGGTCTAGCTGCAACTGGTTTCCCCCCTGTCCTGGGAGTAAGATCCCAGGATTTTTAATAAACCCGTCCTGGATTTCAGGCCTGCCAGCACTTCTTTTAATGGTGATGCCGTGGCTTTGCCCTCGCAGTCAATAAAGAAAAGGTATTCCCCCAGTTCCTTTTTGGTCGGACGGGATTCAATACGGGTCAAATTTATGCCGGCTTCAGCAAAATCCTTTAAAATGGCATAAAGACTTCCCGGGCGGTTGGCCAGGGCAGCCACCACCAGGGAGGTCTTGTAAGGTCCGGGGAGGGACGGTGCCTCCCGGCCCAGGACCCAGAAACGAGTCTTGTTATCCTGGTAATCCTGGATGCTTGTTGCCAGTACCGGTAGCTGGTAAAGCCTGGCGGCAAAAGCCGAAGCGATGGCCGCCAGTTCCGGCCTCTGGCGGGCCTCCCTGGCAGCCTCAGCCGTACTGGTAACCGCCTTAAGTTTTGCTCCAGGGAGGTTAGTGGCCAGGTAATGGCGGCACTGGGCCAGGGCCTGGGGGTGGGACCAGACTTCCCGGATGGCCGTCATTTCTTTTGCCCGGCCCAATAGGCAGTGGCAGACCGGCAATACTACTTCGCCGATTACCTTAAGCCCTTCTTCCTCCAGGACCAGGTCCAGGGTGAGGTTCACCGCTCCTTCGATGGAGTTTTCCACCGGTAAAATCCCTGCTCCTGCCTGGTGGTTCTGGACTGCGGCCAGGACTTCCGGGAGGCTCAAGCAGGTCAGGAAATTATCCGCCCCTGCCTGCCAGTTGCGATCTACCCGCCGTGCCCAGGCAACTGCCGCCTCATGGGAAAAAGTCCCGGGGGGCCCCAGGTAAGCTATAGCCTTCATGATACCAGATGCCCCAGTTCCCGCTCGCCGGCAGCGATTATGGGCCGGATTTCCTGTACCAGGCGGGCAAATTGCTCCGGTGTCAGGGACTGGGGGCCGTCGGAGAGGGCTTCCTGGGGGTTGGGGTGCACCTCGATCATTAAGCCGTCGGCACCGGCAGCCAGGGCGGCCCTGGCCATGGGCGCGACCATAAACTTGCGCCCGGTCCCGTGGCTGGGATCGACAATGACCGGCAGGTGGGATAAATGCTTTACTGCCGGTACGGCGCTCAGGTCCAGGGTATTGCGGGTGTACGTCTCAAAGGTACGAATGCCCCGCTCGCATAAGATGACATGGCTGTTACCTTCAGCGAGGATATATTCGGCGGCCAGGAGCCATTCCTCAATGGTCGCCGAGAGGCCGCGTTTCAAAAGCACCGGCTTTTGGGTGCGGCCCACGGCCTGGAGCAGGGCGAAGTTTTGCATGTTCCGGGAACCGATTTGCAGTACATCGGCAACCTGCGCAACTTCAGTGACCAAGGCCGGGTCCATGATCTCCGTCACCACGGGCAAACCGGTAACTTCCCGGGCTTCGGCCAGGAATTCCAGGCCTTTGGCGGCCAGGCCCTGGAAGGAGTAAGGTGAGCTGCGGGGTTTATAGGCTCCTCCCCGCAGCATGGTCGCCCCGGCCTCCCGGACGGCCATGGCGGTTTCCAGGAGCTGCTCCCGGCTCTCCACCGCGCAGGGTCCGGCGATAATCTGCACCTGGCGGCCGCCGACGGTCAAATCCCCTACAGGTACCACGGTGTCCTCGGGGTGAAAATCCCGGCCGGCCAGCTTGTAGGGCTGTAAAATGGGCACCACCTTTTCCACCCCGGGCAGGGCGGCCAGGGTTTCAGACTTCAGACGTGTCTTATCACCAATAGCACCGATTATTGTCCGTTCTACTCCCCGGGAAAGGTGTACCTTGAAACCCTCCCGTTCCAGGCGCGCTATCACCGCCTGCTGTTCCTCTAAAGTTGCTCCGGGCTCCATGATAATAATCATTTTTAACCCCCCTGCAAAAGCAAAACGTCACCCCCGCCAGGAGTGACGTTTTTTCAAGTGCCATCTCTCCTGCCGTACTGCCATCCTGCCATTTTAAGTAAGCCTTGAGGGTACCCTACCATACTACAATTTAGACTATAGCACAACGCCCCCCTCCTGGCAAGGGGACTTTTATTGTTTTTATATAGCCTGGCGCAAACTATGCACAAGTTCTGCAGCTGCCGGCACGCCCCCTTTATGGAGCGCCTGAACAACGGCGCTGCCGACGATGATGCCGTCGCAGAGGGGAGCCAGGAGCCTGGCTTGCTCAGGATGGCTGATGCCGAATCCTACCCCCACGGGGAGGTCCGTCGCCTCCCGCACCCTGGCGAGATACGCCGCAATCCCCGGCGGCAGGCCTTCCCTGGCCCCGGTTACCCCCGTCAGGGAAACGCAGTAGATAAAGCCCTGCGCTGTTGCGGCAATTTGCTGCAGGCGTTCTGCCGGCGTCGTCGGCGCCACCAGGGGAATGGCCGCTAGTTTTACCGCTGCTAATTTTTCCCGCAAAGGGGCGCTTTCTTCCAGGGGCAGGTCGGGAACGATCAGGCCGTCTACCCCGGCAGCGGCCAGGTCGGCAGCCAGCGCTGCCAGGCCGTACTGGAGGAGGGGGTTGTAGTAGCTCATGAGGACCAGGGGCAGGCTCACCCGGGAGCGCAAATCCTTTACCAGGTCCAGGATCTTCCTTAAATTCGTCCCCCTGGCCAGGGCGCGGGTGCTGGCGGCCTGGATGACCGGGCCATCGGCCACGGGGTCGGAGAAGGGTACCCCCAGCTCAATGATATCAACCCCGGCTGCCGCCAGCTTCTCAACGGCTGCCGCCGTAACCTCCAGGGAAGGATCCCCGGCACAAAGGTAGACGATTAAGGCCTTGCGCCCTTCCTTTTCCCGGGCGGCAAAGGTCGCGCTGATCCTCTCAACACCCATGGTTTTCTCCTCCCTCCTGGAGCACAGCCTCCACCTGCTGGACGTCCTTATCGCCGCGGCCGGAAAGATTAACAACGATAATTTCCTCCTGTGATAACCCGGGGGCCACTTTCATGGCCAGAGCCACGGCATGGGCGCTTTCCAGGGCCGGGATGATGCCTTCGGTACGGCTCAGCAGTTGAAAGGCCTCCAGTGCCTCGGCGTCAGTAATGGCCACATAGGTGGCCCGGCCGCTGTCTTTAAGGTAGCTATGCTCCGGTCCTACGCCGGGATAATCGAGGCCGGCTGAGAGCGAGTATACCGGCTTGATCTGGCCGTTTTCGTTCTGGACGATATAGCTGTAAGATCCCTGGAAAACGCCGGGCCGGCCGGCAGTTAACGAGGCTGCATGCCGGCCGGTATTTAACCCTCGCCCGGCCGCTTCAGCGCCCCACAGCTTGACACCGGTGTCCTGGATAAAGGGATAAAAGATGCCCATGGCGTTACTGCCCCCCCCTACACAGGCAATGAGGTGGTCTGGCAGGCGGCCTGTAGCCTCCAGGACCTGCTGCCGCGTTTCTGCACCGATGACGGCCTGGAAGTCCCGGACCATCATGGGGTAGGGGTGGGGACCAACAACTGAACCGATTAGATAATAGGTGGTCCGGACATTGGTAACCCAGTCCCGCAGGGCTTCATTAACGGCATCCTTTAAAGTTCGGCTGCCGGCCGCCACGGGGATTACCCTGGCCCCCAGGAGTTCCATGCGAAAGACATTCAGGGCCTGGCGGCGGGTATCTTCTTCCCCCATGTAAATTTCGCATTCCATTCCCAAGAGGGCGGCCACGGTGGCTGTGGCCACCCCGTGCTGGCCGGCACCGGTTTCGGCAATAAGGCGTTTTTTGCCCATGCGCCGAGCGAGCAAAGCCTGGCCCAGGGCGTTATTCAGCTTGTGGGAACCGGTATGGTTGAGGTCCTCACGCTTCAGGTAAATCCGGGCCCCGCCCAGGTGCCTGGTGAGATTGGCTGCGAAATACAGAGGTGTCGGCCGGCCGGCGTACTGCTCAAGGTAATATTTTAATTCCCTTTGAAAGATTGGATCCTCCCTGGCCTCCCGGTATGCCTTTTCGATTTCCTTAAGGGCCGGCATGAGGGTTTCGGGTACGAAGCGCCCGCCGTAGGGACCAAAATGCCCCCGGCTGTCTGGTAATGCCATATTGGGTTTACCTCCGTATCAGTAATTTTCACCTCTTCGCTAGGGGTGATGCAGTGGTGGACTCTTCAGCTTCCCTCACAGCCTGTAGAAATGAAACTATTTTGGCCGGATCCTTGCGGCCGTTTGTTTCCACGCCGCTGGCGACATCGACGGCATAGGGCCGCACGGTACGGATGGCGGTGCCAACATTTTCGGGTGTCAGGCCACCGGCCAGGATGATAGGCCGGCCCCGGGCCACGGCATTTTTGGCCAGTTCCCAGTTAAAGGTTCGGCCGCTGCCGCCGGCAACCCCCGGGACGTAAGCATCCAGGAGGAAGCCCTGTACCTCCGGGTAAGAGTCCATGGCCTGGACAAAGCTGGCATCCCGTACCCGGAAAGCTTTAATAAGTCGCTGGGAAAGCCTGCGGCAGTATTCCGGCGGCTCATCACCATGGAGCTGGAGGACATCCAGGCGGCAGAAGGTAGCTATTTCCATGAGGCTGTAGCGGGGCTCATTCACGAAAACGCCTACCGTCGTGGTAAAGGGCGGCAGCTTCATTATTATCTCCCGGGCGGCTTCCGGGTTTATCTGCCTGGGGCTTCTGGCAAAGACAAAACCAAGGGTATCGACGCCGGCGTCCAGGACCAGCCGGGCTTCTTCATAGCTCCGGATGCCGCAAATTTTTACCCTGACCATTAACGCCACTCCTGTTATGATTTAGGATAGACTCAACTCGGCAATTTTTAACTTTACATCCCCCGCTGTCATCAGGGCTTCCCCCACCAGGATGGCATCAACGCCAACCTCAGCTACCAGGGCCGCATCGGCCCGGCTCATGATCCCGCTTTCACTGACCACCACCGGCCCCGGGGGGATCAAGGGCCGTAAAGCAAGGGTGGTATGCAGGTCGACTTTAAAGGTCCGTAAATCCCGGTTGTTGATGCCGATAATCCCGGCGCCGGCCTGGAGGGCTACTTCAACTTCTGCCTCCGTATGGACTTCTACCAGGGCTCCCAGCTTAAGCTTATCCGCCAGGGCCAGGTATTCCTGCAGTTCTGCCGGCTCCAGGGCGGCAACAATTAGCAGCACAGCATCGGCACCTAAAGCCCGGGCTTCATAAATCTGGTAGGGGTCAACAATAAAATCCTTGCGGAGCAGCGGCAGGGGGGTTACCTGCCGCACCCGGGACAGGTATTCCGGCTTACCCTTGAAGAAACGCCAGTCTGTTAATACGGAAATGGCCGCCGCCCCGGCAGCTGTATAAAGCCGGGCCTGCTCCTCCGGGTCAAAGGCGGCCCGGATCAGGCCCCGGGAAGGTGAAGCCTGCTTTAATTCGGCAATGAGGTTCAGGCCGGCCCCCCGGCGCCGCAGGGCGGCGCGAAAATCCCCGGTCAAGGGTAGATTTTTTACCTCCCTTTCCAGTTGGGCCAGGGGCCTTTGCTCCCTGGCAACCGCCACTTCCCGGCGTTTATGGGCCAGAATCTCCGCCAGCATCAGGCAGCCCATCTTTCTATCCAGGCCGTCATATCCTGTAGTTTGGCCATGGCGGCGCCGGAATCGATACTCGTTGCCGCTGTAGCCAAAGCTCCCGGGAGGGATTTTTCTACACCCGCGGCCAGGAGGCCAAAGGCGGCATTGAGGAGAACTACGTCCCGGGCCGGGCCCTTTTCGCCCTTCAGTACGGAGTGGGTAATGGCAGCATTATCGGCTGCCGTCCCCCCGGCCAGGTCTTCTAAACCAGCCCGGGGCAGGCCGGCATCCTCGGGATAAAAGGTATAAGTGGTGAGGCTACCGTGATCCAGGCAGGTTATTTTCGTAGGTCCGGTGGTTGTGACTTCGTCCAGGCCGTCGCTGCCGTGGACCACGTAAGCCCGACGGCTCCCCAGCCGCCCCAGAACAGCGGCTACTGTTTCCGTTAAAGAAGGATCATAGACGCCTACCAGCTGGCAGGGTGCACCGGCCGGGTTGGTCAGGGGACCAAGGAGGTTAAAGACGGTGCGGATGCCGATTTCCCGGCGCGGGCCGGCGGCATACTTCATGGCACCGTGGAATACCGGGGCAAAAAGGAAGGCCATGCCCACCTCATCCAGGCAGCGTGCCACGGCTGCCGGCGGCAGGTCAACCTTGATTCCCAGGGCTTCCAGCACATCGGCGCTGCCGCAGCGGCTGGATACGGAACGATTACCGTGTTTGGCTACGGCCACCCCGGCGCCGGCAATAACGAAGGCAGCCGTGGTGGAAATGTTAAAAGTATGGCGACCGTCACCGCCGGTCCCGCAGGTGTCAATAAATACCTGGTGGCGGGTGGTGATGCCGGCAGCCCGGCGCCGCATGCTCCGGGCAAAGCCGGTGATTTCTTCTACCGTTTCACCCTTCAGGCGCAGGGCTGTAAGGAAGGCAGCTATCTGGGCCGGGGTAGCCTCGCCTGTCATGATGATATCCATTGCTTGCTCAGCTTCGGTTTCACTTAAATCCTGGCCAGCTACCACCTGGCCAATTAGGGACTTTAACACTCTGCTCCTCTCCCCTCGCAAAGGATAGTTTAGCTGGCTTTATATTCGTTTGTTCCACTTAAGCCTTGAAGCGGAAGGGCACCAGCTTCCATGAAGGTTTGCTTAGCATATACTTCTAAAAAATTTTTCAGCAACTCTTTACCCGCCGTCGTCAGGATCGATTCCGGGTGGAACTGGACCCCTTCCACCGGCAGGTGGCGATGGCGCAAGCCCATTAATTCACCGGTTTCGCTGCGGGCTGTGACTTCCAGGCAGCCCGGCAGGGTCTCTTCTTCAACTATCAGGGAATGATAACGGGTGGCAGTGAAGGGGTTGGGTAGGTTACGATAAATAGTTTTGCCGTCGTGAGTAATAGTTGAGGTCTTGCCGTGCATCAGCCTCCCGGCCCGGACTACCCGGCCGCCAAAGGCCTGGGCTATACTCTGGTGTCCCAGGCAAACCCCCAGGATGGGGATTTTCCCGGCAAAGGCGGTTATGGCCGCCAGGGAGATACCAGCTTCATTGGGCGTACAGGGACCAGGAGAAAGGACCAGGTAATCAGGCTGCAGGGCAGCAATTTCTTCCAGGGTAATGGCGTCATTACGCCGCACCACCACCTCCTGTCCCAGTTCCAGGAAATACTGGACCAGGTTATAGGTAAAAGAGTCGTAGTTATCGATCATTAGCAGCATAATTCTCTTCCCCCCTGGTATTCAGCACTTGAAGCAGAGCCCGGGCTTTATTCAAGGTTTCTTCATATTCACCCGCCGGGTCGGAATCGGCAACTATACCGGCACCGGCCTGGACAAAGGCCTGCCCCCGGGTAAAAGTAATGGTCCGGATGGCGATGCAGGTATCAAGGTTGCCGTGGAGGCCGAGATACCCCACGGCACCGGCATAAGGTCCTCGCGCCGTTGGCTCCAGTTCGGCAATGATCTCCATGGCCCGCACCTTCGGGGCCCCGGTTACCGTACCCGCAGGGAAACAGGCGAGTAAAGCGTCCAGGGCGTCCTTGCCCGGCGCCAGGCGGGCGGTAATACGGGAAACCAGGTGCATGACGTGGGAATAATATTCAACTACCATCTGCCGGGGTACCTGGATACTTCCGGGAGCTGCCACCCGGCCGATGTCGTTGCGACCCAGGTCCAGGAGCATTAGATGTTCGGCTCGCTCCTTTTCACTGGCCAGGAGTTCTCTAGTTAACTCCTGGTCCTCCCGGGGAGTCCGGCCCCGGGGCCTGGTGCCGGCAATAGGACTGTAGTCAATCTTCCCCCCTTCTACCCTGACCAGCATTTCCGGGGAGGCCCCCACCAGTTTTACTTCCGGCAGGTTCAGGTAAAACATATAAGGAGAAGGATTAAGGGTGCGCAGCCGCCGGTAAACAGCCAGGGTATCGCCGGTAAAGGGCAGGCTCAAGCGCTGGGAGAGGACGACCTGGAAGATATCCCCGGCAGCGATATATTCCTTGGCTTTTTTTACTCCCTGGATAAATTCCCGCCGGGTTACATTGGCCTGCCAAGATCCGGCAGTAAAGGGAAGGTTTCTGTCCTGCCGGCACGTTTTTACCGGCCTATCAAAAGCCTGCAAGAGGCGTCGGACTGCGGCTACGGCATCTTCATAGCCCGCTGCCGCCTCTTCCCCGCCCCGGCCCAGGTAACCCACCCGTACCGTTCGCAAGATGTGGTCATAGATGAGAAACACCCGGTGGAGGGTTAGATAAGTATCCGGCAGTTGCAGGTCATCCACGGCGTGGCCGGGTAAGCTCTCTATTTCCCGGGCCAGGTCGTAACCCAGGTAACCCACCAATCCCCCGCAAAAACGAGGCCCAACAACTGGCGGTAGGGATAATTGCGCCATTAACCTGCGTAAAGCCGCCACCGGCTTTTCTGGGAGAAGCTCAGTTTGTCCTCGGGCAGTTAAATAAGCTTTCCCTGCCCGGATTTTAAAAGTCAGCAAGGGATCAAAGCCGATCAGGGAGTAGCGGCCCAGCCTCTCCCCGCCCTCAACACTTTCCAGTAAAAAGCTGTCCGGTTTGTTGGCCAATCTTAAGTACAGGGAAATGGGAGTTTCGGTATCGGCCAGGACTTCGGCCCAGACGGGAACATAGGGGACCTTTTGGGCCAGATCCAGATAGGTTTGCCGGTCAGGCTGGATCACCAGTCTCTCCTCCCCTTTTAGGCAAAATAAAAACCAGCGCTCAAGTGAGCCCTGGTCCGGCATACTCTCCCATGCTCTACTCCAGGCTCATCTCCAACTCCACTCAGCTCAACTCAGCTATATTCAGTTTGTTGCTAACAGCATACCATGGATAGTAAATAGCTGTCAATAGTTTTGTTTTCGCTAACGTAAATCCGGGCGTAATTGTGCTGCCCGGCCCAGATAAACGTGGACCGGTTCCCGATCGCTATAAGCATGGATTAAAACGCGGACAATCCCTGGCAGGCTTCCCGGTACCGGTATTTCGGTAGCGCACATTAAGGCTACTTCCTGCCAGCCCAGGCGCCGGGCAGCCTCGGCCGGGAAAGCCGCATTGAGATCCGGCGTCACCGTAAAAATGGCGCTGATAATGTCTTCTACGGCCAGCCCGTTCCGGCCCATCATTTCCCGGAGCAAACCTTCAGTTGCCGTAAGAATGGCGGCGGCCGTATTCTCCGGCACTTCAACGGCCCCGCGTAAGCCCCGTACTTTTGTACCCCCGGATTCCCGTTTGCGTCCGGTTCCGGGTAAACCCTGAATTTTTTCTTCCATAATTCTCCCCTACCATCCTGCAATTTTTTACCAAACTGCCTGCCATCCTGCCCCTCAGACGGCCCGATGACCCAGGCCAATGCCTACTTCATCCAGGTGTAGCAGGCCGATGCCAAAGAAAATGGCCACACTCAAGTGATCATGCCAGCGGGCAATACCAATTTTGCCGCCTACATTTAAACCCAGGGCCTTGGGCATAATCTGGGACAGGGCTTCCCGGGTTGCCCCGGCAACGGCCCCTTCCTCGGGGTGGGTTTCTTTAATAACCCCTTCCCTTTTGGCGGCTACTACTGCTCTTTCAACGATTTTTTGCACGGAATTGATAAATTCACCGCCGTAATCAACGGCTGCCGCCCGGATACCATCGCCAGCAAATTCTTTCTTTAGCCGAGCTTCTTCTTCCCGGTTTTCAGCAAGGGCCATCTTTATGGCCACCGCCGCCACTTTTTTACTCCCGTATTCCATTTTTTCACCACCTGATTTTCCCATGTACCGATTATAATACATCCCGTTGGACCCTGCAAGAATATGGAATGGGCCGGAGCACCCGGGTTTTAGACTTTCTCTCCGGGTAACATAGCAGGAAACTTGAGGTTCGTTATCGAATATTGAGGTTCGTTATCGAATATATAGGCTCATTCTTGCCAACGGGTCCCTTTTAACACTTTCCAAAAGAGGTGCCAATCTTGCGCATAACTATAATCGGTGCTGGCAAAGTAGGTTTTAAGCTGGCCGAGATGTTATCGTACAGCAACCATGATGTTTTAGTTATTGAGCAAGATGCAGAGAGAATCAGGGCTGTTGAAGAAAGACTGGATGTTCAAACTTTATGCGCCAATGGTGCCAGCCCTGCCGTTCTCATAGAAAACGGTATAGGTGATACGGATTTATTAGTGGCAGTGACTGAAAATGATGAGGTGAATATTGTCGCCTGCCTGTTTGGCAAAAAGCTCGGAGCAAAGAAAACTGTAGCCAGGATCCGTAATCCTGAATACCTGTTAAATAATCAAATCGGTTTCGACAAAGACCTGGGTATAGATTTTGTTATCAATCCCGATTATGTAACAGCCAAAGCCATTGCTGAATTGGTAGAAGCTCCAGAGGCCATCGAATCTGAATATTATGCCGGTGGTAAAATTCAAATGCTGGAACTTATTCTACCACCTGATGCCCAGGCAGTAAATAAAATGCTGAAGGATTTACCCTCTCCCAACCCTTATTTGATTGTGGCTATCCAGCGAGGCGAAAAAATGTTAATTCCCAGGGGTGAAGATCGCCTCCTTGCTGGTGATAAAGTATTTGTCCTTGCCCCGGCCAAGCAAATGGAACCCGTCGAGCACCTTCTGGGACAGAAACGTACCCGCGCCCAGCGACTCGTCATTTTAGGTGGCACCAGGACGGCTTACTATTTGGCCCAAAAGCTGTCAGGAAAAAAGATTGAAATCAAGATTATTGAAAAGGACCGCCAGCTTTGTGAAAGTTTGAGCTATAAGCTGCCCCATGTTACCCTCATCCATGGCGATGGCAGTGACTTGAGCCTCCTGCAAGAAGAAGATATCGGCCAGGCGGACGTTTTTGCTGCCGTTACCGGCGATGATAAAGTAAATTTGCTTGTATCCCTGCTAGCAAAACATCTCGGCGCCAAGAAAACCGTTGTTAAAGTTGGGCGTTCGGACTATGCCGGTCTTATGGAAAAAGTTGGCATCGACGTGGTGATAAGCCCGCGTCTTCTAACAGCAGCAGCCATCTTAAAGTTTGTCCGGCGCGGTCATATTGTAGCGATCAGTTTATTAGGCCAGGATAAAGCTGAGATGATTGAATTTATCGTTCCCCAGAATTGCCGTCAGGCCAATAAGCCGATACAGCAAATCAACTTTCCTCGCCATGCCATCATCGGCGCCATTGCCAGGGGAGACGAGATAATAATTCCCGGAGGTAACGATTATATAACGCCCGGCGATCATGTAATTGTATTTGCCCTTCCCAAGGCCGTAACTGCCGTTCAAAATTTCTTTGGTACTAACAGGTGAAGTAAAGATGCGCTACCCGATAGTTCTACAGCTTTTGGGGAAAGTTATAATTTTGATTGGCCTTTCTTTACTGATGCCCCTGGTATTAGCCCTTTATTTTGGGGAAAAAGAATGGCTGGCCTTTACTTACAGCGCCGCGATAACCCTGGCTGCAGGCATCCCTTTGAGTTCCTTGCCCTCTCATAATGGCGAGATCCGTCGCCGCGAGGGTTACGCGGTAGTTGCTTTAAGCTGGGTGGCAGCTACAATCTTTGGTAGTTTGCCCTACATATTTGCCGGTACCTTTCCTACTCTTGCCGATGCCATTTTTGAAACAGTTTCCGGGTTTACTACTACCGGCGCCAGTGTAATGACCGATATTGAGGCCCAATCACGTGCCATCCTTTTCTGGCGTAGTCTTACCCACTGGCTCGGCGGGATGGGAATAGTCGTCCTTTTTGTAGCTCTCCTATCACCGTTAGGTTCCGGGGGAATCCAAATACTCCAGGCCGAAACTCCCGGGCCGGTTACAGAGAAAATAAAGCCCCGCATCCAGGAAACGGCGATAATCCTCTGGCGGACCTATATCTTCCTCTCCGCTCTGGAAATTTTACTACTATTATTTGCGGGTATGCCTTTATATGAAGCTGTCGTCCATACTTTCGGGACCATGGCTACAGGTGGGTTTTCCACCAAAAATGCCAGTATCGGGTATTATAACAGTCCCCTTATACAATGGATTATTATTATCTTTATGTTTTTGGCCGGTGTTAATTTTGCCCTTTATTACCAGGCCGTGAAGCTCAGGAATCCCTTTTATTTCTGGCTTAACCCAGAGTTTAAATTATATAGTGCTATAATTTTGGCAGCCTTTATTATTATTGTTGTTGATCTATCCCTGGCAGGTTTTAACCCGGGAGAAAATCTCTTGCGCATGGCTGCCTTCCAGGTAGTTTCTATTGTTACTACCACGGGCTATGCCACAGTAGACTTCGATCAATGGCCTAACCTGTCACGCACCTTGCTCTTGTTGTTAATGTTTGTAGGAGGGTGTACCGGTTCAACAGGGGGATCGATTAAAGTAGGGCGCCTGTTAGTGTTATTAAAAAATGGTATCGCAGAACTTTTTCGTGCCGTTCATCCCCATGCCGTAGTTTCAATTCGTTTCAGCAATATAGGCATAATAAATAAAGAACTGGTGTTGAATATCCTTCAATTTATAGGTTTCTATCTGCTGCTGTTTGCCCTGGGAACTTTACTCATGTCTTTAACCTCCTTGAAATTGGAAGAAGCTGCCAGTGCAGTTGCCGCTACCCTGGGAAACGTTGGCCCCGGCCTGGGCGCCGTCGGCCCTGCCCATAATTATGCCCATTTACCTGCAGCAGCCAAGTATTTACTATCATGGTTGATGCTTGTTGGCCGTTTAGAAATATATACGATCCTGGTTCTATTCTTACGAACAACGTGGCGGGGGTAAGGGGTTTGAAAGAATAGTGCTTGCTAATTTTTCCCTAGAAAAAAGCCCTTGTCCCCACGAGGGATAAGGGCTTTTAAGCGCTGATGTCGCTTACGATTCTTACCGGTTAGCACAACCCTTATAGTTGCATAAACAAAGGCGCAAACACCAGGGAAACAATGGTCATAAGCTTAATTAAAATGTTCATGGCCGGCCCGGATGTATCTTTAAAGGGATCGCCTACAGTATCCCCATTGACGGCCGCTGCATGGGCCGGTGAGCCTTTACCGCCGAAATTCCCACCTTCAATATACTTTTTGGCGTTATCCCAGGCGCCGCCGGCATTGGCCATCATTACGGCCAGCAAAAAGCCTGTCACCGTAGCTCCGGCGAGAAGGCCCCCCAGGGCTTCTTTACCCAGACCGGGGATCAGCCCCACTGCCAGGGGTACCACTACGGCCAGGAGGCCGGGAATGATCATTTCTTTCAAGGCTGCTCCGGTGCTAATGGCTACACAGCGGGCGTAATCCGGCCGGGCTTTACCTTCCATTAAACCCGGGATGGATTTGAACTGCCGGCGCACTTCTTCAATCATATGGAAGGCAGCCCGCCCCACTGCCTTCATTGTCAGGGCACCAAAGAGAAAAGGCAGCATACCGCCGATAAAAAGCCCACCAACTACTTTTGGGTTAGTAAGGTCAATAGTAGCTATCCTGGCGGCAGTCGTATAGGCGGAAAATAGGGCCAGGGCCGTTAAAGCTGCCGAGCCAATGGCAAAACCTTTACCAATGGCAGCAGTAGTATTGCCAACAGAATCCAGGGCATCGGTAATCTTACGGACTTTAGGATCCAGCTCTGCCATTTCGGCAATGCCGCCGGCATTATCGGCAATTGGTCCATAGGCATCCACGGCTACCGTGGTTCCGGTCGTTGACAGCATCCCAACTGCCGCCAGGGCAATACCGTAAAGGCCGGCAAAATGATAGGCAGCAAGGATAGCAATGATAATTACCAGGATGGGTAAAACAGTACTCAACATACCGGTACTTAACCCCTCAATAATGTTGGTGGCGGTACCGGTCTGGGAAGCTTTGGCAATTTCTTTCACCGGCTCATAATCGCCGGAAGTATAATATTCGGTAATGCGGCCAATGAGAACTCCGGCAATAAGGCCGGCTATGGTGGCTATAAATACCCCCAGGGAAGTATAGGTAGCAGAACCGACAACAAATTGAGAAGGTAACAGGCGGGTAGCCAGGAATGTACCTATAATCGCCAGTATACTCGCCACCATGGTGCCGGTATTCAAAGCCTTCTGGGCATTGGCCCCCTCGCTGGTCCGGACAAAGAAAGCGCCGATAATGGAGGATACAATGCCGGCAGCGGCAATCATCAGGGGTACAAGGGTACCATTGGGGATATTTAAAGTTGCCGCCAGGGCAATACCGGAGATAATGGAGCCAACGTATGATTCAAAAAGATCGGCTCCCATACCGGCGACATCGCCTACGTTATCGCCAACGTTATCGGCAATCACCGCAGGATTGCGGGGGTCATCTTCCGGTATACCGGCTTCCACTTTACCCACCAGGTCTGCGCCCACGTCGGCCGCCTTGGTATAAATACCACCGCCCACCCGGGCAAAAAGGGCAATGGAGCTGGCCCCCAGGGCGAAGCCATTGACGATACTGGGATTTTTAAAAATGAGATTAACAATGCCGAGGCCTAAAAGGCCAAGACCCACTACAGCCATACCCATGACTGAACCGCCGGAAAAGGCTATCTCCAGGGCAGCGTTGGGACTGTGGCGGGCGGCATTGGCCGTCCGGACATTGGCCCTGGTAGCAACCTGCATGCCAATATAGCCGGCCCCAATAGAGCAGAGGGTTCCAGCCACATAGGCAACGGCCGTTACCGGCTGCATGCTTTCAGCACCCTGGGTAAGAAAGCCGGTAATTACGATCAGAGCCGCCATACCCAGAACAAAAAAGATCAGGGTGCGGTATTCCCGCATTAAAAAAGCCATGGCCCCTTCGTGGATGGCTGCCGCTATTTCCTGCATGCGCGCATTCCCGGGATCGGCCCTGTTAATCTTGTTGGTGAGGTAAAAAGCGAACACAAGTGCCAGTATTCCTGCTACAGGTGCCAGGAGTTCCACAAGTGTTTCCTCCCCTTCAATAATTTAACTTTAGCCTTTTTATTATTAGCAAATTATTCCCTCGCCACTCCTTTCACCCAAAAGTTAATAATAAAGTTAATAAATTAAAGCCCCGGGAAGATCCCGGGGCTTCCTTCACCCCGTCTGATTCCCGCCTGCTTTACTTTTTCAACCAGGGCATCATTTCCCGTAAAGAATCGCCCACCTGTTCGATAAGGTGCTCCCGTTCATTTTTCCTTAAAGCATTAAAGCTCGGCCTGCCGGCCTGGTTTTCCAGGATCCACTCTCTGGCAAAGACACCGTCCTGGATCTCTTTAAGGATGGCCTTCATGGTGGCCCGGACATGGTCGTCGATAATCCTGGGCCCCCTGGTGACATCGCCGTACTCAGCCGTGTCGCTGATGGAATAGCGCATGTACTTGATGCCGCCTTCATACATGAGGTCGACAATAAGCTTTAGTTCGTTCAGGCATTCAAAGTAAGCGATTTCCGGCTGGTAACCCGCCTCCACCAGGATTTCGAAGCCGGCCTTGACCAGGGCGGTGGCTCCGCCGCAGAGGACAGCCTGTTCGCCAAACAGGTCAGTTTCGGTTTCCTCTTTGAAAGTAGTCTCAATTACACCGGCCCGGGTAGCACCTATTCCTTTAGCATAAGCCAGGCCGATTTCTTTAGCCCTGCCGCTGGCATCCTGATGAATGGCCAGAAGGGCCGGTACCCCCTGGCCTTCTACATACATCCGGCGTACCAGGTGGCCTGGTCCTTTTGGAGCAACCATAATGACATCCACATCCGCCGGCGGCACAATCTGGTTGAAGTGAATATTAAAACCGTGGGAGAACATAAGAACATTGCCTGCCGTAAGGTGCGGGGCGATCTCCTCACGATAGACCCTGGCCTGGGTCTCGTCAGGCAACAAAATCTGGATAATATCGGCTGCGGCCGCAGCTTCAGCCACCGTCGCGACCTTTAAGCCCGCAGCCTCAGCTGCCGCCCACGATTTACTGCCAGGGCGCAGGCCCACGATTACATCAAGGCCACTGTCCTTTAAGTTCTGTGCCTGGGCATGTCCCTGGCTGCCATAGCCCATAACGGCGATTTTCTTGCCTTTAAGGACGCCCAGGTCGGCATCCTGATCATAATACACTACGGCCACTTTTCTCCTGGCCCCAAAAAGCCGGCCAGGAATTCACCTCCTGTAAAATGTATTAAACTTACATATTCGCACCCTACGCGGAAATTCCTGCCTGGGAAGTAAAATTCAACGTTTGGCGTTCCTAGTATTCTATCCCTTTCCTGGCCTTTATCCCCTTTTCATAAGGGTGCTTTACCTGGCGCATTTCCGTTACCAGGTCAGCAACCTCAATAATTCTAGGCGGGGCATTGCGGCCGGTGAGGATGACTTCCACATGCGGCGGCCGCTCCATCAGGAAAGCCAGGACTTCTTCTTCTGTTAACAGGCCGAAATAAAGGGCGTTGTTGATTTCATCCAGGATGAGAATATCTACCCTGCCGCCAAGCATGGCTTCCCGGGCAAAGGCCAGGGCCGCCCTGGCCTGCTCATAATCTTCCGGCCTGGCACCGCCCCGGTGGATGAAACCCTTGCGGCCAAAGGTTTTTACCTCTACCTCCGGCGCCAGCCGCGGGAAGGCTTTATGTTCGCCGTAGTCAGGCGTTTTCATAAACTGGACAATCAGTACCTTGAGACCGTGCCCGCAGGCCCTTAAGGCCAGGCCAAAGGCGGCCGTACTCTTGCCTTTAGCCTCGCCGGTATAGACCTGCACCAGCCCCAGCTCCAAACCTGCCAAATCTTTCTCCTCCTCTCTTTTTCACCTTATTTTACCACACCATTGTCTTTTCAACGAGGAGGAAAATCTAAACCCACCAGGCGATACAGCCGGGTTACTTCGGCAGGAGTAAGGCGGCGGTATTCTCCCGGTTTTAAATCTCCCAGGGTGAGAAAGGCAAATTTAATGCGTTTCAGCCTGACTACCGGGTGACCTACTGTAGCCAGCATGCGCCTTACTTCTCGTTTGCGTCCTTCACGCAGGGTTAATTCCAGCAGGGCATGGTCCCCTTTAATCCGGCGCATTTGTACCCACGCCGGGGCGGTAAGGCCATCTTCCAGCTTGACACCCCGGCGTAAATGGGTAATAGTATTAGCATCCGGCACTCCTTTTACCAGGGCCAGATAAGTTTTAGGTATACGATAGCGCGGGTGGGTGAGCCTTAAGGTCAATTCTCCATCATTGGTAAGTAATAAAAGGCCTTCGGTAGCATAATCCAGGCGGCCGACGGGATATAACCTGGCAGGCACGTCTTTGACCAGGTCAACTACTTTAGGGCGCCCCTGGGGGTCGGAGACCGTTGTTACATAACCGGGCGGCTTATATAATAATACATAGACTTTTTCTTCCGGACCGGTAATAGGCCGGCCATCGACAGTTACCTCGTCCCGGCCCGGTATTATCTGGACGCCCATAGCAGTAACAATTTTACCATTAACCTTTACCCGGCCGGCCCGGATCATCTCCTCCGCATGACGCCGAGAAGCCACCCCCGTTTGGGCCAGGTATTTTTGTAAACGCATAAAAACCTCCGTTAACGTTATTATGCTATCATAATTCCCCTTTTAAAGGCAATAGTGCTATACTGATTTTTTTATAAAGACTACCCTTACATCACGACAATAATGTTACCCTCTGGGTACTATCAGAAAATATTACAGTCCCGGGGTTATTTTAGCCAGGAAAAGTCTCGCACGAGGGGGTTCCACTTTGTCCCGTCACCGTCTCATCTTGCTTGCCATTGCTATGATTCTTATCTTTTTTCTGCTGACCGCTGCCATACCCCATGCGGCCAATCTCGATCTCCTGGTCCTGGCAGGTATAATGGCCCGGCGAACGCCTGCGGCTACCCATTTCTTCAGGTTTATTACTTTCTTCGGCACCCCGACTTTCTTTTATCCTGCAACGGCTGCTTTGAGTCTTGCCTACTATACCTGGCGTCGTTGGCAGGGCTTTTGGGGCGTGTTAATTACCATGAATGGTACCTGGGGCATTATGGAATGGCTAAAAAATTTTTATCACCGTCCCAGGCCCAGTCTCGGCCCCCTGGAACCTGCACCGGGCTTTAGTTTTCCCAGCGGTCACGCCATGATGGGAACCGTCTTCTTTGGTCTCCTGGTCCTGTGGTTGTTAAAAATATGCCCTCCCCGTTGTCGCGGCCATATGGTTCCGGTTACCCTTATTTTTTTGCTTTTACTGGGTTTCAGCCGCCTTTACCTGGGTGTGCACTACCCCACCGATGTCCTGGCCGGTTATGCCGCCGGCATGAGTATCCTGGCCCTATTCCTGGCCTGGTGGAAAGAAGGCTAGAACGCGGGGAGGTAACGCCATCATGCCGAAAGAATTGTTTACCATTAGCCATTATCCCTCTCCTATCGGTAACCTGACGATAGTAACAGGCCCGGCGGGCCTCTGCCGCCTGTCATTCCCCGGGGAGGCACCTGGAACAACCCCCAGCTACCTGGCCCAAAAATCCCGTGGCGCAACCATCAACGTGGATGAAAACGGCAGCTCTTGCCGGGAAGTTCTCCGGCAGCTGGACGAGTACTTTGACGGCCGGCGCTTTTCTTTTTCCCTGCGCCTGGACCTTTGCGGTACGCCCTTCCAGCTGGCCGTCTGGTCAGCCCTGCAAAAGATCCCCTACGGTACCACCTGCAGTTACAGCCATATTGCCCGGGTCATCGGCAGGCCGGGAGCGGTCCGGGCTGTAGGACAGGCCATCGGTCGTAATCCTGTCGGTATTATTATACCCTGTCACCGGGTCATTGGTAAGGACGGCCGGCTGGTAGGTTTTTTGGGGGGGCTGGCAACCAAAGAGTGGCTGTTGAATTTCGAGAAGGGTAATTTAAAAACTAACCAAACATCAACCGGCAGATAACGATGGCGGCTATAAGGCTGGAAATATCGGCCAGGAGCCCCAGGGCCAGGGCGTAGCGATAGCGCCGCACCCCTACCGACCCAAAATAAACCGTCAGGACATAAAAGGTAGTATCGGTACTGCCCTGCATCACCGAAGCCAGGCGGCCGATAAAGGAATCCGGGCCGTAGTTACCGATTAGCTCGGCTGCTATTCCCAGAGCTCCCCCGCCGGAAAGGGGCCGCATGATGGCCAGAGGTAAAATTTCTCCCGGCACGCCAATCAGTTGAAGGACAGGGTTCAGTAGCCGCGCCAAGAGGTCCATGGCCCCGGAAGCCCGGAAAACCCCGATGGCCACCAGCATGCCCACCAGGAAAGGAATAATCTTTACTGCCACCTTGAATCCGTCTTCGGCCCCGGCAACAAAGGTTTCATAAACCGGTACGCCCCGCAGGTACCCATACAGGGGGATAAAAAAAAGAACCATGGGAATCGCCCAGCGCGAAACCTCAAGTATGAGTTCAGTCACGTTCCTTCACCCCCGGCGCCCGTTATAAAACCGGCGCAAGAAACGATCGGCAACCACGGCCGTGATCATGCTGAATCCGGTTGCTAAAATAGTAGGTCCGACGATGATGGTCGGGTCGGTGGAGCTGGCTGCCGCCCGGATGCCAATTATGGTCGCCGGAATAAGGGTCAGGCAGCCGGTATTTAATCCCAAAAAGGTACACATGGCCGGGGTGGCTTCTTCAGGGCGGGGGTTTAAAGTTTGTAATTCCTGCATGGCCTTGAGGCCAAAAGGGGTGGCGGCATTGCCCAGGCCCAGGATGTTAGCGCTTAAATTCATAATGATCGAACCAATGGCCGGGTGATCCCGTGGTATTTCCGGGAAAAGATAACAGGTAAAGGGGCGTAAAAGCCGCGCCAGGAGGCCTACCAGGCCGGCTTCCTCGGCAATCTTTAAAAGCCCGAGCCACATGGACATGAGCCCAATCAGTTCAAAGGCCAGGGTTACGGCCGTCTGGGCCGCCTCCAGGGAAGCTTCGGTAACTACTTCAATGTGGCCGGTAAAGCTGGCCACGATAATGCCTGCTAGAAGCATTAATAACCAGATGATATTAACCATTGCCACTCCCTCCATAATTTACCTTCCTGGTAACATTTATGAAGGGAGGGCATTTTCTAGAACGGGACTTGAGAGGCCGGAAACAAATTAAAAACCCGGTATAT
Source organism: Moorella sp. E306M (assembly GCF_006538385.1). Classification (NCBI taxonomy): domain Bacteria; kingdom Bacillati; phylum Bacillota; class Clostridia; order Neomoorellales; family Neomoorellaceae; genus Neomoorella; species Moorella sp. E306M. The sequence continues at coordinate 2,458,285 of NZ_BJKO01000001.1, read as the reverse complement.
GAGAACCCGGGCCATAATCTCAGGGATTATTTCATGTCTCTTCCTGGGGGCGTAAGACCATTTTCGTTCGTACAGGGGCGGGGGAATTATTGCCGTTACCCTTTTCCTTCTTACCTTTCCCCAGGAGTTCCTGGAGCCTTTCCAGCACCTGGGGGGCGACATCGATAATCCGGTCCACAACAGCATTGCCGTCAACCGGCAGCAGCCGGATTTGCTCCTTTCCCACCACCAGGAAGCCCACCGGCTGGACGGAAACACCGGCGCCGCTACCGCCGCCAAAGGGTAAGGATTTACCGCCTCCACCACCGTCTTCCTGGCCGGGTTCATATTCAGTGCCTCCGGCAACAAAACCGGCCGAAACGCGGGATACAGGGACGATCACATGGCCGTCCGGCGTTTCTATAGGATCGCCCACAACGGTATTAACATCAACCATATCCTTGATGCTTTCCATGGCGGTCTTCATTAAAGCCTCTATGGGATGTTCGGGCACCTGCACCTGCCCCTCCTCATCTGCCAGACTATCTGCAGCAATAGCCATAAAGATTGTACTCCGGCACTTATAATATGACCTAACTTAAGGGTAAATATGCAGTTGAAATCGGCCTGCCAGCCCGGCGTATCGAAGAGAGGTGTTACCTGCCATTCGGGTGCGCGGAAATCCAGTCGGGCTCGCCGCCGCAGGTTCTGATACATCCAGGCCAGGATGGTCCAGCTGGTACCGTAAACAAAAGCCGTAGTTGCCGGATCACCCGTCCCCAGGGTTAAAAATAAACGCCAATGCCGGCAGGTCACCCGGGCGAAAAAATGCCGCCAGATGCCCTTTAAATTATTTAATTTATGTAACCAGTACCCTAACGGCCCGGCGGTGATGAAGCGGGCTATCCGACCGGCATTCCACCTTTTGCCCCTGGCAGGACGCTGGGCTACTTCCCCGGGTAATCCTGCTTCTACCCTTTCTCCCGGCAAGAGGGTTTCCAGTCGCCGGTGACTTTGCCCCGGCCACCAGTCACGGAAGGCGGGGAATGCCACTTCCCACCGGCCCCAGTCTCCCGGTAAATTAAGTTTTATCTCAAGTTTTTCTTCTCCAGCTATTTGCCGGTAAGTTACCTCCAGCTGCACCGGTACCAGGAGTAATAAAAGGAAACCCGCAACTATCCCTGCCGTCCAGGCCCACAACACTTCACCACCCCCGGCAGCCAGTTTGCCCCTATTTTTCCACCGGAGGCGCCTTATATACTATTCCTGCCCGGCCGCCGCTTCATCCAGGGGCGGCAGCTCGGATAAATCTTTTAAACCCAAAAATTCCAGAAAGCGAGGAGTGGTAGCATAAAGGATGGGCCGGCCGGGGGCGTCTTTACGCCCTGCTTCCTGGACAAGGCCACGGCTTAAGAGGGTATTTAAAACTCCATCCACCTTGACTCCGCGGATATTTTCTATTTCCGCCCGGGTAACGGGCTGGCGGTAGGCAATAATGGCCAGGGTTTCCAGGGCGGCCATGGACAGGGCAGGCAACTCGGGTTGCAGGAAGGCCTCAACATAATTAGCAAACTGGGGCCGGGTGCACATCTGGTAGCCGCCGGCTACCTCCCGGATCTGCAGGCCCCGCCCCTCTTCATCATAGAGCGTTTTCAATTCTAAAGCCAGCTCAACTACATCATCGCTACTCAGCCCCAGGCAGGCGGCCAGGGTACCAACCGGTACCGGCCCCCCGGCTACAAAGAGGAGGCACTCCAGGGCTGCCCTTTTATCTTCGCTAAAAAATAACGGCAAAGGGATCACCCCCCTGCAGCAGCGGTCTCACCGGGCGACAGCCGGCTTACTTTAATAGTACCAAAGGCTTCTTCCTGGACAAGGCTTACCCGTCCCCGGCGCGCCAGTTCCAGCAGGGCCAGGAAGGTCAGCGCCACTTCCAGGCGCGTGGGCCGGGGACTTAAAAGAGTGGCCAGGGTAAGGTCCTCCTCCTGTTTGAGGCGCCGCAGGATGGTGCGTATTTGCCCCACCAGGGTCAGGGCCGGGCGGGTAATGGTACGGGTTTCCGGCTTGGGGGTGACAGGCTGCCTTGCCAGCACCCTAACCAGGGCGCGGGCTAGATCTACAGGTGTTATCCCGGCCAGGGGGTTAACACCAGCCAGGGCCCGGGCGACGGCTTCCTGGTCCAGGGGACGGCCAAAGACAAGGGCTCCTTGAGCTGCTAGATCGCCGAGATGGGCGGCTGCCTCCCGGTAGCGGCGGTATTCTATAAGACGCTCGGCCAGGAGCCTGGCGGGGTCCTCGCCCTCTCCCTTTTCTTCCTCTCCCGACCCGCCCTTAAGGGGGCGTTGCAGGAGCAGCCTGGCCTTGAGGGCTAACAGTTCGGCGCCCAGGACTAAAAATTCACTGGCCCAGTCCAGGTCTAGCTCCTCTACTTCATGGAGGTATTCCAGGTACTGGGCCGTCACCTCGGCAACAGGTATAGCCTGGATATCGATTTCCTGGCGTTCAATCAGGGTGAGGAGGAGATCGAGGGGGCCCTGAAATATATCCAGCCGAATATTGCCGATCATGCGCCCCACCCCATTTAAGTTACACTCCCATGGCCTCCCGGACCATGGCCATAGTCCGGCCCGCCGTGGCCCTGGCTTTTGCGGCTCCGGCTGCCAGGATCTCATCAACCAGCTCCGGCCGCGCCGCCCAACGGGCCCGGCGCTCCCGGACTGGTTCCAGGAAGGCGTTTATTTTTTCCGCCAGGCGTTTTTTGCAGGGGACACAGCCAATGCGGCCGCCCCGGCAGCTGACCCGCGTCTCTTCAATTTCTTCACCATTATAAATCTCGTGGTAGCGGTGGACCAGGCATACTTCCGGGTGCCCGGGATCGGTTTTGTGAATCCGGGCCGGGTCGGTGACCATAAGCCGGACCCTTTCCCACACCTCTTCCGGTGCAGCCGACATGGGAATGTCATTGTGATAGCTTTTACTCATCTTGCGGCCGTCAATGCCGGGTAACATGGCGACTTTAGCTAACAGGGCCTGGGGCTCGGGGAAAAGGGAAGTTTTATACAGGTAGTTAAACCGGCGCGCCACTTCCCGGCAGAACTCCAGATGGGGCAACTGGTCTTCGCCCACCGGGACGCCGTCGGCCAGGTAGATAAGGATATCAGCGGCCATCAGGAGGGGATAGCCCAAAAAACCATAGGTTGACACGTCCTTACCCTCTTTACCCAGCTGCTGGATCTGATCCTTGTAGGTGGGGACGCGTTCCAGCCAGGACAAGGGGGTGAACATGGAAAAGAGCAGATGGAGCTCGGCATGTTCCTTGACATGGGACTGGACGAAGATGGTGCTGCGCTCGGGGTCTAATCCGGCGCCCAACCAGTCAAGGAGCATGGCGCGGATATTCTCCTGCAGCTCTGCGGTATTGTCATAACCTGTAGTCAGGGCGTGCCAGTCGGAAATAAAGTAAAAGCATTCGTTTTCTTCCTGCAGGCGCACCCAATTTTCCAGCACGCTCAGGTGGCCGATATGCAGCCGCCCTGTGGGTCGCATGCCGCTCAAAATACGCATTCTATGAAACACTCCTCTACTTATATAAATGCCAGGCCGCTGGCCGTAATAATCAAATCGAGTACCAGGGTAACCAGAGGACCCATGATGCGGCCGATAATTCCAGTAGCAATAAGGAGCAGTAAAAGCAAGGTACCGTAGCTTTCTAACTGGTAAACTGCCGCCGCTCCTTCCGGGGGTAAGATGCCGGCCAGGACGCGGGAACCGTCCAGGGGCGGTACGGGGATAAGGTTAAAAACAGCCAGGACCACGTTATAACCAACCAAGAGGTTTAAAAAAGTAGCCAGCCAGTAGCCGCCTACATCAAACCTGAGAAAGACCTGCAGGACAACTGCCGCCAGGTAGGCCAGCACCAGGTTCATGGCGGGCCCGGCCAGGCCCACCAGCATCATCCCTTTACGCCGGTCCATCTGGAAGTAATAGGGGTTGATTTGCACCGGTTTAGCCCAGCCAAAACCGGCCACAATAAGGAGCAGGGTTCCCAGGATGTCCAGGTGGGCCAGGGGGTTTAAGGTTAACCGTCCCTGGTTCCTGGCCGTCGGGTCGCCCAGGATGTAGGCCATCTTGCCGTGGGCATACTCATGAAAGGTCAGGGCAATTAAAATGGCCGGGATGCCTAAGATCAGCTGGGGTAAACTTTGCAGGTGCATGACCGTCTCCTTTCCATCAGGGTGATACCCGCGCTGGTAGCCGGCTCCACCCAGCCATGGCCAGGATAAAAATCAGTGCTTCCGGGGCCATGCGGGGGCCTGCCGCCATGTATTCGGGCAGGAAACCTCGCGCCAGGCAGGGAGCCAGTTCCGGCAGCAAATCCCTGGCGGCATAAATCTTACTGCGCTTTTTGCGGCCAAAATTCAAACTATCCAGGACCTCATCCAGTTCTGTTGCCCTTAATTTTGCCGTGGCGATTAAAAAATAAACCAGGCTGGCATCTATGGGGCGCTGGCCCCGCCATTTCCACTGGCAGAGGAGTTTTTCCGCCCGCCGGCCGGCGGCCACATCGGGCAATCCGCCTCCAGGTAAACCCCGCCAGCCCAGGTCGATTAAACTTTCCCAGGCCGCTATTGGCCGCCGTTCTTTGAGTAAAAGGATAAATTCCTGCCAGAAACGCTCCGGTTCTATAAGGTTCAGGTAACCTCCTGCCAGGGCCTCCCTTGCTAAAGAGCAGGTCTCTTCTTCCAGGTTAAATTTCAAACGGGTGGCGAAACGCACCCCCCTTAAAAGGCGGGTGGGGTCATCACGAAAGCTGTCCCGGTGCAGCACCTTTAAGATTTGCCGGGCCAGGTCTTCCCGCCCGCCGAAAGGATCCAGGATTTCCCCCAAGTCGCGGGCCATTAAAGGAAGAGCCATGGCATTGACGCTAAAATCCCGCCGGGCCAGGTCGGCCTCAAGGGTCGCCGCCTCCACTTCGGGCAGGGCTCCAGGCCGGGGATAATATTCCCGGCGGGCGGTGACTACGTCCACCCGCTCGCCGCTCCAGTAGACAGTAGCCGTCAGAAAACGCTCGTGAAAAACTGCGCGCCCGCCTAACTGCCGGGCCAGTTCCCGGGCAAAGAGAAGGCCGTCGCCCTCCACTGCCAGGTCTAGGTCGACCTCGGGCCGGCTCAGGAGCAGGTCCCGGACCGTCCCGCCTACCAGGTAAACCCGCTGGCCTTTAACAGAGGCTATTTTTCTGGCCTGGAACAGGATGCGCAGCTGGTTGCGGCGGAAAAATTTCTGGTAGGAGATCATCGTTTGCCACGGAATTTATCTTGTACAAATCAGCCGTGCCGGAACGACGTCATTGCGAAGCAGATCGTTGTAATCTTCCCGCTTTAAAATCAGGTCAGCGTTTCCTTCGCGGACCAAGACGGCGGCTGGCCGGCCCAGGCGGTTGTAATTGCTGGCCATGGTGTAGCCATAAGCACCGGTACAGGAAATGACCAGGATATCGCCGGCTTCCACCCGGGGAAGCTTTGCTTCCCAGATAAGCATATCGCCGGACTCGCAGCATTTACCGGTAATGGCTACCGTCTCTGTGGCCGGGAGATTGGCTTTATTGGCCAGAATAGCTTCATACTTAGCGCCATAAAGGGCGGGCCGAATGTTATCGGCCATGCCGCCATCAACGGCCACATACTTGCGCACCCCGGGAATTTCTTTAATGGTGCCCACGGTATAGGCAGTGCTGCCCGCCGGCCCGATAATGGCGCGGCCCGGCTCAACAATTACCAGGGGTTGAGGCAGGTTTAAGGCCCGGGCTTCCTCCCTGACCCTGGTAAGGATTGTTTCGGCATAGGCGTTAATCGGCTGGGGATGGTCCTCAGCAGTATAATATATGCCAAAACCGCCTCCCAGATCAAGTTCAGAGGTAATCAAACCCGTCGTTTCTTTAATAGCGGCGGCCAGTTCCATCATAACGGCAGCCGCCTGGTTGTAGGGTTCCAGCTCAAAAATCTGGGAACCTATATGGCAGTGTAAACCTTTGAACTCAATGCCAGGTAAATCTTTGACCCGCCTGGCGGCTTCCAGGGCTTGGCCATTGGGCAGGGTAAAGCCGAACTTGGAATCGATCTGGCCGGTACGAATATAATTATGAGTATGGGCTTCAATCCCCGGTGTCACCCTTAAAATTACCCGCGCTACCTGGCCCCGTTCCGTGCTCAAGCGGCTTAAGAGCTCCAGTTCGGCAAAATTATCGACTACAAACCTCCCTATCCCGGCCTCCAGGGCCTGGCAGATTTCGGCATAGCTTTTATTGTTGCCATGGAAATAAATGTTTTCTACGGGAAATCCGGCCGCGAGGGCCGTGTAAAGTTCGCCCCCGGAAACCACATCCAATCCCAGGCCTTCACTGGCGATAATCCGGCACATAGCGGCAGTCAAAAAAGCTTTGCCGGCGTAGATAACCCTGGACAGGCCTTCCTTCACGCCAAAGGCCCGGTAAAACTCCCGGCAGTTGTTACGGATACAGTCTTCATCAAAAATGTAAAGGGGGGTGCCGAACTCCCGGACGAGCTCGACAACATCGCAGCCTCCGATGGTAAGTTTACCTCTAGAATTTACCTGCATGGTACCCTGTAGGTGCATTAAAACCGGTTACTCCTTTCACCCAGTATATTCTCATTTTAACCGAGGCTGCCTGCCATGTCTAGAAAAATTAAGGGAACCTCTAACGGTTCCCATTTTTGACCTAACTGGCCCGGGGCAGGGCCAGCAACTGGCTGTATACCGCCAAGGTGTTGCGGGCCATTACGGCCGTAGTAAAGTCTTCTTCAGCCAGGCGACGACCGTTCTGGCCCATGGCCGTGCCTACCTCCGGATTGCGAAGCAGGAAGGTTGTGTAGCGGGCTAGTTCCTGGTAGTTACCCATGGAGACTAAAAAGCCGTTATAACCGGGACGGATTATCTCCGGCATACCTCCGGCCCGGCTGACAATTATGGGCCTGGCCGTAGCCATGGCTTCCAGCATTACCAGTCCGAAGGGCTCCTGGAAAGACGACGGGTACAGGCAAACCTCGGCCGCTTTATACACTGCCGGTATTTCCTGCCAGGGGAAGAAGCGGATAAAGACATTTTTTTCGAGGCCCAGGCTGGTAATGAGTTCCTGAATCCAGGCTACTTCCCCCGGTTGTTTCTGGCCCCAGTCGACGGTATTGGTAGTACCGGCCAGAATCAGTAAAACGTTGGGAATTTCCCGGCGGACAAGGTCAAGGGCGCGAATACTCACATCACAGCCTTTGGCACGGCTCATGCGCGCCGGATGGAAAATAAGGCGCCGGCCCCGCCATTCCGGATAAGTAGCATAGATAGACTGGAGTTCCGCCGGGGTAGGCGGCCGAAAAGTAGCCGTATCGGTGCCGTGGTAAACTACCGTCAGCCGCTCGGGGGGATAACCATTTACCATGAGTTCCTGGCGTATGTAATGGCTGACGGCTATAATCTGGTCCCACCCTTGAGCTAGAGTATTCATCTTTGCCCACAGCTCGTCTTCCCAGACATTATGAGCCGTAAGGATAAGAGGCCAGCCGTGCCGGCGGCAGATTTCCTGCAGGCTGGCAGCATGGACGAAACTAAAGTAATGGAAGTTATGGGCGTGAACGATATCGGGCCTGCATTCCAGTAAAAAGCTTTCCAGTAGATGCTTTATTTCTCCGGCTCTGGCTTCAATGGTTTCCGGGGTTAAAGAGTTCAGATCAAGTAAAGTTGAACGCTTAATGGTTACTCCCCGCCAGCTCTCTCTCTCCGGCGCTCCGGGGGCTGTGGCCGTCAGGAGGCTTACCTGGTGCCCCTGCTGGACCAGGTAAGGGCATAGGAGGGCAAGGTGAGATTCCACTCCCCCGATAATCGGCGGAAATGCCCAGTGTAACATGGCAATGCGCATATTACATCAGCCTCCCTTTATTGATAAAAATATACAATTTAATTTTATATAGAGCTTAAAGGAAAGTCAAGAAAGGACAAATCCATCAGGCTTCGATGATTACTTTAATTGCCCCCTCTTTCTTTAAAACATGGGCAAAGATCCGTCCATCCTTTTCTTCAAAGGCCAGGTCCAGGCGGCTACCGGCGACAGCTAGATTTCTGATTACCACCCTACTGGTACCGGGTATTAATAAGGGCCGGGAAATATAAAGGGTATTCTCCCGCACCTCGATGCCCAGTAAATTCTGTAAGAAGGTAAACAGGCTGCCCACCGCCCAAGCCTGGGGGTCACAGGCAACGGGGTAACGCACCGGGCCGCTCAACCCCCGGCGGGTAAAACCACAAAACAGTTCCGGCCAGCGCCGGTAATTAAAGAAAGAGCTGGCGGCGAAAAGGCCGCCGGCCAGCCGCGATAACTCTTCAAGGCATTGATAGCGGCGCAGGCCGGCAGCGATAATGGCATTATCGTGAGGCCAGACGGAACCGTTATGGTAGCTCATGGGGTTGTATGCTTTTTCATTTTTACTCATGGTACGAATACCCCAGCCGGAATAAAAGTCCCCCGCCAGCAGGCGCCGGGCCACTTTCCGGGCCCGCTCTGGTTCCAGGATGCCGGTGAAAAGGGCGTGGCCGCCGTTGGAGACCAGGGTGGTAAGAGGTCTTTTTTTGCCATCCAGGGCAAAAATTAAGTATCCTTCTTCTTCCAGCCAGAAATCCCGGTTGAAACGCATTTTTAACCTGCTCGCCTGCGCCTTCAGCTCAGTCGCCGTTCTCTTGTCCCCCAGGACTGAAAATAAGTGGGCTGCTTCAAGGAGGGCCAGGTAGTAATAGGCCTGGACTTCTACCAGGGCCACAGGTCCTTCGGGGATGCGCCCTTCACGGTCGACTACGGCATCCCAGGAATCTTTCCACCCCTGGTTGGTCAGGCCTGCCGACGATTCCCGCTGGTATTCCAGGTAACCGTCACCATCTAAGTCGCCATAACGCACGCACCAGTGCAGGCAGCGCCTTAAAGGGGTGACCATTTCCTGTAACAGATCCTGATCTAAAGTCCACCTGTAGGCGGCAGCAAGGAGGATAATAAACCACAGGGTGGCATCTATGGAACCATAATATGGACTGTGGGGTACTTCCTGGCAGCGGGTCATCTCGCCCCGCCGCAACTCATGGAGTATTTTTCCCGGCCTTTCTTCCCGCCATTTGTCCACCTGCTTCCCCTGGTAACGGGCCAGGAACCGCAGGGTATGGCGGGCTAGATCCGGGTTTAAGATAAGGGTCTGCCAGGAAGTGATGAGGGAATCCCGGCCAAAAGGAGCGGTATACCACGGTATCCCGGCGGCAATAATTTTCCCCTCCCCGGGATAATCAATTTCCAGGGCCTTCAGGTCGGTGATGGCCGTGCGGAACATATCATTAATAAAATTGTTATCCGTCCAGATCTGGGTGCATTCCTTTTGCCACTGGTGGTAAGAACCGGCCAGCTCTATGGTGGCTGCGGCAAAAAGGTCGCTGATATGCGTGGCCGGGAACATGTTTTGCCCGTCGGGTTCAATCCTTAAGTACAGGTAAAGCTTTTTTTGGGGGGGCAGGGTAAGGTCATAGGTAACTTCCGCCCGGCCCGGCCGGCCTACAATACTGGTCGGTGCCGGTTCGAAGGTAATATGCGTAGTCTGGATCACGTTGTCCAGGCCCAGGTAAGCGAGGATTAACCCCTGGTGGTGAACTTCTGTTTTTAAAAATTCTCCCCGGCGCTGGCGCCGGCTGCCGCGAACTTCAAAAACATCCCGGAAATCAGCACCGATGGTAAAATGAAGGTTTAAATTTACGGGGAAAGGATTAAAATTGATTAAGCGTAAACGCTGGTAGAGGGCCCCTTTAATCAGCCGCAAAAGGCGGAGGTGGATGGACTGGGCTGGTACTACTTTACCATCACTCAGAGCAAAAACGGGATTGGTTAATTCAATCTGGGTAAAATGGCTGTCGCGCACAGAGGAGGAAAGGAAAACAGGCCGCCACCCGCCAGCGGTGAGTTCCAGGCAGTTTAGATAACGGGTATCATTATAATACAGGCCCAGGCTGCTGTTGTCCTGGTCAATAATGGAACCATCCGGCAGGGAAATAAGGAAAATATTCCCTTCTTTTAGGACTTCTGTCCGGGGTTCCAATACACATGGACTATTGCGTAAATCCAGGGACGTTTCCAGCATATATCACCCTCCTGTGTGTTTTTAGAAAGATTGAGCGGTTTTTGGAATTTATTTCCAATATATAAAACGTAATATTTGCATTTCGTTACCAGTATGATATAATAAATATGATATAATTAATTTGTATATCCTGGAACGCTGAATTGCGGTGCAACAGCCGTAAGCGGGGGACCCATTTTTCCGGGGTGAATCTTGCCGGTTAATTCCGGTGAGTAGGGCTAACCTTCAGCCCGAATCCGTCAGCTAACTTCGTAAGCGTGGAAGGGGATATATCGATACTTACATACCCCGGTCCCTCGGGGTTTAATTTTATTTTTAATTTTATTTTAAAGGAGTGAAGTAGGTCTCGACAATAGGCACAGGCTAAAAGGAGGTATGCTAAGTGGCTAAAAAACAGGCTGCTAAAATTATTATGGTTTCCAACCGGGGTGCCTACAATTTGCAAGCCACTGACAGCGGTATCCAACCTGTACCGGCCATCAGCGGCCTCGTCTCGGCGGTAGAACCATTCTTAAAGGAAAAGGGTGGTGTCTGGGTTGCCTGGGGCGGGCGCGATGCGCCACAGGACAATACTCCCGGGGTACGTTTACCGGTTCCCCAGGACGATCCGGCCTATACCTTCCGGGAGGTTCCCCTGACTGCCGAGGAAATAAAGCTTTATTACCACGGTTTTACCAACAGTGCCCTGTGGCCCCTGTGCCATTATTTTTTAGAAAAGTGTTGTTATAACTCCCTGGAATGGGAAACATATGTTAAAGTCAACGCTAAATTTGCCGATGCTGCACTTATGGAAGCCAGGGAAGGCGATACCGTCTGGGTCAACGACTATCACCTGGCCCTGGTACCGGCCCAAATCCGCCACCGCAAGCCGCAATTAAAGCAGTTCTTTTTCTGGCATATCCCCTTTCCCCACCACGATCTCCTGGCCACCCTTCCCTGGGCGCCCCAATTCTTGCGCGGTCTCCTGGGCACCGATGTCCTGGGCTTTCATTTGCAATCTTATGTCGATAATTTCCTGAATGCCGTCGCCACCCTGCTGGATGCCCGGGTGGATTTTGAGCACAATGTTGTCTACTGGCAACAGCGGCGCATCCATGTCGGTGCCTGGCCCATGGGTGTCGATTACCAGGCCTTCCAGCGCCAGGCATTAGATCCGGCTACCCGGGCCCGGGCTAGAGCCTTGCGCAGCCAGTTTGGTGTTGAACACCTGGCCCTGAGTGTAGAAAGGCTGGATTATACCAAGGGTATCCTGGAAAGGCTGCTGGCCTGGGAACGCCTGCTGGAAAAAGTACCCGAATGGCGCGGCCGGGCGGCCCTGGTCCAGATTGCCGTACCCAGCAGGACGGCCGTACCGGCCTACCGCCAGCTAAAGGAAGAAGTAGAAGCTGCCGTGGGCCGGATCAACGGCCGCTTCAGCGAAGGTAGTTATCGCCCCGTCCACTACTTCTGGCGGGGCCTGCCCCGACAAGAATTGGTAGCCTATTACCTGGCAGCCGATGTCATGATGGTTACGCCTTTGCGTGATGGCCTGAACCTGGTGGCTAAAGAATATGTAGCTTCCCGATATGACGGCAGCGGGGTCCTGGTCTTAAGCCGCTTTGCCGGTGCCGCCCAGGAATTGAAGGGTGCCGTCCTCGTCAACCCATACGATATTGATGGCATGGCCATGATTTTAAATACAGCCCTGAACATGGGCCGGGCCGAGCAGGAAAAAAGAATGCGCCTGATGCAGGAAAAGGTACGCCGCCATGATATCCGCTGGTGGTTGACCTGTTTCCACCAGGCCATGATGGCCCGGGAAGGGGAAACACCCAGTGTCTCCGGCTCAGCTAGCAGCTAAAGTCCGTGATTACCCCGAAGTGCTCCTTATGTGTGACTATGACGGCACCCTTGTACCCCTGGCGCCCCGGCCAGAGCTGGCCCGTCCCAATATTCATCTCCTGACCTTGCTGCGGCAGCTGGTATCCAGGCCAGGCTTCCACCTGGCCATAATTAGTGGCCGGGGTCTAAAGGACCTGCAGGAGTTGCTGCCAGTGGCAGGGCTTTATCTTGCTGGCCTGCACGGGGCAGAGGTAGCTACACCGGAAAGGCAGGTAATCAATCTCCTGCCTTCCGGGCAAGAAGATATCCCCTGGAAAGATATTTTTAGGCTGGCCCGCCAGATAATAGCAGATATTCCTGGAGTTTTTGTAGAAAATAAAGGTGAAGCTATAGCCCTACATTACCGCCTGGCTGACCCAAAGCTAGCTGCGATAGCCTTAAAACAGTTTCGCCGGGCCATGCAGCCCTTTTTAAATAACAATGTCGAACTGCTTTCCGGTCATAAAGTGCTTGAAGTTCGTCGCCGGGGCATAAACAAGGGCTTGGCGGTAGCCTACTTCACCAGGCAATGGCCCCGGTCATTACCCGTCTATTTAGGCGATGACCGGACCGATGAAGATGCCTTCGCTGCTTTGCCCGCCGGCGGCCTGGCCATCCGCGTAGGTAACGGGGTTGCCAGCAAAGCCCGCTATTTTTTACCATCCCCGGCAGAAGTTGTTCAGTTCCTGGAGCTTCTGATCTCTTTATAATAAAAGGCCAAGTCTATCCCGGACCCGAGAACAATAAAAATTTTAAAATCCTGAGAACGAGGTGATATTTGTTGTCAACGGTACAGAAAGCCATCATTCCAGCTGCCGGATGGGGCACCCGCTTCCTGCCGGCCACCAAGGCCCAGCCCAAAGAAATGCTACCAATTGTTGACAAGCCAGCCATCCAATTCATAGTCGAAGAAGCCGTTAATGCTGGAATAGAGGACATCCTCATTATTACCGGGAAAAACAAACGGGCCATTGAGGATCATTTTGACCGTTCCCTGGAACTGGAGAACCTCCTGCGGGAAAAGGACAAAGAAGACCTGCTGGCCCTAGTGGAAAAGGTGGCTGAACTGGCCGATATCCACTATATAAGGCAGAAGGAACAGCTGGGGTTGGGACATGCCGTTTACTGTGCCCGTAAATTTATCGGCCAGGAGCCCTTTGCCGTCCTGCTGGGGGACGACATCATCGTGAACCACCCCTCATGCCTGGAACAGATGCTGGAAGTTTACAATGAAGTTAAGTCTGCAGTAATTGCTGTCCAGGAAGTACCACGGGACGAAGTCAACCGTTACGGCGTCATCGAACCCCTGGAAATCAACGGCCGTCTCATCGAGGTTAAAGACCTGGTAGAAAAGCCGCGGCCGGAAGAAGCCCCTTCTAACCTGGCCGTAATCGGCCGTTATATCCTGGTGCCGGAAATCTTCCCCCTCCTGGCCGGGGTAAAACCTGGGGCCGGTGGTGAAATCCAGCTAACCGATGCCCTTCGCCTGCTGGCGCAGCAACAACGGGTTTATGCCTACCGTTTCCAGGGTAAGCGTTACGATATCGGTGATAAATTGGGCTTTCTCCAGGCTACCGTAGAATTCGCCCTGGCCCGCCCGGACCTGGCCGGGCCCTTCCGGGAATACCTGACGAGTATAATCTCTTGGTCCCCGGGTAATCTGGAGGTTGCTGCCGGCAAAGAAAAGTGAGCACCATACGCCCCCTGGCGGTTCTACCAGGGGGCGTAGTTTTATACCGCTACGGCGTTACTCCATTTACCGCAGCGGTCGCCCCAACGGGCCAGGACCTGCCGTCCTTCTCGCAGTTCCACCACTTCACAGTGATTAGCGCAACCCTGGCACTCAAAACCACCGGTACGGAATTCCCGCTCGGTAAGATCAAAGCCCCTAAAGGTGCTTGCTTTAGGCTGCATTTCCCTGGCCAGCAGGGCGGCCCCAAAGGCTCCCATGACACCGTAGTGTTCGGGGACGATTACCTCCGTCCCCAGGGCACGGTTAAAAGCCTGGCGCATGCCAGCATTGGCCGCCACCCCACCCTGGAAAACAACAGGCGGCAGGATTTCTTTCCCTTTGCCGACGTTATTTAAGTAGTTACGTACCAGAGCCTCACATAAACCAGCGAGGATGTCCTCAAGGGGATGACCCTGCTGTTGTTTGTGAATCATATCGGATTCGGCAAAGACGGCGCAGCGCCCGGCAATACGCACCGGACTTTTGGCCTCCAGGGCGCGGCGACCGAAGTCTTCAATGGGGATCCCTAAGCGGGCCGCCTGCTGGTCCAGGAAGGAGCCGGTACCGGCCGCGCAGACGGTATTCATGGCAAAGTCCGTTACTATGCCTTGGCGGAGGATGATAATCTTAGAATCCTGGCCGCCAATCTCCAGAACTGTCTGCACCCCGGGAACGGAGAAGCTGGCGGCCACGGCATGGGCGGTAATTTCATTTTTGATCACATCAGCCCCTACCATAACAGCTGCCAGGGAACGGCCGCTGCCGGTAGTACCGACACCTGCGACGCATGTACCTCTGCCTAAAGTAGCTGCAACCTGGTGTAAGCCTTCCTGGATGGCCTGGATTGGCTGGCCGCGGGTACGCAGGTAGACGGTGGTAAGTACCTGCCCTTGTTCATCCAGGGCTACAACGTTGGTGCTCACCGAGCCAACATCTATACCAAGGTAAATCGTTAGCATTCTTTATCAACTCCTCCAAAATTAACTCTATCGCAGGCTGGCATTGTCTCCCTCGCTACCTGTGCCCTTGTGGAGCGCCCTTCTGCCAGCGGAGCATATCTACGAAGGCTTCCAGGCGAGTCTGCAGGCCGGCTTCGCCCGTCTGTTCATCCAGGTAAATAGTCATCACGGGTATGCCATTAGCCTCCTGGACAGACGGCATCACGGAGTGGGCGACTATTTCCGGCATGCAGGTAAGGGGTGCCAGCTGAATGATGCCGTTGCAACCCTGCCGGGCAAAGGTAACTGTATCCCCTACCGACTCCCAGCCATGACCACCGACAAAGTGGTTGAGAAAGGGCGGGGCTGTTTTTTCCGGGTTGTGGCCGGGCAGGGGCAAGAGACCTTTAAACAGGTTATCATTAATCCAGCGGCTGAGGAAAAGCCCCCGGACCACTTCTACCCCCAGAGCCCCCAGGCGCCTTTCGATATTCAGGTTAACCAGGGGTTCGAGGACGGTATAGATTTCGCCAACAATACCCACCCGCAGCACCGGGCCGTTGGTATGCCGGGGTATTTTCGCCATTTCGCTTTTTACTTTTTTAACGATCCTTTTAATCTCCCCGCTGCTGCCGGCCGCGTCTAGCTCCCGCAAAGCGCGCTGGAAGACGGCATCGGCCTGACCGGGCTTTGCTTCCCTGGGCCGCAGTCGTTGCAATTCCTGTTCCAGGGAATCGACAGCGCAGGCCTTTTGCCAGGCCAGGATTACCCCACGTACCCCTTCCTGCCAGGGCCTGCGGTTCAAGTATTTAACTTTATCCCAGACTTCAGAAAAATGAACATCCGGTGGTTCAAAGATCACCATCTCATAGTCGCAGCCGATGTCCCGGAGGATCTCCCGCTGCACCTGGGCGTAATACCCGATGCGGCAGGGCCCCACCCCGCCGGCCATGACGATGGTATCGGCACCCAGTTCTTTTGCCTCCAGGAAATTACCTAGGTTGACCTTTAAGGGCAGGCAGGCCGATTCCGGCGCATGACGCACGCCCAGTTCCATGGTGCGGCGGGTGCAGGGCGGTGGGACCACCACCTCCAGGCCGATGCCTTCCAGGGCTGCCTTCAAGACCAGCCAAAGGTGGCCCATATGGGGAAAAGTTACCTTCATGCGGTTCGCCTCCGGCAGAGCATATCCATGAAAGCCTCCAGCCTTGTATTGAGGCCGGCCTCACCGGTATGCTCGTCTAAGGTCAACAACAAAAAGGGCTTGCCCCGGCGGCGAGCATAGCGTTCGGCCAGGTCGCCCACCAGGGAATCGGGACCGCAGCCAAATGCCGTCAGGTGAATCAGGCCGGCAACGTTTTCCTGTTCCATCAGGTACAGGGCCGCCCCCATGATTTTCCGCCCCAGGGTCCAGTAGAGGCGTTTCGGTAGTTGCCGGCAGGCTGTTTCTACCTGGAGAGTGGTTAAATTTTCGGGTAAAATCACCTTTCCTCCTAACTTTTTCACCTTTCCGGGGATATCCATGCCAAGGTATTGGTCATAGAGAAGGTAACCGTGGCCAATAACCCCTATCTGCAAAGCGTCGCGGCTCTCTTTGCCCTGGCTGGAACCAGAACGGTAAACTCCTGAAGCCGGCTCTTCCTCTCTGCAGTCAGCTGCAGCCATACTATCTCCCTGCTGCCCGGCCAGCCAGGCGTGGTAACGGGCCTCCGCTGCCGCTGTTGCCAGATCGACGCGATATCCCTTCACCCCCAGTGACCTGGCCATTCCCTGCACAGCCGCAGCCAGGCCTTCCTCAGGCCGGCGGGCAAGATTGACCGTAGTATCGATAATGGGCGGGCAGGGCTTTAAGGCCGCCCGCAGCATGTCAGGCAGGCCCATGAGTTTGGGGCAGATAAAGCTCTTTTTTTCCACGCTGACCAGCCGGGGTACAAAAAGGGCATCTACCCGAGAGGCCAGCCAGGCAGCGTGACCGTAATAGACCTTTACCGGCAGGCAGGCTTCGGCTACTGCCAGGCTTACCCCCAGGTCCATAATTTCCCTGCAAGTTGGTGGCGAAACTATCACTTCGGCTCCCAGGGCCTCAAAAAAGGTTTCCCACCAGGGGCCGTAGTAATAATAAAAGAGGGCGCGCGGCACCCCCAAACGCCACTTTTTATTTTTCACGGTTATCATCCTCGTCTTTCATAAATTGCGACCAGATGCGTTTTTCCCGCTCTAAGGGCTTGCGGGCCGGTTCCGGGTAGGGTTGCCGGTCTATGTCAAGGGGGTGGAGAGCACGAGGACGTAATTTTTGTAAGGGAACCGGTGGCCGCACAAAAATATCTTTTAATGCACTGCCGTTAAAGGGTATCAGGGGCCAGAGATAGGGCAGGCCGAATGATTTGGTAGTAAGCAGCAATAAAAAGGCCCCAAGGGTCACGGCCACAAAACCGGGCAGGCGGAACAGCCCTACGCCGGCTAACAAGGCAATCCGTACCAGGGTATTGGCCATACCCAGTTCGTAGCTTGGCGTCGAAAAGATACCGACGGCGGCAATGGCCATATAAAGAATTACTTCCGGGTTAAAAAAACCTACCGCCACGGCAATATCGCCTATCAACACAGCGGCTATTAATCCTAAAGCCGTGGCCAGGGCTGTAGGGGTATGAATGGCCGCCATGCGCATAAGGTCAATGCCCAGTTCGGCAAGGATAAATTGCCATACCAGGGGGATAGCCCCTAATTTTTTAGGCCCGATCCATGACAGGCCAGGAGGTAGCAGTTCCGGCTTTAAGACAACGAGAAGCCACAGTGGTGGTAAAAATACGGATATAGCAACGCCTAAGAAGCGCACCGTGCGTAAAAAAGTACCAATCAGAGGGGCCTGGCGAAATTCTTCGGCGTGCTGGAGATGGTGGAAAAGGGTTGCCGGGAGGATCATGACGCTGGGAGAAGTATCCACCATCACCAGGACGTGCCCCTCCAGGAGATGGGCGGCGGCTACATCCGGCCGTTCGGTATAGCGTACCCGCGGGAAGGGATTCCAGAAACTTCCCGGGCCAATAAACTCCTCCAGGGATTTTTCCGCCATGGGCAATCCATCCATTTTAATTGCTTTAATTCTTTCTTTAATGGTATCCACCAGGCGCGGGTTGGCGATATCCTTGATATAAACTATGGCCACGTCAGTTTTTGAACGGCTGCCCACTTGCAGGATTTCGGTTCGCAGTTTGGGGTCACGGATGCGGCGGCGCAAAAGGTTGGTATTAAATAAAAGGGTTTCAACAAAATTGTCGCGGGAACCGCGGACTACCCGTTCCAGGTCTGATTCCTCTGGATTGCGGGCGGGATACTTCCGCACATCTATCAAGATAACCTTATCAAAGCCGTCAACAATCATTACAACGCCGCCGCAGAGAATTTTATCGACAGCTTTATGCAGGTCATCCAGGGCTTCGACTTCAATGTAGCTTAGATACTGCTTATAAAGCTTTAAAAAAGCATCGGGGGCCAGGTCCTCCCGCTCCAGGCGGGAGAAAGAGATGAGGAGATAGGTCATAATATCATCTTTGACCAGACCGTCAATGTAAAACAGTGTCGCCTTGCGGCCGGCAAAGGTAATATTGCGCCTGACGACGTCAAAGCTTTCGCCGACACCCAACTCCTTGCTAATCCAGTCGACGTTGACATCAGCTTTTTTATCAACTTTGACAATATCCCCTGAGATGGTCATTTGTTTTTGTTTTCACCCCTTCTAGCCCCGGGGATTAAATAAAACGGCCATCGTAAAACCAAAAATTACTGCTGCCGCAATACCTGCAGCCCCGGCGGTGATACCACCGCTGAAGGCGCCCAGGAGCCCTTTAGCCTGGACGGCTTCGAGGGTACCCTGGGCCAGGTTATGGCCAAAACCGCTGATGGGGATAGTAGCTCCCGCCCCACCTATTTTCACCAGGGGGCCATAGAGGCCCAGGGCGCTTAAAATAGCCCCACCCGTAACAAAACCTACCAGGATATGGGCCGGTGTTACCTTGTATGGCGTCAGATCCATAATGAGCTGCCCCACCAGGCAGATGAGGCCGCCAATAAGAAAGGCCATCACGATACTCAACTAGTTATACCTCCTGTAGGCTTTAGCATAATCTTGCCCAAATCCCTCCGGCTTTTTTACTCATTTTCTGCCTATAATTTTTCTATCACCACGCCGTGGCCGATGCCGGGGATGGATTCCCCCTGCTGGGTTGCCGTTGTGCTCAACAGAGCCCCGGTACCGACCCCCAGGATGCGCTTATAGCGGCCTTCATTTAGTTTACCCATTAAATGGCCGGCAAAAACCACCGCCGAGCAGGCACAGCCGCTGCCGCCGGCATGGGTATCCTGGCGTTCGTGATCATAAATTAGGATGCCGCAGTCGCTGTAGTTCTTGGAGACATCGTACTTTTGCTCGCCCAGGAGTTTTGTAGCAATATCATGCCCGACCCGGCCCAGGTCACCGGTAATAATCAGGTCATAATCAACAGGGCCACGGCCGGTATCCTGGAAGTGGCGGACAATGGTATCGACGGCCGCCGGAGCCATGGCTGAACCCATATCATTGGGGTCCTTGATCCCCACATCCAGTACCCGGCCGATGGTGGCATGGGTGACGCGGGGCCCGTTGCCCGCCGGCGCCATTAAAACGGCTCCGGCCCCGGTTACCGTCCACTGGGCCGTCGGCGGTCGCTGCACGCCCTGCTCGGTAGGAAAGCGGTACTGGCGTTCCGCCGTATCATAGTGGCTGCTGCAGGCCGCCACTACGTGGTGGGCAAAACCGCCGTCAATGAGCATGGCTGCCAGGGCCATCCCCTCATACATTGTGGAGCAGGCCCCGTACAGGCCCAGGAAGGGTATCCCCAGGCTCCGGGCGGCATAGTTGGCGGAAATGGTCTGGTTTAACAGATCTCCGGCCAGGAGGAAATCGATATCCTGGGGTTTAAGCTGAGCCTTGGCGATTACCATTTTGACGGCTTCTTCCAGCATTTTGCGCTCGGCCTTTTCCCACGTTTCCTCACCAAAGTAGCTGTCGTCAATAACCATGTCAAAGGTGTTGCCCAGGGGTCCCTCCCCTTCCTTGGGACCAACAACTGTTGCCGTAGCAACAATGACCGGCGGGTTGGCAAACTGGATGGTATGTTGCCCTACTCTTTTGGGTGCGCTCAAGGGTCGTCACTCCTACTTCAGGAAATAAGCAATAAGGCCTATTAAGACGGAAACTATAAAACCGTATACAAGTACCGGCCCGGCAATGTTAAACATCCTCGCCGCCACGCCAAAGACGAAACCCTCCCGTTTATACTCCATGGCCGGTGCCACGATGGAGTTGGCAAACCCGGTAATGGGGATAATAGAACCGGCACCGGCGACTTTGCCAATTTCATCGTATACCCCCAGGCCGGTCAGGAAGGCCCCCAGGAAAACCATAACTATTACTGTTGCCGAAGCAGCATCCCTGGGGTTTAAACCGGCAGAAGCAAAAATAAGGGTAATGATCTGGGCCAGGGCCGAGATGATCCCCCCGACCCAGAAGGCATTGAGGGCGTTAACAAGAACCCTGGGCCTGGGTTTAACGCTGTCGGCCAGGCGCTGGTAGGCCTGCTGGTCGTAGGTCTGTTTTTGCTGCTTTACCTGTTCCGCCAGGGTCAGGGGCTTCTTGGGCGGCCCCGGCTGTTTGGTACTGTCAGCCATTACCCTCACCTCGGATTTTTATCGCTCGGCTATATTATCAACCGCTGGGAGCACTGTTTATACGTAAAAAGTCAACCGCTGGCTAATTATGCCAGTAGTTGACTTTACTCAAATACTTACATAAAATTTTTACTAAGATTGGCGAGGGAGTTGAGACATCTTTTGAAACATCGGCCATATTACGGGTTTATCGGCAATGGTGAAACAGCCGCCCTTATTGCTCCTGACTTTTCCATTGCCTGGCTGTGCGTGCCACGTTTTGACAGTTTTCCCCTTTTCGCTGCCGCCCTGTGCCCGGAAAGTGGCGGTAGCCTGCGCCTAAACATTGAACCCAAAATAACGCCTGTAAGCCAGCGCTACCTACCGGAAAGCAATGTTCTGGAAACTATTGGTAAAGGCCATGGCCTGCAGGTTACTGTTCTGGACTTTATGCCATGGGGCTACCACCATTTGAGTCGCCTAATTATTCTAGAAAATACCGGCACAGTAACTTTAAAGCCCAGGGTAGATTGGGTGGCCCGGCCCATTGTTACCAGTGTCCATACTTTTAAAGTCCGGTTCCAGGGATCTTTTCAATTTATCTCCGGTCCCGAAGGCGCAGCCTGCATTGGCATGGCCGGTTCACCGGGACCTACTTCCACCCTGACTTTAAAACCGGGTGAAAAGCATCGTTTCTGGCTGGTTCTGGCTTACGGCTCCAGTTTAACCCTGGCCCGCCAGCACTGGACGGCGGGCTTCTACAGCTCCCTGGAAGAAAATCTCACCTGGTGGCGCCAGTGGCTGAGGAAAGCCCGGCGGCCCCATACTACTAACCCGGAAGTTATGGAAGCATACTACCGCAGCTTGATGGTTTTAAAACTCCTAACCTACGAGCGTACCGGCGCCATTATTGCGGCGCCGACCACTTCTTTTCCCGCCGTACCCGGCGGCAACGACAACTGGGACTACCGCTACTGCTGGCTGCGGGACGGGTATTTCACCGCCCTGGCCTTTGATGCCGCCGGCTATCATGAGGAAGCACGCAGTTTCTATGAATTCGCCCTTTCTTTACAACAGCCCGACGGAGGCTGGTATATGCCCCTGGTACCTGTGGAAGGAAGGGGTGGTACCGAATACATCGCCGAAGACCTAGCCGGCCCCAATGGAGAAAAACCCATTCGCTTCGGCAACGCTGCCATGCACCAGATCCAGCTGGATAATGCCGGTAACGTCCTGGACGGCCTGTGGAACCACTTCCTGGCCACCCGGGACCGGGAATATATCCGCTCCCGCTGGGATGCCATCCGCCGGGCGGCCATCTGGCTGGAAAATTACTGGGACCAGCCGGAAAACGGCATCTGGGAAATCCGCGAACGCAAAGATCACTGGCTATATGGTAAAATCCTTTGCTATGCTGGTTTAACAGCCGCCTCCCATTTATCTATCGAAATGGGGCGGTTGCAGTGGGCCGGCCGGTGGCACCGGGCGGCAAGTCGCGTCCGCCGCCAGCTCCTTATCCACGGCTGGTCGGCAGAGCGCCAAGCCTACCTGCAGCATTACGGTCCTGACGCTCCCCTGGATATATCCGTGCTGGCCTTGGAATTTTATGGTTTACTGGCAGCCAACCACCCCCGTTTACAGAAGACGGTAGCCGCCATGGAAAAGCTTGCGCCTGTTGCCAGGGGCGAGTCTTCAGGCCGGGGCGGGCTTAATATGTGGGGCGGGATCGCCCGTTTTGAACACGCGGCTATTCCTTTTTACCTGCCCACCCTGTGGCTGGGGCGCTATTACCTCCACGCCGGCAACTACGAGCGGGCGCATGAACTATTACAGGTCTGCCTGGATAATGCTACTGACCTTTACCTGATGGCCGAACACTTCGACCCCCGGACCGGCGAGCAGTGGGGCAATTTTCCCCAGGGTTTCAGCCACCAGGAAATAGTCCGGTTCTTGCTTGACTACGCCTACCGGGAGGAATAACAAAGGGCTCCGGGTATATCCGGAGCCCAACAGCATTTTTTCCTTCTAACTTACCTGGGCGGCCGTCTCCCTCTAATTCCCCAGGGCCTGGACGGGAGCGGGGATACGGCCGCCGCGCCGGATCATGGCCGCTGGGCTGAAGTTGTTGACGCGCATTACCGGCGCACGTCCCAGGAGGCCGCCAAATTCTACCATATCCCCGGGCTTTTTCCCCGGTACAGGTATGACCCGGACGGCCGTGGTTTTATTGTTAATCATGCCGATTGCCGCTTCATCGGCAATGATGGCAGCAATAACTTCCGCCGGCGTATCACCCGGGACGGCGAACATATCCAATCCCACCGAGCAAACGGCGGTCATGGCTTCAAGTTTTTCAAGGCTTAAAGCGCCGCTCTCCACCGCCCGGATCATGCCGTTATCTTCACTCACCGGGATAAAGGCGCCGCTTAAGCCCCCGACGTAGGAAGAAGCCATGGCCCCCCCTTTTTTGACCGCGTCATTGAGTAAAGCCAGGGCGGCCGTGGTGCCGTGGGCGCCACAACGTTCCAGTCCGATGGCTTCCAGAATTTCCGCCACGCTGTCCCCCAGGGCATTGGTAGGAGCCAGGGAAAGGTCGACAATGCCGAAGGGCACTCCCAGGCGGGCCGAAACCTCCCGGCCCACCAGTTCTCCCATGCGGGTCACTTTAAAGGCTGTATTTTTAATAATTGTTGCGAGCTTACCCAGGTCGGCCTCCGGGTGCTGGCGTACTGCCGCCAGGACAACCCCCGGACCGCTGATGCCGACATTCAATACGCACTCTGGCTCACCAGGGCCGTGGAAGGCCCCGGCCATAAAGGGATTGTCTTCGGGGGCGTTGCAAAAAGTTACCAGTTTGGCGCACCCGATCCCACCCCTATCAGCCGTAAGCTGCGCCGTCTCTTTAATCAATTGGCCCAACTCGGCGATGGCGTCCATATTCATCCCGGCCCTGGTGGTGGCCACATTGATGGAGGCGCAAACGCGCTCCGTGGTGGCCAGGGCTTCCGGTAGAGAATTAAAGATGGCCCGGTCACCTTTAGTAAAGCCTTTATGTACCAGGGCAGTAAAGCCGCCGATGAAGTTCACGCCTACCGCTTCTGCCGCCCGGTCCAGGGTCCGAGCCAGAGGGGTGAGGTCGCTTTCTCCCGAAGGTTCACCCACCTGGGCTATGGGGGTTACGGCTATACGCTTATTAACAATGGGGATGCCATAAGCAGTCGCCACTTCTTCGCCAACAGCAACAAGTTTATCTGCCAGGCGGGTTATTTTATCGTATACGCGGCGGCAGGTTTCCTTAAGACTTCCGGTGGCACAATCACGCAGGCTGATACCCAGGGTAATGGTCCTGATATCCAGGTTTTCTACCTGGACCATGCGGATGGTTTCTAAAATTTCTTCCGGGGTAAATGAAAATAGAGTCGGCATTGTTTTCCTCCATCTTTGAATGGGAGAAGGCTTATCATTTAGTTGCGGGCTTACCATCATTTAACCTCATGGGGGCTGCGGTTAGATGCGGTGCATAAATTTGAAGACTTCCGCCTGCTGCATTGTCACCTGGACACCCAGTTCCTCGCCCCTGGCTTTGAGTTGTGTTTGCAGGTCAAAAAAATCAAGATTACTATCTTTCAGGTCTACAACCATGATCATGGTAAAAAATTCCTGCAAAATGGTCTGGCTGATATCGAGGATATTCACATTGGCCGCCGCCAGGACGGCGGTTATACCCGCTAAAATTCCCACCCTGTCCTGGCCTAAAACTGTGATGATGGCCCGGCCGTCGGCAACTGTCATGATTTTTCACCCCCGCAAAAATCCTCCAGTACCGCTTCCAGTTCAGCGGCATCGGCTTCCAGCCAGCCCCGGGTGAAGAGAGCCAGGCCACGGAAAAATTCAGTCCGGGCAGCCCCTTGGATATCGCTACATAAGGCCGGTACCCATTGCTCCAAATGTTCCTTCAAAAAGCGCCGCTGCCCCTGCAGAAATTCAGTTGCCTCTTCACCGGCCTGGACTTTTGCGGCCGCTGCCTGGCTGAGCCAGGCCATGAATTCCATTTCCAGGCCCAGGTGGTCGTCCGGCTCCCGGTTTTTCTTTTTACTCTCCAGGCCAAAAGAACGATAAAACTCCCTTACCGCCAGGGTTTCCTCGCCGAAGAGGAGATGCTCCTTGGAGCGATATACTGACTCCCAGGGCGGCGCCTCCAGGTGACCGGGACCGACGAAAAGGCGGTTGTAATCCTCCTGGAGTTCCTGCTGGTAGGCTTCCATGTCACCGGCCCGGGCCGTTAACTCGGCCTGCATCTGCCGGCAACCTGCGGCCAGCATGGGATTATCAATACTGGCAGGTAGTTCGGCGAGGAGTTGCTCCTCTACCAGGGCGGACAACAGTTCCTTTCCTGGCCCTTCCTGGTAGAGCCGGGCCAAGAAAAGGTAAATCAGTTCCCGCCCCTGGAGCCACTCAAGTAATAATTCCTTGTCCATAAAATCTCCCATCCTTTCTACCCTGGCCCGGGCAGGTTCCGGGTCAGGTAACAGCGCAGGCACTCAGTGGCCCCGGCGCTGGCCTGGAAGGTTTCCCCGCAGGTCGCACAAAGGTGTTCGCGGGCTGTAGCCAGATTAAAAGTTGCCTCGTCGGCCACAGCTTCTATGGCCATATCCTCCCCCCAGGTTAGGCTGTGCTGGGGGCAGACTGCCAGGCACAGGCCGCAGTGGTTGCAGCGGGCCGGGATAAACCTTAACTCCCCTTCGCCCAGGGTCAGAGCACCGGCGGGACAGAGGCGGCTGCAGATATTACAGAGGTAGCAGGGACCGGCCAGTTCCAGGGAGGCCAGGGGTAAACGGGCCCTCGTCGGGTAGCCTGTCTCAAACCGTACTCGCTGTAAGGCCTCCCTGAGGATGGACATCCTCTCCCCGGGAAAAACTGCCTGTTTCTTACCCGGACCCGGGGCTGGTGTCGCTGCTTTAACTCCCGGCACTTTGATCCCCCGTACCAAGGAGCGGAAAAATTCGCGCCTGCCCATGGCAGCCGGGGCTGCGTGGGATGCCTGGCCTTCTCGATGCTTTGGGGCCGGAGCCGGTGTAAGGGTAGTCCCCTGCACCAGACGATCGTGTGGCAGGCCCAGGGCCGCCAGGGTCCTTTGTGCCCAGGCAAAGGAAGCCTTAAAAAGCTCCTGCCCCTTCTCTCCCCAGGGACAGGCAGAGCAATCCTCGGGCCGGTAGCGAAACCCTGTTTTGCCCCTTGCGGCCAGGGCGACCATTATTTCCGGAGCCACTGCCCCCAGGCAGGGAACCATAAAAAAGCCTTGCGGCAGGCTCTTTTCCCGACCCCGGGTGCAGGAAAAAATTACTTGCCCGGTGGCAGCAATAATCTCCTGACCCCGGGCGAGAATGAAGGCGTGGGTTTGCTCTGGATCTTCCAGGGCCCCGGTAGGGCAGGCCACGGCACAAAGGCCGCAGCGCCGGCACTCTTTCAACCCGGGCCGGCCGTTTTGCAGCTCAATCCCATCAACCGGGCAGACCTCCAGGCACTTCTGACAGGTCGCCCAGGGCGACAGGGTGCGGATACATTTTTCAGCACGCAAGCGTACCTGACCCAGCCCCGTCAAGGCGCTGGCAAGGGTTTCGAGATCCAGTTTCCCCACCCCCAATTCCTGTATAAAAGCGGGCCTCATCCAGCCCGCTTTTCATTAACTCCTCAATTTATATTATCGTACTTTCCTGCCTGATGGTCAAGGAGTGGGAAGGAACTGTAACCGGCCCGTCAATAGCCGGGCCATTTCACCAGAAGCGTGAGATTAATTTAGTCTACTATATCTTCCCCAGCCATCTCCGCCAGCATGCGTTCTTGAAAATAATTATCTTCGGCAGGATTATAGTGGTTACCCTGCAAATTTTTCAGTAACTCCTGGCGTTCTTCATTGCTTAAAAAACTACTGATAGCTTTTAATTCCCCAGGCAGGATTTCCTTAAATATAAAGAGTAACTTTTCTGTCCTGTTATCCCTCAAAAAACCGCGCACTTCATCCCATACTGACTCGCCAGCAAAATTCATTTACATCAACCCCCGTAAGTTATAAATTCAAATAAAGCTTTAGCAGCTGCTTCCGGGCCTTTTATTTCATATCCGTGCAGGCCCAACTGGGTACGTAACTGCCCTATTTTGACACCCCTGGCAAGCATCTGGCTAAAATATTGTCTGGCCAGAGCATCATGCTGGTCCCGCTTCTGGGGGGCACCAAAGGGGTTGGCAAAATAAGTATGCACCAGACCTTCTTCATCAGTGGTACCCTTGGAAAGCCGGGCACCCTCGCTAAAGACCTCCAGGGCTGTATCGACGTCATTAAACAACTCTATATGGGGATGCTTGTTATCTACCGGTTCATAATTATTAGCGTACAGGAATAGATCTACAGGATACCCCCTGGTAACTTCCTGGTAGTTAGTAATGGGGATTACCAGGCGGGCGTTTTTTTTATGAGGGTTCATGAAGATACTGCGGTCAATCTCCGCATAGGGAAAACCCGGGGCTAAATCATCCAGGCGGACAAAGGCGCCAATTTCTGTCCCGATGCCCACCACCTCTCCTTCAGGGGTTATCCTTAAGGATCCCATATCATCAAAAATAACTGTTAAGCGACGCATATAGTCCGTGGCCAGAACGCGAAAGGCTTCCAGGGATTCTGATTTGCCAGCACCGCTATCACCGACCAGGACCACGTTGGCACTAGCCCCTGTCCGTAAAACAATTCGCGCCATAGCACCATGAACAGGTAAATAACCATGCTCAATGGCAATAAGGTTATGCAGGGTTAAAACCATCTTTTTAAAATAACCAAAGTAGTCAACATCATCAGTTCGCCCGATCAGTCCTAATACTATACCCGCCTGCCGGTCTTCATAGTATACTGTCTGGCGCTTACCCAACAGTTCCGGCTCAACTCCGAAAATCAGGATGGCTTCTGGTCGTCGACCTTGAATTTCAGCTGGCTCAGCTAATTCAAACAGGTTGGCGAGACTGAGACCCAGGGGTAAATACCGTTTATGAAAATAGATAAAGGTTAACAAATCCCCTACTTTAGCCGGATAGCAAAGCCAATCCCTGGCTTCCAATTGACTATGCTTGAGGGGATTATGGGACACCGGCATAAACATACCCTTGCGGTAATTGCGTTTGGGGTAATATACCAGCGGCGGTTCGATAACTACCAGCTGGATAAAAGGTATCGCCTGCAACTGTCGGTATTCTTCCCCGGGAATATCCCAGGCAATTTTATCAGCCAGTATTCCTGCTCCTGCTCCGCAGGGTAGTTGCCGGTATACCCGGGGGAGTTTTTCCATTAAATTGGCCCCGATTTTCCGGTAAATTTCCAGTACCAGGTTGGTAAAGCGCTCATTAAGTTCAATAAACTTATGATGATCACTGGCAGTTTCTCCTGCCTGGTGGCAACCATCATCAACAATCAGGAAACGGGCATATTTCCGCCAATAATTGTAAAGCTTTTCCGCAAAATCATATAGCATTGTCTTTCTAGCCAAAACAGAATTGAAAGCAGGATAACGTTTGCTAATTTCATCTGGCCGGTATTCAGTAAGAAGCAAAAGTAAATCGGCAAGGGCCTCCTTATCCCACAGGTTGCTGGCACCAGCACCGCTACCTTGCTTACCAGCAGGTGTTCTCAGGAAAGGTTTTATAGCCTCCAGTTCCGGTGCCTGGTGTTGCTCTAAATCTTCAATGAAGCTTGCCAGAATCCGGTGGAAAATTGGACTTTTAAATATGTCCGATGCTGTTTCGCATATATTAGGTCCAAGGACAATAACATGATGCTGTTCCCACTCTGTCATCTCATTTACCTCCATAAGGTAAATAAAAAGGCCAACAATAATGTCTGTTTAAAGACACTATTGTTGGCCTGCTATTCGCCAGCTCTTCTGTACCAGACCAGCTGCCGACCAGCGGACCTTAAAGTTTGATGTTGGCTTCTCCCTCGATTAAAGGAGAATCCCCCATCGCTACCCCGTGTTATTATATACTATAGTTATGGTAAAGGCAAGCTTAATCAACTAGGGCTTCAAGATTAGCCTCAAGGGTAAAAACCAGAATCCTTTCTCCTGTGACGGTGCTAATATCAGTATGCAAACTTATTACCTTCTGACCGGTGAATTCCTGGATCATTTTTTCTAATAACGGACGGGAATCCTCCAACAACTGAGTACGTACTTTCTTAATCAAAATTTTACCTTCATGGCTATGAGCCAGGTGTTGTTCGGCCGGAGTTAAAACTCCCTTGAGACGGATAAAGATCTGGTCTTCAATGATAAAGGTTTTAACTTCCTGGGGTCCCCGGCCCAGATATTCCTTTTCAAATTTCATTAATGCTTTACTGATATCATCTTCAAGCTGCCCTTTACGGGTCATTTATATCACCTCATCCTGCTTTTAATTTACACCCAGAGTTAACGCTGGTAATATAACGGTCCTTTAGTTTACCAGGTCACCTATAATGTCCAGAACTTCCTCTAGACATTCAACTATATAATCAGGCTGTACAGGCTGATTTTGAAGTTTGGCCCTTTTACGGTTCAACCATACGGCAGTAGCTCCAAAGCCCTTGGCGCCTACAACATCGGCAATGAAAGAATCCCCTACATGAATGATCTCTTCCGGATTACACTTTAAAAGCTCAGCCGCCTGCTGGAAAATCACAGGCGAGGGCTTGTAAGCTCTGGCGTCTTCTGAAGTCACAATGGCATCGAATTTTAGTCCGTGTCTCATTAAAGCTATAGATAACTCGTGATTGTCAGTGTTGGAAATCAAAGCCGTCCTGAATTGACGGCCCACAGCCTCAACTACTACAGGAGCAGCGGTATAAACCTGACAGTTTTCTATCATTCGCAACCATATTTCCAGGTCATTGGGAACTCGCCTCCCACGAAAGCCGAATTGCCTGAAGGTCATATCCAATGCTTGATCAAAAACCACCCAGAGCTTAGAGAAAGGCCCCGCCATGATTAGTTTATCAGCAAACTTATCCCACTCCTGGTGAAAAGCTACAGGGTCGGCCGGAAAAGAGTTGGCTTGTAATATTAGTTCTGTGGCTTTAGCATGCAGACCCTCGATATTGAAAAGCGTTCCATAGGCGTCAAAAGTTACAGCACGTATATGATACATGTGTGTTCCCTCCAGCGGCCAAAAAGTCCTCCTGCCGTTGAGGCTAAGGTTGTGACAAGGGCGTATTTCCCCTATGCCGTAGGATGCCAAAGTAGTCCGGGCAGCGGCGAGCAGGCCCCGAGGGCATCAACATTAACCGGCATCAAAGTCTACCCTTTTTTGCCAACCTTCAGCTTGCCCAAAAGTTTACTTATTTCCACAGCCACCATGGGGACAAGGCTCAGGCTCAGGACCACCGCCCAGTCGCCGGTACGCAACACCGCCGTCTCAAAGATACCTCGCAAAAAAGGAATCAATACTACAGCCACCTGGAGAGATATTGACGCCAAGAAAGCATACACCAAACTGCGGTTACTTCCCAATCCTATGGACAGGAGGGATTGATCCATGCTCCGGACATTGAAGGAGTGCACCAGTTGCGACAGAGCCATGGTTACAAAAGCCATGGTATGGGCTTCCTCCAGGGTCCGTCCCCAGCTAAGGGCCAGCCAGTATGAAAACAGAGCCAGCAGCCCGATCATGGTACCCTGCCACACGATGTTAATGCCCATGCCCCCGGCAAACACTCCTTCCTTGGGTTTACGGGGTGGACGGTCCATAACGCCTTTTTCGGGTGGCTCCAGGCCCAGGGCCAGGGCAGGAGGACCGTCAGTAACCAGGTTTAACCATAGTATCTGGATGGGAGTCAGGGGACTACCCAATCCCAGTAAAATGGCAGAAAAGATAGCTACAATCTCACCGGTGTTGCAGGAAAGGAGATACTGGATAGACTTGCGAATATTGTCGTAGATGGTTCGCCCTTCTTCAACCGCATTGACGATGGTGGCAAAATTGTCGTCTAATAATACCATATCTGAGGCTTCTTTGGCTACCTCGGTACCGGTAATCCCCATAGCAGCCCCGATATCGGCCCGTTTGAGGGCCGGGGCGTCATTGACACCATCGCCGGTCATGGCCACCACATGTTTGTGTTCCTTTAGGGCTGCTACGATGCGGAGCTTATCCTCAGGGGATACCCTGGCGTAGACGGTGACGCGGTTTACCACCTCTTTCAGTTGTTGGTCGTCCATCTGGTCCAGTTGCGCACCGGTCAGGACGCCGTCACCCTGCTGCCAGATACCCAGTTCTTTCGCGATGGCCATAGCTGTTTCCTGGTGGTCACCGGTGATCATTACCGTCCGGATGCCTGCCCGGCGGCTGACAGCCACCGCTTCCTTGACCTCGGGACGCGGTGGATCCTGCATGGCATAAAAACCGACAAAGGTAAGGTCCTGCTCGGCGGTATCCGGTGAGAGGCCAGCCGGAATTTCAGGCCACCGGCGGACAGCCAGGGCCAGTACGCGTTGCCCCTGGGACGCCAACTGAGAGTTAATTTGCAAAAGCCGGGTACGCATTTCTCCAGTTAGAGGTTCAATTCCTTGCCCGGTCATTACTCCGGTAGAGCGGGCCAGCAATACATCGGGGGCTCCCTTGGTAAAGGATTGGATTGAGCCATCTATATGGTGAAAGGTGGTCATCATTTTGCGGGCGGAATCAAAAGGGATTTCGGCTAGCCGGGGGTAGGTCTTCTCCACCTCCTCCCTTATCAAACCCGCTTTGGCTGCTACCACTACCAGGGCTCCCTCCGTGGGATCGCCGATTACGCGGTAACCCTTCTCTGTTGCCTCTAACCGGGCGTCACTGTTTAACAACCCGCCCAGGAGCATTAATTCCAGGTTCCGATCAGTTAAAGGAGCAATTTCATTTCCCTGCTGGTTCAGAAACCGGCCGTCAGGCTGGTAACCAGTACCAGTTACCTGCAGGAAGTTGCCGGCAGTATAAATCTGGGTAACAGTCATTTCATTTTTGGTAAGGGTACCTGTCTTGTCAGAACAAATAACAGTTGCAGTGCCCAGGGTCTCTACCGCCGGCAGTTTTCTAATAACAGCCTGCCGCTGGCTCATCCTGGTAACGCCCAGGGCGAGCACAATGGTCACTACGGCGGGCAGGCCTTCCGGAACTGCTGCTACTGCCAGGCTGATGGCTGTCATAAACATTTCCAGAACATCTTCGCCCCGCCACAACCCGGTGGCAAACACCAGGGCCACGATGAATCCTGCAGCCATTCCCAAAGTTTTACCAAGTTCATTCAACCGCCGCTGCAGCGGTGTAGGCTCCAGCGGCGTTTCCTGAAGCAGTTGCGCGATCCGACCCAGTTGGGTGTTCATCCCTGTTTCCACCACCAGGGCCTTGCCGCGTCCGCTGGTAATAATAGTACCCATAAAGAGCATGTTTTTCCGATCGCCCACCGGGACTTCACCGGCCGCTATCATGGCAGGGTCCTTTTCTACCGGTACCGACTCGCCCGTTAAGGCGGCTTCGTTTGCCCGTAGGGAAGCCGCCTCGATCAGCCTGGCATCAGCCGGTACAGAATCTCCTGCATCTAATAATACTATATCACCAGGGACCAGTTCGCCTGCGTCAACCTGCGTTACCATTCCGTTCCGGATCACTTTGGCTGCAGGTTTGGTCATCTCCTTTAAAGCTTTAAGGGCCTGTTCAGCTTTATTCTCTTGATACACGCCCAGAACGGCATTCAACACTACGATAACAAGGATAACAATAGAATCTTCCCATTCGCCCAGGATACCCGAGATGATCGCCGCTCCAATCAGGATTAAGACCAGAATTTCCTTTAGCTGCCCTATAAACATGGAAAAAAGGCTGCGGGGGGGCGGCTCTTTTAAAACATTGGGGCCGTAGATCTTTAATCGTTCGTTGGCCTCCTCTTGATTCAGCCCCTGGTGCAGGTCTGAATTAAGTTCCTGGCAGACCTGATGGATCTCCATGGCATACCATTTCTTCTCTGGCAACTCATAATCCTCCTCCCAGTTTGTGTAGAGCTTTATCACTACAATAACCCTTAGCAAGTTAAAAAATGTAAATAAAAAACCTTTGTTCAGTGCAAAAAAGCACTAAACAAAGGTCTTGCTCCCAAGTTAAGCCCCTGGGACCAGGGCGGCTCTTACCGATGCGTACTGTCGCCCTGGTCAACAGGCCATAAGGCCTACGAGCTACTCCCTTTTGATTTTAATTAAATTATATACGAGAAACCCCTTGGCGTCAACCATTGGCTGAAATGCCAGTCACCAGGCCGGCACCGAGGGCCACCAAAGGGCGATTGCCCTTAGCCTCCTTAGGAAATGCCGCACCCTTCTCCTTGTTGCAGGAGTACCGGGCTTAAACCTGGATACAGGTGGCATCAAGCTTATCTTCTGGTAACCCTTCCTCCCCTATCCATCATAATATAAATTAGCGATTTTTAGGAGAGGAGGTCTATTATGACTGCCGACCAGCAAGGAAAGCGTAGTATTACTGTCCGTCCCGGCGACGAGCAGGTAGAAAAACAATCCTTTTCTTACCAGCTGGCCCGGGCCTATGTACCCTGGCAGCGTTTTACTAACAGGTGGGACCCTATGGAAGGCCTGGCCCGGGGGACGATTTTCCCCGAACTCTTCCAGCCTTACCAGCCCCGGCGGACACCTTAAAACAACCTGGCGGAGGGAGAAATGATGGATCCTCAACGCTTAAATCTGCTAAAGAAAATTATGGCCCTGGAATTTACTTGCGTAGACTTTAACCTTTACCTGGACACCCATCCCGAGGACTACCGGGCGTTAGCGGAATATAATGCCGCCAGCGAAGCCCTGCTGGCGGCAAAAAAGGAATACGAAAACCTTTACGGTCCTTTAACAAATTACGGCAGTACGCCCAGTCCCCAGGCCTGGCGCTGGATTGACGAACCCTGGCCCTGGGAAACAACTTTTTAGGCGGAGGGATTCAAAATGTGGATTTATGAAAAAAAACTGGAGTACCCTGTGCGCGTCGGTGGCCCCAACCCCCGCCTAGCCAAGGTAATCATCACCCAGTATGGCGGGCCCGACGGCGAGCTTGCTGCCTCTCTACGCTACCTCACCCAGCGCTACACCATGCCCCTCCCCCAGGCCAAGGCAGTTCTTACAGACATCGGCACGGAAGAGCTGGCCCACATGGAGATCGTGGCCACCCTGGTCTATAACCTGATAAAAGACGCTCCCCTAGAAGAAATCAAACGCGCCGGCCTGGACGGGTACTATGCCGACCACGACCGCGCCCTCTACTTTGTCAACGCCGCCGGCGCCCCCTGGACGGCCACCTACATCCAGTCCAAGGGTGACCCGGTCACCGACCTCTATGAAAATATGGCTGCCGAACAAAAGGCTCGTTCGACATACGAATACCTGATCCAGCTCTCCGACGACCCCGATGTTAGCGACACTCTCAAGTTCTTGCGCGAAAGGGAAGTCGTCCACTTCCAGCGCTTCGGCGAGACGTTAAACCTTGTATACGATTACCTGGAGCGTAAAAAGTATTATTAAAGCTAAAGCCCCGGTAAAGGGGCTTTTTTAAGTAAGTCACTTATCGGATTAGATTATAAAATGAGTTTAAAAAATTAGTGTTGGCCTTTCTTACAGAATGTGGTATCATATGGGTGAGGTGTTGTGGGTGTCGCCAGAAGTCAAGGAATGGATGGAGCAGGCCGAATACGATTTTTCCACCGCTAAAGCTATGTTCCACGCTAGAAAATACCTTTACATGATTTATATGTGCCAGTTAGCTCTAGAAAAAATCCTGAAAGCTGTCGTTGCTCTGCGAACAGATAAAACCCCTCCTAAAACGCATAAATTATTACTCCTTGTGAAGTTAGGGCAGGTTAATTTAGTAGAAGAACACCTTGAATTTTTAGGAACGTTGGATGCCATAGGTTCGGGGGCCCGTTACCCTAAAGACCTTGCTGCCGCACGAAAAACTTATTCCCGTAATGTTGCTCAAGATTATCTTGTTAAAACAAAGGAGATACTGGAATGGATAAAGAAAGACCAGATATTCAAGCAATTATAGAGCAGTTTGCTGATGCTCTAAAAAATCAAGGTATCCAGATCGACAAGATCATTCTGTTTGGCTCCCAGGCCAGAGGCGATGCTAGAGAAGATAGCGATATAGATTTACTGGTAGTATCATCCGATTTTGCTCAAATGCCCCTGTATCGCCGCTATGAAGTGCTGGGCAAAGCCCTGGCCAGGGTAATGCAGCCAATTGAACCCCTAGCCTGCACTCCTGAAGAAGTGCAGGTGGAAAAATTGAGCAAGGCTAGTTTCCTTTACGACGTCCTGGCCCGGCAAAAAACCGTAGAATACCGGCTTTAAACAAAAGCAGCAGGAACGCTTTGCCGTTCCTGCCAACAGGAGCAAGGTTTTTTACCTGTTTCTCTTTTAGTCTTGGATAACAAAATTTGAAGTCCGGCGGGCCCGACGGCGAGCTCGCTGCATCTCTACGCTACCTCACCCAGCGCTACACCATGCCCCTCCCCCAGGCCAAGGCAGTTCTGACGGACATCGGCACGGAAGAGCTGGCCCACATGGAGATTGTGGCTACCCTGGTCTATAACCTCATAAAAGACGCTCCCCTGGAAGAAATCAAACGCGCCGGCCTGGACGGCTACTATGCCGACCACGACCGCGCCCTCTACTTTGTCAACGCCGCCGGCGCCCCCTGGACGGCCACCTACATCCAGTCCAAGGGTGACCCGGTCACCGATCTCCATGAGAATATGGCCGCCGAGCAAAAGGCCCGTTCCACTTACGAATACCTGATCCAGCTCTCCGACGACCCCGATGTTAGCGACACTCTCAAGTTCTTGCGCGAAAGGGAAGTCGTCCATTTCCAGCGCTTCGGCGAGACGTTAAACCTGGTCCATGAGCACCTGGAGCGGAAAAAGTACTATTAAAATCAAATATGGGGGTTAGCCTCCCCCACCTACATAATGTTATAAAATACATCCTTTGTCAGGCCCTTCCGCTTTGAACGTTTTACCTACAGGACTCCCCAGTTTCTAAAGCTTCAACGATATTATTGTATATAGCCTCTGCCATCGCGATCGCTTTCTTAGCATCTTCATGGGTAGCTTCGGGCCAGTCACCAGGGTAACGGCCTTCAGTAACCCAATCGCTTAACCATTCAAGCTCTATACCAGCAAAGGCGGCCTTATCTTCATCCGGAAATAGCTCGATTAGGTACTCAAGGTCATGTTTATATGCAAACTCAATTCCTGTGCTGATCAAAAAAGCCTTCAAGCTTTTTTCCGCGCATTGTTGCGCCAAGTAACATGCCACGCCATACTCCGGCCCTTCCCTATCCGTAAAAGCCAGCCGGGCTACCCGTAAATCCCCCTTAGCTTTTTTCAACCACTTGAGCGCCTCTTGTTTCCTTTCCTCAACGTTCATACATCACAACCCCTTCTTTAAGAGCGGGATGATAAACTGTCCACCAGGAGTCTTTATGTTTGTTAATGTCAGAAAGGCTGGCAACTATAACATCCTTGGGCACCTTGAATTCCCGCAGTTCTTTGCGGATTGCCACCTGCATCTGACGTTTTTTTTCCCGGGCACAGTCCATTATGACTAGGATATCTACATCGCTGTTTGGCCCTGCTTCTCCTTTAGCCCAAGAGCCGAAAACAATAATCTTTTCTGGATTAAATTTCTCTTCTATACGCTTTGCCATAGAATAAATAATTTTTTCATCCACCAGATCCATCCCCCCGGGATATTAGTTACCAGGCATTTCTTCCACTATTTTACACTAACATAATTAAACATTCAACAGACAATACCAGATAATGATTTCCCCGGGGCTTATAGTGCCTTGTTGCGATGTCATTTTATTACTGTTACTGGTTTTTCTGGTTATATATTTCTCTGAGAAATAACCTGGGCGCCTACCTTCCTACCTTGACATTACTCATCTTCTTCAAATCCATAGTCCTTAAATTTCAACGTACGATAGTTTTCCGTAACTGTTCTAATTACAATTTCCGGTAACCCTTTCGGAATTTCAGCATAAAGCCTTGGTAATCAAAACCGCCACCGGGTTGAGAGCGCTGGCATGGGCTTCCAAGCCCAGGCGCTGCAACAACTTCTCGAAGAGCGAGCCCTGGCCAGGGATACCATGGATGTCACCAAAGTTAGAGAAATAAAAGAAGAAATGGAACGGGCCGAGGCCCGGCGCCTGCAACCGCACTTCATTGCATCCTTTTTTATAGCGTGCCGCCAGGTTTCCTGGACACATTTGCCAGGAATAACATATTATATAATTATGAACAGGAGGTGTTTTAAGTATGGCCTTGCAGGAACGGCAGGTAGAAAACAACTGGTATTATGTTCCTGATCCTCCGGGGTTATCTTCCTTACGCAGCCACGGCGGCCAGTTAAGATATATCCTACCTTTCTGGTTTGGCGTAACCGAGACAGGAAGCCTCGTGGATCAAGCCGATACCGAAGGCCTAGCGGCCATCCGGCAATATAATCTCCCTGTGCTGGCCATCGTCCACAACTATTCCAGTCCCCAGTATAGACCCCTGATACACCGCTTACTGACTACGCCAAGCTTGCGCCAGACATTGGTAAACAATATCTTAACCCTCATGTACCGCTGGGGTTTTGCCGGCGTAAATATCGATTTTGAATTTGTGCCTCCGGAGGATCGTCCCTCTTTGACAAGCTTTATGCGTCAGCTCTCCCAGGCCCTCCGTACGGCAGGTTTTTTAACCACCATTTCCGTACCGGCAGAACTGGAGGATAACCCCCGCCACCCCTTCTCGGGCGCTTTTAGTTATCCGGAACTAGGAGCACTTAGTGACCAGGTCTATATTCTAGCTTACGACGAACATTTCGCTACACCCGGCCCTATCGCTTCCATGGGTTTTGTCCGTCGGGTACTGGACTATGCTGTAAGCGTTATCCCCCGGGAAAAAATACGCCTCGGTATGGCTGTTTATGGTTACGACTGGGCTGAAGGAGCGCCTATTCCCATAACTCTCTCCCACAGCCAAGCCGTAGAGCTTGCTCGCCGCGTGGGTGCCACTATCTATTATGACCAAGCGGCCCAGGAATCCACCTTTAGTTATGTAGAGGATAATATTTCCCATGTAGTATGGTTTGAAGATGTACGGAGCTTTAGCACAAAGCTAGGCCTGGTGCGGGAGTACAACCTCCCTGGCATCGGTGTCTGGCGCCTGGGCCTGGAAGACCCGCGCATCTGGGAACTGCGAGTTCTCTGAATTTCTCGCTATATAATCTGTACGGTTTCATTTTATACGGCAGTATCCTCTAGAGCTTTGGTCGCACGTAGGTTTTCCTCCGGCAAAAGTCGCCGGACATACACGGTCAGGCAGAGCAGAAAGCGGGCTCGTCCTGACCGCACCTCTGGGGGTTAAGGTTTTATGGAACAGCCTGGCCCGAAAGGTGGCCCTTACGAGCCCGGTGCCACAACACCATCATAGGTGAAAAAGGGTGAAAAAGCGGCCATGAAAAACAATTAAAGCCCCGGTGGTCGGTACTACCTCACCCTCAGGCGCCTGAGCCGCCGGTTGACTTCTTCTATATCGAACGCCTCCGG
Source organism: Moorella sp. E306M (assembly GCF_006538385.1). Classification (NCBI taxonomy): domain Bacteria; kingdom Bacillati; phylum Bacillota; class Clostridia; order Neomoorellales; family Neomoorellaceae; genus Neomoorella; species Moorella sp. E306M. The sequence continues at coordinate 2,420,276 of NZ_BJKO01000001.1, read as the reverse complement.
GTCGAACTCCCCGCCCAGCCACTCGACCGTTTCCTCATATTCTTCATGGTCCGGATTGGATAGAATTTCGAGCATCCTTGCGTAACCCCACGATCCGCCGCAATCCTCCGGAGGGCAGGCCCGGGCGCCCTCCAGGCATATAGGATAGGGGGTTCCCTCAGCGGGTGGCAGTATCTTCTCCAGTACCAACTCGTGTTCCCAACCGTCGCCAAAGTCGTATTCGTAAAGGAACTTCATCCTGGGCCTGGTTAACACCTGCCAGAGCTTCACTCTTCTGGCGTTCACATACTCCGCATCAAACTCGGGATCGGGGTCGCAGTAGTAAGTTCCGCGGATAATGAACTGGTAAAGGTGATAGTTCCACCACCCCATCACAGCCTGCAGCACCAGGTGCAGCCGGTAAAGAGAAATGTCGCGGGTCACCTGGAACCTCCGCCATACGGGCGGATGGACATCCCTCAGTGTCACCTTGAACTGATAAACAGCCCGCCAGGGATCAACCTTTTCTTGTTTCGCCATATTCTTTCCGCACCTGCCTTATAGCATAGTTCTAGTATCTTAGCTTGCAGCGATTTGCCTGCTAACCCCTTATGCCCAGGGAGCACAACCACTTTGAAAATAGGGTTAAGGACTATTTTCGTACTAACCGGCCATGCCCGGGAGGCACAACCACCTAATGAAAATAGGCTAAAGGCTATTTTCGGACTAACCGCCATGCCCCCAAAGCACAGCCAATCTCAATGGTGTGTCCAGGGCGGTGAGGAACACCACCTATTTCCCCGGCCCGGAAACCAGGCACCGGGCCTGCTTCAGCCATCTTTTAGCTTCCAGAGCATATTCTGGCCTCATAGAGTATCTTCCCCTCACTTATTATTTGCCGAATAAACGGTCGGGTTCTAGCCAGTTCGGCAAACTCCTGCGGCGTATAAACCAATAAATAAATCCACCGCTACAAGCGGTGCTACCGTGCGGTAAATTACGTCCAGCCGCACATGTTTCAATTCAGCAGGCGAGAGCTTCAGGAGTTCTTTTATCAAAGCCTCACGGGTCATGCAGACACCTCCCTGAAACCATTATAGCATTTCCATAAAAGCATTCCTGTAATGAATTAAGGTAGGTGTTGCCAATAAAAAAGCCTCCTGGTAAAAAAATAATAGACTCAAAACAAACAAACCCACCAGGAGGCGAGAAACCGTATGAATGAGGTGCAAAAGAAATTGTTGCCTCTAACCGGGCGTCACTGTTTAACAACCCGCCCAAAAGCATTAATTCCAGGTTCCGATCAGTTAAAGGAGCAATTTCATTTCCCTGCTGGTTCAGAAACCGGCCGTCAGGCTGGTAACCAGTACCAGTTACCTGCAGGAAGTTGCCGGCAGTATAAATCTGGGTAGTCTATAACCTCATAAAAGACGCTCCCCTGGAAGAAATCAAACGCGCCGGCCTGGACGGCTACTATGCCGACCACGACCGCGCCCTCTACTTTGTCAACGCCGCCGGCGCCCCCTGGACGGCCACCTACATCCAGTCCAAGGGTGACCCGGTCACCGATCTCCATGAGAATATGGCCGTCGAGCAAAAGGCCCGTTCCACTTACGAATACCTGATCCAGCTCTCCGACGACCCAGATGTCAGCGACACCTTGAAGTTCTTGCGCGAAAGGGAAGTCGTCCACTTCCAGCGCTTCGGCGAGACGTTAAACCTGGTCCATGAGCACCTGGATTTGTGACGAATAGCTTCCAAGCTCATATGCCAATTCATCAATCTGCTGCAAATCCTTCTTCTCAAACTCAATATATTCCTGGACCTCTTCCCGAGAAAACTCTTTCTCCCGGTAATCTGCCTCTGTACGAGCCGCCAATAGAAACAGCAAAAGTCAGTGTAAGTGATGTGGCCATCTAACTTTGTCAGGAATTAACTAGTACGGACCTAGCGGCGGCCAAAGCAGCTGTGTAGACTTCCTTTATAGGTACACCGGCGGCCAGAGCAACCTGGCGACAAGATTCGTACTCCGGTGCTATGTTAGTGATTGCCTGACCCTCATGATCATGATAGAGCCCCCATTTTACAGCAACCGGTCCATAGGGCGTAAGCACTTCAGTAATCTGTTGCTGGCAGATCAGTTTTTGGTCGCGGCGAAAGCGTAGACCCAAGGTGCTGGAATGGCGGAATATTGCCGCCGCTACTGCAGCAAGACGGCTCTCCGGACAAAGAACTGTAAAAAGGAGGCCGGGACGACCTTTTTTCATATGTACTGGTATAAAGTACGCATCCACAGCTCCGGCACCCAAAACCTGCTCCATGAGGACAGGGAAAAACTCAGGGTTCATGTCATCAATGGTGGTTTCGAGGACCAGTATGCTATCTTCCCCTTTTCCCGCTGTGTCGCTCATTTCCCCTAAAGCCAAGCGCAAAATGTTAGGATGAGGCAACTTGGTTTTGCCCGCGCCAAAGCCAACGCTGATCAAATTCATAGGTGGAAAAGGACCAAACCTGTCAGCCAAAGTAGTAATGATAGCTGCACCAGTTGGAGTTACCAGTTCCGCTTCAACTTCCGTACCGTAAACAGGATAACCCTGGAGTAGGTAAAGGGTCGCCGGCGCCGGTACAGGCAATCTGCCGTGATGGCATTCGGTCCAACCCGAACCCAGGGGTAGCGGCGATGACATAACTCGTGCAATACCCAGAAGGTGCAGACCCAGAACGGTTCCTACGATATCGATAATGGCATCGACGGCTCCTACTTCATGGAAGTGTACCTCTTCCGGACTAATGCCATGCACCTGAGCTTCAGCCTGAGCCAAGCGCCGGAAGATAGCCGTAGCCTTTTCCCGCACTGGCACAGGCAGCGGGCTGTCGTGTATTATTCTTAAAATATCTTCCAAGTGACGGTGGTGATGGTGATCGTGTACCTGCACTTGTACATCCACAGCTGTAATACCTTGATGTTTAACTTCCTTGATCTTAAGTTCCCATCCTTCTAGTGCCAAGTCTTTTAATCCAGCTATCAGTTCTTCTGGAGAAAGGCCATTGGCCAGCAAGGCTCCCAAACACATATCCCCGCTGATACCAGAAAAGCAGTCAAAATAGGCGACTTTCATCTTACTCCTCCTTTACTCCATGGTTTATAGTTATAGTTTTATGGTCACCGGAACATATGACCTCGGATAGATCGAAGAAGAGTTCCTTAAGGAGAACCGAGGTCATCCCCGGAAGCTCACACACCCTCTTCCGTAGGAGAGAGGGGTCAATACCGTACTGGGATTTGCGGGGAGGTATTGGCGGTATAGGCGGACGTATTTAAGCTTTCCTCCTTCCTCTCATGGGAATCACTATCACCCCTTGCAGGGGGGCCGCTATTACCCGCTCCAAAAGCCTGATATCATCCTCAAAGCGGAATCCTCTTCCGGTGTACCTCTGTTTCACTTTCTCGGGAATATCCCATACTGTGGGAGTCCGGCAGTACCATTGCCAGCCTCCTTTAGGAGGAGACGGTTCAATACCCGCTGCCCCCAGGAGCCTCAATATGGACTGAATGCACCCCACTTTGCAGCCCGTCCTGGCTCCGGTCGTGAAGGAAACATCTTCCGGGGAACGTGCTCCGAGTAAGATAGCCGCAGCCACCTCTTCCGCCCTAGTTGAGGTGCAGCAGCAAATTATCTGCTCCGGATGGAGCCTGGCCCGCAGGCAGAGCTCTATGACTTGGTTATAATCTACACTATTCATGCTTACCCCTACTACTACAGGCTCTTCCCTTTTGGCCATGGTAATGGCGTAGTCAGGGCAACGCTGTTCACAGGCTGCACAACCCCGGCAGCGCTCCGGATTTACTACCGCCTTCCCGTTCTCCACCTTGATGGCCAGAACCGGGCACACCCGCTCGCAGGTGCGGCAAGCCTTACACTTTTCTTCATCTACTTCGGCCACAAGATTTACTACCTTCAAGCCTGATGCCCCCCTTTCATCGCAGGCTTGATATTCTATATTGTCGTATACCGTTCAGTTGTTTAAGCATTTCTTTATACCCTTTGGCTTCCTTGCAAAACCATTCGCAAATTCGTTCGATATTATCGTACTTTGTATATATTGTTTCTAGCACTGCGCGCGTCAGGTATGGCCACAGTGAAGGCACCTGAACGGGTTAAATAAAAACTCGCAGATACCTGCCGGTTCCTCCGGGGCCTCTTCTCCCGCCCCCCTTCAGGAATATCCTTACAGGGCACACAACTTCTACCCGTTTTCGCCAGTAAAAGCGGGGGCCTCATCCTTTTTACCCAGGAACATTTCTGTGTAATCTGCATACCTACCCGCAAAAACCGGCCGGGTAAACCACATTCCGTGCTCACCAAGCATTACCGATAACGGTTTCGCCCGTTCATAGTCCATTTCTCCAGCTTCATTGAAGAAACGTTCATCTACCTCCAGATGCACCACCTTACCGATAACCAGGGAATAATGCTTGCGGCTGATTTCTTCTACCAGGGTGCACTCTGCCCAGGCCAGGCAGCCTTCAATCCCGGGCGTAAAGTTGAGCAGCAGCAAAATCAAGTATGAGGTCCAGGATAGCTGCGAAGGCGTAGTTGCAGTTAAGGTTTTCTATGATGTAGGTACCACAAGCATCTTTCACCAGCAATGTTAGTGCCTCAAAACGTAAAACGGCAATAAGAAACTAAGCAGGCAAGCTAGAGCAGTAATTACTAGCCTGAGCAATAAAAGTAAGTTGAAGGAAGGTGCTTACCTAATCTCCTTTGCTGGTAAATTTGGCCTTCACTCAGCAGCGTGAAGACCATGCGTACGAGTTTGCGGGCAGTTAGAACCAGGGGGCGCTTATGGTGATGATGCCTGGCCCCGGTTACCAGGCCAGGGGCGAGGCTCGGGAGGACAGCGATATCGACCTGCTGGTCGTCTCTCCTGACTTCGCCAAAATGCCTTTCCACCGCCGTTTTGAAATCCTGGGTACGGCTATCGCCAGGGTAAGGGAACCCATTGAACCCCTGGCCTGCGTTCCCGAAGAGGTGCAGTTGGAAAAATTAAGCAAGGCCAGCTTCCTTTACGACGTCCTGGTCCAGCAAAAAACCGTGGAATACCGGCTTTAAACAAAAGCGGCAGGCGCGCTTTGGCGTTCCTGCCGTCATCTTATTGGTCCTCTTTTTGTGGAGAAATTTTACTCCTGAACCTTCCCTGACAACTGTACCGTTCTCAGCCCGCCCGGGCGGTGCTTATATTAGAACCCGGCCCGGTTAGCATAATGCGGCCAAGAGGAAGCCCATCGGCTTCCAAGCGCGATAAATCTATCAAGGCGCTAGCACGGTCAATATCTATGCCTACCAGGTTCCCTTCGGCGTCAAAATCCAGCACTACGCCAGGCGCTACTTCTAACGAGTCGGCGCTTTCTTTTTCCGAAAGGTCTATATACAGGGTGTCAGTATCCGCGTAGTAATGAAATTTCATGTTTTCACTCCTCTTTGGTGGTTGCAATTTTAAAATTGCGATCAGGAAAGGCATTATGAATCGTTCGGCCATCTTCCAGGGTTACCACTCGCAAGTATTTCCCCAAGTCCGGGACATATATCCAGTGACGTATTCGCCCATCTGGCTGCACTTCATGAAACTCGGGTTTACGTATGGCCTGCTCGCACCATTCCATCTTAAGGTAGGGGCGCTTTCGCAAAACCTGCTCTTCAAAATAGCGCGTGGTTTTCATTTCCTGTTAACCAGCCCCCTCCTGGTAAATATTATACCCTAACTCAAGGTTTCGCGCTATAATTATATGGGTTCTCTTCTTTTTGGGCTTTATCGACCTTAGTGGATGTTTATAATCCTCCCGCAGGCCTCCAGAACTCCCTCCCGCATTGCTGGAACCAGTTTTTGTCTTTTACCTTCTACCTTTTTTAGGGTAGGTTTTGGATAACAAAAGTTAAAGTCAGGCGGGCCCGACGGCGAGCTCGCTGCATCTCTACGCTACCTCACCCAGCGCTACACCATGCCTATCCCCCAGGCCAAGGCAGTTCTTACAGACATCGGTACGGAAGAGCTGGCCCACATGGAGATTGTGGCTACCCTGGTCTATAACCTGATCAAAGACGCTCCCCTGGAAGAAATAAAAAGGGCCGGCCTGGACGGCTACTATGCCGACCACGACCGCGCCCTCTATTTTGTCAATGGTCGGGAGCCAGACCCGGTGTCGAAATAAAATACCCGGCTGGTTTCCCTGCCGGGTGCTTTGGTGCAATTCATTTGACTTTCTACAGCTGGATAGATCAGCCAGGACTGCGGATCTCTTTAACCACAAGAGTTTCAATCTGATCGACAAGAGATTTTACTTCATCAAACCAGGGAGCAACAATATCGGCTTCATATTTAACCAGGTCGGCATAATCCGCTTTCTGGCGGGCATCGAACAGCCTGTTATATAATGTTCCGGCCGAAGGGTTAACCAAACCAGCTTTAACGATCTTCTGGTGGAAAAAGCGAACGGATACCTGAATTTTGGCTGACGAGTAACCCTTGGCAAGGAGAATGGCAGAAACGGCGTAGAAACAGGCATAATATAACCGGTTAGGAAGTACGTATATGGCCTTCTGAAAAAAGCAATTCCGCCTCAGTTATAGCTTCTTTAGAGCGGTCCATCCTGTATAGGATTAACTGCTTAATTTCTTCTTTCACAGAACTATCCCCTCACGTCTTACGTTAATAATCACCCCTGCCACTATTATACACTATGACCACAACTACATACCAGTATTTTCAAACTTAAAGTTATGTCGTAATTACCGTAAGGGTTGACCCCCTGCCTGCTATATCGCAATGCCCGCGCTTTTTACCCCAGGAATGCCGGCAGGCAACGCATACTTTGTCCTCCGGCGCTTGAAATCTCTTTGTAGTACCCCGGGTCCAGTGAGATATGGGGCTGCCGGGAAGTACGGGAGCAGGCATGGGTGCCGTGACAACCGGAGTGGTTATCTCTTCCCGCTCGCAGCGGCGACAGAAATAGACGTAGCGCATATGCTTAACCACTTTCACCTGGGCCGGGATGACCTTAAGTTCCTGCCGCACCTCGGTGCTCATCTCATGCAGGGGACCGCCGTGAGCTTTGGCAGACCCGCTCTTCTTCCGGCAGGCGGTGCTCTACTACTTCTACCAGCAGATCTTCCAGGTTCATCTCCCGGCGGCTGTGTTTTTTGCGGCGCTGGTAGGTGATGGTTTCCAAATCCGGCTCAGGCGCCTCCGGCCTGGCTCCCGCTTCCGCCTCATTAAAAAGTAAAAGCTGCTCTTCTAGAGGCTTGGTCCGTTCGCTGGAAACACCGAATTGCCGCTTCTTGCTTAAACGGAACTGCTCCATAAACCAGTTTAATTTAGCGGTCAGTTCGGCGTTTTGTTGTTCCAGCTGGACACATCGCTCTCGCAGCTCTTCTATAGTCATGGTGGCGATACATCGCTGTTTGGCCCTGCTTATCCTTTAGCCCAAGAGCCGAAAACAATAATCTTTTCTGGAAACCTGGGCGCCTACCTTCCTACCTTGACATTACTCATCTTCTTCAAATCCATAGTCCTTAAATTTCAACGTACGACAGTTTTCCGTAACTGTTCTAATTACAATTTGAGGATAACCCCCGCCACCCCTTCTCGGGCGCTTTTAGTTATCCGGAACTAGGAGCACTAACGTTCAAATGGGCTTTTTCGTACCACAGACCGGACACCCCTGTAAACCCAGGGGTAACTCCAGCCCACATTCTTCCATCAGTTCTGCATCACAAAGAATTTTTTCTGTAGGACCGTCAGTTATTACCCTGCCGTCCTTCAAAACAATTGTTCTCTCGCAAAGCTCAAATACCATGTCCAAATCATGGGTCGCAATTATCTTCGTATGGGTAAAGCTTTGAAGAAGTCTTATTAAACGGCGTCTTGATTTCGGATCAAGGGATGACGTTGGTTCATCCATAACGAGAATATCAGGATTCATAGCCAAAACCGTCGCAATAGCTGCTGCGCGCTTTTCACCACCTGAAAGCTTGTACGGCGGTCTATCCTTCAAATGTAGAATTCCAACAGTATCGAGTGAGCTAATTACTCTCTTTTCAACCTCTTCCTCAGGTAATTTATAGTTGCGCGGCCCAAAGGCTACATCATCATAAACGGTGGTCATAAATAACTGGTCATCTGGGTCTTGAAAAACCATCCCCACCCTTTGCCGAATCAACGGCAATGTTTTCTTGGTTACCGGCACATCACCTATCATGATTTCTCCTTCATCTGGAAACAATACCCCGACAAGGTGCATCAACAATGTCGACTTGCCTGCACCATTCGCGCCTACAATTCCAACGGATTCTCCGTGAGTAATCTTAAAAGCAACTCCGTTCAACGCCTGGCGTCCATCAGGGTACTTATACTTTAAATTATCTGCTTGTATAATATGATGGCTCATTTATCTCCTTACTCCCATCATTACCCAACCTATCATCTCAGGAATGTTGAAGTAGCGTATTATTACAAAAGATAAACTCCATCCGGCGAAGTACAGGATGTCGCCAATACCAATTCCTTTTTCTCTCCCGATATGATATTCTCCTGTAAATCCCCGGCAGCACATTGAACGGTAAACACGTTGGGCCCTTTCTATCGACCTGATAAGTAAGTGTCCCGTTAACGAACCCCAATCTCTAAATTTGATGCCTTTTTCACCCGCAGAGCGCAATGAATAGGCACGTACCATACGGCCAGCTTCCTCAACCAGCACCGCGATATACCTGTATGTTAGCAGAAGTTGGATAATAAATACCCCGGGTATCCTTATGGTTCTTAGCGCTGAGGCGATTCTCGTCATTCCAGTGGTGGCTATGAGAATGAGTGCTGCCAGTATTGTTAAAAAACCTTTAATTAAGATTGCAAAAAAAGAAACCCAGCCTCCCGAAATAGTAATCCATGGCAACACTAGCATCGGGCTTTTATCGTATAGGGGGTTAAATAATCCGATGCCGATTATCAAAGGTAAAGCCAAGAGTACCCTTTTGAAAACCGGGACCATAGGAATATCTGCCAGTGTCATGATAATAACAGGGTAAAATATAAGTGGCAACATACCACTTAACTCGTAATTACTAAAGGATACAGTTACTAGCAAATATGCGCCCGTTGTTAACACTTTCATAAGCGGGTGCACATCATGTATAATAGATTTCTTATCTGCAAATTCATCAAGTATTCTTATGTTATATAATGAGTCCGCCGGATTGGACATCACCTATCATCCCATTTATATAATTATATTTATATAAGTTTTGGCGGGGGTTAAAGCCCCGCCTTGTTGCTTTTACTTTAAACTGCGCTTGCTTTTTCCCTCTTTTTAATTGATCTTATAATAAGCCCTGTTATTGCAGCTAAAAGCAAAGTCATTGCGCCGCCAACCAGTCCCGATACACTGGTCCCGGTATTCACCGCCGGCCATGCCTCTTCGGTCTCTGGAGCATCAGTACTTACTTTCTGTTCATGAGCATCAGTACTTACTTTCTTAAAGCTGTAGTCAGGCAAAAACGCGATTTTCTCCTGAATAGAAGCCAGCGTTTGATGAATACCGTCCGGAGCCTCGAGTTCCTCTTTACCTGAAGTATTAAGCATAGACCATTCCAATCCATCGGGATATGTAGATGCAAACCATGAGAAGACACCACCAGTTATAATTGCAACAATGGCAAGGCCGGCAAGGACCTTCTTGATGGGAATACCGCCCAGCTTCTCACCCAATGCCGCCTTCTCAATTATTTCAGGGCGGGCTTTCCAAATGAAGGCGACAACAGCAGCAGTTACGAGGCCTTCTACCAATCCGATAGCAAGGTGAATGGGCTGCATCAACAAAACAAACGTGCTGAAGGGCAACTCTGTTATACCCGAAAACAGGGTTTCTAGAACTACACTGAACGCTCCCAGCTGCAAGCCTACTATTGCACCCAGTAGTGACCCGGCAAATATGCGTCCAGTTGAGTACCCTTTGCGAATAATCAATTTATAAATCAGGGGATATGCAATAAAGCATGTATAAAAACCAAGATTAAAAATGTTGCTTCCCAATGCTAGCAGGCCACCGTCGGCAAAAAAAAGTGCTTGGATAACTAAAACAGATGCCATGGTTAGAAAACCAGCATAAGGACCCAGCAATATAGCCAGTAGCATGCCTCCTCCTAAATGGCCGCTGGATCCAGTACCCGGAATTGTAAAGTTTATCATTTGGGCCGCAAATACAAATGCACCTACTACCCCCATTAAAGGTATTTTTTGCTCATCTAATTCATTTTGAACCTTTTTAATTGAATAAGCTGCGACTCCTGCCGTCACTGCCCACATGGTTCCACCTACAGCCGGTGAAAGCAGGGCATCTGCCATATGCATACGTTTTTCCTCCTTCAATTATTTAAGTCTCCGGTTGCGCAGGCCTAGTCTACCTCCATAACCACCCCTCCGAGGTCAACCAACTTGTGTTAAAAATAAAATAAACCATGGAAGATGTCCGGTTTATACCGTAACGACCTCCATGGTCGAGATTTAGCAACCTCCTTGGTTGCCTATTTCTTTAATAATTATATAACAAACCAAAATAACATTCAAGATTTCGCGGGCTTTTTACAAGGGCACGACCACGGGGATGTCTGCCAGTCTTTCCACCGCTACCCGAACTCCGTAGACGCCGGCGATATTTTCCGGAGTCATGATTTCCATCCCCCCGCAGGCAAAAACGGTTCTGTTCTTCAGGAGCAAAAATTTATCTGCAAATCGCAAAGCAAGGTTAAGGTCGTGCATTACCACCACCGCTGCAATGTTATGTTCCCTGACTGCACTTTTTACCGTTTGCAAAACCTCGAATTGATTTTTCAGATCCAGGTTGCTGGTGGGCTCGTCCAGTAAAAGCACCCGGGGTTCCTGGGCCAGAGCCCTGGCGATGACCACCTTTTGCAGTTCTCCCCCGCTCAATTCATCCAGGTAACGCAGGGAAAACTTCTCAAGGCCAAGAATACCCAACACATTCCGGACGATTTCCAGGTCTCTTGCGGTTGTGCCCCACTTGATGTGGGGTTTCCTGCCCAAAAGCACGGCGTCGAAGACCGTAAACCGGGCGCTTTCGTATCTTTGCGCCACGTACCCCAGGCGGCGGGCAACTTCCCGGGGACTGAGGGCAAACAGGTCTTTTTTTTCAATGAGAATTGTCCCTGTTTGCGGCTTTAAAATCCTGTTCAGGCACTTGAGCAGGGTGGACTTCCCGGCGCCGTTGTTGCCCAGGATAGCAAAAAATTCCCCCCTGTTGACTTCAAATTTGATATCCCTTAACACGGGCCGGCTGCTGTAACTGAATTCCACCCCGTCTACCGACAAGATCATCTTTTGCCATACCCCCTGGAGAGAAGGTAAAGGAACAGGGGGGCACCCATAAAAGAGGTAATCGCCCCCACCGGTAATACAACCGGGGAAACAACGGTCCTGGCCAGGGTATCGGAAGCAAGCAGCAAAAGCCCTCCCATTACGCTGGCAGCAGGGATCAGGAAACGGTGGTCGCCGCCCAGCACCCTTCTCATCATGTGCGGGGCGACCAGGCCGATAAAGCCGATAATGCCCAGAAAGGAAACAGTTACCGCCGTGACCAGGGAGGCCGCGAACATCCCGGTCAACCTGATCCTCTCTACATCAACACCCAGCCCTTTGGCCGTCTCCTCCCCGCCGTCCAAAGCGTTGTAATTCCACCGGTTGGCCATAAAGTAAAGCAGCGCGACAAAGGTTAGCGCGGCCATAATTTCCAGATCCCGCCAGGAAGCCCGGCCGATGTCGCCGAAGGTCCAAAAAACAATCGAAGCCACCTGCACGTCGCTGGCAAAAAACTGCAGGATAATGGTGGCAGCTGAAAAAAGGGACCCCAGGGCCACCCCCGCCAGGACCATTGCTTCGGGAGTGACCCCCCTGACCTGGGCCAGGAAGAGAACTACCAGGGTCGTCGCCATCGCCCCTACAAAGGCGGAAATGGTGACCAGATAGGGGTTGTTGATGATGACTGCATCGACGCTGGTGCTGTGGATGCTCCCCGCCCCCAGAGCAATGATGGCCACGGCGGCGCCAAAGGCCGCACCCTGCGAAACGCCCAGGGTGAAAGGGGACGCCAGAGGGTTTCTCAAGAGATTTTGCATCACGCAACCCGCCACGGAAAGACCGACCCCGGCAGTAACCGCCGCCAGCACCCGGGGCAGCCGGATATTCCAAATAATGATATTTAAACGTCCCTCCGCTTTGCCCAGCAGCGTCAGCATTACCTGGGCCGGCGAAAGCTCCGCCGACCCGGCGTTGATGGCGTAGACACCTAGCAGGACGGTCAAAAGGAAAAGCAGGCAAATGATAAAAACTTTTCTTTGGGTATACTTGAGGTAACTTTCCGGGATGTTTTCCATAGCTACCTGCCGCATATTTTTCTTTCCCCTCGAGTATTACGGATTAGCAAGATCAAGCTTCTTGAATCCACCGTAATCTTTCGCCATCTGTTCATATAAAGGTTTGCCCAAAAGGAACTGGTAAATCTCGTCGGCCTTTTGGGCCGGGTCGATATCTTTAAATTGTTCGGGGTAAATCACTTTCCCGGCGTAGTAGGCGTCGGCAATGGCAGTGCCTATGTTTGTGGTGTAGTAATTATAAGGAATCTGGCCGTAAACCTGACCTGTTTTGACCGCCTTCAGGGACTGGTAAAACTGCGGGTTTTTCTTGTAGTCTTCCCGCACCAGAGAGAAGCCCCCTTCATCGATAAAAATGATATCAGGGTCCCAGCTCAGGAGCTTTTCCTTGTCGATCATAACACTCCCCGTTTTACCCGTTTCGTCAACCACATTCCGGGCGTTAACAGCCGCAAAGGGCGGATATTTGGCCTGGGTGCTCTCGATGCCGTGTACTCCCTTCATGCCCAGAGCGCCTACATAAACTTTGGGTTTTTTGTCTTCAGGGATGTCCTTCGTCCTCGCATGCAAATCCTGCTGACATTTTTGCAGGTAATCAACTACTTCCCGGGCCCTTTCTTCACTACCGGTAATTTTCCCAATCAGCTTAAGGGACTTATAAACGTCCTCGTCAAAGGTGGCCAGCCTGCCGTAGCTCAACACCACCACCGGGATGTTCGTTTTGGCCTGCAGTTCATCCGCCCGAGACCTGTCTACCAGGTAGGCAACAAAAATTACGTCCGGCTTGACGCTGACCAGCTTTTCCGCGTCCGGGGTGGAATTGGGCCCTCCCTGGCCAATGGTGGGCAAATCCTTTAATTCGGGATGGGCTAAAATATACGGCCGGCCGGTGGGCTGCTGCTTTTCCAGGTTCTCCACGCCCACCACCTTATCCGCGCCGTTCACATAACAAACCAGCCGCAGGGCACCGGGGCCGATGGCCACCACCTTCTTTACCGGTACGGGAACTTCCACCTGCCGGCCGGCCAGGTCGGTGACAACGGTTTTCTGCGGCGTCGCCGTATCCTGCCCGGGTGCTTTAGCCCCGCACCCACCCAGGATAATGACGGTAATCAGCAGGGCAATGAGCATAGCCACTGCCTTCAATGCCTTTGTCCGCATTTATTTCTCCTCCCTTTTTTGGATTTACTGTATAAAAACTCGTTTCTCCGTAACCTCTTCCGCTGCAAGGCATCCCCTTTTCACCACACCTGTTGTGATGGCTAGTTACCTTCTAACATCCCTCTAATCCCGCCCTTCAGCCTGTCCACCTCCTCCCGCAGGGCGCCTGCGTCCAGAGGAACTCCCAGAAGATTCGCCCGGGCTACGGCCGGGAAATAAGGCAAGCCACAGGTCCATCCCAGCCCACTAATTCCGGGGGTAAGCTATCCAGAGCCATTTTTTCAGTAAAAAGCGCTACCTGCTCGCTTCCTTCACCTTTGAGCATGGCTACCAGCTTTTCCTTTACCGCCGTTTTGCCCCCCAGGTAGTCCATCAGAGTTTTTCCGGGTGGTTCGATCCCAAATATTGCACCCAGCCCGAGATTTGACTCGTCTGCATCTACCACCAGGACCTTTCCTTGTTCTCCCAGCCGCCGCGCCAGCAGGGTCACCAGTGTGCTCTTCCCGCTGCCGCCCCGGCCGCTAACAATCAATTTAGGCATCTTTAACCAAACCCCCTCAAATTTTTATTTTTTGAACCAACCAATACGTGCCCCCGAAATACTATCCACATCAGAAGAGTAGGGTTCTTTTAGAAAGTAACCCCACACTGCTGCTCGCCAACTCCCGGACAAAAGTAAGAGCCACGGAACCTCCCCTCCTCCATTTTCAAGGGGATTAGGCCTCCGTGGCCCATATACAGAGAAAAGCACCACTTGGATGCTCCTTCGTAAAGACTCAACACCTTCGTGGTGCTTATCATTCTTCCTTGCTTCCTTAATTTTGCTTCCCGGCGGCTCCGGCCGCTTTTCTACTCTTGATTATATTCGCTACCTAACCTTAATTTCCTTCTAACCAAAGTTCGATCTTCCTGAAAGATAGCTGCCGAACAAAAGGCCCGCTCCACCTATGTGTGGCTCATTAATTTGTCTGATGACCCGGACGTTACCGATGCTCTGCGCTTCTTCAGGGAAAGAGAGTCGTCCACTTCCAGCGCTTCGGCGAGACGTTAAACCTGATCCAAGAGTACCTGGAGCGTAAAAAATACTATTAAAGCTAAAGCCCCGGTAAGGGGCTTTTCTCTTTATCTCCCGCTTTCAATTGGATTGATTATTATTTTTATTGCGTCTTTAGTCGTGCTGTTGATCTAAGCAGGATTTTAGCGCCTTCTTGTCGTATAATACTATCATATCTTGCTAATAGTCTTAGGCGATGGAGTTCGCCTTAAATCTGCGGCAAGCAGTGATGACTCCTACCAAAAGGCGGGCTAATTTTATGCCCCGAAGGTAGGATTTTTTTGTTAGTTTTGCAACTCCATGTGGAGGTGATTAAGTTGCTCTACATATATATTGGTATTTTTGGCTTTTTGGGGGCCATAGCCAGGTTTGAACTTGGCCGCTCCATTGCTACCTTATGGCACTCATCCTTTCCT
Source organism: Moorella sp. E306M (assembly GCF_006538385.1). NCBI lineage: Bacteria > Bacillati > Bacillota > Clostridia > Neomoorellales > Neomoorellaceae > Neomoorella > Moorella sp. E306M. Next base: position 2,405,226 of record NZ_BJKO01000001.1, on the reverse strand, counting down.
TTAGGGACCCTAATAATAAACATTTTGGGATGTTTCGCTATGGGCTTTATTCTTACCTATAGCTTAGAACGCTTTACCTTAAGTCCCGAATTAAGGTTAGGTATAACAACAGGCTTTATGGGCGCCTTTACGACTTTCTCCACCTTTAGTTGGGAGACGATAACCCTTTTAACTAGCGGTCATATTGCTTATGCCGCCATCTATATTCTGGTATCCACTTTGGGAGGTTTAATTGCTGCAAGGGCGGGAATAATCCTGGCTAGAATACCAATTTTATTGGCATTCAAAGTACAGCAAACCAGGGCAGAAAACAGGTAGGAGATAAGAATGCAGTATTTTTATGTAGGACTAGGCGGGCTTTTGGGTGCTATTACTCGATACGCTTTAGGACAGGCATTATCAGCAAGAAGCAGGGGTAATTTTCCTACAGGCACTCTAATAATTAACCTAACTGGCGCTTTTCTGTTAGGACTACTTTTAGGCACACCGGCATTTACCCACAGATTTGGTACCAGCTTGACTTTAGCGTTGACTACGGGGTTTTTAGGGGCCTATACTACCTTCTCTACCTTTTCCTATGAAGTTGTCCGGCTTCTGGAAGATGGGGAAGTTATAAACGCTTTAACCTATTTACTGGGCAGCATCATCTTAGGTCTTTTGTTCGCCCTGGCAGGGCGTGCTATCAATCTAATCTAATCTAATCCCTTAAATTTAAATTACACTTTACCCACCTCGACCCCATTATTCCCCACTTTCCCACCGCTTTTACTCCGGTTTTGCGTCTATTTTCATAATTAAATATGACTTAACCCTCCCAAACCGGTAACAGCCAAGCCAGGTATGCCAGTGTTGCTGGCAGCACTCAGGTGTCTAAATGCCAGGCCCCTGATCCTGCAAAGGTATCGTGATGCTAATGCAGGTGCCCTTACCTGGCGCGGTGTTAATCTTCATTTCGCCGTTTAAGAGCTGGACCCTCTCACGCATGCCTACGAGGCCGTAGCCATTACCATTTTTACCGCCCTGGACAGAGTTTAGATCAAATCCCTTACCCGTATCCCTGATTGAAACCGTAATCTTATCGGGCTGCATCTCCATCTTGACCACGGCGCTTTTGACCCGGGCATGTTTTTTAATGTTATTTACGGCCTCTTGAATAATGCGAAAAAGTGCTATCTCAATGGTGCTTTCTAAACGGCGCTCTTGTCCGAAGAAAAGAAACTCAATTTCCAACCCGTACTGTTCTTTATAGGAGGCAAAGTAACGCTTCAACGCCGGAGCAAGGCCCAAATCATCGAGAACCATGGGCCGGAGGTCAAAAATAATCATACGGACATCCTGCAAACTTAGCATGACTATATTCTGGAGGGCCAGCAATTCCTCTCGGACCTTTTCCGGGTCCCTGTCTAAAAGTTTCAGACAATATTCGGCCCGCATTATAATATTGGCCATGGTTTGGGCCGGACCGTCGTGAATTTCCCTGGCAACACGTTTGCGTTCTTCTTCCTGGGCCCGGATAATATCAAGGGCCATTTGTTGTGTTTGTTGCATTTCACCAATCTTCAAGCTCAAGTCATGGAGCCCGCCGTTCAAATAAGACAGAACCACTCCCACCTGCGAGATCAGCTTTTCTGCCTTCTGGATGGTCGCTTGTAAACGGCGCAAGCTCATTTCCAGATGATTGCGCCGGTATTGTAGCACTTTTTCTTTTTCCCTAAGTTTAATAAGTTCAATTTGCAAATTATAGGCTTTATCGTAGGCGGCTTTGATATCTTGCTCGGTATAGCGGTTAAAGTCTTTGCTTACTTCGGCCAAACGCAACCGGGCTCTTCTTTCCTCCCGCTCCAGCTTATCTACCTCCGCGATAACAGCATTTAACTCATTTTTGACGCCAGACAATTCACTACTAACCAGGTTCGCCTCAACCCGGGTATTTTCAGCGATTTCATAAATCTGTACCTGACTACGCTCAATGGCTTCAATAGTTTCTTTGACGATGCGATCGAGGGCATTGATGTCCAGCAACGGGTTCACCCCGCACCAAAGGATTCAGGTTTTATACTGCCATGCTAAAGCTTTGAGCCAACACCTTGCTGCTTACATTAGTATTGATTATATAATCTATGTTACCATAAGATGCAAGCTTGTGAACAAGATCCATTAAAAATCAAGACTTCCAAAATAAATATATTCGGCTTCAAGGAAAATTCAAGCAAACAAGTATTGATTGCCCGGCTACGGAATCACAGGGATACCTCATATCTTAAGACCTAATAACTTTAAAATTGACTCCGGCCTTTAAATGATCTAAAATGGCGATTGAAGAATTGAATTGCAGTTCATTGCTTGAAAATTGGGGGAAGGGTTTTTGGTTTACCGGCGGACGAAAAAGGTAGATCAAAAGATAGAGGCTCGCCTGCAGGCCATTATGCAGGCGGCAAGGGAAGAATTTGCCCGCAACGGGTTTTATGGTACTTCGGTTAAAGATATCGCTCGCCGGGCGGGGGTGGGCATCGGCACGATTTACTTGTACCTGCGCAATAAGGAAGCCCTTTTTACCGCCCTGGTCAACGAAGCTTATGAGATGGTCCTGGAACGTATTGCCCAGGCCCGCAAAAAAGCCACCGGTGGACGCCAAAAACTCCAGGTCTCTATGGAGGCAGCCCTGGCGGTCTTACAGGAGAACCATGACCTGGCCCGGGTAATGCTGGTCCAATCGCCGGCGGGCCACCCGGCGGTGGCAGAACAACTCTACGACTTGTTACGCCGTCTAACCAAGCTTGTAGAGGAAGACGTGCTGGAGGGTATCCAGAGGAAGGAGCTACCACCCCAGGATGCCCATGTTGCAGCTTTAGCTTTTGTAGGTACCTTTTACCAGGTGGTCATTAGCTGGCTGAAAGATGGTATTCCGGCTGATTTAACGGCGGCGGGGAAAGAGCTGGTAGCCTATAACTTGCGCGGTCTGGGTTATCGCCTGGAAGGAGACTTGGAGAATGATTGAAGAAAGGGTGCAGGCGGATATTGGCTTTATCGGTGGCTCGGGCACCTTTAGCCTGGATTTTCCCGAAGCATTAAAGGATCCTGGAACAGAGGTACTGGCCCGGGATATGGTTTTTACCACCCCCTGGGGTCCCAGTGCACCTCTAACTCTTTTTACAACCGGCGACCCGCCGCGGCGCGTGCTGGCGGCCAAAATGCATGGGAGGATTCCCGGCGTCTCCTGGGGCGAGAGTTCGCAGCGCCTGTTCCATGCCTTTATGCAGGCTAAAGTCCGGAAGATCATTGCTGAGGGCGGGGTGGGAAGCGTAAATCACCTCCTGGATCCCCGGGATATTGTAGTGGTTACAGATTATATTGATTTTTCCATGCGCCGGGATGTGGGGCTCCAGGAGGGCTTCCTGTCAATAATGCGCCAGCCTATTTGCCCTTCTCTGCACAAGACTTTGGTAGAAACGGCTAGAGAGACCCCTCTGGGGCGGATCTTTGACCGCGGCGTTTACCTGGTGACAGATGGGCGCCACTTTGAGAGCGTAGCCGAAGTAAACATGTTTCGCCAGTGGGGGGCGGATGTCGTAGGCCAAACCCTCTGCCCCGAGGTCTACCTGGCGAGGGAAATGGGGGCCTGTTACGCCGGCATCTACCTGGTAGTAAATTACGGGGAAGGTGTGGTGAAACCCTGGGAACACAGGGAGTTAAGGGAGATCTTTTTTGATGATGCTCCGGCTTTCGGCCGCATTATCCTGAAGGCCCTGGGACGAGTGACTTTTGATGAGGACTGTGGTTGCGCTACGCTGCGTAAACCCACCCTTTTGCGCCCGGAGAATATTGGTAAGTATTATAAACCCCGCATAGAAGGGAGTTGACAGGTCTTGTCAGCCTATATTGACCAAATACGTTCGGAACTCTCCCGGGGAGAATTGGCGGCCATAGCTGCCAAGGTGTATGCCGGGGAAAGGCTGAGCCGGGAAGACGGTATTCGCCTGTTCGAGAGCCAGGACCTCCTGGGCATCGGGTTCCTCGCCGACCTGGCTCGACGGCGGGTGTGCGGGGATGACGTTTACTTTATTAATAATGCCCACATTAATCATACTAATGTTTGTCAAAATCTCTGTGATTTATGTGCTTTTGGTAAGGAGGCAGGTAGTCCGGAGGCTTACACCCTTACCCTGGCTGAAGTCGAGGCCAAGGCCAGGGCGGCGGCTGCCGCAGGGGTCACCGAGATTCACATTGTCGGAGGTTTGAATCCGGAACTGCCTTATGAATACTACCTGGACCTGATCCGTACGGTGCGCCGGGTAGCGCCCCGGGCCTGCATCCAGGCCTTTGATGCCGTAGAAATTGACTTTATAGCGACCCAGGCCGGCCGGCCTGTAGCCGACGTGCTCCGGGAACTCCGGCAGGCGGGCCTGGATTCCCTTCCCGGTGGCGGGGCCGAGATCTTTGCCCCGGAGGTACGCCGGCGCCTTTGTGCCAGAAAGATTGACGGCCAGCGCTGGCTCCTGATCCACGAAACCGCCCACCGCCTGGGTATACCCACCAACGCTACCATGCTCTACGGCCACCTGGAGACAGCGGCCGACCGGGTGGACCACCTCCTGGCCCTCCGGAAACTCCAAGACCGGACGGGGGGCTTTTTGGCCTTTATACCCCTGGCCTTTCACCCGGCCAACACGGCCTTCAGCAACCTGCCGGGAACCACCGGGGTGGAGGATCTAAAGATGCTGGCCATCAGCCGCCTGCTCCTGGACAACTTTCGTCACATCAAGGCCTTCTGGATCATGATGGGACCGAAATTAGCCCAGGTGGCCTTGCATTTCGGGGTCAACGACCTGGATGGTACCGTACGGGAAGAACGTATTTTTCATGACGCGGGGGCCGCTACGCCCCAATACCAGCCTGCCGAAAGCTTTTTGCGCAGCATCCGGGCCGCCGGTAGGATACCGGTGGAACGGGACACTTTATACCGGGAAATCAGGCGCTATGCCTGAAAGGAGGATGGACATGGAATGGCCACGACTGGGCCGGGTGAGTTACCTGAATTGCCTCCCGCTTTTTTACGCTCTGGAGACAGGACAGGTAAAAGTACCGGCCAAAATAATTGCTGACCACCCGGCGGTTTTAAATAAGGCCTTCCGGCAAGGGGAACTGGAGGTCACGGCCGTCTCTTCCCTGGCTTACGGGCAGTTTGCGGAAGAAGCCCTGGTTCTACCGGGATTATCTATCTCCTGCTACGGCAAGGTTGGCAGCGTGGTCCTGGTGAGCCGGGTACCGGCAAAGGAACTCGGGGGCCGACCCCTTTCCCTTACACCTTATTCGGCCACCAGCGTGGTTTTATTGCGTATCCTCCTCCAACGGCTTTATCGCGTTGCGCCCGCCCTTTTTATCCGCCCGGCCGGCAGCCCCCCGGATTGGGGCCAGCCGGAAGCCTTGCTTGCCATCGGGGATGAGGCCCTGCAGATTGTCCGGGCAGGTCGCTACTCCTTTGTTTATGACCTGGGGGAAGAGTGGCGCCAATTAACCGGCAAGCCTATGGTCTTTGCCCTCTGGGTGGCCAGGAAAGATTTTGCGGCTGCCCACCCGGAAAAGCTGGCCGGAATCTGGCGGTCCTTACAGAAGGCCAAGGCCTGGGGAAAAAGGCACCCGGGGACCCTGGCGGCAGTAGGGGCCCAGATGCTGAGGGTGGAACCGGAATTCATCGAGGATTATTTTACCCTGTTAAACTATGACCTGGATTGGCCGCACCTGGAAGGCCTTTTAACCTTCTACCGCCTGGCCCATGCTGAGGGCTTACTACTACATCCGGTAGCGCTGGAAATCTGGGGAGGAGAAGATGAAGGAAATTATCGCCTGCAAAGTGCTTGACGGTGAGCGTTTGAATTTTCACGAAGCGGAGCACCTTTATCAAGAGGCCGGCTTGCTGGAACTTGGCTACCTGGCCAACCGGGTTCGCCAGAAGCTGCACCCCGAGGGGACGGTCACCTTTGTCGTGGACCGGAACATCAACTATACCAATATCTGCGTCAATGCTTGCCGTTTCTGCGCCTTCTATCGCCCGCCCGGTCACCCGGAAGGTTACGTCCTCAGTCGGGAGGAAATCGGCCGTAAAATAGAGGCGACCCTGGCTGCAGGTGGGACTCAGATCCTGATGCAGGGGGGCCTGCATCCCGATCTAGACCTGGCCTGGTTTGAGGACCTCTTTTCGTGGATTAAATCCCGCTATCCGGTCACCCTTCATTCCCTATCCCCCGTAGAAATCGATGACCTGGCCCGGAAGGAAGGGCTGCCGGTGGCAGAGGTTTTGCAGCGGCTGAAGAGAGCGGGTCTCGATTCCTTGCCTGGCGGAGGGGCAGAGATCCTGGTCGACAGTGTTCGTAACCGGGTCAGCCCTAACAAGACCTCCACGGCCCGCTGGCTGGAGGTGATGCGTACCGCCCATGCCCTGGGGATGAAATCAACAGCCACCATGGTTTTCGGATTGGGAGAAACAATGGCTGAGCGGATCGCTCACCTGGAGGCTGTCCGGCAGCTCCAGGATGAAACGGGTGGCTTCACAGCCTTTATTCCCTGGAGTTTCCAACCAGGCAATACCGACCTGGGTGGTGAGGAGGTGGGCGCCTGCGAATACCTGCGGATACTCGCCCTTTCCCGGATTTACCTGGACAACTTCCCCAATATCCAGGTCTCCTGGGTAACTCAAGGAACCAAAGTGGCCCAGACGGCCCTCTTCTTTGGCGCCAACGATTTCGGTTCCACCATGCTGGAGGAAAACGTCGTCCGGGCGGCAGGGGCTTCCTTCCGCGCTGATCAGGAGGAGATCCTCCGCTGCATCCGGGCGGCCGGTTTCCGACCCGCCCAACGCGATAATGAGTATCACATTTTGCGCTACTACGAGGCAGGGTAGCAGCTGCTGCTTATTCCTGGGGGCCCATGACCAACCGGGCCAGCGGCTCAAAAAATTTGATGATTGCCTCCGAAGGAAAGAATATTTTATGTCCCAGGGACCAGGGAACCCCCAGGGCCAGCCCCATGAGGGAGAGGACGGCAAAAGCGAGTAGTTCCCGCCAGGCCCGGCGCCGGACCAGGGGCGGGACATCCAGGAGAAAAATAATGGTATATACAACCACTAAAATAAACAAGCCTGCCATTAAGGCACTCCTTACATAGCAAGTCTCAGAAGGGAGCCGGCTGCTTTAACTACTAGCGCGCCCCGGGCTGCCAGGGACGACCAGTCATACCAGTACGTCTCAATTTAGCTTCGACATTGATGGTAACAGGCAGCTTTTTAAATTCTTCGTTCCAGCGTCCCTGTAACTGGCGCCACAGTTCAGGTTGTTGGCGATGGAGGGCGCCGCCGAAGCCGAAAACATCAGTTCCCACCATCTTGGCCTGATTGAGGGCACTGCTGATTTCAGCCGTAATCTGAGCTGCCATGCGGCTTTCTAGCGATTTAATGGCCTCTTCCCTGGTAAATTCCAGGTTGCACTGCTGTTCCAGAAGCTCGCCCTCCACCCTGAGCTTGATCTTACCCTGGAGCTGGCTCCCTTGCATGTCGACGCTGACATCGGCGTGGGCTTCAGTTATATCTACGGCAACCTTGGTATTATTTCCCTGGCAACGTAACGCCAGTACGGCCCGCCGTACTTTATTGCGCACCCAGGCCCAGCCGCGGGCCTGATCTTTATCCAGCCACGCCACCAGTTTGTCGTGGTAAAAAAGGCCGGCGCCGTTGAGGCGCACCGTCCTTACCGTTTCCGGTTCCTCTACCCGTCCCTCTGTACCCCCGGTTCCCCGGGAACCACCGCCGCTTGATGTCGCAACAGTACCAATAAGGGGCGGGAACGGCTGGGGACTGAGCTCCAGTACCGGCAGGACAGTGGTTCCCGCTCCATTGGATAAATCAAAAAAAACGTCGTTAACATTAGGAATAAAACCGTAGCCACTGCTCTGCACCCACTTGCGGAGACCGCTTATTTCCTTGCCCAAGGTTGTTTCCATGTCCCCCTGCACTTTTATTAATATCTCCCGTGCCGCTCCCCGGGTAAGCATAATCAAGGTCGTGCGGCGTAATTCCGGGTTCCGGTCAATAAAATCGAGTAACTCTCTCAGGCCCTGGCGGGCCATTTCTTCTCCTACCAGTACCGCGTTAGTATGGGCAAGATAAACCCGGCGGGGAAGACCGGTGGTAATTTGCCGGCAGGCGGTTATAAGGGTTTCTCCCCTGCCACTGCGGAGGGTAGCCTGGCGATGAGGTAAAGTTCCCCCTCCTCCCCTTTCGCCCCCACCGGTGGTAAGCGGCCGGACGAATTCATAGGTTAAAAGACGCTGCTCTCCTGCCAGGTCTACCGCCATGCTGGACAGGAAGGCCAGTTCATTTATCTCCCGGCGATCCCAGCAGCCGCTCAAGAACAGGGCCGTCAAAAGGGCTACCAGGCCAAAGGTTACGTATAAAAAATATTTGCTTCCGGCTTTAAAAACCAATATACCACTTCCCGGTCGATCTCGCCCATCAACGCCATAAGGCCTCTCTGGCAGTTAATTTATCTCTTCCTCGCCAGCTTCCCCGTTTTTTTTCTTCTCCCTTTCCTGCCTGTAACGCTTTTCGCATTGCCTTCACCCAACTGCGTTTCCAGTTCATCCTGGGCATTTTTATCTCTAGCTGTAATAAAAGGGTGCAGGCCTGGTTTAATACGCCGCAAATCGCGCCAGCCGGTGAGTACAGGCCGCCAGAGCATGGCCCACCAGGGCACCCTCACCACCAGGTCTTTTTGCGCTTCCCAAATAAATGGTGCCAGGGGGCTGAGATAAGGCTCACCAAAACTCCTCAGGCTCACCAGGTGGATTAAAATGACCAGCAAGCCGGCAAAAATACCAAGCAGGCCCAGAAAACCGGCTAAAAGAATCATCGGCAGGCGAAGCATCCTCACGGCCTGGCTCAGGCCAAATGTAGGTATGGTGAACGAAGCGATGGCTGTAGCGGCAATAACAATAACCATTGCCGCCGACATCAGCCCCGCCCGGACGGCTGCTTCACCGATTACCAGGGCTCCTACGATGCTAATCGCCGGTCCGATGGCCCGGGGTAACCTTATGCCGGCTTCAATGAGAATTTCAAAGAGCACCTGCATGATTAAAGCTTCAACAACGGCCGGGTACGGCACCAGTTCACGCTGGGCAGCGATAGAAATTGCCAGGGGGGTAGGAATCATTTCCTGGTGGAAGGTAGTCAAAGCTACATAAAGGGACGGTAGGAGCAGGGCGATAAATATTCCTAAAAAGCGGAACAGGCGCACCCCTATACTTAAAGGCCAGCGCTCATAATAATCGTCCGGAGCATGCAACTGGGATACCAGGCTGCCCGGGAGGATCAGGGCAAAGGGTGTACCATCAGTCAAGACGGCTATCCTACCTTCTAATAAATCGGCAACCAGTTTATCCGGCCTTTCCGTGCGGTTAAGCTGGGGAAAAGGAGAATGGGGAGCGTCTTCAATGAGTTCCTCAATATAGCCGCTTTCCAGGATACCGTCAATATCAATACGCTGCAACCGGCGGCGGAGTTCTTCCAGAATTCCCTTTAATACCAGTCCTTCCAGGTAACAGATAACCACCTTGGTGTGGGTGCGCCGGCCCAGGTTCATAGCTTCAAAACGAAGCTCGGGCGCACGCAGCCGCCGCCTGATGAGAGAGATATTCGTTGCTAAATTTTCAGCAAATCCCTCGCGGGGGCCACGGATACTAACTTCATTGACAGGTTCTTCGACCGGCCTTTTTTCCCAACCTTCTATACTGAGCAGCAGGCACCGGCTATATCCTTCAACCATTAAAACTGCCTTACCGTCCAGCAAGCCGGTGATTATCTTTGACCACAGCCGCTCTTCTTGAAGATCGCCGATGGTTAACCTGGCGCGGATCAACCGGCTAAATTTGGCCTCGTCCCCCGATAGCGGTATTGCCTGCAAGGCTAACAGGGAACGCAGGATATCCCGCTGGACAACATCCCGGTCGATCAGGGTTTCCAGGTAAACCAGCGCCAGTTTTTTACCTGGCAGTTCTATCTCCCTGATGACCAGGTCCTCACTCTGGCCAAAGGTTTTTTTAAGGTAATTAATGTTAGCATCAAGCCTGGTAGTTATCGGCAGGGCGTGTTCGTTCGAAGTTTGCTTGCCCGGGGTGGCTTGGCGCCATAAACGGTGCCATATCCAGAGCAAAGCCAGCACCTTCTCTAGCCAAAATTGTGGAACTGGATGGAACTAGTATGAAACCCGGTATGGCTTTATATACCAAAAGCAGCTGTATATTTTCCCTTTTAGTGGAAATATTAGTTATGAAATACTGGCTGGTCACCAGGGGGAAGCAATCGTGGGTGAAAAAGGCAGGATATCTCTCTGGCAATTTTTTTTGCTGGTTACCGGGTACCTTATTGGTACCTCTACCCTGATCGTCCCTGTCGGGCCGGCCAAACAGGACGCCTGGATATCTTATCTTCTAGCGGGAACCCTGGGCCTGGGTGCGGCCTATTGCTATACTGCCCTCGGCCGGCGCTTCCCGCGAGAATCACCGGTGCAATATGCCTCCCGGGTTTTGGGGCGATGGCTGGGAACCTGCTTGAATATTATTTTTCTCTGGTACGCCCTGCACCTGGCAGCCCTGGTTTTGCGTAACGTTGTTGATTTATACAAGCTGATCGTTTTGCCCCAAACGCCAATGGAAATCGTTGCCGGGGTTTTTGCCGGCCTGGCCGCCTACGCCGTTCGGCTGGGGATAGAAGTCCCGGCCCGGATGGGTGAACTCTTACTTCCTCTTGTAATTGTTGCCATCTTAGTTCTTACTGCCCTGGCTGAAGCTGTCCCGGGACTGGCTCACTGGGAAGCCCTCCTCCCGGTTATGGAAAGGGGGCCGCTACCTGTTCTGCGCGGGGTCTACCCGGCCTTTGTCTTTCCCTTTGGCGAGACCGTTTTCTTTTTGGTTCTTTTACCTTTTTTAACCGAACCCAAAAAAAGCTTTGCTCCCTTCGCCCGGGCCGTAATCATAGCGTCATTGCTCACCACGCTGGTACTGGTACGTAACATCATCGTCCTGGGCGCTTCCGAAACGGCGCGCATTAATTTCCCCAGCCTTATAGCCATCCAGATGATTAATATTGGCGACTTTCTGCAACGCCTGGAACCGGTCATCATTTTCGTCTGGAGCTTTACCATTTTATTAAAACTGACTGTTGTCTACTATACCTTTACCCTGGGCACGGCCCAGCTTTTAGGCCTGCAAGATTACCGCCCTCTGGTGTTGCCGGCAGGCCTTCTGCTAACCTTTTTAACCATGAGCCTCTATGAAAATTTTTCCCAAATGTTAATCTTTGCCGGTCGCGCCTTCCCGTTTTATTTCCTTCCTGCTTACCTGATCTACCCGGCCTCGCTGCTCCTGGTAGCTAAAATACGCAATATTAAAGGGTAAGACTACTGCCAGCAAGTACATAATTCCCTGCTTGTAACGGCACAATATTGCGGGGGTGATTAAAATGAGCCACAAAAAGGATAATGACCGGCTGCGGACGGAAAGACAGCTCGACAAATTGAAGTGGGAAACGGCCAAAGAATTGGGTCTGGATGATGACCTGGCCAACCCGGGGGATGAGTTGACCACCGGGGAAGCCGGTAAAATCGGCGGCAATATGGTGCGCAAACTGGTGAAGGCGGGGGAAAAGGCCCTGGCGGAAGAAGGCGAGCGTAAAGCCCGTTTAAACCTGCAGGATGAGCTGTAGCCGGTCATAAACCGGCTTATTTTTTTGGTTTTGTAGCCGCGGTCAGCTAAGCTGTACCATGGCCTTTTAGTCCGGGCAAAAAACTGTGTCTCCCGGCATAAAGTTTAGCAGGCAAGAAACTTCCGGGAGGGAGAGCCATGTTGACGGAAAGTATGGAAGATTACCTGGAGATGATCTACAGGCTAATCCAGGAAAAAGGTTATGTCCGGGCAGTCGACCTGGCTGAAGCCCTGAACGTCCAGCCCTCATCCGTTACCAGGATGATTCAGAAGCTCCATGAAGAGGGTTTTATCCAGTACGCAAAGTACCGGCATATTGCCCTCACCGATAAAGGGAAACGGCTGGGGTATTTTCTCGTCTGGCGCGATGCCGTGCTCAAAGAGTTTTTAACCCTCCTCAACGCCCGGGTAGGGGTGGAAGAACAGGTAGAAGGCATCGAGCATTACATCACGCCGCCTACCATGTGCCTGTTTCGCAACCTGGTCCAGTACTTTCGCACCCATCCCGAATGCCTGGAAGAGGTCCATGCCATGAGTCGGCTCAACAAGTATCCGGAAGGAGAAAAACTGGAGGACCTCAGGGCCTGGCTGTTCCGCCACAGCAGCGACTAAGTCCTACTTTCATCCCGCTTTTCCTGGAGGTACTCTTCATGGTGCCGGCAGGAGGTCATCCTGCCGCGACAATATCCAGCAGGCCTGCCAGCAGCTTTACCAGGAAGCAGGCAGCCAGGCCCAGGGCCGTCGGGATTACAGCCGCCAGGAGGGGCCATTTCAGGCTTTTCGTTTCTTTATAAATGGTCAGCAGGGTGGTCCCACAGGGCCAGTGCATAAGGGAAAACAGCATGACATTAAGGGCGGTAATCCAGGTCCATCCGTGTCGCACCAGGATTTCTCCCAGCGCGGCCAGGCTATTCACCTCTGTGAGCATACCTGTCGAGAGGTAACTCATCAACAGGATGGGGATGACGATCTCATTAGCCGGCAGGCCCAGGATGAAGGCCAGCAGGATGTAGCCATCCAGGCCAACCACCTTGCCTAAGGGCTGCAGCCAGCCGGCCATGTGGTCGATAATACTGAAAGCGCCCAGGTGGACATTGGCCAGGACCCAGGTAAAGGCTCCGGCCGGGGCGGCCACCAGGACAGCCCTGACCAGCACATAGAGGGTCCGGTCCAGGACGGAGCGGATGATTACCCGTAACACCTGGGGCGGCCGGTAGGGGGGCAATTCCAGGGTAAAGGATGAGGGTACACCTTTCAGGAGGGTCCGGGAGAGCAACCAGGAAGTAAAAAACATCAGTACAATACCCAGCAAGATAATCCCGACCACGGTGAGAGTTGCTGCCGCTACCCCGGCCGCCGTGGTGAGCAAACCGCCCATAAAGATGCCGGCCAGGGTAATTAGCGTGGGAAAACGGCCGTTACAGGGGGAAAAATTGTTGGTCAGGATGGCCAGTAGCCGTTCCCGGGGGGAATCGATGATGCGGCAGCCCACGACGCCGGCGGCATTGCAGCCGAAGCCCATGCACATGGTTAAAGCCTGCTTGCCATGAGCGCCGGCCTTTTTAAAGAAATTGTCCAGGTTGAAAGCAATGCGCGGCAGGTAACCCAGGTCCTCCAGGAGGGTAAACAGGGGGAAAAAGATGGCCATGGGCGGCAGCATGACGGCAACTACCCAGGCCAGGGTGCGGTACATGCCCAGGACCACGATGCCATGTAACCAGGCAGGGGCATCCAGCCGGTGAAATAAGCTGGTAAGTATATCTTGAAAAGCAAATAGTAAGCTGGCCAGCAGCGCGGAGGGGTAATTGGCCCCCTTAAGGGTCAGCCAGAAGACAACGGCCAGTAAAGCTAGCATGATGGGATATCCCCAGAGCCTGGAGGTTAAAATGGCATCCAGCCGCCAGTCAAGTTCCCGCCGCGGCGCAGGTGCCTCCTTGACGGCCCGGGAAGCAATGGCTTCCGCCCGGGCGTAAAGGGCCGCCACAATCCGGTCGCGGTAAGAATCCTCCAGGTCACCGGCCAGGCGCCGGGCCTCAACAAGTACCGGGTCGGTTTTCTGACCAGCCATTATACCAGCACCTCTTTTACCTGTAACTTTATCCCGGGCTCAGATAAGTCGACGCCTAAAAACTGTTGTATTCCCTGTAACAGAGTTGCGTCGCCTTCCAGCAGGCGCAGGGCCACCCACCGGGCATTAAGCCGGCCCCTTAAAAGCGGCTGCAATTGCTTTGCCAGCCGGCCGGCGGCCGCTTCAATATCGGCGTCATAAATTATGGGTGCGGGGCCCGGGCAGAGGGCGCCTGTTGCCACAGCAGCAATCGTATCTTTTAAATGAGCCAGCCCCTCCCCCCTTCTTGCCGCCGTTGGTACCACCGGCACTCCTAATTCCCTGGCCAGGAGGGGGACATCAATAGCTATCCTTTTTCGCCGTGCTTCATCCATTAGATTCAAGCAAACCACCACGGCGTTTGTCGTTTCTGTTACCTGGAGGACCAGGTTGAGGTTGCGTTCCAGGCAGGTGGCATCGACGACTACCACCGTGACATCGGGCCTGCCGAAGCAGATAAAATCCCGGGCCACCTGTTCCTCGACGGAATTGGCCAGTAAGGAGTACGTACCCGGGAGGTCTACCAGGGTAAAGGTATGGCCCTGGTGGGTAAATTTGCCCCGGGCCTGCAAAACAGTCTTACCGGGCCAGTTGCCGGTGTGCTGTTTTAAGCCGGTCAGGGCATTGAAAACCGTGCTTTTGCCGGCATTGGGATTCCCGGCCAGGGCTACCAGGTAGCCGCCGGTGCTGGCCGGGAGAAAGTTTTCCCGTAAAGTACGAAAGCCTGTTGCCTGGTTTGTTAGCCCCATTCCGGCCACCCTCCTGCCTTACACTTGCTGCACCAGGACCTCCCGGCCTTCTTCCCGCCGCAGGGCAATGGTCGCCCCGCGGATAAAAAAGGCCGTAGGGTCACCACTGGGACTGCGGCGTAAGGCCACCACCCTTGTGCCCGGTACCAGCCCGAGATCCAGGAGGCGGCGCCGGGCCAGGCCCCGGGCCTGTAAGGAAACTACTTCGCCGGAACTGCCCGGCCTGAGGTTGCTGAGGCTAGTGATCGTACTCATTGGCACTCCCCTCTTCATAGCCTGATAACTGATCGCCCGGCTTCCTTAACCCACATTTTTGCTTGCCACGCAATCCCTTGCCGGCCGGCAACTTTCTGATATCAGGCTATGCCGCCCGCCGGGCCAGTGTTACCCCTGCCTTTTAAACCGGGAAAGTAAAATTTTGGCTTAGAAAAAGTGTAGCTACACCATGGTGGTATAAATTCATGGTATAAATTTAAAAGGTCCTGAGTTCAACTCAGGACCCGCTTTCCTCTCTTTCCCGCAAATCGCCTGCTTCATATTTCTCAATTGCCTCTATTACCCGGATGCGACCGCGGTCTTTGAGCACCTTTACCTTTTTTTCCAGCCTGACGCCTGCTGCCTCAAGAAGGGCTAAAGCGTGCACGCTTATTTCCGGCTCCAGCTCCAGAGCCAGGCCGCACAAGGAACTCAGCTCCCGGGGCATTGGTATGAGCCGCCCTTGAAGTCCGGCACCCTGGACGGTCTTTTCCGCCTTTAGGGCATAATGGGTGGAAGGAAAGGTCAGCAATACCAGCTCGTCAGGCATCCCGCAGCACCCCTACCAGTTCCCGCACGGCAGCCAGGGTGGTCTCGATTTCGGCCGAGGTATTAAAGTACCCCGGGCTCAGCCGCAAGGTACCTGTCGCTAGGGTACCGGTGGTCTGGTGGGCCAGGGGGGCGCAGTGGAGACCTGAACGAGTTGCAATTTCATAATGATCCGCCAGCCAGGCGCTGGCCTCCCCTGCCGAGATACCCCGGATATTGATTGATATCACCGGTACCCGCCTTTCCGGCTCCGCAGGGCCGTAGACAGTCACTTCCGGGATTTGCTGCAAGCCCTCTAAAAGCTGGCCTGTCAGCTCCCGGGTATGCCGGCGGATCTTCTCTAACCCGGTTTCCTGGATAAATCTTACCCCCGCCCCCAGGGCGGCAATGGCCGGGGCATTGATAGTGCCGCTTTCAAATTTGTCGGGCATTATTTCTGGCTGGGTAAACAACTCCGAGCTGCTTCCCGTACCACCATAGATGAGCGGCCTGATAGTATCCGGGTAGCGGATATAAAGACCGCCGGTACCGGGAGGACCCATTAATCCCTTATGGCCGGTAAAGGCCAGCAGGGTAATCCCGGCCGTTTCTACATCTACGGAAATTTCCCCGGCCGTCTGGGCCGTATCTACCAGGTACTGGAGGTGGTGGCGGCGGGCGATCTCTCCCACTTCATGAATAGGCATAATGGTGCCAGTAACATTGGAAGCATGGGTGAGGCAGATCAGCCTGGTACGCGACTGGATTGCTTTTTCCACCGCCAGGGGGTCCAGGGTGCCGTCGGCGGCACAGTTAACGATGGTAAATTCCACTCCCTTGTTTTTCAGGGCGTATAAGGGCCGAACCACGGCATTATGTTCCATGCTGCTGATAATGACATGGTCCCCGGATTCCAGCAGTCCTTGGAGGGCCAGGTTCAGGGCTGCGGTAGCATTGACCGTGAAGACTATCTGTTCCGGCTCCCGGATGCCGAAAAGAGCTGCCAGCAATTCTCGCGTTTCCAGCACTACCCGGCCGGCGTCCAGGGCCCCTTTATTGCCCCCGCGGTTAACGCTGCCGCTCAACTGTCGTAACCTGGCATCAGCCGTCTGGTAGACGACTTCCGGTTTGGGCCAGGAGGTGGCGGCATTATTCAGGTAAATCATGCGCTAATCCCTGACGCTCCCTATCCCGGCTGGAAGAGCCGGGTTATTTTCCGGCAGGACTCTCCTGCTGTCATATAATATTCTTTTTTTAACCGCGATACCCTGTATACGTGGTATAACTTTTTGTTATAAGTCTTTCCTCCCCGGTAAGAAAGTTACTTCCAGCTTGCGGCGATAGCGCTGCAGTATTTTCACGAAGCTGGAGCCAAAAAGCAGATAAAAGGTAGCGTTGCCTGCGGCATGAAAGGTATCAAGCCAGAAACTGGCAGCATAAGTGGCCACCAAGGATTGCCAGGTCAGGGGATGAATAAAGCCCGTCCAGGTCCACAGGTTCATTATCCAGCCAAAAAGGTATCCCCACAGAAAGCTAAATACCGTCATAACCTTTTTGCCCGCCCGGGGGAAGATAATCCCCATCACCCCTGCCGAGGTGCCGGCCAGCCCCCAGGCAAACATCTGCCAGGGCGTCCACGGGCCCTGGCCCAGGAAAAAGTTGGATACCAGAGCCGCTGTGGAACCGACCATAAACCCGGCCCGCGGTCCGAAGACAAAGCCAGAAATGATTACCATAAAGGTGGCCGGCTGGATATTGGGCAAAGCAGCAAAAGGAACCCGGCCAACGGCGGCAATAGTACCCAGCATGGCGATTACGGCTACCTCCCGGGAAGAAACCCGTCCCTGTTCAAACCCCCAGTACAGCAAAACCAGAGCCATAATAATTATTACCGAAGCCAGCAAACCCCACCCCTGGCCCAAAAGAAGGGCGTTTATCTTGATACTGGCCAGCAACAAGCCCAGGATAAACACCAGGGCAAGGGGCAACAGCATTCTACGCCAGAAAGCCACAGGTAATAACCTCCCAAAACGCCAGCCGGGTCGTATAAGGCGGCACAGGCAGCCTGGAAAAAATCGCAAAGAACATCCCATGCAATGGGAAAGCCGTACTCGCTAACCGGCCCGCCGGTACGGGCCGGGCGGCGGTCCCTCCGGATCCCTCACCTTACTTCTGGAACTGCCTGCCTGGCAGGCCATACGGGTTCCAGCCTGTCCAGGGCATCTTGCAGGGTCAGGACACCGTCAACATAGCCGCGGCACATTTTACCAATCTGGGTGGAATAAAAAACCGACTGGCCCAGGACCTGGTGTTTAGATCCATCGGCTACGATCCGGCCGGCAAACAGCAGCAGCACCCGCGTGGCGTAGGCGGCGGCAAATTCTACATCGTGGGTCACCAATACCACACTTACTCCCTCCCTGCTTAAGCCCGTCAACATTCCTCCCAGCTCGTCTTTCAAACGATAATCCATCCCCCGGGTAGGTTCGTCCAGTACCAGAAGCCGGGGCCGGGTCACCAGTATCGAGGCCAGGGCTACCCGCTGGCGCTCGCCGCTGCTTAAATCGCGGGGGTTTACCCGCCGGTAGCGCTGTAAGCCGAGCTTCTTCAGGAGTTCGTCAACCACACCGTCATCGGTTAGACCGAAATTTTTTAAGGTGAATAGTAATTCCTCTTCCACGGTATCCTGGAAGAGATAATCATTGGGATTCTGGGAAAGGTAGGCAATCCTGCCGTCCCCGGGCCGGCACTCGTTACTCAGGTCGCGGCCCATTACCAGCACCCGGCCCCGTCCCGGTTTTAACAAGCCGGCCATGGTCTTCAGGAGGGTGGATTTACCGGCGCCGTTATTACCCAGGATAGCCACCAGCTCACCGCCGGCAATTTGCAAACTGATGTCCTGCAGGGCTTCTTTACCGTTGGGATAGGTAAACCATACCCTGCTCATGGTCAAAACCGGTTCTCCCGGATTTTCATTTACTACCGGCCTTAAAGGAGGAAACTTCCGGTAGTTAAAGTTGGACCGCAGTAACCGGCGTCCTTCCTTGACGGTAACGGGAACAGAGGGGAAACCTAGCCGGGCAAAAAAACGAGCCACGGGAGGAATAAAAGGAATTTCCCTTGCTACCGCCCAGCGGGCCAGTTGTTCCGGTGTACCCTCATATTTGACCTGGCCGTCTTCCATGAGCACTACCCGATCAGCAAGGTGGAAACACCTTTCCAGCCGCTGCTCGATTAAAATTATGGTCAGGCCCATCTCCTCATTTAACCGTTTAATGAGATTAAAAAATTCCTCGGCCGCTACTGGATCCAGCTGGGAGGTAGGCTCGTCTAAAACCAGCGCTCTTGGCTGCATGGCCAGGACGGCAGCCAGAGCCAGCTTTTGCTTCTGCCCGCCGGAAAGGTGCGCGGTAAATTCCTGTCTTACCTCTGCCAGATCCAGAAAGCTCAGGACTTCGGCTACCCGCCGGGACATTTCTGCCTGGGGCAAGCCCAGGTTTTCCAGGCCGAAAGCGATCTCGGCCTCGACACTGGTCATAACCAGCTGCTTTTCCGGATCCTGGAAGACTATCCCTACTTCCCGGGCCAGTTTTCGCCGGTCCATCTGGCCCATGTCCCGCCCTTGAAAATAAACCTTGCCCCCAAACCTGCCGCCGTAAAAGTCCGGGATCAGTCCGGCCAGCGCCCGCGCTAAAGAAGACTTGCCCGATCCCGAACCGCCGGTTATAAGCAAAAACTCCCCTTCCTCGATACTTAAATCAATGCCTTTTAAGGCCGGTTTTTCCCTATCCGGGTAATAATAGGTCAAATTTTCACATTGAAATAAGGGCAACGCTGCCACCCCCAGCTCAATACCATCGGAACGGATAAAGAAAGAATGATAATGATTAAAATAATTATGGTCATAGGGCCTTTAATCAAGTAGTCCAACTGCGGGTAAAAAATGAAGGTGCTGAATCCTTTGGCCTGACCATAAACGGCCGTTGCTAAAGCCAAGAGGGCCCCTCCAAGGCAAAGGCTGTCCCGCGGCCGCCAGGTATCCCGCCGGTAACAGGAGCGCCGGCCGCTGCCAAAGGCCCGCGCCTGCATAGCCTCGGCTATTTCCAGGGAATCTTCTAGGGAAGAGAGGAGCAGGATATTCATCAGAGCAGCATATCTGTGCAGCCTTTCTTTTAACGTTCCAGTATGAAAATCAACGCCCCTTATCATTTGCACTTCCTGGATGTTTGCCATTTGCCTGACCATGGTCGGAAACAATCTGGTAGCCAGGGACAGCACCAGAGCCGATCTGGAGGCAAAGCGTGCCAGCAAACTTAAAACTTTATCCGGGTGAACTATAAGATTATAGAGGCAAAAGATGCTGATGATGGCTAAAAGCCGCACGCTCATAGCCGCTCCGTAACAAATGGCTTCCAACGAGACGGTTAAGCGGCCGAAAACCGGCAGGCGCGGTCCCCACCAGATTATCGTCTTCCCGGCATGGGTCAACAGGGCGTTGACAATAATCACCGGCAACAGCAAGCCCAGGCTGAGCCGCAAATAAATTTCCCAGACCGCAAGACCCCGGGCAGCGCTAATGGCCAGGACAACGACCAGTAATAACCCCAGCAGGTAAAGGGGGTTGGTGAACACCAGGGCCAGCACAAATAAAATGCCCAAGTAAGTCAGGGCTGCCGCCGGATGCAGGCTCTGTAAAAAGAGACCTTTGTCCTGGTAAAAAAATTGATTGAACATCTTCAGTGAAGCCCTCCAAAATGTGCTCCTGCGGAAACTGAAATACTATTTTTCGCCCGTTGGATGTTCCTTGCGGAGCTGACGATTGCCGGCATCGGCTGTTGCCATAAAGGTGGTTTAGTTTGAATTTTTTATGCTCACCGTTTGGGAAATTGCATCCCAGTCTACCTGGTAGCCAAAGGCTTCCGCTACAAA
Organism: Moorella sp. E306M; assembly: GCF_006538385.1. NCBI lineage: Bacteria > Bacillati > Bacillota > Clostridia > Neomoorellales > Neomoorellaceae > Neomoorella > Moorella sp. E306M. The sequence continues at coordinate 2,384,907 of NZ_BJKO01000001.1, read as the reverse complement.
CCGGGCCGGGAGATAGGTACGACCTTCTCGCAGCAGGGGAGCGACGCCGATGCTCCTGGGCTGGCCATTGATGTAGCCGGTCTCTTCGCCAATAACAAGGGTTACTGTAACGCCATCCTTGCTCAGTTTAACAGCAGAAGATTTCTCATCCCAGCTAACACCATCACCAGGCACGTCCAGGGCATAAGCCAGGTAACGCACGGGTACATACGTCCGATCGTTGTCAATGAAAGGGGCTGCATCCATCGCCTTTACATCTTCTTTCCCCTCGGCCACAACTGTATAGCTCCTGTCGCCAACAATAAAACGTGCTTTATACCGGTTAGCAGCAGGCGGCGTGGCTAATCGAGCATAAAACGGCTGACCAAAATAGAGGCTGGCCAGGGCCATTAAGGCCTGACTGGTAGCCATTTCATTACTTCCCGCCCCAGTGATGTGTTCAAAGGAACCGTCAGGCAACTGGAAGCGAAGGAGGGCAGTTAAAATATTTCCTCCTGCTTTGTTAAAATTGCCTTGAAGTGGATCAATGCCAACTGCAGTCAGCCCTTCAATGACCATGCAGGAGCTTTCTGGATTTTCCGCCCCCCAGGACTCAAAACCGCCATTTTCTTTTTGGGCCTTAGCCAGGTAAGCCACTGCCTTTTGGACAACCGGACTATCTTTTTTTTCACCTAAAGCCCCCAGGGCCATTAACGCCATACCGGTAGAATCCACATCGGACGTTTCTTTATCTGTAGCGTCCCAGTAAAAGGAACCGTCGGCGTGCTGCCTGGCCACCAGCCAGCTTAGGGCCTTGCTCTTATCGGGAATATCAGCGCCGGCAGCATGCAGGGCCAATACCGCCCAGATATGGGCATTAACTAGCTGTTCACCGCCATGAGCTATATTGTCAGCAAACTTACCACTGGCGAGCTGGGCATCCTGGATCTTTTTTATAAGGTTCTGGCCCTGGTAATTATAGGGGTTCCCTCCAGCAGCCAGAACGGCCAGGACCAGGGTGGCATAATCATTCATTTCCCCGGATGCGGTAGCAGCAGCCAGCATTTTTTCACAGGCCTGGCCGGCCAGCGTACCTTTTAAATCCCTTCCTGACGCCGCCAGGGCAATATAGCTCCAGGGAGACAAAATACCTCTGGCCTTCTCTCTTGTTAACAAATAAGCGGCAGCGTTATTTAATGATTTTCCGGCGCTATCCAACCCGGCAAGGGCCCAGGCTGGCGTGGCGGCGCCAGCGATAAGTAAGAATAAAATTAAAAAAGCCAGTGCCAAATCTGAAATCCTCTGTTTTAACATGCCTGTGTACCCCTTTCCTGATAAATCAAGGTGAAGCCGCCTTCAACTCTTCCCAGGTGGGCCCGGTACTGTTCAGGGTTTCGCTATACCACCAGATAATCTTATCACCTGACCGAATCCCTTTCTCGCTGGCCGCCACCATGGGGATCTCCTCGTTAACCTTATACATCCAGCCGGCCATACCTTTATTGTCTTGCCCGGCTATACCCAGGACAAAATTGCCGTATACAGGGCTCATGCTGTATTTCAGGCCGCTGGCATCCAGGGCCCCGAGGGCCGTCAACCCCCATTTGTTGTTTTTAGCAACCGTCACCGTAGCAGGACCATAAAGGAGTTGCCCTTTCATGCCAACTACGGCAATATCCACCCGACACCCGGAGGCGGCAGGAGAATCCTGGTTATAACTGCTGTTGCCGTCTTTCTTAGCTGCTGGTAGAGGGGCGCTGCTGCCGGCATCACTCTGGCTGCCAGCACTCTGCGCCAGCTGTGTCGCCTGGGGAGTACCGGCAGGTCCCGAGGCTTTCCCCCCGCCGGTTATAGCGCTGTCACCTGACTTCTCCCCCGCCGTTTTTTCCGGCGGCTTGAGGGTCTCAGGCGCTTTTTGATTGCCGGCACTTTCCGGAACGCTGCCGGCAACAGCATTCTCCGCTGGTAAGGGAGCCCCGGTGGGTGGTGTCCGGACATTATCAGCCCCGCGTGGCCCGGTATAGAAATTGGAGATTGCCGGCCCTATTAAGGCCAGTAAGACGATCAGGGCCGCTACCAGGTAAATAAATTTTTTTTGCATTTACGATTCCTCGCTATGCCTGTATTATCAGTCCCGTTAAGGCCACCTTGTCTGGGCCCGTAAGATCTCTAGCAATGATGAGGAGCACCGCTGGACTCGCCGGCGCTCCCCACCGTTTTAATCATTCTTTTCTATCTACTCTGCTACTAGCATCCTGTAGACCATCACTGCACATTCTGCCCGGCTGGCCGCCTCTCCGGGCCGGAAAGTCCCATCTTCAAAGCCTTTAACCAGCCCGTGGGCGGCAGCTGCACCCACGCTCTTTCTGGCCCAGGCAGAGACTTTGTCGTTATCTTTAAAGGATAGTTTCTCCTCGCCCTCAGGCAAGTTCATGGCCCGTACCAGCATAACCGCCACTTCTTCGCGGGTAATGGTCTTTTCCGGGCGGAAGGTGCCGTCCTCATAGCCCTTGACCAGGCCGTTGCCGGCGGCGGCAGTTACTGCCCCGGCGTACCAGGCGTCACCTTTTACGTCCTTAAAGGGGTTCTTCGTCCCTTCTTTCACCTCCAGGCCCAGGGCCTTGACCAGGAGGCTGGCAAATTCCGCTCTGGTCACCGCCCGGCCCGGCTCGAAGCGGCTGCTGTCCACCCCAGCCACAATGCCAGCCCCGGCCAGGGTTTCAATGGTATCCTTCGCCCAGGCAAACGAATTATTAGTTACATCCTCAAAAGATTTCCTGGCTTCCTTTGCAAACACGGCATAGTCGGAGAAGTGGTTTATCCGGGCCAAGATTAAGCCTTTAGACATGTCGACCACGGCCGGTATAGCTACCCACTGGCCTTTTGTCTTATCGTACCAGGCCAGGGCCAGGTTTTCCGGTTTGGCCAGGGGCGGCAAGGCAATTTTTAAGTTTAAGGTCACCGGTATGTTGAAGGTAGTTCCGTCGGGTCCAAAATTGTAAATTGCCGATATTTGCTGGTAGCCTGCCGGCGGAGGAGCCTGGGCGGCATTACCCCCGTTATTTCCAGCGCTCGCAACAACAGTATTCTTCTTAATGGTAATCTCTAAATCGTTTTGTAATGCCTCGGCTGGTATGGACAGGGCTATTTCTTCTTTAGCATCAGTTATGATTGCTCCCGCTGAAGCGGTGACCTTCTGGGCCAGATCAATTTGGTTTTGGGCCAGTTCTTTTCTCAGGGCGGCAATTTCAGCACGGCTCATGGCTTTTTCGCCGCCAGTGACTACCACGGCTTTTTTAACTTCGCTTAAAGGAGCGATCTGGAAGGTACCCTCTGTTAATTCCAGCAACTGGTTAATTTTCGCTAATGCATCCACGGCAACTTGGGGGGCCTGTAGGGCTACTGGGAGTTTTTTATTTTGCTCCTTTAGATCGGCCGGTACAGACATAGCCGTCGAGGCAGATGTGCTGCTTTTTACCAGACTTTCCCACACTGGTCCCGAAGAGCTCCAGTCCGTACTGTACCACCAGATGATCTGGTCGCCCTCCTGGATCGCTTTCTGGGAAGCGCCCACTATGGGTACGCTGCCGTTGACTTTGTACATCCACCCGTTCATACCACTGTTGGCCTGGCCGGCGATGCTTTTAACAAAGCCGTTATCGTCGACGTAGGAAAGACCGGTGGCGTCCAGGGCTCCCAGGGCCGTCAGGCCCCACCTGCCGTTTTTGCTCACCATGACCGAGCCGGGCCCATAAAGGAGCTCGCCGTTCATGCCTACTACGGCAATGTCGACGATGCAGTAATCACGATCCGGAGTGGATGAGGTGGGTAAGGTAATATTGAGAATGGCCGTCGCCGTCAGGCCGTTATAAATAGCCTTTACCACCGTCTGGCCGGTATTGAGGGCAGTGACCAGGCCGTAGTCGCTGTCAGAAACACTAGCGATGCTGGTATCGCCCACCGACCAGACGGCCTCGTTGGTCACGTCGCTCCTCGTGCCGTCAAAATAAGCCAGTACGGCCTTAAACTGCTGCTTGCCGTTGAGATTGAGGCTGGCAGCAGCAGGTTGAACAAGAAGGCCCAGGGAAGTTCTGGGGTCGATTGTTCCAGCCAGGATAAGATAAGTATAAAGGGCCTCGCTGGCGTCCAAAACATTTCTATATGCACCAAAGCTACCATCATCGTTCAAGGCTTTGAGCATCATGTAGGATACCGGCGATAACCCCGTAGGGCTTCGCCAGCTCAAAAGATCATGTCCCAGCCTTTTCAGGGTAATAATCACTTCGGTGGTATCTACTACCGGATCTTCGGCCCAAGACTCGGTGCGATAATACACGCTGCCGTCAGGCTGCAGCCACTTCTTTAAATAGGCCAGGCCCTTATCGATGGCGCTCTGGATTTGCGGGTCATTTTGTTGATAACCTGGCAGATAAGTCAAGGCCCGGATCGCCTGGGCGGTAGACATAAAGTCGGGGTAAAAAGTGTTACCCACCGCCTCTCCCCAGGCGCCATAAGTGGCCTCGGCCACGCTTTGCTTGCCCAGGATGTAATCGTGGGCATAAACATCATTGATTAAGGTTATCTGGCCCGCTTCCCCCAGAGCAATATAGGCCCACATGTCGCTGTAAACGCTGTTGTCAAAACCGTTAGGAGAATGCCGTTCCTTTAAAAGATTTGCCAGCTTATTTACCCGTACTGTATCACCCCATCTATTTAAGGCCAACAAGCATTGGGCTATAGTTTTCGTTCTTGATCTTTTCACCCATGGAGAACTGCTGCCGGCATAATCATTATACGTTTTACCTAAAGATTTTAAGGCAATCAGGGTTTCGGCCGTAGAAAAGGTACTATCCCACTGGGCCGGGATAGCGCCAGTGTCTACGTCCTGGATATCTTTAAGGTAAGCCAGGCCCTCCTGGATGGTTTTATAAACGTCGCTACCTTCTACCTTCGCCCCGTCAAAGTAGCTGAGGGCCGTAAGCACCTGGGCCGTTAAATCCGGTTCCTCCGCGGTATAACCGCTCCATGCCGCTCCGGCTGGCTGCCCCCAGGCGTTTTTATGTTCATGTTTAAACCCATTAAGGTAGTTCAAGGCATACACCTGGTCAATGACACTAAGCCTGCCTGCTTTGCCAAGGGCGGTTAAAACTGTAACATCGTCATAAATGCTGTTGCCAAAATAAATCGTTCCATTAGTAGTCTTTTGTTTAGCAATAATGGCGTCGGCTAGCATATTAATGTAACTTGAAGTCGGATCTACGGCATAAAGGGCGGTTAATTCTTTCGCCAGATAGACGGCATCCAGTACGGAGGGATTGCTGGCAGCAGCCTCGGCAGAGGCAATAACGACATTTTTCAAAGATTTACCATTATAGACCCACCCGCCTCCAGAAAGGTCTTCACCGGCGTTGACCAGAGCTTCTACGCAGCGATAATCAAAGTTCCAACCGTTGACCTCATAAGTTAAACTGCCATTCTGGTAACGATTTTTAAAATAAGAAACTGCCTTGCTAATGCTGTCCTGGACCTGGTTATAAACAGGATCATTAACCGGCAAATCAGGTTTTACCAGCGCCAGGGCCTGCAGCGGTGCCTTGGTGCCATAATCATTGGCCAAAGGGCCAAAGCTACCGTCGGCATTCTGGGTCGCCATAATGTAAGTAATTAAACTATTATTATTGCCAAGTAAGTCGGCCAGTTTTTCGATGCTGCTTTTTAACGTTTCCTCATTCTTGGTCCATTTTACTTTATCTTCTAGATTTTCTCCCGCCAGGGTAAGTATGTAGGCCGTGTAGCCGTCAATCTTCTCCCCGGCCTGGTAGCGGTCGTTAATAAATTTTATGGCTTTGGCGGCCAGTTCTTGGGCAGTATAGGCAACGGCCTGATCCGCGGCCATAGCCTTGTCCGGGACAACAAAAGGTACAAGAAAGCTGAAAAGAAGGCAAACCGTTGTTGCCAGGGATATAAAACGCCTGTTGAACCTCTTATAGGACATTCCTGCCACCTTGCCTTTCATAAAATTTAGCCAGAGAATCAAAAGGGTCTTAACGGGTGTCACACCTTTACGACGTGCTCCAGACCCAGCACCTGTCTGCTTGCAAAAATGAAAAAGACGGCCTCATGCTAACACCTCCCTGCAATACTCCCCGGGTGGGTTAGAATAGGCCGTCCATCTACCGTTCCCGGCGCATCGTGAACATCCAGTTGTTGTCCCTTGTTGGAAGCTCCTTGCCGGGCCGGCTGGCAGCATTTAAGCCGGCCCCTCGGGGCCAGGCGCCTACCCTGATAAAATTAAAACCCCTGCTCCAAAGAAATCAGGGGTTATGCCGTTTCCCCATCCTGCGTAGGGAGCACCAGCTACTTCGGCAAGCACCAGGTCTCCTGGCTCGGGTTCACCGTTCCCCCACGCCTTCCCAGCCCGCACTCAGCCTAAAGAAGTTAACCCGTTACAAAAACGTACTGAGTAGCGGTCCAGTGGCCTGATGCGGGGTCACTCCCCCTTACAGTGGCGCGACCGCGCCGGATTTGCACCGGCTTCCCTTGATGCCTGCACCGTTATTCATTTTTCTTTATATAACCATTCTACAGATACTACCAGAATCCTCCCGGCAAGAACTTTTTTATTTGCCCCATATTTATTTGCCCCATAAAGTCCTCTTACTACTTTCCTATCCTTGCCAATTGTACCATCAAGCTATCCCACATGGCTTTGACGGCATTTGCTGCCGCCCCGTGGGAACAGGCCGTAAGCGGCACGGCATTTACCAAGGCCCTGGCCACGTCGGCATCAAAAGGTATTTTACCGGCTATGGTAAGGCCCTGCTCATAACAATAAGCTTCAATCTCCCGGCTTTTCTCAGGGGCCAGGTCATATTTGTTAATACAAACGGCCACCGGTACTTTAAAGTGGCCGGCCAGCTTCACCACCCGTTCCAGGTCGTGCCAGCCGGCTACCGTCGGTTCCGTCACCACCAGGGCCAGGGTTACCCCGCTCAGGGAGGATATGACCGGGCAGCCGATGCCGGGCGGGCCGTCGGTAATGATCAGCCGGGCCTTATTTTCCTCCGCCAGCCGCCGCGCTTCCTGGCGTACCTTCGTCACCAGCTTGCCGGAATTGTCCTCGGCCAGGCCTAGCTGGGCATGTACAAGAGGGCCGTGAGGTGTTTCTGAAATATACCAGTACCCGGCTAGGTTGGGTTTCATGGTAATGGCCCCTGCCGGGCACGTCAAGGTGCAGACCCCGCAGCCTTCACATGATAGAGAATCCACCTGAAAAACGGAGCCCCTTGACCCGTTATCTGCCTTCGTGATAGCGCCAAACCGGCAAACTTCGATACAGCGGCCGCACCCGGTGCAACGCCCGGCATCAGTAACCGCTTTGTTGGAGCCGTAAAATTCATTGACGCTCTCCACCTCCGGCCGCAGGAGCAGGTGCAGGTCGGCAGCGTCAACGTCACAGTCGGCCAGGACTTTATCCTCCGCCAGGGCTGCCAGGGCAGCAACGATAGAAGTTTTACCGGTACCGCCCTTACCGCTAATTACCAGCAGCTCTTGCATGTTGTGACACCAGCCTCTCTATCTCCTGCCAGAGGCCGACAAAAGGCGGTACCCAGTCGGGATAATCTTCCACCAGGCATCTCCCTCTGGCATAGGTGGCAGCATATCTTTTGTCAAAGGGGATTTTCAGAAGGACCGGAATCTTTTCCTGGCGGCAATAACGCTCCACCCGCAGGTCACCCAGGGTGGAACGATTGATAACCACCGCAAAAGGAATACCCAGTTCTCGCACCATGCCGACTGCGAGCTTGAGATCATTAAGGCCGAAAGGAGTGGGCTCCGTAACCAGCAGGCAAAAATCGCTGCCCTTCAAGGCAGCTACTACCGGGCAGGAAGTACCCGGCGGGGCGTCTATAAGGGTGAGCCCTTCTTTGTGGGCGAGCCTTTTGACCGCTCTGATCACCGGGGGTGCCAGGGGCACGCCCACATCAATCTTGCCGTGGACAAAATCAATCTTGCCGGCCTGGCCCCTGGCTACCGCCCCGATACGATAAGGTTTCTCTGTAATTGCACCCTGGGGACACACAATGGCGCAGCCGCCGCAGCCGTGGCACATTTCCGGAAAAGTAATAACCTTACCCCCGGCGACGGCCAGGGCGTGAAAAGCGCAAACTTCGCTGCACTTGCCGCAGCCGTTACATTTGGTATTGTCCACTTCCGGGACCGGCAGGGTCACTTCCTCTTCTTCCTGGAATACCGGATGCAGGAAGAGATGGGCATTGGGCTCTTCTACATCGCAGTCGAGTACCTGCACCGGTATTTTCCTGGCCAGGGCCAGGGCCAGGTTGGTAACAATGGTCGTTTTCCCCGTGCCCCCTTTGCCGCTGGCCACAGTGACAAGCATTCCCTTCACCACACTTTAATCAAGACTGAGAGCATTATTCGGGCACTCATCAACGCAGGCGCCGCACTCCAGGCACTCGTCGGCATTAATAGTCGCTACTTCTTCAACGGTAATGGCTTCTACCGGACAAACCTCGACGCAGCTGCCACAGCCGGTGCACTTATCTTCATCAACCCTGGCTGCCATGTTACTCTCCTCCGTTTATTTTAATGATTGCAGCCATCATGGTCATGGCTGCAGGTACTGCCGGTACTCTTGAGATTACCGCTCAGGTAAGCATTCACTGCCGCCTCTACGGGGCCGGAAGCACCGCTTATTACTTCAATGCCCCGCTCACCGAACAATTCCACGGCGCGGGCGCCGATGCCGCCGACAATAACGCAGTGAACACCTAAATTTGCCAGATAACCCGGTAAGAAGCCAGGCTGATGCCCGGGATTGGCAATAACTTCTTTACTTATTACTTTCCCGTCTTCAACGGTAAACAGGCTGTACTGGGAACAATGGCCAAAATGCTCGGCTACCATTTTTCCCTCGGTTGCTACGGCGATCTTCACCATCTGTTACCTCCCCGACCCATACCAAAATGAGACCCTACGTTAGCCTGGGAAAATAGCGTGGCCTCTCCGGCCTGCCACTGCTGCAACGCCGCCTGGACCGTCGGTGCTGTAGTTGAGTAAACCTTAACTCCGGCACCCTGCAAAACCCGCAGGGCATTGGGCCCAACATTTCCGGTAAGGACAACCTCCACACCCCGGTTGACCATGGCCTGGGCTGTAGCCACTCCCGCCCCGCCGCCGGCGGCCATGTTATCGTTGGCTACGGCCTCAAAGGTATTCCTTGCTGTATCGGCAATAACAAAATACTGGCAGCGACCGAAACGGGGGTCCACCGCTGCCGCCGCATCTTTACCCTGGGCCGTAATAGCCACTTTCATTAATTTCGCCCCCTTCTATAATGGTCATTTGTCCAATAGCATTATATAGTTATTTTGACCTTATGTCAATAAAATATTAAACAAAAAGAGCCGGGATGTAAATTTATGACCCGGCCCCGCATTTTGGGTTTACCTACAGGTCCTCATTTTCCGGATCGCGGGCCTTATCTTGCCGCTCTTCCTGCTGTAAAGCCTTCAGCTGTTCTTTGACCGCTTTGAGCTGGCCTTCAAGCACGGCCGCCTGCTGCTTTAAAAATTCCACATCAGGCGCCGCGCCCTGGGGCGGTAAGGCACCGGGAAAGGGTGCGCCCCACCAGCCACCGGGAAACCAGCCATAAGACGGCGGGGAAAAACCCCAGGCCCACCTGCGGCCCAGGCCCAGGCCTAAGCCCCGGCCGCGACCCAGCCCAAAACCCAGGCCCCGTCCAAAGCCGAAAGCAGGATTCATAAAGCCCGGTACGGGGAAACCGTTACAAAAGCCGGCTCCGCGGCCGGTGCGTGGCCCGAGACCCCACGGACCGGTCCTGTCACCACGTGGCATTTTTACACCCCCTTTCGGTCTTATGTTCATTATTAGTATAAGTCTATTATGGCCATTTGTCAATAATAATATGCCATAAATAAAAAACCCGGAGGCCATCTCCAGGGTGCGATGATTACAGTTAACCCAGCGGTATGATTACCGGGATGTTTCTCATTTTTGCCATCACCACCGGTACGCCGTAAACATGGGCGATGTTATGCGGCGTCATCTTTTCCATTCCACTACAGGCGAAAACCTTACAGTATTTCAGTAAAATGAATGCTAAACTTGACTAATATTGTTATTAACCCCATGGGCAAATTTAGTAATAAAGGGTATAATATAAATATATGTCTTGGGGAAGGAAGGGAGATATTTTGACGCTCCAGGAAACGTCCCGCTCACCGGAACCACAACGCAAAGCCGACATCAGCATAAAATTATCGGAATTTGAGATCCCTCCCATGCAGGACATTTTACTCGTTGGTAAAAGAGCCCCTATTGGTCCCGAAGCCGTCAGGCGGATGGTTGATGCAGTCTCGCCGGAACAATATGAGATTGTTCGCCTCAATCACGAAGTTTTTGAAGCTGTAGTAGTTAAAAAATCTCTTTTAAGGCTCCTACCCAAAGAAAAACTTTTGCCAGTTGTAATCGACGAAGGAAACCGCATCGCCAGCGAGAATATGGTAATTAAGGCACAGGTAAATATTACTATTCAGATCAGCAGGACGGTGGATTTGTAGTGCCCACGGTAGAAGGCCTGATAAGCGAGAAGCTTTATACCATCGACCCTGTGGCCAGTGTCGGCCGGGCGGCACTAATCATGGAGCGTTATGGTATAGGTAGTCTACCGGTAGTTGAAGAAGGAAAACTGGTAGGCATCATTACTTCAAGGGATATAAAAAGATCTCACCCCAACCGGCTGGTTGCCGATGCTATGACTCGCAAAGTGATTACTATACCGCCAACGGCTTGCCTCACTGAAGCGCAAAAATTAATGGCCAAACATAAAATTGAGCATCTGGTAGTTACCAGAGAAAGTGATATTATTGGTGTCGTTACTCACACTCAAATTATGTCAGAATTGGGTAAATATACCGATGGCCTTACCGGGTTAAATAAAGCCGAAATCTTTTACGAAAAAGCCCTGGAGTTATTAAAAAAAGGCCAGGAGATTACGGTAATCTTCCTGGATTTAGATAACTTTGGCTTTATTAATAAAGAGTACGGCCACATCTACGGCGACAATGTCCTGCGCCAGACTGCTCTAATCTTAAATAGCTTAATCGACAGCAATAAGGAAACTCTATGTCGCTATGCGGGCGACGAATTTGCAGCCGTAACTAACCGGCCCCTGCCCGAAGCCGAAAAACTTGCCCGGCAAATGGTCCTGGCCCATGCTAATGAAAACTGGCCCGGGAAAATAAAGGTCGCCATTTCTGCCGGCGTAGCCGGAGGCCGCTGTTCAGAACTACACAATTCTGGTGAAGACAGTAGTTACATAGTCAAATACCTGGTCAATACGGCCAGCCTGGCTTCAACCAGAGCCAAAAAACTGAAAAAACCGGTAGTAGCTGTGAAGGCAATTGAGTTTAATAAAACTGTAGGTATGTAGGTATATTGGCCGTGACCTGGCGACAGGTTTGCTCCCTGCACGGTTGTCTTTAGCGCCGTAAGACAGGTTGCCATTCATACCTTGAAGCGCCCCACTTGTTCTTCTAATCGCCTGGCTACCCTGAGGACCTCCTGGGCTGTTGAGGCTATCTCCTGGGTTGATGCTGACAGTTCCTCAGCCGAGGCCGAAATCTCTTGTGCCGAAGCTGAAGTTTCTTCCGACACAGCACTTATGCTCTGAACCCGTTCCAGCATCACGTCCTTGGCCTTCACAGTGTTGTCTACCTGACGGTACGTCTCATCGATCGTGGGTGCTATAGCGGCTACCGAATGGAGTATGTCGTCAAAGGATTTGACCGTTTTTTCTACATTTTCCAGTTGCGCAACTACCTGCCTCCTGACTTCCTCCGAAGTGTTCACAACTTCATTGGTCCCCGCGGCTATAGTGTCCAACAGCGCCCTGATCTTATCCGAAGAAGCACGGGACTGCTCAGCCAGCTTGCGGACCTCATCCGCCACCACTGCAAAACCGCGGCCGGCCTCGCCTGCGCGCGCCGCCTCAATGGCCGCGTTCAAGGCCAAAAGGTTCGTCTGGTCTGCTATCCCGTTGATCACTTCCAGGATCTCGCCTACTTGATTCACAGAGCTGCTTAAATCAGTTAATTTCTCCACGACCACCTTGAAGGCCTCGCGCACATCCTTGATGGAAGCAATCAGGATGTCCAGCTCTTTCTTGCCTACACCTGCCAGCCTGGAGGTCTCTTCGGTGTTAGCCTTAACGTAACCAAGTTCGGTGTACACCTTCTCCAGGTTGGAGGTTATATTTTCAACGAGGCCCAGTATTTCCTGCAGGTGACCCGCTTGTTCCGAGGCTCCCGAGGCCACCTGTTGGATGGCCTTGGCAACTTCGCCGGAAGAAGAGGCGATCTCTTCTGAAGCAGCGCTTAAGGCCTCCGAGTTGCCGGCCAGCGTTTTAGCGTCTTCTTTGAGTCCTGAAAGCAACGGTTTGAGGTCGGCCTGCAGGCGGTGCACCGCCCGGACGAGCCGGCCTATCTCATCCTTCATGCGGAGGAATTTTTCAGAAACGGGTCGGGTGAAGTCGCCACCGGCTATAAGCCCCAGGTCGTCGACAGCCAGGGCCAGAGGAGTGGTAATAGTTCTTGCCATTACAAGAGTCAGTACCAAGGCAACCAGGATTATGATCAGGGAGACAAACAGCACGGACCATTTAAGGCCGGCGATCTTCTCCAGCACCTCGACTTCGGGGGCGGCAACTCCCAAAGACCAGCCGGTGCTCTCAACAGGTGCGTAGGCTATAATTTCCTTTTGGCCCTGGAAGATGTAATTGCCGACTCCCCTTTCTCCTTGAATCATCCTGGACATTACTGCCGCCAGGGAATCCAGGGAAGGGTCAGACTTAACCGCCTCCACGACATTCTCCTCATTTGTGACCCTCTCCGCGTCCTTGTGAGCTATGGTCTTACCGGTACTGTCTACTGCAAACGCATACCCAGTACGTCCATATGTAATGTCCGCCACCAGCTCGCTGAACTTTGTCGCGTCCACTATACCAATCAGCACGCCGATTATTTCATCGGTGGCATAGTTGCGTATAGGTGTGGTATAAGCAAATATAACCGACTTGTCGATCTTGCTGACAATAGTGCTGGAGACGAAAGTCTTACCCTCCAGGGCAGCCCGGAAGTGTTCCCGGTCTGCGATGTTAGCTTTACTGCCGTCGGAATATACTGCGTTCCCTTCCTTATCAGCAATGCCAAACCGCCTGAAGCCCAGACTTCCCGCTTTTTTTTGCTCTTCCCGGAGAACATCCAACTTTTCTTCTAGCGTGGCTTCGCGGTCGCCCCATCGCCCACGGATGACGGTGTTATTGGCCAGGGTTTCCATAACGTACATCCGCGCCTGGATGCGGCTTTCCAAAGTTTCGGCGGCCTGCTGGGCCATCTTCAACATGGCCTCTTTAGCTTCGCTCTCCAGAGCGTTCCTGGCACGGTCGTAGCTTACAAATACCAGCACCAGGCATCCAACTAGAACGATCAGCCCGAAGAGCGCGGTCATCTTGCCTCGCAGACTTCCTGTAAGTTTTCCCATCATACTGCTGCCGGTCGCTCCCGCTCCTGGCGAACTTCGGTCTGCGGGGCGACCTATACCTCCTTCATTACATTTGTCTTGCTAGAACGACAATAGCTTTGCCTCAGCCTCACCCATTAAGGAACTAACCTAACGTTTTACCCCATTTTGCGTTTAAATTTAAACGGCCGCTTTCACGGCGGCCGTAGAGAACCTGTATTTAATTTCAACTTACTTACTCCCCCGGCAGCCTGGCTACCATATCCTTAAAACGGACTTAGGTCCGCGGCTTTGCGCCCCCGCCTTTCGACGAGTTTGCCTTTAGCGGTACTGGCTGTATTATGCAATGTGACGTGACACAATCACTACTTTACTACATTTGGTCGACATTTGTCAACAGAAACCCCGAGGTGTGTCATCGGATTGTGATGTTGTCACGAGCTTGCTTGCCACAAGGGGCGACACCATCGCCGTTGCTGCCCTTCCTCCGGTTTAAGGACCAGAGAAGCCACCGGAGATATAATTTTAAATAAAAGACTAGAAGCCAGGATTGCGGACCCCAGTCCCTCGAGGAGTAAAAAGAAAAAAGCCGGTGAAGATTTATCACCGGCAGAGGAAAGATATTTCAGCCTAGCCGGCCCGTATTTCCTGGCGCATAAAGAAGTAATAGGCCAGGGCAAAAATCAGCATGGTGGCTGCGATAAGCCCTACCAGGTGCGGCCAGATGAGAAGCAGGCTCTGGTCCAGTGGCAGGCTTCCGGGTATAGCCCCTTCTAACTGTTCCACCAGTACAGGTCCTAGGGTCCTTACCCCTGGGTTCAAGAGAGTTACTGTAGCTTCATCGTAAAGAGTCGTCGTCGAAAGGCGGCTAAGATTTTGTTTCAAAGTCGCATTGTGCAGGACCCGGGCCGGCGCGGCATCTTCACTTACCGGAAGGAGACCGTCGGCAATGAGCCCCGCCAGCATCCCGGCAAAGAGGGCGAAAAACAGCCATACGGCTATCCCGGCCAGGGCCGAGGTGGCCGTCTGGCGGAACAACAAAGAAAATAGGAGGGAGACACTCAACCAGAAGGCTACATAAATAATGGTGACCAGGAGGTAAATAAACAACCGCCCGATTTCCTCGCCCGTGGGAGGAACGCCAATTAGCAGCAGCCCCAACCCAGCCACTAAGAGCCCCAGGGCCATGATGACCAAGGCCAGAACTACCAGACCGGCCAGGAACTTGCCGTTGATGACATCGTCCCGATAGATAGGCTGGGCGAGCAACCGGCTCAAGGTACGTTTATTATGCTCACCGTTAATGGCATCAAAACCAAGGGCCAGGCCCAGCAGGGGCCCCAAAAAAGAAATAAAAGTGATGAAGGGTGGTAAGGACCCGCCGCTGGTGGTAAAAAGGCGCAGGAAGACAAATTGAGGATCACCATCCCCTGCTGTCTGGCGGATGCTCTGGGCTGCTACGTAAAAGGCACCAATGCCGGCCACGGCCACCAGGAAAACCAGGATCGTAAAGCGGGTGCTGCTCAGGTTGTCCGCCAGTTCCTTCTGAAAAACAGTTTTCAGGCCACCGCTGAACCACTCCTGTTGCCGGAACCAGTCCAGCCAATCTTTTAGTTTAGCCTGCCATCGTGCCATGGTAACCCTCCCCCTGGAAGTACTCCCTGTATATATCGTCCAGGTCATAGCCCCGGGCGCGCAAATAGAGCAGGGTAAATCCTTTACCGGCCAGGTAAGGCGTAAGCTCGGGGCGGATATCGCGGCCCGCGGCGCAGCGGACCCGGATAAAGGCTCCGTGACGCTCGACAGCGGTCACGCCCTGAAGGGACCGGAGGGCAGAAAACAAATTGTCATTGTCCGGCTCGGCCTGCAGTTCAATCTCCAGGGGCTTGCCCGCCATGACTTGATGCCCGAGTAAAGCCACCGGCCCCGCGGCCAGGAGTCTGCCACCGACAAAAATTCCCACCCGGTCGCAGATTTGCTGCACCTGGTGCAGGAGATGGGAGGAGAGGAGAACTGTTTTTCCGCCTTCCCGTGCCAGCCGGACAATCAGGGCCAGCATCTCCCGTACGCCCTCGGGATCAATGCCCAGGGTAGGTTCATCGAGGATAATAATCGCCGGGTCCTTTACCATGACATCGGCAATGCCCAACCGCTGGCGCATCCCGCGAGAAAACTCCTTCACCTTGCGGTGGGCGTAATTGCTTAAGCCCACCTGGTCCAGGCTTAAAGCCACGCGCTTTTCAGCTTCCGCCGGGGGGATCAGGTTCAGACCGGCGGTATAGAGAAGGTTCTCCCGTGCCGTAAGGTCGTCGTAGAAGCCGACATTATCGGGTAAATAGCCCACTATCCTCTTAACCTCCAGGGGGTGACGGGTGGCATCTAAGCCCTTTACCAGGGCCTGGCCGGACGTCGGCTCAGTCAACCCCAGAAGCATTAAAATCGTCGTCGTCTTGCCGGCACCATTGGGCCCCAGCAGGCCGAAAATCTCTCCCTCTCTGATTTCCAGGTTGAGGTCCTGGACGGCAGTTATGGAGCCATAATGCTTGGTAAGGTTCCGGGTGACAATGACTGCTTCCTGTCCTGCCATGGCTATCGCCGTCCGTACTTCCGGAAAGTTCGCCCAACAGCACCAATTACACCAAGAACCAGGATTACCCCCACCAAACCCCATAGGGTAGAGGTCCGCACACTGACCCGCAAATCGGCGCTGCCACTAGTTTCCTGGGTACTGGCCGTAAGGCGCACCACGTAGTCACCGGCTATGGCCTTGGGCGAGGGTTTGATAAAAGCCGTTACCTGCTGGCTGGCGCCAGCCGGCAGCATGTCAATCTTCTCCGGTTTAAAGGTGACCGCCCAGCCGCTGGCTGCATTGGCGGCAAAGGTAATGTTGGCCAGGTCGGCGCTGCCAGTATTTCTCACCACCATGGTTACCGGGCTCTCTTTGCCGGCAATGGCGTCAGCGTTCAGGCGTCCAGACGGGGTAGTCAGTTCCAGGCTATAGGTGCCGGTAATGTTAACTTTGAGAACAACGCCTGCTTTACTGCTCCCCGAAATGGCTTGGATAGGAATATTATAAGTGCCTTCCTTGACGTTCTGGGGCGGCTTGACGGTCACATCCAGGTCCTGGCTCTTACCAGGCTTTAGACTTAAACTAGCAATCTGCTTGCTGTCATAAGCCGGGCTAAAGGTTACCTGCCAACCTGGGGGCGCCTGAGCGCCCAGGCTGTAGGAACGCTCCTGGGCGCCATTATTGGTCAGGCTAACCCGGAACTGGAAGCTTGTGCTACTGGTTCCGCTCAATACCGGGTAGTCGGTGGTCATCTTGTCACTGCCGGAAGCCACCTCTTTAATGAGCACCTGCAGGTCAAGGCGGGAAGAGGCGCTGCGCCCACTGGCCTGGACCACAAAGCTGTAGTTCCCGGGTTTAACATCGGCCGGCACTTCTACCTGGAAATCAACGCTGGCCGGATTATCAGTATCGGCAAAAGCCTGGCTGACAACCATGCCGCCGCCTTTAAACAGGGCCTGCCACCCTTTGGGGGCGGAAACAACTTTCAGATCAACTTTTTGAGGTACACCGCTATTGCGTAACTCCAGGGGAAAGGTAATCGTTTCCCCGGGTTGGGCCTCAATGCCCGGGAAGGCCGTGGATAGAAGCAGGCCGTTATCCGCCCTGGCTGTCTCTACAAAGGGACTGAAGGCCAGGGCCAGGAAAAATAAAAGAGTAGTCAGGACTAAACATGAGCGCTGGCGAAGCAAAATAATTCCCCCCTATCGCAGATATCAATAAATAAATTCTATACTATAGACGTCCGGTTAGGCCGGGAGGTTACAGCTTGGACAAAAAATTAGGGCGTTTTTAGCGCCCAGTCCCCGTAATCTTATCCTCCTCCCGATAGGGTATTACCTTGTCGCCGTCGAACTCCAAAATCAGGTAGTGGTATTCCGGCCCCCATTGCTCCTGGTAGGTAATCAGGATCAAGGCGCTCCTGCTGGTATCCGAACGTATCACCTGCACGGGTAAGACCAGGTAGGCGTTAAGGGGCTGGGTATAGATAAGCTGCCAGCCTGCGTGCTCCCGGCGCTTGCTGATGGAAGCCAGGAGCTGGTTGGAACCCTCTACCTGACCGATGCTTACCAGGGCTTCGGGCTCCGGGCCGTTTAAGCTAACCATGCGGTATTGGAGTGGTGTAACTTTAAATCCTGCTGGCGGCTCAGGTGCAGTAGCCGACCATTGCCACCAAACCAGGAATAAAAAGACCAGCACCAGGGCCGCTACCCCGGCCAGGGACCACTTCACCTTCCGCTGCCGGGTAGATACGGTAGGTACCTCTGTCATTGGTAAGGAAGCCACCCTATTTTGTACCCGCCGCCGCATGGCGGCTGTAAAATGCCAGCCAGCAAGGGGCGGCGGGACTTTCCCCGGTAATCCGGCCAGTAGTTTATCCAGGCGGTCCCGGCGTTTAGGCATCACCCTCACCTACCTTAAAAACTTGCTGCAGGCGCTGGCGGGCCCGGTAAAGACGGATCTTTACAGATGGCAGGGATATACCCAGGATTTTAGCAATATCCTTAAGGCTTAACTGCTCGTAATAATGGAGCCAGATTACCTCCCGGTAGATAACCGGCAAATTTAAAATAGCGCGCCATAATTCCTGCTGTTGCAGGTTTTCCAGCACCCGGTCCTCCACACCGGCAAAGGTATGCTCTGGCGGCTTAACGAGTTCTACGTCGCGACGACGGGTCCGGGCCCGCAGCTGGTCGCGGCAGAGGTTGACAGTTATATGGTATATCCAGGTATAAATGGAACTACGACCCTGGAATTTATCCAGGTTGGTGTATATACGGATAAAAACCTCCTGGGCTACATCTTCGGCCCAGTGGAGGTCATGGAGATAGGAATAGGCCAGGTAAAGGACTTTATCGCCGAAGCGCCGCATCAAGTATTCCAGTTGTTGCTGGCGGTTCTCTAGTTCCAGGGGGGCCGCTTGCGGCTGGATAGAGGGTTCATACATACCCATCTCCATTTCCCTCCCCTGAGGTGCTGTTATTAATATATTTTAGCGTTTTGTTATAAGGTTTAAAAGACCACTTAAAAAAGCGGCCGAGATATTAATCGGCCGCTGGTTGAAGTATTATGGTGCTGGGATTACTGGACTGCGGTTACCGTTAATTTCGTAACAGTAACTGATAGGCATGGCTTTTTTCAAGGTATTGACCATACCACAGTACTTGCTTAAAGATAACTCGATGGCGTGCTTGACCTGATCTTCAGGGAGTTCGGGCCCGGCCAAGCGGTAAACCAGAGTAGCAGCAGTAAAGATTTTAGGATGCTCTGGAGCCCGTTCAGCCTCGACGTCAATGGCAAAGGAAGCCAGGGACAGGCGTTTTTTCTTGAGGATGCTCAGGACATCCATAGCCGTGCACCCGGCCATACCCATGAGCAGGACCTCTGAAGGCCTGGCCCCCAGGTTCTGGCCACCATGCTCAGGGGCGGCGTCCATGGTTACCGGCTGGCCGGAAGCCCCCAGCCCCTTTAAGCGCATATGTTCCCCTTCCCAGGTTACGGTTACTTTCATCTTTATCCCTCCTGGTACTATTTTTGTTATTATACATCAGGAGCCGTATAGAAGCAATTTTGGGAAACCTGTCACACCTGACTACCGTCTTCTCCCGCATCATAAGCCAGCTCATAAGCCTTACGGGAGATTTCCTGGTAATAGCTATTTAAAAGCTGATAAAAATCCCGGGCATAGCGCCCAAAGGGAGGAGGACCCAGGCGTTTTAAAACACCCCCGGGAACGGCAGGTGGGTGCATATTAACCTGGAAGGCATCCAGCCCTTCCCCGGACTGCCAAAAATCAACCGGGTCGACAGGTAACTCCGGTGGGGAGCTACTTTCTTCTGGGACCGGCTCCATCTCTTCTTCTTTTTTAACTGGTAGGGAGGGGCCGCCGGCAAGGGCTGCACGCTTCTCTCTGAGAGCCTTGATTATCGCTTCTTTTTCCCGTCCGCGCAAGAGGAAAAGTAAAAAAGGGTCGCTATCAAACTTTTCACCCAGCAAATAATAGACGGCGGCGATATGCTTGCAGGGGTTGGCCCAGTCAGGACAGGTGCAGCTGGTCACGATATCTCCTGCAGCATGGGGGAAGAGGGACAGGCTCACCCCGGTAAAGGCCTCCTCAATATCATCAGGCATTTCGCCAGCCAGCAAGCGAGCAGCAAAAGCTGCCTGACTGGCGAGGGCCTCTATTACCCGTGTCCATTCTCCGTCTGACAGGGGCTTAATTTTAATTTTTACATCGTAGGGTCTGGGTCTGCTCCCCTGTACTTTAGCCTTGACCAGCCCTGGGGCGAGATCTATACTTAAGACGTTACCCCGCCGCGCATAGGCCCGGCCACGCTGCAGGCGGCTGGCCCAGCCAAAGGACTCCAGGACATCCAGCCAGCGTCTGGCCCACCAGTTGTTACCGAAATTTCGCCGGGAAGTCATTCTTTAACCTCCAAAAAGCTTTTAATCGAATTTGTTTTTTACGGTTAAAGTTCTATTCCCTCGCTCCGTAAAGCCAGCAGTTCCCGTAAGTCTCCAATTGACAATTCCGTAAGCCAGCCTTCACCGGTACCGATAATTTGCTGCGCCAGGGAACGTTTTTCCTCGATCAGGGCGTCAATTCTTTCTTCAAGCGTCCCGGCGCAGATAAATTTATAAACCTGTACATTTTTCTTCTGGCCGATGCGGAAGGCGCGATCGGTAGCCTGGTCTTCTACGGCCGGGTTCCACCAGCGGTCAAAGTGAAACACATGGTTGGCCCGGGTGAGGTTTAGTCCCACCCCGCCAGCCTTGAGGGAAAGGATGAAAAAGGGCGGCCCATTGTTTTCCTCCTGGAAGCGGCGGATTAGCTCCTCCCGTTTGGCCCTTGCCAGCCCCCCGTGGAGGAAAAGGACTTCCCGGTCAAAAGCCGCCTCTAAATATTCTTGCAGCATTTGCCCCATGACGGTAAACTGGGTAAAGATGAGGGCTCGTTCCCTGGCTGCCAGGACCTCTTCTAGCATCTCCTGGAGCCGGGTAAGTTTCCCGGAGCGCCCGTCCAGGTGGCTACCGTCACCCAGGAACTGGGCCGGGTGGTTGCAGATTTGTTTTAATTTGGCCAGGGTAGCCAGGACCAGCCCTTTACGCTCGATGCCGGTGGCGGCTTCTATCTTTTGGAGCATGTCCTGGACAACAGCTTCGTAGAGGGTAGCCTGTTCCCGGGTCAAATGGCAAAAGACCTTGATCTCCTGCTTTTCCGGCAGGTCCTGAATGATTGCCGGGTCAGTCTTGATCCGGCGTAGGATAAAAGGTTGGACCAAGCGCTGCAGCCGTTCCGCCCGCTCCCGGTCCCGGTAACGTTCTATGGGGATCATAAAACGGTTGCGAAAATCGGCCAGGCTGCCCAGGTAGCCGGGGTTTAGAAATTCCATTATGGACCAGAGTTCGCTTAAGTTGTTTTCCACCGGTGTACCGGTAAGGGCGATTCTGAAACCGGCCTTTAAGCGTCGGATGCTCCGGGTCTGTTTGGCTTCCGCATTTTTAATATTCTGGGCCTCGTCGAGAACCACCCCATCCCATTCTACGGCTGCCAGTTCCCTTTCATCCCGGTGAACAAGGGTATAGGTGCTGATTATCAGGTCCCGTCGGGCTGCCTCCCGGATAAATTCGTCGCCTGAGAGGCGCTCACTGCCGTGGTGGAGAAGGACTCGCAGTGAGGGGGCAAAACGCGCTACTTCCCGCTGCCAGTTGCCGGCCACTGAAGTGGGACAGATAAGGAGAACCGGGCCGCTGGCCATTCCCTGTTCCTTGCGGTAAAGCAGTAAAGCCAGGAGCTGGATGGTCTTGCCCAGGCCCATATCGTCGGCCAGGCAGGCACCCAGGCCCAGTTCAGTAATAAACTTCAGCCAGGAAAAACCCCGCACCTGGTAAGGGCGAAGGCTACCCCGGAATCCGGAGGGCTGGGGCAGGAGGGCAATTTTTTGGTTGTCGTGCACCTTTTCTAGAATGGAATTAAGCTGACCCTCTGATTCAATACCCAGTAGCGGGAGACTGGCGAGGGCTACTTCGCCTTCAGGTTGCTCTTTACCTGAATCTGGAACTACCCCGCCCAGCAGGCTGAGACGTAAAGCCTCACCCAGGCTCATGGTCCCCTGGATGGCTTGCTTTTTCCAAAACCTGTCCAGGGCCGCCAGTTCCTCCGGCCGGAGCTCCACCCACTGGCCCCGTACCCGGACCAGGGGCACCTTTAAAGCAGCCAGCCTGGCAAATTCCTTCCTGTCGATGACGGTATCCCCCAGGGCCACTTCCCATTCATAATCGACCAGGGCGGACAGGCCCAGGCCCCCGTATGCAGCCGGCCTAATCATCCGGGAAGCGTTTTTGCCCCGCTCACTGGTCTTCAGCTTTAAGCGCAGCCCCAGGCGGGATTTATGCTGCCCCCACCAGGAAGGCACCAGTACGCCAAAGCCGCTTTCGGCCAGGAGGCCGGCCGCTTCCCGCAAGAAGGTATAGGCTTCTTCAGTAGTAAGGAGACAGCCTTCCGGTGAAGGGTCTTTCAGGCTCTTTTCCAGGGGCGGGAATAACCTTGCCGCCCGGCCCAGGTCGGCCAGGAGCCTTTCCTGGGGATTGGCGAAGCGCCGGTTCAGGAACTCCAGCACGCTGCCCTTTTCGCGCCAGACCTCCCCGGCTGGCACCAGGAGGCTGGGATCATCGCTGGCCTGGAGTAAAAATTGCAACTGCCAGGAAGGCTGGCCTTCTTCTCCCGTTCTTTCCGGTGGTTCCAGGCGGAAACAGGTGCGAAAGGCTACGGTCCCCGGCTGGCTGAACAGGGTCTTCGTCCAGCCATTGATTTGCTCCTTCAGGTCTTTCATTTCCAGCAACGGCCCGCTAAAGGTGGCTTTTTCTGCCGTCAGGGCCATAGCCCACTTAGCCGGGGTATTATCGTCCCCGAGCCCCTTGGTCCTCCCCTCGAGAGGCGAAATCATAAGCCAGTACCGGGCCATGGCATCGACGGTGCCGTGCAGGAAATCTTCCACCAGGAGGCGAGGATGCGGGAGCGGAGTACTCGCCACGGCCCGGCAGGCGGGCGGCATACCGGCCGCCAGTAAGTCCACCCGGCGGGCATCTTCAGGTTGGTCTAAGAGGGCTCGCCAGGAAGCCCTTAATTCCTGCCTCAGCGGAGTTTTTGCCCCGGCCCTCTTCCCCGCCGGTGCTTTTACCTCCTCCAGTACCACCGGGATAAAGCGTTCCCGGACCAGGAGTTCCAGGGCCAGCTTGGCTGCCAGGCTCCAGAACAGGAAATCGGGTGCTAAAATATTACCTTTAATTTGCCCGGCACTTCCTTCCCCCAGCCGGGTCAGGACATTGATAACCCATACCGGTGATACTGCCAGGCCTTTGACCTCCCAGGGGGTTAAGACCAGGTTGCTTTCCCGTAAAGATTGACCCCTCCGGGCAATCTCGCCGCTACCGGGCAGATGCCTTAGCTGCGGCGAAGGCAGGGGTCCAAGATTGGTTGAGGGGAGTAACAACTGGATTTTATCCAGGCCCGGCGGAATAAGGGGTATGCTTTTATAAAGGCCCGCGCTTAAATTAAGGAGGACGGTGATAAGTTCCTGGTCGGAAGCCTGAAAAGGATGAAGGGGCACTTTATTTTTAGCTGGCCTGGGCAGGTAGAGTTCCTTTTGCTGACGAGCGGCGGCCAGGGATTCCCCCCAGACAAAAAAGCGGCCATTTACTTCTTTATTGCTATCTTTAACCCAGGTCCCATGGACGACAATCATTGCCAGTATGCTCCTGCTGAAATATATCTTGCAATTATTCGCCGCGAGGATTAATTTTTCCTGCCGTTCCTCCCTTTAACCTTGACTTTCAATGCAACATTTGTTACATTGTAACGAATGTTACATCATGGGTGAGAATAATGAACCAGGACATTACCGGCCGCGGCAACAAATGGCACCTGTTCATCTATAAAGTACCCGGCGAACCATCGAGCAAGCGCATTTACCTCTGGCGGGAACTCAACAGGCTGGGAGCCCTCTACCTGCAGCAGGCCGCCTGCCTCCTCCCGGCACGCCCCGGACTACTGGAAAAACTGGAACAACTAAAGTCACGGGTAGAAGAATTCGAAGGCACTGCCTATCTCTTCCCCAATCTCAACCTTGATCCCGGGCAAGAAGCTCAGATAATAGAGCAATTCAAGGAAATGCGCAATAAAGAATACCAGGAAATAATTAAAGAGATTAACAAATACCTGGCAGAACTGGAAAAGGAAGTGCGTATTCAGAACTTTTCTCCGGCGGAAATAGAAGAGGAGGAAGCCGAACTGGAAAAAATCGAACGCTGGTACCAGCGGGCCCGGGAGCGCGACTGGTATAATGCCCCCCTGGGTGAACAGGTCGCCTCCCTTATAGACGAAGCCCGGGTAGCCCTGGCGAGGTTTACCACTCTTACCTATGGAGCCTTAAAAGAAAGGGAGATTAATTGATGCCGGCCCCTTGCCCCTGGAGCCAGGCGCCGGAAGATGTTCTGGCCTGGCAGCAGGTAGATCCGGAGGAGGGTCTAAGTGCCGCTGAAGCCCAGAGGCGCCTGAAAATTTACGGTCCCAACCGCACGCTGGTCCGTCCCGTCCTATCCTTCTGGCATATCTTTGCCGAAGAAATCCGCGAGCCCATGATCCTTTTACTCCTGGCGGTAGCTGCCGCCTATTTCCTCCTGGGAGAACTGGGGGAAGCCCTGGCCGCAACGTCCATTATCCTGGGTATCGTCTTCATTGAGGTAGGCACCGAGTTTCGCGCCAAGAAGGCCATTGCCGCCCTCCAGGACCTGAACGCCCCCACTACCCCGGTCCTGCGCCAGGGCAAAGTAAAGGCCATTAATACTGAAGACGTTGTCCCCGGCGACATTCTGGTGCTCCAGCCCGGCAACCGCGTGCCGGCCGACGCCCGCCTCCTGGTGAGCGCCGGCCTGGCCGTCGATGAGTCCCCCCTTACCGGGGAATCCCTGCCGGTGGAAAAACACACCCGGCCCCTGGACCCGGAAACCCCTCTATCCGACCGTCACAATATGGTTTATCAGGGTACGGTAATATCCCGGGGTGAAGGCCTGGCCTGCGTGGTAGCCACAGGTCTGGAGACCGAACTGGGGCGGATTGTTGGCCTTACGCGCCGGGCCCGTGAGCCCCGCACCCCCCTGCAGCAGTT
This sequence comes from Moorella sp. E306M, assembly GCF_006538385.1. Lineage (NCBI taxonomy): Bacteria > Bacillati > Bacillota > Clostridia > Neomoorellales > Neomoorellaceae > Neomoorella > Moorella sp. E306M. Next base: position 2,360,130 of record NZ_BJKO01000001.1, on the reverse strand, counting down.
TATGCGGGAACTGAGCCGGGTCCTGGCGCTAGTTGCCCTGGGTTTTGCCGTGCTTATCCCTTTCCTCCAGTTCCTGGTGGCCAGGGAACCCTGGCCCCGGGCGGTCCTCACCGGCCTGAGCCTGGCCTTTGCTACAATACCCGAAGAACTCCCCATCCTGGTGACCATGGTCCTGGGCCTGGGGTCTCTAAAGCTCGCCCGGGAAAAGGCCCTGGTCCGGCGCCTGCGAGCCGCTGAAACCCTGGGATACATCACCACCGTGGTCACCGACAAGACGGGTACCCTGACGGCCAACCGCCTCACCCTGGAAGCCATCTGGCTGCCGGGGAAAGGAAAACTCCTGTCCCCTACCCTGGCCCGGCAGGATAACGCGGCCGGGGAATTACTCCTGGCCGCCCTCCTGACCCAGAGCCCGGTTACTGCCTTGGAAGCCTGTGACCCCCTGGAAAAGGCCCTGGCCGAAGGGGGAGGACACCTGGACCTGCCCCGGGAAGAGTTGCTGGCTTTTTACCCTTTAAACCAGGATCAACGCTGGGTAGGGGCCCTGCGCGCTAACCAGGCCGGGGCTACCCTATACGTCAAGGGAGCGGCGGAAGAAGTGCTGGCCATGTGTACCGATCCTTCCACCCAGGAGGCTACCGCCGCCACCCTGGCGCAACTTGCCGGCGAAGGCAAGCGAGTCCTGGCAGTAGCCAGGCGCTTTTTCTCCAGCCAGGACCTGCCGGCAGAGGCTGCTGCAGCCGGCCAGGACCTCACTTTCCTGGGATTTTTAATCTTTGCCGACTCCTTACGCCCTGAGGCTGCCGCGGCAGTGGGCGCCGTGCAGCAGGCCGGGATCAAGGTCTACCTGGCCACCGGCGACCACCCCGAGGCAGCCCGCCGTATTGCCCGCCAGGTAGGTATCCCGGCAGAGAAATTGCTGGCCGGCGCCGAACTGGAGCAATTAAGCCCTAAGGATTGGGATCCCTTTCTCCAGGAAACCCGTGTCCTGGCACGCATAACGCCGGAACAGAAACTCCAGTTAGTCCAGGCCCTGCAGGCTAAAGGGGAAATAGTCGCCATGATCGGCGATGGTATTAATGATGCCCCGGCCCTGGCCGTAGCCCACGTAGGCCTGGCCATGGGCCGCCAGGGTACCGATGTCGCCCGGGAGGCCGCCGGCGTGGTTTTAAGCGACGACTGCTTTTCTACCCTGGCCACGGCCATCCGCCAGGGGCGGGGCCTCCTGGCGAACCTGCAAAAGTCGGTGCGCTATTACCTGGCAGTGAAGGTAGCCCTCATCGCTACTATGCTGGTACCTGCCGCCCTGGGGCAACCGGCTCCCTTTTCGCCCCTGATGATTATTCTCCTAGAACTGTTCATGGACCTGGCGGCCTCAACTGCCTTTGTCATCGAGCCCCCGGAGGAGCCTCTCATGGAACGCCCCCCGCGCCGGCCCGACCGGCCCTTCCTGGACCGGCCCATGGTCCAGGTGATCTTTGCCGGAGGCCTGCTCCTGGCCCTGGCAGTAGGGCTGGCCTACCAGGGCCTCGAACTCTGGTGGGGACCGGCCCCTGTACCTATAAGGCAAACTGCCGCCTTTGCTACCTGGATGCTGGGGCATGTCCTGCTGGCCTACGCCTTAAGGACCCAGAGCCTGCCCCCTTACCGCCAGGGGTTCTTTAGCAACAGTGTCCTTAATCTCTGGGCCCTGGGAGCGGCAGTAGTAACCCTGATGGCTGTCTACCTGACACCCTTGCAGGCTGTCCTGGGTACCGGCACCCTACCCACCGGGGCTTGGGGGCTGGTGGCCGGGGCCGCCCTGCTGCCCGGCCTGGTGATGCTGTTCTACTGTCCCGGACAATGAGGGGAGGTTTGCAGTAATAAGAACTGCTATTGCCCGTCCCGGGAGATAATGGTACAATTGTATCAGGGAGGGAAAAATATGCCTGAAGAAGCCAGGAAAGAAATAGCTGCCGGGACAGATGAAATATTCTACCCCAGAGGTTTTGACCCATTCAATTACCTGGTCCAGCAGCTTAATAACATGGATGCACGCTGGGAAACCAGGTTTAGTAAGGTGGAAACCCAGTTTACCGAGTTAGAGAAAAAATTCGAAAGTCGGTTTGCCGAGTTAGAGAAAAAGTTTGAAGGTAGGTTTAACGAACTAGATAATAAATACGAAAACCGGTTTACCAGAATAGAAACAGAAATGGGGACGTTACGGCAAGCGATTGGTATTCTGCGGGAGGAAATGCTACGCGAATTCCGCAGTGTTCAGCGCTGGTCTTTTGGTACTATCGCAGCAGTAATAGTCGGATTTGTCGGTATTATCGCTTCCCTGCTCGCTATCCTGGCCAGGTTACCATAAAACCAGCTCTGGTAATTGAGCATTATCTGCCTGGAATATATTTCCAGGCGATCGTTTTTGTAGCTTATATACAAAAGCCCGGGACACCCCGGGCTCAGGAGTTGGTAGTTTTATTGTAATTCGACGATAAAAGCCTTTAGCCGCTCCAGGCCGGCTTCGATCTGGGTCATCGAGGTGGCATAGGATAGGCGTAAGAATGGGTCGGCGCCAAAGGCAATGCCAGGTACCACGGCTAACTGGTATTCATTAAGGAGAACCGTAGCCACGTCGGTAGAACTGGCCAGCACCTGGCCGCGGAAGCGGCGGCCAAATAGCTTGCCGATGTACGGGAAAACATAGAAGGCTCCACCGGGCTGGTTGCATTCTACTTCCGGCAGTTCCCTTAATCCTGCCAGGATGCGGTTGCGGCGCTTTTCAAATTCGCAGCGCATTGCCTCCACCGGTTCCTGGCTGCCGGTCAGGGCGGCCACCGCCGCCTTCTGGGCTATAGAAGTAGGGTTGGAAGTCGAGTGGCTCTGCAGGTCGGTCATGGCCTTGGCAATAGGCCGGGGAGCGGCGGCATAGCCAATCCGCCAGCCGGTCATGGCATAGGTTTTGGACACGCCGTCGATGACGATGGTGCGCTCTTTTATTTCCGGCCCCAGGGCGGCGATGCTGGTATGGTTGAGACCATCGTAGAGCAGGGCGGCGTATATTTCATCGGAAATAACCATCAGCCCATGGGCCAGGACTACTTCCGCTAGGGCTTCTAATTCGTTCCGGCTGTAGACCACCCCGGTGGGATTGCAGGGCGAATTAAGGATTAAGAGTTTGGTCCGGGGAGTCAGGGCTGCCTTCAGGGCCGCCGGGGTTAACTTGAAATCCGTAGTAGCATCGGTATTTACTACCACCGGTACTCCACCGGCCAGTTTAATTTGCTCGTAATAACTTACCCAGTAGGGAGCACTGATGATTACTTCATCCCCATCATTAAGTAAGACCTGCATGGCGTTGTAAAGGGAGTGTTTGGCGCCGCACGATACCACTATATCGGCAGGCTCATAGCTCAAACCCCGGTTTTTCAGGTTGTCACAGACTGCCTGGCGCAGTTCCGGGATCCCGGCCACGGGCGTGTAACGGGTAAAGCCGGCCTTCAAGGCGTCAATGGCTGCCTGCTTGATATGTTCGGGCGTGTCGAAATCAGGCTCACCGGCACTAAAGTTGATTACCTGAATACCTTTAGCCTTCATGGCTTTGGCCTGGGCATCTATAGCCAGGGTAGGAGATGGGCTGATGCCGGCAGCCCGCCGGGCAAGTTCCACCATAAATCCCTCCAGCGTTGATGATATTTTTATTATTTCTCTTACCGTTGAATTTGTAAAGGCTTTTTTACCTCTGGCCAGGACGGATTCTGTCGCCGGAACCGGACACCCTTCCCGCCTGGTTATCCCTTCCTGCCGGTGCTGCATGGTTCTAATCCTGCCAGAGGTGCATTCCTGGCTCTAAACTCATAATAAAGGCACCCGGCAGTTATCAGGGTTGCGCCTGCATCGGCAATAGGAGCGGCCCACCAGATACCTTCCAGCCCCCAAAACCGCGGCAGGATTAGCAGTAGAGGTATAAAGAGCAGTACCTGCCTCGACAGAGAAAGAATCGTAGCCTGCACCGGTTTTCCTACCGCCTGGAAATATCCTGCACCGACAATTTGAAATCCGATCACGGGGAGGACAAGAAAAAGTCTTTGCATGGCATGGCTGCCCAACTCTATTAACTGGACATCCCCACGGCTGAATAGCGCTATCAGATGTTCCGGCCAGATTCTAGTGAAAATATAGCCGGACCCCACAATTACCGTCGCCCAAAAGCTGGCCAGCTTTAAAGTGGCCTTAACCCGGTCAAATTGCCGGGCTCCGTAGTTAAAGCCGATGATCGGTTGCGCGGCCTGGGAGATTCCTATCACAGGCATGAACATAAAGGTCCCCAGGCTAAAAACAACGCCGACAGCAGCTACGGCCAGGTCTCCTCCATAAAAAGTAAGGCTCTTGTTGAAAAGCACCTGCTGCACGCTGTGTACCAATTGCAGGGCGAAGGGGGGAAAACCCACCGCAAAAATGTTAAGACACACAATCGGTTGCAGAGTAAAATTCTTCGAGCGCAACTTGATCAGGCTTTTCCCGGACAGGTAATAATAAAGGACCCAGCTGGCGGAGACCCCCTGGGAAATAACTGTAGCTAGAGCCGCGCCTTTAATCCCCATTTCCAGTAGGAAGATAGCTATATAATCGAGAAGAATATTGGTAATCCCGCCAATTAATATTGTGTACATGGCAATTACCGGCTGGCCCTCAGCCCGAATCATATTGCTCATGCCGAAGCCGATGGACATTAAAACATTACCTGTTAAAATTACTCGCAAATAATCCGCTGCATAAGGCATTACAACTTCGCTGGCTCCAAAGGCGGATAAAACGGGTTCTAAGAATCCCAGGAACAGAAGCGATAAAACTGCTGCAATTAAAACCAGCAATACCAGGCCGTTCCCGGCTATCTGTTCGGCCTCTTCCTTCCTGCGCTCACCAAGGCGGATGGATATTAATGAAGTAGACCCCATGCCGATAAGCATGGAAAAGGCCATCAGCACAATCATTACGGGAAAACTTATGGTTATCCCCGCGAGGGCCATGGAGCCTACTCCCCGTCCGACAAATATCCTGTCCACCACGTTATAAAGAGCATTTACCAGCATGCCTGTTATGGCGGGCAACGAAAATTTCCACAGCAGCTGACCGATGTTGCTTTCACCAAGCTGCTTCGAACTATCCATATTTTCTCAAACCCCTTTATAAATGCTTTATGTAGTGTTTTGAAATTGCATCTTCTATGTTACGCTTCCCCTTTGGGGAATTCTATCATAACTGCGGCTCAAGTCAATGTAGAATGCAAATTGTTTTTGATGAAAAATGAAATTTATGATATAAAATGAATATATGAGTAGACAGGTTTGTATGCACTTTATTGCTTGCATATTGTTGACCGCTTAAAAAATCTTAGCGGGATGGCCATGGGCTAAAGTTTTTTGTAAGTAACGTTAGTGATAATTACCGAGCAATGATCCTGTTAACCAGGCTCCCTATCTTTTCCACCCTAATTTCAATGGTATCGCCCACCTGCATGGGACCCACCCCTTCCGGCGTGCCGGTCATGATTACATCTCCGGGTAATAAGGTCATTACCTGAGAGATAAAACTCACCAGAAAAGGTATAGAAAAGATGAGCTGGGAAGTACGGCCGTCCTGCTTTAGTTCGCCGTTTAAAAAAGACTGGACGCGAAGGTCGGAAACGTCAATACCCCGCACAATATAGGGTCCAAGGGGTAAAAATGTATCGAAGCTCTTAGCCCTGGTCCACTGGCCGTCTTTCTGCTGCAAATCCCTGGCTGTAACGTCGTTTCCAACGGTATAGCCGAAAATATACTCCCAGGCTTCTTCTTCTTTTACATTATGGGCCTCACGGCCGATAACCACGGCCAACTCTGCTTCGTAATCAAGGCGTTTAACCACGGGCCAGTAAATTATATTTTCATTAGGGCCAATTACACAGGTTGACGGCTTGATAAAGATGACCGGCTCTTCCGGCACTTTCTCGGCCATTTCTTTAATATGATTGCTATAATTCAGCCCTACACATACAGCCTTACTGGGCCGGCAGGGAGCCAATAGACGCACTTCGTTTAAACTGAAGCACCGGCCATTTTCCCAGTGCTCCCCGAAAATATCACCTTCAAAGGCGACAATCGTCTCTCCCTCCAGGCGGCCGTAAAAGATATCTTTCCCGGCAGCAAAGCGAACCAATTTCTCGACTTTCACCATTACTTTTGCCTCCTTCTGCCCTTTTATTATCACAATAATATGTTTCAGGACCCCAGTTTATTTAGTTCAAACTCCGAGGATAAAATCCTCCTCATTGTTAAAAATAAAATTACCAGGGGTATTTAAAAAGCCTCCTCACGGGAGGCAGGAGGCTAAAATAGTTCCAAACTCAGGTCCAGGGCGGCAACGCTATGGGTCAGGGAGCCAACGGAAATATAGTCGACGCCGGTAGCCGCTACTTCCGCTACCCGGTCCAGGGTGATGCCGCCGGAAGCCTCTACTAAGGCCCGGCCGCCAATCACTTCTACGGCCCGGCGCATCTCCGGGGGAGACATGTTGTCCAGCATAATCAGCTCCACCCCAGCGGCCAGGGCCTCTTCGACCTGAGCCAGGTTTTCAACTTCCACTTCAATTTTCGTCGTCAGGGGAATAGCCCGGCGGACCCTGGCTACCGCCGCGGTAATACTCCCGGCCGCTTTAATATGGTTATCCTTAAGCAGGACGGCATCGCCCAGGTTCAAGCGGTGGTTTACCCCGCCCCCCATGCGGACAGCGTATTTATCCAGGAGGCGCAGGCCGGGAACGGTCTTGCGGGTATCGCAAATTTTTGCTTTATAGGGCTTAACCAGCTCTACATAACGGGCCGTCAGGGTAGCGATGCCCGAGAGGCGCTGGAGAAAATTTAAAGCCACCCTTTCGGCCCCGAGGATGGCCACCAGAGACCCCTCTACCAAGGCTACCCTTTGCCCGGCGGCAACCTGGCTCCCATCGGTTACCAGGGGTGTAAAGGTACAGCCCGGGGGTAGCAGCTGGAAGGCCAGTCCGGCTACCGGCAGGCCGGCAATAATGCCCTCCTGGCGGGCGATGATTTCCCCCCGGCCGCGGTCGGCAGGGGTAAAAAGGGCGCTGCTGGTCAGGTCTCCCGCGCCCAGGTCTTCTTCCAGGGCTCTTTTGACTATTTCTGTAACTGCGAGCATATTGAGCATGATTTAGCAATCCCCCTTCTACACGACCGGGACTTCCCTGGCTTCCTTCTCCCTGGCCAGCACCAGCCGTTTCCGGTAGGCGGGATCGGTTTCCGGGAAGTCCTCGCGGTAATGAGCGCCCCGGCTTTCCCGGCGCCAGGTGGCGGCAGTAATAATTAAATGGGCCACAGTCAGCATATTGCGGATCTCTACCGCCAGTCGATCCCGGGCTGGATAACCCAGTAACGGCCACCAAGATTCCAGGGTGCTGGCAGCCTCTTGTAAGCCCTCCCTATTGCGGATTAAACCTGCCCGCTGCTGCATAATTTCCTGGACGGCCAGCCAGTTGCCGGTATCCTCCTGGCCGCCATCTTTTAGCGTGTTGTATTTTAGCCGTGGACAGGGGGATGGCTTGAGTTCCTGGTTTAAAAGTTCGGCGGCTATCCGTCCGCCAAAAACCAGGCCTTCTAGCAGGGAATTGCTGGCCAGGCGATTGGCGCCGTGGACCCCGGTACAGGCCACTTCGCCGCCGGCATAAAGGCCGGTAATATTAGTCCGCCCGTTTAAGTCCGTTCGTACCCCGCCCATAAAGTAATGGGCCGCCGGGGCCACGGGCAACCATTCCTTTAGCGGGTCTAATCCCAGCTCCCGGCAGGTGGAGGTGATGGTGGGAAAACGGCGTTGCACCAGTTCGCCCTCGAGGTGGGTCAGGTCCAGATAAACGTGGCCGGACCCGTGCCGGGCCATCTCGCTGGCTACCGCCCGGGCGACGACATCCCGGGGGGCTAGCTCCCCCAAGGGGTGGTAGGCAGGCATAAACCTTTCGCCGGCCTGATTGCGTAAAATCGCCCCTTCACCACGGACGGCCTCGGAAATCAAGAAACCGGGTGCGCCGGGGTGCACCAGGACGGTAGGGTGAAACTGGTAAAACTCCACGTCCATGACCTCAGCCCCGGCGCGGTAGGCCATGGCCACGCCGTCGCCGGTAGCTACTGCCGGGTTGGTCGTAACGGGGTAAATTCGGCCGGCGCCGCCGCAGGCCAGGACAACAGCTTGAGCCAGGATAGCCTTCAGGGTTCCCGCTCCGGTTAACACCAGGGCGCCGCAGCAGCGGCCTTCAACAACCAGCAGGTCCAGGGCCATGGTCCCCGGCCACAGCTGAATGTTTGTGGCTCCTGCCGCCCTAGCTGCCAGGCCCTGCCAGATGATAGCCCCGGTGGCGTCGCCGCCGGCGTGAAGGATGCGCCGCCGGCTGTGGGCTCCTTCCTTACCCAGGGCTACCTTATCGCCTTCACGATCGAAGGGTATACCCCATTCAATCAGCTCCTGGACCCGTCCGGGCCCTTCTGTTACCAGCACCCTGGCGGCAGCAGGGTCCCCCAGGCCGGCAGCCGCCGTTAAAGTATCTTCCAGGTGTAATGCGGCGGAATCTTCCTCATTAATGGCAGCGGCAATTCCCCCCTGGGCCAGGTCGGTAGCGCATTCCGCCGGGTTATCTTTAGTTACCAGGACCACCCGGTAGCGTCCGGCTACCTTTAAAGCTGTATAAAGGCCGGCAATGCCGCTGCCGATAATCAAAATATCGGTCTCTTCCCGGGGTAAACCAGTAAGATTAAAATTGACGAGATAACGGGGAACCCTTTCCCAGTCCATACTTCAAATAATCTCTCCTCAAAGTAGACATTCATGCCGCCTGGACGGCACCAGCAGAGGATGAAAAAGGCAGCCGTAACAACTTGTTCCCCAAACCAGTAACTGCTCCTCATTTTGACCGGGCTTAGCTTTATCCTTAAAGCCAATTACACGGCCAGCATGCGCTCCAGGGCGCGGTAGGCCCGGCTGCGGATGGTTTCCGGCACCTGGACTACCGGCTGCATCTCCCGTAAGCAGCGGGCTATTTTCTCCAGGGTGGTAAGCTTCATATTAGGGCAAACCAGCCCCGGGGACAGGAGATAAAATTTTTTCTCCGGATTATCTAGCTGCAGGCGGTGGAGAATGCCCATCTCCGTACCGATTAGAAACTCTTTAGCCCTGCTTTCCCGGGCATATTTGATAATGGCCCCGGTACTGCCGACAAAGTCGGCCGCCCGGGCGACTTCCGGCCGGCACTCGGGATGGACCAGGATTTCGGCCTCCGGGTGGGCCGCCCTGGCCCTATCTAGCTCGTCGAGGGTTACCCGGTAATGGGTAAGGCAGCCGCCATCCCAGGGGATTATCTCTTTGTCGGTAAACCGGGCGACAAAACTGGCGAGATTCCGGTCCGGGACAAAAAGTATTCTTCGCCGGGTCAGGGACTGAACGACCGCCACGGCATTGCTGGAGGTACAGCAAATATCGCTTTCGGCTTTAACATCTGCTGAGGTATTAACATAACAGACTACCGCGGCATCCGGGTATCTAGCTTTAGCTTCCCGCAGGGCCTCGACATCAATGCTATCGGCCAGGGGACAGCCGGCCTGGCTGTCCGGCAGGAGGATTATTTTTTCTGGTGCCAGGATGCTGGCACTTTCCGCCATAAAGCGTACCCCGGCTAAAACTACCACCTTGGCCCTGGTAGTGGCAGCATAACGGCTGAGGGCCAGGGAATCGCCCACAAAATCCGCTATATCCTGGACGGCATCCTGCTGGTAATTATGGGCCAGGACTACCGCCTGGCGTTCTTTTTTTAGTTTTTCTATTTCTTGAACCAGTTCCGACATAAGTTCTCCCCTTCCAAAAGTGCTCAGGACCGTACGGACATCCCCGGTGTAATCTCCAATCCTAAAGATAGCCGCCAGACCAGTCCTGCTAGAGGTTAAATTTATTGGTTCTGTCTTATCAGCTGTCTTGTCACTTAAGGTTATTATAAATCCCGTTTATTACTCCGTCAAGAAAGGGGATTATTCTACCTGGCCGGGGAATAATAAAACCAACAGTAAATATGATTTTTGAAGGAAGGGAGGTTTTCTTTTGCACGTTAAAGTAGTAGAACTGGTGGGCGAATCGCCCCATAACTGGAAGGATGCCGTCCAGCAGGCAGTGGCTGAAGCTAGCCGGGAGGTAAAAAACATCTCTGGCGTAGAGGTTTATAACCTGACTGCCAATGTTAGAGACGGCAAACTAACCGAATTCAAGGCCAATGTGAAAATCGCTTATGCCGATCATAGCGCCGATCTATAAATGTAAGCCCCGGGAATCGCCGGGGCTTTATAGCAGCTAAAAACTCCAACCCAGGTACTTAACAATATAGCGGGCAAACTGACGAAAATCATCAAGGTGGTGGTTCATGATATCGGCCACTTTTTCCATATCTACCTTGCCATATTCATGGACCAGAATATTTCTAAATCCTGACATGCCGGAAATATCCCGGGCAAATTTTTCAGGTAAAACCCCTAGTTCGGCAAGTTCACCAAAAATATTGCTATATTCATCTACAATAATTCCTTCTTCAGCCAGGATATGCGTACCTATATCCAGTACAACCTGGATGCTTAGTTGCAAACCATGTTCTACGATCCAGGCTAGTTCCATATTTTTTTCCAGGTCAGGGGCCTTAACATGTTTATGCTTCTCCAGTTGAGCTAGATAACTTTCCAGCTGTTGCAATTTTCGATTGATAACGGCCGCATCAACCATCCCTTGCACCCCCAAAGCGTCCTTCGGCCATTCTCTTGTGCAGGTACTCCACTTGAATCTTCTGCATGGGCCGGAAATCAAGGTAATCCCGCATGGTTTTTTCGTGGAAAGTTATCCGAACCCGGGTATCGCGGCAGAATAGGAGTTTTCCATCCCGCAGGACACGAAAACGCAGGGGTAAAGGTGCTTCATTAAGGATAACAAAATCCAACGGTTCCCGCAGCTCCTGTCTCATGGCAACAAGCAACTCACTTTTATAACCATAGTGACCCACCGGCGGTAAACGGAGTTCATCCAGAAAAACGGCCACGTCTACATCACTCAGTTTATTCGCCGTTCCCCGGGCGTGGGAACCAAAGAGATAAGCAAACATAATTTCTTTTCTCGTTATCAAGGCCTCCCGCAAGCGTTCTTCCAGCGAAAGGGAAGTATTCTCCATTTAGCTCACCGCTTCGTTCCTACTATTATCTTGCGTTACAGGTATATTATACCATCGGCCTTCCGAAATGTCGAGCAGTCTTTATCGCTATCCCTGCCATACCTTGATATGCACCTTGCGCCGGCGGGGACCGTCGAATTCGCAGAAATAAATGCCCTGCCAGGTACCGAGCACCAGGTTGCCGTTATGGACAATCACCATCTGGCTGCTGCCCATGAGGGAGGTTTTGATGTGAGCCGGCGAGTTGCCTTCGCCGTGGCGGTAACCTCCCGCCGGAACAATTCTGGCCAGAGCCGCCAGGATATCGGCCGCCACATCCGGGTCGGCATTTTCATTTATAGTAACGCCTGCCGTCGTGTGGGGGACGTAGACCAGGCAAAGGCCTTCCTTTACACCCGCCTCCTGTACTGCTCTAGCTGCCAGGTGGGTAATATCAACCATGGCCTCTTTGCTTGGCGTCTGGAGATCAAAGGTAAAAAGCATCCTGTCCTGCCTCCCCAAAATTGCCGCCAACTTTGTCCGGCTTTTTCTTAAGGGCCAAGTTTCCAGCCTGCTCCCCTATCTTCTGATAACTCTATAGTACGGCCCTCCGGTTGCCTTTAAGGGCCCGGGCTTCCTCCAGGTAATTATAAATGGTATATTTTGAAACTGCCAGGGCCTGGGCTACCACATCCACCGCCCCCTTGACCAGGAAAATACCCCGGTCATCAAGCATTTCCACGGCCTTAACCTTTTCTTCCTTGGTCATGACCGGTACCGGTTTGCCCAGTTCCTGCAGGACGTTTTCCACTACGTTGTCAACCACTTCGTTAATGTCCCGGGCAAACTGCTCCTGGGTACGTTCAAAACCTGCTTCCGCCAGGTCCTTTAGCTGGCAAAAGTCTTCTAAAATATTTTTTGCCAGCTGGAACTCAGTAAGATCAAAGTTAATACACAGGCAACCAATGATCTTGCCGCTGTTATCACGGATAAAAATGGTGGAGGATTTCAAGACCTTACCGTCCTTGGTCCGGTTAAGATAGCCGATTAAATCCTCGGTGGCGTCACCGTAACGTTGCAGAGCTTCTAACACCAGGTTGGTAACCGGGGCGCCGATTTCTCTATTAGTCACCGATCCGGCTTTGAAAATAAGGGAACTGGACGGCTCGCTGAGATCATGAAGAACAACTTCACAATTTTTACCAAAGGTTGCTGCTATGCCTTGGGCAATAGGTTTCATAGCCTTAAGGGCCGGGTGGATTTGGTCGCTTGCCATGGTTAACCCCCTTGTTAACCTTTATGGTTAGTATTATACAAAAAAATACCTTATTTGTTGAGCTGTTCAAGGAAAATGACTAAGAAACGATTTAAAGCAGGTGTATTAGGCCTTTACCCTTCAGAAAGCAGAATTAACAGTTCAACTAACCCGGTGTTTAAAAAGAAAGGCCAGCTTAGCCGGCCCTAACAAATAAAACAAATAAATTATTCGTGTAAAAATTACTTTACTATTTCTACATTGATACCTTTGTTTCCGGTTTTACCAGTTCTCCCTCTCAAAGGCAAAAACTCCCAGTAACGCCAGAGATCGGCCCGCCGGCTTTTTAAGTCCTCTTTTTTAACAGCCTGCCCCAGGCGTTCCAGATCATAACGCACCAGCAGTGGAGAACCACACTGGCAGAGATTATGAATCTCTGTTGCTGTATAAGTACTGTGGCACCTCGGACACTCCAAGCAACGGACAAAACTCATCCTCTCTTCCTCCTCGAACGTCGCCTTGAGCTAAATGTACCTATAGCTAAATAATATTCCTCCTAGCGCTATTCTTGTTTACTCTAGTGTTTGCTTATCTCCGGCAACAACCGCGACTGCCTCAATCTCCACAAGTACATTTTTGGGTAACCGAGCCACTTCCACGCAGGAACGCGCCGGGGGTTCTTTGGCAAAATAACGGCTGTAAACTTCATTGATGACACCAAAATCATTCATATCCTTAATGTACAGTGTTATTTTAACAACGTCATCCAGGCTGGCTCCTGCAGCAGACAGCACGGCCTGCAAATTGGCCATCACCCTGGCCGTCTGCTCGGCCACCCCACCTTCCACAACCTGGCCGTTGGCCGGGTCAATGGGAATTTGACCGGAAGTAAAAATAATATTGCCAACTTTAATAGCCTGGGAATAAGGACCAATAGCTGCCGGTGCCCCATCAGTTGCAATAACATTTTTGAGCGACAACTAAACATCATCCTTTCAAGTTTGCCTAATATATCCTTTGGTTGGTAATTATTATTCGCCATTACTATAAATTTTCCTGCTGCATCTTACAATTTTTTTGTAATACTTGCTTGTTTTTTATGGGGATCTACTATTAAATTTTGCCTTGACACTATTAACAGAAGGTTGTACAATAAATGTGGTCTTACCACAGACCTCATACTTTATGCCTTCCAGATGAGTCCTTTTCTTACATTTCCGGAGAGGGGGAACCTGAAGTGGAAAAATTTTTTGTCCATGACAAGCGGGATACCGTTGGTGTGGCCGTGGCCGATATCCAGGCCGGCGAGACGGTTAGCGGATGGGTGATGGAAGACAACTCCATCATTACCGTAAAGGCCTTGAGCGACATCAAACTCGGCCACAAGATTGCCCTTAAGGACATCGCCAATGGTGAAACGGTAATCAAGTACGGCGAACCAATCGGCAAAACCGTAGCCCCCATTGCCAAAGGCGAACATGTCCACGTCCATAATTTAAAAACTGCGAGGTGGTAAAAATGACCGGGACCAAATTCATGGGCTACCGCCGGGAAAACGGTAGCGTCGGCGTCCGCAACCGGGTAGTTATTCTTCCCTTAGATGACCTTTCCAATGCTGCCGCCGAAGGTGTAGCCAAACTCATTGACGGCACCATCGCCCTGCCCCACCCCTATGGCCGCCTCCAATTCGGCGAAGACCTGGAACTCTTCTTCCGCACCTTAATCGGCACCGGCTCCAACCCCAATGTGGCGGCCTGCATCGTCATCGGAATTGAACCCAACTGGACCAACCGCGTGGTGGAAGGCGTCGCCAAAACCGGGAAACCCGTGGCCGGCTTTGCCATTGAGCGCTACGGCGACCTGAAGGTCATTGAAATGGCTTCCCGCAAGGCTATCGAATTTGTCCAGTATGCTACCGAATTGCAAAAAGAGGAATGCGATATCTCCGAACTGGTCGTCAGCATCAAGTGCGGCGAGTCCGACACCACCTCTGGATTAGCCTCCAATCCTTCCATAGGTAACGTTGTCGATCGCCTGGTCGATATGGGTGCCACCGTCCTCTTCGGCGAGACTTCCGAGCTTACCGGTGGCGAGCACCTGGTAGCCGCCCGTTGCGCCACCCCGGAGATCCGGGAACAGTTCATGCAGAGCTTTAAATCCTACAGCGACTTTATTATTTCCCAGGGCGTCGATCTCTGCGGCTCCCAGCCTACAGAAGGCAATATCGCCGGCGGCCTGACTACTATCGAAGAAAAGGCCCTCGGTAACATCCAGAAAATCGGCAGGCGGGCCCTGATCCAGGGCGTCCTCCAGCCCGCCGAAGCCCCCAAAGGTAAGGGTTTGTGGTACATGGAGACCTCTTCTGCCGGCGCTGAAGCCGTGACCCTTTTTGCTGCCGGCGGCTCGGTCCTGCACTTCTTCACCACCGGCCAAGGCAACATTGTCGGCAATCCCATCATCCCGGTAATCAAGATATCGGCCAACCCGGTAACGGTCAGTACCATGAGCGAGCACATTGACGTCGACCTGACAGGCCTGCTGCGCCGGGAAATGGACCTGGACGGTGCCGGCACCGCCATCCTGGATATGTTTATCCGTACCCTGAACGGCCGTTATACCTGCGCCGAGGCCCTGAGCCACAAGGAATTTATCCTCACCAAACTTTACCGCAGCGCTTAATATTATAGTATCCTTACCTGACGGCCAGGATGGCCGGCGGTATCATGGTAAAAATAATAATTGGGAGACGAAAAGCGATTGGCATTCGCTCCAGTCTCCCACTTTTTTATGTTTCACCCATTTTCTTTATCTGCCGGCGACGCCCCTTTGTTTCCCTCCGCCTGCAACAGTTCCCTGACTTTTTGCAAGGCCTGGCGCTCGATGCGGGAAATCTGCACTTGCGACAATCCCATACGGGCTGCCACTTCGGCCTGGGTTTTATCCTGGAAAAAACGCATGACCAGGACCCGCCGGTGTTTCTCCGGAATCTTTCGCAGCACTTCTTTTATAGCAATTTTATCCAGCCATGCTGTCTCTTCCCCTTCCTCTGTAGCCAGTTGGTCCAAAACGTAAATTGGATCGCCGTCATCCTGGTAAATGGTATCGTGGATGGACCCCGGCATCTGTACGGCTTCCAGGGCGGCTACTATTTCCTCCCGGGAAAGATCCATAGCTTCGGCTATTTCGCTAATAGATGGTTCCCGGCCCAGTTTTTTGGCCATTTCCTCACGGGTGCGGTTGACCTTGAAAGCTGTCTCCTTTAGAGAACGACTTACTTTAACGGTGCTATCATCGCGCAAAAACCGTCTGATTTCCCCTAAAATCATAGGAACGGCATAGGTGGAAAACCGCACCTGGTAGCTCAGGTCGAATTTGTCAATGGCTTTGATCAGGCCAATGGTGCCGATCTGGAACAGGTCCTCCAGCTCATAGTTGCGATGTTCAAAGCGCTGGACCAGGTTGAAAACCAGCTTGAGGTTGCAATTAATCAACCGCTCCCGGGCTTCTTTATCCCCCGCCTTGGCCCGGCGTAACAGCTCTTCTGTTTCAGCCTCAGACAGGAGGGGAAAGCGGGGCAGGTTCATTTCCGACAAGCGCACTTTAAATCGCCACCCCGGTTACTTTCCAGCCTCTCCTTTGAAGGCTTTAAACATCTTCACCCGCGTCCCCCGGTTGACCTCCGAGGTCACTTCCAGGTCATCCATGAAGGATTGCATAAAGGCGAAGCCCAGCCCCATCCTTTCGGGATCAGTGGAGTAGGCCGGTTGCATGGCCGTGGCCACATCGGGAATACCGCAGCCTTTATCCTCCACGGTAATTACCAGCCCCGCTGCCGTGCGCTCCACGGCCACCCGTACTATACCCCGGGGTTCTCCTCGATAACCGTGGATGATGGCATTGGACACCGCTTCGGAAACCGCAACTTTAATCTCTTCCAGTTCATTCAAGGTCATATCTACCTGGGCGGCAAAGGTGGCAACCGCCACCCTGGCCAGGCCTACGTTTTCCGGCAGGCTCAAAAACTCCAAGGCCATACTGTTTTTAACTTGCGCCTCACCAGCCATCAGTCAACCCCTCCCGCAGTTTCTGGCCCATCGGGATGGATGGTCATAATTTTACTAAGGCCGGATATTTCCAGCAACCGCCTTACCTGGGGCTGGGGCCGGCAAATGACCACCCTGCCTCCCTGCTTCTTTAAATCCCGGTAACGGCCCAGGATTACCCCCAGCCCTGAACTATCCATAAAGGTAACTCCTTCCAGATCCAGCAGCAATACTTCTGGGCGGGCGTGATCCAGGCTGGCTTCCAGTTCCCGGCGCAAAGCGTCGGCGCTTTCCAGGTCAACTTCTCCCTTGACCCGCGCCCAGAGTTCTTTACCTTCCATGCTAAAAAATACCTGCAAAGGAAAAACCCCCTCGTTACGATCTCCGAAGGGGTTAATTCGCTCTTCACCGGCTTTCTTCCTGCTAAATAATGGTAAAATTATTGTCGAATGGTGAAAACGGCCCGGATTGCCCTGGTAATCTCCTGGCCCAGGGATGCCCTGGCTACCCCTTCGCCGGTCACCAGGTCGACGTGGTCGATCTCTTTACCATCCCTGAAGACCGTCACCTGGCCGACCTTCTGACCCTCATTAACGGGAGCATTTAAAAGCGGCGGTAAATCTACCCTGGCAGTTACCTTTTCGGCCTTGCCCCGGATGCGGCTAACCCGCGCCCCAACTTTAGCCGTGGTGATGGCTTTGACCTGTTCCACTCGGCCCTTGCCTACCGGTACGGTGGCTACTACCTGGCCGGGGCCATAGAGCTGCTGGAAGGCCCACTGTTTATAGGCCCAGTTATAAAGCTTCATGGAATCGGTGAAATTGCCCCGGGGGGTTTCCACGCCCATAACTACGGCGATTAAACGCAGGCCATCCCTTTCGACCGTTGATACCAGGTTCAAGCCGGCGGCATCGGTAAAGCCGGTTTTAAAGCCGTCGGTACCCGGGTACCAGTAAAGCATTTTATTTGTATTGTCCAGGATGGACAAGGGTTCCCGGCGGAAGGTGTAACGTTTGATAGAGGTCCACTCCCTGATTTTGGGGTACTTCAAGGCATAACGGGCAATAACAGCCATATCGTAGGCGGAAGTATAGTTTTGCTCATCATGGAGGCCATGGCAGTTGGCAAAATGAGTATTTTTCAAGCCCAGTTCTTTGGCCTTAGCATTCATCATGGCCACAAAGGCTTCCTCCGAGCCGGCCAGGTGTTCGGCCACGGCCACTGCCGCGTCGTTGGCCGAAGCCACGGCGATGGCAATGAGCATCTGCTCAAGGGGGAAAGTCTCCCCCGCAGCCAGGAAGACTTCCGAACCGCCAAAACTTTCAGCCCGCTCGCTGGTCTGCACCGGTTCATCCAACCTGGCCTGGCCATTGGCCACCATGTCCATGGCTACTATCATAGTCATCAGCTTGGTCATGCTGGCCGGGTAGTAACGGGCATGGGCATTCTTCTCCCAGAGGACCTCCCCCGTCTGGGGGTCCATAAGGATGGCCCCTTTGGCGTTCAGGGTCAGGCTTGCTGCTGCTTGGTTGCCTGCAGCAGCCTGCGCCGGTTGTGCATCCGCCGGCAGGGCCCCGGCCGCGTCTGTTGGCCCCGAACTTGCAGCCAGCAGTAACCCTGGAAGCAAGCACAGTCCCAGGATGACCGCCAGTAGTAGAACTCCTGTTTTACGCACCCCACCGCCCTCCTCGCCAGGCTTGTTCTCTTTTAACTTATATTAGCGAGAGGGGGAAAATATGAGCATTTATTACATCAATATAGAAGCAAAACTCTCCCCGGCCAGGTTATAGGGGACATCCAAAAGATCGGCAACAGTAGCCCCCAGGTCGGCAAAGGTAGGGCGCACGCCAATATTTACTGGCCTGATTTGCCTCCCACAAACCAGAAGGGGGACATACTCCCGGGAGTGATCGGTGCTGGGGGTGGTGGGGTCGCAACCGTGGTCGGCGGTAAGCACCAGGACATCATTCTCGTTTAACGCCTCGAGCAACTCCGGCAGGCGCCGGTCAAAGGCCTCCAGGGCGGCAGCATAGCCGGCCACGTCGTTGCGGTGGCCATAGCGCATATCAAAATCCACCAGGTTGGTGAAAATAAGGCCGCGGCCGCCTTCTCGCATGAAGTTACACGTCTGATCGACGCCGTCCATATTATCATGGGTATGAATCCAGCGGCTGATGCCCCGGCCGGCAAAGATATCTTTTATTTTACCGACCGCCATGACCTGGAGGCCGGCGCTTATGACGGCATCCAGCAGTGTAGGCCGGGGCGGCTCCAGGGAAAAATCCTGGCGCCGGTCCGTACGAATGAAATGCCCCGGTTCCCCGACAAAGGGCCGGGCAATTACCCGGCCTACCGCGTGTTCACCCGTCAGCAGTTGCCGGGCAATTTTACAGTAACGGTAGAGTTCCTGGACGGGGATAACGTCTTCATGGGCTGCTATCTGGAAGACACTGTCGGCCGAGGTGTAAACAATGGGGTAACCGGTGCGCATATGTTCGACGCCCAGTTCCTCAATAATAACCGTACCGGAGGCCGGTTTGTTGCCCAGGACCTTGCGGCCGATGGCCTTTTCAAAGGGCTCGATGATCTCTGGGGGGAAGCCGTGGGGATAAAGAGGGAAGGGACGCTCTAAAATCAGGCCGGCCAGCTCCCAGTGACCGCTGGTAGTATCCTTACCGGCCGTCCGGGAAGCCATTTTTCCATAGGCGGCTGCAGGTGCGGCTACCGGGGCAATGCCCTTGAGGGGAATAATATTGCCCAGTCCCAGCCGGGCCATATTCGGCAGGTGCAGGTCCACCGTAGCGGCGATATTCCCCAGGGTATTGCTGCCCTCGTCGCCAAATTTTCCGGCATCTGGCAGTTCACCTACACCAACGCTGTCGAGAACGATGATTATAACGCGATCGATGGCCATTGCAGCTATTGCCTCCATAAATGTTCTCACGCCCGCGGGTGGGTCCGGTCGTACACCTCGCGAATCTTTTTCCTGGTAAGATGGGTGTAAATCTGGGTTGTACCAATATCGGCATGGCCCAAAAGCTCCTGGACCGAACGCAGGTCAGCGCCATTTTCCAGCAGGTGGGTGGCAAAGGAATGGCGCAAGGTATGGGGCGTAATTTCCTTTTTCAAGTTGGCCGCCCGGGCATATCCTTTAAGAATTTTCCAGCAGCCCTGGCGGGAAAGGCGCCGACCGTGCTGGTTGACAAAAAGGGCCGGCTCCATCTTCTTTTTGATTAGTTTCCCCCGCCCGTTCTCCAAGTATGTCCGCACGTGAAAACAGGCCACCTGGCCCATGGGAACCACCCTTTCCCGCGACCCCTTGCCCAGGCAGCGGATAAATTCCCCCTCCAGGTTGACCTGGTCCACATTGAGGGCCACCAGTTCCGAGACCCGCAGGCCTGTGGCATAAAGCAATTCCAGCATGGCCTTATCCCTTAAACCCGCAGGCGTATCCGGGCGCGGCTGGCTGAGGAGCCTCTCAACTTCATCCACTGTCAATACCTGGGGTAGTTTTTTTATTTGCCGCGGGGATTCCAGGTTGGCCGTAGGATCGCTATCCACCAGGCGTTCCCTTAATAAAAAGTGGTAAAAGGATTTTAAGGCAGCCAGGTGCTGGGAAATCGTCGCCGGTGACCGGCCTTCCTGCTGCAGTTTCACCAGGTAGGCTACCAGTAAGCCATGATTAACCTCGCGCAAAGATTTTACCTTGCTATTTTCCAGGTACTGCAAAAATTGTTGCAGGTCACTGTTATAGGAAGCCAGGGTATTTTCCGCCAGTCCCCTTTCTACCACCAGATAGTAAAGGAATTCATCCACCAGCTCACGCACGGCGCACCACCATTCCCCTTAAGTTTACCAGATTATTTCCACATGTACAGGTAAAAGTCCTCCATCGTCACCAAAAAAAGCCATAAAAAACCCGCCTGCTAAAGGCGGATCTTTCTACCACTTATTCACCCCGGTAAAAGCTCCTTAATTTCTCTAATAATCCCTCCAGGTGGGCTGCTTCCCCTGCCGCTGGGGCAGCAGCCGGCTGATCCTGCTGCCGGACGGCAGCCGGGGTGTTGCTTTGCCCTGCCAGGTTGGACCGGCCACTGCCTACCATCTGGCCCAGCAAGACAGCGGCCACCAGTATAGCTGCCAGCAGCCAGACAAGCTTTTGCCGCCATTTACTAATGGTAACAACAATCATCCCCTATCCCTCCAAACTTTTAAAAATAATTGAGTACCACCCTGACAAAAACCGGCGCGAGATATGCCTCCACCAGGCCCCCGCCCGCTACCAGCAGCGTGACCAGCAGCATAAAAATGGAATAGTTTAAAAATCGCGGTAAAATGCCCCTTTCATTAAAGCTTCGCCCGTGCATTAAACTGGTAGAAAAGGAAATGCCCAGCATAGCCGCCACAAATAAGGCCGGAATCTGGATAAGGTTAGGTGGCATGATGGCCATCAGCGACAGGGCCACACCATGGATGGCTTTCTGCTGCACCAAAAAACCGACAGTGAAACCAAGGATAAAGCCCTTTAAGAAGACAACGACAATAATCAAAGGTATGCCAATTACCGTTAAGCCCAAAAACCATACCAGGCCGATCTCTTTAAGGGCATTGATAATGGCCTGTTGAACGACTTTATACCCGCTTATATCGCTGCTGTTAAATTGCTGCAAGAGGTTATCCAGGTAGGCGGCCAGCTGGAGCACCTGCTGTTCCTCGAGGAAGTAAAGGGTAACTGTTCCGGCAATAATTCCTCCCAGGAAAAAGAAAAATATGACCAGATATAAGCCCAGGTTGTCCCTGATGTGCCTGGCAAGGGCCCTTTCCACCTCATTCCCTCCCCGGCCGCTCAGTCAAATATCATCCCCTAGATAGTTATGCCGCCTGGGGATATTTATGCCTGCAAAGTACGGGCGGCGGCCAGCAAACCGGCAATACTCTTGGCATCCTGGATAGTACCCTTAAAGATCTCGGCCACGGCGGCAGCCAGAGGTAGCCGTACCACTTCCAGAAATTCATCGGCATCAGCTTCTTCCCGGTGAGGTTCGAGGCCGGTGGCCATAAAAAGGTACATGATTTCATTGGAAAAGCCCGGTGTTGAATAGAAGGTTAAAAGCAGTTGCCATTCGGCAGCTTTGAGGCCTACTTCCTCCGCCAGCTCTCTCCGGGCGCAATTTACCGGTTCTTCCCCGGCATCAAGTTTGCCGGCGGGGATCTCCAGGGTTATCCGGCCAATAGGGTAACGGTACTGGCGAACAAGATAAACGTTTTTTTCTTTATCCAGAGCGATAATTGCTACAGCGCCCGGGTGTTCAACAACTTCGCGGCTGGCTTCATTGCCATCGGGTAGCCGCACCCGGTCCCGGCGCAAATTCAATATACGTCCTTCATAAATGCGTTCAGAACTCAGCAGCACTTCGGTAAGATCCATATTTCATTCTCCCTCCGAAAAAAGATAAGAAACTGGCATTACGCCAGTTCCCCTGACCTCCCGTATATCAGTTTGTCTTGGCGCCTATTCTTAGTTTATCTGCTATCATGGCAATAAATTCCGAGTTGGTCGGTTTGCCCCGTTCTACGTTAATAGTATAACCAAAGAACTTATTCATCATCTCCACGTTGCCCCGGTCCCAGGCCAGCTCGATGGCATGGCGGATGGCGCGTTCTACCCGGCTGGGCGTGGTCATAAATTTCCTCGCCACCAGGGGGTAAAGCTCTTTTGTCACCGCGCCCAAGAGGCTCACGTCGTCGATTACCATCAGGATGGCTTCACGTAAGTATTGATAACCCTTAATGTGAGCCGGAACCCCCATCTGATGGATAATCTTGGTTACTTCAACATCCATATTGCGACCGCTACGATTTAACTGGGCCGGTGGCGCGGGCAAGGAGTATCCGTTGGCCAGTTGCCGTAAACGGTTGCCCAGCACTTCCAGGTCAAAGGGTTTAAGTATGTAATAATCAGCCCCCAGCTCCATGGAACGCAAGGTCGTGCTCTCCTGGCCCAAAGCCGTAAGGATTACTATTTTCGGCCGCGGTTCGTAGTTTAAATCATTGAGCCGTTCCAGGACACCGATACCGTCAAGATGCGGCATAATAATATCTAGAATTACAACGTCCGGCTCTTGCTCCTGGATAAGCTGCAGGGTTTCATGGCCATTATGGGCTATCCCTGACAAAACAAAATCCTGCTGCCTGTTAAAAAATTCCTCAAGTACTTCACAAAATTCCCGATTATCATCGGCGATTAATACCTTTATGGGGTCTTTCATTGTATTTCATCCCGCCTCCTAAAGACCCGTGTCATTTTAGTCGAGATAGTTTTCGACGCCGATAAGGGATAATCCTTCCAATCGCATAAAGAGGCAAAACTTTTGGTTATCCAACATCATTTTCCATTATATGTAATCTCCCAGGGGATTCGACGACAGTTCCCCTGGTTGGCGAGACAAGATCTGTTTCCTGCAGCATCCATTCGGCCAGCACTCCATACCCCCTGGTAGGATCGTTAATAAACACATGGGTCACAGCTCCCACCAGTTGCCCATCCTGGATAATGGGACTGCCGCTCATACCCTGGATAATTCCCCCTGTTAAGGCCAGTAGCCGGGGATCGGTTATCCGTAAAATAAGCCCTCTACCACTGGCTCGCTGGTGGAGCATTACCCGTTCAATTTCCACCTGAAACCTTTCTACCTTCTCTCCCTCAACTACTGTTAAGATTTCGGCGGGTCCCGGGCGCACCGTCTCCGCCAGGGCAACCGGCAAAGGTGAGGTAAAATAGCCCGGAATATTACCCGTTATTGTCCCAAATATGCCAACTGTGGTATTTTTCTTGATTATGCCGCTAAAACTGCTGTTTTCCAGAAAAACACCTATTTTTTCCCCGGGCTGGCCCCGTCTCCCCTGATGGATCCCCTGGATGGCGGCCGCAACAATCCGGCCACCGCTGATATTCATTCCCGTCTGGCCGTCACCGGTAACGATATGCCCTAAAGCGCCGAAGACACTCTTGTCCCGGTCATAAAAGGTTAATGTCCCCACACCGGCGGTACTGTCCCGGACAAAGATGCCGATCCGGTAACGCCCCGTCTCCCGGCAGTACAGGGGCTGGATATTTAAGCTAAACAAATGCTCATCCCTTCTGACCGTTAGCCTTAAAGGGCGCTTGGCACGGCCGGCAGCATCGATCAAGGATGCCACTTCCTGATCGCTGCTAACCTTCTGGCCATCAATGGCTACGATGGTATCACCCGTTTCCAGGCCGGCCTGCCGCGCCGGGTAAAGCTTGTTGCCCTGGTTGTCCGTTACGGCTGCCTGGCCCACGACCATTACCCCTTCTGTTTTGAGCAGGACGCCAATGGCCTGGCCGCCTGGAAAAACACTGACCGGCTGGACCATCTGCACGGTAATATTTTTTAAGGGAATAAGACCAAATAATTTTAATTGGAGCTGCCACCAGCCCGGGCGACCCTGGCTGGCCGTACTGATTTCATCCAGGCTGTTAACCTGCACTTCTACCTGCCGGGCCAGGCCCGGCGGTAGTTCCCAGTTTAGCTTAAAAGGCGCCGCCGTTGACAGGCGCAGCATCTGGGGCAGACTAAAAAACCCGCGTACCGGCGGGAGCATTCCTCCATACAATAACAATGCCGCCAGCACCAGGCCGAAAACCTGGCGCCCCAGGCGTTTCAAGGGCACCACCCCCATTCAGGGATTTTATTTTTGCTTTCTAAACATAAAATAACCTCAGGCCGTCGCTTTTATGCTGTTAAAAACGTCCTGAGGAGGAGATATAGCCTGCATTAGGAAGCGTTCAGGTGCTAATTTATGATTTTTAAATGTCAATAACATAAATTTCAATTTTTGGCCTGCGACTGTTCTAAAAGGGCGGCCGCATGCTCCCTGGCAATCGGGCTTGTTTCCCCGGATAACAACCGGGCCAGTTCTTCCACCCTGGCCTCACCCGTTAATTTTTCAACTCTGGTAAAGGTACGCCCACCCTGGACAACCTTACTAACCCGGTAATGCTGCCCGGCAACACCGGCCAGTTGCGCCGAGTGAGTAATGCAGAGAACCTGGTGGCGCCGGCCAATGGCCGCCAAAGTTCTGGCCACCGCGCGGGCGGCAGCACCGCCCACCCCGGCATCAATTTCGTCAAAAATCAAAGTTGGCACTGCATCAACATCAGCTAAGATACTCTTGCAGGCCAGCATTACCCGCGCCATTTCCCCGCCTGAGGCAATCTGAGCCAGGGGACGGCTCCCTTCCCCGGGGTTGGGTTGGAAGAGAAAAGTTACCGTATCCATCCCTGCGGGTCCCGGCAGGGACGCTTCCGTGCAGGCTATTGTTACCCGGGCCGCAGGCATGGCCAGGTCATGCAATACAGCGGTTATCTCCGCAGCCAATTTTTGCGCTGCCTTCAAGCGCTGCCGGCGTAACCGCAGGGCTGCTTCCCGGTACTTGGTTTCAGCGGCAGCTATTTCTTTTTCCATGGCCGCCACTCTGGCTGCCCTTTGCTCCAGGCCCTCCAAAGCTGTTGCCGTCTCCGCCTGATAGCGCAGGATGGCCGGAATATCGTTCCCGTATTTACGCTTTAAGTTTTTAATCAATTCCAAGCGTTCCTCAATTTCTTTTAATCTTTGCGGGTTATAGTCCAGCTCTTCCCCGTAACGGCGGATACCGCGGGCTACCTCTTCCACCTGGGCGGCGGCAGCTTCCAGTAAATTTTGCCAGGGTTTAAGGCCAGCATCGATGCCAGCCATGGTATCCAGAATTGCCGCTGCCTGGCTGATGCGGTCATAGGCCGCCCTGCCTTCTTCCCCAAAAAGGGCAGCGTAAACTGCAACAGCCCCTTCAGCCAGCCTGGCCGCATTATTTAGAATCTCCCGTTCCCGGAGTAATTCTTCATCTTCACCCGGTCTTAAATTAGCGGCAGATATTTCCTTTAGCTGGTAAGTTAACAGGTCACGCTGCCGTTCCCTTGCCGCCGCGTCGCCGCCGAGTTCTGCTAGCTCTTTTTGTAAATTCTGCCATTTTGTGTAAAGTTCTTTAACTTGCGCCCTCAGTTCCATTAAACCCGCCACACCGTCAAGCAGGTCCGTCTGAGAGGCGGGCCTGAGAATTGACTGGTAGGCGTGCTGGCCGTGGATATCGACCAGCATCTGGCCAATTCTCTGGTACATACTTAAAGTGAGACTGCGGCCGTTAACGCGGCAGCTATGCCGGCCGCTGCGGCTGATTTCCCGGCTGAGCAAAAGGGTCCCGTCGGCCTCAACCGGAACACCAAATTCGGCCAGGACTTCCTCCAGTCCAGGTATACCGGCAGCCTGAAAGAGCCCGCGCACCAGGGCCCGTTCGGCACCGGAACGGATATACTCCGCTGAAGCCCGCGCCCCCACCAGAAGCCCCACGGCATCGACAATGATGGACTTTCCGGCGCCGGTTTCGCCAGTGAGGACCGTTAGCCCGGGTTCCAGGTCCAGCTGCAGGGATTCGATCAGGGCAAAATTTTCGATTTGCAGTTCCTGGAGCATGGCCTCACCCTTCCCTGAGCTCCTCAAAACGCTTTAAAACCGCAGCCACGGCTTCTTTAGGTTTAACAATGACCAGGATGGTATCATCCCCGGCTACCGTTCCTATAATCTCCGGCCAGGCCACGTTATCCAGGCAGGAGGCAACGGCATGGGCCGTCCCCGGCAGGGTGCGAATTAAAATCAAGTTTTCACTGTCGTTTATTTTAACAACAGAATCTTCAAAAAGGCGTTGCAAGCGGCCATAGACGTTGACCGGGGGCTGTCCCGGCGGTGCGGCGTAGCGATAGAGATTCTCCCCCGCCGGCACTTTAACCAGGCCCAGTTCTTTAATATCTCTGGAAACGGTAGCCTGAGTCACCTTAAGCCCGTGCTTGTTGAGTTCCCGGGCCAGCTGTTCCTGGGTAGTTACCGGGGTCCTGGCTATGATTTCCAGAATCAGCTGCTGGCGCCTGGCTTTCGTCATACTGCCGGCTCCCCCCTTCCCGCAATTTCTCCCGTACCAGGCTGTAAAAGGTGTTATTTTTTAAACGTATCAGGCGCGTAGGTACTTCCGCTCGCGTCACGGTAACGACGTCCCCGTTCTCCAGGCGCCATCCCTGCTGGCCGTCAACAGTTAGCATGACTTCCGCTCCCTGGGCATGGACATGGACCCTGATCTGCTGTTCCGCCGGTACAACCAGGGGCCGGCTATAAAGGGTATGGGGACAGATGGGCGTTAATATCATCACCTGCAGCTGCGGTGATACCAGGGGGCCGCCGGCCGACAGGGAATAAGCCGTTGAACCCGTAGGTGAGGAGATAATGAGACCGTCAGCCGGATAAGTGTCCAGGTAGGCCGGGCCGATATAAACCTCCAGGCGGAGCATGCGGGAAAAAGCGCCCTTGGTAATTACAACATCATTTAAGGCCTGGCAGTGGAGGGCCTGGTCCGGTCGCCTGACGGCACCCTGGAGCATCATCCGCTCTTCCAGGCGGTAACCACCGGCCAGGAGCTTATCAAGGGCGGGATAAAGTTCAGCCAGCTCAATTTCTGTTAAAAAACCCAGGTGACCCAGGTTGACGCCGAGAATGGGCGTAGCGGCACCGGCAACTATTCGCGCCGCCCGCAGGAGGGTGCCGTCACCACCTAGAGCTAAAAGGCAATCGGCACCTGCCAGCTCTTTTTCCGGCACGCCCTTTTCCGGGCAGCCCAGGGCGGCAGCTTTGCTGGTGGATACCAGTACCCTCACACCGCGGTCTTCCAGGTAGGCCATGATTTCCAGGGCTACTTCCTTTACCCTCGGCTTATCCAGGTTGGCCACCATACCAATCTGCTGCAATTGACTCCCTCACTTCAAACCTAATGCACTTCCTGATGGGCTGCAGCTACTACCTGTTCAATCAGGTGCTGCCAGTCTGCTGGTGCCAGGCCCTGGCCTTTTAAACCCAGCCAGAGGAGGAATTCCAGGTTACCTTCCGGGCCGCTGATGGGTGACCAGGTCAACCCATATATTTTTAAACCCAACCCGGTTACCGCGTTCATTACTTCTTTTAAAACCTCCATGTGGACGACTGGGTCGCGCACAACCCCTTTTTTACCGACCCGGCCCGGGCCGGCTTCAAACTGGGGCTTGACCAGGGCAATAATCTCCCCCTCCGGTTTAAGGCAGCGGCGGACGGCTGGCAGGACTTTCGCCAGGGAAATGAAGGCTACATCTATAGTGGCCACGTCAACCGGCTCCCCTAGCTTATCCCGTTCCAGATAACGGGCGTTGGTTCTTTCCAGGACAATTACCCGCGGATCCTGGCGTAGCGACCAGGCCAGCTGGCCGTAACCGACATCAACGGCATAGACCCGGGCGGCGCCGTGTTTAAGGGCACAGTCGGTAAAGCCTCCGGTGGACGCGCCCACGTCCAAGATTACTTTATGGTGCAAATCAATATTAAAAACCTTTAAGGCCTTCTCCAGCTTTAAGCCGCCGCGGCTGACGTAAGGCAGGGGCCGGCCGGTAAGGCGTATCGCCGCATCAACCGGGACCCTCTCCCCGGGCTTGTCTACCGGGATATTGTTGACCAGCACCTCACCAGCCAT
This sequence comes from Moorella sp. E306M, assembly GCF_006538385.1. Lineage (NCBI taxonomy): Bacteria > Bacillati > Bacillota > Clostridia > Neomoorellales > Neomoorellaceae > Neomoorella > Moorella sp. E306M. Next base: position 2,332,032 of record NZ_BJKO01000001.1, on the reverse strand, counting down.
AATAGCTGCCCGTGCCTGCTGGCGGCTGCCAAACAGTCCCCGCTGTATCAGCAGGACGTCCAGTCGTTGCCTAGCCACCGGAAATCTCCCTGGTACCCAATTTACGCCTGGTAAACATCGACTCTCCCTCCAACACCTGCTGGACGGCCTTGACGATCCCCGCCGGCGTCAAACCTAAGTGTTCCCGTAACACGGCCGCTTTACCCTGGGGGACAAACTGGTCCTTGATCCCCAGGCATTGCACCCTCGTCCTCACCATATCTCTGGCAGCCAGCAATTCCAGGACGGCGCTGCCAAAACCGCCGGCCAGGACGTGTTCCTCAACCGTCACCAGGCAGCCGGTTTTACCGGCCCAGCTGAGAATTAAATCCGCATCCAGGGGTTTAACAAAGCGCGGGTTGATGACTGCCGCTTCAATACCCCGGGCGGCCAGTTCTTCCGCTGCGGCAAGGGCGGCGTAAACCAGGGGCCCGAGGGCCAGGATGGCTACATCCCTGCCCTGACGCAGGACCTCCCCCTTGCCGATAGGCAGGGGCTGGGCTACACCGGTTAACGGTACACCCACGCCGGCACCCCGTGGATAACGTAAGGCTGCCGGGCCGTGGTGCTGGATAGCTGTAACTAGCATGTGCCGCAGCTCCTGCTCGTCTTTGGGAGCCATGATTACCATACTCGGGATACTGCGTAGCAGGGCCAGGTCAAAGAGGCCCTGGTGAGTTTCTCCATCTTCGCCCACCAGACCGGCCCGGTCAATGGCCAGGACTACCGGTAGTTCCATTAAAGCAATGTCATGGATTACCTGGTCTATGGCCCGTTGCAAAAAGGTAGAGTAAATGGCCACTACCGGTTTTAATCCCGCAGCCGCCAGGCCGGCGGCCATGGTCAGGGCATGTTGCTCGGCAATGCCGACATCAAAAAAGCGTCTGGGGAAGCGCCGGGCAAAAGGAATGAGCCCGGTACCGTCGGGCATGGCCGCCGTTATGGCTACCAGGCGGTTGTTTTTCTCCCCCTGGCGTACCAGCTCAGCGCCAAAGACGGAGGTAAAAGTCGGCGGTCCCCCGGTAGTTACAGGTTCACCTGTTTCCGGGTCGAAGGGGCCAACGCCATGGAAGCGGCCGGGATGGGTCTCAGCAGGATGATAACCTTTGCCTTTGGTGGTAATCACATGTACCAGGACCGGCCCACGGGTAACCCGGGCGCGTTGCAGTACTTCTTTAAGCCGGGTTATGCTGTGGCCTTCGATGGGACCCAGGTACGTGAAGCCCAGTTCCTCAAAAAGCATTCCCGGAACAACCAGGTATTTAAAGCTATCTTTAATCCGGTCAATTATCTTTAAAACCCGGGGACCAAAATGGGGCAGGCGGTTGAGGAGGTTTTCCAGCTCTTCCTTGCCCCGGGAATACATGGGATCCGTCCGCAGGCGAGAAAGGTAGGCTGCCATGCCCCCTACAGGGCTGGAGATAGACATTTCATTATCATTCAGCACCACAATCAGGCTGGTTTTCAGATGACCGGCATGATTCATGGCCTCAAAGGCCATACCGCCCGTCAGGGCACCATCGCCAATAACCGCTACTACCTGGTAATCCTCACCCTTTAAATCCCTGGCCAGGGCAAAGCCTAAGGCAGCGGAAATAGAGGTGCTGCTATGACCGGTATCAAAAGCATCATAGGGGCTTTCGGCTCGCTTGGGAAAGCCGCTCAAGCCCCCGAACTGGCGTAAAGTGCTGAACTGGGAACGCCGGCCGGTAAGCATCTTGTGCACATAGCACTGGTGGCCCACGTCCCAGATGATTTTATCCCGGGGTAAGTCGAAAACGCTGTGCAGGGCTAGAGTCAGCTCTACTACCCCCAGGTTGGGCGCCAGGTGGCCGCCAGTGCGGGCCACCGTCCGGACCAGTTCCCTGCGTATTTCCACGGCCAGCATCTCGAGTTCCACGTTATTCAACTTTTTCACATCAGCCGGTTCGTTAATTTTATCCAGCAGGTTCATGGCCGCCGTCCTTTCTGGGGTGCATAGTTAAAGGGGCGCCACCCGGTTAATTTTTCCACGCCGTACAACAGCCGGCCCACAAAAAATATTATATCATTGGCCTGGCGCAGGGCAAATCCCTTGCCCAGGGCTTTACCCCCCACAGTCACAGCCGAAATAATGGCCGTCATAATAGTACTGACCAGCAGGTCTTCCGCTCCATGCTGTCCTGCCAGGCGTAAGATAATTACCGCCCCAACCGCACCGCTCAAGGTGCTGCAGACATCCCCCACCACGTCGGTAGCAAAGCTGGTCACCCGTTCGGCGTTGCGCAGCAAACCCAGGGCCTGGCGGGCGCCGGGGATCTTTTTGGCCGCCCGGGCATGCAGGGGTACTTCACTGGCCGCCGCCGTGGCTACGCCAACAATATCAAAGGCAATACCCGCCACGATAATTAACAGCAACAGGGTAAAGGTTAAAATTATTGAAGTTATTCTACCCAGAAACACCTGGGAACCATAGCCTACAGCCAGGGCTATAAAAAAAGTTCCTCCGCCCATAGTCAGGGCATTTTTCCAGGAGGAACGACCTTGTGATCTGGCCAAATGTGTTTTCTGCCTCCATGAGGGATAAGGATTATGTAATCCTGGTGGGTGGCAGCTGGCCGGATAAATGTTATGGCTTAGGTCCAGTAGGTTTTCCCGGCACCCTACCACGCGTCGCCGCAATGGCGGTTTCCCTTTAAAGGGTGCCCTGCGCCGTCGCCGGAGGCAGGACTGGATTACCACTTAGCGCATACTTTAATCCCCGGCCAGCCTTACCGGTGGTAAACAGTCTAGGAGTTTTCCTCGACAAGCCCCGCCATCTTCTAGCCTCTTTTGCAGTAGTGGTTTCCGCTATAGTCAAGAGGTCTTCGGCGAAGACCTTGACAGGCGCTTAACACCCGCATCCACCACTACCGCTCAAGGCAGGCTACGCTGCAGCCAGCACCCTCCGTACCGACTGCAGGTTTCTACCCCAGGCCATAGTAGTTGTTCCTGCCGCAGGAACTTTCCCACGCACCTGGGTCTCCACGGAGGGAGGGTCCACGCCTACATGCCATTGTAGATCGCCCCCCCTCCTTAACTCCCAGTACCAACCCCCGACTGGGCGTCGACAGCCAGCACCAGGAACTTCATCGGTGTGCCCTTGACGGATTTTTAGGCCCGTCTTCAAAGATGGTGGTCTTGACTAGAATACTGCGCCACCCACCAATAGGCTAAGCAAAAATTTTTCTGCTGGTAGGATGTATTATAAGGTATTTGTCCTTAAACAGCAAGCACCACGGCCAGAAGCCCCCGGTGGCCTTAAGCCGTCTATAGTGCTGGCCGGCAGCCAGCACCGGTATGCCTTTCCTCCCTTTCGCGGACACCTTTATGCTTGGCGTATGACTATCCCTGTCGGTTAAGAACGTAACCGGCGAGGAGGAATAAAGGTTCGGCAGCCGGCCCCAGCGAACGGGCTAAACTTTGCGCCTCGGTACAGAGTTCGCCGGCTATCTCCCGTGCCTTCTCTAGACCTAAGCAGGCCGGGTAGGTTGCCTTGCCCCGGGCTGCATCCATCCCGCCTTTTTTACCCATGCGAGTAAAATCGCCCTCAATATCGAGAATGTCGTCGGTTATCTGGAAGGCCAGTCCCAGGTTTTCGCCATAGCGCGTTAATATCGCCAGCTGCTCCTCTCCGGCGCCACTTAAAATGCCGCCCAGGCGCAGGCAGGCGCGGATGAGGCTACCAGTCTTGTGGGTGTGGATGTAATTAACTGTTTCCAGGGTCGCCGGCCGGCCCTCGGCCTCCATGTCCACCACCTGACCGCCAATCATCCCCTGGCTGCCGGCGGCGGCGGCCAGCTCGCCGATGGCCTGGAGAACTTTCACCGCCGGGATGCCGTCGGGCACCTGGCTCAAAACGGCAAAGGCCTGGGTGAGGAGGGCATCCCCGGCCAGCAAGGCAATGGCCTCACCGAAAACTTTATGGCAGGTGGGCCGGCCGCGGCGAAAATCGTCATTATCCATGGCCGGCAGGTCATCGTGGATGAGGGAATAGGTATGGATAAGCTCCACCGCGCAGGCGGCCGGCAGCAGTGGTTCCGGGGGGCCGCCTACAGCCTCACCCGCAGCCAAAACCAGGATAGGCCTTAGCCTCTTCCCCCCGGCGAAAAGACTGTAGCGCATGGCCTGGTGAACGGCCGGGGGATAATTATCTGCCGGCGGCAGGCTCTTTTCCAGGGCTTCCTGGACCATTTGTTGGCGGGAAGCTAGATAACTTTCAAGCTCCGTAACCCCCACCCCCGGATATAGAGATTTCCTTTAGTACAACTTCGCCTTCCTGGACCAGAAGGGCCTGGAGTTTACCCTCGACTTCCTGCAGGCGCTGCCGGCACAGGCGTACCAGCCTGATCCCTTCCTGGTAATAGGCCAGGGAATCTTCCAGGGTCAGGCCTTCTCCTTCCAGAGCCCGGACGATACCCTCCAGTTTCTGCAAAGCCTCTTCGAATTTAAGCTGTTCGCCTTCAGGCATGCTTTGGTTCCTCCCAAACGATACATTAGCCACCGTCCACATCCTCTACCTGGCACTGGAGGCGACCCTGGCTTAAGACTACTTCCACCCTTTCCCCAGGAGCCACCTCCAGGCTGTGCCGGATGGGGGGGCCACCGCCGGGACGACGGCAGATGGCATAGCCGCGGCTCAAGATGGTCAAGGGGCTGGCGGCCTCCAGGCGGGACGTTAACAGTTGCAGGGCCTGTTCCCTGGCCCCGGCATGGCGCTGCCAGGCAGCCAGCAGGCGCTGTTCCAGCCCGTCCAGGTATTGCTGGCGATAATACAGTTCCTGCTGGGGCCGGGCCATGCCCCGGCTTTTAACCAGGCGTTCAAGCCTTGCTTGCGCCATCTGCAGGCGGTGCTCCATTCCCCGCCGGGCACGGGTAGCCAGGATATTCAGGCGCTCTTCCAGCTCTTTTTTTACCGGGACGGCCAGCTCGGCGGCCGCCGAAGGGGTTGGTGCCCGCCGGTCGGCTACCCGGTCGGCCAGGGTGAGGTCCGTCTCGTGCCCAACGGCAGCAATAACCGGCACCGGGCAGCCATAGATGGCCCGAGCGACGATTTCGGTATTGAAGGCACTCAAGTCCTCCGCCGAGCCGCCGCCGCGGCCGATGATAATCACGTCTACCCCGCCCAGTTTGCCCAAAAGTTCCAGGGCCCGGGCCAATTCAAAGGGAGCAGTATCCCCCTGAACGGTAGCAGGGGCCAGTACCAGGTCAATACCGGGAAAGCGCCGCCGGCTGACGGTAACCATATCCCGCAGGGCGGCACCGCTCGGTGAGGTCACCAGGCCCACCCGGCGCGGCAGGAGGGGCAAGGGACGTTTGCGTTCGGCGGCAAAAAGGCCTTCCCTTTCCAGGCGGGCCGCCAGCTCCTGAAGGGCAAGAGTAGCCATACCCATTCCGGCCGGATAGATTTCGGCCACATAAAGCTGGTAGACGCCGTCCCGGGGATAAATGGCTATGTGACCCCTGGCTATTACCTCCAAACCGTCCTGGAGCGACAAACTCAAGCTCCGGCTGCGGCCTTGGAACATAACACAGCGCAAAGCAGCCACCTGGTCCTTCAAGGTAAAATAGAGGTGACCCGATACCGGGCGGCGCAAGTTGGAGATCTCCCCCTTGACCCAGACGTTGGCCAGGCGGCCGTCATTGCCTATCAGGCGCTGCAAATAGGCGGTGAGTTCCCTCACCGCCAGAACCCGCTGCCCGGACACTAGCGCCGGGCCGCCTCGACTGTATTTTTCAGCAGCATGGCAATGGTCATGGGACCAACTCCCCCGGGCACAGGGGTAATCCAGCTGGCTTTTTGCGCGGCGCTCTCAAAGTGGACATCCCCTACCAGCTTTTTCTCGCCTACGCGGTTGATGCCTACATCGATGACTACCGCGCCCTCCTTGATCATGTCGCCGGTGATCATCTCCGGCTTGCCTACGGCAGCCACCAGGATGTCGGCCTGGCGGCATTCCTCGGCCAGGTTTCTGGTGCGGGAGTGGCAGATGGTTACCGTGGCGTGACGGGCTAAAAGCATCATGGCCATGGGTTTGCCGACGATATTGCTGCGGCCAACGACGACTGCTTTTTTACCTTTGGGATCAATCCCGGCCTTATCCAGGAGGACCATGCAGCCATGGGGCGTGCAGGGATAAAAGCACTTGTCGCCAATAACCAGGTTGCCGACGTTGGCCGGGCTGAAACCGTCGACATCCTTTTCCAGGGCGATGGTGTCGATGACGGTTTTTTCGTCAATATGATCGGGCAGAGGCAGCTGTACCAGGATGCCGTGGAGGCGCGGATCATTATTGAGCTGTTTGATTAAGTCCAGGAGCTGGGGTTGGGTGGTTTCCGCCGGCAGGCGGTGGACTTCCGAGTAGATGCCGACTTCTTCGCAGGCACGGTGCTTGTTGCGGACATACACCTGGGAAGCCGGGTCGTCGCCGACCAGGACGACGGCCAAACCGGGAGTAATCCCCTGCTCTTTCAACCTGGCTACTTCCTGCTTGACTTCTTCCCGTACTGCGGCGGCAATCTGCTTGCCGTCCAAGATTTGGGCTGGCATGGCACTAGACCTCCTTAAAATACTCACTCCCAGGCTGGCATTGTCGCGCTCGCTTCCGACAAATGCCAGCCCGGCATTTTTATGCCCTCTGGTGGCGGCTCACCACCATGGGTGCCTCCTCCGAAAAACTCATTTCTCCCGCAAATACTTGTCTATGGCCCGCGCGGCGGCTTTGCCGGCTCCCATGGCCAGGATTACCGTTGCCGCCCCGGTGACGATGTCGCCGCCGGCAAAGACGCCCTTCCTCGAAGTGGCGCCGGTAGCCTCGTCGGCGGCGATAGTACCTTTGCGGGTAAGTTCCAGGCCCGGCGTGGTCCTTAAGACCAGAGGGTTGGGGCCCTGGCCGATAGCCATAACCACTGTATCTACTTCCATGTCATACTCAGAACCCGGGATGGGCACCGGCCGCCGGCGGCCGGAGGCATCCGGCTCGCCCAGTTCAAAGCGCTGGCAGGTCATGCCCTTCACCACACCCCGGTCGTCACCGTAGATTTTCACCGGGCTGGTAAGAAGGTGGAACTTGACCCCTTCTTCTTCGGCGTGCTCTACTTCTTCCTTGCGGGCCGGCATTTCGGCTGCCGAGCGGCGGTAAACAATATAAGATTCTTCTGCTCCCAGCCGCAGGGCAGTACGGGCCGCATCCATGGCCACGTTGCCGGCGCCGATAACAGCCACTCGCCTGCCCACCTTGATGGGGGTGGCATAGCGGGGGAATAGATAGGCCTTCATCAGGTTGGTCCGGGTGAGGAATTCATTGGCCGAGTAAACGCCTAGAAGGTTTTCCCCGGGTATCCCCATGAAGTGGGGCAACCCGGCCCCAGTGCCGATAAAGACGGCATCGTAGCCGCTGGCGAGGAGTTCGTCCACGGTGGTAACCTTGCCGACCACGGCATTGGTCCGGATTTCTACTCCAAGCCGGCGGATGGAGTCGATTTCCTGCTGGACGATCTTTTTCGGCAGGCGGAATTCAGGAATGCCATACATCAGTACGCCCCCGGGCACATGGAGGGCTTCAAAGACCGTTACCTGGTGTCCCATCCGGGCCAGGTCGGCCGCGGCGGTCAAACCGGCGGGACCGGAACCGATTACTGCTACCTTAAAGCCAGTGGCCGGGGCCTTGCGTACGGCTGCTGCCTCGCCCTTAGCCATCTGGTAATCAGCGACAAAACGTTCCAGGCGGCCGATGGCTACCGGCTCATGCTTCTTGCCCACGGTACAGTATTTTTCGCACTGGTTTTCCTGGGGACAGACTCGCCCGCAAATGGCCGGCAGGTTGTTTTTTTCTTTGATTTTGGCAATAGCCCCGTCAAAATCTTTTTCCTTTATCAAGCTGATAAAAGCGGGTATGTCCACCTCGACCGGACATCCCTGGCGGCAGGGAGCCTTTTTACACTGGAGGCAGCGTTCTGCTTCGGCCAGGGCCATTTCTTCGGTATAGCCCAGAGCTACTTCATTGAAGTTGTGGATACGCTCCTGCGGGTCCTGAGAAGGCATGGGAGTTTTTCTGGGAATTAATGGCATCCGCAGCCACCCCCCTCGTGGAACTTGATAATCCTTTCCTCTTCTTCTCTATACATGTTCATCCGCCGCAGAGCCAGCTGCCAGTCCACCTGGTGCCCGTCAAATTCCGGCCCGTCGACACAGGCAAATTTGGTCTCCCCGCCGACGCTGACCCGGCAGGCGCCGCACATACCGGTACCGTCCACCATAATGGGATTCATACTGACAATGGTGGGTACGCCAAAGGGCCTGGTAGTTTCCGCCACAGCCCGCATCATGACCACCGGGCCGATACCCCAGACCCGAGCTACATTGCCCCGTTCTTCCAATACCTGCTTTAAGAGGTCCGTTACAAAGCCGTGGTGGCCGTAGCTGCCGTCATCGGTGGCCACCAGCAGTTCGCTGGAAACGGCGCGCATTTTCTCTTCCCAGATAAGCAGTTCCTTTGTCCGGGCGCCTATAATAGAAATTACCTCGTTGCCAGCTTCCTTTAAGGCGCGGGCTATGGGATAAACCGGGGCCACGCCGACGCCGCCGCCCACACAAACAACCCGGCCGTAATTTTCAATCTCCGAGGGCTGCCCCAGGGGACCGACAAAGTCAGCCAGGGCATCTCCTGCCTCCATGGTTCCCAGGCGCCTGGTTGTATAACCCACTTCCTGGAAGATAGTGGTAATGGTACCCCGGCTGCGATCAAAATCGGCGATCGTTAAAGGAATGCGTTCCCCCTCTTCGTCTATCCGGAGAATAATAAATTGTCCGGCCCGGGCTTTGGCAGCCACTTCCGGAGCTTCAATTTCCATCAGCTTGATAACCGGCGACATAACTTCTTTCCGTACAATACGGTACACGGGCATCCCCTACCCCCTATAAGTTGAGCTATCAAAAACTAGTACAGAATAACCTTAATTATATTCGCTGTTAAAACCCATATTCCTGCTAATGATCCTTGACCACTTTCCTTGCAGGGTTTAAGATATGATGAGACTGGAGGTTTAAAGAAGTGCGAAAACGTATTCTTTACCTGCTAAGCCTGGGACACCTGGTTACCGATGTCAACCAGGGCCTGCTGCCCATCTTTCTGTCGGTATATAAAGAACAGGCTGCCCTGACCTTTACGGCCGCCAGCATCATTCCCGCCCTATCTACTATCAGTTCTTCCGTGATCCAGCCCCTTTTCGGTTACCTGTCGGACCGGTACCAGCTGCGCTGGCTCTTACCCGCCGGCTGCCTTTTAGCCGGCCTGGGTATGGCTGCCTTCGGCTTGGTACCCAACTACTACTTACTTACAGCCATAGTCTTTGTCAGCGGCCTTGGGGTAGCCGCCTACCACCCGGAAGCTTCCAAGTCGGCCCATTACATCAGCGGCCCCATGCAGGCTAGTTCCATGGCCGTCTTTTCCGTAGGCGGCAACCTGGGTTTCGGCCTGGGACCAATAATCGCCTCCCTAATCCTCAGCCACGGCGGTTTAAAATCCTCCTGGCTGGTTATCTTTCCTACGGCCCTTACCGTGGCTCTACTGGTCCATACCATGCCGGCTATTGGCCGCACCATGACCGCCGGCCAGCGGGTAGCTGCTGCCGGTCAGAAGGGAGAAAAGTATAGCAGGACTTCCCTGGCGGCCATTACTCTCCTGGTCCTGGTAGTCATCTTGCGTTCCTGGCTGCATACCGGCTTAACCTACTATATCCCCTTCTACTATCAGCATTACCTCCATGGCGATGCCGCCCTGGCCAGCACAATGCTTTCCATATTTCTTATAGCCGGCGCCGTGGGTACCCTGGTAGGTGGCCGCCTGGCCGACTACTGGGGGACCAAAAAAATGATCCTCGCCTCCATGCTGGCCCTTATACCCCTGGTCTTGGCCTTCCCTTACGTCAAGGGATACTGGGTGGCCATATTGCTGGCCTTAAGCGGCTTTTTTGTAGTTTCAACCTTCGCCCCGGCTATTGTCCTTGCTCAATCCTTGATGCCCCGGCACATTGGGATGGCCTCCGGACTGATGATGGGTTTTGCCATTGGTACCGGCGGCCTGGGCCTTATCCTGCTGGGCGGCATTGCCGACGCCCGGGGCGTCCCTTTTGTCATCCATCTCCTGGCCATTATTCCGGCCCTGGCTGCCGCCATGACCCTCCCTCTGCCGGATCGCCGTCGGCACCCGGCCCGCATGCACTAAAAACCCCATCCCGGCCCAGGAGGGCTACGCCGATGGCATTGTCGGTGCTGTGCTGAGAGTCGGCAAAATAAAGGCGTGCCCCTACGGCGCGGTGTTCCAGGCGGCGGCGCAGCCGACTGCGCAGGTAGGTATTGGCCGCCACCCCGCCGACGATTAAAATTTCTTTAATGCCGGTTTCACCAACAGCGGCCCGGAGAACTCGCTCCAGGGTATTGGCAATGCACTGTTCCACCGCCCGGGCCACGGCCGCCGGGGAAGCACCGGCGGCCAGCAGTCGTTCTGCCTGGCTGGCCGGCCCGGAAAAACTAAAATTATATCCCCGCACGGCTGAGGTCAGCCGGACCTTCTCACCCTTTTCCTCTCCGGCTTCGCGGGCCAGCAATTCTAGCTGCGGGCCGGCAGGAAACTTCAGGCCCATTAGCACCCCGACCCTGTCCACCAGCTGCCCGGCATGAAGATCCAGGGTGCCTCCAAGTTTGCTGATATTAAAACCGCCGCGTTTCCTGCTGACCTTGAGGATTTCGGAAGTCCCTCCCGACAGGTGGACGGCCAGGAAGGGACCGCCCGGCTGCCAGCCTGCCGACCACAGGCCAGCGGCTAGATGCCCTTCCTGGTGGGTTGTGGCCAGGAAAGGCACCTGCAATGCCGCTGCCAATACGCGGCCCTGCCCGGCGGCCACGGTAAAAACCGGCATATAGGAGCCTTCCACAGGCCGGGGTCTGGTAGCTGCTGCCACGCCTTTGAGCCTGGTTGCCGGCACGTCGGCAAAGGCTGATGCCAGCAGTTCCGGTAAGATCTGGACATGATGAAAAACCGCCGTTCCCTGCTGCAGTCCCCTTTCTCCCGCGGGTACCGGTAGCAGGCGGCGGTGGGCAGTAAGCACTTCGCCGTCAACGCTGACGATGGCTACTGAACAGGTATAAGCACTGGTATCGATGCCGAGAATGGCCATCAGCTATCTCCCTAACTCCTTGCGGGCGCTGTCCAGCAAGCCGTTGACAAACTTGCCGGCTTCTTCGTTATTAAAGGTTTTGGCCAGTTCAATGGCTTCATTTATTATAACGCTTACCGGCGTATCCGGGTAATATTTCATTTCATACAAAGCCATCCTGAGAATATTGCGGTCGACGGCCGCCAGGCGTTCCAGGCGCCAGCCCACGGCATACTTGCTAATGATAGCGTCAAGTTCCTGCCGGGCTGTGACCGTCCCCATTACCAGTTCCCGGACAAAGGCTGCTGCCTGGGGTGAAAGTTGCTCTTCAGCTAAAACTTCTTCCACCGCCCTTTCCGGGGCCATACGGCCCAGGTCAATGGCAAACAGAGCCTGCAGGGCTTTTGTCCTGGCTGCTCGTCTACTCAAAGTACGCTATTCCCCCTTACCAGCGACGACCAAAGAAACGTTGCCAGAGGTCCTCCCATCCCCGGCCCTGATCAAGGCGACGGCCGATAACATAGCCCAGCGCTACACAAAGGCCGATGAAAAAGGCCTTCCCAAAGCCCCAGATGGCAGTTAAAATCCCAAAAATAAGGCCCAGGGTGACGCCGATTAGCTTACCACGGTGTTCCCGCCAGAGATAGCCTAGCAAATCGAAAATATTTTCCACGCCTTCTTCTCCCCTATTCTACCCGGCGCAGGCCTTCCTGGTAAATACCGTTCACCCGCACCTGGACCTCCGGCACTTCCAGGCCGGCTGTAGCAACAATATATTCATAGACTTGTTGCTGGAGTGCTGCTGCTAATTCCGGTAGATTGCGGTCGGGGCTGACGGTAATATTGAGCTTCACTGCCAGCCCTTCCGGGAGGACTCTGAGGGTGGGCCGCACTTCTCGTACTCCTTTTACCTGGCGGGCGGCCCTGTTGACCAGGTTTTCCAGGGCCGGCAGGGCAATGCTGGCCGTACCAAGGTCGGTAGATTTAATAACCGCCTGCTCTTCCTTCGCTGCTGCCGGGCGCACACTGGCCAGAAAGAAACGCAAGGCCAGCAGGAACAATACGGCGGCTATCAGACCGGCTATGAAGCGGTAGTCCGTACGTAATAGGCTTAGTTCAAAAAGGTCCAGGGGTACTGTCCAGCCGGCGATTACCGCCATGGTAACCAGGGAAAGGGCCGCCACCAGTAAAGCAAAAAGGGCCAGTATGGCCCGGTCCAGCATTGACAAGTCACTACCCTCCTACCGGACCCGGGTGGTTTCTTCTTCTTTCTCTTCCTGGGGAAATACTACGCCCTGGACGTGAACATTTACTTCTACCACCCGTAAGCCTGTCATTGATTCAATAGCCCTTTTAACATTCTCCTGTACCCGGATGGCTACATCAGGAATACGAACGCCGAAGTTAACCACTATGTACAAGTCAACCGCAGCTTCCTTTTCTCCTACTTCTACCTTAACGCCCTTACTTAGATTCTTCCGGCCTAAAAGTTCGGCAATACCGCCGGCAATGCCGCCGCTCATGCCGGCTACTCCTTCGATTTCCGTGGCGGCCAGGCCGGCGATGATGGCTACCACTTCGTTGGTAATTTTTATAGTGCCGAGATCGGTTCGGGCCTGTTGTTCTAAAGCATTATCCACTGCATCCACCTCCACCTTTTTCTATATTATACCAGAGGCCGGCAGCCATCACAACTGCTTACGGCGAAAATTACTCGTTATCCCTGAAGCAAAGCCGGCCAGATTTTTATGGTTTGACCCGGCTGGCGCAGCAGCCCTGGCGAAGTAGAAACGCCAGTAACTTTACCCCGCCAGCAAGCGGCGCTGGATAAAGTTGGTATAGATCTCGCCCCGCCGGAAAAAGGCGTTGGCCAGAATCTGCTGGTGGAAAGGAATAGTTGTCGGCACCCCTTCAATTACCATTTCTTTTAGAGCTCCAGCCATGCGGTTGATGGCCCCTTCCCGGTCCGGCGCCCAGGCAATGACCTTGGCAATCAAAGAATCATAAAAAGGGGGAATAAAGTAACCACTGTACACAGCGCTGTCCACCCGGATGCCAAAGCCTCCCGGTACATGGTAACGCTCAATGCGCCCCGGGGCCGGCCGGAAATTATGGTTGGGATCTTCGGCATTAATCCGGCACTCAATGGCATGCCCCCGTATCTGGACATCCTCCTGGCGGATACTTAAAGGTTCCCCTGCTGCTATCCTGATCTGTTCCTGGACCAGGTCGATCCCGGTAACCGCCTCGGTCACCGGGTGTTCCACCTGAATGCGGGTATTCATTTCAATAAAATAATAGCGGCCATGCTTATCCAGCAGGAATTCTACCGTACCGGTACTGTAATAATCGACGGCCCTGGCGGCCTTTAAGGCGACTTCTCCCATTTCCCGCCGCAGTTCCGGTGTCAGGGCTACCGAGGGGGCTTCTTCCAGTATCTTCTGGTTGCGCCGCTGCAGGGAACAGTCGCGCTCCCCAAGGTGAATGAGGTTCCCCTCGGTATCACCTAATATTTGGAATTCAATATGGCGGGGTTCTTCAATATATTTCTCCAGGTAAACCTGGGAATCGCCGAAAGCAGCTTCGGCTTCCCGCTGGGCGGTCTGGATGGCCTGGCGCAACTCCCGAGGTCCCTGGGCCACACGCATGCCGCGGCCACCGCCGCCGGCTGACGCTTTAATTAAAACAGGGTAACCAATTTCTTTGGCTATAGCCAGGGCGGCATCCAAGTCCTTGACAACCCCTTCTGAACCTGGTACTACCGGCACCCCGGCAGCAATCATGGTAGCCCGGGCCGTGGCCTTGGCGCCCATAAGCTGCATGGAACGCGGTGAAGGGCCGATAAAGGTGATCCCTGCCGTGGCACACATCTCGGCAAAATAGGGGTTTTCTGCCAGAAAGCCATAACCAGGATGAATGGCATCGGCACCGCTCATCTGGGCAGCAGCAATAATACTGGGGATATGCAGGTAACTGCGGTTGGCCGGCGCCGGCCCGATACAGACGGCTTTGTCAGCGAGCCTGGTATGCAGGGCTCCCCGATCGGCCTCAGAATAGACGGCTACTGTTTCGATATCCATTTCACGGCAGGCGCGGATAATCCGCACCGCAATCTCGCCGCGATTGGCAATGAGAACTCGTTTAAACATCTCCTATCCTCCGAAAAAAGCATACTTCTTAGCGGCAGTTTATGTTTCTACACCGCCCAGCATATTTGTTTCTACTCTTTCTTTAAATGGAACAGCACCTGGCCGTATTCCACCGGCTGGCCGTTTTCGGCCAGAATCCTGACAACCTGGCCGGCGGTTTCGGCCGTCAACTCATTCATCAGCTTCATAGCTTCTATTATACACAGGGTCTGCCCCGGTTTAACCCTCGTACCGACTTCAACGAAAGGCGGCGCGTCCGGGGCTGGCGCCCGGTAAAAAGTACCTACCATGGGTGCCCGGACTTCGATAATATCCTCGGCTGGCTGGACCGGTGGTATATCCCCACGGGCACGAGGCTCATCGTTCGGGGTTACCTGGACTACAGGGGCCGGGCCGGTGCTCCCTCCCCGGTCACCACCACGGCGGATTATGATTTTGACCCCTTCGCTTTCCAGGTTAAGTTCGGTAATGCCTGTTTCTTCTAAGGCTTTAATGAGCTGGGTAATGTCCTTAAGATCCATCTTCTTTGTACCTCCTGCCTCGGCCTTACCCCCGGCCTGGGGTTTTAAAGTCCGGCGGCCCGGCTGCAACCGCCCGGCGCGGCGATCCTCAAAAAATTTCCGGGCCACCTGGGGAAACAACGCGTAGCTGATGACATCTTCTTCACTCCGGGCCAGATCGCCGATTTCCTGCCGGGCTTCTTCCAGGCGCGGCGGCAGGACATCCGCCGGCCGCCCCTGGATGGGTTCTTCATCCCCGATGATCAACCGGCGAATTTCTTCACTTATAGGAACCGGCGGCCGGCCGTAGAGGCCGCGAACGTAGTTTTTAACTTCCCCGGGCACAATCTTGTAACGCTGGCCCAGCAGGACGTTGAGCACCGCCTGGGTGCCGACAATCTGGCTGGTAGGCGTTACCAGGGGCGGGTAACCCAGGTCGGCCCGTACCCGCGGGATTTCGGCCAGGACTTCATTGATGCGGTCAGCCGCCTTTTGCTCCTTTAGCTGGCTTACCAGATTGGAAATCATGCCGCCGGGGACCTGGTGCTGGAAGACCCACATATCGGTAATGCGGGTTACGCCGCGCTCATAACCCAGCTCCCGGCGCAGGTCGTCGAAATAACGGGCAATCTCAAAGAGGAGGTTCAAGTCCAGCCCGGTATCGTAAGGCGTCCCGGCCAGCGCCCTCACCACCGTCTCTACCGGTGGCTGGGAAGCACCGAAGGCCAGGGGGACCGAGGCCGTATCAACCACATCCACCCCCGCCCGGGCGGCCTCTAAGTAGGCACCTACGGCCAGGCCGCCGATATAGTGGCTGTGGAGCTGGACGGGGATGTGGAGCTTTTCTTTAAAGAGCTTTACTAGCTCATAGGCCTCAAAGGGAGCAAGAAGGCCGGCCATATCCTTGATGCAGATGGAGTCCACGCCCATGCTCTCCAGTTCCAGGGCTGTCTGCAAGTAGTGCTCGATGGTATGGACCGGGCTGATGGTGTAAACCACCGTCCCCTGGACGTGGGCGCCTTCCTTTTTGGCGGCTTCAATAGGAACTTCCATGTTGCGCAGATCATTCAGGGCATCGAAAATACGGATAATATCAATGCCGTTGGCCACCGCCCTGGCAATAAAGGCCCGCACCACATCGTCGGGGTACAGCTGGTAACCTACCAGGGACTGGGCCCTGAGAAGCATCTGCAGGGGTGTTTTCCGGGCATATTTTTTTAAGGTCCGCAGGCGTTCCCAGGGGTCTTCGTCCAGGAAGCGCATGCAGACATCAAAAGTGGCGCCGCCCCAGACCTCCAGGGAATGGTAACCGACGCTGTCAATTTTTTCAATGATGGGCAGCATGTCAGCCGTGGTCATGCGCGTGGCCCAGAGGCTCTGGTGACCGTCACGCAGGGTGGTGTCGGTGATCTTTAGCTGGCTCAAAACGGCTCTCCTCCATATAGGGAAGCTAGGCTCCCTAAACATATTTATCTCTTGGCCGGCGGCGTTTACGACCACTATGGGTGGTCCTTGCGGCTATAGAAAAGCTCTGGTGTAATAACCAGAGCGGTGCTTGTCTTTTTATTCAACCGCCTTGCCTTATTATATAAACACGAGCCGGGCGGTGCAATATTTCTTACGCAAGTATACAATATATTTGTATATACCCTTGAAATCCTTGATTTTCAACGTTACTAAGGATTAGGCTTTAGGGGTTGCAAACATTTACAAATCTATCTTCGAAAATGCTTTCTATTGCTTTTTACGGCTTCAGATTGGGTATCCGGCAGGACGTGAGAATATGTGTCTAGAGTTATCTTAACGCTGGAATGCCCAATCTTTCAGCCACGATTTTGGAGTGGACGCCTTTCCTAAGCAGGAAAGTGGCATGGGTATGGCGAAGATCATGTAGTCGAATGACTGCCACTCCAGCTTTCACCGCCAGCCTTTTGAATGCCGCGCGCACGTTGGAATGATAGAGGGGTCTCCCTTCCAGTTTCCCCACCACCCCCACGACAAGGGTTACCGGCAGCTCCTTTCCGACAAGAGAGTTTTCCTGGAACTGTTGAAAACCTTCGTCCGGGAAAAATGGGTGGAGGCCATTGACGCCGACGACCTCATTCTGGTGAACAAGTCCTACGTCCTCCAGGATTTCAGCGGGCATCTTCTGGACTTCCGCTACCTGCTGTTTGACGTCAACCGTTACAGCGAAGAAGAGCTAATCAGAGCGGCAAACCTGATTGCCGGCATATTTCTTTTGGACCAGAAGATGCGCCCGGAAGAGCTGGTTGGACGGTTGCAGAAACTGGCGAGGGTCTTAAGGCGGCTCACGCCTGATGAGTTCCGCCATTTCACGACGTGGCTGAAGAATGTTGTCAAACCCAGAATGCCTGGAGATTATAGCGCAAAAATCGACGGTATCCTGGACGCAAGCAATCCCTGGGAGGTGGAACGGATGATTTATAACTTGGAATTAACCCTGGAAGAGATGCAACAGCAGGCTTTGTTAAAAGGCTTAAAAGAAGGCGAACTGAAGGGGAAATTGGAAGGAAAATTGGAAGGAAAATTGGAGGGCAAACGAGAAGTAGCCCGGAACCTGCTACTGCTCAACGTCGATATAGAGACCATTGTTAAAGCTACGGGGCTTACTCCGGATGAGATCGCCGTGTTGAAGAAACAGATGGAACAGTGATTGGCCGGTAAACACCTGGCCAGGCCATTTACTATTGCCTGGCCCAGTGGGATAAACTCGTAGCCTTCTTGCAAGACGGGCGTCTGGAACTCGACAACAACCGGAGTGAGCGCTCCATCAAGCCATTCGTCATCGGCCGCAAGAACTGGTTGTTTGCAAATACTCCACGGGGCGCTAAAGCCAGCGCCATTACCTACAGTATTATAGAAACAGCAAAAGAAAACGGGTTAAATCCCTTTCAATACCTCATTTACCTCTTCGAAAAACTTCCCAACCTGGACCTCCAGTGTAGATCCTCACATTAATTCATCCCAAAATAATTCCATGGTCGCAAATTGAACAATCTGCATCTAAAGTTAATACCAGGAGAGTATGAGAATCCTATTTCACTTTACGCCAGTATTCAAACTATAGATGGGTTTAGTCCATCTTCTGGAAGGCGTGCTGCTTGGGGGCGAATAGAGTAGAATATTGGCTGGGAGGGTTTACCATGCAGCTGATATTCTACACCACCGTGTCGCCCGAAGAGTACAGCCGCCAGGGTAAAGATTTCCCCTTTCCGGAACCCGATTGCTGCCCCCATTGCCGGATAAAGATACCGCCCCGAAAACACGGGTTCTTTCACCGCAACGTTATTACCGCTGATTTCAGCGGCCGCATCTTAATCCGGCGTTACTACTGCCAATACTGCCACTCTACCATTTCTTACTTGCCTTCCTTTTGCCTGCCCTATTTTCAGTATTGTGTTGATTTGATTTTTACCGGCCTCAGGCTTATGCTGGAGTTCAATTTCTCCCTGCGAGGTTGCCTTAAGTTTCTAAAAGGGCGCTACCCAAAGCTCTACTGGGACATCTCACACTTACAGTTTTACCTGCGCCGTTTTCTGGCCAATTTGAAATTTATCAAATTAGCCTTACGCCAATTCATGCCCCGGGTTCGGCTGCCGGAGGAAATACCCGCCAAAAAGGAAGGAGCCCAAAAGGTACTCCGCCTCATTACCACTGGATTTGCCCACATCCAGTCCTTCAGTACCAGGTTTTACGAGGCTTGGGGGTACGCTTTTATGGCTCCTTTGCGTAATATTTTAGCATAACCGGAGCTCTTCTGGTACCCCTGGAGGTGAAAAATGGCAGCAACAAAACTTTTGTCTGGGGACCGGCTATCAGAGAATGGTATCATGATACTCAAGGGCGCCTGCGGGCTGTAAGCGCTTACGGCCTCCTAAAATTTAACATTTAGTTTTAAGGAGGCTTACGGTTCTTTATGCTTTCTTCTCAAGAACGGGAAGAGATCGCCCTGAAGAAGTTTGCTTTGATTGCGCCGGTGCTTAACGGCCAGGTGGAAAGTCACCAGGAGTACTTTAAGGACCTGGCCTCTCAACCTATTGTCATGCCCCATTATGGCATAAAGCGGTATTCTCCCAAGAGTTTTGCCTGGTGGTTGTATCTCTACCGCCGCCATGGCCTGGAGGGTTTAAAACCCGGTTATCGTTCCGACCGGGGGAAAAGCCGGCGGATAACGGAAGAGATGGCCCTAAAAATCGAGGCCAAAAGGACAGAGAAACCGGGGCTAAGTGGTATCATGCTCTATGAGGAGCTGGTGAAAGACGGGGTGTTTACTCCTGACAAAGTTTCTCTATCCACCTTTTACCGCTACCTCTCCCGGCACCCGCTTCCTTCGTCTTCTCCGGCAACAAATGCTAAAGGAAAGGAAATCAAGCGCTTTGCCCACCAGTGGGTGAATGAGCTCTGGCAGGGGGATATCATGTACGGCCCTTACCTTAAAACGGCCCGGGGTAAAAGGCAGACTTACCTCATTGCTTTTATCGACGACGCTTCGCGCCTTATCCTTCATGCCCAGTTCTTCTGGGAGCAGAATTATTTGGCGGTGCGCTCTACTTTAAAAGAGGCCATCTTAAAGCGCGGCGTGCCGAAGATGATTTACACCGATAACGGCAGGGTCTACCGTTCTGGGCAGTTGGCCGTAGTCTGTGCCAGTTTAGGCTGTGCTTTGCTCCATGCCGAACCCTTCACCCCTTATGCCCGGGGTAAGATTGAGCGTTTCTTCCGGACGGTCAGGACGCGTTTCTTGCCCCGGCTGGACCTGGAGAAAATTAAATCCCTGGAGGAGTTAAACCTCCTCTTCTGGCAGTGGCTGGAGGAGGACTACCAACGCAAAATTCATAGCTCCCTGGGCCTTAGCCCCCTGGATTATTTCCTCTCCCAAGTTCAGCGGATACGCCTCTTTCCCGACCCGGCGCTTTTGGATGAGTATTTTCTCCTGCGGGTCATGCGCAAGGTTAACCATGATGCTACCTTCTCTTTGGAGAATGTCCTCTTTGAAACGGAGCCGCAGCTGGCCGGATTGCGCCTTGAGGTGCGGTACGACCCGGAGTGGCTTTTAAACCCCGCCCGGCCCGTCCTTTTGTACCGCGAAGGGTTAAAGGTGGGCGAGGCCAGGCAGGTGGACTTTGCCACCAATGCCGGCCTGAAAAGAAGAGGGCGCGGCCGCCCGGCCGGCAAGGACCGCCCACCCCTTCAGTTGCCGGGGAAGGTAAATCTCCCTCATGCGGACAACCCCCTCCCGGCACCGGCGCCTTCCGTCTCTTTTGCCGCTATCCTCACCCCAGAGAACGTTGGAGGTGAAGGGTGATGTTTACCCAGTTCTTTGGCCTTAAATTTAATCCCTTCACCAAAGAAATACCCTTCGACCAGTTGTTCTTAAGCCAGGACCTCCTGGAACTTAACTCCCGCCTGAAGTATCTCCTTAACGTCCGGGGTATTGGACTAATTACCGGCGAGGCCGGCTGTGGTAAAACTACCGCCCTCAGGAAATTTGTCAGTGAACTTAACCCGGCCCACTACAAAGCTTGTTATTTTGCCCTCTCCACCGTCACGGTGCTGGAGTTTTACCAGGGCCTGGCCCTCGCCCTGGGCGAGGAACCCAAGCATAAAAAAGTCCATATCTTCCACCAGATCCAGGCGGCTGTCAATAGCCTTTATGCCGACCGCAATATTATTCCCCTTATTGTCCTGGACGAAATCCATCTCGCTGCCAACAAAATCCTGGAGGACCTGCGCCTCCTCTTTAACTTCCAGATGGACTCCCAGAACCCCTTTGTCCTTATCCTCGCCGGCCAAAACCTTATCCGTTCCCGCCTGAGCTTAAATATTAACGCTCCTTTAAGGCAGCGCCTGGCGGTCAAGTATTTCCTCCAGGGCCTTAGGCCGGAGGAACTGCGGGATTATGTTTTGAGCCGGCTAAAACTTGCCGGCCTTCATGAGGATATTTTTACCCCCTCCGCCCTGGAGGCTATCTACGGCATAACAGGCGGCCTGCCCCGCCTGGTTAACAACCTGGTCACCACCTGCCTCATCTGTGCCTGTGGCAAGAAACAGAGGCTGATTGATGATGAGATCGTCTACCAGGCACAAAGGGAACTGGAGATTTAGAGCCGGAAGAAGGTAAGAATTTGCTAAAGCCGGGTACCAATTTGTGGTGCCCGGTTTTGGCTTTATTTAACCTTTTTGCTGGCGCAATCTTAGAATGATGTTTGTCTATATCCGGTTTAATCTGAGAAACTTTATTCTTTTGCTGCTATCTTCGTCTAATTTATTGTGAGAAGCTTTTCCGAATTAAAGTGAGAATCTACACCTCCAGGATAAAAACGCCCTGGATCAACTCCTGCCGTGGGCGGAAACTCTGCCTCCTATTTACCGGATGAATAATTAAGCTTGTTTCAGCCCCCGCCTTAGATGCAAGGTGGGGGTTATTTTACGCTTACCTCTCCCCCTTGCACCACATCTTTTCGCTAAATCTATTTCGCTAGATTTCAGGGGTCATCTCCGCTTTCACTCCGCTCCCCTCTCTATCTATATCAAGTGGTAGCGAACATGGTTTTTGTAAATACTAAATTAAAAAGCTCCCCGCGTAGTGGGAGCTATAGATGAGCTGTTGCCAAACTCTCTAACCCCTTCAAGTAGGTTGTCGATAATGGCATACTAACACTTACATGTTTTTCGCCACACCTTATTTATCTTTCGCCACAGGGTGGAACGGTCTATACCCAGCCTCCGGGCCGCCCGAGCCTGGTTGTACCCTTCCTCTTCCAGTACCGTTTTTATTATAGCCTCTTCCATCTCCTTTAGCGTACCCCGCAACTCGATGCAGCTTTTCCTCGATGCCTCGGCAGTAGAAGTCTGCGAGCCTATTACTGGGGCTAAGGTTCTTGTGTCAAGGAGCCCCCACCGTTCAAGTTGGCTGAGACTTGCCTCTCCGGAAAGCACCAGGCGGTACACCACGTTCTCCAGTTCCCGTACATTCCCTGGCCACTTATACTTTAATAAAGCGACCAAAACCTCCTGCGGCAGCACTACCTTTTTGCCCAGCCGGGCGCAGGCACGAGCCCAAAAATAGTCTATTAGAGGCCCAATATCCTCCTGTCTCTCCCGCAAAGGCGGAATATTAAGAGTGAGTACGCTCAGGCGGTAATACAGATCTTCCCGAAACTTACCGGCCTTTACTAGCTTCCTTAAATCCTTGTTGGTGGCTGCGATGACCCGAACATCTATGGGGATCATTTTGTCATCCCCGACGCGCATTATCTGGCGCTCCTGTAGCACCCGCAAAAGTTTAGCCTGTATTCCTGGAGTAGCCTCTCCTATTTCGTCAAGAAAAATAGTACCCCCGTGGGCCAACTCGAAGAGACCCATCTTGCCTTCCCGCCTGGCCCCAGTGAAAGCGCCCGGGGCATAACCGAAGAGCTCGCTCTCCAGAAGCGACTCGGGAATAGAGGCACAGTTTACGGCCACAAAAGATCCTTCTCGCCGACTGCTGGCGTTGTGTATACCTTGGGCTACCATCTCTTTGCCCGTACCTGTCTCTCCAATAATCAATATCGTGGAATCTACCGCCGCAAATTTGCGCGCTTCTTCCACTACCGCCTGCATGGCAGCGGATTCGGCCACCATCTGTTCCAGACTGAAGCGGGCCTTGAACCCTTTGCGCTGAAGCTCCTTCCTCACTTCTTTTTCAACTTGCTGTATGCGACGGGCGTCCTGAACAGTTATAACCACCCCTTTTATTTGGCCAGCCTCCACCAGCGGTACCCGGTTCACCACTACCGGCTTGTCCCCCAAGTGGATAATATATACTTGTTTGCCCGTTTCGCTGTAAAGGGCTTCACCCAACGGTTTCAAAGCCATAACCCTGGCAGGGTCTTTATTCATTACCTCTGCTTGCTGCACACCGAAGATAGAACTGGCTACCTGATTAAAAAGAGTGATACGCCCGTTCTCATCCAGGGCTATAACTCCGTCGCCTATATGGTTCACAATGGCCTTGATTTGCCGGCGTCGCTCCTTTTCTAATTCCTGGGCCTCCAAAACCCTTTGCGCCTCCAAAAGAGCATCCCGGAAAGATTCCGGGCCGGAATCAATAAGCCTGGCCTCAAAGCCCAGCCTTCTGGCCTGGGCCACGGCATCTCTATCCCCAATGATTATTCTTATGCCCTGACGTGCCGCCATATCCAGGCAAGAAGGTATCTCCTCCTGTGCCTTTAGTTCAAACTCGTAAGTAGCAAGGCCCAGGTAACTCGCGACCTTCTGAGAGCCCTGGATTACATTACGAAAACCTATAACCCCTATTGGTTCCTTGCATCCTCGCAGCGCGGCCAGGGCATCCAAGATGTCGTAAGCCGTGACCGGGATATCCACGACGGGAACTTTAACATAATTCCTAAGCAGGATAGCGGTACCACCGCGGCTAAGGAGCACCCTGCTGCCCCTCTCCACTGCCTTAAGAGCGAGCTCCAGTCCTTCGGACATGTTGCCCACGCAAATATCGCATTCAAGACTCAATTCTTCACAGACCTTTGCGGCCACAGAACTCAGATGGGGATAAGGAGCAATAACGCAGATCTTCCTGCCCGCTTTCACCGCCCACCGCCCCACAAGCTTAAGGTTGGAGGAGAATCTTTATCCCCTCGCCGCGATTAAGAATGTCGAAGCCCGACGCCCCCTTTTCCAGCCGAAGCACATGGGTCACCAGCGCTTCTCTATTGATTTTACCATATCGGATAAGCTTTATGGCGGCTAAGTAATCCCACCGATTGTAAACGCGAGAACCTATCCAGGAAAGCTCTTTAAAGGATATCTTCATTACATCAGTGGCAGGGGGCACTTTGGGAAGTCCCAATTGCACAATGACACCCCTGACCCGGGCAACGTTTATGGCGTAGTTTATAGTCTCGGCCACTCCCGCAGCCTCAAAGACCACATCCGCCATATTCTCTTTTAGTACCTCCTGGGTCGGATCTACCACTTTTACGGGTAGCTTCTTCAGGTACTCCCTGCGGTAAGGGCTAGCTTCCGAGACTATAACCTCCGACGCCCCACCAACTACCAAGACCTGAGCCACCAGTTGACCTATGGTCCCGCCGCCCAAGACCACCGCTACCTCTCCAACCTTAAAGCCAGAACGTCTTACCGCGTGGACAGCCACCGCCACCGGTTCTACGACTGCCGCTTCCTCCCAAGAAAGGCCATCTACAGAGTAGAGCCGTTCTACGGGAACCGCGGCGTACTCGGCCATACCTCCTGGCGCATCTATGCCTAAGAAACCCAGGGTTTCACATACATGATAGTTGCCTTCCCAACACGCCCGGCAGCGGCCGCAAGTGAGCAAGGGTTCAACTACCACTCGCTGACCTACGAGGTGTTTGTTTTCTGGATCACATACTTCCACTACCTCGCCGCAGAACTCGTGCCCCAAAATAAGCGGCGCTCGGGCGCGAGGATGTTTGCCCGCGGCGATCATAAGATCGCTCCCGCATATGCCCGCATACGCTACTTTTACCAGGGCTTCCCCTTTTTTCAACTCCGGGCAGGGTACATCGGCGGCCTTGACTTCGTAGGGACCATAGTAAACGAGAGCTTTCATTTCCTTACTTCACCTCTCCGGAATTTGGAAATACCAAGAATCACCATGCAAAACTTGCACCAGGGAGCCGGAATAGGATTAGAGGTAGAGCATAGGCGGGGTAATGCTGCCTGCACCGCGGCCTTGCCCCGTACTGGTACCCGTCCTACTAACCTCGGGCCAGGTAACCGCCATCCACTACCAAGATGTGGCCGTTTACGTAATCCGCAGCCGAAGAGGCAAGGAATACGGCCGCTCCCACTAGGTCCTCGGGCTTCCCCCAACGGCCCGCGGGTATCCGAGAAAGGATGAAATGGTACCGTTCGCGGTTCTCCTGGATCGCTTGGGTCATCTTGGTCTCTATCCAACCAGGAGCAATGGCGTTAACATTTATTCCCCGGCCTGCCCATTCGTTAGCCAGTGTCCGGGTCAACCCCGCTATACCTGATTTGGCCGCCGCATAGGATACCACTGTATACCCGCCCATGAAGGTGAGCATAGAGGCGATATTGATTATCTTGCCGTAACTTCTGGCCAGCATGTGGTGGCCCACGTGCTGGCAGAGCAGGAAAACGCTCCGCAGATTCAAATTTAACACCGCGTCCCAATCTGTGAGAGGATGCTCTTCTGCAGGAGATCTCCTGATCACCCCGGCTACGTTGACCAGGATGTCTATCTTACCCCAGGCCTCCAAAGCTCTCTTAACTATCCTCTCTATCTCTTCTTCCCGCGATAAGTCTGCGGTAGCTGCCAGGTGTCTACCGCCCATCTCTTGGAACTTCGCCCTCGTATCGTCAATGCTCGTATGCCCCACGGCAAATATTTCTGCCCCGGCCCGGGCTAGCCCTAGAGCTATAGCCTGCCCTATACCGCTCCCCGCACCCGTGACCAGAGCCGTCCTGCCTTCCAGGCTAAAAGGGCTTAAATCCGCCATAACTGGACCCTCCTCATAATCAAGCTCAGACTAAAGCAATTAAATCTAATAGATTAGCTCGACTATACCAGTAGACAAAACCGGTATGAAGGTCAAAAGTAGGAGGCAAATTAAGAGAAGGATATAGAAAGGAATAGCTTCTCGGATAAAATCGCTTATCTTGCACTTGGTTATGCTGCAAGTGACGAACATAACCGTGCCCATAGGTGGGGTTAGGCAACCTAAAGCTAGGTTGAATATGAACACTATAGCAAAGTGGATTTCATTTATCCCATAGGCTACGGCCACAGGATGTAAAAGGGGAGCTAGGATAACCATGGCTGCATTACCCTCGATGAACATGCCCACCAGAAGCAAGAAGGCGTTAACAGCGAGCAGGAATACGTACTTGTTGGTGATAGTGCTTATGATAAGCTCCGTCAACTGCTGGGGGATCCTCTCGCGGGTCAGTACCCAGGCGAATGCGGAGGCCGCGCCGATGATGACCATGATGGAGGCTGTGCTGGTTATGGTTTCTCTAATCCCTTGCAAAACATCCTTAAGTTTAATCTCCCGGTAGAGCAGGCCGAGGAAAAGCGAGTAAACTATGGCCACCGCCCCGGCTTCGGTAGGAGTAAACACTCCCAGACGGATGCCACCTATGATGACCACGGGCAAAAAGAGTGGCAGAGCGGCATGGGCTACAGCTCTGAAAATTTCCCTAGCAGTTAATGGGTTGTCCCGTACGGATCTGTAATTGCGCTTCTTGGAAATTATAGCCACCAACACCATCAACGAGGCACACAGCAGAAGTCCTGGTCCTATGCCGGCAACGAAGAGCTTGCCTATAGAAACGTTAGTGATGGATCCATAGATAATCATGGCTATCCCCGGTGGAATAAGAGGAGTGATGAGGGCTGACACTGCTGTGACGACCGAAGAAAACTCCTTGGAAAAGCCCCTCTTTTTCATTTCCGGTACCAGTATTTTGGCCTCCATGGCCGCATCTGCCAGATTCGAACCGGAAAGGCCCCCCATAAGGGTGGACAGCAATACGTTTACCTGGGCCAGCCCGCCGGTCATATTACCCGTAAGTATCTCGCAGAACTCCATCACCCGTTTGGTAACCCCAGAATAGTTCATGAACACACCGGCGCAGAGAAAAAACGGCACAGCTAGAAGGGGAATACTCTCGATGCCGGCGAGCACCCGCTGGGCTATAATCTGCGTAGGAACGCTAGGGCTCAAAATGAAATAGCTGACTGAACCTGCGAGCACAGCTGCAAACACCGGGACCCTGAGAAAAAGTAGTACCAGCAATACTATGGAGGCTACGCTCACTGCACTCATGTTTGCGTCCCTTCACCGCCTTCGCCTTCAGAACGGAATGGGCTCCTGAGAAAGGCCGGGATAGCTGCAAGGCTATAGTTCAAAATCATGAGAAGACAGCCCAAAGGAAAAGTAATATAAATCACTGGATAGGGTATATGCAGGACGTTAGTGGTCTTCCCAGTACGGAGAAGCTGTATAAGTAGTTGCCAGCCGTAGACTGAGAGATAGGTGAGCACAAAGATGACCACAAAATAGCCTAATACACCAACGGCTTTCCTCAAAGTCTGGGGCAAGCGTTCAACTACAAACTCAATGGCGACATGGCTACCGCTGCGAAAGGCGGCACCGGCTCCCAAGAACACCATCCAAACCACACACCACAGCTGCACCTCTTCCTGCCACACAAAGGGGGCATTGAAAAAATAACGCATCAAAACACCAATAAAGGTGACAAAGACCAGGGCCGCAAGGGTTATCCCGGCGAGCAACAGGTCCATGTTAAGTAGAAGCTTTAAGACTCTATTCAAGCTATCTTTCAAGCTGGCACACCAACCTTTTACAGCAATCGCCCCATTGGGGGCAGACGTTTGCTGGACTTTAGCTTTTAAGTTGCTAACTGTTCCTATGGAGAGTTGTGTCGTGTGTGGACATTTTCTTACCAAGTATTGCCAAAGATAAGATTCCAAGTCCCAAAGGTTTCGTACCTTTGGGACCTGTTCACACACAACCCCCATCTTCTCCTTACCAGGCTACTTCATGGCCGCTTTCACAGCCTCATATAGCCCAGGAGACCATTTGGAGGTAAACTCAGGTAAAGAATAGAAAGCTTTGGCCGCTTCTTTGAATTCCGCAACATTTACTTCCGTAACCTGTACTCCTTCGGCCTTTAGCTTCTCCAGCGTTTCTTTGCTTACCTTCTCTTGTATGGAATTATTGAACACGCCCGCCTCGTTACCCGTTTCCACCAAAAGCTTCTGCTGTTCTGGAGTAAGAGAGTTAAATAGAGTTACCCCGCATATCCAAGTGGTGAAATTCTTGATATGTCCCGTAAGGGCCAGATACTTGGCCACCTCGTGGAATTTACCGTTGTAAAGGACAGGTAACGGGTTTTCTAGTCCGTCAATTACTCCCTGTTGTAAAGCCGTGTAAACTTCCCCCAAGGGCATGGGCGTAGGCGTAGCGCCTAAGACTTCAAAGCCCTTGATCTGAATAGTATTATTGGGAACGCGGATCTTTAAGCCCTTAAGGTCGGACAGCTTCTTCACCGGTTTCTTGGTTAGGAGGTGTCTCTCCCCATAGATCCAGTTAGCCGTGAGAAGCTTTAGTCCTTTGGCTTCCAGTTTTGCAGAT
Source organism: Moorella sp. E306M (assembly GCF_006538385.1). Taxonomy (NCBI): domain Bacteria; kingdom Bacillati; phylum Bacillota; class Clostridia; order Neomoorellales; family Neomoorellaceae; genus Neomoorella; species Moorella sp. E306M. Next base: position 2,303,982 of record NZ_BJKO01000001.1, on the reverse strand, counting down.
TGTTCTTTCCACCAATTGCTATCTACTAACTTCCAGCACTGATCCCAGCTGTCGAAGAGGTAGGGACCAAAGGTTATGCCAAAGTCTGGTACACCTCGGTCGGCATAAAAGGCTCCATCAGCTAAGGTAATGACATTGGCACCTGCCAGCATCTGGTCTATCAGATCGTTTTTCGAGCCTAGTTGGCTGGAAGGGAAGAGCTCAACTTTAATGGTGCCGTTGCTTTTCTCTTCCAAAAGCCTCTTCCATTCCTTGCAGGCCAGATCAATAGGCTCACCCGGGTTGTTCTCGTATCCAATCTGAATGACCACCTGTTTGGTCTGGTCTTGTAAGTTGGAGGCACCGGAGTGATCCGTCCCTTTCTGCGCTAAAGTAGATCCGCAGCCTGCAAGGAAAAGCACAGCCAATATTGCCACCACTAACCCGACTACCTTTTTCGTCATCCTCAATCCCCCTCTAAAAGCTTTGATGTATCCTGCTTATAGCAAGCTCCCTATAACCTAGCACTTCGGCCTTGGTGAGCTTCCCGTTGAGTACCTCCACCACCTCCCTAAATAGCCTTTCCCCAGCTTCTTCCAACGGCTCTCCCAAGCTTATAACTCCGCTCACATCCACATCGATGTTCGCCTGCATACGCCTGGAAGTCACCGGGTTACCGCATATCTTGATCACCGGAGCCAAGGCACTGCCGGTAGGGGTGCCGCATCCGGTAGTAAAGGCTATGACCTGAGCACCTCCAGCTACTAGGCCGGTGACCGCTTCCATATCGTTACCAGGAGTATCCATCATCACCAGGCCACGGCGGGTAGGCCGACAGGCATAGTCCACCACTTCCACCAGGGGCGAAGTCCCCCCCTTGCATACACACCCTAGGGACTTCTCCTCAATGGTGGTCAACCCTCCGGCCATATTGCCAGGGCTAGGCTGCGTTCCCCTGAGATCGAGGCCAAGGCTGCATATGGTATTCTCCGTAGCTCCCACAGCCTGGAGAAGTCGCCTTCTGACCTCCTCGTTTGCTGCTTGCTCGGCCAAGATATGCTCGGCGCCGATAAGCTCCGTTGTTTCACAGAGGACCACTGTACCGCCCAGAGATACCACTTTATCTGCGGCAAAACCCAGTACTGGATTAGAGACTAAACCTGACGTGGCATCCGATCCCCCGCACTTCAAACCCAGGATAACCTCATCCCAATCCACCTCTTCCCTCCGGTACCGGGACGCTTCCTGCACCATTTCCTGGGCCAGTCGTAGACCTTTTTCCAGGGCAGAGATGGTATCCCCTTCCTGCTGGATGGATAAGTGCTCCACCCGTTTCCCCGGTACCTTAAGGCCCTCGACAACCTCCGCTACTGTAACGTTCTCGCAACCCAACCCCACAACCAGCACGCTGGCTACGTTGGGATTAGCGCCGAGCCCTACTAAAGTGCGCAGGGTCCGCTGCCGATCATCTTCCAGCTCCGAGCAACCATGGGGATGCGGCAAGGCCACCGTGCCCTGGACCATAGAGCTTATCTGTGCGGCCAAAGTAGAAGAGCACATTACCGTAGGTAAAATGGCTACGTAGTTCCTGAAACCCACCCAACCATTAGCGCGACGATACCCGGAAATCTTCATCGTTAGCTCTTGACCTGCCTTTTCACCCTCAATGGTATAAACGTATAAGCAATTCAGCTATGAGTACAGCCAGCCTAAGCCGGGCTATAATTGTGGTACTGTAACCTCGCGTTATTACAGGCGTTCTTCCTCCCGCCCTGCCTACAGGCTATTGCCTGCTACTTTTGGCTTTAAAAGAAGCCCGCCGACTGACTACGTTGTGAATGTGTACCCACCCCCCTGGCTCAATGGGTTTTATTACCTCACCTATAGGCGTATCCTTTTTAATTACCAGGTCTCCAGGAAACAGCGGCACCAGGGCCATTTTGTGCCCAAAAGGAATATCTTCCTTTACCGCTATCTCCTTGCATTTTCCCTCCAAGTTCACCGTGACCGTTTCACCGCGCGCAAGGTCTTTGAGAGCAACGGCCACATTATCGCTTGCGTGCAAGACCAGAACGTCTCTCGTTCGCCCCAACCCGTTTCTCTCTCCTTCCCGCAGTATCAAAGGGTCTGGCCCTAACCTTAAACAATCGTATTAGCAAAATCCATGCCACCTATTCTAAAGCAAGGGCAGTTAAAAAATACAAGCTAGCCCAGCCTTCCTTGCGGCTAGCTTTGTGTTGCATATTGCACAATAGCTATAGAGCTCTTTTACATCCTCGCCCCAGATGTGTCCAAGCACGGCTTCAGATGTGCCAGAATAACAAGGAAGTTATACACCGGATTGACACTAGTGTTGCATTTTGCCTCTATTGCACAAAACAACACCACAGGAACCATAGTACACAGGTATACGCTCATGGATAATCCCTAGCTTTTCACAAGTTTCTTGAAACTTCTTGGCGATAAACTGTGGTCCATTATCTGTGCGAAGTTTGGGCATCCTTGCTCCTTTGTACAGGCCTCGCTTTCTTAGAGCATTTTTCACTACCCGAACAGCATCCATAGCAGTGCAAGATAGGCCTAGACATAATGGAAGGGCCAGCCCCACAGTAGCTATACGTAGGTTATACTGGTACAATAGAGACCAATACAGAGCTACAAGCTAAGGAGGCTGGCAGGATGAATTATAGCACATATGTAGGGCTGGATGTTCACAAGGATAGCATTTCGGTAGCCATTGCCAAAGTAGGACGTGAAGAAGCAGAAAATCTGGGTAACATCATCAACAAACCCGAAGCAATAGCCAAATTGGTGCGGCGCTTAAGAAAACCGGTAGAAAAGCTATTATTCTGTTACGAAGTCGGTCCCTGCGGTTATGTGATCTATTGGCAGCTCAAAACCATGGGAGTTAACTGTCTGGTAGTAGCCCCGTCCTTAATACCGCAACGACCAGGAGAACGAATAAAGACCGACCGGCGGGATGCCAGGAAGTTGGCGCGTTTCTACGCAGCGGCGAATTAACCAGTGTGGGTACTAGATGAAAAAGAGGAAGTCTTGCGCGACCTGACCCGCGCCTATGAAGACGCCAAGGAAGATATTCTTCGCAAGAAAAACCAGGTCGATAAACTGCTATTACGCTAAAGGTCTTTAAGGCCGCCAGCAGGAGGAAAAGCCTGGACTGTCAAATATCGCCAGTGGCTAAACAGTATTCGGTTTAACCAACCCGGACAGGCAATAGCTCTCAAAGAATACCTTCACGCTTTGGAAGAAGCCGAAACCATGGCAGAGCGTCTGGGAAGGGAGATAGCCGTAGTGGCCGAAGAAAGTGACCAGGCGCCAGTTATCAGAGCCCTGCAGTGCCTATGAGGATAGCCCTGATTACCGCAGCTACAGTAGTAGCGACTACCAGACCACCCGGGCCGGCAAACACCCCAGCCGGTTTCTAACAGGTTTTAAGGGTTATTTGCACGTTGACAGCTATGCTGGCTACAATGAACTTGCCAATGTTACCCTGGTTGGCTGCTGGGCCCATGCCCGGCGCAAGTTCGACGAAGCATTAAAGGCCCTGCCGGAAGATAAACGCAATAAAGCAGTAGCCGCCCGGGAGGGGCTGGAGTACTGCAACCGGCTCTTTGCCATCGAGCGCGAGTTGAAAGATAAAACCCCGGAAGAACGATATCAAATCCGCCAGGTGCGCAGCAAACCCGTGCTGGACGCCTTTTTGGCGTGGCTAAAAACCCAGAAATCCCGGGTACTGCCCAAAAGTTCCTTTGGCCAGGCCATTTACTATTGCCTGGCCCAGTGGGATAAACTCGTAGCCTTCTTGCAAGACGGGCGTCTGGAACTCGACAACAACCGCAGCGAGCACTCCATCAAGCCCTTCGTCATCGGCCGCAAGAACTGGTTGTTTGCCAATACCCCGCGGGGTGCTAAAGCCAGTGCCATTACCTACAGTATCATAGAAACGGCAAAAGAAAACGGGTTAAATCCCTTTCAATACCTCATTTACCTCTTCGAAAAACTTCCCAACCTGGACCTCCAGGATAAAAATGCCCTGGATCAACTCCTGCCGTGGGCGGAAACTCTGCCTCCTGTCTGCCGGATGAATAATTAAGCCTGTTTTAGCCCCCGCCTTAGATGCAAGGCGGGGGTTATTTTACGCTTACCGAAAATCTGCTGCATCTTTATGAGATCCAGCCTTCCGAACGTAACTGCTCCGCGGCAAGCTCAATTTGCGCGGGAGTAAATCGGCGTTTCCTGGGCGCCCAGTCATATACAGCTCTAACCAAGGCTTCAGCGTCTTGCACTTCCTCCTTCGTCATCAGCCAATGCACCGTTGAAAGTAGCTCAAGCCCAAACGGGGTCTCGAAACCATCGATGAGGCGTGCTACGCGCTCAAAGCGTGCCCGTGTTTCAACGTTTTTTTCGAGGAAGGCTTCAGCGTCTCGCACCGCGCCTGGCACTATAGACAATTGCTTATTCGGCACGTCGCCGCCGTCCGCATAACCCAGAATCAAATGCCCTTCAATGGCACGCAACACGTGGCGCAAGTTTTCTGCGTAGGGACCATAAGGCCCTTTCACAAACTGCAGACGCAGCGGCTCCCCAGAAACTTGCAGGAAATACATTAGTTTATGAACCTCCAGCAGGGTAATAGTTGGGTCCATCAAGGCGGCTAGGTAACGATTTATCAACCCTACTAATGCGGCACGGCCAGGTGTCATTTTGGGGGTTTCACGCGCATTATTGGCTCTCATATTTGCTGAGGTACCGTTAGGTTCAAACACTTGCACATCAACGTCCTCTAAAGCTGCCAACGCACGCTCAATGAGCGGTCGCACCTCGTTCCAATTAAGTCCGCCCAACCCGCTGCCCAAAGGTGGTATGGCAACAGAGCGAATATTGCGCTCCCGAATTTCCTTTACCAAAGCGGCAAGCCCGGCTTCGATATCCTCGATACGACTTTTGCCGCGCCAATGGCGCTTGGTCGGGAAATTAATGATGTAACGCGGTCCGAATAGCTTTTCTCTATCAAAAACAAACATGCGCCCTGGCTGCACCTCTCCCCGCCGGCAGGCTGCGGCATACGCCTTAAAATTATCCGGAAAAGCGTTCTTAAACTGAAGCGCAATGCCCCGTCCCATTACGCCTACGCAGTTAACGGTGTTGACCAAGGCTTCAGCTTCAGCTTGCAGGATATTGCCTTTCATATACCTAATCATTTCATTATATCCTCCTGAATTAATAATACCAGTCTTTACGTATCTCCACAATCGGTTGGTGTCTGCTTCTGGTCAATACCTGCAACACTCGCTTTTTGATGCGTAAGGATTGTACCCCAATGCGCCGGACAAGATGCCAGGGGAAGAAGTTATATATCAGGAACTCGGCTTGTTTTCTCTCTTTGACATTTTCGTCACGGAAATCTCTGGCTGCCACCGCCTCCCAGTCTATTTCCTCAAGCTGATCTAGCCGGTTGCGGAACTCAGTGTAAGTGGCCCCAGCATTGGACAGGGTAAACGCCCAGCGTTGGCCTTGACTTTTAGCCCACCTCACCGTTTCGTACAAATCCGCTTCCAGATGGACGATCGGTTCTTGACCATCATGATAAGTTAATTCTGAATGATTGCCACAATAAAGCAAGTATAACATGATCGAGCGAGGACAGAAATAAAACGGTACGTATTCACCTACGCGATCTTTTGGATAGCATTTTACAGGCAACTTAAGCCGTCGTTGCTTGATAGTGCTCATGCCAATTGATGCTACCGGTCCGCCCCGTGCAATCATTTCTGCGTCTGACCATAACCTACCTTCTTTGATTATGGATGGCAGATTTTCCACATGCGTAATGTGATAGATATGTGGCTGGACGGGCATAACTTTCATGCTTTCTTATCCTTAAACTCTATTAAGCCTCTATCTTGAATGTGCTATTCGTTTTACTAAGAGAAATCCTGCTATGCTCTATCAGTTATTTCCAAATAATAGTTAACAAAAGACTTTAACATCGCTCTGGACCGTAGGGAGTATCAATTTGTTCTCTTATAACGATAATATAATTTAATAATTCTGTACCAGGCAAGAAAATCCTGCTTTCCCTAATCTGGAGAAACTAGGAAGGGTAGTTTACAAATGTGGCAGTAATAGTTAGTTCCCCCTAAAAAGTAAACTTTTTTGCATCACTTAAGGGGAAATGATATTTTCCGACTATAGTCCTGGTTAATCTCTAACTGCTTCACCTATCTTGTTAAATTATTGTTGCCAACCGGTGTAAATTATAGGCCAAGTTCAAACAGATGGCTTACAAACTGGGGTCCATTATCCGAACGGATGATGGGTAATGGTAAATTCCTTTGAAGAATCTGACGTTTCCACAATGCTGCTCGAAAAGTTTCAACGGCATGTCTGGCTTCACAGGTTAGACCAATATGATAGCCCACAATCTGCCTGTCATAGACGTCAATGTACGACAGCACAAAGAAAAACCGGTCTTCTCCTGCAATGTATCCGTACTTCACACAGCCGCCCACAGTCAGTGAATGACCAGGAAACGGACGTCCACCCGTCGTACTTGGGTTCATGTGTACTATGCGCAGCACGAGAGTAGCGTTGTACCCGGCTGTGATCCACTTGTGCGCAATGGCTACTTTATCTGCAAGTGAGGGTTGGCTTTTTTAATAGGCTTACCTGGAATTCAGCCGCTGGGTGGAGGTGTTTGGGGATGAAAAATAAACGGTAGAACGCGAAAAACTGCGCGAGCCCGCTTAGGCGTAGCCAAAACGGGGGTGGGTCCCTTTCCGGTTACCACAGTGGTCCCCTTTTTGATTGCCACAAACACGGATTACTTTACACTTTACTGGCAGGCGCATACACAGTTCCGGCCGTTTTCTTTGGCTCTGTATAGCAAACTGTCTACTCTCTGGATGATGGTCTCCACAGTGTCACCAGAACAATATCCGGTCACTCCGAAGCTGGCCGTCACGTGCCCCACACCCGGGATCTCCATCTGACTCAACCGGTGGCGAAGTTCTTCCGCCAGACTGGCGGCCCCTGCCGCGGTCGTGTCGGGCAAAAGGATCACAAATTCTTCCCCGCCCCAGCGGGCAAGGCAATCTGTCTTGCGCAACCTCTCCTTAAAGGCGGCCACCAGGCTCTTAAGAACCCGATCGCCGGCGGCGTGTCCGAAACGGTCGTTAATGCTCTTGAAGTGGTCCAGATCAAACATGATCAGGGCTAAGGAATGCCCCGTCCGCTGCTTACGCTCAATTTCTCTTTCCAGCATTTCTAAAAAATAACGGCGGTTGTAAGCGCCGGTCAGGGGGTCGGTGATGGAGAGGCGGTAAAGCTCTTCCTCCAGGTATTTGCGTTCGGAAATGTCTATAAAGGTTTCCACCAGTTTCTCCCCGCTGTCCGTCCGCAAGCGCTTTACCGTCTTAAGCACGAGGATCTCCCTCCCGTCCTTCCGGCGCAAAAGCCGTTCGGAGCGATCGATCTCTTCATTCGACGTAGTAATAGGGCAGATTCCTGCGGATTGCGGGAAAAATTCCCAGCAGGATCTGCCTGCGATCTCTTCGGGTGCGGCTCCGATCATGGCCGCCGCTTCCAGATTGGCCTCCTCGATGCGGTGGGATGCGGGGTCGATGATAAAGATCCCGACAGGCAGGGCGGCCAGGAGCGATTGCAGAAACTCTCCCTGCTGCCTCAGCTTTTCTTCCATTTTCCTGTGTTCTGTCAAATCCAATATAAAGGCCACGCCTATGCCGTCTTTCCCATGGCCGAAGAGCTGCAGGTGCGCTTCCACCGGGTAGAGGGAACCGTCTTTCCGGCGGTGTATAGTGTCAAATACGATCTTTTCTTTTTCACCCTGCTGTAAAGGAGCCAGAAGGGCTCTGAAGCTCTCCCCGTCAAATTCCGGCATTAGATGCAGGATGTTCATGTCCAGGAGTTCTTCTTCGGTATAGCCAAGGTTCTCCCTGGCCCCCCGGTTGACTGCCAGGAACTTTAACGTGCCGGGATGAAAGATATAGACCTCCGTCAAGGACCCCTCGACTATCCTGCGGTACATTTGCGCCAGAGAGAGGGCTTCATGGAGCTTTAGGGCCATCTCTACGGTGGACACCAGCACGTGTTCCGGGGCGCCCTTCAGAACATACCCGTAGCGCGTGACCGAACGGACTTGCTCTACAGCCTCCCGGGTAGAGATGGCGGTGAGAAATACCACGGGGATGTCTTTAACCTGCTGAATCCGTCTGGAGAGCGTCGTTCCGTCCATCCCTTCTCCCAGGTCAATGTCCATCAGAATGAGGTCGGGACATTCCGGACCGGATGCTTTTTGCAGGGTCTCTTCTGCGGTGAGGGCAATTTCAATCATATACCCGTGCCTGCTGAGGATATCCGCTGCTATCTGGGCCTGAAGCCTGCTGTCCTCCACTATGAGTATTTTCTTCCCTGGAACCGTGTCCATCAGTCTACCTCCAAGTAAAAAGCCGCTTGCTGCTCGATTATTAACAGGAAGGGCCACCTTCAACCTTGCGGCTTGGGGCCCAAATGGAGTGCCCCTTAGTTGCTCTATACTCATTATACAGTTGCCCTCGCATCTTTCTATATGCTGATCAATTTGGCAACGCTCCAAGAACACAGCTCATTGGGGGGACTATTGTTTGTTACCGCCGCGGTTGCACGTGGCGTTGTCCAGTATATGCCATCCCGCCTGCTTATCCCGAACGGTCGTTGCCCTCCCCGCCATGTATGACCCGGCTCTGGTCAGAGCGGCCGCCTCAGTAAAAAAAGTATTTCGCCAAGCAAAGCTATCAGGGTGCCCCCCCCCCCCCCCC
>NZ_BJKO01000001.1:2015344-2295156 GCF_006538385.1 Moorella sp. E306M | reverse complement strand
GGGGGCCCCCCCCCCCCCCCCCGTTATAGCAATATTTTCCATTTCCTCTTGCGGAATCCGTAAAAATGCCTCTACCACCCGGGGGTCAAACTGCCGGCCTGCACACCGTTTCAATTCCTCATATGCCTCCTGCGGGGTAAATGCTTCCCTGTATGGCCTGGCAGAGGTCATGGCGTCGTAGGCATCGGCCACACGAATAATGCGCGCCAGAAGCGGGATCTCCTCTCTTGATAGGCCAGCCGGATAACCCCCGCCCCCATAGTCTTCGTGATGGTGCCGTACGGCTGCAATGACCGCCGCTGGGAACCGGGCCGGTTCCAGGATCCTGGCTCCTACTTCAGGATGACCCTGCATCTCTTTTCTTTCTTCCGGGGTGAGGGGGCCCGGTTTAAGAAGAATGTCCTCTTGTATGCCAATTTTGCCCAGGTCGTGTAACAGGCCGGCCATATAAACATGTTCCTCCTCTTCAGCACCAAGTCCCAGCATACGGGCGCAGGAGCGTGCCCATTTAGCTACCCGGATGGAATGCCCCCTCGTGTATACGTCCTTGGCCTCCAATGCCGCTGCCAGCGCCTGTACGGTACTCAGGTAGTACTCCCGCAGCGAGGAGTAAAGGCGGGCGTTTTCCAGCGCCAGCCCGACTTGAGCTGCAACGGTACCCAGGTACTCAACTTCTTCTTCCGCCCAGCGGCGCGGTACAGGAGAATAAACCTTCAATGTGCCCACGATCTTTCCGCCTGCTTTCACCGGCACCACAACCAGGGCCCGCATCTCAAGCGCGTAGTAGGGCAGGTGTCTGCCAGACCCGTCGGCGGCCAGGTCCTCCATTACCACGGCTTCCCCTTTTTGGAGCACTTCACCCAGCAAGTTATCCTCCGGCCGAACGCGGGCGACCCTCGCCTGCAACTTCGGACTCATACCCAGGCTGGCCCTCAGCACCAGCTCGCCGGTATTTTCGTCAAGCACCCGCAGGGCACACCACCGTGCACCCAGCACGTCCCTCACACTTGCCAGGGCTGATTCAAGCACTAGATCGACATCAAGGTGGCTCGATAACACCTGCCCTACTTCGATCAGCCGTTCCAGCATTGCTGCCCTTTCCTGCACCTTCCGGAAAAGCCGGGCATTTTCCAGGGCCAGCCCCAGAATGGTGCCCAGGGTGGTCAAAAAGACGGCTTCCTCTTCGGTGAAGCGTTGCCCCCCTGGCTTGCCTGCTAAGGTGAGTACTCCCATCACCTTGCCGCCAGCTTTAAGAGGTATTGCAACTGCCGGCAGCTTTTCTTCGGGCGTGCTTTCTCGGGGACGGCTGTCAAAGTGCGCGGCGATAGCTTCCCGCCCAACCGCGGCTATTATTTCCCCTGCAGGAATAACCCTTAATTTGTTGTCCGGCTCCATGGTAGCTGCTACCTCAAGAGCTGCCGCCCCCGGCTCCGTTTCGCTAAGCATCACCACCGACCCGCTGGTGGCACCGGTCAATTCCAGCACCGCCTGAAGTCCCTTCCGGGCGGCTTCGGCCACCTGCAGGCTGCCGGAAACTGTTTTGCTGAATTCAAAGAGAGCACTGAGTTCGTCTGCCTTTTTCTGCTGTTCCTGCTTGGTGTATATCAGCTGGGCCAAAGTTTCCGTTACTGCCCGTATCATCTCCGCCGCTTTCCGCAGCCGTTCTTCAGACCACAAAGGTACCCCTTGGGCCGCTACCCAGAGCTCTTCCCGGTCTATGCCTGTCTCCCGGGCAAGTTCGGCTACTTCCTCTTCTGTGAGCGGCTTAAGTGCTACGCTGCCGCCCACCAGTACCGCTACTGTTTTTCCTGCTACCCGGAGGGGTACTGCCACATGTACCAGCCCGGCATGGCAGGTGTCGAGGACTGCTCTTCCTGCGTCCACGGCAGCCCTGGCAAAGATTACACGTGAAGCCCCACACTTGGTTCTTCCTTCTGGATTAGCATTAAGGAGGGCGCAGAAAGAGCATAGGTTGGAGGTTTTGGTGAGGAGTTGTCCGTCCGGATAGGTGACCGAAGCTGCCAGCCCCAGGGCCTGGCTCATGCTCTCTTGCAGTCTTTGTAAGCCGATGTGTTTCAGTTCTTCGTAGTACTGCATTAATTTTCCTCTCTCCATGAAAGGAACCCCATACCTCCTGCTGGGAGTGCTTGCCAAAAAAGGCCTGCTTGCCGGACCGGTAGTTCAGCAGGACTGTTAAATGCCGGCTCTTCGGCGGCCTTTCTTTCCCTCCTTGTCCGCGTACATCCCTGGCGTCGGCCACTGCGAGCAGGGCATCTACGTCTTTCCCGTCTGCAGGAAACCGCGCCAGCCCCACCGACAGGCTCAAGGGTATCTCCGCACCAGAAAACCGTATCGCTTGCAGATGCTTCTCAAGCCGGGCCCGGAGTGTCTCCAGGCGCGGCCCTTGGGCTGCGCTTCCCTTCCTGGGCCTCTTTAGCACGCTCGCCGCTGAGGTAAAAAAGGCCCGCTGGTTGTATAACTGGTAAGCGGGTCGCTTTCGGCCTCGCGCTGGTAACGGCATGAAGCCCGGGCCATTTCCATCATCGACTATAGGACTAAAGAGGTGCCGGTGTTGGAAAGAATAAGTTCGCTCACTATTCTTTTGAGCAAAGGAGAGAAGCGGAAAAACTCTCTCAGTAGGTCCAGGGAAATACCGGCCAGCACCAAGGGCAGGCCGATAAAAAGCACTAGTATAACTTCCCCTTAAGCATAACACTGCACCGTTGACCGGAGGGCTGAGAGCCTGGACTGCGGCATAAGTCCTGGGATCTACGTGTCAGATGCTTGCTGCTGGGCTGGCGCACCCGGCTCTTTTTTCTCCCAGCTCTCTTTAAGGGCAACTTCGGCGTAGGCGAAAAGCTCTTCCCCATCCTTCCCGTTGTCGGGATATACCGCAATCCCGTAGCTCCACGTCCCGGGCAGGAAACCCTCCAGTTTCGTTGTCACCACCTGCGCGCCTTCTTTCCCCGTATGAGGGAGAATCAACGCCAGCGTACTCTTGCTGAGCTCTATAACGGTGTCTATCTCGCGCAGGCGCCGCCGCGCCTGCCTGGCGCATTCCCCAATCTTTCCCTTGCCCAACCTTTCAGACCGGGCCAGAACCAGGGCTACATTTAGCCCGCCCCTGCTCGCCCGGTTGATCTCATTCCTGAGTACTTTATGCAGCAGCTCCGCAGGGGCTACTTCTCCCCTGGCGCCAGGTCCTATCAGTTTCTCTACGCGGCGCACCAGCTCCTCGACCGAGTAGGGCTTGCAGAGGTACTCTACCGCCCCCAGATCTATCGCCTTCTTGACCACGGCGACGTTGCTCTCGACCGTTACCACCATGACCGGGACGTACCGATACTCCGGCAGGCGTTTGAGGTTCTCCAGCACAGCCAGGCCGTCCATTCCCGGGAGGTGGATGTCGAGAATCACCAGGTCGTACGGTTCTACTTTTCCCCTGGCCTTAACCAGCGCTTCCTGGCCGGTGGCGGCTTCGTCCACCAGATAGCCCTTCTCCTCCAGTGTTCTCCTGGAGGAAAACCTGGTGAGGGTCGAGTCTTCCACCAGCAGGATGCTCTTTTCCGGCAAGGCTAGCAAGATTTTCAGCCCTCCTTTCGAGACCGTTTCCGGTCCCGGAATCTATTCTAAATTTATCAAGGGGGTTTTCTCCCTTTTTATCACCAGGGACAAAGGCCGTACCGAAATATTTACCCCGGCTTCATCGTCTCAAAGCTATCATATTGCTATGTTTCCGTTCCCGCTAATAAAGTTAGAAATTCGACGCAAACTACCATTTTCCTCCAAGGTTATCCTATCTTCGCAAAAAAGTTCCTCCGGTCCTGGTAAAGGTTGAAGGCGGCTTTCCGAAAAGTATCCCCTTGTTCCAGAAGTATGCTATAATCTGCTATTATCAGTGCGTCCTAGCGGCAATAAAAAAGCGGCCCCATCATGGCCGCTCCTCGCTCTCGAATACCCGTTCTTACTGCAGGTAACGCCGCGCTCCCAGGTATCCCCTGGCAAATAACGGTTCATCCAGGCGGCTCAATATGACGCCCCGGCCGGAACGGGAATTGATGAACTCTCCGTTGCCGGTATAAATACCGACATGGGTGGGCAGGCTCCCCGAACCTTCCGTATTGAAAAAGACCAGGTCGCCCGGTTGCAGTTCCTCCCGGGCCACCTGCCGGCCCACCTGGAACTGCATATCAGCATCCCGGGGCAGCCGGACGCCGTTTAAATAATAGGCAATGAAAGTCAGCCCGGAACAGTCGATGCCGTAAAGGCTGACCCCGCCCCAGAGATAAGGTGCTCCCTGTAAGCGTTCAGCTGTCTTAATTACATCCTCGCCGCTGCGCTTACCTTTCACCTTTCCCCCGGGCCAGACCTCAACCTCGTTTGCCGGTAGCCAGGCCGTTCCCCGGCCGGGGAGCCAGACCTCCATCCAGCCTTCTCTTTGCCGCAGCAGCGGTAAGTCAGTAGCCAATAAGGCTTCACCGGTGGCGTCCGCACCTTCCGGCTGCCGGTACAGTAAGGCGCGGGGAACGGTCACAACTGCCAGGTCCCGGGCCGGCGGGGGAGTGTCCAGGACCACATCCGCTGTTTTCAACCACCCGATATAGCCGTCAGGTACCTGGCCCTGTAACCAATCCCCTTCCTGCTTTAATACCTTTACCTCATCCCCCAGCAGGGCCTGGGTAACCAATTCCGCCTCCCGGCCGGGGTTGGCCCGGACGTCGGCCACAGGTGTTCGGACATAATAGGAAGTCTGCCGGGCCGGTGTCGGCGCTGAAGGTTCCCCCGGCAGCGGTAAGCGTACGGCCTTTTTATTCAACGTTATCACCCCTATCATTATTAAAGCTAGAAACAGGAGCAAGAAAAGAAATAATTGGCGTCGCAATCTAAACCTTCAACTCCCCAACCCGGATTTCTTGCCGGGATTTGTAATGTCTCCGGTTTTTTATCTTGCCACAAAATAAAATATATTATTGAAGTCCTATCCGTATGTATGCTAAAATATGCCTGGAATTTCATTACCGGGGGTTTTTTACCATGCAAATTGCCATTAAATTTGGTGATCTGACCGTACTGGCCGAGCTCAACGACAGCGAAACCGCCCGGAAAATTGAGGCGGCCCTGCCCATAAGCAGCCGGGTGAATACCTGGGGCGATGAAATTTATTTCCCGATTCCCGTAAAGGCCGGGTTGGAAGAAGGAGCCACGGCAGATATGGAAGTAGGTGACATCGCTTACTGGCCGCCGGGCCACGCCTTCTGCCTGTTCTTCGGGCCTACGCCCGCCAGCATTGATGACAAGCCCCGCGCCGCCAGCCCAGTAAATAAAATCGGACGCATCTTAAGCGATCCCGGGCTGTTAAAAAAAGTACCCGACGGTGCTAAAGTAGAAATCCGGGCTGCTGGTGCAAGGTAGTGAGTTTACAGAAAGGGTTTTTGCGTGCATGCCGCTAACAAAATAAAAGCCCTGCAGGGGTATTGCCGCAGGGCATTTTTATGTCAAACCATCGCGGGTACAACAGATCTTAGTACCTTGAGTACTTACCTAAATCACTTTAGAAGCCATTTTCACTTCCTGTACAGCTGCACTAACAATCTCTAATGCCCTGTAAAATTCCTGACTTTTAGAGGGTGACCCCGGACTTGAATATAGCGATCTCCCTTATACCCAGGGTTTCCGCTTTTGTCGGTTCTCCGGAGGCTACCCGCAAAACCTGCTCCAGTAATTCTCCTGCCAGTTCCGCCATATTCTCACCCTCCAGGACCCGGCCGGCGCTAAAATCAAACCACCGGGATTTTTTAGAGTAAATGCCAGTGTTGCTGGCGATTTTTATCGTGGGCACGCAGGTGCCCAGGGGTGTACCCCGGCCGGTGGTGAAAAGGATGATCTGGCAGCCGGCCGCCGCCAGGGCCGTGGAGGATACCAGGTCGTTGCCGGGCGCGCTTAAGAGGTTGAGCCCCTGCTTCTGGCACCTCTCGCCGTAATCCAGGACGTCTACCACTGCTGCCGTGCCGCCTTTCTGCACGCAGCCGAGGGACTTTTCTTCCAGGGTGGTTATGCCGCCTTCTTTGTTGCCGGGTGAGGGGTTCTCGTAAACCGGCTGGCCGTGGTCGAGGTAGTATTGCTTCCAGGTGTTGATCAGCTTTACTATCTTTTGAAACACCTCTTCATCCACGGCCCGGTCCATGAGGATGGTTTCGGCGCCGAACATTTCCGGTACTTCGGTGAGTACCGCCGTGCCGCCCCCTGCTATTATCCGGTCGGCTACCAGGCCTGCCAGGGGATTGGCGGTTATGCCGGAAAAGGCGTCGGAACCGCCGCATTTTAACCCTATTTTTAGTTCGGATATTGAGCAGGGCTCGCGTTTGGAGGTGGCAACATGTTCTGCCAGTTCTTTAAGGAGCCTTAAACCAGCGGTCATTTCGTCTTCTACTTCCTGGGCTACCAGGAATTTAATCCTCCCGGGGTCTACCTCTCCCAGCACCTGGCGGAAGGCCGGGATATTGTTGTTCTCGCAACCTAAACCCAGGACCAGTACCCCGCCGGCGTTGGGGTGGCGGCAGAGGGAGGCCAGGAGCTTTTGGGTATTATAGTGGTCGTCACCAAGCTGCGAGCAGCCGTAGGGGTGCTTGAGGGCATATATGCCGTCTATTGCGCTTTTACCCTCCAGTTCCTTTGCAACGTTCCGGGCCAGGTTCTCGGCCAGCTGGTTGACGCAGCCCACCGTGGGGATAATCCAGAGCTCGTTTCTTACTCCTACCTGGCCGTCTGGTCGCCGGTAGCCGTGGAAGGTCGGATTCCCTTCAAAGGCAACCGGCGTTATGGGGAGGGGGTTATAGGTGTATTCTTCTAGCTTCTCCAGCCTGCTGTGCAAATTGTGGCTGTGCACCCACTGTCCGGCTTTCACCGGCTGGGTGGTTATCCCGATTGCATAGCCGTATTTCTTTACTTCCCGGCCGGCTGGCAGGTCTAAAAGGGCAAATTTGTGGCCGGCTTTGATGTTTTCCTGCAGGTGTATTTCACGTCCATCTATTAGAACGGCTTCACCCGCCTTTAGATTTACCAGGGCAACGGCTACGTTATCCCGGGCATGCAGCTGGATTGTTTTTTTCATGCTCCTTCTCCTTCCGCCAGCACCTTCTCCAGGGCTGCCGCCATGCCGCCGGTTACAATCTCTTGCAGGTAAACCCCCAGTTTCTTCGCCAGGCCGGGAACGCTATTTAATTCCTTGCCCCACACTTCGCTGTTACCCAGGATATATGCGGCTACTTCTCTTGCACTTTCCGCTGTTCCTTTATACTGCTGCCAGGCTGCCTGCCAGAAGGCCAGGGCCTCGGGGGCGTCTTCGATAATAAACTCTCCCTGCGGCCGCTTCCCCTGGAATTGCCGCCCGTTTGTCTTGCCGTCTTTAAATAAGCTTGCCATGGCGGCCAGGGAGAAGGTGAGCTTTGCTGGTACTTTTTTCTTCCGGGCTACGTAGTCCAGTAATGACGGTAGTACTCGCGTCTTGTATTTGGAGGTGGTGTTTAACAAAATGCTCTGCCAGCGGTGGACGATATAGGGGTTGCGGAAGCGCTGCAGCACTTCCCCGGCAAATTCGGTTAGCATTCCTTTATCCAGATCGGTCGCGGGTATGACTTCGTTATATATTAATTCCTCCATAAAGCGGCCGATGCGAGGATGTTCTACAGCCTCCCTTACCGTGTCGATGCCGCTTAAGAAGGCTACGGCGGCTGTGGCGGTATGGGCGCCGTTCAGGATGCGTACCTTGCGGGTGCGGTACGGCGTCATGTCGTCCGTCCAGATAACGTTGAGGCCGCCTGCATGGAAGGGGAGCTTTTCTTTAAGGTGCGTAGGGCCTTCGATTACCCACAGGTGGAACAGCTCGCCGGTGTCCAGCAGGTCGTCTTTATAGCCTAGCTCTCTGGCCAGTTGCTCTGCTTCTTCGCGGGGGTAACCCGGTACCACCCGGTCCACCAGGGTGTTGAGGAATATGTTGGCTTCTTTTAGCCACTGCTGGAATGCTCCCGGTAATCCCCATTCTCCAGCTAGCTTTAAGGTGATTGCTTTGAGGTTGTCGCCGTTGCGGTCAATGAGCTCGCATGGAAGAATGAGCATCCCTTTATCCGGGTCGCCCTGGAAATAGTTGTAGCGGTGGTAGAGGAAGGTTGTGAGCTTCCCGGGGAAGGACCGCGGCGGGGCGGCCGTTAAGCTGTCCCCGGGGTCGTAAATGATGCCGGCTTCGGTGGTGTTGGAGATGACGATGTCGATTTGCGGGTCTTCGGCGCAGCGCAGGACGGCCTGCCAGTCTTCGTAAGGGTTAATACCCCGGCTGATGGAAGTGATAATCTCCCGTTTTTCTACAACCTGGCCGTCTTGATACCCGCGCAGGATCAAGGTATACAGGCCGTCCTGCTGGTTTAATTTGTCGACCAGGCCCCGGGCCAGAGGCTGCACTACTACCACCCGGCCCTGGAACAAACCTTTTTTGTTCAGTTCATGGATCATCCAGTCGACAAAGGCGCGCAGGAAATTGCCTTCCCCGAACTGGAGGATACGCTCAGGTAAGTTATCCGGGTAAGGGCCTGCCTCCAGGTTGGGTGGGAAGCTGAAATCGCCGGTGAGTAGTGTTTTATTAAGTGCAGGCATGTTCTTTTTCACCTTCCCTAGCACCAATTTCATAAAGTTTATCGTGGAAAACCTGTTTTTAGGCTTACGTTTATGCTCAATTTTCCTTACAGCAGGCTTTTTAAATACCTTATAGCCCCCGCTGCCGCCTTCTCAGGAGCAGGATAGGGGAGACACTCCAGGGCGATATAACCTTGATAACCCATATTTTTCAAGGTTGTTATTATCTTTTTAAAATCAAGATGCCCTTGTCCCGGATAAAATCTATTGCTATCGGCAAAATGAATATGGCCCAGTGCCTCCCCCGTCTTTTTCAGAGTCTCGTCAAGATCAACCTCTTCGATATTCATGTGAAAGGTGTCCAAATGGACCTTAAGGTAAGGGGTATTGAACCGCGCTAAAAAGTTTAAAGTATCTGCTGCCGTATTGAGAAAATTGGTTTCATAGCGGTTGATGGCTTCTAAGAAAAGCACCACGCCGCATTTTTTAGCTTTCTCCAGGCAAACAGCCAGGCCTTCTGCGGCATAATTTTCATATTGTTTAAATTGGCCAATGCCAGGTATTACTCCTCGCATTGAGCCAACAATAACTCCCGCCCCCAGGCATGAGGCAACTTCAATATGGTCTAAAATACGCTTAACAGCTTTCTCCCTTATATGAGCCTCAGGATGGGTCAGGCTTAATTTATCCACCACATACCCCAGGCCCGTCCCCAGGGTAGAAACAGTTATTCCTTCCTCCTGACAAACTTTTAAAATCTGCTCCACCTCAAGTTCGTGCGGGTCGCGCACGTGGATCTCTACTGCATCATATCCTAGCTCAGCAGCCTTTTTAATGTTATCAAGATAAGGCCCCCTGAGGATAAAGGGGGCGCTATCAGATACATTTTGGGCGATGGACACACTTAATTTCATTATTATAGACCTCCGCCTGCAGGTAATTTAACAGGAACAGGCCTGCCTTCGGCCAGTGATTGCTTGGCTGCCAGACCGATTAAAACAGGCTGCAAGCCGTCATTGCCGGTAACAGGCGGTTGTTGGTCGTTCAAAATGCAGTTTACGAAAGCCTTTATTTCTTCGATATAAGCCTGCTGGTATCTCTCGATAAAGAAATGCTGCAGTTTATCAGCCAGGAAACCTTCTTCCGTGCTTAATACAGTGGGAGTTAAAGGTGGATTACCTACCATGGCACAGCCTTTAGAACCCAGGATTTCCACTCGCTGGTCGTAACCGTAGACACTCTGGCGGCAGTTATCTATCACACCAACGGCACCGCTGGCAAATTTTAAAGTGACTATAGCAGTATCTATATCTCCCGCTTCACCTATAGCTTTATCTACCATTACGCCACCAACAACATGTACCTCGGTGACTTCGCTCCGCGACAGGTACCTGGCCATATCAAAGTCATGAATGGTCATATCCAGGAAAAGGCCGCCGGAAACTTTTATATAGTCAATGGGAGGCGGTGCGGGATCACGGGAGGTTATTTTTATAACCCGTATATCGCCAATCTTCCCCTGCCCTATCAAGTTATAGGCTTTCTTAAAACCAGGATCGAAGCGACGCTGGAAGCCAATCTGTAACTTAACCCCGGCCTTCTCCACCTCATTAAGAGCTTCCTGGATCTTATTTAAGTCAAAGTCAATAGGTTTTTCACAGAAAATATGCTTGCCGGCGCGAGCAGCCTGGATTATTAAAGGGGCATGGGTATCGGTGGAAGAGCAAATTAAAACGGCGTCAATGCTTTCGTCTTCAATGATCTTTTGCGGATCACTAAAAACGTGTTTTATCCCCAGGTTATTCGCCCAGTCTTTAATCTTATCACTATAAAGATCAGCGACAGCAACAAGCTCTGCTTCCGGAATATAAAAGCGAATATTTTCACCGTGAACCCTGCCGATACGTCCAGCGCCTATCAGACCTATCTTCAACTTTTCCGGCATACCTTGCAGCCCCCTCGTAATAAGTTTAGAGGTAACCCGACCACCTAAAGCAACGGCGGGCATCAGGTAACGCTGCCCAAGTTCTACGACGCCCGCCGGAGCTTAAGGTTGAAACTTTTATTTGGCCAGTAATTCTTTGTAACAGGAAAAGGCTAATACAGAAATCACACCGTTTAATCTATGCATTAACTTATAGCTTATGGAACGCTCCAATATAGGGTAACTCGTAGACCGATTTCCAACCCTCGCTTAAAGGTTCTTTCAGGAAGGGCCGCATTTCTTCTTCCGTCCGTAAGGTTACCTTTTCAACCGGCGGTACAGTGCCGGGCGGGAAGGCTTCCAGGATGTGGTCATGCAACAGGGTTAGATACTTCAAAATGGCAGCGATGGGTCGCTTGGCCTTCCTGGCGGACGCCAGGCTGGGTTTGCCTACCACGCCCTGGGGAGTGGCCGCCCGTTCAATGGCTGCATGCCCTTCTCCTTCGGACCAGCGGTGGGGACGCCGGTAGGGGTCCACTGAAGTATCAAAGTGTCCCGGAGGCAGGAAGCTTTCTCCCTGGGCGTCCTGCACTACGCTCATATCGATCATGCCGGGGAATAGCAGCAGGGCAACCGAGGTTTCGGATTCATCGGCATGGATGAAGTCCGTTTGCAGACTATCTTCTCTATCTACCGGGAAGAAGAATTCCCTTACAGCCCGGTGCCAATCAATTACCTGGAAGACACCCGGCAACTGGAAGCGTTTCATAAACTCCTGGATGGCGGATTCCAGCATCCACAGGTGACCATGGTTGTTGACCAGGATAATCTTCCGGAAGCCATCGTTCCATAAGCCCAGCATAGTGTAGATTACGGTTTCCTCAACGACTTCTTTGGGCATGATTACAGTTCCCGGCATACCCAGATGGTGGTAGGGATGGCCGCCGTAATTCAGAGGCGGAAAAGCCAGGCTCACTTCTCGTCCTTGCTTGGCCGTATAACGACGCACACCCTCTAAAATCTGGGTGACCATGAAGGTGTCCAGGCCGCTGTTGGCATGAAGGCCGTGGTTTTCTGTGCAGCCGATAGGCACAAACACTATGTCATTTTTCTTGCGCTTTTCAATTACCTTGACCCGGGGGGTATTCTGGATATAAGTACCGGGTTTACCCAGTTCTGGTTCTGAAGGAATCTCGTATTCTTTCAGGATAGCGTCGATTTCTTCTTCGGAGGCCTCCCAGATTTGTTTCTTCAGGCGGCCAACTTCGTTGTCTTCAAAGATAATGGCCGGGTGATCGGTTAATAGCCATCCTTTACATATTTTTTGGTCCATATGCTTTACTCCTTTGCTTTGTATTTTTTGACAGTAAAATTGCCCCGCTTAAAAGTGAAACTTATTCTTTATCCAAGCGCACGGTAATCTTACATTCTTTCCGGTCAGTTCTTAAAGTCACCAGGTTTTCGGGTACCTCATCGAGGGTGATCTGCTTGGTGATCATGGGCAACATATTCATCCCGGCGGCCATGCTCTCAATAACCCGCGGGAAGGTACCATGCCCGGAATGCCCCTGGGAACCGATTATCTGTGCCCGGCGCACCTGCAGGACTTCCCCGGTCACCGGCATTTTGGCATCCGCGCGGGCAACTACCATGACCCTGGCATTCAGCGTCTTTTGCTCCCAAATCGTTTTTTCAATCTGGGGATAAACTATTGTTGGCAAACCGGTGGCTTCCAGGTACAGGGCGGCGCCATAGCCGTGGGTAATTTCCAGGACTCTTTCGGTGAAATCTTCCTGAAGGGGATTAATGGTATAGTCTGCTCCCATCTTGCGTCCCAATTCGGCCCGGGACGGTTCGGGTTCGGATAAAATAACCTTAGCCGCGCCCTGGCGCTTCAAAATGGCACAGGCTGCGATACCAATCGGCCCACCACCACAAATTACCACGTTATCGCCAGGCCGAATGCCACCCAGAATACCCCAACCGCTGCGCTCAATCACGGCGTTATAAGCTACCGACGTAGGCTCCACCAGGCTCCCCAACAAAAATACTTCTTCGTCTGAATAATGTTCGCGCAAGGGTTCAAGGCTCCAGACTACACGGGCGGGAACTTTTATATACTTGGCCATGGCGCCGTCGACGTTGAATCCGATCTCATCCAGGCGTTCGCAGTGGTTTGGCCATCCATCAGCGCATGGCTGGCAGGCGCCACACCAGAGCATTTCCTCAGCACAAACCGCCTCGCCTCCTTTGAATGGTTTGTTGGTGCGTTTGTCAAAAGCGCCCGGGCCGGCATCAACTATTACGCCGGAGAACTCATGACCCAGTACAGCAGGAAAACCTGTCAGGCCCGGATATAAAATGTAACCCTGGTCATCTGGCTGGGCCATATGGACATCGCTGCCGCATATTCCGCAGGCTTTGACTTCAATTACTACTTCCCCCGGGCCGGCCTGGGGAACATCCCTTTCCTCGATAGTTACCCTGGGATTGCGCCATACCTTGCTCCCTAGATAGGTCTGCCGGCCTTCAATGTCCTTGGGCCCTAGCTTGAATTCCGGTTTGGGGTCCCAATCGGCATGGAGTACTACGGCGCGCATTTTGTTGCTCATTAAACACACACTCCTTACTATTTGTTTTAATTTATTTTTTTAAATTAAAAGATTTTGTTGTAACACCTTTGGAGTTCCTTTAGTATTCCATTGGTATACCCGCTTGCTTAAAAAATAATATTCGACATACCTTTATTAATTCCTGCTTTTCAGGTT
Organism: Moorella sp. E306M; assembly: GCF_006538385.1. Taxonomy (NCBI): domain Bacteria; kingdom Bacillati; phylum Bacillota; class Clostridia; order Neomoorellales; family Neomoorellaceae; genus Neomoorella; species Moorella sp. E306M. The sequence goes on along the minus strand of NZ_BJKO01000001.1, from coordinate 2,281,839 downwards.
ATAATTTTTATATTGCAAACATCATTCTTATTGCGCAGTAAAATATTTTTGGATAACGGCTTCCGTTTTTTCTTTAGCAATCTTTATTGTCTTTTCCGGTTCCCATTCCCAATATTCAGGTCTAAATAGCTCTACAGAAACCATTTTATCATAACCAATGTCTTTTAATGTCTTCAAAATAAGTTCTAAGTCAATACTTCCATCGCCAGGCCACAATCTGTTGTGATCTCGTAAAGCTCCTACAGGGAGATCTTCAGCATCATCAATGTGAAAAATAAATATCTTGTTAGGATCCGCTTTTTTTAAGGATTCAATTTTTGAGTTCATGGAATGGAAATGGAAACAATCCAAAACTATCCCCACATTGCTGCGATTTACAGCAGTTACTATTTCATATGCTTGTTCAAAGGTATTTACACTACAATTGGGATAGCCGACAAATTCGAATGCCAGGTTCATATTATATGTTTCTGCAACGTCGGCTAATTCATGAAGGACTCTAATCGATTCTTCTTTAATTTCTTTTCTTGTGTAAGGTAGATCAAAGGTGGGCACAACAACAATATTGCGGCAATTAATTTTTACACCGGATTGGCATAAAAACACCAGATCGTCTTTTATCTTTTTATAATCGTTTGGATGTCTGAATGTAACAAATTCCAGAGCATTAAAAGCATATGGTTTTAGTGTATTTTGCTCAAAAAAGTTAACCAGGTCATCTATCGTATGGGTCTCTAGATATTCTTTCAATTTGTCCATTCTTATTTCGATTAAATCATAGCCATATTTATTGCATAATTCCAAGTCGAGTTCCAGGGTCGAGTTTTTCATGGTAGTTGCTTCATTAAAACAGATCTTCATTACTATACACCTCACTAAATTGTGTAAACATTTTAAGCGCTAATCCCCATGGCATACTTCATAATCTTTTCTTGCGAAGCCTCTTCTCTATTAAGCATCCCTGTTACCTGGCCTTCGTGCATAACCAGAATTCTATCACTGAGCCCCAAAATCTCGTGCATTTCAGAGGAAATCATAAGGATTGCTTTTCCCTGGTTAGCTAAAAAGGATATTAACTTGTAAATTTCCGCTTTGGCACCAACATCGATACCACGTGTTGGTTCATCGAGAATTAATATTTCAGGATTGCACAATAGCCACCTTGATATGAGTACTTTCTGTTGATTGCCACCGCTTAAAGATTCTACAGGTTGGTCCAGGCTAAAAGCTTTAATATTGAGGTTTTCTTTTTCTTTTTGGCAAACCTCCATTATCTTCTTTTTATTGAGAAGTACTCTAGAAAGGAAACTCAGAGTGTTGGCGATAATTATATTTTCTTTAACTGGTCGATTGAGAAATAAACCAGTTGTTCGTCGATCTTCAGTGAGATAAGCCATCTTATAATAAGTTTTTGCACTAGCAGGCGTAATGTTGGTTGCTTTTTTTCCTTTAATCCAGACTTCTCCTTCATCAGGTTGAGTAACCCCAAATAAAGCTTGCACAAGTTCTGTGCGCCCCGCACCAAGAAGGCCCGCTATGCCCAGTATTTCTCCTTTATGCAAATCAAAAGAAACGTTCCGAAATTGACCTCTTTTGGTCAAGTTTCGGACAGATAATATTACTTCTCCTGTAGCATGAGGTTGTTTATCAAAAATTTGCTTAAGCTCTCTACCAACCATCATTTGTACTAGTCGATCGGTGTTAAAGTTTTCAACATTGTCTGTACCTATATGTTTTCCATCTCTTAGAACTGTAATATAGTCGGCAATACCAAAAACCTCATCCAGCTTATGAGTTATAAATATAAAAGATTTACCTTGCGCCTTCAAGGATTTAATTATATCAAAAAGCTCTTTAATTTCTTCTTCACTGAGAGCCGAAGTCGGTTCATCCATAATAATTAAATGTGAATTATAAGAAATAGCTTTGGTTATTTCTATCAATTGTCTTTTAGCTACGTTAAGATCCATAATTTTATCTTCTGGGTTTACATTAATACCCATCTTATCTAATAGTTTTTGGGTTTCAGCTATAATTTCTCTTTTTTTTAGCACACCTCGTATACTATAGTTAGCTTCTCTTCCAAGAAAAATATGTTCTGCTACGGTTAAATGCTGGGGTTGTATTAATTCCTGGTGTATCATTGATATACCCACTTTAAGAGCATCAGTAACATTATTAATTTTTACGTACGTACCGTTAAATTTAATAGTACCAGAATCAGCTTGATAAATTCCCATTAAAATTTTCATTAACGTTGATTTACCAGCGCCATTCTCGCCCATTAAAGCATGTACTGTACCATGTTTTACTTTCAATTGAACATTATCCAGTACCTTAACTCCACTAAATTGTTTATTAATATTTTCCATTTCAAGGATATAATTACCATTTCCATCCATGGTTTATCACGTCCTCACTTAACTTTGAGATAGCGGGGATATTGAAATCCCCGCTACTATTCTTCATACTCTATTATCTATTCCATTTAGCCAAATATTTATCAGCGTCTTCCGGCTTGACTGTTTCATAGGGAATCATTACTTCTTCCGGTATTTTTTCCCCTTTAGCTGCTTTTAGAGCCATTTCTATAGCACTTTTACCCTGATCAAAAGCATTTTGATATACAGTTACTGCCAACTTTCCATCTTTCAAGTACTGCAATGCATCTGGAGTTGCATCAATACCACCAACAATAACTTTGGATAGTTTTCCAGAAGCCTCTAAAGCTTTTATGGCCCCTATAGCCATTTCATCGTTATTAGAAGCTACGATATCAAAATCTTTTCCTGATTGGATCCAGTTTTCCATTAATTGCATACCTTTGTCTCTAAGCCAATCAGCCGAATTCTCAAGAACAATTTTCATATCAGGATGCTTGGCAATAACATCTTTTATGGCCTGTGTCCTTAGCCTGGCAGGCTCTGAACCCAAGGTACCAACCATTATAGCTACATTGCCTTTATAACCCGCTTTCCAAGCAAGATATTCCATTAATAATTGACCTGACTGATATGCATCAGAACCAACATAACAAGTAAGTCCTTCCATTCTTCTATTTACGCCAATTAGTGGAACGCCTGCTTTCTTGGCCGCATCTACTATGGGTTGAGTTGATTCCGTATCAACCGGATTAACAACTATTGCATCCATTTTTTTGGCGATAAAGTTTTCTACTTGATTTAATTGCGTAGAGGCATCATTTCGTGCATCAACAACAGTTAATTCAATTTCGGGGTGTTCTTTAGCATAACTTTGCATTGCATCTACTACATAGGATAAAAATTTATCTATGCTGCTCATTGTAACACCAATTTTAATCTTCTTTTCTGATGTCTGCCCAGAACTTCCAGAACTTGTCGTAGTTCCCTTGGTACTACATGCAGATAATATTAAAAGTATAAGCAACGAAGTTGTTAATAAAATGATACTTCTCCTAGAAAAAAGCCCTTTCAGCACTTTTGTATGGACCTCCTTTTTTGATAATTTGGAAGTTTAGTTTAAAGAAAGGTTAAATATTCTGAGATATCACCCCCACTCTCATTTTATATGTTTTACCACCTCTCGTACTTATTTGTTACTAGAAGAATTACTTGCTATTTTCCTCTTTTGATCAAGAATAACTGCACCTACAATGATTGCACCTTTAAATACTTGTTGCCAGTATGCCGATACACCCAATAAATCCATAGCATTGTTTAAAATGCCCATAATTAAAGCACCAATTACTGTCCCAGGTATAGTACCTATACCGCCTGATAAACTTGTCCCACCAATTACCGCAGCAGCAATGGCATCCATTTCAAATCCTACACCCGCAATTGGTTGCCCCGAACTTATGCGAGAAGTCAGTACGATCGCTGCTATGCTTGCCATTAAACCAGCATACATGTATATAAGCACTTTATGTTTATTAACATTGATTCCAGAAATCATGGCAGCCTGCTCATTACTACCTATCGCATACGTATATAATCCGAAAATAGTATTATTGAGTAAAATATGGCTTAAAATCAGTAGCCCTACTAATATAAGGATAGGTACAGGTATACCGAAAAAATCTCCCCCGCCTATAAATTCAAAGGTCTTAGTAAAATTACCTATAGGTCTTCCATCACTGTAAATGAGAGCTGCACCTCGTGCTGCTATCATCATACCCAAAGTAGCAATAAATGGTGGAATTTTTGTTTTAGCTATTAGCATTCCATTGACAAGACCGGCCAACGACCCCACAATCATCCCGGCAAGTATCGGCACTATAACCGGGTACATCCCCGGATGTGCCAAGCTAGCAACTACTACGGACGTAAGTCCCACTATTGATCCTGGCGACAGATCAATGCCACCAGATATAATTACAAACGTACTTCCAAATGCAATAATTGCTATGATAGAAATTTGCCTAACTACATTGGTTAAATTTGTAGAGCTAAGAAAACCGGGATATAGAAGTGTTGTTATAACAACCATCAAGAGTAATATAAATAATGTTCCGTATCTCTCATTAAGCCTTTGCAACCTTTGTTTAAATGACAATTGAACCACTCCAATCTCTATAACATTACCTTGCTCGTTTAAATGCTTTCTACTTCTTCCCTTGCGATTCTACACCATTTGATAACATTTTCCGGATTTTTGCCCAACGTATGATTGTCTTTCATTATAATCTCAAGCCTGCAGTTACGTGTTATCTTCAGGACGCGACGTATATCCTGACGGATTTGCTCTTCATCGATATTAGGAGTGGCCAGTACACTGGGATGCGGTTTCCAGGAAAAAATATATTTGTCTTCTAGTTTTTCAGCCATATCTTCAACATTAGCCCACGGCGAAACAGAGACTCTTCGAAGCCTGGGAATCTTTTTGATTACATCCCACCTGGCATTTAATGGTTCACAGCATCCATAACAATTTAGACCAAATTTTTCCAGTATAGGTAATTGATATTGAAACACAAATTCCTCGAACATTTGTGGGGAAAAACCTACAGTTATCTGGCTTTCCGACATGCCCCACATATCTTTTAGCCGTACTTTTCCATCAAAATCTTGTTGCGGCAATTCTTCCGACCAGCCATATCCCCCTGAACCTACAAAAGTCCCATCGTTGTTTAAACTCAGCAAACCGTTTTTCTCCAGAAAATCAAGCTTGGCTAAAGTCCCCTCCGATAAAAAGGCCATAAGTTTGTGTAATTCTTGAGGATGGTCATAAACATCATAAAGAATATTTTCCAGGCCGCGTAGATACGCCAAATCATCGGTTAAGCCTACAGACCACCACCAAACAGTCTTTAAACGCACGTGCAAAATATCACCTAAAATTTCCTGGGCCAAGTTAAAAACCTTTTGGGTGGTTTCGTAATCAATATTAATTTCAGGAAAATGTAATTTATTGACATCGTTGTAATCTTTGAGAGGGGCTTCCCACTTATACGACCCTCCATCTAAACGATAAACATCTATTTCTCCGCCAACTCTCTGTTCTTTCAATCCCCACCCACTGTCAGTATAAATATGATGGATATCAAAAAATGGCTCTATAACACGATCATCGCCCATCGATTCTCCCCAGAATAATTCTTTGCGTAATACCGCTTCCCAATATCGCGCTAATTCGTTTTCACATTGTATTTGATCATCTGTAATTATTTCATTCCAACCATTTTCTGGATCGCAAAAAATTGGCGGCCGTGTGGGTTTCAAAGCATTATGCTCTATCCAAAGTCTCTTTTTTGTTTCTTGTTCCGGCCTGGCTGCTATTTCAGCAATTTTAGAGGCTAAATCTCTTAAAATTTGACGCTCTTTTTGGTTTACCATCAAGTTATTACGATAATCAATATGACTGTCGTTGATTCGAACATTCAAATGTTCAAACATACAAATTTGCCCCCTTGCTCAAATTATAAATTTACTTCTTTAAACCCAAACCTATCAAAGTAGTATTCCTTTATGCTTTGCATATGCTGGCGCATGTTCTCTTCCGCCGCCGCAGGATCCCTTTGTTTTAACGCTTCCAGGATTTTTAGGTGTTGAGGGAAAGACGTTTCAATTCTAGCCTTGTTATCTTGGGTCAGAAAAGTAATTCGCCTGATTTGATCTCGCAACATGTTTAATATAGAGGCCAGGCGCTTATTGCCGGCAATTTCTACTATATATTCATGAAAAGCTATGTCCTTTGTGCTAAAGCTCTGAAAGTTAATTTGGTCGGAGCAATTAATTTCCTTATCCCAGTTAGCAATCATATCTTCCAAATACTTTATATCCTGGGGCTGAATTCTTTCTGCAGCCAGCTTTACTGCCAGGCACTCCAGAGGTTCCCGGACCTGCATAATTTCGCGAATATCTTCAATGGTAATTTTAGTTACCGTCGCACCTTTTCCAGGTATTAACTCAATTAAACCTTCCGAATTTAATCTTCTTAATGCCTCGCGCACCGGGGTCCGGCTAACACCCAGCTTTTCAGCAAGTACTCTTTCCTGGATCATGGTCCCGGGTTTTATGGTATTATTTATAATAGCTTCTTTAATCTCTTCATAAACCCTTTGCCCCATTACGGGCTGAATAACATCAAGGCCTCTAAGGGTCTCCATAAAAATACCACCCTGAATTGTGTTCCTTTTGTATCCTTCTTGTATACCGGTTGTATTATCATATTCGACATTCTTGCCTGAATTCCTCCTAAGGGATAAAAAATTTTTTTAAATAAAAAACGGGCCAGCACATATGCTCTCAGCCCGGTTATTTGTTATACTCTTATTTAATTAGCGTTATCTACTTCTTATGAATCATACTGATCTGCTCCCGGGGGCGGCCGGTGGAGCGGGAGACCAGGTCGCCAATCTTGTTGGCGTCCTCGTCGCCGAAGTTGTCGGCCATGACAATGACGTTTACGGCATTGGGCTGGATGAACACCGCCGCATCCTTATAACCTTTGGCGACGATGAGCTTTTCCAGCTGCATCTCCAGGTCCATCTGCTGGGTCAGTTCCACCAGCCGCTTCTGGGCTTCCTGCTTGCCCTCACCGCCCGCGTTGGGGTTATCGATAATCTGCTTGAGCAGGGCGATCTGCTGGCTGCGCTGGCGGTCTCTTTCCAGGCGGTACTCGATGAAGAAGGCGGCTCCTCCTTCAGCTTTAGAACTTGCTTCCTTGAGTATATCCTCTGCCTTAGGTCCACTAACCGCTGCCTGGTCCTTGATTGGCGCCGCCACCTTAGTAGCTCCACCGGTATCCGGCTGGCTGGCCTGCTGGACCGGTCGCTCCAGGGGTAGATCTATGCCGGCCGGCTTTGTTCCCTGCTGGTCACCCTGGACCAGGTAAGCCAGGACGCCAAAGGTCAGCACCAGGGCAATTATTACTCGTCCTTTATCACCTATCTTAATCATCTTTTTCACCCTCCCCAATTTTGGCATCTTGATCAAAAGCACAGTCATAGTTACTTACTGCTCCCCCCGGTTTCCATCGGCAGCACCTGCACCTGGTGGGGTGCCAGGCCCCACAGGGTTTGCACCGCCTGGATGAAACGCGCCCGCACCTGAGGATCATTCGCTCCATCGGCCACTACCACTACTCCCAGAACCTCCGGCTGGGTTTCACGAGCTACTACCGGCGCTTCACCGCCATTCATCTGGCCGTTCCTGGCCATGACCAGCTGCGCATCTTCGTTGCTGTCGGTAGTTACCCTGGTCCCGCCGCTTTGATCCTTCTCTTCCACGCTGTGTTTGCTAGTCCTGGTATTGGTAGCAAACTCCTTTAAGGGGCTGGTCTTTAAAGATACCCGCACCGCCACCCTGCCGGCACCAGCGATTTGCTCTAATATCTCCTGGAGCTGGACTTCCAGTTCCCTGGCGGTGACCATTAGTTCCGTCTGCTGCCGGTCCAGTCCGGGTTGGCTGGCTGTTTGCCCTGTCGCCTGTACCCCCTGGTGCTGGATAGAGCTGTTAAGATTACCAATGCTGATAAAGATGGTCCCCAAAATAAGGGCGCCAGCAGCCAGCCAGAGGTACCAGGGTGGTTTCTGGGGCAAGAAGCGCCAGTCCGGCCACTTATTTTTGTCCAATGGGCAACACCTCCCTGAAAGTAAAACCCTTCTACTTCCCATATAGCAGCCGTACTTCGACCTGGCCGGGTTCCAGTCCATAAAAGTGGGTAATCATGGTGACAATACGGGATTGAATCTCCTGGACTTCAGCAGCGGTAATTTGGGGCGCAGTTGACGGTAGTCCTTCCTCTTGTCCCGCGATCTGTTCCGGCCTCCCTGGTAATTGGGTTTCAGGAGGCGCGAGCCCTTGAGTGCCAGGCAGGTTGCCGGCAGGCGAAGGTGGTGCATCCCCGCCCCCTTTTGCCGTCTCTGCTCCAGCCAGGGTGGCCGTGACTACCACCCGGCGAATGGCCCCCAGCCGTTCCTTTTCGCCGGATACGTCCACCAGTACTTCGGCTTGCTTTACGCCAGGTACCAGGGTGACCAGGGCCTTGATCTGCCCGGCCAGGCGGTTGCGGTAAATTTCCAGAGCTGCCTCGTCATTGGCCCGGGCCATTTCCCGGCCCTGCTGCACCGGGGCGGCGGCCGCAGGGTCCAGGCGCAGGTCCCAGGCAGCCAGCTCCAGCTCCGGCCCGAAACGCAACCCTTCCGCCAGGGGCGTCAAAATAGCGACCACCACAAAGAGCCCTAAAACAAGCCGCACGTAACGGGTAATCTTTTTTTCCGGCAGGAGCATTTCCAGGAAGGCCGCCAGCAAGGCAATCAGAGCTACCTGGCGGACTATCTCGCCGATTTTAGCCAGCAATTCCCTGCCTACCCCCTTAAAGCTACCGTGATGTTGCCCAGGACGACGATTACGGCTATGGCCAGGAAAAAAATCAATCCCGTGACCGCCACACAGGCAAAGACCATGGTTAAAGCTCCGCCGATGCCGTCCAGGGCGTCGGCCAGCTGGTCCTCACCGAAGGGCTGGACCACGGCCGCCGCCACTTTGTAAACAACCACCAGGGAGAGAATTTTTAACATGGGAAAGGCGGCCAGGAAAAAAATAATGATTACTCCTACCAGGCTGACAGCGCTTTTCAAAAGCAGGGTTGTCCCGGCAACGGTTTCGACGGCATCGGACAGCATGCCGCCGACCACAGGTAAAAAGGCATCAGTGGCAAATTCAATGGCCCGCAGGCCAACACCGTCGGCAACTGAACCGGCGATCCCGTAAATCGATAACACGCCGGTGAAAACGGTCATCATCAGTCCCAGGGCGGCCATGGCTGCCTGTTTAAGGAGCCCGGCCATTTTGGACACCTGGAAGCGATCGGCGATCCGGCCGATTACCGTGAGGCAGGCCGTAAGGTACAAGAGAGGAAAGAGAACGTTGTGCATGAGGGTACCGGTAATGGTTACGGCATAGATCAAAACCGGTTGCAACAGAGTAGAGGCGGTTATACCCCCGGTTGCTGCCAGCAGGGTAATCAAGGCCGGTAGCAGGGACTGAAAAAAGGATACCATCCGGTCGATGGCTTCCCCGCCGGTACGGACAGCCAGGGTAAAGGAAGTCAGGGCCAGGGTAATCAGGGCCAGGAAGGCCACTCCCCGGGCCACGGTGCTGATACTTCCCGCACTGAAAGCTGCCTGTAAATTTTGCAGCACAGCGCAGGCTACGGCAAGGATTAAGAGCTGGCCCAGCAGGGCCCCGCTGGCCAGGAGCTCATGGAAAAGATACTTTAGCAGCCCCCGCCCGGCGGCCGCCGGATCCAGGGGCAATTTTCCCTGGCGAAGATTGGCCAGGATTTCCTGAAAGCCCAAGCGGGGCAGGTACTGGCCCACTTCCCGGTCCAGCTGGTTAAGGAAAGTATCGATGCCCCCCAGGTTGAGTTTGGCCATCTGGCGTTCCAGCTGCTCGTCCAGGGTCATGGCAGCCGCCGCTTCTGTTCCTGTGGCCGGTTCCGGATAATAGGCCAGGGCCGAGGGGGCAGTAAGCCCTGTATATAATCCGTAAAGCCCAATATAAATTAAGACTACCAGCAACTTCCACGCAGTGGTTGCCTGACACATGAAATCACAACCTTGCTGCTTCTTTCTATATAAGCCGCCTTGCAACAGGCGCGGCAGGAGCAGGAACCTTTGTCTGCCTTACGGCAAGAGGCGAATAATGCTTTCCAGGATCGCAACAATTATGGGGATGGCCAGGACCATAATCAATACCTTGGCGGCCAGCTCCACCTTGCCGGCAATGGCATTTTCGCCGGCGTCCCGGCAGACCTGGCTGCCAAACTCGGCCACATAGGCGATGCCAATGATCTTTAAGATGGTATCCAGGTAAAACTGGTTGATACCGGCCCTGGCCGAGAGGTCGGCCAGGACCTTGACCACCGTACCAATGCGGTCCAGGAGGAGGAGAAAAATAATTGCTCCTGTCACCAGGCTGATGAGGAGGGCCGTATCGGCGCCCCGGGCCTGGCGCACCATGACAATAATCAGGGTAGCCGTCAGGGCCAGGCCGACGATCTGGAAAATCTCCATCCCGGGGCCACCCCTTTAATACAGCTGGAAGACAGCCCGTACGGCTTTGAAGAGATCCATAATCAAGGGAATGACCCAGAGTAAGGCTATAGCCAGGCCGGCCAGCAGGGTCATGTAGGCATATTCGTCCCGCCCGGCCTGTTTCAGGAAAGTATAAAAAATAGTGATGATAATGGCCAGGGCCGCCAGTTTAAAAATCAGGCTCACATCTACGCCCAGCATCTTTTCTCCCTCCCGAAGCTTTAATATAGCAACAGCACCAGGGTTATCCCCAGCAGGAAACCCAGGGTACGCCACATCTTGCCCTGGCGATTGTTTTCTTCGTGGGCTGCCAGCTGCTGCTGCCCCAGGAGCTGGCGGGTCAGCTCCAGGTTTTTAATCTGGTCGCCGGCACCGGAGTTACCCAGCATAGGACCCAGGGCCTTTAGTATCTCCAGATCCCCGGGCTGCAGGGCCCCTTTCCGCCCCAGTTCCTCCAGGCCCCTCTGCCAGGCTGCCAGGGCACCGGCGGCAGCGTTTTCTTGCAGCGCCCGGGCCACAGTCTGGAAAAATAAAGCCACTGGCCCGGCCAGCTGGTTCCCAACCCGGGTGAGAGCCAAGGGGAGGGGGGTAGCCCCATAGATTATTTCCGTCTCTAGCAATTTCAGGCCGGCATTTAACTGGCGCAGCTGTTCAATCCGGGCGCTAAAACCGCGGGCCTTCTCCAGGCCCAGCAAACCGCAGGTGAGGATTATCAACCCGCCTCCCACCATTTTTAACATGCCTTGCCCTCCCCCCGCCAGGGACCGCGGCGCAAGGTCCGGCCGTCCCCGCTAAGGAGGAATTCGATGGTCCCCGGTCCCAGGGTACGGCCAAGGATTATCAAGCGTTGCCAGAAACCCCGCTCCAGGAGCGGCCTCCAGCCCGGCCGGTGTTTCAACTCTTCCAGGCTGCCGGCATGGACGCTGGCCAGAATTGTCACCCCGGCATTTAAAATATCCTGTAAAGCCGCCAGTTCCTCCGGGCGGCCAATCTCGTCGGTGGCAATGACCTCCGGCCCCATGGACCGGAGGAGCATCAACATCCCGGCCGCCTTGGGGCAACGATCCAGGACGTCCGTCCGGGGGCCGACATCCAGCTGGGGCACCCCCAGCCAGCAGCCGGCAATTTCGGAACGCTCGTCCACCACGCCTACATTGACGCCGGAAAACTTAAGTTCCCCTATGCCGTTACTGAAAAGACGGATAATATCGCGCAGTAAAGTAGTCTTGCCGCAACGCGGCGGTGAAAGAATAAGGGTGTTGAGGGGGCGCCCCTGCTCCAGGAGGTAGGGCATTAACTCCCGGGCACAACCGGGGATACTCCTGGCCAGGCGCAAATTAAGGCCGGCAAAATTCTTTAAGGTTTGAACTTCTCCCTGGCGTACCACTGCTTCGCCCACCAGCCCCACCCGGTGGCCGCCCCTCACGGTGATATACCCGGAGCGCAATTCTTCCTCCAGGGCATAAAGGGAACTGCGGGTGAGGGCCTGGATGGTCTGGCTGAGATCGTTTTCGCTTACGATATAGGCCAGGTTGGGTACAGCTGTCAAAGTGCCGCCGGCCTGCACCCAGCCTTCACCGGCACCCCAGCGCACCTGAAGGGGCCGCTCCCGCCGCAGGCGGATTTCTTCCAGGGCTGCTTTTACCTCCAGGGGCAGGGCAGCCAGGGAAGTAGCGACCGCTGCCGGCAAAAAGGCCAACAACCCGGAGAGCCCCCCTCCCCTGCCTTCCCCGGCCTGTCCTAAAGGTGGTTTTCCGTCACCCTTGACCAGCCGTACGCTGCCCATCTTTCTCCCTCCTGCCATTATGCTTATTATGATCCTGGCAATTTTATGCAAGAGAAAATTCGGGGCAAAAAAATAAGACCCCATCACGGGGTCTGATGCTATGATCTTTTTCAGAACTAGATGTCATCGGTGTCGGGAGAGTTTTTCTTTTCTTCCTCTCGAGCCGCCAGGGAGCTGGTTTCGCCTTCTTCATTGACAAAGACGACCGTCTCACAATTGGGGCAGGTAACTTCCACTACATCCTCATCATCCAGGACATCGGCATCAAAGCAAACTATCTCGTGGCATTTCGGGCATTCTACTTCAATGTAGTCGCCCTCTTCCTCGTCTTCGTCGTCCTCGTCATCCTCGTCGTCATAGTCATCTTCGTCTTCGTCATCATAAACCTCATCTTCTAAATCATAAAGGTCCTCATCGATGCTTTCCAGGTAGTCTTCCAGTTCTTCATAGTCCTCATGCAGGTCGTGGAGAGCCTCGGCCATTTGCTCCAGGACTTCAACTATTTCCTTAAGGAGGCGGGTTTCCTTGCTATCGGGGTTTAACTCCATGCCGTCCACTAACCCCTTCAGGTAGGCAACCTTCTTGCGGACGTCATTCATTGTCTACACTCCTTTCCCTTTCTACCTTTTATTATTACCGGCCCTGGCCGGACTTAAACTAGGCCCGCTCAATATAGGCACCAGTACGGGTATCGATGCGGACGACATCTCCCACCTCGATAAAGAGGGGCACCTGGATTACGGCACCGGTTTCTAAAACGGCGTTCTTGGAACCGCCGGTGGCTGTATCGCCCTTGATGCCAGGCTCTGTTTCCACAACCTTTAGCTCAACAAAGTTCGGCAACTCGATGCCAATGGTTTCCCCCTGATAAAGGAGGACATAAATGTTCATATTGTCTTTTAGATATTTTATCGCATCATCAAGCTGATCTTTGTGCAGGGATAACTGTTCGTAGGTTTCTGTATCCATGAAGTAATAGTTTTCGCCGTCATTGTAGAGGTACTGCATCTCGCGCCGGTCAATATGGGCGCGGTTGACCTTTTCCCCGGCCCGGAAGGTCCGCTCAATTACCGCCCCGGTACGCCTGTTCTTCAGCTTGGTACGGACGAAGGCCGAACCCTTGCCTGGTTTGACATGCATGAATTCAATTACCTGGTAAACTTCACCGTCAACCTCAATGGTAAGACCAGTACGGAAATCGTTGGTGGATATCAAGCGGGATACCTCCTAGATTGGATGTGGGAATTGAAAAGTGGGAGGTGGGAGGTGGGATTCGCGGTTACAATTGATTAAGCCGGTCTCTGGATGAAAAACCGATGCCCACCTTTTCAAACCTCTCACTAAAAACTAGCAACCGTTTTGCCCTTTGTCTTCACTGCGCTGTGCCGTAAAATAAACGTATGAGAACCTTTATAGCTCAATAAATTCTCTGGGGGCATGGGACAGGATACGAGCACTGTTTTCCTGGACCAGGACCACGTCCTCAATGCGGATACCGCCCCGTCCGGGCAGGTAAATTCCCGGTTCTACCGTGACCACCATCCCCGGAGATAGTTTAACCTCGCTCCGGCTGGAAAGGGTGGGACCTTCATGAACAGCCAGTCCCACACCGTGGCCCAGGCCATGGCTGAAATAGGGCCCGTATCCGGCCGCGGCAATATGTTCCCGGGCTATCGCGTCCACCTCGCGGCCCGTCATCCCGGGACGGATGGCGGCGATAGCCCTCTCCTGGGCTTCCAGAACGACGTGGTAGAGGTGACGCCATTCCGGGGCCACCGGCGCCAGGGCTACCGTGCGGGTAAGATCGGAGTGGTAGCCCTCATAGACGGCACCAAAATCCATCACCACCAGGTCACCCGGCTGCAGTACCCTGCCGGAAGCCACCCCGTGAGGAAGGGCCGCCCGGTAACCGCTGGCGATGATGGTGGTGAAGGATGGCCCGCTGGAGCCCTGTTTACCCAGGAAATATTCTAACTCCAGGGCTATGTCCCGCTCTCTGACACCTGGACGTAAGATCTGGAGCAGGTGACGAAAACCGGCATCGGCCAGGTCAATGGCTTTTTGCAGAAGTTGCACTTCGGCCTCTTCTTTTACCTGCCGTAACCTTTCTACCAGGCCCTTTACTGGTTTCAGCTTGACCGGGCGCGGCCAGTCTTTGGCCTGCTCCAAAAATTCTTCATAGGTGGCATAGCTGAGGTGCTCTGCTTCAAAGTGGAGTTCTGCTACACCGGCAGCAGCCAGGGTGGCACCCAGCTGTTCCCACGGCTTATTGCCCAGGTCCACTACCTCAAAATCCGGCGCTTCCTCCCTGGCCTGTTTAGTAAAGCGGCCGTCGGTTAATATATACTGCGATGTTGTAGTAATGAGAAGCTGGCCGCTGTCGCCGGTAAAACCGCTCAGGTAGCGGCGGTTTTCTTCCTGGCGTACCCACAGGGCCTTGATACCTTCCGCCGTCATAAGCCGGCGCAGACGGTCTAACCTTGTGGTCAAAAAAAGCCCGCCCTTCATTTTTCAGGTTTACCCTCACGCTGCGAGCGCACCAGCTCTATGGCAGCTTCCAGTCCCAGGCGGTAGCTTAAAGGCCCAAAACCGCTAATCTGGCCGTCTACCACCGCTGCCGTTACCGTCTGGTGGCGAAATTCCTCGCGGCGGTAAATGTTGGAGAGGTGAACTTCTACCATCGGGCAATCCAGGGCCGCCAGGGCATCCCGCAGGGCAATGCTGTAATGTCCCAGAGCCCCGGGATTGATGACCACGGCGTCTACCCGCCCCCGGGCTTCATGAAGACGGTCAATAAGGGCCCCTTCATGGTTGGACTGGAAAAACTCTATTTCCACCCCGGCGCCGGCAGCCTGCTCCCTTAAGCCGGCTTCGATATCGGCCAGGGTAGTCCGGCCATAGATTTCCGGCTCCCGGCTGCCCAGGAGGTTTAAATTGGGCCCATTTAACACTAAAATCTTCATGGCTGCTATTTTACCATAATATTGCTCTCTTGGGTAGAGTGTACTTACCCGCTGATGGTCATGCTGGCAATACGCACCGTCGGGGCACCGGTGGCGCCAAAAAAGGTGAGGTCGTTGCCTACGGCGTCAATGCCCTCCAGGAGGCCGATGATGTTGCCGGCAATGGCCACGCCCCGGACCGGCCTGGTCAGCTCGCCATTTTCAATCCAGAGGCCGCTGGCGCCGACGGAAAAATCGCCGGAGATGGGATTGGCCGTATGCATGCCCATGACTTCGGTGACGTAAAGTCCCCTGGGGATCTCTTTAATAATATCTTCCGGGGTGCGGGAGCCGGCCTCGATATAAAAATTGGTCGTCCCGACTTCCGGTGTTGTCTTGAATGAACCCCGGGCACCGTTGCCGGTGGATTTTACCCCGTCCCGGGCGGCTGTATAGGTGTTGTGCAGGTAGCATTTAAGGACCCCTTTTTCCACCAGCACCGTGTGCTGGGTGGGTACTCCCTCGCCGTCAAAGGGGCTGGAGGCAATGCCGTCCGGCCGGCGGCCGTCGTCGATAATATTCACAACCGGTGCCGCCACCTGCTGGCCCACCCGGCCCCGGAAAAGGGATTTGCCCTTCTGGACGGCATCGGCAGCAAGGGCCGGGGCGATGACCCCCAGGAAGTTGGTGGCTACATAGGGGTCAAAAACAACGGCCGCCCGCTGGGTATCAACCCTTTTGGCTCCCAGCATGCGCACGGCCCTGGCCGCCCCTTCCCGGCCGATCTTCGCCGGATCGATATTTTTATACCGCAAGCTATAGGCCAGGCCGAAACCTGTCTGGCTCTCTTCGTTTTCCACCGCCACCACAAAGGTGCTGGCGCCGCAGTAGGCGGCAAGGTAAGCGGCTGTTATCCCCTGGGAGTTTACCAGGACAACCAGGTAGCGGGAATCGTTATAGGAACAGCTTTCCGTGATCTTCACCCGCGGGTCATAAGCCCTGGCCTGGCGTTCAATCTCCCGCACCAGCTCGATCTTTTTTTCCACCGGGGTTGTGGTAATTTCCGGGTCAAAGAGGTCCAGCTGGGGGTAGCCGGGATAGCGGGCCGGCAGGCAGTTATGCTCATCTGGGGTAGCCATCCGGGCGTTGGCCAGGGCCTGCTCTACGCAAAGTTCAAGGGCCGTGGGGCTGAAATCGGTGGTAAAGGCAAAACCCACCCGCTGGTCGGCTATGACCCTTAAACCCAGGCCCTGATCCCGGGCCGTAGTCAGGGCCTCGACTTCCTGGTTGCGCACCTCGATGCTTAAATTTTCACCGGCACTTATGTAGGCTTCGGCAATAGCCCCTTTTTCGGCCGCCATCTCTACCACCCGCGCCGCCAGGTCAAGGTACTGTTTTTGTAAAGCCTGGTAATCCATCAGCCTTTATCCTCCTCGTCCAGGATGCCGCCGACCACCATCTCAGGAATGCGAATCGTGGGCTGCGCATCCCCGACTGGTACTCCCTGGCCGTCTTTACCGCAGGTACCTAAGGAGAAGCCCAGGTCGCTGCCCACCCGGTCGATTATCTTCAGTACCTCGGGGCCGTTGCCGGTGAGGGTGGCCCCCCTGACGGCCGGGCCAATCTTGCCGTCCTGGATGAGATACCCTTCAGCCACATCAAAAACAAAGTCGCCGTTGGTGGTGTTGACCTGCCCGCCGCCCATGCGCTTGACCAGCAGGCCGTGCTTGGTTTCCCGCAAAATAGCTTCCGGGTCGTCTTTGCCGGGAGCGATAAAGGTATTGGTCATGCGGGGTATGGGGCGGTCCTGGTAAGATTCCCGGCGACCGTTGCCGGTAGAACGGCGGTTCTCCTTACGGGCTGTCAGGTAATCATACATATAATCCTTCAGGATGCCGTTTTCGATGAGCACGGTTTTCTGTCCCGGCATACCTTCGTCGTCAAAACGGTACGAACCGTACTTGCCGGGAATGGTGGGATCGTCAATAACGGTTATCAGGTCGGAAGCTACTTTTTGCCCCTTCTTGCCGGCGTAAACGGAAAGCTGCTTTTGGACCAGGTCGGCTTCCAGGCCATGGCCGCAGGCTTCGTGAATCATGGTGCCGCCGGCCTCGCCCGCCATAACCACCGGCATCTTGCCCGCCGGTGCCGGCCTGGCCTCCAGCATCATGACGGCCCGTCGGGCAGCCTGTTGCGCCTTCTCTTCCGGGTTAACGCTTTCAAAAAGTTCCCACCCCTGGTGCCCGCCGGCCGATTCAAAACCTGTCTGAATAATTTTGCCGTCGGTGGCCACGGCATTGACGACAAAACGGCAGCGTACCCGCTCGTCATCTACCAGGATGCCGTCGCTGTTGGCAATGGTTACCTCCTGAATAACGTCGCCGTAACCCACCGTAACCTGGGTAATGCGCTTATCGACGGCCCGGGCGGCCTCATTGGCCCTTTGCACCAGAGCTACTTTTTCGGCTACCGGCACCTGGTCGGGCCGCTTTTTAATGGTAAATTCCACTTGTGCTTGCGGCCGTTTAAAGCTAATTTCCCTGGGCTGGGGCCGGCTTGGCAGGGCTTTACCAACCAGGGTTGCCGTCTGGATGAGGCTCTCCCGGCTCAGGTCATTGCTGTAACCATAGGCGGTGTTTTCCCCGGCAATGACCCGTATACCGGCTCCCTGGTCAAGACCGGATATAACCCGTTCAATCTTATTATCCTCGCAGCTGATGCTGGTCGTCCGGCGCCGTTCCAGGAAAATTTCTGCAAAATCGCCACCTTCAGCCAGAGCGGCCTCCAGGATGGCCTTCAGATCGGCTTCACTTAAAAGCATTTACCCACCCTTTCTATATAACTTCTTACTAGTATAATTCAAGGGGCGGGAAAATATTCCTGCTAATCCTTACGTGAAAAATGGAGGCTGGCCAGGGTGGCCAGTAATTGATCGTAGTCACCAATACCGCCGGCCTGCCATTCCAGGCTGAAGGTCAGTTGCTGGACGAGGAAGAGGGGTAAATCCAGGTATTGGGGGTAATCACCCGGCCTGATTTCTCCCTGGTAAAGCTGCCGGCCGTCGGCAAAAATGGTGACTTTAACTTTACCGCTGCTGTTGGCAAAGCTGTCATCGATACCGATGTATCCCTGGAGGCGTGTGTATTGTTTCTGGAGATCGACCTTTAACTCGGCTTGATTGTGCTCCTTGCTTAGATTTACACCGACGCTGCGGGCTAGTTGCATGCCGGCCAGGGCCGCCGGCCGCTCCAGAACATAGAAGGGCCCTACATTGCGCAGCACCCGCAGTTCTTCCAGCCAGACATCCCTGTTGCCAGCGGGGGGGTCCTTGAAGGCCGGTCCCGCCTCCAGCCGGCCCTTTACCTGGCGGGGGAAGGTATATTGAGGCGCCTGTCCGGCGCCTGCCGGGGCCGGGAAGACAGGCTCCGGTGGGTTTGTTCCCGGGTTACCCGCAGGTGCCGGGGAGGCAGGAGGAGCAGGTGACAGCTTTACTGGTACCGAACCAGGAGTTGCAGCCGTAGAGGGGCTGGCCGGACTGCTCCCGGCAGCCTCTCCCTGGCCAGGAGAAGCTCCCGCACCTTTAGCTCCATCCCCGGCAGCAACCGCCCCCGCCGGGGGCGTGAAACCGTCGGCCCGCCCGGCCGGAAAAAGGGCAATAGCTCCAGGGACTGGATTGTCTTCTCCCAGATCGTACAGGTCTATAATAAAGCTCCCTTCGACTGTTCCAGCGTTTCCCTGGCGCGCAAGGATCTTCAAATTACGGATGGCCGTCAGGGCCGGCAAGGATTCCAGCTGATTTATGTAATCCTGCAGCGCCGGGTAGGGGCCGCTGACGGTAACTTCATAGGGATAGACCCGGAAGGGGTCTCTCTTTTCCACCGGCAGGGGACGGAAGGCCAGTACCTGGAGGGACCGGTCCCGGGGCTGGGCCGCCTCCAGGAAGGGTGCTGTACCCCGGAGGGTAAAACCCAGGTGGAGCCTGGTAGCCTCCCATGCGGCCCGGGCCTGGTCGGCTTTTTGGGCCAGCTCGGCTGCAGATGCTGCCGCCTGCCTGGCGGCAGCCAGGCGCTCCTGGCCTGCCTTGAGCCTTCCCCTGAGCTCCCGGTAGGCCGGCAACTGCTGCCCTAAAACTACATTATTGAAGAAAATAATCCCTACGACAACGGCCAGCAAAACCAGCAATATTTTTTCCCGGCGGCTGAACTGGTAGGTACCAAATTTCATTTACTGTTGCCTTCCCTGCCTGCGTTTATAGAATCCGGGTTTGCTTTTGTTACATCGCCGGGTGCGGGAACTGCTCTTGCAGTCTCTGTTTTACCTGTCTCCGCCCGGGCACCTTTAAAGACTGCCTGTATGGTAAAAGCAAGGCTACTGCCATTACCCTTAACTTCCTGGAGATTGACGGCCTCCCAGAGACCGCTTGCCTGCAGGTTATTTAAATAATTACCGATGGCCTGGAGGGAAGTACTCCCCCCGACCAGGATTAATTCTCCTTTGGCTTCATTTGCTTCCAGGCGGGTCAGCCAGATCTCCCGCGGCAGGGCATCGTTTATTGCAGCCAGAACCGGCTGCCAGCGCCGCCTTTCCTTTACCAAACGCTGCAGTTCCCTTTCCTTCTGCTGCCATTCACTAATGGCGCTTTTACTGGCTGTTGCTTGCTGCGCCTGGGGTTCATACTGGGCCAGCTGCGCCTCCACCCCGGCAACGCGCCTGGCCATCAGCCCCCATTGGATTAGGAAGATAAAATAAAGGGTTACGAGAAATCCTGCCAGGGCCAGGGCAATGGCAGTTCTCCTGGGCAACGACCGCCTCTGCGGCAGGTACTCCGGGGGCAGTAAATTAATAGCCACACTCATATTTCCCTCTCCCGTAAAGCCAGGCCCATGGCTACGGCCAGGGCCGGGTCTGGGGACCCATTAAAGCCTGTCCCCGGGCGGCCGATAATTACCGTTACTCCCAGTTCCTCCCGGTAGTAATCGACCAGGCCCTCCACCTGCGCTCCCCCTCCGGTAAGGATGATGCGCTCCGGGTTAAAGGCCGTCCCGGCCTGGGAACGGTAAAACTCCAGGGAACGCCGGATCTCCTGGGCCAATTCGGCCATACGGCTGCTCCCGCTTATGCCGGGCTGGCCCAGCTCTCCCCCGCCAATAGCTACTACCCGGCTGAAAAGGGGCTGTCCCTCCCGGGCCAGGACCAGGTTGCTCCATCGCCCGCCGATGTCGATTATCACCGTGCTGCCGCCAGCTTCTTCGGCCAGGGCGCGGCAGAGGGCCAGGGGCACAAGGTCGATGGCCACCAGGTCCAGGCCGGCGGCATGGAAAAGCTGGTATAAGCCCGTCACCTGTTCCCGTGGCGCCGCAGCAAGGAGAACCGGCATCTGGTCGGCAGCCGCATCATTACCGGCATCCAGGATGGCCCAGTCCACTACCATGTCCCGGGCCCCGGTGGGCAGGTAGTTTTCGATTTCATATGCCATGCCACTTTTGAGTTCCTCGGGGGTCATCCGCGGCAGGCGCAGGTAGCGGACGATCACCCTTTCCCCGCTGACGGCCGTCACGGCCCGGCGACCGCGCCAGCCGGTCCGGGAGGCCGCCTCGGCAACGGCCGCCACCATGGCCTGAGTATCAGCCAGGCCACCCTGGGGAGTCGGGACGCTGGCCGTCAGCCACTGCCTGCCCTGGTATACGGCCGCCTTGACGGCAGTTGTACCGAGGTCGATGCCCAGGTATTGGGGTTGTCTCTTGAATCTTGGCCAGCGCATCCAGCAGTCAACTCCAAACAGCTCTTTAATACAGGGAAGCCCCGCGCCAGGACAGGATCTGCCAACCTGCTGCGGCCAGGGCCGGGCTCAGGAGCTGTACCCGGTTATTATCGTAGATAATTTGTAGCTGTCCTTTGATGTGACCATGGCCGCTACCTTTTTTACCACCATTGCCACGGCCCTCGTTATTGAAGTTGCCATGGTCCTCACCTTGGTTATCGCCATTACCGCTGCCGCTGTCTTCATCTATCTCTTCGATGCCCCCTGTTACCAGGCTGCCGTTAATGGTACTGGGTGCACCCTGTTTGTAAAAATAGCGTTCGCTCATCAGGACGGCATCAACCGTTATCCCGCCTTCCAGGATCATATCATATCCTGCCACAAAGGCCCAGGCATCGCTGCCGGTAGTTGCCCGTATATCCTTGCTCAAAGTAATATCCCCGGCCGCGGCAATAATGACTTTGCCGGTATAAAAATCAGTATCATTACCTCCACCCTTGCCCTTGCCGTGATCCCCGTTGCTAATAATTAAATCGCCGTTGCAATACAAGATCTTTATCCCATTATCTCCTGCCGGGGCATTATCGACAAAGTCCTGGAGCCTGGCCAGGGTGTATTCCCCCGCCGGGAGGTGATACCCGCCGGTGTAAGGAGCCACCAGGTCACTGGGCCAGGCAGGGAAGGAAAAGCCCAGGCCTTTGATAATCCGACCGTCTACCCGGCCGTAATAATTGGGGTCATTGCCGTATTTGTCGGTAACCTGGCCCACGGTGGCGTCGCCGCGAATGGTGCCGTAATTATACAGATAGCGGCCGGTAACCACACTGCCCTGGACGGTGGTGTTATTTTGAATGGTTAAATCCTTCCCGGCAGCAACGTTGCCGCTGGCCCCCTTTTGCAGGTAAATGCTGCCCGTGGCAAAAAGATCGCCGATAATGGTCAAGGGGTTCTTTACGGTTATGTCCCCGGCGCCGGCCAGGGCATAGCTGAAAAAGGGCCGGGCCAGATCCACCTCTACGGCTCGCTGGACCCCATCTATTTCCCCAACGGAACGCAAGCGATAACTTGCAGCCTGCGACTCCACGCTTACGCTGATGATCCGACCCCTTGCCGGAGGCAGGTAAGTTTCTCCCAAACCGTCCCGCCAGGCGGGGTTATGGCGTAGTCTTGCCAGGGCCAAATGGATACCGGCTTCGGCCAGGTAGGTGGCCTGGGTAATCTTAACTTCATTCGCCGCGCCCTGGCGCTCCACCAGGGAAAGGGAAAGGAGCCCTGCCCCCAGGAGGGAAAGGACCAGGATGGCCAGCAGGACCCCCGGCAGGGCGCTGCCCCGCCGGTGCCAGCACCTCCCCGGCAACCCCACCCCATCAATTCTTCCCTTGCCTGTAGCTATACTCCGCCGCCAGGTGCCGGCCAAAGAATATCACCTGCAATAAAAATCTTTACCAGAATCTTTACCAGCAAGTTAAATGCTAACCTCCGGGGTTCATCACCCTGAGCCGCAGGGCCGCCGCGGTAGTTACGTCAAAGTCCCGTCCTTCGGCGTCCCGCGTAACCAGGTGGATGGTTACGGTTTTACTGTTTTCCGGCGCCTCTGGATGGTCATAAAAAAATTCCAGGGTCTGCACCCCGTAGGCCAGGAGATTATAGCCGCTGAAGCTTAAAGAACCTTTCTTCTTAACGGCCCGCTGGAGGTTATCACCCGTTAACAGATATTTATATTGATTGCCCGCCGCATCAGCGATAATTAAGGTACCGGCATCAGAACCGCTTATTATTTCCTTAGCAGCCTGGATCTCCCTGGTCATCTGCATCAGGGCCACGCGGGCGTTTTGCTGGGCATCCATACGGTCCCAGCCACGCTGCCACCATTTTAAACCCGCCTGGAGGATGCTCAAAGAAGACATAAGGACCAGGACCATCAGGCTGGCGGCAATTACAGTTTCAATTAAAGTAAGGCCGGCCCGCCGCCACTTCACGGCCACCTGGCAACCAGGGTTGCCAGTTCCACCTGCCCCGCCGGGTCATTCACCGGGCGCACCCGCACCATCACTTCCTTCACCTGTAGGACGAGGTCATAATCTGCTATAGTTATCTGGTACTCATATCCCGGCCGGCCGGGGTAAGCCTGCCAGGTGCCGCCAGCTCCAGGCAGGGAGGCCAGGCCGTTATAACCGGCTGCCAGGCTGGTTTCCATGCGTTCCCGGGCCAGGTTCAAAACTAACGTCTCCTGGCCGCCCCTGGTATAACTCCGGGCGGCGGTAGTAAACATACCCAGCATTGGTACCAGCACCGCCGCCAGCAAGGCTACCGCCACCAGGACTTCAATCAGGGTTAAACCACGGTTGTTACCAGGCCAGCAACACTTTTTCACGTCGTTTTCCCCGCCTTGACCCGGCCTGTAACCGGCAGGACAGTAATATAGTAATAGCGACCATAGCGATCCTTTAAGACGATGTCTCCGCTGGCCGAGGGAACACCTTCAAGGTTAAAGGCCAGCTTGCTGTCTGGAAAGGCCACGCTGGCAAAGGATACCCCCGCCGGCAGTTTGGTTTCTTTTACGATCACTGCGTCTTTCCTGATCCGGTACAAATTATTAACGGTATCAAAGAGAATAGTGCGGTGGTAATCTTCGCCGCTAATGGCCATTTGCTGTACTTCTCGGATATCGCTTACCAGCTGCCAGGCCGCCGTCTGCACCTGCCACCATGCCAGGCTCTTAGCCACTACCGGCAGGACCACCGTAGCCAGGAGCCCGGTGATGGCCATGACGGCTACCATTTCAATCAGCGTAAAACCGCGCTCTCCCTGTACCGCCCGCGTGGAACCATATTTTTCCGTCCCCGCCATATCAACCGCCGCTATATAAACTGCTCACGCTTCGCGTTTCATTACTTTACAAAAACCTAACAAGATACCAGTGCAACATTTCCTCGCCAAAAAACAACGCCAGCAGCCCCCCTATGGCGATAAAAGGCGCGAAAGGAAGGGGGTCCTGCCGCTTTTTCCGACCGGAAACCAGCAAGCAAACGCCCGCCAAGC
The DNA here is from genome assembly GCF_006538385.1 of Moorella sp. E306M. Lineage (NCBI taxonomy): Bacteria > Bacillati > Bacillota > Clostridia > Neomoorellales > Neomoorellaceae > Neomoorella > Moorella sp. E306M. The sequence continues at coordinate 2,257,786 of NZ_BJKO01000001.1, read as the reverse complement.
CGCCTGTGACCAGGGAAAGGAAAAGAGCCAGAGATGCCAGGGGCCAGCCGAGGAAAAGCCCTACCATACCTGCAAGCTTGACATCCCCGCCGCCCATGCCACCTTTACTTATTACGGCAACCAGCAGCAAAAATCCTGCTGCCGCAACTGCTCCCCATAAAGAAGACCAAAACCCCACATCCCGCGCCAGCAGGCTTAAAAGAATACCGCCGCAGGCACCAGTCACCACGAGGCGGTCAGGGATCAGGTAGTGCTCCAGATCGATGAAGCTGGCGGCTACCAACACGGCGCTTAGAAAAAGGTATTTTACCAGGATCCAGGAGAGGCCGAAATTATAAAAAAGGGTGGTAAATACCACGCCTGTGACAAGCTCGACTAAAGGATATCGTGAGGAAATCGGCAGGCGGCAGTAACGGCACCTGCCCCGCAAGAGCAGGTAGCTTAATACGGGTATAAGGTCGTACCAGGCCAGCGCCCGCCCGCAAGCCGGGCAGTGCGAACGACCCCAGACCCCCGTTTCCCCGCGCGGCAGGCGGTAAATGACCACGTTGAGGAAACTACCGATAAAAAGACCCGCTAGGAAGAAAAAAACTTCAATCCAAAACATACTTTTCCCTTCTACCACATTTATGGCAAGCCCAACTACACGACAGACGCCTATTACCCAAACGACAAGCGCGCCGGCGCTATAACCCCTCCATCCAGATGATCACCGAGATGTAGTACGTGCCGTTTTCCTCTCCCACATAGGAGTAACCGACACTCTCCCTGATGCGCCGGTCCACGGCGTCGCGGATACCCTGGTCAGGGAAGCCGCCGATAGTAACTACAGCGCATTTGGTGTTGTTAACTGGAATCTGGTTGCCCGCGGCGTCATAGACACTACCGCTGGGTATTACACTCTTCCAGTAGCGATAATGGCCGCCCCAGGGCGTAGTGCCGGGCTGCTTCTCCAGGTACGGCCCGTTCCAGCCGGTGCTGCCGTCAGAGTTTACGAAGTAAAGGAAGCCATATTCGTCTCCTTGGTCGTAGGGGCGATCGTAGGAATCCTGCCCCGCCTTCGGCCAGTCACCGGTATCGGCGTAATAGGCATAACCGGCCGCCTTTATGGCCCGCACGTCGGCAACCACCCGCGATATCTTCGCCTTTTCCACCGCCCTGAAAGCGCTGGGAGTAATAATGGCCGCCAGGATGCCGATGATGGCGATAACCACCAGAAGCTCCACCAGGGTAAAGCCGCGCTGGTCGCGGGGCAGTCTAGGTAAACTGAACATCAATGGCTCACATCCTCTCCCGGAGAAAAGAGGATCCGCTTCATTACCCCCGCCGGAACAGGCCACACGACCGGTTGCAGGACGGGTCGGTGGGTCTACACCCGGCACCGAAGCGCCGGGAGCAGACCCAATCAAAATTATTCTTTTGAAATCAGAATATGGGTGTCTCTACTGCCATTTGCAAACTTGACAACATCAGATCCTAAGTCGTTTAGAAGTTGTTTTGCGGCTCCGGTAGCATTGTTACTGTTACCGTCTGATGGTGCTCCTGGTACGTCCGTCAGCTGGAGCCAGCGGGCAGGGGCACCCCAAAGTGTAGATGAATCATCTTGTTTCATGTAGGTATAAGTCCCGCCCCACGGGTTCTTGCTCGGCCAGCGCTCAAGGTAGGGGCCGTTCCAGCCATCCACCGTTGGGCTTGGTTCGGTAACAAATCCCTCGCTATCTGTACCGTCTTCCGGCCAAACGCCGGTATCGGTATAATAATTCAGCGCTGCCGCCTTAATCGCCTTGTAGTCCGCTTCGGCGGCCGCCACCTTGCCCTTTTCGATGGCCTTGAAGGCGTTGGGGGCGACGATGGCGGCCAAAATGCCGATAATGGCAATAACAACAAGAAGCTCCACCAGGGTGAAACCCCGCTGGTCCCGCGCCTTTTTCAGTCTCTGCCACATGAATCAATCAACCTCCCTGATTTTTTTGCCTGCGCTTTTTACTTTCCTGCTGCCAGCCCGCCGGGGAAACCTACAAGTAGATCACCCCCCTCTTACCCGCATTATTATCCCCGATCTCAAACGCGGCAGGATGCAGAGTTATCCTGGCACTCCTCGACATGGAACCGCCGGCCAGGGCATTCTTTAAGGGTATACTGCCTGCAACCCCCGCCCGCCTCTACCTTATGCCGCCCAGCATCTGAAAGTAGGGAAGAAAGACCGAAATTACGATAAGCCCTACTATGCCGCCGAGGCCGACGATGAGGACGGGTTCTATCAGTGAAGCCAGGCGGGCCACGACCGCCTCCACCTCCTGCTCATAAAGAGTCGCCACTCGTTCGAGCATAGCATCCAGGGCCCCAGTTTCCTCGCCTACCGTAATCATCTCCACCACCATGGGAGGGAAGACTCCGCTCGCTTCCAGTGGAGTCGCCAGGCTCTGCCCATCGCGAACGCTTTCTGCCGCCCGCTCCACCGCGCCAGCCACCACAGCATTGCCCACCGTACGCCGCACTATTTCCAGGGCCAGTAGGACCGGTACACCGCTGTGCAGGAGGGTACCCAGGGTACGGCTGAAACGAGATAGAACCGCCTTATGATGCAGGGGACCGAAAATTGGTAAACGAAGGAACAAACGGTCGACCTGGTAGCGCCCCGCTGGCCTTTGCTGCCAGCGGTAAAACCCGAAAGCAGCGCCGGCCAGGAAAAAGACCAGAAAAGGCCACAAGCGCCGTAACCCTTCACTTAGTCCCAGAACCAGGCGCGTCGGCCAGGGCAGGGGCACCTGCAGGCTGTTCAACATGACCTGGAAGGAAGGCAGGACATAAGTCAGGAGAAAAATAACTACCAGGAGGGCAACCATGCTGACTATCGCCGGGTAGGTCAGGGCCGACTTGACCTTTTCCTCTACTTCATGTTCCCGTTCCAGGTGCCCCGCCAGGCGCTCCAGGGTCTCGTCCAGGGCCCCACCCAGCTCCCCGGCCTCGACGGTATGGATGAAGATAGGCGGGAAGACCCGGGGCTGCCGTTCCAGCGCCCGGTAAAAGGCCTCCCCGGACTCCAGGTCCTGGAGAAGCATACCGATACTTTCTCGCAGGGAAGGATTTTCTGCCTGTCGCTGTAAAATATGCAAGGCCGTCACAATCGGCAGGCCAGCCCCCAGCATGGTCGCCAGCTGGCGGCTGAAGAGGGCCAGGTCGCGACGGGATACCAGCCGCCGGAAAAGGCTCCGCCAGTCCCGGGCTGGGGTTACAACTGCCGGCCGGCAGTAAGTAATAAAAATCCCCTGCCGGCGCAGTTCCCGGATGGCCAGTTCCTGGCTTTCCGCTTCTATATTCCCGCTAACTGCATTCCCCCTGGCATCCCTTCCCCGGTAGGCAAAATTCATGCTTTCCCTCCAAATATAAATAGCCACCGGCAACAGGGAAAGATAGAACTCTTCCCCGGCAGCCCGGCGGCCATGACAGCGTCTACAGGCCCGTAGCTTTGCGCCCCCGGCTTTCGCCGGGTTTGCCTTGAACGAGGATATATGGACATTTATTCGTCATAAAAAGGCAAATTCCTGCTAATCCTGGCGCCGTTAACCATTGTTTAATTCTCTATCCTCTATCATACCCCTGGTGACCAGCTGCCGCAGGGCCATGTCCATGGTCTGCATGCCGTAGCGGGCTCCCGTCTGCATGCTGGAAACAATCTGGTGGGTTTTACCCTCGCGGATGAGATTCTTGACAGCCGGGGTAGCAATCAGCACTTCCACTGCTGCCACCCGGCCTTTCCTGTCGGCCCGCGGTAAAAGCTGCTGGGTGATAACCCCTTCCAGGGTGTCGGCCAGCTGGATGCGGACCTGCCCCTGCTGGTGGGGCGGGAAAACGTCAATGATCCGGTCAATGCTCTGGATGGCACTGCTGGTATGTAAAGTCGCCAAGACCAGGTGACCCGTTTCCGCGGCCGTGATGGCCGTGGCAATAGTCTCCAAATCCCGCATCTCGCCGACCAGGATAACATCCGGGTCCTGGCGCAGGGCGGCCCGCAGGGCACTGGCAAAGGAACGGGTATCTGAACCCACTTCCCGCTGGTTGACGATGCTACGGCGGTGCTGGTGCAGGTATTCGATGGGGTCTTCCAGGGTAATAATATGGCAGCTGCGTTCCCGGTTGATTTTATCCACCATGGCCGCCAGAGTGGTGGACTTGCCGCTACCCGTCGGCCCCGTCACCAGGACCAGGCCGTGCTGTCGTTCTGCCAGCTCGGCCACCACCGGCGGTAATCCCAGGGTTTCCAGGCTGGGTATCTCCCTGGGTATAAGGCGGATGGCTGCGCTAACGCTTCCCCGCTGGTGAAAGACATTAACCCGGAAACGGCTTACGCCGGGCAGGGAGTAAGCCAGGTCTATTTCTCCCCGCTCTTGCAATACCTCCCACCTCTCGCCCACCATAGGCCGTACCAGGCTGGCTGTCATTCCGGAATCCAGGGGCTCCCACTGGCGCTGGACTTGGAGTTCGCCGTGGACCCGGAAAACCGGCGGCAGGCCGACAGAGAGATGGACATCGGAGGCCCCGGCGGCAGCCGCCGCCCGCAGGATGGTTTCAATGTCGAACATTTTAATCCTCCCGGATAAAGCCAGGATAACAAACGCAAGGATTTTTAATAGCCAACTGCTACCAATGTTAATAAACAACGTATAGTGCCGGGCTAACTGCAAAGGGCAGAACTATGAATTCAAGATCAATGGAAGTATATGCCACCCGGGACAGTACAGTCTGGTCTTTACAAACCGCCCAGGGAAACACGCAGGACTTCACTCACCGTGGTAATCCCCTGGCGGACTTTTTCCAAACCGTCCTCGATTAAAGGCACCATACCGGCAGCTACGGCCGCCTCTTTCAGGGCCGTTGCCGGTGCCTTGGCGGTCACCAGGCCGCGGAGTTCTTCATTCATCACCAGTACCTCCTGGATGGCCGTCCGGCCGGCATAACCGGTAAAACTGCAGCGCTGGCAACCCCGACCCCGCCAGAGTTCTTCTACTGCTGGCAGCCAGGTCTTTTCCAAAGACCCCGGTTCGGGTCGGTAAATCTCCCGGCAGTGGGGGCAGAGCCGGCGCACCAGCCGCTGGGCCACTACGCCGATAAGGGAAGAGTTGACCAGGTAGGGTTCAACGCCCATATCTAAGAGGCGGGTGACGGCCCCGGCGGCGTCATTGGTATGGAGGGTGCTGAACACCAAATGGCCGGTGGTCGCCGCCCGGACGGCGATATCCGCCGTTTCCCGGTCGCGAATTTCTCCTACCATAATTATGTCGGGGTCCTGGCGCAAGATAGATCGCAAACCTGAGGCAAAGGTTAGACCGGCCTTGGGATTGACCCGTACCTGGTTGATGCCGGGCAGCAGGTATTCTACGGGGTCTTCAATAGTAATGATGTTTTTTTCCGGTGAGCATAAAATGTTAAGGGTGGCATAGAGGGTTGTCGTCTTACCGCTGCCCGTGGGACCGGTAATGAGGAGCATGCCGTAGGAACTGTGGATGAGGCTCGCAAAGCGCTCTTTTATGGCCGGCAAAAATCCCAGGTCGTCCAGGGACAGGAGCATGGCCTCCTGGTCCAGCAGGCGCAGGACGATCTTTTCCCCGTAAACCGTGGGCAGGCTGGAAACACGCAGGTCGACGTTGCGTTTACCCAGGGTAAATTGAAAACGGCCGTCCTGGGGCAGGCGCTTTTCGGCAATATCCATGCCCGCCATGATCTTGATCCTGGAGATCAGGCTGCTTAGAACCCCCAGGGGCAGGCGGGTTAACTCCCGCAGCAGGCCATCCACCCGCAGGCGTACGCGTACTTCCCCTTCCTGGGGTTCGATGTGGATATCGCTGGCCCGCATCTGGATCGCCTGCTGGATAAAGCTGTTAACCAGCCGTACAGCCGGTGCCCCTTCGGTACCGCCGGGACCGGGAGCTTCCAGGGCAGCGGCGGCCGCCGCCTCGCTCATGCTGGCAGCAGTTTCCTTCTGCCAGAACCTGCTCAAAGCCTCTTCAATTTCCCTTTCAGCAGCTATAGCCGGCATGATCTCCTTGCCGGTAGCCAGGCGCAGGTCGTCCAGGGCCAGCAGGTTCAGGGGGTCGGCCATGGCTACCAGGAGACGGTTGCCGTCCAGGCGAATGGGGATGGCCTGGTAGCGCCGCGCCAGGCCCTCCGGCACCAGACGCACCACCTCCGGGTCCAGGTGGTAGTCGGCCAGGACGACTTTGGGAATGCCCAACTGGAATTCCAGGACTTCCAGAATACTGGCTTCAGTAATGAATCCCAGGCGGATCAAAACCTTACCCAGGCGTTCCCCGGTGCGCTTTTGTTCCTGCAGGGCCTGCTCCAGCTGGGCCGGGGTGATCATCCCGGCCGCAATTAAAAGGTCCCCCAGCCGCCGCCGGGTGTCCATTTTGCTCCCCTCCCGCAACATTCATTCTTTAGCAGGCCGAGGCGGACAGCCCCCGGATATTCCTCAGCAAATAACCGCCATAATCTCCTCTAAACTAACCGGGGTAACCTGCACCCGGCCCAACCGTTCCGGCAGGACCATCCGCAGCCGGCCCTGGCGGATTTTTTTATCATGGCCCAGGGCCGCCTGGAAAGCAGCAGGTTCGACGGCCGGCAAATCAACAGGCAGACCCGCCCGCTGCAGCAATCGCACCAGGCGGCCGGTTTCCGCTTCCGAAAACATTCCCCGCCGGACGGCCAGGCGGGCGGCGGCGGCCATCCCCATAGCAACGGCCTCACCGTGGCGGTAGGCGGCAAAATCTGTTACGGCTTCCACGGCATGGCCGATAGTGTGGCCAAAATTTAAAATGGCCCGCAAGCCGCTTTCCCGCTCATCCCGGGCAACTATTTCTGCTTTCAAGGCGCAGGAGCGCAAAACGATGGTTTCCAGGACCCCTTCTTCTCCATTTAGGGCGCCTTCCAGGTGATCTTCCAGGTAAGTAAAAAAGCCGGCATCCATGATCACGCCATACTTGATGACTTCCGCCAGGCCGGCCCGGACTTCCCGCGGCGGCAGGGTGGCCAGGGTTGCCAGGTCGACTATGACGGCCGCCGGCTGGTAAAAGGCGCCGATGAGGTTCTTGCCCCGGGGATGGTTGACAGCCACCTTGCCCCCCACGCTGGCGTCGACCTGGGCTAGAAGTGTAGTCGGGAGTTGAATAAAAGGAACGCCCCGGAGCCAGGTGGCGGCCACAAACCCGGCCACATCCCCCACCACGCCGCCCCCCAAGGCGATAATGGCTGACCCGCGCTCAATATCGGCTGCCAGGGCAGCATCATATAGTTCAGCCGCAACTTTAAGGGTTTTGGCCTCCTCCCCGTCGGGAACCAGGGCAAGGTGGGGCTGAAAACCGGCTGCCTTGAGGCTTTGCTCCAGGGTGGGCCAGTAATGTCCAGCAATGGTAGCATTGCTTACTACCAGGCAGGGGGCTGCCAGGTCCAGGTTTTTAAGCAGGAAGCCGGTTTCCTTTAACAACCCTGAACCGCAAAAAATCTTATAAGTACGCTCACCCAGGTTTACTTTAAGCTCGCCAGCCATAATTTTAAAGCCTCCTTTATTTCTCCGGCCACGGCGTCTGCATCTTTACCGTCAGTGTCGATATATACATCGGCAAAGGTATAATAGGGCTCGCGGCGCTTGAAGAGCCCGGCCACCTCTTCCCGGCGCCGTCCCTGGAGGAGGGGGCGGTCCCCCTTCACCCCGGCGCGCTGCAGGGCCGTTTCCAGCCGTACCTGGAGCCAGACAACTTTGTTGCCTTCCCGCAAGCGCCGGACATTGTCTCCGGAAAGGACGGCCCCCCCGCCGGTGGCAATAACTGCCCGCCGGGCAGCAGCTGCCCGGGCAACTGCCGCCTGCTCAAGTTTCCGGAAATATTGCTCTCCATAGCGAGCAAAAATTTCTTTAATAGACAAACCGGCGTCCTCTTCGATCATGGCGTCGGTATCCAGGAAAGACCAGCCCAGGCTGGCTGCCAGGATCTTCCCTGCTGTCGTTTTGCCGCTGCCCATAAATCCGATCAAAACAATATTGTCCGGCATCCGTCTTCGTCTTCCTCTTTCTCTATCTTCCTCAAGGGTGGCATTGTTTTGCTCGCTCCCCGGCAGGATCATAGACCCTTACCTGTTAAATACCGCTTAAGTACTGCCGGTAAGCGGCCATTCGCTCCTGGATTTCCGGTAAATAATCGCCGCCAAATTTCTCCATCACTGCCCCGGCCAGGACCCAGGCCACCGCCGCCCAGGCAACGACCGCTACTGCCGGGACGGCGCAGACGTCAGAACGTTCCACAGCAGCCGTAACAGGTTTTTTTGTCAGGAAATCAACGCTGGGCAAGGGCTGCATCAGGGTGGGGATTGGTTTCATGGCCGCCCGCAGGACAAGGATTTCTCCATTGGTCATACCACCCTCCAGGCCGCCGGCGCGGTTGGTGGGATGGTAAAAGCCCTGTCCTTCCCGGTAGGCGATGGCATCATGGGACAGGCTTCCTGGAATACTTGCGAGCTCAAAACCGGCTCCGATTTCTACCCCTTTGATGGCCGGAATGCTCATTAAAGCCTGGGCCAGGCGCCCGTCCAGGCGCCGGTCCCAGTGAACATGGCTGCCCAGCCCGGCGGGAACCCCGGCCGCCAGTACTTCCACCACTCCTCCCAGGGTATCCCCCTTTTGCCGGGCTTCTTCAATAACTGCTACCATTGCCCGGCTGACTTCCGGGTCGGCACAGTAGACGGGCGACTCCCAGGCCTGCCGGGCAGCACTCAATTCTACCGCCCCTTTAACTGCAACCGGTCCAATCCGGACCACATGGGCCGCCAGTTCAATCCCCAGTTCTTTGAGCAAAGCAGCAGCCGCAGCCCCGGCCGCCACCCTGGCCGCCGTTTCCCGGGCACTGGCACGTTCCAGGATATTGCGCAGGTCCGCCTGGTGGTATTTCAAACCTCCCGCCAGGTCGGCATGCCCCGGCCGCGGCCGGGTAACTACCCGCTCGGCCTGGGCCTCGGGGCCGGGAGCCATAATCTCCTGCCAGTTGGCCCAGTCCCGGTTGGCTATAAAAAGGGCGACGGGGCTGCCCAGGGTATAGCCGCCTCTTACCCCGGCCAGGATCTCCACCCGGTCCCGTTCAATGCTCATGCGCCCGCCGCGGCCGTAACCGCCCTGGCGGCGGGCCAGCCAGGTATTAATATCTTCAGCCGTGAGGGGTACCCCGGCCGGCATACCCTCAACAATCACACTTAAACCCCGCCCGTGGGATTCCCCCGCGGTAAGATAACGCAGCAAAGTATCTCCTGCCTCTCCTAATTATCCAGCCTTCCGCCAGAACTCCAGGTTGGTATCGTCTTGCTCGCTCTCTGGTCCGCGCGGAACAGCCTACGTCTCAGCCTCGGGCTGCTTTACTGCTCCGACCAAGTCGCTCGCTCTGAACAAAAGCCGGCCTGTTATTTTCATCCTTCTGATGGTGCCTACTTAGCGGCATGAGAATCTTGTATTGCTTTCCGGAGGGCTTCTCCCATGACCTCCACCGGTGCCGGCTTCCCCGTCCACAGGGTAAAGGCCGCGGCCCCCTGGTACAGGAGCATCCCCAAACCGGATATAGCCCGGCAACCCCGCTGCCGGGCATCCCGCAGGAACCTGGTTTCCAGGGGATTGTAGACCAGGTCGTAGACCCATTGCCCGGCGTGGAGCCAGGCCGCCGGCAGGGGTACGGCTCCTTCCATAGTAGCCATGCCGGCACTGGTGGCGTTTACCACCAGGTCGGCCTCTTCTACCCTGGGACGCAGCTCTTCCTCTTCCAGGGCGCAGGCCTTTACCAGGACGCTTAAACCGGCCAGGGCGGCTGCCAGGTGTCCGGCCCGCTCCAATGTGCGGTTGGCAATGGTCAACCCGGTGCAACCCGCCCCGGCCAGGGCAAAGGCCACCGCCCGGGCCGCCCCCCCGGCCCCGAGGATGACCGCTTTCTTGCCGGCCGGATCAAAACCTGCTTCCTGGAGGGAACGCAAAAAACCGCTGGCGTCAGTATTGTAGCCTGTCAGGCGCCCGTCATTAACAATTGTGTTCACGGCTCCGATGCGAGCCGCCGCGGGATCGATTGCATCCAGGTATTTGATAATTGCTTCTTTATGGGGTACCGTAACATTGGCGCCCCGGAAACCCAGGGCTTTAAGCCCGGCCAGGGCAGCCGGCAGGCCGGAAGGGGTAACGGCAAAGGCCAGGTAAACCAGGTCCAGCCCGGTGGCGGCAAAGGCCGCATTTTGCATTAAAGGCGATAAAGAATGTTCTACCGGGCATCCCATGAGGGCCACCAGCCCGGTTGAAGCTTTTACCTGCAGCATGGCCTACCCTGCCATTTCTTTTTAATAATCGGGTTATGTAAAGCCAATTTTTTTACTCACTCTATTATAAGTCCTTTAAATCGTTGATTACCAGGCGTTTGGTTATCAATTTTTCTATCTGACGGATCACCCTGGTGCCAATGAACTCGCGCTTATTTATAGGCATCACCAGAATTGTGTACAGCCCCAGGCGGTTTCCTCCCAGGACATCGGTAAAAACCTGGTCGCCGATCACGGCAGTATTACCAACTGCCGTTTCCATGACGGCCATGGCCTGGTAAAAGGCCCGCCGCCTGGGTTTACCGGCCCTGGAAATTCCGGGAATACCCAGGTAAGCAGCTATTTTTTGCACCCGGACATCCCGGTTGTTGGATACAAGGCAGGCCCTTAAGTCTTGCTTCTTTAATTCCGTAAACCACCGGTAAATTTCCCGGTCCAGGGTCGCCCGTCCCCATTCGGTCACCGTATTATCCAGGTCAATAATCAAACCGCGGATACCCCGCGCCTTTAAAGCTGCCAGGGGTATATCCCGCAGGGAACGCACATAGAGGTCCGGTTGCAGTAGTTTGAGCATGTTTCACTCCTAATAGAGGCACTTACAGGTTATTATACCACAAAAAGACTGCCGGGGAGTAACCATTATTTTCAATGGGAGGGGACGGCGGTAGTTTTAGTCCCTTCCCGAGGTAAGCTGTAAGCAGGTAATATTGTCTTTTATATTACCTGAAGCATTAGGCACTTGAGGTAACGCGACTCGTCGTAGCCAAGGAGTACCGGGTGGTCAGGAGCCTGGCCGCGTCTGGCCAGCAGGCGCAGGCGGCGACGGGCATCAAAGGCTGCATCCTGGATAACTTCTAAAAAGAGTTCCTCCGGCATGTGGTAGGAACAGGAACAGGTCACCAGAAAGCCGCCAGGAGATAAAATCTTCATCGCCCGCAAATTTATCTCTTTATAGCCCCGGATGGCTCCCTCCAAAGCCTTCCTGGCCTTGACAAATGCCGGCGGATCCAGGATAACTACATCAAACCTTTCTTCCTGGCGCTCCAGCTCTCGCAAGGCGTCAAAAGCATTGGCTTCCTCAAAAGAACACAGGTCCCCATAACCATTGAGCACCGCATTGCGCCGTGCCATAGCAATGGCTTCTGCCGAGATATCCAGGCCCACTACTTCCCGGGCACCATAATGGGCGGCATGGACGCTGAACCCCCCGGTATGACAAAAGCAATCCAGCACCCGCGCCCCTTTCACAAACGGCTGGAGGGCGGCTCGGTTTTCCCTCTGGTCCAGGAAGTAACCCGTCTTCTGTCCTGCGGCCAGATCTACATAAAATTTAAGGCCGTTCTCTTGTATGACAACCTGCGGGTCAAAGGGACCCTTGAGGAATCCCGACCGCAGCTCCAAGCCCTCCAGTTTCCGCACTGGCGCATCGTTGCGCTCAAAGATCCCCGTTGGCTGGATTAACTCATCCAGGATTTCCACTAGAGTATCTTTAAAACGATCAATCCCTAAGGCTAGGGTCTGGACCACCAGGTAGGGGCCAAACTTGTCGACAATCAACCCTGGCAGGAAATCTGCTTCGCCAAAGACAACGCGATAAGCGTCCGTCCCAGCACCAGCCAGAACCCTCCGGCGGTAATCCCAGGCAGCCGCCAGGCGCCGCCGCCAGAAAGCCGCATCGATTTCTTCATCACGACTATAAGTAAGGATGCGGACAGTAATCATGGAGGCCGGGTTGATATACCCCCGGCCAATAAACCTGCCACGGCGATCCTCTACGGTAACTATGTCTCCCGGTTCAAAGGCGCCATAGATGGTCTCAATCTCCGTCCGGTAAACCCAGGGGTGGCCTCTTTTAATGCGTCCTTCTTCGCCTCGCCTCAGCTGCACCCTTGCCATATTAAACGTCACCAGCTAAATAGTTTACACCAGCGGCCCTTCATCTAATGCCGGGTTCCTAATAACAGCTGGCAAAATTATACCACACAAAGCCTCCACTTCACACGTGGCCCCGCAAAATAAAAAAGCCGGCCTTCTTTCACGGCCAGAGAAAATCTTTTATGTTTACTTGCTGCACCCTTCGGCAGACAGCTCCTTCAAAAGTTTCTGGATGGCCTTTTTCTCGATCCTAGAAACATAGGAGCGAGAAATGCCCATTTTACGAGCTATATCCCGCTGGGTACGCCGCAGGCCCTGGAATAGCCCGAAACGCATGGCCAGGACTTTCTTCTCCCTTGGTGTTAATACATTTACCTTTTGCATAACCCGTTGACGTTCGTAAGAAGTTTCCACAATCTCCGCGATATCCTGATCTGAACCCAAAACATCAATCAAAGCGATTTCATTTCCTTCTTTATCAGTACCGATGGGGTCATAAAGGGAAACTTCGCTGCGGGTCTTTTTCGTGGCGCGCAAGTGCATGAGAATTTCATTTTCAATGCAGCGGGCGGCATAGGTGGCTAGCTTGGTACCTTTATTCATATTATAAGTATTTATTGCTTTGATGAGGCCAACGGTACCAATGGAAATCAAGTCGTCGTTATCCTCACCAGTATTCTCAAATTTTTTCGTTATGTGGGCCACCAGACGCAGGTTATGCTCAATTAAAATATTGCGGGCCTTCTGATCCCCCTGCTGCCACAGTTCCAGGTACTTTTGCTCTTCTTCCTCACTTAATGGCTGGGGAAAGGCATTATTGGTAATGTAGGACAGGAGGAGGCTAATGCCCTTCAAAACAGAAAGGGCAACCAAAGCAATAAAGCCGGCTTCCATACTCCATACCTCCCGGGCAGGATAGCGTTACCCTTTATATATATGGAAGCGCGGCCTAATAGGTGCTTGTCCTGGAGAAAAAAGTAGTGCTACTCCTGCCTGTAACCGAGCCGACGTGATATTTCCCCGCCAGCCTGACGTACAAGCCTGCCAAGCTCGGGTACTCGCTCCAGGGTAACGTGCAGGGTCGGGCCGGAAATACTAAGTGCTGCTACTACCTGCCCTCGGTAATCAAAAATGGGCGCGCCGACGCAGCGAATACCTTCTTCGTTTTCGCCATCATCTATAGAGTAACCGCGTTCTCGTACCCGGGCCAGTTCTGCCTGCAAAGCTGCCATGGTAGTAATCGTCCGGGAGGTAAACCGGGGCAAATCCCTGCGGGCAATTATCTTTTCTACTTCCTCAGGCGGGAGGAAAGCCAGTATAGCCTTACCTACAGCCGTCGAATGGAGAGCCACCCGGCGGCCAATCTGAGAATACATACGGATGGTACGATTGCCTTCTACCTTATCAATATATACGGCTTCATCACCATCCTTTACAACCATATGCGCCACTTCCTGGCTCCTGGCCGCCAGTTCCTTGAGATACGGATGGGCAACGGCCCGGACATCGAGCCGGTCCAGCAGGCTGCCACTAAGTTCCAAGATTTTTAATCCAAGGATGTATTTCCCTGTCGTCGGTTCCTGATCAACATAGCCATAAGCCTTAAGGGTAGTTAACATGCGATAGACGGTACTTTTATTAAGGCCCAGCCGACGGCTGAGGTCGCTCAAACCTATACCTTCACCGGCCGCTGCCAGTGCTGCTAATATTTTAAGACCCTTCTCCAGGGACAGGACGTAACCTTCATTTTGGGGCAAAGCCATCCACTCCAGAAACAAAACTTCCTACAATATATTGTAGCACCATTTTGCGTGGTGGAGTATCTATCTTATTCTGGGAGAATTTTTGGCCATACTGGAAAAAGGTAGTACCATACGGTAACGCAGATGGCAATCGCCTTGATGGCGGTATAATTTACCCCGTCGTTGGACAACATGGTGATAGCCACCATTGCGGATCAGAAGAAACAGCAGAGTTCCGATGATCAATTTCCAGGCTCCATAGGAGTTTTTGGCAATCTGACCGTAAATACTGTCATTATATCATCATCACGTGAATCAAAGGAAATAGTTCCACCGCCTTCCCTAACCAGATTTTTAACAATAAATAAACCCATCCCCGTCCCTTCCTGTCCCTTGGTGGTAAATCCCGGTTCAAAAATCCTTTCTCGGATCTCAGGTGCAATAGTACCAGGGTTGGTTATTTCAAAAACAAACCAATTATCTTCCTGATCGATTCTTATCTTAATCCATTTATCTTTATAGAAGCTCGTCTCATAAATAGCATTATCAAGCAAATTGCCAAGAATACTTACCAGCTTATCTGCAGAGATAGACAATTCAGCTAAAGAAGTATTCACATCTAACGACGCCTGCAAATAACTCAAACTTGCCAGCTTGCTGCTAATAAGGGCGGCAACTTCTGGCCTTTCTAAGGAAACAAGTTTTTCTATTTGAATATTTGAATAAGATCTTTTGATAGACCTTTGATATAATCGGCAGCATCATTATCCATCTTCAATTGAATAAGCCCCAGGATTACCTGTAAATGGTTAACAAAATCATGATGTTTAGACCTCAAGGTGGTAATTAATTTTTCGGCTTCCTCTAACCTTACCATTACCTTCTCGGCTTCACTTTCCCTTTCAACCAGTCTAAGCATCTCCCGGACTACCCATAAACTCGAAATCATCACAGCAATAATAGCACTGCTTGCACCTGCTGCTAGCTTCCAACACTTTTTTAGCCAGGAGACGGTAGGCCTCCCGGAGTCCTGAAGCACTCTCGGACGAATAAACTACCTTCACGTTTACGGCGAATGGCGTTTTTCCTTGAAATTCCGGCATTTTGCCCTTCACCGGTCGCCCCCCCTTCCCTATATTCTACGAAAGAAGAAGATTATCCTACCACAGGAAAAGGGCTCCAATGAAGGAGCCCTTTTATTCCCGGATCGTTAACCCAGCTTGCATTTCCACCCATGCAATAACCTACCAGGTTTCCATGGTTAAATCATCAATTTCCTTGAAATGAGTATCGCGACTAACTAAAATTAAATTGTGTTGTAAAGCCACCGCTGCAATCCAAATGTCGTTCTCAGGAATGGGTTTCCCTTTTTTCTTCAAATTATTCTTAATTCTACCGTAATACTTGGCAGTATTCTTATCACAAGCAAGGATCATACTCTCAGCGGCAAGGGAATCTATAAGCAAAATGTTATTTTCAACCTTTCTGGATTTTAAAGCGCCAAAATAAAGTTCACCTAACACTATAGCAGGAATGAATACCTTATTTTCCATATCCAGCTTTTCTATAATTGAAGGTTCACCAGCAAAAAGGGCGATAACTATATTAGTGTCCAATAGATAATTACCACTCACCAAGATCAATCCTCTCGCAGGATTCTTCAATCTCTCGTTCCATAATTTTTAAGTCGTCTTTCTCAATAGTGCCTGCGAATCGGATAAGGTCATTTCCTTTCGTCTGCTGATCAAGCTCTGTAAGAGAAAGGATAAATTTTAAGACCCTTTTTTGTTTTTCATAAGGTAAAACTGAAAGGCTTTTTATAATTTCATCTCTTATACTGGGGTCAATCATGATACTCACGCCCTTCACCTATGTTATTGCTTATATTTTACATGGTTTCAAAGGAAATCACTATTTATCTCCTTCCTGCCACCATTTTACCCCAGGGCTACCAAAATATCAATATTGCTATAGCTTGGCTCGTGGGTCAAGTCCAAATTGAAGTGTAAAATTACCTCTGGTAGATGATGCTGGTTTGTTTTAAGCTGCCTGCGAACGCGTGTCAATTGTTAATGCTTTTGTCATATGGCCATTGCGATAACCCTGCCATTCTTCAGTGCGCTCGTAAGGTTTGGCTTTCAACCGCTCCGTGGCCTGAGCGAGGAAGAAAAACTCCGACTATACCAACCTGTTCGGCGGCTCGTTCATCGCCGTAACTTCTTCGACGGCTGAGGTCGCTCAAACCTATACCTTCACCGGCCGCTGCCAGTGCTGCTAATATTTTAAGACCCTTCTCCAGGGACAGGACGTAACCTTCATTTTGGGGCAAAGCCATCCACTCCAGAAACAAAACTTCCTACAATATATTGTAGCACCATTTTGCGTGGGGGAGTATCTCTTGCGTTTGTCAAAATAAAAGTGATTCACTATGGCAAAGTAAATCTGTTCCAGTTGTGCTAATAAAAAAGTGATCCACTACTCAATGTGGAAGCGTTGAGGATGGAGAGATGGTGCCTATCCTTTCCCTGGGGAGGGGTAGGCAGCACGAACGACGAACAGTCGTCCTGGCTGCCCCTGGTCTATAAGAAAAATCTAATCAAAAGAACATCTCTTTTTCATTTTATCAATAGCTTCCCACAGCCCGTTCAGGTAGGCGATTCCTAGTGCCCTGTCATACAGGCCATAACCAGGTCTACCTACTTCTCCCCAGATCATCCTGCCGTGGTCCGGCCTGATATATCCCTGGAAATTAATATCATGGTATGCCTTCATAATCTCAAACATATCCAAAGAGCCGTCCGAAGATAAATGGGAAGTCTCGTCAAAGTTACGGGGCGAATGTATCTTTATATTCCTTACATGTCCGAAATGTATCCTTCCTTTAGCCCCGAAATAGCGTATAAGTGCCGGAATATCGTTGTCCGGATTCGCCCCGAGGCTGCCACTGCACAGGGTAATGCCGTTGTAGGGGCTATCCACAAGGTTCATGATCTTCTCTAAGGTTTCTTTGGATTTTACAATTCTGGGCAGGCCAAATATGGACCACGGCGGATCATCGGGATGAATAGCCATTTTTATATCGACCTCTTCAGCCACAGGAATAATTGCTCTTAAAAAATACCCCAGGTTTTCTAAAAGCTTTTCCTCATCCACATTCTTGTATTGTTCAAACAACACTTTTAATGTTTTAAGCCGTTCAGGCTCCCAGCCAGGGAGTTCAAAACCGTTGGAGTTAGCTTCCACCTCTTCCACTATCTTATCGGGATCCACCTTCTGTACCTTTTTCTCTTCGTAGGACAGGGCAGTGGAACCATCCGGCAGAACCTTCGCTAAATCTGACCGCGTCCAGTCAAATACAGGCATAAAGTTGTAGCATACGACTTTAATACCGAATTTCGCAAGATTTCTCAAGGTCTGCATGTAGTTCTCAATATAGCGGTCCCGGCTGGGAAGTCCAAGCTTGATATCTTCATGGACATTAACACTTTCTATGACCTCTAATTCCAGTCCCGCATTCTTTACTGTGTCCTTTAATTTCTTTATTTTTTCAACTGGCCATACTTCACCCACAGGTACATCGTAAATGGCGCTTACAATCCCGGGCTTTCCCGGTATCTGCCTGATTTTTTCCAGAGAAATACTGTCATAACCTTCTCCGAACCATCTGAATGTCATTTTCATATCTCTCACGTCCTCTCTCAATATTACCCTAAATACTTTTGTAATATATTCCTTACAGCATTAGGTCCGGACACCATTTCCTTGAAATAACCCTCAATTTTTTCTCCCAACCCTACTTCATAAAGGTTTAAACCAAAAATGTTTTTATTTACCAAAATAGGCTTCAAGCTATCGCCTACAGTTCCTGTATTACCCAGTCTGACTCTTGATAGGTGCGACTTTAGTACATTTAGCATAGGGTCGGGGCTCAGCGGCATTTCTTGACCCTTATCATCCAGGCCCAAAAGATACCTGCACCAACCCGCAATTGTCAGAGGAATATAGGTAAGACTTGCTGGATCCAGATCCTCTCTATCACGATAGGCTTTGATGGTTTCACCGAATCTTATACCAATCTTTTGGGAAGTATCTGTAACTATTCTTTGCGGTGTATCAGGTATAAAGGGATTGGGCAACCTTTGTTCTATGACTTCTCGTATAAAAGCCTCGGGACTTAATATACCCGGATTTATAACAACAGGGAGACCTTCTTCATACCCTATCTTCTCTACCAGCTTCTTTAATTGGCTGTCCTTCATTTCGTCCGCTATAAGATTATATCCCAGTAGACATCCAAATACCGCCAGTGCCGTATGCAGAGGATTCAGGCATGTACAGACCTTCATTTTTTCGGCCCTATCTACCGTCTGCCTATCGGTAAACAGCACCCCCGCTAATTCAAGAGGCAGGCGCCCATTGGGGAAGTTATCCTCAATAACCAGGTACTGGGGTCTTTCGGCATTAACGAAAGGCGCAATATAGGTATTTTTCTTGGTACACATGATTTCCATGCCTTCAAAACCTGTGGCAAGTAATGAGGCCTTAACAGCCTCAGAAGGTCTGGGCACAATCTTGTCAATCATGGTCCAGGGGAAGCTTACTTTGCTTTCATCGTTGATATATGTTAAAAAACCACTCTCTACCAGCCCATTTTCCACCCATTTTTTGACAATTGTTTCAACGGATTCATGAAGCTTTTCCCCGTTATGGGCATAGTTATCCATACTTACAAAAGCAATGGGCAGTTCGCCGCTTTTGTATCTTGTATAGGCCAGTGAAGCAACTTTAGATATGATATGCCTGGGTTGTCCAGGCCCGTCATGCATATCCTTCAATACTTCATCAAAGTATTCTCCTGACATATTTTTTAGGCTATATCCCTTTTCCGTAATGGTAAAACTAACCATCTGCAGAGAAGGTTTTGTAAAAAATTCTTTTAACCGTTCCCAATCATGTTCTCGTGAAACATCTCCGACCATCCCTTCGCTTATACTGCCAACGACTTTTTTATCCAGGTTTCCGTCGGGGTTCATGATCACAAGCAAGCTCAAGTTATCATACGGGATATAAATCTTATCGATGATTTCGAAATCAAATGCTTCCACTGCCACAATTCCCGTTTGGGCCTTTCCCATATTGAGAAGCATTTGCTGCAGCATGGCAATAAATCCTCTAAATATATTACCGGCACCAAAGTGTATCCATACCGGGTTTTCCCTGGTAACCGCCGCAACTTTGTCGTAATCGAATTCCGGTAGTTCAATTCCTGCATTTTGCCAGGCATTTTTATTTTTTATACCCTCTCTGCTCAAGTTAGGCAACTTCGTTTATCCCCCCTGAACATACCTTAAACTCCAATTGCTCTTCCTTAAATATTTCGCCCGATAAAATTCCAGAAATTATTGCTGAAAAGATCCTCTATATCCCTTTTGATTTCTTCTTCAGTAACCCGCCAACCGTTTTCCAAAAGAAGCTGGTATTTTTTAGTTAGGATATCGGCTATAATTTTCCTGAAATGTACCCATTTATAGATTAGATGTTCCAGTACACGAGCGTCTGAGTGCTGGGGAATAAAAGACAGTCCAAGGGTGTCCAACCGCATGCTGGTAATCTCTTTAACCATGTCAGGATTATTTAAAAACCACCAGCATCCAAATACCATTAAATTCCTGAACTTCCTTGCAGTCACTACAAGCTCGTGCTGGTTTTCTTTGGAAAGCATGGTTACTAAAAATTTATTTTTAGGATAAGTCCTGCACAGGTATTCAATTGACCTAATATCCGCTTTGCCCACGGAATCCGCTGCCAGGCCCAAATAAGGATTTACCAATCTTTTTACCCCGATCATCAAAGCCAGGGGTATTTTTACTTCCCTGCAGATTGGGAGAACACATTTTTCCAGTATTCTCGAGCGGTAAGAATCCTCCGGAACCGTAAAATCTGGCGGTAAGGAAACTGCCATATAGACAGCGTTAATTTTTTTCACCCAATCTTTGAGGAAAAGTTTAATTGCGTTTATCGTATTCTCATCCAGGCACCTGTCTACCCGGTAACCCAACTTGATTAATTCCCTGTGATTTTTTTCATAGTCATTAAGCAGCGGATCAAGCCTTAAAGCGGCTTTAAATCTGGGATCCTTATTACCGACCTTTTCCCACCATTGTCTTTCAGTAGCATCGAAAGGGTCATTAGTCATGATTACTTCTTTTACTCCGGCCAACGCAAAAATTCTGTTCACATATTCAGTTACCGGAATTATACTGCTCTGCTCCCTGAAGGCCTGTAAATCCCTTTTGTTTACATCCAGCCCCAGTCCCTTCAAAACCGTTAATACGCCCCGCTGGGCCTCGCTTATGGGCGAGTGTTTAATAAATAAGGTTTGAAAAATCAGTTCAGCCTGCTGCATCTTGGGCAGGCTAAAGAATTCTTCATAATCCATCGTGGTATAGCGGAAAAACTCGGCAATTAAGTAGTGATACGTTAACAGCTCATCTATGCCATATAAGAACATATCTCCAAAATCAGGAGGATAAAGATGAGTATGAATGTCGGTTACTTGAACCCGCTCAACTTCCTTTGTAACTACTGCTGCTAAAGTATTTTGATTGACAACTACCATATTTTTCTCCTCCATTAACCTGCTATTCCCTATGGTTAGCTAGCTCATATACAATCCACCGTTAACATCTATGGTTGCTCCGGTAATATAATCGGCATAATCGGATGCCAAAAACATGGCAGCCCCAACTATATCTTCTGGAGTTCCCGCACGTTTCAACAAAATCTCTGACGCCATTTTTTCAAATACTTGCGGCGAAGTAATCTCAGGGTTATGAAACGGTGTACGGATCAGGCCAGGGGCAATGGCATTGACCAGGATGTTATATTCCGCCAGTTCCCGGGCCAGAGAGCGGGTGAAGGTACTGATCCCGCCTTTAGCCGTTGCATAGGTAATACTACCGAGCCCGCCACCATTTTTGGCGGCAACCGAGGTGATATTAATTATCTTTCCTTTACCCTGGGCTTTCATTAACGGCAAAACGGCCTTTGTCACCAGGAAAACGGATTTTAAATTTACATTTATAATCCTATCCCACAATGCTTCATCAACTTCTTCAAACCTGGCCCTTTTGATCATCGAGCCTGCGTTATTTATGAGGATATTTATACGACCGAATTTTTCTTTAATCTTACTAACCATGGCTTCCACTTGATTTTTATCAGCAACATCGCCTCTTACGACAAGTGATTTTCTTCCCATTAGCTCAATTTCTTGCGCCAGGCTTAGCGCCGCTTTTTCACTGTTGTTATAGTGGATTACTACATCAGCCCCATGCCTGGCAAAACCTAATGCCATAGCCCGGCCAATTCCTGTGCTGCTACCGGTTATCCAAGTTACTTTTCCTTCAAAAGAAAACATCGCTTCTTTTCGGCCTCCTTTATTAGCATTTTGCCGCTGCTTTTATAAGGGCATGGATATTTTCTCCCGGCGTTCCGGGTGAAGTACCGCCGCCAGCCGACAAGATAATCCCCGCCTTGCCGCCATGTTGATGCAGGCAATCCCTTGCCGCCTCTTCAACCTTATCAGGCGTGCCGTTGGTGAGTACATCCAGGGGTGGGATATTTCCTAGCAAGCATATCTTCTCGCCCACCAGCTGTCTTACCCTGGCTATATCCTGCAGATGGGTAAAGTTGAAAATATTTATTGACAAATCCTCCAGGTAGCTAAAACAAACTACATTGTCCGAATCGTTATGATACATTTTTATGCACTGGGGAAACGCAGTAAAAATTTCTTTCAGGTAAGGATGGGCGAACTCCAAATAATCTTCCTGGGAAAGGAAACCAACTATGTCGTCTAAAACCATAATACCTTCAACTTCACTCAAAACTTCGGCCTGGGCTTCAAGCCAGTTTCTGGTAAGCGCGGCGGTCTTTTTCAGCAATTTATGGGTATTAGCAGGATCGGTTTTCAGACCGATCAAGAAATTGGTGACGCCCATTATGTGAGAGGCAATGGTTAAAGGCCCCCTGGCAGCAACAACTTTTATACACCGGCCAAGATCTTTCACCCTGGGTTCAATATTCCTGTAAATATTCAATACAAAGGGCATCAAACCGTCAGTTCGGGGATCAGGAATAGGTATATCCTCCGCTTCTTCAGGAGAATTGATTATATGATTGATGGTCGGCGTCCTGTCAGGATAAAAATTTATTTTGCAGCCAAAGCCGGAGGGTTCTGTTGCCATTCCATATTCAACCCAGAAACCGGGTAAAAAGATTATTTCTGGAAACTCCTCTATAATTTTCATATTTGCATCCAGCCATTTATCGGGCATTGCAAAATAATCTATTGTGGATATGCCTACATAACCCGGAATCCATGGGCTGTCCACAATTAAACCTACAGGAACCTGGTTAAGTTCTTCCATATTAGCACACTTCTTGACGATAGACCATTGATAAGAATTCATAAATTATTAATCCTCCCCTGCAAGAAATTATCTTATTAATCCAGGTAGAAACAGGCTAATCTGGGGAAAAGCGACTATGATGATAATTATAATGATTAACGCCAGTAGGTAAGGTAGGCTTTCTTTTACAAAATTTTCGATTGGGATATTACCTAGAGAACAAACTGTATACATATTGACCCCCACAGGGGGTGTGACCCCGCCGATCTGGACCATAATCGCCATTATAATACCGAAATGCACGGGATCAAAACCGGCTTTTGTTATTATCGGGAGAAAGATTGGCGTTAACAATAAAATGTTGACTGTGCCTTCCATCAGCATCCCGGCTATCAAAAGAAAAACGATAATTGTACCCATGATAATATAAGGATTCTCGGATATCCCCACGATGAAGCTGGCCAACTTCACCGGGACTTTTTCGTAAGCCAGCACATAACTTACAACTGCCGCCATGGAAATGATAAGCAAAATCATCGCGTTATCTTCTGCACTGTCTTTCAAGGATGCCTTTAATTTTACCCAATCCAGTTCACGATATATAAATTTACCAACTAGAAAAGCATAAACTACTGCAAAAGCTGACGCTTCGGTCGCCGTGAAAATGCCGAATCTGATGGTAACCACCAATATTACGGGAAATAAAAGTGCCCAGATGCTATCTTTTACAGCTATAATCAATTCTCCAAATGATTTCCTTTTGATTCTGTCATCTGTATCATAGCCTCTTTTTTTGGCATATAAATATGTGGTAAACATCATTACCAGGCCCATAAGGATGCCGGGAATAATACCTGCCATTAGTAGTTTCCCAATAGAAACCTGGCCTACAAAACCATACAACACCAGACCGATACTTGGCGGGATGATTGCCGTAGTAAGTGAGCCGAAAGCCAGAACTGCCGCTGAAAACCCATCAGAATACCTCTTTTTTCGCATTTCCGGTAACAAAATCCTGGTTTCCATGGCTACATCAGCATTAGATGAACCAGATACACCCCCCATGAGCATGCTTAAAACAATCGAAGCTTGGGCCAATCCTCCTGCCATATGCCCGGTAAGCGCGTCGGCCAATTTCATCAAACGCGAAGTTATACCGGAGGCGTTCATGATATGGCCTGCTAAAATAAAAAATGGTACAGCCAAGAGTGGATAAGACTGGGTTCCGGTTATCATCCGCTGGACAACTACCGGCAGGGGCACGCTGGCCTGGGTTAAAAAGTACATTATACCCGCTATTCCAAGGGTAAATGCAATAGGTACGTTTAATAAGAGTAAGATGACAAACGTCAATACAACCAGTAACACGCTGGTTCCCCTCGCTTTTTCTAGTCCTATAATTAACTATTAAAACCCCTTATCAGTTCCAGTATTTTTGTTACTGTCGTTAGACACATTAAAAACGTCCCCGCCGGAACTGCCATCGTAACAAGCGCGTAACTAACTGGTAAATCGCCTAAAATCCTACCGTTATTAGCAACAGTGAGAGACACTCCCACATAGGTAATAAAGACAAGAAATATTAATATCACTAAAAGAACAATTATCGAGGTTAAATTTCTAAGACTGGCAGGCAAACGTTGCGTGAAAAAATCTACCCCCAGGTGCCTGTCCTTCCTTAATACCTGGTCGGCACCAATATAGATAAGCCAGACAAATAAAGCCTCGGCTACCGTATCGGCCCCGTTAATAGGATATCCTATATAACGCATTAACGATGAAAAGAATACTACCAGAACTATAGTACCTAATAGCCATACCATTAAAACGCTTTCTATTCTGTCAATCAACCCGTTTAATCGCTGCACTGTTCTATCCTCCCATACTAATGTTGGAGGGTAACGTGGTGGTACGCTAGTACACTCTGAATACCACCACGTTACTTATTTAAAGACCTATTTCCCCAGCACTTTATTAACTTCCTGGCGTAAATCCTGGTAATTCAACTTGCTGTAAACTGTTTCGGTTTTATCTTTGAAAGGTTTAATATCTACTTCATTGATTACAGCTCCGGCGGCAGTCATTTGATCTTCTAACTCTTCTAGGTTGCTTATGAGTTTGTTGGTCGTAAAGTCTCCAGCCTTTACGGATTCCTCGATCAAGATTTGCTGGTATTCTTTAGGGAGTTGTTCGAACCACTTCGTTCCTACGACCAGGCAGTTCCAGAGCTGTATATGGCCGGTTTTTGTTATATACTTGGCAACCTCATATAATTTAGCACCATAAGTCGCAGGGTCCTGGGCTTCGGCACCATCGATAACTCCCTGCTCTAATGCAGGGTAGGTTTCTGTCCACGGTAGAGCAACAGGACTTGCTCCTATTGCTTTAATAGTTTCTTGCCAAACCGGCGAACCCGGAGTCCTTATTTTTAAACCGTTTAGATCTTCAGGTTTAGAGATTGGTTTTTTAGTTATAAAATGACGCGCTCCGGTGTAATAATTAAAGGAAAGCACCGTCAGGCCTTTTTCCTGGGCCAGCTTATCGGTCCATTTTTTGACCAGATCTGATTTTACTAGTTTCTGCATTTCCTCTACACTGTCAGTAAGATATGGGGCTAACAAAATGCCTATCTCCGGTACCCATACTCCCAGCCGACCGGCGTCCGAATTAACCGCGACATTTCCTCCCAACATAGCTTGTTGCAATAAATCTTCATCGTTGCCCAACACGCCATTTGGATAAAGTTCAACCTTCACTTTACCGTTGGTCCGTGCTTCTACCCCTTTTTTGAACTCAGTATAGCCTAGGTATACAGGATCCTGCTCATTTATGACCATATGAACTTTAAGGGTATATGTTTCGCTATTCTGTTGTTTATCGGAGTTTTGCTGATTATCCGCCGTAGACTTGCCACATGCACTCACAAATAGCATTGTTAGTAACAATAACAAAGGAATAATTAACTTTTTCCGTATTTTCATTTTTACGCTCCATCCTTTCTATCGATTTTGCCCAAAGGTTTTTAATGCCATTTTGCGTGCCTGCTTTTTCTTAAGGTTTTTCAAGCTTAAGCCCCCACCTCCAAGAATTTTTTATTTAATTTAAGCATCCCCCCTCAAAGAATTGGCTACCATATTGTTTAATCAATATCCTTGTTTAATCTTTTAATATTCAATTGGTCTAGATAATATTGTAGTTGCTAACTGTACAATTTTTTTAAGTAAATATCTTCTCTCTGTTATGCTATACAGCCTTTTTGCTTTTATACACCTCTTCCCTCTCGCTTGGCACTTTTGTGCCTATAGCAGCCTATATTAATAAACATCCAACAATGCATCGACCCCTCCCTCAAAAAGAGCCCTGATGGTAACAGCACACGCACCGTAAAAACCGGTATCCCTTCGCATAGATGATAGTTCAATTTTCACCTCCCGCACTAGCTCTGGAAAAGCATGTTTTTGCACACTTTCTCTCAATGGTTCTAGTAAAATGTTGCCCGCTTCAGTCAGTATACCGCCAATAAAAATTGCTTCTGGATTAAAAACATTGATTATGGCCGCTACGCCTTTGCCAATATGCCAGCCCGCCTGTCGTATCAGCTTCCAGGCATATGAATCGGCTTCATTAGCATTTGCAATAATATCTTCTATCGTCACGTTACCCTTTTCCAGCCAAAGTGCTTTTAAGGGATCTTTTTGATTATATAAGGCGAGCTCATTATTGGCCTTGCGCACCAGGGCCGGTACTGCATACAGGCTCTCCAGGCAGCCGTTATTACCACAGTTACAAAGAGGACCGTCTTCGTTTATTACAAGATGGCCGATTTCGCCGGTATAACCTTTAAATCCATAAGCCAGCATACCATTAAGAATAATACCCGCACTGATACCCTCGCCCAAGTTAATGTAGGCCATATTTTTAGTCTCTTTGCCAAGGCCAAAACTATATTCAGCCAATGCTGCCGCATTGGAATTATTTTCAACAAAGACCCTTATCCCTATCATTTCCTGTAACCATTTTTCTATTGGAATATCACGCCATTTTTTACCCAGATTGGGCGAACGTTTCACTACTCTTGTACTAATATCAACTAATCCGGGGTAGGCAACTCCCATACCGAAGATTTTTTTCTTATCAACGCCGCTTTCAATTATTATTTTTTTTACTTCATCGGCAAGTAGAGCTAGTCCCCGCTGGGGATCTGTCATGTCGATGCTGTATTGTTTAATCATCAAAGGTTTAGCACCGAGGTTCACCATCCCCAGAGTGGTATTGTTTCTTGTTATTTCTGCTCCAAGAACATAACCGGAATCCTGGTTAAATTGTAATTTGACAGGACGCCTTCCACCGCTAGATTTTCCCAGGCCCATTTCAATAACGTAACCTAATGCTACCAAATCGCGTATAATACCTGTTATTGCTGCCGGCGTAAGACCAGTTAACCTAGCCAATTGCTGTCGAGAAATGGTATTATGCTCCCTGATAATATTGAGGATGCTGATCCTGTTTAGCTTTTTTACTAACTGCAAGTTGCTTACATCATTTGCCATATATTTATTGTTCTTCCTCTCAGTAAACACAACCTTAATTATTGGCAAAGCGTCTTTTTTAATTTATTTTATTTTTTGGGGCGCTCTTGGCTTTATCAAGAGCGTTGTTTATAAGTCTTATAGTAATTAAGTACCATACTTTTTTAACTGTGTTTATTTATTCGACGTCTATTATCATTTTCCTGCTGGTTACAAAAGCTTTTAAAAATATTTTTAAGACCAAAGATGACCGGGTCGAAACCCGAAACTTGCATCTGAAAATTGCGGTTCGGCTTACTCGGCAGGTCTCCCCGGGTAAGAACATTGACCTTCGCCCCGCGCCCGCCCCATATACTCTACCGTTCCTTGGCAGCCTGGGATTTCGCTATGTTTCGCCAGCTCATCTGGGCGGTTTAGCCTCGTATGGGGTTCTTGTTCATTGGGCCATGGTTTTGCCTCCGGCTTCCTCCGGATCCCACCTCGCGATGAGCACCCTTGCTTTGGGCTAACAGGCTGGTGTTGCCTCGCCTGTAGTGGACTTTCATCACCACGTCAGCGCCCATGCCGGGCACATTAAAAAGCGGAACTGGTAGCAGTTCCGCTTTAATAATAAATAGATGCTCTCGACCTATCTTTATTTATGAAGCAGAAGATAGTTCTTTATAAATCGACATATATACCTCCCTATCCCTTACGACGCAGCCGGTCCTGCCGCCGTCACGCATAATCTGGGTGCAGCGGCTGCAGGCAATGCAAACCCGGCGCTCATCCAGCTGACCATTGGTGAGCAGGTCCCGGGCGAAATCGGGATAGGCGAAGGCAAGCCTGCCGGCACCGGCCAGGGTTGCCGCGCCGCGGGCGATATTGGCGGCCGCCGCGTGGCCGAAAAACTGCCGCAGCCAGCTGTAGCCGCTGCCGACCACGGCCAGTCCCGGTTCGGCTTCCTGTATCTCCCGGGTAATCTTAAAAAGCCGGGCGACGCTCTCCAGGGGATGCTCCGCAGGAAGGCCCGCCCCCTTGGGCGGAGTATCAAAGGGGCGGGTAACTTCCGGGTTTGTATAATAAGGATTGCCGGCCGAAATGCTGACCAGCGTTACCCCCTTCTCCTTGAGGAGGCGCACAAGCCGGATGGGTTCGGAAAGGTCGGCGCGGGTATAATCTTCAGGATCAACGCCCCAGCCGTAGGGATAGGGATGGGCGTCGTAGGCGTTTAACCTAACGGCCAGGATAAAGTCATTGCCTGTTCTGGCCCGTACCTTTTCAATTGTTTCCAGGAGAAAACGCGTGCGGTTTTTAAAATCGCCGCCGTACCTGCCCGTGCGGGTATGAGCGGCCAGCAGTTCCGACAAAAGGTAACGGTGGCAGGCCTTGATATCCACCCCGTCAAAGCCCGCCTCCCGCGCCAGCAGGGCCGCTTCCACGTATTTATCTTGAAGCTTTTCCAGTTCGGCGTCGGTAACCGGTTCCTGCTCGGGAACAACCCCGGCCCGGGCGTCTAAATGAGGGTCATGGTAAGCGATTACCGGCTGCGGCTTGCCGTAAGGCTTGCTGTAGCGGCCGGAATGGGTTAACTGCAGGATGCACAGGGGACGGTGGCCGGCCCCCATGCTGTCTCCAGCTTCCCGCCGGGCCGTTTCCAGGAGCTCCTTAAAGGTATGGACGTTGCTGCGGTTGATATAAAGCTGCCGCGGGTTGGCACGGCCCTCTGGGACGACGGCGGTAGCCTCGAACCAGAGTAAACCCGCTCCCCCCCGGGCAAAGCGCCGGTAGCGGCGGAATGTCAGTTCGGACGGGCTGCCGTCTTCGCTGCCGTCACATCCTTCCATAGGATGGACGGCCAGGGAATTGGGCAACTCCCGGCCGCCGATCTTTGCCCGTCGGGCCAGGGGACGCAAATCTTCGGTGAGTTCTATATCCAGATTTAGTTCGGCTATCTTTTCTTTTAACTGCATAAGGTTTTTGAAGTTAAATTTACTGAAAGGAGCCATAAAGCCATCTCCTTATCATGAATCAGGTTCTTCGTGTTTCGTTTGATGGAACAGGATCGTGTTGCGACCGCCATTGATAATGAAGCGCTTCGCTCAGGCAATCCAAGCAAAAATGTCACATCCTGGTAATTATGAATCCCTGCCGGCAGGCAAAAGCAGGGTAAATTTTTTCCTAAGGCCGCACTGGCTCGCGCACTGTCAACACCATCTGCCCGTCCTTACGGCTGATGACCAGGTAGCGCTGCCATTCCGGGTCCCGGCGGGATACCGGGGTAACATCGGTTGCTTTAAGAAAACGCAGATGGGGGCCGCGGCTCTCATCCCGCTGCAGGGCCGTCCGCAGGATCATTTCCGCCACCAGCAGCATGTTTTCGTTCTCCAGGGCGTAGGCCAGGCCGTGCTCGTCGACCCGCTGCGCTATTTTCTGCAGCGCGGATAGCTTTTCCAGGCCCAGCCGCAGCCCCTCCTCTGTCCTCACTACGCTGGCCGCCCGGTTCATCAGATCCTGCAACCTCCGCCGCAACTCCCCGGCCGGTATGTCACCTTTATCAAGCATATGCTGCGTCCGGGCAAGAAATCCCTCAATCTCGGCCGCCGGCACTTCTACGGGGGGTACGCTGACGGCTTCTCTGGCAGCCTCTTCCCCGGCCAGGCGGCCGAAGACCTGGCCGTCCAGCAGGGCGTTGCCCCCCGGCCTGTTGGCCCCGTGTTGGCCGCCGGCCACCTCGCCGGCGGCATACAGGCCGGCAACAGCCGTCCTGCCGGCCTGACTGATTTTCACCCCGCCCTGGAAGTGCTGGATGCAGGGCGCCACCTCAATCATGGCGCCGGCTTCCAGGTCCAGCCCTCGCTCCTTTAGCCAGGCGATACTTTCGGGATTAATTTCCTTCAAGCGCTGTAAAGGGCTGGCCAGGCGCTTTTCTGTCCCCAGGTCGACCGTAATTTCGCTATAATAACGCCGGTGATTTTCTTCCACCAGTTCGTCCCATTGGAATCCGGCCGGGTTCCGGCTGTAGTCCAGGTAGACCTTACGCCCGGCAGCAATTTCCTGGTAGACGGCCACGTCAATGATGTGGGTGGGATGCTCATAGGTAACCGGCCAGCTTGCTCCCTTGCGGAATAGCAGGTTCATTACCACCCTGGACGGGGTACCCGGCGGGAAATAGCGTCCCAGGAATTCTTCGCCCCGGTCGTTAACCAGGCGGGGCAGGGCGCGCAACATGCTCCCCGAACAATTTAATTTCGTCTTCAGGGAGGCCAGGCCGATCTGGATAAATTCCATGTTGACGAGTTCGGCGCCGGCGGTGTAGGCCAGGGCGTAGCCGTCACCAGTCATGCCGCCGGGAAAAACATTGGTCCGGTAAACCTGGCCCGCACCTCCGGTGGCCAGGATGACCGTCCTTGCGGAGATAACTTTCAGGGCGGCAGCCGGGTCATGCCGCTGGCGGGTATCCAGGGCCAGGGCGCCGGTTACCCTTCCCTGGCTGGTAATTAACCGGGCGACCATGGTAAAATTCAGGACCTGTACCGGCAGCTGACGCAAACGCTCCACCAGGGCTTCTTCAATATGAATAGCCGTCTTGGGGCCGGTATAGCAGGCCCTGGGGAAGTCGGAGCCATCGGTCACAAACTGGCGGGCCTTTCCCCCTTCTTTCACGAAAGGGACACCCAGGGCATCAAGGTAGTTAAAGGCAGCTTCAGCTTCCCGGGCTAACGTTACGGCCAGATCCCAGTCGGAGACCAGGCCGCCGAGGCGGTAAATATCTTCGGCATGGTAGCGCCACGCGTCTGCACCCCCCGGCGGGGTATGGGGTAAGGTTGCGTGGAAGGCCATGCGATCGGAGCAGGCCGTGGCCGTCACCCCGCTCCTGCCCAGCCTCCCCTTTGTGGCCAGGACTACCTTTAAATCAGGGTTATACTCCTGGGCGGCGATGGCCGCCCGCAGGGCTGCCCCGCCGCCGCCGATAACCAGGACATCGCAATTATAATGTTCCATCTTATTCCTGCTCCTAATTACAAGGTCAATATTTATGGCATAAGTACTGCTTTCACGGCTTCTTTACAGGCCATCACCTCTAGTGCTTCATTAACCCGGGCCAGCGGGAAACGGTGGGTAATCATCCGGGCAAAAAGTTCAGGCTGCGCCAGGATCATGGCCATGGCCCGGTAAACATGGCGGGTGTCGCTGACCCACACCCCCTGTAAACGGATATTGCGCCGGGCCAGGTGCTGATAACCGTCAAAGGCGAAGGTCCCTCCCGGCTGGCCAAAACCCATGCTGAGGACCGCACCCCCAGGTCGCACCAGGGTAATGGCTTCCAGCAAAGCTGCAGCATTGCCCGCAGCCTCGACGACCAGATCGGCGCCGCGGCCGTGGGTCAGGTCCATGACTATCTGCCGCCGCTCCTCATCCTGAACTTCATGGCGGTCCAGGATAACAGTGGCCCCGAATTGCCGTCCCATTTCCAGGCGTGTTTTAGAGCCACCGCTCACAATGACTGTAGTTGCTCCATAAGCCCGGGCAAAGGCTACGGCAAACAGGCCTAAAGGCCCGGGGCCGATAACAACCACCGTGTCGCCAGGTTCTGGCCGCACCAGGTCGAAGCCGTGGGCCGCTGTAGCCCCTGAACAGGAGGCCGCCACCAGCACCGCGGGGTCAACCCCCGCCGGCACCCGGAATATGTCCGCGCCGGGCTGCAGAATGATATATTCGGCATAACATCCGTTTAAATACGGCGGTTCGGTAGTGGTAATATTAATTCCCTGGACGACCCGGTTGGGGCATAAAGACGGTTCCCGCAACACGGCGCAGTAATAGCAGTGGCCGCAGGAAACACCCCGGTTCCAGAAAATAAGGTCGCCCTCCTTCAGTTCTTCACCTTCTACCGTTAGCTTTTTTCCTTTAATGGCGGCCACCTCGCCAACGCCTTCGTGGCCCAAAATCATAGGTAACTTGACGCGCGGGTCCTCTCCCTGCCAGATGTGCAGGTCAGAGCCGCAGATACCGGCGGCTTTTATCTTTACCAGCACCTGCCCCGGCTCCAGGTTGGGAATGTTTATTTCCCGTGCCGTCAGAGGTTCATTAAACGCTTCTAAAACATAGGCTTGAGCTTTCATGCTATTCCCCCGTGTTCTGCCATGTATGCTGCCAGTACTTGTTTCAGGTAGAGCACGTTTTCCGGCGGGGCTCCGTAGGGAACAACGCCGCATCCCAGGATAAACCCGCCGCCAGGTGCCCCTTTGGCCAGGACTTCTCTGGCCTGAGCAGCAATCAGCTCTTTGGGACCTGTTTCCACTACCCGTGCCTGGATGCTGCCCCGCAGGACGATACCTGCCGCCCGGGCCTTTGCTTTATAGGCCACCAGGTCGGTACCGTAGTCAGCCATGAGAATGGAGGAACCTGTCTGCACCAGCCAGTCGACAATGGGGGTGGTATTGCCGCCGCTAATTAAACCGACGCTGGCGGCCCCGGCGGCCTTTAAGGCAACAATTAACCCTTTTTCCCGGGGAAAAGCAAATCGCTGGTAGAGTTCCGGCGAAAGCAAAGGCGGCGTTATCCAGGATTCGTTAATCGATATACTTAGACCCCGTTTAATCATGGCCGTGCCTACTGCCAGGCCTACTTCGGCGGCAAAATCCAGCAGGGCGCCGGCAAAGTCCGGTGCGGTCAACAAATCTAATATAAAGTTTTCATAACCCCGGAGCAGGGCGGCCAGGGTAAATGGTCCCACCATAGCGGCGCCTACGGCCACCTCACTGCCGATAACCTCCCTCACCCGGCTGGCGGCGTCCAGGAGTAAAGGCAGGCGACCGTCATGTTCCGGATCGGGTACCCTCAGGCGGGCCAGGTCGGCTGGACAGGAAACGATGGGGCCGGCAATGGCCGGAATGGCTTCGTCGTCGAAATACTGCACCGGGCAGCCCAGGGCTTCGGCTTCGACGTTATAGATATCGATGCCGACCGTAACCAGGTCATGGCCGTACAGCTCATAAGCCCTGAGCTGTCCTTTCACGATCAGTTCCGCGCTCCTGGCCATTTTTGAAGGCGTTACCCCGATTAAGGCGGCGGCATGTTCATACACCACAGGGACGAAAGGAATTTTATCCCTGTTAAAAAATCCACCCACAATTACTCCCTTCTTTCATCTGCTCCTCTTGCTGTCCACCCGGGGCTCTACCCGCTCGCCCAGATAAGCATTGCGAATACGGGGATCGGCCAGCAATTCCCTGCCCGGCCCGTTCATGGTAATCCTGCCGTTTTCTAAAACATAGGCGTGATCGCATAGAGCCAGGGCTTTGCGGGCATTTTGCTCCACCAGCAGGACGGTAACCCCTTCCTCCCGGATGCGGCTGATAATATTAAAAATGGTGTTGACCACCAGTGGGGCCAGGCCCAAGGAAGGTTCATCAAAAAGCATAACTTTGGGGTTGGACATCAAGCCCCGTCCTACGGCCAGCATCTGCTGTTCGCCGCCGCTTAAAGTGCCGGCGTACTGGTTTTGGCGTTCTTTGAGGACCGGGAACAAAGTAAATATATGTTCTAAATTCCTGGCCGCTTCCCGGCCGCTGAGCCGGTAACCGCCCATCAGCAGGTTTTCCTTCACCGTCAGGCCGGCGAAGACTTTTCTGCCTTCCGGCACCTGGACTATCCCCCGCCTGACCACCAGGTGGGGCTGCCGCGGCAACTCTTCCCCCATAAAAAGGATCGAACCCCGGCGCGGCCGCACCAGACCGGCAATGGTATTTAAAAGAGTGCTTTTGCCGGCGCCGTTGGCCCCGATTATACTGACAATCTGACCTTGCTTAACTTCAAGGTTGACCTCGTGCAGGGCCATAATCGCCCCGTAGCCGGCGCTCAAGTTTTTAATCGTCAACATCTCATTCCTCGTCCCCCAGGTAGGCCTTGATGACCTCTTCATTGCATTGAATGGCAGCCGGTGGCCCGCTGGCCAGGGTCTTACCGAAATTCTGGACATAAATGTACTGGCAGAGCTGCATTACTACCTCCATCCGGTGTTCAATCAGGAGGATGGCCAGGCCTAAATCCCTATTAAGCCTGGCGATGAGCTCAATCAGATCGATGACTTCTTTGGGATTCAATCCTGCCGCCGGCTCATCCAACAGCAATACTCTGGGACCGGTGGCCAGGGCCCGGGCAATCTCCAGGCGACGCTGGAGGCCGTAAGGTAGGTTCTCCGGCCGCCAGTCTTTATAAGCAATTAAGTCCACCAACTCCAGGTAGTGTAAGGCTTTTTCCCTGGCTTCCCGCTCGGCACGAAATTTCCCCGGCAGCGACAGGAGGGCGGAAAAAATATTATACTTCGTCAGGGGGTCGATAGCTGTCATGACGTTTTCCGCCACGCTCAGGCCCCGAAAGAGGCGGATGTTTTGAAAAGTGCGGCCCAGCCCGGCTTTGGCTATTCGATGCTGTTCCATATTGGTAATATCCCGGCCCGCCAGCAGCACCTGGCCGCTATCGGCTTTATAAACGCCGGAGATAACATTAAAAATCGTCGTCTTGCCGGCCCCGTTGGGCCCGATAATGCCTACGATACCCTTTTCCGGCAGGTCGAGGTAAAAATCCGCCACCGCCTGGACGCCGCCGAACCTTTTGTTAAGCCCTTTGACTTCTAAAATATTCACGACCCCTCACCCTCCCTTATCCTGTTTCCCCGGCGCCGCAGCAGGGACAGGAGGGAGATTTCATACTCACCGAATAAACCGGTAGGTTTAAAGTTCAGGATTAATAAGACAATCACGCAGTAGGCGACGATACGCCATTCGGCTGCGGCACGTAAGATTTCCGGCAAACCTGTAAGCAGGGCGCTGGCGACGACGGCCCCGGTCAGGCTGTTGATGCCGCCGAAAAACACCATAATAATCCACTCGGCAGATTTGGTCCAGCCGAACATTACCGGCTCGACATAGGTCGTATAAAATCCATAGAGGACGCCGGCATAGGTTGTAATAGCTGCCGATAAAAGGAAGGCCACCATTTTTACCTGGTTGACATTGATGCCCATGGACCTGGCCGCCAGTTCATCACTTCGTAAAGCCAGGCACTGGCGGCCGTAGCGCGAACATTTAAAACCCCAGACCAGCAACAGGCAGATCACGGCTGAAGTTACTGCTAAGAGAAGCGTGGTCTGCTTGGGTATGCCGGAGAGACCCATGGCGCCGCCGGTAATATTTACAGACTGGTTGAGGAGGGCAGCTATGGCTTCGCCAAAGCCCAAGGTTACCAGAGAGATGTAGTCCCGGCGTAACCTGATGGTTGGCAAGCCAACTATCACGGCTGCTATCAGGCCAACAACAACAGCTCCGCATGCCGCTAAAGGAAAGGAAAAATTATATTTAATGGCCATCAACCCGGCAACATAGGCGCCAATACCCATAAAAGCCCCCTGGCCCAAGGAAAAGAGGCCGGTTAACCCTGTAAGAATGAAGACGCCGGTCACGGCTACTACATTGATTGCTGTAAAGGTTAGCACCGAAGCTAAAAGTTCCATGGCCATACCCCTATCAAGCTTTTTCCTGGATATGGCTGCCAGCAATACCCCGCGGCCGCACCAGGAGAAAAAGTAACATAATGACGAAGATGAACACTGGTGATATACCCGAACCGACAAGCCGGATAAGTAAAATCTCAATTATTCCTAAAAGAAAGGCGCCGATAACCGCCCCGGACAGGCTGCCCAGGCCACCAATCACGGATGCGACAAAACCCTTGACCACCAATTGGCCGAGTTGGGGATAGAGGGTATAACTGATACCTAAAAAGACGCCGCTGATCCCGCCCAGGAATCCCGCCAGGAAAAAAGCCAGCTGGATAATCCTGAGGACATTGATACCCATCAAACCGGAGGTATCGACGTCATAGGAAACGGAACGCAGAGCGGTTCCCAGCTTGGTCCTGTAAATCAGCACCGCCAGAATTATCAAGGCCAAGGATGAGATGCAGAACATGATGAGTTCCGGGACACCCAGCAGTAGCTGGCCCACTTTCACTGTGGCTACAGGGAAGAAATTAGGATAAGCATAAAAGTTGGTGCTGAAAAAGATAGTCATCAGGTTCTCCAGCAGCATGCCAAGAGTGATAGAAGACACGAAATAGTAGATCACAGGACCTTTATTATTGCGAATACGGCGGAAGGCAACTAATTCTGCTATAATCCCCAGCATCCCCCCTGCCAGGGAAGCGATAAGCAGGGTCCAGAGCAGTGATGTATGCCAGAACCTTGTGGCCAGGAAACCCACGTAGGCCGTCACGGTCATAAAACCACCGTGGGCGAAATTGCTGAACTTCAATATATTGAATATTATGGCAAACCCCACGGCGATCAATGCATATACCGCACCCAGGGAAATGCCGTTAATTATCAATTGTGCCGTCATAATTTGCCGCCCCTTTAAGATCCTTCACGGGATGGCCGGGACGGATCCGCAGCCCTATACCCGTCCCGGCATCCTTCCATATTATTGCTGCTGCTGTTCCTTGGTAATATAACGCTCTTTGGTGATATACTGGCCCTTTTCAATTTTAATCATCACCATAGAAAGGCCATAGGGACGATGGGTATTGGGAGATATGCTGATATTGCCCGTTGTTCCCTTGACGTCCTTTGTCTGTTCCATAGCGTCCCGTACCTTGATCGGGTCAGGCGCACCGGCCCGCTTAATGGCGTCGGCAATGACCAGGATGCTGTCATAGCCGATGAAAACCTTATTCAGAGGCTCGTCATTATAGGCTGCCTTGTAAGCTTCTGCCACCTCCTTGATCTGCGGATCTTCCGCGGCGATATTGTTGGGGAAATAAATGTCATTGGCGGCCTCGCCGGCCAGGCTGGCAAACGGCGGGGCAAAATCCAGACCGCCGGTTATGGGGACGTTGATGCCTATCTGCCGCGCCTGCTGTACTGCCAGGACGTCTTCCTGGATATAGTTGGGAATATAAATTGTTTCGGCCCCGGCCGCTTGAATTGCCGCCAGCTGGGTTTTGAAATCTTTATCCCCTGTCTTGTACATCTGCTCGGATACTACCTGCCCGCCGTGGCTCTTCACATAATCGATAAAAGGCTTGGCCAGGGAAACAGAGTAGGCATTGGCCTGGTTGTACAGAACGCCGACCTTTTTTAAATTCAATTTTTCCAGTGTGTAGCTGGCGACGATCTCGGCCTGTTGCACGCTGCTCGGCTGGATCAGGAAGTTATAGGCCCACGGCTTGCCGTCGTTTTTCGTCGTCGCCCTCTCGTCAATAAAGCTCCCCAGGATAGCTACTTTAGTGTTTTCGGCAACGGGTGCGAGGGCGATGCCGATATTGCTGACCGGCGGGCCGATTATGGCCACGGCTTTATCCTGGGTAGCCAGGCGGTTGTAGGCGTTGATTGCCTCCTGGACGTCATTTTTGGTATCATAGGTAACCAGCTTCAGCTTCTTACCATTGATACCGCCCTCTTTATTGATCTTGTCGATGGCCAGCTGGGCACCATTGGTAACCATCTTGCCCCAGACCGAGGTGGTAGAACTTAAATCCTGCAGGTTGCCGATGACAATTACCTCACTGGAACTTGCCTGGTTTTCTCCGCCGTCTGCCTGGCTTTTGTCCTTGGCAGAATTGCCCTGGCCGCAGGCAGTCACCAAGAAAACCAGGACAAGAACCATGAATGACAAGACTAACTTTTTCATGCCTTCAGTACCTCCATTCTTTTCTTTTTGCTTTTGGTTTTCATGCATTATCTTAGAAAATACCTCAGATTGGCTGTTTCCCTACTTACACCCCCTTTCAAAGCCACACCTATACTCCAGCATTCACAGAGAGGGTGGCTGTGTTATTTGCCAGTAGCAATAACCTGGCCGGCGAGTCCATAATCTACCGAAGATCGCACCAGTAATTGGGCTGGTAGCCTTTCAACCACAGGTTTATTTTTCCGCTTGCTGTTAATCAACTTGATCAACCGCTCCGCCGCCCTCTGGCCAACCTCGTAAAAGGGCTGGGCCATCGTGGTCAGGGGAGGGTCCATTAGTTCTGACATGTCCAGGTTGTCATAACCCATGACGGCAACATCGTCCGGTACCCGCAGACCCTTTGCCTTTAGAGCTTTAATAACCCCCAGGGCCTTGGGATCGCTGGCGGCAAATACGGCATCCGGCCGCTGGCCCCGCTCCAGGATAGTGAGAATGGCTCGGTAACCATCTTCCCAGTCCCGGGTACCGTGAACAACCAGGTCCTCGTTATAGGCTATACCGGCCTCCGCAAGGGCCGCCTGGTATCCGGCAAAACGCTGGCGGTAGAGGTCCAGTTCTAAAGTGCCGTTGACAAAAGCGATACGCCGGTAACCTCGCTCGATGAGGAATTTAGTGGCTTCATAGCCACCCCGGAAGTTGTCGACTATAACGGCATCCACCTTGTCTTCCAGGTGGCGGATCATGAGTACTACCGGGAAACCCTGCTCTTTGAGTTCCAAAATGTGGGTGCTGGCGGCCGTGGCTGTGGAAAAAATCAGGCCGTCGACCAGCCTTTTGCGCAGGTTGTCGACATAGGCTTTCTCTGTTTCTATATCTTCGTC
The DNA here is from genome assembly GCF_006538385.1 of Moorella sp. E306M. Taxonomy (NCBI): domain Bacteria; kingdom Bacillati; phylum Bacillota; class Clostridia; order Neomoorellales; family Neomoorellaceae; genus Neomoorella; species Moorella sp. E306M. The sequence continues at coordinate 2,219,340 of NZ_BJKO01000001.1, read as the reverse complement.
GGTATTGCACAGGATAACGGTATAGCCATACTTTTTGGCCACATCGGTTATCCCTTTGATGGCCGCCGGGAAAACCAAATTCCGCACATTGGGAATGATCAGGCCGATGGTCCTGGAGCGCCCTTCTTTCAAACCCTTGGCCAGGGCATTAGGCTGGTAGTTAAGCTCACGTACGGCGCGCATGACTTTTTCTTTCGTTTCCGGGCTGACCGCAACCCGGCCGCTTAAGGCCCGGGAAACGGTGCTGGGCGAAACCCCGGCCCTCTCGGCAACTTCTTTGATATTGACCATACTCTAGCTTCCTTTGCTGCAAACCTTTGTGCAATCCATTGTGCAATCGTTTGTAAAATATATTCGCTGCGGACCGTCAAATTCCTGCCGGGGTAAGAAAAAATTTTGCGGCCTAAACAGGATGAAGCCCCTGCCATCAGGGGCTTCATCCTGTTCCTTGCAATCCATTATTTCCGCGGCAAAAAAGGTAACCGTCGCACCCGGATCCTCCGGCTTTGAAATACTACTACCGCACCTCGTTGGAGAACTTCAGATAGCCCTGGTAGATTAGCCCGGCATAAAGCCAATATAGTTGCCGGTCTTTTATCAGGCTGGCGAAAGATTACCACTGATGGGCTTGAGGCCTGGCGAGTTGTTAACAGGGTACCGAAATCAGTATCTGCCGTTAAAATAATACGATTATCTCTCGATGCCAGATCAAAGATAAGCTGATCGGGAACCTCGGCCATTCCTAAATCTCTCACGTGTATTGCATCATAGCCAGCTTTACATAGTTCCTGAGCTAAATAAGGTGACAAGGCGTTATCCACTAAAAACTTCATACTTCGCTGATAAGAGGTAACTCACGTTCGCGTACAGCTTCAGCAGCAAAACGTAAGGCCTCGGTAATATCTTCGGCTTCAAGGTCGGGGTAATACTTTAAGATTTCCTCCCGGCTTAGCCCGCTGGCAAAAAGATCAACCACCGTAGCAACAGGAATGCGTAGACCCCGGATACAGGGTACCCCCCCCATCTTTTCCGGTTCTATGGTTATACGTTGGAAACTCACAAGTATCACCTCTTAATTTTACTCAATTTATATATACATTTTACCATTTGGTAGACACCTTTAAAAGCCCGGCAAGAAATGAAGAAATTAAAAGCCCTGAAGCTGGCTTCAGGGCTTACTGGTTCACCTCTGCACTCTCCCGGAGGCATCGCCGCGCATGAGCGTCATTACTTCCTCCTTGGTGACATGGTTGAAGTCGCCGGGGATGGTGTGTTTCAGGCAGGAAGCGGCCACGGCAAATTCCAGGGCCTCGGCCGGGGCAAACCCTTCCGTCAGGGCGTAGATTAAGCCGCCGGCGAAGGCATCACCGCCGCCGACCCGGTCCACAATGTGGATCTGGTAGCGACGCGAGCGGTAAAACTCCCGGCCGTCATAGAGGAGGGCCGACCAGCCATTGTCAAAAGCGGAGAAACTCTCACGCAGGGTAATTGCTACTTTTTGCAGGTTAAAGCGGGTCAACAGCTCCCGGGCTACCTGACGGTAACCCTCTTCGCTAATTTCCCCTTTGGTAACATCGGAAGCAGCCGCTTTAATGCCGAAGACCTTCTCCGCGTCTTCTTCGTTGCCGATGGCTACGTCTACATAAGCCATTAATTCCGTCATGGTCGCCCGGGCCTGAGCCGGGGTCCAGAGGTTCTTGCGGTAATTGAGGTCGCAGCTAACGGTGAGGCCCATCTCTTTCGCCGTTCGGGCAGCTTCCAGGGTAACGGCGGCCACATTCTCGCCCAGGGCGGGAGTAATACCAGTAAAGTGGAACCAGGAAGCACCGGAAAAAATCCTGGCCCAGTCAAATTCACCCGGCTGTACCCCGGCGATGCTGGCGTACTTGCGGTCATAAACCACCTTTGAAGGCCGCTGGGACGCCCCGGTTTCCAGGAAATAGATCCCCAGGCGTTCACCGCCTTTCAGGATAAAACTGGTGTCTACGCCGTAGCGACGCAAATGATTGATAGCCGCCTGGCCCAGGGGATTGGCCGGGACTTTAGTGACGAAAGCGGCCTCGGCGCCGTAATTGGCCAGGGAACAAGCGACGTTGGCCTCCCCGCCTCCGTAAGTAACATCAAAGGAATCAGCCTGGATAAAGCGCTGGTAGCCTGGTGTGGACAGGCGCAGCATGATCTCGCCAAAAGTAACTACTTTAGCCACAGGAAAAACTCCCTTCTAGCAAAATTTAATGCCTGCGATGTTGAGAGAGTCACAAAGGGCATGTATGGTTAAAAAATTATTGCCCTCTGGCAGCCCGGATGGAGGCTACAAATTTGCGGGCTGTTTCCTCTACCTGCTGGTAATCGCCAGTTTTGGCCCCTTTGGTCAGTTCACCCCCAACCCCTACGGCCTCGCAGCCGGCCTTGATCCACTGGCCCACGTTCTCCAGGCTGACACCGCCCGTAGGTATAATCGGCGCCTGGGGCAAGGGCCCTTTAATGGCTTTAACCATTTCCGGACCGAAGGCGCTGCCCGGGAAGAGCTTGACGAAATCACTGCCTGCCTCCATCACTTCAACTATTTCTCTTATAGACATGGCCCCGGCCATACAGACTTTCTGGTAACGGTTACAGGTTTTAACCATCTCAAGATCCAGGGACGGGCTGACCAGGAACTCGGCCCCCGCCAGAATAGCCAGCCGTGCTGTGGTAGCATCCAGGACCGTACCGGCGCCAATAAGAATCTCTCCCTGGCGATATGTAGCCGCCAGTTCCCGGATAACTTCCAGGGCTCCCGGTACGGTAAGGGTGATCTCAATGGCCTCCACCCCGCCCGCTTTCACGGCTTCAGCAATTTTGAGCGCCTGGTCCGGATTCTCCGCCCGGACTACAGCCACGATCCCGCAGTCGATAATCCGCTGCATAATCTTTAACTTTTGCATACTCATCCACCTCCGGTTTATATTATGAAACACTGTTTTACTATGATAAATATTCGCTGTGTCGGGTTTAAAATCCTGCTTTTCCGATTAAATCTTTTTCCCTTGCACTAAATCCAGGCTCAAGGCATACAATATTTTGCAAGCTTTTGCGAGGAGGTTCTTTTATGCGTTTTGGCCTCGCCCTGGGAGGTGGGGGGTTAAAAGGAGCAGCCCACTTAGGAGTTTTACGCGTCCTGGAGGAAAACAATATTAAACCCGACGTCGTCGTCGGTACCAGCGCCGGTTCCATTGCCGCCGCCCTTTATGGGGCCGGCCTCCTGCCGGCCGTTAGTTCCATGGGCAGCCTCCCTTTTGCTAACATATTTAGACTGGAAAACTACCGCTTTACCGGTTTGCCCCTGGGGCTAATTCAAGGCGGTACCATTGAAAGCGCGCTGAAAAAGGTCCTGGGCAATCGCCTTCTTTCGGATCTCCAGCCCCTGACGGCAGCCGTGGCCTGTGATTTAAGTAGCGGTGAAACAGTTATCTTTACTGCCGCCAGGCCGGTTAAACCCTTGCCGCCGGATACGGTCTTGGGCGGTGATGTACCTGCCTGGCAGGCGGTACGGGCCAGCATCTCTATCCCGGCCCTCTTTGCACCCTATAAAATCGGCTCCCGTCTATTGGTCGACGGCGGCCTGACAGACAACGTACCGGCCGATATTGCCCGCTGCCTGGGGGCCGATATAGTCGTGGCTGTAGACCTGGACTGTGGTGTTCCTCAACGCAATTTCCGACATGCAGGCGAGGTCCTTCTCCAGAGCCTGGAGATTATCAGCCAGCGCAATACTTCCCTTACCCTAAGGCTTTATGCCGATCTGGTCCTTAAGCCCATAAAAAAGCCCGTCAGTTCCTGGGATGTCAGCCAGTTTAGCAATTTAGTAAATGCCGGGATTGAAGAAACCCTGCGTAATCTGTCGCAAATACGCCGCCTGCTGGGGTAATAAAAAGCCGGCTCCCTGATATGGGGCCGGCTTTTTACAACTTACACTTTGAGATTACATCGAGTTACTTTAGCCAGTGCCTCGTTTAACGCCGCCGCTCTATTCTCGGGTACAATTACTGTTAAGTGATCACCTTCCAGAAGCCTGGTATTACCGCGGGGAATGATTTCCCTGGCTCCTCTGCGTATGGTAACCAACAAACAATCTACGGGTAAGGCCAGGTCTTTGACCCGGCAACCGCAGGCGCTCGCCCCGCTCTCAACTACAGCCTCGACAATCAGCATTTTATCTTTAATAGAGGGTTTCGAAATACCCTCACTCTTCGCCCTGGCTAAATCCCGTTCCAGCAGCATCTCATAAACTGGTAAACATCCCAGAGCCTCCGCTACTATAAAAGCAATCATACAGGTAAAAAGAAGCGGTAAAATGTGCTGGTAATTACCTGTCATTTCGATTATGAGCACAATCCCAGTAAGAGGGGAACGCACAATAGCCACGAAATAGGCAGCCATTCCAATTACCGCGAAAGATGGCCCCAGGCCCTGAAAACCGGGAACAAGCAGGCCACTAACCTGGCCAACAAAGGATCCCAGTAAAGCCCCCAAAACCAGGAGCGGTAGAAAGATCCCCCCTGGAACCCCGGCACTGTAACTTAACATAGTTAAAAGAAACTTGACAGCAAAAAGAAGGGGGATAATACCTACTTGAACCCGGCCCCAGAGAACATCTTCTGCCAGCTGGTGCCCGCCGCCTAAAACGCGGGGTAAGAAATAGCCCAAAACCCCTGCCAGCGAGACTGCCAGCGACGCCCGCAACCAGCGGGGCAGTCCCTTTAACCTGTCTGCCAGTTCAAGGCTTCCTTGCAAGGTACGATTAAAAGCCACGCCTAAAATACCGGTTAATATTCCCAGGACTAAAAATGCCGGTAAGGTGGTCAGAGGTAAAGGTAATAATTCCTTAATGCGAAAGGTAGGAAGTGGCCCTAAAATCCTCTGGGATATCAGATCGGCAGTGACACTGGCTGCCAGGGCTCCTCCTAGTACATAGGGTGAAAAATTACGGCGCAGTTCTTCCAGGACAAAAACTACTCCCGCCAGGGGGGCGTTAAAGGCTGCTGCCAGCCCTGCTCCTGCACCACAGGCAATTAAGTGAAGTTGTTCTGTTTTGGACCGGCTAAGGCTTTTACTTACTACCTGGCCGGCGGCAGCGCCCATTTGTACCGTCGGCCCCTCCCGGCCCAGGGATAGACCAGCCCCAATAGCCAGGGCCCCGGCAATAAATTTTACCAGGATAACCCGCCACCAGATGAGCTTGCGCTGGTTAATCAGAACGGCTTCCACGTGGGGAATGCCGCTACCGGCTGTTTCCGGAGCAAAACTGGTCAACCAGCCGGCCAGGGCTCCGGCCAGGCCACCCAGGCAGGGTAACACCAGCCAGCCCCAGCCGGGTATACCCCGTGCCCACGTTAAAAGCTCATTACGCCATAAGTCCCCTTCCGTCAGGACAAGGCGAAAGGCTACACCAACTACCCCGGCGCCCGCACCCGCCAAGGCACCTTTTAGCAAGAAGCGTAGAAAATAATCATAACGGCTTAACAACAGGCTATCATGAATAGAATGTTTTTTAAGTAAAAGAGCTTCGTCCCGCACTTCTTTTCCTGCCTCCGAACAGGCACTTTCTGATGTCACTTTTCCATTGTACCACCCCTTTTCTTTCTTGTTAAGCCCATTCCTTTTTATTAACGTTTTTTCTCCGTTGCCCGAACTTTATTAATACATTTTACCAGGGCTTTAAAAAAGGCCTCCCGGCCATGATTACCGGTAAAAGCGGGTTGATAGTCCAGTTCCCGGGCCGCTTTCTCCCAGCTGAGATCCCACACCTCGTTTAAAAAGGTGGGCCCCGCCCATTCGCTCGGAAGAATTACCTGTAATTTTGAAACGGATCCGGTTAGTTCGATAATCCGGCTGGCAATATCTTCCCATGTCAAATAAAGGCTCCCCAGGTTATAGGTCTGCCCGACGGCCTCGGGCCTACTTAAGGCCAGCCGGCAGGCCTGGGCTAAGTCGGCCATGCTGACAAACGCTCCTCCGGCAGCAGCCGGCACCTGGAGAGGCTCATCACGGAGAACCGTCCGTATCAGATTACGTAAATGCCGGCCGCCGATTTCATCACCGAAGGCCCACCAGAAACGAAAAATAGTTACCGGTAAACCCTGTTCACGGTAATAGTGGCGGCACAGTTCCTCAGCCGCAAACTTACCCAAGGCATAAAGGGGCTTGCGGGCTTCATCAATAAGGCACGGGTGATCCTCGTAAACAGGCCGGGTGGTAGCCCGGCCATAAACTGTCGCCGTGCTGGTATAGATAAAACGATTGAGGCCAGCTCTGGCAGATGCTTCTAGTAAATTTATATGCCCGACCAAGTCGCCGTCGAAAATGTCCAGGGGGTCGTCGCTGAAGCTCCAGGCCAGGTGGATTACCGCCTCCGCGCCGTCTACGGCCCTGGCCACCAGTTCCTTATCTCCTAGATCACCTCCGAATAGATTGACCTGGCTGCTCCCGGGGCTGTCAAGAAAACTCAAGGCCCGATCCAGGATCCGCACCTGGTGGCCGTGATAACATAAATCCTGGACCAGGTAGCGGCCGACATCGCCCGCACCACCGGTTACCAGAACCTGCATCAGGAAGCACCTCTTTAACAAGATATTAAATTAACTACGGGGCAGGCCGGTAGCACCTCGCCTACCACCCACCCCGCCAGCCTATTTTAATTTAACTAAAATAATACGCTATACCACCAGCCACCAGCATAATAAGAAAACCTGCTCCCAATGTTGCGGAATTATGGGATACAACACCTTGATATAACAGCGGGAAGTCCAGCCACATCAAGATAAAAGCACCCAGCATGCCTTCAAACTTGTACCTTTTCCGTAAAGATTGTTTTTCAGCCGCTACCATGTGCTATCGACCTCCTATTCGATTCCCGGGAAAAATACATAGAGGATTAACCAGCCCAGGATTCCTACTACAAAAGTAAGAATAGCATTGTACAGGGCCGTGCGGCGCAGGCACTCGCCTTCACGCCCGCCCTGGCCGGTTACGCCGGTACCCAAAGCCACATTCATAGGACAAAACATATTTCCAATTGCACCGCCAGAAGTCTGCAGGCCTAAAATTACAAAGGGACTTATCATCAGCAGTTTAGCCACGTCCCACTGGAGGCCGGTAAAAAGTACATTGGAATTAGTGTTGCTGCCGGTCATGAAAGCACCTAGAACACCAATCCAGGGAGAAAAGATAGGATAAAGTTTCCCCGTGTTGGCTAGACCCTCGGCTAAATAACGGGTAATGCCAACTTCCATCATGACTACGCCCATCATGGTCATGGTCGTAACCGTCATGGTAGCGCCCATGGCCTGCTTTATAATTCGGTTAAGCAGCATTTGGCCTCCTTTTTCCGGCCACAGGCCACGCGCTTTATAGAACAAATAGGATAAAAAGGCTGCTGTAAAAATCAATGTGCCGGGAGCAGTAAACACAGCAATAGACTGGTATTTCTTGACTGCTTTATTGGTAAAGCCAAGCAAAGTAGTTGTTTCCGGAAAAGGAAATCCTATATTTATCAAACCTGCTAGATACGCCTTCAATGGTCGGATTAAATATACAGTAAATACTATTATTATTAATGCGTAATAAGCGAAAAAGGCTACGTTAAAACTGTAAGGTTCAGTAGTAGCAGCAGCTATCTCGACGGTAGTATAATCAGCAACTTTCGGGCGGTACATGGGCAGTTTGGGAACAACCAGGCCGCCAACTATTAGACCCGCCGCTCCAGCTACAAAGGAAGCTACATAAGGAGCAACAAAATTGGCTACCAGGTTCAATACGGCACCCATGGTCACCCCAATTAGCAAAATAGCAGGGGTACCTTCACGTATACATTTCCAGCCACCGTACATATGAGCAATACTATAACCGCATAAAATACAGGCTATACCCAGGAAAAAGGCGGCAAACAGGGCTAATCGACCTGGATCGAGAGTGGTTAATCTTTCTAAAATTGAAAAGGAGGAACCAAGGGAACCGAAAGTCACTGCCCAGGAGTGGCCAATGAGCGCCGTAGCTGCAGCAAATATGGGATCAAATCCCAGGCCCACCAGTAATGGCGCCGCAACGGCCACCGGTGCCCCATAACCACATACCCCTTGCACAAACCCTGGGAAAGCCCAGCCCAAAACAAGCAATTGTAAAATCTTATTGCCTCCAGTTAAGCGGGTAAAAGTATCAGAAATAACTTTAAAGCCACCCACTAAATCGACAACATTGTAAACTGTCATGGCGCCCCAGATAATGTACAGCACCCATACGGTAGCCCATAAGCCTTTTAAAGTGCCTGCAGATAAAATATGAAGGTGGCCGCCGAACCAAGTATAGGCTACAATTAAAGTTAAAACCCAACCTACTATTCCCGAACGCCCACCGCTCCATCTAAAAACCATCATTAAAATTAATACGGCCAGAATAGGTACTAAACACAAAAACCACAACCAAACGCTCATTTGCGGTAGACCATGCATACTCAACTAATCCTCCTTTATATAATAAATTTGTCTAAAATTCACTTTATTTGTCTAATTAACCGACTTATAGAGCCGCGTTTGGATGTGGAATATCTATTTTTTGACTTATGTTATTTTGAAAAAAATAGCTGATACTGCAAACGTTGTTATAAATTTCAGTTGCTGGCATAGAAAAGTCATTGTAAATTTCACCTTGTATTCCCGGTAAAACAAATAGGGTTTGCTCCAGGTAACCATTCCAGGTTACCTGGAGCAAAACGTTACTCAACTTATAGTTGAGTATTAAGCTGATGTCGCCACCGCCGGTACCGTTATGCCCACTTCGGCGCACCTGGCGTCGACAAAGGCCTGCATTTTGGCGATATGCTCAGGTTGCAGGTGGGTAAAGCGGCCCTGCAGCTTCATATATTCGCTAACTGGTTTCCGCTTATCGATCTTTACCGACAGCTTGTATTCGCCGTTCTCGTATTCATAGAGCTGGAACATGCCAGTTTGTACTGCCAGTTTGGCCATTTCGATAGTCTTGTCGGCCGGGAACTGCCAGCCCTTGGGGCAGGGGGCATGGATGTGGATATAGGCCGGACCCTCCTGGTTCAGGCCCTTACGCACCTTGTTCATTAAATCCACCGGCCAGCCAATTGAGGCCGTAGCCACATACTTCAATTCCGGGTGGCCGTGGGCAATGACCTTGGGGTTGTCTTTGGGAAAGAGCTTTTTCCCTTCCGGTACTACCGGCCCGGGTGGGGTAAAGGTTGTATGGGCACCGTAGGGCGTGGACGGGGATGTTTGAATACCGGTGTTTGCGTAGGATTCATTATCATAGCAGATAAAGAGGACGTCATGGCCGCGGTAGAGCATGGCCGATAGAGCCTGGAGGCCAATGTCTACAGCGCCGCCGTCGCCGGCCATAACGATAATGTTGGGGAATTCGGCGTCCGTCTTTTTCTTACGGATCATGGCTTTAAAGGCAGCTTCAATACCGGAAGCTACGGCACCGCCGTTGGTAATCTGGGCATGGATCCATGGCACCCGCCAGGGACCGCAGCCGTAACTGGTATTGGCTACGTACATGCAGCCGGTTGGACCAATGAAAATGGTGTTGGGACCCGCAGCTTTGGCTACCAGGCGATATGTCAGGGCCGGGCCGCAACCGGCACAGGTCCGATGCCCGGGGACATAGTACTCTTCAACAGGAGCCTTTTTCAGGGAAGTAATTCGTTCCAGCATTATTACTTTTCCCTCCTTCCGGGTAAACGTTATAATTCAAAGGGGATCCAGTAAGCAGTCTGCTCAACTTTGCCGGTCCTGGCGATTTCCTTTAACTTCTGGTACATGCGGTAGAATTCGTCGTGGGTGACTACCTCGCCGCCCAGGCCGGCTACAAAACCGACAGTCTTGACTTTATCGCCGTAATCATAAAGGGCTGCCCGTAGTTCGGAGAGGAGGACGCCACCGTTGCAGGAAATGCCGAAGTTGGCTGAGACATCCAGGACGCCTATGGCCTTGAATTTAGACAGCCGCTCTTTTATCTGTTCTGTCGGGAAGGGACGGAAGGTCCTGAGCCTTGCCACACCGACCTTTTCTCCCAGATTGCGCAGGCGTCGGGCCACTGCTTTGGCCGTTTCCATGTGGGCACCCTGGCCGAACATGATGATCTCAGCGTCACTCGTCAGGTATTCTTCCATATAGGGATCATATTTGCGGCCAAAGATGCGGGCGAATTCATCGCAGGCTTCTTCTAAAACCTTGTGCACGTTTTTAACGGCCTGGTAGCGCTGGTACTGCAGGGGCGGTCCCATGGCCGGCTCAATCTGGGCACCAATAATCTGCGGGTTCCTGGGATCCAGGACATGGTGGTTTTTATAAGGCGGCAGGAATTCCTTGACCTGGGCCTCGTCGGGAATATCCACCCGTCCCAGGATATGGCTGACGAAGTAGCCATCCAGGCAGGCATACTGGGGCAGCAAAACCCGCGGGTCTTCCCCTACCCGGTAGTAAATAAGGGTATTATCCAGGGCTTCCTGGGGTGTAGAGGCCCAGCCCTGGATCCAGCCCTGGTCCCGACAGCACTCGGCATCGGTATGCTCTTCGCCAAAGTCACCAGGCGGGTCCAGGGTGCGGTCGGCTATGGCCATTTGCACCGGCAGGCGCTCACCGGAAATGGGGGAATAGACTTCGAAAGCATAGGTAACCCCCACGCCGGAACTGCCGGTGAAGACCCGCGCTCCGGCAGCTGAGGCCCCGTAGACAACGCTCAGCTGGGCGTGCTCGCCCTCGCCGTGAATGAACTCGGCATCGAGTTCACCGTCGGCCACCATACGGGCCAGTTCCGACATAATGCCGGTATAGGGGCGGATGGGATATGAACAGATCACATCAACATCTGCCAGGCGGACGCCGTGGGCTACTGCCACGCAACCAGAAATATTCCTTATTTTACCCATTTTTTTCACCTCCTGAAAGGATTAATTTTTAAAATCTAATTCTGGAACGCGGGATATGGCACCGCTCGGACAGACGGCGGTGCAGAGACCGCAACCTTTGCAATATTTGAGGTTAAAAGCAGGTCCATCGTCGGACATGGCAATGCAGGAATCCGGGCAGGAGATCCAGCAGGTCCAGCACTGGGTGCAGGCTTCCTGGTTGAGGACGGGTCGCTGAATGCGCCAGTTACCGGTAACCATGCCTTCATTTTCTACCTGCGGGGAAGGAACGGTACCGGCAAAGGGCATTTGCTTCAATAGCTCTTTCGCCGTTACGGCTACTTCTTCTACCACTTCATGGGCCGGTAGCTCCCTTATCTGGGCTTCCTCATAACCCCGGCGCATGGCGGCAGGATTTTTGACTACTGCTGCCAGGTTATCAATATCTACAATACCGGTTGCCTTGACAACAGCTCCGGCAATGGGTGCGGCTATACCAGCGCCAATACCGGTAGCGTCAGTCGCTCCTTCAGCCCCGGATAGGGTCATGACGGCCTGGGCCATGCTGTTGGCATCCACAGTGACAATCCGGGCCAGGTTTCCGGTATCGCCCAGGAATTCCAAAATGGTATCAATGCTACGCCTGGTATTAACCACCAGGGTGGCGCCCGGCTTGATACCCTTCAAGATAGGGACACCCTTGACCAGGGCTTCCTCAACGACAACGACAATATCGGGATTCTCATTTTCGTAAACGTATTTGCTTTCAATGGGATCGCTGCTGATGCGGGCGTAAGCCCGTACCGGTACATAGATACGGTCGGGGAGATCGACATAGTTCTCCCACGCTTGCACATATTTGCCTTCTTTAGCAGCAGCTTCCGTTAAAGCCACCACTACGTCGCGGGCGTCTTTATTCATGACCACTCCGCGGGCCCAAACGGTAATCTGCTTTAGGTTGGGTTCGGCAAAGAGTTCTTGGGTGGACAATTGACGTTCCTCCTTTCTTGCGTTTAAATGTCAGCAAAAGGGGGGTCTCCCATGACCGGGAGCCTTCCTGGCAGCCGGTGGCCGGGCCTTCCAAAAGCTGCAGTGGGAGTCGGTCCGGCCGCTGCCTTTAAAAGTTTCTGTTTTGTCTTCCAGCCTCACCTCCCCATCCTGGTCACTGCTCCGGGAATAACATTATTCCAGACGGGGCGGACACTGCGGTTATCCACCCCGGTCCGCGCCTGGTGTTTTTCCTCCTGGATTTCAGCCAGGGCCTGCTCCAGGTGGCGAGTTTTAATAATACCCCGCCCCGGTTCGCCAACCGAATCACCCTTCACTATTTCGGCTACAGCCAGTAAAGCTGCCCGTTTGCACACGGCTTCAATTTCTGAGCCCACCAGCCCTTCAGCTGCCTGGGCCAGGTTGTCTAAATTTAAGCCCCGCTCCACCGGCCGGGAGCGTAAATAAATCTCAAATATTTCTCGCCGGGCCGCCTGGTCCGGATAAGGAAACTCCAGGATCTGGTCAAAGCGTCCGGGCCGGAGGACTGCCGGGTCGAGGATGTCAATCCGGTTAGTTGCCCCCAGGACAATAACTTCCCGCAGGTCCTCCAGGCCGTCAAGTTCCATTAAAAATTGGGATACCAGGCGGCTGCCAATGTTGCTCCCTTCGCCGCTTTTACGGGCGGGCAGCAGGGCATCGATTTCATCAAAAAATAGGAGGCAGGGAGAGGCCTGGCGCGCCTTGCGAAAAATCTCATGCAGTGTTTTTTCTGCCTCCCCCCACCAGTGGGAAAAGAGGAGGGAACTGTTTACAGGGATAAAGTTTATCCCGCTTTCTCGGGCCAGGGCCCTGGCTACCAGTGTCTTACCGGTGCCCGGCGGCCCGGAAAGCAAGATGCCTTTTGGTGCCGGCAAGTCAAATTGCTGGAAAAGCTCGGGATACAGCAGGGGCCACTGGACCATGGCCTGGAGGCGCTCTTTAATCTCGGCAAGGCCACCTACATCCCGCCACCCGGCCGAAGGAATCTCCATGGCGAACTCCCGTGTTGCTGAGGGTTCTACCTCTGCCAGGGCATCCAGGAAGTCACGCATAGTTACCTGGAGCTCCAGGTTGTCTAGGGAATTTTTACCGAGCTGGAACCGGGCCAGGCCGCGGCGCAAGGCGTACATACCCGCTTCCCGGCAGAGGGCGGCCAGGTCAGCACCCACAAAGCCGTGGGTTATGGCTGCCAGTCGATCTAAGGAGACATCTCCTGCCAGAGACATACCCCGCGTGTGAATCTGCAAAATCTCCCGCCGGCCCCGCTGGTCGGGTACGTTAATGGCTATCTCCCGGTCAAAACGGCCTGGGCGCCGCAGGGCTGGGTCCACCAGGTCGGGTATATTTGTGGCTGCGATCACGATGACATTGCCGCGGGATTCCAGCCCGTCCATTAAAGCTAGCAACTGGGCGACCACGCGCTTTTCGACATCGCCGTGGACGTCGGCCCGGCGGGGCGCGATGGCATCAATCTCATCCAGGAAAATGATGCTCGGCGCCTTTTTCCTGGCCTCGTCAAAAACCTGGCGCAGGCGGGCTTCGCTTTCACCGTAGTATTTATGCATTATCTCCGGGCCGTTGACATGAATGAAGTGGGCATCAGTTTCGGAAGCTACGGCCCGGGCAATGAGGGTTTTGCCCGTACCGGGAGCGCCGTACATGAGAATACCCTTCGGCGCTTCCACACCCAGCCGGTGAAACAATTGCGGGTATTTCAGAGGTAGTTCGATAATTTCCCGGACCCGCTGGACTTCTTTGGCCAGGCCACCAATATCTTCATATGTCACCCGCTGGCCCCGGCCTTCCGTGTCCTCGCCGCCTTTAAAGCGTACCGCCGTATCCCGGGTAATAACTACCGCACCCCGGGGTGCCACCCCTTCGACAGTAAAGGCCTCATCGCCACCGGTAAACTGGGGGATGGTTACCTGGTCCCCGGGCATTACGGCGCGGCCAATTAAATGTTTTTTCAAATGAATAATCTCATGTTCACCGGCCAGGGTCCAGCCCGGGAGCACCGGTGCCAGGATGACAGTCCGGGCCGGCTGCCACTCCTGTCCTGTAAGGGTAATGCCTTCACCAATACCTACCCCGGCATTTTGTCTTAAAATGCCGTCCATTTGGATGTTCCCAGGCGGGCACCCCTCTTGAAAGGCGGGCATTATCCTGGCCACCGTTGTCCGCTTGCCGGTTATGGCTACCACATCATTGGGCTTTAGGCCCAGTTCTTCCATCACGTCGGAAAGTACTCTGGCAATACCTTTTCGAGCGTCTTCAACCATACCTTCGCAGACACGGAGCTTAACCCCAGCTTCGGCCATAAATGCGTCCCCTCGCCGTTTATGTTAATTGGTATACGGTATACCTTTTTTATAGTATTTATAAAATCGACTGCACCTTTATGGTCCTAAATTTTATAGCTTGTCGAATTTATGCTTTTTCGTTAGTTATTTAAGACCACCAACAGAATGGGTATTAAATTTACTGGTATACCTTGTGTTTACGTTTATAATTATTCAACGCTTCGTCAGAGATTCCTGCTGGTTAATCAAAACTTTTTCGTTAATATCTGGTATTTTTTTGATCCCTTAAGGCTAGCTGAAGGAAGTAGGCTTGACGGGAATTTTCTATATGCTGCCGGGCAATTCTTTCCGCCCTTTCGCCGTCACCTTTCTTAAGGGCTTCCAGCAGCTCCCGGTGCTCCCTAGTTGCAGCCCTCGTCCGGCCTGGGACACTGTAACCGACCCTGGTAAAGCCTACTATATAGTCTACCAGGTTATCAATCATCTGGTGCAGGCGAGGACTCTGAGCAGCCGTACAGATGATTTTATTAAACTCCAGGTGCAGTTCCTGCAACCTTTCATGATCGTCTTCGTCACAGGCCTTTTCCATGGCATTAACAAGCTCGTTTAATCTTTTTAGCTGAACCGGATTAATATGTTCAGCAGCCAGTCGGGCGGCCAATCCTTCCAGGACGGCCCGGATGCTGTAGACTTCCCAAGCTTCCCGGGTGGACATACGGGCGACCACCACTCCACGCCGGGGCAGGTGCTCGACCAGGCCTTCCAGCTCCAGCTTACGGATGGCCTCCCGTACCGGCGTGCGGCTGACGCCCAGCTGTTTGGCTATTTTCCTTTCCACCAGGCGGGTGCCTGGTTCCAGGCGGCCGGTGAGGATGGCTTCCCGTAAAGCATTGTAGGCTTCCTGGCGCACAGGCTGGTAGTTCTGCAGGTCGATTGGTTCAAGGATGCTTTCCATCATATCCCCTCCTTGCGTAAATTTGGTGTAAGAGGTGAGAAGTGTGGGTGGGCTTTTTCCACCCTGCGCCGTTAGTGGGAACTTACCGTCACGAGGCGCTCCCGCCTCTGTTGTTAAAATAAAAATCCTTCTGCTCTATATGGTATATGGGATACCTTAACATAAAATTAGCACATATCATGTTAAATGACAAGGGGGGAATAAAAATAAAACGCGCTCTTCCCGGTTTTTAACGGGGAGATTGCGCGTTAACCCCCTCTAACCCTTTTCTACCGGCAGGCCGGCCATTTTCATTTTTTCCCTGAACTCTTCTTCGTACTCTTCATAGGTGTGAACCTTGACCGGGTAATTCCAGGGGTTGATATGCCTCCTGGCGCGGCTATCGTTGGGCAGGTTGCGGGTAGGGCTGAGGAAAATTCCACCCATGTGTACCAGCTTGCTGAAGGGGAAATAGGCACCCAGGATGCACACGAGAAATAAGTGGATGTAGAAAAGAACGCCAATTCCTTCCGGGACCCTGGGTCTGAAGGTCACCAGCCCGATAGTCAATTCCTTAACTGCCGTAATGTCTACCCTGAAAAAATAGCGCATGAGAATGCCTGTGCTAGCTATTCCCAGGATCAAAAAGAGGGGGAGGTAGTCGGCAGGGAGGGAGATATAGCGCACTTGGGGAATAACCACCCGCCTGAGAAAGAGATAAGTCACAGCAACTAAAATAACTATATCAGTTATATAAAGCCCCTGCAGGCCGAAGCGGAAAAAGCCGTCGATGGCTTCCAGCCAGGAAACAAAGGCCGGCACCGGCTCGGTAAAAAAGCGCAGGTGGCGGAGGAAAATAATCAGGAAGGACCAGTGAAACAGCAGCCCCCCCAACCAGAGCCACTTTTCCCAATGATAGGCCAGCCGGGGACCCCGGTGTAATTCCATCCTGGTATTTCGCAACAGAGAGCGGAAGAACAATACTTCCAGGGCAATTCTGCCTATCACACCGGCAGTGCTGGAAGGGTTGTCAAATGTGCTCGCCTTAATCCAGGGCAGGGATTTCTGTTGCCCGGCAGTGGTGGGTATCCGGAAAGGTACCGGCACCCGCGCCCACTTTATGACCCGGTAGGCCATGCCTGCTAAAAATATGGCGATGGCGGCATAGGGTATGATAACCCCAAACAGGTAGTGCCACCCTGCCAATCCCGCACCGAGATAAACTACCAGCATGAGAACGATGACACCAAAAAAGGAAAATGCCATTCCCATTGCTTTACCCCTCATTTCCGCTAGACTGTCTCTTCTTTGACGCTAATTGCTATTTTATACAGAAAGGTAAGTACCAGGAAGCCGGTTGCCCAGACGCCCAGAGCAATTAAGATTTCCGGCAGAGTGGGCACGTACTCGGTAACCCTTTCAAAGGGATTGGGGACAAAGCCGCCAATGACCAGACCTATTCCCTTTTCAATCCACATGGAAACAAAAACCGCCGCGCAGGCTAACTGGAGGTAACTATCCCTGGTACGCGTTCCTGGGTTAATCAAAAGCACCAGGGCGAAAACCACCAGGATGGCAAAGGCCCACATCCAGGAAACGAGCCTGCTATGACCATCCAGGCCGGCAAAGAGGTACTTGAGGGTATATATACCATGGGCCGGTACCTGGCTGTAAAAGGCGGTGAAAAATTCCAACCCGATAAAAAAGGTACTGACGATGGTGGCGTAGGTGACTATTGCCGCCAGCTTTTGGATAGCTTCCCTGCCGGGATCAAATTTACTGACCCGTTTAATGATATAGCACAGCAGGATCAGCAGGGCCGGACCGGAAGCAAATGCCGACGCCAGGAAGCGGGCCGCCATAATGGCCGTCAGCCAGTAGTGCCTGCCCGGCAGGCCGGCGTAGAGGAAGGCCGTAACCGTATGAATGCTAACAGCCCAGGGGATGGAGATATAAACCAATACCTTTGTCCAGGCCGGGGGCGGAACGGCTTTATATTCTGCCTCCAGGGCATGCCAGCCGGCAATGATGTTTAAAAGGAGGTACCCGTTCAGCGCGATCATATCCCAGAAAAACATCGAGTTGGGGGTGGGATAGAAGATCATATTAAGAATTCGCATGGGCTTACCGACATCGACTAGTACGAACAGCAGGCACATGATCAGGGCGGCAACAGCCAGGAACTCTCCCAGGATGGTAATCCTGCCGAAGGCTTTGACATTATGCAGGTAATAAGGCAGGACGACCATGACTGCCGAGGCCGCCACCCCCACCAGGAAGGTAAACTGGCTGATGTACAGCCCCCAGGAAACATCCCTGCTCATACCGGTAATGGTCAGCCCTTTATCCAACTGCCAGAGGTAGCAGGTAAAACCGGTCCCGATAAGGACGAGTAAAAGGGTTATCCAGCCCCAGTATCTTTTGCTCCCAGTTAAAGCCTTTACCAGCATATCTACCCTTCCTCCGCCTCATTTTCTCCCGTATATCAGCGACGGCCGGGGACCGTCGTCCAATGCCATCTTGAGAAATTCCCATCCAGGAAGCCGTTCTAGACGAGGTAATAAACGCTGGGGTGGGTCGCAAGTTCGGGTTTACGCTGAATGGTATAACGGCTGGCCAGTATCTTTCTCGCCTCAGAGTTGGGGTCGTCCAGGTCTCCAAAGATCAGTGCCCCCACCGGGCATGCTTCGACGCACGCCGGCGGTAAGCCGGTGTCAATCCTCTCGACGCAGAAATTGCATTTTTCCACGACACCCTTCTCCCGGGTGGGATATGCCGTGTTTATTTCTTTAATAAAAGGCCGCGGGTCGCTGAAGTTAAAGCTCCTGGCGCCGTAAGGGCAGGCAGCCATGCAGTAGCGGCAGCCTATGCAACGGTGATAATCCATCATAACGATACCGTCCCGGCGTTTAAAGGTTGCCTTTGTGGGGCAGACCCTCACACAGGGCGGGTTTTCACAGTGGTTGCAGAGCACAATAAAGGGTTTGCCTTTGATACTGGCGGTAAGGTACTCATGCTCCTGCTCCGGAAAAGCGTTTTCAAAGGGCTCCGTCCAGATCCACTTGATTTCCTCTTCTTTATTGGCAATATCAGGTATGTTGTGGGCCCTCTGGCAGGCCAGGAAACACTTCCGGCATCCTTCCTGATATTGCGGCCAGCACTTCTGCATATCGATGACCAGGCCCCACTTCTTGCCGGCCGGGGCTTCTGGAGGCGCTATATCATCCGTGTTGTTGCCAGCGAAGCTTTTAACTGCCGGCCAGATGGTGAGCCCCAAGAGACATGCACCACCGGCTTTTAAGAAATTTCTCCTGCTCGTTTCCATCACTTACTCTCCTTTGGCTCGATATGACAGGTCCAGCAGTCGGGTTGCACATCCAGGTAAGTATGGCACTGGTCGCAAAACTGGGCCTTATTGGCATGGCATTGCAGGCAGGTCTTCTCCAGGCTCATCTCGTACTCCTTGCCGTTGTCAGCCACGTAAATCCTTTTGCCGTCCCGCACAACCTGGGTGCGCCAGTCGTCCAGCAACTTCATGTGATTGGCCCGCATGTATTCCGTCCCTTCCACACACTGCTTCTCCGGTAACTCCTGGATGACCGTTGTGTCCAGGCTGGGGGCCGGTGCCGGGGCCTCTTTGCCTGCATTGGCCCAGAAGGGGAAGGTCATCAAAACTATAAACACAATCAGACCGGTAAAAATGTAACGGGAATCATTCACCGCCGTTCTCCTCCTTCCCCTTTACAGGTAAAGGTTCCCCGCGCAAGGTTGTTTCCCTTGCAGTTTCCCCTGTCATTACCAGGGCGTTGCCGACCAGCTCGTGGACGCCGGCAACTGCCACGCCGGGTACCCAGTAGTTCATGAGGGCCGGGAAGACGGCCCGATCAACGGCACAGATGCAGGCCAGCATATTGACGCCGTATTTATCCCGCACATACTTTACTGCGTTAGCCCGGGGGAAACCGCCGCGCATCCTCATTTCCATGTATTCATCGGAATTGAGTCCCGACCCGCTGCCGCAGCAGAAGGTCTGCTCCCGGATGGTATTCTCCGGCATCTCAAAGAAATTCCGGCAGACATTTTTAAGGATATAGCGCGGTTCTTCAAAGAGCCCCATGGCCCGGGCCGGGTTACAGGAGTCATGAAAGGTTACTTTCAGGTGGTCATTGCGGCTGGGATCCAGCTTAATTTTGTTGTGCCTGATAAGGTCAGCCGTAAATTCCACGATATGGACCATCTTGGTTGACCTGGCATTTTCAAACTTAGTCCCGGTTATGGGGGAAACCGGTTCCTCCAGGAAATCGGCCGGACCGTTCATGGTATCCATGTACTGGTTGATGACCCGCCACATGTGGCCGCATTCGCCGCCCAGGATCCATTTCACCCCCAGCCGTTTTGCCTCGGCATACATCTTGGCATTGAGCCTTTTCATCATTTCATGGGAAGTAAACATGCCGAAGTTGCCACCCTCAGATGCGTAGGTGCTGAAGGTGTAGTCAAGGCCGATTTCATGGAAAAGCATCAGGTAACCCATGAGGGTATAGGTACCAGGATCGGCGAAAACGTCGCCCGAAGGTGCAATGAAGAGGATTTCGGCACCTTTGCGGTTGAAAGTCGGTTCCACCCTGATACCGGTGATATTTTCAATTTCGTCGACACAGAACTCAACCATATCTTTAAAAGCGTGGGGTTCAATGCCGACGTGATTTCCCGTCCGGTAGCAGTTGGCTACCGGGGCGGCGATCCAGTCGATATTACATCCCACCAGGTTGAGGAGCTCCCTGGCGATCATGGTGATTTCCGCCGTATCGATGCCGAAAGGGCAAAAAACTGAACAACGGCGGCATTCAGTGCACTGGAAAAAGTAGTAGTACCATTCCTTCAGGACGTCCAGGGTCAGTTCCCTGGCTCCGAAGAGTTTCCCCAGGAGCTTGCCTGCCGTCGTAAAATCCTTGCGATACACCGAGCGGAGCAGTTCGGCCCTCAAGACCGGCATATTCTTGGGGTCCCCGGTGCCGATGAAGAAGTGGCATTTGTCGGCACAGGCGCCGCAGCGCACACAGGCATCCATAAAAATTTGTAAGGAACGGAACCGCCCCAGCCGTTCCCTCAGGCCTTCCAGGATAATTTCCCGCCAGTTTTCCGGGAGTTTCCAATCCTCGTCCTCCGGGGACCATTCCCGGGGGTTGGGGAGGCCGACGGCTTCCAGATTTTTGGGTTTGGCGCCATAAAGGTAGGTGCCGCGCCTGAATTTTACCGGGGTATCCATCCACCCCGTTCGCGGCGGTTTATAATTTATCGCCAGTAGTTCATCAGGTTTCGGTAGCGAGGCCATTTTACCACCTTCTCAATCACGGAAGATTTATATTCAGATTAGCCCTCTGCAGTAACCTGGTGGTTCTGTTTTTAATCTCCTCGACCTTGATTTCCCAGAGCTGCTCCCGGCACTGCATATATATATCGAAGGCAAGGAGTGCCAGCTCTTCAAGACGGGCTTCTAATCCTTCCAAAGAAAGGCCCTTTTCCTGGATTTCACCGGCCAGTTCCTCCTTGAGGACATGCTTTAACTGGAAAATAAAGGCGACGGCCTGAGAAGGAGAAAAGTCCTGGACCGCCCTGATCCTGATAATACTATCAAGATAGTCCCTGACCCTGCCGGCGTCCATCTTTGCAAGGATTTCCTCGTAAAGGCCCTCTAGTCCATGATAGATTGTCGTCCCCACCGGATTGGCGAAAGGATCCTGTTCTTCCCGCAAAAACCGGGCCGTTTCCGCGGGGTAAGAGTTCAGGATTCTTTGATACCACTTTTGTAAAATGGCGCTTTTCCTTTGGGTTAAAATTTCGTGGGTATCTGGCAAAATATTATTTCTGCCGTCTTTCACAAACTCCCCTCAATCCCTTCGTTCACCGGTGCACTACTTTTGGTATTTATAAATTTAGTTCGCTATTTCTCTTAAAATTCCTGCTGCTGGTAGAAATATTTTTTGTACTTATAAAAATGTCTGCTGATGCCGGCCTGTTCCCGTTGACCACTGTACGGTCGCTGGTGTATACTCATTCTAAAACCGGGGTGATGGTTTTGTCCGGTAACAACCGGGAACGCCCGCATTTTGCCTTTTTATCATCCATGAAACTGGGACTTTTGCTTTTATTGCTTCTGGGAGTCCTGGCTTCCCTGGGGAGCTTCCTTCCCCAGGGCCAGCCCGCGGGGTTCTACCGCGCTTATTACGGAGAAGTACCGGGAAGGTTGATTGTCCTCCTGTCCCTGGACCATTTATACCGCAGCTGGTGGTTTATGACCCTCGGGGCACTTCTAGCCGTCAATATCTTGGCCTGCTCTCTGCGGCGGATCAAGAAAGCTCCGGACCTGCGTAGCTGGGGGTCAGTCATGCTGCACTTAAGTATCCTGGTTATCCTGACCGGGGCGGTCATATCCGGCGTTATGGCCCAGCACGCCTATGTCGAAATCGGCACCGGCGACAGCCTCGACCTGACCGCCAGAGGTTTCCCGGGCTACGCCTTAAGAGTTAGGGAATTTAAAATTGAATATTACGAAAACCTCCAGCCCAGGCAATACATTAGCAGCGTCTCCCTTAAAACAGCTGACGGCCAGGAAATTGAGCGGGACATCCAGGTAAACCGTCCTTTAAAATTTAAGGGTTTGAAAATTTACCAGACCAGTTACGGCTGGCTGGCCCGGGGACAGGCCGTTATTAACGGTAAAGCAGTACCTTTTGACCTGCCCAGTGGCCGGGGTCTCGACATCGACCCGGGCAAAAATGTAAGGCTGGTCTTTTTCTTTATTCCTGATTTTGATGAACAGGGGGGCAGGTTACATTCACGTTCACCCCTGCCAAATAACCCCAGGCTGGTGGCTATGCTTTTCCAGGATCAACAAGTAAAGGCGAAAGAAGTGCTGGCCGAGAAGGAGACAAAGGCAGTAGGTGGTTATCCCGTTACCTTTTCCGGCTACCGTTATTACACGGGACTTGAGATCAAAAAAGACCCCGGCGTTGGTGTACTTTACGCCGGCTTTTTCATCTTGCTGGTGGGTTTGATTATCAGGTACCTGGTACCGGAAAAGCATGAGAGGTGGCGCTAAGCTATGGAAGCTAATTTCAATCTTCTAACCTATATTTTTTTGCTGGCGGCCGTAATATTAAGCCTGATCACCTTGTGGCGTTCTAATAGATTTACCTCTCCCCTGGCCCAGGCGGCCCTCATCATGTCCTTTGCTTCCCTGACCCTGGCCCTGGTGCTGCGCAGTATTGCCGCCGGGAGGCTCCCCTTTGCTACTTTATATGAATTTGTCCTCCTATTTGCCTGGGGCATACTCCTGTTTTATCTTATCTCTCGCTGGATGATAAAATCAGACCTGCTAACGGTTCTAGTAGCGCTTCTGGAAGTAATTATCCTTTCCTATAGCAACACCTTATCTTCCGGCCCCAGGCCTCTGATGCCAGCCCTGCAGAGTGTCTGGCTGCAGTTTCATGTTCTTACGGCCATCATTGCTTACGGCGCCTTCGGCCTTTCCTTTTGCCTGGGTCTTATTTACCTGCTTAAAGAAAAGGGATACGATGGCATCGGTGAAAGTATCCTGCCTTCCCTGGCGAAGCTCGATAACCTCCTCCACTGGTCGGTAGCAGTAGGATTCCCCTTTATGACCATGGTTCTCATCACAGGGGCCGTCTGGGCCGAAGAGGTCTGGGGCAGGTGGTGGGGCTGGGACCCCAAGGAAACCTGGGCCTTGATTACCTGGCTGATTTACGCCGCTTATCTCCACGCCCGGAAAACATACGGCTGGCGGGGGAAAAGGGCCGCCATTATGGCCATCGTGGGCTTTCTGGCAGTACTCTTCACCTTGTTTGGCGTCTCACTGCTCCTTCCCGGCGCCCACAGCTATGTCTAGCTTCAGGCCAGGCCTTCAAACCTGCGGGCGGCGGCCAGAACCTTCTGGATATAGGCCTGCGTTTCCCGGTAAGGGGGAACGCCGCCGTAGCGTTTAACGGCGCCGGGGCCGGCGTTGTAGGCTGCCAGGGCAAGGGTAAGATCTCCCTGAAAACGGTCCAGCAGCTGCCTTAAGTACCTGGCGCCGCCGTCCAGGTTGGCTTCCGGATTGAATGGATCTGTCACCCCCAGGGCCCTGGCTGTCGCCGGCATGAGCTGCATGAGCCCCATGGCTCCGGCCGGTGATACCGCCTGGGGATTAAAGCCGGACTCCACCGCCACTACCCCCTGGAGCAAGGCTGCCGGCAGGTTGTACCTGGCCGCCACCCGGCTGATGAGGTCCTTAAAGCCAGACGCTGGCGAGCTGCGCTCCCCATGACGAGAGTTATGGGGGGGTACCCCTACTGCCGGTGATTGTCCCTCTTCCAGTTGCGCCAGGAGCATTAGATAAAAAAGTATGTTGAAGCTATCCTTAAGGCTCCCGGTATTACCTGCCGCAGTGGCCTGCATTTTCGCCCAGGCGCCAATCAGCGGCGCTATGGTACTGATATCCATACCTGTCTCCTTTCTACCCGGCACCTGCACACATTATATCATAATCGCCGGCAAGCAGGGATAGTTTATCCTGAAGATGCCGGTTGTTGACGTTAATCTCTGGCATTGTTACAATAAACAAAACGAACCTAAAAAAGAGTCATTTTTGGAGGACAAAGAATGCCTATCTACGAATTTCGTTGCCTGGCGTGCGGGAAACTCTTTGAAAAGCATTTTGCCAGCATGCACGAAAAGGTCGAACTTCAGTGTCCAGAATGCCAATCCCAGTCCCTGGAGAGGGTAATCAGCCGGGTTAACTTTATCACCCGTTCGGGAAAGGGTGAGCAAAAACCAAAGCTCACGGCCAAATCCTGCAGCCCTGGCAGCAACTGTATGACCCTGGATATCCCGGGACCTGAAGATTAAGAGCAGGGAAAACGATGGGATGGTAACGTAAATGAAGCGCGAGCTTGCCTTCAAACCGACCTGCCCCTTTTGCGGGTTGCCCGTTGCCAGACCAAAAGAGCAGGTTACCCGCCGGCCGAACGAAATGCCAGTAGGGTCCTGTTCCTGCGGTGCGGTCTATGCCTGCGATGTAACCGGCCACAACTTGGGAGCGGCTTTCATAGAAGCCCTGGTCTTCAGCTGTAACATGGACTGGGATCTGGCCTGGGGCCTGCTTCCGGAAGAAGATTACCTGGAAAAAGTGGTTGAGAACTACGACTATGAAACGCATTTAATCGTTCCCGACGGGTTTTATGAGGGCAGAAGAATCTCCGGTGCCCTCTATTTCATTAAACTGCACCCGGATATCCTCGAGTTTACCCTTCAAGGTGTGCAAAAAAAATTGGCGCGGGCCGCCGCCATTTCCTCTAAAGCATCTATGGCACCCCCGGGCGAAAAGAGGTTCACTAAAAAAGACATCGAAGCCCTGGTAAAGGAATACCAGGTGGAGGCCCTGTTAAAAATAGCCACGTCTGACAGCCGCCTCATCAGGGATCTGCAGCGGCTTCTCTATAGCGGCGATGAGTTGCTGCGCTTGCGGGCCGCCGAAATTTTAGGTAAAGCAGCTGCCATTATTGCACAGAAGGATCCGCAAACCATTGCCAGGCTGCTGCAACGATTATTAACCTCTGTCACAGATCCCGGTGCTTCATGCTGGGGGGCCATCGACGCCGCCGGCGCCATTATCGCCAGCATCCCGGAAACCTTTGCCGGGTACATTCCAGCTCTGTACCAGTTGCTCACTGACACAACCCTTCGGCCCCGGGCCCTGCGGGCCATCAGCAATATTGTCCGGGTAAAACCCGATCTCATCCGCCCGGCCAGCTTGCGCTTTCTCCAGTTTCTCCAGGACCCGGATGCTGAAACCCGGGGCTATACGGCCTGGCTCCTCGGCAACTTAGGCGCGACAGCGGCCAGGGATATGCTGGAGGGCCTCCTTAAGGACGGGCAACCAGTAACCTTTTACGAGAACGGTACCTTGCAAAAAAAGACCGTGGGTCTACTGGCGTCTGAAGCCCTGGCCAGAATGTGATCCGCTTTCACCTTTACGATAGGGTTGCAGTTTTTTGAGAAATTCCGTGTGAACCTCAAACCCGAGTTCAAGGGCCCGGTCAACGTGTTCAATGGCCCTGGCAAAATCCCCGTTTAAATAATAGGCATAGGCGAGATTATTATGCCCCAGGGCAAAATCCGGAGCAATTTCCAGCAACTTGTGGCCGGTGGCGATGGCCTTGTCTATGTCACCCTGCTGGAGATAACAATTGACCAGGTTATTCCATGCCTGGACGATCCTGGGGTTCAACTCTATGGCCTTTTCCAGGGCAGCAATGGCCTCCTCAGTCCTGCCCATCTGGGAATAAGCAAACCCCAGGTTGGCATAACCACGGGCATACCGCGGCTCGATGGCGATGGCTCTTGCGTTGGCTTCGACTACTTTTTCCAGCTCACCCTTTTGCCAGTAGATGTAGCCCAGGTTTACATAAGCCTCAAACATGCGGCCGCTGCTGGCAATAGCTTCTTCAAAGGCTGCAATTGCCTCATCCCATTTCCCTTGCTGCATATAGGAAACGCCCAGGTTGTAGAGAGCTGTGGCGCAGCCGGGGTTTTCCGCCAGTATTCGCTTTTGCCCGGCTATAAAGGCTTCAAAGTCTTGTGCTTCCGGCATACCTTTCGCCCTTTCTGTATATGGTTAATATTAAAGAGAGGCTGCTGTTTGATCGCTGGCAGCCTCTCCTCTTTGAGGGTCTCCGTTAAAACGTGATGTTTAAGGTTCCTTCTTACTGTTCTTCAGTTATGCCCCTTCCCTTTAAACCATACATGGTGGTGCTACCGGTCGAGAAGTAGATCAATTTTTCTTCGTTAACCAGTTCTGTAGCGGCCTTTTTAATGTCCCTCATTTTAGCGTCCGGGATCTTGGCCTGGACGGCCTTTTCCAGATCCTTGAAATAAAACTTGCTCTTTTTACTGGTCTCGGCATATTCGAGAATGGCCTTTTTGATCTCTTCCATCATTGCTCATAACCCCCTTATCATCAGGTAGGCCTACTCGTTAATACCTCCTGCCGCCTTGGATACTTCCCAGGCCGCCCGGGTATATTTAAACTGAGTGCTGGTCCGGTAAGTATCATAGGCCAGGCGATAATCATCAATCAGATGTTCGGTAAAGGGTAGATCACACTTTTCAAAGAACTTCTCCCAGCCGATCCTTTCCGCCCAGTCGCCAATGCGCTCATACTTTCTGGCTTCAGCGGCATAAACTTCAATGATCTTCTTGACGGTGGCCACCACTTCTGGGAAGCGGGGGAAATTGTTGGGCAGCCAGGGGACGATTACTTTGGAGAACTTGGGTTCGCTGATACGGTTGGATATCTTGCCGCCGGCCAGGACGGCCACGCCATCGCCCAGCTTATCGGCAATGGGCAAAGCGGGGCACATGGTATAGCAGTTGCCGCAGAACATGCAGCGTTCTTCTTTAATCTTAATCGTTTTCCTCCCGTCTTCCGTTTTTCCAGGCGACAGGGCTCCCACGGGACAGGCGGCTATGGCCAGGGGGATTTCGCAGATCGAGTCGATATTATCGTCCACAATGGGCGGTTTGCGATGGATGCCCAGCAGGGCGATATCCGAGCAGTGCACAGCCCCGCACATGTTCAAGCAGCAGGCCACAGATATCCTGACGTGGGCCGGTAAAGTCATCCCGGTAAAGTAGTCCATGAGTTCGTCCATGATAGCCTTGACCATGGAGGAAGCGTCGGTAGCCGGGGTATGGCAGTGAATATAACCCTGGGTATGGACAATATTTGTTACCCCTGCACCCGTACCGCCGATAGGGTATTTGTAACTCCCCGTGATATATTTTCGGCTTAAAAGGTCCTTTTTCAATGCCTCTACCTTTTCATAGCTGGTGACCATGAATTCGATGTTATTGCGGGTGGTGAAACGAACATAGCCGTCACAATATTTATCGGCAATATCGCAGATCTCACGAATATTTTCGGCCGTCATAAAACGGGAGCCACCGCATCTTACGGTAAAAACCTTGTCTCCGGTTTCGGAAACATGGACCATAATGCCCGGCTCTAAGATGTCATGGTAAAGCCATTTACCATAATTCTTTTGAATGACCGGCGGGAAAAACTCCCAGAAGTGCCGGGGGCCAATATCGGTAATCCTGTTTTCCGTCGGTTTCTCCGGATTGTATTTACCAAAACGCTCTTGAGATAACGCCATGTTGCCAACCTCCTTCTATCGTTTATGCCGCAGCCGGTAATCTTTGATATCGCGCTTCCATCCGCCGGGCACGTCTTCTTCCTTCCAGAATATATACGGGTTGGTACGCGGCATTTTAACCATCTGCGGAGCAGCCGGGACGCCGATAACCTCCAGGAACCTGGGCAGCCCTTTACGCTGGATCAGTTCACCCAGACGCTCGCGGTTCTTGCCTTCTTCAATCCACCAGTCCCAGACCTTCTCGAGCAGCTCTTTTATGTTGTCATAGGGTGGCTCGGCTTTCATAAAAGGAACGGTCAATACCGCCAACTGGGCGCCCTCCAGGATCGGCGCCTTGGCCCCAAAGAGGACGCTGACGCCCGTGTCGACGCCGGGCCTTAAAGCCCTGGGCATGACATTGATGCAGTGCATGCAGCGGTTGCATTCCTGGTTATTGATTACCAGCTTGCCGTCCTCCATGGCCATACAGCCGGTCGGACAGAGGTCAATAACTTCCTTCTGGATATCGAACTTTCCCCAGTCGCGACCGCTGTGGGCGCCGCCGTTGGGCTGAATTTCACCCCTGATATAAGCCTGGACTGCTTCCTGGTCGATGCGGATGTTGTCCCGCCAGGTACCAATCAAGGCCATGTCAGAACGGGCGATGGAAGCCACACAGCCGTTGGGACAGCCATCAATCTTGATCTTGAATTTATATGGGAAAGCCGGACGGTGCAGCTCATCCTGGTAATGGGTGGTCAGCTCATAGCACAAATTCTGGGTATCGATGCAGGCGAATTCGCAGCGGGCTTTGCCGATACAGCAGGAAGGCGTGCGCAGATTCGAGCCCGAGCCGCCGAGATCCTGGTCCAGTTCATGAGTCAGGTCGTAAAAGAGGGGTTCTAACTGTTCGGTGGTGGTACCCAGCAGGATGATGTCACCGGTGGACCCGTGCATATTAAAAATACCGCTGCCGCGGAATTCCCAGAGATCGCAAAGGGCTCGTAAAAAGTCAGTTTTATAAAATTTGCTGGCCGGTTGATTGACGCGTAAGGTATGGAAATGGGCGACGGAAGGATATTTTTCGGGAACATCGGAGTAGCGCCCGATAACGCCGCCACCATAACCAAAAACGCCTACAATGCCGCCGTGTTTCCAGTGGGTTTCCCCGTCTACAAAAGATAATTCCAATTGACCAAGTAAGTCGTCCACTACGTCCTGGTCAATCATCATACGATCTTTAGGGAGTTTCTTGCGGCGCAGGGCTTCCCGTTTAGCGTCGGTGACAAAGCTGGGCCACGGCCCCTTCTCCAGCTCTTCTAACATAGGAATGTCATGTTTGATTTTGAAATCCTTAAGCTCTTCTTCCGAGTAGTTATGCAGTTCTTCGTCCGTATAGATGCGTAACTCTTCATATTTCAGTTCTTTTTGTGGCTGCTTTGGTTTAAAATCCATTAGCAATACCCCCTTTATTGGTTTGTTTTAATCCGTGCCCGCTGCGGGAGCCAGGTTTTAAGTAGGGACAATACTAATTGGCAGGGATCTAACTTCGCCTCCTTCCTGGCAATGCATTTGATAGAACTCGAGGGGGCAAAGTGTTAATTATATCGTTAGCGTTCCCCGGCCGAGACTGCAAAGAATAGTTAACACAATCCCAAGTCTATTTTTAAAATGCCTTTTTGGGCGTTTTTACACCAGGATAGGATACTCCTCCCGTCGCACCTTTGCCCCTTTCTTCGCAAGAATGCTAAACTCCTATCTGGCCGAAGGAACCATTTTTGCTATTTATAAATTTAGTTCGCTATTTCTCTTAAAATTCCTGCTGCCGGCCGAAATTTTTTCTTCATTCCTAACTAGAAGCAAAAAAGGCAGGCTACAAGCCTGCCGCCAGGTATTAACCTGCTACAGCTGGTAAGTATAGAGGTTAGTTCGGTTTTAGTCATGACCACTTTCCTATTTATCACCCGGGCTGAGGAGGGTTACTGGTCCCGGCGATTAGGTTATTACCCATGACGATACAGGTCATGGCAAGACTGTTATCTGGCCCGGCCCGGCTTCCACTTCCCCGATAATCCCGGCCGCCGTGACGCCGCGCTCCATTAAAGCCGCCATCAGGTCCCCCGCCTTATCTGCAGCTACGGCAATTAACAACCCGCCTGATGTCTGGGGATCGTAGAGAATGTCCTGAAGTGCTTCCGGTACGCCGGGAGCTATCCTTACATCCTTTTCAACATAATGGCGGTTATTATAGGCACCGCCCGGCACCAGTCCCATCGCGGCAAATTCCCTGGCCTGCGGTAAGACCGGGATGGCATGAGCATGGAAAACCAGGTTAACACGGCTCCCCCGGGCCATTTCCATGCCATGTCCCAGGAGGCCAAAACCGGTAATATCGGTGCAGGCGTGGACCCCGACAGCCACCATGGCCGCCGCAGCTTCCCGGTTCAGGGTGGCCATCCAGCGGCTGACCTCTTGCGCCACTTCCGGCGTAGCCATTTCCGCTTTAATGGCGGTAGTAATAATTCCTGTACCCAGGGGCTTGGTGAGAATTAGTTTATCCCCCGGCCGGGCACCACAGTTGGTAACTATCCTGTCGGGGTGGACAACGCCGGTTACAGCCAGCCCGTACTTGGGTTCCTCATCGTCGATGCTGTGGCCGCCTACCAGGACGGCCCCGGCCTCCAACACCTTGTCGGCCCCGCCCCGCAGGATCTCCGCCAGGACGGCAATATCCACCTTCTTGCTGGGGAAGGCTACGATATTCATGGCCGTAAGGGGTGTACCGCCCATGGCATAGACGTCGCTCAGAGCATTGGCCGCAGCTATCTGGCCGTAGAGATAAGGGTCGTCGACAATGGGTGTAAAAAAGTCAATGGTCTGGATAATGGCAAGGTCGCCCGTTAAGCGGTAAACGCCGGCGTCGTCAACGCTATTCATTCCCACCAGGAGGTTGGGATCATCCATCACTGGCAGGTACTGCAGTACTTGATTCAGGGTCCCCGGACCCATTTTGGCCGCTCACCCGGAACTGCAGGAAAGCTGGGTCAACTTGGGATTTTCTATCCTGGGGCTCAACCCGCAAGCTTTATCAGCTTGTCCCATTATTTCGCCCTCCTTTCTTCTCTTATTTTATCAGCTTTCAGACGTGCCATGTATGACAAAAAGGCATAATAAAAAGGCCCTTATGGGCGCAGTAAGGTGAACGTAGTCAAGGTCAGGGGGAAAGCAAATACACCTATGCTCTAGAACCTTTTTTCCGAATCAGGTAGCTGTAATAATCGTCTCTTATTTCTTTCCTGACAATAGTATGCCCGGCCTGCTGGCACCAGGCTGGTAAATCGAATTCCGAGGCCAGATCATCTACCCATACTTCCAGCATGTCCCCAGGTTTAAGTTTTTGCATTTGTTTGGCCGTGGCCATCAACGGGCCGGTACAGTTCATACCCCGGCAATCAAGTACTTTCCGGGCCACTAAGACTCTTCCTCCCGTGAGTTGCCCTGCAGGAGCCTGATGAGGTTGAGCACAAGATTGCGCTCTTCTTCTGTACTACGGCTCAAAAAGCGACGTATTTCTTGATACTGGTCTTCGGCAGCCGTACTTAAAGGACGCCGGTTTTCGTTCAATGAATGTAGGAAATCAAGAAGACCCCGGATCTCCACTTCGCCCCAGTCGGCCAGGGCGCGGACAACTTCCTGGAGAACCGGGCGTCGCAGGGCCTCCCGGACGTCGGCCGGCAGGCGATAACCTAGGTATAAATCTTCCTCTTCTTCTTCCATGAGGAAATAGCAGGTTGATACTCCCAGGGCTTCGGCCAGGCTGCTTAAAGTTGCCAGGGAGGGCTGAATGCGGTCCGTCTCGATCTGGCCGATAAGGCTGTGGGAAATGCCTATCTGCTGGGCCAGTTCCTTCTGGGTCAGGCCCATCTTTTCCCGCAGGCGCTTTAATTTATTACCCAGGGTATCCTCCTGGCTGGAACGCAAAAGGGAACTGGGTGAAACCTCCAGGACGGCAGCCAGTTTCTCTAAAGTTTTTAAAGAGGCTGTCGAACGCGAGCGCTCGATCTCGCTGATATGGGCCAGGGAGACGCCGGACCGGCGGCTTAATTCGCTCAAGGTTATCCCTTTCTGCTCTCGCAGGCGCCTTAGCCTGGCCCCCACGGTATTTTTATCCTTATTCCCATTTTCCTCTGTAAAGTAACTAATATCAACATCGAAAATACCGGCTACTTCTGTCAGGGTGGCCATAGAGAGACGCCTGGTCCCCTTTTCTACCTCGGCCATACAGTCCGGGGCAATATCCAGCCGGTCGGCCAACTCTTCCAAGGATATGCCCCGCTCTTCCCTTAACTTCTTTAACCTTTCCCCTATCGTCATCCAAATGCTCCTCCTTATTTCCCTCGCAATGCTACCGTTTATTTTTCTTTTAACCTGCTACCTGCTGCCAGGCCTACCAGATTGGCGGCCCACTCGGGGTGGGTGGGAGCATAGAGATGGTTGTATCCGGCCAGGACCCTGTTATAAAGGATGCCGTCCACCCGGCCGTCAATACCAAAGCCGCGCTGGACCCGGTAAAGGAAACCCACGGCCTGGCGGTCCAAATTTATTACCCGGGAATGATGGAACTCATGACCTTTAATGATGCTGCCCCGGCTAAAGAAGGGATTTTCCCCTTCCACCAGCATTGTTGTGTAGCCATGTCCCTGAGGCCGGGAGGACATGGTAACATCAAAGGGTAATGCGCCGCTCATTTCATACCAGCGCCCCTGGTAATTAAGACGCCTGGCCAGGTACATCAGCCCGCCACACTCGGCATACACGGGCATTCCTTCGGCTATGGCCCTTTTTACTGCCTGGCGCAGAGATACGTTGGCCTCCAGCCGGGCGGCAAAAATTTCGGGAAACCCGCCCCCTATATACAGCCCTTCAATGCTCGGGAGCTTTTCATCCTCCAGGCTATTTACAGGCACCACTTCCGCGCCGGCCTGCTCCAGGGCCTCCAGGTTTTCCGGATAATAAAAGGTAAAGGCGCGGTCGCGAAAAATACCCAGGCGTACCCGCCGTAAAGGCGGCTGCTGCCGCTCCGGGCCGGGAGGTAGGTCCGGAACCTGGCTGGCAATGGCCAGTAGGGCGTCCAGGTCAACGTTTGCAGCTATGGCCGCCCCTGTAGCCGCCAAAGCGGCATGGATGCTCTCGTTTTCTGCGGCCGGTATCAGCCCCAGGTGGCGGTCAGGAATAACAAAATCCCTTTTTTTAGATAGGGCTCCCAACACGGGTAAGCCGGTATAGTGTTCAATGGAGCGCCGCAACATGTCTTCATGACGGGGGCGGGCTACCTGGTTTAAAATAACACCCGCTATTTTTACCCGGGGATCAAAATTTTGAAAACCTTGTACCATGGCTGCCGCACTCCTGGTCATGCGGGCGGCATCGATAACTAAAACAACCGGGCATCTAAGGGTACGGGCAATGGCCGCCGTGCTGTTGCTCCCTTCCAGGTCCAGGCCGTCAAAGAGCCCCATAGCCCCTTCTATTAACCCCAGGTCGGCCTCCCGGCAGCTGACGCTGAAATGTTGCTCCAGCTTTTCCGGCGGGAGAAAATATAAATCCAGGTTGCGGCAGGGACGGCCAGCGGCCAGGGTCAGCCAGCTCGGGTCGATGAAATCCGGCCCTTTTTTAAAGGGCTGCACCACCAGACCCCTTTGCCGCAAAGCAACAATTAACCCCAGGGTAATGGTTGTTTTTCCTGAGCGCCCGTGAGGCGCTGCTATTACCAGGCGCACGCCTCCCTTACCTCCCCCTAATAGCGAAAATGCAGGTCGCGGCGGAAATTTGTTTGGGGGAACCGTTTGTCTCCCAGTTCCTCGACTGCATCGGCGCCAATGGTTTCCAAAAATTTGCTCCAACCTATACGTTCTATAAACCCGGCCAGCCTTTCGCCCGGTTTTCCTGCCCGGCGCCAGTAGTTGATGATGTCCTCAATACGATCAATAATGGCACTATATTCCAGGGGCCGGGCCGGTATCCGGGAAAAAACGACAGCCGCCATTTCGGGCCCCCTGTAGCCATTGCCGCCATGACCTCCTACAGCAATGGCCACGTAGCTTCTTTTCTTCAAAATAATGCCTTCTGGGGCCACCTGGACACAGGAAGTGCAACGCACGCAACGATCAGCATCAATGGTTACCAGAGTTCCCTTCTCAGCTTGCCAGGCCCGGATGGCTCCCGTAGGACACCAGGATATTAGGAGGCCAATGTCGATATTGGCGGCCAGGAAGCGTGCCTCATCAACTTCGGGTACGGATTCATACAGGCCTAAAATACCAATATCGGCTTCCACACCGCCGCCGCACTGGTTGGGACAACCACCAATAGAAATCTTTAAAGGAGCAGGCAGTTCTTGTTGGAAAAAGTCCCGGTAAAAGTGATCAGTTATAGCCTTGGCTATACTGGGGGCATCAACGGCGGCATTCTGGCAATGGACAAAGGAGGTACAGCATTTTACCTGGTGCAGGGACTTGCCCGTACCTCCTGCTGGGAAGCCGGCGGCTCGCAATTCGGCCAGGAATTTTTCCAGTTTTTCGGGCCTGACACCTACAAACTCAAATCCCTGGCGGCTCGTCCGGCGGCCGGTTAAAGCATACTCCCGGATCCAGCGCGCCAGCTGCCGCAAGGTGGTAGCGCTTAAGAGACCATTGGGGGGCAACAGGATGCGTACCGTTAACAGGGCGCTGCCATCTGCCGCCAGGTGACGGATAACGCCTGGTTGTAACATTTCATGCCACACCCAGCTGCCCTGGCGGGCCAGCAACCCGGCGGGTATTTCCCGGCGGTAGTCGGGCATGATGCCGGCCGGCAGATCAGGTGCGTTCACCCCGTCAGCCTCCTTTAGTTCGTAGTTTAAAATCCATTTCTTCTGGGACTTAAAAGGATCTGGGGCTCAGCCTTCAGTCCCAGTTCCTTGATAACCCAGAGGGGACCCACACGGGAGATAAAATCACCTACCCGTTCTTTCTTCCGGGCATTATCGGCCCAGAGTTCCAGGAAGGCACCAAAGAGATCGCCAATGGTTGTATAATCGTCATCCTTGATAGGGATAAAGGGCACTAGGACATAACCCACCATAGGACCTTGGGGACCCCGGTGACCATACTTACCCCCTGCCACCCAGGCCACACCTCGTTCCCGGCCGGGACGGATGGCCGGGCAGAGGTTGATGCAAACCATACAATGCCAGCATTTGTCCGGGTCTATCGCCAGGGTGGAGCCCGTCCATCTCAAGGCTCCCGCCGGGCAGGCCGAAAGTAGCCCGGTCAAGTCACCACCGGCCTCCTGCCAGGTAGCCAGGACTTCGCTGTTTATTTGCGGCAAATCACGGTACACGCCAATAAAGGAGTGGTCCTTTTGCATCATGGCCCGGATGCAGTCATTGGGGCAACCTGCCACTCCACTTTTCACCTTTTGAGGGTAACCAGGGTATTGCTGTTCATCAATAAAACGCTGTCCCAGGTAGGTTGCCAGGGCCGGAGCATCAACCAGGGCCATATCGCACCTGGCCGGGCCGCAGCAGGCTGTTAAGCAGCGCAGATCATTGCCAGTAGAACCGACATCCAGGCCGGCAGCGTTCAATTCCCCGACCATGGGAACCATTTGTTCTCTTGTGGTATAAATTTCAATGGTACCGCCGCTGGTAAAGTGGATAAGGCCTTTACCGTAGGTTTCCGCACAAGCAGCTAATTTTTCCAAAGTCTCCGCCGATAGCCACCCTCCTGCCGGCTGCAGGATGCGAAGATAGGCCGATTCCTCAATTATATCCGGCCGGCTACTGTTACGTACCCCTACACCGGAAGGTAATTCCGGTATGTTAATGTACCCGCCATGGCCGAAAGCAGATTCCCCTGTGGCAAGACCGTGTTCATACATGGCCAGTGGATAGTGACTAGTGCTTAATTCCCGGACATGGCTGGGGGAACACCCGTTTAAAAGCTGGCGGCAAAAGGGAAACTCCTGGCTGACCTCGGGCAAAATTTAACACTCCTTTGGCATGGGCAGGCCGGTAATCTGGCTGATTTCGCCAATGGGATTACCCGGGAAAAGTTTATAAATCTGCTTTTTATCCAGGCCGCTCAGTTTAATCAGGTTACGCAAGGTACAGATGGTTCGATGCTGATCATAATACTCATAGCTAATAGCGATCAATTTCCAATGGTCTTCATTTAAAATAATACCCCTCTCCCTGGCCCGGGCAGCAATTTCTCTTTTTTTATCGTCTGGCGGCAGCACCTTCTACCATCCTCCCCGGATTGATATAAAGGCCAGCACTGGCGCGCTGGCCTTCTCTGATTATGCTTGCTTTACACGCAACCGGTCGGCTTGGGCAAACCGGCAATCTTACAGGCCCCTTTGGCCGGGCCGCTGGGGAAGAGATCGTAGATCTCTTTCAGGCTGAAACCTGTTTCTTTGCAAAGCTTGCGGATCATGGGGGCAATGCCAAACTGCTGGTAATACTGGCGCAGGTAGTTAACTACCTTCCAGTGGTTCTCAGTCAGCTCGGTTACCCCTTCGGTTTCGGCCAGGGCTTTGGCTACGGCCTCATTCCACTTGCTGGGATCGGCAATGAAACCGTCCTCATCAACTTCAATTTCGATGCCACCAACATTAATTGCTGGCATGGCCAACACCTCCTGCTAGATTTTATTATACCTGTACCTTTGTATTTAGGCTACAGGCTAATAACCCCATGTTTGTAAGAAAAACGGCAGGTTTTAACGCACCAGGGCGTTGGCGACCAGTTCGCTAACGCCGGCGAAACGTACCGGCAGCTGATAGTAATTGATGATCTCGCGAAACTGGCCCTTGCAGTTGGAACAGGCCAGGGCGATGATACTGGCCCCTGAAGCCTTTAGCTGCTCGGCCTTGAGCTTGCCGTAGGTTTCCATACGGAATTTGCGGAAATCACCCTTTTCCATGATAGCAAAACCGCTGCCGCCACCGCAGCAAATACTCATTTCCCTGTTGGGCGTCAGTTCACGAAAATCCTTGCAGCACGCTTTAAGGATCCGCCGCGGCTCTTCATACATCCCCCCCAGGCGGCCCAGCTTGCAAGAATCATGGTAGGTAACTGGTTCCGGGTTTTTCTCCGGATCAACCTTAATCCGCCCTTCCCGGATCCATTCATCTTCCAGCTCCAGGATGCTCTTGACCTCAAAGGGCCTTTCCTCTGGAGGAATGAGCCTTAACATTAAATACTTCAGCGCTTCAAAGGCATGGCCGCACTCGCCCACCACCAGGGTCTTTATACCCAGTTTCTTTGCTGTTTCTACATGGGCTTTAACAATTGTAGTAAACTCCGCATCGCTATAGAATACTCCATAATTAACCGCATCGTTAACACCTTTCGCCGGTGAATTTAAGGTCCAGTCAACGCCGGCGGCATCCATAACCTCAGCCGCACCCATAACCGTCTCGGCAAAGGCCAGATAGTCACCGGCATTATGCATGAGCAGATATTCGGCGCCCTCTTTATCAACGGGTATTTTAACTTTATAACCCTTTGTATCCTCAATTTCTTCCTCAAGAAATTCAATCATATCCAAAAAGGCGTTGGCCGGTGTACCGGTGGCATTACCGAACTTTATCTGTTTCTGGGTCCCGTTTTTCTTGAGCTCGTCAGGAGCAATATCAATAGCGTCAAAGATCTTTCTGGCCTCCCGGACAATCACGCCGTTATCAATGGCTACCGGGCAGACGTAGGCACAGCGCCGGCAAATGGTGCAGCGGTAAACGTTTTCGGCCATGGCATTGAGCTTTTCTTCCGTCAAGTCCTCCGCTCCTACTAATCCGGGAAAAAGCCTGCCAGGCAGGGTAAAGTAACGCTTGTAGACCTTGCGCAACATATCGGAACGGTAAACCGGATGGTAGATATCTTTCTTCCCACTGGCCAGATAAACCGGGCAGACCTCGGCGCAGGTGCCACACTTCATGCAGGTATCCAGGGATAAAGTATAGGGCAACCAAAAGGTCCAGTTATCCCTTTGTTGGAGGGATTTCTTCATGGCCTGCAGGAATTTTTCTACCCGCGGCTCGTCAGGTCGCAGAGTTTCATCGGAAAGTACCCGGTAGTCGTCAAAAACTTTACGCATTATTCTACTTCACCCCACTTAACCTTATGATAGGTAAAATACTTGACGGCAAAGTGAGCCATACGGGTAAAGGGGAGGTAGATCATAAAAAGCCACAACAATAATAGAAAGACAAGATAGCTTCCCGGCAAGGGTAAGTGGGGTTTGAAGGTTAATAAGCTGATAAAATAATTCCTGAAAGCAAAATCACCTAGTGCACCACTGGCCAGAGCAGCAAGGGCTAGCAGGAAGATAAAAAGCAGGTTCAAGTATTCCACCGGTGTTGATATCTGACGCAGTCCGGGAACAAATAACCGGAATAAAAACAACAGGCAGGAACCGGTCAGGGTCAATATACCGCCTGCCACACCAAGATAAATGGCGACTGGCGCCCCCACCAGCAGGAAAAACAGCCAGAAAACTACTGCGTAAATACCCCAGTGCATCACCAGGGAAGGAAACCACAATTTAAGG
Organism: Moorella sp. E306M; assembly: GCF_006538385.1. Taxonomy (NCBI): domain Bacteria; kingdom Bacillati; phylum Bacillota; class Clostridia; order Neomoorellales; family Neomoorellaceae; genus Neomoorella; species Moorella sp. E306M. The sequence continues at coordinate 2,181,376 of NZ_BJKO01000001.1, read as the reverse complement.
TTATGGTGGAAAAGGCTGCGAAGGGTGAAAACCTCTGCCAAAAGCTCGCTTAGTTGACCCCCGAGGGTATGCGGGTAAGGAAAAAGTTCCCAGTGCAGGTTTACCGGAGCTTTAAGCCAGCAGGTTACTTTATAACCCAGGCCAAAAACCAGGGTGGCGACAGCTATATACGGTAAAAAGCCTCCGATGAATGATTGCCAGAAATCCATAAACTGCCCTCCTTAAAAATCTTGCTACCCTGCATGTCTACGTTCACGCAAGTACGACTATGATATTTATAAAACTACGTTAGTTATTATGCTATTTATTTCGCTATCGAGGGCAGTTTTCCTGCTGCCGGCAAAAAATTTTTGGTATTTATAAAAAGAGCTCAAGGCCCCGGCATTCCCGGACCTTGAGCTTAAATTTTTTTCCAATTACCAGATAGATCTAATCTACCCTTAGACAATGGTATGGCTTATCCACAAAAGAGCTAGTAACAAGACAATCCCTAAACCAAGGCTGTAAGAGATTAGCCTTTTTTCAATCGGCATTAAATCGAACCATTCTTCTTCCTGTTGCATCAAGCGTTCCTGTTCGGCCATTTCTGTTACCTCCTTTTCAGGGCTATGCTTATGCTACGGTCGGGGGAGTTATACCGTGGAAGAAAAGCCAGGAAATCACGAGACCAATCCAGATAATAAAGCCAAACAGGCAAACAACATACACTACAGCCAGCTTGCCCATACCTTCTTCCCGCAGTTTCCTGAAATTAGACATTAAGCCGATGGTGAAGAACGTCAGGGCGAAGAAAATACCGCGGAAAGCGTCCGCCTGGCCGACCCCAGCCTTTAACAGTTTTAACGTATCGCCGCTAGCGCTGGCGCCGATAAGCAGGACGATGATAAAGAGCCCCGCGTAACCCAGGACGAATTTCGGGAACCGCAGCCAGATTTCGCCTGCGTTCACCTTTTCGCCTTCACGCCGGTCAATCTTGACAGACCATACAATTGCCAGGATAAAGGCCCAAATGGCAATAAAAATATCGATGAAGACCTTTACCGTAGTGGTGGTCATCAGCATCCAGCCTTCCTGCCACTTGGTCCCCAGCACGCTAATAGCTTTGCTCCTGATAAGTGCATCCACCATGGCACCGCTTGCCGCCGCTGCGCCGTCCGTCTTAACGGCCAGGCCCATCCAGGCGCCGGCTACCATGGGTTCCTTGTAGAGCCAGGCCTGGGCGGCAAAGGGCAGGATGATGAGCTCAACGACTGCAAAAATAATGACCAGGGAAGAAACAATAATGGGGACTACCGGGCGGGCCTTAATGGCGCCACCGGTGGCAATAGCAGCGGAAACACCGCAGATGGAAATACCTGATGCCAAGGGGGCGGCCCATTCGGGGGTAAACTTAAAGTATTTCCTGGCGATAAAGTAAACCAAGGGCCAATAAATCAGGTAGGCTTCGATGATGGCGCAGAGCCCCCGGAAAACCACCTGGGCTGCCAGCCCGGTTGATTGCAGGGCAGCAAGCCCAATTTTGGCGCCAAGAATAACGATCGCCGTTTTAATATACCATTCAGGTTTGGTAGCTTCTTGAAGAAATCTTGTAAATCCCGGGAAGAAGTTGCCAATGATTAACCCAACAATTAGTGCCACAATAAAACCTGCTTCACCGGTCAATCTTAATGCCCAGCCAATTTTATACTTCTCGAATTGGTCCGGTGTTGCGGCAATGTAAGCATAATGGCCAATTATCCAACAAACATACGTAATCCAAAAGATAATGGTGAACCCTGCAATGAAGCGCCTAACATTGCCCCCCATTGCTGAAATGCCGATGCTCAGGACAATAGTTAAAAATAGATAAGTAAGAATCAATGAGGCAAAACCGGAAAGACCTTTAGCTGCCACAGGCGTGAGGGCTTTGGAGAAATCTAGCCAGACATTTGTTTTGACGACCCAACCAAGCACATCGGAGCCAGTTAATTTTAGTAGTCCCAGTAAAAATATAAACAACCCAAGCCATACTGCCCACCAGTCTTCGCTTTTTAAAAGTGGGGAGCGCGCCCCTTTAGCCTCTTGAGACATCTTATTCCCCCCTAAAAAATTGTTTTCTTTAATCTGTTTGCAATAATCCACCCCTTGCTTTCCTTAGCTCCTTATGTATCACCTCCTAGCGCTCATTCTCACCTTCACTTATTCTTGCTTTCACCCCCCTCCACGCGTTAACAAGACCATCTTTAAAAGAGAAAACAATACCTCTTGTGTTATAAATTATATTTATCTATTGCAAAGTAATATACTAAAACTTAACACCTACAATAGTCTTATTATGTAGATCATCCTTGTTCTAACATTCTCTTTATCATTAGCTATTATTAAATTATATTTCGCCAGCATTGAGCATTTTCCTGCTGGCAGAAAAGATTTTTTAAGTTAAAAATAAAAAAAGAGCACCCACTGAATTCGGGTGCCAGTAATAACGAACAGCCGCCGCTATTCTCCCCAGGAGATATTACCGTCGTTTTTGATATAATAAGCCAGGCGCTGGAGGTCCAGGTTATAGTCAGCGTTGTAGACCAGTACATCTTCCGGGACGCTCAAAGTAATGGGCGCGTAACTGAGAATGCCCTTAATACCGCATTTAACCAGTTCATGGGCCACTTTCTGGGCTTCTTCTGCCGGTACGGCCAGCATGGCGATTTTTATCCCATACTCTTTAATAACCCCCGGCATATCCTCCATGGGGCTCACTTGCCGTCCCCCGACCTTCTTGCCGATTTTCTCCGGGTCCCGGTCAAAGACGCCTACCAGGTTAAAATGCCGGCCATATTTCCGGTTGTGCTCAGCCAGGGCCATACCCAGTTTACCAGCCCCGACCAAGATAAAGGGCCACTCCTTGTCCAGACCGAGGATGCGAGCGATTGCTTCTTTCAGGTAGGTTACGTTATAACCCACGCCGCGTTTACCCAGCTCGCCAAACCAGGCCAGGTCTTTACGGATTACCGAAGGGTCGACTCCCACCCTGACTCCCAGTACCTGGGAAGAAATTTCTTCTATCCCGTGCTCTTCAATTAAATTGAGGCAACGGTAATAAAGGGGTAAACGGTCAATAGTTGACCGAGGTATTTTAATCCGAAAAGGCATTGTCTCCTCCCTCGCTTTTCTTCATCTGGGGTTGATTATAGCATTAATTACCTGGCCTGGTAGCGGGCTACTGCCTGGTTGTGTTCGGCCAGGGTACGACTAAAATAATGGGAACCGTCCGGTTTAGCGACAAAGTATAGATAATCTGTTTTAGCCGGTTTTAAGGCCGCAAGGAGCGAGGCCCGGCCCGGATTGGCAATGGGTCCTGGCGGCAGGCCATTAACCCGGTAGGTATTATAAGGGGAATCGATCTCCAGGTCCCGGTAAGTAAGTACGGGCTTGGGTTCAGGTAATAAATATTGTACCGTGGGATCTGCCTCCAGGCGCATACCCCGTTTGAGGCGGTTAACATATACACCAGCAATGATAGGCCGTTCAGCATCAACCCTGGCTTCCTTTTCTACGATGGAAGCCAAAGTAACGATCTGCCTGGTATTTAGGTCCAGGGCCGGGTCTTTCTCCTGGCTAATTTCCTGGTAAACCTCGTTAAAGCGTTTGAGCATCATCAGCACTATCTCCTCTGGCGGCGTCCCCATGGCTACCCGGTAGGTGTCGGGAAACAAAAAACCCTGGACGTGTTCCGGGCCAGAAGGCAAGCCATGCAAAAAATCAAAGGGATAATCCCGAGCTGCAGCCTGCAGGAAATCCTCCTTCCGGGCCAAACCTTTCTGCTGTAGCAAGGAGGCTATTTGCCGTACAGTATATCCTTCGGGAATGGTAAATTCAATCTCCTGGACCTTGCCCGCAGCCAGCAGCCGGATGATTTCCGGCAGGGAAAGGCCGGGGGATATTAAATAGTAACCTGGTTTTAGGTGCGTGTCCAGGCCGGTAGCCATGGTTACCAACCGGAAGGCCAGGGGGCTCTTGATTATCCCCAGGCTGGTAAGAGTGCTGGCGATGGTGGCCGAACTTGATCCTGGCGCAATGTATACCTCTATGGCCGGGGCGCCGGGCTGCACCGGGGCCAGCAGGGTCATGAAAAAATACCCGCTCCCGCCCAGGAACAAAATAATTAGCACCAGGGAAAAAATTAACCGGCGGCGCCAGGTCTGCCAGAAAGCTAGATTATAGCTTGTTTCCAGCTCTTCCCCCATAATAGCCCTTTTTTCTCTCCCTAATTATTTTTTTCATTATATCAAGATCCGGTGAAATGCACAACAGTTTCCTCTGGTTGCCCGCGGCGGACGACCCGTGGTAGCGGAGGGTATAAATCCTGGGAGACAACCTCTTGCCGCCCTTCTTTTCCCTGCTGGTGGAGAATCCTGATAACCCTGGTCCGGAAACCCGATTTTCCTTCCTGTTTAACTTCCACCTTTTCGGGGGGCCAGTTGGGGACTATTTCCACTTCTTCCGGTGGGGGGATTTTTTCAATTACCTGGCTCACCACCTCAGCGGCAGGGGCTTCCTCGGCGGCATAAAAGGTCATTGTCAGCTTATCATTATCCACCCGGGCCTTCAACCAGTACCAGAAGGGAGTATCATTGCGGATTTTAAGATCAATCAGGCCATAGGCGACGGTGGCATCCCGCCCCGGCGGCACATAACCTATGGCCAGACCATGGGGCTGGCGCTCGACGACGGTTAACCCGGCAGCCAGGGCGGCATTATAAAGGGTTGACGACACCTGGCAGACACCACCGCCAATGCCGGGTACAAAGTTACGATCTTCAATAACCAGGGCTTCCCGGTAGCCACGTTCTATGGTCCGCGGCCCCACTGCCTGGTTAAAGGAGAACTCGCCCCCCGGCGGTATCCAGGTACCATCCAGAGTGCTGGACGCCAGCCGGATGTTGTGGGTACGGCCGGTATCGGATGGATTAAAAACGGTAGTAAAAGACCCGGTTGCTTTTTCAATTTTCCGGGCTGCCAGTGCATCTGTAGTCAGTTGTGGTTCAACACGGTTCAAGGGAATGTCGATTACTTCTCTCCGGGATTGCTCTGCCAGGCGTCTCATGAAGGTCATGGTATCCACCTGCCAGCCGGCCTGCCCGGGTATTAAGTAGGGTTTACCGTTACTATCTATTTCCAGGCGCGCATCTACTGGCTCTTTCAAGATATCAGTGCCCAGGCGCTTTAATTCTGCCAGGAGTCGCTCCTGTTCCCACTGATATACCGGCTCCAGCCGGCGCCGGTTTGATGCGAAAACAGACAGGCGTTGCTTTAAATTTCCGGTCCGGCCCATGGCCCAGGCCCGGGACAGGGTAGCCTCAATATCAATTTTCATCCCCAGGGTCCGGGGAGTAGTTGTTACCAACCTTTCGCCCAGGCGCAATTTAATTTCCCGGTCCAGAATTTCCGTAGCCATCTCCATTATTTTTAAACGGGCAGCACCCGGCGTCATCCCTCCGATTGGCCAGCCGGCTACGGTTACGCCCGGGAAAATGCGGCCGGAAAAATACATTCCCCTTACGGTCAGGCCGGCCGCTCCCAGCAGAATAACTAAAAATGCCGCCAGTTTCCACCTGACCATGGGCCCACTTCCCGTAAACACTTTTAAAACATAATATGCTTCCTGCCGACTGGAGATACAAAGTAAATTTAAGGCAAAGCCCGCCAGTCTTCCTGGCGGGCTTTTTAGCTTCCCTATTCCTCTCCTTCGTCCACGGCATCTGCCCAGGCCTCAGCCACGCGTTGCCATTCATCTTCATCCTCAATCTCATAGAGGACCTCGTTGCCATCTTCATCCAAACCGATTTTTAGCACAATAGCTTCTGCTGCCTCGGTATCACTGGTTCCCACTGGTAACAGGATGGCATACTCGTCATTTTCGACATTGAGGATATCTACGACAACAAACTCATGCTCCTGCCCTTCATCATCTGTCAGGACGATGGTGTTTTCCTGGTCGGCCATGTCCTCACTCCTTTTTCCAGGATAGGCCTATCATACCCTATTTTGCCCCCGCCGGTCAAGGTATCCCTGTAAAATTATACTGGCCGCTACCTGGTCGACAACGGCCCGCCGGCGGCGGCGGGACAGGTCGGCCTCCAGGAGGATTTTATCAGCCGCTACGGTGGAGAGGCGCTCGTCATAGAGATGCACCGGCACTCCCAGTTCCGCCTCTAGCCTGGCGGCAAAGGCGCGGGCTTCTCCAGCACGGGGCCCGAAGGTGCCGTTCATATTGCGGGGGAGCCCGACCACCACCTCTTCGACGCCGTACCTGGCAACTAATTGCTTAAGGGCGTCCACATCGGCAGCCTTGTTTTTCCGGCGAATGGTGGTCACGCCCTGGGCCGTCCAGCCTAAAGGGTCGCTAACAGCCACGCCAATGGTTTTGCTGCCGACATCCAGTCCCATAATGCGCACTTCAAATCACCTTAAGGCAAAAATCGCGGCAGGCGCCGGCACAATAACCGCAGAGAATGCACTTATCCGGATCAACTACCGCCCGCCCGCCTTTAAGTTCCAGGGCTCCCTGGGGACAGCGTTTGACGCATGACCCGCAACCCCGGCACCAGTCTTCAACCAGTAGCCGGCGGCTCCTCGCCTGAAGCCGCGCCAGCAGTTCCGCCGCCGGTTCCCGACCGTTAAACCAGGCGACATTCACCTCTACTTCCTCCAGGGATTGCATGCCAACAGCTACGGCATCAATGACCGGGGTGGCCAGGACAAACTCCAGGGCCTGCCGCGCTTGTGTTACCAGGTGGCCGCCGCCCAGGGCCTTCATGGCATAGATCCCCTTGCCGTTATCGTGGGCCAGGGTAATGGCGGCCAGCATCTCTTCCCTGCTGCCGTCTAGTATTCCCAGCCCCGCCTGATTGTACAGGGGATGGATAATATCGATTTCCGGCATTACAGCTGCCGCCCGCACCGCTGCTACAGCATGGGAGGATATACCCACGGCCCGTACCAGGCCGCGCGCTTTGGCTTCCAGGAGGTATTCCAGGGCCGGCCGGTGGCCGGCCAGGGTCAGGGGCGTTTCCTGCTCGTGGAGCAAAAAGATATCAATAACATCCCGGTCCAGCTCCCGCCGGGCCTCCTCCAGGCTCCGGGCCATACCTTCTGCCGTGTAGTCATAGGATTTGGTAGCCACCACCACCGGTTCCTGCCACCCCTGCAGGGCGGCCCGGATATGGGAGTAAGTGGCATAACACTGGGCCGTATCAATAAAGTTGACACCCAGTTCCAGGGCACGGCGGAGGAGGCTGGCCCCGGCAGCAATACTCAGGCCCGCCTGGAGCGGGCCTATGGTCAAGGAACCAAAACACAGGCGGGAGACCCTGATCCCGCTGGCTCCAAGGGTGGTGTATAACACGGTGCTAACTTCCTGAATATCTATTTCCGTATTTCATCCAGCTTTTTCTCCCAGTAAGCCAGCTTTTCTTCGGTACGGTTCAAAATCCGCCGATCCTGTTCAGTAAAGAAACCTCCTTCGGCCTTCGCCCTGGCTTCCTCCAGGTGGGCGCGCATAGTTTGGAGGCAGCGCTGGTAAAGCTCCAGGGCATAGGCCGCTCGTTCCCGCTCATGCCCCCAGCCCCCCTGCCAGTCACGCACCGCAGCCTTCAGGAGGTCAAATAACTTATCACCTTCGGTATAGAGGTTGACCGTCAGCTCCACATCCGACAGGGCCATGGGTATCATCCTCCCCTTATTAGGTTAAATAGTTCTTCAGCAACTCAGCGATGATCTCATCGCGCTCCACACGGCGAATCAAGTTGCGGGCCCCTTTATGGCTGGTAATGTAAGCCGGGTCCCCTGAGAGGAGGTAGCCGATCAACTGGTTTATGGGATCGTACCCCTTTTCCTTTAAAGCTGCCTGTACTTCCACCAGCACATCCCGGACCTTAACTTTCTCCTCTTTCTCTACTTTAAACATCATTGTTTCCTGCATGTCCCCGGACATTGCCTTCACCCTCCTTGCGGTTTCCCGCTTCTCTTAGCGAACCTGCTGGGCCACTACCTTAAGGCTATAAGCCAGGGCCTGGTCCAGCTTGCTCGGATCCTTGCCGCCGGCCTGGGCCATATCCGCCCGGCCCCCGCCGCCGCCGGCAGCAATTCGGGCCACCTCGCGTAATAAATTCCCGGCATGGACGCCCCGCTTCACCAGGTCTTTACTTACCATAGCAACAAAATTAACACGACCGTCATGCTGGGAACCCAGGACCACTACGCCTGAACCCATTTTGTCCCGCACTTTATCGGCCAGCTCTCGTAAAGCTTCGGAATCGGTTATATCTACCCGGGCCTGCAATACCGGTACCCCGGCTACTTCTCGCACCTGGTTCAGCAAATCTTTGACGGTGTAGGTGGCCAGCTGGTTACGCAAGCGGGCGATTTCCCGCTCCATTTCCTTGCCTTTCTCCAGGAGCTGCTGCACCCGCCCGGCTACCTGGAAGGGTGGTACTTTGAGCAAACCAGCGACAGAGGCCAGTTCCTGGTACTCCCGGCTTATCAGGTCCAGGGCGGCCGCACCCGTTACTGCTTCTACCCGGCGCACGCCGGCACCAATGCTGCTCTCACTCGTAAGCCGGAAAAGACCTACTTCGCTGGTGGAACGCAGGTGGGTACCGCCGCACAGTTCCAGGCTATAATCACCCATCTTTACTACCCGCACCCGTTCGCCGTATTTCTCGCCAAAGAGGGCCATTGCCCCCATAGCCTTTGCTTCCCGGAGGGAAGTCTCCAGGGTCGTTACCGGTAAACCGGCTAAAACCCTGGCATTGACCTCCTTCTCTATAGCCTTGAGTTCTTCTTCGGTTAAGGGAGCAAAATGGGTAAAGTCAAAACGCAGCCTTTCCGGTGTTACCAGGGAGCCGGCCTGGTTGGCGTGTTCACCCAGGACATTCTTTAAGGCCCGGTGCAACAGGTGGGTCGCGGTGTGATTCCTGGCCGTGGCCAGACGACGCTCCCTGTCCACCATGAGCTTTACTTCCTGTCCGGCAGCTAGCTTCCCGGCAGTTACAGCCACCTGGTGGACAATCTTCCCGCCGGGCAGGCGCCGGGTATCCTGCACACGCGCCTCACCGCCGGGCCAGGCCAAACTACCCTGGTCCCCCACCTGGCCGCCACCCTCCGGGTAGCAGGGTGTCCGGTCCAGGACGACATAGCCGCTTTCCCCCTCGTCCAGATAAGGAACTCGCTCGCTTTGTCGGATCAGGGCCAGGACTTTACCGGTGTCTTCCAGCCGCTCGTAACCGGTAAATTCTGTGCCGCCGATGTCGTCCAGGTTGCCGGCAAAGGCCAGGGCAAATTCAAAAGCCTTTATATCTTCGCGTGCCGCCCGAGCTCGTTCCCGCTGGGCCGCCATGGCCTCTTCAAAGCCGGCCCGGTCTACTTTGAAACCCTTTTCGCCGGCAATTTCCTCCGTCAAGTCGACGGGAAAACCATAGGTATCATAGAGGGTAAAAGCTTCCTGGCCGCTGATGGTATCCCGGCCTTCCCGCCCGGCCTGCTCCATGATGCCGCTTAAGACCCGCATGCCATCATTTAAAGTTTCATGGAAACGCTCTTCTTCCTGGCGTATTACCCGTGCGATGTACTCCTGCTGCTCCGCTACTTCCGGGTAGGCCTGCCCCATAATATTGACCACCGTATCCACCAGGCGGTACAGGAAGGGCTCCTCCACCCCCAGGGCCTTGCCAAATCGGGCCGCCCGGCGTAAAATCCGGCGCAGGACATAGCTGCGGCCCTCATTCCCCGGTAAAACGCCGTCGGCAATGAGGAAGGTACAGGCCCGGGCATGATCGGCAATAACTCGGAAGGGGAAGCCGGCCTCCCCGCGATCGTAGGCCCGGCCGCTTAAGCCTTCCATGGCCTTGATTAAAGGCTGCAGGAGGTCGGTATCAAAATTGCTGTCCACGCCCTGTAAAATTGATGCCATCCGTTCCAGTCCCATACCGGTATCAATGCTGGGGCGAGGTAAAGGCGTTAAATTACCGCCGGCATCCCGTTCATACTGCATAAAAACCAGATTCCAGATCTCCAGCCAGCGGTCACAGTCGCAGGCCCCCAGGGCGCAGGGGTTGGAGCTGCAGGCATGCTCCGGCCCGCGGTCGTAGATAATCTCGCTGCAGGGACCGCAGGGGCCGGTATCGCCCATGGCCCAGAAGTTATCTTTTTCCCCCATGCGCACTATCCGTTCTGCCGGCACGCCGGCTACTTCCTGCCACAGCCGGTAGGCTTCATCGTCTTCCTTGTAGACTGTAATCCAGAGGCGTTCCGGCGGCAATTCCAGGATCCGCGTTAAAAATTCCCAGGCATAAGAAATGGCCTCGCGCTTGAAGTAATCACCAAAGGAGAAATTACCCAGCATTTCAAAAAAAGTATGGTGACGGGCGGTACGCCCGACGGTATCCAGATCGTTATGTTTGCCCCCGGCACGAACACACTTCTGGGCCGTCGTCGCCCGTTTAAAAGGGCGCCGGTCCAGGCCCAGGAAAACGTCTTTAAACTGTACCATACCGGCATTGGTAAAAAGCAGCGTCGGATCGTTTACCGGTACCAGGGAAGAACTGTGGACAATGGTATGACCCTTACCGGCGAAAAAGCTTAAAAATTTCTCCCGGAGCTCATTCCCCGTCAAAAAACGTCAACTCCTCGTCAAAACTAAACCTCGCCCCCGCCCCGGGGCGGTGAACGAGGTTCTCCCTGCTAAATTTTTCTACATTATACCTGAAGCGGCGAAGGTTGTCAATGAAGGTTCACGCTCCAGAAAAGGTATCCGGCCGTCATTTCCCGGCGGGAAAGGTAGCGGCCGTTCACCAGGTGGCCCTGGACATAATCGACAATGGCCCGGCGGACTGCCGGCGTCAGTTCCAGGTGGGGATAAAAGAAAATCTCCATTTCCTCAATGGCCTGGTCAGGCTCCAGTTCCCTGGTGCTTACCCATTGCTCCAGCTCCAGGGATGGGTTATATCCCCAGGCATAGAGGAGATGGAAAATATAGAGGACATCCGCCGGTATCCCTGGCATTTCTCCGCCAATGAGCTGCTGCCACAACTCCTTACGGCCGCTGATTTCCTGGCGCAAGTGGCCGGCCAGGAAACAGGCCCCCCGGGAAGCGGCGATCATTTTTCTTAAAGTGGACGCATCCTTAATCCCCGGGCTCATGAAGGCCAGGACCAGGTCAAAGCTTCCCCGCCAGCCCTGTTTATCCAGGTCCACCTCCTCCCAGGTCATCTGGACCGGCTCAATATTGGTTATGCCCTCTTCTCCGGCCCGCTCCTTTAAAATGGCCAGCATTTCCTCTGCCGGGTCCAGAGCCACCACCCGCCGCGCCCGGCGGGCCAGGGGCAAAGCATAGTTGCCCGTACCGCAACCGATATCCAGGATCTCCAGGTCCCGGTCCAAACCGCCGTGGTGGCCCAGCCAGTGGAGGATCCGGGCTACCCTCTGCTTCCCCTCTTCCCCACCGGTCTGGCGGGCAAAATGGCCGGCGCGCCGGTTCCAGTAGCCGGTACCATCGCGATCCGGCCGGCGCCGGCCGTAGAGGGACTGCCGGCGCTCCTCCTGCCAGGACTCTTCCCAGAAATCGGCCCGTTTAAACAAGGGTAACTCCATGCTTTGCATCATACATCACCTCTGCCCCTATTTTACCCTTTTAGCAACATTTTGCTAGAGAAAAATATGTTTCATTTCAGTTCAATTGAGATCGGGTAAATTATTTTACATACTCCGATGCTTTGCTGATATATAATCAAGTTGTCCTAAAAAATTAAAGCGTGAGGAGGCGCAACAATGGCAGACTTTAAATTTATCTGTTGCAGCGTTCTGGCCGGAGAACTCAAGAAGGTTTTAAACGACCTGCATTTAAAAGCCGAACTTTCCTGTTTAACTCCCGGACTCCATGTCGACAACAGGCAGTTAGAGCAGAAGCTTGTGCCCGCTCTTGAAGATTGCTGCGGCAAAAATCTTATTTTAATTTATGGCAGCCAGTGTCATCCTGAGATGAAAACCTGGCAGCGGAAATACAATTTCCGCCAGCCAGAGGAACCCGACTGTATCGGTATTTTACTTGGGCAGGAACGAAGAGAACAGTTCAGCCGGGAAGCCCGGACTTTTTACCTGACCCCGGGTTGGTTGCGGCACTGGAAAGAAATTTTCGAGGAAAACCTGGGATGGGATAAAACCGAAGCGCATCTCAATTTTGGCAGGTACGAAAGAATTTTATTCCTGGATAGCGGTATAAGTACAGTTGACGAGGAAAAATTACTTGAGTTTTTTGATTACACGGGCGTACCAATTGAAATTCGCCCGGTGGGTTTAAATCATATCACCAATTTAATTCAGAAGCTGACACAGTGTCCATAATCTTTTCCAGTTCAGGCACTATACCTGTTTTCATGTAATAAAAAGAGGGATAGACCTGGCGACAGAACATCATAGGTCGATCCCTCTTTTTATTATAAACACCATTTTCTCAGCTGCTTACCTGTCCTCGCTTATTCAGATCGCTACTAACTTGCCTGCTACGTTGCCTGCGCCTGCGGTTATAGTAAGACGTCAACGCTTTCCACGGTTAGGAGTACCTCATCACCCTCGGCCCTGGCTTTACCGCTTAAACGGTACCCTTTTTTACCGGCAACAACGGCCACCTGCATGACCCCGGTTGCAGCCAGATTCTGGCGGGTTTTTTCCATTTTATAAACCCCGAAAACCAGGGTGTCGTCTCCCCGCACCTCCTTAACTTTGCCTACGACGATGAGATGGGGTTGACCGTTAGCGGACAAAGTAGTGATAGGTATAAAAGCCGACTGGGCAATCACCTCTTTAATTTCCGGCGTCAAAATTCCCGTTGCGCAACTGTTGCAACTCATTTTAAAAGACCTCCTTTTGGTGATTTGTCAATTATCCTACCACCCCTGTGTAAAAAGATCTGTCAATTTTTTAACATGACCAATGTTCATGGATAACTGCTAAGCAAAGAACCTGTCAATACAGGGATCGCTTTTTAATACATAGTGTTTACCCTGGCGTTCGATAATGCCTGCTTCTGTAAATTGCTGCAGTACCTGAACTGTCATCACCCGGGAAGCGCCCACCATGTCGGCCAGCTCCTGCTGGGTTATTTCCAGTTCGATGAGCGTTCCGTCGGGAACCTTCCGCCCGTATTCGGCCGCCAGGCGTAATAATAAACGTAACAGTTTTTCTTTGGTAGAGGTGCCTGAGGTTTCGGCGACGTGCGCCAGGGTTTTATAAAGCTTTTGACCCAAATAACTGATAATTTTTACGGCCAGACCCGGGTTTTTCTGAATCAGGGCCTCAAATTGATGCCTGTTGAAACAGCATAATCCCGTTTCTTCCAGGGCTATAGCGCTAAAAAGGTACTCCTGGTCATGGAACAGGGCTGTTTCGCCCAGTACTTCGCCGGGGCCAATAATATCCAGGATTATCTCTTTCCCCCCGTCGGTAACCCGCACCAGCTTTAGCTTGCCTGTTTTCACCAGAAATAAGGTACCGGCATTGTCTCCCTGGTGAAATAAAAAAGTGTTCTTAGCCAGCCGTTTTTTCGTGGCGCTCAAACACACGCTGGTAAATTCGGCTCTGTCCAATCCTTGAAATAGGGGTAGCTCCTGTAAACAAAGAATACAACGTTTCACTGCTTACCTCTCCCTTTTTAATCCTAATCTTCCGAGAAAAGCAGTTGCCATCCTTAAATACCAGCAGAATTATTCTAACATAATGATAGACTAGCCTGAAGTATGACGGGTATAAAAACAAACCTCTATAAAAAGAAGGACAGCGACAGAGTGCCGATGAATGTACTTAGGAGGCCCCAAGGGCAAAAGCAGGTTGTCGTCGGGTAGGACGTTCTATACGGGGCGGGCTAATATAAGCAGGGTTAAAAAACTTGGGCCCCTCGCAACTGAGGGGCCCAAGTTTTATCTATCTGGCCAGCATCTCCCGTAAAACGGTAGGGAAGAAGGCGTAAAACTCGGTGGAGCGAACGACATCCTCAATAGGTACCTGGTCGAGGACGGAGTGGGCATATACCTCATCGCCCGGTCCGAAGCCGATGGCAGGGATACCGGCTTTGCCCACCCAGTAGGTGCCGTTGGTGCTGAAAACCCACTTGCCTACGCCTGTGGGTCGGCCAAAAAGCTGCTCATAGGTTTTGAGACCGGCCTTCACCAGGAGGTGGTCCTCCGGTAAGGCCCAGGCCGGGAAGTATTTATCGACTTTAAAGACAAAGCCGGTGTAGCTGGGTTCATCAAATTCCAGCACTTCCACCACACCGCCGTGGGGTTCCGCCACTTTGCGCACCTGCTCCACGGCCATTTCCTGGGTTTCCCCGAAGGTAAGACGGCGGTCGATGTAAATAAAGCACTCATCGGGTAGGGCATTGATGGAAGGCGTCTTGCAATGAATATCAGTAACGGCAATGGAGCCCTTTCCCAGGAAGGGGTCCTCAATAAACTCGTCCCCCATCTGGCTGATACCCTTGATAATTTCCGCCATCTTATAAACAGCATTGATCCCGCGCTCGGGGGCGCTGGCGTGGCAGGTACGGCCCTTGGTGGTGACCTTCATCTCCACCCGGCCGCGATGGCCACGGTAGATATTCATTTTCGTCGGCTCGCCGATGACAACAAAGTCGGGCTTGATCTTGTCCGTGACCACCAGGGAGTTGGGGGCCACCCCATCGCAGATCTCTTCGATATTGCCGAAGTAATAAAGGGTGAAGTCGTGGGTCAGGCCCAGGTCCTTCATAATCTTGAGGCCGTACACCATCCCCGGGGTGGAATTCTTCTCATCACCGGCACCCAGGCCGTAGAAGATGCCGTTCTCTATTTTGCCCTTATAAGGGTCCCACTGCCACTGGTCAGAATCGGCTATATCAACCGTGTCGATATGGCTGTCGTAAAGCAGGACCTTCGGGCCGTTACCAATACGACCGACGATGTTGCCCATACTGTCCAGGAAGACCTCGTCAAAATCCAGCTTTTTCATTTCCCGGCCAATGCGCTCGGCCACTGCTTTGATGTCCCCGTTGGGGCTAGGAATGGCTACTATGTCCCGTAAAAACTGGATTATGTCCTCGCGGTGCCTCTCTACTTCCGCCTTAATCTTTTTAATAATTTCCTCGTGCATCTGATTTTCCTCCTTTTAGCACGGCTTAACTTGACTTTAATCGAGCTAGCATTTTTAACTTATAGTTAATTTATTTCCACGTTGAGAGCAGAATTCCTGCCGGTTAGTAAAATTTTAACTCCAAATTAACTGCCAACCAGGCGCGCCCAGATAAATTTTACCACAATGCAACCAATAGCCGTCAGGGGTACGGCCAGGAGCAGGCCGGTCACACCCCAGAGTTCGCCGCCGGCCAGGAGAGCAAAGATAATTACCAGGGGATGGAGGCCGACACTTTCACTTAAAATACGCGGAGCCAGTAAACTGCTTTCTACCTGCTGGACAATGCCCATGACTACCAGGGCGTAAAGGGCCGTTTTTTTCGATTCCAGCAAGGTCAGGGCCAGGACGGGAACAGCACCGATTACCGGTCCAAAATAGGGAATTAAATCGGCCAGGCCCACTACTATGCCCAGGAGGACTGCGTACCGGGAACCGACCAGGGCCAGGCCCAGGCCGGTTAGGAGACCCACAATCAGGGACACCAGCAGGTGGCCGCGGATGAAACTGGTCAATACCCGGTCGATCTCCAGCCACAGGCCCAAAGCATCCTCTTTCATCTGGATGGGTAGCAGGTGGCTGGCTGCCCGGCCGATTTGTTCACTGTCGCGTAAAAGGTAGTAGGCTAAAATTGGCGCCAGGAGGAAGCTGGTAGCCCCAGTCAGGAGATCGAGGAGGGCCTGGAGGGCCTGGCGAGCGCCCTGCTGGAAGGTGGTGCTTATACTGGTGAGGGATTCATCCAAGAGCCGGCGCAGGCCGGCAGGTATGGCTACTTGATTGTACCGCTGGTAGAAATCCTGAAGCAGGCCTTCAACCTCGGCCGTGAAGGCAGGTAGCCGGATAAGAAATTCATTTAATTCCCGGATTAGCCTGGGTAGAATAAAGAAAAATACCGGCAGGGAAAGGGCCAGGATAAGCAGGTAGAGAAGTAAAATGGCCAGGGGTCGCTTTACACCCTTTTTCTCTAGCTTCATCATGGCTGGCTTCAAAAGGTAGGCCAGGAAGGCCGCCAGAAAGAAGGGTGTCAAAACCCCACGCACGCGGTACAGGAAAAATAAGGCCCCAGCCAGGAAAAGCCCGGCCCCGGCCAGGCGCCAGATTTTTAAAGCCCGCTTTACCGTCATGCTTTTCCCAACCTAAGGCCTAACCTGAGGGCGACGGTGGACAACTCCCCTGCATCGCGCCGGGAACTGCTCCTCTGGCGGCGCAGGGGGTACTATTTCCTGTTGGAATGGGGGTGTTTCCCGGGGCCATTTTAAGGTACTGCTGATTATGGCCCCCATGATACTGCCAGCGATAAAACCACGCCAGAAGCTCAAGCCCACCTTGCCCCCCTACCCTTCCAGGGATATTAAGGTTCCGTCCTCAGCAACGTTAAAAATTTCCCGGCGATCGTTAAATTCTACGAAACAATCCCAGCAGTAGTATTGATCGGTCCCGATTTTCCCGATGGATTTACTCCCGCAATGGGGGCAATTTAACATTTAGCTCACTCCCTAAAAAATTAACCCATAATTACTGCCTGCGTATCCCACTTAATCTCCCCGCTGAGGGGAACTTCCTGGCGCCCTTCCAGGAGGTCGTTAACCAGGCCCGTAGATATCTCTAAGGCTTTCACCTGGCCGGAAGGAAGGTCAACAACCAGATCTTCCACCAGGCCTAATTCCTGGCCATCCCGGCTTAAAAGGCGCAGGCCTTTAATCTCCTGCCAGCGCCTTAACCCTGCTGGCAGTTCATGGCCGATGGCCTCTGCACCGGCAACGGTAAAGGTTTTGGGTCCCCGGGCCTGCAATTCCTCAAAGGATACCACCTGGGGCTGCTGCAACCAGCTGCCGTCGGCCAGGACCAAGGCCTTTAAAAGGCCGGTTTTCTCGTCATAGAGGAGGTCCTGGACCCGGCCCAATTCTTCCCCCCGGTCCTGGCTGATGACCGGTAAACCAACCAGTTCCCTCCCCTTGGGCATAGTCAAACCTCCACTAAAAAAGATAACCTTCCTCTAGTATAACCAGGGAAGGTTAACAGCATGCGCCCTCAATCATGAGCAAAGGTAGCCTCGATAGTACCGCCGCCTACCACCAGGTCGCCCTGGTAGTAGACGACGGCCTGGCCCGGGGTAATGGCCCGCTGGGGCTCGTCAAACTCCAGCCTGGCGCGGCCGTCCTCCATGGGGTACACGGTAGCTGCCGCCTCGGGGGCCCGGTAACGAATTTTCGCCGTTACCCGGGCGTGGGATGGCAGTTCCCCCCACAGGATGTAATTGTTGTCCCGGGCATAGAGAACGCGTCGCTCCAGGTCTTCTTTGCCGCCGACAATAACAGCATTGCGTTCTGGATCCAGGGCTACCACAAAGCAGGGCTTGCCCAGGGCCAGGCCCAGGCCTTTGCGCTGGCCGATGGTGTAATAAGGGAGTCCCTGATGCTGGCCAACCACCCGACCTTTGACATCCAGGATGGGACCAGGTTTTATAGCCTGCGCCACCCTGCTCCGGAGGTAATCACGATAATCACCCTCGGTGATAAAACAAATATCCTGGGATTCGGCCTTTTCAGCTACCGGCAGGCCATAACTTTTGGCAATCTGGCGCACTTCTTTTTTAGTATAATCCCCCAGGGGTAGCAGGGTATGGGCCAGCTGTTCCTGGGTAAAGGAATAAAGGACATAGCTCTGGTCTTTATCGGCATCCCGCCCTTTGGCCAGGAGATACCGGCCGCGCCTGGCATCGTAAAGGCGCCGGGCATAATGGCCGGTGGCAAGATAATCCATACCCAGGGCCCTGGCCTTTTTTAAAAGGGCATCAAACCGCACCTTTCGGTTGCAGGCTATACAGGGATTGGGAGTTTCCCCTTTCAGGTAAGATGTAATGAAGTAATCAATAACTTCACGCTCAAAAAGCTCGCGAAAGTTTAAGACATAATAAGGTATATCCAGGATACCGGCCACCCGGCGGGCATCGTCGACGGCAGCAAGACTGCAACAGCCGGTTTCCCCTGCCGGAGGAGGCGTACCCTCGGGCCACTGGTCCAGGGTAACGCCGATTACTTCATAGCCGGCTTCCTTCAATAAAGCGGCGGCCGTAGAACTGTCCACGCCGCCGCTCATGGCCACCATAACTTTTTCCTTGCGGGCCGCTTTGGCCACCCCCTGAATTTAGTTTTATCCACTCAAGAGGCTTTCTTATTCCTATTCCGGTAATCTTCGATGGCTTTATGCAGGGCATCAGCAGCCAGGTTGGAACAGTGCATCTTCTGGGCTGGCAGGCCGTCAAGGGCCTCGGCTACCGCCTTATTGGTTATTTGCAGTGCTTCTTCTATTGTTTTTCCTTTGACCATTTCCGTTACCATGCTGCTCGTGGCAATGGCGGCACCGCAGCCAAAGGTTTTGAACTTACAATCCTTGATTATACCGTCTTCCACCTGGATGTACAGGCGCATGATATCGCCGCAAACGGGGTTACCCACTTCACCGACACCGCTGGGATTTTCAATCTCGCCCACATTGCGGGGATTGGTAAAATGGTCCATAACCTTTTCCGAATACACCCTGCTCACTCCTTTGTTTCTCCTTTTTTTACCTGTTGTACAGGGGCGACATGGCACGCAACCGGGCCACTATCTCCGGCATAACTTCCAGGACGTAGTCAATATCTGCTTCCGTATTATCACGGCCCAGGGTCATACGTACCGAGCCGTGGGCCACTTCATGGGGAATTCCCATGGCCAGCAGGACATGGGACGGGTCCAGGGAACCGGAAGTACAGGCCGAACCGCTGGAAGCACAGATGCCCTTCATGTCCAGGCTCAGAAGCAGGGATTCGCCTTCTACATAGCGGAAGCTGAAGTTGGCATTGGTGGCTACCCGTTTTTCTCTGTCGCCGTTTAACTGTACATCCTCAATCCGGTTCAGAATACCGTCAATCAGCTTGTCCCTCAAGGCCTGCAGGCGTTTCATTTCCTGAGGCAGTTCCTGGCCGGCCAGTTCCGCCGCCCGGCCAAAGCCGACAATACCCGGCATGTTTTCCGTGCCCGGCCGGCGCTTACGTTCCTGGGCCCCGCCGTGGAGGAGGGGGTTAATCCTGGTGCCTTTACGGATATAAAGACATCCAACGCCCTTGGGCCCGTATATCTTATGGCCGGAAGCCGAGAGCAGGTCGACATTCAGCTCATCGACATTAACGGGGATTTTGCCCACGCTCTGGACGGCGTCAGTATGAAAGATAATCCCCCGCTCCCGGGCAAGCTGCCCTATCTCTTTAATAGGCTGGATGGTACCCACTTCATTGTTGACGTGCATGACGCTGATGAGGATGGTTTCAGGGGTAATGGCTTCTTCCACATCCTCTACCCGCACCAGGCCTTCCGGGGTTACCGGCAGGAATGTTACTTTAAAGCCCAGGCGCATTAAATACTGCGCCGTGTGCAGGACGGCATGGTGCTCGATACTGGAGGTTATAATATGGCGGCCTTTTTTTTCGTTGGCCGTCGCCGTGCCGATGAGGGCCAGGTTATCGGCCTCAGTACCACCGCTGGTAAAGAAAATCTCCTCCGGCCGGGCGCCAATCAGGCCGGCTACCTTTTCCCGGGCCTCGTCCAGGGCCTTTTTCGCCTCCCGGCCGTAGCTGTAAATGGTGGAAGGATTGCCAAAGGCATCCTCCTTAAGAAAGGGCAACATAGCATCCAGTACTTCAGGACGGACCGGTGTGGTGGCACTGTGATCAAGGTAAACCCTGCGCATAATTACACCCTTTTCTTTCGCTAGATATAGTACATATAGTATTTGTCGTCTTGCTGCATTTTACTGGCTCTGGCTACCATGTCGGCCAGGGTAAAGCTGTCCAGGACGTCGCTGATGCTGTCGCGCACCTTTTCCCAGATGTCCCTGGTGACACAGGTTTCTGCCCGCTCGCAGCCCTCGCCTTCGCCGGCATTCAGGCAATCTACCGGGGCAATGGGGCCTTCCAGCACACGGATGATATCCCCCACGGTAATTTCTTCCGGGTCACGGCTCAAGATATATCCGCCCTGGGCGCCCCGGACACTTTTCACCAGGCCGGCCTTACGCAAAACGGCAATAAGCTGTTCCAGGTAGTGCTCGGATATATCCTGCCTTTCGGCCACACTTTTAATAGGGATGGGGCCTTCGCCGTAATGCTGGGCCAGGTCAAACATGGCCCGCAGGCCATATTCGCCCCGCGTTGAGAGTTTCACCCCACCACCTCCAATCCCTAGTGGTTTGCTCGGTAATAATATCTTAGCAACTAACTCGGGTATTGTCAACGCTAAAGTTGACTTTTTTACTCTGCTTTTTAAATTATCCCGGATAGAAAGAAAATATACTGATATTAGTTTCCTTCCTCATTTTACCATAGCAGGCCGCATAAAAAATAGCCCCGGAGGTTACTTCCGGGGCCAGGGCGGTATTAATCGCCAAAGGTATTTAATGTTTAACTGCTTAACTTCTTTTGTAATCTTTCATACCATAAAGAATGCCTCTTACGGACATACTCCTCATCCACGTAGCCGGTAAACATACCGGGCAAAAGGGGCCGGTTGGCTTTAAAGATAAAGGCCGCCAGGTGGGCAATAATGCCGACTATAATCATTACCATTCCCAGGTTATGCAGGTTGGTAGCCCAGTCAAGAAGAGTATCAGAAAAAGTGATGCCCGGGAAATTTTTAATCACTTTAATGAATCCGGTAACAATAAGCAAGAGCAGGTTAAAGGCAATAAAAGCATAGGCCACACGTTGCTCAGCCAGGTACTTATCGGCAGGAGGTTCTTCACCTAACCCCAGCATGGCTTTGATAACGATTATAGACTCTCTGACATCGCCGCGACGGGGCAGGATAGTAAACTCGCGGCGCAAGCTGTGATAAACGATATGAAAAGCAGCCGCAAATACCAGCCAGACAGCCGCCACATAATGCAGGGTAAGGGTAATGTGGAAATTAGAGGACCAGGTTAAGCCCGGAATCTTATCAACCATATAGCGCTGGTAAAGGGGTAATTGCCCCAGGCCGCTGAAGATCAGGAGAAAGGTAGAAATGGCTACCGACCAGTGCACGAACCGTACCGCGAGGCTATGCCTTTTAATGCGCCCGCTTTTATTCATTATTCCCATCACCTTTCATGCCTTTATATACTGCCAGGCCAGCTGCCAGGACACCGGCTACCGGCGCCAGCAGCAACCCCTGGGCCAGCCCATTGGCAGTTTCGAGATAGTTTTCTACTTCCACAGGTAAACCGGGGCTCTGTTTTTGCTCCATTAAAGCCCGGTGCAGGACTGTAAAGGGTACTGCCGAAACATAAAAGGTAGAAGTACCGCCATTTTCTTTTTCCCCATATATATGGCCGTTAATGGCGGCTGCCCTGGCGCGGGCTTTTTTACGCATTTCTTCCTTGGGCCCAAAGGCTATGGCTTCCCGGGGACAAGCCTCTACGCAGGCCGGCAGGGCTCCCCTGGTAATCCTGCTGTAACAGAGATCGCATTTATACATCACTCCCCCGCCCGCAAACTTGGGGGCTACTTTTAAGTATAAACCTACCCCCGCCTGCCGCTGGGGAATATGCCAGGGGCAGACTTCACGGCACTTGGCCCCACCAAAGCAGATATTGGGATCTATCAGCACTGGCCCTTCGGGCGTTTTTTCCTGGGCGCTGAAAGGGCACAGGTTGGCACAGGGGGGATTATCGCAATGCATACACCGCCTGGGGATAAACACAGTTGCCTTTTTACCCTGGTATTCTACTTCAACTTTTTGGACAAAAGTCCAGTTATAAGGAGTCAGGCGGTTGGTTACATCCTGCTTTTTGGACCAGTCTTCAAATTTTTTCTGGGGCCAGTAGGGCCGGATGTCTTCGGGTCGCGGTTGGGGAAAACGGTCGCGGTTAGTTTCCCGGCAGGCTGCCACACAGGCAGGCAATTTTTTATCAGCGCAGCCATCACATTTGGTCAAATCAATCAGCGTACCTACCGGTGTTGTAGCTGCCCAGGCGGTTTCAAGCTTGTTCAATCCGGTGAGGGCTATCCCGCCGGCAATACCGGCCACGGCGGTGCGTTTTAGAAATTCACGCCTGTTCATGTATGGTTCTCACTCTCCCCTTTATAATTCCAATTACTATAATACGGTCTTTGTTATTCGCCGTCAATATTATTTAGCGAAATACAAGGTAATCTTTATTCAGCCCCTATTTTATCAGCTGGTCTGTTGCAGTAACTAATACCCCGAAAAGCTTTTAGAGCAGGAACTGCATCTTTCCTGCCCAAGACTTGCACTTCCTGGCAAGGTATGCTACTTTTATTCTTGCTGGAAATACAGCCCAGAGGAGGCCTGGACCTTGACTAAAGACGTAATCGATTGCATTAAAGAACGGCGGAGCATCCGCCGTTTCAAGCCCGACCCCGTTCCCGAAGCTACCATTGGCCGCCTGCTGGAGGCAGCCTGCGCCGCGCCTTCGGCCGGTAACGTACAGCCCTGGTTTTTCTATTGCATCTATAAGGACGATCTAAAACAAGCCCTGGCCAGGGCCGCCCTGGGCCAGAAGTTCGTTGCCCAGGCGCCGGTCGTCATTGTAGTATGCGCCGACCCGGAAAGGGCCGCCACCGCTTATGGCGAACGGGGCCGCAATCTATATTGCCTGCAAGACACGGCTGCAGCTGTCACCAACCTCATGCTGGCCGCCACCGGCTACGGCCTGGGGACCTGCTGGGTAGGGGCTTTCAGTGAAGCTGAGGTAAGCCGCGTCCTTTCTTTACCACCCAACCTGCGGCCGGTAGCCATCATACCGGTTGGTTACCCCGACCAGACGCCGGCACCGCGGCCGCGCCGTTCCCTGGAAGAGGTGGTTAGGGTTATGCGTTAAATAAAAATATGACTGGCCCCGGGATTTTTCCGGGGCCAGAAAACCATAAGAAGTCCTCCAGGGGGTCGCTAAAGGCGGCCCTGGCTTTTAAAACCATTTACCTTGGCAGGAAAGTCAATCCTACCCGGCGATCTTCCTGATAAACTCCTTGGCCCGTTCCAGCAAGGGCCCGCGGTAATCTTCCACCCGGCCGTGGTCGCACAGGGCCGTCAGGTCCGGATCCAGGGGCAGGGTGCCCAGTAGAGTGATACCGGCTTCTGCTGCCGCTTCTCCGGCACGGCTGGGACCAAAGAGATAAATCTCCTTACCGCAGTCCGGGCAGACGGCATAGCTCATATTTTCCACCAGACCCAGGATCTTAACGTTCATCAGGGCCGCCATCTTTACAGCTTTGCGGACCACCATCTGGGCCAGTTCCTGGGGTGAGCTGACAATGACCAGGCCGTCCAGGGGTAAAGACTGGAGCACCGTCAGGGGGGCATCCCCGGTTCCCGGCGGCAAGTCAACCAGGAGGTAATCCAGGTCGCCCCAGATGACATCGGTCCAGAATTGCTTGACAGCCCCGCCGATCAGGGGGCCGCGCCAGATGACCGGGTCATCTTCATGGGGCAGCAAAAGGTTAAGGGACATGATCCGGGTACCTCCGTGACTTTGGGGCGGGATCATGCCGTGGCCGGTGCCTTCCGGCGGCCGGCGGACGCCGAACATCCTGGGGATGCTGGGGCCGGTAATGTCGGCATCCAGGATGCCCACCTGGTAACCGGCCTGTTGCAAGGCCACCGCCAGCAAAGCCGTTACTGAAGACTTGCCGACGCCGCCCTTGCCGCTCATGATGCCGATAACGTGTTTGATGTTGCTCAGCTCATGAGGCGGGATGCGGCCCGGCCCTTTGGCCTCACAGGTCGTAGAACTGCAGGTTGCCGGGTTGCAGGTTTCGCAAGCTCCTGTAGCCAATGTTTTTCACCTCGTAATAATTATACTCTTTTGCGGTCATATGTCAATTAAAAAATAACGGCTATTTTACATCCAGTTGCAAAATGCTAAAATGGAGGTAAAAAGCCCATTCCCTATTGAGGTGTAATGAATGGACCTTTTCGAGCAGGCCAGCGAGGAAAGCCGTGAGGCACGAGCGCCCCTGGCCGTAAGGATGCGGCCGCGTACTTTAGATGAATTTGTCGGCCAGGAAAAGATCGTCGGGCCCGGTACCCTGCTGCGCCGGGCCATTGAGAACGACAGCCTGACTTCCATTATCCTCTGGGGACCTCCGGGAAGCGGTAAAACAACCCTGGCCCGGATTATCGCCCGCATGACCAGGGCCCACTTTGAATCTTTAAATGCCGTTTTGGACGGCGTTAACGATATTCGCCGGGTCATAGCCGCCGCCCGGGAGCGGGAAAAATATTACCAGCAAAAGACGGTAATCTTTGTCGATGAGATTCACCGCTGGGCCAGGAACATTCAGGATGCCCTTCTCCCCTGCGTTGAGGAAGGGTTACTCACCCTTATCGGCGCCACCGTTGAGAATCCCATGTTTACCGTTAATGCCGCCATCCGTTCTCGTTCCAGAATCTTCCGCCTGGAGGCTTTGTCCGACCAAGCCATCCTAACCCTCCTCCGGCGGGCCTTACAAGATCCCGAGCGGGGCCTGGGTAAATTTAGCGTCGTAGTCGAGCCGGAGGCTCTGGAACACCTGGCCAGGGTAGCCAACGGCGATGCCCGGGTGGCTTTGAACGCCCTGGAGTTTGCCGTCCTCACCACCCCACCGGACGAAAAGGGCCGGCGCCTCCTTACCCTCAAGGTTGCTGAAGAAGCCATCCAGCAGCGGGCCGTCCTCTATGACCGGGATGGTGACCAGCACTACGACTGCGTCTCGGCCTGGATTAAAAGTATGCGCGGTTCAGACCCCGACGCCGCCCTTTACTGGCTGGCCCGGATGATTTACGCCGGGGAAGACCCGGCCTTCCTGGCCCGCCGGCTCCTCATCCATGCCGCCGAAGACGTGGGCCTGGCCGATCCCCAGGCCCTGGTGGTGGCCAGTGCCGCCGCTCAGGCTGTGGAACGGGTGGGCTTGCCGGAAGGCCGCATAATCCTAGCCGAAGCCACCATCTATATTGCCCTGGCCCCCAAGAGCAACTCGGTCATCAAGGCCATTGACGCTGCGCTGGCAGCAGTGGAAAAAGAAACGGCCGGGCCGGTACCCATCCACCTGCGGGATGCCAATTACCGGGGTGCAGCCGCCTTTGGCCATGGGAAGGGCTATAAGTACCCCCATGATTACCCCGGCGGCTGGGTGGAACAACAGTACCTGCCGGACAACCTCCTGGGGAAGGTTTTTTACCACCCCAGCGACTACGGCCGGGAAGGGCAATTAAAAACGGCGTGGCAGCAGCGCAGGCGTAACAGGGATAATAGCAAGGGTTAAATTGTGAATAACCATGCCTAATAACATCATAGCCCACCGGGTGCGACGTGATTCTTTACCCGGTGGGCTATCCCCGTGGTTTATAAATGCTTCTCCAACACCTGGACCAGTTTGTCTTTAGCCTGGTACCCTACGAGCCGGGAGACAACTTCGCCGTTTTTAAATAGCAAGAGGGTAGGAATACTCATAATGCCATATTCCGCTGCCAGTCCTTGATACTCATCTACATTCAGCTTGGCCACCTTGATTCGACCCTTGTATTCCTCCGCCAGTTCATCCACAAGGGGAGCAATCATCCGGCAGGGACCACACCACACAGCCCAGAAGTCTACCAAAACCGGGAGCTGCGCGGCGAGCACTTCTTCTTTAAAATTGGCATCCGTGAGGGTAACGATATTTGGCGCTGCCAAACCCATTCTCTCCCTTCGCTTTTCCCATTAACTAATAAAACGGTTTAAAACATCGATTAATTCATTAATTATTTCTCCATCTTCTTGATTGACAATGGCCGTCCGGACGCAACCCCGGACATGGGCTTCAAAAATCATGGTCCCGACCTTTTTCAAGGCTGCCCGCGCAGCGGCAATCTGAATGAGAATATCAACACAGTACTTGTCCTCTTCAATCATGCGGTGGATACCTTTAACCTGGCCCTCGATCTTTCGCAGGCGGAGCAGTAAATCATCCCGCTGGGGGGCATAGGAACTCTCTTCGCCCGGCCTCCTGCTCATTTCACTGAACCTCCTTCCCCGGGGATACCCTTATCCAGTATACAGCATAATTGCAGCCACGGCAACTAACAATTGGTTTGGGAAAGGAGGTATCGTACCACCAGGCTGGCCAGTATCATGCCGGCCACGGCCGGGACAAAAACCATACTGCCGGGAGGATGTCGCTCACCTGCCGCCAGTTCCGGGTTGGGCCGGGCCGGCAGCGGCGGCTCTTCCGAATAGACCACCGTCAGGCCCGTGGTGATACCCAGAGATTTTAGACCCCGCCGCACGGCCCGGGCCAGGGGGCACCCCCGGGTGGCACTGATGTCGGCCACCTTTAAACTGGTGGGGTCCAGGCGATTGCCGGCTCCCATACTGCTGACCACAGGTACCCCCGCCTGCAGGGCCGTAGCCAGGAGGTCAATTTTGGCTCCCACGCTGTCAATGGCATCAACTATGTAATCCAGGTCGGGCCGGACAAATTTAGAACCCGTTGCCGGGCTGTACGCTTCGTGCCGGGCAACAATTACTGCCTCCGGGTTAATCTCCCGGCAGCGCCGGGCCAGGACTTCAACCTTGGGCTGTCCTAAAGTTGAATGGAGGGCCGGCACCTGGCGGTTGATATTGCTGGGTCGTACTACATCCGGATCCACCAGTTCCAGGTAGCCTATACCTGCCCGTACCAGGCCCTCCACAGCAAAGGAACCGACTCCGCCGGTACCAATTACTGCTACCCGGGATGCCGCCAGGCGGGCCCGCCCTTCAGGCCCGATGAGCATTTCCGTTCGGGACCAGAAACTCTCCACCTTGCCCACCCAAAAAATAAAACCCCACAAATGCCGTGCTCACCGTGTGTTTAATGAACCCGCTCTCAGCAGGTGGGTGCCTCCCTGGACGCTTTTTGCTTCCCCTCCAAGGGGGCCTGCAAGCCACGCCCAGAGGTGGGGCTCCCTTTGTATAGGTGTTGGCTCAAAACTCCACGGTGCGACACGAACATCGCAGGGTAAAATTTTTTATTCCTCCTGTTGCAAGCATAATCTTAACATAAACTTAAAGGGTTTGCAAGTGCTATGCTTTACCAGCACTGCTTTGTTTCCCTTCCGGACGGGCGGTAGTTTTGAGATGCAGCTCCAGGAGCTGTTCCGGCGCGACTGTCGAAGGTGCCGCCGTCATCAGGCAGGTACCGCTCTGGGTCTTGGGGAAGGCGATGCAGTCCCGGATAGTATCCCGCCGGGCCATGAGCATGATCATCCGGTCCAGGCCAAAGGCAATGCCGCCATGGGGCGGAGTGCCGTATTCAAAGGCCTCCAGCAGGAAACCAAATTTCTCCCGGGCCTCTTCCGGGGAAAAGCCCAGGAGGCTGAACATTTTTTCCTGGATATCGCGGCGGTGAATACGGATGCTGCCCCCGCCCAGCTCGACGCCGTTTAAAACCAGGTCGTAGGCCAGGGCGCGCACCTTCAGGGGCTCGGTATCCAGCAAGGGCCAATCCTCCTCCATGGGCATGGTAAATGGGTGGTGGACGGCCACATAACGCTTTTCTTCCGGGCTGTATTCCAGTAAGGGGAAATCCGTTACCCAGGTAAAAGCCATTTGCTCCGGATCATAGAGGTGTAACCGCCGGCCCAGCTCCAGGCGTAAAGCTCCCAGGACGCTGGCCGCAACCATCTCGTTATCGGCAACAAACAGGAGCAGATCCCCTTCCCGGCCGCCCATCCTGGCCACCAGTTCCTGGAGCTCCTCGCCGGTAAAGAACTTGGCAATGGGAGAGCGGACACCTCCGGCCGTAACGGCCATCCAGGCCAGGCCTTTGGCCCCATAGGCGGCTGCAGCTTGCGTCAATTCATCCAGTTCCCGGCGGGAGAAACTGGCGCCGCCAGGGACGCACAGACCCCGTACGACTCCGCCCCGGGCTACTGCGTCGGCAAAAACCTTAAAGCCGCAATCTCTAACCAGGTCAGACACATCGGTAATCTCCAGGCCGAAGCGAAGATCAGGTTTGTCAGTACCAAAGCGGGCCATGGCTTCTTGATAGGTCAGCCGGGGCAAGGGAAGGGTAAGTTCTACCCCCAGGGTTTCCCGGAAAACATGGGCCATTAATTCTTCCACCAGCTTTAAAACATCTTCCCGCTGGACAAATGACATCTCCATATCCAGCTGGGTAAACTCCGGCTGGCGGTCGGCCCTTAAGTCTTCATCCCGGAAACAGCGGACAATCTGGAAATAACGTTCTATACCGGCCACCATGAGAATTTGTTTAAAGAGTTGGGGTGACTGGGGCAGGGCAAAGAATTCCCCCGGCCGCAGGCGGCTGGGTACCAGGAAATCCCGCGCCCCTTCCGGGGTGCTGCGGGTGAGCATAGGTGTTTCAATTTCCCAGAAACCCCGGCTGTCCAGGAAATCGCGGATAGCCCTGGTCGTCCGGTAACGCAGGTGCATAATGTCCTGCATTTCCGGGCGGCGCAGGTCCAGGTAGCGGTAACGCAGGCGCAAGGCTTCGTCGACAGCAATGTTGTCCTCAATGTAAAAGGGCGGTGTTTTGGCCCGGTTGAGGATGCGCAGTTCCCGCGCCTCGACTTCAATGGTGCCGGTGGCGAGCCTGGGATTGGCCGTCCCTTCCGGTCGCGGCCGTACATTACCCGTCACCGCCACCACATATTCATTGCGTACCTCTTCGGCTTTCTTAAAGGCCGGTCCTGCCTCCGGGTCGCAGACAACCTGTACCAGGCCGGAACGGTCGCGCAAGTCGATAAAGATGAGGCCGCCGTGGTCGCGGCGGCGGTGCACCCAGCCCATAAGGGTTACTTCTTTACCTGTATCTGTTGCTCTGAGCTCACCGCAACCATGAGTGCGGTGCAGCCCGGCTATAGACTCAAGCACTAAAATCCACGCTCCTTTTCCTGCCGGCAGTAAGCAGCTGCTGCGTCTAAAGGTATTTCTTCCTGGACACCACTATCCAGGCGGCGGACCAGGACCTGCCCCCGGGAGAGTTCCTCCTCCCCGAGGATTACTACCAGTTTAGCCGGGTAGCGATTGGCATACTTCATCTGGGCCTTGAGGCTGCGGCCCAGGTAGTCTTTATCGGCCTTCAACCCAGCCGCCCTTAAACTGGCCAGCAGGCGGACAGCCATCCTCTCTACCCCGGCACCAGCCGTCACTACCAGAACATCTATCCCTTCATCGGGCGTCAATTCCCCGTCCTGGGCTTTCAGGGCGAGTAAGACCCGTTCCAGGCCCAGGCCAAAGCCAATGCCCGGCATCGGTTTACCACCCAGGGCCTCCACCAGGCCATCATAGCGACCGCCGCCGCCAATGGAACTCTGGGCCCCGATACCTTTGACCATTATTTCAAAGGCTGTATTGGTGTAGTAATCCAGGCCGCGCACCAGGTGCTCGTCCAGGATAAAGTCAATCCCCAGTTCTTGCAGGTACTCCTGAACGCGCTCGAAATGCTCACCGCAGTCCGGACAGAGGGAGGCGGCAATCGTCGGCGCCCCGACAATTATTTCCTGGCAGACCGGGCTCTTGCAGTCAAAGATGCGCAAAGGATTACGCTCAAAACGTCCCTGGCACGTGGGGCATAGATCGGCAAGGTGCGGCCGCAGGTAATCCTGCAGTTTCTCCCGGTGCCGGGGTCGGCAGGCCGGGCAGCCGACGCTGTTTAAATGCAGTTCCAGGTCCTTCAACGCCAGGCGGTTATAAAAATCCATGGCCAGGGCGATAACCTCGGCGTCCAGGGCCGGGTCACGGGAACCAAAGGCTTCCACCCCAAACTGGTGGAACTGGCGCAGCCGGCCGGCCTGGGGGCGGCCGTAACGGAACATGGGACCAAGGTAAAAGAGCTTTACCGGCAATCCCCCGGCCTCCAGGTGGTGTTCCAGGAAGGCCCGCACCACCGGCGCCGTTCCTTCCGGCCGCAAGGTTAAGCTGCGCCCGCCACGATCGGTGAAGGTATACATTTCCTTCTCCACAATATCGGTGGTATCCCCCACACCGCGGTTAAAAAGCTCGGTATGTTCAAAAACGGGCGTACGGATTTCCCGGTAGCCGTATAGCCGGCTCACCTGCCTGGCGGTGGCCTCCATTAAATACCAGCGGCCTGCCTCTTCCGGCAGGATGTCTTCCGTACCCCGTGGTCTACTGGTCAGCATCTCAGGCCTCCATTAACTAAAAAAGGGATTCTCGGCCCGCTCGGCACCAATGGTAGAGGCCGGGCCGTGGCCGGGATAAATTTTCAGATTATCCTCCAGGACAAAAAGTTTTTCTTTGATGGAATTAAGGAGCTGGTTAAAGGAACCGCCGGGAAAATCAGTACGGCCAATGGAGCCGGCGAAAAGGGTATCGCCCGTAAATATTAATCCCTTGCCTTTCAGGCAAATACCGCCCGGGGTATGCCCGGGGGTATGGATCACCGTCAGGGTAATGGTCCGGCCGATGGTGATAGTATCTCCATCCTGTAAAAGGCGATCGGCGGCGGGGCTCCTTTCCCTGGCACCCATGAGCACGGAAAGATTGCGCCCGGGATCGGTAAGACAGGGAGCATCATTGTTATGGATAAGGATGGCGGCACCAGTGGCGTTTTTTATGGTCCCGTTGGCCCCAATATGGTCAATATGACCATGGGTATTGATGATATAGCGGATTTTTAATCCCGCTTCCCTGGCTACCGCGAGAATTCGCTCGCCTTCTGCGCCCGGGTCAATGATAGCCCCATCTTTCGTTTCCTGGCAACCCACAAGGTAGCAGTTGGTGCCAATTGGTCCTACCACAAGGTTTTTTAAATACATAAAGCAACCCCATCCCCAAAAAATAACTCCAAACTTAAAACAACTTCTTACTATCCAGCAGCATGGTCACCGGGCCGTCGTTTTCCAGGGCCACCAGCATCTCGGCCTGGAAGTGGCCGGTGGCCACCTTGATGCCATAATCTTCAAGGGCGACAACAAATTGCCGGTACAGCTCCCTGGCTAATTCCGGCGGCGCCGCGGCGGTAAAACTTGGCCGCCGTCCTTTGCGGCAGTCGCCATAAAGGGTAAACTGGGAAACAGCCAGTACCTCACCGCCGACATCCCGGACCGATAAGTTCATTTTACCTTGGTTATCAGCGAAAATCCGCAAATTGGCCACCTTGTCGGCCAGGTAGGCAACGTCATGGTCATCATCACCCTGGCCTACGCCGATGAAAACCAGGAGCCCTGGGCCAATAGCGCCCACTTCCTGCCCTTCTACCGTCACCCGCGCCCTTTTGACCCGCTGCACTACCGCCCTAATAATTGTCACCTGCCTTCCAGTTTAACACAAAAAGAGATGAAAACAAAGCCGTTATCCATTTAACCGGGAATTACCCTTTTGACCTCCATCACATCGCGGATACGGCGGATTTTATCCATAATGTAGTTCAGGTGCTCTAGACTCCTGATTTCAATCTTTAAGTCTACCAGAGCCTGGTCATTTCTGGTGGCCCGGGCGTGGACGGAGTTAATAATGGTTTTGGTATCCGCCACAGCGGCCATAATATCCATGGCCAGATTGGGCCGGTCCAGGGCCAGGGCCTCAATATGCACCTGGTAGGTGGCATCGGAGGTATCCCCCCAGGCCACCTCAATGATTCGCTCCTTTTCCGTTTCCCGGTGGTGGTTAATATTGGGACAATCGATCCGGTGGACGCTGATACCCCGTCCCCGGGTTATATAACCAAGGATGGCATCCCCGGGCAGGGGATTGCAGCAGTGGGCCAGGCGGATATCCAGGTTATCCAATCCCTTAATTCGGATACCATGGGAAGGTTTACCGTAGCCGCTCCAGGGCTTAACTGCTGTTTTAGCAACTTCCGCAGGAGGGGGTACTTCTTCTTCACCCTTCAGCCGGCCGAGTACCTGGGATGGGGGTATGACCCCATCGCCCACCATTACATACAGGTCTTCGTTGGTGGCCACATTGAATTTACGGGCCGCTTCCTGGAGCAGAGCCGGTTTTAAGATTTCTTCCGGATCTAAGCCCTGCTTCTGGCATTCTTTTTCCAGCATTTCCCGGCCCCTGGCCAGGTTTTTCTCCCGCTCTTCCTTTCTAAACCACTGGCGGATGCGGTTTTTGGCCTGGGAAGTCTTGACGATGTGCAACCAGTCCCGGCTGGGGCGGCTGCCCTTGGTGGTTAAAACTTCAACAATATCCCCTGTTTTTAACTTATAATCCAGGGGTACAATGCGGCCGTTAACCCGGGCCCCGGTACAGCGGTGGCCCACATCGGTATGCACGCGGTAGGCGAAGTCTATGGGTACCGAACCGGCCGGCAGTTCCACCACATCCCCCTTGGGGGTAAAGACGTAGACGCGATCGGAAAAGAGATCGATCTTTAAGGATTCCATGAACTCCCGGGGATCGCGCATCTCGCGCTGCCAGTCCAGGAGCTGCCGCAGCCAGGTCAGTTTTTTCTCAAAATCCGGGTCCGAGTTACCCCCGTCTTCTTTATAGCGCCAGTGGGCGGCAATGCCGTATTCGGCCGTGCGGTGCATCTCCCAGGTGCGGATCTGGATCTCAAAGGGGTCCCCGTTAGGCCCGATAACGGTTGTATGCAGGGACTGGTACATATTAGGTTTGGGCATGGCAATGTAGTCCTTAAAGCGCCCGGGGATGGGTTTCCACAGGGCGTGGACCAGGCCCAGAACGGCATAACAATCCTTTACACTATCAACAATCACCCGCACGGCAATAAGGTCGTATATCTCGCTTAACTCCTTGCCCTGCTTCATCATTTTATTGTAAATACTGTAAAAATGCTTCGGCCGCCCCTGGATGTCGGCTTTAATCCCACCTTCAGCTAATTTCTCCCCCAGGATCTTGACCACTTGCTGGATATATTCTTCCCGTTCCCGGCGCTTCATGTTGATGCTGTTGACCAGCTCATAATAGCGTTCAGGCTCGAGATAGCGCAGGGACTGGTCTTCCAGCTCCCACTTCAGGCGAAAAATACCCAGGCGGTGGGCCAGGGGCGCGAAGATTTCCAGGGTCTCCCGGGCGATCTCCTGCTGCTTTTCCGGCGGGTGGTGCTTCAAGGTGCGCATGTTATGCAGGCGGTCGGCCAGTTTAATCAGGATGACCCGGATATCCTGGGCCATAGCCAGGAACATCTTGCGTAAAGTTTCCGCCTGCTGTTCTTCCTTGGTCTTGTATTCCAGGCGGCTGAGCTTTGTGACGCCGTCGACCAGAAGGGCCACTTCATCGCCAAAAATTTCCCTGATAGTATCCAGACTGATGGGTGTATCTTCCACCACATCATGGAGGAGGGCCGCTGCTATGGTCACCACGTCCAGCTGCAATTCCGCCAGGATAGCAGCTACATTTAAGGGGTGAGTAATAAAATCTTCCCCGGAGCGCCGTTTCTGTCCCTGGTGGGCGGCAGCAGCAAACTGATAGGCGTCATCCAGGAGTTTCAGGTCCGCTCCCGGCTGGTAACTTTTAACCTGTCGCTCCAGTTCCTTCAGGTCCACAGGACATCACCTCCCGCCTGCAATTTGCCGGTAAAATTGCCGGGCCATTTCTGTTTCAGCCAAAAGCTGGCGGTAACGCCGGGAAGCCATTAAATTGCACCTGGCAGCTACCTCCTGGAGATGGATGGCCAGCTCCCGCCCCCGGCTTTCGACCCGGATGAGCCCAAGTTCTTCAAAAATCGCCAGGTACCATCGTTGATGATAACCTTTATTATTAATTATGTAAAGTCTGCTGCCGTTGTTAGTCCCTTTTTGCAGCTGGCGGTAAAATACCGCCAGTTCCCGGCGCAGGTTTTCCGGCTGCCTGTCGCCTTCCCGGAGGCTGATATATACTTCCGGTACCTGTTCAGCCAACGGCAGGGCCAGCTCTATTTCCTCCTGGCTGCCGGGAGGATAATTAAAGATTACGGCATCGGCGGGATAAAACCATGCCGGCATCTCCCGGTTGGCTACCAGCAGCGGCAGGCGGCCGCTCAAAGCCGTTTCCCGAACCAGCCAGAGGTGCCGGGCATCAAGATAAGTATCTACGGCCAGCCGCACCCCGGGCAGTTCCCGCTGCAACCGGGTACCCAGCTGTAACGTCTGCGCAGCGTCCCTTTCATATATGAGAACGTTTTGTCCCCTGGCCAGCAGTTCTGTTAAGAGGGGCAACAGTTCCGGGAATACCTGCCACGTTGCCGGGCCGCCAACAGGACGTAACAGGTGCCCTGCCGCCTGTTCCCCGGTGACCAGGGCAGATACGAGGAAAGAACCTTCCCCGGCCTCTGCTTCTGCTGCCCAGAAGGGGTGACAGGTGATGAGCGTCCCTTCCCGGGTTAAAATCCTGCTTAAACCCGCCTGTCCCAGCCAGGGGCCCAGGGGGCGTAAAAATACTGGATTCTTGAAACAGCGCTTTAAACCGTAATAGCTCTGGCGGATGGCAAGACTGGTGGCGAATAACAGACCCGCGATCGGGCGGTTGTTACTTAAGGCTCTTTGCAGTTGTCGGCACCAGATTGAACTGGCACCTGCCGCGCCGGTTGCCGCCACCAGATCCTTGTTTATAACCGGCAGTACCGGTACCCGGCCGGCCGGCCGGAGGGCTGCCAGGGAGAGCTGCAGCTCCTCCCTTCCCTGGTAGTTGTCCCGTTCCAGATAAAAGGCCAGGTCCAACAGGTCTCCGGGAGACAGTTCCGGCGGTAATTGCAGGTTAAAGCCAATGGCCTCCAGTTGCCTGCCTTCCCCGGCTAGCGTCAATTTTAAATGAGCACCATTGCTACCAACCTGGCGGGCCGCCTTTAACCGGGCGTTACTGTAGACCAGGAGGGGGCGGGGATTGCCTTCGCCAAAGGGAGCCAGGCCCTCCAGCTCCGCCAGTAAATCCCAGTCCAGCTGGTTGAAAAGGACTTCCGCCTCAGGTGATATTTCCGGAGCAGGTTGAACCTCAGCCATGAGTGACTTTACTACTTCATTAAAGGCGGCCCGGAAGGCCGGAATTTCTTTAGTAGCGATCTCCAGCCCTGCTGCCTGGGCATGGCCGCCAAAGGACAGGAGGTAGGAACGGCACCTGGCTAAGATTTCATGGAGATTAATACCCGGAAGGCTACGGCCCGAACCTCGGCCCCTATCGCCCATCACAGTAATTAAAACAACCGGGCAGTTATATTTTTCCACCAGGCGGGCGGCAATAATGCCGGTTACTCCCGGGTGCCAGCCCTCGGCCGCCAGGACCAGGCCTTTTGCTCCTGCAGCTAAAGCCGTCACGGCCATGGCTTCGGCCTCGGCGGCAATGCTCTCCTCCAGGTGTCTCCGGGCCTGGTTTTCCTTCTGCAGGTGCTGGGCCAGTTCCAGAGCTCGCTGGGGAGAAGTAGTTAGTAAAATTTCCAGGGCTGGCATCGCACTTCCCAGGCGGCCGCAGGCATTCAAGCGGGGAACAAGGCCAAAGGCAACCTCCCGGGACGTCCACTCCCTGGCTGGCAGGCCTGCCACCTCTCCCAGAGCCTTCAGGCCGGGCCGCGCGCCTCCGGCCAGGGCCTTTAAACCCAGCTGGACCAGGAGGCGGTTTTCTCCCAGGAGGGGTACGGCGTCAGCGATAGTTGCCAGGGCTACCAGGTCAAGAGCCCAGCCAGCGGCCACACCTTTCTGGGGTACCAGACCAAAATGGGTCGCCAGGGACTGAGCCAGTTTAAAGGCCACCCCGGCCCCGCAGAGGGGGGGCAGGCCCGGTGCCAGCAGGGGGTTGACGACAGCCTTAGCCTGGGGCAGGCCTGTCCCGGGTCGGTGGTGGTCGGTAATAATCAGGTCCAGCCCCTGTTCACGGGCGAAGATGGCCTCCTCCAGGGAAGTAATGCCGCAGTCTACCGTTATGACCAGCTGACAATTTAACTCCAGGGCTTTAATGAGACCCTTCTTTTTTAAACCGTAACCCTCCGTTAGACGGTCGGGCAGGTAAACTTCCGCCTCAACCCCCAGGCGCGCCAGGGTTTCCAGCATAATGGCCGTGGCCGCCAGGCCGTCGACATCATAGTCACCATGGACCATGATTTTTTCCCCGTTTACTATAGCCTGGACCAGGCGCTCCCGGGCCGCCGGCAGGCCGGGAATTTTTTCCGGCGGGATAAGATTGGCCGGATCCGGCTGGAAAAAAGTCCTGGCCGCTGCCGCCGTAGTAATGCCCCGGTTGAGGAGAATTTGCGCCGTTACAGGTGAGATATGTAACTCCCGGGCCAGGGCGAGTCTCTCCGGCAAGTTTACTGGAGGCATGGCCCACCGCATACCCGTCAAGCTTGCCTCGTCCTTTCCTGCCGGCCTTCCCCTGTTCCCGATCCCGCTGCTGCTTGCTCGAGGCTGGATATGGTTTCCTGCAGTCTTTTAAGTTGGCTTTTTAATTCTCTTATTTCCCGTGCCTGGCGTACCTGCCTGACAGCGCCCAGCAAAAATACCACCAGGGCACCAAAGGCTGCCGACCCCAGGATAACCAGGACCAGGGAAATATTGCTAAATTGCCAGGCCAAAAATTTAATTTCTACCGGACCTGCATTCTGGACGGCAAAGATAGCCACCAGCAAGGCAAAAAAAATGGAGAGAAGGGAATAAATCTGCACCGTGGTCCACCCCCGAAAAATAGACACCGTTCGCCTCTAATCAATTCGCCTTTGAGGAACGTTTTCCTTCTCCGGGCAGGCGGCGCACACCGGGCAATCAACCGGTGAAGTACAGGGTTCAGCATGAATTAAAACCTCGGTATAAGGCAGGGCCGCTTTTATCTCATCGCCAATATGCTCGCAGAGGTCATGGACGTAATCGATATGCTTGTAACGCGGCACCACCAGGTGCAGGTCTACCTGGCGGTCCCGGCCAGCCTTGCGGGTGCGTAATTTATGGAATTCAACATATTCATGGGCATGGCGAGCGATAATTTCTTTAATTACCTCTTCTTCTTCAGCCGGCAGGCTGACATCCATCAGGGGCAACATGGCTTCCCTGGTTAAATGATAGGCTGCCCTAATGATCATGGCAGCCACCACCAGGGCCACCAGGGGGTCCACCCAGTAGAAACCGGTAAAATAAAGAGCTACCAGGCCCAGCATCACGCCAGCGGAAGTATAAACATCGGTGCGCAGGTGCCAGGCATCGGCCTCCAGGGCGATGGACTCCGTAGCCTTTGCCACCTGGAAGAGATAGCGGGAAACCAGGTAGTTGATGAGGCCGGCCCCGCCCATGACGAGAACGCCGGTCAGGGGTTGGTTTACAGCATGACCGCCGCTAATAAGCCTTTTTATGGCTTCATAGATAATCCAGAGGGCTGCCAGGAAAATCAGCAGGGCTTCAATGGTACCCGCAATATTTTCAATTTTACCATGGCCGTAGCGGTGCTCAGCATCAGCCGGCTTACTGGCTTCCCGGACGGAAAAATAGGCTATTGCCGCTGCCACCAGGTCCAGGCCGGAGTGGATGGCTTCCGACATGACGCTGACCGAATGCATCCAGTAACCGATCCCTAGTTTGCTCAGTACCAGGATAAAATTGGAAAAAATGGATACCCTGGCAGCTCTGGTCCGTAAATCCATTCCTTAAGGCCCCCTGCACCCTTATAAAAGTAAAAATTGGACTTCATGCGGGAGCGATGAAGTCCCTAGCACCAGGCCTTTTATTCATTGTACAACGCCGGTTGGCCTTCCGCAAGCTGCCGGTCTAAAAAAGTCCAAGCAGGCGCCCGCCCAGCAGCACAGCCGGTAAAAATAAAGCGCCCACTCGTAAGCATGATAAAAATAATCCCACGGCTAATTCAGATAGTGAATGCCGGCGCGCGAAATAAGCCGCTCCCAGGCTGCCGGTGCCCCCTGCCAGGAGCAATCCCCACAGGGAGCCGAGAAAGATCCCGGCCAGGAGTAGAACCGCTAGACTCCCTGTTAGCAACTGTTTTCCTGCCAGGACAGCTTCTTTATGCCCCCGGTACCAGTGCCGGGCAATTCCTTCGGCTGCCATCAGAGCAACGGTTCCCCCGACTGTAGCCAGGGCGACATAAGGGGCCGACAACCCCGGGACCAGGCCGGTGGCGCCAAAAATTACCCCTACAGCCCAAAGGAGCAATAACCCCCGCCAGGGCCGGACCACTCCTGCTGCCAGGGCCAGGATAAAGGTTAAACCGCCCAGGAAGGGAATAGCTAAACGAATATCCATAAGTATAATTCGCCTGCAGTTTTTTACGTTTAGCATACCCTTGTTGACGTTAACTATGCTGCCCGGCGCCAGGCCCGGTCGCTCCATTTTCTGGTGCACGGGCGATGGTGTTCGAATTGAGGGCAGTCATGGCCGCCATTTCCCCTGGCGCCCGATTATCAATACGATAGGAAAATATTTTGCCCACCGGTAGGAAACCGGTGGGCTCCGTCGTACTGGTGGTTCCCTTTTAGATCGACTATAGTATCTCGTTCTTGGTACAGATAAACTCTTCGTAAGCTTTATACCCGCATGTTAATCGATCAGGCCTTTTTTCAGCAGGAAATCTCTTGCCACCTGGGCCACTTCCTTTTTTTCCTCGTCTACCTGATAATTCAGCTGACGCATTTCATCATCATTGAGCTGGCCTGCCAGCTTGTTCAGGATTTCTTCCAGTTGCGGATACTTCTCAAGGGTATCCATACGTACCAACGGTGCAGCAAAGTAAGGCGGGAAGAACTGTTTATCATCTTCCAGGATCTTTAGCTTATAGGTAATCAATTGGCCGTCGGTGGCGAAGGCGTCGATCACATCTACCATTTTGTTGCGAACGGCTTCGTATTTTAGGCCGGTTTCCATCTGCTTGGTGCTTTTGAAATTTAGCCCGTAAGTGGCAATTAAGCCGTCATAGCCGTCCGGGCGGTTAAAAAATTCCTGCTCGGCCCCAAGTACCATCTCACTGGCCACGCTTTTCAGGTCGGAAATTTTTTGTAAGTTATACTGCTCCGCAACCTCCTCCGGTACCGCCAGGGTGTAGGTGTTATTAAAGCCAAAGGGTTGCAGCCATTTCAGCTTGAACTGCTCGTTATACGCCTTTTGGACGGTATCGTAGGCCTTCTGGGGGTCATTAATAACCTCCCTTTTCAAGATTGCCACCAGGCCGGTACCGGTGTAGTCAGCGTAAAGGTCTAAGTCACCTTTTTTAAGGGCGTTAAAGTTAACCAGGGTACCACCAAGGTTTAATTTGCGTTCAACCTTCAGGTCCGTATGGGCCTCAATGAGCTGGGCCATCATCTCGCCAAGGAGAATGTTTTCGGTAAAGTCTTTGGAACCTACAACCACCACGCCGTTAGCCCTTGTTCCACCGCATCCAGCTGCCACCAAAAGCAACATAGCAATGCCTGTAACTAGCGCGATCAGCTTCCACACTCGTTTGCATTTCTGACGCAAAATATCTCCTCCTTAACTTACTTTATAATGCTGAGACAGCCTTTTTTTTGAGCCCCCGCGGGACCAATGCTTGTTCAAGCAGGGCCAGTCCGGCGTCGGTCAAAATAGCCAGCAGCGCCGCAGGTACGGCCCCCATCAGTACCATGGTGTTGTTCCTCGTTTGAATGCCGCGCCAGATTAGCGTCCCCAGTCCACCTGCCCCAATGAGTACGCCGATGGTCGCAATGCCAATGGCCGTGACAAGAGCTACACGCAAGCCGGCCAGGATCACCGGCAGGGCAATTGGCACCTGCACCCGCCATATTAGTTGGCTCCTGGTCATCCCCATGCCTTTACCTGCCTCCAGCAGGCCGGGTTCTACCCCTAATAGCCCGGTATAGGTATTGCGGACAATAGGCAGCAGGGAATAAAGGAACAACGATACAACGAGGGTAGTATCCCCCAGCCCGAACAGCATCATCAACAGAGCTAACATGGCCAAGCTGGGAATAGTTTGGATCACTTCAGTGGCTGCCATTACAGGCTTGGCTAACCACCGGTACCGGGTCAACAGTATTCCCAACGGAATGCCGCCCGCCGCGGCCAGCGCTACTCCTATTACCGATAGGCTGAGG
Organism: Moorella sp. E306M; assembly: GCF_006538385.1. Lineage (NCBI taxonomy): Bacteria > Bacillati > Bacillota > Clostridia > Neomoorellales > Neomoorellaceae > Neomoorella > Moorella sp. E306M. The sequence continues at coordinate 2,141,211 of NZ_BJKO01000001.1, read as the reverse complement.
TGTTGCCAACTCAGAGCCAGCACCCTATCCATCTTTCGCCTCCTCTCATTTGGTTTTTAAACGGGCGGGTTATCGCTGCCGCAGCCCTCGTGGGGTTACCGCCCGCTCCACAAGCCCTAGTGACCAGCTGGCCAGTATGGCCAACATGGCAGCGGGTAACGCACCGGCTATGATGAGCTTGGCATCATAGGTGTGGATGCCAGCAAGAATTGGATCGCCCAATCCACCGGCGCCAATTAAGGCCGAAAGGGTAGCCCAGCTGATAATATAGACAGTCGAAACACGGATGCCAGACATAATAACCGGGAAGGCCAAGGGGAACTGTATCCAGGTTAAAAGCTGCCGTCGGTTCATTCCCATACCTACGCCGGCTTCCAGATAGGCAGGGCTTACTTCGCGAATGCCGGTATAGGTGTTGCGTAGGATAGGGAGAATCGAGTAAAGGAACAATACAGTCATGGCCGGAACTACACCAATACCTAGAAAAGGCAGAACAAATCCAAAAAACGCCAGGCTGGGAATGGTTTGAATAGTACCAGAAATACCGAGCACCACCGACGCCACTCGCTCATGGCGGGCGAGTAGAATACCCAACGGCACGGCGATAAGGGTTCCCAGCAACACCGCACCTAGCGAAAGCAGCAGGTGTTCCCCGGTAGCAGATAGGATACTTGAACCTCTGGCAGCCAGAAACTCCGTCCAGCTAAGCACTTGCTTCATCTCCCCATACCACGGAAGCCAGGGCATTGACCATACTGGTCCTGGTGACCAGTCCCTTCAAACGGCCCTCCTTATCGATTACCGGCAGGTACTCCAGCCGCTCCCGGGTGATCAGGTCAAAGGCCTCTCGGGCCGGTGTTCCCTCGAACACTACAGGAACATCACGCGCCATTAAGTCCTGCACCTGGTGAGCCCGCTGGTAGTTGCGATTCAATTCCTCGATAGATACGGCGCCTAACAGCCGGCCAGATTCATCGGTAACCAGCAGCGTATCTACCTTTTTACGACGCATGGTGGCAACTCCTTCGGCAACACCCGTATGAGGCCGCACCGTCACCGGTTCACCAATCATAACCTGTTCTACGGTGCGCAATTCCAGTCCGGGGGCCAGCCGATCTTTGCCGATGAACGACGCAACGAACTCGTTGGCTGGGTGCCGCAACAGTTCTTCAGGCGCAGCGACTTGAACAATGTGGCCGTCTTTCATTACCACAATCCGATCAGCAAGCTTCAGGGCTTCGTCCATATCGTGGGTAACAAAGAGAATGGTCTTGCGCAGCTTGGCCTGCAAGGCCTTCAATTCCTCCTGCAGGTTTTCCCGTGTAATGGGGTCAAGGGCACCAAAGGGCTCATCCATAAGGATGAGCGGCGGTTCTGCCGCCAGGGCACGCAACACCCCGATACGCTGTTGCTGCCCCCCGCTTAGCTCTGAAGGGTAACGGTCAGAGTATTCATCAGGATCCATCCCCACCAGTTCCAGTAATTCGCGGACGCGCTGGCGGCGGCGTTCTGCCGGCCATCCCAGTAGACGGGGTACCACATCTACGTTTTGAGCAATAGTCATGTTGGGAAACAGGGCGATCTGCTGGATAACGTAGCCAATATGCCGCCGTAACGCTACGGGATTTTGTTCCCGGATCTCCTTGCCGTTAAGGTAGATAGCCCCGGCGGTGGGTTCGATAAGGCGGTTAACCATTTTTAAGGTGGTGGTCTTGCCACAACCGCTGGGGCCGATTAACACAATAAATTCTCCTGCTTTGACGTCCAGGTTAAAATCGGCTACGGCTATTCGATTACCGTCATATACTTTTGAGACGTGTTCGAAGGTAAGCATGGCGTCCTCCTTTCAACAGTGCTGTTTCGGGCCAAAAACACCTGGTATTAACTGTCATGAGGTGCTGGTTTAACTTCAGCCAGCTGACGGAGCCGATCCACCGCGTTCTGGCTTCCTACCACAAGAAGCAAGTCCCCTGCGTTTAAGCGCAGCTCTGTCCCCGGAGAGGCGTACCAGCGGCCCCGGCGCCGCACAGCGGTAACGGTAACACCCGTAAGTGTCCTCAATTGGGCCTCTTGCACACTCTTTCCTACAAGGGGTGAACCCGGTGAAACCAGGACCTCTTCAGCATTCTGCATGTTTTTTAGCATGCCGGTTTTAAAGTGCACAATTTCTTTAACCAGTTTTTCGATTTCTGTGTTTAGCTTATTACGCTGTCTTATAAGGGTCTCCAGCCGGCGCTCCAAGACCTCAAGGGAGTTGTGTTCGTGAAAATCATCTATAAAGTCCCGGGCAGCCTGACGGGAAAGGATAATTACCCCACTCCCCGGAACTACTTCAACCACCTGTCGTGCCTGCAGGAGCGCCAGGGCTTTTCTTACTGTTTCTGGCGAAACCCCGTACTGCCCGGCTAAACTAGTCCGGCCCGATACTCTTTCACCTTCCTTGTAAGTTCCCCGGAGAATTTCGCTGGCAATCATTAGCGCAATTTGTTCATAACGGGCCAGATCTTCGTTGCTTGTATAGTCCATTTTTAGTCTCTCCTTACCGCCAACTCTATATTATAACTTAGATTGTCACCTGTCAACCTATCCCACTATGCCATTTTAATTACCAAATAAGTTCTAGAGCCAATATCATAATGTAGGGACAAGGATATTATTGTCTTCATTCGGGTATAAACCGCAAAAAAGCCGCCTTATTCTTTATGAAAGAGTAAGGTGGCTTTTGACTATACGGACAGGCTCATTGTAACATTCGATCACTGCCCATGGCCAGCGCACATAAAAGATAGCCTGTCAAACTTCCTAACAGGCTATCTCCTGGTAAACCCTTTTATAGCCAAACTTTATTTAATGGGAAGTAGCCTTGCGCGTCTTGGCTTTGGTCGCTGACTTGGTCACCGCCGCCTGCCGGTGGCGTTCCCGGCTAAAATTACGCAAATCGATCCACAGGGGACTGGCGGTAAAGATTGAGGAGTAAGCACCGCTGATAGTACCGATGAGCATGGCCAGGGCAAAGGTCCTGGTGGTCTCACCGCCCAGGAGCATCAAAGCCAGTAGGGCGATGACGACAGTCAAGACGGTATTAATAGACCGGGTCAGGGTCTGGTTAATACTGCGATTGACCAGTTCCTCTATAGTTTCCTTCTTGCGTAGCCGCAAGTTTTCCCGGATGCGGTCAAAAATAACAATGGTGTCATTTATAGAATAACCGATAATAGTCAGGATGGCCGCCACAAAGGTACTGTCTACTTCCCAGCGGAAAATGGCAAATAATCCTATAGTAACCAGGACATCATGAATCAGAGCCAGGATAGCCGCCAGGCCGGATAAAAATTCAAAGCGGATTGTGATATAGATAATCATCAGGACCCAGGCAATGGCCATGGCTTCAATACCTTTTATGGTCAGTTCCCGGCCAATGGTGGCGCCAACCTTTTCATTTCGCTTTAAATCGAGTTGCCCCAATTTATCGCGCAGGGCACTAATTACCTGGTCGGTTTGTTCTTCACTGAGTTCTGTTGTCCGGATCAGAAACTCATTATTGCCCGCTGCTTGAATGGAGCTGTTACCCAGGTTGAGACCGCCGAGAACCTCCCTGACCTGGCTGGCACTAACCGGTTGCTGGAACTGGATCTGAACAATATTCCCGCCGGTGAAATCAATGCCAAAATTCAGGGGGGATGGCCAGTTCAGGACCATGGCTATAAGGCCCGGTATAATTATAAGCAGCGAAAGGGCATACCACCATTTGCGCCTGCCGATAAAATTAAAGTTTAAGTTCATTAAATCTCACCCCTCGCCGCTACCGGTATTTGTCCTTCTTTGACCCCATAGAGCCACAGTTTTTGGAAGGCTGGTACGCTAATGACCTGGTGTAAGAGGAAACGAGTCAGGGTTATGGCTGTGAACATGCTGGCGACAATACCTAAAGAGAGGGTGACGGCAAAGCCACGCACCGTGCCGCTGCCCAAGAAATAAAGGACCAGTGCCGCCAGCACCGTCGTGGCGTTAGCGTCAAAGATGGTGGTGAAGGCGCGCTTAAAGCCGGCATCAACAGCCGCACGTAAAGTTTTGCCATTACGCAGTTCCTCTTTGAGGCGCTCGTAGATAATAATATTGGCGTCGACGGCCATACCCACCGACAGCAAGAGGCCGGCTATGCCCGGTAGTGTCAGGGTAGCCTTTAAAGCCCACAGGACGACAAGGACAATCAAGGCGTAAATAATCAGGGAAAAATCGGCTACTAATCCCGGCAGGCGGTAAACAACAAGCATAAACAGGGCAATTAAAACCAGGCCGGCAATGATCGCCGTCTTACTCTTAGCCAGGGAATCAGCTCCCAGGGTCGGACCCACGGCTCGGCGCTCAATAATCTGCACTGGTACCGGGAGGGCGCCGCCGCGTAAGAGGGCTGCCAGGTTGGCTGCCTCCTGGAAGGAAGCAAAGCCGCCCCTGATGACCGCCTCGCCGCTGGGAATGGCTTCGTCAACATGGGGGTTTGTCAGCAGCTGGTTATCCAGGTAGATGGCTATATGCCGCTTGGGGTCACCCCTGCTGTAGCTGCTGACCAGCTTCTGGGTCGTTTCGGCAAACTTTTTGGTGCCTTCGGCATTAAATTTCAGGGTAATTTCCGGCTCCCGGGTTTGCTGGTCAATAACGGCCCTGGCGTCTTTCAAGTCTTTCCCGGATACTACTACCTGGCCGTCACTGGTCTTAAACTCCAGTAAGGCTGTTTTACCGATCATTTTAACGGCTTCCTCCGGGTTGTTGACCCCGGCCAGCTGAATAATCAGGCGGTCACTACCTTCCCGCTGGATCACCGGTTCAGCTATCCCCAGCTGGTCGACCCGGTCGCGCATAATCCGTTCCAGAGCAGCCATATCCTCACTGGTCACCGTATGTTCCGGTGTGCTCTGGGCCTGGATGAGGATATAAACACCGCCGCGCAGATCCAGTCCGAGTTTCATGGCCCGTATTAAAGGTTGAAAGGCTCCTATGCCTAGCGCCAGGATGGCAACCAAAACAATGGCGAGCTTAAAGAAGCCGCCTGTTCCTTTTCCCCCTGCCAAAATTCTCCTGCCTCCCTTGACAGAATGCGATTGTAGGACAACCTATTATAACTCCAGCAGGAGTTACCCGTCAATTGCTGCCAATACCACTCCTACCAGTTTTTACTATTTTACAGCAACCGGGCTTCATTGGCCACCAGCCCAAAATGGCAATCGAGGAAAGCGGCGGCCCGCCGGCACATCATCATCCGCGTCAGGAAGATCTCAAAATACTCCATGGGCGTGCTGATTGAAAGGTCAATGGTCAGTTCCAGGGTAATGGTACGCCTGGTAGCATCTACCCGTAAAAAGGAGTGCTGAACGGCGTAATTAACCCGGTCGTGGATATCAAAGGTACTGATATCATTATTGCGCACCCGGGAACGGTGGACATCAGATTTATCCGCCAGGATGAGGGCTGCCCCAACGATATTGACGGCCTGGCCATACTCTTCTTCATGGTTACCGATGGCGCCTGCAATGGTAGCTACCTCAGGGATAGGCATACCCATGCGGGTTAGGATGCGGTAAGCCAGCAAGGCCCCTGTCTGGCCGTGATCCTGCCGGCTTATGACATTACCGATATCATGCAGGTACCCGGCTATAGCCGCCAGTTCGGCCAGCCTCCGGTCATAGCCCAGGTGTTCAAGCACGTTATAGCTGATCTTGGCCACCAGGTTCAAATGGCGGTGGCTATGTTCAGTAAATCCCATGGCCCCCAGGTGTTCATTACCTTTAACAATCAGCGCATCTACTTCGGGATCCCTTTTAACATCTTCCAGGGTCACCGGATCCAATCCTTATTATTCCTCCTGTCCCGGGACATAGGCCACCCCCGCCTTGTCCACTTCGACCTCAACCCGATCAGCAATGCGGACCATCAAAGTTCTATCTTTGATTTTCGTTATTCGGCCATGCAGCCCTCCAGCCAGGACCACCCGATCATCCACCTTCAAGCTGTTCAGCATTTCCTGGCGCCGTTTTTGTTGCTTTTGCTGGGGCCGGATCATTAAGAAATACAGGATTGCAAAGAAAACCACCATGTAAAAAATGGTTCCTGCCCACTGTTGCATGAAACAACCTCCATTCTTTCTTAAATTTAGTCTGGACTTGCTTATCATTCGACGTACCTTTGGAAAATACCTGCCCTGTTCTAGATTTTTCCCGAATTATATTTAGCATAAAACTCGGCTGCCATTGCTTCCAGGTCATTGTTAGCGATGGCCTGGCGAATCTGGTGCATCAACTTCAGTAGGAAATATAAATTGTGAATGGTGGTCAGCCTGAGCCCCAGAATCTCATCGGCCTTGAGGAGGTGCCGGATGTAGGCCCGGGTGTAGTGGCGGCAGGTATAGCATTCGCACTCCGGGTCCAAGGGGCGAAAATCCCGGGCATAGGCGGCGTTGCGCACCACCAGCTTGCCGTAGGTAGTCATTACGGTGCCGTTACGGGCAATGCGGGTGGGCAGGACGCAGTCAAACATATCCACCCCTCTTTTTACCCCTTCAATCAGGCAGTCCGGCGAACCCACACCCATGAGATAGCGGGGTTTGCCTTCGGGAAGATATCCTTGCAGGTCCTCCAGGATGCTGTACATCAATTCCTTGGGTTCACCGACGCTTAAGCCCCCTATACCGTAACCGGGGAAGTCCAGGGCTGTAATCTCCCGGGCGCTGCGGCGACGCAATTCGGGAATTACCCCGCCCTGAATAATGCCAAACACCGCCTGGTCCTCCCGGCGGTGGACCTCCAGGCAAATTTCCGCCCAGCGGCTGGTGCGCTCTACTCCTGCTTCTACTTCTTCCCGGCTGGCCGGGTAGGCGACACACTCATCAAAGGCCATGGCAATATCGGAACCCAGGGCTTCCTGGACAGCCATAGATTCCGCCGGTCCCATAAAGTGGGTGGAGCCGTCCAGGTGGGAACGAAAGGTCACCCCAGCATCACTGATTTCCCGCAAATCGGCCAGGCTAAAGACTTGAAAGCCGCCGCTGTCGGTAAGAATGGGTTTGTCCCAGTGCATGAATTTATGCAGGCCCCCGGCTTCCCGGATAATATCGGCGCCGGGGCGGAGGTAAAGGTGATAGGTATTAGCCAGGATAATTTCGGCTCCCACTCCGGCCACTTCTTCCGGTGTCATGGTTTTGACGGTGGCCTGGGTGCCGACGGGCATGAAGACCGGCGTTTCGACGGTGCCATGGGGCGTTTTTAGTCGCCCCAGGCGGGCGCCGGTGGCCCGATCACGTTTGAGCACGGTAAAGGTTACAGCGGGCAAATGAATATTTCCTCCTAACTAATAATCCGAAAATAACTCGAAAACAAAGCCAGCACTCATCTACATAGTTTACCCTCCGGGGGTGGTCACTGACAAGCAACCGAAACTCTTTCCTACAAGATCAGCATCGCATCCCCGAAGCTGAAGAAACGGTAGCCCTCTGCCACAGCAGTCCTGTAGGCGGCCAGGATTTTTTCCCGTCCGGCAAAGGCACTGACGAGCATAATGAGGGTTGATTTGGGCAGGTGGAAGTTGGTGATGAGGCAGTCAACGGCCTTGAAACGGTAGCCGGGGTAAATAAAGATATCCGTCCAGCCGTTCCCTGGCTGGATAAGGCCTTCTTCAGTAGCTACCGTCTCCAGGGTGCGAACTACCGTCGTGCCCACGGCCACTATCCGCCCTCCCCGGGCGCGGGCGGCATTAATGGCCGCCGCCGCCTCTGGGGTTACTTCGTAGTACTCGGCATGCATATGGTGTTCTTCAATATTTTGCACCTTAACGGGGCGAAAAGTGCCCAGGCCAACATGGAGAAGGAGGTAGACTATTTGCACCCCCTGCCCCCGAAGCTGTTCCAGGAGGCGGGGGGTAAAATGTAGACCAGCCGTCGGCGCTGCCACGGAGCCTTCAACCCGGGCATAAACCGTCTGGTAGCGCCCGGGGTCCTCCGGCTTTTCTTTAATATACGGCGGCAGGGGCATCGCCCCCAGACGGTCCAGGAGGGTTTCAAAGGGCCCTTCCTGGTAAAAAAACTGCAGTAATCGTCCCCCGGCGCTAGTCGTAGCCGTGGCCCGTGCCTTCAATTCCCCTTGACCAAAGATTATCTCCGTACCGACCGGCACCCGTCGCCCCGGCCGTACCAGGGCCTCCCAGGTATCCCGGTCGCGCCGGGTTAGTAAAAGAACTTCAATCCTGGCCCCGGTACCGGCCCGGCGGCCCCAAAGACGGGCCGGTATCACCCTGGTCTCATTTAAAACCAGGACATCCCCCTCTTTGAGATAATCAGGCAGGTCGTAGAAATGACGGTGTTCCAGATAGCCCCTTTCCCGATTAAGGACAAGGAGGCGCGAGGCATCCCGCGGCTCCACCGGTGTCTGGGCAATCAATTCCGGCGGCAGATCATAGTCGAATTCTTCCAGGCGCAAAACACCTTTCACCTGCGGTAAGAAGCAATTTTTAAGCGGCCGTCAAAGCGGTCCTGGTTATAATAGTGTTCAATAATTTGCTGGTAAGTATACCCTTTTTCTGCCATCCCCATGGCGCCCCACTGGCTTAAGCCCAAACCATGGCCGTTACCCCGGCCCTGGAATACTACCTGCCGAAACATCTTCGGTATACTGCGGGTACCATCCCGGCCGGCTACCGTATACTCACCGGCGGCGCCGTTGGGAGCGTTCATCACCCCGCCGGCCCCCAGGGCCACCAGCTCGGCACCGTAATTTACGGCCCGCTGCTCGCCGGTGCCGTCCAGGATGTTAACAGTGGAATCCATCTGCACGGTAAACAAGGTGCTTTTCAGGATATCCTTCCCGAAGACGGCCCGGATGCCGTCCCGGAAGGCCGAGGCAGTCCCGGTGGTTGTCCGAATATCCATCCTGGTAACACGGCCGGAGACCGTTTCCCCCTGGCCGTCCCTGCGCTGGCGGGAAAGCACCAGGTCAACCACATCCCCGGCTGCCACCTGGCCCTGCCCCGCCAGCCAGGCATTGAACTTTTCCTGGACCTGTTGCCGGGTCATGGTTACCGTCCAGGTGTAGGTGTTGGCCGGGTAGCCGCCCGGCGTCTGATGGGGATACTTTAAAGCCCACTCATCTTCCGGAGAAGGCACCCCGCGCAAGTAGGGCAGGGGGTTGCTCCAGACATTCTCGCTGTCCTCGGTATAGCCGCCCGCATTGGCATGAAAGTAGGCCTCGATTACCCTGCCGTCATAGTAAATTACCTGCCCGCGGGTGGCATCGACGGCTTGAATGACTTTATCGCGGTTAGGGCCATAGTTGACCTCGGCTTCATAACCGCCATAGACCTGCGTCATGGTATCATCGGTGACATCATATAAGGCAGCCGGTTTCAACCTCGTAACGGCATAAGAACGAGCAATCACAGCCTGGGCCTTGAGGGCCTCTATGCCGGCACTGGCCGGCATCTCCCTGCCCACCACGCCATAGAGGTATTGTTCCAGATCCAGGACATTAACAGCCATCAGGCCGCTGTCTCCCTTGAAAATATGCAAATTACCCCGGTAACGCTGCCCCTGGTAGCGGAAAAGATTCAAAGCCCCGGTATCCTGCGCTTTAAGCTGGATGGGGCCAGGGATTGTACCCGGGAAAGGCGTGCCCTCCCGGAGTAACTGATAGCCGGCCCCGGTATTTTTAACCGTCCACTTTTCTCCTTCTTTCACAGGGCTGATCTCCTTGCCGCTGGAGCCATCAATTAACTTGTAGCTGCCCTGGTCAACCTGGAAATCAACCTGCTCCAGATCGCCAGCGAGCAAGACCCGGATTATTGGTACGTCTCCTTTAGGGGCGGCACCTGCCGGTATCGTTACTAGAACCAGGAGCAAACTCGCCAGGAGAACGATTGCCCCCCCTCTCCTGCAGGCTTTATTTTTCAAGTTTTCTCCTCTCCCTTTAGTGCCGTATTTTATTTAAGGTAAAAATTGAAGCCCATACAAAAGAAGCTTCTTGCAGCGATAGTTTAAAGAAACGATAAATCCGGTCAGTTTATCTGGTTTTCTGGTACCCTGGTATCCCTTTACCTTCCGGAACTGCCTTCAAGCCTTTACTGCCGCCCGGGTTAACGTGGCCCGGGGCGGGCTCTTTCACCTGCCTGGCAGCCTTTGGTTTTTCCCGGGGATTACCTTCACCGGTTTTCTGGTCCTTTTCTTTTACCTGCCCCGGTCGCTCCTTGTAATTGGTATTATTTTTCTGTTTCTCGCCCTGCCCCCCGTCGTCATCACGATGGTTACCAGCACTATTACCACCTGCAACTTGTTGCCCCAGGGCCTTCTTGAGGGTGGCGCCCAGCTGCTGCTCTTTCTGCAAAAGATCTTTATCCTGATGCAGCTTTTGCAGCAGCTGCTCCCAGTTGCTGTCAAATCTCGCCAGCACCCTGGCCACGCTCTCTCTTTGCAGGTCGGCCGCCGTAACCGGCAGTCCTGCATCCAGGGCTTCCAGGAGGATACCGTACTTTCCTGGCGAAAGGCCGGCGGCTTCTGCATGCTGGCGAATTTCCGGCTGGACGGCGGCTGCCTCTACTACCGCCCGGACCCTGGCCTGTTGAAGGATATTCCGCGCCTGGCTGGTTAACTTCTGACCCAGTTCAACGCCGGCCGCCAGTTTTTCCTGACCGCCACTGACAGCAGGGCTCACTGTTATCACCATAGCTCCCTGGCTGTCGGGGAGGTAGTAACCCTGGCGCACGGCCTCCCTGGTCAGGATCTCGATGGCAGTAGCTGCTTTTTCATCCTTAAGGGCAACGCCGGCCAGAAGCTTTTCCCCATCGTCATTTAATCCCCGCGCACTGAGCACCTTTTCCCGCTCATCCACCGCCAGTTCAATGCTGGGATTGATGTCGATATTAATATAATAGGCCGGTTGACGGGGAGCTGGCGTGACCGTGGCCCGGCGGGCCAAGGGTGGAGCCAGAAAAAGCAACAGGATTACTGCCGCTACCGCCATCGCAGCCTGCCAGGGGGGCCTCTTTTTTACCGGAGGCAACATCACCTCTTCCCCTACTTCCGGCACCGAGCCGGTCAGGTGGAGGGTACGCCACTCCCCCTCCGGGGTCAAAACAATGACCTCTTTTCCCTGCCTGGCCACTACCAGACCCCGCTCGGCGTTAAGCATCCTGACCACCCCTTTTGCCTTGACCTATGTATTCTGCCAGGTAATCATAATCACCCATCAGCATAAGTGCTGCGGCGATAATATATTTGCGGTGGCGTTCCAGGGTTTTGCGGCTGGTTTCCACGGACTTTTCCAGGGCTTTCAGGGGCAAGGCTTTACGTTCCTGAAGATACTGTCTGAAGAGGGGATTGGCCGCCACTACGCGGGCGGCTGCCAGGGCCCGGTCACGGGCGTCCCGGTGCTGAGGGCTGGCCTTGACCAGGTCCTTAAAGGTTATGCCAAAGCTGGCCAGCTCTTCCCGGTAGCGCTCAATTTCCCGGCGCCGGTCAGCCAGCTCGTTGACCAGGTTTATCTCTTCCCCGCCCAGAGGATCGGCGGCGGCTGCCGTTTCGTTATCCAGAGCCTGTAAAGACAGCACCCGCCGGTGGCGCCCCTCCCGGCGGAAATAATCAACTAGACGGCGGCGGATAATAGTCTCGGCGAGGGTTAAAAAGTTGGAACCACCGCCCGGCCGGAAACTGTCGATAGCTTCGTTAAAGGCTATCAGGCCGACACTGGCCTCGTCATCTTCTCCCAGGCGGATAAAATGACCCGTTGCCCGAGAAACGACGGCCAGGATAAAGGGGGTAAAACGGCGGATTAATTCCTCCCTGGCCCCGGCATCCCCGTTCCTTGCCCGGAGCAGTAACTGGCTGGGGTCTGCTTCCAATGGCACTTTTAGCCTCACCTCACATAGTATTCGCCCGACCCTGTCGTTTTCCGGCTACCAGCCCCTAACGACGAAAGATTAAGTTTAAGACGATGGTTAAGATGAGGCTCAAGAGGAGGGAACTCAGCAGGGGAAAATAGAAAGTGAAGTTGCCCCTCTGGATATAAATGTCCCCCGGCAGGCGCCCGATAGAAAAGATTTTCCCTATCCCCAGGAGGATGAGACCCATCAGGGCAAGTAGCAGTCCCATCCCCAGCAGCATTTTGCCGAAAAAACTCCAGTCGCCCATGGTAGTTCCTCCAATTTAATTAAAACAAACTGTCCATCCGGGATATCCCCAGGTGCTCGTAGGCCCTGGCTGTAGCCATGCGGCCCCGGGGAGTGCGCTGGATAAAACCGTGCTGGAGCAAAAATGGCTCATAGACATCCTCAATGGTATCCGGTTCTTCGCTGATGGCCGCCGCCAGGGTGTCCAGGCCCACCGGGCCGCCGTTAAATTTCTTGATAAGGGTTAACAACAGGCGGCGGTCGGAATTGTCCAGGCCTAAGGAGTCAACCTGCAAGAGTTCCAAAGCTTCCCTGGCTACCTGCCGGGTAATTGTCCCCCCGGCCCGGACTTCAGCGTAATCCCGTACCCTTTTCAGCAGGCGGTTGGCCACCCGGGGTGTTCCCCGAGAACGGCAGGCAATCTCCCTGGCCCCTTCAGGCTCAATGCCTACCTGCAGGATGGCTGCCGCCCGGAGAATAATTTGCTCTAGTTCCTCTATCCGGTAAAACTCCAAGCGAGAATTAATTCCAAAACGATCCCTTAAAGGCGAAGACAACAACCCGGCTCTGGTGGTAGCCCCCACCAGGGTAAAAGGGGGTAAATCCAGGCGGATAGAGCGGGCACCAGGGCCTTTGCCCAGAATAATATCCAGGGCAAAATCTTCCATGGCCGGGTACAGGACCTCCTCTACCTGGCGGGGCAGGCGATGGATTTCATCTATAAAGAGAACGTCCCGGGGCTCCAAATTGGTAAGGATGGCCGCCAGATCCCCGGCTCGTTCCAGGGCCGGGCCCGAGGTAACCCTTAAACTTACCCCCAGCTCGTTGGCAATTATTCCAGCAAGGGTGGTCTTCCCCAGCCCGGGAGGACCGTAGAGCAGGACATGGTCCAGAGCATCCCCCCGCTCCCGGGCCGCCTGGATAAAGATGCTTAAGGTTTCCTTGACATGCTCCTGGCCGATATATTCGGCCAGGCGGCGTGGGCGCAGGCTCACTTCCAGTTCTTCGTCTTCCCGATGCAGGTTCCCGGCCAGCAAGCGCTCTGCCGTCAATCAGCACCACCCCTCCGGCCTATGGTTTTCAACACTCCCTGGAGAACGGCCGCCGTATCAGCCTCCGGCCCCAGTTCTGCTTTAACCCTGGTCAGGACCTGGCTTATCTCATCGCGGCTGTAGCCCAGGGCCAGGAGGGCGGCCAGGGCTTCATCATTATCGCCGGCCCCGTTATCCCCGGACACCCCGGCTGTTGCCACCGTCTCACCGGCGAGACCCGATTTTAAAATTGCATCTTTTAATTCCAGGAGCAGGCGTTTAGCCTTCTTGGCCCCGATGCCGGGGAGGGCGGTTAGGAAAGCGGTATCTTCGGCAACAATAGCCTGCGCCAGCTTTTCCGGAGACGCCGCCGCGAGGATTTGAAGGGCCCCGCGGGGTCCAATGCCGGCCACCCCAAGTAAAAAGACAAAGAATCTTAGCCCCTCGGGCCGGGTAAAGCCGTATAGCTCAAGGGCGTCTTCCCTGACTACCAGGTGGGTATAGACGGCAATCTCTGTTCCCGCGGGCGGCCAAACTTCCGCGGGCGGTGTGCGGACAAACCAGCCAATGCCCCCGGTTTCCAGCAAAATGCCTTCCGGCATTACCTGGAGTAACCGCCCGCGCAGGTAACCAATCACTGCTGCAACACCCCGGCTTCCCGCCGGCGCCAGGGAGCTATACTTGCGTGGCAAATGGCCACGGCCAGGGCATCGGCCACATCATCGGGTTCCGGCCGGCTTTTCAGGCCCAGCAGGGTCTGAACCATCCGCTGCACCTGCTCCTTGGGTGCCCGGCCGTAACCGGTAACTGCCTGTTTGACTTCCAGGGGCGTGTACTCGGCAACGGGAAGGCCCGCATGGGCCGCCGCGAGCAACGCTACCCCCCGGGCCTGGCCTACCGCCAGGGCCGTACGGCTATTTTTATTAAAAAAAAGTTCTTCAATGGCCATAATATCCGGGTGGTGATTTTCTATTATTTCCTGGAGGTGATCGTAAATCATGACCAGGCGCCGGCTTGCTTTTTCCCCTGCCGGCGTCCGGATGCAGCCATAAGCAAAGGCCTGCAGCGGCCCGGCATTCCTCGCCTCTATCAGGCCATAGCCAACAATGGCGGTACCAGGGTCGATTCCCAGGATCAACATCCTTTTATTCCTCCCTGGCAATTATTCGACGTCAAAGATAGTAGTTCCTTTTTTTGTACCATGCAAACTAATATTTCAGGCCAATTTTCTATATCTTACCGGCTCGAAAGAGTTATAATATATCTGGATACCGGCAAGACCTGCCAGGTTTGAATCGAGGGGAGCAAGAAATGAGCAAATTGATGGGCTGGCTGTGCCACTATACGCCGGTGGAAATTTTAACGGCTCTAGGGTACACCCCATACCGGCTGCTGGGACGAAAAGGCAATAACCCGCGCGCCGCTACATATCTGCCGGGGAACCTCTGCCCTTATGTCCAGAGCTGCCTCGAGGCAGCGATCAAGCAGGAGTTGCCACCCCTGGCCGGCGTCGTAATCGCCCGCTCCTGCAACGCCATGATCCACCTGGCTAACGTATGGCCACGCTATGGATTAAAAGGTAAGATCCTCATCCTCGAGGTGCCCCGCCGCCTTGATGACAACGCAGTTTTCTATTTCAGCCAGAATTTACGCCGGCTGGCGTCAGAGCTCGCTCATTCCGGGGAGCGGCAATTAAATGAAGAACGCTTGTGGGCGGCCATTAGCTGGTGGGAAGAACAAAGGGCCGCCTGGCGTAAGCTTTTAACCTGCCGGGCCGCAGGCGAAGACCCTCCGGGTGGGGAGGAAATCATGGACGGGCTGGCCAGGTGGCAAACGCCCCTTAACCAAAGAGAGGCAGAAAAATGGGAGACGGTTATTAATCGGTTAGCCAGGCAACCCTGTAGAAAATCCGCCCGGCGGCCGCGCTTGCTGCTTTCCGGAAGCATCCTGCCGCAAGAATTGATTGCCATGGTAGAAGCATGCGGCGGTTTATCTGTTTTCGAAGACAGCTGCAATGCCCGGCGCCTTTTATTAGCCCCCGCCGTCGGGGCAGAAGGTGACCCCTACCTTTATCTGGCCAGGCTCTACCTGGGAGGCCCCCCCTGTCCCAGGATGGTAAACGACCGCGAGAAACGCTGCCGGTACTGGGCCGAAGCAGTAGATCGATTCCATATCCAGGGAGTCATTTACCATGCCATGAAGTTTTGCGATGCCGCCATGTACGACTTCCTGGCCCTGAAGAGCTTTTGTGAAAAGAGGGGGTTACCCCTCCTTCGCCTCGATGGGGATTTCAGCGGTGGTAACCGGGGCCAGTGGCAGACGCGGATAGAAGCCTTTCTAGAAATGCTGGAGGTACGGTAATGGATATCTATCAGTTATTGCGCTCTTATCTGGGATCGACTTTGCGCCAGCGCGCCATAAGATCTCCCTGGACATATAGACTACTGAAGCAGGCCGTGGCAGCCCAAAAAAGACATTATCCCTGGCAGGCGGCCCACCGGCTGCTTCTCAATACCATCGACCAGGCAGCAGCAGCTTTTTTACAAAAAGGGCCGGTGATCTGGCACAATGTTTTCTTCCCCACCGAGGTCCTTTATGGTCTGGGAACAGTTCCCTTCGCCCCGGAAGCAGCCGCTGTGGTGGCTACAGGTTTGGGAATAGCCGAGAGGGCCTTGCAGCGGGCTGAAGGTGATTGGGTAAGCAGCGAGGCCTGCTCCTTCCACCGCCTGGCCCACGGTTGCGACCGGGAAGGTTACTTCCCGCCGCCAGGAGCGGTAGTATGCAGCTCTCACCTGTGCGACACTGCTCCCCAGTCCCTGGCGGCCACGGCAGCTTACCACGGGGTGCCTTTTTACCTTTTAGACGTACCCCATCAGCAGGACGATACCGCCCTGGAATATGTCGCCCGCCAGCTCAAAAGCATAACCTTTTCCCTGGTAGAAACCTTAAACCTGGCGTGGGACGAGGACCGTTTTCAAGCGGCCCTTGTTAACTCCAACGCAGCCCGGGAACGCCTGCTGGCAATAAACCGCCTGCGCCAGCAGCGCCCGGCCTGCATCCGGGGGGAAGAAGCCCACAGCTTTATTTACCTCATGCTAGCGGGTTTTGGCGCCGCAACCTCGGTGGAGGTTTACGGGGAACTATTGACGGAACTGGCTCAGCGTTACCGGGACCAGCGCCGGGCCGTGCCGGAAGAAAAGGCGCGTTTGGTATGGTTGCACCTGCGGCCCTATTACCCCAACGCCATTTTCCAGATTTTAGAACAGGAGGCCGGAGCGGTGGTAGTTTGCGAAGAGATGAATTATGTTTATTGGGAACCCCTGGACCCGGAAAGGCCCTTTTACAGCCTGGCGCGTAAAGTTTTAAGCCACCACGGCCTCGGCCCTATAACCAGGAGGATAGAAGCTATCCTGGCCATGGTCGACGCCTACCAGGCCGGCGGGGTTATCCATTTTGCCCACTGGGGTTGCCGCCAGAGCACAGCCGGTTTGCGCATGTTGCAGGATGCTTTGCGGGAAAGGGGCATACCTTTCCTCAACCTGGAGGGCGACTGCGTCGATCAAAGCAAATACGCCCCAGGCGCTGTCAGGACGCGCTTGGAAGGTTTTCTGGAAATGTTATTATAAAGAATAAATTACTCCGGGAGGTTATATCCTTGAGCCTAACAGCGGGAGTGGATATCGGGTCCCTGACGACCAAAGCAGTTGTAGTCCGGGACGGCCGGTTGGTGGGCGCCGCCGTCCTGAAGAGCGGCGTTGACAGCGCTGAGATTGCCAGGAAGGCTTTACAGGAGGCCCTGGAACAAGCCGGGTTTAAGGAAGATTCCCTGGACGGCATTGTCGCCACGGGCTACGGTCGCATCCGGGTTCCCTTCGCCCAGCGCCGGGTTACCGAAATAACCTGCCACGCCAGGGGAATTTATCACCTCTGGCCGGACATACGCACGGTCATCGATATTGGCGGCCAGGATAGCAAAGTTATCCTCCTGGATGACGGCGGCAAAGTGCGGGATTTTGTCATGAATGAGAAATGTGCCGCCGGCACCGGCCGTTTCCTGGAAGTCATGGCCAGCGCCCTGGAGGTCCCGGTAAAGGATATGGGGACCCTCTCTCAACAGGCAAGCCAGGGTGCCAGCATTAGCAGCATGTGTACCGTCTTTGCCGAATCCGAAGTCGTTTCCCTGGTAGCCGAAGGCCGGCCGGTAGCAGAAATTATCAAAGGCCTGCATAATGCTATCGCCCAGCGGGTGGTGGCCATGGCCCAGCGGGCAGGCTGGGAAGAGCCGGTAGCCATGACGGGCGGGGTGGCCAAAAACCCGGGGGTTGTAAAAAGCCTGGAAGAATACCTTGGCACAAGCATCCGCATACCCCCGGACCCGCAAATAATTGGAGCCCTGGGGGCAGCCCTGCTAGCGGCCGGGTAAGGAAGGCCCTATACCGCCCCTGAACAGCCCCCAACCATGATCGGGGCCAACCACCTGCTTAGCCGTTATAGAGCTCCCAGTTGGCCCGCGCAAAAAGGTCCAAAACCTCCTCGAAATCCAGATGATGGCTGCCTTTCAGGAAAGCGACCGTAGCAGCCGCTTCCCGGGGATCGTGGCCTTCCACAGGTGCGTCGGAGCCGGCCAGCAAGCGGATACCTTTATCCCTCATGAGCCCCCAGGCGTAGGCTGTTTTCATGCGCTCCGGGCCCAACCTTTGCACAGCCCATGATATTTCCCGGGAAAAAATGGGCTGGATACAGACCGGGATCGCGAGTTCCGCCAGGGTATCCAGCTGCTCCTCCCGGGCGTATTGGACGTGTTCCAGGCGATCCAGGGGATGGCGGCTCTGCCGCACAACACGCAGGAATTGGTCAACGGCCCGGTCGCCGATGGCGTGAGCGGCTACGGGTTTACCTTTTTGGTGTACCTTCTCAACCAGAGAAAGGAGGGCCTCATCAGTGTAATTCAGCAGGCCATAGTTACCGGGATCGTCGGCATATTCTTCCGTAAGGGCCGCGGTACGAGCGCCCAGACCCCCGTCCAGGAAGACTTTAAACCCCAGGGCTTCATCCAGTAGCTCGAAATCCACCGTGTAGAAATCCACCTCGACCACCTGGTCCAAGCCCTCAAAGAAAGGGCGCTTGTCCCGGTCCATTCCCATATCGATGGCTTTAATTATCCCCAGTTGCTTCAATTCCCTTAAGCCCCGGGATAGGATGTCTCCTGGCTCCAGGTTGAGGCTAGCCACTAAAGTATTTAGGAGTTTAAATGCTTCGGCCTCATGGAAGAGCCCGTTTTCCGCAAAAAATCCCAGCCTCTGCATGGCGGCCGTATTGGCTGCGGCCAGGTGCAGGCAAGTCCGGACTATTACCACCGGCGTTGATCCGAAGGCGTGATCCAGGAAGGCCCGCCCGGGGATAATTTTTTCGGCCAACCTTTCCTGGTTAAAGCGTACCCCTACGGCCCACCCTTCAACCAAACGAGACTTCAGGGTTTCCACCAGTTCCTCAAGGCTTAAGCATTTTTCCAGGTTGGCGAAGCGATTGAAGATGGCAAATTCCCATAAATGTAAGTGGGCATCCAAATACCCCTGGCGGCAGAGCGTTTCTTGTGTCATGTTTATCCCTCCACCCTAAGCTTAAACCCGGGGCTTCGTTTATACAAGGTTTTTTTAAAAGAAATCATGTTTAAAAGGTGGAGGTATGAGGAGCAAAGGGGTAAATGCCGACCTTTAGGGGCGAAATTCGTCCAGGCTATCCAGGGCTTCCAGGACCTCTTGTTCGGAATTGAATTCTGCCTGGTCATTTTCTATTTTTTCCCGCCAGCTGGGCGGCAAGGAGGCAACTTTCAGGTTCGTTACCCGCATTAGTGGTCCCAGGCTGCCGGCCGGGCCCTGATAAATAGCTACCAGGCCATCCTTGACGGCCAAATGGCGTCTGGGTGCATCGGCAGGGCACAGAGCATCTACCTCCTGGATGATGACCAGGTGTTCCTCCTCCCGGGTTATGCGCCAACCCTCGGCCGGTGGGAAAAGAAGGTTCATTTCTTCTTTATCAGCCCAGTTCCACTTGACCCCTGCCGGTAGAGGAATGGGTTCCCGGTGGCCACAGTAGCGATAATATCTCTCCAGGTGAGGTTCCTCCAGTACCCTTGGCTCCAGAAGACCCGGCACCTTTAAGATAACCGGCCTTTGCCCGGTACTTACCCTGGCTTGCTGGTAAGCCACCAGCCCCCCGAGGAGAAAAATCATAAGGCCAAGAACAAAAAAGCGCCGGCTTGCGTCGCCCAAGGTGGCACCTCCTTATAACAGAAATTACCACCTTCTAGCTTTGCCGGCGCAACAAGGTTTTATACCTGCTTATAACTCCAGCTGCTCCAGAACGGCAGCAGGAATGTCGGCGTTGGTATAAACAGCCTGGACGTCATCGTGATCCTCCAGGCGGTCCACCAGGCGCATGACTTTAGCCGCCATTTCCGGATCGTCAATGGTTACTGTAGTCTGGGGTACCATTGCTATTTCGGCGCTAGTAATATTAGCTCCGGCTTCCTGCAGGGCTTTCTTTACCTTCTCCAGGTCTTCAGGAGCAGTCTTTATTTCCATGGCGTCAGGGGCACTATCATCAATATCTTCTGCTCCGGCCTCAATAGCCTGGAGGATTAATTCTTCCCGGGTTTCTCCCGCCGGAACTTCGACGCTAATGACCCCCTTGGGGTTAAACATCCAGGCTACACAGCCGCTTTCCCCCAAATTTCCACCATTGCGGGAAAAGATATACCGGATTTCTGAAGCCGTGCGGTTACGGTTATCCGTAGCAATATTTAACAACATGGCTACGCCTCCGGGACCATAGCCTTCATAAACCATTTCTTCATAAGCTGCGCCTTCAATCTCGCCGGTACCGCGCATAATGGCCCGCTGTATATTCTCATTGGGCATATTGACTTCCTTAGCCCGGGCGATGGCTGCCTTCAAGCGCGGGTTACCTTCGGGGTCACCGCCTCCCTGCCGGGCAGCAATGATAATCTCTCGCCCGATTTTAGTAAAAAGGCGGCCGCGCTTTTCATCCATCTTGGCCTTACGATGTTTTATATTGGCCCACTTGGAATGTCCGGACATGCCTTTACCCCCCTCTCACCTCTAACTGCCGTTAAAATTCTAACATACAAAACCGCAGTTAAGCAATAAGCCTCATTATCTACATTACCCGCTGCCGAATATGTCTGTAATATTTTACCTCGAAGACGCGGCCAATTTTATGTTAACTTTTTGGCACCTATATGGTAAAATTCTATTTAGTAACTTTCATTTCACGCCGTGGCCACCAGAAACGCCGAATTTCCTTTTATGAAAGCGGGGGAACCAATTTTTCTGGGGTTAATCCGTGGCAGGGCTAACCTTTTGCCCGTACCCGTCAGCTAACCTCGCAGGCGTTGGAGGGGGATTTTTTACTGGTCCGCCAAGCGTTAAAGTAATCTAGTTTGTAAAGGAGGGGTTAGTTTTGCGGTCTAAATTCAAAACCCTGGCCGCATCCCTGGCTGTAATATTAATTGTTACCACCCTGGCCATCGTACCGGTCACGCCTGTTCAAGCAGCAACTTACACAATTTACAATGGTAACTATTATGCTTTCCATTTCGCACCGCAAAATTATTTTTACATCAGGTATTACCGCCCGCAACCGGCACCTCAACCTCAACCGGCTCCAGCACCAAAACCGGCACCGGCTCCAACTCCGGCCCCTCAACCTGCATCCCAGTCTGCTACCAGTAGCTACCAGATGAACCAGTTTGAGCAAAAAGTCGTCGACCTGGTCAACGCCGAGCGAGCTAAAGTCGGGCTGAAGCCGTTAACTGTAGATTTACAGCTGGCAAAAGTAGCACGCCTCAAGGCTGAAGATATGCGGGATAATAATTACTTCAGCCACGAATCGCCTACCTACGGATCTTTCTTTAACATGTTACAGAAATTCGGTATTACTTACCGTACCGCCGGTGAAAACATCGCCGCCGGCTATCGAACGCCCGAAGCCGTGGTAGCTGCCTGGATGGGTAGCCCCGGCCACCGCAGCAATATCTTAAACCCCAATTTTACGGCCATTGGCGTCGGCCATGCCAAAGGCGGCAGGTACGGTAACTACTGGGTGCAGCTATTCACCTAATCTACCCTATTTTAAAAAGTTCGGTGCTCAGATAACGCTCGCCGGTATCCGGAGCAATAGCCAGTACTTTTTTACCTTTACCCAGGCGCCGGGCCACCTGCAGGGCGGCATAGACGGCTGCACCGGAAGAGATACCCACCAGCAGGCCTTCCATCTGAGCCAGGCGCCGGGCGGTCATGAGGGCGTCTTCATTGGACACGGTAACAACCTCATCGATTACCTCGCGGCGCAGGACCTGCGGGATAAAGCCGGCCCCGATGCCCTGGATCTTATGGGGGCCCGGCCGGCCCCCGGAAAGGACGGGGGAAGCTGCCGGTTCCACAGCAATTATTTTTATCCCCGGAATTTCCTGCTTTAAAACCTCGCCGACGCCGGTAATGGTACCCCCGGTACCCACTCCGGCCACAAAGGCATCCAGGTCTTTGCCCATTTGCTCTAAAATTTCCCGGGCTGTGGTACGGCGGTGTACATCAGGGTTGGCCGGGTTTTCAAACTGCTGAGGCATAAAATAATCAGGGTTTTCCCGGACTAACTCCATGGCTTTATCTACGGCCCCCTTCATACCCAGGTGCCCTGGAGTTAGGATAAATTCAGCGCCATAGGCCGCCAGGAGTTTGCGACGTTCAATGCTCATGGTTTCCGGCATGACAATGATTAAGCGGTAGCCGCGGGCCGCTGCAATCATAGCCAGGCCAATGCCGGTATTGCCGCTGGTGGGCTCCACGATGGTGGCACCCGGTTTAAGTTTTCCTTCTGCTTCCGCAGCTTCAATCATACTGAGGGCAATTCGATCTTTAACGCTAGCCCCGGGGTTAAAGTATTCCAGCTTTACATATATTGCCGCCCCATTTTCCACCAGGCGTTGTAAGCTTACTACTGGCGTCCGGCCGATTAGCTGGGTTATGTCGGCGGCTACTTTCATGGTTAATTTCCTCCTTAATGTATACTTTTCATATCGGAATTAATCATATTTTAACTTCCGGTACAGATTATGTCAAGTAAAAAGCCACTGCTTCTCTACTATTATGCAGTGGCTTAGCTGGCATTAATGTCTGGATTTAAATGGCCTCCAGGAAAATTTTATGATCGACCAGGGCCATTTCTTTGATGCGGGCACGCAGGATTTTCTTTTTGCCAAAGATATCTTCCATGAGGATACCGTCTTCCCGGGGCACAATCCTGTCAACATTTTCAAAGACCAGTTCTTCTTCCCCGCCCTCTTTCAAGAGATAAGCATTGGCTTCACACATCTTTCCGGGTTCCTCCTTCGCAAAAGGTTTTAAGACGCCGCGCCAGGGCGTCAATCAAGTGGGGTAAGGGTTCAGGAACAACACCAATTATTTCAACGCCGGCCTTATTTATAGGCAGGAGAAATTTACGCGCCGGGCTGGCGGCAATGGCCGCGGCCATGGCCGGCGTCAGTTCCCCCAGCATGGCGTCGGCTATAAGGATGGCTACGGAACCGGTGATGACATCTACCCGGGGGGCGTTATAGATGATGGCCCTTTCACCGGTGGCCCCTTCATTGGCCCCGGCTTTGAGCATGGCTACGGTAGCGGCAGCGTTAGTCCCCAGGGCCAGGATTTCTACCTCTGGCGGTAGTTCTTCCCTGAGCCTTACGGTAATATGCTTGCCGATGCCGCCCCCCTGCCCGTCTACCACTGCTATCCGCAGGTGTAAACCACTCCCTGGTGAAAAATGTAAAAAGGGCCACAGGGAACCTTGTCGACTTCAGTGTCGACTCCGACCTCCTCGTGGCCTTCCATCCAGCGCGGTCTCCACACCGCTTTATAATATAATATTCGCTTTTAAAAGCCCGATTCCTGCATGGTGAACAAGAAAAATTAAAATTGTGGCGTTCGTAAAATACCTTTCACAAAGTCAGACCCCAGGGAAATATAGGTCTGGGGAACGGGGCCGACAATAATGGCCTCAGCCACCGGAATGGTTGAGGTAACCGTTACCTGTTTCCTGGTGAAGGGAGCAACTACCTGGACTTCGCTCTCTACCTGGAGGTAAATGCGGTGGCGCGTCTGGTTGATGCCGGTGGCTTCAAAGGTATCCCCTACATTGACGTTAACGGTACCTATGGGAATAAAACGCAGCGGCACCGGGGGACCGTAGGCTGCCAGGAGTTTTATCCCCAGCACTTGCCCCAAGGGTAAGTAATAGGTTTTCCCCTTCAGCTGGGCCAGGCGCTCCTGGACAGCCAGCTGGGCCTGGGCCTGAAGGCGGCTGATACTCAAAGCGTCGGCCTGCATGAAAACTATCCGGTCATCACTGCTTCCGGGTTGAATCAGGCTATTATAACTTACCTGGCCAGTTATTTTATCCAGCACTGCCTGTTGCATGGCCTCGGTAGCTGCCCAGCGGGCCTGGGCATAAGCTACCGTTTCCATAGCCAGGTGCAGGCGCCATTCCAGCAGGAAGAGCACCAGCAAGCCGGCTACTAAGACGAGCGCCAGAGCTCCCATTGGCTGCCGTCCCAGTCGCCGCCACCGCCGCCGCAAGGCAAACCACCCCCATATAGAAGTATACTCCGGGGGAGGTTAAAATGTGAAATACTTTTAGTGAGGGGCAAAAGAAACACGCAGCCGCGCAAATTTGCGCTTGCCGGCCTGGAGAACCTGGCCGTCGTGTACAGCTATTTCCGCGTCTGGATCAAGCAGGCGTTCGCCATTGAGTTTTACTGCTCCCTGGCGGATCAGGCGCCTGGCTTCACTGGTGCTGGGGGCCAGACCCGCCTGGACCATCAGACGCGGCAACCACATCCTGGCCTCCTGAACGATCACCTCCGGCATTTCTTCCGGCAGGTCGCCCAGCTGGAAAACCTGGCGAAATTCCTTCTCCGCCTCCCGGGCAGCTGCCTCCCCGTGGTAGAGGCCGACAATTTCCCGGGCCAGACGCATCTTTACGTCCCGCGGGTGCAGGCTACCGCTGGCGAGGCCCTGTCTTATGGTTTCCAGTTCCTCCAGGGGCACGGCCGTTACCAGCTCGAAGTAAGTCAGCATAAGTTCATCGGGCAGAGACATGGTCTTGCCGTACATCTCTTTAGCCGGTTCGTTGATACCGATATAATTGCCCAGGCTTTTACTCATCTTCTGCACACCATCCAGCCCCGGCAGGATGGGCATCATCATGGCCACCTGGGGTTCCTGGCCGTACTCCCGCTGTAACTGGCGTCCCATGAGGAGATTGAACTTTTGGTCCGTTCCCCCAAGCTCGACATCAGCCCCCAGGGCCACGGAATCGTAGCCCTGCATCAGGGGGTAAAAGAATTCGTGGACGCTAATGGGCCGGTTATCCTGGTAACGGCGGGCAAAATCTTCCCTTTCTAGCATCCTGGCCACGGTAATCTTGGCAGCCAGCTGGATAACATCGGCAAAGGTAAGCCTGGCCAGCCACTGGCTGTTAAAAGTAACCTCGGTCCGGGCCGGGTCCAGGATTTTAAAAATTTGCTCCTTGTAGGTTTCGGCATTGGCCAGGACTTCAGCTTCCGAGAGCTGCCGCCTGGTTTCCGATTTACCGGTTGGATCGCCGATTCTCCCAGTAAAGTCGCCAATAATGATAATCACCTGGTGGCCCAGTTCCTGGAACTGGCGCAATTTCTGGAGCACTACCGTATGGCCCAGATGAATGTCCGGGGCCGTCGGATCCAGGCCCAGTTTAACCCGCAGGGGGTTCCCGGTGCTGAGGGACTTCTTTAGCTTGGCCTTTAGGTCTTCCTCCGGAATAATTTCAGCCACTCCGCGGCGCAAGACTTTAAGCTGCCGCTCTACTTCTCGTTCCAACCGAATCATCCTCCGTAACCTGCTCTTTTCGTGCCCAGGATTTTACTCGGCAACTTTTTGCGTAAAACAGGCGTTTATAATCTATAAATTAGCGAACCTGTTTAAGTTTAACATAAGCTATGAGTGAGCTTCAAGCTCTTATCATTCCCCTGGGGGTAAAGCTATGTTATAATAAAGAGGCCGTAAAGGAGGTCACGGACAATGGCACCCCCGAAAAAACGAAAGCGCAAATTAAACGTTTTCCGTGCCCTGTTGCTGACCCTGCTGGTCCTGGCTGTGGTGCTGGTGGGCGCCGGCGCTGGTTTTACCATTGGCGTCATCCGTACTATGCCTGACTGGCAACCTGACAAACTCCAGCTGGCCATGACAACATTTATTTACGATAAAGACGGCCAGCTTGTCGAAGAGCTGCATGGTGAACAAAACCGCATTGTTGTGCCCCTGGAAAAAATTCCTAAAGACCTGCAGAATGCTGTCATCGCAACCGAGGACGCCCGTTTTTATCAGCATCACGGTGTAGACTTAAAAGCCATTCTCCGGGCATTGTGGATTAATTTGCGGAGCGGCAGCATCCGCGAGGGCGGTAGTACCATTACCCAGCAGCTGGCTAAAAATGCCTTCATTGAGAATCCTGAACGCACCTTGAAACGTAAGATTCAGGAAGCTTTAATGGCCATTGAACTGGAACGCACCTACACCAAAGAAGAAATCCTGGAAAGTTATCTAAACATTGTTTACCTTGGACCCGGTACTTACGGGGTAGAAGCGGCGGCGCGGTTATACTTTGGTAAATCTGTGTCTGACCTGGATCTTGCCGAGTGTGCCATGCTGGCCGGCCTGATTCAGAGCCCGGCCAACTATGATCCCCGTTCTAAAGGCAATGAGGAAGCTGCCAAAAACCGCCAAGCGCAAGTGCTAAACAATATGGTCAAGTACGGCTATATTACCCCCGAACAGGCAGAAAAGGCCAAGGCGGAAAAACTGGAGTACCGCGAAACCTCCAAAACACAGGCCGAAAAATTTCCCTACTTTATCGACGCCGTTATTGATGAAGCCGGCCGCCTGCTGGAAAGCCAGGGTATTGAAGCCGCCGAGCTTTACCGGGGCGGCCTGAAAATTTATACTACCCTCGATACCAAAATCCAGGCCGAAATGGAAAAAGTTTATCAGGATAAATCCAATTTTCCTCCCAGCAGTCCCGACCGCCTGATTGAAAGCGCCATGGTGGTCCTGGACCCCCGCACCGGTGAAGTACGGGGCCTGGTCGGCGGCCGGGATTATACTACCAGGCGGGGCTTCAATCGGGCCATCCAGGCTGAACGCCAGCCTGGTTCTACCATCAAGCCTCTGGTTGTCTATGCCCCGGCCCTGGAAAAGGGGTACCCCCCGGCCTTTGTCATCGATGACGTGCCGGTTACCTACCCCGGTACACCCAAACCCTTTACCCCGGTCAATTACGACGGCCGCTACCGGGGGCTCATCAGCATGCGGGAGGCCGTGCGGTGGTCCGTCAATATTCCCGCTGTTAAAATGCTTAATTCTATCGGCATCGATACGGGCTATGAATTCGGTCGCCGCCTGGGCTTGCCCTTAAAGCCGGAGGACCGTAACCTGGCCCTGGCCCTGGGGGGCCTGACTACCGGCGTCTCCCCCCTGCAAATGGCTGCTGCCTACGGTGCTTTTGCCAACCAGGGGGTATACATCACCCCTCACTTCGTGACCAGGATTACCGATCGTAATGGCCAGGACTTAATCGTCAACAAGCCCCAGCGACGGGAGGTCATGAGCGAGCAGGTTGCCTACCTCATGACTGATATGCTGGAAACCGTCGTTATGGCCGGTACCGGTAAAAATGCCCAGATAGGCCGGCCGGCAGCGGGTAAAACAGGTACCACCTCCCTGCCAGATACGCCGGAATACAGGGGCCTTAAAGGGGAAAAGGACGCATGGTTTGTCGGCTATACCCCCGAACTAGTAGGAGCCGTCTGGATGGGCTATGACAAGACCGATCCCAAACACTACTTGAAAAGTGTTGCTGGCGGCGGTTACCCGGCTCTAATCTGGAAGAAGGTAATCGGTGCTGCTTTAAAGGATCAACCCGTTCAGGACTTCCCCCGCCCCAGCGGCATAATCTATGCCGATGTCGATGCCAAGTCGGGCCTCTTGCCCAGCGACCTGACACCCAGGGAGTTTATCGTCAAAGAAGTCTTTACCCAAAGCATGTTACCCAAGAAAGTCTCCGATGTCTGGGTCCAGGTCCAGGTCTGCACCACCACCGGCCAGCTAGCTTCGCCCAATTGCCCGGATGTAACGACGGGGGTCTTTTTAAAGCGACCCGACGGCTATAACGGCCCGGTGAAACCGGAAGACGCCTACCTGGAAGCGCCAACGGAGGTCTGTACCCTCCACGGCGGCAAAGGCAGTGACAGGCCGGGGCTGGTAAGCATCTGTACTGACCCCCGCCACGGCGCGGAACTTTTCCTCGCCAATATCCCGAAACCCGGGGAAGGTGGGGGCTGCCCGCCCCAGTACGTGAAGCAGGTCCAGCTGCCCCCGGAAAAAACTCCTACCCGGTACTGCGACCTGCCCGATCACCGGCTAAGTAAAGATACATTGGGGCCGGGAAACGAGGAGACAGGTCCGCCGGCCCCCAATCTAACGGCTCATTTGGAAGTAGGCCCCAACGTCAGCCAGCCCAGGGTAATTCTGCGCTGGGAGCTTCCCGGGAAGGATGATTTCCTCTTTTCTATCGAGCGCAGCAACCAGGGCTCCAGCCGCAAGAGCCTGGCCATAGTAAAAGATACCACATATACCGATACCAGCGTAAAACCCGGCTTTACCTACCGTTACCGGGTCATTGCCCTGGATGAGAAGA
Source organism: Moorella sp. E306M (assembly GCF_006538385.1). Classification (NCBI taxonomy): domain Bacteria; kingdom Bacillati; phylum Bacillota; class Clostridia; order Neomoorellales; family Neomoorellaceae; genus Neomoorella; species Moorella sp. E306M. The sequence continues at coordinate 2,113,231 of NZ_BJKO01000001.1, read as the reverse complement.
ATAAGTCCAGTACGCCGTCAAATGAAGTCACTATCGCCATCCCCAGGCGATAGTAAAAGCCCCGGGCTAAAAACCCGGGGCTTTTTAGCGGCTAATATACACCACGGTGACACCGCTGCCACCTTCGCCAGCCCCACCCAGGCGAAAGCCTTTGACCAGGGGGTGCTGCCGCAGGTAATCCTGCAGGGCTACCCTTAAGGCACCGGTGCCTTTACCGTGGATTAAACGCACCTGGTTTAACCCCGCCAGGACGGCATCATCCAGGTAGGCATCAACCCGGTGACAGGCTTCTTCTACCGTCAGCCCTCGCAGGTCGATCTCCGGCCTGATATCGTTATTGCTTACTGTCTTTACTGTCCAGCCGTTCTTGATGCCTTCCCTTTCAGGCCCTGCCTTGGCTTCCGTCTCTATCAGCCGCAGTTCCTTTAATTTAACATTTATTTTCAAAATACCAACCTGAACCAGGACTTCCCCCTGCTCGTTAGGAGGACTGAGAACTTCTCCAGCCTGACCCAGAGTCGCAAGGAAAACCTTGTCGCCTACCTGGAGGTTTTCCGGTGGTTGGCTGCTAGCGGCAGGCTGGTACTGGTTCAGCCCGGCTTCCACGGCATCTTCCAGTTCTTTCAGTTGCCGCCGCGCTCTGGCTACTGCCTGTTGCTGACCGCGCAGATTTTCTTCAGCCAGGGCCTTTTCCAGGCGGGCCATGATTTCCCTGATCTCCGCCCTGGTTTGCCTTAAGATACCCCGGGCTTCCTGGCGTACTTTTTCCATCTGCCTGGCCGCCTGCTGCTGCCATACTTCTTTTTCCCTCTCCAGTTCAGCCTTGGTCATCTCAGCCTCCCGGCGCAGAATTTCGGCCTGCTCCCGTTCCCGGGCACTCACCCGCCTATCTTCAGCCAGGCCGGCTATCAGGCGGCTGACGCGCTGGTTTTCTTCGCCAAGGAGGCTCCGGGCCCGTTCAATAATGGCGGGTGAAAGCCCTAAACGGGAGGCAATGACAAAGGCATTGCTCTCACCCGGAGTACCGATGATCAGGTTGTATGTGGGCTGGAGGGTCTCGCTGTCAAACTCGACGGCGGCGTTTTCCACCCGCGGGGTGGCATAAGCATAGGCCTTCAGTTCGCTGTAGTGGGTGGTGGCAATCGTCCTGGCCCCGGCATTCGTAAGGTAATCCAGAATGGCCATGGCCAGGGCCGCCCCTTCGGTCGGGTCAGTACCGGCCCCCAGTTCATCCAGGAGAACCAGGCTCCCCGGTGTTACCTCTTTTAAAATAGAGACAATCTGCGCCATATGGGCCGAAAAGGTACTTAAGGACTGCTCAATGCTCTGCTCGTCGCCGATATCGGCATAAACGGCGGCCGTAGGGTCGACTTCCGTACCTTCGGCCGCCGGCAGGTGCAGGCCGCACTGGGCCATAAGGGTAAATAGGCCCACCGTCTTTAACGTTACCGTCTTGCCGCCGGTGTTGGGACCGGTAATGACCAGGGTATCAAAATCTTCGCCCAGGGTGAGGCTGACGGGCACCACTTTTCCTTGCAGCAAAGGGTGCCGGCCGCGGTAGATACGCCAGCGTCCCTCATTATTCAACCGCGGCTCTATGGCCGCCATCTCCAGGCTTAAGTATCCTTTGGCGAGGGTAAAGTCCAGTTCACCCAGGGCAGCCAGGGTAATTTCCAGTCTCTCCTTCTCCCGGCCGATGAGGTTGCTTAAATGCCGCAGGATGGCCTCGATTTCCCTGGCTTCGGCCATCTTCAAGCGGCGAAGTTCGTTATTTAGCTCTACCAGGGCCATGGGCTCGATAAATAGCGTCGCTCCGCTGGCCGACTGGTCGTGAATCAAGCCCGGCACCTGGTGGCGGTACTCCTGTTTGACCGGCAGGACGTAACGATCATTGCGGATGGTATACAGGTTATCCTGGAGATACTTCTGCATTTCCGCTGAACGGAGGTAGCCATCCAGGCGTTCTTTTATCCTCTCCTGGGTCTTACGGATCTGCTGCCGCAAGGCTAGAAGCCGCGGCGTTGCCTGGTCCATAACTTCGCCGTCGGGACCAATAGCCTGGCCGATGGCCTTTTCCAGGTCACGGAAATCACCAATCCTGTTAGCTGTCTCCCGCAGCACCGGCCAGTTGCCGTCCTGGCCCAGGAGGTACTGCCGCACTCTCCGCCCCCCGCTCATGGTGGCGGCCACCTGCAACAACTCTTCCTCTTCCAGGAGCCCGCCCACAGCCGCCCGGGCGACTTGCGGCCGGATATCATGGATATTGCTGAAGGGTATGTCAGGGTAACGCCGCAGCACCTGCTCCGCCTCGCTGGTGGCCTTGATGCGGTTGCGGACCTCCTCAATGTCCCGTACCGGTTGCAGGGCGCGGGCCAGCTCCGCTCCCAGGGGTGAAACACATTTCTCCTCCAACCGCTGCAGGATTTTATCCAGTTCCAATTTTAAAAAGGTCTTATTCAACCATTGTTGCCCCCATCTCTTCTTTTCTCCGACCTGATGATAACCATGTCGGCGGCCGGGGTCAACAGGAAACCCGCACCTGTCTATTCTATTACTCCCCGGAAATAATGGCCGCGGGTGATGCCGGTAGGAGCCAGGTTTTCCGCTTCCCTGGCCAGAACAGCCAGCATCTCACCACCTTCCCCGCTCTCCAGGGCGGCCAGGGCCTCGTGGTACAGGCCCGTCACCCGCCGGATATAGCCAGGAGGCTTTTCCCGGGCTTCAATCCGTACCCATTCAAGGCCCAGGGCGGCAATTTCCTCTAGATGATCGAGGAGGCTCATTTCCCTGGCATTATATAAATAAAACCGGCACTTCCGGTCGGTAGTGACCGGAAAAATCAGGCCCAGACGGTCTTTTAAACCGTAGCGTCCCCGCCGGCAGGGAGCGGTGCAAGCCTGACCAGGCCTTTTGCCCCCCAGACGCGCCCCCAGGACGCAGTGGGCCGAAATCATAAGGGGCAAAGCCCCGTGGACAACAGCTTCCACCGGTAAAGGAGGATCCAATTCCCACAGCTGTTCCATGTTCATCTCCGGGGAAAGGGTTACGCCTTTAAGCCCTGCTCCGGCTAGGGCTTTGAGAGACCAGGTATTGAAGGCATTGAAGGGATAGTCGCCCCACCCGGCAAGACCGTATTCCTTTATAATTTGCAGGCCGCCAGGTCCTGCAATGAGGAAAAGGCTGGCTCCGGCAGCAGCCAGCCTTTCAAGGTGCCGGGTCACGGCTGCTGCTTCGGTCTCATGCCAGATCCGCGGCAGGGCCGGGATGACTGACGCTCCTTTTTCTCCTGCTGCAGCCATTAGCTCCTGCAGCTGAGCCTCCTGCGGAGGTTCTTTCCCCTGCCAGACTTCGCCGGTGAGATAAACCCGTCCGGCCCCGGCCGCCAGGGCGGCCCGGGCTCCTTCCAGGTCGCCCACGGCTACTGCCAGGCGCGGCACCCTTCGCGGGCCCTGCCTTCCGGCTGAGGATACACCCTCGTTCCCCGGATCGTGTCCCTTGCCCGCCACCGACCTGGCCCCCTGCCTTTCCCGCCCCCTCCGGGACAGGAGCCTTTCCAGGCCTTGCCGAAATTCTGTTTCCGGCGGCACCCGCCGGGGCCACGCTGCCAGGCGCACCTGGCGTAACTTTTCTATAGCCTCCCGGCGGACACGGTTTAACTCGCTTAAAGGCACCATCACCGGCCCCGCCAGGCTGGCAGTGAGTTCAGCCAGCCGGTAAGGGGTATTGCCCAGGCGGCCCAGCTGCTCTGCCAGCACAGATTCATCCAGGGGGTGGCGTTCCGCCACCTCAGCGTACACAGAAGTCCGGGCCTGGACCCGGTGCCCCTGGGGATCAACAACCTCCAGCTTTAAAGGTTCTCCCGCCCGGGCCTCAACTTTCATGGTCAGAGGCAGGCGCCGCTCTTCCCGGGGTGAAGTATAGGTGCGCCGGACTTCCTTCAGGAGTTCCACGTCGCTAGTCTTAAAAATGCGGTCCCCGGGCCTGGTCGACGGCGGCAGGTCCAGGGTCACCGTTGACCCTGCCGGGGCGAAGGTTACCTCCCTTCCCCCCTGCCAGATGTGGTGCACCACCAGTCCTTGATGGCCACCCCGGCTCACCCAGACTTCCAGGCCGTCCCCCTGGCGGAGGGGAGCTTCCAGGTGAACGAGGAAGCGCTCGCCCTGGCGCCGACCGGCTCGTCCCAGGTAAAGGCCGCGGTTGCTGGGCCGGCCATAGCTCATTAGCTCAGCACCCGGGTCCCCATCCAGGTAACCCGGGGTAAAGTCGCGGTTGAAGATCTGGGCTACTTCCATTGCCTCTTCCGGCAATACCTGAAAGCCTTCCGGGTCGGCCAGGTAACGGTCAATAATCTTGCGGTAGGCCCTGGTAACTACGGCCACATACTCGGGACGCCGCATCCGCCCTTCAATTTTAAAAGCCTTAACCCCGGCAGCTATTAACTGCGGTACCCGGTCCAGGGTATAGAGGTCACGGGTGCTTAAAAGGTGTTCCGGTTTTAATTCCAGAGGCCGCCCTGTTTCATCCACCAGGGTATAGGCCAGACGGCAGGGCTGGGCGCAGCGGCCGCGGTTACCGCTGCGCCCTCCCACCATGCTGCTGAGCAAACACTGGCCGGAATAAGAAAAGCAGAGGGCGCCGTGGACAAAGGCCTCCAGTTCTATTTCCACCTGGCGGCTGATGGCCTTAATATCGGCCAGGGATAACTCCCGGCCCAGGACAACGCGCTTGAAACCTTGCTCCTGTAAATATTTAGCCCCGGCGGCGCTGGTGACCGTCATCTGGGTACTGCCAATGAGAGGAATTTCAGGCAGGAGCTTTCTGGCAAGGGTTGCCAGCCCCAGGTCCTGGACAATAATACCGTCCACCCGGGCGTTACCCAGGAAATAAAGATAATCAAGGGCTTCCGCCAGCTCCCTGTCAGCCAGGAGAATATTGACGGTTACGTAAACACGGGTATCGCGCTCATGGGCGTAGTCAATGGCCGCCAGGATTTCTTCCTGGGAAAAATTTGCCGCTCCCTCCCGGGCATTGAATTGCTTCCCACCAAGGTAAACCGCGTCCGCACCATTGCTTACTGCTGCCTTTAAAGCCTCCGGGCTCCCGGCCGGGGCCATGAGTTCTACCTTTGTCATAGTGCCACCTCAAGGCATATTATACCGCCAGGAAAGGCAATAAAAAACGCCGGCAGCAGAAAATTTTCCCGCTCCCGGCGTAAACTCTCCTCCGTAGTTCGCCATTCTAGTTTTGCTCCACCCGGCTCTGAGCCTTATCATAGGGTGAATAAGCAGCACCAACAAACCACTCCCAGTTGGACCGCAGGCAGTTATAACGTTCATCCAGGCGGGCATAAGCCTCATTCAATTCGTTAACCGTCAGGGCCGGCAGTACCCGTTTGTATTCCACCTTGGCTAAAACCTGAGCCATTTTTAACGCCTCCCTTTAAAAATTCCTTTTGCTAGAGTTATTTTACCACACTTTTTTAACAGTTGCGTCATCCTCCGGCTACAAGGTTGTTTTTTCTTTCCCAGTGGTCGAAAATCCCTCCCGAACAGTTTTTTGTACTTCTCTTCACTATTTAACAATATGCAAATTCCGTGCCAGGGAATAAAAAAACGGCCTTCGCGCCTTGGTAGGCCTTGCGAAAGTCGTCTTTTTTGCATAGCCGGAATTCGGTGCACCTATACAAATTATTGAATTTACATTGCTCAATAGACCGGGAAATATGGCTTTGCTCCTATCCTGTTTTTTGTACTCTGTTCGTATTTTTGTATTGACTATTTTTTCTTGGGCCGCAGGTTATAACGCTTGATCATTTCATTAAGGGTGCTTCGCTTCAGGCCCAGGATTTCTGCCGCCCGGGCCTGGACCCACTGGCTTTCTTCCAGGGCCTGCAGTATCAGGCTGGTTTCATAGGCCGTCACTGCTTCTTTGAAACTCATCCCCCTGGTATAGGCCCAGCCCGAAGTGCCTTTTGCCAGATTACGGAACTGGCGCGGCAGGTCGCCGAGTTCGATTTTTTTCCCTTCAGTTAAAATTACCGCCCGCTCAATGACATTTTCCAGTTCCCGGACATTGCCCGGCCAATCGGCCCGGACAAGGGCGTCCATGGCCTCGCTGGTAAAGCCGGTAACTTCTTTACCCAGGCGCCGGCCGATCTTTTCCAGGAAATGCCTGGCGAGCAAGGGGATATCGTCCCGCCGTTCCCGCAAGGGCGGCAGCCAGATGCTGATTACATTGAGACGGTAGAAAAGTTCGGGCCGGAAGGAACCTTCCTTGACGGCCTTCTCCAGGTCGCGGTTGGTGGCCGCGAGCACCCGGACGTCGACCCGGGTGGGCCTCGTTTCCCCTACCCGCAAAAATTCCCCTTCCTGGAGGACCCGTAAAAGTTTGCTCTGTAGTCCCAGGCTGATATCGCCGATTTCATCCAGGAAAATTGTGCCTTCATGGGCCTCTTCAAAGAGCCCTTTTTTGGCCGTCACCGCCCCGGTGAAGGCGCCCCGGGCATGGCCGAAAAGCTCGCTTTCCAGCAAAGTTTCCGGCAGGGCGGCACAATTAATGCTGATGAAGGGCGCTTCGCTACGACGGCTGTGGTAGTGGATGGCCCGGGCCACGAGTTCCTTACCGGTACCGCTTTCCCCGCGGATGAGTACGGTGGCGTCAGTTTTGGCCACCTTTTCAATCAGGCGATAGACTTCCTGCATGGCGGCGCTATTACCTACCAGCTGGCCGAACTGGCCCTGGAAGACCTTGAGCTCCTGGCGCAGGTGCAGATTGCTTTTTTCCAGCTGGGCAATGAGATAGGGCAGGCACATGCGGTTTTCAGCCAGGCCGTGGTAGACGGCAATAGCCTTCTCCCGGCAGGAAGGATAACCGCAGGCACCGCAGTTAAGCTCGTCTTCTGGTGTAAGTTTACCCAGTTCGGCCAGGATGCTCCGGATGTCAGCCTCGCTGGGACGGGGGAAGAATACGGTTTTATCATGGAATTCCCGGCGTAAGTTTAAACCTTCCAGGTTCAGGGGTTGGGGTTTTGCCTGTTCCAATCCCTGGCGGGTAAATTCGGCTACAATTTTGCGCCGGCGGAAGGAGGAATATTTATTCTCCTGCATGGGGCCATTGATACAGCCCTTACAGAAGAGCATATCGACCATTCTGGGCATCATTTTACCCTCGTTAACGGCCTTCAAAAATTCCAGGCAGTCCTCCCGGCCTTCTATCACCAGGACTTGGTTGGCCAGGATGTCGGCATCAATCCCGGCACTCCTGAGCAGGCCACCGCCTACAGGGTACAACCGGCCCAGGTAGGCCGGTTCACTGTCGAAATCGAGATTGCCGCAAGAAGAGACGTCGATTTGCCGCGCAGCCAGCATTTCCTTGAGTTCCAGGAAGGTAAGAACGGCGTCAATAGCACCGGCCACTTCATCGTCCACGGCCTCGCCTTTTTTAGCCACACAGGGGCCGATAAAGACCAGGCGGTTATCTGGCCCGAGCTTTGTTTTAAGATAACGACCCAGGGCGATCATGGGTGATACTATAGGCACCAGCTGGGGTAAAAGGCGGGGGTAATACTTGCTGACCAGGTTAACTACTGCCGGGCAGGGGGTACTGATCAAGCCCTGGCGTTCCCCGACTTCCTGGAGGTAGCGGTGGTATTCCAGTGTGACCAGATGGGCGCCAAAGGCCACTTCATGGACTTCGGCAAACCCCATCTGCTTCAAAGCCGCCACAACCTGCCCCGGCCAGGCCGGATGAAATTCGGCCACAAAGGAAGGCGCCAGGCAAGCAATGGTCCGGCCGGAGGCCAGAAATTGCTCTACTTTGGCAATTTCCTGCTCCACCAGCTTGGCCTGTTGGGCACAGACCTGGACACAGTGACCGCAAGCTATACACAGCTCCGGCACTACCCGCGCCTGGCCTTCAACTACTTTTATCGCTTTGACCGGGCAGTTACGGATGCAGGCGTAACACATACGACATTTGCCTGTGATAGTTTTCACTATTTCCACGACATACCCCCCTTAACCGCACCATTTTTCTTTATCTATTATACAATACATGTCGCCGGATGGCGAGACGGATTTTTGAATTAGCGTCAATGTTAATATAGCGCAGCAAAAGAAAAGCTACCTTAAAAGTTAAGCAAGGTAGCTTCAAAAAAGGAGGTACACTGGGTGTACGCCATTGACTAAAGAGGCGGGATTATCACTATTCGTGATTATTGTTGCTAAAAAACAGCTCATCTACAGTAAGACCGAAAAAATCGGCCAGTTTCTTCATGGTGTCCTTTCTGGGATAACGCTGGCCCCTTTCAATCATGGCATAGGCGCTCTGGGTTATCCCTACAGCTATCGCCACCTTCTTCTGGGTGAGGCCGCGTTCCCGGCGTAACTGGTACATTTTTTCATTTCGCATAGAGATCACCATATATGGTTAGGAAAAGCTCCTGTTAGTAATAATTTAATCACGTTTTGCAATTTGTGTCAAGGGATGATGAATTGATTATCACGTTTAGTGATATAATATTGTTTGCTATCACAAAGAGTGTTAAATTGGCAGTAGTTAGCTGAACTACATGAACGAAATTATTGTTGTTAAATCTTTTAGCTTATAAGTCAACTGGGGGTCTATCATGAAAACCCTTGGCGAAAGATTAGCAGCTTTACGTAAAGAAAAAGCCTTAACCCAGGCCGAAATGGCCCGCCGGCTCAACATGGGTCAGAGCACCATTGCTATGTATGAAAGGAATAAGCGTTCCCCCGATGCCGAAACTTTGCAGAAGCTGGCGGATTTTTTTAAGGTATCCGTCGATTTTCTTCTGGGGCGGGTTGATTCTCCCCATCCAATATCTTATGAACCCCAGGATGAAAAGCAGCGAAAAACAACCTTTTTTCTCCAGGAGCCTGGCGGCAGGACTTTTCTTGCCGATCCCCTGTTTGCAGATTTATTTAAGCGCCTTTCTGAACTGACACCTCAGGAGAAAGCAAAACTGGCCCAGTACTGGTATCAGGCCTTGCAGGATATAGAAAAAGAAAGGGTAGAACTATGCCAGCCCGGTGCTCCAGACCTGCCGACCCTTCACAATAATGATAAAAAATGAAGCACCGGTTTAATCAGGCTTGCTGTTTTAGCTGCCGGAACAAAGGGACCGCCACCCCGGCCATGACCTGGTAACCCGGGCGGCTGGGATGGGCGTCGTCGACGAAGTATTCCTTCCGGCCCCAGCCGGTGGCCGGGTCCAGGAGAGGGGTAAAAAAGTCAAGAAGCTTTAAACCCCTGGACAGGGCCAGGTCCCGGCAGGCGTCGCGATAAGCCGCAAGCAGCGCGGCCATCTTCTCCAGGAAAGATAAGGGGATATCTGAACCCGTCTGGCAGAGGGGCGGCGGCAAGGCCATTACCGGCTGGATACCGGACCGCAGGGCCTTATCCACCATGGCCCGGACATTATTGATTACTTCCGTAACGGCCAATCCGGCCCAGGCGTCGTTGGTTCCTCCCATAATGGTCACCGCCCGGGGGGCGAGCCGGACAACATCCTGGTCGAAACGGGCCAGCATTTCGCCCGTGGTTTCGCCGCTAATGCCACGGTTTACCACCACCAGGCCGGTGGCGCGGCCTGCCAGGTCCAGCCATGAAGCCTCCGGGCCAAAGGGATAGCCCCAGGTCAGGCTGTCGCCTATACCGACGAGATCAACCCTGTTCATCTTTTCCTTTGCTTCTTGCGCTTTCATAATTGCACCCCAACTTAATTAACGGTAATAAGTGGAAGGCCGGGAGTAAAACTCCAGCGGCCACGCTAACTACCACAAGACAGTTATGCCCCTATAATTAAGGCTACCTAAAGCTACCAGTAAGCCTACCGGAAGGAAGGCCGTTACTGGCAATCTGTACCAGCGTCCTACCTCCCAGACCCGTTCAAGGACCTATTGATAAAAATACGAAGGGCTCCCTGTAGAATCTTACTCCTTTGTATAAATTAAGGCAATAATAAAAGAGGGTTAGACCGCAGGATACCGCACTGGTCTATCCCTCTTTTAACATTTACAGTAAACAAGGTGGTCCAGCCAGGTCTACGCGCACCCTAATATTTTCCCCTTGGCGTGTAATGGGTATGAAGGAGATGATGGGACTTTTCGCTCAAAGGTTTGCCCAGGAACTCGCGGTAGAGGGCCTGGATAGACGGGTTCTCGTGGGACTTGCGGATAGGCATCTCGACGTCGGCCTGGTAGATGCCCTTGATACGCTGCTCCCTGATCTCGGTGTTGGTCGGGATGGGCTGGCCGCCGCCGCCGATGCAGCCGCCGGGGCAGCACATGATTTCAATGAAGTGGTACTGCTCCCCGGCCTTAACCCGCTCTAAAAGCTGCCGGGCATGGCCCAGGCTGTGGGCCACCGCCACCCGGACTTTGGTGCCCTCGATATCCACGGTGGCTTCCTTAATACCCTTAAGGCCCCGGACATCATAGAAATCCAGGGAGGGCAGCGTTTTCCCCGTAATCAACTCATAAGCGGTGCGCAAGGCCGCCTCCATAACCCCACCGGTGGCGCCGAAGATGACCGCTGCGCCGGTGGATTCGCCTAAAGGATCGTCGTACTGCTCTTCCGGAAGGTTCCGGAAGTCAATCCCGGCTTCCCTGATCATCCGCGCCAGCTCGCGAGTGGTGAGGACATAGTCCACGTCCTGGTAACCGCTGTCCCGCATCTCCGGCCGCTGGCACTCGAACTTCTTGGCGGTGCAGGGCATGATGGAAACTACTACCATTTTAGCCGGGTCAATACCCGCCTTTTGGGCATAGAAGGTCTTGGCCACGGCGCCGAACATCTGCTGGGGCGATTTGCAGGTTGACACGTTGGGAATGAATTCAGGATAGAAATGTTCCATGAACTTGATCCAGCCCGGGCTGCAGGAGGTAATTAACGGCAGGGGGCCTCCCTTGGTGAAGCGCTCGATAAACTCGGACCCCTCTTCCATAATGGTCAGGTCGGCGGAAAAGTCGGTGTCGAAGACCCGGTCAAAGCCCAGCCGCCTTAAAGCCGCCACCATCTGGCCGGTATTGATGCTCCCCGGCGGCAGGCCGAATTCCTGGCCGATGGACACGCGGGTAGCCGGCGCCGTCTGGACGACGACAAATTTTTCCGGATCGGCCAGGGCCGCCCAGACCTCGTTGGTATAATCCTTTTCGTACAATGCCCCCACCGGGCACACCAGGGTGCACTGGCCGCACTCCACGCAGGCAATGTCCAGAAGTTTATCCTGGAAGGCCGGGGCGATGACGGTATCAAAGCCGCGGCCCATGGGGGCGATGGCCTTTACCCCCTGGACCTTTTCGCACACGGCCACGCAGCGGCGGCAGAGGATGCACTTGTCGGGCTCGCGGATAATAGCCGGTGTGGAATCATCTATAGGATACTCGCTCTTTTTACCCTCAAAGCGGATCTGCCGGACCCCCAGTTCCTGGGCCAGGGATTGCAGCTCGCAGTTCAAGTTGCGGATGCAGGTGGGGCACTCCATCTTGTGGTTGGAAAGGAGCAGTTCCACATTCAGGCGCCGCGCCATCCTGACCCGCGGGCTGTTGGTCTTTACCACCATACCATCGGCTACCGGGGCCACACAGGAGGCCATCAGGTTCCTGGCCCCTTCCACTTCCACCACGCAGACCCGGCAGGCGCCGATTTCGTTGATGCCCTCCAGGTAACAGAGGGTGGGAATGTGGATGCCCGCCTTCTCGGCAGCTTTCAAAATCGTCGTTCCGGCCTCAACTTCCACCGGTATATTGTCAATGGTCAATCTCACGGTGCTCACTTTTTTCGCCTCCTATCTTCCGCCTATTCCCGCACGTCGCAGCGCAGGCAGCGGGACGCCTCGGCTACCGCGGCCTCAAGGTCATAACCCAGTTCTACCTCGGCAAAGCCCGTCAGCCGTTCTGCCAGGTCAAGGCTTGCCGCCACTTCCCGGGCCGTCTTCTCTTCAATCACCGGCGCTGTCCGCTGGCGTTTAATTTCCATCTCAGGTACAATCACGCCGTCGCCGCCGAGATATCTATCAATGGCCGCCGCCGCCCGCTTACCGGCAGCAATGGCGCCGATGACGGTATCCGGCCCGGACACGCAGTCACCGCCGGCAAAGACACCGGGCACCTTCGTCGCTCCGGTCTTGCTGTCAGCCACCATCGTGCCGGCACGGCTTACTTCTACGCCGTCCGGAATACTCTCCGGATCCACCGCCTGGCCGATGGCCGCAATGACCACATCCACCGGCAGGGTGAAGTCGGCCCCTTCGATTGGGACGGGGCGCCGCCGGCCGCTGCGGTCAAATTCACCCATGCGCATGCGGGCGCAACGTATAGCCGTAACCCTGCCGTTTTCGCCCAGGATGGCCACCGGATTGGCCTGGCAGGTGATTTTGACGCCTTCTTTTTCCGCCTCGTGGATCTCCTCGCGCAGAGCCGGCATATCGTCCTTCTGGCGCCGGTAGATAATGTGAACCTCTTTCGCGCCCAGGCGCAGGGCAGAACGGGCGGCGTCCATGGCCACATTACCGCCACCGATGACGGCCACCACTTTATCCTTTAAGTTCGGTGCCTGGCCTAAGTTAAGCTGCCGCAAGAAGGTTGCTCCCGCATAAACGCCTTCCAGTTCCTCGCCCGGTACGCCGAGCTTCTGGTCCTTATGGGCACCGATAGCCACAAAGACGGCTTCATACCCCCGGGCTTTAAGATCGTCCAGGCTGAAATCGCGGCCCAGGGCCTTGCCGGTCTGCAGCTCCACACCCAGTTCCAGGATGGTATCAATCTCCGCCTGGAGGGTCTTCTTCGGCAGGCGGTACTCGGGGATGCCAACGGCCATCATGCCGCCGGCCACCGGCAGGGCTTCAAAGACGGTCACGCTGTAACCCTTCAGGGCCAAGTAGTAGGCTGCCGTCAGGCCCGCCGGGCCGGAGCCGATTACAGCCACCTTTTTCCCGTTGGGCGGCTTAATTTCCGGTCGTGGCCGCTGGCCGTTGAGCTTCATAGCATAATCGGCGGCAAAGCGCTTGAGCTCGCGAATGGCCAGGGGCTGGTCGATCTTGGCCCGGTTGCACTTGCCCTCGCAGGGATGATTGCAAACCCGGCCGCAGACAACCGGGAAGGGGTTCTCCCGCCGGATAACTTCGTAGGCCTCGGCAAAGCGTCGCTGGCGGATGAGGTCGATGTAAATGGGCACATCCACGTTGGCCGGGCAGGTATTCTGGCACGGCGAGTTAAAGAGGGCCGCGCAGACGCTGGCCGGGCAGCGGTGCTCGCGGATGTGGGCCAGGTATTCATCCCGGAAGTATTTAATGGTGCTCAGAACCGGGTTGGGTGCTGTCTGGCCCAGCCCGCAGAGGGCCGTGTCCTTGATCTGCTGGCCCAGCTCCACCAGCAGGTCGAGGTCTTCTTCTTTACCCTGGCCTTTGGAAATACGGTCCAGGATCTCCAGCATGCGGGTGGTGCCGATGCGGCAGGGGGTACACTTGCCGCAGGACTCGTCTTTGACAAAGTCCAGGAAGAACTTGGCCAGGTCCACCATGCAGGTATCTTCGTCCATGATAATCAGCCCGCCGGAACCCATAATGGTGCCTAGGGCCGTCAGGGATTCATAGTCAATGGGGGTGTTCAAGTATTCGGCCGGGATGCAGCCGCCCGATGGCCCGCCCGTCTGGGCCGCCTTGAACTTCTTGCCGTCGGGAATGCCGCCGCCGATGTCGTAGATAACCTCTCCCAAGGAGGTGCCCATGGGGATCTCCACCAGGCCGTTGTTGTTAATCTTGCCGGCCAGGGCGAAGACCTTGGTCCCCTTGCTCTTTTCGGTACCGATGCTGGCAAACCATTCCCAGCCCTCGCGGATAATGGTCGGTATATTGGCCAGGGTCTCGACATTGTTTATGACCGTGGGTTTGCCCCAGAGACCGGATACGGCCGGGAAGGGCGGCCGCGGCCGCGGTTCGCCCCGGCGCCCCTCGATGGAGGCCAGCAACGCCGTTTCTTCGCCGCAGACAAAGGCGCCGGCGCCCAGGCGGATATCGATGTCAAAATCAAAGCCGGAATTAAAGAGGTTCTTGCCCAGGAGTCCCTTCTCCCGTGCCTGCTGGATGGCTATCTTCAAGCGGTTCACGGCAATCGGGTATTCAGCGCGCACATATATATAACCCTGGCTGGCACCGATGGCGTAACCCCCGATGGCGAGTCCCTCCAGGACGGCATGGGGATCGCCTTCCAGGATACTGCGGTCCATAAAGGCCCCCGGGTCGCCCTCGTCGGCATTGCAGACGATATATTTAACCGGTCCCGGTGAGCGGTGGGCAAACTCCCATTTGAGGCCGGTGGGGAACCCGCCGCCGCCCCGGCCGCGCAGGCCGGACTTTTTGATCACATCGATTACTTCACCGGGAGTCATGGTAGTCAGGACTTTTCCCAGGGCCTGGTAGCCGTCGCGGGCAATATATTCATCAATGGATTCGGGATTAATGAGACCGCAGTTGCGCAGGGCGATGCGCACCTGGTGCTTGAAGAAAGGAATCTCTTCAAAGGCCTTGACGGCAGCTTCCGTCTCCGGCTGCTTGTAAAGCTTGCGCTCCAGCACCCGGCCCTTGATAAAGTGCTCTTCCACCAATTCCGGGACATCCTCCGGGTGGACCTGGGTGTAGAAAACCCCCTCCGGGTAAACCATCATATTGGGGCCAAAGCGACAGAAACCGAAACACCCGGTATCGACGACCTGAATTTCCTTATCTAGGCCGCGGGCCTTCAGTTCCCGGATGAGGGCCTCTTTAGTCGCTGGGCTCTCTGAGGCCGTACAGCCGGTACCGGCGCAGACCAGGACGTGGGCACGATAAAATTCCATTTACTCTTCCCCCCTGTTAACAACCCATTCGCTGATCACAATACCGTTAACTACATGCTGGGCGACAATCTGCCGCGCCTTATTGGCATCCACCTTGCCGTAGGTCACCCGCGGCTTCCCTGGCAAGATAACATCCACCAGGGGTTCCTGGGCGCAGAGGCCAATGCATCCCGTCTGGGTGACGGCTACATTGGTAAGGCGGCGCTTGCCCAGCTCGTCAAGAATAGCGCTCATAACCTCCCGCGCGCCCGCGGCAATCCCGCAGGTGCCCATACCGACAACGATCTTTGCCTTTTGATCCGCTTCCCGCAGGCGGATGGCTTCCAGCTGGGTTTCCTTGATCTTTTGCAGTTCTTCCAGGGACTTGATCACTTGCCTTCACCTCCGAACAATTCTGCCAGTCCTTTATTGATGTAGCGCTGTACCCAGTCCAGTACCGGCCCACAGTTTAAAGGTACCTCGCCCAGGTGGAGCTGCAGCCAGGCGGAAGAAAACTTGAACTCCTTCTGCCCCCGACGGTGGTAATAAACAAGCTCTACCGGTTCTTCCCGGCTCAAAGCGGTGGCTATGGTCGCTCCCATGTCACCTAAGGGCGGCAGGTCCGGATGGCTCAGCTTCATTGTTACCGCCACCCTGGTCCCCTGGCCCGGCCGGGATTCCAGAGCAACTTTACCCCCACACTGGGCTGCCGTAGCCTGCAAAAGGGGCAACCCCAAGCCTACCTTTCTGGTGGTCCGGGTAGTGTAAAAGGGGTCCAGGACCTTTTGTAAGGTTTCGGGTCCCATTCCACGGCCGTCATCCTGGACTTCGATGGTCACCTGATCGCGATCCTCATCCTCGACAATGGTAATGAGAATATGACGGGCCCCTGCAGCCAGGGCATTTTCCAGGAGATCAAGAATGTGCAGGGCCAGTTCTTCCATGGCTTTTACTGATACTGCTCTAATACAGCCACCGCCGTATCAGGCTTTAGAAGGCCGTGGGCGCGCTTGTTGACGGTCATAACCGGACCCAAGCCGCAGGCGCCGAGACACCGGACAACCTCCAGGGAAAACTTGCCGTCGTCGGTGCTGTCCCCGGCCTTAATGCCCAGCTCCTTTTCCAGGCGCTCCAAGATTTCCGGCGATCCCTTAACGTAGCAGGCCGTACCCTTACACACGGATATCTGGTATTTACCCTTGGGTTTGACGGTAAAATGGTGGTAAAAGGAGATGACACTGTAGACTTCCGTCAGAGACACTCCCAGGCCGTCGGCTATGGCCACCTGAACCTGACGGGGTAAGTAGCCGATGAGCTCCTGGGCCTGGTGGAGGACTTCGATGAGGTCAGAAGGCCGGCCGCGGTGGGCGGCAATGATCTTATCGAGTTCCTCCCATTTGGCTTCGCATTGACAGGCTTCCATAGTAAAACCTCCTTAAAATAAGGAATCCCATTTTTATTAACGAAATACCGAACTCAATGTACTATTTATCTGAAATTGCTTCTTCCCCACCAATCACCACCTTAAATTGTTGCTGCCGCATGGTATGGACCAGCGCGGTTATATTTACCGCCTCTAAATCATAATAAGTAACCCGGCGGCCAATGTCATGTAAGTAATGGGCATCAGAAGCCGCCACCAGGGGCCAGCCGGCGAGGGTTTGGAATTTCTTGCGGGCGGCCTCCGGGGTAAGCAGGCCCAGTTCCAGGGCCGCTACCGGCAGTCCAGGTGGGATTAACCCAAGGTGGACGAGCAGGCTGTATGATGGTCGGTCCACATGGGCCGGCAGGCATAAGCCGCCGCGCCTGGCTACCTCCCCGGCCACTTCCTCTAACCCCAGGCCGGTGCTGGCCAGGAGGAGCCTTTTTTCCCGGCCTATCTCTCTTCCAGCAGCATCCATAAGAAGCTGAAGGCCAAAATAATCTTCCCGGTTTTCTCCAGCAGGGAGGTGACGGTAAACTTCCGCCTGCCACTCCAGAGCCTCCTCCGCCGTATCGAAAAGACAAACCAGGTGCACATCCTCCTTCGTCTGGACTTCCAACCCGGCAAGGACTATGAGCCCCGTATCCCGGGCTGCTTCCTGGACGGCAGCCACATTGCCGGCGCTGTTGTGGTCGGTTACAGCAATGAGCTGGAGCCCCGCTTTTAAAGCCGCGGCTACAATCCGGGGCGGTGTCATTTCCTCGCCGGCACAGGGTGACAGAGCTGTATGGATATGGAGGTCGGCACGATAAAGAGCCATAGTATTCTAATTCTCACTTCTCATATAACAGCTGGTATAAACGCCCGGCTATTTCAAAGGTATGGTAAGGTGTATACAGGAGAGGTAATCCTTCCGCCTCAGCTTTCTGGCAGACTTCCGGAGGGATTCCCCGCCCTCCGGTGAACACCACCCCGGCCGCCCCGGTCAGGAGGGCCACGGCCACTACATTCATGTGCGTCTGGAGAGTCAGCCAGAGGCATCCGGGTGTTCCATTGGCCATAAAATCGCTTATCAGGTCAGAACAGTAGCCGGTACTAACCTCCCTGTCCAGGACCTTCTCTCCTGCCAGAACCTGCAAATTCAAGCGTTCAACTATTTCCCGGAGTTTCATCTCTATTTCTCCTTTCCGGTTGGGCCATGGACGGCGGCAGTTTCCGCGCCAGTTCCACCACCTCTTCTGCCAGGACTCGCACCCGGTCGCGAAGAACGAAGACGCAGTCGGTATCCTGGGCTTCCTCCCGGACAATATCCTCAGCCAGGGCGCGGCAGCTGGGCGAGCCACAGGAGCCGCAATCCAAACCGGGAAGCATAGCCTGGGTGGCTTCCAGGCGTTGCATCTTTTCGATAGCGGTGGCCAAGTCGGTATCCAGCTGGAGGGACGGCCGTGGCTGTACCGGAGCCGCGACCAGGCTGGCGCCTGCTTCCGGCAGGTTTGCGGGTCTGGGCGGCAGGCCGCGGGCGAGTTGCCTCAGCTCTAACCTCGCCAGGTAAGGGTTGTGCACCATGAGGGCGCCACCGACACAACCGCCGGGGCAGGCCTGGGCTTCAATATACTCAATGTCCTCGAAGTCGCCCGCTTCAATACGGGTGAAGACCTCAATGACGTGGTGGATACCATCTACTTCCAGTAAACGCCGGCCGCCAATGCTGGCATTCTCGCCACCGCTGTGGCCCCACCCGTAACCGGCAGCTCCAGCACGGGAGGGATAAGGTACAGCGGTAGCCAGGCGCTGACGGATATCACCATATATGGCGGCCAGGGGAATGACTCTATCAGGGCCCGGCAGTCCACCTTGAGGCTGGCGCGCAGCCGTAATCTTGGCCGGGCAAGGGGAAATAAAGAAGGTGCCAATGGCTTGCGAAGGTAACCCGGTTGCCTCCATCGCTTCTTCTCGGGCCAATCTTGCGGCCACATCCACAGGGGTGGCCAGGGGTAAAATCTGCTCTACCAGGGAAGGGAAACGCACCTGGATCAAGCCCACCACCGCCGGGCAGGCCGGGGAAATGAGCGGCCTTTTCCCCCTATAATCATCCAGGTACCGCCTGATTGCCCGGGCTACTATTTCCGCCGCCAGGGCAACTTCGTAAACGGCATCAAATCCCACGGCTACCAGGGCACCCAGGATATGTTCCAGGTCCGCCTGACCGGCAAACTGCGAGATTATGGCTGGAGCGGGCAGGGCGATCCGGTAGCTATAGGCAGCCAGAGCCGTCAGATCATCGCCCACGGCGATCTTGGCATGGTTAGGGCAAATGCGAATACACTCGCCGCAGTCAATGCAGCGCTCCTGGATAATACGCGCCTTGCCTTCCCGTACCCGGATGGCTTCTGTAGGGCAGTGTTTGATACAGTTGGTACAGCCTTTACATTTATCCTCTTCCAGGCGTACGGAATGGAAATAACCCACCGCGCCACCGCCTTCAGCGATTATAAATAATTATGTTAACGGTAGTACCCTGACCCGGCGCCGACTTTATTTCCAGTTCATCGGCACAGCGGCGGATATTTGGCAGTCCCATACCGGCACCGAAACCCATCTCCTGGATCTCCCGCGGAGCGGTAGAATAGCCTTCCTGCATGGCCAGGTCAATATCGGGTATACCCGGGCCGGTATCACGGGCGGTAATGGTGATAACCCCAGGTGTTATCTGCGCTTTCAGTTCCCCGCCCTCCGAGTGGATAACTATATTCATTTCCGCCTCATAGGCGGCAATGGCCACCCGCCGGATAATCGCCGGTGGAAACCCTACCTGTTGCAGGACCTGGCGGATGCGCGCCGCCCCGTCCCCGCCTGCCAGGAAATCCCGCGCCCGAACGGGAAAAGACATTTCCAGGGACGGTATATTATCCTTCAAGGCAACCACTCCGGCTAGTCCAGGCAGGCTTCCTTGTATCTCCAGCAACTCCTACCTGTTGAAGCCCTTCCTCGCAGCATCCCTCCATTGTCCTCTCCCCTCCCGCCGGCATGGCGCCATACGGTATCGTACCAGCTTTTTTCCCCTCCTGCGTTTTCTCACTTTCCCAGTTTAAGGTGGCGACCTGGTCATCACCCACCTCCCTGGAACAGCCTTTCAGCCCTGCCTGGAAAAGGCGGCCGCAGCTGTCATACATCAATAACCTGGTGCCCAAGAGAGGTAGGCCCATGCCTGCAGCAGCCTCGATAAGGTTTTCATCCGGCCTCTTCCCCCGGACGAAGACGATGGCCACGGCGTCGATCATGGCTGCGGTATGGAGAACATGGGTATTGGTCAAACCTGTCAGTAGGAGAACCCGCCCGCAGGCAAAGGCCAGGACGTCGCTCATCAGGTCGGAACCAAAACCGGCTTCTACTTCCAGGTCCAGTTTATCAGCACCGGTAAAGACCTCAGCTTCGAGAATCGCCTGAACTTCCCGGAGTTTCACCGGGTCCGAACCCCCTGATGGTGAATTGCTTCACAATAGCTAGCAAAAATAACAGGCCTTCAATAAGCCCCTGCCTGTTTCTTTTTCATTTCAGTAATAGCGCGCTCATTCACTTTCATTGTAAAGTCCTTTTGTGATAGTTCATATGTGGTTTTTATTCGCCATGAATTTTAATTTTCCTGCTAGGTCTTATAAAATTCTTATTAACTATACATATTATTGTACATCATTGTCCATTTTTTTGGCATTTTGCTTTTTGGATATAAGGCAAGGATGGCCCGTCAGGCCGGGCCGAGGATTTAATGGAGGGGAGCCACGGAGCGAAGCGGAGTAGGGTGGAGGCCGTTTAAGCCTCAGGCCGTATCCTTGCTAGAAGTATAAATCCGCAGTCAGTATTAACGTCCCACCAGCACCTTAGACATGCGTGGTCACCTCCAAAACATAATTAACATCGCAGGGGAAGGGAGCAGGGAGCAAAAAACTTTCTCACCTGCTCCCAAAGCCCTGAGATTTAATACAGTTTATCCCCAAGACGACCTTCATAACTTCTGGTCAGCAGTTCTACTGCCGCATCTTTGGTCATCGGCCGCTTAGACCAGCCGTAAAAAGCAGTAATCCATGGGCTCTCAACCATCATTTTGGCTAATATTGGAATATCTTCCTTCTTACCGAATGCTGCCCATGTAGTGGGAAGACCAACATCTTCCAGCAACTGTTTGACCGCACGTATAGCAGTCTGGGCAGCCTGACGGACGCTCATGCCGGCGGTATTCTGACCTAAAGCCACGGCAATGCGAGCCAGCTTCTCCATACCGTGCCCCATGTTATATTCCATCGCGTAGGGCAGAGCTACTGCACAACCAACACCATGCGGTACATGGTATACAGAACCTAGAGTATGCGCTAGAGCATGCCCCTCTACGATACCTGGATCATTAAAAGCCATGCCGGCCATCATTGAAGCATAAGCCATCTTGACTCGAGCTTCCAGGTTATCCCCTTCGTAAACAGCTACCGGTAGGGCCTCTGCTATGAACTCCACCGCCTTAAGAGCAATTGCGTCAGTAAGCGGGTTTTCCTGCCTGGCCATCATCGTCTCAATAGCATGCGACAGGGCGTCGGCACCCGTAGAAGCAGTAACTTTAGGTGGCATACTTACAGTCAGGGTAGGATCCACCAGTGCCATATCCGGCAGGATGGTCGGTGTGGCGAAGAAGCCCTTAATATTATCTTTAGCAAAGGTTACCACAGAATACATTGTACATTCGGTACCGGTTCCGGACGTGGTAGGGACGGCAATAATAGGCGCACCCTTTTTGGGGAAGGTGGTATTAACCAGATAATCCTCGGTTTTACCCGGCAGCGCCAGGAGCTGAGCAACCACCTTAGCAATGTCGATAGCACTACCGCCACCCAGACCAATTACAAAGCTGCCAGCTTCCTTACGGGCAAAGTCAGCAGCTTGGTCACAGACCACATTATCCGGCTCGGGTTTACCCTGGTCAAAAACCGCTGCTTCAAATCCATCCTTCTTAAGGGCCTGTACTACCCGATCAGCGATCCCCGCCTGAGCTACCCCGGGATCAGTTACAATAATAGCCTTTCCGCTTATACCCATTTCTTTGATATACTGGCCAATATTGTCTACGGCATTTACACCAAACACTACTTTTTGAGGAGTATAGTACTGAACCACTTTGAGCACTGAGAACATAATAATAACGTAACCTCCTTAACCTTAGTATTTTTTCATGGGATTTAAACCACAAGTACTATCACTGGATTTACTTCTACCACCAGGCCTCGCTATCTCTTATCAAAAATCACCTTCTCAAGTTTCTAGTAGGTTCTCGGAAATTCTCAACCGTTGCCATGCAAGCCCTTAAAGAGAGCCTTTATTTTTTCTCCTCACCCCCAGGGAGTATTGGTTTTAAGGGGTCAGTTTTGCTATTCTTTTTTTGCCTCAACTTTTATTACTTTTTCCCTGATGAATGGTTTCTTGGTTTGTTAAAGCATTTTTTATTGTTCTTCTTGGTATTATTAGTGTGTGTTGCCCCCTCCTAGCATATTCCCTGTTTATCCCTGGAGGTTTATGGGGCTTTCCGAGAGCTTACATGGTGCACCCGCGGACGGTAGCAGTCGTCAAAGAGCAAGATGATGGCCCTGACCCCGGCAGGCGAAGAATTCCTGGCCGGAATATTAAAATACCGTTCCTCAGTTTTATAAAAAGCCCTGGCAAACCAGGATGGTATAAACTTAGGACAATTAAACGCTTTTCTGCGTTTGCTCCTTACTAACCTCAGGTACCTGTGCCCTCATCTGCGGTCCTCGCCAGGTTTGGGTTGCCGTACAAAAATCGCATCCGACCCCAGCACTAGCTGTCCTGTTAATAGATAAGGGAGTAGCGTGCGGCTGACCATCATGGATCCATGCCGCGGTGATTACTAACATTACAGTAATTCGACATCCTGCACCGCCTGGCAAATTGGTAATCTACGATAGCCCCGGTCACCTGGGACGCCGGGCCTCAGGTTGAGCCTCACAATAATAAAAACCCCCACTCCTGCCAGGGTGGGGGTAAGGTTTAAGTGAAGGCGGATTTAAAAATACAAATCCCTTTCGCCGCTAGCGATTCGCTCCAGGCGGCGTTCGGTTTCGGCCCGGATGGCAGCACTAGGTATCTGGGCCAGGTGCTCCCTGATAGCCGCTTCTCCCGCTTCCCGGGTGGCCGGTCCGGCGTAATCCAGCAGGTATTCTTTAAAGGTCAGGATGGCGTTGGGCTGGCATACATGCTGGATCTCGCCGGTTTTGGCCAGGGCCATAAAACGGTCCCCTGTACGCCCGCGGCGATAACAGGCCGTGCAGTAGCTGGGTAGATAACCACGCTGGCACAGGTCGCGGATTACTTCATCTGGGTGCCGGTGGTCGCCGATTTCAAACTGGGGCACATCGTCGCTGTTTTCAGCATAGTGGCGGCTGTATCCGCCGACACCGGTGCAGGAGCCGGCGCTGAGCTGGGAAATTCCGAGGGCCAGGAGTTCGGCCCGGAGTTCCGGCGTCTCGCGCGTAGAAATGATCATGCCGGTATAGGGCACGGCCAATCGAATGATGGCCACCAGCTTCTTGAAATCGTCATCGTTAACCAGATATGGGAAGTTTTCCAAACTAATGCCATACGCCGGCCGCAGGCGAGGTACGGAGATGGTATGCGGCCCGACGCCGAAGGTTTGCTCCAGATGGCGGGCATGGTAGAGCAGGCCCATCACCTCAAATTTATAATCGTAAAGACCGAAGAGGACCCCCAGGCCAACGTCGTCGATGCCACCTTCCATGGCCCGGTCCATAGCGGTGGTGTGCCAGTCATAATCAGCTTTGGGACCGCTGGGATGCATGTAGGCGTAAGTCGGCCGGTGGTAGGTTTCCTGGAAAAGAATATAGGTGCCGATGCCGGCTTCTTTGAGCCGGCGGTAAGCATCCACAGTAGTGGCGGCAATGTTGACGTTCACCCGGCGGATATTACCATTGGCCTCGGTAATATGATAGACGCGGTTGATAACATCCAGAACGTAGTCCAGGGGGCAATGGACCGGGTCTTCCCCCGCTTCCAGGGCCAGGCGTTTATGCCCCAGGGACTCTAAAATGCGTACCTCCCGCTCCAGTTCCGCCGGTTCCAGGCGACGGCGTTCAAATTTGTTTTCCCGCCGGTAGCCGCAGTAACGGCAGTTGTTAACGCAGTAGTCGCTGAAGTAAAGGGGAGCAAAGAGGACCATGCGCCGACCGTAAATCTTTTCTTTTATTTCCCGGGCGGCGGCAAACATCTGCCGGCGCACGCCCGTATCGTCGTTCTGGAGCAAAACGGCTACTTCGTAGGGTTCCAGTCCCTTCGCTTCCCGCGCCTTTGCGACGATGCGGGCAGCCTCGTCCCTCGTTGCCCGCTTGGCTTCTTCCAGGTAGCCTTCTATCTCTTCATGCTTAATAAAGTCGGCACGATAACCGTACTGCATGGAAAATTCCCCCATTCCGTTTAATGATACTTAAACGTTTAACCGGACCTTCTCTGCTTTTACTCCTCTTTCACATCGTTTTACGAACGTATATTAAATAAAGCCGTGCTGATATCTTTTCCAATTCGTGGCTACCGCCACCCACTAAGCCGGGAGGGGCTTCAAGGTGTGTCCCGGTCCCCGCCCCAGCCGCCGCCCTAAAGCGCGCACCATGCCTTCCAGGCAGTAGCGGCAGTCTTCCGGGCCTTCGTTGACGCAAATCTTATTGGGGTAGATTTGATAATTGGACCGGTATTTGGTCGGCGTCAGGTTAGGCATAATGACGTTCGCCCCCCGTTGCAGGGCGAGCTGGCGGCCATTGGGGGCCAGTGTGCCCACCGCGGTAGTTGCCGGCAAATGGGCGTATGGTATGACCAGTCGAGCGGTAGCTACCACCCGGTAAGTGAGGTCCAGGCTCCCCGCCGGTTCCCCGCCCAGGGGCGTTGCCGGATGGGGGATAAAGGGGCCCAAACCTGCCATTTCCACGTCCAGCTGCCGCAGGAGGATTAAATCATCAGCCAGGTCCTCCAGGGTCTGACCCGGCAGGCCGATAATGTTGCCGGAACCTACCTGGTAGCCCAGCTCCCGCAGCCACTGGAGGCACTGGAGGCGCTCCTCCCAGCTCATACCGGGGTGGAGGCGGGCGTAGAGGTTTTCATTGGCCGTCTCATGTTTCAGGAGGTAGCGGTCGGCCCCGGCCTCCCGCCACATAGCGTATTCATCCCTCGTCCTCTCCCCGGCGCATAAAGTTACGGCTACCCCCAGCTTTTTTATTTCCCTGATTATTCCTGCCAGCATCGGGCCTGTATACCAGGGGTCTTCCCCCGACTGGAGGACGATGGTCCCATAACCCAGCTCCGCCCCGCGCCTGGCGGCAGCAACGATATCTTCTGGCATTAAGCGGTACCGCTGCAATTTCACATTGTCAGCCCGCAGGCCGCAGTAATAACAGTGGCGGCGGCAGTAATTGGAGAACTCGATGACGCCGCGCAGGTGGACTTCCTCCCCGGCTACCCGGGCGCGGACGCCGTCCGCCAGCCGGTAGAGGGCTTCTTCTTCCGCCCCGGTGTCTGCGGCCAGCAGGTTCATGATGTCTGCCTTGGTGAGTTCTTCTCCGGCAGCGGCCCGCTCCAGGCTGCAGGCAAATTCCCGTCGCACGGCAATAACCTCCTTCCATTTCCAACCAGTATAACCTAATTTTCGGCCTCCCCGCCGCCGGGACAGGCAGCTCACTTTCCCTTTCCTGTCAGGGCCGCCCGCACTTTTACCCCGGGGAGGCTGCCCAGCTTTCCCGTCAGGGCGCCGATGGTATCGGTGGTCCCATCTACAATCAAAGCTATAACAGCCACGCCCCGTTCCCGGTAGGGAATACCCATGCGGCCGACGATGCAGTTGCCGTAATCGCTTAGGATGGCATTAACCCGGGCGGCAGTATGTTCGCGATCCTCAATTACTATCCCCACTACTCCCAGGCGGTTTTCCATCGTCATACTCCTTCATACTCCTTCTACGAACAAGGCTGCACCGGATTATTATCGTTGCAGCTAAACCAAAAAACGCCTGCCAGCTTGAATACTAAGCCGGCAAGCGTGAAAAATTACTTCCCATACAATTCCTCCTTCCCTAAGGTTCAGGTAATCCCTCACCGCAGGATAATTTTTGCCGCCCTCCCGCACCGGTCCTTAAACCCGTACGGTCAGGTTTGTTCTAGATCTATTTTGTACGATTATGAACAAAAATGCAAGTTAATTTTTCAGCCCGGACCTGGAAGGAATTTTTTACCCGGCGGAGAAATTATATCCTTTAAAAGATAACCTGAGAAAGGAAAGTGAATTATATGGAAGAAATCTTAAAACAGCTCCTTCAGGGACAGGAAGAAATCAAAAAGACATTACAACAGCATACCGAAATTCTGCAGCAGCATACCGAAACTCTGCAGCAGCACAGCAAACAGTTAGACTATCTGGAACAAAGAATGATTAAAATCGAAAACCGCCTGGATAACGAACTGCTGCCGAAAATCAACGTCCTGTTTGACGCTTTTGAGCTGCGGGGGGATGAGATTGCCAAACTCCAAAAACACCTGGATGACAGGCTTGATATAATCGCCCTGGATGTTAATTACCTGCTGGGCAAAACCGCCCGCCAGGAAACAGCTATCCTGGAATTAAGACGGGCTAAGTAAAGGAAATCGCCGGAACAGAAAAACGAGGCTGTTGACATAAATGCCGCTAATCATCTCCAAAGCTGATCCCTATAGCCCGCGCCGTGGCCAGGAGCTGGTGATCTAGAGGTATGGTCCGGGGTTTCCCGACGGCTGCTTCCAGGGGGACATGAGAAATATCGTTACCCCGCAGGCAGACCATCACACCGTGAATGCCTTTAACGGCGAGCTCCGCTGCCGCCACGCCGAAGCGGGTGGCCAGTACCCGGTCGTAGGACGACGGCGAGCCGCCCCGCTGGATATGGCCCAGAACGGTCACCCGGGTTTCGATGCCGCTCTTTTCTTCGATTAGCTTCCCTACCAGCTGGCCGATGCCTCCCAGGCGCACCCGCTCTACACTGCCCTCCACCGTCCGTTGGACAACCAGTTCTCCCTCCGGCGACTTGACCCCCTCGGCGACAACGACGATGCTGAAAGGTTTACCCTCGGCCCGGCGGGCTTCTATTTTTTTCAACACGCTTTCAATATGCCAGGGGATTTCCGGTATCAGGATGACATCGGCCCCGCCGGCCAGGCCGCTGTAGAGGGCGATCCAGCCGGCATAGCGGCCCATGAGTTCCAGGACCATGACCCGGTGATGGGATTCGGCCGTGGTATGCAGCTTATCCAGGGCCTCGGTTGCCGTCCTCACCGCCGTGTCGAAGCCGAAGGTCTGGTCGGTGGCCGCCAGATCGTTGTCGATAGTTTTAGGAATACCGATCACCCGTGCCCCCCTGGCTTTAAAATCCTTGGCCCCGGCCAGGGTACCGTCACCACCCACTACCAGCAGCACTTCGATGCCCATTTGCTCCAGGCGGGTTATGGCCTTATCTGACATATCACGGTAAGTAACCTCACCGTTTTCTTTAACGGGAAAGTAAAAGGGATTGCTGCGGTTGTTCGTCCCCAGGATGGTACCGCCCCGGTGGAGAAGGCCGGAGATGGCCGGCGGGTCCAGTTTGATATAACGTCCTTCTACTACCCCGGTATAGCCGTCCAGGAAACCGAACATTTCGTAACCATGGCTATAGGCAGTTTTGGTCGCCGCCCGGATGACGGCATTGAGGCCGGGACAGTCTCCCCCGCCGGTGAGAATGCCTAGACGTTTGGGCATGAGATAACCTCCTTATGATACCAATCCCAGCATCGCTATTTCCTGTCTCTTCCCCGGTTGCGCTTCAGCCTGGCCAGCAACCGTTCCAGTTCCCAGGTGTTGACTACATTCTCCGGTTCCAGCCAGCCGCGCCGGGCGGTAAGGACGCCATATTCCATGTCTGCCAGACGGATGGAATCATGGGCATCCGTATTGATAGCTATAGGTACATCGTATTCTTTGGCCAGGCGTACGGCCGTATCATTTAAATCCAGCCGGTCGGGGCTGGCATTGATCTCCAGGATGGTACCCGTCTCCGCTGCCAGCTCAATAATCCTGGTTACATCTACGGCGTAGGGCCGGCGCCGTCCCAGCATGCGGCCGGTAGGATGACCTAGAATATCTACGTAAGGATGGCGCAGGGCCGCCTCCAGCCGGGCCATCATCCGCTCCTCTTCCTGGCGGAAGCCGGAATGGACGGAAGCGATCACCAGATCAAACTCCTTTAAGATTTCATCCTCATAATCCAGGCTGCCGTCGGCCAGGATATCGACTTCAATCCCGGCAAGGATGGTAATATCTTTCAACTCTTCGTTCAGCCGGGCTATTTCCTCCCGCTGGGCCTTTAACTGTTCGACGCTCAAGCCCCGGGCCACCACCAAAGAGCGGGAGTGATCGGTAATGGCAATATACTGGTAACCCCGCCTGCGGGCTGCTGTTGTCATGGCGGCAATGGTTTCCACGCCATCGCTGTAGCGGCTATGCATGTGGAGGTCTCCGCGGATGTCGGCCAGGGTAATTAAGCGGGGCAGTTCACCTTTCACGGCGGCTTCTATTTCGCCTCGATCCTCCCGTAATTCCGGCACTATATAAGGTAAACCCAGGCGATGGTAAAAAGCAGCCTCCTCTGCCTCGCTCCCAGATGGAGTTGCTTCAATCCCTCTAACCCCAGCAGGAGTAGCTCCAGCTTTAGAAGGGATTGAGGCCCGGTCCTCCGGGCTAAATGACGGCCGGGAAGCTATAGCCGTATCTCCATATTCTCCGGCGAGTACTGCTTCCTCTTCGGCCAGCCAGCGGGAGGTAGTCAGACCAATATCGGCAACCTTCAACCCACGCCCAGCTGCCAGACGCAGCAGCCCCTTCCGGTGGGCTTTAGAGCCGGTAGCATAAAATACAGTGGCCGCAAATTCTTTCGGCGGAACCAATATGATTTCCACTTTCAGCCCCAGGGTCGTCCTTAAGGAAAGGCGATCCGGCTCCCATGCCAGGACTTCCTTCACCCTGGGGTGCCGGGTCATGACGTCCGCCACCTGGTGGCCGGGCTGCACGGCTACCACCAGGTCGACATCGCCCACCATTTCCCGGCCGCGGCGAACGCTGCCGGCTATGGCCACCCTCTCAACCCCTGGTATGGCCAGGATCTGGTCTTGCAGGAGCAGGGCCAGGGGCCTGGCTATTCCCAACGGCACCTGCTCCTTTACTTCTTTTAACATTTCCACGCCCCGCAGGATGGCCAGCTCGGTCTTGCTACCCATGCCGGGCAGGGTCCTGATACGCCTCTCCCGGGCCGCTGTTTCCAGCTCTTCCAGGGTGGTAATGCCCAGGCCCTGGTAGATCTGGCGTACAGAGCGGCTGCCCAGACCGGGTATAGCCAGCATTTCCCTCAAGCCCGGCGGTACTTCCCGGCGTAAATTTTCCAGGAAAGTGGACCGGCCCGTGGTTAACAATTCGGCGATTTTTTTGGCCAGGTTTTTCCCCACTCCCGGGATCTCCTCCAGGGCATCCCGGGCATAAAGGGAGGCGGCCTCTTCTTCCAGGTTTTCCAGGGCCCGGGCGGCGCGGTGATAGGCGCGGACTTTAAAGGGGTCTTCCCCCTTTAATTCAAGTAAATCACCCATTTCTGTTAATGCCCAGGCAAGCTCCAGGTTGGTCAACCCCGTTTTTCCTCCTGTATCAATTTTACCAGGGTTTCATAATCCTGCTGGACTTTATAAAGTTCATCGGCAATATTCAGGGCGGCAAGCACGGCAACCTTTACTGGAGGATAATGGGGGAACTTCTGGTTAACCTGGCGCATCTTTTTGTCTACGTACGAAGCCAGCATCTGGATGTATTCCGGCGCTTCCCCCTTAACCACGTATTCCTGCCCGTTGATGTTGACCGTGGTTCGGTCTGGTGCAGCCAGCGGCTTTTCCGCCTGAAGCAAGTTTACCCCTCCCTTTGCCTGGATATATTTTTGTTTGTTCGCCTTTACCCGTAGAAAATCCTGCCAGAGGTTAAAATTCACTAACGCAGCCTGGCGCCCAGGCGTTCCTCCAGGGCCCTTTGAATCCTTTCCTGGGCGGCATTCACCTCGGCATCCGTAAGGGTCCGGTCCGGCAGCTGGTACACCAAGGAATAAGCCAGGCTTTTATATCCGGCCGGGACAGGAGCTCCCCGGTAGACATCAAAGAGAGTGCAGCCTTTAAGCTGGTCACCCCCCGCTTCCCTGATGACTTCTTCTACTGCTGCCGCGGGGAGATTTTCCTCTACCACCACCGCCAGGTCCCTTTCCACGGCCGGGAAACGGGGTAACGGTTCGTAACCCACCTGCCTCTGGTTTAAACTGCCTGCATAATCCCAGTCCAGCTCGAAGACACAGGCCCTGGCCGGTAAATCAAAAGCCGCCAGGACGTCCGGGTGCAGCTCGCCTATGAATCCCAGGATTGCCTCCCCGGCCTTGATATTTGCCGCCCGGCCGGGATGGAGGAAGGGAATAGTAGCCGTAGCTTCCCAGGTGATGCCTTTGATTTTGACCCTGGCCAGGATATTTTCTACTATACCTTTTAGATAGAAGAAATCCATCTCACCTGCCGGCCAGTTCCAGCCGCGGCCGGTAGTCCCCATGACCAGCCCGCCCAGGCGTAAGGGTTCTACCGGTAACTGCCGGCCCGCAGGAATAAATACCCGGCCCAGTTCGTAAATGGCCACCGGCAGCACCCGGCGGCTGGCATTGCGCCCGGCCACCTCCAGCAAACCGGGTAAGAGGGAAGGCCGCATAATACTTTGCTCATCCCGTAAGGGGTTATGGATTTTTACTACCCGCCGCCAGGGATGATCGGGTGGGAGCTGCAACTGATCCAGGGCGCGGGGACCGATAAAGCTGTAGGTAACGACTTCCACGAGGCCGGCCGTTGCCGCCGCCTCCCGGCCGGCTTCCTCCCAGCGCTGGGCCGGAGTCTGCTTTTCCAGCGCAGTGATATTCCCCGGCAGGGTCACCGGGATGTTATCATAGCCGTACAGCCGGGCAATCTCTTCCACCAGGTCGATTTCCCGGGTCAGGTCGCCCCGGTAGGCCGGAACTGTTACCTGGAAAGGCCCTTCCCCGCTGACTTCCAGGTGGAGGCGCTCCAGGAGTTCCTTCATGGCCGCTGGCGTAAGGGTAGTCCCCAGGAGATAGTTTACCCGTTGCGGTCTTAAAAGTATGGTCACCGGCTGGCGCTTCCTTACATAGCAATCCAGCCGGCCCCGGGCCACGCTGCCGCCAGCCAGTTCAGCCATCAGCTGGGCCGCCCGGTCGGCAGCTGCGGCTGCCCCTTCCAGGTTCACACCCCGTTCAAAACGGGTCGAGGCTTCCGAGCGCAGGCCCAGCTTGCGGGAAGTGCGGCGAATGGAAGCGCCGTCGAAGTGGGCAGATTCGATCAGAATGTTGGCCGTCTCCAGGGTAACCTCTGTCTCCAGACCGCCCATGACGCCGGCTACGGCCACAGGCCGGGCAGCATCGGCAATGACCAGCATTTCCGGATCCAGTTCCCGCTCCACATCGTCCAGAGTTTTTATTTTTTCCCCTGCTTCGGCCCGGCGGACGATAATGCGGTGCTGCTGCAGGAGGTCGTAATCAAAGGCATGTAAAGGCTGTCCCATCTCCAGCATGACAAAGTTGGTTATATCCACCACGTTATTAATCGGTCGCATGCCGGCGGCCCGTAAACAGGCCTGGAGCCAGGCAGGTGAGGGGCCGATGCGCACATTGCTCACCAGGCGGGCTACGTAACGGGCGCACAGGTCGGGAGCTTCGATTTCAACTGCCGCGAGATCCTCGATGCGCCGCCCGTCTTCCCGGACGGCAATTTCCGGCAGGCGTAAAGGGGCACCGGTAAGGGCCGCCACTTCCCGCGCAACGCCCAAAATGCTCAGGCAGTCGGCCCTGTTAGGAGTGAGTTCCAGCACCAGAACGACATCATCGAGCCCCAGAACCTTAGCTACATCAGCGCCCGGGAGAGTATCGGGCGGCAGGGTAAGGACCCCTTCCCGGTCGGCCGGGGAGACGAGGTTGGCATCCAGCCCCAGTTCCTGGGCCGAGCAGAGCATACCTTCAGAAGTTACACCGCGGAAGGTGGCCCGGCGAATCTCCCTGCCTCCAGGTAACTTTGCTCCCTCCAGGGCTACCGCCACCTTCTGGTCTATATAAACGTTGGGGGCTCCTGTTACCAGCTGCAGTTCCCTACCGGTATCGACCCGGCAAATTACCAGATGTTCAGCATTGGGGTGGGGGGTAATAGACCTAATCTTCCCAACCACCACGCCTCGAAAATCCGGGGCCAGGCTTTCTATGTTTTCCACCGGCAGGCCGGCCATGGTAAGTTTCTCCGCCAGCTTTTCCGGCGGCAGGTCGATATCTACGTATTGCTTAAGCCATTTATATGGAACACGCAAGTACGATCACTCCTTTAAAACTGCCTTAAAAAGCGCAGGTCGTTTTCATAGAAGAGGCGCAGGTCATCAACGCCGTACTTCAGCATGGCCACCCGGTCTACCCCCAGGCCAAAGGCAAAGCCGCTCACCTCTTCCGGGTCATAGCCGGACATGCTTAAAACCCGGGGGTGAACCATACCGCAACCCAGGATTTCCAGCCAGCCGGTGTGGCCGCATGTCCGGCAGCCCCCGCCGCCACACATAACGCAGGATATATCAACTTCGGCGCTGGGCTCGGTAAAGGGAAAGTAACTGGGCCGGAACCGCACCTGAACCTGGTCACCAAACATCTGCCTGACAAAGGCCATCAAAGTACCTTTCAGTTCGCCAAAAGTTACCCTCTTATCCACCAGCAGGCCTTCTACCTGGAAAAACATGGGCGAGTGGGTGGCGTCATCGTCGCGCCGGTAAACCTTGCCCGGGGCGATAATACGGATGGGTAACTGGGGACGCCGGGCCTCCATGACCCGCACCTGAACGGGGGAGGTGTGGGTACGGAGCAGGACGTCCTCAGTTATATAAAAAGAATCCTGCATATCCCGGGCCGGGTGTTCTTTAGGAAGATTCAGAGCCTCAAAGTTGTAATAGTCGCTCTCTACCTCAGGGCCTTCGGCCACATCAAAGCCCAGGCCTATAAAAATGGTTTTGATTTCATTTAAAGTCTGATACAGGGGATGGCGGTAACCACGGGGAACAGGCCGTCCCGGCAGGGTTACGTCGATGGCCTCTGCCCGAAGACGCTCGGCCTGTTCCCGGCGCGAAAGGACTTCCTTAGCCTCCTGAAGGGCTTTTTCCAGTTCTTCCCGTACCTGGTTGGCCAGCTGCCCTACCCGGGGGCGCTCTTCAGGCGGAAGTTTTCCCATTCCCCTTAAAACCCCGGTCAGCTCCCCTTTCTTGCCCAGGTACTGAACCCTTAAAATCTCCAACTCTTCACTGCTGTTGGCGGCAGCCACCCGGGCCAGGGCTGCCTTCCTGATGGCTTCAATAGTTGCTAACATCTGCATCACCTCGGGTATGACAAAATAAAAAGCCTTCGCCCCTTCGGGACGAAAGCTTAAAAGATATCTTTTACCACCCCAAGTCTCCCGGCACCATCATGCCGCTCCCCTCTAACGGTGGGAACACCGGCTCGGCCTACTCTTTCTTTTCAGCCTGCTGCTCCCGGGCGAACTTCACGCGGCCTTTCCCCAGCAGCGCTTCCAGTCAACGACGCCGCCTCCCTGTGGGTTCCGTACCGGCTACTTTGCCCATTCATAGCATTTGGACGCTAATAACATTTTTGCCTACTGGGTAACCAATCTACGATAAATAATGTAAGCAGCTATAGAACCGGTTTTTTCGAACAGCCTCCAAAAGAACTCCGCCGACAGGAACAACCTATCACGACCTTTCCTGGAGCTTTTGGGGGTAACTTCTGGGTTAATTATAGCATAGCCCCACTGGCCGTGACAAGGCGGAGTTTACCCCCGCGCCCGACGTTTAAACAGGAGCCTGGCTTTGAGGGCGGCCAGGAGGTCCAGCTGGGTCTCCAGAGAGTGAATATTCACAGCGAGGATTTCTCCGATTTTTTGTAGGCGGTAACGTAGAGTGTTGGGGTGGAGGTAAAAGTGGCGGGCAATAGCCTGAAAGTCACCGTTAAACTGGAAGTACTTTTCCAGAACTTCCAGGTAGTTCGTCCCGTTCTCCCGGTCAAAGGCCTCCAGACGGCCCAGGGTTTGCTGGTAGTAGTCTTCCAGCTGGTGGGGCGTTAAATGGTAAAGGAGCTTTTCCACTCCAAGTTCGGCAAAAAAGACAAGTCCCGGCTCCCGGCGCAGTTTGCCTATTTCCAGGGCTATTTTAGCCTCCTGGAAACTTAAATACAGTTCGGTAGTGGAAGGGTAAAAAAGGCCTACTCCGCCGCCAACGAGCATTCCGGGGACGCAACGGGCCAGTTTTTCCTGCAGGGTGCTGAAAATTCCCTTTAACTTCTGGCCGGTGGCTCCCTTATCCTCGAGGGCGGGGATGATAATTACCAATTGCCGCTCCCGGGGCAGCAGGATGGCTTCCGGGTAATCCTCCCGGGCTATGGTGCTTGCCAGTTCTTGAAACTGGTCCTCCGGACCGGTCAGGAGTTCCACGACCATTAAGGCATGGGGCCGGTTTAAATCCCAGCCCCACAACTGCCCCCTGGCTACCAGGACTTCTTTGGATTCAAAGTTGTTGTAGAGGAGATCATAAACGAAATCGGCGCGGTGGCGCTTTTCGGCAGCAATGACTGCCTGATCCCTGGCCAGAGCCAGCAGGAGCAACCTGCTGACCTGGTCGATATTGGTGGCTACCGGTTGGGGAAGACCCTTTTCCCCCAGGGCCAGAAGGTAACCGTAATTAGTAGCACCGCTTTTTAAAGCCACCGCCAGATAAGTCCACCGGCCAAAGGCGGCTTCTTCCCGGCCAGGAGATAAACTGAAGGGCAGGTAACTGCCGACAGAGAACTGAACCGCATCGCTGGTTGCTATAACCTTTCCCCAGGGATTGCTAATGACAAAGACGGCCCTGAACTGCCGCCCCAGGTAATGAACGAGGCTTTCCAGGGTACTGCCTTTAATAATAAGATCTATCAAACCAGTCAAAATATCCATTTGCACTCTCCGTCCTTTGCGCCCCTTTTCCTGCCTGCCTCTCCCTGTCTGTCTTTCTTCTTTAACCTTTTTTGTATTATTTCCAAACTATCGGCTGTTATTTTGTAATAATTACAAACTTCCTCCTGCTGGACTTGCTGCCAGTAATGCCGGCTTTCTCCAGAGCGGTTTATTTGCAGGGAAGGCAGGGTTAAGGCTGGATCAGGCAAAAAAGCTACCCACTGGGAATAGGGGGCCTCGCCGGGATCACTTTCCCAGGTCATCATATTCAGGGCCCCGGTGGGGCAGGCGGCCACACAGGCCGGCTGCAACCCCTCGTCCAGGCGGGCCAGGCAGAAATTACATTTTTCTGCCTGGCGCGTTTCCGGATTATAGCGGGGGGCCTGGTAGGGACAGGCCTGGACGCAGGCCTGGCAACCCTGGCAGCGGCGGGGCAGGTGCAGGACCAAGCCGTCGCGCCGCTTCCAGTAGGCCTTTTCCGGGCAAACCCGGAAACACTCCGGGTTGCGGCAATGGTTGCAGGCAAGGGATACATAGTAACGGCGGCCGTCTTCTTCTCCTTCCCTTACCTGGCGCCAGTTGATACGGCTGGCTGTCCTGTGCTCGTTCTTGCAGGCCAGCTGGCAATTGCGGCAGCCAACACAGCGCTCCAGGCGCAGGGCAAAGGCTCTTTGCTTCACAAACGGCAGACCTCCACAAAGCAGTCGTAAAAGGCACAACCGGGAAAGCCGGTGGTAAGAATGCCCATATCGGTTGCCAGGGGAGACGTTAAAAAATTGACATTATAGTCCCCCGGCGAAAATAACCTTGTCCCCTGGTATTTATCTCTTCCGTACCAACCTTCATAGGCCACCACTACCGCCTCCGGCACACCCGGTTCTATCTTCGCCCTGGCAATTATTTCTCCCTGGCCGTTAAAAACCCGCACCACATCTCCTTCCGCCAGGTCTCGTTTCCGGGCCGCGGCGGGGTTGATCAGCACCACCGGTTCAGGATTAAGCGCCTGCAACCAATCCAGGTTTTGAAACTGGGAGTGGAGCCCGTACTGCTGGTGGGTGGTCAGGAGCTGCAGGGGGTATTCCGGCGGCGGCGAGGCTGGCCGTATATAAATGGGCAGGTTGGGTAGGCCCAGTTCACCCGCTCTGGCTGAATCCAGTTCTATCCTCTCCGGCAGTTCAGGCGGCCGGGCCTTACGCGGCCCGCTCAAAAGTTCCTGCCAGCAACTAATGCCAAAGAGTTCCTGCATGCGCCTGTCAAAGAGTTCATCCAGCCAGTCCCTTGCTTTTTTATGGCTAGGAAAGGTACTGCTGCCGGGGGATAACTCGTTTAGTTTATCCGCCAGGGCGGCAACTATCTCCAGGTCGCTCCAGCTTTCATACCAGGGTGCCAGGGCGGGCTCGTTAACGGCCACCCAGCGGTGCCAGTAGCTGGAAACAATATCCCAGGTTTCAAACAAGGAAGCCGCGGGCAGGACGATATCGGCCAGCCTGGCCGTGGGGGTCAGAAAGTGATCGACGACTACGATCATTTCTAAAGTATTTAAGGCCTGAGAGAGCAGCCGGGCACCAGCCTCCTGGGTGAGGGGATTGCGGCCGGCCACCCATAAAAATTTAACCGGTGGATCCTGGCAGTGCAGGAGTTCGGCGGCAAAATTGTTCATATTCAGGTAACGGTTGCCAGCCTGTCCTGGCGCCCCCGGCCCGCTTCCAACCCTGGGCCACGTATCCAGGTGAGCGTAATACACTCCCCCACCCCCGGTTCCCAGGTGACCGGTCAGGGCTGCCAGGGCATTGATGGCCCGGACGTTCTGGCCGCCGTTGGTGTGACGCTGCAGGCCGAAGCCGATCCAGATGGCTGCCGGCCGGCTGGTAGCATACATCTCCGCCAGTTCGGTAATGGCGGCAACCTCCAGGCCGGTTTCCCTGGCGGCCCAGTCCTGGGACAGCCCGGCCAGGTAGCTACGTAAGGCCGGCCATCCTGCCGCATAGCGGCTTAAGCCCTCTTCATCAAGACGCCCTCGCTGCCAGAGGTAGGCCAGGACACCCAGGGCCAGAGCTCCGTCAGTACCGGGTTTAATCTGCAAATAGTAATCGGCCCACTTTGCCGTCGCTGTAAAGACGGGGTCGATGACCACCACCCTGCCCCCCTGGTCCCGGGCCTGTTGCAGGAACGGCAGGGAATGAACCGCCGTCCAGGCAGGATTGGTCCCCCAGAGGATAATACATTTATTCCTGGCCAGGTCCTCGGGGTCGGGGCTGGTCACCCTGCCGAAGTCAAGGTAAAAAGCGTCAAGGCCTGCCGACCAGCAGGGTGAGCCCCCGGCCCGGGTGGTGGGGCCCAGGCTATCAAAAAAGACGTCTATTATATTTTGCAGCCAGCCGAAATTCCCCGAGTATTTATTTAAAGCAACTGGGAGGGTGCTGCCATACCTGGCTTTAAGGTCCAGGATGCTGGTGGCAATAAGTTCCAGCGCTTCCTCCCAGGAAAGGCGTTGCCAGTTGCCGGAACCCCGGGGATACTGGCGCAATGGGTAGCGCAGCCGCTCCGGGCTATGCACCCGGCGGCTGTAGGCGTAACCCTTGGCGCAGAGACGACCCCGGGTATAGCCGTGCTGTGGGTCTCCTTCCAGTTTGACTACCCGGCCGTCTTCCACATAAGTCAGCATGGCGCAGGCGTCGTAACAGTTACAGGGACAGGCAGAACGGTAAACAGGCACACCCACCACCCTTTCTCCCATCCCTCTCTTCAATACTATTTTACTTTATTTTGATTCCTTCTGTCCACAGTTCCCGATTAACTAAAACCCCTCGCAGCCGCAGGCATCAGGCAGCTTCGCAACCATGCCGGCTCCGTGATTAACAAAAACCCCTCGCAGGGGAGGGGTTGCAACCGCAGGTAAGGAACAGGGCCTTCCGCTAATTTTAGAACTAACCGATGGCCAGTGGTACTGCTGTACCGTAGAAAAGGGCCCGGCCGATCAATTCTCCCGCCAGGAGAAGGAGCAGGAGGACCAGGGAGAGGGATAGAGAGCCCCTTTCCTGCCGGCGTAACTGATAACTGACGGCCAAAGGTGCCAGCCACCCGGCCAGGACCCGTAGCCACCACCATGGGCTGGCCAAAAGAGTGGTCAAGGTCAGCCGGGCTTCCGGCCCCGCTGCGGCCAGGAAGGTTAGGTATGACAGCGAGCTGATGATACTCAGGAGCAAGAGCGAGACCAGAGCCCGGCTGGCGAGGCCGCCTTCCAGCCATGGGGCGAGGCCGGGGAGCAACTGCTCGAGGCACATCCCCAGGGCCGGGCCCAGTAGTAAGGCTGTCAGGAAAAAGGTAAGGACGGTATGAAAGTTATACCAGGCCGGGCGAGCCGGCAGGACATAGATGAGGGCACTGGCCAGCACCCCCAGGAGGCCGCTGGCCAGGGCCAGGACGGCAGCCAGCCGCGCCAGGGGCTGCTTTCCTCCCTTTGCAGCCAGGTAAGCTGCCAGGAGCAAGAGAAAACACAGGCTGAAAAGCAGGACTTCCCGGCTCAGCCAGGAGGAAGCCAGGTGGGTCAAGGCCCGGTAGGCGTTTTCCGGGTGGCCGAGGTGGCCCAGGGAGATAACCATTGCTGTCGCTAAAATCCCGGCCGGCAGGAGATAGGTCCATCTGGGATTAGCTTTACCGGCTGCACCTGGAACCACCATGACCAGGTAGCCGACGGCCATTTGCGCGAAGATGGTGAAAAAAACCAGGGGCCATTCCCAGTTTGTCATTCAAACATCCCTCCTGATCTGGACTCCGGCTCGCGGGGGTACGAAACGGACGGATGGCCGGGTAATAGTTATATCGGGAAATCCCGGCAGTTCTTTTACAGTGCCCGGCTCGGGGAAGGAATTGAGATCCTTTATGAGCTGCAGCGCCCCCACCGGGCAGGCGGCCACGCAGGCCGGCTCCTCATTGCGGTCTACCTTCTGGTAGCAGAGCTGGCACTTTTCCACCCGGCGGTCCTTTTCGTTGTACTGAGGGGCCCCATAGGGGCAGGCCATGGTGCACAGGCGGCAGCCGATGCAGCGGGCGTGGTCCTGGAGGACGATGCCGTCCTCGCGCTTGCTGTAGGCCCCCACCGGGCAGACCTTGAGACAGGCCGGGTCGGCGCAGTGGTTGCAGGCAAGGGACATAAAGTTGCGCTCCGGATAAGGGAGGCTGGCTTCCCGCTGCTGGTAGACCCGCCGCCAGCGGGGCTTGACCTCCGTTTGATATTCGTTTTTGCAGGCCATCTCACAGCTGAAGCAACCTATGCATTTTTCCGTATCCACCAGAAAACCCAGTTGCTTGGCCACGGCCCTCACCTCACTTTCTCGATATTAACGAAGTTATCATGGAAAGCCAGGCCGCGGTTACCGGTGGCCTTTTTGCCCATATCGCTGGGCACGGCTTTTACTGTGTAATTGATATTGTAATTGAGATCTTTGTACCAGGCCTCGTAGGCCACCAGGACCTCCGGTGCCATGGTGGCGGTAATCCTGGCCTTCAGGGTGACGTAACCGATTTCGTTATACACTTTAACCCAATCCCCGTCCTTGATCCCCTTGGCGGCAGCCGTAGCCGGGTGAATTTCCACATAAGGTTCAGGGCTGACATTCATCATCCAGTCGATATTCTGGAACTGGGAATGGAGGCCGTAGCGCCAGTGAGGCGTAAACAAGCGATAGGGGTATTCTGGCGACGGCTGCTTCTCCGGGACATATATCGGCAGGGCCGGCAGGCCGTATTTGGGGGCCTCGGATGATTTAATTTCGATTTTCCCGGAAGGCGTGCGGAATTTGCCGTCCGCCCAGGCCGCCGGGGGAAGTTTCGCTTTGCGCGGCCCCTTTTTCAGCTCGCGATAGTCGCTGATGCCCAGCAGGTCAAGCATTTTGGGGTTGAACTCCTTGCCCACCCATTCTTCCAGGTTGCCGCTGGTGGGATAAGTGCAGGAGCCGGGCTCCAGGGCGTTAAGTTTGGCCGCAAGCAACATGGCGATCTGCACGTCGTTTTTAGCTTCAAAATAGGGTTCAATGGCCTGCTCGTTAATCCCCACCCAGTAGTGCCAGTAGCTGGCGTTCACGCCGTACTCTTCAAAGTGGGTGGTGGCCGGCAGGACGATGTCCGACCAGGCGGCGGTGCGGGTTAAGAAGTGGTCCACCGTCACCACCAGGTCCATGGTTTCAAAGGCTTTCTGGACCACCTGGG
Source organism: Moorella sp. E306M (assembly GCF_006538385.1). Classification (NCBI taxonomy): domain Bacteria; kingdom Bacillati; phylum Bacillota; class Clostridia; order Neomoorellales; family Neomoorellaceae; genus Neomoorella; species Moorella sp. E306M. The sequence continues at coordinate 2,073,610 of NZ_BJKO01000001.1, read as the reverse complement.
GTTCGGGGTCCTGGGATAAAGGATTGCGGCAGGCGATCCAGAGCATCTTGATGGGCGGGTCGTTAGTGTTGAGCAGTTCGGCGCCAAAATTGTTGATGTTGATAAAGCGGTCGCTCATGGTGCCGTCGGGTTTCTTTACCCCGACCGCCCCGGCCGGTTTGGGCATGGTCATGGCCGCGTAATTAAAACCCCAGGTTTCCAGGTGGCCGTAGAGGGCGCCGCCCCCGCTCTTGCCCACGTTGCCGGTAATAGCCGCCAGGGCGTCGATGGCCCGGACGTTCTGGCCGCCGTTGGTGTGGCGCTGCAGGCCGTAACCGATCCAGATGGCTGCCGGTTTGGTGGTGGCGTACTCCCGGGCCAGGTCGGCGATTACCCCGGCCGGGATGCCGGTGGTTTTGCTCGCCCACTCCAGGGTCACTTCCCGGCGCAGGTATTCAAAGAATTCCTCCCAGCCGACGGCATTGGCCTTGAGGTATTCCACATCCACCCAGCCGTTGTCCAGGATGTGGCGAGCCATGCCCAGCGCCAGGGCCCCGTCGGTGCTCGGTTTAATCTGCAAATAGAGGTCCGCCTTGGCGGCCGTCTGGGTGACAATGGGGTCGATGGCGACGATCTTCGCCCCCTTCTCCCGGGCGGCGTAAATAAAGCGCATGGAATGGATAGAAGTCCAGGCCGGATTTACTCCCCAGAGGATAATATAACGAGAATTGACCAGGTCTTCCGGGTCGTTGTTCCAGAGGGTGCCGAAATCGTAGGTCTGGGCGTCGATACCAGCCGGCCAGCAAGGCGTTCCCAGGGCCCTGGTAGTATAACCGATACTGCTCATCATGCCTTCAATGCCGTAATGAAGAATATCAAAGTTGCCGGAATACTTATTCAGGCAGATGGGCAGGGTACTGCCGTACTCTTTTTTGATAGCCAGGATTTTCCGGGCGATTATTTCCAAGGCTTCGTCCCAGGAAATGCGCTGCCACTTGCCTGAGCCCCGTGGCTCCTGCTTCATGGGGTACTTGAGCCGGTCCGGGCTGTAGACCCGGCGGGTATAGGTATATCCCTTGACACACAGGCGCCCGTTGGTAAAGGTATTGACCGGATCGCCGCTGACTTTGCGTAAGACACCGTCCTTGACGTAACTTAGCATGCTGCAGGTATCATAACAGTTGCGGGGGCAAACATTGCGGAAAACTTTTGCACCGGCTCCTGCTTCCGGGTAGCCTGCCTCCACAGCGGCGGCGGGAGCAGCATATTTCAGACCACCATAGGCAGTAAGGGCAGTCAAAGCGCTGCCGGCGGCCAGGCCCTTCAGGAAAGACCGGCGGGTAAGCTGGTAAGCCATACTTCTTCACCTCCATTTACCCGGATGTTGCTAAATGTTGGGTTTACCGCTATCCGGCCCCTTGAAATTATCTTGGTAGATAACTCCCCGGTAATTGGGATCCGTGGGGCCGCTCTGGACGGACAAGGCTTTCTGGCTGCTGCCGCAGCCAACCAAAAAAAGGCTGAGGGCCAGCAGGATAAGTAAATATCGTAATCCCTTATTCACCTTTAACATCCCCCCCACTTGTTCTTGCTGTTACGTGAACATATTCGGGAAAATAAAAAATCCCCCTTTAGAAGAAATCAAAACTTTCTAGAGGGGGATTTGCAATTTATCCAAAGGCTAGCCTATCACTTGTACAGCAAAGTTGCTATGGTCCCGATAAAACCTACAGCAATGGTAATTACGGCGCTGATAGCCCAGAATCTGAGGTTACCAAGCTTGTCATCCAATGTGTCAATACGCTGGCTTAGCTTTTGCTCCACCGTTTCAATACGCTGACTCAGCTTTTGCTCCACCGTGTCAATACGCTGGCTCAGCTTTTGCTCCACCGCGTCAATACGCTGGCTCAGCTTTTGCTCCACCGCGTCAATACGCTGGCTCAGCTTTTGCTCCACCGCGCTGATGCGTTCCTCGGACTTTTGATCCCCATCCCGGATTTCTTTCGTCAATTTTTCATCTAGCCGGTCTAAACGCTGTAAAAGAAAGAAAAATTCCGGTGAAGCCAGGGTGCGTGGCGGTTCATTTGTAGCTGCTATTTCTCGCAAGCTCTCTTCCGGCATGGCGCTCACCCGCCTTCACCTCCATTCTAACCCAAAGTTTTCCTTAGATCAACGGCAAAAATCCTGCCGCTGGCGCAGGGCTTCGTACAAAAGGAGGGCCGCCGCTACGGCAGCGTTCAAGGACTCCACCGGCCCGACCATGGGAATGCCCACGCGGGCCGTAGCTGCGGCCAGCAATTCCCTTCCCGGGCCATGGTTCTCGCTGCCCACGGCCAGGGCCAGGGGGGGCCTTAAGTCCGCCTGCCAGAAAACTAAAGGCGCGCCGACGTCGGCCACTACCAGCTTTATCCCGCAAGCTTCCAATTCCCGCACCAGGGTAGCTGGCTCCACGCCGCTAACCACCGGCAGCTTAAAGGTGGCACCCATGGCCGCCCGGACTACCTTGGGGTTAAAGGGGTCAACGCTGCCGCGGGTTAAAATCAGTCCCGTAGCTCCAGCTCCCAGGGCTGTGCGCCAGATGGTACCCAGATTCCCCGGATCCTGCAGCCCGGCGGCCACCATTAGCAAAGGAGAAGGCCGGCTCAGGAGTCTTGTCAGGGAACTTGCCTGGAAGGGGGCTATAGCCACCACTCCCGGCGGCGTCACGGTCGTGCTGATGGCCTGCATCAATTCCTCCGTCACCGCCAGGCAGCGGTAGCCAGCCTCCTGCAGGCCGGCTACCAGCTGCTCTCCCCGCGGGGCGGCAAGAATTTGCGGGCTGTACAAAACTACTTCGAGGGGTATCCCGGCCTGCCGGGCTTCCTCCAGCAGGTGGATGCCCTCGATTAGATAAAGACCCCTTTTCTCCCGCCAGGAACGCTCCTTTAAAGAACGAGCCAGCTTCACATAACGGTTGGCTGCCGAAGTGATTAACTCCACCTTAGCTTTCCTGCAGCCTTTCCAGGGCTTTGTTCCGGCCTACCAGTACCATGATGTCGCCTTCTTCCACCACATCGTCGGCTCCGGGAGCAGCTAGTATTTTATCATTGCGTTTGATAGCCATAACGCTGACACCGTGCTGGGCGCGTAAATTCAGCTGCCCCAGGGTCTTACCCGCCACCCTTGCCGGGGCCACAATCTCCACAATGCTGTACTCCGGCGAAAGGTCGATATGCTCCAGGACGTTGCCAGAAGCAAGGGTATGGGCGACCCTGATTCCCATATCCCGCTCCGGATAAACGACTTTATCGGCACCGATTTTCGCCAGGACTTTACCGTGCAGGTCGTTCATGGCCTTGGCCACGACGCACTTGATGCCCATTTCCTTGACGATTAAAGTGACCAGGATATTGGCCTCGACATTTTCCCCAATGGCGACAATGGCTACGTCCACATTGCGAATGCCAGCCGCCTTCAAGGCTTCCTCATCGCGGGCATCAGCCTGGATGGCCGTGGTGACATCGTTCATGAGGGCCTCCACCTTGGCCTCGTCGCTATCAATGGCGATTACCTGGTGGCCCATGCGGGCCAGGGTGCGGGCTACGCTGGACCCGAAACGTCCCAGGCCAATGACGGCAAACTGTTTCACAACCCTGCCTCCTTTAGCCAACAATAATCCTCTCCTCAGGATAATGTTTTATTCCCTGGCGGCCCAGGCGCTGGGCAATGGCAAAGGCCAGGGTCAGGGGGCCTACCCGGCCGGTAAACATGGTAGCGGTAATAAGCAACTTGCCGGCCACTGTCAGCTTTGGCGTCAGTCCCATGGAAAGGCCGACGGTGCCAAAGGCTGAAGTTACTTCAAAGAGTACCATTTGCAAATCTGCCTGTTCGGTAATTAATAAAATGCCAGTTACGGTAACTATCAGGAGCAGGGAAACAGCAGCAATGGCCAGGGCCTTTAAGACTGTACCCCGGGGTAACCGCCGGCCGAATACCTCAATATCAACGTTACCCCGGATAATGGTCCAGACAGCCACGGCAATGGCCGCAAAGGTAGTTGTCTTGATACCGCCGCCGGTCGACCCCGGCGAAGCACCGATAAACATCAGGATGGTGATAAAAAGCAGGGTTACCGGCCTTAAGTCGCCGATTACGAGGGTATTAAACCCGGCCGTCCGCGGCGTCACGGCCTGGAAGTATGAGGCCAGGATCTTTTCTCCTAGAGGCAAAGGCGCCAGGCTTTTCGTGTTAGTATACTCCAGGAGAAAGATAATTACTGTGGCCGTAACGATTAGCAAAAGGGTGGTACGAATGACGATCTTGCTGTGCAGGGAGAGCCGCTGCCAGGAACGTTTGGTATAAATATCAGCTACGACGCTGAAACCCAGACCTCCAAAGATAATTAGCAAGGTAATAACCATGTTGACCAGCAAATCGCCCCGGTAATCAACCAAGCTCTTGGAAAAAAGATCAAAGCCAGCGTTGCAGAAGGCGGAGACGGCATGGAAGATACCAAAATAAATGGCCTGTCCCAGGGGCATCTGGCTGCTGAAACGGATACTTAAAAGCAACGCCCCCAGGCCTTCAGCAAACAGGGTAAAAATGAGGACATACTTGCTCAGGCGCACGACCCCTTCTACTGTCAGCTGGTTCATGGCTTCCTGCATGACCAGCCTTTCCTTCAGGGTGATACGCTTGCCCAGGAGCAGGGCGACCAGGGTAGATAGGGTCATAAAACCCAGGCCGCCGGTTTGAATTAAAGTGAGAATAACCAGTTCACCAAATAAAGAGTAAGTAGTCTGGGTATCAACTGTTACCAGACCGGTCACGGCCGTAGCCGAGGTGGCCGTGAACAGGGCATCAATAACCGCCACCGGTTGCCCACTCTGGCTGGCAATGGGGAGGCTTAAGAGGAGCGTGCCGGTGGCGATAACCACTGCGAAGCCAAGGGCTAAAACTTGCGGCGGCCGCAGGCGAAAGGGCCATTCCCGTATAATACTCGTATAGATTCACCTTCTTTTAGCACTAAGTACATCTTACCTCATTTTAAAGCTAGCCATGACTTTGTCAAGCACTAAGTTAAAGGCCAATTAGTTTTTAAAAAACTAATTGGCCTTTGACACCCTATTTTATGCTCCCAAACCCAACTTTTCTTTTGCCATATTCACCAGGCGGTTAAAACCTGCTACGTCGTTCACCGCCATGTCAGCCAGCATCTTGCGGTTAACTTCAACGCCGGCCTTTTTTAAACCGTTAATCAGGCGGCTGTAAGTAATGCCCTGCATCCTGGCTGCGGCATTAATGCGGGCAATCCAAAGCTTCCTGAAGTCGCCTTTGCGCTCCCGCCGGTGAGCGTAAGCATAGGCCAGGGATTTTAATACTTGTTCATTGGCGGGGCGGAATAATTTGGACTTAGCGCCAAAGTAGCCTTTGGCCAGCTTCAAGATCTTTTTATGGCGTTGGTGCTTGGTGACACCACGTTTTACACGGGCCATTTTTTTAACCTCCCTCTAAGCCTGGTAAGGCAAGAGCCGGGCAATACGCCTGCGATCGGTTCTATCGATTAAGGCGGGCTGGCGCAACCGTCTCTTGCGCTTTGGTGCCTTTCCGGCCAGCAAGTGACTTTTATAAGCCCTGGCGCGTTTTACTTTTCCCGAGGCTGTGACGCGGAACCTTTTGGCCGCGCCGCGGTGGGTTTTCATCTTGGGCATAATATCACCTCGAATAAATTTTCCCTTAAGCTTTGGGGGCCAGAATCATAACCATATTGCGCCCCTCTACTTTGGGCGGTTTTTCAATGGAGGCAAGGTCTGCCACCTGGTCGGCCAAGCGCTGGCACAGCTTCATCCCGAGGTCGGCATGGGCAATCTCCCGCCCCCGGAACATAACGGTCACCTTGACCTTATCACCATCTTCCAGAAAGCGGATGGCATTGCGCGCTTTGACCTGGAAGTCATGCTCTTCAATGTTGGGCCGCAGCTTTACTTCTTTAATGTTTATTATCCGCTGCTTTTTCCTCGCCTCGCGCTCCCGCTTGCTCTGCTCATATTTATATTTACCAAAATCCATGATGCGGCAAACTGGCGGTCGCGCATTGGGAGCCACTTCTACCAGGTCCAGGCCCTGTTCCTGGGCGATACGCAGGGCTTCTCGTGTTGGCATAATCCCTAGCTGCTGTCCATCAATGCCAACCAGGCGCACTTCCCGGGTCCGGATTTCTCCATTGACCCTCAAATCCTTGCTGATAATGCGTCACCTCCAGCTAGATTTACCGCCCAGTCAAAGACCTCCTTAAAAAATGAAGCGGGTGGATTCCACCCGCCAAAATTAGACCTTTTCCTGGGCAAACCTTACTGGCCCCGGGCCGTAAGGTGAGAAGCGAGTGGCTTCTACTTCCTGGGAAAGTATAACACAGAGGTGTGCCGGCGTCAATAAGTCCGTAGAGATTTGTGTCACCGTTTATTACTAAGGATTGCGCACCGGCTTGCCCAGGTAATAACCCTGCCCGTAGCGAATGCCAGCGCGGCGCAAAATTTCAGCCGCTTCACGGCTCTCTACAAACTCGGCCACTACCTCTATCGAAAGCCTTTGCAAAAGTCTTGCCATGTTTTCGACAATCAACCTGGTGCGTCCACTCCTGGTTATCTCACGCACCAGGGAACCCTCTATTTTGGCAAAGTAACAGTCAAAGTAACGAAGATAAAGGAATGAAGAAAAACCGCTGCCAAAATCGTCGATTGCCAGGCGCACACCAAGTTCGGTCAGCTCCCTGGCAAAAACATGTACAGCATTCATATCCCGCACGGCTTCTCGTTCGGTTATTTCGGCCACAATTTCTTCTGGACGGATGCCGTAGCGGTTGAACAGGTCAGCCAGGAAAGATGGAGTTTCTTTGTTCTCTACCTCGCGCATAGAAAAGTTAATAAAAAAAAGCATGTCCTTCGCCCAAGAGTTCGTTTTTTCCCGCATGGCCTGCTCTATAACTATCCTACCAATATCCTTCATAAGGCCAGATTGCTCAGCCGCCTCTACAAAAAGCCCGGCAGGAAGAAAATTTTCCCCTCTCTTCACGCGAGTAAGCACTTCGTAACCTACAGGCTTGCCAGTCTCTAAATCTACAATCGGCTGGTAAAAGGGAACGATCGCCCCTTCCGAGCGCAGGGCTTCTTGCAAGAGAAGAATTCTCTCATGAACTACAGTAGGATTAGTAACTCTATCGACCATCTCTATGAGCTGCGCCCGGTCCCCACCTTTCCTCTTGGCCGCTACCTGAGCAACCTCGGCGGCACACATAAGGTCGACCAGAGCTTGTCCATGATGGGGGAACGAAGCCACGCCAATACTGCTTGTAATGAAAATGCCCTCATCCCCCAAGGGTCGAATTTTTAGCTTAGCAATGCCCTGGCACAGCCCTTGCGCCTTTGCCAGCGCTTCATCAGGCCCTGTATCCATCAACAAAATTCCAAACTCGTCACCCCCTATGCGGGCAATGACATGATTGCCCGGGAGAGCTTCCAGCAGGAAGTCAGCCACAGCCCTAAGTACAATATCCCCTATGGTATAACCGTAAACGTCGTTAACCAACTTAAAATTATCAAGGGCTATCCAGCACAAAGAAAGCTCTCGTTTTGTGCGCCGCGCAAACTCGAGTGTCTCCTCCAACTCTTCTTCGAACTTGCGTCGGCTCAAAAGGCCTGTAAGAACATCTGCTTCCGAAAGCATCTGTATCTGGCGCACTACCTCCCCCTCGTATCCGAGGAGTAACAGGCCGAGGTCGAAAAGCAACGATGTCCCGCCGTACTTCAATCTTTGCAGTTCTCGCTCTGCGGATGGAAGAGCCGTGCCCAGTTCGTCATAGCAATGCCCTAAAAGGAGCGCGTAGGTTGTCACCAGTTGCTCCAGCGACACTTCTGTAGTGTGGAGCTCTCTACCGAGTTCTATCCGCCGCCGCAAGAGTTCCTCGTCATGGTTGCCAGCAAACAACGCCAAAAAGTCGCTCGCTACCTTGTACAGTTCCGCCTCGTTTGCCTCTTGCCCTACCCGCTCCAACATGGACCGCAGACGTCCGGCGTATGCTTGTGCTACTTTTTTGTTAAATTCTTTTCCCTTCGGGAAAAGTTGTCCAGCCTGGGATGTTAGTTCTTGCATGATTTCCTGTATTCCCTTGGAAAACCGCACCGCACGTCTCACCCCCCGATGTCGCCCTGGGCAAAAACCACCCTGTTTTTGCCCAATTCTTTGGCTCTATACATGGCTTCATCTGCTTGCCGGATTAGCTCATTGAGCTCGACAGGCCCCTGGCCGGTATACCCGGCAACACCTATACTTACCGTCAGACCCTCCCCAACCGGCAGCATCCTTTCCGCTACTATTTGGGCCCGAATTCGTTCCAGGGGAATCTTGGCCTTTGTAAAATCCGTCGCCGGGAGGACAATTACAAACTCTTCACCACCGAAGCGTACGGCCAAGTCATCATTCCGCAAACTTCTTTTGATAACGCCTGCTACGAAACGGAGTACTTCGTCGCCTGCCTGGTGGCCGTGCTGGTCATTGATTCGTTTAAAATCATCCAGATCGAGCATGGCCACAACAAGTGGCTTTTCCTGCTCTTGTGCTCTTTTGAGCATGCGGGGAAGCAAACGATAGAGGGCCAGCCGGTTATAAAGCCCGGTCAGATGATCGCGTTCGGCCCTTTCTTTCAGCTGGAGGAAGAACGTGTCAATAACTACCAGGATCTGGGCCAAAAATTCCGTTGCCCGCACTATATATATCCACTGCACGTTGTCACTGTCTTGCCTAATTCCCATGACCTCTCGGAAAGCGCGTGTGTGTACGTCCAAAATGTTAGCTGCCTGCACCTCGCTGTCATCTAGGTAGTGCGGCAACTTCTCATACGCTTCGAGAAGGAGCCCCTCCATAGCCCCCTGGAACATATAACGTCCAAGATAATTGCAGTAGGTTGAATAGAATTCTCCAGACACCTAAATATGCCTCCCTACCAGCACACTGGCATCGTCTTCAGCGATGCCATATTTCTCTACCACACGGCGCGCCATGGCTTCGCCTGTTTCCTCCCAGAGCCACGGCGAACCAGCGGGCGAAAAGCTGCGTTTGATCCCGTCGGTACAGGCCAGAAGAAGGGTGGGCGCTGAAAGCTCCAGCCGGCGGAAGACGGGATCAAACATCTTTTTGCCTACAATGCCTGGCTGCCCAATCAGGGCCTCCGTATCTTTTCGCGTTAGCACCCATCCCCTGATGTTTCCGATCAAGATATATTCTATCGTTTTCTGGTCAAGCATGGCTAAAAAAAGAGCGCATCCCCGTGTCTGTGAAGCTGCTTTATTCAAAACAGCGTATATCTCCTGCAGACTACCCCCGGCTTCTCTGAGTGCCCGTGCCAGGACTACTGCTCCTTGATGGGCACCTTCTCCATGGCCCAGTACATCTACTACGGCTACCATCACGTGGACATCCAATTCCTTAGCGTAACAAAGGTCCCCGTTCACTTTCTCCAGCCAGTGGGGGCGCGAATAAGCTGCTACTTCCCATCCGGAGCCTTCCCGGGCCTGTCGGCCAGTTCCCTGTTTTTCAACTTGTAATTTCAAAACTTGCGTCTCCTCTTTTCAAACATTACTGCGGTGCCCTTACCAACTTCAGAGACAATCTCAAAATAATCCACAAGGCGTTTTATTCCTGATAAGCCTATACCCAAGCTGCGCTCATATGTTGTGTAACCTTTTGTCAGAACGAGTTCTACGTCCTCAATACCCGGACCTTGATCAATCGCCACCGCCTGGATGATAGGCCCGCCGTTCTCCTCAAGACGTTTGCGGATCATTATTTTGCCAGTTTGCGCATAGCGGTAGATATTGCGCGCAAGTTCGGAAACCGCAGTGGCAATTTTGGTTACATCAGCAAGGGAAAAACCTGATTCCTGAGCAAGTTGCTTGGCCGTCTGCCTGGCTATGGCTATGTCTTCTTCCCGGGCAATGCGCACCACCACGTCAAAGTCGTCCGCCGGCATGGCCAGCAACTCTCTCACTTTCCGCGCCAAGACCACCTACTCCTCTCCTAAGGAGACCATACCAGAGCTAAAGCGTGCTCGAGGTCGCGGGCAACTAAAAAGCCTTGCAGTTCTATCCCCATTTGTGCCAGGGTCAGAGCCACAGGAGGCTGGATACCGCAGATCACCGTGCGGCAACCCATCAGGTGAGCCATCGCAGCAGTCTCTGAAAGGGTATAGGATATATAGCTGTCGATCACTTCTACCATCCGTACGTCCAAAATGATCGCCCGGACACGTTGCTCCTGAATTTCCGCCAGTAGCTGTGCTTGCAGCTTCTCCACAGTCTTATCGTCCAGGTCTATCTGTATGGGCACTAACAGACAGTCGGCAATCCTTATGGTTGGAACCACCTTTTCTTTAAATGTCATCGGGTTCTCCACCTTCGCGCGTCAAACTACTACTATGCCCCAATGCAATTTGTTTGCGTTGCCTTTTCTCCTCTTCGAGCATAGCTATAGCCTTGCGGAGAGCGTCTTCGAGGTCACGCGCTATCGCCACCATACGGAAATCTACGCCTAACTTAACCAGGGTGTGGGCGATTTCAGGCTTAATGCCAGTTAAGATAACCTCTGCTCCCAGTAGCTTCACCGCGCTAAACATTTCAATAAGAAAACCTCCTGCTGCCGTGTCAATCATGGGCACCCCGGTGACGTCCACAACAACCATTTTGGCCCGCGTGCTACTGGCGCGCTCCAAGAGCCTTTCTGCTATAGCCTGCGCCCGGTCAGTATCTAGACTGCCAATCAGCGGCAGTAGCAGTACCTCACTCCAAATGCGAATAATCGGCGCTGCCAACTCTGAAAGCATGTCCTCAAGCCTGTGAATCACCTGTTCCCTATCGTGGGTTAGCTTACCGCAGAGTTCCAGAACCAGCGGTAAAAGTTCATTTGTTGGGAAAGATGGTACACGCTCAATAACAAGCTTCAGTTTTTCCCCAAGGGTGGTTTCGCCTAATTCCTGAAGCAGTCCAGATAGGGGTTCTCGCAAAGTTTCGCGCAGATTATTTCCGGTAGCCCCCGAAACAGCTATTAATAAAAATTTGTGCCACAGTTTCTCTTCCTGCTCATTTCTGCCCAGTTCTTTGGCCAGCATTTCCAATTGCATCTTGTCCACTTTAACATGCTCCTTTCAACTAAGTATAAATTCTGGACCATAACCGGCCCGTATTAGCGCAAGTTTTGTGTAAAACATTCTCGAACACTAAACAGGTATGCGTTATTTATTCAAGCGAGCTTAATTTACCGATAAAATCCAGATATTTTTCTCTGCTCAGCTCTATGGTGTCCTCAGGTTCTCGTTCTAAAACCTTTTGCATTGCTTCTACTACTGCCGGGTCAAACTGTTTCCCGGCACAACGTCTTAGTTCCTCAATTATCCACTGCTGAGAAAACGCCTTGCGATAAGGCCTGTCTGATTTCATAGCGTCATAAGCATCCGCCACCCTGATGATCCGGGCTAGCAGAGGTATCCTTTTACCAGTAAGGCCCTCCGGATAGCCGCCACCGTTATAGTCTTCGTGGTGGTATAGAACCGCTGCCACTACTTCGCGGGGAAGGTTTGCCGGTTTCAGGATCTTTGCCCCTATTCGCGGATGCGTCATGATTTCTTTTTTTTCTTCTGGTGTAAGACCGCCTTTCTTAAGCAGTATATGTTCCCTTATCCCTACTTTTCCGATATCATGTAAAAGCCCTCCTATATAAACCATTTCCTGCTCATTTTCCGATAGCTTCATTTCTCTGGCGATAACCCTCGCCCACCATGCTACCCGGAACGAATGGCCCTGCGTATACTTATCTTTTGCTTCTAACGCTGCGGCCAGCGCCTTTACAACGCTCATATAATATTCTTGCAGCGTGGCATAAAGCCGGGCGTTCTCCAGCGCTAGGCCCACTTGACTGGCTATGATCGACAGGTAACCCTTCTCATCCTCTTTCCACTGCCGGGGAAACGGCAAGCATAATATAATCACACCCAGTGTTTTCCCCCTGGCCTGCACGGGGACTATCGCGGCCGCTTTTACATCCCTGTCCAAAAACGACAGTTGTAGAGGCCCATCATACCTTGCCAGGTCGTCGATGAACAGCGGGCTTGCCGTTTTTACTATCTCCTTTAAGGTCGTGCTTTCCAGCAGCATTCTTCCAGTCTCACCTAGTAATTCTTCGTCGGCTTCCCGGCTGCCCTTTACCGTTATTGCTCCGGTTTCTTGATCGTATAGCTCCAGCACACACCACTTTGTACCCATTATTTCTTTCATGCTTTGGAGAGTTTGATTAACGATCGCGTCCATTTCCAAACTGGAAGATATCAACTGCCCAACCTCAATAAGCCGCTTGAGCTTTCCCGCATATTCCTCCAAACCCCGGTCCATGGCTAAAGCAAGACTTTCGCGCAGGGCGCTCAAGAAACGTATTTCCTCTTCGCCCGACACTACATCTTTAGGCTTGTCATTCATTTCGACACCTCTCCATTACCGTCTTCGTGACCACATGGCTATTACCGTCTCTGTACCTGGCCTCACTGAAGATCAGAGGATTGATTTTGGTCCCAGCAGACGCGGTTTTTTCCTTGCTTCTTCGCCTGATAACAGGCCTGATCCGCCCTTGCAAACAACGAGTCTGCAGTATCATTTTTTTGCGCCACGGCTACCCCAATGCTCGCCGTAACCTGGCGGTGCGGAAAGGGGTAAAGCTCTATAGACTTCCGTATTCTTTCCGCCACTGCAACAGCGCCTTCCCCTTTTGTGCCGGGAAGAATAATTGCAAACTCCTCGCCTCCATAACGGCCCGCAATATCCACCAGCCTGATGGATTTTTTTATTATCTCTGCCGTCTTCTGCAGCACCACATCCCCGGCCAGATGGCCAAAGGTATCATTGTAACTCTTGAAGTCATCGATATCTAAGAAAATAACTGCCAGGGGTGTGTTGTATCTTGTTAACTTCTCCAGTTCTTGAACCAGCATATATCCCAGGGCACGCTTATTAAAGAAACCGGTCATGAAGTCGGTTTCAGCTTCTCTTTCCAGGCGGTATATAAGCTTCGCGTTCGCCAGGGCTACCGCGGCAAAGTTTGCATATATCTGCAGGTTTCTTCTGCCGTCGTCATCCAGGGGAGCAGGGAATACTATCCCCAACAGCCCGGCAGCACCTAAAGCAGACCAGAGGGGATAAATCACGATTTCATTCCTGTGAGCAACCTCTAAACCGGTGAGACCTGGTAGGGTCATTAATTCCTCAATACTCAGAGATGACGGCTCTAGTTTTGAAAAAACCTGCTCAATCAGCGGCTGAGTCATCGACCATTCGTTACCAATCAAAAGGTGCCCGTACTCACCTTTAGCCTGGGCTATCCTGATTTTGTCGCCCTCGCGAAGGCCGACAAAACTAAGATCGGCCTTATAAATTATGATTAAAGAATTTGTGATAAGATCCAAAACCTTGTCCAGTTCAACGGTCGACGTCAACAAGCGGCTGATTTCGTAGATGCTATTCAATTCAAGCCTCCGCAACCCTAACAGATTTTTTTCCAGGATGGCCTTAAGAATCTCATTGATTGTCTGATAAATACTGTGCGCTTTAGTTAGAAAAACATTTTCTTCCTCACTGCTCATCTGGGCGTTGGGCTTAATAGAAGTAATGACCAGGAAGCCTATCTTTTGGGCATAGGTGCCCAGGCGGTAGGCATAAAGTCTTATCCCGTTAGGACAGGTAAGCACGTCTTTATCCTCCAATGAATGGAGAGCAGATTTGTAAAAACGGATGCACTTTTCATTGCAGATCTTACTGCCTTTGTTTATCTGCTGGCATAATTCAACGGGCCGGCTGAAGCGGGAAAAAGAGCCCCCATTTACATCAAAGATGTAAATATTGGCATCCATTACCTTGGCCAGCGTATCCTGAAAATCCTGCCAGTATTTTACTGAAATGCTAAGGAGAAGGTTTGTTGGCATCTGCCGGCACCTCATCTCAACATATCTGCTTTATCTAATTTGCCGAGAATATTTATTCCGTTCTTGGTAATCTCATACTCCCTCAAGGCCTTGTCGTGGTCGCTTCCGCGGACTTTAAGGATGCCAACAACCTTCCTGATGCTTGAATCGGCTTCCACGTACCGCAGAATGATTACATTATCGGCCATTAAGGAAATCTGAGCTTTCGTTACTACCATTGGTGAAAAGAGTTCTTCGTTAAGTACCGTGAAGATGGTGGTGATGTGCTGCCCCTTGAGCTGGTGTCCCATCGCCCAGAGATAATCTCTATACTTTTGTAGATCATAAACGCTCTTTTCAAAAGAAGAGATGCTGTCGATGACAAACCTCTCCACCTTCTTTTCCCTGACTATGTCCAGTATTTCAAAAGCGTGCTTATCTACGTCCAATTCTATGGGAGAAATAAACTTGATATCGAGTCGACCATCTGCCAGATATCTATCTATCTCCCATCCCAAATGACGGGCTGTATTCTGAAGTTGAGCCACAGGCTCTTCAAAAGAAAGGAACAGTCCTTTTTCGCCTTTTTCCGCCCCTTCCAGTAAGAACTTAAGGGCAAATGCGGTTTTGCCCGTACCTGTGCTACCGGAAATGAGGGTAATAGTCCCTTCGGTTAACCCACCACATAACATTTCGTCCAAGCCTGTGATCCCAAATCCCTTTTTTTCCAATCGGACCTCATACTGGAGTTCATTATCTTCCGGCTTCATTCTCGGGTACACTTCTATTCCAGCATGGCTAATTTTAAACAGGTGTTCCCCATGCTCAAAATTAGTCCCCCTCATCTTCAGAATACGCAAATACCTTTTTTGAAATCGCTTTTCTTCCTGCCCATAAAGGTGAAAAATCCCATCGGCAACGGCAAATTCACTTAATAACGTTAGTTCTTTTTCTTCGTACTCGCCGATGAGAAATACAGTGACCTCCCATATCGATAGAGCGGCAGCCAGGTCAAAAACAAAAGCCTTAAAAGCCTTTTCGTCCGGGAAGATGTCTCTTATGGCCTTGAAGCTATCGATTACAACTATGTTGGGTAGATGTTTTTTAATCATATCAGTCAAGTATCCAAGAACTTTGTCCGTGCCCTGGTTGCGCAGAACAGCTCCCAGATCCCCGTAAATAACCTTGTCATCCAATAAATCATCGGAGAAAAACTCAAACTCCTGCAGGTGTCTTACCATCTTGAACTGTGATTCCGATATAGTGGTCAGGTATAGACTTTTGAGGCCGTTCCTCGCGCTGTTAAATATTATGTTTTGGACAAATATCGTCTTACCGCTCCCCGGAGAGCCAGAAATAATGTTCAGGGAATATATAGGTATGCCGCCATCAAGAATATGATCGAGATTCTTTATGCCCGTTTTCAATTTATCCATCTCTAATTCCCCCTTGCAGTCAAAAGGAATCCTGGAAATTCTTCGTCCAACTTCTTCGCTATTTTCTCCGTTTTTTCATGACCAAGGAGCCTGGCTAAAATTTCTAAATACCTGAGGATAAACTTTGCAAACATATCATTGGCCGGCAGGTCTGGGTTTTTCTTCAAACTAGCAGATATCCCTGCACAAGATATTCCCTCCTCGTTGTATTGCAACAACTCCATTTCCCTATACTCCTGCGAAAGCTCCCATTTAACCCTTTCCACTAAAAGGTTCGCAGAAAACGTCCCAAGGTACTTCGCTGACGCAGTCCACATCTCCCTCAACAAAGTTTCATAGCGCTTGATCTGCTTCTCGATGAGTTCGCCCATAACAGTCCCTCCAAACCATACCTTCCTAGGAAAGCGCGCCATGGTTCTGCCCTTATCAAAGCCTTAGATGCAATGTCTCCGATACGGGTATACCTGTACTCGTTTAAAACCTCACGCCTTAATTCGGCTTAATATGGTTCAATTCGACATCTTCCGAGCAATCCCCCCTGCAATCTATTTTTAGCACGCCGACGCTGGTTTTGCATCCTGGCTTAAGTTCTCCAGGTTAGCCGTTTCAGAGTTAACTATTTATATTTAGACCCTTAATCCGGTTATAGAATCTGCGTTAAGAATTGTGCAATCAAGTTGGGGGGTAATCACATATGAAACGTTACAATTTCAGTCTCCGTCCGCCTAAGGTGTTGACTAATTGCTTCGCCATAGAGCATAGGAATCCTCTAACATCTTTTACCACTTCCGAGTTTATACAGGTTAGTCGCACAGGCTGTTAGCTGAAAGAAAAGCCCGCCTGGCAACTTTCCCTGCCAGGCGGGCTCACTATTATCCATGGGCTTATTCCCGCCGGCTAATCTCTCCTGTTACTTTGTCGATAAAGGCCTGGAGTGGCACACTGCCCGTATCCCCGGCGCGGCGTTCCCGGACGGCCACAGTACCTTCGGCTGCTTCCTTATCCCCCACTACCAGCATGTATGGGATTTGCTCCAGCTGGGCGGCGCGGATCTTGTAGCCGATTTTATCGTTGCGGTCGTTGACTTCGGCGCGGATGCCGGCCCGCACCAGCTCCTCCCTGACCTTGAAGGCATAATCGTTGTGGCGGTCGGTTATGGGCAGCACCCGCACCTGCACCGGGGCCAGCCACACGGGAAAGGCACCGCCGTAGTGCTCGATCAGGATACCGATGAACCGCTCTATGCTGCCAAAGACGACACGGTGAATCATGACCGGCCGGTGTTTCTGGCCGTCCTCCCCGATGTAGTAGAGGTCAAATTTCTCCGGCATGAGGAAATCAAGCTGGATGGTGCCGCACTGCCAGGTCCGGCCCAGGGAATCCTCCAGGTGGAAATCGATTTTGGGGCCGTAGAAGGCGCCGTCGCCTTCATTAACCACATAAGGCATCCCCCTGGCCTCCAGGGCCTGGCGCAGGGCGACTGTGGCCGTTTCCCAGATCTCGTCCGAACCCATGGCGTTATCCGGCCGGGTGGAGAGCTCGACGTGGTATTTGAACCCAAACAGGCTGTAAAAGCGGTCTACCAGGTCGATGACGCCCTGGATCTCTGCTGTTATCTGGGACGGCAACATAAAGATGTGGGCGTCGTCCTGGGTAAAGGCCCGCACCCGCATCAGGCCATGAAGGACGCCGGACTTCTCATGGCGGTGCACCAGTCCAAGCTCGGCCAGGCGTAAAGGTAAGTCGCGGTAGCTGTGCTGCTCCGATTTATAGACCAGGATGGCTCCCGGGCAGTTCATGGGTTTGATGGCGTAGTCGGCCTCATCAATTTTGGTAAAGTACATATTTTCCCGGTAATGATCCCAGTGGCCCGACTGCTCCCAGAGGGAGCGGTTCAATATCACCGGCGTGCGAATCTCCAGATAACCGGCCCTGCGGTGTTCTTCCCGCCAGAACTGTTCTAATTCGTTACGGATGATCATTCCTTTAGGATGGAAAAAGGGGAAACCCGGTCCTTCTTCCTGGAGGCTGAAAAGGCCAAGCATAGCTCCTAGCCGCCGGTGGTCCCGCTTTTTCGCCTCTTCCAGCCGGTGGAGGTATTCTTCCAGGTCTTTAGCTTTTGGGAAGGCAGTGCCGTAAATACGTTGCAGCATGGGGTTGGCCTCGCTGCCGCGCCAGTAAGCCCCGGCCAGGCTGGTGAGCTTAATGGCCTTGAGGTAGCCGGTGCTGGGCAGGTGGGGCCCGGCGCAGAGGTCTATAAAGTCGCCCTGGCGGTAGGTGCTGATGGGTACCCCTTCCGGCAGGTCGTTAATAAGCTCGATTTTATAGGGTTCATCGAGTTGCCGAAAAATTTCCAGGGCCTCATCCCGGGTTATTTCCTGCCGCTCCAGGGGCAGGTCTGCTTTGATGATTTTCTGCATTTCTTCCTCTATGGCGTTTAAATCATCGGGGGTAAATTTATGCTTGCTGTCGAAGTCATAGTAAAACCCATCGGCTATGGCCGGGCCGATACCCAGCCTGGTGCCAGGAAACAGGCGCTTGACGGCCTGGGCCAGGACGTGGGCAGCTGTATGGCGGTAGGCCAGGCGCCCGCCTTCATCGGCAAAGGTCAAGAGCTCCAGCCGGCACTGCTCCGGCAGAGGACGGGTTAGGTCCCATACTTCGCCATTCACCCGCGCTGCCAGGGCCTCCCGGGCTAGCTTCGGCGAAATGTCCCTGGCCACCTCCAGGGCTGTAGTGACGGTTGCATATTCCCTTACGCTGCCGTCCGGTAAAGTTACCTGCATAATAAAAATCCCTCCTGCAAAAATAACTCTATCACAGGCTGGCATTGTCGCGCTTGCTTCCGACAAATGCCAGCCAGGCATTTTCATACTCTCGCTGGTGGTACCGTCGCCATGACAGGCTCCCTTCATGCATACTATACCAGGCCGGGAAATCCCCTTCCTACAAAAATAAAAACCCTCATCCCGCAAGGGACGAGAGTTGCTCCCGTGGTTCCACCCTTCTTCAGGGGAAACGCTCCCCCCTCCAAAGCTTATAACGGTAGCCAACCGGCCAGGCTTACTTGCTTTTCAGCCTGGCAGCTCCGGAGCGGTCCGGCTCCCTGCCATCGCCCGGGACGCTTCCAGCCGCGACATCCCTCTCTGGAGAGCCGTTCAGGGGCCTCGTCTCCTTCTTCGCTGTTAGGTACATTATAGCGACATAAATTAATACGTGTCAAGATTCCGGCAATATTTCACCCCTACCTCCATCCTGCCAGGACAGCCTGGACCAGGCCAATGATAAACCCCAATAGCCCGCCCAGCCATTCTATGTAGCGCAGTTCCCGGCCGGCTACTTCAACGACTACTTCCTCTACCTGGTTTAAGTTTAATTTATTAAATTTTGCCGCTAGAATCTCGCCAATTGAGAAGGTCCCCGGATTGCGGCCCAGTTCATCTATCAACTCCTGCAAGGCCGACGGCATTTCCCGGTAAAGGGTTTCTTCTATCGCCCTGCCGGCCGCCTCTCTTAAACCCTGGGGAATAAAGGATGGCAGGCGCTCTACCAGGCGCCGCCGGGCCAATTCTGCCACTACGGTCGTGAGCCTTCCAGCAACGTCGGGAGTATTAATGTGGGCCAGCACTTCGTCGAGGGGAAGTAAATTTTTATCAACAACGCCGGCGATATTGGCAGCTATCTCGGCCTGCCTCTTGGGAATAAGCCCCTGCAAGGTCCAGCAAAATATTTTTAACGGGCGGCGGGGGCGGAAAAGCATCCTGATGGCCAAAACGTTGGTCAACCAGCCAATAAAAGCGCCGATGAGAGGGACCAAGATCCACCTGGCAAGCAAATTTATTTCACCCCACCGAATGCAATAATAACAAAAGCCCGGCCATAAAACAACTGGCCCGGCCATGGTAAAAACTGCAATCGTTAGCGCTTTTGCAACGGTTGCAAACACCGGCTGCAACCGCTGCAATGGATGATTCGCTCACCAAAAACGCTCTTGATGGTGCTAATGGTATTATGGTGTCGCCCTTTATCCGTAGCGTGCAGGACTACCTGGCGGGGAGCAATGGTTATCAGCGCGCTGATTAATAAATCCTCATAGTTGAGATCACTATCAGCCATATCGACGACAAAGCCTTCCAGATAGTCGCCATTGAGGTTCCGGTTTTCGCCGTCATAGAGCTGGAAGCCGCCACCTGGATTTAAGACTACATGGACTTTATCCACCCGTGGTTCCTGGGCGTCCACAAAGTAGCGTAAAAGGCGGATGAATTCATCATATTCCTTTTCCATAAGGTATTCATCAACGGCTTCTTCCAGGGCCTGCTCCAGTTCCATTAAATAATCCGGCAGGCGAAAGCGAACAAAACCATCGATATTTAACCAGGTGTTTTCCTGGAAATATTCCCGTATGCGGGCAGCAATGGACTCTTCCCGCTGCTGGAGCTGGAGGCAACTGTCTTCCCCCTGATCCAGGATTACCCTGGCGCGCCGGCAGATTTCTTCTACGGCTCCCTCATCAAGTCCTTCATACTGGTTTAAAAGCATCCCTTCCAGTAAAGCCACTTCCCACCGTTCGACAATAAAGGCGGCCACAATCTCGGCCACCTGCTCTGTAAAGCGTTTAATTTCTTTTTTTGAAGGCCGGCCTGGTCCCGTTTCTAAAAAACAACGAAAGAAATTAAAGCCCCCCGCCTGCCACAGGTGGAGGCCCACACTATAACCAAATCTATGATTAAACTCGGCCTGTAAAAAATCAATCGGCCTGGCAGTAACTAACGTAATATTCATGGGCGTCGTACCTCCTTGTGCTGCTATTATATGTGCCGCCCATGTTTTGTATACAGTTGAGCTGCTGCCAGGTTGTCAAAAAATAAAGCTATTGCAAGGCCCGGTGTGCCGGGTAAAATTGGTATCAAGGTAATTTTCGTCAAAAAAACTCCTGCCTTCTTGCAGGAGTAATTTTTTCTAAATGGTGGGTCCGGCAGGGATTGAACCTGCGACCCCCTCCGCGTCAAGGAGGTGCTCTCCCACTGAGCTACGAACCCGTTTCTTTTTATCTCCAGTGACGTTATATATTATGCCAGAAAAAGGCCCGCATGTCAAGGGAATCAAGCGAGAGCTTACATCTTGGTCGACAAGTTCATACTTAAACCCTGGCCTCTGAAACGCTCTCCTGCTTCTCCCCGGCCACTTTCTCACTAAACTCGGCAGCATGGTAGGAACTGCGGACAAAGGGAGCAGAGGCTACATATAAGAATCCCATTTCCCGGCCTTTTTCGGCGTACCAGGCAAAGGTATCCGGGGTGACAAATTCCTTAATTTCCAGGTGTCCCGCCGAAGGCCGCAGGTACTGACCGATAGTTAGAATATCGCAGTCTACCGACCGGAGATCGGCCATTACCTGTAAAACTTCCGCGGTTGTTTCTCCCAGGCCCACCATCAGGCCGGACTTGGTATAAATGGCCGGGTCAAGCTCTTTTATTTTTTTAAGAACCTGAAGGCTGCGGCGGTAATCAGCCTGGGGCCGGACCTTCTCGTAGAGACGGGGAACTGTCTCCACGTTATGGTTAAATATATCCGGTTTCGCCCTGGCGACAATGGTCAGGGCCTCTTCGTCGCCACGGAAATCCGGGGTGAGGACCTCAATATAAGCCTCCGGCAGGGCGGCCCTTAAAGCGCCAATCGTGGCGGCAAAATGGCCGGCGCCGCCGTCGGGCAGGTCGTCCCTTGTTACCGAGGTGACAACCACATGCTTTAAGCCCAGGCGCCGCGCCGCTTCGGCCACACGCTCGGGTTCATCCTGCTCCACTGCCTGCGGCCGGCCGTGCTCGACGGCGCAAAAACGGCAGTTGCGGGTGCAGGTATTGCCCAGGATCATAAAGGTGGCCGTGCGCCTGGCAAAGCATTCCCCCTGATTAGGACAAAGGGCGCTCTGGCAAACGGTGTTGAGATGCAAGCCGAACAGGAGCTGCCGGGTGGCTTCGATATCCCCCGAGGAAGGTATCCGCTTGTGCAGCCATGGGGGCAGGCGCCTGTGCCCGCCCCACTTTAAGGACGTTGCCATTTTGCTTCCCTGCTTTACTATTTATGTATGAATGCTCTTCCCGTGTACCGCCTCGGCGGCTTCCATGACGGCTTCGGCCAGGGTGGGATGGGCATGGATGGTCGCTGCCAATTCGGTGGCAGTTATACCCTTGTTTACCGCCAGGGCACCTTCAGCGATGAGCTCGGTGGCATGGGGGCCCATGATAAAGACCCCCAGGATCCGGTCGCTTTCTGCCTCGGCAATTATCTTGACCATGCCTTCTGTTTCCCCGCTGCACAGGGCCTTGCCGCTGGCCTGGAAGGGGAATTTACCGACCTTGACCTTTATACCCCGTTCTTCGGCGGCTTCTTTGGTCAGGCCAACGCCGGCAATCTCCGGCAGGGTATAGATACAGCTAGGTACGGCGTCGTAGTCGACCTTTGTGGGCCGGCCCATGATGGTGGCTACCGCCGCCAGGCCCTGGGCCGAGGCCACATGGGCGAGCTGTATTTTATTGGTAACGTCGCCAATGGCGTAGATGCCGGGAACGTTCGTCCGCATATATTCGTCGACGATTATTTCACCTTTGGGGCCCATAGCGACGCCGGCTTCTTCCAGCCCTAAGTCCCGGGTGTTGAACTGGCGGCCGATGGAGATCAAAACTTTATCGGCCTCTATGGTCTGGCCATCAGCCAGGGTGGCCCGAACGCGATTGCCTTCTTCTTTAATTTCCGTTATCTGGGCCTTCGTCTTGATCTCCACCCCGGCTTTTTTGAGCATCATACTGAAGCGCCGGGAAATCTCACTGTCAATCATGGGGAGGATAGTGGGCATCATTTCTACAATGGTAACTTTGCTCCCCAGGGTGGCGAACAGGCTGGCAAATTCGCACCCAATGACCCCGCCGCCGACGATGAGGAGCTCCGCCGGTACATCCTTCCAGGCCAGGGCCTCGTTGCTGGTCACAACGGTGCTGCCGTTATAGCCCAGGGCGGTAATCAATGCCGGTTCCGACCCGGTGGCCAGGATGATGTTTTCGGCTTCGATATTTTCTACGGTACCTTCGGCGGTGACCACCTCCACCCGGCCGGGACCTTTGAGAAAGCCGCGCCCTTTGATATGGTCGACTTTATTTTTCTTGAACAAATAGGCAATACCCTGGGTCAGCTGCTTGACCACGGCGTCCTTGCGCGCTGCCAGGCGGGCATAGTCCACCCGGTAATCCTTAACGTCAATACCAAAGGCCGCCGCTCCCTGGATACCCTTAACCAGGGCCGCCCCGGCCAGCAGCGCCTTGGTGGGGATGCAGCCGCGATTGAGGCAGGTACCGCCCAAAGCGTCCTGCTCGACTACTACCACCCTGGCTCCCAGCTGGGCCGCCCGGATGGCCGCCACATAGCCTCCCGGCCCGCCGCCGATGATGGCAATTTTATAGCTCAATGTAAAACCCTCCCGCCTAAAACTTGGTCAGGTACTGATCAATTTCCCACTGGTGCACCCTGGTGCGGTATTCCTCGCACTCAATCCGTTTGGCTTCCAGGAAACGCTGGTAGATATGGGGACCCAGGGCCTCACGAATAACCTGATCCTTCTCTAATTCATCCAGGGCTTCATCCAGGGTGCCCGGCAGAAGTTCAATACCATGGGCCTTCAGGCTGGCTTTATCCATGTCATAAATGTTACCGTTCACCGGGGGCGGTGGCTGGATACGCTTCTTTATTCCATCCAGGCCGGCTTTCAGCATGACGGCAATGGCCAGGTAGGGATTGGCCGAGGGATCGGGATGGCGTACCTCCAGCCGCGTGGACAGGCCCCGTTTGGCCGGGATACGGATTAAGGGGCTGCGGTTCTGCGGTGACCAGGCAATATAGACAGGCGCTTCATACCCCGATACCAGGCGTTTATAGGAGTTAACCGTAGGGTTAGTAATGGCCGTCATCCCCCGGGCATGGGTTATCAAACCACCGATAAAGTAGTAGGCAATTTCACTTAACTGCAGTTTATCTTCCGGGTCATAAAAGGCATTTTTACCGTCGCGGAAAAGGGAGATGTTACAGTGCATACCCGACCCCGCTATGCCGTAAATGGGTTTAGGCATAAAAGTAGCATGGAGGCCGTGGCGCTGGGCAATGGTCCGCACCACGAACTTGAAGGTGGCGATATTGTCGGCCGTCCGCAGGGCGTCGGCATACTTAAAGTCGATTTCATGCTGGCCCGGGGCCACTTCATGGTGGGAAGCCTCAATTTCAAAGCCCATCTGCTGCAGGGTCAGGACCATATCCCGCCGGGCGTCTTCGCCAAGGTCAACCGGGGTCAGGTCAAAGTAACCGGCGCGGTCGTGGGTCTCCAGGGTCGGGCGACCATTGGCGTCAGTGTGGAAAAGAAAAAACTCCGCTTCCGGCCCAACATTCATCGTAAAGCCCATGGCTTCCGCTTCGGCGATAACCCTTTTCAGCGTTCCCCGCGGGCAGCCGATAAAGGGCGTGCCGTCAGCGTTGTAAACATCGCAGATGAGCCGCGCTACAGCATCGCCGTTGGGTCGCCAGGGAAAGATAGTAAAGGTGGAGGGGTCCGGTCGCAGGTACATGTCGGATTCCTCAATGCGGACAAAACCTTCAATGGAGGAACCATCAAACATGAGTTCATTATTGAGGGCCTTTGGTAGCTGCTCGATTGTAATCGCTACATTTTTTAAAACACCAAAGATATCAGTAAACTGAAGGCGTATAAACTTGACTCCCAGATCAGCCGCTTGTTGTAAAATCAACTCCCGGCCTTCGGCCATAAACTAGCTTCCCCTCTCTAAAGCTGAAAGCGCCCCGGTAAAATGACGCCTCTTTACTTATACAAATTTGATTATATCATCCGCCCCTGCAGGATTCAACAATTTTTACACCTACCACCGCTATACCTGGCCCAACATTTCGGCCGCATAACCCAGGATGCGCTGGAGGATTTCTTCCCGTTTGGCATTAATGGCTGCAAAATCCATGGCCGGGGTGTAATAACTTTCCATGCGGTCATGGGTAAGTTTCGCCTCACGGATATGGGCAATAGCCCGGTCCAGGGCCGCCTGGTAACGCACAACGGCGCTGGCAATCTCATTGCCGTAGAGGTTTAAATGCTCCCGGTCAATAAAGCGGTTTAAATCTAAAGCCATAGCCACCTGGAGTCCGGGGATGGACTGGACGTCAATATCATGGGGTGGCTGCCAGTTCATCACCGCCACCTGAATTTCCGGGATAATAACCATATCAATATTGTTGGGGTCAAAGGGGCAGTGGTAAACTTCGGTATCAAGGCCCTTCTCGTGGGCCAGCCGCGCCACCGCGGCCAGGATCCCCGGAACACCGGTACCCGGGTCCCCGGCAATGGTAAAAAGACGCCGGATATCCTGAAGCAGAGTTTCCACGTTACCGGTGACCAGTCCCTGGGGCGTCAGGGCGGTGGCAAAGAGATGGCGTTCCCGGGCCTTCCTGTTATAACGGGGCCGTACCCCGGCAAAAATAGCTTCGAGGAGTTCCGCCTTGGCCTGGTAGACCCGGGGGATAATCATGCTTTCGGCTACATAACTCTCCCACTCATCCCGGATCACCCTGGCCTCCTTTAGAGCACTATAGGCTATGCGGTACAGGCGGCTGATACGGGCATTATCCTGCAGGACCTGCTCCTTGCTGGCCCGCATTTTATCCTCATCCCAGTAGTCGCCCAGGTGGATAATTTCATCCACCGCCCCCGGGTTCTTGGGGTCAAAGATGTGGGGAGCGGTGCCGTCGATTATGGCTACCCTGATCTTAGGGATAACCACCCCATCGAGGGAGTTGTTATCCGAAGAACAGCAATGGAATTCCACGTCAAAACCCCGCTCCAGCATGGCTTCGCCAATCTTATGCATGAAAGTGGACTTGCCCACTCCGGGCCCACCTTTGACAACAAAGATGCGCGTGGCATCGGGTTCAATAATAAAATCGTAAAAGGAATAAAAACCCATGCAGGTATTGCCGCCGGGAAACACTTTCTTTAATTTACCTTTCGGCATGGCTGTCCCCTCCCTTGCTGGTCCGCATACTCAGCTCGAGCCATTCCAATACATGTTATGCAGCCGGCCGCGGGAATTTCTCCTGCGGCATGAGGAAATGAGTGGAACCAGATTTTAAGGAGGGCCTTATAGCTTGGACATTGGCGAAAGCCTGATCGGCTCCTATTTTAAATACGTCCTGGGCAGCAAGATCGTCGTCTACAACTGCCACCTGGAGGGCGGCGGCGAGATAGACGTGATCGCCCTGGCGCCGGACGGCAGCAGGGTCTACCTGTGTGAAGTAGCCACCCACCTGCGGGGTCTCCTCTACGGTGACAGCAACGCTGCCACGTGCACGCGCATAGCGCATAAAATAAAAAGGGCGGCTGCCTTTGCCGCCGCCAATTTTCCCGGGTGGGAACCGGTTTTTATGCTCTGGGCTCCGGTCGTGTCCCGGGGCCTAGTACGGGCTCTGGTTGCCATAAAAGAAAACTGCCCCGCCCAGGGCATCACGGTAGAGCTGGTCCTCAACCGCGACTATACCGCCTGCATCCGCCGCTTACGGGAAGCGGCGCGGCAAAATATTAAAACTACCGACGAACCTGCCTTCCGTTTGCTCCAAATTCTGGAACACCTGCGTTAAGATTTGTCTTCTCACCGCCGCACCAGCGTGTTGCCAGCTCGAACTCAAGTCCAAGTTGGTCCAGAATGCGCCCCACCAGGTGGTTGACCAGGTCGTCAATATTCCGCGGGTGGTAATAAAAAGCAGGCATGGGAGGCATAATAACAGCCCCCAGTCGCGCCAGGGTCAACATATTCTCCAGGTGAATTGCATGCAAAGGCGTTTCCCGGGGGACAAGGATAAGTTTCCGGCCTTCCTTTAAAGTAACATCGGCAGCCCGAATAATTAAGTTTGCCGCGTATCCGTGAGCAATCCCGGCCAGGGTTTTCATACTGCAAGGTACGATTACCATGCCCTGATGCTGGAAAGAACCGCTGGCCAATGGCGCCGTCAAATCGTTTTCCGGATAGTAGTGAGCGGCCAATTGGCGGAGATTTTCTTCGTCGAGGCCTGTTTCAAGACGCATAGTTTCCCTGGCCCAGTGGCTTAAAACTAAATGCACCTCGACCTCCTTAGTTTTTAAAGCTTCTAGCAGCCTGACGGCATAGATGGCGCCGGTAGCTCCGGTAACCGCCACGACTAATTTCATGTATTATTTTCCCCTTCCCGCACTTTGCCAGTTCCTCCGTGTTAACCATAATTTAATCCCCCAGTACTGTCAAGCATCAATTGAAATGTCAACTGCCTTCCGTAAAAAACGCTCCAGGATAAACCTGGAGCTCTTGATTATATCTGTACTAATTCCCGCGGGTAATCCGTCAGGATCTCATTCTTATTCTCGCCAACGTAAATAACATCTGTCACCCTGGGTCCGCCAATGCCGGGACGGTAAATAGTAGGTAGCAAAAGATCCACTACCATGCCGGCCTCGATAACCTCCGTGCGGCCTTTACCGATGATCGGGTAAAACTCCGACTGGCGCAGGCCTACCCCGTAGCCGACCAGATCCAGGTAGTTGTTGCCATAACCGGCGGTCTCAACCACCTCCCGGGCGGCGGCATCCACCTCCCCTGCTGTAGCCCCCGGCCTTAAGGCGGCTATGGCCCGGTCCTGGGCCTCCAGCAGGAGATAGTAGATATTTTCTTGCTCCGGAGGGATCCGGCCTACAGCCACGGTCCGACACATCTTAGCACAGTAACCCTCGTAAGTCGCGCCCAGGTGGATGACCACCGCCTCCCCCGGCGCAATCTTTTTATTGCTGGCGCAGGGGTGGGTCAGGAGGGCCCGTTCCCCAGAGACCACTTGAGGTCGGAAGGAAGACCCACCTGAGCCGGCTTTCAACATGGCATATTCCGCTTCGGCCAGGATATCCAGTTCTGTTACCCCCGGCCGGACGCTTTTGATGGCCGCTTCCATGCCGCGACAGGCGGCCGCCGCCGCCTGCCGCATAAATTCAATTTCTTGAGCTTCCTTCACTGACCGGATCCGGTAGAAAAGATCTGCAACCCCGATAAAATTTTTCTCTGGGAAAGCCTGGCGCAGGCCATCGTAAAGGGCGAAGTCGACAAAATAGCGTTCAAACCCAATACGTGGCTCCTTCAGGCCATAAGCTCTAATCCGTTCTACAACCTTGCTGGCCAGGGTCTCACGAGGGAAGTAATAGCCATAGGTGGTAAGCCCCGACTCCCGTTCCACGTAACCCGCATCCAGCCACAGTGTAACGGCGCAGGGTTCCCCTTCCCGGGGGATCAGGACCGCCAGGCACTCGATCTGGGTCAGGCCGGTGAAGTAAATCAGATTTTCCCGGTTGACCACCAGCAGGAGGTCCAGATTTTTTTCCGCCATTAATCTCCGGGCTTTTTCAAATCGATCGACAAAACGCGCCCCCAAGGTTAACAACTCCTATCTATCAGTTAAAATCCTTAGGTTCCACCAGTAGGGAAACTACGATCCCGCCTACCAGTGACCAGAAGGGGGAACTGATCTTCAAGATGGTAATCCCCGACATGGCAATTACCAGGGCAAAGAAGGCGCCGTAGCGGAATTTTTTGGAGGAAAAGGCCAGCTCAAAGGCGCTCAAAAGCACTCCGATCATAGCCAGACCAGCCAGGAGGCTTACCAGTTGCACTGGCAGGGCTTTGACGAAGGGTACTGCCACGCTGGCAAAGAGGCCAAAGGCGCCAAAGGTGAGGCCGTTAACTATAGTCGCAGCGTAGCGGCCCGATTTGTCCGGTCCTGCCTCATCCGAGCTGCAGATAGCCGTCATGGGGCCGGCAATATTGGCGTTGTGACCGCCAAAGAAAGAAGTTATTATGCCGCCAATGCCGCTGATGATAGTCATAGCGTTAATGGGAGCCTTATATCCCTGGGCTGTCAGGACACCATAGGCCTGAGCATTTTCAGCGCCAATTACCAGCACCGCCAGGGGTATGGCAATGGCAAAGAAGGCTCCTGCGGAAAAATCGGGGGCGAAGAACCGCGGTAGTAGCCAGGTTATTTTGACATCAGCAAACTTGAAGCCACCTACTAATAAAGCTACAACTACGCCAACGACCAGGGACCAGAGAATAGGTGACACCTTTTTCGTCAGCCTCTGACCCAGGAAATAGCCTGCCAGGGCGGCGCCGGCTATAACCGGTGCTTGCTGGGTAGAGGTAACAATGCCCGTACCAAATCTGATCATAGCTCCGGCGATCATGGCCATGACTATCGGCAATGGGACCCAGCGCATGGCTTTTCCTATCATGCCGGATACCCCGAGAAACAGGACAAGGATGCCCGCAATCAGGTAGGCACCTACCGCTTCGTTAAAAGAGAACAGAGGCAAAGCTGAAGCGAGCATGACGGCGGCGGGGATGGAATAGGCTCCATTAATGGGCATTTTGTAGTATAGACCTAAAATAATACTAATGAGACCGCCAAAGAAATAAATTGAAAATAACCAGGATATGGTTTGAACATCCGTAAGTTTTGCATTCTGGGCAGCATTCATAACAATCAGGGCAGGACCAGAACATCCGAAAATGGTGGCCACTATCCCGGTGGTGATGGTATTGGCATTTAGTTTACCCCAAAGATTGCGCCAACCTTCACCAAATCCTGGGCCCCTCTCCCATATGGCTTCTTTGGTCTTTGATGGTATCTCGGTAGCTACGGACATTGCAGGTTTACCTCCTTCAAGTAATTTAGCACCTCTCCGGCTGGCCAGCCAGCCGGAGAGGTGTTTTTCTTTTACCTTTTTTGCTTTTTTAGCTTACGGCTTTTCTGAGCACGCTCATGTCTACGCCCCGCTGGCGCAGCCATTTAGGCAAGAGCTCATTCTCTACCCTTTCGCTGACGGCCGGCGCTTTCTTGAGCAGCAGCTCAGCCATGGGCTCGCTGACGTTGATACCGCCCATGGCGCCGTCAAAGATGATGACCTTGCGGGTACCGGTAGTCTTATAGGCAAACTCCATGGCCGCTTCCGTTGTTTCGGCCACTACTGCATGCTTCATATAGGTCAGGTTCTGGGGATCGCGGTTGAAGAGGTCCGCCTGCTCCTGGCCCACTACCACCGTGGGGATGTGCTCACTGAAGAAGGCACTGGGATAACCCGTCCAGGCGTAGTTGTGGACGCACATCTTGATGGCCGGGTTCACCGGTGGTATATCCTCCAAAAGCGGCCTCCCCGCCTTGCCGTAGAAAGCCTCCGTGTACCAGGTATAGGCCGGCAGGGGCATATCCAGGTCATACAGGTCGGTGTTGGCTCCCGCAAAGTTGGCGTATATCACCCCCGCTGAGAAGACATACACCACCGGGCAGGGGAAGTCCAGCGCGGCGATGCACTCGTCGATCTCGCCGAAGAGGGTCATCATCTTGCCGTAGTAACGGCAGCCGATCTGGGTCACCCGGTCGTTCAGGGCATAGAGGTCGCTGTCGGCGTCGACGCCGATGATGCCGTTGGGCGCCACCGTCAGGAAGGAAGCAAAGGCAAATTTCTTCTGGACAAAGGGCGAGTCAAAGATGGCCCTGGCCGTAAAGTTGGCCGCCCGCGGCCCCAGGTTCTGGTGATAGGTGGACCGGGTTTCAATGCGGGCGTAGGACATGCCGAAGGGCTTCACAGCCCGGTCTACCTGGCGGTGGAAGTGGACCTCGCGGACATCGCTGTTATGGGCATGGACAATCCAGTCAGCGTCGTAAATCTTGCGGATGCCATACAACGTGCCGATTTCGGTTTCAATGGGTATCCCCTGGTCTATGGGAGCCACGCCGATGGCCTTGCCGTCAAAGTGTTTATCCAGGCCGTAGCGCTTGATATACTCTTCCGTCTCCCGGAAGCGCAGGCCCACTCCGGCCCTAAGGCGGATATTCTTACACCCCGTCCGGGCTTCGATGACGTCTTTTATTGTCTTTAACATTTCTGCATAGGGTTCGCCGCCTAAAAGGGTAAAGCCGTGGTGGGAAGCCAGGATATTAACCGAGTGTTCCGGCTTGATCTTGCTCATATCGATTTTTTGTAAGGCTTCCTCCGTAGCTTTACGGACGGCAGCGACCCCCCCTTCACCTGGATAAATTACTTCCGGCAGGTCGGGGAAAAGCTCTTTGAGCAGTACAGAGGTCATTCCCGGTAATTCGCAGACCCTGGTTTTAACTAACGCTGGGTCAATACCATACTGGGACTGCCTGGGTGGTATAGGTTTAATGGGAGGTCGCATCAGGAATCCCTCCTTATCTGTACAGGCGCTGCCGCTACCCGGTCCAAGAGTTTGATGTCTTCGTCAAAGTAAAAACCGCGGGTAGCGTATTTGCGCTTGACTTCCTCTGGTATCTCCCACACTGTTACCGTCCGGCCGTACCACTGCCACCCGTCTTTGGGCGGCTCAGGTTTGATGCCAGCCGCTTCCAGGAGACGCAGGATGGGCTGGATACATTCTACCTTGCAGCCGGTACGGGCTCCCGTGAGGAAGGAAACCTCTTCCGGGGAACGCGCCCCCTGCAGGATAGCGGCGGCTACTTCTTCCGCCCGGGTGGCGGTGCAGTAGCAGATGATCTGCTCCGGGTTCAGTTTGGCGCGCCGGCAGAGTTCTTCTATCCGGCCGTAGTCGACAGCACTGACGTCGACTTTGACCACTATCGGCTGCTCCCGTTTCACCATGGTAATGGCATAGTCCGGGCAGCGCTGCTCGCAGGCGGCACAGCCCCGGCAACGCTCTGTATCTACCACAGCTTTCTTGTTTTCTACTTTGATGGCCAGTACGGGGCAGACCTTCTCGCAGGTTTTACAGCCCCGGCACTTGCCGGCATCCACTTCAGCCAGCAAATTGACTACCTTCAAAGCTTAAGCCCCTCCTCTCTTTTGTGCCAACTGGTACGCTACATCAACAATCATATCTTCCTGCCCGCCGACCATCCGCCTCCTTCCCAGTTCTACAAGGATGTCCCGGGGATCGAGGTTAAATTTCTCGGCCGCCCGGTAGGTGTGCAAGAGGAAACTGGAGTAAACACCGGCATAGCCCAGCATCAGAGGTGCGTTACGCACCACCTGGGGCCGGTGCATGATGGGCTCAACGATATCTTCAGCTACATCCATAATCTTGTAGAAATCAATACCCGTCTGGTAACCGGCCTTATCCAGGACGCCCACCAGGGCTTCCGTCTGGGCATTGCCTGCCCCTGCGCCTAAGCCCCGGCAAGTACCATCCAGGAAAGTGGCTCCAGCTTCCACAGCAGCTAAGGCATTGGCCGTAGCCAAGGTAAGGTTGTTGTGAGCATGGAAACCCACAGGCACCTTTACTGCTTCCACCACCGCGCCGACACGGGCTTTAACATCCTCCGGCAGCATGGCCCCGGCCGAGTCGGCGATATTAATATAGTCGGCCCCGTAAGATTCAAAGAGTTTGGCCTGCTCGACCACCTTTTCCGGGGGCACCATGTGGGCCATCATCAAAAAGCCTACGGCCATCATGCCCATTTTTTTGGCGATGCTAATATGCTGTTCGCCGATATCGGCTTCCGTAACATGGGTGGCTACCCGTACAACTTTAGCGCCGCAATCAGCCGCCATCTTCAAGTCCTCGACGGTGCCGATACCGGGCAGCAAAAGGACGGTTAATTTCCCTTTCTTGATAGCCCCGCTGGCGGCTTTGAGCAGTTCTTCTTCACTTACTGCCGACCAGCCGTAGTTAAAGGAGGAACCGGCCAGGCCGTCACCATGGGAAACTTCAATATATTCCACGCCGGCCGCGTCCAGGCCACCGGCAATAGCGGCAACTTGTTCGGCCGTGAACTGGTGGCTGACGGCATGGCTACCGTCCCGCAAGGTTGTATCGACCAGGTGGATGAATTTGGAGTTTTTCATGCTGCCACCTCCCCTGCCAGAATCTTTTGGGCGAGTTTTTCAGCTACTGCTACTGCAGCCGAGGTGATGATGTCCAGGTTCCCGGAATACTTGGGCAAGAAATCGCCGGCCCCTTCCACCTGGACAATGGCCGTTACTTTATTTCCATCTAACAAAGGTGGCACCCGAAGCTGATAGCCTGGTACGTAGCTCTGAATTTCCTTCACCATGGCTTCTACCGAGGCCCGGATGGCCTGCTCGTCTGGTTTTTCTACCTCTACGTAAATGGTGTTGGTCATCATAATGGGTGGTTCGGCGGGGTTCAGGATGATAATGGCTTTGCTTTTTTGAGCTCCACCGACAACCCTCAGGGCTCTTGCTGTCGTTTGGGTAAATTCGTCGATATTCTGGCGCGTGCCCGGTCCAGCGCTTTTGGAGGAAATGCAGGCCACAATTTCGGCGTACCTGGCACCAGCCACCCGGTTGATAGCATAGACGATGGGCACCGTGGCCTGGCCGCCGCAGGTGACCATGTTAAGATTGGGTTCGGCCTTGACCTGGTCCAGGTTGACACAGGGCACGACATAAGGGCCGACGGCGGCCGGCGTTAAGTCGATGGCGATTTTACCGGCCTCTTTTAAAAGCGGGGCGTGCTGCAGGTGGGGTTTGGCCCCGGTGGCGTCGAAGACGATTTTGATGTCCTCTTCAGCCAGGACGGCATTGATACCTTCGATAGAGGTTTTGATACCCATGTTCCTGGCCCTTTTGATGCCTTCCGACTCGACAATGCCAGCCATGAGAGCCATCTCTAAATGCTGGCTGCGCAGGATCTTGTACATCAGGTCGGAACCGATATTCCCCGGGCCGATGACGGCCACTTTTACCTTTTTCACACTCACATCCCCTTTAATTTGAATTGGTTTTCGTTCGCTCACTCCAAACCAAAGTCATTTGATTTTTGTTAAATAAACTTCAGGCTCAGGCTGCCCAGGCCGTGGAAGGACACGGTGAAAACATCGCCGGCGCTGGCGTTTTCGGCTGCCGTGACGGCGCCGGAAAGGATGATTTCGCCGGCCTCCAGGGCGATGTCAAAGGCGGCCAGTTTATTGGCCAGCCAGGCCACGGCTGCCGCCGGGTGTCCCCAGACAGCGGCACCAGCGCCGCTGCTGACCACTTCGCCGTTCTTCTCCAGCACCATGCCGATGAGGCGCAGGTCCAGGTCTTTGATGGGCACCATGCGGCTGCCCAGGACCAGGCGGGCGCTGGAAGCGTTGTCGGCAATGGTATCCGGCAGCTTGATCTTCCAGTCGCGGATGCGGCTGTCGACAATCTCAAAGGCAGGCATGATGCCTTCCGTGGCCCGGAAGACGTCGGCAATGGTTACCCCCGGGCCTTTGAGGGTGTCCTTTAAGATAAAGGCCAGTTCACCCTCCACCCGTGGTAAAAGGAGTTCATCTCGCCGGCAGGGTTCGCCCTCGAGTAGCAGCATGTTGTCCAGCAGGTGGCCGTAATCGGGTTCGTTTACCCCCAGGAGCTGTTGCATGGCCCTGCTCGTCAGGCCGATCTTTTTACCAATGACCTTGTTTCCCCGGGCTTTCTTTATCCCTATGCCGGCCAGCTGGATGCGGTAGGCATCTTCTACCGTTAAATCGGGATAAGTGCTGGTCAAGGGTTCGATTGGGTTACAGCTGGCTTCTGCTGCCAGGAGTTCAGCAGCAATGGCCTGGTAATCCATGTTCGTGGCCTCCTTCTTTCATTACACTGCGCCAGCGTTCCCGCAATGCGCTGGCTATATATTCTGCCAGGTCGTCTTTTCCCAGCCCCTGCTCCAGTCCGGCAAGCAGCCGGTCACAGCCCAGCCTGGCTTCTTCGTGGGGACCGGGCAGGGCTGCCAGGTAGGCCAGGCCTACCCTGCCTACGGCAATGCGTACACCTTCTTTATGGTGACGGTGGTAATCAGGCTTAAACTTCAGGATCCAGGGGGTACAGGCCTCCGGGTCCAGGCGTAAGATGGCTTCAATGCTGAAATCCTTGTCCTCGGCCCCGACGCCTCCGGTGGTGATTAGCAATCCATAACCTTCTTCCAGGGCCCCTTCCAGGCGGTTGGCCGCCGCTATGGCGTCATCCTCCAGGATGCCGCCGAACTTTGCCTGGTAGCCTGCTTTTTCCAGGGCCGTTATAATATAAGGTGAATTGGTGTCTTTGATCTTCCCCGCTATAACTTCGGCTCCCGAAGCAAAAACCATGGCCCGCCGGGCGACAGCCTGGCTGATATCCCGGGCCAGGGTGACCGTTTCTTTCAATACCCGGGCGGCTTCTCCCGGCTCCAGGGCAATTAATCCTAAGACTCCTTCCGAGTGGACAGCGGCTTCCGGTCTTAAAGTTACCCCCGGTAACTCCGCCAGGCGCCGTAAGATTTCCTTCTCCTTGCCGGCTACTGCTTCCGCCCGTACCCTGCGCCGCAGGATATCAAAGGCCACCAGGCCCGGCCGCACGTCCACCACCATCACGTCTTGCGCGGCCAGTTCCAGAGCGGCGGCTGCTGCCGCGGCAACCTGGCCCAGGTCGGCGTCGGTTAGTTCAATGTTATCGATCCAGAAGGTCGTTTTCTCCAGCAGGTCCCATTCCACGGGTTATCCCCCCCTTTCTTTTGATATCTGATCCGGCCCTCTTGCCATATGATAGAAACAGTCTGGTGTATAATTTGCTTGAGTTGGAATGTACAGGAAAATGTAATCCTTCCGTTTATAGCGAAATCCCTTCCACATCCAGGCTTAAATCTAGCAGGGGTGCGTCGATAATGGCCCGGCCGACATCGACGATGTCCGCCCCTGCGTCTATTACCTCCTCAAGGCCTGCCGGCGTAACGCCGCCGGCGAAGGCGAGTTTTACTTTTTCCCGCCAGCCTCCTTGCTGCGCTGCCGTTACCACGTTTGCCAGGTCCTTCAAATGGCCGGTGTCTACCATGATAATTCCTGCCCCGGCCTTTACCGCCGCCTCCGCTTCAGCGGCTATGGGCCGGCCTTCCCCGCGGATTTGTACGACGATCACCCGCTCCGGGTCATAGGCTCGCGCCCGGTCCACCGCCGGCTCGACGCCTCCCAGGAGGCGGACGTAATTTTTATCCAGGTAGATAAAGGGGCGTTCGGTAATGCGGATACCGGCACCTCCGGTGGCGATGGCCTGGCGCAGCTCGCCCCTTATTTCCGGAGCTACCTTTTTCCAGGCACCGCAGACGACTTTTATCCGCTCCCCGGCCTGCCGGACAAAACCGGCCGCCGCCGTGGCCACCCCGGAAGGCTTACCAACAACTCCCAGGAGCATTTCTTCCGCCCGGATAATGGCCGTGGCCTCGCCCCTACCCCGGAAAAGGCAACTGCCAGGCTCCAAAGCATACCCTTCGGGGGCCGACCAGGTTACTTCCAGCCCCAGCTCACCTGCCAGTTGTTTTAACCTGGCCGCCCCGGAGAATATTCCCCTTTCCCGGGCGGTGATGGCAAAGGTCAGGGTATGCCCTGCCAGGGGGGCAAAGAGAAACTCCCTAAGTTCCACTAATATCACTTCCTAAAGCAGGCCGGTATCCCAGCCCGGCCGATATCTCTGCTGCCGTCCTGGTGATCAGTTCTACGGCCAGCTGGAACTTCTCTCCCTCCAGCCTCGCTACCGGGCCGGCAACACTAATGGCAGCACATACTTTGCCGTTATGGTCCCTTATTGGCGCTGCAACGCAGCGCAGGCTGTCCATAATTTCCTCATTGTCTACGGCATACCCTCTTGCCCGTATCTTTTCCAGTTCCGCCTCCAGCCGGCGCGGGTCGGTGATAGTTTGACGGGTATAGCGGGGTAGGCCTTTTGTGGCAATGATGCGCTTCACTTCGCTGGGGTGCAGGTAGGCCAGCAGTACTTTGCCCACGCCGGTGCAGTGGGCCGGCAGGCGCATCCCCACCTGGGAAACAATCCGCAGGGACTGCTGGCTTTCCCGCTTATCAATGTACAAGACTTCCCCCTTATCGAGGATCACCAGGTGGACTGTCTCCCCCAGTTCGTCTACCAGTTTCTGTATATAGGGGCCGGCTACTTTGCGGACGTCCCAGTTATTGGCCACAATATTGCCGATTTCAAAAAGGTGCACTCCCAGACGGTAACGGCCGTCAAAGGGCGACTGCTCCAGATAACCGAAATCCCGCAAGGTAGCCAGCAACCCATGCAGGGTGCTTTTCGGCAAATCCATGGCGCGGGCTATCTCTGCCAGGGACATATCCCGCTGGTTGGCGGCCAGCAGGTCAAGGATCATTAATGCCTTGGCCACCGAGCGAATCCGCGATGGATTATTTTGGTCCTTTATTGCCATTTTGCCAGCCCCCATTCTATATAGCTGAACTAGATTTGATGTATTTAGTATACAATACTTTTCCGTCAGATACTACCCTTCTCAGGCTGGCAATGTTCGGCAATATCAAACCCCATTCTGTATCTTACGTTAAAACAAATTCGCCATTAATTTTGGTATTCCTGCCGTACCATAGCCTCGTTCATTCGGGATTATCGCAAATTTATTTACCATAGCGAAAAAATCACGGTACATTCATACCGGGACTGGCATATCCTGGTGGTAATAAAGGGATAATATTTAGAGGACCGGCAAAAGGAGGTGCCCCGGCCGTGGATTTCCTGAGTATCATCTGGATCATCTTTTTGATATCGGCCTTTTTACCCATGTTGCACCAGCGGCGGATCGAAGCCGCCCGCCTGCATCTTATCCGGGCTTTTGAAAGAAAGAGGAATTCGCGCCTCATTACCCTCATTCATCGCCAGGAAGCCTTGAGTTTCCTGGGTATTCCCCTTACTCGCTACATCAATATCGAAGATTCGGAGCAGCTCCTGCGGGCCATTCGTCTAACCCCCGAGGATATGCCCATTGACCTGGTCCTCCATACTCCCGGCGGCCTCGTCCTGGCAGCTGAGCAGATAGCCCACGCCATTTTAAAACACCCGGCCAGGGTAACCGTCTACGTTCCCCACTACGCCATGTCCGGCGGCACCCTCATCGCCCTGGCAGCCGATGAAATCGTCATGGACGAAAACGCCGTCCTGGGCCCCGTTGACCCCCAGCTGGGCGAGTACCCGGCGGCCTCAATTCTCAAGGTTATCGAGGAAAAAGATAAAAACGAGATTGACGACCGCACCCTTATCCTGGGCGACATCGCCAGAAAAGCCATGGAGCAGGTGCGGGAAAGCCTGGTAGAACTCCTGGCTGAAAAAATGGAACGCCAGAAGGCAGAGGAACTGGCCACCATTTTAAGTGAAGGCCGCTGGACCCATGACTATCCCATCAGTGTTGAGCAGTTAATAAAAATGGGGCTGCCGGTGAAAACCGGTTTGCCCCGGGAAATATACCAGCTTATGGAACTCTATCCCCAGCCGGCCGGACGCCGGCCTTCGGTCCAGTACGTGCCCCTGCCCTACAGCCGCCGCGACGGGGGGCGGCGTTAATATCCGGGAGCACCGGCACCTTAAAAGGGCGGTACCAGGGGCAGCCGCCTTTTGTGGGCACTGCAGGCGGCCATGGCCTCTATTTTCTCTTTCGCCGCCGGCGGCGCTTCTCCCGTCAGGAGATAATGATCCAGGACGGCATAGCTGAGGCCCATCTCGCCCTCATCTGTCTGGCCGGCCCACAGGCCTGCTGAAGGGGCTTTGGCAATAATCCTTTCCGGCAGTCTTAAATGACGGGCCAGTTCCCGTACCTGGGTCTTCACCAGGTTGGCCAGGGGCAGCAAATCCACACCGCCGTCACCATACTTGGTAAAGTACCCCACTGCCAGCTCACTTCTATTACCCGTACCAATGACCAGGTAATTGCGCTCGTTGGCATAGAAATAAAGGGTTAACATCCTGAGGCGCGGCTTTAAGTTAGCCAGGGCCAGGCTCCGCCGCTCAGCTGCGTAAGGTTTTCCCGTCAGCAGCAGTACCAGCTGGTCGTAGACGTCATCCAGCACCACCTCTACCACCGGTAGATCCAGGTGCCGGGCCACCAGCCGGGCGTCCTCTGCATCGCCCGGGTCGCTGTGGCAGGGCATGATCACACCCAGGCAATTATCCGGGAAGGCCTGTCGGCAGAGGGCCGCCACTACGGCGGAATCAATCCCGCCACTCAGGCCGACCACCGCACCCTGGGCTCCGGCCCTTTGCACCTCCTCCTGCAACCAGGCTACCAGATCGGCTGCCATTTTCGTTGTATCCACCATTGTTACCCCCCGGGCCGCTAAACCGGCTCCAACCACAGGCCGGTAGCAGCAGATTTTAGCCGCCGGCTGAGGGCCTCTCCCCGCTGCTACGCACCTTTGCCGCTTATGGCAGCACCCCCCTGCACTGCCGGGAACACCGGGTGACCACACCGGGCGACCGGCTTGAGCAAAAAGCCCAAGCTTTTTATCACTATTTTCGACGTAAAGACGCCAATTCCTGCCGCCAGTTCCCGGGAACTGGCAATCGCTAAGGACCGGCATAAAGATAGCCTCCGAAGTTATTCCCCCGGAGGCACTCTTACGGTTCAGTTACCTACACCCGGTACTGGGGTATTCCGCCACCTATCTGGGGCGCCATCCCCATCTGGGCACCCATCATACCACCCTGCTGGAGCTGCATTTGTTCCTGCTGCAGGCGCTGTTGCAGCTGGGTGATTTCCTGCTGGCTGGCCATGTTGAGCTGGTACCACCCTTTTGCGTGCATAACATCCCACACAGCCTTCAGGCAGTTCTGCTCATCCTGGTAAACGGCCATAAAATCCCGCCGCAGCTGATCGTTGGCGCACTCGGTAATCGCCATATTATAGGAGCTGGTTAAAAGCTTTTCGCTGGCCAAGCAATCGCTGAACATGGTCTTGTCGTCAAAAAGTTGCATGGGCTTGCCTTCCCCCTTTACATCATATGCTGCCCGCCCAGGTGGCGGATCAGGGTATTATAGTGGCGCTGGTGGGCCTGCTGCACAGAACTCAGGACCTGCTTCAACTGGGGATCGCTGCACTGGGCCGCATAAGCCCCGAATTTCCGGATCATCAACAATTCGTTACTTAAATTTTCCCGGAGCTGCATTAATTCGGCCTGGGTTAAACCAGCCATCGTATGGCCTCCTTCCGTATATTTAATTTTACCAGGGATCATTTTTCCCCACCGTCTGGCGCCTATACATAAAAATGGCAACCAATAAAAACCAGGCCGGGGTACTTACCCCGGCGTTAATGAAATATTTTATTCAAGCGATTTTCATCAAACCCTACAATTACCTGTCCGTCAACGAACAGGGTGGGCACGGCGGCCAGGCCGCCATTACGCCGGCATAATTCCTCCCTGGCCCGGCCATCAACGCTAATATCCTTTTCTTCATAGTTAACGCCATGCTGGGAAAGATACTCTTTCACCGTCTTGCAGGTGGGTCAGGTCGGAGTAGTGTAGACGATTACATTATCTGGCATCAGGCTTACCTCCCGGAAGACTTTTTTCTTAGTCTGCCGGGAAGCCACCAACTTTATGCCTTCCGTATAACCTTCTATTTGCGTTTCAACAGGGAACCCAGGACTGTTTTGGCGCTGCTTAAAGTTACACCAATAAAGCCGTACCCGCGCAAGATAGTTTCCAGGGCCGCCAGCACCTGTTCTATGTCCTCTTCGGTGACAATCAAAGGCGGTTCCAGGCGGATAACATTGGGGTTATTTAACGTATAGGCCGTAATCACCTGATGTTTATTCAACAGTTCCCCGGCCACCAGGGACCCGAAATATTCCCCGGCCAGCTCATTAACCTTACCCCGGGTAAGCTTGTCGAGCCACCCGCCCACGGGTTGGTTAAACTCCAGGCCGATGAGAAGGCCACGGCCGCGGACGTCTTTAATGAGGCTATATTTCTCTTTAAGCTGACGCAGCCGTTCCAGGAAGAAGCGCCCTCTGGTTGCCGCCTGACCCGCCAGGTCTTTATCCAGGATGCCCTGCAGGGCCGCCAGGCCGGCAGCCGCCGCCAGGCTATTACCGCCAAAGGTGGAAGTGTGGAGCAAAGCTTTATCCATACTACCGTAGGCTTTATCCCAGACATCCGGACGGGCAATGTAAGCGCCGACTGGTATGACGCCGCCGCCCAGGGATTTGGCCAGACACATGATATCCGGTACCACACCCTCATGCTCGCAGGCAAAGAGATAGCCCGTCCGGCCAAAGCCCGTCTGGATCTCATCGATGATTAACAGACTCCCGTAGCGGTCGCAGAGGTCCCGCGCCCCCTTAAGATAGCCGTCGTGGGGGACGATCACACCCCCCTCACCCTGGATGGGTTCAACGATAAAGGCGGCCACATCACCACCGGCAAGTTTGGCCTCCAGGGCCTCCAGGTCATCATAGGGCACCGCTTCGCACCCAGGCAGTAAAGGAGCAAAGGGACGCTGGTATTTCTCCCGCCCGGTGACCGACAGGGAACCAAAGCTTTTACCGTGGAAGGAATTGCGGCAGTAGACGATCTTTTCC
Source organism: Moorella sp. E306M (assembly GCF_006538385.1). NCBI lineage: Bacteria > Bacillati > Bacillota > Clostridia > Neomoorellales > Neomoorellaceae > Neomoorella > Moorella sp. E306M. The sequence goes on along the minus strand of NZ_BJKO01000001.1, from coordinate 2,032,796 downwards.
CGGCCGGTGGCGGCGCGGGCCAGCTTCAGGGCGCCCTCCACGGCCTCGGTACCGCTGTTGCAGAAAAAGACCCGCTCCAGATCGCCGGGCGTCACCCGCGCCAGGTTGTGGGCCAGGGCCGCAGCCAGGGGGTTTAAAGAGGCCTGGAGGATATTGGGCCGTTCCAGGACTCTTTTAACGGCGGCCAGCACCTCCGGCGGGTTGTGACCTAGATTGAGGGCGCCATAGCCACCCAGGAAGTCCAGGTAGCGCTTGCCCTCCCTGTCCCAGACGGCAACTCCTTGCGCCCGGACAAAGGACTTGTCAAAATCCAGCAGGGCCAGCATCCCCGCCAGGCCGGGATTGACATAGCGGCGATATACTTCCCGCGTCTCCTGACGGGAAAATTCCATAGCCTCTTCCAGGCTGTATAACTTATCCTCAGCCAATCTCTTCACATGCCTTTCAATAAAATGACCTCAAGAGCCTCTCTCAAGGTCATTTTACCATCTCTATCCGCTTTTTGTCTAATGTGTCCGGCAACAATTTTCCCCCTCCACTGTTACAGCTCCAGCTTTTCCTTCCTCTTCCCAGATGCGGTCGGCCACCTCTCCCCAGGCCCGGGCATAGGGGGCCAGTTTGGCGGCAAACTCCGCTGCCGTCTCGTCACTATGCAGCTGGGTCGAGCGGGCACCGGACTCGGCCACTATGTCCCGCAGCATTTCCGGGTTATCAATAAGGGGGCAGGGACGGCGCAGGTTCTGGTTAAAGGGCTGGCGCTTCTGGTAGGCGCGGAAAAGGGGGTTCTGCAGGGCTTCCACCAGGCTGACGTCCTTAATATTGCAAGTGCTGTAGTGGACAAAGGCACAGGGCTCCACTTCCCCGGCCGCGTTAATGTGGAAATAACGCCGCCCGCCGGCGATACAGCCGTTACTGGCCTCGCCGTCGTTCCAGAAGTCCACCAGGAAGATGGGTTTGGTCCGGCGGAAATACTGGATACGCTCAAACATCCAGGCCCGCTGGGACGGGGTGGCCATCATTTCCAGGTCCACGTCCTTGCCAATGGGGATATAGGTAAAATACCAGCCAAAGGCAACCCCTTTGTCTACCAGCATATCAACAAAGGCGTCGCTACCTAGTTCCTCGGTATTATTGCGGCTGTAAGTTACTGAGACCCCATAGACGGCCCCGGCGGCCCGCATGAGGTCCATGGCCTGCATTACCTTGGCGAAAACGCCTTTGCCGCGGCGGCTATCGGTTCTTTCCTCAAAACCTTCCAGGCTTAAGGCTACCGTAATATTACCCAGGCGGACCATATCGTCGACAAATTTTTGATCAATTAAAGTACCGTTAGTAAAGAGGTGGAAAACCTGGTCGGGGTGCTTCTCGGCCAGCCTGATAATATCGTCCCGTCGCAGCAGGGGTTCGCCGCCGGATAGAACGATAAAATTAATGCCCAGCTTCTCGCCTTCGGTAACTATGCGGTCCATGGTAGCAAAATCCAGTTCTTGCGCCCGCTGGTAGTCGCCGGCCCAGCAACCCAGACAATTTAAATTACACTTTTCCGTTGGGTCCATAAGGATGGCCCACGGTACGGCGACACCGAGTTTCGCCGCCCATTCCTTCTGCCGCGGCACACCGATAAAAGTCGAATTAACAAAGAAGTCCATAGCCAGGCGCTGCCTGATATTAGGATGGGTCTGAGTCAGCAACCTCTGGGCGAACTGGTACCAGTTGCTATTTCTGTCCTCCAAGACCCTCTTAACATTGGCCACCATTTCCCGGTGATAGGGATCCCGGGCCAGCTTTTCCGCCACGGCAATCAGGCGGGGAATATTCTTTTCCGGGTTATTGAGAATTAATTTAACCCCCTGCTCAAGCAACTTTTCCCCTACATAAGTTGCCGCCAGGTTCACGCACAAGACCTCCTTTCCAGCTTTATAAGCACAAAATGGTAGCCTTTACGTGCTGTCAACGCCGGCTACCACCTCCCAAAACACCCAAAAGACCAATTTTTGTTTTTATTATACGCTTATGACCATATCTGGTCAAGGGTTCCCTTCTGTGCAGAAACTACTTCTTATATTATTCTCTTTAAGGATCCAAACTAGCAACTGGACAGGGACCAATACTGCAAAGGAGGGCTTTTAAAAATTGACTGTTGGTACCAAAATGCACCAGACCCTCACCAGCCTGGAAGGCGCCATTGCCGATCTGAAGACCTATGCCCTGGAAACCCAGGATAAAAACGCCAAGAAGCAGTTTACCGATTATGCCAACCAAATCGAAAATATCGCCCAGGGCTTAAAGGGTCGAGTCAACTACCTGGAAACCCAGGAACCCCAGTACAAGGTTTTCCAGCAGGCGCAGGGCAAGATGCAGTAGCGTCCCTTTAGCATAGCCCCCGTAAAAACGGGGGCTTATATTTATAGCATATGCCGAGATGGAAAAGAATACAACGCCACTATGCAAAAAACAAAAAAGCTAAAGAGGGCCTTTATTGCTTTTCGTTACCCCTTGCTTCAATGAAAAGAAGAAACCTTTCTAATTCCCTTCTTGTGCGCTCCCAAACTTCCGCAAGGTTATCCAGTAAAGGCTTTATGCGGGCAGGAGAAAGACGGAAGGTATATATATTGCGCACAACGTGACGGAAGCCCCTGTATTCATCCAGGCTGTTCCTGGTTTCCCTGGAGATGACAGGGGGACGTATCAGTTCAATCTCAACCGCCATCTGGTGCAAGAGCTCTGATGCCAGTTTTGCCCCTCCGGCTTACTTTGCTCCAGATTGATGGCAACTAGTTCAAAAATCCTCTCCAGCCCCGTATAAAAGCTGTGAAGATTAAAAGCTACGCTGTCAAGGTAAAAATCATCGCCTGTAAGTTGATAGCGTTCCTATCAGGTTCGGGCGCGGTCGACGGCCTGATGGATTTCAGCGAGCTCCTCCCGGATGCGGCCGGCCAGGGCAAGGTACTTCTTTTTCATAGCTCGACCCCTTCGCTTTCAATAGCCCTGCGTAAAGATTCCCGGCAGTCTTCCGGGTCAACTAGGTCAACTTTAAATTTTTCACTAAGACCCGTCACCGCCCCTACTGCGGCGTAAAACCGGTCGTCCGGGATGCCCCATGCCGCCAGATCAACATCGGACCAGCGTGTAAAGCGGGAACGATCAACCAAGGAGCCGAAGGCTACTACTTTTTGGGCACCATATCTCTCTTTTAAGATGGCCGCAGCTCTGGCAGCAACTTGCCAGGCTTCTTTATAAAGCTCGGTTAGGGACGGGTCAGTTTGCGCAAAATCGTTGGTAAAAGTCAAAGGGTATTTCCTGGCGTAATAAGCAGCCAGCTCGTCAGGTTGGGTACCCATATTTAGCCCCCCTGCTAAAATAGCGTTGTCAGTTTCGTCCCTCATTCTCTTTCCCGCAGTTCCACTAATTTAAGTATACCACAGGCTAATTATATTATGGAGTTATTTTCCACCGCTTGAACCAGTGAACTCGTAAACGGGACCCAGGAACTGTCCATTTTAAGCGAGATGTGAACCATAAGGAAACAGGGATCTACAAAAAAGCCGGCCGGGAAAGCCTTCTAAGAATTCACCGCCACGTGCCCGGGGGTTGTGGCTGACAATCACGCCCTCAGGCACGTGGCGGGTCCCGGCCGACGGCTGACGGCCGGAAGGCCGGGCGGCGCCCGCGGTCAAAAAACGGTGCCATGCTTTATCACAACTTACGGGCTGTGGGCTCCTGACCAGCGCCCTCTCCCGGAGCGGCCCGCAGGGCCGCGAAGGGAGTGGACGCCCGTGTCCCCGCCCTGGAGCCGGCGGGTCTATACGGTATATGCCCTCAACTTGGCCGGAGGCCATGGAGGAACCGCGGGCTCCAGGGTCCGGACGTCCCCCGGCGGTCTACAGACGCACGATGGGGAGACTGTCGGGGCTGATGAAATAAACCGCCTCAATTCAACCAAGATAAATATCGCCATCGTTCAGACATTTAACTTTAATCCCTAATGCATGGTATTCATTGGGATAAAACGTATGTATGGGTATTACTTCTTTGGGTTGCAGGGCATCAACCAATTTCTTTAGGGTTTGTAAAGGTGCATGCCCGCTCGTATGCATATAGTGATATTCCATATCCCGTTCCCTGGCAAAATTCAATAGACGTACCATAGCGGGTTCCTTCTGATATCCAAGCCACATTGAATAAATGAAGTTTCCACCGGTAAAATTGATTTTCTTCAGGTCACTAATCATCGAAGGGCGCACCAGCATCAATACCATGCTTTGCTGCTCCTCTAATTCTCTGCGAGTAATCTTAAACTTTTTAAAACGAATCTTTTGCTATGTTTGCCTGTAAGAGTTCTTCTGCGATCACTTCTGTATACAACTCCTGGCTCGCATCCCTTGTTTCCCCTCTCCAGTTAATGAACGGCTGCTCGTACAACTGTCCAATATTTTGCATAGCCACCCTCGTTTCATAAATCACTCGCTCTTTCGTATAAGGAGCCGGGGGCCAGGTAATACTTTTGTATTCGTCCCCAAAATAAGCAGTTATTGAGGCAAAACGCTCAACCGGGAAATCATTGTATGCCAGAAAGACAAAGCCCGAGCCGTAAGGCAATTGATCCGGTTTTAAACGTTCCTTGCCGTAAGGCATGCACACCACATATAGAAAAGCTCGCAATACTTACCACAATCATCCCCTGGTTTTCAGGCCAGTAGGGAGGCTTCTTACGTTGATGATAATCTCCTCTGATATCTTCAACATTTGCCCCTTTTGCATTAAAAATTCTGAATTCCAGCCCTGGTCGTTGGCGAATTTTTTCAATACCCGGAGCACATGTTCTTTGCCTTTCGCATCCGTGTTGATTACCAGCATGCGTTTAACACCAAAGACAGCAGACAAAAATGTTTCTAAAGGTTCATCGGGAGATGTTACAACCCGAATCTTAGAACGATCAACTTTAGACCACCTTTTGATTATCTCCTTTCTTCTTTCATTATCCATTTTTGAAGCCTCCTTCGGTTGAACCTATTCCTGGCTCTTACTCCCTTAACCTTTCTCTAGTTAAAAGAAAAAAGGCCTTCTCTTGCTCATCATAGCCGATTGGCTCGCCGATGCGTTCCAGAATTCTTATGTCACGCTGGACCGTGCGTACAGAAACCTTAAACTCCTTTGCCAGTTCCCTGGTCTTAACAGGCCCTTTTTGAAGCCTTTTCAATATCATCAGGATACGGGAAATCCGTTCTTCGCACTGCCTGGCAATACGTTCCTGGCGATTTGCAGACGTTTTCTTAACTTTGAACTCGCTTGAGTCGTGTTCCTGCCACAACTCAAAAAGAAGTGCCGCGTCTTCCTGACTTATCTCCTGAGGATTTACAATTGCCATAAACGCTGGTATTGCTATCAGGTCCTCAATAATACTGCATTCATATACTTTAATATTAAGCTGTGCGGCCACATTACAAATCTGGGCGTGGATATCTGTATCCAGGCCAAAAATTTGAATTGTGTCATCGAACGCATAGTATTCATCGAATGCGAAGGGCTTTCCTGTCATTGGATTCAACAGATTACGCACCTTACTCATTAGGCCACCTCCTTTTATGCTATAGTAGCACAACATGGCGACATGGTTTTGGCGTAAAAAAGGTATTATTTAAACAGTGTCTAGAAAAGGCTGGCTGGAAAAGGCCTTTAAAAGATCCACCGCCACGTGCCGGGGGGTTCGGCCATCAACCACACCCTCAGACACAAGGCGGGACCCGGCTAACGGCCGGACGACCGGGAAGCGCCCGCGGCTATAAAAGAGGTAATAAAAAGCCCAAAGTCATTTAAGATAATCTTTTAGATCAAACGTCATTTTGCAATCAGGGAAATTACTACAGCCTACAAATAATCCATTTCTACCCTTTCTAGCTACTAGATTGCTACCACATTGGGGACAATGCGCCTCAATAAATGAAAGGTATTCGTTAGCAATTTCAATGTCCAACCATTTTATACCTTCACATGATGGATAAGTCGTACAGCCCAAAAATATTTTTCCTTTCTTACTCAAGCGGGCAGTCATGGGGTTCCCACACAAGGGACATTTGCTTTTGCTTTTAACAAAGTCTTGGAGGCCCACAATCTTTTTGTCATTAATTTTGTTGAGGTCAAAGTCTAATAGTCCTGCTATACTTATGACCCCTTTGGGCCCGGAATATCTTACCCATAGATACCTATCCTCTCCTCTTACCTGTGCGCCACACCAAATTACCTTATTATCAATTAATAAAAGAGCAGAGTAAGGAATAAAGTTTTTGATTATAACATCATTTTCCAAAGAGGTTCCTTTTAATGGAGAGGTGCTATTACATTTTATCACTACATTCTTATCAGGTTTATCTAATTCTTCTAATATCGCTTGCCCGGTTTTACTCTCTAACCAATCGCTTTTAAATTCCCCTATTATTTTCTTTGCATTTTTAATCTCTTCTTTTAACTTTGACCTGATATCTTTTTCATTTTCCAGCCAAATCAAATGTTTACTGTCATTTTCCCCTAAAAGATCCGAATTAAAGGTATTTAACAAGCGATAATGTTTTCCTTTTTCTCTGGCGTATTGGATTAACCATCTAATTGGCATATTTTTACTAACACTATCTTCTAAGTACGAACGTTTACAAACTAAAATTAACTTGCCTTTAGCCCTTGTTACAGCTACATTGATAAGACGAGAACTTTCATCAATACTGGAGACAAGTGTACCTGGCCTTCCACTGCTGTCTACTGTATCAAATATTACCAAATCGCTTTGGGACCCTTGAAACTTGTGCACAGTTGAAGCGCGGCATTTCGGAGTGCTGTTATCCTCCTTAAACGGATATAAATCGCTTATCAAGGCCCTGAGCAGCCGTCCCTGGGCTACATATGGTGTTATAATGGCAACATTATTTTTCCCGGAATTAATAGCCAAGCTTATTGAAGCAAAGGCGGAAAACAGATTAAATCGTGTATAATCGGGCAAGATACAACTTCCAATATCAAGTCCAGAGAGGTCAAACATTATAAGGGGTTCTCCGGGAAATGGCTCATCTTTTATAATTGGTTCCACATTTTTCGCTACATCAGGTGCATTTTCAAGCCGTCCACCATAAAATCGAATGCTTGGAAAGCCAGCAATCCGGGGATGCATGCGGTGTTGTATAGTTAAACTGATCAGGCATGGATGATCCATTCCACTATCAACTGCTTTAACTATACCTGCTTTCTCAAATATGTCCCGCTTCAACCATTTGTTCACTAATGGTGCCGTTGCCATCGCTATAGGAGCAAGTTGCCGGAAATCCCCTATAAGTACGATACGTCTTTTTGCCAAACTGGCTGCAAAGATAACATTAGGTATGTATGCCATACTTACCTCATCGACGATTACCGTATCCCAAGATGAGTTAAAGACGGCCTCATCAATAACTGATTTTGACAATGTAGTACCAACGGCTTTTGCGTTGCCAATAACAAAAACCTCCAAAGCACGAATTTCCTGGCGGCAATTACTGAGTTCTTTTTCCACACTGGCCAGTTCTTTTGAGCGACCAATTTTTTTAAGCTTTTCACGCTCCGACTTTAACTGTTCATAGCGATGCAGAAGTTCCGGCCTTCTTTTTGCCGCAAGGTAAAATGAAGTTAGATTGCGATGTTTTGCTAAAAAAGCAGGTTGTGCGAAACCATAACGAACAATATCTCCTTCTTTATAAGTTGAAGTAACGCTTGCTATTCTAGCTACAGCTTCATCAACAGCAACATTACTATGTGACAAAATAAGAACACGTTCGTTACTTGAAAGCAATTCATTAGTTATACGGGCCAGGGTTTCCGTCTTCCCAGTACCCGGTGGACCCCATATGAAAACAACTGCGTTATTTAAGACAAAACGGCATACTTCACAATTTTTACCCTGCTGACCAGTTTTAAGTTGTTCTGGGTTTTTAATCTTCACTTGATTACCTGTCAGCACCGAAGAAGCAAGAAAAGTATTCTTTTGATTAATTTTTTCCAGTCGCTTTTGAAGTGCTTCCAGTAAGAACCACGGCTCACAAATAAGTTGTGCTTCATGTACCTCAGTACCAATATTCTGTTCCAGGGCAAGTATTAAATCAAAACCTTCTAAAGAAATTACATTTCCTGGAACTGTTTTATCATCAATTTTAACATACACTGGTGTCCCATCTGGTAGACTCATTTCTTGATCCATAACAAAGCGATATATAAAGTGATCCCGATTATCAAGCAGCAAACCATCTTGAATAATATAAAGACGACCACCATTCTCTTTTTGATGTTCTATCTCTACCTGGAGAGCACGGTTAAATTCTTTAACGTAATCTTCTAGATGCAGCATATTTTGGCCCCCCCAAATCATAAAGAGTTTTCGTTTCTGGCTTTGTCACTTCGCTTCCCCGATATACATCCAGGCAAGATTTACAGGATTATTTCCTACGATAAATACTTTTCCCTTGCTTCTTCTATAAGCCGGTCGATCTCTTTGGCATTTTCCTTACCGAAAAGAAAAGCAACTATCATCTTCCGGGCAGGCGGGATAATTTTTTCTATGATCCATTTTGTTATTTTGTTTGGATTTTCTTTTTCTTTTAGGTCGGACAGCAGCTTTGCAATTGGCAATACTATCAGGGCTTTTATACCCGCGGCATAAAGTTCGACTGCTCAAATGCCTCATGATATATTCCCATTTTGAATTTATAAAACTCATATTCCTTTTGCGCTATTTCTCGTTGTGCTTTTTTAACTGTTCCTCTTCATACATTTCTATAATGTCAACACCGCCGCAGTCCGTATAGATAAACTCTAAAATTTCCCCTACATCTGTTGTGAGGATTTCCCCTGTTTCCGAAGATACCAACTCTCCTTTAATAATATTTTTGTTGGGATCAATTTCCAAAATCGCTTTTTTGGCAATACTTTGCTCCATAAGTTTTACCTCCCTTTTTTCGCGCCTTATAACACCGCTGTTTTTACCACCTAACCAAAATGGGCGGCAAACCTTGAAAGTGTTGAGCCGCAATAGTTTCCGGCCATTAGGCCCTTTCAAAGGTTTTGCAAACTAAAAAGCAGCGGCTTTTAATATAGATAAAAATCATGCCGCTACCAAAAAACTCTCTATAATAACATGGCCCTATGTCTTGAAAGTCTTGGGCCACAAGGCTTTGAGGCCAAATTAGCATCCTATCCCATATTTCGCCAGATACGCCTTGACCATCGCCTTAAACAATGGTCCATGATTGGGTATCTTTAAATGTAGCAGTTCATGGACGATTACCTCTGCCCGGAAGGGTGCCGGTTGTTTTAACAACTCGGGATCAAAGGTTAAGCGCCCTTTACTGGAGCAGCTCGCCCATTTGCGTTTCATGACGCGGATATGTATTTCTTTAGGCTCAACGCCGATCCTCTTGGCCCAGGTGGTAACTTCCGCCCGGAAAACAGCCTCCGGAATGGCCTCTTCCAGCTTATCAAGGGGCGCCAGGGCTGAAGTTGTATCGAATACCATGCTCATCGTCTGGCCCCCTTAAGCAGTTGCATGACCTGATCTACGATTTCTTTCATCTTTTTTCCCGTTTCTACCCCTGCTTTTTTTAGGTTTTTATAAAACTCCATTATGATCTGCCGCTCTTGACTCTCGCTCTCTTGCCAATATGGATAAATGGCAAAGGCGCCGGCCATATTCCGGGCCACAGTTTCGGCATCTTTTATTTGCTGCCGTCTTAAATACCAGTATACAGCATAGGTCTCCGGTGCCATATCCTTTTCCGCCCGCTCTTTTTCGGAAGCCAGATATCCTTTAATTAGTTCCTCTAACCGGCGCAAAGCCTCCTGGGTGCTTAACTGCCTTTCCTGGTAGGCTTTAGCTACCCTTTCCGCCATTTCGCCTATGGAAAGTAAATAAGGTGCTTCATGTTTCTTTGCGGATATGGTGTTTTCTATGCTTTTCAGCAGGTTAAACACTTCAACGGTATAACTGGCCCTGCTTTCTGCCAGTTTATCTAGGACTTCCTCGTTGATCTTATAAACCGTCACCGCATTCTGGATGGCCCCCGGGATGGTATGCTCCTGGACCAGGCGGGCTGTTTTGCGCATTAGTTCATGATCCAGGTTGACCCCGGGTTCAATGGAACGCAGGAGCCGGTAAAGCCGGGCCAACTGGTCGTAGTCATCCAGGTACCCCCTTAAAAAAGGATCTGGCGAAATAATTTCGAAAAGGTTGGCCAGCTCTTTGAAAAAAAGGTAATACTCCTGGCGTGTCTTGGGCTCCCGGAAATACTCCAGGGCTTTTTCGGCCGCCTTATCCTGTTTATACCCTTCTATGACGGCAAGGTACTTGCTCCTGCCTTCAGCCATTAACTCCTGAAAACGGTTTTTGAGGATATCCAGGTCTACAATGGTGCCTTCTACGTCTTTAGAATCAAAGGCCAGGGCCTTTTCTAAGTTTTCAAAGATGCCGACAAAGTCGAGGACAAAACCGGCCGGCTTCTGGTGGCCGTTTTCGTCTTCATAGGGACGGTTCACCCGGGCAATGGCCTGCAAAAGGACATGGTCGCGCATGGGTTTATCCAGGTACATGCAGTACAACACTGGGGCATCATACCCGGTTAGAAGTTTTTCGGTGACAATGAGGATTTTAGGTAATTCCCCGGGTTTGCGGAAGGCCTTGCGTAATTCCATTTCTTCTTTTTCGGATAGATAATAACGGGCCAGTTCCGGCGGGTCATTGTGGGCCCGGCTGATGACTACTGCCGAATACTCCGGCGGCAGGTATTTATCCAGGGCCTCTTTATACATTGTACAGGCCTCGCGGTCTACTGCCACCAGGAAGGCTTTATAACCCATTGGTTCGATATAATCCTGGTAATGGCGGGCGACATAGGAAGCGATGGCCTCTACCCGCTCCCTATTTTTTAGCATATTCCTTAGGGTAACGGCCTTCTCTAATACTTTGTTTAGTTCCTCGATATCGCTGACCCCTTCGGCCGCCGCCAGGTTTAGAAATTCTTCCTCCAGGGTTTCACGGTCCACCCGCAGTTCGTTGGGAGCCAGGGAGTAATGGAGGGGGACTGTGGTGCCGTCTTCTATGGATTCGGCTATGCTGTATTTGTCCAGGTAACCGTGGGGCTGATCGTCACAGCCAAAGACTTTAAAGGTGCCTTTGCCGTGGGCGGTGCGGTCAATGGGGGTGCCGGTAAAACCGATATAGGTGGCATTGGGGAGGGCGCCCATGAGGTAGTTGCCGAGATTCCCGCCAGTGGTACGGTGGGCTTCATCTACCAGGACGAAGATATTGTCCCGGCAGTTGAGATTGGCCGGGATGTCGTCAAACTTATGGATCATGCTGACGATAAGGCCGCGACGGTCGGAAGCCAGGAGCTCCTGCAGGTGGCGTTTGCTCTGGGCTACTTCGACCATTCCTACTCCGCAAGCGGATAAGTTAGCGAAAAGTTGCTGTTCCAGCTCATTGCGGTCTACCAGCATGAGGACCGTGGGGTTATTAAAACGGGGGTCTTCAATGAGCTTTTTGGCTATGGTGATCATGGTGTAGGTTTTACCTGAACCCTGGGTGTGCCAGACTAAACCCCGCTTTTTGTTGGGGTCCAGGGCGCGGTTCAACACCCGGCCGATGGCCCGCATCTGGTGCGGTCGTAAAATAACCTTGCTTAATTCGTCGTCGCGGCGGGTAAACATGATAAAGTCCGTTAAAACCCGTAACACCCGCTGGGGATGGATGAAGCTTTTTACCAGGGTCTCGTAATCCTGCCCGGTGCTTTCGTCCCGCCAGTTAAAAAGGTTTTTGCGGCTTAAGCTCCAGGTGGCGCCGTAATAGAAGCGGACGAGGTGGGTTAAGCAGTAAACCTGCTCCAGGGCCATTAACTCCGGTGTTTCCCGGTGGTAGCGGCGCATCTGGTCCAGGGCTTTGGCAATGCCTTCGATCTCGTTGGTGGATTTCGTTTCCACCACCAGGACCGGGACGCCGTTAATCAAGAAAACGATATCGGCGCGAATGGTGTAGGTGCCGTTGGTATAGGTAAATTCGTCGGTGACTTGAAAACTATTGGTCCGCCAGTTTTCCAGGTCCAGCAGGCGGATATTGCGTTCCCTTTTCTCGGTCTCCACGTATACCGTCCGTAAGCCCTTCAGGTATTCCCAGGCCTGGAGGTTACCTTCAATGCTGGGCGGTATCCGCTCCAGCCGCTTTAATACCTCTTCAGCCCGCAGGTGGTCCACCACGCCGGGGTTTAACCTCTGGAGCTGGCTGATGAATACCTGACGGTCGATTAATCCCCCCACTCCACCCCGCCTGAGCTCTAAATTCTCAGGTGCTATGTACTTCCAGCCCGCTTCGGTGGCATAGCGGATGAATGGATTTTGCACTGTGGAGCGTTCACCGCCTAAGGGCATCTTCTTTCACCTCCAGGTCTTTAACGCGCACCCTGCCGGTCATAAGCAGGTGGAGCATGGTTTGGAATAGGGATTGGAGGGCGGATTTGCGGTTTTGTTCTATGTTAATTTTGTTGTCGACTATTGTAAGAATATGGGTAATTAGGTGTTGTTCGGGGAGTGGAGGAAGAGGAATAGAAAAAGATTTAACTATTGAAGTATTAAGCCCCTTCATTATCACTCCATGCCCGTACATATTAAGCTGTTCTTTTAACTTATGATTACTAAAACATAGTTTGAGAAAGTATGGTGACATTTTGTCTTTATTTACTTTTATTCTAATTAAATGGGAATCTATAATGCCTTCTTCAGCATTTTCAGGAAAAACGGCAGCATACCCTATAGTGCCCATTGCCGTGAGTAATACATCTCCAGGGTTTACTTTAAAAGACAAAAGTGCCTGGAACTTTACATCATCAATAAATCTATTACCCAATAAAAAATTGTTTTTTATAACATTCTCTTGGCCATACACTTTTTTACCTTGTAAAGTAAGTTCTGTTTTTTTAAGTTGGCTTCCAAAAGGACCAATTTTTATTGCCCCTTTTTCCTCCAAAGTGACTTCCCCCAATCTCACCACTTCCCAATGCTCCGGGACCATTCCAATTTCCGTTTCTTTCAAGGGTACGCGGTCAATCTGGTCCACAGGTACCGGGCCGTAGGTGAAAAGGTGGCGCATGAGCGACTTCTTCAATTCCCGGAGGGCGGCGATAACTTTATCTTGAAGCTCGATGGCTTTTTGGATGGTTGAAAGCACATAGGCAATCTTGCGCTGCTCGGAGAGAGGGGGAAGAGGAAATATTATTTGTTTAGCTTTAGCAAGGGTGAAATGTTTAAAAATAGTTACGTCAGTAATTAAAGATAATGTATTGTTTTTAGCCCAATTAAGGATATAATACATAAACTCAATAAAAATATTTTCGTTTGGAACGATACCTAACACATTTTGGCTTATGGCCATTTCTTTTCTAGATATTTTAACCTCTCCGGCAGTACCGTACATCGAAAGAAGTATTGAATTTTCAGGTACTAACCAAGCATTACTGTTTTTTAGGCCATGCTCAGTTATAGATGAAATAGTATCTATTAGATACTTCCCAGGCCTTGCTACATCCTCAACTTTAACAAAAGGTATCCCACCAGACCAGAAGAGCGGCTCAGATGTACTTGGCGTTCCACCAGCCTTCATTCTTCTCGCCACTTCCCCCAGCCTCACCACTTCCCAATCCGCCGGTAGCACCCCGATTTCTGTTTCTTTATACCCCTCCATCACCTCATTTTTCTCCTTATCCATTCAGCCAACCTCCAAAACCCAACTTGCCCAAGATATCATTCAGTTCCTTATCTACGGCCTGGCGTTCTTCTTCGATTTCGGCCAGCTCGACTAATATTTCCTCTATTGGCCGGTAATCTTCTTTGCCGTTGGTGGATACATAGCGGGACGGGCTGAGGTTGTAGTCGTTGCGGGCTGCTTCTTCAATTGAAATTATTTTGCTCAAGCCCTCTTCTTCCCGCCATTCATGGTAAAGGCTGTAGACCTTCTTAATATGCTCGTCATCCATGTAGTTCTTCGGGCGGCCTTTGGTAAACATCTTAGAGGCGTTGATTAATAAAATCTCCCCTGGGTGCTTTTTGGCCTTATCTATGACCATGATTATACCCGGGGCGGTCGTGTTATAGAACATGTTTTCCGGCAGCAGGATGACGCATTCTATCAGATCTTTTTCAACAAAGACTTTGCGAATATCCCGCTCGCGGTTGGAACCCTGGTTGCCGCTGCCCCGGGAGATGGAACCGGTGTCTAAGACGACGGCCATCTTGCCATTTTCTTTCAGGGAAGCAAACATATGCTGGACCCAGCCCCAGTCGGCGCTTGACGCCGGCGGGATGCCGCCAAACTTAAAACGATCAAAGGGGTCTTCTTCGTACAGGGATAGAGGGAATTTCTGGTTCCACATGGGATTGGCAGTCACTTTGTCAAAGGTACGCAATGAACCGTCAGGATTGGTAAAGGCCGGCCGGGCCATTGTATCGCCCAGGCGGATGTCGGCCTCCAGGTCATGGATAAAGGCATTCATCTTGGCCATGGCGAAGGTGGTATAAAGGATTTCCTGGCCGTAAATTTTGACCGGTGCTCTCCGGGGATCGTCGCCATAAGCTTCCTTGAAGGCCAATACGCTTTTGATCAATAGACCCCCGGAGCCGCAGGCCGGATCATAGATCTCGTCACCAGGTTGGGGCTCCAAAAGATAGGCCATCAGCCAGGTTACTTCCCGCGGTGTGTAGAATTCGCCGGCGCTCTGGCCCTGGCCTTCGGCAAATTTGCGCAGTAGATACTCATAGGCCCGGCCGAGGATGTCTACCTCAACGTCCTTTAACCCTAAACGATGGCGGGAAAGGACCTGGATTAAGTTATAAAGCCGGTCATTATCTATAACTGGTTGGCCGGCCATCTGGGCGTTGAAGTCAATAGTCTCAAAGATGCCGTGTAATTTGGGGTTCTCCCGGGCTACTGCGCGCACGGCATCGGTAAGGTAATCGCCTATATTGGTAGTCTGCCGGGCAATAGCATCCCAGCGGGCTTGGGGAGGGATATAAAAGCGTACCAGGGAGTGGTCTTCTTCGACCTGCGCCAGGGCTTCTTCTGCCGTGTCAAAGACCTCTTCGGCCAGCCTTGTTATTTCATCTTCAAATACGTCGGATAAGCGTTTTAAGAAAATCAACGGCAGTATGTAATCTTTATATTTAGGTGCGTCGACGGCACCGCGAATTACACAAGCTGCTTCCCACAGCCAGTTTTCCAAGGTGGTAAGATCCATACTCGTGTTTTCTGTCATGGTTCTTCCTCCAGTTAACCCTTGATCTCCCTTCTTAACCTCTCCCTGTCTGCCGCCAGATCCAAAATATGCATCTTACGGTGGCAGTTGGGGCATAGAGCGACGGTGTTATTTATGGTATCTTCCCCGCCGCGGGAAAGCCAGACAATATGGTGAACTTCTAAAAATGGCTCCCCATCTGGGTTTAAAAAAGGCGCGGGTTGATGGCAGAGTTGACATCTCCCATTGGCCCGCCGCCGGGCGTATTCGGCGACATAGGGGTTACGTTCATAGGTGGTCGTGGTAACTTTTCTTGAGGCTGCTTCTGGACGGGAAAATTGAATACGTCGCCGGAGTTCTTGCTCATCCAGCCTTCTGGCTTGCTTTTCTTTTTCTTCTTGTCTTTTGTTTATTAGTTCCGCTGGAATAGCTACGGGAGCTGCAGCATCCACTACCCGCAGAGGAAAAACCCATACTTGACGCGGGTTACCATCAGCATCAGGTTGGCGTTCCTGATAGGGCTCCCCGGCTAATTCTACCCGGCCCATATAAGTATAACGCCCTGGCTCAAATACCTCAAAAAGGTGGACATCCACCCCGTTGTGGCGTGATTCGGCCAGGGTTTTATTCTGCATGAAATTTAAGTCCTGATCACCCCGCTGGCCCATGCCAGTATAGTGGAATGTATTGCCTATCCAACGGTCTTCATAGAGGGAGCGGGTATGATCGGACACTATGACCAAGGTATTGGTTTGGTGTGACCGCCGCATGCCACCCTGGCGACTACAGCGAAAAATCTCTGTTAGGCGTTGGTTATCGATTATTTCGCCTGGTCGGAGGCCGGGGTTAAAGCTCATTATATCACCTTATTTCACTATTCCAATTCGTCCTTATTTCAAATTTTCCTGCTTATTTCCGGCGTAAAAGGAATCTCTCTCTGGAAACACGCCTGCCTAATGGAAGGCTTTAAAAACCGCCGGGCGGTTATCCTGGCGGTTTTTATTATGATAGGTAATCAACCCTGGTGGAAAGTGATAGATATCTTTGCCAGGGCTGTCTCATTCTCCGTCCCGGCTTTCCGTCCCCTATAGTCGGGTCAAAAACATGAGGATGGCGAAGTTTCTGGTGCATATATAGATAAGCGTTTCCGTCCCCTATAGTCGGGTCAAAAACGATATGTCTCCCTTGGCGGCCGCCAGTGGGCGGTCACGTTTCCGTCCCCTATAGTCGGGTCAAAAACTAGTTAAATAAATAGCTTCTAACACTGCTTTTACTGATTTCCGTCCCCTATAGTCGGGTCAAAAACTCTGCCTTGAGGTTCTCGGCCTCGACGCCGAGGAAGCATTTCCGTCCCCTATAGTCGGGTCAAAAACTGATAGATCGGCCCGCCGGGAGCCTATCCCGGCAAAAAATTTCCGTCCCCTATAGTCGGGTCAAAAACGAAATGAGTTCAGTGTTTATCGCGTTCCGCCTCATCATTTCCGTCCCCTATAGTCGGGTCAAAAACAAAGGTGCTTTTGCCCAGATACCGCCAGGCAGGCTACATTTCCGTCCCCTATAGTCGGGTCAAAAACGCGTATAAACAGTACAAGCAGTAGCGCCTGTTCCAGCGATTTCCGTCCCCTATAGTCGGGTCAAAAACCGAGCTTTACGGCCAAGTATTACGGAAGTGGTATAGATTTCCGTCCCCTATAGTCGGGTCAAAAACATGAGGATGGCGAAGTTTCTGGTGCATATATAGATAAGCGTTTCCGTCCCCTATAGTCGGGTCAAAAACGGCCCTGGGTGTCAATTGAGTGCTTGAGATTGCGGAAAATTTCCGTCCCCTATAGTCGGGTCAAAAACTCCCCCCACGCCGGGCACCTCCATGGCCCAGTTTATAATTTCCGTCCCCTATAGTCGGGTCAAAAACTACATACGAGAGGAGGAACCATACATGAACCGCCCGAATTTCCGTCCCCTATAGTCGGGTCAAAAACAGGAAAGGTGGCAAGAAAAAAAGGCGGGGCGCTGGATTTCCGTCCCCTATAGTCGGGTCAAAAACATCGAGTAGGAGGGGGCGGCTAGCCCCCGTCCCCTCACACCACCGGACATGCGGGTCCGCATCCGGCGGTTCACCAAGCTTGACGAAGACTGAGATAGCGTTCGGTTAAGCTCATGAGGCCCTG
>NZ_BJKO01000001.1:1967820-2015154 GCF_006538385.1 Moorella sp. E306M | reverse complement strand
CGTTAACCTTCGCCCCGCGCCCGCCCCATATACTCTACCATCCCTTGGCAGCCTGGGATTTCGCTGTGTTTCGCCAGCTCATCCGGATGGTCTAGCCTCCTATGGGGTTCTTGTTCATCGGGCCGTGGCTTTGCCTCCGGCTTCCTTCAGATCCCACCTCGCGATGGGCACCCTTGCCTTTGGCTAGCAGACTCGTGCTGCCTCGCCTGCAGTGGACTTTCACCACTAAGTTAACGCCCATGCCGGGCGCACAAAAAAAGGCCGCGTAGGGCGGCCTATTTTATTCTCGATTTCCGTCCCCTATAGTCGGGTCAAAAACATATCTAGGAAGGGAGGGAATATAAAGTGGAAGAAGCCATTTCCGTCCCCTATAGTCGGGTCAAAAACACGTCAACAGACAGGCAACAGATCGACGCGTCAACAGGATTTCCGTCCCCTATAGTCGGGTCAAAAACCCCCGGAATAGCTCAATGCCCAGGTTCCTGGGATTTCGGAATTTCCGTCCCCTATAGTCGGGTCAAAAACCCATCAAAAAAGTTAGGTATCACAAGGCTTCCAAGGATCCACAGGCTTCATTTTTGTCGTCGACCTCCAATAATGTAAAAATCCCTGGAGATCGACGACATTTAGCCAGCAGCCGCTAGCTGTCAGCAAGCAGTTTCACTAACAGCCTAATGTTTTCTTCCTGCAATGGATATGTGGCTAAAAGCTCGTTTCCCCTGGCTAAAACCAGGGTTAAAATCGTCCTGGCTGCTTCCAGGCCGTTTATGGCGTCTTCCTGGCTCACCGGCCTCATGCCGTGCGCGACCAGGGAGTTATTCCTTTTCGTACGCAGTTCATCAAGAAGCTCAGCCAATTGCATCTCCTGCACGGAATTACTCCTCTGGGCCTTAATGGGCACCTGCATAATTTTATTAAACTCCCTGTCCTGCAAATCCTTCTGCAAAAGCTCAGTGGCCAGGTGTAAATTTAACATTACCTGGCGCTGACTCCTGAAAGTGAAACCCCGGGAGGTTAATATACCAAGGATCTTCTCTCTGTTTTTCGGGTTCTTGCTCTTGTTTAAATCTTGAGGCTCCAGGCCCCATTTCTCCCGTAACCAGTAATATATAACCCCTTCATATATACGCCAGAACCGGGCCAGGGTGTCGGTATAATCCTGCCGGGCGAGGCAGCGCCGGGCGTTATAGTAGATATCGACCAGGTTTTCCGGCGTTTCTATCTCCTGCTCAGGCTCTAACAACTGTAAAAATGCGACTTGTTTATGCAATACGTCAGCCGCCTCGCCAGCGTCCAGGGTATTGCGCCAGCGCCTTTCCACAGCTGCCAAACGCTGGTAGGCTTCCCTGTACTGCAGCAAGTCCCAGAAGCTATAAGCCTTAAAAATCATGGCCATTAGTTCCGCCCGGATGCGACGCCCGCTGTAGAGGCTGATATTCTGCAGCTCCCGGCATTCAGCAGCCATCACCTCAAAAAGGTATTCCGGCAGGCACCGGTTTATGCGGGAGAGGATATTCTCTTCCTCAAGGAAATTTAGCCGGATCTCGCGCACGCGCTTGCCGGGCGTGACCATCCTGGGATTCTGGGCCTGCCAGAGGTGGGCCGCAGGTATAAAACCGCTGTTAGCCAGGACATACCAGCAAGCTGTCATCTGGGGAGTGCCGGAAGAACAATTGAGGTGGATTCTTGTCTTCAGGTTACTCTTCTGTATCTCAGAAATTATTTTTTTTACGGTGTCTTTGACGCAGGGCAGCAATTCCTGGAAATCTGTCGGGTCGGCAAGGGTCAGGGGGCGGATATAGCAGGCGCTATGTGGTGATACATCTTTCAAAAGGTCTTTACTCATCAAGGCATTGGCTTCAGTGGCGCTGGCCACATCCGGGCCCTCGGCTGTCGGCAAAAGATATACAATATCCGGCTTTATTTCCTGGCACAGGGTGAGTATAGCACCGGGTTCATTTGTCTTTTCTGATATAGGATCCTGGTTGCCAACAAAGGATAGCAGGACCTCCATCATTATCATCCTCCTGCCTGGCTGGCTAGCATTATTAGCCTAACTTAATGTTAATTTAAGCCATCCCAGGGTAGCAGCCGGCTGGCCGCCTTTGGTGACTACCTTGCGCGACTGGGGGAACTCCGGGTGGCGGCGGCGTGAAAAATACGTTTCACGCAGAGCCCGGCGCTCTTCCGGAGATAGATGGAGTGCCAGGGAAGTGTTTAGCAACCCCGTCCCCCAGCCCAGCCGCAGGTTGGCACCCCGAGCAGCGATCTGGTCGAGTTCTTCCACGATACCTGTTAGGCCGGCCTGCCGGAATAACTCCTTTTCTTTATCCAGGACCTGCCGGGATTTATCCCTGCCCAGTTCCAGCCATTTTTCCAGGACAAAAGACGGCTTTTCCCCGGAAGCCTCATGCAGGATGTCCCAGGTATGCTGGTCCAGCTTTAGCCGCGCCTTAAAACGGGTACCTGGTTTTACTACTTCCACAAACAGCCGCGCTTCCCTGGCCCCAAAATGATAACCCCGGCCCTCATTGAGGCTGATAACCCTTGCTTCCCGCACCTCGGTACAATCGTTATTTAAAGGATAAGCATCGGTTATTTGGAGGGCACGGAGCCAGTCTGAATTGGGACTGCGCCTGGTGCCCTTCTTCTCAGGCAGGCTGGCCCGCAGCAGGTTATCAAAACCTTCTCCCGGTTGTTTAAGCCTACGCTGCAAGGCCCGGCTTATAATTGCCGCTTTATCCCGTGATTTGCCGGCCAGATAAAATAACAGGGCACTGCGAATAGCCCCCTTTAAACTGGAACCGGGTATATAAGGCTGCCGGGAGGCGCTGTCGCTGATAAAGGGTTGAAAGTTACTAAGCCATAAAGGCTCGCCTTTGGCTATACGGCGTAAAAACGTCCCCTGGCGCAAGGGATTTGCCCGGGAAGCCCCCAGGCCCTCCAGGAACTTTTCCAGGCTGGGGAAACTCTCCCTTTCTACATAGCGGACAAAGTCGTCAATGCCCTGCATGGCTGCCAGCTTCTTGGCCCATGCCTTCTCATTTACCAGGTACACGGCCTGGCGGTCCTGGAAAAATTCCAGGGCTGACAGCCGCCCGCGGGCATCACCAATATGAACCGGGCTCAAGACTTCTATGATCAGGTTGTAAGTCTTCATTGCGCGTCAGCCCCCAGTTTTACTCCTACATTAAAAGCTAGCCCGTTGCGGTACACCGGATGGGCCTTAAATCCCGGAGGGGCAACATCAAGCAGCCGGCCGCGGGCAGGCCTGCGAAAGACGCTGCCTTCACTGAACATCAATACCCGCTGGTGTCGCTGGGCCAGGTTGCCGTCCCTGTTCTCCAGCCAGCCCATGCGTTCAACAAGCTGGTAGGCAATAAGGTTGTCCTGGAGCTCATCAGGCCCGGCAGGATATACCAGCGATAGGGTTAAATAGGCATCAGGTTTATCTATGTCTACCAGGGAGAAACCGGTAACAAACTCCGGTTCAAATATGCCATACCCCCGGCTCCGCCTGCCCCCGATACCCTCTTCGCCCAGCATCTTCATGGCAGCCTGGAAGGCAGGCCAGCAGCCTGCCGGCAAATCTACCAGGAAAAAGAGGCCGGCCTCACGGTCTTTAGCGAAGAAGGTTTCGCCGACAAAGTACAGGGCTGAATTGCTGTGCAGGCGATCCAGGGCTACCTGCGCCCTAACGCCGGTCCCCATAGCCTCCCCCAGCTTTTTGCCTTCTGCCACCAGTTGCTCAAAGTCCAGGGGCACTCCCTGCACCCACCTGGCAAAATGCTCCTGGCTAATAAAATTTAGCCGTTTTAAGTCTTTACCATATTTCATTGCCAGTTCAGTGGTATAACCGGGCGCCGGCAGCAAGGGTCGGGGGAAATAGCAGGTGCCCGCAATAAAAGGGAAGGCCGAGGTCAGGGTTATCTCCGGCGGCAGCGGTTCCCCATAGAGCCGCAGCCAGACCTGGAAAATGCTGCTGTAAAGGGTGTCCGAATGCAGCACCAGCGTGCTTTCTTCCAGCCCCAGGCCCGCCTGTCCCAGGTGCAGGGGGGCTTTGAAATGGAGCTTAACTAGATTAATCATCCTTCCTTTTCTCCTTTACGCCAGGAGATTGGGCAACCAGGTATTGATAACCCGCCGGGCTAAATCGTTGATGGTTTCCTCCTTCTCTGCCGCCAGGGAGACTTCCTGTTCCTGACCCTGGTAATACCGCAAGCTGCGCCAGTGCAGTTTTAAATCGTCCAGTCGTACCTGACCGTAACCCCGGGACCCGTGGCCTCCCAAGTAATCGTCAACCAGCAGCTGCAGGGCAATAAAGATCTCCGTAAAATCTTCCTGCAGGCGCTCTATCCCCTGCGGCTCCCACAGGTTGTAAACCATCTGGAAGTTAAATCTGGCCCCCCGGGGCACCCTTTCGATCTGCCTGGGATTGGCCGCCGAGGTGATCCGGTCCAGGGTGTTTTCAAATTTGACTTCCGTTAGATAATAGCCGCTCTCCATCTGCTGCAGTTCTTTTTTGCTCTCCGCTGTCAGGTAAGCGTCACGGACATAGAGGCTAGCGGGCATGTTTTCCTGCACATTTTTATCCCTGCTGGCGCCAAAGAGGCGGCAAATGGGGCATTCCTCCCTGCCGCATTCATGGTGGCGGATTCTCTGGCCGCCGGCATTCATTTCGCGGTTAAAAAAATCAAGGGAAGGTTCCTGGGCATAGTGATAGCGTTCCAGGAGGCTGCGCAGTTTGCCTTTCAAAGAGCTGCCGGGCATATATGGCTCGTGGGTGACCATATCCCGGATGACCAGCAGGTCAATGCCGCCAATTTCACTTACATCCTGGTTGCCGCCGATATGTAACCCCGTCAAACAAGAAATAATGCCTTCTATGATAAATTTGCCTGCCAGTTTTTTCTCGGCCATTGTTTTGTCCCCCTTTACTCATTGCCACCATAAAATTTGTGATAAGCAACTACCGCCCGTACGAAACGGACCAGCTCATTGAAATCTTCCCAGCCTTCCCTACCTTGAGGACGGACCAGGTCGATCATCGGCTCCAGGACCGTAAGCAAGGGTAAAACCGCTGCGTTGCGGCCCGTGGCATAGGCCAGGTAAACTTTTAAATAAACAGCCTGGTCCTTGGTAAAATCCTCGGGTTTTTCTTTTTTTACCTCTACTTCTGCTTCCAGGATGGCTCCCAGGAAACGCCTGATCTGGGCGGTCTTTAACTCCGCCGCTAGGACGGCACCCAAAGCCCGGGCCCAGGTGACCAGGTCTTCTGCCGCAATCGCAGCAAGGTGGTTAAAGCCGCGCAGTTTGCCCGCAATGCCCTGTTTAACTATGGCGTCTTTTAAAGTATCCAGTTCTTTATCCCAGTCCCTTTTTTGCCCTCGGTAATTTTCTGCGTAATTCACCAGGTTGTTATCAAAATTTACCAGGTACTCGCTGCACTTCTCGCCGGGGCTCCTGCTCCATTTTCTTTTATTAAGGTCATACAGCTTTAAAAGCCGGTACCAGACAGCCTGGTCAACCAGGGGCTTCCCTTTCAGCATAGCCATTAAATTATTTTCAGGCATCTTCCTTCGCTCCCCTCAACAAAAGCTTTAAGACAAGCAAAGCCGGCAACATGAACCGCTCCAGGGCTTCTGTGTTCAGGCAAACAGCCAGCAGGGACTGGTAAAACTCAAATCTGGCTTTATCTTTGCCGGCTGCCGCCCGGGCCCGGGCAAAGAGGTAATAAAGGGCCGGATATACCCACGCCCTGTCCTGCAATCCTCCATCACCCGGGGCATTAAACTTCTCCACCAGAGCCATAAGGCGGCCAAAGAAGCCCCGGGAGAAAAGTTCCGGTTTAACGCTCAGGCCTTCCTGCTTAAGGCCGGAGCCAAAAATTTTAAGATAGGCGGCAACCCGCTCCATCTCCTGCCAGGTGAGGCTTGTCCCCAGCAAACCTAAACGGTTACGGCCATCATCTTTGGCCTTGCCTTCCGCCGCAGCAGCCAGGTCCGCAAGTTTGTATAGGGCCACCTTTTCATCGGCGATGACCAAACCGCCGGAGATGGTGATATCCGGGTTTAAAGCCGTATATAGCCGAAAATCATTGTTGATAGCCCAGGCGGCTTCCAGGGCAGCATCCCAGGTCCCTACCAGAAAGAGGTCATCACCTCCTGCGTAAACGATATTAACAGGTATCTTCCTGGCTTCAACCGGTAGCATACCGCCTTCGATTTTTTCCAGCAGGCGGGGCAGGTAATATTTAAAATAAATATTCAATCGCGACGACAGATCGCTTAACCTGGCGAAAGTAGCCTCCTGCAATCCCCGGGCAAATAGCTGCCCCAGGTGATCGACATCCATGCGGACCACGCCGATCTTTTTATCACCCAGGGCAAGCCCGGCCAGTTCTGTAAACTCCTTCTGGCTGTAATAGCTCCCTACCGGGAAAGGTATCACCGGCCAGTTTCCTGAAGGTAGCTGCCAGGGCTGGCGCATCTGGTACTCCCCAGCAATTACTGAAGGCTGCCCGCCAAAAGTATAGATACAATCCTTTACCTGGATAGCTAGCCCTTTTACTGCTGCCCCAGGGACCGTTTCGTAAAAGCTATCTATTTCCGGCAGGATTTTGCCCAGCTGGATCATGGCCTGGCAGAAAGAGCACAGCTCCAGGGTATCCTCATCCAGTTGCACAGCCTTTACTTCATTGCTGCGGTGACAGATGGTGCACTCGGCGGTCACTGGTTTGGGGCCCAGGATTCCTGCTGGGTCCGCGGTCAGCAGGAACTGCCATTTGCGGTTTTTCCCCAAGTGCAGTTCCCGCTGCACTTCTCCCCAGGCCGCCTGCAGCCGGCCCCGTTTACCCTTGAGGTCCTCACCGCTCAACGCTGTATAAGCCAGACATAGATAAAGGGAGGGGCCAAATGTACTATATAGGTAGTTGTTGAAACTCTCCTGAAAATCCCTTATTTGCTTTTTGCATTCCTCCGTATTGGGGGCTAAAAGATAAAAACCGCCTCCCGAGGCATAAATAATATTGAAACGGCCAAGCCCCAAGGCGCGACACAGCTGGACAGCGGCGCTCTCCACCAGCAGGTCCAGGAAGAAGGAACGGGCGCGGACAGTTTTCAGGGCTGCCTTTGAGGTGATGGTATAGATAAACTTTTGAATGCCGGAAAGATCAGCGCCGACTAGGAGGTATCTGGCCTCTTTCCGAGCAGCGATGGTCCTTTTCAGGTTTTCCTGCTCCCAGTCCACCTTGTGGGCGGTCAGGTAGAGATACATGCACCAGCCAATGGAGGCCGTGCTGCGCAGATGGTGGTACAGGGAAGTGTCCGGCCAGGAGATGGCGGTAACATAAGAATGTTCCGGCACCTGGCTCAAATATTTTTCTAGCAAAAGAAGTAAACGTTCCTCCTGCAGGTTGTTTTTATCCTGCAGGGCATCTTTTAATTCGTCCCAGGTTTTTTTGTAAAAGGCCATAACCCGGCCCCCGGAAACCTGTTCGGCCGGGACAGGATAGGGGGCGTTTTCCAAAAAAACCGGTTGCCAGCAATGATGTTTCTTTTCAGCATTATTCAGGGCTACTTGATCAAAAATTACACCCAGGCCCTGTTCGATATCATAATCGCCGCCACCCTGTTGCTCGACGCGTTCCATACCGGCAACGATATTGTCAGCCTCGCCAACAAGGTATAGAAGGTTTTTAACTTCCAGCGGTCCCGGGTAAGCGTCGGGTGACAGCTCGTCATATTTGGCATCTCGCCGGTCTATGCTATGATGGCGCCGGATAATCTCCTGGATTTCTACAGGCAAACCCATCTCCCGCGCCCAGATATAGCCCAATTCCTGGTGCCTGTTGCTATAGCGCTCGTCAGATGACAGGGCGCGGTAGATAATCTTACCAATATCATGGAGCAGGCTCCCCAGAACAACTGCTTCCCGCTTCAACATCCTTACCCTCCTTAATACCCACTTTAAACCGGCCAAAACCAAAAGCCGTGCTTTTGCCAATGGCCAGGATTTCAGCTGCTCTTATAAAGGGATACAGTCCGGTCATCTCGCCTCGATAAGCCACCTCACCTATCAACCCGCCCAGCTTCATTTCCTGGTGCTGGGTGGTAGAGTAGCGCTGGTAGTCAAACCAGCGGAGGTTGTTTTCCACCTGTTCAACGGCCATAGCCATTTCTACAAGTCGGTTATAGTCCAGTTGCAGTTTTTTCCCGGTTGCTAAAAGATACAGGCTTGATATCCGCCGCAAAGCAGCACGCAGTAATATATGAAATTCTAGAGATGTAGCAAAATGGTTCTGGTATTTCAGGCGTAAAGGGCTTAAAGTTTTGATTTGCAAAAACTGGACCGGAGGAGAATCAAGGTAATCTGCCAGGGTGAAAGCCCTGGGCTCTTTTAGCCGGGTTTCTTTTTCCCTAGTAAAGATAGGTGTCTTCCGGCCGTCCGGGGCGATGGCGTTTATTTCTTGCAAGATAAAACGCCCTCGTTTGCCGGCGCTATTGCGCAAGCCGATACCCCGGCCAGCCAGGTTTTCTAGGCTGAAATAAAAATATGGGAAGCAGGCCACCGCTGGCCCGAAAAGGCGCAGGTTTAACTTAAAAGGAGTGCCGGGGGATAATATCGCTAAAGTATCAGGGTTAAAAAAACTTATATAGGGATATGAAGGCACTGCAAATATTTTGCTGTAAGCGCAGAGGCCCTCCAGGGCACAGCCCTGGCAGGCCTCTTGTTTTTTATTGATGCATACCGTCTGGCGAAAAGAGGTCCCCAGGCCTACCCGCAGGGCGTTTTCACGAAAAAAGGGCAGCCTGAGCTCATCTTCCGCCACCAGGGTTACTTCCAAATCGAGAATTTTTAAATCCTGCCACACAGCGAAAACTCCAATACCTGAATTTCCCTTGGAATAATTTTCTTTCTGTTTTGTTTCGCCATTTTCTTGCTGATTCCTGCTTGTCTTTTGCAATACCGTCCCCTATAATCGGGTCAAAAACGCGTATGATCCGACACAGGGTTTGCAGGACTTCCTGTTTCCGTCCCCTATAGTCGGGTCAAAAACACGGTTTACCTGACCCTGGCGCGGTGGCCGGGAAGTGTTTCCGTCCCCTATAGTCGGGTCAAAAACTATAAGCGATAATCTTGCGGTAAGTATAACCTACCGGGTTTCCGTCCCCTATAGTCGGGTCAAAAACCTGTAACCTATTAGGTGTCCCTTACATTTACGCCCGCGTTTCCGTCCCCTATAGTCGGGTCAAAAACGTACTGGCCTAGCGGGCTTAATCAAAGTATTTGACGTGTTTCCGTCCCCTATAGTCGGGTCAAAAACCCTGAGGGATTTCAAGACGCATCTCCCAATCGGCTAATTTCCGTCCCCTATAGTCGGGTCAAAAACCCCCATTAAGAAAGTTAGGAATCACAGGGCTTCCAAGGATCGACAGGCTTCATTTTTGTCGTCGACCTCCAATAAGGTAAAAATCCTTGGAGTTCGACGACAAATTAATAATTCAGCAAAGAAGAATGCTTGTTTTAAGTTTGCCCTGGAGATATCCTGGCGCTAGAACCTGTTCCCTCACATCAATGAATAGCGATCAGTTTTAACAGCTCGCCTACTATCTCCCAATCCGCCGGGACAAAATCGTACTCTGGCAAATCTTTGATTGGCACCCAGCGGTAGTCTTCGCATTCTATGGCTTCCGGTTCTCTAGAGGCTGGTGTCAGCCTGGCCAAATAGGCTATAAATTGCATTTTACCCCAGGGATACTGATAAGTGAAGGCGTGAAAAATATCTATTACCTCTACTTCTATCCCCAGCTCTTCTTTTAGCTCGCGGATCAGGCAGTCTTTAGGTTTTTCCTTTGGCTCTACTTTACCCCCGGGGAACTCCCATTTGCCTGCAAGACGATCGCCTTTTTTCCTCTGGGCGATTAACACTTTGCCTTCGTTAAATATTACCCCTGCTGTTACTAAGGTAGGAGGTTTGGGGTTTTGGGTATCTGATGTACTCATAAGTTATTCCTCTGCCGTAGATTTTATTTCTAATCCTTTTATCCGCTTACCAAATACATCTCTAAATTTAATCAGTTTTGTTATGGCCCATTCCTGCAGTTCGTTTAGTTCTTCCTCGCTGGCCTCGATGCTTCCATCCCTAATAATTGCTATACGGCAAGCCCGGGCATTTTCTAATCTCTCCCAGCTCAATGCGCTGCCCAATTCCTGTTCTATAGCTTCCTTCTGTTCATAAAGCTGGTCAAAATACTGCTCGTTTTTATCTTTATCACCGGTATCGATATATAACTCCACGCCAAAACGTCTCTTTGACTTGAAAGATGCCGAATACGCGAAGCCGCTCCTGCCGGCGCTGATATTGAACCAGTTCTGGGGTAGTCCTTTTTTGGCATTAATCAAACCCGGCGCCTGTTTTTTTATCTTCTCCAAAAAGATTGTCCAAAAAGCCTGATAGGCTTCACCTCTGGCACTTGTAGTTCTGGAACTGGCGACGCTTTTTTGCCACTCGTTGGGTTGGGATACTAACCTGAACAGGGGAGCGGGTCGGGAATTGTCTATACGTACCAGCTTTATCTCTATGCCAAAAAAGGCCTGATCTTCACCAGTGTTTTCGTTTAACCAGTCCAGGGCCTGGCGATGTTCTTCGCGAAACTGTGGTGATATCCATATTACTATCTTGGCCTCACGGCCGGCAGTGTAGGTAAGCAATTGGCCTAAATGGGTGTGATCGGTGGGTTCGAGCTGGTTTTCGATAATTACCGTGTGCCCTGAACTCAGGTCCTTTCCTACCAGGTCGACGGCAAAGGGTCCCACCGCGCCTTCGCGCTCCGTTATTTCGATATCGAGCCCCAGCACTTGATTTAGTTGGTCGATATTATCTTTTAGCCACGGGGTAAAGTCCCTGGCTTCATTGGTCCAAACCTGGCGAATATCTACTTCAGTAAGTGTGCCTAGTTCTGCCATATCAACTTTCCCTCATTCCCTTTACGGCCGGCATACCTTACATCGCTGGTAGCCGGCTTTTATGGCTTCTTCCTTGCTGTTAAACTCTACTCGGTTTTTCGGGCTTATCTCCTTTGCCCACTGGCAGACCTGATAAAAGTAACAAAAGCCAGAATAATAAGGCCGGCACACGGCGCCTTAATCCTGGCTTTATCTTTAAACTCAGATTCAAAATCTCTTTCCCCTCATTCGGCCAGGAGCTATCCCTGGTAAACCACGGTAAACGCGGCCAATCTTTATTTTTAGTGCAGGATGTCCAGGGTTTTATTCAACCTTACTGCTTTATAGCTTTCGCACCAAACAGGGGGCCATTTGTAGTGCTCCCCGTTGTCAAGACATTTTTTTGAAAAAATTAAGCTATACTATCCTCCCTTCTTCTTTATTGCAAGTTGCCATATTTGTTGATAATTGCCATTTATCTATGGCTTTTACCTGTTATTAGTTGTTACATGGTGACTAATGTAGTCTCTGCAAGCTTGAGCTGACCGAAATATAAGTCTGCCGGTTTTTGGTGGTTAATGGCCTGGTGTGGCCTCTCAAAGTTGTATTCGTCAATATAGGTCCGTACCGCCCGGTATACTTCCCGGGGCTTCCGGTACTCTTCGTAATAGATTTTTTCCCACTTCAGATTCCTGAAAAACCGTTCTGTAATGGCATTGTCGGTTGCACGGCCTTTGCCGTCCATGCTGATCTGTATCCCGTTTCTTTTTAAAAGCTCAATGTACTCGCTGCAGGTAAAGTGGCTGCCCTGGTCGCTGTTAATGATTTCCGGCTTCCTCACTGCCAGCGCTTTCTTAAGCGCTCGCATTACAAATGACCGCTCCAGTGTTTGGGATAATTCCCAGCTCACTATATAGCGTGAATACCAGTCGATTATGGCTACCAGGTACATAAAACTGCCTTTCATCCGGATATAGGTGATGTCGATACCCCAGATGTGGTCGGGCCTTTCGGCCTTTACGCCCCTCAGCAGATAGGGATATGTATGGTTTTGATGATTTCGCTTGCTCAGGTTGGGACCTGGGCATAACCCGGCTATCCCCATCCGGCGCATTAGCCGCAGCACGCGCTTTTTATTGACTACATAGCCCATATCCCTTAACACTGCCCGGATCCGCCTGTAGCCGTAATGCGGCCAACGGGTGTAGATCTCGTCTATCTGGTGCATTAGCTCGATGTCTTTGTCTGCTTCCTCCGATGGCTTGTAGTATATGCTGGTGCGGTTGACGTCTAAAAGTTCCGCCTGCCTCTTTACTGAGATTTCGGGGTGATGACGCTCCACCATTTCACGTCTTTCGACGGCGCTCGTTGAGTTCAGCAGATTTTTTTTTCAACCAATTGACCTCTATGGTCAACTGGCCGATCTGCTTGATCAGTTCCTCCTTCTCGGCTTCATACTGCTTTCTCATCTTTTCCAGTTCGCTGGCGCCGCGGGTGAAAAGGGAAGGGAGGTTCTCTATGGCCTCAGCCTTCCATCGGTGTAGTTGGGTGGGGTGGACTTCGTATTGAGCAGCGATCTCGGCTACTGTCTTCTCCCCACGGAGCATTTCCAACACGATGTTTGCTTTTTGTTCAGCTGTAAATTTTTTTCTCTTTTCCATGTCACCATTATAGCTTAATTTTTTTGTTTTTGTGTCTTAACCTATGGGTCCATTATAATTGCTGAAGGTCTTTTAGTGAGACCTGTTTAGACACGGCCGGCCATTGTAAGGTTTACTGCTATCTCTTTTTTAGATAATAATTCTACGGTTTCCTGGAATATCCTGCTGTCGGGATCCATCTCTAGTTTAAGGTCATAATGCCGGTATCCAGAAGTATTCTTTTTCCATACCTTCTACTGTTGCCCTCTTGAATAAAACATTTCCCTCACCGTATATTCCATTTAAAAGCAATTCCATCAGCCGATCTTCTGGAACAGATGCATATGCATTGCCAGGGAACTTATCTTTTATCTCTTTAATAATGAAGAAAAGCTGTCCTTTGTAGATACCTTTTTTACCTTTGAGTTTTTCCGCCTTAGCATATTTGATATTGTATCGCTGGGGATTATCAAGCCTTTCCTTTAGTTCGTCTTTCATTTTTTTGAAATCTGCATCCAGTTCTTCCGCCAATATCCCTGCTTTGGTGATAATACCACCTTCACTGGCATCTGGCTTGACATAGGCCCTGTATAATTCTTCAAAATCCCTTACCCGCACTGGTAGGACAAATGGTTGGTTAGGAGCACTCCACATATAACAGTTACCTCGTATAGGCTCGGCTACCAAATGTGCCAGGATGTCATCGGAAAAATGGGAGTTGTACTTTCCTAACGTGCCCGCATCTCCTTCAGAAAGCAGGTGAAAGCTGAACCAGTTGTCGGCCTGGCTTAGTATCTCGGGGGCAATTGAGCCAGGTTGCTGGGTAATGAGTATTGCTCCTAAATCGTATTTGCGGCCCTCCTTAACCCACTCGACAAAGGGGCTGCTCTCATCAAGATATTTCCCCAGCACACTCTGGGCTTCTTCAATGATAGCTATGGTTGGGATTATGGGATTTCCACCTGTAAAGTTTTCCTGATTATGCGAAAAGATATCTCCTAGAATTAATCCCGTAAGCATCTTGCCCACTGCTGAGCTTAAGAGACTGATATCAACAACAACTATCATTCCTTCCTTCAGGCCTTTCTTTATGCCTTCCAGAAGCTTGCTGTTAGGATCGTGCAAGGTACGTACCACGTTATACATATTACTGCGGGCAGCTGCTACTTCCCCTATATTGCTTGCTCCCGAGGAATCATACCCTAAAATCCCTGCTATTTCATTGTCAGGAGCCTTCAACCCACTTTTATATATTAAATCAACCATTCTCGCCCATTCTATTTCATTCAAACCTTTCAGTTTGAGAACATTCTGGTTTTCCTGTTTTTCTGAGGGTAGGGCTATTCCAAGCACATCACGGGGTTTCAGCTGTCTAATATCAAGCTTTATTCCCCCTACCTTCCAGCTACCATAATAAGAATTCTGGGGCTTCCTGCTGGTATATACGATTATCTTATCTTTAAGGTGGGGGACATCGCAAAGACCCGGTCTGCCGTCTACAGTGTCCGGCCAAAAATATTCACCGTCAGCATCAAATATCAAAGTTCCTACTTTTAACCCGGCTTTGGTCATGGGTTCTTCCTTGTAAAGCTCAGAAATTAAGTATTTTATCAGGTTGGACTTGCCATAGCCCGCCCGCGCAAATACCACCGTCCGCCTAGAAACAAGATTTCGGACATTGAATGTTACCGGAAGCTTCGGGTCGAGAGACCTGAACGCTGGATCCTTGTGAGTTTTTCCGGCCCCGCAGTAGACAAATTCTCCCAAAACATAGTCGCCAAGTTCTGTTTTTCCGCCACTCAGCTGGCATATTCTCCTCAATACTGATTCGCTGGGGTACGCTACCTTGGCTCCAAGGTGCGGAAGTCTACGCATGGACGGTACATATATTATGTTGTTTTTTTCAATCCTTACTGCTCCCAGGAGCTTCAACTGCACGCGGTACTTCAAGCGATGTACCATAAGGTCTTCGGGTATACTGTGCCCTCTCTGCTGGAGGGTATTGAAATAGTCCTCACCCTGCGGGGACACCAGGATTCCAGTAGGTACCAGGCGGGTAATCCTTCCTAAAGCCGCTTCCTCTTCCGTAGCCAGCTCTATAAGGACAAACTGGCCCAGTTGCGGGCGGTCAAGCATGCTGGCATCGTAAGGAGCCACTATCTCTGCATTGAACTCCATCCCTTTCTCGGTGAACCCCTTGAACGTCCCCATTATCTGCGAGCTGGCGAATAACACTATCATCCCTCCATATACCGCCACTTTTTGAGATCCTGGCTTAAATACCTGAAGCGGAGGAGCCTGTTATACTCGTCCGCATTCAAATTCTGGGTTAGTCCCTTGAAAACCATATCCTGAAGAATCTCTATTTCTATGTGACCAATCCTTGACCTATCATGGGCCTTCTGAATGCACATTGGGTAATCGGGAATAGGAAACCCGTACTGAGCATCGTATATTAATTGTCCCAGGATTTTAGGAGCCTGGTCACGCTGCCAGTCCGCTATATCGACAGGCCAAACTGGGTCCCCGGGTTTATCACCGAACTTTACCAAGTGCAGGCATCCCATGCTCTGGAATCGCGCGCGTTCCTCTTCAGTCTCAGCCGTATCGTAATTCAACAGCCAGGTCCTGTCGTAGTTGTAACAATCCCTTTCGATGTCCAGGGGAACTTCAACATAACAGGGGTATTTCCTGTGAAATACCCCTTCGAGTTCCAATGCTACCGCCAGCTTGCTCAAGACTGCGCTCTGCTTGGCTACCCCGACTAAGGAGACAGTCACGTTCCGTCTGGCGTGAACTTCTATCCCGGCTTTTATCTTTTCCCTTATCTTGGGAAAGATGTCTCGCCTGAAGGTCTTGGTCCGCAGCAGGCCATCCCTGACAAGTATCGTGTCCCCGCCCCACTGAAGGTGCGGGTTGCAGACCATTTCATAGAGCACTGCCCACTCGACTATGTCACGGTAGGCTCGCAGGGCACTGGTGCTGTTCCCCCCTTGCCCCATGTTTTTAAGCAGGTATGAGAGCTCGCCTAATTTCAATCCCAGATCAGAGCAGAGCCTCCTTAATGGCTCAATGCACTGCGGCCCTGGCTGAATTCTTTTTTCCAGCTCGTCCAGGGTCGAACTGCTAGCTACCACATCAAGCACATACTCCTGTCCGCGCGAATCCACAACCCTTACAAGCTCGATCAATGCCGGGTCAAACATGATGCGGTTGTCTCCACCGTCTGCCGAGACGAAAGATACCGCGTTCACCGAATATGCCTTGAGCGGGCGCACGTTGTCTTTTAGCCGCCTAGCGTATTCCCTAAATTTCTCCAAAAGGTGACTGTCGGCCTGGTAAGCCTCGATTATCTTTTTCTGCAGGGCTTCCATGTCCAGGTTCGCTATTGTCATACGCCCAACGCTCCTTTAAGAGACTGGTACTCTGCTCCCAGGAGGCTTAAAAATTGTTCCCGGTTCCACATAAGGTATTCAGGTTTTCTCTTGGACCTGGGGACGAGCCATCTATCCCTTGCAAGCTCGCCAACTTCTGTAGTTGACAGCAGGGTATCATACCGGGGAGAACTATATTTCCCTGACAGGAAATCATAGGCATTGTCCGCCACCCTGCAGGCGAATATCTGCCTCTTGACACCATGTTTGAGGATATCACTATTAAACCCTATTTTCTCAATACACCTGCGGATAACACGGAACCTCCAGTTTGGCCCTTTCCCGAACGAATAACTCTTCACGTAGTCATCCCCAGTGCTTTCCAGATACTTACACATCAAATCGAATATGCTATCTGGAATGTGAAAATGGCCCCATCCTTCGGTGTACCCGATAGGTTCGAAGTATACTTGATTATTAAGTTTTAGCCTATTATAGATCGATGACCTGCCGAGTGCTGAAGTGGTCGTGACCAGTACTAACTGAGCATTTTTGTTCTGCTTTGAAATAATCCCTGAGCGCTCACTGTAACGACGCGAGAAAATCTCT
Source organism: Moorella sp. E306M (assembly GCF_006538385.1). NCBI lineage: Bacteria > Bacillati > Bacillota > Clostridia > Neomoorellales > Neomoorellaceae > Neomoorella > Moorella sp. E306M. Next base: position 1,998,584 of record NZ_BJKO01000001.1, on the reverse strand, counting down.
ACTACTTCTCGCGTTCTTACTAGGCAGGCAACTAATTTACCGCCAAGTATGTAACTGTAAGGCGGGACGGCTCCTAGCACATAGGCATCCATCACGTTGACTAGGCGCTCTTTTCTATCCTGAGCGGTCCAGCCAATCAGGTTATCTCTCGCTTTAAGGTTAAATACTGGGTCACCCAAAGCAATAATCCCCATGAGCTTCCCGTTGTGCTCATCCCATACTAGAAAGCGCATCCTGCGCCCGTAGCCATTTGAAACCGGGACGCTCCACGAAAGGGTAGCTAATTTGAAAAGATCCCTTCGCCACCCTTCTCCCTCGACCAGTTCTAGGCTAGGCGATATCTTTTCCGGTTCGACCTTGCGCCCGTCAGCAAAATATTTAGACAACCTAACCCATGCCCTAGCAACAAAATCGCTCTGTTTTTTTAATACTTCCTCTCTCTGCGCATAGTGCAAACCCCGCAGGGCTTCCTTGCTCTGTCCTGGCGGGATCAGGTTCCCATTCTTATCTGTGGAAAAACCCAGTTTTTGTAAGTGAGAATGGAGTTCGGAAAGAATACGAAATTCCAACAAAGAAACCGTCCTGGCCATTCCTACCTCACCTTTTCTACTGCTCCCTGCAAGTCCTTTATTGAAAGTGCCGTATTAATAATTTCCACCTTGTAGTGCCCTGTTCGCCACCAGATCGAAAGGCATACCGGCATCTATGAGATTCTTACAGGACGTGCACCGCAGCGTATAGGGGCAAACGTCTTTCAGTTTCGCTCTGAAAGCGTACTCAGTAACTATCTTGTAAACAGACCAGGTCGATAAAGGTTTGCCGTACCTGATACACAAGGACCCAACTGAAAACCCAAAAAATCCTTTTCATGAGGACATATTCTCCAGAAAATGATAATTTCCTTTTTGTAAGGGATATTTATCCAGGGTGATGACGCTCCCCAAGACTACCGCAAGCGGCTACGCACTGCCATCGGTGTCGAGAGGCTCAATCAGGAAATTCGCCGGTGTGTGGGTAGTAATCCGCTTTTTCCCAACGAAGAGTCAGCATTCCAGTTGATCGGGGCGCTATACATCGCTATTTCGATATGGCGGCAAACTTAGAGTGAAAGGCTATACATTTTCCTTCATTAATCTGCATTATCGCTTTCCGCCCCTTCAAGGGTTTCGCCTTTTCAGACAGGCAGGTTTCTGATGCCCCGCCGCCTTCTCCTCCGCTTTTTCCCGGCGCTGCGGCTTCTTTTCTGCTGTCGTCCTCACCTGCTGAGGCTATCTCTTCTCTCAACCGCGCCATATCCATATGCCGCCCCGGGCAATCAGTCGCCGCGCCCGGCACCTCGCTGTGGCCCAGGACCCGCCCCGGCGGGACGCTGTAGCGCCGGCACAGCTCCCGCACCAGCCCGATAAGTAATTTCCACTGTTCCGGGGTGGGCGGGCGGTCCATGAGGTTGCCGATGACGGCCACGCCGGCGGACTTGAAGTTCATCCCCGCGTCCCGGCAGTGGGCGCCGGGTATGTCGAGGTCCGCGGCCGCAGGTTTCACCCGGCTGTAGGAACGCTTCCGGTAAACGGGCTGGCCGTTTGTATCGGTCCCCATCTGCACCTGGATGCGGAAGGACGTGGCCAGGGGCGTGCTGATAAGGGCCGGACCGGCTGAAGGACGGCCCCGCCGAAAAATGTAAAAGACCGGCCAGGTTAATCAACCTCAGCCGGTCTTGGGTTCCAGCGTAACCATAAAAAGAGAACATGTCAAGGGGCGATTATATAATTTTTTGCATGTTTTGCATTTCCGGACCGCCACTTTTCCGTCCCTCGAAGGGGTGAGGGTATTCGTAACCTCGATGACGGGTTTGATTTTAGCTGGCGTCTGGAAGAGTTTCCGTCCCCCGAAGGGGTGAGGGTGTTCGTAACTCCGTGCCCACGAAACCTTGGGGCCCAAAAGCTGATTCGCTACTTCGCGGGGCTCGGGCAATTTTTGCCTAAAATTTGACCGTTTTTTGCCTGCGCACCGCAAAAACATCGGCACAAAATTTTCTTGCCGGATGTGTCAGTCTTGCAGCCCATCATTTACCTTTTTGTCCAGTCTATTCTACAAAAACCTGCAAATATCCTGCCTGCATTATAATAAAAATTTTATTTTAATTAAGCTGAAAGTAGGCCCGCCGCCGGTAGTATCTATCCTCTATCAAACTGTTGCAATTATTTCTTCCGGCACTGTCATCTTTAAAAATTCCACTCCTTTACAACCTCTGCCCACCAGCGGTGCTAGCGTTTCGTGTAATTTTGGATACACTGTAGATTCTCACTTTAATTCGGAAAAGCTTCTCACAATAAATTAGACGAAGATAGCAGCAAAAGAATAAAGTTTCTCAGATTAAACCGGATATAGACAAACATCATTCTAAGATTGCGCCAGCAAAAAGGTTAAATAAAGCCAAAACCGGGCACCACAAATTGGTACCCGGCTTTAGCAAATTCTTACCTTCTTCCGGCTCTAAATCTCCAGTTCCCTTTGTGCCTGGTAGACGATCTCATCATCAATCAGCCTCTGTTTCTTGCCACAGGCACAGATGAGGCAGGTGGTGACCAGGTTGTTAACCAGGCGGGGCAGGCCGCCTGTTATGCCGTAGATAGCCTCCAGGGCGGAGGGGGTAAAAATATCCTCATGAAGGCCGGCAAGTTTTAGCCGGCTCAAAACATAATCCCGCAGTTCCTCCGGCCTAAGGCCCTGGAGGAAATACTTGACCGCCAGGCGCTGCCTTAAAGGAGCGTTAATATTTAAGCTCAGGCGGGAACGGATAAGGTTTTGGCCGGCGAGGATAAGGACAAAGGGGTTCTGGGAGTCCATCTGGAAGTTAAAGAGGAGGCGCAGGTCCTCCAGGATTTTGTTGGCAGCGAGATGGATTTCGTCCAGGACAATAAGGGGAATAATATTGCGGTCGGCATAAAGGCTATTGACAGCCGCCTGGATCTGGTGGAAGATATGGACTTTTTTATGCTTGGGTTCCTCGCCCAGGGCGAGGGCCAGGCCCTGGTAAAACTCCAGCACCGTGACGGTGGAGAGGGCAAAATAACAAGCTTTGTAGTGGGCCGGGTTAAGTTCACTGACAAATTTCCTGAGGGCGGTAGTTTTACCACAGCCGGCCTCGCCGGTAATTAGTCCAATACCCCGGACGTTAAGGAGATACTTCAGGCGGGAGTTAAGTTCCAGGAGGTCCTGGCTTAAGAACAACTGGTCGAAGGGTATTTCTTTGGTGAAGGGATTAAATTTAAGGCCAAAGAACTGGGTAAACATCACCCTTCACCTCCAACGTTCTCTGGGGTGAGGATAGCGGCAAAAGAGACGGAAGGCGCCGGTGCCGGGAGGGGGTTGTCCGCATGAGGGAGATTTACCTTCCCCGGCAACTGAAGGGGTGGGCGGTCCTTGCCGGCCGGGCGGCCGCGCCCTCTTCTTTTCAGGCCGGCATTGGTGGCAAAGTCCACCTGCCTGGCCTCGCCCACCTTTAACCCTTCGCGGTACAAAAGGACGGGCCGGGCGGGGTTTAAAAGCCACTCCGGGTCGTACCGCACCTCAAGGCGCAATCCGGCCAGCTGCGGCTCCGTTTCAAAGAGGACATTCTCCAAAGAGAAGGTAGCATCATGGTTAACCTTGCGCATGACCCGCAGGAGAAAATACTCATCCAAAAGCGCCGGGTCGGGAAAGAGGCGTATCCGCTGAACTTGGGAGAGGAAATAATCCAGGGGGCTAAGGCCCAGGGAGCTATGAATTTTGCGTTGGTAGTCCTCCTCCAGCCACTGCCAGAAGAGGAGGTTTAACTCCTCCAGGGATTTAATTTTCTCCAGGTCCAGCCGGGGCAAGAAACGCGTCCTGACCGTCCGGAAGAAACGCTCAATCTTACCCCGGGCATAAGGGGTGAAGGGTTCGGCATGGAGCAAAGCACAGCCTAAACTGGCACAGACTACGGCCAACTGCCCAGAACGGTAGACCCTGCCGTTATCGGTGTAAATCATCTTCGGCACGCCGCGCTTTAAGATGGCCTCTTTTAAAGTAGAGCGCACCGCCAAATAATTCTGCTCCCAGAAGAACTGGGCATGAAGGATAAGGCGCGAAGCGTCGTCGATAAAAGCAATGAGGTAAGTCTGCCTTTTACCCCGGGCCGTTTTAAGGTAAGGGCCGTACATGATATCCCCCTGCCAGAGCTCATTCACCCACTGGTGGGCAAAGCGCTTGATTTCCTTTCCTTTAGCATTTGTTGCCGGAGAAGACGAAGGAAGCGGGTGCCGGGAGAGGTAGCGGTAAAAGGTGGATAGAGAAACTTTGTCAGGAGTAAACACCCCGTCTTTCACCAGCTCCTCATAGAGCATGATACCACTTAGCCCCGGTTTCTCTGTCCTTTTGGCCTCGATTTTTAGGGCCATCTCTTCCGTTATCCGCCGGCTTTTCCCCCGGTCGGAACGATAACCGGGTTTTAAACCCTCCAGGCCATGGCGGCGGTAGAGATACAACCACCAGGCAAAACTCTTGGGAGAATACCGCTTTATGCCATAATGGGGCATGACAATAGGTTGAGAGGCCAGGTCCTTAAAGTACTCCTGGTGACTTTCCACCTGGCCGTTAAGCACCGGCGCAATCAAAGCAAACTTCTTCAGGGCGATCTCTTCCCGTTCTTGAGAAGAAAGCATAAAGAACCGTAAGCCTCCTTAAAACTAAATGTTAAATTTTAGGAGGCCGTAAGCGCTTACAGCCCGCAGGCGCCCTTGAGTATCATGATACCATTCTCTGATAGCCGGTCCCCAGACAAAAGTTTTGTTGCTGCCATTTTTCACCTCCAGGGGTACCAGAAGAGCTCCGGTTATGCTAAAATATTACGCAAAGGAGCCATAAAAGCGTACCCCCAAGCCTCGTAAAACCTGGTACTGAAGGACTGGATGTGGGCAAATCCAGTGGTAATGAGGCGGAGTACCTTTTGGGCTCCTTCCTTTTTGGCGGGTATTTCCTCCGGCAGCCGAACCCGGGGCATGAATTGGCGTAAGGCTAATTTGATAAATTTCAAATTGGCCAGAAAACGGCGCAGGTAAAACTGTAAGTGTGAGATGTCCCAGTAGAGCTTTGGGTAGCGCCCTTTTAGAAACTTAAGGCAACCTCGCAGGGAGAAATTGAACTCCAGCATAAGCCTGAGGCCGGTAAAAATCAAATCAACACAATACTGAAAATAGGGCAGGCAAAAGGAAGGCAAGTAAGAAATGGTAGAGTGGCAGTATTGGCAGTAGTAACGCCGGATTAAGATGCGGCCGCTGAAATCAGCGGTAATAACGTTGCGGTGAAAGAACCCGTGTTTTCGGGGCGGTATCTTTATCCGGCAATGGGGGCAGCAATCGGGTTCCGGAAAGGGGAAATCTTTACCCTGGCGGCTGTACTCTTCGGGCGACACGGTGGTGTAGAATATCAGCTGCATGGTAAACCCTCCCAGCCAATATTCTACTCTATTCGCCCCCAAGCAGCACGCCTTCCAGAAGATGGACTAAACCCATCTATAGTTTGAATACTGGCGTAAAGTGAAATAGGATTCTCATACTCTCCTGGTATTAACTTTAGATGCAGATTGTTCAATTTGCGACCATGGAATTATTTTGGGATGAATTAATGTGAGGATCTACAATACACGAGATTTTGGCCCAACTACCCGATACTCCTCTCTTTAGCTACTCGATACTATACAATAAAAAACGGTTTATAGGCCGATTTGTTAAGCCCATAAACCGTTGATTCTCAAGGTGGTGCGAGAGGCGGGACTTGAACCCGCACGGACCTAAAGGGTCCACGAGATTTTAAGTCTCGGGCGTCTGCCGGTTCCGCCACTCTCGCAAGCATAGAATATTATAGCATATAACGATGGGAATATTCAATACTGAGTTTTAAACTTCCTCGCCACCCACCGGATGCACTGCGGTATTTTTTTGTCGCCACGGAGTAGATGTCGCCAGTATCTCCCGGTGAAAACCGGATTATTTCACATAAAATATTCCCCCCGCTGTTGCTATCGTTTGGCCGGCAGAAGTCAATCTTGCCTCTGTTACTACTATCCGCTCGCCGTTGTGGATTATCATTCCCCGGCACTCCACCACCTGACCGGCTTCAATCGGCTTTAAATAACCAACCTGGAGGTTCAAGGTTACAGCCTCCTTACCGGTAGAGCGCACGGCAATTCCCATGGCCCGGTCGGCCAGAGCGGCATAAACGCCACCGTGGAGGGTGTGCCAGGAGTTGAGATGTTTAGGAAGCACTTTCAGGCGCACCAAGCTGCGCCCCGGCCCTACTTCGACTACTTCTATTCCCAGTAACTTGGCAAAGGGATTGTCCGGTTGAACGATGGCCTGCCATTTTTCTGCATCAATTTCGCCCGCCGGCCAAGCAAAATCCCCTCCCATAATGCCACCCCTTCTGATATAATTAATCGCAAACGTTTTGCCCCAAAAAATCACTATGCCTTCCTATGCTATAAAGGATAGAGGTGGGATTAATGTGGCAATTTTACAAGAACGCATCAACCAGTTGCAGGTGGAAATTGCCGATTTGAAGCGTTGTTTCCCTGCCCACTCCTTAAAGCATGCTGTGTTCCACAGCTGGAAAAGTTACTCCAGCAACAAAAGGAGGAACAATTACATCCTAACAGTTAACTGCTGATATGTCAACTTTTGGGAAGTAAGATGCTTCATACAAACGTAAATTGCAAGCAGCGCCTTAACAATACAAAAAGACCATTTTGCCGTTGTGCAAAATGGTCTTCTAGTAACCAACCTGGAGGCGCGGGCCGGATTTGAACCGGCGAATAGCGGTTTTGCAGACCGCGGCGTTAGCCACTTCGCCACCGCGCCACGGTAAAAAAATGGAGCGGAAAACGGGATTTGAACCCGCGACCCTCGCCTTGGCAAGGCGATGCTCTACCGCTGAGCTATTTCCGCTCGCTCACTGCATGTTAGATTATAGCACGGGCACAAAGTCCTGTCAAGCATTTGCAGGCTCTATGTCAATAGTTGTGGGATTAAATTTTGAGGGCAACATCCCAGGAAAATTTTCTTGATGAAATGATTACGATTCCTAAAACCAAAACTTAATCGTTTCAGCATTTTGCTTAAAGTATTCTTGCCTTCTATATAACCATTGGTGTACCGGCGGCCTTGCTGGGTGTATCTAACCAGGTTTAATATTTCTGACCTCCAGAACTTAATAGTACGAGCCCATACCCGTCCCTCTACATTTTCAGCGCATTCTGCATTTATAAGCCAACGGCTTAAGGCAATTTCTGCCTCTTCAACCCGGTCCATCTTTATGATTTGTCTTAAATCTTCTTTTAGCTGGTATAGTTCATAGAGGGACGGGTATTTATTCTTAATTTCTTCTAGCTGCTGTTGTTGTCTGGAAGTAAGTTTTTCTTTAGCCTTGAGCAAGGGTAGGCGAGGTATATTCTCCTTGCCTGCTTCTTGCTCTATCTTGCGTGCTTCATTTAAGCGACGGTTGGCATCCTGAATTACATGGAAAGGGTCTACTATTATCCTGGCTGAAGGAAAGATTGCTTTTATTAACTTGCGCCAGGAGTCTTTCATGTCAATTACTACTGCTTCTACTTTAACCCCGGCTTTTTTGAGCCCCTCCAGGTAAGCCTTTATAGTTGCTTTCCTGTCATCACCCAAAATCGTCAAAGGCCTCTTATCCGGTTCCAGGCGCCCTACTACGCATACATAATCATTCCCGCTAAAGGACAGTTCATCTAAGGTTAAGACTATGGGCTCTTGAGTATCATCTGCTGGAAGACCGGACTGGATATACTTGTCTAGTAATCTTATAACCCTATTAGGAGTAAGGTGTAATATTCGGGCTGCATAGGTAAAGCTCATCCTCTGGGCATAATACACTACTGTCTGCACTCCTAGTTTTGTAAATCTGGCCCAGGGGATGGTATTCGGAGGACGAAGGGTAAAAGTCTTATGACAATGGTAACACTTATACCGTACAGGAACCCAGGATAAAAAAATCCATCTCCCGTATAAAAAAGCGTGACGAATTTTCCTTTCTTGGGGCTTCCGGTTCTTCTTTAAAATGCCGTGCTTATGTAATTTGCCTTTGTTACATGCAGGGCATAATGCTGGCGGCTCTAGCGTCACCCTTAACACAATATCTTTACGTTCCTGCCGTTCTCCTAAAATGGACTGGAGTATTTTATCAAAATTCTCTTGTCCCTTGAGGGTGATCGTGCTATTCTTATTCATGGGGGCACTCCTTTCCTAATGGGGTTTTTGTTTGCTAACATTTGATTTGGATGTGCCCCCCTCTTTTTCCTCCTTTAACTTCTAAAATCTCTTCTCCTCTGTCCTTCTATCTCTTCCTATCCCCTCCCACACTTTTTATTATAGAGCCGCATTTGCAGGCTCAAAGCAAAAGTATTATTACGGGATAAGCCAGGCTATCACCCTTCCCCATTTTCGACCCTGCCCATCAGGATATACTCAACCTCCGCCTGGACAGCCGGATTAGTGAGAGCAAAGACCAGGTCCCCTGCTTCCAGGACCGTATTGCCACAAGGGACAATGGCCGTATCACCGCGGACAATGGTTACCAGGATACATTCGTTGGGAAAGGGTATCTCCTTTATTTTCCGCTCCAGGACAGGGGCATCAGGACCAAGTTTAAACTGGATCATTTTTAAATCTTTAATGCCCTGCATCCACAGAGCCGTAGTCGCATCCATATCCACCCTTTCCTGGATTAATCCCAGGATAAGGGATGCCGGGCCAATTACCTGGTTGACCCCTAGCCAGCGGAAGAGCTTCTCATTACCAGGATTATTTACCAGGGCCAGGGTACGTTTGGCTTTAAACTGGCGCTCTGCCAGCTGGCAGATTACCAGGTTATCCTGGTCGTCATCCGTAATAGCAATAACTATATCAGCATTTTCAGCTCCGGCCTTTTTGAGTACCTGCGAACTGGTGCCGTCACCAATTACTACCGGTAGGCCGAGTTCCTGCTTAATTTTCTCACCCTTTTCCTGGTCATGTTCCACCATCACTACTTTACAGCCCCAGGCGGCACACTGTTTGGCTACCTGGTAGCCAACCTTACCACCACCGACTACAACAATCCTCATGACTCAACCCCTCTCTGCAATAACTATTCGCCACCACATCCCCGCTTCCTGCCGTTGGTAAATTTTATTCTTTCCAGGCTAGTTTCGGCAGAACTGGCTATCTCTGCTAGGCGGAACTTTTATCGCCGCGATGCGCAATGAAGGTGATACGGGTTATATAACGGGCCAGCGGCCATGACCACTACTATACGTGGTCCGGTAAAGCTTTTGACGCCGCCCCTCCGGGCGGCGTCAAGGTAACAAGGTTAATATTTAACTTATCCCGAGAACTTGCCGGGCCTCTCCTAGCAGCTCGGCCCGCGTGGGAGGAGGTATAGGTTCAGGTCGCCCGGCGCTTCGGGCAATCCGGCTTAAAGCCTGCCATCGCTGCTGCATACGGCTATAAAGGTGGGTGATATAATCCGCTAGCTCGCCATCAAGCCAGGCTTGCAGGTAATTGCGGACGTAATCGCCGGCAGAGGCATCTCCGAGTTTGTAATAGGCAGCCCGGGTACCCCGGGCACGACCACTGGTAGTATAGGGCAACCACCAGGGCCGGTAGGGATCGTCCCCATTATCGCTGTGTAAATAACGGATGTATTTGTTGTCAGCAAGGGCTGCCAGGGCTGGTTTTATCCAGAAGCGGGCGGCGGCACCAACATGCAAAACACGGCCTTCCCCCAGGAGGAGCAGGTGCCACTGGACGGCCCGGGCTTGGCGCAGGTAAGTACTCCCTACCCTGGAAGGCACACCTTGCAGCTGGAGGATAGCAGCTTCATCCGGGGAGATTTCCCCTTCCATTGCCAGGCGGGCAGAGTTAAAGCTGATTTCCTGCTTATTCTGTTCCTGCAAAGACCTTACGGCCCGTAAGACCTCTTCTTCCAGTTCCGGCCAGATGATGTTTTTCCTGTCCTTCCAATTAGAGCCGAGCTTGGTAGCCACTCTTTCAAGCTGGGATTTAACGGTACCCTGCTGTAAACCTAAAGCCGTGGCTATTTCCCAACGCTTTAAACCGGCCCGGGCCAGCAAGGCCACCTGGAGTTCAAGTTTAGCTAATTTAAGGCGTGCATCAATAGCTTTCTGGCAACCGGTATCCATTGGGCTCTCTATACTCCACCACGGATAGAATGTATGTAACTACCTCTTATATACATATTCGGCAATTAAGAATATAATCCTGCTCTCGCCCCCTGGTACCAGGCCTGTTTATAAATTTAAAGATTTTCTGGCCGGAGGAAAAATGATGTTAGTGTTTTCTTTAATAAGTTAGGCTTACTGCTCCTTTTTCCGTAACCACATACGTATCTTCTACCCCGGCGCTGCCCTGGCCCGGAAAGACAAACTTGGGCTCCAGGGCAAAGACCATCCCCGCTGCCAGGACGGTATTATTCCCTCTGGCGATGACTGGCCACTCGTTCAATTCCAGCCCGATACCGTGGCCAATATAACTAACCTGGCGGCCATGACCCATGAAGTATTCGCCCAGCCCGGCCTGGCCGGCCATCTTGACGGCCAGGTCATAAAGCTCGCCTGCCGTCACACCGGGCCTGGCCTTCTCCGCCACCCTGGCTGCTATCTCCACGGCTACTTCCTGGGCTTTTTGCAAAACAGGCGCCGCGGCTGCATCCAGGTAAATGCGCGTCTGGTCGACGGTATAATCGCCGTAAACGCCGGCGTAGTCAATGAGCAGGGGTTCCCCCTTCTCCCAGCGGTGCTGGCTGGGACCCAGGGGATACAGGGGCGTGAGGCCATTTCCGGCCAGGGGTATGTCGTAACAGGAAGCCAGGGCGGCATTGGCCCCGGCCGCAACTATGCCCGGTATCATTCCCTGCTCCTGGCCACGGAAACGTTTTGTACCCTGGTGGCCCAGACGGCGGGCGTAGCCTTCAAACTCGGCGGCGATTTCCAGTTCCGTCATCCCCGGCCTTATCACGCTGCTTATGTACTTAAAGACTTCGGCGTGCCTGCCCGCAGCATAGCGCAGGGCGTCGAGTTCCGGGCCGGACTTGACCATGCGCTGGGAGCGCAATATTTGGCTTATGTCCACCCACTGACATTCCGGGAAAATCTCCTGGTAACGCCGGAACAGGCTTAAAGGGATGACATCCATTTCTAAACCCAAACGCTTTAGCCCGTGCCAGCCGGCTTCGGCCAGTAGTACAGGTATTTCTCTGAAGCTCTTCAGGGGCAGTACCCGGTTTAAGGCAGCCTCGGCCTGCGCCCTGGCGGTATCCCGGTAGGCCAGGAGTAAAGGCTCTCCCATTGCGGGGATAAAAAGGTGGCAGCTCTGGGCCGTACCGCTCAGGTAATACAGGTCAACGGCCTGGAAAATGATAGCGCCGTCTAATTCCCGGGCCTGCAGGGCCTCCTGGAAACGCTTGATTCGCTCCCTGTATTCAGTGGTGATCATAGTCAGCCTCCGTAAATCAGTTTTGATAATAGAAAAGGCCTGGTATCTCCAGGCCTTTGGTACTGGTGCCTCAGGGCGGAATCGAACCGCCGACACGAGGATTTTCAGTCCTCTGCTCTACCAACTGAGCTACCGAGGCATGTCTGGCGGAGCCGACGGGATTTGAACCCGCGATCTTCGGCGTGACAGGCCGACATGTTAAACCGCTACACTACGGCTCCTTCCCTGGTGGGCAGTGGCAGGATCGAACTGCCGACCCCCTGCTTGTAAGGCAGGTGCTCTCCCGCTGAGCTAACCGCCCCCATTAACCTGTTGCGTTAGTTATTATAGCATGGTCCTGCCGGGAAGTCAAATATTTTTCTCCCACCTGCTAACCCCAGGCGAGGATAGCCTCACGGGTGATTTTGCTTGCCAGGATGGCGGTAATGTTACCGTGATCGTAGGCCGGGCATACCTCTACCAGGTCAAAGGCCACTACCCTGGCCTGCCGCAGCAGGTAGATAACCTGCAGGATCTCCCGGGGCGTACAGCCCCCCGGTTCGGGGGTCCCGGTGCCGGGAGCGAAAGCTGGGTCCACGACGTCAATATCTATGCTAACATAGAGGGGGCGAGATGCCAGTTCGGGTACCAGCTTCTCCAGGGGGGTGGTGATGACGTCCATAAAAAAATTGGTCTCTTCCTGGCCGTAGGCGAATTCGCCCCAGGTACCGGAACGGATGCCAAACTGGTAAAGGTTGCCCGGGCCGATTTCCTCTGCCACCAGGCGCATGACGGTAGCATGGGAAAGCCTTTCCCCCAGGTATTCCTCCCTCAGATCGGCATGGGCGTCAAAGTGGAGGACGGCAAGACCCGGGTAGTGGCGGCGGGCCGCCCGGATAAGGGGATAGCTCACCAGGTGCTCCCCCCCCAGGAATAAAGGAAGCTTACCGTCCTGGAAAAGGGCGGCAGCAGCCGTCTCCATACGTTCCAGGTTGGCCTCCACCCGGCCCGGTACCAGGTCGAGGTCGCCGGCATCGTAAAAAGGCACCTGCCCCAGTTCGCGTTTAAGGTACGGGCTGTATTCTTCCAGGACTTCAGACACAGCGCGAATGGCCTGGGGGCCCCAGCGGGCGCCGGGGCGAAAGCTGGTGGTGGCGTCAAAGGGGATGCCCGCCAGGACCACCCGGGCGGCTTCATAATTATCGCTACTGGCCATAAAGCCCTGGTTTTTGACAAATCCCGGTAACACTTATCTTACTTCCCCCGTTCAACCTTTTTTACCCAACCCGTTTAGCACCCTAAAACTCCTCTTCGTCCCGCTTTTCAAGGATTTCCTGGACAAAGGGCGGCAGGGCAAAGGCTGCCTGGTGGATGGCCGGGGTGTAGAAACGGGTCACCAGCTGGGGTGCCTTTTTCCAGTCAACCTCCAGGGGATCATACTCCTTGCTCCCCAGGCTGAAGCTCCAGAAACCGCCGGGGTATGTGGGTACCGTGGTCAGGTACAGGCGGGCAATAGGGAAAATCTCTGCCAGATCCCGCTGGATACGCCGGATAAGCCTGGCGTTAAAGAGAGGTGACTCTGTCTGGGCGACAAAGAGCCCGTCCGGCTTTAAAGCCCGGTAAACGTTACGGTAAAATTCGGTGCTGAAGAGCCCTACCGCCGGGCCAATAGGATCGGTGGAATCCACAATAATCACGTCATAGGTGTTTTCCATCTGGCGGACGTGCTCGATGCCGTCTTCAAAGCGGATCTCCACCCGGGCATCGTCCAGGCCGCAAGCGATCTCCGGCAGGTATTCCCTGGCGTTGGCCACCACCCGGGCGTCAATTTCCACTAGGGTGGCTTTTTCAATGCTGGGATGTTTGATAATTTCCCGGATAACACCACCGTCACCGCCGCCAATGACCAGGGCCGTACGGGGATTGGGGTGGGTATTTAAAGGTACGTGGGCCATCATCTCGTGGTAAAAAAATTCATCACCCACTGTGGTCTGGATTATGTTATCCAGGAGCAACATGCGCCCGTAAGCCTCCGTCTCCACCACAGCCAGGTCCTGATAGGGCGTTTTTTCGTGGTGCAGGGTTTTTTTCAGCTTGACGGATAGAGCCAAGCCGGGGGTTTGCAGTTCAGAAAACCAGATGCCTTGCAAAGTTAATTCAACTCCTTCCTTTTTTTCCAGAAAGCTATCTTAGCAAAAAAATAACTTTACCACAAGGGCCTGCAAGTTAAATAATCCCCATAACCGCCTGGGCTATGCTGACGCTATGCATGTTGAGGCGCAGGAGCTGGTTGATGAGATCCATGTGGATGGATGTGGTTTCTAAACTGAGGCGGTTCTCCTGCTGCAACCGCTGGAAATGGGAGTAGCGCAGGTTCTTTTCCAGGCGTAAGATTTCAGGATGATCCCTTATGACCCTGGCAGCCAGGGCTTCGTCATCGGCGGCGAAGGCCTGGATGGCCGTCGCAAAATTCTCCTTGACTTTATTAAACATCTCCTGGAGTTCAGCCTGCCCCGCCGGGGAAAACTCCACCCCGCTGGCTTCAATTTTCCGCCACTGGTGGGCCATTTCCACGACCACGTCGCCAATATGCTCCAGGTCATTGGCTATATAGAGGAGCTTGGTCTGGGCCACTAACTGGTCGTCGGTAAGGTTGCCCTGGTTCAACTGGGCGAGATACCTGGCCACCGCCCGGTAAAGATAGTCAAGAATATTATCCAGGCTGCGCAGCTTTTCCAGTAATTCAACTTCCCGCTCGGCTAAGGGCTGCATCACCCGGGGAAACATCTCTTCCCTGATGATGCCGGCCATGCGTAAAAGCTCCTGGGTCGCGCGGGCCAGGGCCAGTTCTGGTATCTCCAGGACTTTTGTATCCAGGTACTTGGCCACCTTTTCTTCCTCGGGAGCGCTGGGGAGGACCTTTTCCATAAGGCGGCCTACCCGGGGAGTAAAAGGAAGAAAGAGGATCATATTAATAACATTAAAAAGGGTGTGGCCGTTGGCCACCTGGCGGGCAATATCCGGAGAAGTCAGCCGGGATAAATAACTGTACAGTCCCAAAAAGGGTAGAAAGAGGAGGGTACCCGCCAGCTTAAAAAAGAAATGGGCCAGGGCTACCCTTTTGGCTTCCCGGGACAGGGCAATGCTGGAAATGAGGGCTGTAGCTGTGGTACCCAGGTTGGCTCCCAGGACCATGGCCAGAGCCGCTTCCAGGGGCAGGGCACCCTGGGCGGCCAGGGTCATAGCCAGGACCACTGTTGCCGCGCTGGCCTGGACAACGCCGGTAAAAAGGGTGGCTGCCAGCATCATTAGCCAGGGGTGGGCGGCCAGGGGGCTCAAGGCAGTTTTAAAGCCGGGCAGGGTATTTAAGGGGGCTACGGCCGTACCCATAAGGGCCGCCCCGTAAAAGATAAGGCCAAAACCGAGGATAGCCTGTCCCAGGTAGCGCCAGCGCAGGCGCCTGGCAAAGAAGTATGGTATGAGGCCGGCTGCCACGGCCCACAGGGCGTAGTCGCTGAGGCGCAGGGCAATAAGCTGGGCCGTCAGGGTAGAGCCAATAGCCGCCCCCAGGATGACCCCCAGGGCCTGGCCCAGGCTCATGAGCTCCGCGCTGACAAAGCCTACCAGCAGCACCGTCGTGACAGCGCTGGTCTGAAGGAAAATGGTCACCACCAGCCCCGCCAGCATACCAAAGAAGCGATTTTTCGTTACCGCCCCCAGGAGCTGCTGCACCTGGCGGGCCGCCGCCTTTTGCAGGCCGGTACTGATAAGATGCATGCCAAAAAGGAAAAGGGCCAGACCACCTGCCAGCCCGGTGGCAATGGGGAATATCAACGAACTCAAGCTATTATCCCTCTACATTACCGGAGCTGGTCCTCTTATTGTCACACCCCGGCAGGATTGTTTTCTGAGGCCCCTGGTAGTCTTTAAAGGCGCGGCGCTGTCCTGTCTCCCTGTAGACGACCATCTCGGCGACGTTCA
Organism: Moorella sp. E306M; assembly: GCF_006538385.1. Classification (NCBI taxonomy): domain Bacteria; kingdom Bacillati; phylum Bacillota; class Clostridia; order Neomoorellales; family Neomoorellaceae; genus Neomoorella; species Moorella sp. E306M. The sequence continues at coordinate 1,983,093 of NZ_BJKO01000001.1, read as the reverse complement.
CGGCATGGTCGGCAATACGTTCCAGGTAACGGGCCACCAGGGCGAGATAACTGGCCTGGTCGACATACTCCGGCCCCTGCTTCATAAAACCTACCAGTTCGTCGTACAGGTCTTCAAAAAGACGGTCGACGGCATCATCGGCCCGGACTATTTCCCTGGCTGCCTCCAGGTCGCGGTCTACCAGGGCCTGGAGGCTTTTCCTCAGCATAGCCTGGGCCAGGTCACTCATGCGGGGAATATCTACCAGGGGTTTGAAGTATGGTCCCAGACTGGCGAGGCGGCCGGCTATCTCGGCAATATTGACGGCATAATCGCCGATGCGTTCCAGTTCCTTGCCTACCCGCATGACGGTAGCCAGGATACGCAGGTCTTCCCCTCGGGGTTGTTGTAGAGAGATCAGGTCCAGGGCCGCCATCTCAATGTTGTAATCCAGGTCATCGGCAAAGTTATCGCCCTCTACCACCAGGCGTGCAAGGTTACAATCCTGGGCCTTAAGGGCAGCCAGGGCTTTATCTACCTGGTCGGCAACGTAATCACCCAGTTGTAAGATGTTTTCTTGCAGGTTCATTAACGCCCGGTCATAAGCATTAAGTGGCCGGCCCATGTAATATTCCTCCTCTGCCCATGTTAAATTGCCCTCCGCTTCCTGCCTGCCGGCGCAAGAATCCGCTCTTCAATCAGGTCCACCAGGCCCGCGGCGTCATCCAGACCATAACAAGGGACGTCAATGGCCAGGGGCTCGTCTGTAGCCACGGCCAGAAGTTCTTGCGGTTCACACAGGAGCTCGCCGCTTACAGCCGCACGGTGGACTTCGATCTTAGGTTTGTCACCGCGCTTGTAGCCTTCAGTGATAATCAGATCGACATTCTGAATGCGTTCTGCAATGGCATCCAGAGGGAGCTCTGCATCAACTTTTTCAATGAAAGCCATCTTGCTGGGTGAAGAAATTACGACAACGTCGGCCCCGGCTTCGGCGTGGCGCCAGGTATCCTTACCAGGGCGGTCGATGTCAAAGCCGTGAGTATCATGCTTAATAGTAGCGACCCGGTAACCCCGCCGTTTTAACTCCGGCAGGAGTTTGGTAAGTAATGTTGTTTTCCCGACATCGGACTTGCCAACTACGGAGATAACAGGTGTACTCATGTTATCACAAAAACCTCCATTCCCATTATTTTACTTAATCATTATCACCCGGACTTCTTCCCCGGCCGCGGGTGCTGCGTGTGGAGGTAAATCAATCAAAGCGTTGGCCCCTATAGCAGCGCGAATGCCGCCGGGTCGACGCGGCAAGGGTGTGACCTCCCAATAACTGCCGCAGGCCCGGGCCCGGGCCCAGTGAAAGGTTCGTTCCGGTCGCGGTCGGTCAATGGCTTCCCCCAGCCGAGCTAAAAAAGTTAGCGGTGCCGGCTCCCGGCCACCGAGAGCTCGGATAACTGGCACCGCCAGGAGGTAAAACAACACCATGGCCGCCGGCGGCGTTCCGGGCAGGCCCAGCATCAATTTTGCCCCCGAGCGTGCAGCTATGACCCGTCGTCCGGGGCGAATAGCCAGTTCCGTAAAGAGTATCTCGCACCCGGTCCTGCTAAAGGCAGCAGGTGTAAAGTCAAAGGGGCTGCCGCCGGCGCCGCCGGTGGTCAGAAGCAGATCCCCTTCCTGCAGTCCCCAACGGTAGGCCTTTACCTGTTCTTCCAGGTTGTCGGCTAAAAGGCCCAAGGATATTGCCTGGCCGCCGGAGGCTTCTACGGCTGCTGCCAGGGCATAAAAGTTACTGCTATATATATAGGGAGGAACATTGACATCAGGATAATCTGCCATGCGGTTAGGAGGGTTCCCTGCCTGATTGTCACCCGGGAGACTTTTCCCTGGACCGGCCGGGTCCAACAACTCGCTTCCGGTGGCGGCCAGAATCACCCGGGGCCGCTGGTAAACCAGCACTTCCCGCAAACCCAGGGCGGCTAGAAGGCCGATTTCCGCGGGTCCCAGGGTGGTACCGGCGGCCAGTATCTCCTCCCCGCTTTTCACTTCGGCTCCGGCCGGTTCCAGATAGCTGCCGGAAGGCAGGCCGGGTATGCTGATAAATTCTCCCCGCTGTTTTACCAGCTCCCGGGGAATAATGGCCACCGTCCCTGCCGGAGGACGGGCACCGGTAAAAATGGCTGCCGCCGTCCCCGGACTTAAGGTGATGCCGGGATTGCTGCCGGCCGGAACCGTCCCCACCAGGCGGTAGATTGCCCCCGGATCAGCAGACCCGGCGGGGATGGTAGCGGAGGCGGGGAGCGGCGGCCCCACGGCGTAGCCGTCGACCAGGGCACGGGGAAAAGGTGGAAAGGGCCCCGGGGCTGTTACCGCTACCGCCAGGACCCGTCCGGCAGCCTCCTCCAGTCTTACTTTAACCCGGCCGGGCGGTTTTAACCCGGTCAGTAACATCGCCCGGGCTACCTCCAGGGATAAAGGTGGCATTGCGTTGCATCCTTTCGCCAGGAATAGACGAATTTATTCCTCTCGTGCTATCAAGGCTGCACTTCACCGGAGGTGGTGCTGTCCCGCAGCATGCGCCGCGCCCGGGCCAGGTCGTCCGGGGTGTTGATATTGAAGAAAATCTTCTCGGGGTCATTGGAACCAACCAGCCGGTCAACGTCCACATAACGCACCTTTACCCGGGGATAAAAGGCAAAGGCCTTATATTTTCCCTCTATCAGGCAATCTTCAATGGCTTTTAAACAATCCCGGGAATAAACGGCGTGCAGGGGCTGCAGGTACTCACCCCGGCGCGGCACTACCACATCGTAACCCGGAGCCTGTTCAAGGAGATACATTATAAAACTCGGTTGCAGGAAAGGCATATCGCAGGCCACGATAAAGTTGTATCGATAAGTTGAAGCCAAGAGGCCGGCATGGAAACCGCTTAAAGGTCCCCGGCCGGGGATAACATCCGGGACCAGGCGCGCCTTTAAGTCCCGGTACAGTTCCGGGGTATTGGTGACAACGATTATGTCAGAAAATAACGGCCGTAAAGCTGCCACGACCGTGGCCAGCATGGATTCCTTCCCCAGGGGCAGGAGGGCTTTATTGGTACCCATACGGGTACTTTTGCCTCCTGCCAGGACGATCCCGGCTGCTTCATACATTGCAAGTTGCGCCTCCGGTAAGGTGGTTCCTGGTTTTAAAATGATTATATTTGAATAAATATGTTATTGCAATCTTACCTTAGATTCTACTGCCAGATTATCCTTCTTTATCTGCCGGTAAAACCCAGAAAGAATCTTTTTTTAAAGATACAGTCACGTTGTTACCTATGCTGATAGCCATATCATGGTAAATATAACTTGGAAGCTCCAATTCAATCTCTATTCCTGTACCGGCAAGATCTAAGAACAATAAGTAACTACCATACTGGTCAAAAATCCGCCGTACAGTGGCTGGAAAAATATTAGACCGCACCCTCGGCGTCAGGGGACGGTCGGGGCGAATAATAACTATTTCCCGCGGGTTGATGCCAAAATGAATTTTATCGCCCGGCTGTATATGGGGAGTTGCCGGCAATTTAAAATCAAGCCCTTCCTCAATACGGGCGACAATTTCACCGGTGGAAAAGTCTATCACCCTGCCGCTCAAGGTATTCCGGTTTAATAATAACCTGGCTACGGCCAGGGTGGCCGGCCGGCGGTAAATCTCGTCCCGGCTGCCTATCTGGTGCAGGCGCCCGTCAATTAAAACGGCAATTTTATCCCCCAGGAGAAAGGCTTCCTGGAGGTCATGGGTGACATGGATAACCGTGACCTGGAATTGAGCAAAAATCTCCGGGAGTAAAAAAATCAACTGCCTTCTGGTAAAACTATCAAGGGCAGAAAAGGGTTCGTCCATCAATATAATATCAGGTTCTACCAGCAGGGTCCTGGCCAGGGCCACCCGCTGTTTTTCACCGCCGCTTAAAGTCAGGGGATTGGCACGGCTTAAAAGGTGTTCAATGCCAAGGAGTGCCGCTAATTCCCTGGCTCGCTCGCCGGCCCTGGCAGGCGGGATCCGGTTGGGACGGGCGCCAAAGGTGATGTTTTCCATGACAGAAAGGTGAGGAAATAAAGCAAGGTTTTGTTGAATATAACCAATCTTCCGTTCTTCCGGCAAAGCACGGGTAACGTCCCGGCCGGCAAAGAGTATCCTGCCTTTCTGGGGTTTTTTAAGGCCTGCCAGAGTATCTAACAGTACCGTCTTCCCGGCACCGGACGGCCCTAGAATAATCAGATATTCGGCTTTGTTTACCTTGAAGGAAATATCGTCCAGGTAAAAACCGGGGCCAGCTACGGTTAGATTTTCAACGTGGATCACTGGTACAATGCTCCTTTATCCGTCAGTAAACGTAAAGCCAGGAGAATTAAAAAGGCCATCAGAACTATAATGCTTACCAGGGCCACTGCCTTTTCAATTTTTACAGAAGAGAGATTTAAATAAATGGCAATCGGTAAGGTCTCGGTTTTCATCTTGGTAGCTCCTGCCAAGGTAACTGTGGCGCCAAACTCACCCAGGGCCCGGGCCCAGGAGAGTATAAAGGTAGCCATAATACCCGGTCTGGCCATGGGCAAAGTCACTCGCCAAAAGGCCCCGCTCCTGCTTTCCCCCAGGACCCGGGCCGCCATTTCATAGGCCGGGTCTATAGAGTCAAAAATGGATTTCATCAAACGAATGGCCAGAAAAATGACAATGGTGGCCTGGGCGACAATAATGCCGGTTACGTTAAAAACTACCGGGAAAAAATGCTCCTGAAAAAACAATCCTGGAGCCGTATTAAAAAAAATTAGCAGTATCGCCCCTAGGGCAACGGGTGAGATAACCACCGGCAGATCCATAATGGTATCAATAACCGCTTTAGCCGGCACGCTGAAGCGCGACAGGGCATAACCGGCAGGTATGCCAACTAAAAGGGCCAGCGTAGCCACTATAAGGGCCGATTCTAAAGAGAGGGCCAGGGCAAAATGAACCTCTCTATCTTTTAGACTGCTGAGAAGTACTTCTTTGTTCAAATAGCTAACCTGGGAGAATAAAAGTAGTAAGATATACATCGACACCATGGTAAGAAGGCCGCTGAAAGCCATGGTAAAGGCCTTAGCGGCAATTTTTTTCCCGCCCACTTTCCTTCTTCACCCTCATTTCTAAAACCCTGGCCTGGTAGCTTACCTCCAGTCTGCAGGCAACTGGTATTCGCCCCCAACCGGCGCCTCCGGGGCAAATTTACGCGCTTCTTCAATGCTTCCCAGGTAACCGTATTTCCGGAAAACTTCTTTGCCTTCTTCTGAGGTGAGAAAAGTCAAAAATAAGGCGGCCAGCTCCTTTTGCTGGGAAAAGCTGGAGATGGCTGCGGGAATATAACCAATGCGGGTTACCTGTTCCGGCGGCAAATAGATTGTTTCAATCTTGGCCGGGTCCCATTTTTGGAAGACATCCCAGCCCAAAACGGCGTCTACTTGCTTTAGGGCTACCAGATTGGCTGTTTTCTCGCAGCTTTCCGCATAAGTAACAATATTCTTTTTGACCTTGTCAGCCAGGCCGGCTTTCTCCAAGACCTCTACCCCGTAAAGGCCTACGCAGACTGTATCGGGACGTGCCAGGCCCACCCGCACCCCGGGACGGGCTAGATCGTTTAAAGACCGGATCCCTTGCGGGTTGCCCCTGGGCACATTAATAGCCGGTATAAGGTAAACCAGTATCTGTTCGGTTTGGGGATCCACAACGCCCTCTTTCTTGGCCATTTCCATAAAATCAGAAGAACCGGGGATGTAAATATCGCCCCGGCGGGATAATTTCATCTGGGAAAGAACAGAACCCGAACCGCCAAAGGTAAGGTTTACCTTAACACCGTACTTTTGCCAAAAAAGCGTAGCAATCTCCTCCAGGGGAGGTTTACTGGCGGCCCCGGCAAAAATTTGCAGCTCTTTAGTTTCTCCTTGCCTGGCCGCGTTTACGCTTTCCTTTTGCGAGGTACAACCAGTTAAAAAAAGAAGTGCCAGCATAGTAATGACTACTATCTTCAAGATTCGTCTCAAAGTTAATCAACCTCCCGCAAATTTTATGAGCCTGCCGGCCCTAAATAAGTAAATGCCCCGGCTCGCAAAGGATGCCGGGGCGTCAATGCCCTGCCACGCCGCATCTCCTTTCCGAGCAAGGGGAGGCAGGCCCGTTTCCCGACCTACCCCGTGGGTACTGACGACCCAGGCCGGTGTCCCATAGGCTGGTGGCCCTTAGGTGATACCGGCTCGGAGATGGTATGTAATTTTATTTTATCATACTCTTATCCCTTTGTCCCGTCAAGATATTGATAGTCCTTTTAGTCCCGATTAACTATTAACAGGTAACGGTAGCTGAAGATGATGTTTTTCCAAAAAACAGGTAAAGGCCTCGGCTGCCGGGCTTAAAAGCTGGCGACGCCGCACCAGGTACAAATCGCGCTTTAAATTTACACCCTGGAGGGGAACAGTAAAGAGACGGCCGAGTTTGACGCTTTTTTCCACCGCCCAGCAGGTGACCAGGGAAATACCAAGGCCGGCCTCCACGGCACTGACAATGGCTTCCGTACTCCCCAGCTCCATGACGATCTGGGAAGAATCAACGGTGAAACCGGCTTTCTGCAGGCGTTCTTCCACCACCTTGCGGGTACCCGAACCGGCCTCCCGCCAGACCAGGGCCTCGCCCTGTAAATCCCGGGGAGTTGCAACTTTAACCCCGGCCAGGCGGTGCCCCGGGGGAACAATGAGGACCAGTTCATCCTCTACCAGACGGCTATAGGAAAGGCTACGGACTCGGCCCCCGACGCCGACAACCCCAAGGTCGATTTCTCCATCCTGCAGGCGCCGGATCACTTCCTGGGAGTCGGCAATCTCTACCACGACTTCCACCCGGGGATATTCCCGCCGGAAACTACCAATCAGCCGGGGCAGGATATACTGGCCCGGCGTAGTGCTGGCTCCAAGAAGCAAACGGCCCTTCACCAACCGGGTCAGTTCTGCCAGTTCCCGCCGGCTTTGTTCCAGGTGGCGGGCAATAGCTTTAGCATGCCGGTAACAAATCTCCCCGGCCGCCGTCAGCCGTACTTCGCGGCCCCGGCGTTCAAGCAAACGCGCGCCGTAGTAATCCTCCAGGGCCTGAAGCTGTTTGCTAACCGCCGGTTGGGTAAGGTGCAGATCCTCGGCTGCCGCGGAAAGGGTGCCTTTTTCTACTGTGGTAATAAAAGTTAACCAGTAATTGAGGTTCATAATTTATAGCTCCAGCTGCCGTATAACCCTCCTAGTAACAGTGGAAAATATACGTGGAGGTGATATTATGCCCTTGCAGGGTCCTGCCAAGGTAGCCATCATCGGCGCTGGCTATGTTGGCGCCAGTACCGCTTTTGCCCTCCTCTTCAGCCCTATCGTCAAAGAAATAGTCCTCGTCGACATTAACCGCGCCCGGGCTGAAGGGGAAGCCATGGACCTCGCCCACGCGGCCACTTTAATCCGCCCCGTAAAAATTTATGCCGGGAACCCGGCCGACTGTGCCGGTGCTCGTATTATTATTTTCACCGCCGGTGCTAACCAGCAGCCCGGGGAAACCCGCCTGGACCTGGTGCACCGCAATACGGCCATTGTCCGCGAGGCCCTGCCGCCCCTTTTGCAGCACTGCCCGGATGCTTTAATCATTATGGTTGCCAACCCGGTTGATGTCCTTACCTATGTGGCCTGGAAACTCTCGGGGCTACCAGAGACCAAGGTCCTGGGCTCAGGGACTGTCCTGGATAGCGCCCGTTTTCGCCACCTTTTGAGCCGGCACCTCCACGTCGACCCCCGCAATATCCATGCCTATGTAATCGGCGAGCATGGTGATACCGAAGTGCCCGTTTGGAGTTTAGCCAATGTGGCCGGGGTATACCTGGAGGAGTTTTACCTTCTGGACGGTACTATAGAAGAAGATGCCTTCCGTATTGAAATAAGCCGCCAGGTCAAGGAGGCTGCCTATACGATCATCGAACGCAAAGGGGCTACTGCTTATGGTGTAGCCCTGGCTTTAAGTCGAATTACCGAAAGTATCCTCCGGGATGAGAAAAGCGTCCTCACCGTTTCCAGCGTCATCCGCGATCTTTACGGTCTCGAGGGTGAGGTGGCCTTAAGTCTCCCCTGTGTGGTAGGCAGCCAGGGGCGGGAAAAGGTCCTGGCCATTCCCCTGGGAACCGGGGAACTGGCTGCCCTCAGGCACTCGGCGACCATCCTCCAGGATATTATCACCCGGCTCCGTCTTTAGGTTAGTGGCAGCGTTTATAGAGCTGGATAAAATTGAGGATAAAACGGAGTTCATCCTCGGTACAATTACACACCAGGCGCAATACAGATTGTACCTGGGGTTCCATTAGCAACCGGCGTACTGCAGGGCTCATCTGGTTTAGCATCTCATCCAAACCAGCATCATCAGCTATAAAATAACAGGGAGAAATATTTAAGACTTCGCCGATTTTTTCCAGGGTTTTTAACGAAGGCTGTACCTTCCCCTGTTCTATCTGGCCGATGAGGCCGGCCGAAACTCCGGCCGCCCGGGCCAGGTCAGCCTGGGTAAAGCCCTGTTCTTCCCGGGCCTGGCGCAATTTATGTCCCAGTGAACCGCCTGTACCGATAACTGTACTTAAAGGGACATCGAGGACGGTAGTAATTTTTTTCAGGGTATCGATGGCCGGGTATACATTTCCCCTCTCTATTTCACTCAGATAGGAAATAGAGATACCGGCTTCCTCGGCCAGGGTGCTCAAACTTTTACCTTTTTTTTCCCGCAAGAGGCGGAGCCTCTCCCCCAGGGCGAGGCCCCGCTCATTACCGGCCTCCACGAGTTGCTCCCGGGGGAGATTTAAAGCCACGGCTATTTTATCAAGGGTTTTCAGGGAAGGTTTTTTCGCTCCCCGTTCGATCTCGCTTAAATATGAAACGGAAACTTCGGCTTTTTTAGCTAGGTCCTGAAGTGAATAACCCCGTTCTTCCCTCAGTTCCCGGATGCGTTTACCACAGACCCGCATTTTCTTTCGCTCTCCTGGGATTTAACTTAAATTAATTTATAGTATTATCGAATAAAGTATAAATTAAAGGCTCCAGCTCTGTCAAGTTTCAAATTTTCTTCATACTTTATTCATATTTTTATCATTCCTGCCAGGTAGAATATACCTCGAAAGGAGGTGGCGCGGGTGACGAAAAAAATTGCCCTCGTCCTCGCCATAGTGTTGATGCTGGGGGTGCTGGCACCGGTGGCCTTTGCGGCAGTTACCGACCAGCAAAAAGCTGAGATTGATTCCTTGTACCAGCAGATTATCGAGCTGCGTCAGCAAATTGTCGACAAGTATGTTGAAGCTGGCGAACTAACTAAGGAACAAGGTGAGGCGATTAAAGAAAGTATCCGGGACATGGAAGAATACCATAGCAAATATGGTATAGTTCCCGGCGCCTGCCATGGCGGGGCGGGCTATGGCATGATGGGAGGCTGGGGCCGCGGATTCCTGGGCGGTTTTGGCAATAACCCCAACCCGGGTAACCAGAATTCAGCCTTCTACGGCCCTGCCATGATGCGCGGTTATATGGGTTTGTAAAGCAACACACTACCTTATCTCTTGCTAAACTTAAGTAAAAACAGCCCCATTGTTAAGGGGCTGTTTTTTCGCGGGTAACAAGGAGGCTCAAACTCAAAGGAGATCCTTTACAAGATTATCCAGTTCTCCTGGCCCCAGGGGCCCTTGTTTGACCCGGCGGATCTGGCCCTGGCGGTCGATGATAAAGGTAGTGGGAATGCCGGCGACTCCGTAGCTCCTTGCAACCCGGCTGTCGTGGTCCAGGAGTACGAGGTAATTATGCTCCTTATTTCCCAGGAAGGCCCGGATGCCGGCCTCTGTCTCCCGCTGCATGATATTGACGGCCAGGACCTTCACCCCCTGGTCCGCCAGTCTCCCCGCTGCTTTATCCAGTTCCTCCATTTCGGCCACACAATAGGGACACCAGGTGGCCCAGAAGTTCAATACTACCACCTGGCCCTTAAAGCTTGCCAGGCTGACCTGACCACCATCCAGGGTTGGCAGGGTAAATGCAGGTGCCAGGACTTTGTTGCCCTGGCGGCCCGGCAGGATAAAGGAAGCTGCCAGGACAGCAAACATAATGACTATGATTATGAGGGGCACCTTCCAGTTTTTCGGCATGGGGTCTCCTCCTAGATAAAAGTATTCAGCCGCCCGAAAAAGACCAGCAAACCCATAATAATAAGTATAATCCCGCTTACAAAGGATATAATGGGTAAATAACGAGAAAACTGGCGTAAAAGGCGAAAAACCGGTCCTAGGGCCAGGGCGCTGGCGATAAATGGAACTGCCAGCCCAAGGGAGTAAAAAGTAAGGAGAAGCATACCCTTAAAAAGGGTGGCCTGGCTGCCGGCGTAAATCAAAATAGAAGCCAGGACCGGGCCGATGCAGGGCGTCCAGCCAGCGGCAAAGGCCATCCCCAGCAGAAAGGAAGGGGCGACGCCTGGAGCCCGGGGCTGCATGTACCACTTTTTTTCTTGATTTAAAAAGGGCAGACGGACAATTCCGGCCACCTGCAAACCGAAGAATATAATCAGGATTCCCCCGGCACGGTTTAAAAAGGGACGGTACAGCTGGAGCAGAGAGCCCAGGCCACCGGCCGAGGTCCCCAGGAGGATAAAGATCAGGGAAAAGCCGGCGGTAAAGAGAGCCGCCCGGCCGGCTAAAAAAGAGCGGTCCAGTTCCTCTACCTTACCGCTAGCTACGGCTGAGCCGCCTAGGTAAGTAAAATAGGCCGGCAACAAAGGTATAATACAGGGTGAAAAAAAGGATAGCATACCGGCGGCGAAGGCCACGGCTATAGACCAGTTTCCCAGAGTTGCTCACCTCTTTTTGATTATATTATTTTTAAGTTACGCCGTCAATATAATACTGCCAGGAAAAGGAATCAAGCCGAATGCAAAGCAAATGAGACAAAAATGTGGATAAATGACCTCTTTGTAATCTGGAGAATGTCTTTTGCCTTTGTACCATCATTAAACCCAATTGGTGGCAATGTCTTCTAATGCTATAATAGGTGGCGGCGTAAATACCCTGATTGGGGGAGATAAGAATGGATTGGGAAATAATAAGCCCTGCCCAGGTTTTATATCTAGTTGCTGTTGGCTTTTACCTGTTTTTTTTCACCCTTTTCCTAAGGTATTTCTTCTGGATGTGGTATTCCTACCGTAATTACTGGAGCAAGCGGTTAGCCCTCGACAAGGAAAAGGTGGTAGCCCTGGCAGCTACCAAAAACCTGGAGCTACCTTTTTTTACGATTCTGGTCCCGGCCCGCAACGAGGCCGACGTTATCGCCAATACCATTGAACACCTGGCTGCTTTAAATTATCCCAATGACCGTTACGAAATCCTGGTAATTACCGACGAAAAAGAAGCCCTGGCCAGAGCGTCCGGTGAGCACACCGGTCCTACAACCATGGAAGTGGTGGAGGCCAAAATCCGGGAATTTGCCGGCCGCCGAGATGTACCGCAGCTAAAACACTGTACCGTCCCCTATGATTTTGATGGGCGCTTCCGGGGTTCGCGCCGGGGCTACAGCATTCCATCAACTAAAGGCCGGGCTTTGAACTACGGCCTGGAGTTTGTCGACCCCAGGACCACCATCTGTGGTTTTTACGACGCCGAAAGCCATCCAGAAGCCGATGTCCTCCTCTACATAGCCTGGTCCTGGCTCAATGACCCGCGGGAGCGCATCTGGCAGGGGCCGGTTTTCCAGGTCCGCAATTTCTACCAGCTTGGCCTCATAACTAAAATAGCTGCCATTTACCAGGCTATTTCCCACGAGATCTACCTGCCAGTATTAATGAAAAAGTTACCCTTCGTGGGGGGAACCAACCTTTTCGTGGGGCGGCGCCTGCTGGAGCGCATTGGCGGCTATGACCACCGCGCCCTGACGGAGGATCTGGAACTGGGAGTAAGGGCCTACCTGGAAACAGGCGTCTGGGCCGAATACTTCCCTTACTACAGCACCGAACAGACTCCCGCTACCTTTTATGCCTTTTTCCGGCAGAGGTTGCGCTGGGGTAGCGGTCACCTCCAGGTATGCGAGAAATTCCGCTATGCCTACCAGTATTCCTGGGATAAACGGGGTCTCATCCTGCACAATCTTTTCTGGAAGGGTCAAGGGGAGTGGCTTCTTTACCAAGGTGCCGTCCTGGTGCCCCTTTCCATCCTATTCCTGGGACTGAATGGCGGGCTGGATCCTTCCATCCTGCCCCTGGGTTTCCGTACGGTGCTCCATTACTTGATATTTGTTTACTTTGCCTTTACCTTTTACGCCTATGGCCACTTCAGTCGCCATATGGCCCCAGTTAACTGGTGGCAGCAGTTGGGTGGGGCCCTCCAGCTCCTGGCCTTGCCCCTTGCTAGTTTCTTCCTGCCATTACCCTACACAACGGCTTCTATCATGAAGGCTTTGAACCGCCAGCCCCAGACCTGGGTGAAAACACCACGTACTAAAGAGGCAACTCGCTAGTATGAAATGGCTGGTGGCGGTGCAAAATAGCTAATACTTGGGGATATTGGGGGGATGACTTTGAAGGTCAGCGTTGATCAGGATCTCTGCATTGCCTGCGGCACCTGCATCGACCTGTGCCCAAGCGTTTTTGACTGGGACGATGAGGGGCTTTCCCACGTTATCGTAGAGGAAGTACCGGAAGACGCCGAGGATTGTGCGAGAGAATCCATTGAGTCCTGTCCGACCGACGCTATCAAAGAAATTTAGTCATAATCGACTACTAGAGGAAAGCAAAGTACTTAAGGGGAGCTATTTTTAAGCTCCCCTTTTTTTAATGGACCATATCCTCCTGGCGGCGGCCATCGCTCACCATTCTGGTAATCAGGGCCGCCAGGACCCGTCTTTCATCTTCGCTGGCTACGTCCCATAGTTCTTTAATGACCCGTTGCTCCCGGTTCATAGGGTCAACGTGTTCAGCCAGCCAGTTGCCCAGGCGATAGGCTATATTGTTCATAGTCTTTTCCTCAAAACCTAGTTTTCCGCCCATATTAACCATCATAGAGAGGGAATCCTTCCACTGTTCCCATTCTTTTTCCCGATCAGGCATGCCGTCACCTCCAGGTAAAAATAAATGTTTTCGCTAGTTTATCCTCCTTTAATACGGGTTTATACAAACAACTGACTGCTGCCCAATCTTGACATTAGCTGGGAAAAGAATAAAATATTAGCTAATATTATCAATCCAAAGGAGCTGACCTGCAAGTGGAACTCTACGCAGCCATTAAAGCCCGGCGGAGCGTCCGCCAGTACAAACCAGACATGGTGCCGCGGGAGGTAATCAGCCGGATCCTGGAGATGGCCACCTGGGCTCCCTCAGGGCTCAACTGGCAGCAATGGGAGTTCATGGTTTTAAGCGGTCCTAAAAAGGACGAGCTTGCTCGTAGTTACGGCCGCATTGTGGAATTTAGCATGCCGCCAGAGGGTAAGCGTACTCCCCAGCAGGAGGGCTTTTTACAGTGGGCCAGAACCCTGGGTGGCGCGCCTGTGGCCATTGTCGCCTTGACCCAGGCCCATGGCCAGCCAGGTATCCGCAAAATGAACCTGGAGAGCGTTGCCGCGGCCTTCACCCATTTGCTCCTGGCAGCCACCAACGAGGGCCTGGGTACCTGCTGGATGACAGGCCCGTTAAACAACGAGGCAGAACTCAGGAAAATACTGGATATACCTGCCGGTAAAGAAATTGTAGCCATTACTCCTTTAGGTTACCCGGCCGAAAGCCCTGAAGCGGCACCGCGCAAAAGCCTGGACGAAATTGTTACCTGGATTGGCTTTGATGATTAACCTTTATCAACCTCAATAGACTACCTGCAGTAGCCAGTAGATGGTCCCTCTGTCCCAGCCCATGTCCCAGGGAACACGGTCGCGGTCAGCCGTATGGCTGTTCACCAGGAGGTACCCTGCAGAATCCCGGCCAACAACCACCGCCACATGGCTGACCTCGCCCTTTTCTTCATAGGCAATGATATCTCCCGGCTGGAGAACATTGACGGCCCCCTGGGGGTAGGTGGTTGAAGTCCTGGTAACCTCCGCAAAATCACCCCGCATAATTCTTATGGCCAGGCCGCTGTCCAGGAGGTATTGGACCAGAGCCCCGGCCTGGGCCCAGGCCTGGCTGCCCTCGCCGTTATGGTAATTCCAAACCCAGTCCCGTGGTATAGCACCGGCATTTTTATCGCTCAGCACCTGTGATGCAAAATTAGCACAATCACCGCCCAGGCCGGTGAAGTCCCGGTAAGCCTGGTTATAGCGGCCATCCCCTGCGCCAAGCCGGACACCGCTGTAACGTTCGGCATATTTAACAGCTGCCTGGCGTCGGTATTTACCTGGTGGCGGGTCGGAAACTACTGCGTTACATCTGGCAATGCCGGGAGCAACATCCGGGTCCAGGTCGTCGGCCTCAAAGGGGTCCCAGTACCAGTCCCGGGTAATTAACCACTGACCTTCCCGCTTCACCAGTTCCAACCAGTGAATGGTGCGGACGCCCATCTGGTTGACTGTCTTTTCCGGCTCGCCCCGGTGGCGGTAATTAAGGATAATATGCAAGGCTACAGAAGCCCATCGCCTCCCATTTTCATCGCCGGTATCAACAATGGCCAGGTCCATCTTGCTCTCTGAGAGAATTATCTGGCGCTCCTTCACCCATTCCCGGACATATTTAATGCGGCCGATTTCATGATTTAAGGCAAACAGGCCGGAGGTAATCGTTGTATCGTAATAAGCTTCCAGGCCTTCATAATTACCGCTGATGAGGCTCCGGACCCTGGCAGTAAAGATCTGCTGGAGACGCTCTCTCAGTTCCTTCTGTTCACTGCGAGCCGCAAGGGCCGGCAAGACCTGGTGGTGCAAGGGCATAGCTGCCAGCACCAGCCCGAAGAGAGCCAGCAGCCCCAGCCTAAAAATACGGGAACGCAAAACCACTATCACTACCCGCACCCGGCCCACGTTCAATCCCCCTAAAGCCAAGAATCACTATAAATGTATATTCTGCGAGCCGGATAAAAAACACTTGCCAGGCGGCCAGGAGTGGATAGGAAGCCTTATGAAGGCCTGCGCCCGAGGGGTAATCGAGTAGGAGGGGGCGGCTAGCCCCCGTCCCCTCACACCACCGGACATGCGGGTCCGCATCCGGCGGTTCACCAAGCTTGACGAAGACTGAGATAGCGTTCGGTTAAGCTCATGAGGCCCTGGG
>NZ_BJKO01000001.1:1672525-1967791 GCF_006538385.1 Moorella sp. E306M | reverse complement strand
TCACCTCTGACTTGATGTTCGGGCCTTCCCCTGGAGTTCATGACCCCCAGGGTACTATGCCTTCTGCTGACTCCTGCCGGTTCAGCCGTGCCTTTCGACACGGGTTGCCAGCTTTTCCTGGCTTATCCGGCAGGCCTCCCCGGGTAAGAGCGTTAACCTTCGCCCCGCGCCCGCCCCATATACTCTACCATCCCTTGGCAGCCTGGGATTTCGCTGTGTTTCGCCAGCTCATCCGGATGGTCTAGCCTCCTATGGGGTTCTTGTTCATCGGGCCGTGACTTTGCCTCCGGCTTCCTCCGGATCCCACCTCGCGATGGGCACCCTTGCCTTTGGCTAGCAGACTCGTGCTGCCTCGCCTGCAGTGGACTTTCACCACCAAGTTAACGCCCATGCCGGGCGCACAAAAATAAAACGTGGGCTTTAACCCACGTTTTATCCTGGTGCGGCGAGCGGGACTTGAACCCGCACGGGTGTACCCATACGCCCCTCAAACGTACGCGTCTGCCAGTTCCGCCATCGCCGCATACCTGGCATGGTTAATTATAAACCCCGGACGGTATTCCTGTCAAGGATAAAGCCGGCTTGAACTTTCGAAAAATCCGGCTTGCTGGCAGACACTCGGTATCACCCGGCCCGGCTTAATTTTTCTTACTTTAGTTTTTCCAGCCGCGGATTGGGGATGATACCGGGCAGGCGGCCGCGCTTGGCCACCGGCCGGCCTTCAACCTCTTTTAAATCCATGGTCATATCAATGGGTGCGGCCCCCGATATATAGCTACCCACACCAAAGGCATCGGCTCCGACTTCAATGAGGGCGCGGATACGCTCCGGCGTCAGGCCGCCGGAGACAAAAATCCGCACATGGTTGAAACCTGCGGCATCCAGGCGGTAGCGCACCTCCCGTACCAGCTCTGGAGTAACGCCGCCCCGCTCGCTGGGGGTATCCAGGCGTACCCCGGCCAGGGCCGGCCCCAGGGCTTCTGCTACCCGCAGGGCTTCTTCCGCCTCGTCCTTAAAGGTATCCACAAGGATGGTGCGCTTAGCATCAGGGGGCATAAAGCGATGATAGGCCAGGGCTCCCTCAACGGTATCGCCAATAATGAGGAAAATGGCATGGGGTACCGTACCCTGAGGCTCCTGGCCGGCCAGTTTGGCTGCTAGTATACAGCTGGCGCCACTGGCGCCGCCGATAATGGCTGCCCGCTCCATGACCGGGGCTACAGCCGGGTGCACGTGGCGGGCACCAAAGCAGAAAAATGGATGCTCACCGGCTGCTTCCTTGATTTCCCGGGCAGCAGTAGCCCAGCCGCTGGAACTGGCCAGCATTCCCAGGATGGTAGTTTCAAAAAGGCCAAATTCACTGTAGGGCCCCTGGATCCGCATGACCACTTCCTTGGGGGAAAAGGTGCTGCCCTCCGGTAGCCCCCAGATGGTAACCCTTTTCTCCCGAAGCAGCTCCAGAACCTCATTGACGCCACAGAGGATGCCGGCACGACGGGGAAAGATTTCGGCCGTAACAATGGTGTCAACCTTACCAAGTGCCTTGAGAATTTCATAAGTACGGACAAAATATATGTCGGTAGTTGCCCCGATGGCTATCTCATCATGCTGGGCGGAATAAAATTGCCTGTCAGGTGCTACCTGGAGCTGCCTGACCTTGGCCAGGGAATCCATGACCTCCATCGCCATAAAAATCCACTCCTCGACCTGTAAGTTCATTTTGCCAAAGGTTTCCCTATATTATTCTGCTTCCACGGCCAAATACCTGCTACCGCACATCGGGATATAAGATACGGTATATCCGGTAATTCTGGAGCACCTGGCGGACAAACTCCCTGGTTTCGGGGAAGGGAACCTGGCTTAAATTCCGGCTACTGCCGTCCCAGATGCGCCTCTCCAGCCAGTTATGGACGTTACCCCGACCGCCGTTATAGGCAGCCAGAGCCGGGGTGAGGTCACCAAATTCCCGCAGGAGGGCAGCAAGGTACCAGCTGCCCAGGCGCAGGTTATATTCCGGGGAAAAGAGCCGGTCAGGATCGTAGGGTAACCCCAGTTGCCCGGCGGCCAGCCTGGCTGTTTCCGGCATCAGCTGCATCAACCCCCGGGCACCCTGTGCGGACTGGGCCCGGGGATAAAATTTGCTTTCCACCCGGGTGACGGCTGCTACTAGGAGGGGGTCCAGGCCTTCCTGGTGAGCATAGTTGACGATAATTTCTATATAAGGGAGGGGATAAAAGACACGCACCGCCCGAGGCAGGAGGAAAGAAAGGAGCGCCGCCACTACCAGCAGCCACAGGTAACGGCGCCAAGTTTTTATCATGAAGTACCCCTCACTTTTTCCATGACAATCTTCCTGCTCGCTGGAGTTCCCGCCAGGCTGCCAGGACGGTGGCACGGGTGGCGTCAAGATCACAACCGGTGGGAATGATCCGGGCGGCATGACGCAATCTTTCTTCTTCTCCCATCTGTGCCCGGAGACGGCTTTCAGCTTCTTGCGGCGAGAGGTTGTCCCGTTCCATTAATCTTTTTAACCGCACCGTTGCCGGTGCGGTTACCACCCAGATGGCATCCACCATATCATCCATACCTGCTTCAATTAAGAGGGGGGCCTCAATAACCACCACCGCCTCCGGGTCAGTTTGGCGTAAAGCCGCTATTTGCGCCTGGACTTTCTCCCGGATGCGGGGGTGGGTAATGGCATTCAACAATTCCCTGGCGACAGCGTCACTAAAAACAATCCGGCCAAGGGCCCGCCTGTTTAAATGGCCGTCTGGCTGCAAAATCCCCCGGCCAAAGGCAGCGACAATATCCCGGTAGGCAGGCTTGTCGGGAAGCACTACCTCCCTGGCCACCTGGTCGGTGTCGATGACTATAGCTCCCAGTTCTTTTAAAATCCCGGCCACTGTGCTTTTTCCGCTGGCAATACCGCCGGTAAGACCGATAATAAACATCTCCATTGCTCCTACCATCGCCACAGTCCTATGGCGATTAAAATTAAACCCGGCAGAGCTGCCCCCCGCCAGCCCAGTCTTTCTGGCTGCCAGCGCTGCCCCAGGAAGCGACCTGCCTGCACCAGCAGTAGCTGGCAACAACCAATGCAGAGCGGTGTCAGCAGGAGGGAAAAACCGGCGGCAGCGGCGCCAAAACCTATTCCGACGGCATCCAAAGCCAGGGCCAGCCCAAGGGTCAGGGCCTCCTGGCTGCTAATACTTCCAGATAAATCCATATCAGCCCGAATAGGTTCCTTGAGAATCTGAATCACCAGGCCCAGGCGGGGCAGGCGGAATTTGACTAAAGTTTTTTCTGCCGGCTGCGGCTCGCTTTTTTTCAGATAGGCTTCAAAACTTATGGTTAGTCCCAGGGTTAATAATATAACAGCTCCCAGGCGGCCGGCAAGGGTTGGACTGAATACTCTGGTTACGATATGACCACCGGCCATGGACAGCAAGCTGGCGGCCGTAGATACCAGGGCGATCAAACCCAGGGAATGCCAGGGCAGCTTTATTTTCCTCAGGCCATAAGACAACCCCACGCTCAGGCCATCCAGGCTGGCGGCTAAGGCTAAAAGTAGCGTTGCCAGTAACATGGTAGTTTATCCCACCCTTTTACCCTTATGTCTTCTATACAGTAATATACGGGTGGCAGGGGGGATACGTGCCTGTCATTTAAACCTGGCAAGTGGGACAAAACACGGTGCTCCGGCCGCCGATTTTCACCCGTTCAAGGGTGCAACCACAGCGGCGGCAGGGCTGGCCGGCGCGACCGTAAACCTGGAGGTAATCCTGATTTTTCCCCTGCTGACCGTGGCCATCGACGTAATCCCGGAAAGAGGTGCCGGAATTGGCTATACCCTGGTCTAACGCGGCCTGCATGGCCCGGTGCAGGCGCACCAGTTCATTCTCAGTCAGCGAAGCCGCCGGTCTAAATGGATTAAGCCCCGCCAGGAAGAGCATCTCGTCGGCATAAATGTTACCAATACCGGCCAGGAGGTGCTGGTCCAGGAGGACCTGTTTTACCGGTCGGCGCCGGCCAGCACAGATGGCTGCCAGGGTGGCGACATCAAAGGCCGGGTCCAGTGGTTCCGGCCCCAGTTTTTTCAGCCCGGCCGCTACCGTTACCTCGTCTTCCTTGCCCAGGTAGAGGCGCCCAAAACGGCGGCTGTCCACCCAGCGCAAGGCACCACCACCGGCCAGGTGAAAAACCACATGGGTATGGGGCAGTACGGGGCCGGTCGCCGCCGTTAAGATCAGGCGTCCGGTCATCCTTAAATGGGCCACCAGGCAATAGCCGGCTGTAAGGTAAAAAAGGAGATACTTCCCCCGGCGGTCGAGACGGGTTATTATTTTACCTGTCAGCAAATCGATGAAAGTGGCGGCATCGGGTACAGCAATAACGCCGGGGTGGTATACCTCTACCCCGGCAATGGTTTGCCCCTGGAGATGGGGAGTAAGGGTACGTTTAATGGTTTCTACTTCCGGTAGTTCGGGCATCGCATTTCACTCCAGAATCATGGCTCCGTATCTCATTAACGGTTCCATATCATACCAGCTAGGGCCGTATTTTAAATCCACCTGGAGAGGGACCTGGAGTTCCAGGGTATTCTCCATATTCTCCTTTACCAGGTCGGCTACTGCCGTCAGGTCTTCCTCAGGGACCTCAAAGATCAATTCGTCGTGAACCTGGAGAATCATCCGGGCGGCCGGGTATTGCTCCTCCAGCAGGCGGAAAATCTTAACCATGGCGATTTTAATAATATCTGCCGCGCTGCCCTGGATGGGAGTATTCATGGCTGCCCGCTCCCCAAAGCTCCGGGCAGTATGGTTGGAACTGAAGAGTTCCGGCAGGTAACGGCGTCGCCCCAGGAGGGTGGTTACATAGCCATCCTGCCGCGCCCTGGCAACGACCTCTTCCATGTAAGCCTTAACACCGGGGTAACGCTGGAAATAACGCTCAATATATTCATGGGCTTCACTGCGGCTGATGCCCAGGTCGCGGCTGAGGCCGAAATCGCTGATGCCGTAGACAATGCCAAAATTCACGGCCTTGGCGCTGCGCCGCATGAACGGTGTCACTTCACTTAAGGGAACACCAAAGACTTCAGCTGCCGTCCGGGCATGGATGTCTTCCCCCCGGCGAAAGGCGGCAATCATGCCGGCATCACCGGAGATGTGGGCCAGAACCCGAAGCTCGATCTGGGAGTAATCAGCAGCCAGAAGGAGGCGGCCGGGAGCATGGGGAACGAAGGCGCGGCGCAGGCGCCGACCCACTTCCAGGCGCACCGGGATGTTTTGCAAATTGGGCTCGCTGCTGGACAGGCGGCCAGTAGCCGTCACCGTCTGGTTAAAGGTGGTATGGAGGCTCTTCGTTCTGGGATTGACCAGGGGCTTCAGCCCGTCCACATAGGTGGATTTTAACTTGGTAAGCTGGCGGTATTCCACCAGCTTGGCGGCAATGGGGTGTCTAGCGGCCAGTTCTTCCAGGACGGCAGCGTCGGTAGAAAAGCCGGTCTTGGTCCGCTTTACCGGCGGCAGGCCCAGTTTTTCAAAAAGTATATTCCCCAGCTGCCGCGACGAGTTAATATTAAACTTTTCCCCGGCCAGGCGGTAGATTTCTTCCGTCAGGGCGACAATATTGCCTTCCAGTTCAGCACCCATCATGTCCAGGGTTTCCAGGTCAACAGCCACACCATAACTTTCCATCTCACCCAAAATCCGGGTCAGAGGAAGTTCCACCCCCCGGTAAAGCTCCTCCATGCCGGCTACCTGCAATTTGGTAACAAGTTCCCGATGCAAAAGCCTGGTGGCCGCCGCCCGCCGAGCAGTGGTCAGCAGTAAAGATTCATCTTCCACCAGGGCCAGGTCCAGGTGTTCCAGGCAGAGTTCCGGCAAATCATGACGGGAGGCGGTGGGATTAAGGAGGTAGCCGGCGATCATGGTGTCGCCGCCCGGGTCGGCAACCCGTGCCCCGGCCTCCTTCAGCCAGACGAGGGCTGCCTTGGCATTATGAAAGATGGGCCCTGCCTGCAGCAGGGGTGCCAGGGCCCGGGCCAGGCCAGAACCTGGTACCTCCGCCGTATCCAGAACAGCCACGCCCCCTTCCCAGGCCAGTCCCACGGCTAATGCTGCGGCTTCCAAATAATTGGCGTTATTCAAAGCCAGGGCAATAGCAACTTCTTGCTCCCCCGCCAGGCGCCCGGCAAGTTTGGCCAGTTCTTCCAGGCTGGTCAAAATAAGGGGCTCCGGGAGATTTAGGGTTTTGACGGTGGCTGCCGGAGCCATCCCGGCACCCTCTTCCTGCATGCCTTTTAAGACATCCCTGACCAGGCTATTAAACTCCAGTTCCTTGTAAAGGGCCAGGACAGCCTCATAGTCCGGCTTCTCACGACGGCAGGCTTCAAGATCAAGTTCCACCGGCACGTCGCAGCGAATGGTAGCTAGCTGCCGGGCCAGGCGGGCCTGGTCAGCGTAAGCAACCAGATTGGCAGCTACTTTCCGTCCCCTGACCTCAGCGGCATGGGTCAGTACCCCTTCCAGGTCG
Organism: Moorella sp. E306M; assembly: GCF_006538385.1. Classification (NCBI taxonomy): domain Bacteria; kingdom Bacillati; phylum Bacillota; class Clostridia; order Neomoorellales; family Neomoorellaceae; genus Neomoorella; species Moorella sp. E306M. The sequence continues at coordinate 1,961,254 of NZ_BJKO01000001.1, read as the reverse complement.
CCATACTGGCGAACCAGCTGCACGGCCGTCTTTTCCCCTATTCCAGGTACGCCGGGAATATTGTCGGAGGCATCACCCATGAGGGCCTTGACATCAATGAGCTGACCGGGCTCCAGGCCATAGGCTTTTTTAATGGTCTCCCGGTCAAACAATTCCACCTGAGAAAGGCCGCGCCGCATGAGGAGGACCTTAACCCTGTCATCTACCAGTTGCAGGGCATCACGGTCCCCGGTCAGGATTAAAACCTCCAGCCCTGCCGCTGCCCCCTTGCTGCTTAAAGTACCAATGAGATCGTCGGCCTCAAACCCTTCTACTTCACAGCTTGCCAGCTTCCAGGCTGCCAGGAGGCGTTTAACAAGGGCAAACTGGGGCCTGAGTTCCGGATCGGTCTCCGGACGCGTTCCTTTATATTCCTCATACAGGTTGTGGCGAAAGGTTACCCTGCTGTAATCAAAGGCCACAATTACATAGTCCGGCGCCACCAGGTCAAAGGCCTTTTGCAGCATGGTGGCAAAGCCATAAACGGCATTGGTTTGAAGGCCTTCACTTGTCTGAAGCGGCGGCAGGGCATGAAAGGCCCGGTGAATAATGCTGTTGCCGTCCACCAGGAGCAATCTGCCTTTTTTTATAGGCATTCGTCACCCTTCTTTATTAAAAACGCTGCTTCTATTTTATCTTTTTCTGTTTCCGGTGGCAATTCTTTTCCCCTTCACACCAAAAAACCACCCTTAACTTGAGGGTGGTCTGGAGGGCGCCTCCTCCTTATATACCTTTTCAGGTACCGTCAAAGACTGGTATATATCTGCTGAATCAATATTAATTGGCGAGGACATCCTGGCATCAGGGGTGGCCCTATTCTTTTCCCCGGTTAGGTTATCAGGCGGGGTAGGCGGCGGTGAAGTTGTTCCCGTCCCAGTTTGTTTACCGGTTGCAGAAATTTCTCCTTCATCCTTATTTATTTGTAGCCTGTTATCCCCTGGAATAATTTGCTCCGGGGACGTCTGGTCCTGGGGGCCAGTTATATGTTCACCAGGTAATTTTTGTCCCTCTCCTACTTGATGGTTCTGTTCTGATGCCGGATTGGGGTTTTGTCTCCGGGAGCTAACATTGGTCCTGGCCTGGACAATCGGATTTCTCTCCCCGCTGTTGAAAACTGGCTGGGGTTTGGTAGACTTCGCCGGTTGTCGCCTCAGAGGCTGTGCTGGCCGGGTTTCTTCCCATGAAGGGGTTATTGCTGGTGCTGGTGTTTTGTTTTCTTGGTCTGTAACTATCGTGGAGAGATCCCCTGCCGGCGCTGGACCCCTCGGAGCTTGCAAAGCTTTCACCTGTTCTTGTTCGCCCTGCATAGACGCAGGCGTTGCTTGTCCGGCCTGGAATGGGAGAGGGGAGGGAAAATAGCCAGCAGAAGCAGTAATAGCCACCACAACTGTGATGGCCGCCGCTGCCGCCAGGGAGAGCCACTGCGGCAGGCGCTGGTACCAGGGTCGGCAGGCCGCCTCAAGCCGCGACCGCAAACGCTCTTCAAAACCGGCCGGCAGTTCCAGTTCTTCTTCCGACCATGCCTGGAGAATGTTCACCGTCTGACGCAGGGCCTCCAGTTCTTCCCGGCAGGAGTTACACAGGCGCAGATGTTTCTCCACGGCCCGCCGTTGGGTTGCCGTCAGGACACCGTCCAGATATGATGACAGGAGTTCCCGGTAATGGTTACAGTTCACCGCCCCTCACCCCCTTTGCTTATATAGACGTTTTGCCCCAAAAAATGTTCCCGTTCCTTTATCAGGTGCTGTCGCAAAAACTGCCGTGCCCGGCTCAAGCGGGATTTCACCGTCCCTACGGAACAACCCAGGATAGTCGCTATCTCTCCATAGCTAAAACCCTGCAAATCACGCATGATTATTACCATGCGATATTCCGGCGTCAGAACCTGGATTAATTTATGTATATAGTCCTCCCCTTCCCTGGCCAGGAAAATTTCTTCCGGTGAAGGGACACCTCCCCAAGTGGCCAGCTCCCAGGGTACCCCCTCTGTTTCCTGCAAGCCCTCCAGGGAAAGGGTGGGCCGCCGGCTGAGGCGGCGCAAGGCATCGCGGCAGACATTGGCAATGATATGCTGCAGCCAGGTTTTAAAGGAACACTGTCCCCGGAAGCCTGGCAGGTTTTTAAAAGCGCGCACCAGGGCCTCCTGGGCGGCATCACCAGCATCTTCGGCATTGCCCAGGAAGCGGTAGGCAATGGTGTAGAGCATCTTCTGGTAACGCTCTACCAGGAGGGTAAAAGCCTCCATATCGCCCTTTTGACTCCGGGCCAGCAATTCCTCATCAGGGACCACAGCTGCCCACCACCTTCCAGCTTTTTTCCTATTCGCCATCTCCCTTACTTTATCCTTTTAGGCCCTTGCAGGAACGTAAAGTCTATGTTAAAATTAAAAGCACACAAGCCGAAGTGGTGGAACTGGCAGACGCGCCGGACTCAAAATCCGGTGGCCGCGAGGCCGTGCGGGTTCGACCCCCGCCTTCGGCACCAATAATACCAAGGCGTGAGAGCCTTGGTATTTTTCTTTATATAGATATAGAAAAATGCCAGTAGCCGGGAGCAGCTGCTGGCATTTTCCGTAATTTCCTATAACCTAGTTAATGGGCGTGCAGGTGAAAATAGCCCTGGTGGTGGTGCTCATGAAAGGCTGCGTCAATAAGGTTGCCCTGCATTAAAAGCTTCAGGAAAATAGCTATAATTATCCCCAGTCCCACCAGGGCTGACAGAATATAACCCAGGGCCTTGGCCCCAAAACTGCCTGCCAGCCCAGGAACGGTATAATCCGGGAAGAGGGTATGGGACCAGCTGGCGGCCAGTTTAACCATCCCGGCCGGGACAAAGCCCAGCATCTGCTGTAACTCTTCCGGTGCCCATTCGCCCCAGGCCGTACTGCTAGCCAAGATTCCCAGAGGTGACAGCAGGATCAGGATACCCAGCCCTGTAGCCAGTCCCTTGAGGCCAGGGGCGCCGGCCCCGGCCGGAGCTGCCGGCCTGGCCTCCGGGTAAAGTTGCAGTAAGCCGGGGTTAGCCCGTTCAAGGTAGCGGACCACCAGGCCGGTAACTATCCCCTCGGCCGGGCCGGCCACCAGGAGATGGGCCAAAGGAGCCTTGGGTCAGGAAGGTTCTGAAGTGCGCCTCCTTTCCTGCCAGCCGTGACGCCGGCAACGGCCCCTGCCCGGGCCGGCGATATCTGTACTGCCGCAATGGGGGCAGGTTCCAGTCTCCTCAGTTTCCGGTTCCCATTCATAACCACATTCTTCACAGCGGGCCTTTGCCCCTGCCAGGCGGTAAACCCCGCCTTCTACCCGGATAGCTTTGCCATTAATCAGGGCGTCGGCCACCTTACTCCGGGCTGCGCCGAGGATACGGAAAAAGGTAGGCCGTGAGACCCTCATCCTGGCCGCGCATTCCTCCTGCTCCAGGCCTTCTATATCCTTCAGGCGAATGGCTTCCAGTTCTTCCACTGCCAGGACAACTTCTTCCAGTTGGCGTAAAGGTACGGCTGCCGGTTTAAAATAAGTAATCCCTGGTATAAATTCTACCCGCCGGCACTTGGGTGGCCTCGGCATGATGGTCCCCCGCTTTCAAGCTTTACTTTACCTTATCATAACCTCAATGTGGACTTATGTCAACCATAAGGAAAGAATGTCCAATTACAACTCTACGTTATTTTTGCCGATGCGGGTAGACCTCATTCCCAACTATAACTAATTGACCATCACGGTGCAAAACAACCGGCGCAATGACAGTCCTGTCCAGGGTTTCGGAGGCCGGCAGCAAAAACCCGCCCATCACGTTGGCGGCCGGGATTAAAAAGCGGTGGTCGCCGTCAATCACCCGCCGCAATAGGTGCGGCCCTACCAGGCCGATAAAGCAGCCGATAATGCCCAGAAAAGAAACCACTTCGTCCACAATCACAACTACCGGAAAGGTTACTTTACCCCCCAGCCGCGGCTGTAATTTTCAGCGCAGGGGATGCAGGCATACCGCCCCTCCTTTACCCTGGCTCGGACTTCTGCCACCAGCTCCCCGCAATAAGCGCAGGTCACGGAGTTAAAAAGGCGGGCTTTCGCTGGCATGGCGAGCTTCACATGCTCTGTTTTAAATATTTCCTCCTCCGGCGCGTCCAGGATAAATTGCAAGCGCTGTTCCTGGTAACGGTCAAAGAGCTCCTTTTCCGCCGGTGTGGCCTGGCCGTTAAAAACCCTCTCCCGCAAGTTCCGGTAATTCTCGTCTTCCTGCCATGCTCCACTTTTTAAGGCTACCCGGACGGCAGCACCAGTCTTCCTATCACCAATAGTAAATACATGCTTGCCGTAGTCCCGGTAAAGGAGATTGCCTTTTCCCAGCGTGCAGCCGGTAAGCACCTGGATGGCATCCACCCCGCAGGCATCGGTTTCTACAATGGCCACCAGCTCTTCATCCCCTGCCCGGCCGGCAGCCAGTTCCCGCAGGGCTATTTTTGCCGCCCTGTAGCCAATGGCCAGGCCCGGGCAGCTATGCCCGTGAAAGGCCACGGCCCTTTCCCAATCGTTGGTAATTTGTTCCATGATTTAAATCTCTCCTTTTCTCCCATCTAGAAAATAAAAATAACCACTTCAGGCGCCCCTTCTGGGGCACATACCCTCCGTGGTTACATCTTACAACCTCCATGGTTGTTAAATATTTTATTCGCCATGCAAAGCTAAAATCCTGCCGCTTAATCCCCATCCCGCAGGCGGTTGACTTCTTTAAACAGGGACACTATTTGCGACATCCCGCTGAATTCCTCCAGGCTGTAGCGCGTTTTCCGCCGCCAGTTGGGGTAACGGTTTCCCGTACCCGGGACATTCTGGGGCTCTCTTTCCAACCATAGATCCTCAAGGTTGACGAGAAGAAGCTGCGCCAGGCTTGCGGCTAGATAGGCTAGGCAACCACGTAAAAGGCTGCCAGCCTCCGTCGTGGCTACTGACAAAAAACCTTGATGATACAGGAAAAGGGGGAGAGCCGCCTTTAGACGGCCGCCTTGTCCGCCAAAAAGAAGCAAAGGGCGGCATGTCGTGGGTACTCAGGCCGGCCAAACACCCGGCACGCACCGGTGCCAGGGCCCGGCTCGGCTTTCCGGTGTATTCGGTGGCCAGGATATACATGCGGTTGACCTTGTGCCGCTCCATGGCACGGCGGACGTAACCCGGCACCGTACCCAGGTCTTCACCGACAAGTAATGCTTTATGGCGCCGGGATTCTAAGGCCAAAATTGCGTAAAATTCCTCAGCGTGATAGCGAACGTAAACTCCTTCCGCGGCTGTAAGCCCTTTCGGTATCCAAAAAAGGTGGTGCAAACCCATGACGTGATCCAGGCGCAAAATACCTGCATGGCGCAGGTGATGGCGCAGGCAGGCTATATAATAGCGGTAGCCGTCTTCCCGTATTCCTTCCGGGTGCAGGGGAGGAAATCCCCAGTCCTGTCCCTCGCGAAAAAAAGCATCGGGCGGCGCCCCGCTGCTGGCCGCCAGGCAAAAATTCCGGCGGTAGCGCCAGACGTCGTATCCCTCGCGGTGGACTCCCAGGGGCAAATCGAGATACAAATTGCCTTTGGCCAGGGATTGGAACTGGCGATGGGCCTGCCATTGGACATACAAATGATACGCCGCGACTTCCCGATCATAATCGCCCTCTTTTAGAAAACCGTCCCGCATTCGTGCCGGCCACGCCGTCCAGCCGGCACGCCTTTTTTCCACGGCGGCCAGAAACCGGGCGTAATCTAGAACTTCCCTTTTGCCGGCCACCCAGGTGGCTAATTCCGCCTGTCCTTTTACGTTACTGTTATAAAATTCACGGGCACAGATTGCAAAGACTTTTCTCTTGAGAGCCATTACCCGTCGATAATCGACAAAAGATGTTTTCCGTAAAAAAGCCGCTTCGTCCTGGAATTCCTTCGAGTTTAAGAAATCCCGGGCCTCTCGGGATTTCTGCACTTCTTCCAGCTGAGAAACGTCCAAATAAAACTCATTCCAAAAAAGGCGGCTTACGGGCTGATAGGGACTGGGCTCCATGGGTTCATCCAGAAAAGCAGCCAGGAAGGGTAGAGTGGCGACAAAACTGCCGCCCAGCCGTTCCACCCAATTAGAAAAGGCCTCCAGGTCTCCGAAATCACCGGATCCCAGGCTGCGCTGCGAATGAAGGGCATATAGGGGCACAAAGCAGCCCCATATTTTTTCCCGGCCTTTCGGCAGGTTCCATGCCTGAAAAGGGGCGGAAATCAGCATTACCTCTTTATCGTCCCCGGCAAAACTTAAAGACAAGCGGTGATAGCCCCAGGGTAATTTTATAGGCAGCCGCAACAGCCGGGCTTCATAAACAGCTCCTTCCACCACGGCTGCCCGGGTTAGGGGGAGGGAAGAGGGTACATGCTATACCGCCACAACCCGCCTCCTTCTAAATGTAGTTTGCATTCCAGGCGGCTAGCAATCTTTGCCGCAGGCAGGCGGAGTTCTAAGCAGGGACTACTACCGGACCAAACCACGGTTACCGGCTCACAAAATTTACGCCAGCGCTCCTGACGTCGCTCCCGCACGGCCCTTAAGACGTCGGCCATATTAGCCACCGGCGCTCCCAGGGCCTGTAAAACCGCCAGCAACGTTTCCGGTTCAGCCGTCTGGAGGTTACCCTCACCATCGCGATAGGCGGGCTCTACGCCATATAGGCAGCAAGTTGGTACAAAAGATGCAATTCTTTTTCGCGTCTAACCATCAATTATTACCTGCCAGGCGATGTTATTAAATATAATTTTCCCCTTCCCAAGGTTATTCAATTTTTCTTTTTCCCTCCCGGCACTTCGCGCACAAGCCGTAAACTTCAAAACAATGTTCCGTCGGCAAGAACCCTTTGCGGTCCAATTCCTGTATTAATTCTTCCATGGGACAAAAGTCAACGGCAAAATAAGCGCCGCACATTTTACACACGGCGTGATGATGGTGTCCTTCCTCCCGCCGCAGTTCGTATAAATCGGCACCTGTCTGGGAAGAAACGCGGCATAAAAGCCCTTTTTCGAGCAATAAATCTATGTTGCGGTAAACGGTAGAAAAATTTGTTCCGGGAAGAATTTCAATGACCTTTTGGAACAGATCTTGAGCGCTTAAAAAAGAGCGGGTGTTTTTAAGGACCGCCAGGATGGCCTTTCGCTGGGGAGTTACCCTGAGGTCGTTTTGCCTTAACAGTTCTTCTACATCCACTTTTTTATTACTCCTTTCCCAACCATAACTGCCACCAGCAACCCCGCCGCAATAAGCACAATAGTCCCCCCGGGGGCCAGATCGAAAATAAACGAAGCGTACAGGCCGCAAGTCACCGAAATAAGGGCCGCCAGGATGGCTATAACGAAAGTTTCTTTGAAACTGCGGGCAACCTGCAGGCTCACCGCCGGCGGTATTACCATTAAGGCCGACACCAAAAGGGTCCCCACCACCCTTACCGCCAGGGCGACGGTCAGGGCAGTGAGCAAGGTAAAATAAATGCTCACGGCAGTGACCGGTATTCCCGCCAGGCGCGCCGCCTCTTCGTCAAAGGTAATGGCAAAAAGCTCGCGATGTAGAAGCGTTACGGACATAAGGATAAATATGCCGGCACCGGCAATGACCGCCACATCCCTTGGGGATACGGCCACCAGGCTGCCGAACAAATATGAAAAGAGATCGGCGTTAAAGACCTTTTTTAAGCTGATCATTATCACAGCCAGGGCCATGCCGCCGGACATGACTACCGCCAGGGCTACTTCGGCATAGCGAGGAAAGGCCCGGCGGATAAACTCGATGATTAAAGCGGCGCCGGCCGCCGCAAGTAGGGCGCCGTAAAAAGGATAAAAACCCAAGAGCATCCCTCCGGCGACGCCGGCCAGGCTGGCATGGGCCAGACTGTCACCCACCAGGGATAACCTTCTAAGTACAATAAAGACACCCAGGGTGGCGGCCAGAACGGCGGTAATCATACCGGCTATCAAGGCCCGCTGCATGAAATCAAAGCTAAAGATCCACATAATCATCACCTATACGGTAACCGAGAACGTCGGCGATGTGGTTCTGGTCCACTTCATTTATTTGCTCATGAATGTAGACGTGTCGATCGCGAACACAGCCAATTTTTTGGGCCCTAGTAAAAGCCGCCCCTATATCATGGGTTACGATAACTATCGTCATGCCCCTTTCCCGGTTTAGATGGGCGAGAAGGCGATAAAAATCTTCCCGTGCGGCGGCATCTATGCCGGTGGTAGGCTCGTCAAGGAACAGAGCCGCCGGCTTTTTGGCCAGGGCCCGCGCGAGAAAAACCTTCTGGCGCTGGCCGCCGGAAAGTTCGCCAATGAGGCGACCCGCCAAATCTCTAATACCCACCAATTCCATGGCTTCGTCTATATTATCTTTTCTGGCGCGTCTATCCAAAAACCCTTTCAAGCCCCCGTAATACCCGGAAGCCACTACCTCGGCCACTGTTGCGGGAAAAGAAGCATTGATATCGCCGGCATTCTGGGAAATGTAACCTATCAAGCCCCAATCCCGAAAGTTCCTAATGTCCCTGCCAAATAGCCTTACTTCCCCGACCTTCGGCCTAAGAAGACCCACCATTATTTTAAGCAGGGTGGACTTGGCGGCGCCGTTGCGCCCGATAAGGGCAAGAAAATCGCCGCAGTTCACCTTTAGATTGACCCCTTCAAGGACGGGGATGCCGTTATAAGCAAAGGTGACATCGTTCATGCGAACTACTTCTCCACATTCAAGGCAACGGTCCATAATGATTTTCCTTTCTACTCCAGGGCTTTTTTGAGGGCCGCCAGATTTTTTGCCATAATGGAAAAGTAGTCTTCGCTGGCCTCCATCTCTTCCTTAGTCAATCCGCCGATAGGATTTAAAACCAAAGTCCCCGCTCCCGCCTCCCGTGCCAGGGCTTCGGCCAGTTTAGGACTGGCCAGGGTTTCAAAAAAGATATATTTTACGCCTTTGCTGCGGCAAAGGGTTATGAGCTCCGCCATCTGCTGGGCCGACGGTTCCTGCTGGGGTGAAAGCCCGCTGATAGGAATCTGGTTGAGGCCGTAACGCCTGGCAAGATAACCGAAGGCGGCATGGGAGGTTACGATATCTCTTCTAGTAACGGCGTTCAGGGTATCCCGGTACTCACGGTCCAGCATGGCAAATTTTTTATCCAATTCATGGTAATTTTTTTCATAATAACTTTTATTATCGCCGTCTACCGTCGCCACTGCTTCAAATATCCTCCTGGCTATCTCCCGGGCAAGGAGTGGATCCAGCCATATGTGGGGGTCATTGTTTTCTATCAGACCTTGGCCCGCTTCCAAGGTCACGACTCCCTTCTCCTGCAGCTGGCCCTCAATTTTCTTTGCCCAGGCATCCATGGGTTCACCTAAAAAAATAAATAATTTCCCGCTGTAAATCGAAGCAATCTGCCGGGGCGAAGGCTCATAATCATGGGGTTCGACACCTGCAGGTTGTAGATTCTCTACCACGGCTCTATCCCCAACTATCTTTTTAGTGAAATCATAAAGGGGATAAAAGGTAGTATAAATTTTTAAAGGGCCGCTTTCCGCCGGCACTAGACCTTCCTTTTCCCGACAACCTGCAATAAAAAAAATGAGGGCGATAACCAGTAATTTTAAGACGATGCCCCGCGATTTGTAACCGACTTTCATTTAACCTCCCGGCCTCCTGCAATCGATTTGCATTTGCATTATAATTATATAACTTTTCTCTTAAAAAATGTCAATGAATTTTATTCGCGGCAGGCCGGGCAGTAACCGAAAAAGATTGTAGAGGTGCTTAGGACTTCAAACCCTTCCTCATTTGTATATTTCCCTAGAGGCTCTTGCATTCTCTGAAACTCGTAGGTACGACTGCACTTTAAGCAGACAAAGTGGCTGTGGGGGCTTCTATTCATCTCATATCTGGCCGAACCGTTAAGGGTCGGAGCCTTAACAATAATCCCCATCTGGGTAAATAAATCCAATGTCCGATAAACGGTCGCCCTTCCAACCGTCGGGCAGTACCGGCGCGCCGCATGGTAAATGGTTTCTGCCGTAGGGTGTTCCCGGGACAGTTCCATAAAGGCCTTTAGAACCGCCTGCCGCTGGGGGGTTAAACGCCGATCGCTTTCTTGAAATTTTTCCAGGTGTAAAGAGGTAATGACAGGCATTTCCTAACCCCCTTCCTTAAACTTTCTTTGATAATCGCGAATTGCTTCATGCAGGGCGCTGGCTCCCAGGTTGGAACAGTGTAGCTTAACTTCCGGCAGACCGCCAATTGCCGCCGCCACATCGGCGTCGGTAATTTTAAGGCCTTCTTCCAATGTCTTACCTCTGGCCATTTCCGTAAGAATGCTGCTGGTAGCTATGGCCGCCGGGCAACCGTAAACCTGAAATTTAACGTCTGCCAGCCGGTTATCCTTTACTTTTATATAAATACAGAGATAGTCGCCGCAGTCAGGGTCGCCTATAGTGCCAATGCCATCCGCATCTTTTATGACGCCTACATTACGCGGGTTTATAAAATGATCGAGAAGCAGTTCGCCGTACATTATCTCTAGCCCCCTGAGAATCAGCTTCAACTTGCTTTTGGACATTTGTTCATTATTATTATATCCGCCTTATGGCCCCATGTCAATAAATATTAAAGGCCTTGACGCCGTAGCCGGCAGCCTCAGTTCGAGCGGCGTTCAAGGCAATCGCAGCGCATTATTTCGTATAGCGCTACAAGCCAAAGAGCTTGTAGCAGTTGGTACACGGCGGGGGAGGCGCCGGTACTTCCGGATTATCCAGGAGAAAAGGGTTGGTCAGGTCCAGCCGGTAACGAAAGGGCTGTTTAAATTCCCGGGCGGCTTTATTTTTAATCACCCTGGTCAAGCTTTCAGTAATTTTGCCATAATTAAAAGGAGTAAAGGGCGCTTCCTGCCGGCAAAAGTAACGGGGTGCTACACCTTTATAGGGCAGTCCAAGGTAAACACAAGGGGCTACCTCGCCGTGGCTATTGATGAAAATATGTTTTAAGGGCCAGGCATCGCAGACCATGACGTCAAGATTAAACTGCAGTGGATAAACTCTTAAATTAAGGCCCAGACGCCCGGCCTGCTCTTCGGCAGCCTGAACAGCAAAAAGGTAGTCTCCAGGAAGTGCTTCTCCCGGACAAGCAAACACCCTTAACTCTTCCATCTCCGGGGAAAGGGTGAGATCCAGGTTGGTGGCCACCACTTCATCAGCCCCGGCGCTGGCCGCAAGTTCTATGAAGGCCGGGAGTTCAAGTAAATTTTTCCTGGTCATCAGGTAAGAACAGATAATTTTGGGTAAAGGGCTACCTCGCTTTTGTTTGATATCTGCCAAGCGGCTAATATTAGTAAGCAATCGCTTGAGACTTGTAATATGAGCCTCGCATGTCCTGTATGTAGTTAACAATCGAACCTGAAGGTACGTCCTGCTTCATTGTAAATAAACTTATCTCCCAGGGCCTGGTAGAGGGCGGCACTGGCCCGAAAACCGGTACAGTGGCAGGCTACCAGGTACTGGAGACCAAACCGCGGTAGAGTCTTTATCGTCTCCTCTAGCCGCTCCGGGCCGGCGTCCTTCAAGTGGGTACCGCCGATGACGGCGAAGATGCGGCTGGCACCGGTAATGTCCAGGACGTGCTCCAGGGTACTGATCAAGCCGGAGTGGGCGCAGCCCAGGAGCACCAGCGGCCCTTCCCTGGTAGTGATGATTAAAGACTGGTCGTCCCAGAGGCTGTCCTGGAGGTATTCGCCACCGGCAAGGAGGCGAAATTCCCGGCTTATAGCTTCAAAAGCCTGTCGACGACGGATTTCGCCGGTTAAAAAAATTCCTTCCCCCAGCTCGACGGGTTGCCGGGAGAGGTGAAATACCGCACCGCTTGCCTCTAATTCTGCCCGCGACCAGGGGATGCCGATATACCTGGCTTCCTCCCCTTCCCGGAGGCGGTATTTAGCCACGAAGATATCGGGGTGGGCGTATACGGGAAGGGGGCCAGTAATCTCGCAGATCTTTTTCAGGCTTCCGGTATGGTCGTCATGGCCGTGACTCAGGGCAATAGCTGTAATTTCCCGCGGATCGAGGCCCAGGCTCAACATGTTCTGGACAACGGCACCCCCGGCCCCGGTATCGAAAAGGATGGTCCTTTTCCCGGTTCGTACCAGGAAAGCCAGGCCATGCTCGGCTATCAAGCCCCTGGAGGTGACCGTATTGTCTACCAGGTTGATAATTTCAATGGTTCCGGCCATTCTTATTTACCCTCCCCTTTTAACCGTGGCAGCAACCGCCGGGCGTGCAGCCTTCCGGCCGGGAATCCCTCCCGCAGCACAGGGTTTTGCCACCCGCCTCGGGACGGCTTTTTACTATATGCGGCGCCGAGAATATCCTTACTAATCTCGTACTGCCGCAGTTAGGACAAATATCCGCATCTTCTCGCTTGCTAAATGTACTTATAGCCCCGCAATCGCTGCATTTGAATTCAAATTCCGGCATTTACTGTTCACCCCCGCTTGACTCTAGTATAAATCTATAAAGAACATATGTCAATATTGTGTTGCAAAAAAGCCCCCTTGCCACACAAGGGGGCTACCGGGAAAATTATACTCCTTCAATTCCCCTTAATCATTCTTGCCCCACATTGGGCGCAGATTGTGTCAACACAGGGCTTCCCCAGTTGGTGCGGCACCTGCAGGCCACACTGAGGACAAACGCAATTTCCGGCCCAAGAGCTCTGGCCCTTCCCGCCTGTGGATGAGATGCCTTGGCCCCTACCCCTGCCTCCTCCCATTCTTCTCCCTCTGCCGCCACCTGTAACCCTTCCCCATCCGCTCCCCATTCCTGCACTCCAACCGCCTGGCATATTTATTCCCCTTTCGTTTTAAGTTTACGTAATTATGGTTACCCGGTCACCTGTTTTTACCCAACCGCTTTTTATCACCCGGCAATAAATACCTTCGGTCTTCAAAGGCGCCGGCCCCGGAAAAAAGAGGCTTGAAGGTTCATCTTCCTGCTTACCGATTTGTGTAACCTCAACCATTGCTTCTCCTACTAAAAGTCTAGCCCCTACCCCAACTCCCTCTAAATTAATGCCCTGGACGGTAATGTTTTCGGCAAAATCACCCGGTTGAAAGGGAAGGCCTAAGGCCTCGGCCATTTCTTCAGCCCTTTCAGCCATAAAAACGCTCACCTGCCGGCTTGTTCCCGCATGGGCGTCCCCTTGCAAACCGTAATCAGCCAGCAAATAACCTGAACCAACGTTAATTTTCTTTATTCCTCTCCGCGCACTAAGATTAACACCGATAACTTTGCCTGTCGACATACTCTCTGCCTCACCTTTACAAATTAAAAATTAGCAGGGTTCTAAGGTTCGTAGATTTTAAAGGGTGAAAACTCCATGATTTCTTCCAACCGTGTCCAGACGCCGTAGCCGGCAGCCTCTGTTCGAGCGGCGTTCAAAGCAATTTTTTATCTCCGGCTTTTGGTATTCAGCCCTGGCTTCCTGATAAATGGTGTCGTTCTCCTGCATGGGACAATTAGCCGGTAATCGCTGCAGTTCCCCAGTCCTACAGGCATAAACTCCACCTTGATCACAGCGCATTTTTTAAAAAGCCTCCTTACTTGTGTTGATAGTCCGTTATACCCGGTCGAAAGATCCACCACATGCCCAAGGAGGCCAGCATACCTGCTACGCCTCCGAAGTAGAAGGGCGCCTGGGGACCGAAGGTATCCCACAAAAAGCCGGCCAGGGTGGAAGCCGGCAGAAGGCCTATGCCCACTACGGTGGCGTGGAGGCCGATAAGGGTTGCCTTCTGCTCCGGAGGCGCTATATCCGCCACCAGAGCCTTTTCTACACCTTCGGTAAAACCGTTATAGAGGCCGTATATGGCAAAGAGCCAACACATAGCCGACGGGTTCTGAGCCACCGCAAAACTTAGATATACCAGGCCATAAACCAGGTAACCGAGGACCAGCAACGTCCGCCGGCCGATGCGGTCCTGCAGGCGACCGGCGGGGTAAGAAACCAGGCTGTAGACGAGGTTATAAACGAAGTATAAGAGTATGACCGTTTCCGGGGCAAATCCCAGATTCTCGGCCCGCAACAGCAAAAATTGGTTGGAGGAGTTACCCAGGGTAAAGAGGAAAACAACCACCAGGAGGGATCGTAAGCGTGGGTCAAGGACCCGCCAGTTAAAGGATATTTTCTTCGCCTGGAGGCCGGCGAAGCCCCTTTCCCGTACCAGCAACAGGACGGCAACCCCTAAAACGGCGGGGATAAGGGAGTACAAGAAAACCGCCCGGTAATCCCCTCGGTAGCCTGTCAAGAAATAATAAGCCAGCACCACCCCCAGGCTGGCCCCTAGGGTATCCATGAGCCGGTGCAAGCCAAAGGCGGCCCCGCGCTGCCCCGCCGCGGCAGCTTCAGCGATAATGGCGTCTCTGGGAGCAGTGCGCACCCCTTTGCCAAAGCGGTCGGCCAAACAGCCGGCCAACACCCAGCCCCAAGAGGTCGCCAGGACGAGAAAGACCTTGCCCAGGGCTGAAAAGCCGTAGCCGCCGATAGCCAAGGTTTTTCTGCGTCCCAGACGATCGGAAATAGCGCCGGAAAAAACCTTGAGGATGCTGGCCAGGCTTTCGGCCAATCCTTCAATAATACCGACGATAGCAGGGCTGGCCCCCCAGGGCCGTGGTCAGGTAAAGGGGTAACAAAGGATAAACCATCTCCGTGAAAATATCAGTCAGCAGGCTAGTGAGGCAGGTGATGAGGACGTTAAACATGAAAAGAACCCCTTGCAATTTAATGAGCCGTCCAAAGATTTAACGGTTCTTTCCCATCTCTGGCAAGGCTTTATACACTATAACCGCTATAACCCCTCCTGCCAGGGCCGTGAGCAATTGGGGAATCTGGAAAGCCTGCGCCAGCTTGGGGGGCAAGACCAGAATGAATTTCAGCGCTAACACGAAGACCCCATACTTGCATACCGCGGCGGCAATGACGCCGACCCAGGGTTAAATCTTACCAGCAGGCCGAAGACTATCACCAGCGTAGCGTTGGCTGCCATTATGAACGGCGTTATGGGCTGGGCGAGCGGGGGCACGATGCCCCGCATGAGAGCGATCCACGGCGTCAGGGCGCCTATGACGACACCGCCCCCCATGCCTACGGTTAAAGTCGCGAGGAACAGCATCGCGTTTACTAGCGGGCCTGTCCCCGGCTGTGGGAGCCCGACCATCTGAACTGCGACCGTCAGCGCCAAAAGCAGGGCGGTCGTAGTCAGAAACCTGGTATTTCGCCACATGACATACCTCGCCTCCTCAGTTTTTCCAGCAGCGTCCCATTTCCTTCCAAACGCCTGCAACAGCGCTTCTACGTCTCCCTCCTCCACCGCTTCTGGCCTATGGACAGGCGGCCGGGAACCAGCGCATCATCTCATAAACACGTTCTAACAGTTGTCGTCTTTACTGTCGAACTCTATAATAAACCTCTTCCTTGTAAACCGCTTGGATAAGGCCAGTTTCTACCAACCGGCCAATATATTTTGTAACCTCCGCCTGATGTAAGCCGGTTAAAAAAGCAATTTCCGTCAAGGTACAGGGGCGCCGCCCCAAAAGGGTCACAATCTCCCTTTCGATATCCTGCTGGCTCCCGTCCCCGTACACCTTGCCGGCAAAATGGCCAATAATCTCTGTCCTATTACCCAGTCGGGCAGCTATTCTTTCCATTTGCTCCCGTTCCAGGGGCCTGGCAAATGCCTCCGCCGGGGGGCGACTAACGGTATTAAGCTGGATCTTCTCTGCCGGCAGATCTTTTAAAACGGCAGCGAGGGCAGCAATCTCTTCTTCCCCATCATTGAGCCCGCGGACCAGCATCACTTCTATCCAAAGGCGGCCCCTGAACATGTCTGCGAAATCTTGCAACCCTTTGATAACCTGCTCTAAACTAATCTGATCGCAGGGTCGGTTGACTCGCTTAAAGGCCGGAACTGTAGCCGCATCGAGGGAAGGTATCACCACATCTGCCGTCGCTAACTCTTCCCGTATATTCTGATCATGCAGGAGTGATCCATTGGTTAGCACGGCCACCGGTATGGACGTTAATTTTTTTAAACCCCGGATTACCCGGCCGAGCCCTGCATTAAGGGTGGGCTCACCGGAGCCAGAAACTGTTACATAGTCCGGTCGGTGATTTCCTTTAAGTTTTGTCTCTATTTCCTGTAGCACAGCCGCTACCGGTACATATTCCTTGCGTTGGACGGTATGTAATGTGGTTCGGCCCAACTGGCAGTAAATGCAATCATAGCTGCAGGTTTTAAAGGGAACAAGGTCGATACCCAGGGACCACCCCAGCCGCCGTGACGGGACAGGGCCAAAAACATAACTCATTTTCCCTCTCCCCCTTTTTAGCATTAGCGCAACTTATCCCTGCCGCCGAAAACACGCCTGGTCATACCTGCAATCCAGTCCCAGTGCAAGTAAAGATGAACTAAAACCAGGACCACCGTCACTATCGCCAGCCAGCGGTGTATCGCTCCCCATTCCTGGCGGCTAAAAATAAAAGTGGGAGCAAAAGCTTGTCGGCCATATCTCCCTGCCGGGAGAATTAGCCACGGGATAAAACCAGAAAGGGCTACCCCCAGGGCACTCAGGAAAAGGGCTAAATCGACAAAATAATTAACTTTCCATTTATACAACTTCCCACTTCCTTCCCGGATCACATTCTAAATTCAGGATGGCATATAACTTTGCTATATCATCCCTAACCGTTTCCAGTATAAATCTATAAAGAACATACGTCAATATTGTGTTGTAAAAAAGCCCCCCTGCCAAAAAAGAGGGGGGCTATCACAAAAATTGTATCCCTGAAAAATCGTGCTCCCTGAAGGAAAGTTTGATAGGCTGGAATTAGCTCCTTAACTTTAGCACGGCATCCTCGGCGGCATTGGTTACCTGATAGGCAATAGGCGAGGCGGTAAGGGCCGGGTGGGTCCCTACCTGCATGGTTTCCAGCTCGTCAGCCCGCATCTTATGCTGCACGGCAGCCGCCAGCAGGTTGGTCAGCTCGCCCACCGCAGTACCGCCGTAAGCCTGCCCGCCTACAATTACACCAGTATCTTTAGTAAAGATCAACTTTACGCCCAGCTCTCTGGTCCCCGGCATACTCCCCGGATGCCTGTCAGGCGCCTTGGCGTTACCATTTACGACCTCAATACCCGCTTCCCGGGCCGCCCTTTCCGTCAGGCCTACCGACCCCAGGGCCAGGTCGCCGACAATCGTCGAAAACACTCCTACTGCCGCCCCCCTGGCCCGCCTGAGGCCGAACAGGTTGGCCCCCGCTACGCGGGCTTCATGGGTGGCTACGGAAGCTAGTTTGATGAGGGATGGCCCGTGCCCGAAAAATGAGCTTTTTTCGGCGCAATCGCCAATGGCAAAAATACTTGGGTCACTGGTACGCATATAATCATCAACCCAGATGCCGAAGCGATTGTTAACTTTCAGTCCCGCCTTTTGGGCCAGTTCAATATTGGGCGCCACGCCGATGCCAAAGATAACAACGTCAGCAGGCAGGGTTTCGCCGTTGGCAAGTCTCACCTGTTCTACTTTACCGTCTCCCAGAAACTCTTCTACTTTCGTTCCAGTAATAATGTTTATTCCCTGTGAGCGCAGCTTATCCTCCGCCAGGGTGCAGACCTCATCATCAAATGCCAGGGCCAGGCAATGGGGCAAAAGTTCGACGACGGTAACATTCAACTCCCGCCCCTTCCGGCACTCATCGGCAAACTCAACTCCTATAAACCCTCCACCGACGATCACCAGATTTTTCGCTTTATCCAGGGCATTTTTGAGATTCTCAAGATAGGCTACGTCTTTTTTGACGACGAAAACACCTTCCAGGTCAGCCCCTTTTACCGGTGGAACAACAGGAGACGACCCGGTAGCCAGGACGAGTTTGTCATAAGCTATGCTACCAGAGTTCACCGTAGAAACAGCCTTGCTTTGGCGGTCAATCCCTATAACTTCATCGATCACCAGTTCTATGCCGTTATTAACCAGTGTGGCGTCCGGGATGAGGTTCTTGTCGGGGCTCCCCACAGTACCGAAAATGTAAGGGATACCGCAGGGTACCAAAACCTTTTCTTCTTTACGTACCACGGTTACCTTTTTGTCCTTAAAATACATTTTGGCAGTAATAGCTGCCGTAAGGCCCGCCGCACTCCCGCCGATAACTAGTACATCCGTACCCTTCAAACCAGCCGCCCCTTTCCATGTTTTTTGTTAATACTAGAACTTAGTTTTTTAAATAGCATAGTATTTATTAGGTCATATGTCAATAATAGATAGAGAAAAAATCTCCGTTAGTATAATCGGTTTTAAATTTATAGCTACACTCTAACCTTTGTCAAGGACCACCTATTCTCCCACATGGGCCACAATGCCTCCGCCGCCTCCACCAGCACAGCATCGAACTGGATGGCTTTGTTGGCAACAACTTCTTCCCAGCAGTGGTGCCAGGTAAGGGCCGGGCGGTAAGGCCTTTCTGAGGTCATGGCATCAATGGCATCGCATAAGGCAATAATCCGTGAGCCTAAAGGGATGGCCTCGCCTTTTAAACCAGCCGGGTAACCCTTACCGTCCCAGCGTTCGTGATGGTAAAGGACCAATCGAGCTATCGAGCTCAATCGCCGCGATTTGTTCAAGATTTTATAGCCTATCTCGGGATGGCGCTTGATCATTGCCCATTCGTGAGGTAAAAGGCGGCCCGGTTTGCGCAAAATCTGGTCCGGGACGCCAATTTTCCCGATATCATGCAAATGGGCAGCCATATGTATATTCTCGAGTTCTGCGCCCTTAATCCCAACTCTCCTGGCTAGGTCAAAGGCCATATCAGCCACGCGTTGCGAATGGTCTTCACTATAATGATCCCTGGCTTCCAGGGCAGCCGTTAAACATTCAATAATGTCATGGTAGACCCCATGCAGGGTATGCCCGCATATCCAGGAAAGCATCCCGGTTCCCCTTCCCCGTCGCCGCTATTTTAGCCGTTTATAAAGCCCTTCCAGGCTTTAGCTATATAGGCCCAAGAACGCCGGGCAAAAATAGTTCTAACCCCCTTTTTCCGGGCATCCTTTTTGATCTTTGCGGCCAGCCCATGGTTGACATAGTCAGTAAACACCAGCACGACATCAATCTCGTGGGGCAAATCTACAGCTATATGGCCAATTTTACGCCCGCTTAAGTGTTCGATTTCAGTGAAACCCAGGCTTTTGAGGTTATCAGGGATGTTCCCCAAACGGTCACCGCCAACGATTAAAATAGACAAAGCCATGTCCCCCTTTGTCTAAGTTGATAATTTTTCTCATTTGTTCCTGTTAAAATAAGGGGTTAATTTCCTCAGCAGAGAAGGTTGGCAGTTCAGGCTTCCCTCCTGAGGTCCCCTTCAGACTGTAAAGGCTACGGGTTATATTGTCTTCCCGATCTGGCTCCTTGACCACCGTTACAAACTTGATCACAACGTGGGCAGCCTGCCCCTCTGGCAGTTTCCAACAGATGACGCGCCAGGATGGCACCTGCTATAATACCTGCTCCGGCTAAAATGGTTATCTCCATCGCTTTCCGTCTCTTTTAACCATGCTTAAACATTCCGGGTGCCCGTTTTAGCCAAGCCCGAGGAGCCTGCCTACCTGGAAGACCAGCACCGCCATCACCCAGCCCAGCAGCAAACTGTAGCCGATGGTAAAGGCAGTCCAGCCCCAGGAATTGGTTTCCCGGCGGATGGCGCCAATGGCCGCCACGCAGGGGATGTAAATCAGGGTCATAACCATAAATGCGTACGCTGAAAGGGGCGTCCAGGATTGAGCGATGGCCGCTGTCAAGCCGTCTTCCTCTACGCCGTAGAGGACGCCCAGGGTGCCGACGACCACTTCTTTAGCCAGGATGCCAAATACCAGGGCTACCGCCGCTTCCCAGGTGCCAAAACCGGCCGGTTTAAAGACCGGCGCCAGTATAGTTCCCAATCTCCCGATCAGGCTCTCCTGGCTGGCGTATTCCACACCCAGTGGTAAGTTGGAAAGTACCCAGATAAGCACCACGACACCGACAATAACGGTACCGGCTTTACGGACAAAGGAACTGCCTCGCTCCCACATGTGAATCATCGTGCCTTTAAGTGTCGGTACCCGGTAAGGCGGCAGTTCCATGACAAAGGGAGCTGTTTCTCCTTTAAAAAGAAAGGTCTTAAAGATTTTTCCCATGATAATAGCCAACACAATACCTAAAAGGTACAGGGAAAAGATTACCCATCCCTGTTTAGCCGTAAAGAAGGCGCCGGTGAAGAGGACGTATACCGGTAAGCGGGCCGTGCAGGACATCAAAGGATTAATAAGGATAGTAATCAAGCGGTCCTGCCGGCTTTCCAGGGTTCTGGTAGCCATGATGCCCGGGACGTTGCAGCCAAAGCCGATTAAAAGCGGGACAAAGGATTTGCCGTGCAGGCCCAGGGCGTGCATCAGACGGTCCATGATATAAGCAGCGCGGGCCATATAACCGCTGTCCTCCAGGAGAGAAATGGCCAGGAAGAGCAAGAAGATGGGGGGTATAAAGACAAGCACCGAACCCAGACCGCCGATTATCCCATCAGCTATGAAGGAAGTCAGGAGTTGCGGGGCACCCAGGGCTTCCAGCCAGCCGGTAGCAAGGCCGGTTAACCCCTCAAAGGCGCTTTCCACCCAGCCAATCATGGGGTCACCCAGCTTAAAGGTAAATTGAAAGACAGCCCACATAGTCAGGAGAAAAATCGGCAACCCCAGGTATCGATTAGTTACTATGTTGTCAATCTTATCAGATAAAGTAAGCCTTTCTTCCAGGGTCTGGCGCCTGGTAACAGCCTCTTTTACCAGGCCGTTGATAAAACCATAGCGCCGATCGGCAATAATGGCTTCTACTTCTTCTCCTAAAATCTCATGCAGTTGTTTTTTGCTTTTAGTTGCCGCATCAAGGACCTGCCTGGCCCCTTCTTTTTGCAGCTCTGCCTCTAAGCGCTCATCGTCTTCTAAGAGTTTTATCGCCAGCCACCGGGGAGGGTATTTCGCTGCCAGCTTAGCGTCCTGCTTAATGATTTGTTCTAATTTATCTAGTTCGTTTTCAATTTCCCGTCCGTAGTTAACTTTTAGCGGCTGGCATATTGTCTCCTGGACCCTCTTCGCAACCGTAGCCACAAGTTCTTTTATACCCTCGTTACGTGTGGCTACGGTCGGCACCACCGGCACTCCTAGAGCTTGCGCCAGGCGGGGGATATTGATTTCGATCTTGCGTGCCCGGGCCTCATCAACCATATTTAAGGCGACGACGACGTTGGCCCCCATCTCCAGCAATTGGGTAGTCAAGTACAAGTTGCGTTCCAGGTTGGAGGCGTCGACGACATTGATAACGGCCTCAGGTTTATCAAAGAGGATAAAATTGCGGGCGATAAGCTCGTCCTCACTGTAAGCACCAAGGCTGTAAGTCCCAGGCAAATCAACAATATTGAAAGTTTGTCCTTGATAGCTAAGCTTCCCTTCTTTTTTCTCCACCGTCACGCCTGGCCAGTTGCCAACATGCTGGCGGGCGCCAGTCAGATCATTAAAAATACTGGTCTTACCTGAATTGGGATTGCCGACCAGGGCGATAACCTTTTCCCTTTCAGGTTTAGCCATTGCTACTGCCTCCATGGGTTCCCCTCCTTAAAATGCCAGTTCCCAACGAAAAGTGTTAAGTATGCCTAACATCAACTTACATCATCTTGCTGACATACACTCCCTGCCTGCAAAAAAATTACCCCTGCCCTCAACCTACTTCTTCTACCATAATCTTATGGGCCATACCTCTCCCGATTGCCAGGCGGCCGCCCCCTGAACCATTCCCTAGCGAAACAATTATGGGTCCAAAGTTATCATTGCGGATAATCTTAATGGTTGACCCGCGTACCAGGCCCAGCTCTGTTAGCCGGCGACGCAAACTTATGCCGCCAGCGACTTCTTTAATAACTGCCTCCCGGCCTGTATTTAAAAATTCCAGGGGTAATAACCTGCTGCCCATAACTGAACACCTCTTAACATTAATTGAGTTGCTCGACAAAAATAGCGGCTGCTTCTTTTTTGCGTAAGCTCAAATGGTAACCCTTTACTTTTACTTCTATAGGGTCGCCCAGAGGAGCTGCTCCTGCGACAGCCACTTCAGTACCAGGAACTACTCCCATGTCCAAGAGCCGGCGGCGGAGTTCGCCGGTAGCGGTAATTTTAATCACCCTGCCGCGAGAGCCCTTCCCCAGTTCGCTTAAGGCCCGTGTGCTAATGGTTTCTAAAGCCTCCATGACAACAGCCTCCTTTCCTTCTTTAAGCAAATTAAGGTTGCTTAATTTTCATTAAAAGATAATGACATTCATTCTCATTAGGTTAATAAAAAAATACCACACAGGTAAATAAATTGTCAAGCCCTCGCCCGGTAATGCCGCACACCTCCTATCTGGCGCAAATAATGTGCAATATTGACTAGCTATAACTTGGGATATAATTATGGTAAGACGCGACTTACTTTTGTGGAGGTGTAGTAAAATTGCAGGGTATGATAAAAGTATCCAGCAAAGGCCAGATTGTGTTACCTGCCAAATTAAGGAAAAAGCATGTATAAAAAAAGGTGATATTTTAATTGTTAACCTGGTGGGCGATAAAGTTGTAATTGAACCACTTAATAAATCCAAAAAAGAAGATTGGCAGCAGATACTTGAAGAAACAGCAGGAATATGGCCACATGTAGACTCAAAGTATGTCGAGGAACTCCGTTTAGCCGCACAAAAGAGATTGGAGAAAACGATGGATCAGTTCCATAACCGTTATGGAATTATATGCCGCGCCGCATATTACGGCTGAACAGCAAGAAAAAATGGCCCGGCTGTTCGAGGGCTTAAATGGGATAGCGGCAACAGCATTACATCTGGACGCTGTTCTCGCCACAAAGAATAAAAAGCATTTTGATTTTATCCCTGGAATTGTTGTTGACTGTCCTTATTAAAACCGCAGCCTAAGAGCACCAGCGGCCCTTCCCTGGTGGTAATGATTAAAGACTAATCACCGGAGAAGACCCTTCCAGAGATCTTCTGTTTTCGAGCTACACCTGCGACGACGAGAGGGAGGCGGGGGTAAGCACTTCTAGCCCGGGTACCCGTTTGAAATGTTCTACGTTTAATGTAAACAGGGGCAGGTTGCGCGCCAGACAGATGCCGGCAATGAGGGTATCAGGCACCCCAATTACCTCCCCGCCAGACCGCAATCTATTTTCGATCATAGCCGCTGCCATGGCTGCCTGGCCATCAAAGGGCAAGATGGTAACCTGCTGAAAAAATTTAGCCAGCAGCCTTTCCCTTTTACTGTTGGCAGCAAGACCTACCTGGAGTTCAAAAACTGTTATAGCTGTTATGGTAAGCGTACCATTTCTTAAAGCATGCTCGACATAATCAACTTCCGGCTGGTGACCCTTCAAAAAGCCAATAATTATCGAAGTATCGGTTACGACTCCCACCGCGACCAGAACTCCTTCACCCTGGCTGCATATTTTGGGCCTTCTTCTTCGCTTAAACTACCGGCAAGTTTTAGAATCTCGTTAATCTCTTTTTCCCGGTTCTCCGCCCTTGCTAAATATTCCTCAAGGGCTTCATTTACTATTTCTGAATAACCCCGTAAACCTCGCCTGGCCGCCAGGGCCATAAGTTTAGCCCGGGTTTCATTGCTGATTTCAATGGTAGTGCGCATGTTTAATCACCTCATATAAGTATTCTAGTATGCAAATACTTACATGTCAATAATGCGGGAAAACATTAATGGCGGCCGGCGGGATAGTGCAGTAAACTGTGCTGCCCGGCGACAGGGAACAACCTTTATCTTCCCTGGCAACAACCAGTGCGACAAGCCTTTCGCCGGCATCGATTATTACCCTGGTCAGTAAGCCCCGTGGGTAAACCGCGAGCACCTTTCCCGGCAGGCAGTTCCCGGGCCGCGGCAAACTGCTCACCAGGATATGTTCCGGCCTGACGGAAAAACCCGCCCGGCCGGTTAATTGCGTCTCTACCTGCAGCAGCGCCCCTCCAAGGGTGACGTATTTCCGGCCGCCGCGCAGGATAATATCGCTATAATAAATATTTTCCACCCCGACAAAGCGGGCAACCGCCGCCGTCCGCGGCCGAGTAAAAATTTCCTCCGGTGAGCCCACCTGGAGCAAACCGCCTCCCATGAGAACCCCGATGCGGTCGCCCAGGTATAAGGCTTCTTCAAAATCGTGGGTTACATGAACAATCAGGGTACCGGTAAACCGGTGCAGGCGCTTTAGCTCCTGCTGAAGCGTCTCCTTTGTACAGGGGTCCAGGGCTGATAGGGGTTCATCCAGTAAAAGGACCCGGGGCTTCATTATTAAAGCCCGGGCCAGGGCCACCCGCTGCTGCTCGCCGCCGCTTAAAGTATATGGAAGACGCCGGAGAAGGTGGGCGATACCAAGCAGGGACGCCACGGCTTCTAATTCCCTTTTTATCTCGCCCGGAGGTAATTTTTTGTTTTTGAGCCCGAAGACAATATTTTCCCTGACGTTTATATGGGGGAATAAGGCATAATCCTGGTAAACAAAACCAAAGCGCCTCTTTTCCGGCGGCCAGGCGGTTATATTTTCTTCCCCCAGCCATATCTCGCCGGCATCCGGCGCGTGCATGCCGGCAATAACCTCCAGGAGAACGGTTTTGCCGGCACCCGTCGGCCCCAGGATAACGAAGTATTCTTCCGGAAAGACTTCTAGAGATATATCCCGGAGTTGAAACTCGCCTATCTTTTTAGTTATCCGGAATAGCCGCAGCGAACGCCCAGACAATCGTTCTTTCACAGGCCCGGCACCCGCTCGTACAGCTTTACTCCTGCCCGTTCAAAAACGGCCAGGGAAATCACGGCGATCAGGATCAGGATGGCAGCCGAAGCCATCAGGGCCTCCATGTCGCCGGTAGCCATATTTAAGTAAAGGGAGATGGGCAGGGTTTCCGTTTTAAACCTGGTGGCGCCGGCCAGCATAAGCACCGCCCCAAATTCCCCCAGGGCTTTACCCCAGGTAAGAACCAGGCCGGCAAGGATATTATTACGTATTAACGGTAACGTCACCTTCAGAAAAGCCCGGGACGGGGTACAGCCCAGGGTCCTGGCCACATATTCCAGGCGGATATCCACGGCCTCGATAGCAGCCTTTAGAACGGTAATCAGGGAAGGAAGATTGACGAAAAATTGGGCCAGGATAATCCCGGGTACGGTAAACACAAAACGTAAACCCATCCTGGTTAGGATTTCGCCAAAGGTCGTAGTGCCAAAAAGCAGGAGCAGGCAAACGCCGGAGACAACTGGCGGCAGGGTTAAAGGGATTCTTAAAAGATTGGCTGCTATACCCTGGCCCGGCAGGTTGTAGCGGGCCAGGGTATAGGCCACCGGCATAGCTACCAGCAGGCAGGCGGTTGTTGAAACTATAGATGTTATCAGGCTGAGCCTGATGGCGAAGACCAGTTCCGGCGCCTTCAGAGAGGCAGGAATGTAAGGAATACCCCTTATCAGCACAGTACTTACGGCTGCTAAAATAAAGAGCACTACCATTGAAGTTATCAACACGTTAACCATTTTAAAAAGTTTTGCCCCCAAGGTTTTCCCCCCTGAAACCTCACGGGTTAACCGGCTTGTAACCCCATTTTTGCCAAATCTGGTAGGCCGGTGGTGAAGTTATAAATTCGGCCAGCTGTTGGGCCAGCTCCTTGTCTTCAGAACAATTCAGCACTGCCACAGGTACTGTTTTGACGTAATCCTTTAGTTCGGGTACTGGCACCAGATCGAGCCTGTCTTTTGCCCCCTGGTAATTTTCCTCCCAGATGACGGCGGCGTCGGCTTGTTTGGTGCTTAAATATACCACCAGTTCGTTTACCGTCGGCGTCCTGACCACCACATTTTTATTGACTGCCTCCAGAAGGCCGTGCTTTTGCAAGAGCTGGTCGGCCAGCTTGCCGATAGGATTGGCCTGGGGATCACCCAGGGCTACTTTCACTCCCGGCCGCCCCAGATCGGCTAATTTGTGGATGCCGGCAGGGTTGCCCTTCGGTACCGCCAGCACCGGGATGTGATAAACAACATTCTTTTCCCATGCTACCAGGTTTTTCTCTTTAATAGGCTTTAATTCCGCTATATCCCCCGGCAGGTAGACGTCTCCCTGCCCGGTTAACAGGATCTGGTTGTTGAGCTGGGCCGCGCCGCCAAAGGTATAGGTAACCTTTATCCCTGCTTTGGCTTGAAAGGCGGCACCAATTTCCTCGACCGGGTTTTTGAGGCCGGCGCCGCTATAGACTAAAAGGGAGCGCCCGGCAGCGTTGTCCGCCTCCTTATTATTACCTCCCAGCTGGCTTTGGCTTTTACCGCAGCCGGCCAGCACCAGCAACCCAAATAATAGTAAGCCCAATAATAATGTTACAGATTTTGCAAGCCTCACTGTTGTTTCCTCCTCCATTCCAACAATCAATGCCCAAAAGAACAATACTGCTCGTAACCGGCCAGGCGGGCAATACCGCTGATGGTTACCCCGTAAAAGATAACCGGTTTCCGGCCCACTATCGCTGTCAGGGTATCATTTACCGCTGTCGTACCGGTCGCCAGTACCAGGTCGCTCCATTCAATAATTTCCTCTGTATACCGGGCGTCTTCTATCATAACCCCGTTTTTGCGCTGACCGACATTATCCGGGTCCAGGTCGGTTACCCGGATGGGAAAATGACCGGCCAGGCTGGCCACCATGGCCGGCTGCAGGCCGATAAAAGCAATCCGGGGGTTGCCGAAACGCTCCCGGACATATTCTACCAGGCGGGCAGCACACAGCCCCGGTTCTTGATCACGGCAGTGGATGGTCTTGTCTACCAGCTTGAAATGCCGCATCACGGCGTTCAGGGTGGCTATAAATATGGCCCGTTCGTAGTTGTTACGCAGTGGTAGGGAAAGGACATCCTTCAGGGTGCCCTGGTAATTCCCCGGCATATCGGTATATGCCTGCCCCACCGCGCCAGCAAAGGTGGCCTGGAGCATCACTTCTTTACCTTTCAAGAGAGGGAAGTCCTGGCGTTCCGGCCGGCCGATGGCTTCTTCAGGCGTGAGGGGTCGGGCGCTGACCACCTGGATTTCTTCCTCACCGCTCAGGTGCCTGTCTTTTACCAGCCTGTAAAATTTTTCTCTGATGCCTTCTAAGAAATGCATCGAAGCTATCTCCTTTCCTGTTAATCAGCAATAAATTAAAAACCCCGTCTCCACGGCGGAGCGGGGTTTAACTTAAAAAGCGAGAGCTCTCTTATAGCCAACCCCC
Organism: Moorella sp. E306M; assembly: GCF_006538385.1. Classification (NCBI taxonomy): domain Bacteria; kingdom Bacillati; phylum Bacillota; class Clostridia; order Neomoorellales; family Neomoorellaceae; genus Neomoorella; species Moorella sp. E306M. The sequence goes on along the minus strand of NZ_BJKO01000001.1, from coordinate 1,933,824 downwards.
TCCTTTTCAATACCTGGAAGGCATACCCGTTTCCCGGTACACCCCGTGGACCAGCGGTCCAGGCCAACCTGCCATGGGTTGTTCCTTTAGGCAGGATGGCTCGGAGGATGTAAATATTTAAGCATATGTTCTTTATATTATTCGCTGTAAGATAGCAAATTCCTGCCGGTAGTTCTAATTTTATAATACCGCCTAAAACAGATTCCCTGGTGCTGCTGTGGGAGGTGGCAAACAGAGTAAAAAATAACCCCTGGCATCTATTCTATACCAGGGATTTCATATTGAAGGAAGCCAATTTAGCTTTTATTGGGGGTCAACAATAGCCGGTAGCCACCGGCCACCTTTTCCACCTGGACCTGATAACCCCGGTTTTCTGCCAGGCGGGATACGTTTTCTTTGGTGGTCTCGTTATCGGTCAATACTGCCAGGGTTTGGCCCGGGTTTTGTTCCATGGCCTTTTTCGTCTTTACAACAGGTATGGGACAGGAAAGCCCGCGCACATCAACTTCCACCATAAAAACATCTCCTCCTTTTATTCTGAAGTTACCTCGTGCAAATACCGCTCCAGCTGCAGAGATTTTCCCTGAAAACGACTGGCAACTGGTCGATGATTTCAGCAACACTGGTGGCAGGCGTCGGGTTTGCCCTCTGGCCTGCTACCCGGTTGGCTTTTGCGCTGATGCTGGCCGCCTGGTCCGGATCCAGTTCAGCATAAGCAAAAGCAGTGACCATACCGGTGATGGTATCTCCCGTGCCGCCTATGCACTCCATTTGGGGGATATCCGGCTCTTTAATCTCATCAACGATAACCCCATCTTTTACTATATAATCGACAGCTCCTTTAACCAGGAGGCATTTGGCCGCACCCCCGTTAGCATAAGCGTGTTTAATTAGTTCGGGTACGCGGGCGAAGGCATCCTCGAACAGATGACGGCTGATATAAGCCGGGTGAACGGCTTCCGGGTCGGCCAGGAAAGCAATTTCACTGGGGTCCGGGGTGAAAATATCAAAGTGGGGCGCTACACCTGCCGCCTTTGCCGCATACATGGAGCCGGCATCGGCAATTAGCACCGGCCGGGGGCGGCATTTTTCTACTGCGGTATAGAGCTTTTGCATTAACGTAACGATGGGTAGACAATAATGGAGAGCTAAAACCCTGGGCGCCAGCTCCTCTATATGTTCTATTAGATACTGATAAATCAACCTGCTTCCTTTTCCTGTGCCAATATCGCCTGCCAGCAATACCCGGGGCGGTTCCAGCCCGAGGTGACAGGTAGTGGCCAGAGCCGCACTTACCATGGCCATTGTCCCCTGGGTACAGGGCAAATAATGGCCGTCGACCCGAAGTTTTTCTCCTTCCTTTTCCACCCGGCCAAGGATCAGGGGCATGTCTGTTACTGGGACGGTCCCGGCAATAAGCATCAATTGAGCGCTACCCCTTTCCAAATTTCTAAAGCCTTTTCCAGGGCGCGGTCGAGCATCAGGGCGCACAGGGTACGGCCTTCGTCCTTGGGCCGGGGGGCTGCAGCCAGGTGGGTGCCCACCAGCCTGGTATAAAGATAGGGGATATCGGGACACCCTCCACCGGAAATATTAACTATCACACCTGTCTTTATATCAAAAACAAGTTTCATATTACCTAACTTTATCATAATGTGCTCGGCAAACCGGGTTACTTTTTCTACCTGTAGGGGTTCCATCTCGCCCTTGAAGGGATAAATACCCATGAAGGACACCCTGCCGGTAAGGGTCCTGGCTACTGCCGTTTGCTCGACCAGGTCGATTTCCAGGGCCAGGTCGCAGCCTTTGCGCATATCGGGCGGGGGCGCTACCAGTTTGCAGTCGAAGCCGGCTTTTTTCAACACCTTTTCGGCTTTCATAGCTTCCTCCACCGTAGTGAAAATCACCAAACCCCTGGCGTCAGCAGTTCCGGCCCGGGCCTCTAAGCTTTTTTTCAGCCAGCTTAAAACCATTTGGCATTCCCCCGCTTATTACGTTAATCTAGACTCTCCCGCATAAAGAACCCGACGCCGGCGGCGAAAACCAGACCTATTATTACAGCTGTGGGCCCGAAGGGGCCGGGGCCCTGGGGGCTAGAGGCAATTTGGAAATTGTGGGCAAAGGCAGCCCCTGCCAGCATGCCCATTATAACCACTCCCGCGTCGGTGTCACCTTCACCGGCGAGAACTGTTTGCCGTAATGGACAGCCGCCCAGCAAGGTAGCGGTAAGTCCGGCCAGGGCCATTCCTAAAAAATTCCATAATTGATTTGTATGGGCCACGGGCTGGCCCGCAAAACCTATGTTAATTTTACCAAGGATGGCGTTAACTACAAGAGCCCCCGCAAAAAAGGCCGCGATGCCACTGAAGAGGTAGGTATCCTTTACCAGGAAAAGATCGCGCCAGCCGCCGACAAAACACATCCTGGTTCTCTGGGCTAAAAAACCGATAATTAAACCTGCCGCCAGGGATACTCCCAACAGGGCATGGGCAGCGCCGGGGCCTTCCTTGCTGAAGAAAATAAATGAGGGTTTGGCAATAGCAAGAAGGAGCAACCCCAGCATAAAGAGCGGCATCAACCAGCCGGCCGCTGTATAGGTAGATTGCCAGCGGCCCAAGTTGAAACCTTTCTTAAGAAAATAAATGCCCACCAGGGCGCCTGCCACTACCCCCGCCAAGCCGGCGACAGCGTTCAAGTCACCGCCGGCAAGGCGCAATACAGCCCTTACCGGGCATCCTAAAAACACCAGGGCACCTATCATGAAAAAGGCGCCCAAAAAGAACCGCACCAGGGGTGCTGAGCCACCGCGGGCCCGGAATTCACCGAAAACAATGGCGGACAGGAAGGCCCCTAAAGCGATCCCCATAATTTCCGGCCGCAAATACTGGACTATCGCTGCCCGGTGCAGACCCAGGGCGCCGGCAATGTCCCGGTAGAAACAGGCGATACAAATGCCCATATTGGCGGGATTGCCAAGGTAGCTCATAAAGGCTGCCAGGGCACCGCCAACAAACCCTGCCATAATCATGAAGTTTTTTGGTGAAAAAACCCTATTCATTTATTTAAAACACCTCCGGTTATAAAATTAATAGGGATAAATATAAAATGATTAAAGGATTTGCCACCCCCCCTTGCCTCCTTTTATTCGATCGGTATATTGGTCACTTGTCTATAACCATTTCTATCCGCCGGAAGGATATTCCTTCATATTTTATATGACTTTTTGTTATACCTATGAAACAAAACAGAGCTCTAAAAATAAAAAATGGTTCAGAGACCTTTTAAACAAACTCTAAAAGGGTCTCTGAACCGTACAAAAAATCCTGCTGGTAGTTTAGCGATTACTCATACCTCGCCTTGAACCCAGATGCCAGGTAATAATCAAGACCCTCGTCAATCTCTATTTCCGTTAACCCGGCAGCTACCAGCATACCCATCATTTCGTTGCCCGGCGGGATCTGGTCCCCGGCTATAACGCCCCCCAGGGATCTATGCAAATTATTTATGGTTTCCCTTGCTTTCGTATGGCAGATAACCACCCGCCCGCCTGGTTTCAACACCCGGGCCATCTCTTTTAAGGCCTTAAGTTTATGGGGAAAATGGGGGAAAGCCGAGTTGCAGATAACCTCGTCGAAAGTAGCATCCGGATAGGGTATGGAAACAACGTCGGCGCAAATGAACTCCACATTAGCGGGGAACCCTTTACTTTGCGCCCGTTCCAGCATGGCCTCGGCTATATCCAGGGCCACTATCCGGCCAGCAGGGCCTACGGCAGCCAGTAAATAGGGAATTAATATCCCTGTGCCGCAACCCACATCTAACACCGTGCTGCCGGGAGCAATGTTCAATCCTTTAATAATTGTTTCCAGCTTGGCTTTTTCTTCCGGCGCACACAGGCTGTCCCAAATATCAGCCTTGCTGTTAAAATACTCGCGGTGGGTAAGCATATAACTCCCTCCTGCGCTCGCATATTGTTTTAACCCGCAATCACTCATTTTCTTGCCACTGTTTTACCTTGCGTTTCGGGGAGAAAATTGTTGCCAGGACAAAAATAACCGCCGAAGTAAGGACTATCGCCGCCCCGCTGGGAACATCCAGGATATATGAAACACCAAGCCCGGCCCAGCAGGAAAGGACACCAAAAAGCGCCGCCAGGAAGAACATGCGTTTCAAGCTATAGGTGAGTTGGTAAGCAGCGGCTGCCGGATTTAAAATCAGATTAAAAATTAACAGCCCGCCAATGCTGCGCAGGGAAGCGGTTACCGTTGCTCCGGTAAGAAAAAGGATACTGTAAAAGATGGCGTCGGCAGGTATGCCTACCGCCCGGGCCATTTCCCGGTGAAAGATAACCGCCTGGATCTCTTTAAAAAACATGACAACCAGCCCGGTAACTATGATCGTCACCACGGCCAGTAGCCAGAGATCCGCTGTCGTGACCGTCAGGATACTGCCCCATAGGAGTTCTAAGGCCTGGGTTTTGGGACCGGGCAATAGGCCCATAAAAAGGAAAGCCAGACCCATAGTTATGGAAAATATGATGCCGATGGGCGTATCGAGGTTAAATTCGCCCCGGTCGGCCAGGGGCCCGATGACAGCCGCCCCTATCAGGCTGAAGAGTATGGCTCCCAGCAATGGTTCAAAGCCCAGCCAGGTAGCAAAGAGGGCCCCGGCAAAGGCGGCATGGGAAAGGGAAACCCCAATAAAAGAAAGGTGCATAGTAACGACAAAAACGCCGATTAAGGAGCAGGCTACGCCGGCCAGCAGGCCGGCCAGCAAGGCCTCCTGCATAAACTTGTAGCTTAAAATACACATTTCCTGCTTCTTCCTAAAATTAATTTGAAACACCCAGGCCGGCAGGCGGCACTACGAGAGGATGAAAATGGCAGTTGCTATTTTCAAGCAAGTTAAAATAGCTGCTCCAGCACCCTGTCCTGGAGAAGCTCTTCCGGGTTTCCTGTTTTCCAAATACGCCCTTTTTTCATGAGCACCAGGCGGTCGCACAATTCAGTCAACCCTGTCAGGGAATGGGTAACCATTAAAGTAGTTAAGTTGCGTTCCTTATGAATACGTTGTACCAGCTGTAATATCTGCTGCTGCGCCCGCCGGTCCAGGGAAGCGGTGGGTTCATCCAGCAGGAGAATTGACGGTTCCTGGGCCAGGGCGCGGGCGATGGCTACCCGCTGTTGTTCGCCGCCGGAAAGATGGCCGATGGGACGCCCGGCCAAAGCCGTCATACCTACCAGCTCCAGCATGCGGTCTACTACCTGCCAATCGCCGGGTCCCGGCCGGCGGAAAAAGCCCAGCCGTCCGTAACGCCCCATCATGACTACTTCCCTGGCCGTTACCGGCATCCGGGGATCGATGGCCGGCAACTGGGGGACGTAGCCGATTTTACTGCGCAGGGCCGCCGGGCAGCCACGAGCCAGGTTATGGCCCAGCACCCACACTTCTCCCTGGAGCAAATGTCCCAGGCCATTGACCAGAGTTAGCAGTGTCGTTTTCCCGGCCCCATTGGGACCAATGATCCCTATTAGTTCCCCTGCTTTAACTTCTAGCGACACGCCACGCAGCGCTACATCTTCACGATAGGACACCACGGCATTTTTAATTTTAATAACTACTGGTACCATTGCTTTTCTTCCCTATTTGGGGAGGGCCGCCAGCAGCAATTCGACGTTTTTTTGTAAAGCCTGGTCCCATTTATCTGTTCCAGGGAGGCCGCCGGGAAAGTTGGAAATAGTAACCCTGGGTATTCCCAGTTCCTTAGCAATACCGGCGCCGGCATCCGGCCCGCTCTGGAGATTATCAATTATTAATTGCACACCTGCCTGCCGGCCCTTATCTACCAGTTCCTTTACCCGCTGCGGTGTAAGTTCTTCCGGACGGCCATAAGTACCTATAACCTGGAAACCGGCCCAGCGAACAAAGTCCTCTTGCTGGTCGGAGCAAAGAACTTTCAAGTTCCCCGCGCCCGCTGCCTGCAGGCGGGCCTGCGTTTCTTGTCCCACCCTGGCTGCCTGGTCAACAGCTTCCTGGGCCTTAGCCTTATAGTAATCTTTATTAGCCGGGTCTTTCTCTGCGAGTATACTGGCTACTGCCTGTAACGCCTGCTGCCATACCGGTGGTGCCATCCAGTTACCCTTTACTGCCACCGGAACTACTTCTAACTGGGGATTATTGGCGGAAGCCACCAATTCTTTGGTAAAAAGTTTACCCTGCCAGTCATGCATCAGGAAAACCCGGGCCTGGCTAAGTACGGCTACATCGGAAGGCTTGATGTCGAAGTGTCCGGGGCAGGAAGCCGGCGGGATAATATTCTTTACTTCCACCTTGTCCTTACCTACTTCCTGCACAGCAGTCATCAAAAGAGAGGTGCCGGTTACTACCTTAAGCTTATTACTCGTCTGCCGGGAATTACAACCAGTAACAACAAATAGCAAAAGGAACAGTAAAACGATATTGGCCATGAAACGAGCCATATTTCTTGAGGAAAACATAATATCGACCTCCCAAAACTTTGGAATGCAGTTCTGGCCCGGAGCCTATTCCTGGCAAACAAAAAACCATGGAAGCAGCTCCGCGCCGGCGAAGAACCTCCATGGTTCTCTTTTTACCCTGGCTACCTGCCAGGTAATTTACCCGTTAGTTATATTCGTCACTGGTTTAAAAATTCCTCCTTTGGAGGCTTCTGAACAGCAAAAAACGGCCCTTTCCCTCATTTGTGCTGATGCCCCCGCCGTCACGGCACCGCCGGTGAAAAACGTTTAATGCCCCAGTACCGGGTGAATCAAAAAATGCCTCGCATAAGAGGTTTTATCTCTCTATGCGAGGCTTTAACTATACGTGAATAAAGACTATACTTGCCAGGCTGCCTGGAAACCGCTGGAAACCGCATCAATGATTTTACCAACATTCCCAGCGTCTCCAATCACTCTTACAGGAATACCTTTATCCTCCAAAGCTTTATTAAGTTCTTTTCCTACAGGTGACTGTCCAATAGCTAATACAACCCTACGGCCGCGTATGAAGTCCTGTTTTCCTTCTTTACCAACTACAGATACACCTTCAGGAGTGATCTCAGTAACCATATTGCTTGTCCTTATTGTGATACCGAGCCTGGTGAGTTGCTGCATTATATCAAAGCGGCTGATCGGCTCCATATCTATAGCTACATCGGGTAACATTTCAACCACAGTAACTTTGGCTCCTTTTTCAGCCAGATAATGGGCAGTTTCGCAACCTACTAATCCCCCACCAACGACAACAACTTCTTCATCTTTTTCGAAAGATAGCTTCCCGGCAAGTACATCCCATGCCTGGACGACAAACGTACTTTCACTCTCCGCACCTTTAATCCTGGGTACTACAGGTTCAGACCCCGTAGCAAGGATCACATAGTCCGGGGAAAGCGCTGCAATAGTCTCAGCATCGGCAGCAACACCGCTTCTGATTTCTACGCCCGCCCTTGAAAGCTCCGCCTCAAGCCAATCACGGAACCAATTAATTTTAGCTTTCCCTGGCGCCGCCGAAGCAATCCCCAGCTGCCCCCCCAGTTGTTCCCTTTTTTCATAGAGGATAACCTGGTGACCTCGTTTGGCTGCCGTAATAGCTGCCTGCATACCTGCCGGGCCTCCACCGACAACTACCACTTTCTTCTTTACAGGGGCTTGCTTAATCTCACTGTATACACCCTCGTGGCCCGTCACTGGGTTAACCGTACAACGGAGGCGGAGATTATGGAACACTCGACCGCCTATACACCCAATGTTGCAAGAAATACACTTTCGTATCTCATTGTGCCGTCCCTCTTTAGCTTTCTGAGCCCATTCCGGATCAGCGATCAAGCCACGACCAATAGCTACAAAATCCGCTCTTCCTTCAGCAATGACTTTTTCAGCAAACTCCGGTTCACGAATCACGCCCACTGTAATTACCGGGATACTGACTACCTTCTTGATTTCTTCTGCCAGATATACTCGCCATCCCTGTTCGAACCTCGAAGTCTCCAGAAGTGTAGGCATTGATTCATATATGCCCGAACTTACATGTAATACATGGACGCCTGCATCCTCTAGCATCTTAGCTATTTGTTTGCCCTCTTCTAAAGTATTGCCGTCCTCGACAAATTCGTCAGCGCTGAAGCGGAAACTGATCGGGTAGTCTTCTCCCACAGCTTCCTTAATCCTTCTGATTATCTCCAACGGGAAGCGCATCCTTCTCTCAAAGCTACCGCCATATTTGTCGACTCGCCGGTTTGTCCGCGGTGACATGAACTGTCCAATAAGATACCCATGGGCGCCATGCAGTTCTATCCCGTCAAACATGGCTCCTTTAGCTCTCACAGCCGTATTAACGAATTTCTGGATTAACTCTTCGATTTCGTTGATTGTAAGCTCCCGCGGTTGAGTACCAAGAAATGAACAAGGAACCGGAGAGGGAGCTACCGGTTGAAGCCCCTCTGTTATACCAGGAGTGGTCTGACGACCAGCATGGTGTATCTGCATAAAGATTTTAGCACCATAGTTGTGGACAGCTTCTGCCAGCTCAAAAAATCCGGTCATGTACTTATCATCATCGAGCCGCAACTGACAAGCAATATTTTTGCCCCGGGGGTAATCTATCTGTACATTTTCTAAGATTATAAGTCCTACCCCACCCCTCGCACGTGCTACGTAATAGTCAATAAGCCTCTGGCTTACTGATCCGTCCTCATTGGCAAGATTTGTGGCCATCGGTGGCATGACAATGCGGTTCCGGATTACCAGGTTTCCTATTTTACCTTCCGAAAAAAGGTTTGGAAAGTATGTCATATTACTCCCACCCTACTTTGTGATTGTTACTACTATCTACTATAACTTAAGGTAGAAGCTATTGTCAATTATTTTTCCCGTTTAGTTCTAATTTCTAACATCTACCTTGTGAATAAATGGATGCAATTTTTGCGCCATGCTCTGCAAGGTTGCCCCTGGATAAGGCCGGAGCGCCTGGAAATCTGCATCCAGTAACGTTCCGGCGGGCTGGTACTGCTGTAGTACGTAACGCCGTGCTCCACGCAGCAGCCGGCCTATGGCCAGGAAATCTTCCTCCATTAACAGGCCGGGAACTACCGTGGTACGAAATTCATAAGCAACCCGGCTGTTTTTAATGAGAGCAATACTTTCCTTTACAGCCTCCAGGTTCGCCCTGGTGCCGGTTAAAAGGTCATACTTCTCCGGCGGCGCTTTTATGTCCATGGCCACATAGTCCAGGAGGTCACCGGCCAGCAGCCTGGCTATAACATCAGGCTGTGAACCGTTGGTATCCAGTTTGACTTTAAAACCGTGGGATTTCAGTGACCGGATAAATTCCTCCAGGCCCGGCGCCAGGGTTGGCTCACCCCCGGTTATACAAACGGCCTGCACCCAGGAGCGGCGCCGAAGCAACAGGTTTAAAACCTCCGCCGGGCTGACTTCCGGCAAAGTAGCAGGGCGCAGCACCAGGTCGGCATTGTGGCACCAAGGGCAGCGGAAATTGCACCCGCCCAAAAAGACGGTAGTGCAAACCTCGCCGGGGAAGTCCACCAGGCTCGTTTGCTGGATGCCTCTAATGGCGATAGGGATCATTTCCTTAAAACAGGCAATGGCCGTCATATTATCCAGCCTTTCCTAAACTGCCGCCTGGCGTGTTTGTTCGTCGTCGCAGGAGACAGGACGGAAGCCACGCCGCTCCCGGAACTCCTCCTGCTTGCCTTTATTCCAGTTCTTCACCGGCCGGTAATAGCCGACGATCCGGCTCCAGACCTCCGTTTCCCGGCCGCAGGCCGGGCATGTCCACTGCTCGCCGGAAAGATACCCGTGCTCGGGGCAGATGCTGAAGGTAGGAGTAATGGTGAAATACGGCAGGCGGAAATTATCCATCACCGTCTGCAGAAAACGCCGGCAGGTTGCTGTATCTGTCACCCTTTCCCCCAGGTAGGCGTGAAAGACCGTACCTCCGGTATATTTTAGCTGCAGCTCGTCCTGGTGCTCCAGGGCGGTAAACACGTCGTCGGTGTAGCCGACCGGCAGATGGGTGGAATTGGTATAATACGGCTCCTCTGTTCCGGAAGTGAAGATGTCGGGATAATTGCGTTTGTCCAGCCGCGCCAGACGGTAGGACGTCCCCTCCGCCGGCGTGGCTTCCAGGTTGAAGAGCTGGCCGGTTTCTACCTGGTAGGTGGCCAGGACAGAACGCATGAAGTCCAGGATTTCTAAAGCCAGACCCCTTCCCTCGCGGGTATTAATACCTTTCCCTATAAAATTCAGGAGGGCCTCGTGCATGCCCACGATACCGATGGTGTTAAAATGGTTCTCCCAGTACCTGCCGAAGCGTTCTTTAACCTGCCGCAAATAGAACCGGGAGTAAGGATAAAGCCCTTGCTCAGTAAATTTTTCCAGGATATTGCGTTTGAGAAGCAAGCTCTCTTTGGCCAGGTCCATCTTCGCTTTGAGGCCGGTGAAAAATTCTTCCTTCGTTTTAGAAAGATAACCCAGTCGGGGCAAATTTATGGTGACTACACCTATCGACCCGGTGAGGGGGTTGGCCCCAAAGAGACCGCCGCCGCGTTTCTTGAGTTCCCGGTTATCCAGACGCAGGCGACAGCACATACTCCGCACGTCTTCGGGCTTTAAATCGGAATTGATAAAATTGGCGAAGTAGGGGATGCCGTATTTGGCCGTCATGGCCAGGATTTTTTCTACCACCGGGCTTTCCCAGGGAAAATCCGGTGTGATATTGTAGGTAGGTATGGGGAAGGTAAAAATGCGGCCCCGGGCGTCTCCCTCCATCATCACCTCGCAGAAGGCCGTATTCAGCCAGTCCATCTCCTGCTGGAAGTCGCCGTAACATTCTTTCCTGCGCTCGCCGCCGATAATCACCGGCTCGTTAGCTAAAATCTGCGGCACAACCACATCCATGGTCAGGTTGACAAAGGGCGTCTGGAATCCCACCCTGGTGGGTACATTGAGGTTAAAGATGAATTCCTGCAGGGCCTGCTTGACTTCCCGGTAGTCCAGGCCGTCGTAACGGATAAAAGGGGCGAGGTAAGTATCGAAGTTGGAAAAGGCCTGGGCACCGGCAGCTTCTCCCTGCAAAGTATAAAAGAAATTGGCTATCTGCCCCAGGGCCGTCCGGAAATGCCTGGGCGGCGCGCTTTCTACCTTCTGCCCCACGCCGGCAAAGCCGCTTTCCAGTAAATCGGCCAGGTCCCAGCCACAGCAATAGGGCGCCAACAACCCCAGGTCGTGGATATGGATATCGCCCCTTTCATGGGCCTCGCGGATAGCCGGCGGGTAGACCTTTTCCAGCCAATACCTGGAACTGACGGCGGCGATGATATGGTTGTTGAGGCCCTGGAGGGAATAATTCATGTTGCTGTTCTCATTAATCCGCCAGTCCTGGCCGTCCAGGTAGCCCTGGACCATTTCCTGCACGTTGACCAGAAGGTGGCGGAAATCCCGCCATTCCGCATGTTGTTGCCGGTAAAGGATATAAGCCTTGGCCGTCCGGGCATGGCCATTCTCAATCAATACTTTTTCCACCAGGTCCTGCACGTCTTCGACGGTAGGCAGCCTGTCGGCAAATTTTTCCGCCAGAAGGGCCGTCACCTGGTTGGCCAGCTGGCTGGCCTGGCGGCGGTCCTGGCCCCCGACAGCCTGGGCCGCTTTGTAAATAGCATTGATTATCCTCTCCTCGTCAAAGTCCACTACCCGGCCGTCGCGCTTGATGATCTTCTTGGGTATCATGATAAAATTTAAATCTCCTTTCGCCTGCCTGAATGAAAAACCCCAACCACGCCTGCGTAGCTGGGGTAAATCCTCCCTTACCTCACCTTCACCATGGCCGTGGTTTAACGGTGAAATCTCACGGGCAGGTCTCCTGGCTCGGGTTCAACGCTCCCTGCTGCCTTCCCAGTCCAGCACTCAGCTCCTTTAGATGCACTACTCCGGGTACTTCTTAATACTATAAGAAATTAACCCGTAGCTGTAAATATCTTGCTGAGTGCTGGACCAGTGGCTCCTTTAGCAGGTACTCCCCCTCACAGTGGCGGCACCGCGCCGGACTTGCACCGGCTTCCCTGGCACCCGCGAGAATCCTTTTCTGGTAATGTTCAACACAGTAATCTTCGACAAAGATGAGGCAAAATCCTGCCGCTATATAACCTTCTCATCCCCCGGTTAAGCACTGTTTTTATTCACCTGGGGCTATTTTTCCTTGCTGGAATTACTTTGTTTCCTGTTTTCTATGGGGGCAGGTATTACAAAGGGAGGGATCGTCAAAGGAGATCTGGCAGTAAGTCCCTTCCTCCTTCCAGCATGGCTTGGCGCACCCTATGCGTTCAGTCTTCCGGGAGCAGGCCGGGCAGTCCTCGTATAACCAGCAAGGATAGAAGGCCAGGTAGTGTTTGATGGAGTTTAAATTGAAGCCTTTATCGATGAGCTTTTGAATGAAGCGCAGCCGTTTCAAGTCATTATTTGAGTAAAGGCGCCGCCCGTTCTTGCGTGCGGGCTGGATGAGTTTATGTCTTTCCCAGACCCGCAGGGTGCCCGGCTGTATGCCCAGTAAATCGGCGACCACGCTGATGGTATATAACATTTGTTCAGGCATTAAAAGCCGCCTCGCTTAACAATCAGTTTATAAATTATTGGCAGTTTTATTTTACGTTAACTTATCATCCCAGATCAAGTATCGCTTTTCTCCTATCTGAAAACATAATTTTGCTATATCTAAATAACTTTGTTGTAAGATTTTTTATAAGTTTATTGACATGGGTTTGTTCAACAAATATGATATAAGTAAGATCAATAGTAAGCGGGGCGAAGAAGGCCGGTGTATCCCATCGGTATGGTTATCCAGGTCTTAGATATTTCTCCCCACCGCCTGCGTCGCTGGGAACGAAAGGGACTGGTTGTTCCCATGAGGAAAAACGGCCGGCGCTGCTATTCGGAACTGGACTTACAACGGTTAATGTTTATTAAACGCCTCCTTGATGGCAAACATTGCCGGCTCGCAAACCTCCCTAATTACCTCGCCTTTTACCCCTGCTGGCAGGATGGCAAATGCATAAGCACCCCTTTAGAAGAGCCAAAGGAAGGGGCGCGTCCCTGCTGGCAAAAGAAAAACTGGTATTGTGGCTACCAGTTCCACCGGAAAGTATAGTCAGGGTTACAAGGCAAGGAAATATCCGTTTTTTAACTTCTAGCACCATTCATTAAATTTTATCCAGGAGTGTTGTTTATGTCCATTTTGCTGGCTACAGAAGCGCCTGGCCTTGCAAAAATCTCCCGGGCCATGGGCGGAGCCAGCCTGCAGACCTGCCTGGCCTGCGGCGTGTGCACCGGCGGCTGCCCTACCGGCGACATCGGCGCCCCCGTAGACCCCCGTAAAATGGTGCGCCTGCTCCTTTTGGGGATGGAAGACCGGCTCCTGGCGTCAGATATGATCTGGCTCTGCACCATGTGCGGCCGCTGTACAGTCTACTGCCCGGTGGGCGTGAATATGGGCGACCTGGTCCGGGCCATGCGGTCGGAACTGGCGGCAGAAGGCCGCGTCCCCGTAAACCTGCAGAAAGTGGTAGACCTGGCTCTAGAGTCTGGCAATAATATGGGGATCAGCCAGGAGGATTACCTCGACACCCTGGACTGGATGCAGGAAGAGCTCCAGGCGGAGTTCGGCAGTGAGGCGGAAATACCCGTTGATAAGAAGGACGCCAGGATATTGTACGTTATCAACCCGCGGGAAGCGAAGTTCTTCCCCCTCTCCATTCTAGCGGCGGCCAAAGTGTTCCATGCCGCCGGCGAAAGCTGGACCCTTTCCAGCCGCTACTGGGACGCGACCAACTACGCCCTTTTCTCCGGGGACGACAAAGCCGGCGCTATCCTGGTGCAACGCCTGGCCGATGAGGTGGAGCGCCTGGGCTGCCAGGAGTTGATCATGACCGAGTGCGGCCATGCCTTCCGCGCCATTCGCTGGGGGCCGGAGCAGTGGCTGGGGTACAAACTCCCCTTCAGCGTGCGCAGTATCGTCCAGCTCATGGCCGAATACCTGCAAGACGGCCGCATCCGCCTTGACCCCTCCCGCAACAGCGAACCGGTAACCTATCACGATCCCTGCAATCTAGGCCGCAAGGAGGGCATTTTTGAAGAACCGCGGCAGATACTCCGGGCGGCGGTAGCAGATTTCCGGGAGATGACACCCAACCGTGAGAATAACTACTGCTGCGGCGGCGGTGGCGGCCTGCTCTCTTTGAGCGAGTTTGGCCAGGAACGCATGGCTAAAGGAAAGGTGAAAATAGAACAGATCCGGCGCACGGGAGCAAAGATTATCGCCACTCCCTGCCATAACTGCGTTGACCAATTGAACGATTTATGCCGTCATTATCACCTCGATGTTAAGGCGAAAAACATAGTCGAGCTGGTAGCCGACGCTCTCGTAATTAATGGCAAGGAGTGAGGTATTGATGGTTAAAAATGGTTCGTTGCCGGTAGCCGTACTGGGAGCAGGTATCGCCGGGGTCCAGGCGGCTCTAGACCTGGCCTGCCTCGGCTACCAGGTAATCCTGGTAGAACGCGCTGCCCGGCCGGGCGGCAAGCTGGCTATTTTACCCAAGACCTTTCCCACCAACGACTGCAGCGCCTGCGCTATGACGCCCTGGAATGGTTTCTTCTGTATACGCTCCCCGCACTTTATCAGGCTGGCCGGGGAAGATAAAATCGTACTCTTGACCGGTGCTGAAGTTAAAAACTTAACCGGGAAAGCAGGCCATTTTTGTCTCCATCTTAACCGGCAGGGCCGGGAAGAAACCATCAATGTGGCTGCCATCATCCTTTGTCCCGGTTATGAGGAATATTTACCCCCTAGTTTAAACGCCCGTTACGGTTATGGCCGTTATAGCGGTGTCTTGACGGGCCTGGAGCTGGAGCAACAGCTGGCTAACAGTGGGTACCCGCACCGTCCCCCGGGCAAAGAGCCGGTGCAACGGGTGGCTTTCATCCAGTGTGCCGGCTCCCGCGATCCCGCCAACGGAGTGGCTTACTGCTCGGCCGTCTGCTGTATGTATGCCCTGAAGGAGGCCCTGATGCTTTATGAGACCGCTGCTAATTTGAAACTCCCTTTACCGCAAATAACCCTGTTTTACATGGACCTGCGTACCTACAGCAAAACTTACCAGGAATATCTGGAGAAGGCCCGGCGGGAATACGGATTAAGGCTTGTTCGTTCCCGCATTCACAGCATTATCCAGTCTCCAGGAGAACCCCGGCTGGTCATTCGCTATGCCCGGGAAAACGGCCAGATCAACGTCGAAGAATTTGACCTGGCAGTACTGGCTACCGGCTTGCGACCGCCGGATGGCGCCCGGGACCTCGCCGCCAAGCTGGACATTAAGGTCGATACCTATGGTTTCTGCCAGTCCCCTACCCTTTCTCCCTTGGCCACCACACGGGAAGGAGTATTTGTCGCCGGCGCCTTTAGCGGCCCCTGCGACGTAATCGATGCCGTCACCCAGGGCTCGGCCGCTGCCGCTGCCTGCGCTTCCTGGCTAAAAGAAGCAGGTTTATTTTATAGGAGTTCCCTGCCCCCTAAAATACAATTGGTTTCACTTCCTGGCGGCAATAGTATCCCGCCGCGGACCGGCGTCTTTGTCTGCGGGTGTGACCAGTTGTCTGCCGGCCTGGATTTAAAGGAGCTGGAAGAATATAGCCGCTCCTTGCCTGGGGTTGCCTGGGTGGAAAGATTATTCCTTTGCGCCGGGGGGGCAGGCGAACAATTACGCCAGGCCATAAAGGAACATAGCTTAAACCGTATTGTAGTAGCTGCCTGCAGCGCGCGTGCTCTGGAACCCCTGGTAAAAACTTATCTGCGGCAGGCCGGCCTGCCGGGCCATGTAGCAAAGGTGGTTAATGTCCTGGATCATGCGGTCCGGATTTACAGTGGCAGGAAAGATCGCGCTACCAGAAAAGCCAGGGACCTGGTGCGGATGGCAGCGGCCAGGGCATTGACTGCTCCTGCCGGCATGGTGGAGGAATGGTCAATAACACCCGCCGCCCTGGTAATCGGGGGTGGGGTGGCCGGCATGGTTGCCGCCCTTACCCTGGCCGATCTAGATTTGGAAGTCCACCTGGTAGAAAAGGAGGGACGACTGGGTGGTAATGCCCTTCGCCTGCAGTACACCTTACAGGGCGCCGACGTTGAGGCATATCTGGCCAGGCTAAGCCAGCGTCTCAGCAAACACCCCCGCATCCATATCCACCTGAACGCTCAAGCCAGGACCATAACCGGCCGGCTGGGAAGTTTTACTACAGAGATAGAAGACACAGGCGGGCGAAAGGAAAACATCCGGCACGGCGTAATTATTATTGCCACCGGTGCTGCAGAAAAGAAGCCGCGGCAGCACTTGTATGGCCAGCACCCGGCAGCAATTACCGGCCTGGAGTTAGAAGACCTGCTTAAAACCCGGAGCCGGCGGCTGGAGAGCCTGCAAAAGGTTGTCTTTATTCAATGCGTAGATTCCCGCGATGACTCTCATCCTTACTGCAGCCGGATCTGCTGCAGCGAAACTTTAAAAAATGCCCTGGAACTCAAGAAAATCAACCCGGAAGTTGATGTATACGTGCTCAACCGGGATATTATGACCTACGGCCTACAGGAACAGTGGTACGAGACCGCCCGCTCCCAGGGCATCCTGTTCCTGCGTTATAACCTGGAAGTGCCGCCGGAAGTAACGGTGCCCGCAAAGAAAGCAGGACCAGAGGGCAAAATACAAGTCCGGGTTTACGATCCCATTCTGGGCGAAGAAATTGTCATTGATGCCGATCTCCTGGTGCTGGCGACCGGGATGGAGCCACGGGCGGAGAATTGGTGCCTGGCGTCTTTATGCCACATCCCCCTGGACGAGAATGGTTTCTTTGCTACCAGCCATCCCAAATTAAAAACTGTTGAGACGCCGGTGCCAGGCATCTTCACCTGCGGGCTGGCAGAAGGGCCTAAAAATCTCGAGGAAGCCATAGCTTCAGCGCAGGCCGCGGCCGTAAAGGCGGCCGCCCTCCTGGTGCAAGAGCGCCAAACCCTTCCCGAACGGGTAGCCCGGGTAGAAGGCGCCTGCGCGGCCTGTCTTACCTGTGTGCGTGTTTGTCCCCATGGTGCCCCTGCAATTAAGGAACACCGTTCCTATATCGATCCCCTGCTCTGCCAGGGATGCGGCGCTTGCGTGGCGGCATGCCCGGCGCAAGCCATTACCCTTACAGGTTACAGTCATACTGAAATGGAAGCTGAACTCAAGGCCCTGCCAGATGAGCCAGGGAAGGTGCTGCCTACCGTTATCTTCACCTGCAGCTACTGCGCTTATGCCAGCTTTGAAAATGCTGCTGGCCTGGAGTGCCAGAATGACGTTTTTGTATTGCAGGTACCGTGTTTAAGCCGGATTGGCACCCTGGAGGTGCTTAAGGCCATTGAAGCCGGCGCGCAGAAGATTTGGCTGACGGGCTGCATTGAAGGCCAGTGCCACTTCCGGCCGGCCAGGGCCTTCGGCAGCCAGCGCTCTGGACCCGACCCTATGCTTTGCCAGGAGCAGGCCTGGCGCCGTGTCAAGAAGATACTGGGTGAAATCGGGATTGACGAAGAAACGGTAAAGGTTCTGCGTCTCCCTCCACCAATGCCGGATAACGGGCGCCTGGCCAGTTGCCTGGGTTAAAAACCGGAAAGGGGTGCAGCTATGAAACGGACGGATGTGCTGGTTGTGGGCGGGGGTATTTGCGGGTATACGGCAGCGCTGGCTGCCAGGCGGTACTATGGCGGCAAAAAGATCACCCTGGTGCGTAAAGAAGTCCGGGCTTTAATTCCGTGGTGCCTTGCTTACAATTGCGCCAAAGGTACGCTCTATAACAATGTCTTGCGGGACGACCGTCTTTATGATGAGGGAATTGAACTGGTAATCGATGAAGTGACAGCCATTGACCGCCAGGGCAAATGCGTCACCACCGCCTTTGCTGAAGATATTATTTATGATAAATTAATTCTGGCTACCGGTTCCCTCCCGGCAACGGCTTTTTTTAAAGGCGCCGACCTGCAAGGCGTGTTTGCCTTAAAAAAAGAGTTCCCCTACCTGGAAAACATTCGCGCTTCTCTGGCTTCTGCCAGGTCCCTGGTCATTGTGGGTGCCGGACCCGCCGGTATAGAGTTTGCCGAGGCATGCACCGCCAACCGGCAGTTAAACATCACCATGATAGAACTTCTCCCCCACTGCCTGGCCTGGGCTTTTGACGATGAAATTTGCACCCTGGTGGAGGAAAACCTCCGGCTGCGAGGTATCAACATTATAACCGCAACCGGAGTAGAAGAATTGCAGGGCAATAAACGGATTGAACAGGTGAAGCTCACCAGCGGCCGGACTTTACCTGCTGATACGGTTATTCTGGCCACAGGTGTCGTGCCCAATACCAGGTTGGCCCGAGAGGCCGGTCTGGCAACCGACGAACACGCTGGCATCCTCGTTGATGAGTATATGCGCACCAGTGATGGAGATATCTTTGCCGTTGGCGATTGTGCCGCGAAATGCTCTCTTTCCGGTCCCGGGGGCGCTAATGCCAGACGGGCTATAGAAGGCGGCCGCGAGGCCCGCGTGGCCGCCGCCAATCTCTTCGCCCTCAAGCGCCCCAGGGAAATAGCTTTAGAGAAGTTCTCTGTCACCATTGGCGATCATGCCTTTGGCTCCGTGGGTCTCATTCAAAGAACGAACCCGGAAACGGCTAGAGAAATGCTAACAGTCGATATTGCTCCTGGCGTGATAGCCAGAGATGTGGCGGTAAAGGTGGCTTATGCCCGGGAAACCGGGGCAACTATTGGTGCTCAAGTCCACGGTAAGCCTCTGGGCATGGTCCGGGAAATAATAGATCGGTTAGCGACTGCAATTCAACATCAAGCCCGTTTCGACGAGCTGGCCCTGGCCTGATAAACTTCAAAGGACCCTACCGTTCTAAAAGGTGGCGTTAATTTACGCCACTTTTCTTGTTTTTCTGTTTCCCAGGCAGGAGTGCATGTACCTCCAGGTCGTTACGTGTTGAAAAGGCAGGCAAGTTTTTATTTTAGCCGGCGCAAATAAATATCGTTCTCAACTATACCGGCAGTCGTGGTTATATACAGCCATTCTCTTTCCTGCCGCCACGTCAGATGATGGCCGATCACGCGATAAGGGTGACCGCCAGTGTAGACGGCTACCGTCAGGTCGGCCAGGCCGGCCTTATTCCGAAGCTTTATTACCCAGCCTGCTGGTTCCTGGTTAAAGGTGGCTTCTGTTTGTTCATGGCGGTTTAAAAAGGCAGCAAACCGGCTCATAGGCCAGACCAGCAAGCGTTCTTCTTCCTGATCCCGGGCCGCCCGGTTGGCGAGGTGAGCCAGGGCCTCCAGGGCATACTCCTTTTTGTTGGCGTGGGTATAAATCAAGCGGATGACGTGTTCTTCTTCAATAAAATTAAGGAGGTCATCGAACCAGCCTTTAACCTCCGCCAGGGGTACACCGGCGGTCATTAATTCCTCCAGGGCGGCATACTCCTGGTAAGGAGTGATTGGAAATGACCACAAGTTGCCGCTCACCTGGCGGCCGTGAAAAATGCTCCGGGTAGGGCTGGAGCCGGTATCCCCGGGGCTGTAGTAAGCCAGGACGCCATGTTGCTGTAGCCACTCATTGACAAAGGGAGGATGATTCCCTGAGGGAGCGCTGTATTCCAGCACCGGCCGGCCGGTAATCCTGGTCAAGGTATCGCAATTCAAGGCCAGGTAGCGCCAGACCTCCTGGCGCGGCATTTTTTTAAGGTTGGCCGCAAAATAATTATGGATCCAGCCGCCGTGGGAACCGATGGCCCCGTATTTCTGCATCAGTTCCACCCAGGGCCGGCCTTTGAAGGGCGAGGCGGCATCAAAGCCGTAGCCATCTCCTGGCCGGTATGTATCCGGGCCGGCGGTGATGTGAATGGAATACTGGAGGTCGGGCCGGAAGACCCCCCGCTGGATCATGGCCCGCAACGGTCCGATATGGGCATTGCTGTCCAGGTGAAAGTTGACTACCAACCCGCCTTTACCCTGGGGAGTATTGACCAGGCGGGGCAGGTGGGCATATTTGATTAAAAATGTCCGGAGAACGGAACGTAAGGGAAGGTCGTCGGACATTTGCTTGTAAAAACCCAGGGGTATGTTAACAAAAATCACCACGCCCCCGGAGGGGTAAGATTTTTCAGTGATAACGGGATTTAAGCCTGCCCGGCTGTCATAGGCTATCAGCCGGGCATCCAGAAGCCTTGCCCGGTTATGGCGGTAACGTAACCGCCCGTACCCATAGCTGCTGACAGCATTGTCCCGGTCAAGCTTACCGGGTGTGATCCCCCAGGATACCGCCAGCCGGGGCGTGGGGAACTGCCAGTAGCCGTCATCATAGGTTTTCTGGTCCCCACCCGGGGCCGGGCCGTAATTTACCCCGGCAAGGCCAGCCAGGACCGGCTCGGGTAGCCTTTCCCCGCCGGCCCCCCTGGTACCCGGGTCATAGACCAGTAAAACCTTGCCTCCGGATAGGACATAGTCGGTTAATACCCGGGGTAGCGGCGACGGTAAAACCTGGTTTAACCCTTCCGGCAAAATCATGGCCGGGTAGCGCGCTACCAGTTCCCCGGGAGGAAGGTTCAGGTCCCCAGGGCCAATTTCCACCCAGGGAAAACCTTCTTCCTTTAAGACCGCCGCATAAGCCGCCAGGGTGCCCTGATCTGTCCCCGGCGTCGTAATTAAGAGCCCCGCCCGTACCTGATGGGTTGCCGCTTTTGGTTGCAACCATCCGGTACTCGCCGCTATGGGCAAGAGTAAAAACGCTGTTAAGCTTAAAAAATAACGCCGTAATTTAATTTTAACCATCCTGCTTTTGCCCCTGCCAGGAAAGTTAACCAAAGATTAATAGCTTATTATTCACCTGAAGAGATGTGAATCCTTTTTTGCCTTTAAAACATCGACAAGGCTTTACATCTATTTTACCCGCATTGGTCCCGGCAACAAATAGCGGCAACTTTTTTACCTGCAGCAGGAAAAATGGTTTTTCAAGGCGAATCTTTCCAGGAAGATGTAATTTACTAGCGAAGACTTTCCTTCCCCGGAAAGGAGCAGCCACATGGCGCAGGATTGTATCACCTTTAAAGGGACCCGCGGCGGCCTGCTGATTTTGCTGGATGCCAGCCGGGATTTTAATGAACTGCGGGCTAACCTCGCCGCTAAATTCGCCGCAGCCCGGGGCTTCTTTCAGGGCGCTTCCTTTGCCCTGGTACCAACCTCCCCTTTAAGCAGCCGGGAAACAGCCGAACTGGAAGCTATCTGCCGGGCACACGGCCTGGTTCCGGGAAAAAATATACCTTTGCCGGACCGCTACCGGCCCCACATAAAGCGGGAAAGACCCGCCCCTGCCACTAATGTAGCAGGGGTCAATTATGACGAGGTAGCGCCTGCTCCTGCCGTAGCCGACGCAGCTGAACTCTCTACCCTGCTGGAAGAAGGGAATCTCCGTAACGGCCAGGAACTAACTTATAACGGCCATGTGGTGCTGGTGGGTAACGTCCATCAGGGCGCCACCATTAAAGCCGGCGGCAACATCCTGGTCATGGGAACGCTCCTGGGCAGCGCCCATGCCGGAGTCTCAGGTAACAGGGCAGCCGTTATTGTTGCCCACCGGCTGGTCCCGGAGCAACTCAGTATCGCCGGGATACTCGCCCGCTCCCCCGAAGAAAAAATAAGGAGGGCCTATCCGGAGATAGCCCGCCTTGTTGGTGACAAAATTATCGTTGAACCATATTTAAACCGTAAAGCTCCCCGTAATTGAATTTTACTTGTCTTCCAGGTCTTCCGGCTGCATGGTATAGGCCGGTACCATAGTTGGTGTGTAATTGTTAAAGGGTGCGATGGGGTAGAGCTGACCGTGGCCCATGAGCAGGCTCTCCATATTTTCGACTATTGTTTCCAGCAAACTGTAAGGCGCTGCGAAAACCAGCTCATCCTTCTGGGTGCCCCCGAAGGTGCGGTCGCCGGCACAGGGGAAGCCAATGATAGGCTTTTGTTCTTTCAGGGCAAAGGCAATGGAAGAACAGAGAGCCGCTTCAGCTACCGTATCAGCCTTGACCGGTTCCCCGGTTTCATGTAGGCAGCAATGAACCAGGCGCATAACCTGCGCCGGGTTGGCGTAAATGACCACCACATCGGGGTCTTCTTGGGTAAAGCCTTCTACCGGGGCCACAAAAATACCGTCGTATATTTTACCGGCATCCCCCAGTTTATACGTATTGGCCATAAAGCGCCGGCCGGCTTCGAGATCGGCTACATAGCGGCCCAGGGGGGCTTTACCGCTGGTGAAGCGCTCCGGGGTCTTGATGAGGCCGGTGCAGGCCGCGCCAATGGCGCAGACCATCAGGTCCGGCGTACCGGCACTGGCCCGGCCCTGGTAGCGGGCCGCCGCCACCTGCTGGCAGATGTTGATCTTCCAGTTGTACGGCCGCCGGGGCAGGTCCTTTCTATTTTTATAGAGCTTTACTCCAACGATACCCGTGTCCAGGCGCAGGACTTCAGTCAACCTTCTGGCCATAGTGGTTTTGTCTAAATCGGCCATGGTTTCTCCTCCTTTTTAATTTATGCCGGGTAATATGCTTCCCTGGCTGCAGCTACCAGTTCGTAATCCACCCTGGTACTTGCGGCCAGGCGCTCGGCCAGGAATTGTTTAGCTACTGCCGGAAAAATGGCGTAAGAGAGGACGTCTTCTTCCTTCTCCATGTAGGGCGCTATTTCCTTGCGGGCCGCTGACAGCTGGGGTTCCAGCAGGTCGGCGGGGCGGCAGGTAATAGGTTCTTCATCACCAATGATTTTACGGCGGACCTCTTCATTGACCGGTACCGGTGGCTGGCCATAGAGACCCCGCATGTAATCCTTCACTTCCCGGGTGACCATCTTGTAGCGTTCCCCGGCCAGGACATTCAATACTGCCTGGGCACCAACCATCTGGCTGGAAGGGGTAACCAGGGGCGGGTAGCCGAGATCGGCCCTTACCCGCGGTACTTCGGCCAGCACTTCCGGCAGGCGTTCCAGGGCATTCTGCCGGGCCAGCTGGGATATAAAATTGGAAAGCATTCCGCCCGGGATCTGGTAGCGCAATACGTTGGCGTCAACAGTACCGTCGCTTACGTCAAATTCCCGGTACTTCTTGCGAACCTGGCGAAAATATGCGGCTATTTCGACCAGCTTATCCAGTTCGAGGCCGGTATCCCATGGAGTTCCGGCCAGGGCGGCCACCATGGTCTCGGTAGCCGGCTGGGAAGTACCCAGGGCCAGGGGAGACATGGCCGTATCCAGGACATCGACGCCGGCTTCGACGGCTTTGAGATAAGTCATGGCCGCCATGCCGCTGGTATAGTGGCAGTGAAGCTGGAGGGGCAGGTCTACTTCGGCCTTAATTTTCTGCACCAGCCGGTAGGCATCCGCCGGGGTGAGGAGGCCGGCCATATCTTTCAGGCACAAGGAATCGGCGCCCAGGTCGGCCAGCTTGCGGGCCAGGCGTAAATAATACTCATCGTCATAAACGGGTCCCAGGGTATAGCAGATAGTAGCCTGGACATGGCCGCCTTCTTCCTTGGCTACCTTCATAGCCAGGGCCATATTGCGGACATCATTCAGGGCATCGAAGATGCGTAAGATATCGATGCCGTTTTTTATACTCATTTTTACAAATTCGGTAACAACGTCGTCGGCATAATGGCGATAACCCAGGAGGTTCTGCCCACGGAGAAGCATCTGCAACCTGGTACGGGGCATGGCCTGGCGTAAGGCCCGCAGTCGTTCCCACGGGTCTTCATTTAAAAAACGCATACAAGCATCAAAAGTGGCACCACCCCATACCTCCAGGGAATGAAACCCGATAGCATCCATCTGGGCCGCTATGGGGAGCATATCCTCTGTTTTGAGTCGGGTGGCCAGTAACGACTGGTGGCCATCCCGCAGGGTTGTATCTGTTATACCCACCCTCCGGGGCATAAGCTTCCTCCTCTCGCGAAATTAGCTTCTTACATTATAACACCCGCGTCTGGCCGCGGTAGACCAGGCCCCGGACAACATCAACAGTTACAATCATACCGTCGGCCAGCTTTTGGGTTGCACCTTTAGCTCCCACCACGACAGGGATTCCCAGGCTGAATCCATTGACGGCTGCGTGGGAAGTCAAGCCTGCGGCCTCGGTGATAATGGCTGCTGCCCTTTCCATAGCCGGCAGGAAATCGGGTCCGGTTTCTGCCGTAACCAAGATATCGCCCTTTTGGACCCTCGCTATGGCCTCGGCCGCCGTCTTCACCAGGCGCACCGGGCCGCTGGTCACCTCCCTGCCGATCCCCCGGCCCCGCACTAGCACCTCGCCCACGATATGTACTTTGAGCAGGTTGGTCGTGCCGGGCACCCCGGCAGGTACACCGGCGGTAATGACGACCAGGTCGCCCTGTTTGACCCGGCCCGAAAGTATAGCTGCTGCTACGGCCGCGTTGACCATTTCATCGGTACCGCTGGTGGGCTCGACAAGCAGGGGTTCGACGCCCCAGACCAGGCAGAGCTGGTTCAGCACCCTTTCATCTGGGCTGGTAGCCAGGATGGGGGCCTGGGGGCGGTATTTGGCCACCCGCCGGGCCGTAGACCCGGAAGCTGTTGGGGTAATGATGGCTGCTGCGCCCAGCTCATAGGCGATGGTACAGCTGGCATGGCTGATGGCATCGGTTGCCGTCCGTTCGGCGGCCAGTCCCTTTTTCAGCAAAAGGTCACGGTAGGGCAATTCCTTTTCCGCCCGGCGGGCAATGCGCGCCATGGTGGCCACCGCCTCTACCGGATAACGGCCCATGGCCGTTTCCCCGGAAAGCATGATGGCATCGGTGCCGTCGAAAATGGCGTTGGCTACATCGCTGGCCTCGGCCCTGGTCGGCCGCGGGTTATGGATCATGGACTCCAGCATCTGGGTGGCCGTTATTACCGGCTTGCCGGCCCGGTTACAGGCCTCAATAATCTTTTTCTGGACCAGGGGTACTTCTTCTACCGGGATTTCTACTCCCAGATCACCCCGGGCCACCATGATCCCGTCGGCCACCTGGAGTATTTCCTCCAGGTTGTTTACACCGGCCCGGTTTTCGATCTTGGCGATAAGCGCCACCCTGGCGCCGCGTTTCTCCAGCTCTTTGCGCGCCGCCATGACGTCGGCAGCCGTACGGACAAAGGAAAGGGCGATAAAATCTATCCCCTGCTCCAGGCCAAACTCCAGGTCTTTAATGTCCTGTTCCGTTAGGGCCGGCAGGCTTATCTCGGCTCCGGGAACGTTAACACCTTTATGGCTGGAAATAACATCTCCATGGCGAACCCGGCAGCGAATTTCGGTGCCGGTGGTATCCAGTACTTCCAGCTCAATTAAGCCATCATCTAATAATATTGTCTGGCCGGGCCGGACGTCCCCGGGCAGGCCGGCAAAGCTTACCGGCAGGCGGCGGGCATCGCCGATAATGGGTTCCGTGGTGAGTATAACTTCGTCCCCATCCTTGAGGGTTACCTCGCCTTTGATTTCTCCCAGGCGGATTTCCGGGCCTTTATTGTCCAGCAGCAGGGCCACCCTGACACCAAGTTCCGCCGCTGCCTGGCGGACGGCAGCCATCCGCGCGCCGTGCTCGGCATGGCTGCCGTGGGAAAAATTGAAACGGGCTACATTCATGCCCGCCCGGATCATTTCTTTGATAATATCAACCCGGGAACTCGCCGGGCCCAAGGTGCATACAATTTTGGTGTGGCGCATGGTTGCCTCCTTAACTTCCTTACAAAGCCAGCACTTCGGCCAGGCGGTATAAATCAGGATTGATGGTCTTTTTTTCCTGGATGACTGTTTCCAGATCCCGGTTTACCAGTTCATTGGCCGCGATACCAACCATACGGCTGCTGGCACCGGAAGCTAGCAGTTCTACCGCATAGGCACCCAGGCGGCTAGCCAGCAGGCAGTCAAAGGCCGTTGGCGCTCCTCCCCGCTGGATATGGCCGAGTATTGTTACCCGGCTTTCCAATTTGGTGCGCTTGCCGATTTCCTGACTAACTTCAAGGGCACTACCCACACCCTCAGCTACCACAATAATGCTGTGGAGCTTGCCCCGGTGGCGGCCCCGCTCAATGCGTTCGACCACCTGGTCATAATCGACGGGATATTCCGGTATCAGGATGGACTCGGCGCCCCCGGCAATGCCGGCTGCCAGGGCAATCTGGCCTGAATGGCGCCCCATAACTTCAATGATAAAAATTCGTTCGTGGGATGTTGCCGTATCCCGGATGCGGTTGATGGCTTCCACGGCCGTATTGACCGCCGTATCGAAGCCAATGGTATGATCGGTACCTGCTATGTCGTTGTCGATGGTACCGGGAATACCAACTACCGGTACTCCTTTTTTTGCCAGGTGGACAGCGCCACGGAATGAACCATCGCCACCGATGACCACCAGGCCTTCAATACCTTCCCGCCTGAGGTTGTCCAGGGCTATGGCCCGACCTGCTTCCGTGCGAAATTCCTCTGACCGGGCCGTTAATAAAATAGTACCGCCCCGGTGGATAATGTCAGCCACCGAACCGGTATTGAGGCGGCGAAAGTCACCCTGGATTAATCCTGCGTAACCCCGGGCAATGCCGATTACCTCCATGTCCAGGGCGGCAGCCTGGCGGACTACCGCCCTGATGGCCGCATTCATTCCCGGGGCATCACCACCGCTGGTCAGTACTCCTATGGTCCGCAACAAGTTCCCTCCTAAAAACTAAATGGTTTTCGCGGGGGTATATATCCCCGTCACTTTTTATCGTACCAGGGCTGTATTTAATATTTCATTGGCTTCTTCAGCTTCCGATTCGGGGACCAGGAGCTCATACCCCGCCAGGTCTTCCATCTGGCAGGAGCCAATGGGCCGCAAGTTTACCATGATACCCTCCCCGGTCAATATCTCTTTCAGGCGCAAGGCCTGTTTCCGGTTGGACGCAATGTAGATCACAGTCCACATACCGCTCACTCCCCCGCTTCTAAACTCCCGTATTTGGTGAGCACCAGCGCCCGGCCGCGGATTTTCATAGCAGAGGTATGCTCGGTAAACTGGGCAATCATGATTTCTCCTTTATCTAGTTTTTCGGAGTGATGAAACTTAGTATCCTTGCCCCGCGTCAAGCCAATGATGGTTACCCCGTTCTCCAGGGCTTTAATGGCAATAAAATCGGCAGCGGTCACATTGTCCCTAACCTCCATTTATAGCCTCCACCTCCTTTTACAAAAATCCGTAGCGTTGTAATAAAGCACGTTCTACTTCCGGCGGTACCAGGCCGCGGATGCACCCTCCCAGGGAGGCTGCCTGGCGAATAATGCTTGAACTAATGAAGGAGTATTCGGTAGCTGTCATTAAAAATATAGTCTCCAGGTCGCCGGCCAGTTTTTTATTCATGATGGACATCTGGAACTCATATTCAAAGTCGGAAACAGCCCTTAGACCCCTGACGATGGCCACAGCCCCTTCCTGGTGGGCAAAATCAACCAGCAGCCCGGAGAAGGCTTTGACCGTAACCGCAGGCCAATCTCTGGTAACAGCCTTTATTAATTTTACCCTTTCCTCAAGGGAAAACAGGGTTTCTTTATAATTATCAGCAGCAACGCCTACAATCACCCGGTCAAAGATCCCGATGGCCCGCCGGATGATATCCAGGTGCCCGTTGGTGATAGGATCAAAGGTACCTGGATATACAGCCACCCTCAATGGCTCTCACCCCCTTTTCTCCTTAATTTTAGCTAATTCCACTCCTCCATTGATATTCCTGCTAAGGAGACTTTAAATTATCTATTTTTCCGGTACTAATTTAACTTTATCTTGCCCACCTAACAGGCGGGCCAAACTTGCCAGCAGGGCCGGAACCGGTTCAACCCATAGCCGGCGGTGGAGAATAAGGGTCCGCCCCTCGCTGCTCAAGTGCAGGTACACCGGGCAGTCACCTGGAAAAGCCGTCAAAATATCCTGCAGTGCTGCCCCCTGCTCTTTTCCCGTCAACTTCAGATACAGGCGCCGACCAGACCTGCGCTCCCCCGCCTTCCCGGTGCCGGTATGGGCAGGCGGCGCTGCCACTGCCTCCTGGCCGTATGCCCGCTCCCGGCTCACTGCTCCGGTCGACGACGTCTCGACCGGAAGACCGCCGGCCGGTGTTCCTGCCTCGCCGGGGCCTACCCTTACCGGTTTAACCTGGTCGGCCAGGACCTGGACCCCTTCCTCCTGTTTATCAGTA
The DNA here is from genome assembly GCF_006538385.1 of Moorella sp. E306M. NCBI lineage: Bacteria > Bacillati > Bacillota > Clostridia > Neomoorellales > Neomoorellaceae > Neomoorella > Moorella sp. E306M. The sequence continues at coordinate 1,905,486 of NZ_BJKO01000001.1, read as the reverse complement.
TGGCCATAAACAATAACCGCTCGGTCGGGGGCGAGCCAGGCGCGGCCCTGGCTGTAGACACGGGGGAAAAGGACGACTTCCCCCTGGCCGCTGAAGTCCTCCAGGGTGAGGATGGCCATGGGCTCACCCTTGCGGGTGACCAGGCGGCGCAAACCGCTTACCAGACCGCCAAGGACAACCTGGCTGCCGTCGGGTATTTCGGCGAGATCAGCCAGGGTATGGGAAACGAACTGCTGCAAGGCTGCTGCATAGGGTTCCAGGGGGTGACCGCTTAAGTAGAAGCCCAGGAGTTCCTTTTCCATATCCAGGATATCGGCCCGGGAAAAATCGGCCAGATCCGGCAGGGGGGGTTCGTTAACTTCTTCCGGTACCATATCCAGTAAAGATATCTGGCCGCTGCGGCGTTCCTCCTGGCGCTGGGCCGCCAGCTCAAAACAGGAATCCAGGATAGCCAGCAGCTGCCGCCGGTTGGGGTGCAGGGAGTTGAAGGCGCCGCAACGGATGAGGCTCTCCACCACCCTTTTGTTGGCAAGCCTTGAGTCCACCCGGCGACAGAAGTCCAGGAGGGAAGTAAAGGGACCCCCGGCCTCCCGGGCGGCAATGATGGCCTCCACGGCGGCACGGCCGACATTTTTGACAGCTGCCAGGCCGAAGCGGATGTGCCCGCCGGCGATGGTGAAATCCACACCAGATTCGTTGACATCAGGTGGCAGGACCTTGATCCCCAAACGTTGACATTCGGCAAGATAAGGCCCCATTTTGTCCAGGTGTTCGGCCACACTGGACAGCAGGGCGCCCATCAGTTCCGCCGGGTAATGGGCCTTGAGATAGGCCGTTTGGTAAGCAACCAGGGCATAGGCCGCCGAGTGGCTGGCATTAAAACCGTACCCGGCAAAGTATTCCATGAGTTCAAAGATTTTGAGGGCAATCTCCTCAGGAAGGCCTTTTTTGACAGCCCCCGCCAGGAAATGCTCACGCTGGGCCGCCAGGACTTCCGGCTTCTTTTTGCCCATGGCCCGGCGCAATATATCAGCCTGGCCCAGGGTAAAGCCGGCCAGCTCGCTGGCAATGCGCATGACCTGCTCCTGGTAAAGGATGACACCGTAGGTATCCTTCAGGATAGGTTCCAGGGCCGGGTGGAGGTAAGTAATGGGCTTTAGGCCGTGCTTGCGCTCTATAAAATCCTCTACCATGCCGCTACCCAGAGGGCCGGGCCGGTACAGGGCCACAAGGGCGATAATATCCTCAAAGCGTTCCGGTTTTAATTCCTTTAAAATGGCCCGCATGCCGCTGCTTTCCAGCTGGAAGATGCCGCTGGTTTCTCCACTTGCCAGGAGCCGGTAGGTAGCCTCATCATCAAGGGGCAGGTTTTCCAGATCCAGGTCGCGGCCATAGTTCATACGGATAGCCCGGCAGGCCCGGTCGATGACCGTCAGGGTGCGGAGACCCAGGATATCCATTTTTAAAAGACCCAGTTCTTCTACTACTTGCATAGGAAACTGGGTCGTCACGGCCTCGCCGTTTTTTTGCAAGGGCAGGTAGTGGGTTAGAGGTTCCTGGGTAATAACAATCCCGGCCGCATGGGTAGAGGCATGGCGGGGCATACCCTCCAGGGCCCGGGCCGTATCCAGGAGTTCCCGTACGGCCGTACTGCTTTCATAGCTTTCCTTCAATTCTGGCGTTGTTGCCAGGGCCCGGTCCAGGGTAATGCCCAGCTCCAGGGGGACCAACCTGGCAATCCGGTCGACTTCACTCAAGGGCATCCCCAGGACCCGGCCAACATCCCTGACAGCACCCCGGGCGGCCATGGTGCCAAAGGTAATAATCTGGGCCACGTGCTCCCTGCCGTATTTTTCCTGAACATACTGGATAACCTCGTCCCGGCGCTCAAAGCAAAAGTCAATATCTATATCGGGCATACTAACCCGCTCCGGGTTGAGAAAGCGCTCAAAGAGGAGGTTATAGCGCAGGGGGTCTACGGCGGTTATCCCCAGGCAGTAGGCCACCAGGCTGCCGGCAGCCGAGCCCCTTCCCGGCCCTACCGGGATACCCCGCCGGCGGGCAAAATTGACTATATCCCAGACAATCAGGAAATAGCCCGGGTAACCCATTTGTTCAATAATGGCCAGCTCATAGTCCAGGCGCTGCCGCGCCGTACCGTCATCCCGGGGGTAACGCCTGTTAAAACCCTCATAGCAGAGGCGGCGCAGGTAACTGGCTGTATCCTCTCCCGCCGGTACCCGGTAGGCCGGCAGGTGCAGCTGGCCAAAGGTGAAGTCGAAGTTACAACGTTCGGCAATGGCCAGGGTATTGGTCAAAGCAGATGGTACTTCGGTAAAAAGGGCCGCCATTTCTCCAGGGCTTTTTAAATAAAACTGGGTGTTGGGAAAGCGGAGGCGGTTGGGATCGTTAAGGGTTTTACCAGTCTGGATACAGAGGAGGATATCATGGACGCGGGCCTGGTCCTGGAAGACGTAATGAACATCATTGGTGGCGACCAGGGGTAAATTTAATCTCCGCCCCAGTTCAATGAGACGGCGATTTATTTTGCGCTGTTCCGCCAGGCCCTGGTCCTGGAGTTCCAAGTAGAAATTCTCGCGGCCAAAGACCTCCTTTAGCCAGGCAGCAGCTTCATAAGCCTTATCTTCCTGGTCCTTTAAAAGCCACCCCGGTACCTCGCCGGCCAGGCAGGCACTTAAAGCAATGAGGCCCTGGCTATGGCGGCTCAAAAGTTCCCTGTCCACCCGGGGTTTATAATAAAAGCCCTCCAGGTAGGCGGCCGAAACAAGGGCCGCCAGATTCCGGTAACCGTTAGCATCGGCAGCCAGGAGGACCAGGTGGTACTGGTAGTCGTCCCGGTGGGGTTCCCGGTCATGGCGGGAACGGGGAGCCACATAAACCTCGCAGCCAATAATAGGTTTGATCCCTTCTTCCCTGGCTGCTTTGTAAAATTCCACGGCCCCGTACATAACACCATGGTCCGTCAGGGCCAGGGCGGGCATGCCCATCTCCCTAGCAGCCCTGACCAGATCCTTAATGCGGCCGGCCCCGTCCAGGAGGCTGTATTCACTGTGGACATGGAGGTGGACAAAGGAATTCATGGGGAGTAATTTCTACATCCAGGCCCAGATTCCTCTTACTTTTATCTGGCATAGGCCAGCCTCGACGCCCGTATAAATAAGAGCAAGACGCCTGGAATGCGCGAGCTTCTACCGAACGGCGAAGTTGCCGCTGGCTGAGCCGCAGAGCCGCAGGCCGCTCCGTAAAAGACGGAGAGCGAGCGTAAATAAAGCCAACAAAACCGGAGGTATAATCCCAGTGGATGGTTTTTTCCCCAGGTTGCTGCTCATCTTTTTTACCGCCATGGGAGTCGTCCTGGGAGCCGCAGTAGTCGGCTCCCTCGCGGCCGTCATCGTCGGGCAGCCACCTTTAAGGACCATGACCCGCCTGGCCCTGGAAATAAAGATCTGGGCCATTGCCGCCGCCATGGGCGGTACCTTCAGCGCTATCGAAATCCTGGGCCAGGGTCTCCTGGAAGGCCAGTTCCGCGTCCTGGCCAAACAACTATTATTTATCATTATGGCCTTTATCGGCGCCCAGGTTGGTTACTGGCTCATTCAAAACCTGGCCGGAGGTAAGTAATGCGCTACCTGGCCTTCTTTATCCTTGGTTTTCTCCTGGGCGCCAGCCTGACCAATCTCCTCCTGGCCCGCCAGCAGGAGCAACTCCACCTGGCCCGGGCGGAACTGGAACAGCGCCTGGCGGCAGCCAGTGAAGAACTGGCCCAATTAAAAGAAAACCTGGACCGGGAAAGCCGCCAGGTAATTGTGGCCATCGAACCGGTAATTACTTTTAGCGGCGACAGGCCTCCGGCAGTAGAAGGCCGGGCCGTTACCCAATCCCTTACCCGGGAAATCCAGGACATCCTGGCTCCCCTTAAGGGCCAGGAAGTGCGCCGTTTAAATCCGGCCCTTGTCCCCGCTATGATTGACGGCCGTACCGTCAAGGTAAACGGCCGCCAGTTTAAACTTAAAGTTACCCTGCTCTTGATCAGCGATAAGGTAATTGTCCACGTCCAGGCTCAGGGGCTGCCTTCTTCTTCGTCCTCAGCCGTATCCCTGATGGCCGGTTGTCCCGCCACCGTAGCCATATAGGCGGAGCCAATCTTCATCTTTGCCAGTAACCCGCCAATTTTACCGCTTTCCGCCGCGCTCAAGGCCCCCCAGCCCTCCTTTTCTATTTTGTCCAGCAGGCCCAGTTCGGCGGCCACTTCCAGTTTTAAAGCCTGAGCTTCCGGATCTTCCCTTTTTTTACTCATATGAATCACCTGCACTCTAAATCGTCTTCCCTACTGCTGCTCCCGCCCGTTCCTTCTCTCCCATCTATACGCTTCTTTAAGAAGTTTGCGGGCCGGGACCGGGGCCAGGCGCCTTACAGGCGCTCTCTGCAAAGTCAGCCCGATTTCTCTTAAGGTGGAATAGGCCAGCGCTCCCAGAAGCAAGAGCCCGGCGTAACCAACCAGGGGGAAAAGGGTGGCCACCAGGCGGGAAAAGCCGAATTGCGAGGCTACCAGGGCCACAATGCTGGCTCCGATTGCCAGCCAGCGAAAACCGTTTCCTCCCGGCCGCGCTATACGGGCGGTAAAGCCATAGAGGCTGCTGACGGCGGTAGTATAAATCTCTGCCAGCAAAACGGCGCTGTAAACGGTACGTAAAAGAGGGGTGAAACTGCCGGCTATATGCAGCATGGGTACTTCCAGGGCCGTTACTGCCGGGGCGGTAGTTATCAGCGCCAGGGTAATGGCCATGGCCCCCAGCCCCAGGCCCAGGCCGCCCAGGGTCGCTCCCGGCAGGAGATGCTCCGGCCGGCCCAGGGCTCCCAGGGGGGCCAGGACTGCTATGGATAGGATCAGGTTATAGGAAGCATACAACAGGGCCGCCAGGGGCCAGAAGGGCACAGCAGCTCTGGGAACCTGACTCCAGGAAAGGTTGGCCAGGAGAGCAGGTAGATTTTTAGTTACCGTTAGTATGCTTATTCCCAAGACAGAGGCTACTAAGACCGGTGCTACCAGGCTAATGGAACCGATTACCTTGTTGATGCCTGCCAGCACGGTGATTAAGGTGATAATCACCATCAAGCTGCTGCCCAATAAACCGGGCAGGTGAAATTCCTGGCTGAAAATGGCCCCGGCACCGGCCGCCATGACGGCCAGGGCACCAAAAAGGAAGAAAGTCGTAATAATATCTACCGCCCGGCCTATCCAGGGGCCGGCGGCCCGGTGCATCACCTCCAGGTGGGATGCGGCTGCCAGTTGATGTCCCAGGCGCAGGACGGTGTAGCCAAAAAAGATAAACAGGGCCGTAGCCAGGATAAGGCCGAATACCCCCCGCAGTCCGAAGTAGCCAAAAAACTGCAGCACCTCCTGGCCGGAGGCAAAACCGGCCCCTACAACGGTGCCGATATAGGTTGCGGCGATCTGCCAGGTCGAATATTGTTTAGCCATGGTAAGTTTATTATGCCTTAACCGGGCCGCGAATAAACTGGTAAAAGCAGAACTCCCCCATAATATGGCCATCCTTTCGCAAATACGGTATGGTTATTAAGGGGATAGACCGGGGGCTAAAAAGCTGTTATAGTTTTTATGGGTGATGCCTCTTGCTCGATACCCAGCTGCTCGTTTTCAAAGCTGTAGCCGAACAAAAGAGTTTTTCCCGGGCCGCCCGGGTATTGCACCTGACCCAGCCGGCCATCAGCCTGCACATCCAGTCCCTGGAAGAATATTTTGGCACCCGCCTCCTGAATCGCAACAACCGCCAGGTTACCCTCACCGAGGCAGGCCGGGTCCTCTATAATTACGCCCTGGAACTGAGCAAACTATATGACGAAGCCCAAAAAGCCCTGGCCGAGGTCAGCGGGAAAGTGAAAGGACACCTGGTTGTGGGAGCTACCCTTACCATCGGCGAGTACTTTTTACCCCGTTTTACCGGGCAATTTAAACAGCAATACCCCGAGGTAGAAATAACCTTACAAATTGCCAATACCCAGGAAATCATCCGCCGGGTTTTAGCTGGTGATCTGGATTTAAGCGTCATTGAAGGCCAGGTTGAGCACCCCAACTTAATCCAGGAAGATCTCTTCCAGGACGAACTGGTGCTCATCGTTCCCCCGGGACACCCCTGGGGTAGCCGCGGGGAAGTCCGGCCAGGAGAATTGAAGGAGGAACCCCTTATCCTGCGGGAAGAGGGGTCCGGAACCAGGCAGGTAGCCGAAGCAGGTTTAAGGCAAGCAGGATTAGAACCCTCCAGCCTTAAAGTAATAATGGAATTGGGCAGTACCCAGGCCATTAAAGAAGCTGTGGAAGCCGGGCTGGGGGTAGCCATTATCTCCCGGCTGGCAATAAGAAAAGAGAGCAGGCATAACCTGCTCCGGGAAGTAAGAATACAGGGGGCTGATTTCCGGCGTACCTTCCATCTCGCCTATAACCGTCATAAATTTCGCAGCGCCGCAACCGAAGCCTTCCTTGAGCTTTTGCGCTCCAGCCGTCCTTTTTAACTTATCAAGCTGGCAATAACCAGCAAAAGAGTTAAACTAAGTACAACTGAACCCACCAGGCCGGTTACCAGGCCCCTGGTGCCAACCCTTTTAATCATCTCCAGGCTGACGTTGAGGCCCAAGCCGGCCATGGCCATGGTAAGGAGAAAAACCCCGCCCTGGATCAGGGTCGCTGTCAGGGAAACCGGCAGAATGGCCATGGTATTGAGGCCACTTAAGGCCAGGAAACCGAAAATAAACCATGGTACCTGCAGCTGGCGCCAGTTCCAACCGGCGCCTGTTTTATCCCGGGGGGCAAAAATTATACCCAGCAATAGAACTACCGGCACCAGGAGGGCCACTCGTCCCAGCTTTACCAGGATAGCGATATCTGTACTGGCGTTGCCGCCGACCTGGGCTGCCGCAATGACGTGGGCCAGTTCATGGAGGCTGCTGCCGGAAAATAAACCGTACTGATAAGATGTTAAATTAATTGCTGGATAGAGAAGAGTGTAAATTATTGTAAACAGTGTACCAAGCAAGGCGATAATAGCCACCGCCACGGCAGTTTCATCGTCCCGGGACCTGACTACCGGGGCAATGGCGGCAATGGCTGCCGCCCCACAAATGCCGGTACCGGCGGCTATGAGGGTGGCTAATTTTTTATTAAGCCCCACCTTCTGCCCCAAAAAAGTAATAACGACCATAGCCAGGAAAATGGCAAGGACATCAAGAAAAATCACCTGCGGGCCGGCAGCAACAATTTTAGGTATATCCAGGCGCAGTCCCATAAGGATGATACCGTAACGGAGAATTTTTTTGCCGGCGTAATTTATACCCACCTCGGCCGTTTCCGGGACGGCCATGAAGGAACGCCAGGCAATACCTAACAGAATAGCCAGTACCATGCTGCCCATGATGTTTAATACGGGCAGGGCGGCCAGTTGCCTGGCTACCAGGGCCAGAGTTATAGTCAGGCTCAGCCCCTGGATAAGCCCCAGGCCCTGATTGCCGCCTGTGGCTATAAGGCTTTTGGTAGACATGCTCTTCCTCCCCTTTTGGTCAATTTTAAATCCAGGATAGCATGGGGGAGGGTATGGTGTAAAATACATAAAACTTATCACGGTCATTAGCCAGCTTTAACATTAACCTTTTACCCTGGTATTTTTTTGATTAATAGGTTGACAGGAATGGGTACAATATATATAATAAAACCGTAAACATTAACAGTAACCATTACTATTATTGAAGGAGGAAATTAGCAATGGCAGAACTGGTCAATGATGTCAAACTGGGTGTAACCAAGGGCACGGTAGTCGAGGATGCCGTCGAGGCCAATTTCAAAGGGGAAACCATGGAGGTTGGCCTGTATCTGGCCATGGCCCGCCAGGCCATGCGGGAAGGCTATCCCGAGGTGGCCCTGGTCCTGGAAAAAATCGCCTGGGAAGAAGCCGAGCACGCCGCCCACTTTGCCGAACTGAATGGCAAAATTAGCGCCAGCACCAAGGAAAACCTGGAAAAGATGCTGGCCGGCGAGCTGGGAGCCAACAAAGGCAAGCGCGAAGCCGCTGTCAAGGCCAAGGAAAACAATATCGACCATGCCCACGACTTCTTTGACGAGTCCTCCCGGGACGAAGGCCGCCACGCCCTGGCCCTGGAAGGCCTGCTTAATCGCTACTTCAAGTAAATAGGGCTGCATTACTGAAAAGGGCGTACACACTTAAAGCCGGGGAATATTCCCCGGCTTTTTGCCTGGATTTGCCGTCCGGTGCTATCAGGAAGATCCGGCGGGAGGAAAACGTATGCTAGCAATAAGATAGAGGATTGCTGGTATAATCAGCAAGTAAGCAAAGCCCAGGGGTTGGAGGAAGAAAAAAAAGCTTTTCACTTCCAGGTTGTTCCCTGGATGCCGGGCCAGAAAATAGACCAGAGGCAACTGGTAAAAAGCCAGCAGGCGATAGTCTTTTAAATCGAACATGCGCCCGGCCAGGTAAGCGCTGGCCCAGAGAAGAGCTGCGACCGTAGGAAACGCCAGAATAATCCACAGGGAGATAAAAACCAGGCTGGTGCGTTCAATAAAGGTGCCGGCAAACTCGGCCAGCTGGGTGACACTTAACCCCGGAATTAAAGCATACTTAAGGAGCTCAATTCCTAAAACTCCCTGGCAGGTGGTCAGGACAGTGATTACGACGACCATTACCACCAGGTAACCCCGGCTGGCAGCCTGCCAGGCTTCCCGGGGTTGCTGCAAGAATGGCACCAGGATTAGAAACAAGCTCATTTCTTCGGCATTGCTAATGCGCCAGAAGGCCAGGCGCAGGACCGGCCAGGGTCCTCTGGGTAATATTGGTAAGAAATTGTCAAAGCGAAGATGGGGCAGGACCAGTAAAAAAAGGATCATAATCAACGGTAAAGTGACTATGATGATAATAATGCAGGCGCGCGCCAGGGGTTCCAGGCCCCGGCTGGCTAGGTAGGCTGCCGCAATAAGTAAAGATAAAATGATAACTTCGGCCGGCGTACGCGCCAGCAGGGAATTTTTGATTACATCAGTAGTAACCCGCGTAACGTGGGCCGTCAAAGCAAGCCAGTAAAAAAGTAAACCTAAACTCAGGGGCCAGGCCACCCAGCGGCCGGCAATTTGCCGGCTGAAGCCGAAAAAATCCTGCCGGGGAAACTTCATGGCCAGGCGGGTAAGAATGTATATTGCTCCCAGGCTGAAAAAAGTCTCCAGGGGTGAAACCAGCCACATGTCCACCCCCACCTGATCGGCTATGTCCCTGGCGCCGATTAAGGTCCCAACTTCGATCATTGCGGCTACAGTTAAAAAGAAGGCCTCGCTGGTACCAATTCTTTCTTGCGATAGCATTTAGCTCACCATTCCTGTACCCCTGATGCTTACCTTTACCTGTACAGTAACCGGTAGACTGGGGTATATTTGCCGCCACTGCCCTTTCATAGCTTCCCACTGGTGCGGCCTAACTTTTTCCACCTTGCGACCAAAGCCCAGTACATCAGCCTGGTACTGTTGCTGTAACTTGCCCAGTACCTCCCTGATACGCTCCTCCATTAGTCTGGCCGCCCTGTTTTCCACTTGCTGCAGGTCGCCAGCTGCAAACAACCTGGGATTGCCCATTTTTTCAGCTATTTTACCTTCAACCTTTATTTTTATAGTAAAACTTAATTTATCTTCTTCTATTACAGGCTTTACTTGCGCGTGGAGCTTATTAAATTCTACACTTAATGTTTGCTGTAACTCCGGTACCGGTACTACCAGAATGTCGCAACCTTTAGTTTCCCCGGTGATCCAGAGGGCGGCCTGGGTTTCTTGGGGAGTGAGCCACCCCACCAGCCGTCCTTCGCGAATTACACCGGCACCGCTGACTTCTAATTTTTGCCCTGGAACCATCTTTACCCTTGAAAGTAAGATATCTTGGCCGGCGTTCAGGGCGGCCAGCACTTCAGCCAATGAATGCTTGACAAAACGGGAAGTCTTAATGACTTGCTGCATCTGTTCATGTAAAAACATGCTGACACTCCGGGCAAATTTAGGCCGGGCTTCCATTATACCCCCGGCAGGCCCCTCGGCCAGCAGGACATTAATAGCTAGATAGCTTTCCCGGTTGCGGGCCCACCAATCTAATACCGACTTTAAATCACCCCGGCGGGCCAGTTCTTCGCCTATGAGCAGTATTTTTTGGTGGCCAAAGAAAAGGGTCCGTTCCGAACGGGTAGCCGCTTTATTTATGGCCTCGGCAAAGGTAGTCCCCGTCAAAGCCAGACGCCAGGTCGGCATGGTATTCTCATCTTGCCCTTCGCCGCCGCCACCACCGCCCCCACCCCTGGTAACCATGCGGCGCAGGATCGGCATTTCCAGGGTAATTTTCCAAAGTTCCGTCACCGCCAAATCACCACCGGCAGCAGCCAGGTCAACTGCCGCCCCCAGCACCAGGGCCCGGCGTTCCAGGTCTTTGTTATCCCAGCAGCCGGCGGTAAATATTATTAATGATAGAAGGAAAACAGCCCGGTACAGGTTCCTCCGGTTCATCGCTTTTTATTACCTCTACCTATGCGCCTGGCTTCCAAAGGCTTGTGATAAACCGGGCGGAGGCGCTCCCTGAAAAGGGCGGCCCGGTAAATACTATCTTTAAGATCCGCTGCTGTCCAGGGTGCCCAGGGTTTAAGATAAGGCACACCGAAGCTTTTTAAAGAAACCATGTGGGTAAGGATTAGCATTAACCCTAAAATAACACCATAAAGGCCAAAAATTGCCGCCATGATCATTAAAAAGAAACGCAAGATCCGTAAGGAGATAGCGGCGTCATAACTGGGAACGACAAACCCGGCTATAGCTGTCAGCGCCACAACAATTACCATGGCCGAGCTGACAATACCCGCCTGGACCGCCGCCTGGCCCAAAATAAGCGCCCCTACAACACCCAGGGTTTCCCCCAGAGGACCCGGCAGGCGGATACCCGCTTCCCGCAACAGTTCCAGGACGCTTTCCATGATAAAGGCCTCGATAATAGTTGGAAAAGGTAGACCTTCACGACCGGCGCCGATGGAAATGGCCAGGGAGGTAGGGATCATTTCCGGCGTAAAGGATACCATGGCAATGTAGAAGGACGGTAGCAGCAGGGCCAGGAAAGAGCCGACAAAACGCAAGGTGCGAATCAGGACGGCAATAAACCAGCGGTGGTAATGATCTTCCGGGCTATGCATTAAGGAGTTGAAAGTCGCAGGTATAATCAGGGCAAAAGGTGTATTATCGGTTAGAATAACTACCCGCCCTTCCAGAAGGGCGGCGGCAGCTTCATCGGGCCTTTCGGTGTTCTGGATCTGGGCAAAGGGGGAATACCATTTATCCTCGATAAACTGCTCGATATAGGCGCTTTCAAGGATACCATCGATATCGATTACGTTGAGGCGCTGCTCCACTTCAGTGATCAACCCGGGGTTAGCTATACCCTCAATGTACATTAAACCAACTGTCGTCTGGCTGCGCCGGCCTAAAAAATAAGTCTTTAATTTAAGCTGGGGGTCCCGCAGGCGGCGCCGCAAGAGGGCCGTATTGGTCCGCAGGCAATCAGAAAAACCCTCCCGGGAACCCCTGATCAAGGCTTCGGTAGGCGGCTCTTCCACCCCCCGGTGTTCCCACCCACAAACCTCAATAGCCAGGGCCCGTTTGATACCATCCAGGAAAAATAAAGCAAAGCCGCTCAGGATACAGCGTGCCGCTTCCCGGAATTCAAGGATTTCCCGCACATTGGCTACAGTTAAAAGGGAGTCCCTGACCTGGCGGTAGAGTTCATAAGGTGCCCCCGTCAATACTGGCATCGCCTGGGGCCCTTCCAGGAGGATTGACTTCATAATCTGATCATTGACTAGATCATTATTTACCAGCCCGTCGACATAAACAAGAGCCGCCTGATGCCCCATAACCCCGCCAATTCGCATCCGCCTGAAGACAACATCCTGGCAGTCGGCAAAAATGGCTTGTAAAGTTTCTAGATTAACCGCCAAACTATATTGCAACGGCAGTGCTGCCGCTTGCCCTTCATCGACCAGGGGAACGGCCTTATTCCTATGTCCCAGGTAACGCCAGGATTTATTAGCCACCAGGATTTCTCCTCCTTTAAATGCTATCTTTATCTTGCCTGGAAAAACAGTAAAATATAACCTGGAAAGCTCAGCGATACCTGTTTTAGAAAGTTAAAGAAAAGTTATAGCAAACTACCGAGAAGTCATATGGATATTTTCCAGCGTAAAGAAAAAAGCTGCATTGACTTCACCCGGTTTTTGGGTTATAATAAATTTTGCTGCCGGGATGTAGCTCAGCTTGGCTTAGAGCGCACGGTTCGGGACCGTGAGGTCGCTGGTTCGAATCCAGTCATCCCGACCATTGTTTTCGAAAGATAAAAGGCCTATCTCATCAAGAGATGGGCCTTTTATCTTTAGGTCATCACTATTTGAGGCGGCCGACATAGGATATATTGAAACCAATCAAGGAGGGGAAGTTACATGGGCGGCCTCACCCTGGATAGACGTTTTGCTTTCATCCTTTTCCTGATCCTCATCCTGCTGTTCTTTGGTGACAATTAAACAATTAAATTTTAGTCCGGGGCCGGGTCAACCCGGCCCTTTTGTTACACCAGGCCGGGGAAAGCAAGCTGGCGCAGGGCTTCGTAGAGGACCAGGGCGACGGTATTGGCTAGATTAAGGGAGCGAAGCCCCGGGCGCATGGGGATACGCAATACCCTCTCCCCCGCCGACTCCAGGATGGAGGCCGGCAGGCCCCGGGTTTCGGGGCCAAAAACGAGAAAGTCCCCCGGACGATAATTGACATCCGTATAATAACGATGGCCCCTGGTCGACAGGTAGTAACAGGTGGCCTGGGGGTAGGTTTCCAGGAAAGACTGCCAGCTGTTATGTTCATGGATAGTTACTTCATCCCAGTAATCCAGACCGGCGCGTTTCAAGTGCTTCTCATCCAGGCGAAAACCCAGAGGATGGATTAAGTGCAAAACCGTCCCCGTAGCCGCGCAGGTACGGGCAATATTGCCGGTATTCTGGGGGATTTCCGGCTGGTAGAGGACAACGTGCAGCGGCAAGGTAATTTCTTACTCCTTTGAAAATGGTCTTTTATTGGCTTCCAAACTAAAGTAACTCCGTATGATAATCCACCAATTCGATTTCCCCTTGCGCCTCCAAAAAGTCCAGGATCGCGGCCATGACCTGGTCGGCATGGCTGCCGGCGGTGCTGACGCAGGCAATGCCCACCTCGGCCTCCTGGTGGCTGTCGTGACGCCCTACTTCGGCGGCGGCGACGTTAAAGCGGTTGTGCAAACGTGTGAGTAAACTCTTTAATACCCGCCGTTTATCCTTTAAACTCCTTGCCCCGGCAATACGCAAGGTTGCCTGGCTTACCCCAATTACCATCAGGGTTCATCCCCTTCCCCGGGTTCACATTCCGGCCTGCTTCTGTTATATTATAATGGATTATAGCCTTTGGGAAAGGAGGAAATACCGTGGGCCAGAATTTAGCCCAGAAAATAATCAGCCAGCACCTGGTGGCCGGCAGGATGGTGCCGGGGGAGGAAGTCGCCATCCGCATCGACCAGACCCTGACCCAGGATGCCACCGGCACCATGGCCTACCTGCAGCTGGAAGCCATGGGCATCCCCCGGGTGCGGACCAAACTTTCTGTCAGCTATGTCGACCATAATACCCTCCAGACCGGCTTTGAAAACGCCGATGACCACCTTTTCCTGCAGAGCATAGCCGCTAAATACGGCATTATCTTTTCCCGCCCCGGTAACGGCATCTGCCATCAGGTTCACCTGGAGCGCTTTGCCGTCCCGGGGACAACCCTCCTGGGCTCCGACAGCCATACCCCTACCGCCGGCGGGGTGGGCGCCCTGGCTATAGGTGCCGGCGGCCTGGATGTCGCCGTGGCCATGGCCGGGGGACCTTTTTATTTTAACATGCCGGCCGTGATCCGTGTCAATTTACACGGCCGTTTGTCCCCCTGGGTCAGCGCCAAGGATATTATCCTGGAGGTTTTGCGTCGCCTGACGGTCAAAGGCGGGGTAGGTAAAATCATCGAATACGGCGGGGATGGTGTCGCCACCCTTTCCGTACCGGAACGCGCCACCATTACCAATATGGGCGCCGAACTGGGCGCCACCACCTCCATCTTTCCCAGCGACGAGGTTACCCGGTCCTTCCTGGCCGCCCAGGGACGGCCTGATGACTGGGTGGAATTGCTGCCGGATGCCGATGCTACTTACGAGCAGGTCATTGACATCGACCTGGGAAGCCTGGAACCCCTGGTGGCCAGGCCCCACATGCCGGATAACGTGGCCACCGTCCGGGAAGTTGGCCCCATTAAAGTCAGCCAGGTGGCCATAGGCAGCTGCACCAATTCTTCTTATACCGATCTCATGCGCGTGGCGGCCATCCTTAAAGGCAAGCGCGTCCACCCGGATGTCAGCCTGGTCATTGCCCCCGGTTCCCGCCAGGTCTTGCGTATGCTGGCGCAGAACGGCGCCCTGGCCGACCTGGTCACGGCGGGTGCCCGGATCCTTGAGTGCGCCTGCGGCCCCTGTATTGGTATGGGACAGGCCCCTCCTTCGGGCGGCGTTTCGGTGCGTACCTTCAACCGCAACTTCCAGGGTCGCAGCGGTACTGCTGACGCATTAGTCTACCTGGCCAGCCCGGAGGTTGCTGCCGCGACGGCTATCAACGGCTACTTAAGCGATCCCCGGGAACTGGGTGACCCCATCAATATAACTTTACCGGCGAGCTTCCCCGTCGACGACGGCATGTTTATCTTCCCGCCGGAGGATGGTGCGCAGGTGGAGATCCGGCGCGGGCCCAACATCAAACCGCTGCCCTTACCCCAGCCGCCGGACCCGATGATCGAAGCGCCGGTAATCTTAAAGACGGGCGATAATATTACCACTGACCATATTTCACCGGCCGGGGCCAAATACCTGCCCCTGCGTTCCAATATTCCCGCTCTGGCCGAGCACGCTTTCGAAGGGGTGGACCCCACCTTTGCCCGGCGGGCCAGGGAAGCCGGGCGGGGAATTATTCTCGGCGGGCAAAACTACGGCCAGGGTTCCAGCCGCGAGCATGCCGCCCTCTGCCCCATGTACCTGGGCATCAAGGCCGTCATCGCCAAATCCTTTGCCCGGATCCACCGCAGTAACCTGGTGAATTTCGGCATCCTGCCCCTAACCTTTGCCGACCCGGCCGATTATGACCGCATTGAAGCGGGTGATAGGCTGATCATTGATTTGCACGCCGGCCTGGAGCAGGATGAAATCGCCGTTACCAACGTTACCAGGGGCTTTACCTTTAAAGTACGCCACGGCCTTTCCCCCCGCCAGCAGGCAATCATTTTAGCCGGCGGGCTATTAAATTACACCAGGCAACAGGCAGCGAAGTAAATACCCCGGTGACATTTAACGGTTAATGGGGCTAGACCTGGTAGTATTTTACCGGTCTAGCCTTATTCTTTGTATGAAACTGCGCCTCTATTGCCTGCTTCATCTCCTGGAAAATGATAGCGTAAAATTTAACATAAAAAGAGAGACCTAATATTAAAGGTCCCTCTTTCTTTCAGGCCGGCAATTTATTCCCTAAAAGCTTTACCCGTGGATCAGTACCGGCAGGCAGCGGGTGCAAACCCATGTGCTTTCGCCGTGGTGGCGGGCAAAGAGAAGGACAGCCCTGGTTTCATCGACACCGCAACGCAGGCAACGGGGAGCCGTACCCTCTGCCCTTTTGGCAGCCAGATTCTCTTCGGCCGCAATGGGATCAAAGGCCGGCGCCTCTCGCTCCTCAATAGTCAGGGCCCCGGTGGGACATACGTTCAGGCAAACGCCGGCACCATCACACAGTTCCTCCCGCAGAACCCTGGCCTTACCGTCAATAATCTCAATGGCTCCCTCGGCGCAGGGCGATACGCACAGGCCGCAGCCGGTGCATTTCTCTTCGTCTATACGGACAATCTTGCGTTTCATAAGATCACCTTCTTGGAAGACTTAGATTTTTATCAAGCTGCTTTGCTTACCTATATTTTATCTCCTTTAAGCAAAGCTCATTGTGATGCCTTACCCAGGCTCTTGTGATCCGCATCACTACAGTAACTACTAACCACACACTGCCGGCACTCGGGACGCCTGGCCCTGCAGACCGCCCGGCCGTGGTGGATTAGCAAGTGGTGGGCTTCACCGCGGGTACCGGGGGGCAGAATAGCCATAAGCTGCTTTTCTGTTTCCAGGACATTACCGGCACGTGCCAGACCCAGGCGGTTGGCCACCCGGAAAACATGGGTGTCGACGGCGATGACATCCCGGCCATAGGCGTTGCTCAGGACCACATTGGCCACCTTCCGCCCTACCCCGGGGAGGCGCAGGAGGTCCTCAAGTTTATCCGGAACCCGGCCGCCATACTCCCTGACCAGGGTCCGGCAGGCAGCCACCAGGTGGGCGGCCTTCATCCGGTACAGGCCCAGGCTTTTAATACAGGCAGCAACCTCTTCCGGGTCTGCCGCCGCCAGGGCCGCCGGGGTGGGATAACGCCGGAAAAGCTCCGCTGTCACCTTGTTTACCTGGTCATCGGTGGTTTGGGCCGAGAGAATGGCCGCCACCAGGAGTTCAAAGGGATTTCTGTATTTAAGGCGCGACCGCGCCCCCGGGTAAGCGGCTCGTAAAGCCTTGAGAATTGCTTCTACTCTACCCTTTTGCATAACCACTTACTCCTTGATAAAAAATAGTTACAAACGAAAGGAGGAAGCTGCCATGCTCAGCGCGGAAGTAAGCCTTTACCCGCAAAAGACAGCCCGGGCCAGTGAGATTATCAACGACTCCCTCCAGTCCCTGGCCCAGCAGGGCGTTAGCTACAATGTCGGCCCCATCAGTACCGAAATCCACGGTAAGGAAGAACAGGTCTGGGCCGGTATCCGTTCCCTTTTCGACCGGGCCAGTTCGGCAGGCGAGGTCAGCATGGTCGTTACCCTTTCCAATGCGGCCCGTAAAGGCTGAACTCCCTTTCCGGAATCAAAAAGCCGGTGTATATCATATACAGCCGGCTTTTTGATATGCTCAGCAGGGTCATTGCTATTTACTGACAGGCCCGGCCTCCAGGATGCCGGTCGGTACGTCCTTGAATTTGGCAAAATTCTCTTTAAAGAGGCCGGCCAGCTTGCGGGCCATGGCATCATATTTTTCCGGTTCCGCCCAGGTGTTGCGGGGATTGAGGATTTCCGCCGGAACTCCGGGGCAGGCTTTAGGTACAAGGAAGCCGAAGACCGGGTCGGGGGTAAATTCCACCTCATCCAGTTCGCCGTTTAAAGCCGCCCGGACCATGGCGCGGGTATGGGGCAGGCTCATGCGCCGGCCGGTGCCGTAGGGTCCCCCTGTCCAGCCGGTATTGACCAGGTAAACGCTGGCGTTGTGCTTGGCTATCCTTTCCCCCAGGAGGTTGGCGTAAACCATGGGCGACCGGGGCAGGAAGGGCGCCCCGAAACAGGTGGAAAAGGTGGCCTGGGGGTCGGTGATACCCCGCTCGGTGCCGGCCAGCTTGCTGGTATAACCGGACAGGAAATGGTACATGGCCTGTTCCCGGGTCAGTTTGGCTATGGGCGGCATAACGCCAAAGGCGTCAGCGGTGAGGAAAACTATCGACCGGGGATGGCCGCCCACCCCTGGGATTACGGCGTTGGGGATGAAATCTACCGGATAGGCAGCGCGGGTGTTTTCCGTCAGGGCATCGCTGTCGTAATCAATGGTCCGGCACTCGGGGTCTACAACAACATTCTCCAGGACGCTGCCGAAACGGATAGCGTTCCAGATCTGGGGTTCATGCTCGGCGGAGAGCTTGATGCACTTGGCGTAGCAACCGCCTTCAAAGTTAAAAATCCCTTTATCCGACCAGCCATGCTCATCGTCGCCAATGAGGTAGCGTTCCGGATCGGCCGACAGGGTAGTCTTGCCGGTGCCGGAAAGGCCGAAAAACAGGGCCGTATCGCCTGCCGGCCCCATGTTGGCCGAGCAGTGCATGGGACAAACTCCTTGCTCCGGCAGCAAATAGTTCATAACGGTAAAGATGGATTTTTTCATCTCACCGGCATAGGAGGTACCGCCGATGATTATCACACGACGGTCAAAATTGAGGACAATAAAGGCCTCGGAGCGGGTGCCGTCAAGTTCCGGGATGGCCTTAAAGCCCGGGGCACAGATAACGGTAAACTGGGGTTCATGCCCGGTGAGTTCATCCGCCGCCGGCCGGATAAAAAGCTGGTGGACGAACAAGTTCTGCCAGGCATACTGGTTGACGATCCTGATGGGCATGCGGTAGGCAGGATCAGCCCCGACAAAGCCGTCAAAAACAAAGAGTTCCTTTCCCTGGAGGTAGGCCGTCAGGCGACTGTAAAGGCGCTCAAAGGTCGCTTCGCTCACAGGCTGGTTGACGCCACCCCAGCTGATGCTGTCGTGAACGGCGGGTGTGTCCACGATAAACCTGTCGTTAGGGGAACGGCCGGTATACTTGCCTGTATTCACGCTTAATGCCCCGCTGGGAGCCAGGATGCCCTCTCCCCGCGCCAGGGCTATTTCAACCAGCCGGGCCACCGGCAGGTTGCGGTAAACAGTACCGGGATTAATGAGGCCTAATCGCTCTAAACCATAAGTACTGCCCATAAACTCTCCCTTCCTTCTCCCTCTATAATCTTTAGCAATATACCACAGGGGCTGAAGGAAGGTCAACAGAATCAATGCATGTATACTGTACACCTTTAACGCGAATCCGGGGCACTGCTGTTGCCCCTGCTATGGTCGCAATATTTTTACCGATAAGCCGCCCTGCCGGCCGCCAGGACGCCGTTGCCGGCGACAAAGTAGGCCAGGCGCAGGGCTTCCCGGATCTCCTCTTCGCTGGCGCCGAGCTCCCGGGCCTGTTTAGCCAGGACGGCTACCCCTTCGCCGGCGCCGTGGGCGGCGTCCAGGGCCAGGGTGATGAGGGTCTTGGTCTTGGCGTCCAGGGCGCCGGGGGCCATGGCCGTTTCCGCTACAGCTTTAACAGCCCGGTAAAACTCCGGATCCCGCTCCGATAGGGCTTCAATAAAGGGTGGTAAGGGCATCTTGTATCACCTTCCTCTATTAAGATGCGGGGTGTAGGAGGGATGGCAACTTGGTAGGAACGGGTCAAGTCCGTCATCGATTAACACCTCCCTGTTCCCCTCGTTTTTATGTTCTCCCTGCGGGTACAAAATCCTGCCAAGGTATAAAAATGCCGTACCGGCCTTTTTATATCTGATAAGTAAGTAAGTAACTAGTTGAAATCTCACAGCTATGAAGGGCTTACATATAAGCACTCTTTTATACCTTTACACCCCCAGCCAGATAAGTTTTTAGGGCCAGGAGCAGAATGCCGGCCTCGGCGGCGTGGTAGGGCCAGGGGTGACCCCGGGCGATAATATTCTCCTCCAGCCCTTCCACATACTGGCGCACCCGCCAGCGGTCTTCCATGAGGGCGGCGGTATAGACTACCAGCGTGGTGATAAAATTCTCCGGCGCCGTCTGCCGGTACCAATGGGGATAATTCCGCAGGAAATTGGCGTACAGGCGCCTGGCAGCCTCTTCCCGGGGCGTGAGGACGCCGGTTATAATGGGAAAGAGCTGCGCCAGGGCATCCGGATACCACTTTTTCCAGTTGGGCCGCCGGCGCAGGCCGGCGCGGTAAATAGCCGGGCAGTAGCCGCCATCGAGAAGCATCTTAGCCTGGATGGCATCTTTTACTCTTGCGGCCAGGGCTGCATATCTACCGGCTTCTTGGGCGTACTTACTGACCTTTTTCTCCCCCTCCGCCTCCAGGTGTCCGTTTGGCATCCGTGCTTCTCCGGCGTACCCCCTTACGCGCGCCAGCAGCCAGGCGTAATCTTTTAACCCCTGATAGACCTCACAGTTGTCCATCAGGTATTTAACCTTCCAATCCGGCCGCGCCAGAGTAAGGTTATCCTTTTGCAAGGTTGCCAGCATCGCCCCGGCTACCAGTTCAAGCTCCGGCAGGTGGTGCGCGACCCACTCCCTGTCGCCGCTGGCTTCACAATAGCACCGCACCAGGGTGAGAAAGGTAGCGGCGTAAGAGTCGGAGGAATCGTAGCTGTAAGCAGGCACTTCCGTACTGGCCGCGTCCCCTACCCCCTCCCCTATACTTTTTCGTTCTAAATAATAGTCGTAAACTGTACCCGTCACGCCATAGCGATCTGGCCTTTCCATGTGGGCCAGGTACCAGTCCAGGTAGGCTCGCACCCGCGGTAGACTCAAGCCCCAGGCCGCCAGGCCGTAGAGGGCCAGGTTGGCAAAATAGGGGACAATCTTCGGCCGGCCAGGATAAGCAGTAACCACTGCCCCGCTGGGAAGTTGCTGGGCGAGGATCCAGCCGACCTCCTGGCGGATAACAGCTTCCATAAAAACACCCCCACTATATGTTATGGCGGGGGTGGCGCTTATTACATTGAAGACAACCCTAAATTCTGGATAATGGCTTCAACTTCATCCCAGAACTCTGTCAAGCTCACTTCCCTGGCCCCTTTTTATATACCTGGTAACCCCGCTCCATAATGATTAGTTTGCTAATTGCGCGTGTTCTAGCAATAGTCTCCGCTTCCTGAAGCAAAGCCATCCAATTATTCATGTTTACTCAGCCTAGCCAGTTCACTACGTAGTTCCCCTAACCTCGTTTCAGCCAGTTCCCAGTCAAAATAATCCTGCTCAACTTCCCAATCTCCTTGTGGTAATGATTGTCGGAAGGTCATAAAATCGGTACCATATTTTTTTTTGGAAAGTAGTGCTTATTACTTCATATTTACGGATATCACTCAGTACTTTTTGCCGGAGCAATTTCCGTAAACTTTCATTAGGTTCTTGGGCTGGCTCTAAACGAATTAAGGTCTCAAGTAACTCTTTGCTAACAGACATTCCGGGGTGCCCCTTTTCTCTGAAACTATTCTAACATCAATTCCATATACTGTCAAAGCCCGGTTTATTTCTACATTACTGACGTAAATCCCCGCCCGGCATGAGTACCGGGTGTAACCTTTGAACCCAACATCTTTATTTCGCTCTTTTCTTATTGATC
Source organism: Moorella sp. E306M (assembly GCF_006538385.1). Taxonomy (NCBI): domain Bacteria; kingdom Bacillati; phylum Bacillota; class Clostridia; order Neomoorellales; family Neomoorellaceae; genus Neomoorella; species Moorella sp. E306M. The sequence goes on along the minus strand of NZ_BJKO01000001.1, from coordinate 1,884,306 downwards.
CTTGCCCGGCGGTAAAAGTTCTTTAGCGTATAATGCTGATTTATCCTGGCCCGTCCTGGCGGGAAAACTGGTTGCCTACTAACAGGTCCTACAGTAAAGCTAACCTGTGAAATTTTACTCTGGATTATGTGCGCAACATCACTGCTTTCCCTAGAGGGAAGCCTACAATTATAGATAAAAATACAGGGCGGCCGCAAGGCCGCCGGGGAGGCTTAAAAACCATGGAGATTATCCGCATTAATGAACGGCCGCAGCAGGTAACCCCCAGGGGTGTCAAGGCGCGGGCCGTATTGGACGTGCCCTACATCAATATCATGAACCTGACCCTGGCGCCGGGTGACGAAGTGCCGTCCCACACCACCCCGGTAGACGTTCTCTTCCATATCATTGAAGGCGAGGGTTCGGTGACTGTCGGCCCGGAAACGGCTAAAGTCAACGCCGGGGAGATAGTAGTCAGCCCGGCTGGTATCCCCCACGCCCTGGCCGCCAATGCCGGCACCCATTTCAGCGTCCTGGTCATTAAGACACCCAACCCGAAAAATTTGGCTAAAAGCGGCTAGTTTCAACTGGCCGCCCCGCGGCCGGGAACAATACCCTCCCGGCGCAGCAGGAACAGGCACCGGCCTAAAGCTTTTGTCCCCGGCGAAATAAAGGGAGTAGACGCGAAGGGAGAAGACGCGGAAAAACCCGCGCATCTTCTCCCCTTTTTTGCGTAGCCTCAGAAAAAGGCCCCAGGAAGCGGTTGATGCTGTCCACCAGCTGGCGCATGCCCTCCCTGACCTACCTCCTCTTTCTTAGGCCCGGAAGCTATGCGCCAACTGCACGGAGAGCGGACTATGGTACTTTTTTTATTTTTGCGTTAAACGGTTCGAAGTACATACTTACTGTATTCGAGTACATTCTCCACAGTGCCTCAAAACTGTTAAGCTTGGGTGACAGCAGGTACAGGGTGTTGTTTTTTCCTGACAAACAGGTCTCCCAGATCATCAAACAGGGAGTAGATGACGGGAACTACGACCATGGTCAGGAGGGTTGCCGCTAAAATACCACCTATGACGGTGGTGGCCAGAGGTGAAAAACGTTCCGACCCCAGGGCCCATTCCAGGGCTAGGGGCAGCATCCCGACAACGTCAGACAGGGCGGTCATCATAATGGGGCGAAAGCGGGTTTTAACGGACTGGATAACAGCCGTCTCCCGGTCAGCCCCTTGTTCACGGGCACGCAGGATGTAGTCCACCAGGAGAATGGCATTGTTAACTACCGTACCCGCAAGTAAGATAAAGCCAAACATGACCGGCAGGGAAACAGGTTTGCCGCTGTACAGCAGTGCCAGGGCGACCCCGATAACAATAAAAGGGATGGAAATCATGATCGTCAGCGGGTGCAGGAAGGACCTGAACTGGGCCACCAGCAGCAGGTACACCGCCACCACGGCCAGCAGCAGGGCGAAGCGCAGGTCTGCACCGGATGCCTGCAGATCGGCCTGTTCACCGGTTATCGCCACTTCATAACCGTCCGGCACCTTTATGTTTTTTAAAACGCGTTCAATGTCGCCGATGACATGACTAAAGGGCCTGCCGTAGGTAAATCCCAGGACATCGACGGTCTGGTTGAGATTTTCCCGGGTGACTACATTTGCTCCCCGGGTTAAATTTATACTGGCTACATCCCTTAAGGGCACCTGTACCCCTGCCGGCGTGGTCAGGCGGAGATTCAAAAGTTCTTCCAGGGAATCACGATTTTCCTGGGCATAACGCACCTGAATGTCCGTGTCTTTCTGATTGGGCATTTTTAAAGTCGAGGCCCGGGTTCCTTCAATGCTCGCAAATACCTGCCGGGATACCATCTGCGGTGTCAGGCCCAGTTCTGCCGCCCGTTTAGCATCAATTTTTAAGTCAATTTCCGGAGTGTTCAAGGTCCAGCTCCGATAAATATTGACAGCCCCGGGTACCTGTTGCAGGGCAGTGGCAATCTCCTCCGCCAGGTGATTTAAAACCTCAGGGTCCTTACCCGTTATGCGGACATCAATTGGTGCCCTGGTGGTTGATATCGCCGTACCACCGCTTTCTTTGACGACAAATGTCTGCACTCCTGGCAGCCGGGCGATTTTGGCCCGCAACCTTTCTTCAATAGTCCAGATGTCTTCCGTGCGCTCTTTCCTGCTGGTCAGGGTGACCGTTATGTAAGCCCGGGTAACACCCTGGGCGCCGCTGTCGCCCAGGTAATGGGTCCCTACCTCATAGCCAATACTACTATGATATGTAACAACGCTAGGCTCTGCTGCCAGAAACTCTTCTACCTGCCTTACAATAGCACTGGTCCCTGCTAATGAAGTCCCAGGTGAGGTTTCCAAGGTGATAAAGAAGGAGCCGGCGTCCAGTTTTGGCAAAACCTCCATACCGATCAGTGCCAGGATCCGGATGCCTATAATTAGCAGGGCAATGGCCACCCCCAGGGTTAACCAGCGAAACCCCAGCGCGCGCCGTAATATGGCAAGATAAATATCCCGGGTCGCATCCATCAAGCGGACAAAGGGCCAGGCTAAAAAACCGAGGAATTTTTCAAGCCAGGTAAACCGTAATCCTTGCAACAGCACTGTAAATAAGGGAATCATGGTCACAGCTACAATAAATGACGAACCCAGGGCCAGGATCAGGGTCAAAGCCATTGGACCAAAAACCCGCCCCACAAAACCAGGGATAAACAGGAGGGGGACCATGACGATGAGAGTTGTAGTAGTACCGGCCAGTACCCCGAGAAATATTTCACCGGTCCCATCAATGGCCGCCGCCAGGGCATCTTTGCCTAGCTCCACCCGGTGCCTGGTGATATTCTCCACTACCACGATAGCATTATCTACTACCATGCCGATGGCCAGGATCAATGAAGAAAGGGTAATCAGGTTCAGATCCAGCCCGGTCACCTTCATCAAAGCGAAAGTCATTAAAAACGAGAGGGGCATGGAAAGGGCCACGATCAGGCTCTCTTTCAGGCTGACAATAAAGAACCAGATAATTAAAGTTGTAAACAGAAGGGCAGTACCGATACTGCTGCTCATATTGTCGACAACCGAACGGGTAAAAGAAGCATCTTCACTGGCTATCACGAAATCCAAAAAGGGATATTTCTGTTGTAACTCCGCTACTTTTTCCTTGACCCCGTCTACTACAGCCACAGTATTGGCGTCCTTTTTCTTGATAACCTGGAGGGATAGAGCCGGCTTGCCTTCAAAGCGAAACTCACTGCGATTTTCGGCCTGGCCGTCCTCCACCCGGGCAATATCTTTCAGGTAAATAAGGTTGCCATTGCGGTTTTCTATAACGGTACGGCCAATATCGGCGGCCCCTTCAAACTCATTGACAATGCGGATTAGATATTCTTTCTCCTTTTGGATAATGTGGCCGCCGGGAGCAGCTATATTCTGGGTACCGAGAGCGGTAATCACTTTTTCCAGAGGTATCTGTAAGGCCTCGAGCCTGCTGCGGTCCAGAAAAACGTTGATCTGGCGCTTATAACCGCCAAAGATATCAACGGCAGCCACCCCGTCGACCATCTGGATTTCATTTTTAATATCGTTTTCCAGCAGGGTGCGTACGGCGGTCATAGGGACTCTGGTACTGCTGACGCTGTAGGTGACAACAGGTTTATCCGACGAGCTGAACTTCATCACCTGGGGTTCCTGAATCTCGCCCGGTAAACTCCTCTTAATACGGTTAATTGCATTTTGCACATCAACGGCCGCTACATCGACATCCTTGCCGTACTGAAATTCGACCTGGACTATGGAAAGACCGTCCTGGGAGGTAGAAGATATTTTCTTTACGCCTTCCAGGGTGGCCATCTCTTCTTCCAGCGGTTTACTCACATTTCTGGCAACATCTTCGGCGGCTACACCTGGATAAGCGGTAACTACATTTACCAGCGGCGGCGCCGTTTCCGGGAATAGTTCTATTTTCAGTGAGTTCCTGGCGAAGATACCAAAAATTATTACAGCAATAACCAGGGCAAAAATGGTGTACCGGTGCTTAAGTATGTAGGCTGCCCAGTTCATTGCTCCTGCCCCCTGTCGTAGAGGTAAACGGTACGGCCATCATATAATTCCGTTAAATTAGTGATCGCTACCACTGTATTTTTGTCCACGCCGCCAAGGGCTTCTACATAGTCATTATTGACGATCCCTTTCTTAATTTCCCGGCGCTGTGCCTTACCGTCAGCGACGACGAAGATATAGGTTTTATCACCATCCTCAATTACGGCCTGGCGGGGAACCAGGATGGCATCCTTTTTTTCTTTAAGGATAAAGATTGCGTCCATACTATTACCTGGCCTCAGGTCCTTGCCAACTTCCCCTGGTAAAGGGATTTCCACTACAGTAGTCCGGGAGACCGGATCGGTAGCCGGATGGATTTTGCTTATTTGGGAAATAATTGGTTTCACCGAGCCAGTACGCATCTGCAACATGACTTTGGTGCCTACCTGGACTTTGGGCAGGTCTACTTCCGCCAGTTTGACTTCTACTTTAAGCCGCTTGACGTCGGCAATGGTTACCAGCGGTTTGCCTGGAACAGCAAGATCACCCGCATAGGCTGCTACATCTGTAACAACTCCATCTACCGGTGTGCTCAGGGTTACGTTACGTAAATTAGTCAAAGATTCTTCCAGCATAGCCTCGGCCACTTTGAGATTACCTTCTGCTTGTTCCAGGGCATACCTGGTATCTTCATATTGTTTAGCTGGTATAGCACCCTGTTCATAAAGAGATTTATTCCTGGCCACTTCTTTCTGCCAGTAGGTCACGTTCTCCTGGGCGTTGGCTACCTTTTGCTTTAAGGTATTGGTGCTGGCTACCAGCTCTTTATCGTCGAGGATCACCAGGGGCGTACCCGCCCGGACAAAGTCTCCTTCCCGGGCTTCCTGCCTGAGGATTGTAGCCGTTATCCTGGCAGCCAAAAACACCTCATGGTCAGAACGTACTGTTCCCACATAGGTGATGGTTTCCTGGATTGGTCCGGAAGTCACGCGGGCCGTTTTTACCGGCAGCCCTGCCGCCTCGGTCACGGGTGGTGAGCTGCGCAAGGCTGTCACCCGGTTATAGGTCAACCTGCCGCCGGTATAGATCACCAGGCCAATAAGTAAAAATGTCACTCCCTTCCTGAGCAGGCCGGTCAACTTTAATTTGCTCTCCATAATATCGCGTTGCCCCCTTTACAATTAGAATGTACTTGACATTATTAACCTGGAACATGCATCTACACTTACTTAGCGCACCCTTTCACGAGGTCAAAGGATTAAGGATTTTCTCCAGCAAGCTTTAGAGCAATGATCGAACGGCCTGAGGATCTTTTGAATATGACCGCGTACGCGGGAGGTTTAGATTACTTACTTTAGATTGTAATCCTGTAAGAAACCAGCTATGGCCGGCCTTGACCTGGCTACCGTCCGACCATAAACATGATAGCCCGGTAGATGTGCTGGCCCTGCTGCCGGGGATCAATGCCATCGTCAAGCCGCCAACGAATTATGGTGCTCTGAATCAGGCCAATAAAGATAAAGGCCAGGGTATGGGCCGGGAAAAAACGCTTAAATTCACCCGTTTCCATCCCCTCGTTAAAAATCGCTTCCAGGGTCCGGGTATAGCCGGCAATAATCCCCTTGATGATTTCCTTCAGACTCGCATAACTGGTATATAATTCGTCGGAAAAGAGAATGCGCGGCATCGCCGGGCTGGTTGCCGCCAGGGACAGGTGCAGGTCTAAAATTAATTGCAATTTCTCCCCAGGCGGCACGTCCTTGCGGCCGGCTATGGCTGCAGCCTGGCTGGCCAAACGGCCGCCGACACTCTTAACGGCCGCTGCCAGGATGGCCTCTTTACCGGGAAAATGCTTGAAAATAGCCCCCTCGCTGAACCCTACCTCCTGGGCGATGGCGGCGGTGGTAAGATTGGCCAGCCCGCGCTTAGCTATAATATCCAGCGCAGCGGCTATTATTTGTTGTTGCCTGATGGCGCTGGTCTCTTTCACAGTCATGCTGTCACCTCCACTGCTGGTAGCCTCAAAGGCTTCTCGTCATTTTCTCCCTGGAGCTAGCCGGCCTGGCGGCAGTTAGTTCAATGCTGCTGCGCGGGCAAACCTCCAGGCAGGCGAAGCAAAAAAGGCAGTAACGGGGCAGTATGCGGTAGCTTTTTTCCGGGTCTTTATTGACAGCGATGGCCCCCGCCGGGCATACCCGCCGGCAGCGGCCGCAGGCCAGACAGTGATCCGGGTTAATATGGAATCTCCAGCGGCTAACGCCTGCGGGCAAGCTAAAGAGTACACCAAAGGGACAAAGGTAACGATGCCAGGCAGACTCGGTGAAAAAGATAGTGGTCAAAATGGCGAAGGGGGCAAGGAGCACAATGAGGTTTATTTTGATAATACCCCGCAGCGTCATCAAGAAAACAAGGAGGAAAAGGATAAAAATTACAGCCCGCAACCATGGGCTCTTGCCTACAGATGGTATGTCTTTTGCCAACCAACGGGCCTTTTTACTCACCAGCCAGTTGACGGGGCGCAAGAGGGTATTAAGGGGGCAGAGCCAACCGCAGTAGAGGCGCCCCCAAAAGGGAGTTATGAGCAGGAAAGCCATCATGATTAGCATCCAGAGCTTGTTTTTACCGCTTATTAACAAGTAAATGAACAACAGAAACGCAAGGATTTGCACCACCAGGCGCCAGTGCTGGAGTGAATGCTTCCGTTTCATCGCCGCCCTCCTTTATAAGTAAATATTTACTTACATTATGACTGGTAATAACTTCCCTGTCAAGGGTGTAAACATGTGATAAGGATCACACTGGCAAAACATTTTTGTTTACTTCTTTTTGGCGGAAGATTTAGGTGCAACTACTGGGAGAAATCCCCATGGAGGTAACCTGGATGGATGCGAATGGTCTTTCTTCCCACGGAAAATCCTGTTAATAGCCAGATGGGCTTTCGTATACGTTGATTCTCCTCAGCCTTACCTTTATAATGTAAGTTTGAGGAGGGAGTAAGGCAGTGCCGGTAGTGACGATATCTTCAAAAGGGCAGCTAATTATCCCCGCTGACATCCGAAAAAAATATGCTATTAAGCAAGGGGACAAGTTTGAGGTGCAGGTGGCCGAGGGGAAGCTGGTACTGGTCCCCCTGAAGGAAAAACCCTTCTTGCGGTTGTACGGAGCGTTAAAGGGTGAAACCAGCCTGGTCCGGTCGCTGCTGCAAGCAGAACATGCCGGGGAAACCGAAGAAGAAAACTATAAAGCCGGGACCGTCGTCCCGGCTTAACGTTTATCCGGCAAGAAATTATACGAACCTACCATCAAGGTAATAATCAACAAGGCCAGGCCAAAGGGTAAAAGATCAACGGCAACTTCAAATAAGGTGGGCACGTAGGGCCAGGAGCCGGCAAATACCGGCGCTCCTGCCTTAAATACGCCAACTGCTATGGGATAATTCCAGCCTTCAATTTCCATTCCAGGGATAGAGAGGCTTAAAGGGAACTGGTTAAAGGCCGGGAACATTAACATCAGCCGGTGGGCAAATACGCCGGTAAAAAGCAGGGCGCATCCCAGCAAGAGGGAACCGGCCGACCGACCGCCTTTTTCGCTGAAGAAGTAAACCATGACCAGGGCCGGCAGGGCGATTTCCACCAGGTAGACCGGGCCATAACGCTTGAAAACCAGGCCCAGGGTGCTTAAGGCTTCGGGGCTGCCCCACCACCAGTGAATTAAGATATCCATGGCTACGAAAAAGAAGTGGACGGCCAGGGCACCGGCTATAATCCGGGCCAGGGTATTAAAGGCGCCTGCATACTGGTTAAACCCATCTTTCCCGACCACCAGGATGGCAATCACCAGCACCAGGGCCGTCCCGGAAGCCACCGCCACGGCGATGAAATCCGGGGGTAAGATGGCCGTATACCACCAGCCGCGCGAAGCCTGGGTGGCAAAAATCAAGGCCGTGATGGTGTGAATTAGAATCGCCACCGGGAGCCCCACCATGGCTACCCGCCGGGACCACCTGGCAGCAATGCTTTCTACCTCCTCCTGGGAAAGCTTCCTTGTCCAACCGTTGAGAAAGCCGCGTCCTTCCTTTTTCCAGTCCGGTAAAAGCTGAAAATAAACGCTCAAGAAAGTTAAGACGGTATAGGCGGAAACAACTATTACGTCCCAGATTAAAGGCGACCGGAAATTGGGGTGCAGCAGCAAGTTGTAAATCCTGTCTACCCGCCCCAGATCCGGCAGGATGATTACCGCCGCGGCCATAATGCTGGCAAAGGCAGACAGGGAAGCAATGCGGGTAAAGGGCTTCAACTGCTCAAGATTGAAGAGGTAAACCGAAGAAGAAACGATTAGCCCCCCGGCGGCAATCCCCACAAAGAAGGCGAAGGTGGCAATATACAGGCCCCAGCTAAAGGGATTGCGCATGCCGGTCACAATCAGACCGCTTTTAAGCTGGTAGCCCCAGGTAAATAAACTTACCAGCAAAAGAACCAGGCCTATGGTAAAAGCCACATTTAGTTTCCTCACAAGATCTCCCTCCTTTTACTTCCGCGGTCCTGCTGGCGGCAGGTAAAAGACTTTGGGCTTTGTACCCAGTTCTTCTTTTAGCCTTAAAGCCTGCCGCTCCCGCACCAGGCGGCTTACTTCCGACTTGGGGTCATCGAGGTCGCCAAAGAAGCGCGCCCCGGCCGGACAGGCCTGGACACAAACCGGTAATTCCCCTTTATCGGTATACTGCACGCAGAAGGTACATTTTTCCACTATTCCTTTGGGACGATCCGGCATGTAGACCAGGCGGCTGTTCCGGTCGCGATGCTCGAAAGGATAGCCGTAATCATACCCCGGCATATAACCCGCCTTTGCTTTGGCCTTTTGCTGGTCCTCCCAGTTGAACTGGCGCACGCCGTAGGGACAGGCGGCCATGCAGTAACGGCAACCGATACAGCGCTCGTAGTCAACCAGCACCCGGCCCCGGTCGTCGGTGTAGGTCGCCCCCACCGGGCAGACCTTTTCACAGGGCGCGTTTTCACACATCTGGCAGGATACGGGTAAAAAAGACATCTCCACTTCCCCGTTTTTCGCTACGGGAAGCTGGTGTTCAGGACTTCCAGGAGTAAAGACCCGGTTCCACCACATACCCGGCGGCTGGGAGTTGTGCCCTTTGCAAACCACCGCGCAGGTACGGCAGCCGATGCAGCGGTCCAGGTCGATGACCATTCCCAGTCTCACTATACCTCACCTGCCTTTCTTACATCGCAGAGGGCTTCGTTCCAGGCTGTATTGGGGGCCCATATCCCCGGTACGAAGTAGACCTCATGGGTGGGCTTGATAAAAGGATAGGTCAGGGAGTTATAAGAGTCACCGTTAAGATAGCGGCTCCACCAGCCCTGCTCAAAGACGACTATTTTTCTCCCCAGGCCCGGGTCCAGGACGGCATAACCACGCACCCGGCCGCGGTCATTGTAAACTTCGACCAAGTCGCCTTCTTTAATACCCTTTGCGGCAGCGTCCTGGGGGTTCAAGAAAACCTTCGGCTTATTATCCTGCAGCTCGTTCATCCAGAGATTATTGGAATGGGTGGAGTGGACCCGGTAAAGGGAATTACGAGTGATATAGGCAAACTGGTACTTGCCTTTAACTTCCGGATTCAAGGCATACTCGCTATCCTCAAAGGGCGGCTTGTGCACGGGCAAAGTCTCACCCAGCTGGATAAAGGTTTCCTCTTCCTTATAAAACTCGATCCGACCACTCCTGACAAATTTTGCCGTCGCTTCCAATGCCGCCGGCCGGCTGACAGGCGGGAAGGGCTTTTTAAACTGTACCTGTTCATAAAAGGGAATCTGGCGATTTCCCGGCACCTCCGATTTCAGCCGCACCGGCCCCTTTTTTAGTTGCTCCAGGGTAATCCCGGCCACAGGCTGGCCGCCGGTGGCAAGGAGAAGTTCAATGGCTTTTTCCGCCGCCGTGTTCTCATCCAGATCGGGGAAAAAGTGTTTTGCAAAGTCGGGATTGAGCCTTTTAGCTAGTTCCCTGGCCATCCATAGTTCGGACCTGGCTTCATAAAGAGGCCTGATAGCCGGCTGCTGCAGCTGCATGTAGGGGTGCAAAGGAGTGGTTACCAGTTCGGTCTTTTCATACCAGGTGGCAGCCGGGAAAACGACATCGCTGTAACGGCAGCTGGTGGTCAGGGAAAAATCCAGGCCGGCGATGAATTCCAGTTCGCCCTTTACTGCCATCTGCCGCAGGCGGTCGGCCATATTATGCTGGTCGAAGGGGTTGCCCCAGCCAAAGATCAGGGCTTTGACCCCGTTCTTGGGCCACCTGGCTTTCATACCGGGGGTCGGGCCATGGAGGATATAAAGCCAGGGAAGCCATCTGGGCGGCCTGGGAAACCACCATTCTTTGACATTGAACCGGATCTTGTACTGGCCGGCATAGGTGGAAATACCCGCACCCGGCTTGCCGAGATTGCCGGTCAGCACCGGCAACAGAGCCAGGGCGCGGCCCTTCAAGTCGCCGTGATACCACTGGTAGTTGCTGGCACCATAGATGACATGGAGCGGTTTCGTTGTCGCCATCTCCCGGGCCAGGCGGACCACCGTATCCCCGGGAACGCCAGTCTCCTGCTCTACATAGGCCGGTGTATAGCTGGCTAAATGTTCTTTTAACAGCTGGAAGACCGGTTTGGCCTTAACCCGCCGGCCGTCCTTTAATTCGATATCTACTTCGCCCTCTAGGATTACATCCAGAGGAAGCTCCAGCTTTTCCGGGTGCACGGCCAGGAACTGCCCGTTGTAAGCGACAAAGGCCTCCCGGTAGGGCGGTAGTCCGTCCGGTCTGGTCAGGCCCTTTACCTCATCCGCTTTCAGGCGCCGCCCGTTATCAAGACGAACCAGAAGGGGCATATCGCTGTAGGTTTTGATGAATGCCTCGTCATAGAGTTTTTCTTCAATGATTACCCTGGCCATCCCCAGGGCCAGGGCCGCATCGCTGCTGGGTTTAAGCTGGACCCATTCGTCGGCCTTGGCGGCCGTCGGGCTGTAGTTGGGGTCAAAAACAACCACCTTTGTACCATTATTCCTGGCTTTAATCAGGAAGTCAGAGTCAATAAGGCGGGTAACCATAATGTTAGAACCAAATATGGCTATATAGCGGGAATTAAGCCATTCCAGGGGTTCCAGCTCTTCCGTCTGGACGCCGAAGGTCATGGGCCAGAACATAGGCAGATCGCCGTTCTGGTCGTAAGGGTGGATCAGGCTCCACCCCGCCATAGTAGCCAGGGCAAGCCAGGCTCCCTTCTGGACGTGGCCGGTCCCGCCGACCTGGAAAATAAAGCCGATGGATTCCGGCCCGTATTTGGCGGCAATCTCCTTAAGGCGTTTTGCCGTATAGTCCAGGGCTTCTTCCCAGGATACCTCCCGGAACTCCCCCGCACCGCGTTCCCCGGTACGGATCAATGGTTTTTTTATACGGTCAGGACCGTAGATTAGGTTGATAAAGGAGAGCCCCCGCAGGCATCCCCGGGGTCCATATTCGGGCTCGGGGTAGTCGTTGGACGGTAAAAGGGCCTTGATCTGCCCGTCCACCACCATGGCCTTAATACCGCAGGCCAAGGTACAGTTGGGTGAACAGGTACTGCGCACGTATTTAACTTCTTTTAATGGGGACGTATTCTCTGCCCCGGCTTTCGGGATAAAATATCGCGTAGGCCCCGCCGTACCCGCCAGGACGGCCGTTGCTGCCGACGCCTTTAAAAACTGGCGCCGACTGAGCCTGAATTCTCGCTTCTCTTTCTTCTTCATTAAGGTCACCTCCAAGCGGCATTTAGGGACCAGACCCCGGTATCCCGTGGTGCTGGGAACTGGTTATTCATTTACGAGTTCCGTCGCACTTTTCTAAAATAATATTCTTGGTGTTATGGGGCCAACTATACCCCGTAATAAAACTGCCAACTGGTAGTATTTCTGGTCATATATTCCCCTCCCCCAACTTGTGAAAGTAACATATTTATACATGCCTTTTATAGCAAGTTTCATGCCAGCAAAGTAAAAAGCCCCGGTCTCTGTTATCCGGGGCTTTTCTGCCCTGCAAGGGTATAAGGGCTCTCTAAAATTTTATAACCCATCTCTAGAATTATAGAGAGTTTAGCCTCTCTATCCGGCAGGCTCCGGCCTTGGCCAGGGGCTGACCGGAAAGGGGATCGACGTTCCGGCCGGTGAGGTGGTTGGCCGCCTGGCGCCTTTCCCTCTCGCTGGGGTCCAGATCACCAAAGTGGAAGGGGACAAAGACCTCCCCCGGCGCTACCACCTCTGTAATCCTGGCCGGCACCTCAACCCAGCCTCGGCGGGACACCACCCGAACCACCTCGCCCTCAGCCACCTTTAAACGTGCCGCGTCTTGCGGGTTAATTTCCACATAGGCCCCGGGTACCAGGGCCTGGAGTTCCGGTATGCGCTTGGTCTTGGTCCGGGTATGGTAATGTTCAATAATCCGGCCGGTATTGAGCCAGAAGGGAAATTCTCCGTCAGGTACTTCTGGCGGCGGTGTATAAGGAACAGCCCAGAGACGCGCCCTGCCCTCCGGGTGATTAAACTCGCCATAACCCTGGGCTTCTTCTGGCAGCGTGGGAAAAACGCCGGCGGTGTAGAGCCGCGGTGTTCCCCGGCCGCCCTCCGGGCAGGGCCACTGGATGCCCCCCTGGCGTTCAAGCAGGGTGTAGTCCACGCCTGTCAGGTCATTGGGCCGGTGGCGGGTAAGCTCCCTTAACTCCTCAAAGGCCGCCGCCGGCCCCTGCCAGGCAAAGAGGCTCCCTGCACCCAGGTAGCGGGCCACCTGGCTGACGATGGCCAGGTCGTCCCGCGCCTCTCCTGGTGGATTCACAGCGCGGCGGACGAGATTCAGCCGCCGCTCGGAATTGGTAATTATCCCGTCCTTTTCCCCCCACCCGGCGCCGGGAAGGAAGATGTCGGCGAAGGCCGCCGTCTCCATGGGATAAAAGACGTCCTGGACAATTAAAAAGACCTTTTCTAGCTGGCGACGGCTAAACCCCTGGTCGGGCAGGGAAACGGCCGGGTTGGTGCCTATGACCCACAGGACCTTGAGCCTGCCGGCAGCAATTAGCTCCAGCATGTAGTTGATATCATTGACCCGGCGGGGCAACCGGTCTTCCGGGATACCCCAGTAGTTGGCCACCTGGCGGCGATGCTCGGGATTCTCGGGGTTGCGGAAGCCAGGGAGGCCGCCGCCCCCGCCGATCTCCCGCATGCTCATGGCCGAGGCCTGGCCGGTAAGGGAAAAGGGCGCCGAACCCGGCCGGCCGATTTTGCCGGTGATGAGGTGCAGGGAGTTAATCAGAGTTACCGTATCAACCGCCTGGCTGCTCTGGTTAACCCCCTGACAAAAAACGGTGACGGCGCTGGGGGATTGGCCGAAGAGGCGGGCGGCGGCCACAATATCCGCCCCCGGCACGCCGGTGAGAGCGGCCACCCGCTCCGGCGGGTAGGCGGCGGCGGCACGGGCCAGTTCTTCAAAGCCTGTCGTTGACCGCCGGATAAAGTCCCGATCCAGCAGACCTTCCTTAACTATAATATTAATCAAACCGTAGAGGAGGGGGATGTTGCTGCCGCAGCGCAGGCGCAGGTGGAGATCGGCCACCCGGGCCGGCAGGGTAAGACGCGGGTCGGCCACCATGATTCTGGCCCCGTTAAGTTTACGGTTGCGTAAAATCCGCTGCCAGAGCTGGGGGTGCATCTCCGCCGGGTTGGCGCCAAAGATAAAGATGAGGCTGCTCACATCCAGGTCTTCGTAGCAGCCCGGTGGGGCGTCCACGCCAAAAGAGCGGATATAGCCGCTTACCGTGGAGGCCATACAGAGCCGGGTATTGGCATCAATATTGGGCGTACCCAGCACGCCTTTAGCCAGCTTGTGGATGGCGTAGTATTCCTCCAGGGTCAGCTGCCCGCCGTGATAAATGCCGACGGCTTCCGGGCCGCCGCTTGCCAGGGCTTCCCGGAAACGCTGCGCCACCTCGGCCAGGGCTTTTTCCCAGGTCACAGGATGCATTTCCCCGCCCCGGCGACGAAAGGGTACCGTCGCCCGCTCCGGGTGGTGCAGGGTTTTCCACTCGTAAAGGCCCTTGAGGCACAGGTGGCCTTTATTTACCGGCGCGGCGGTATCAGGTTTGACGGCCACTGCCCGGCCGTCTTTAACCCCCAGGAAAAGGCCGCAGCCGGTACCGCAATAACCGCAGGTGGTAGCCACCCAGCGGTCTACAGCTATTTCCTCCTGATCCTGGAACAAGCTAAATATTCCTTGTTGCAGCTCCGCCAGTGCCATTAGCGCTCCCTCATTTATTACCAGCCATGGGTTAGAATAATTTCCATGCCAGTTCCAAATACTTCAGTTGATACTGTAGCGCTTCAATTTCTGGTAGAGGCCGGACGGATGAATGCCCAAAAGCCTTGCCGCCTCCTGCTTATTCCCCCCGGCAGCCGCCAGGGCCCTCTGGATAGCCGCCTTTTCCGCTTCTGCAACGGCCTCCTTCAATTCCAGGCCGGCCTCGTTGTCCCTCACCTGTTGCATAGCCGGCGGCAGGTGTTCCCGGCGGATGATGTCTTCCCCCGGCTCTAAGAAATTAAAGGCGTGCTCCAGGACATTCTCCAGTTCGCGGACATTGCCCGGCCAGGTATAGCGGTAAAATAGCTCCTGCACCCCCGGGGCGAGGCCCCTGACGGCCATCCCATAGCGGTTATTGAGGCGCCGGATAATGACCGCCGTCAAAACCTCGATATCTTCCGGCCGCTCCCGCAGGGGCGGTATATTGAGGGTCACTACCGCCAGGCGGTAATAAAGGTCGCGGCGAAACTTGCCGGCCGCCTCCAGGGCCAGGAGATCCTGGTTGGTGGCAGCAATAATCCTCACATCTACCTTGATAGTCTTACGTCCCCCGACCCGCTCAAAGGAACGTTCCTGCAAAGCCCTGAGGAGCTTCGGCTGCATACTCAAAGGCAGGTCACCGATTTCATCCAGGAATATGGTGCCGCCATCGGCCAGCTCAAACTTGCCGGGCTTGCCGCCCCGGGCCGCCCCGGTAAAGGCCCCTTCCTCGTAGCCAAAGAGCTCGGCTTCCAGCAGGTTTTCCGGGATGGCCGCACAGTTGATTTTGATCAAAGGTTCATTGCGGCGGGAACTGGCCCTGTGGATGGCCTGGGCCAGCAATTCCTTCCCGGTACCGCTCTCACCGGTAATTAAAACGTTAGCCTCGCCCCGGGCCACCCGGGCTGCCCGTTTTTTCAGCTGCACCATGGCCGGGCTCGTCCCCAGTATCCCCTGCCAGGCGTCCTGTTCCCCATGGAGGGACGCGAGTTCCTGCTGGTAAAAGAGGACCTTGCCCTCTAAAACCTGCAGGCGCCGGGAAATATCTTTTAGGCCTGCAGCAGCCAGGTCTTCAACTGCCATGGCCTTGCCTACGGCACCCAGAAGGTTGCCGGCGGCATCTTTGACAGGCATTTCCGACAATAACAATTTCTTGCCGGCATACTGGACCTCAAAGCCGACTACCGGCCGGCCAGTAGCCAGTACCTCCGGCAGGCGGCTGAAGGTTAAAACATCTCCTATCTCCCGGCCTGTAAGGACATCAGCCCTCTGGCCCAGGAGTTCGGCATACATCTGGTTGATACTGACGATTACCCCCTGGCGATTAACCACCACCAGGTAGAGGGGAAAATCATCGAGGAGGGCGGCGTAGAGTTCATTAATGGCCTGAAGGTAGGCTGCGTCCGGCTGTTCTTCCGTAAAAAGAACGAGGACTCCCCCCTGGCCGTCGGGGAAATAATCGACGCGGTAGTTTTTACCCCCGGCGGCAAAACAGGTTCCCTGGAGGGGGCGCCGGTGGGTAAAGACCTCGGCCAGGCGCGTCTCCGGAAAGACCTCCGTCAGTCGCCGGCCCTTTAAATCCCGGCCGGCCAGCCCCAGGATGGCGGCAGCCAGGGAGTTGGCCACCAGGATGTGACCGACGGCGTCGACATAGATCATTCCCTGCTGCAGCGCATTAAAGGTTTCTCCCCAGAAATCCCTGGCAGTCCCGGCCATTATTCTCCCCTCCCTGTATGGTCAGCCTTGTTCTTTCATTATGTTAACATTTCGTTCCCCTGACTGCAACCCGGCCAGGCATTCCACTAAAAACCGCAGGATCTCTTAATAAACCGTACAATCATTCCAAAAAGGAATATAAAGCATAGCAGGACTTTATAAAATGGCGACGAATCTCAAAGGCATATCACTGCTAAAGGAGTGAGAAGATACCTTGACCAGCAAAACGGTTTTGAGTGATGCGAGCAAAGGAAGTTATGTATGGCAATCTATAAAAGGTGGTTGGTTAAGGATATTTACCGAACCCTGGCCTATTGGAGTAGGTGTCTTTGCTCTAACCATTACCAACTTATTTATGTTCATGTATGCCCGGGCCCTGGGCGTCTTTCCCCAAATGGCCATGTGGGGGAGCTGGCTTTATAATCTGGTGGGGATTAAAACTGAAAGCCCATTTATCCCTTACCCTGTAAAGCCTATTTATCTGGATATGCATAGCTTGATTGACATAGGTATCATAGCTGGTACCCTTGGGGCTTCTCTGTTGGCCCGTGAATTTAAAATTCGTAAAGAAGACTGGCAGGGTTATCTCTGGGGCGCTGCTGGGGGCATACTGATGGGTTTGGGTACTGTCCTGATGCCTCCATGTAATATAGGAGGATTCTGGGTAGCTACCATGGCCTTTTCTTTAAGCGGTCCCCTGTCTGCTGTAGGTCTTTTGCTGGGTGCTTATGTTGGAGGCAAAATTTTACAATATCAAATGCGTAAAGCCCTGCAAAAGCTTGATTTCACCACGGCGCCAAAGGGAGAAACGAAAGCGGCAGAAGTTTTATCCCGTCAACCCCAATGGGGAGTCCTGGTATTTTCCCTTTCACTTCTCATCGCTGTCATTTATTACATTGCAGGCATGCCCAAAAATACAGGTCTCTTTTTATTTGGGATTCTTTTTGGGCTGATTATCCAGCGTTCGCGTCTCTGCTTTGTAGCTGCCTTCCGTGAAATTTTGGTCAGCCGTGACGGTAAGGTTATGAAGTGGCTATTGCTGGGAATGGCTGTGGGAGCCATGGGTTTCGCCATCCTCAAGGCCCAGGGCTATCAGCCTGCGCATATGGTTTTTCCCGCAGGATGGCATAATATCGGGGGTGGCTTCATTTTTGGTATCGGCATGGTCCTGGCCGGAGGATGCGGTGTGGGTATCCTGGCGCGGAGCGGTGAAGGCTACACGCGTTCCTGGGTGGCGATTTTAACCGCCATGTTAACCTCTGGTGCCTGGGTACACATTTATGGCCAGAAGGTGGGACAGGGATGGCTATACGGGAAACCGGTATACCTGCCTCAATTATGGGGCTGGGGAGGGGCTCTGGCTTTTATCTACGGCTTCTTGCTGCTGTTCTACTTATTTATCCTCTGGGTGGAGGCTGGAAAGCATGAAAGAGCTTAATGCGGTTAAGGTAAACGATAACCATTATCAGGTTGATATGCGCGGGTGGATGTGCCCGTATCCCAAGTACGCCGTTGCAACCCTCCTGGAAAAACTACCGCCGGCCAGCTTTTTAAACCTTTTAGTCGACTGTCCTTCCGCAACAAAGGACGTACCTGACCTGGCTAAAAATCAAGGGTATGATGTGCAGAAGGTCGAACTTCTGAGGGACGGGGAATGGATGATTTGTATAAGCAATAAATAATATTGATTACACCTTTACTTATCATTACCCCTCCTTTACAAGGCAATAGAGTATTCATAAGCTTCTTCACAACCTGTTTTCTACGGATTGACCTTTAACGATATAATCTGCGAGACCTGTTTTCCCGTTTTCTTTTGCCAACACATTTTTAAACTTAACAGGCAGTCCCGCGGAAGCAAAAAAGCTTCTCCCGTCATTCAATTGAAAATGAACATGGGGTTCGCTGGTATTCCCGGAGTTGCCGCATCTGGCAATTACTTGCCCCCGGACAACCTTCTGACCTAATGTAACGGTTATGCTGTTGGGCATGAGGTGAGCGATGGTGCTGAACTCTTTTTCATTATGTTTGAGCGTAATAAAATTTCCGCGGATATCTTTCGCCCTGCATTCAGCCCTGCCGTCACCATATACCTTGCTTTCAGGATGCCCGTCGGCCATACTAACAATTTCACCGTCGGCAGGCGCTAGAATGTCTTTCCCGTAGCAGTAATAATCCTGCAGCTGCTTGCCGCTGCCGGAGCAGGTTTTTCCACTTTCATCAACTATAACAAAATCATAGGCATAGCGCTGCGGCCACACGCCCCAGGAATGGGAGGTTCTCTTGTCTACGCCGCCGTTTGCGACGTACCACTGTCCCTTAAAGGGCAATATGTATTCCGTCATACCGACATAATTATCTTTTGACGGCAGACGAAAACGATGGCGGAATAATATCAAAGGATAAGAGAGAAGCTGTTGAATACTCTGGTAGAATGCCGGCAGATTGCTGAATATCTCAATAAACCCAAGCAAAAAGAACAGCCAGAAAAGCTTAAGGTAAGCATTGCCGGTGATGCTGCCCAATAGCCCAATTAAGCCGATC
This sequence comes from Moorella sp. E306M, assembly GCF_006538385.1. Classification (NCBI taxonomy): domain Bacteria; kingdom Bacillati; phylum Bacillota; class Clostridia; order Neomoorellales; family Neomoorellaceae; genus Neomoorella; species Moorella sp. E306M. Next base: position 1,865,657 of record NZ_BJKO01000001.1, on the reverse strand, counting down.
CATTTAAATTTTGCCAGAATATTTACAAACCTGTGCATATCTTAGCCACCCCACGTCACTCTTCTGTAATTTCAAAAATATCTTCGACTGTTGTATGAAAAACCTTTGCTATGTCAAGCGCCAGTTTTAAGGACGGATTGTATTTACCGTTTTCCAAATGGCCGATCGTTTCACGCCTTACGCCGACCAAAGCCGCCAATTCTTCCTGCTTCATATTGTATTTGGCTCTGTATTCCTTGATTTTGGTTTTGATCATCATAAACTGCTACCGCTTTCTCTTATCTCACACACCATCAGTATGACGGTGAACACGAAGATGGACAACGCCATTCCAAGCCCCATTCCAAGCGTCGGTAATGCATCATTATTCATCAACACCCTCAGCATAATCGTAACCGCCGATGATGCAAGTCCAGTAAAGAATGCGGGTGTTGCCGCTTTTTGAACATTGGCTTTAAACAATTCATCCGGTATAACAAAAAAATACCGAATGTAGTACAGAAAACCCCAAAATCCTAGGTATGCCTTATTATCCGTTAAAAAACCCAGTGTACCTAATACTGCAAGAAGACTTAAATAACCCAATTTGTTTTTCAATGGTATCTCTCCCTTGTATGATATATTTATAACTCCATGTTATAAATATATCACATTTCAAACCTAAGTCAAGTATATTTAACGAACTTATTGAAAGCTTATGATATAACATTAAAATCTAATCTTGTCCGGTTGGTGTAATTTTGATATAGAAGATCTACCTATACCTAATTAAAGCTTTCATCAATTTTTCTTAATAAAGCGCGAAAAAGCCCGGTCTTTCTGGACTTTTTCGCGGGTCAGCATTGTATCAATATTGACGGGATAATATGATGAAAACAAGAGATTTAAACCTCTTTCTAAAATCACAGTAGACATGTTTCCGCGAACAATCACATAGACAAAAAAAGCAGGGCTTCCCGGCATCCTTACCACCCGCCGACACTCTTTCGGCAGATAGTAAAACACCGGAAAGCCCTGTATTTAAGCCGTTTTTCAAGCCTTTATCCGTTCTTTACATTTTGCATCAGAACCACGCACTCAACATGACGGGTGTGGGGAAACAAGTCCACCGGCTGCACCGGGCCCGGGGTGAAGCCGGCTTCTCGCAGGTAGGCCAGGTCCCGGGCTAAAGTTGCCGGGTTACAGGAAACGTAGACAACCCGCCCGGGTGCCATGGCCGCCACTGCCGCCAGTACCCGGCGGTCGCAGCCGGCCCGGGGCGGGTCCAGGATAACAACTTCCGGCCGGTAGCCTGCCCCGGCCAGGCGGGGTAATACTACCTCGGCGGCCCCGGCACGGAACCTCGTATTGGTAATGTTATTTAAAGCAGCATTGCGCCGGGCGTACGCAATGGCCTCCGCTACCACTTCTACCCCGGTAACCCTTCCCGCCTGCCGGCTCAACCACAAGGCAATGGCCCCGCTGCCGCAGTAGGCATCGAGGACCTCTTCGCCGCCCTGCAGGCTGGTAAAGGCTGCTGCCTGGTTGTAGAGGGTCTCAGCCTGGACGGTGTTAACCTGAAAGAAGGTAGTAGCAGAGATATGGAAGCGTAGTTCTCCCAGACGCTCCTCCAGGTAATCCCGGCCGTAGAGGATAGTTTCCTCAACCGCCTCCCTGCTGTTATTAAAAGGCAAGGCTACCACTCCCACCAGCTCCAGGAAGCGGCCGGCCAGTTTCACCGCTAACTCCTTGCCGCCCGGCCAGCCCGCCTCAACCTCCAGGGCTACCAGCAACTCCCCTGTAGCCCGGCCCTGGCGCAGGGTCACGTGCTTGAGGCCCGGAGCCAGCCCCGGTAGCAGCCGGGCCATCTCCCGGGCCAGTTCCAGGAGACCGGCAGGTAAGAGGGGGCAATGAGAAGAGGGTACTACTTCATGGCTTCCCGGCCGATAAAAGCCCAGCCGGCCTCTCGCCACATGGAGCCGTACCTTATTGCGGTAGCCCCAAGGATTGGCCATTCCCACAACCGGCAAGACCCGGATGTCCCGCAAACCTCCCAGGCGCTGCAAGGCTTCTACAACCAGACGCCGTTTCCACAGCAGCTGGGCCCGGTAGTCCAGGTGCTGCAGGTGGCAGCCGCCGCAATGGTGCGCCTCTGGACAGGGAGGCAACACCCGGTCCGGGGAGGCTTTTTCGATCTCCAGCAGCCGGGCCAGGGCATAATTCTTCTTCCTGGCTACCAGTTCTATTTTTACCCTTTCCCCCGGCAGGGCCCCTGGTACAAAAACAGCCAGGCCGTCCTGCAAGCGCCCCACGCCAGCCCCTTCATGGGTTAACCCGGTAATGTCAACCTTTTCCATATCTTCAAACCCACCGCAGGGTAAAATAAAGGAGGAGAATCATAACGGTATTCCAGGTAGCATGGGCAACTATGGGGGTGAAGATATTTCCTGTCCGCTCATAAAGGTAAGCCAGGCCCATGCCGCCGAGTGCAAGCGGCAAGAAACGCACCAGGTCCAGGTGCAGGAGGGCGAAGATCAGGCCGCTCCCCAGAAGGCCCCTGCCGAAGCCGTAGCGGGCTTTGAGGGCCGGGAAGAGAAACCCCCGGAAATAGAGTTCTTCCGTAACGGGAGCCAGAAAAGCACCGAGAAATAGCGGTATAGCCAGGTCACGGGGCTGCCGGGCGTTGATGACCAGTTCGGTAAAGGGCTGGGGGGCCTGGTCGGGTAAAAAGAACTGTAACAGACTGCCGACAATAACTACCAGTAAAAATAAAACCAGGCCGCCTCCCAGGCCTGAAGCTATGGCCCGGACCAAAGAAGCGGCTTTTAAACCCACAGCTTCCAATCCCAGGCCGTTTTTCTTGCGCACGAAATAATGCAGTCCCCCCAGGACGGCCGCTCCCTGGGCCAGGCCCACCAACAGGTAACGGTAGGCCAGGGGTAACCAGGAAGCAAAGAATCGGACCATTAACGCCGTACCATAACCTGCCGCCAGCATCCCCAGTAATACCAAAAGACACTGCCGTAAATTCCAGGGTATTTTCTCCGTTTCTCCTGTCATAAATTCCACCTCATTAAACCTTTAACTAAACAGGCCTTATGGCCTAAATATATAACAACCCCGGATGTTTGAAAAGCCTCTATAGAAATTATGCCAGCAACTGCCGCCTCCGGCCGAGGTATTTTTCTACGGCGCTCACAAAGGTGGCATGGGACCAGGTTAAAGGAGAAACCGACAGGGGTTCGCCGGTAAAGGGGTCCAGTTGCTCCGGGAGCATCCCCGCCGGCGTTGCCCGTTCTGCCGCCCAGGTAAGAATACCGCGAGCCGCGGCCAGGTCATTTAAATTTTGCGCCCGTAAAGCGTGCCACTCGGCCAGCCACAGGGTACAGATAAACCATGGGTTACCCGGGGCCACCTGGAGGTTATCGCTTTTACGGAAGTAGTAATCCCCGGTATAGCGGGCCACTCCTCCTATTTCCGTCTTGACCTGCAGTCCTTCCTCCACTGCCGCTATAGTCCTGGTCAGGCGCGGGTCAGCCAGGGGTACCGCTTCCAGCAGGGCTAGGGCCGTGAGGCTGGCATCCAGGGTAAAATCAGGCACCAGGCGGCCGTCATCTTCCCGGTAAATACCCCGGATGAAACGCCCCAGGTCCGGGGAATAGAGGTGTTCGCTAATACCCACACCGACCTCCACCGCCGCCCGCCGGTAACGGTCTTCCCGGCCTACGTCACCAGCCAGGCGCGCCATATGGGCAGCGGCAATCAACCCGGCGTAGACGGCGGCAGCAGTAAAGGCAAAGATGCCTCGCCGCTCTTCCCAGAGGTCATAGCTCGGCAGGGGCAGGCCCAGGTCTGGATCGCGGTAATCCACCAGGAAATCGGCTGCCGGCCGTACCAGGGCCGGGTAGAGGTCGTGGATGAGACCCCAGTTCCGCCCCAGGCGGAAGGACTGGCCCAGGGCCCATAGGACCAGGGCTGTTTCATCTTCCTGGATGGGCAAAATGCGCTCACCCCGGTGCACCGGCGGTAACCAGCTGGATCCCAGGCTGCCGTCGGGATTGTATTTTTGATAAAAAAAGCCGTCCTGCTCCAGCACCCGGGAGCAATAATAAAAAAAGCTGGCCGTTAACTCGCCATAGCCGGCTTGGTCCAGGGCATTGGCTACCAGGGCCCCATCTCGGGGCCAGCAATAGCCGTAGTGATCCCGGGCTTCCGCCAGGATGTCGCTATCGGTAGCCGCCAGGATCGCCCCCCTAGTATCAATCTGGGTGCGCACGACCAGGAGGCTGCGGTGGTAGAGGGCAACTACCGCCGGGGGTAAATCGGCAAAGTCGCGTCCATTTTTATAGACCCAGCCCCGCCAGTAGGCCGCCGTGGCTGCCAGCAAGTTTTTTACCCCCTGGGACAGCACCCGGTTATTTAGCTCTCCGGCAACCGTAAAGTTCTCGGCAGCCACAATCCAGTAGGTAATCTCTCCCCTCTCTCCCGCGGCCAGCTGCAGGCGAAAGCTAAAGGTACTGTCTACCGAACCGTGGTGGATGGGATGGCCTTCCAGCCAGCCGTCCTCGGCATCCCGCCAGGTGCCCTCGGCACCGCGAAAACGCTTGTTACCGGTGGCATACTGGAAAAAAATATTGGCCCCGGCGCGGCCATTGATTAAAAGGTAGAGCCCCCTTTTATAATGAAGTAAAACCTTCTGGTCCGGCAGGTAAGTCACTGTATCACCGATGGGGGATTCATTTAAAGTAAAATCATGATAAAAAAACAGCCGCACTTCCCGGGAGCGACCGGCCATGTTGTGAACCGTGATTCGAGCCAGGTAAATATCTTCTTGAAAATGAACGGCGTTGTTGATAATTATTTCCAGTTCCATTCCATTATTCCTGGCCCGGCAATGGCCTACCAGGGTATCCGCTTCATACCCTACCTCCCGCTCCCACTCCCGGCTTCCCAGCCAGCTAAAATGGCCATCCACCCAGCAGCCCAGGCGATTCCTTTCCCCGCCGATGTGATTGGGCCAGCCAACATAAGGGTAATATAAGTCACGCATATTAAATTCAGCATCAAAATTAATCAACAAACGCCCGTTCCCCAGGGTCAGTTCTCGCGGCATGGTTCTCACCCCTTCACTTTCCTCATCTTAACGGCAATAAAGTAAAGGTAAGTGGATATACTAAGCGATGAGTTTAACGGTCCTTTAGCATTATTCCACCAGAGAGCGGGGATTATTGCATGATAACCTTTATTGCCCTGTTAATCATAGCCATCCTGGCCGGGGCGCTCTTCTGGTACCGGCGCCGGCAGGCCGCCCAACCGGCTGCCAAACCCTTGCCAGTCCCAGCACCGGCAGGCCGGGAGTTGCCGGCAAAATATGGTAAAGATGAAGTTGTCCTCATGGTCAAGGACCCCTACTGGCTCTATGCCTACTGGGAATTAAGCGATGCCAAAAAGGAGGAACTTAAGCGTCGCTTTGGCCCGGGTGCCTGGGAAAAGTCCCGTCCTTTACTCAGGGTTTACGACCTTACCAACCACCCCTATGATTTTCTCCAGGCACCCTTTTTTGAAATAGCCATTACGGACATGGCCGACAACTGGTATATCCACACCGGTAAATCCTCCAGCACCTTTTGCGTTGACCTGGGACGCTGGTTTCCGGAATATGGTTTTGTTACCATAGCCCGGTCCAATATCGTCACTACCCCGGCCGATAAACCCAGCAGCGTTATTGACCCCTTATGGCCGCCCCTGGAAGCCTGCTGGCAGGCGGTGGAACGTTACGGTAAAGCAAAAGGTTTCAGCTCTATCCAGCTGGTAAAAACACAAAAATAAGGGCGGGCCTCCTAGAAATAAGACCCGTCCCTATATCATTTACATAAAAGGCTTTCATGCAATTGGTCCGGACCAACTCCAGCCAGCAACAAGAAAGGAAGAAACTTATGCCCCGTGGTTATGTCGCCCTGGTATTACACGCTCATTTACCGTATGTCCGTGATACGGAAGACGAATTTTCCCTGGCCGAAAAATGGTTCCACGAAGCTGTCACCGAAACCTATATCCCCTTGATCCATGTCTGCCAGCGCCTGAATCGGGACCGGATACCCTATAAATTGACCCTCTCTTTAAGCCCCCCTTTGACTGCTATGATGGCCGATAACCTGGTCCAGGAGCATTACCGCCGTTACCTGGAACGCCTGCGGGAGCTGGCCGCCCGGGAGGTCTGGCGTACCAGGAACGATCCGCGCTTTCACCTGGTGGCCCGCATGTACCAGGACCTTTTTGAAAGCATCTACCGCACTTACCTGGCATACGGAGGCAACCTGATCAGTGCCTTCCGGGAACTCCAGGACAGCGGCAACGTGGAAATAATAACCTGCGCCGCCACCCACGGCTACCTGCCTTTAATCGGCCTGCAGCGAGAAGTAGTCCGTGCTCAGGTAGAAGTGGCAGTCAATAACCACCGCCGCCTCTTCGGCCGGCCGCCGATGGGCCTGTGGCTGCCCGAATGTGCCTATAACCCTGGAGATGACGCCATTTTAAGGGATTACGGCATTAAATACTTCTTCGTCGATGCCCACGGCCTCCTTTACGCCACACCGCGGCCCCGCTACAGCATTTTTGCCCCCGTCTACACCCCGGCAGGAGTTGCTGCCTTCGGCCGCGACCTGGAGTCTTCGGAGCAGGTGTGGAGTGCCCAGGAAGGCTACCCGGGGGACTTCGATTACCGGGAGTTTTACCGGGATATCGGCTATGACCTGGACTTTGAATATATTAAGCCCTATATCCATCCTTCCGGCCTGCGATTGGATACGGGTATGAAATACTACCGCATCACCGGTAAGTCCAACTATAAGGAGCCCTATGTACCGGAATGGGCTAGTTTCAAAGCCCACACCCACGCCGGCAACTTCCTGTTTAACAGGGAACACCAGATTAACTACCTGGCCGATTACATGGACCGGCCGCCCCTCATTGTCTGCCCCTATGACGCCGAGCTCTTCGGGCACTGGTGGTTCGAAGGACCCCAGTTCCTGGAATCGCTCTTCCGCCAGGTGGCGGGGCTCGCCCATCAACCCTTTACCTTTATCACGCCAAGCGAGTACCTGGAGCGTTTCCCCGTCAACCAGCCGGCCACGCCCTGCATGTCCAGCTGGGGGAATAACGGTTATAACGAGGTCTGGCTGGAGGGTTCCAACGACTGGATTTACCGCCATCTCCACCACGCTGCTGACGAGATGATCCGACTGTCCAACCAGCACCCGGAGGCCACGGGCCTGCTGCTGCGCGCCTTAAACCAGGCCGCCCGGGAACTCCTGGTGGCCCAGAGCAGTGACTGGGCCTTCATCATGAAAACCGGGACCATGGTAGATTACGCCGTCCAGCGGACGAAAAAACACCTGCTGAATTTCTGGGATCTCACCCGGTCAGTAAAAAATAACGACCTGGACCCTGAAAAGGTCCAGGCCCTGGAGGACGCTAATAATATCTTTCCGGATATAAACTATAGGGTTTTTGCCAGCAGATAAGGTCCTCCGGACTGTATCAGGGCAGATAACCAGCCAGGCTTAAGGGTACCAGGGCCGGCAATGCGAGTTGCAGTCGCCGCTCTACCTCCGGCCAGTTGACCAGCTGCCACCAGTCCTTAACATAATCGGCGCGCCGGTTCTGGTAGTCCAGGTAATAGGCGTGTTCCCAGACATCGAGGACCAGGATGGGAATGGCCCCCCACTGGGTCAAATCCTGGTGCTTTTCTGCCGTCAGGATTTCCAGGCGGCCCCAGGCCGGCTGCCAGGCCAGGATGGCCCAGCCGGAGCCCTCCACATCTACAGCCGCCCGGCTAAACTGTTCCTGGAAGGCAGCTTGGCTACCAAAATAGCTGTTTATTTTCTCCCGCAATAAACTCCCCGGCCCGCTCCCGCTCCAGGGAGCCATTACCGTCCAGTAGATGCTGTGCAGGATATGCCCGGACCCGTGAAAGGCCAGCTCCCGCTCCCAGTGCTTTACCAGGGCAAAGTCGCCCTTCTGCCGGGCCTCAACCAGTTTTAATTCCGCTTTGTTGAGCCCCTCAACATAGGCCAGATGGTGGCGGTCGTGGTGGAGGCGCAACTGCCTCTCGCTGATGACCGGTTCCAGGGCATCATAAGGATAAGGTAAAGGCGGCAACCGGTGCTCGCCGGGAGGCACGGGAGGAGATAACCAGAAGTTTTGTGCTTCTTCCATATTATATCCTCCCTGGAAGTTGTTTCTTTATAGCTTATGCGCCGTCCATAAAAAAGCTACTCCGCCAGCCGGAAATGGGGGCTGGCCCGGTGGGCCGCCTCTAAAGCCTCTTTAAACTCCTCTCGGGTAATCCGCCGGCTCAAAGGGCCGTAGCGATAGGCCTCGCAGGCCGGGTAATACTGGTTCATGACGTTGATATAGGCATGGGGTGAGATTTCCCGGGCGATAAACTCCATGACCTCCCCGGTTCCGGCCAGGCCCTCCGGTAGGACCAGGTGACGGATAATTAACCCTCGCCTTGCTATTCCCTCGTCATCCACCTGCAGGTCGCCCACCTGGCGCTGCATTTCTTTAATGGCTATCTTTGCCACCCGGGGATAATCCGGTACATGGGAAAGGCGTCTGCCAACCTCAGGATCGGCATACTTGAAGTCCGGCATGTAGATGTCTATGAGGCCGGCAATCTCCTCCAGGGTCGCCTTTTCTTCATAGCCGCCGCAGTTATAGACCAGAGGTAACCGCAAACCTTTTTCGGCGGCAATGGCCAGGGCGGCGATAATCTGGGGGACATAGTGGGACGGCGTTACCAGATTAATATTATGGCAGCCCCGGTCCTGCAACGATAGCATTATGCGGGCCAGCGTCTCCAGGGAAACCTTTTCGCCATGTTGACCGCGGCTGATATCGAAGTTCTGGCAAAAAACGCAGGCTAAGTTGCAGTGGCTGAAGAAAATGGTCCCGGAGCCACCTCGCCCTACCAGGGGTGGCTCCTCGCCAAAGTGGGGACCGTAGCCGCCGATTTCCACCTCCCAGCTCGCCCGGCAAAAGCCCAATTCCCCTTTTTGCCGGTTGACATGGCAATGGTGGGGACAAACAGTGCAATCTTTAAGGCGTTCCATGAGACCGGCAGCCAGGTCCTTTAGCCTGCCGCTCCTGGAGCTATCGATATACCCAGGATAATCAGTCATAAAGGTCCCCCTTGAAGTACTATTCTTTGCTTAGGGTAACCCGGGGCTTACTTTTTTAGCCCAACACACTCACCTGCCTGTGGCAGCGCTTTCAGCCATTTTACATATTCTTTTTGCTCGCTCACTATTTTGACAAGCCTTTCGTCAGCTGTCCAATATTCACAGGTTTCGCCCGTATTTTCGGTTACTATTTCCGCGACGGCCATGAAAACTGCATCATACAGCGTAGGCATATCAAAATGCTTACCGAGCTCCCAGGCCCGTCCCATCACCATATTGTCGTTCAGGTATTCGACCCCGGGAAACTGCTGGAACTCCGCCCATAAATCATCGGCATCCGGAGTGCTCAATTCTCCTCTCTTGCATTTTTGCCGCAAAACGCTTCCTACTTCGGCCCAGGCAAACGCAGGAAGGACAATTATTTTACGTTCTTCAATTATCCTTCGCATCAGCGCCGTGGCTTTATCGCTGTCTTCTTCCTCGACAAGCACTTTCATTAGAACGGAAGTATCCAGGCAGATATAGCTACTCATGCCTGCCCAACCTTTCCCGCAGTTCGCGGATCACTGCCACGGAATCTCCCCGGGCCTCTGTTTTCCTGGCAACCCTCGCCCTTAACCGGAGCATCCTGTCCAGGCTTTCTCTCCTGGCCTGGGATAAAATATCCACGGCATCGTATTTTCGCATCCTCTCAAACGTGTCTGCATCAACCAGATACGCGACAGGCTTTGACCGCTGGACAATGACCGCCGGAGCTTTTGTCCTGGCGATTTCTGCCAGGATCTCACGGATATTTCTCCTAACGTCTGTTACGTTTACTATATGCATTAGAATCACTCCTAAATGTGTCTTTAGGATCATTATATACTTGATGGTTAAAAATTACAAACTTGTACGGGAGGAATCGGGCAGTTTCTCCGCCACCTTCCCCGGCCCGGTATTCCCGGGGCGCGTAGCCAATGGCCCCCCTGGTGATGGCGCTGCCATTCGTCGGGGAAACCGGCCACAGCATAGGCCGCCCGGCCATGGTCAAAAATAAGCTCGCTGCCGTCCAAAGAAGTACAGGAAGCCAGCAAGCAGCTGGCCGAACGCCGCACCAATCTCTATCTGTACATTAAAGATAAATTTGATATTATGGTTTTGGGTTTGCCCCGAACTTTTCACTATGGGCCGGGTATGGGAACCAATCCCATCATTTTGCCTCAAGCCATCAGCGCCAACCTGGCGCTAAATTTCGATGTTGGTAAATAAACACTTAAAACCAGGTTTTCCGGGAGGTCCTTATTTTGGTCAGTCTTTCCATGGCAATATTGATTTTTACCGGTTCAATTCTTGCCGGTATAGTGGGGGCCCTGCTGGGGCTGGGTGGCGGGATTATCATCATCCCTGTGCTGACCCTGCTCCTCAATATTGACATCCGCTATGCCATTGGCGCCAGCATCGTCTCCGTTATCGCTACTTCCAGCGGTGCGGCGGCGGCCTATATTCGTGACCGCATTACCAATATCCGCATCGGTATGTTCCTGGAAATGGCCACTACCACCGGGGCTATTACCGGAGCTTATTTAGGCGGTCTAATTAGCCCCCACTACCTTTATATCATTTTTGCCGTTGTCCTGGGCTATTCTACCCTGGCCATGTTTAAACGGCGCAACCTTGAGCTTCCGGAAGGAGTCGTCGCCCATCCCCTGGCGAAAAAATTGAAATTAGAGGGAAGTTACTACGACCAGGTCCTGAACCGGCAGGTAGAATACACATCAACAGGGGTTTACGAGGGTTTTGGCATTATGTACGGGGCTGGCGTTATTTCCGGCCTGCTGGGTATTGGCAATGGGATCTTTAAAGTCATGGCTATGGACATGTTCATGAAATTGCCCATGAAGGTGTCTACCGCTACCAGCAATTTCATGATTGGTGTCACCGCGGCCGCCAGTGCCGGTATATATTTCGCCCGGGGTGATATCCACCCCGCCATTGCCGCTCCCGTAGCCCTGGGCGTCGTTATCGGAGCCACCCTGGGCACCCGCCTCATGGTTCGCCTGCGCAACACTACCTTAAGAAAGATCTTTGTGCCGGTATTGCTTTATATTTCCCTGCAGATGCTCTTGAAAGGCCTAAAAGGGTGAAGGTTGGTTCTTGATAAGTATTAAATTTAAGTAAGGTGAATGATATGGAAAATAACTTGCCAAAAGATACTCCTCAAGAATCCCATGCCATCGTTGTGGAAGATTTCATCAGCCAGTCTTTACGCTGGGGAGTAGTTATCAGCGCCATAATAATTGCTGTCGGTCTGGTACTTTATTTACTCACCGGCGACAGCGGCTACCCGGCCGGTTTCTTCCCCACCAGCCCCCTCCAGGTACTCAGGGATGTGGTGCATTTTAAGTCCTTTGCCATTATTGACCTGGGGCTTTTACTGCTCATCGCCACTCCCATTTTCCGCGTCGCCGCATCGATTATCGCCTTTATCTCTGATCGCGACCGCCCTTATGTACTGATTACTACTTATGTGTTAGCTATGTTAATTTTAAGCTTGTTGTTGGGAAGGGCAGAATGACAGCGAAAACTATTGACATACTCCTCCATATTCTGGTGGTGGCCCTGGTCCTTGTCCTGCTTTACCGCGGCGTATTATCCTGGACCTGCCCGGTCGCAGCGGCCGGAACCACGGTAGCCGACCTCTTGAAAATGTTTGAACCGGCCGGCGGCAGCGCCTTTGCCGACGATAGGGTACTGCTAACAGGTAGCTGATGCTGACAATTCCGGGTTAAGCGGGGCTAGTTTTTGGGAATAAAAGGATTTCCATTGCCCGCCTGGAAAAATAATGGTATGATTTAGCCAAAGGGGGGAGCCACCATGCCAGAGGAAGCCAGAAAAGAAATAGCGGCCGGAACAGATGAGCAAGGGTTATTTCCTCGTGGTTTCGACCTGTTTGGCTATATCATCCAGCAGCTGACTAACATGGACGCTCGTTATGAAGCGCGCTTTGACCGGATTGAAACGAGGATCGATAAACTTGACACCCGGATTGATAAACTTGACAGTAAAATTGATACCCAGATAAATGCTTTGCGCCAGGAAATGCAGGAAAATGATGCCCGGTTACAGCAGGAAATTGCGATATTACGGCAGGAAATCAAGTCAGGGCAACAGGAAATACGTAGCATCCATAGATGGTCTATCGCCAGTATAGTAACTACTATTGTTGGTCTGGGGGGGGTTATCGCTTCCCTACTGGCCATCCTGGCCTGGCTACCTTAATCAATCCAGGAGTAGATACTATTGGTATAAAAAGAGAGTTCCTTATTAAATACTTTAAACAGCTAACGCCCGAACAAAAGATGAAGATGGTGCCACAACTGGGGCGGTATGCGGAGAGGCTAAAGCTGGGAATAAAGAGGGCCAGGAAAAATGGGCGACCCGATAATTAAGGTTAGCGCTATACTGGAAAAAATAGATATGCCCTACTGCCTTATTGGTGGCTATGCTGTTGCTGCCTATGGAGCACCCAGATATACCGCTGAGGTTAATTTTTTGGTATCCCGCTTAAAAGATTATTGTGGGCATCTCCAAGCTAATTTACAAGAAGAAAATCTTCCTTTCGAGTTCTCCAGGGCCGACCTGTTAGATCCAGTTATAATAAACAGCCTTTATTCCACAATCACCTCGCCCCTCGGACGCGGCCGGTTACGGTCCAGTTCCACGCGGGGGCGCATCGCCGAAGACCCGTCTGACTCTAGCAGAGTCAGGCTAAGGGGAGCAATTTTAAGGTATTAACCCAGCATATGGGCAAAACGTGCCTGGGGCGCCAGGTATTCGCGCAAGGGTCTGGGATTGGGAATCTCTTTTACCGTAAGCTCTCCATTTACGTATTCGGCCAGGGGCCACTGGCCCGTCTGGACGGCCAGGCGGGCTAGCTTCACCGTCAGGTCGCTGCGGTAGCCCCAGCCCGGTGGGCAGGGGGAAAGAACCTGAATGTATGCCGGGCCTTCCACCTGCATGGCCTTTTGCACCTTGGTCAGGTAATCCTGGGGGTAGCCGATGCTGGCTGTTGCCGCATAGGGGACACCGTGGGCCGCTACAATACGCAACATATCCTTTTTGGGCCTTTCTTCGCCCCGGCCCACGCTGCCCACCGGCGTCGTCGTGGTCCGCGCCCCTAAAGGTGTGGCCCCGCTCCGCTGTACCCCGGTATTCATGTAGGCTTCGTTGTCATAGCAGATGAAGATAAAATTGTCGCCCCGCTCCAGGGCGCCGGATAAAGCCTGGAGCCCGATGTCGACGGTACCGCCGTCGCCGGCCAGGCCCACGACTTTGACCCCTTTCTTCCCCCGGCGCCTCAAACCGGCCACCACTCCGGAAACGGCCGCCGCTGTGCTGGGGAAGGTGACATTGACGCAGGGAACTTTGAAGGCCAGCTGGGGATAAAATGTGGTTACCCCCAGCAGGCAGCTCGGTGTGGTGACGATGACCGTTTCCGGCCCCAAGACCTTCAGGGCCAGACGGACGGCGAGTATCCCGCCGCAGCCGGCGCAGGCGTAAGAACCCTGCACCAGTTCTGCATCAGGTAATTCTTTTATTTTAACCATTGGTACCTACCTCCAGGCTTTTACTTCTGCCAGCCGCCACTAACAACCTGTTCTTCACCCCTGTCCTGGCGCCGTACCGCCTCCAGGCAATGGCGGAAAATACCTGCCAGTTCCTCCTGGCTGATATCGCGGCCGCCCAGGCCGCCGATGAAGCCAGCCACCTGCGGCTGTGCCGGTAGATCAGCCAGGGCCGCCTTTACTTCCGTGGCCAGCACCCCTTCATAACCGAAAGAGCAGTCGCGGTCCAGAACGGCCACCACCCTGGCTCTGGCGAGGGCCGCCTGGAGGTCTTCCACCGGGAAAGGCCGGAAACTCCGCAGGCGCAAGAGGCCTACCGCTTCGCCCTGCCGGCGTAAACAGTCCACCACTTCCCGGGCCGTTCCGGCGGTGGCGCCCATGACGACCAGCACCACCTCAGCGTCATTACAGCAATAAGGGTCCACCAGGCCGCCGTAGCTGCGCTGGAAGTGGGCCTGAAACTCCCGGTCTACTTCTTTAATAACCTCTTTCGCTTTCAGCATGGCCTGCTGCTGGAAATACTTAAAGGCAGGATACAGGTCCGGCCCCGCGCCAACGCCAAAGACATAGGGCCGCTGCGTGTCCACGCTATACTCCGGCCGGTATGGCGGCAGGAAGCGGTCCACGGCCTCCTGGTCCGGTAAGTCCACAATTTCTTCCGTATGGGACAGGACATAGCCGTCCAGGCAGACCATAACCGGCGTCAGCACCTCCGGATGGGCCGCAATTTTATAGGCCTGCAGGCAGGTGTCCAGGGCTTCCTGGGCCGTTTCCACGTAGAGCTGGATCCAGCCCGTATCGCGGCAGGCAATGGCGTCCTGGTGATCGGCCCAGATGGTCCAGGGAGCCGCCAGGCCGCGGTTGGCCACAGCCATGACCATGGGTACGCGGCAGCCGCTGACATAATGGAGCATTTCAAACATGTAGGCCAGCCCCTGGGAAGAGGTGGCCGTAAAGACCCGCGTTCCCGTAACCGCCGCCCCGTAGCAGGCCGCCAGGGCGGCATGTTCGGATTCTACCCTTATATAGTCCGCTTCCATGGAACCGCCGGCTATGTATTCTGCTATTTTCTCCACAATGGTCGACTGGGGAGTAATGGGATAGGCGGCCACCACTTCCGTCCGGGCGAGCTTCACGGCCGCCGCTACCGCCTCGTTACCGTTGAGATACGCGCGCATCGTTACTACCTTCTTCCACCAGGGCCAGGGCTTCCCGCGGGCACTCGGCCACACAGATGCCACAACCCTTGCAAAAATCTAGATTAAGGCTAACTATCCTTTCGCCCCTGGTAAAGCAGCCTTCCGGGCAAAAGAGCCAGCAGGTGAGGCAATTATTACAGCGTTCGGGATTTAGAACCGGCCGCACCAATCGCCAGGAACCGGTAGTCGTACTCAATAAGGGTGTTGCCAGGTTGGGCCCCTTCCTTAAATCACCTTCAGTCAGCACTCACTAACGCCTCCCTCTTAACCCGGCTGCCACTGGCTATTGCCTCCTTACCGCCGAGAACCTTTGCCAGATCATAGGCTTGCCGGGCCACGGCAATGTTTTGGGCAGCCAGCCCTTGTGGCAGGACGGCAGCGATGGCTTTTTCTACCGCCTCCAGGGAGAGGAGGCCGGTCGCCCCGGCCAGGGCTGCCACCATGGTTGTATTGACTATTGGAACGCCCAGGACCTCCCGGGCCAGGCGGGTGGCGTCAAGGTAATAGACCTGGGCGCGGTCCAACGCCCGTACAGCCGCCTTCTCCCGGTCGGCATTGATGAGGACCGTCCCCCCGGTTGCCAGACCGGCAAAAACATCAGTGCTCTCCAGCAAGGTGGCATCCAGTACCACCACATAATCAGGGTTATAGATCTGGCTGCGGTCGCGAATAGGCCGGTCATCCAGGCGGGTAAAGGCCGTCACCGGCGCTCCCCGCCGTTCCGTGCCAAAGGAAGGAAAAGACTGGGCATACCAGTCCCCATAGACGGCTGCCGCCAGGCCAAAGATGCGCGCCGCAGTAACGGCGCCCTGGCCGCCACGACCATGCCAGCGAATCTGTAACATTTTTCTACCCCCTACCTTTATATTCTACCACCAGGTAA
Source organism: Moorella sp. E306M (assembly GCF_006538385.1). Lineage (NCBI taxonomy): Bacteria > Bacillati > Bacillota > Clostridia > Neomoorellales > Neomoorellaceae > Neomoorella > Moorella sp. E306M. Next base: position 1,849,804 of record NZ_BJKO01000001.1, on the reverse strand, counting down.
TATCAGTAGCAAGTAATATTTGTCAATAAAAAAGACCACCTTGGTCAGGTGGCCCTTACTCCCAATCCTTCTCCCGGGCGATTAATTCCCTTAAGCGCTGCTCATAAAAACCGGCCAGCTCTTCAGCCATCTCCTGGGAAAAAGCTTCGCTGTAAATGCGGTAATGGGGTGTTTCCCCGTCGGGGAATACCAGGGACCAGCCATCTTTATGGCGTATCTGGACTCCGTCCAGCAGTTCCACCCTTTCGGCCGGTTCCTCGCTGATCAAGGTCCGCATAACCCGGCCCTTGGCTTCCCATGGGCAGGGTACGGTCCGGGTGACGGTATGGATGGCGGGCAGGCCGGCCACCGCTTCAGCCAGGCTCTCATCCCGCCGGGCCAGCCAGTCCAGGATATAAAGGAGGGCTCCCAGGGCATCCAGTTGCAGGTGCTGCTGCGCCAGGGCGGCTTCTCCATCCACCCGGGCCATGGCTTCCTGGTGGATACCGGGATGGCTCTTCACCCGCTCTATCATTCCCCCCATGTACCCGGCCACCAGTTCCGCTGCCTTGGAAGCTGTCACCGGCAGGACCAGTATTGCCCCCCGGTTTGCCTCCAGGTAGACCCGGGCCAGAAGGGCCTGCTGCTGGGAGGGTGTTAACCGGCGGCCCTCGCCGGTAAAAAGGATTAATTCCTCACCATTCTGGTCAATGGCTGCTCCCAGGACTGCTCCATAGCGCTCGATTTCTGAAGCGAAAAAGGGTATATCCTCCTGTATGGCCCCCCAGCTCTTGGCAGGATCGAAATCCAGCCGGACCACTTCGGCCCCGGCCCGCTGTAAAACTTCACTGGCCAGGGCGGCTATTTCTCCCTGGCACCCCAGGGCTATCCGTACCGGCCTACTTTTTATCCCTTCGTCCCCCAGGGTCGACAATAACCAATCACGGTAAGTTTCCTTCAGGGCCGGGAAATAGGTAGTGGCCTGTACCTCTTTCACCTGGCGGCCGTCTTCCCGCCAGTACAAGTTTTCAATTTTACGCACCGCTCCGGGGGCTAAATCGTGACCGCGCTCATTGACCAGGTGCAACCAGATCTTATCCCGGTTGGTAGCATCCTGTTTAAGATGACAGCCACCGGCCAGCCTTAAAGTACGGACGGCAAAACGATGGACCGGGGTTGGTAACCGGCCCAGGTCGGCCACCTTGACCCCAGCAGCCATCAGGCCGGCGGCCATAGCCTTGAAGAGCATTTCCCCGGCTCCGCCGGCAAAGGTGCTCAGGCCCACCAGGGCTCCCGGTTTAAAACTGGCACCATAGGCCAGCCCCATGCGGGTAACCTGGAAAGGAGTTAAATCTCCTTTTAAATAGCCCGGTGCCTGGCTGCCAACAAAGAGGGGCCGGCCCGTTCCCTGGCCCCAGATGAGGCTTTCATGCACCACCGTCTCCCGGCTTAAAATTTTCTCAGGCCAGATCTTTACCTCCGGCCGCACCTCGGCTCCGGTGTCTACCCGGCTGCCGTCGCCGATAACCGCGCCTTCATAAATCCGCACCTGCCGCTGCAGGCTGGCCCGGCTGCAGACCACTGCCCCCCTTAAGCCTGCCCCTTGCCCGACATACACATTATCCCATAGGGTCGACCGCTTGACGCTGGCCCCTTCTTCCACCCGGGTGTATGGCCCCAGGACGGTAAAAGGCCCGACCGCAGCCCCGGGGCCGATACGGCAATAGCTGCCTATCAGAACCGGACCTTCAATCCTGGCCGTGGGATCAATCTCCACCTCTGCGCCGGCCACCACACCCTTACCCCGGTCTTCACCCACCACCCGGACTTTAACTTTACCGCTCAAGATATCCTCCTGGGCCTGCCTGTATTGCGTCAAATTACCAATATCGCACCAGTAGCCGGAGAGGGTCACCCCAAAAAGGGGCCGTTTTTCCTTTAGCAGCCGGGGGAAAAGATCTTTGCTGAAATCAAAGGATTGCCCCTCCGGCACCAGTTCCAGGACCTCAGGCTCCAGGATATAGATCCCGGTATTGACCCGGTCGCTGAAAACCTCGCCCCAGCTGGGCTTTTCCAGGAAGGAGCGGATACTGCCGTCCGGATTGGTAATCACCACCCCGTACTCCAGGGGGTTGTCAACTGTCGCCAGCACCAGGGTGGCCAGGGCGCCGCTTTCCTTGTGCCGGGCAATAGCGGGCCGCAGGTCAAAATCCGTCAGGGCGTCACCGCTTACCACCACAAAGGTTTCATCTAAAAAGGAAGCCGCGTTTTTAACGCTGCCGGCGGTACCCAGGGGCTTATCCTCTACAAAATAATGAAGGTGCAGGCCAAAGTCACTACCGTCACCGAAGTATTCCTGGATCAATGCCGGCAGGTACTGCAGGGTCACCCCTACTTCTTTGATACCCAGGTCACGTAACAGGTCTAGGCAGTATTCCATTACCGGCCGGTTGGCCACCGGCACCAGGGGTTTGGGCCGCTTGCAGGTCAGGGGCCTGAGCCTCGACCCCTCCCCGCCGGCCATGATAATCGCTTTCATATCTAACCTCCTGCAAGATCCAGATTAGCACTTTTTAGCATTTTACCCCTTCTCCCCGTAAAAAATTCCCGGCAGCCTTTTTCCAGATGTGCTATTGCAAAGCTGGTAAGCTCTTATACCGCAGACAGTGCCCGTAACAAAAAGGTCGCCCCCACGGGCGACCCTCGCTTTATACCTCTACTTTATGCCCTTATAACACTTCTATTTCATACACCACATCATCCAGCAGGTATACCTGCACCTGCCGGCCTTTTTTCAGGTTGCTTGCGGATACAGAGCTCCCAGCCTCATGTACATATACATACTCAGCGACATCATAGGATTCCTGGCGCCAGGGACTGCTGGCCGGTTGCAGGGTAAGACCGTCTTCGTGTAAGAGATAGACATCTACGTCGGCGACCAGGGTGCCGGCTACCTCCTGCATCACTTTGAAAGTATAACCGCCCTTAACGTTCTCCACCACTTCTACACGATCACCCACAGCAAGTCTGCTCAGGCTGTCATACTTTTTGCTGCCGGCAATGACTTCGCTTCCCTCGCGGAACTCCAGGGTAGCGGTAGTGCCGTCGAAACAGGTCAGGGCAACGGTGCGGGTATAGGTGTTAACTGCCGTGACCTTCCCACGCTGCGGTTGCAAGACCTCCACCTTTTTCAAGTCCTCGCCCATGTAGGTGGCCCTGACCGTATCGCCCTCGCGAACGTCTTCTACATCCGGGTAATCAACACCCGGTACCACCAGCTCTACCCCATCGCGGATATAGAGCTTGTAAGTGTCGCCGTCTTCATCCTCAGCATCAATACGGTCCCAGTATTCCCGGATATCTTCAACGCGCAGGATTAATTCTGTGCGCAGCATTATATCGGTAACGGTGTCGCCGTCCAGGGTAATCTCGACAAAATCACCGCGCCTGATTTCATCCAGCTCGTCACGGTCATCCCTGCTCTCCACATCGACGTTTTTAGCAAGAACATAGGTTTCCCGTTGGCCGGCCTCATCCTGGAGCACCAGGAGCAGGCCGGTATCATCCAGGGAAACGACCGTACCGGCCCGGGAATTGTCCACTTCTAAAAAGATTATTTCCTGATCGAGCAACCGGATAGTGGCCTGCATGTCCTTTTTAACAGCGCTTAAAGTCCCGTCTTCGCCGTCGATAACTATGCGGGCATTGTCTTTTACTTTATACGCCTGGAGGGTATTTTTTTCATCCATCAGGGTCAATATCCTGTTACCAGTGTCTATACCCACCACGGTACCGGTAAGCCTATCCTCAATCCGGCGACCTTTAATCTCCAGCCCGGTTATAACTCCCTTCTCCACCCGGGCCTGTACCTGGTCGCCACTGACTACTTCCGCCAGGACGGCTCTGGCATCATCAGCGACCCAAAAAGCCCTGGGCTGACCCTCCACCTGCAAGGTCAGGACGCCGTCGGCAGGTGCAACTGTTATCACTGTCCCGGTAACATCCAGGAGCGAGTATACCTCCAGTACTTCAATGGTTGTAACAGCGTAGTTTTCTACCGTCAGCCGTACCCGGTCACCCTGGTGAATGTCCTTCACCGCCGGGAAACGCTGTCCCTCCATGACCACATTTACCTCATCCGCCAGGCGATAGGAGACAAGGCTGCCGCTGTCGGCCTGCAGGGTAATCAGCTTGGCATCCGGGTCCAGGTCGTAGACGATGCCTTCATTAATGTCTCTCTGCTGGCGGGAAATTACCGTAATGCTCGTCACGTAATTGGCCGCATCCAGGATAATCTCCACTTCGTCACCGGGCTGGAGGGCCGCCACTCCCCCGGCGCCGGCCCCACTCACCGGGATATCGCCGTCAGCAGGCAGATAAAAGGTGCGATATTCACCACCGGCCACTTCCACCACTAAAGCCCGCATTTCCTGGTAGACCTTGCGGATGCTCCCGTTCACCACAGCGCCGACCGGTTCGGCGGGCAGTTTTTCCAGGTATTTTACCCTATCACCGTCGGTTACCAGGGAAACCTTGTCCAGGCGCTGCAAGGCCAGGAGGGAAATGGGCCCACTCTCATCGTAGGCCGGTAAATCATAGGTAACCTGGAAGGTGCGCGTTTTCCCGTCAGAGGTGCTAATGGTCAGCTGGTTCAAACTTACTTCCAGCACCCTGCCTTTAATAAGCCCGCCAGAATCCGGCAGCATATCCTGCGCCCGCCCCAGAAAGGTCGCCATTTCCGCCCTGGTCACGGCCGCGTCGGGGCGGAAGGTGTTATCCGGATAACCGCTCACCAGTTTACTGGCTTGCGCTACCTGCACATAGCCGGTGGCCCAAGACGGAATCAAGTAGCTGTCCGTAAAAGCAGGGAGCTCGTAGCTATTTATGGCTTCCTCTTCCTTGCCAATCATGCGTACCAGCAACCTAGTCACCCAGGCTCGGGTGGCGGCAGCCTCGGGATAGAAGTCTTCGTAGCTTTTAAGCAGGCCCAGGTCCAGGGCCCGGGCTACATCCTGCCTGGCCCAGTCTGGAACTACAAAGGGAACCGTGGCCGCAGAGCTGGCATTACCCCCCATGCACCGGATGGCCATAAGCACTGCCTCCAACTCGGTGACAGCCTGGTCTGGCCGGAAAGTACCGTCCGTATAACCGCCGACTATCCCCATGGCATTCATCCTGCTAATATACCTTGCCGCCCAGTGGGCGTCGGTAACGTCCAGAAAGCTTGTAGCCGCCAGGGCCGGGTGGCTGAGCGAAATAATTATCAGGAACAAACTAAAAGTAACGAAAAAACGTCGAACCCCGTGACGTTTTTGCATTATGGCAGGCCCCTCTCCCTGGTAAATTCTGCTTAGGTGTATTTCGACATCCTCTTTGCAATTCCTCCCTCCTGATGAGGCCGGTAAAACAAAACAGGAATGCTTACCGGAGCTTTTTACAGATCTGGCATATAAAAAAAGGAGCAGGGCAGGTTTAACTCAAGGGCCGGCCGCGTCGTATCCCCTGCCCCGCCCCGAATGTCATTAAAGCCCGTGATTCTCTATGGAGCGCCCGGCTACCAGTCTAAAAGAATAGTATTTACTGATTTGCCTGCAGGGACCGTACCAGGGCGGCAGCGGCTTCGGCCCTGGTCACAGTATGCTCCGGTTCGAAGGTAGAGCCATTGGCCTTCAGTATACCCAAGCCCCACGCCAGGGCCACATAGCCCAGGGAACCGGGTCTTAAGGACGCAGCATCGCTGTAAGGAACCTTATAGATCCCCTCCACCCGGGCGGCGCGCTCCAGGTTTAAAAAGCGGATCAAGAACTTCGCCAGAAGTTCCCGGCTGACGGTAGCTCCGGCCTGCAGGTCTTCCTGCAGCCACTTCTCATCCCGGGCCCGCTTCAGAATCTCCTCATCCTTCATGTCTTTATATCCCCAGACGCCGTTCCTGGCCATAAACATCGCCCGCAGCATAGAAACAACAGTGATGTTTTCATCAGGACGGAAAGCGTCGCCGTATTCCCCGAAAAGCCCGGCCTGGCCCAGGAGGTTGATTTCCTTTTCGGCAAAATTGCCCGCTATATCGTTAAAACGGTAGGGCCGGGGTTGCTGGGCAATAGGTTTGCCCTCCCAATCAAGGAATTGACCGGTCCTGGCATCCATCATGTCCGAGGCGGCACTGCTGGAATCACCCAGGGGCTGGTAGACCAAACGTATCTCACCCTGACTCGGACCGCCCGGGCTGTAGATGCGGGTATAGCTCAGGGTCAGGGGGCGGTTTTTCAGGAAGGTTTCTACTGCCTGCTGCCTATCGATGATTTTCGCGGCCGCCGGAAAATCAAAATTGCCCCAGTTAAGGTTGTAGTTGGTGATGCGCCCGGCCACCGCGTCCACCGTCACGTTGATGCCGTTGCCGGGGAAGGGGATGCCGTTGACCAGGCGGTGGTAGTAAAAGTACTGGACTGCCGGGTTCTTGCCGTCCTCCATGATTACCGGCTCCCACACGGGTCGGCTGCTATAATCCAGCTGTACTTCCTTGAAGCGTTGCGGTTGTACCTTTTGCAGGAAGTCCTCGACCAGGCGCTGCGCTGCTTTGCGGTCCAGTTTGCCGTCCCTGTCATTGCCGGAGGGGGCAGAGGGCAGGTCAAATCCCAGCAGTTCGCCATTGCTGGCATTGACCCTGGCGCTCATATAACCGGGTTTTCCCGGCTCGGGTTTATCGCTGCTCCAGCTCAGATTCCAGCTGCGGATTTCCGGGTCCTGCCAGTCGGCGTAGAGGTTGGCGCTGTGTAAGGTAAGGCCGGCCGGGATATCCACCCACTTCTTAACGGCGGCAATAGCTTCTTCCTGGCTGATCAATTTGGCCGTTTTTTCGATTTCCTTCATTTCTTCAGGGCTTAAGGGTTTGGACTGGATGCCATCCAGTAAAGCCGCGGCCTTACGGGCCATCTCCAGAGAAGCATCTCCCATCCCCCCGGCGCCGCCTTTATCAAACCACCCGCCGTTTCCCAAATCTAGTGGTTTGCCGCTCAGGGCATCAATCAACCCTCGGGAAGGATGGCTGAGCCGGTAAACTAGCAGCACCGGGCGTTTCTCCCCGGCGGCCAGGGGCCTGACAGGGGGTTGCAGGTAATACTGCAGTTCCAGCATGCCGGTGCTGGCAAATACCTGCCGCGCCTTTTCCGGAGAAATGGCATTTGTAGCCGCAGGGAAATCGGCTTTCGTCCAGTTGAGGTTGTAGTTCGTTACCTGACCGTTATCGCCGCGGACGGTTATGGTCACGCCATTGGCCGGGAAGGGAATGCCATTGACTACCCGCTGCCAGCGGAAGGTATAGGTAACCGGTCCATAACCGGTTAAGGAAAGGGGCGAATTCTCATCGGGCAGCGGTTGCAGTTCCTGGATATGCCTGGCAGCCAGGCGGTTTAACAGTTCAACCGCCACCTGGCGGGCCTCGGCGGCGGAAATAGCCGGCAGCCGCAGGCCCGGTTCGGACCGTTTTTCCGGTTTCCAGGTATTCATATTTAAGATTTCACCTGTCCTGGCATCCACATCGGCGTTAAAACTGCCACCCGGCTCGCCGGGAGCATTCCAGTGCAGGGACCAGGTCTGGCGGTTATCGTAGCTGTTGTAACTAGAGGTAAAAATGTTATACTCTTTAGGAATATTAAAGTTGTCTTTAACCGTGCGAATAGCCTCTTCCAGAGAAACAGCTGGTGTATCCCTCGCCACGGCTATGGCGGGAAAGAAGGACACCAGCAACAGGACCACCAGGCCCCAGGCCAGCAAGCGTTGCCAAATTGTTACCACCTGCTCTTCCTCCTTTAGCTCCTTCTTGGTATACGTCTTAGGGTTAAATTTATATGTCCCTTTAGGTCATAGGCATTTCCCCCTTCCCCGGTTTCCCTCCCCCGGTGATTCCGTCCTTCCTGATTATATAGACGTAGGGCAAGGGAAAAAGTTCCCATTTGCAGAACTTTACCCTTCCCCCCTACCTCGGCGCTGGTTCACAAGGGCGGCCCGGCGCTGGGGCAGGTCATAGCGACCTACCAGGGGTAACGGCTGTTCCCGGGGCGGTTCTGCCGCCGTAGAGGGTGTAAAGCGCCAGAAGCGGGCGACCACTGAAGGCCGCTCTGGCCAGGAGGTGCGCCGGTACTGGCTGTAAACCTCCTGGTAAACATCGACCGTCCGGCGGGCAATATTTTCCCAATCATAAACATCCTTTACCAGGCGATGACCGTTGGTTCTCAATCTCTCCGCCAGGGCGTCATCCCTTAAAACTGCCAGAATGTTATCGGCCAGGGAAACGGCATTGCCTGGGAAGGCGCGCATACCGTCAACGCCATGGGTGATGATCTCCGTTAGGCCCCCCGTCTCGCTGGCCACCACCGGTGTCCCGGCCGCCATGGCCTCCAAAGCCACAATGCCAAAGGGCTCATAGAGGCTGGGAAACACCGCCACCCTGGCGGCCCGGTAGAGCTGGTTACGGGTATGATCGTCAATGTAGCCGGCAAAATAAACCTTGTGGCTGATGCCGAGCTCCCGGGCCCGGTTCTGGAGTTGGCCTTCCATGGGCCCCTGGCCGGCCACTACCAGCTTGGCCTCCGGGCACGCGGATAAGATCTTGGGCATAGCTTCCAGGAGGACCTGGACCCCCTTTTCGATTACCAGGCGGCCCACGAAGAAGATAATCTTTTCATGGGGGGCGGCATAACGCTGCCGCACCGTTGGGTCAACGGCCCCGGTCCGGAAATTCTGGCTGTAAACCCCGTTGGGGATAATAGTAATTTTATCGGCCGGCAGCTGGAATAATCCCTGGACTTCCTGGCGCATATGCTGGCTGCAGACGATTACCCGCCAGGCCTCGTAGGTCAGCCACCATTCAACGTTGTTAATGTAGCGCTGCATGTCATTATATAAGCCGCGATTCCGACCGGCTTCGGTAGCATGAATAGTGGCAATGAGGGGCAAGCGGTGGGCGTGTTTTAAAGCCCGGCCGGTAAAGGCCACCAGCCAGTCATGGGCATGGATAATCTGGAAAGGACCGTATTTGCGCATGATGATCATGGCTTCTTCCAGGAAGCGGGCATTGAGCTGCAGCACCCAGATGAGAAAATCGGGGGCATGAACGGGGTAGGCTTCCACCCGGTGGACGGTTAAGCCGTTCTCCCGGCTTTCAGTAGCCTGCCCCGGGCGGCCGATAGTAAGTACATGTACATCATGGCGCAATCGCGCCAAGGAAATAGCCAGGTCCTCAACATGCCGGGCCAGGCCACCGACACTCTGGGGCGGATATTCCCAGGAAAGCATCAGGATACGCATTAATCTATCACCTTCATTAAATTTCTACCTTGAATTTATTTTGGCAGTCTCGACCAATCTTATACCGCATAATTTACCTTGGATAGATAAAACCTAGTAGCAAGTTGATGATTTGGAGGTTCCAGTATGCCCGAATTACGCCAGGACCCAGTTAGCGAGCGCTGGGTAATAATTGCCACCGAACGCGCCAAACGTCCTTCGGACTTCAAGCCTCTTCATAAAGAAAAGAAGGGTAACGCCAGCTGCCCTTTCTGTCCCGGCCACGAAAAGGAAACACCGCCGGAGGTGCTGGCCTTTCGTGACGCCAATACTGAACCCGATACCCCAGGCTGGCAGGTACGGGTGGTGCCCAACAAGTTTGCCGCCCTGGTGGCCGACGGGGAAGTATCCAGCGAAAGTAAAGGGATGTACCGGACTATGTCCGCTACCGGTGTGCATGAGGTTATCATCGAGGGTCCCGATCATGATACCTTATTCGCCGATCTGGCACCCGAGCATGCCGTCCAGGTTCTCAAGGCCTGGCGACAGCGTTACCTGCAGCTTAAGCAGGACAAAAGGCTGCAATACATCCAGCTCTTTAAAAACCACGGCCCTACCGCCGGGGCTTCTCTGGAACACCCCCACAGTCAGCTTATTGCCACCCCCCTGGTGCCCGCTGCCGTTAACCAGGAAATGGCCAGGATTAAAGACTACTGGCAGGAAAAAGAAAGCTGCCTTTTCTGTGATCTTATGGAAACGGAACTAGAAACAGGAGCCAGGGTAGTCGCCTTTAATAAAGAATTCCTGGCCTTCTGCCCCTTTGCCTCCCGTTTCCCCATGGAAATGTGGATCATGCCCCGGCGGCACCAGGCAAGTTTCGGCGCCTGCAAAGACGAACAGCTGGAACAACTGGCCACCATCCTCCAGGATACCTTAAGCCGGTTGAAACAGGCCGCTAATGACCCGCCCTTTAACCTGGTCCTGCATACGGCGCCCCTGCGCCAGGAGGAGAGTATCTACCACTGGCACTTCCAACTCCTACCCAGGCTGACCATTGTTGCCGGCTTTGAGTGGGGGACGGATATGTACATCAATCCCACACCGCCGGAAATCGCGGCCCAGTCGCTGAGTGAAGTAAACATAAACGCCGAGGAGGAAGGTTAATGCCTGAACCCTTAAAAATCCTGTTTGTCTCGCCTGAAGTAGCCCCCCTGGCCAAGACCGGGGGCCTGGCCGACGTGGCCGGCAGCCTTCCCAAAGCCCTGGCCGCCCGGGGACATGAAGTGCGGGTGGCTATGCCCCGTTACCGCCAGGTAAAGAATGTCGATTACCTCACCGACCTGCCCGTGGAAATGGATGGCAGCTTGGAGACGGCCATTATCCGCCGGGCGCAGCTGGCAGGGGATCCACCCGTGCCGGTCTATCTCATTGATAATTACAAGTTTTTCTGGCGGGACGGTATGTACTGCTATGCCGACGACGCGGCCCGTTTTAATTTTTTCTGCAAGGCCGTCCTGTCCATGCTGCCCTGGTTGGAGTTCCAGCCGGATATTATCCATTGCAATGACTGGCAGACGGGCCCCATCCCCCTTTTCCTCAAAGTCAAGCACGAGGATAACCCCTTTTACCGGCAAACGGCAACCATCTACACCATCCACAACCTCCAGTACCAGGGGACCTTCCCCCGCCAAACCTTGAAGATTATGGCCCTGGGTGAAGAATTTTTTACCCCCGAGCGCCTGGAGTTTTACGGCCAGGTCAGTTTCATGAAGGCCGGGATCCTGTACGCTGATTTAATCAACACCGTCAGCAAGAAATACGCCCTGGAAATCCAGACCCCCGAATACGGGGAGCGCCTGGACGGCCTGTTAAGGAAACGCGCCGCAGATCTACGGGGAATTTTGAACGGCATTGACTACCAGGAGTTCAACCCGGCCACTGACCGGCGCCTGGCCGTCAATTACGACGCCGAGCACCTTGAAAAGAAAAAAGAAAACAAGGCGGCCCTGCAAAGGGAAATGGAACTGCCGGTCAAGGATGTACCCCTCCTGGGCCTCATTTCCCGCCTGGTTAATCAAAAAGGGCTGGATCTGCTGGCCGCCATTCTCGACCCTCTGCTGCAGCAGGACCTGCAGTTCGTCCTCCTGGGTAGCGGCGAGGATTATTACCAGCAGCTTTTCTCCCGTTACAAGGTCAAATACCGGGATAAAATGGCCGTCAAAATCGGCTTTGACCCGGTACTCGCCCAGCGGATTTATGCCGGCTGCGATATCTTCCTCATGCCCTCACGCTTTGAACCCTGCGGCCTGGGCCAGATGATCAGCCTGCGCTACGGCACCGTACCGGTGGTCCGGGCCACGGGCGGCCTGGAGGATACCATCAAGGACTTCCACCAGTACCCGGGAAGCGGCAATGGCTTTTCCTTCCGCGATTACCAGCCCCAGGCCCTCCTGGATACCATTAATCGCGCCCTCCACGTTTACCGGAACGAGCCGGAGGAGTGGCGTAATCTGGTCCGGCGGGGCATGGCCGCCGACTTTTCCTGGAACGCCTCGGCCGGTCAATACGAAGATATGTACCGGGAAGCCCTCCAGAAGAGGATGGCTACCCAGGTTAAAGTGGGGTAAGGAGAACTATTACCGGCGCTTACGTTGCAAACGCCGGGGAAATATCAGCTCCGCCTGCCCGGGATCAGTTCCCGGGCAGATATTTTTCCCGCACTTTTTCCCCCTCCCTGCATAAGATCATCATGGAACCCGTTTGGGGTTGCAAGGCCGTGACCCCGGTGGGCAACGGCGTCCAGAGGAAGGGTTTCAATTTAAGGGCGTTTTTAACAGCCTGCTGGGGAGGGATTTATTTATGTGTGGAATCACCGGCTGGGTGGACTGGGAGGTGGATCTGACCCGGCAACAGTCTGTCCTGGAGGCCATGACGGCCACCCTGGCCTGCCGCGGGCCGGATGCCTCCGGGGTATGGCTTTCCTCCCGGGCGGCCCTGGGCCACCGCCGCCTGATTGTCGTTGATCCTGCCGGCGGCGGCCAGCCCATGGTACGCCGCCGCGGCAGCCAAACCTTTGTCATATCCTATAACGGTGAACTCTACAACACACCCGACCTGCACCGGGAGCTGGAAGCGCGGGGCTATACCTTCCAGGGGCACTCAGATACGGAAGCGCTGCTGACGGCCTATATGGAATGGGGGCCGGCCTGCGTCGAGCGTTTCAATGGCATCTTTGCCTTTGCCATCTGGGATGATTCCAGGCAATGCCTGTTCCTGGCCCGGGACCGCCTGGGCGTCAAACCCCTCTTTTATACGCAAAGGGGCAGTGCCTTCCTCTTCGGTTCGGAATTGAAAGCCCTGCTGGCGCACCCGGCGGTGGAAGCGGAGGTGGACGCCGAAGGGCTGGCCGAAGTCTTTGTCCTGGGGCCGGCCCGGACGCCGGGACACGGAGTATTTCGCAACATAGCTGAATTGAAACCCGGCTGCTACCTGATATATGACCGCCAGGGCATCCACCAGCACCAGTACTGGCGCCTGGTAAGCCGTCCCCACCCGGATGACCTGGAGACAACTACTGCTAAGGTCCGCGAGCTTTTACAGGATACGGTGGAGCGGCAGCTGGTAGCCGACGTGCCCGTCTGCACCCTGCTCTCCGGGGGGCTGGATTCCAGCGCTGTTACCGCCTTTGCCGCCCGGGCCTTTCAGGAGCGGGGGCTGGGGCCCATCCATACCTGGTCGGTAGACTACGTCGACAATGACCGTTATTTCCGGCCCAGCCATTTCCAGCCCCATAGCGACGCCCCTTGGGTGGATTTGGTTTCCCGCCACCTGGGTACCAGGCACCACTACGTCTTTATCGACACCCCCGAACTGGTAGCCTCCCTGACTGCGGCCATGCGCGCCCGGGACCTGCCGGGGATGGCTGATGTGGATTCTTCCCTGTATCTCTTCAGCCGGGAAATTAAAAAAGAAGCCACTGTCGCCCTGTCCGGCGAGGCTGCCGACGAGGTCTTCGGCGGTTACCCCTGGTTCAGGAGCGAAAAGGCCATGGCCATGGCTACTTTCCCCTGGACGCGGGCCGGCCAGGAGAGGATACGCCTCCTTTCCTCCGAACTTAAAGCAATGGTCCGGCCGGAGGAATACGTGGCCAGGCGCTACCATGAGGCCCTGAAGGAAGTACCCCGCCTGCTGGGAGAGGACCCCCGGAGCGCCCGGTTGCGGGAATTTTCTTACCTTACCCTGACCCGTTTTATGCCGGTACTCCTGGACCGCAAGGACCGCATGAGCATGGCCGCGGGCCTGGAAGTCCGGGTGCCCTACTGCGACCACCGCCTGGTAGAGTATGTCTGGAACATCCCCTGGGAGATGAAATTCCAGGGCCAGATGGAAAAGGGAATCTTACGCCGGGCTTTACGCGGGATACTGCCGGAGGAGGTCCTGCAGCGGCGCAAGAGCCCCTACCCCAAGACCTACAACCCGGCTTACCTGGAGGCCGTCCGCACCTGGATGCTAAAGATTTTGAACGACCCCGGTTCGCCCCTGCTGCCCTTTATCGACGTGCCGGCCGTCCGTGCCCTGGCGGAGAAGGAAGAGCCCTTCGACCTGCCCTGGTTCGGCCAGCTCATGAGCGCCCCCCAGCTTTTCGCTTATCTTGCCCAGGTCGACACCTGGCTGCGGGAATACCGGGTGGCGGTGCGTTAGCGGAAAAAATAAAGCCAGAGGCCCAGGAGCAATCTCCGGGGTCTCTGGCTGCTGTGGGATGATAAAATAGCTAGCTATTGCGCCGCCCGTCAAGCAAGTTTATCAGTCTTAGCCAATTGTATAGATACACCGGCAGGATAAAGCGCTGGCGCACGTGCTCCCGTCCGGCCGCGCCCAAACGCCTTCCAAGGGCGGGGTTGAGCAGCAGGCGTTCGACCTGTTTGGCCATTTCTTCCGCCGTCCGGGCAGTCAGTCCTGTTTCGCCGTCCAGTACTTGGTGGGCCAGGCCGCCGGTAGGGGTGGCTACCAGGGGTTTGCCTTTCCAGAGGGCCTCGGTGGCAGTTAAACCAAAACCCTCACGCAGCGACTTTTGCACTATCACATCGGCGCGCCGCTGTAAGACGTTTATTTCCAGGTTAGCGTCGGGGTCCAAGGAAAGTACGGTAATGTCCGGGTCGCCCTTAACCGATGCCCGCACCTCGTCCAGGACTGCAGCACCCTCCGGGTCGTCATCGGCGCTACCTCCGGCCAGGATCAGGCGGCAGGCCATATTTTCCCTTACCAGTTTAAAAGCCTCGATTACACCGGTAGGATCCTTGAGCCGGTCGAAACGGGATACCTGGAGGATTATTGGCGGGCCTGCCGGGTCTATGCCCAGCTTCTCGAGCACCGCCCCGTATTCAGCGGGAGATACATCCCTGTTTTTGTCAGATAGAGGGTCGATAGCCGGGGGCATGAAGTACTGGAGTACCGGCAGGTCGCGGGCGTATTCCGGCAGGTGAAATACGGCTGCATCGCAGGTGGCAATCATGGGCGCCAGAAAATACCAGACCGGTGGTACGGCATAACGCGGGTCAACGTGACAGTACCAGAGCCACCGGCCGCTGTTCTCAGCGCGGAAGGTAGTCAGTCCCAGGGGCTGCTGGTCATGGATTACCACCAGGTCGGCCTCTCCCGTCACAAGGTCTTTGTTTTTTTGTGCTGTGGCGAGATAACTCTCCAGCATCTCACCGGTGACATTCACCTGCTGGCCATGCATGCCATTATGAAATTGCTTGGTAGTATTGAAAAATTCCGGGCTACCGCTAAGCACCTTCCAACTGACGGTCAGCCCTGCCTCCTCCATCAGAGGCACCAGTGAGCTTAAAATTTCTGCCACCCCACCACCGATGGTGGTAGAGTTGATATGCCAGACACTGTAGCCCTGTAAATTTTCTCCCAGGGACCGGATTTCGTCAATAAGGGCGCTTCCGGTTACGCTTTCATAATCTTTAAGGCTCACACGGCGAAGCATTTGGGACTTCCTTCCTTTATCTGTATTAAAACGATAAAAAGAACGGTCTATTCGTCACCGGCTAGTAAAGCAACTGGAAAACTACGTAACGTGTCGGCAAGGGTAAGAACTCTTCCTTTAGTCGAAGAGGTGGCTAACATAACCTCTCCTGTCAAAATATTATGCCAGTTGCTTGGAGCTGGTTCAGGTAAAACAATGGCTGTTTCTTGCCATACGGTTTCCCCAGGGAGGAAGCCAACGGCTGGCGGCATACCATCTGTTGGTATTACCTGGCCCGCCAGCAGCCGCGCCAGCAGGCGAGGTACAATCACCAGAGCCCACTTCCCGCCGAAATGACGGGCGAAGGCGCAGACGTGTCTCGACCTGGACCCGGTGACTGCCACGGGGATATACTCACCGGTGACAAACATTTCCCGGTGATCGCGACGGAAGTGGAGGGATTTATAAGTCAGGTAGAGCTTTACCCGGCCATCCTGCCAGTGGGTAAGGAGGTTTGTTACTAAAGCCTGTTGACCTTTTGTCTCTTCTTCTTTGAGCCTTTTTAAAAGCCTGGCTTGGGTTTTAAAGTCAACCGGACGCCGGTTGTCGGGATCAACAAGGCTGAAATTCCATAGCTCTGTTCCCTGATAAAAATCAGGCACCCCCGGGCTGGTTATTTTGAGCAGTACCTGGGCTAACGAGTTCCAGGCACCATAAAAAGCAACGACTTTTTGGAAGCGAAGGAAGTCCGGCAGAAACCGGTTCTCTGGCTCCGGCGTTAAAATAGAGAGGGCAAACTCTACCAGGGCTTTCTCGTAAGCGTTATCAGGGTCAAGCCAGCTGGTCCGGGTTTTGGCCTCCCGGGCCGCTTTGACCAGATAAGCCCGGAGCCGTTCCTTAAAAGCGGGTATTTCTTCTTCTAGAAGCGGCCAGGCGCCGATTAGCGTCTGGTAGATAAATAGCTCCATATTGCCATCGGGTACAGGCTCACCTTTTATATTTAACTTTTTGGTCCCGTTCCAGCGATGCCAGCGCTCGACCCTCTCTCCCCAGGCGTCAGGGATTTCCGTTAGAACATTGATCCGCGCCCGGACATCCTCACTGCGCTTGGTATCATGGGTGGACGTGGCGTTAAGGGTATGGGGCCAGCGCTCCTGCCGGGTTTTATTGCGGCGGTGGAACTCAGCCACCGATATGCACCTGGTCCGGGGACTGCTACCTACCTCATTGAGGGAAACCAAAGGGTTGTAGATGTAGAGGGAGGTATCCTCGTAACCCTTGGCCATAACCGGTCCCGTAAACTGTTGCCAGCGCATTACGAAACGCAGCCAGGCCTGCCGTTGTTCGGGGGGCAGGGAGACGGGAAAATCCAGCAACAGCACCTGGCGCAGGAAACGGCAGGCCGGGCCGGCGGCCGGGCACCTCCGGACGGCCGCGGCTATGGCAGTTTCGATGTAATGCCGGTCCTGCGGCGCTACCGTGAAGTCGCGGATATAGGTCCGGTAGATACCCAGGCTGGCAGTGACTGCGACCAGGGCCTC
Organism: Moorella sp. E306M; assembly: GCF_006538385.1. Taxonomy (NCBI): domain Bacteria; kingdom Bacillati; phylum Bacillota; class Clostridia; order Neomoorellales; family Neomoorellaceae; genus Neomoorella; species Moorella sp. E306M. Next base: position 1,833,028 of record NZ_BJKO01000001.1, on the reverse strand, counting down.
TTCCAGTTCTGCCAGGGTGAGGTCGTGGCCCAGGCGATCCCCTTCAGCCAGGCGTCCCAGCTCCCCTACCAGGCTGCGCACCTCGCTGGCGAACAACCTGGTCATTACCAGCTTCTTCTGGTTATAGACCACCCTGGTAAAGTCGGTTTCGGCGCCGCTGTACCTGGCATATAACTCTTCCAGGACGGCGAGCCCTTCTTCGTCAACGAAGAGTCCGTTCAACGAATTTAAAAAGTCGTAGCCCGTTGTTCCATAAGTAGGCCAGGCCGCCGGCAGTTCCTCCCCGTTGCTTAGTATTTTCTCTACGACCACGTAAAAACCGGAGGAACTTCCTGCTGCAGAAAGGTGTTCCTGCAGCCGTTCGAGGTACTCCTGGGGGTCATACAGGCCATCAATATGGTCGATTCTGAGGCCGGTAACTTGCCCAGCCCCGACCAGTTGAAAAATCAGGGCGTGCACCGCCTCAAAAACTTTTTTTTCTTCCATGCGGATTGTTACCAGGTCGCTAACGTCAAAGAAGCGCCGGTAATTGATTTCCTCATTGGCCACCCGCCAGTAGGCGAGCCGGTAGGCCTGTTCCGCCAGGATATGCTCCAGTTGATTGAAACTTTGCGGCTCACCTTTATTACCATTTAATTTGCACAGGTTCCTGTCAATAAATGCTTTTACCGCGGGGTTAGTATTGTATAGATACCAGAGGCTTTTCCAAGCCTGTTGCCAGGCAGTCGACGGCTCGCCTGCCCCGGTAAGAGGGGATGCTGTGAGGGAGGCAAGCAGATCCAGCAATTGTGATAGCGCCTGTTCGGCAGCGCCACCATCCCCGGCCAGTATTTGCGCCCAGCCGTCGAGAATCCGGCGGGAGGAAGGGGGGCTAAGGGGGAATTGCTTTTCATAGTAGCAGACCCGGAAACCATCTTCCGCCAGCTGCAGGGCCAGTTGCTGGTTTTCCAGCACCTTACCAAAGGGTTCACCCAGGACTGGCAGCAGTACTTTGTTTGCCAGCCCCGGCCTGGCGGGTTGCCAGTCAATATCGAAGTAAGTTGCGTAAGTAGAAGCGCGCCCGTGGCTGAGGACGTCCTGCCACCACGGATTTTCAACGCTGGCTGCCATATGGTTGGGCACGACGTCCAGTAACAGCCCCATCCCCTGCTGCTTCAGGGTATCAGTCAGGGCGGTAAAATCCTCCCTGCTTCCCAGTTCCGGGTTTAACTGCCCCGGATCAGTCACGTCGTACCCGTGGGGGCTATCTTTCCTCGCTTTCAGCAGGGGGGAGGCATAAATATCGGTAACCCCCAGCGCCTGCAGGTACGGTACCACTTCGCGCGCTTCGATAAAGCTAAACTGCCGGTTAAACTGCAACCTGTAAGTAGCGGTGGGGATGCGCGACCTGACCATTTTTACCTCCGCACCTGTAGTTTGTCCCCCAGGGAGTTAAACAGGTCAAGCCACGCCTTGGCTTTCCCATCCCCCTGGCGGGCCTTCTCCCGGTATCCAGGGTAAACTGTCTGCAATAAGCGGTAATAAACGTTTTGTACTTTCCAGAGGTTTACTTCAAAGGGCAACGAGCGCACCAGGCTGATTACCGCGTCCAGATGCCCGATGAAGGCCTGGTCGTCAGGTTGGCCCAGTAGTTTCTCAGCCATTTGTTTCAGGGTCTGTTCCAGAACATACCCCAGAACTTCGCCGTCGAGGGGAACACCGGCCATCTCGGCTTCACTTAGGAGCGCTTTGATGCGTTCCAGGTCCAGATTGTCACCTGCGAAAGCCTGGCGGAGGCTGGTGTTCAAGACGAACTCGGCAGCGGCCTGCAGTGCCCGGGGCTGGGGGATATTTAAATCCTTTAAGAAACGCATTAAGGGGGCATGACGATCGTAAATGCGCCGGTAATCTTCCGCCGCTTCCGCCAGGGTGGACTCCAGGATGATATCCAGCACCATCCGCTGTTTGTCCCGGAAAAGCTGCCTTAAAGAATAGGTGGCCCCTTCAAAGTGCTGATCCAGGAGCCTGATGACCTCACTGAAATCGGCCCGGTCGAAGGCACCGGTTAATTCCTGTACCATTCGCTGGTAGGACTCGTCATTCTCGTAAACCCGGACACCGCCACTAACATTATGGTTACCTAAAGTAACGGCGCCATAACTAATCTTCATCGACTCCTGGGTAATCTGGGAGGTGACCTGCGCCCGGCCTACAGCTAACCTGGCTGTACCTGCTAAACGATTCTGACTGTCTTCCCGGTAGACATCGTAGCAAAAGATGCGGGAATGCTGGTCATAGGTTTCGTATAAAGAACACAGGGCATAATGGCCTCCAACCTTGAGCAAATCGACCGTTGCCGGCTTGACGAATTTTTCATAGATATGGGCTCCGTCACGGTGTTCAGGGATGTTGCTCTTGGCCTGGGCCAGCATCTCCATAAAACGGGGCTCTGGCGACTCGTTAAATAATTCCTGGGCTAATTGAATCACACGGCCGGCGTATTTAATAACCTGCACTGTCTCAATGCCTGAGATTTCGTCAAAGAACCAGCCGCAGCTGGTGAACATTAACATGGCGTGTCGCTGGAGCTCCAACAGCTTCAACACCGTGATTTTTTCTTCCTGGTTTAGTATACGGGTGGCATGTTGTCCGAGGAAGCGGTCGAAGTTTTCCGGTGAACGGTCGAGGATGACCGCGATGTAGTCATTACGCGCGGCCCAGGGATCTTTTAGAAACTGGCGCGCCCTTCCCTCAAACTTGGGTGCCAGGGTGTTCCGCAGCCAGTTGAGGCTATCGCGCAGGGGTGCCCGCCAGGCCTGGCTCCACCCTGGATGCATACCCGTGTTACAGCCACAATTAGTCCGCCACCTTTCCACTCCATGGGCACAGCTCCAGGAGCTATTATTATTTATCTCCACCTCATGGGTGGGTGGGTGTTTTTCCAGGTATTCGCCGTAGTTGGTTAGACGTGCCAGTTTATTGGCTTCAATATAATCCAGGGCGTAGGCCAGGGCCATATCCCCGTGGCGGTGGTGGTGGCCGTAGGTCTCGCCGTCGGTAGCAATATTGACAAGCTGGGGCGCGTTGCGTCCCTCGTTAAAGACACTCAGTAGACGTTTGGCAAAGCGTTCACCGTTATCGAGCAGTTTCTCGAAGGCTACGGCGCGGGCGACTTCGCCATTATAAAAGAAGACATTGATCGTCCGGTCCGTATTGGGCAGGCGAACCTGATAAGGCATGGTGGTATCGAGGCCACCGTGGACCTCCTGCCAGTTATCGCTACCCAGGGGTCGGATGCGACGCGCCTGCCAGTGGGCCAGGATGGTGAAACGGATGCCCTGTTGTGCCATCATGGCAAGAGTTTCCAGATCAACGGCGGTCTCCGGTAACCACATTCCTTCCGGCCGCCGGCCAAAGCGGTGCTCAAAATCTTTAATCCCCCAGATTATCTGGGTGTATTTATCACGCGTGTTGGCCAGGGGCATGATCATGTGGTTATAGGCCTGGGCCAGGGCTGAACCGTGCCCCGAAAAGCGCCGCTGGCTTTCCCGATCAGCTTCAATTATCGCCCGGTAAACCTCCGGGGCATTGGTTTCCATCCAGGAAAGGAGGGTGGGACCAAAGTTGAAACTGATTTTGCTATAGTTGTTGACGATTTTCCTGATCCACCCGTCACCATCAAGAATGCGCGAGGCGGTGTTAGGTTCGTAGCATTCAGCGGTAATCCGTTCATCCCAGTCGTGGTAGGGGTAAGCCGAGTCCTGGAGCTCGATGTCCTCCAGCCAGGGGTTTTCCCGTGGTGGCTGGTAAAAATGGCCGTGGATGCAAATGTACCGTTCCATTAGTCAGCCTGAGCCTCCTTTATTCTTTCAAACAACAGACATGCTCCCGGGGTTAAAGGCATCTGCATTTTTCCCTGAGATACAAGCAGGGCAGGTATGGTACTACCGTTGCCCAACCAGCGCTCTTCAGCGGCATCCAATCGTTTGCGCCAGCGCCCTGCCGGCAGGGGCAGGGTGGGGGTTGATTCGGCATCGCTAAAGGAAAAGATGATGCCCGCCTCACTATCATTGCTCCAGCGATGCACGAACAGGACCAGGTCCTCCTCGCAGGTGATAACCTCCATATTTTCCAGGTTTAGATCCGCCAGGGCGGGTAGTTCCCGGCGCAACTGGATTAGCTGCCGGTAGAAGTCCCGGAGTACCCGGTGCTCTCCCTGAAGGCTGAGGCCGTGGTTAAGACAGGAACGTCGGAAGGTAGCCTCATCCTGGGGATCAGGCACCTCGCCTGTCCAGTTGTGGCCGGCGAATTCTTCCCGCCGCCCCCGGCGTACCGCTGCGATGAGCCCGGGATCGGAATGGCTGGTAAAGTATTGAAAGGGTGCCGTTTCACCGTATTCCTCGCCCATGAAGAGCAGCGGTACGAAGGGGGAGAGGAGCACTACGGCGGCGGCCAGTTTGAGTTTGACGAAGGGAACCAGGGTGCTTAACCTTTCACCCCGGGCCCGGTTGCCTACTTGATCATGGTTCTGGGTAAAAACCACGAACTGGTTACCCTTGCACGGATGCGGCCGCCGGCCGTGCCGCCGCTGCCGGTAGGCAGAGTACTGACCGGTGTAAACATAACCTTCCCGGAAGGCCCGGGCCAGGTTGCCGAGGGTGCCGAAGTCACGGTAGTAGCCGTTTCTTTCCCCCGTCAGCAGCGCATGCAGGGCGTGGTGAAAGTCGTCGCACCACTGGGCATCAAGGCCATATCCCCCCAATTCTTGCGGCCGGATTACCCGGGGGTCGTTCAGGTCACTCTCGGCAACAATATAAACCCGGCGTCCCAGCCGTTCGGCCTGAAGCTTCACGGCAGCGGCCAGTTCCTCCAGGAAAGGTAAAGCAGACCTGTCCATAATGGCATGGATGGCGTCCAGCCGCAAGCCATCCAGGTGAAACTCGGTTAACCAGTAAAGGGCGTTTTCGATAAAGAAGCGCCGGACTTCGTCGCTACCGGGTCCATCAAAGTTGAGGGCCTGTCCCCAGGGGGTATGGTAACGGTCGGTAAAATAAGGCCCGAATTTGGCCAGGTAGTTTCCTTCCGGGCCCAGGTGGTTGTAGACCACATCGAGAAATACGGCGAGGCCGTACTTGTGGCAGGTATCCACCAGCCGCCTGAGCCCCTCCGGTCCACCGTAAGAGTTCTGGACGGCAAAGGGGAAAACGCCGTCGTACCCCCAATTGCGGCTTCCCGGGAACTGGGCCACGGGCATTAATTCAATGGCGGTAACCCCCAGGGTGCGCAAATCGTCCAGGTGGGCGATGATGGCGTCAAAAGTGCCCTCCGGGGTGAAAGTCCCTACATGCAGTTCATAGAAGATTAGCTCCTCTCGGGTGCAGCCCACCCAGGAGTCGTCCGACCAGACGAAAGCCTGGGGATCTACAACCTGGGAAGGGCCGTGGACACCGTGTGGCTGGTAGCGCGAAGCCGGGTCAGGGAACTGCCTTCCGTCCAGAAGGTAGTAATAGAGACTACCAGGTTCGACCCCCTCTACCTCGCCTTGAAAGTACCCACGTTCTTTCCGGGTTAAAGGTTCAAGTCTTTCTTCAGGTGCCACGATCTGTACCGCCACACTTTCGGCCAGGGGTGCCCAGAGGTGGAAGCGGCAGCGGCCATCCCCCAAGTAAGTGGCCCCCAGGCTAACATTATAGGTCATGGTTTGCCACCTCGCCTTTGCAGATAAGAGGGCCGCAGATGTTAGTATTCCTTAGATAACTGATCTCCTTTAGTACTTGCAGCACTTCCGGCTTCTGACTAAACTCTTCCACGGTGTAGCGCGCCTTGCGCCGCCAGTTGGGATAGGCATCGACTGTCCCGGGGATATTTTGCGGAGCAGTCTCTAACCACAAATCCTCCAGGTTAACCAGGAGAATCCGGGCCCGGCTGGCGGCCAGGTGAGCCAGGCAAGCGCGGGTGACGTCCCCGGTTTTATTGGTGGGTAGCGCCAGCCGACCCTGGTGGTAAAGAAAGACGGGCAAAGCCACCCGTTCACTGGCGTCTTTTCCTAACCAGAAGGCTGCGAAGGGTGGCATATCATGGGTATTTAAGCATACCAGGGCCCTGGCGGGGATAGGGCGCAGTACCCTCCGGGTATTACCGGTATATTCGAAGGGCAGCACATACATCCGGTTGATATTATGCCCCTTCATGGCGCTGCGAACGGAACCGGGTACGTTACCAAGGTCCTCGCCCACGAGTAGTGCCCGGTAGCGCTGGGATTCAAGGGCTAAAATGGCATAGAACTCCTCGGCGCGGTAGCGCACATAAACCCCCTCGCGCGCGGATAGACCCCGGGGAATCCAGTAGAGACGGTGCAGCCCCATTACGTGGTCGAGGCGTAAGATGCCGGCATGTTGGAGGTGGTGGCGCACGACGGCGATATAGTAGCGATAACCCTGTTCCCGGATTCCCTCTGGATGGAGGGGAGGAAACCCCCAGTCCTGTCCCCGGCTGTAAAACGCATCAGGCGGGGCGCCACTATTGGCTTCCAGGGCAAAGACGGAGCGCTCGCGCCAGACATCGTACCCATCGCGATGAACTCCCAGCGGCAGATCAAGATATAACCTTTGCCCGTTTTGCCGGGCCCGGGCGGCGAGGTCCTGGAACTGGCGATGGGCCAGCCACTGGACATAAAGGTGATAACCCTCGACCCTCGGATCATAGTCCCCTTCCCGAAGGATGCCGTCCCGCAGCCGGCCAGGCCATACCTGCCAGCTGGTGCGCCGTTTCTCGACGGTAGCCCGAAAACGGGCATAATCCTGCACCACCGGGTTCTTTTTCACCCAGTCCCGGAAGGCGGCCTGCCGCCCGGAATTTCCAGCAAAGAAGTGGCGGGCGCAGAGTTCGAGTATCCGGCGTTTCACTGCCATCCCGCGGCGGTAGTCCACCAGTGGTGCGGCCTGCAGGGCCGCTATCTCTTGCCGGAACGCCGGGGAATTTAGTAACTCCCTTGCCTCACGGCACCTTTTTAATTCCTCCACGCGGGTAACATCAAGGTAAAATTCATTCCAGAACAAGCGAGTGACTGGTTCGTAGGGGCTCGGGATAAAAGGTTCGTCTAAAAAGCTCGCCAGAAGCGGTAGCGTACCAACCAGATCGCCTCCCTGCTCGTGGACCCAACCTAATAGGGTCTCAAGGTCGGTAAGATCCCCCGCACCCCAGCTTCGCCCGGAATGAAGGGCGTAGAGGGGTACGAAGATCCCCCAGAGGCGTTTCGTACTGGTAACTGGGCCATAGGCCTGGCGCGGGGCAGAAATAAGCAAGATTTTATGGTGACGAGCCGGCAAGGTTATTGTCAACCAGTGGTATCCCAACGGTAACCCGGACGGCAGTTTAAGCTGCCTGACCTCATAGTTCATGCCTTCCACGACAACTGCCTGGAGTACGGGTAAACGGGCTAAATGGCAGCTCCAGCGCCATACTTTGCCGTTTTCTAGTTCCAACCGGCAATCAGCAATACCTCCCGTAAGTTCCGCAGGCAGGCGCAGTTGGAGACGAACAGGTTCCCTATTCCAAGCTACGGCCGCCGGTTCACAACAACGCCGCCATTGCTTCTGGATGCCTTCCCGCAGGGCACTGGAAACGTCGGCGAGACGCTCTACCGGTGCTCCCAGGACCTGCAGTACCGCCAGCAACGATTGCGGCGAAGCCAGACGCCGGCGACCAGCATTATCGTAAAAGGCAGTTTCCACGCCGTATAACCGGGCTAGCCGGTGCAGCAGGCGGATCTGTAATCCTGTCACGGCCAACAAATCTCCTATCATCGTGGCATCAGGAGCAGGAGTTTTTATTATCCACCACTTCCGGTAGCAAAAGTATTATTCCCAGCTGGTAGCCTGATATGACTCTTCTCGGGGCGGGGTTGCCATTTTATCATGAACCTCCATGAGGTGGTTCTCTTGCAAAAAAATTAAAGCCCCCTCATTCCCCGGTCGGGAAAAGAGGGGGCTTTTTGCCTGCGTCCTGACAGGCACCTGCAATAACAGATGTTCTCATGATCCCCGCAAAGCATAGAAAAAATATCTTCTTGCCTTGGTAATCTGCTTTTACCGGTAGGTGCCGTATTCCCTTGCGGATGCTATCAGGGCGTGCATGTTTTCAGGTCTTATGTCATCGATTACCGCCCCGGAGCTCAAAATAAACCCACCATTTTTACCGGCAATTTTGATAAGTTGTTTACAGTAATCCTTTATTTCTTCCGGTGTCCCAAAGGTCAACAGAGTAATGGGCACGTTGCCGGCAATGCAAGCTATATCCCCCAGTACCTCTTTAGCTTTAGCCATATCGGTCTGGTCAAAAAGCCATACCGTCGTGCCCTTGGGCAGGTCACGAATGACTTCTAACCGGGAATTATAGCCTCCTTCAGCAAATAAGAAAGGAACCAATCCTTCTTCAATTAAACCAGTAATAACTTTTCTTAGCGTCGGCCAATAGAAGGTCTTAAACTGTTTGCCTGACAGGAAACCGTCAGCTCCCTTATGCAGGGGCATAAATACTAGCGGGTGGCCGGCGGTCTTGGCGGAAGATACCCCCATCCTTATGGCCAGGGGGGCAACCGCCTCCAGGGCTTCCAGCAGTTTTTCTGGCTGTCTATACATATCAATAATGATTCCATGGGTACCCCTGAGAGTGTCGCCGATGATATCAAAAGGTGCTTTGCTTACTCCTCCAACGAAGGAGGGGTATCCATTCCCTTGAAGTGCCCGGTCCACTGCGCGAACCATACTGGCCCAACGGTGAACTTCATCTCCCGCTTCGAAAACGGCCTTGAAGGCGGCCTGTACTTCGGGAAAACCGAAGGGAATAAAACTACCACAAGTCATTACAATTTCCAGAACGTCGGTAAGAGGAGCCAGTTTTGCGAAGGGTTTAAGTGCACCGAAAATGCGGGGGAAATATAATCTTATCCAGAAGTCAGAAGGATCGTGGATCAAAGCGTCGTACTCATCGGCCTTCATATACTCCGCCTCAAGGCATTGGTATGAGGTATCCGGCGGGACACCATGACCTGGCCACCTATACAGTTTGTAGTCAAGAATTTCAAAAAATCTACCTGGCGGAACAAAAGTTGTTCCTAGATATGCATCGGGCTCAAAATCTAAAACGTATTTCTTCCAAGCAACCGCAGTTTTGTCATAATCATACATCGCATCTTGAACGGTTATACCTGAGTAATAAACCGGAAAAAGTCCCGTTATAGGACAAACCGGTACCCGGTCAGGTACCTTTCTTAATTGAATAGCGTCTTTTAGACGCATTACTCGCTCTTTATACGACTTTTCTGCTTCCGGACTCGCAAATTCGATGCCTTGACCAGAAAGCCACGAAAAGAACATTTGCTCTTGCCTTTCTTCCGGTTTCATTGACTTCTCCTCTTTATCATTCCTTCGAAATTAAAACCCTCATCCCCAGCCAGCGCCGGCAGATGGCCACTCCTTCCCCCGCCTCCCGCACCCAGGCGTCGGCACCTACATACTGGCAGACACGCTCATTGACCAGACCTCCTATAAGAACTTTAACCGCAGGCTTAGGAGCCAGCATGCGGACCAATTGGACGGTGCGGCGCATGGATTCAAAAGAAGAAGTCAGCAAAGCAGATAACCCCAAAACCCGGGCGCCTGTTTCCCGGATAATATTCAAAAAAATGTCCGGTGGAATGTCCACCCCCGCATCGTAGACGCGAAATCCTTCACATCGAAGCAGGGAGATAGTTATGTTCTTGCCGATGTCATGGATGTCACCCTCTACCGTACCAAAAACGATATCGGCTTTGCCCGGCTGCTCCTGAGAGATTGCTGAAATAGACAGAAAGGGTTCTAGAACCCGGAGAGCCTCCTGAAATATTTCTGCCGACATTACCAGGTCACTTAAGAAATATTCTCCACTCGCATAACGTTCCCCTACGATTTTAAGTCCCTGCCGGCATTCTTCTACAATTTCCAGGGGTGGTTTCTGCTCGCGGAGGGCTTGTCCGACCAGTTCAAGGACCTTCTTTTCTTCTAATTCTGCCATAGCCATCGTTAAGGGCCCCAACACAAACCACCTCTTTTTTTTGTTAGACTGGTAGCAGGATTGTTAATCAGATCTAAATTGTCGCGGAGACGGAGGTTAATTGATACCTGTCGCCACGGTATAAACACCATCCCCACCCCACCGGCCGGCCATCCCCGGCCAGAAGTACCTGCTCCAGCAAGAAGGCCGGCGAACCCGGTGCCACACGTAAAGCGCGGGCCTCTTCATCATTCAGGGATGTAACCTGCAAGATCATCTTGCTGCTTACGGGCAGGGCTTCAGCATGTTTCTCCACCATGTCCGGAAGCGCCTGGTACTGGAGCTCGTTCTCTAGGATGGGTCGCCCCCGGTCGTAGCGAAGGTATTTCCGGTCATAGGCGAGGGGCTCCCCGCCAGCCAAAAGGGAGCGGCGGATATAGAGCACCTTCGTCCCTGCCGGAACTTGTAATTTCCCGGCCGCTTTTTCCGGTGCGGGAACCAGCCGGGCTTCCAGCAGCCGGACACTGGAGGTCAAACCCCGTGCAGCCACCTCCTTGTGAAATTCTTCCATGACAAAAACAGCGCGATCCAGCTCGGGGCGGGAGACAAAAGTACCTTTCCCTCGTTCAGTGCGAATGAGACCGGCCCTGGCCAGCTGGCTCAGGCTGCGGCGGACGGTCATGCGGCTTAACCCGTATTTTTCACTCAGCTCCGCTTCGGAGGGTAAAGCCTCGCCCGGACGGTATTCTCCTAATCTGATCTGGCGTTCCAGGATCTGTGCCAGCTGGTAGTAAGGAGGTACAAAAGAGCTTTTGTCTATAGCCATATTTTAATCACCTCGATCAGTTATAGCTAAGAGTAGCTGGTATATCTTAAGCCCGGGCCCGTTTTTCCAATGTCAGGACGCCGGGAAGCAATACCGTATTCCAGCGAACATTTGTCGTTTATACAACTATTCTCTATTTATTTGATAATTCCTGCTTCAACCAAACTGTCTCCTAAATTAAAAGGCCCCGGTTAAGTCCAGGGGCCGCTAGATTATACTCTTTTACCTGCGTCCCGGCAGATTGCCCTTGTGGATTTCAAAGCTCCAGTTGAGACCGTTGTTGTTGTCCCAGTTGTTGGCGCTGTCCTTGAAGCAGATGTTCAGGCGGCTGCCGTCTTCCACCCGGATGTTTTTGACCCAGCCGTAGCCGGTACGCTCCATGCGGTAATCATAGATATTTTGCCAGTTATTGGCGTCACCGTAACCGGTATGCAGCCATACCTGGTCGGCGCCGCAGGCATCCAGGAGGCCGTGGTAAAGGATGGTTACTTCGTCGCCGGCGGTAATGGGTACCGGGTCTACCACCACCCCGCCGGGATATTCAGCCGCCCGCATCTGTTGCAGGCGCGTCCGCTCATCACTCACAAAACGGCTGCGGTTTTTATCACCCAACATTTATTACCTCCCCAGGAGAAGTTGCTAAAATTAGTTTCTCTGGGAAAAGGCCGGGCTATACCTTACTGCCGCCCTGATGACTGCACCAGCCGTATCTCTACCACCCCACAAACATAATCCCTTCTTAAGGCCTCTATAAACCCGCCAGGATTTCTCCTAACGCCGTTCCAACCATTCCCTACTGGCATATTTCGCCCTTAACTCCTCCAGGCGCCCTTTTTCGCCATCTGTAAGCTCTCCCCGTATAAACTCTAAGCCGTAGAGCCGGGTAAAGGCCCGGACAATGCCGGCCTTTATTTCCCCTGCTTCAACCCTGCGGCCTAAAATTTCCTCCAGGCCGCAGGCCTGGTGGTAAAATTTATCCTTGAGGCGCTGGCGTACGGCTTCCGAAGGCATCTTCAGGACGGCAAAAAGGTCGTCAACATTTAAGGCGATGACTATAGATCCGTGCTGGAGGACGACGCCCCCTTTGCGGGTCTGGGCACTGCCTACGACTTTGCGCCCGCCGCTGGTTATCTCATACCAGGAGGGGGCATCAAAGCAGGCGGCCGAAGTATGCTCATCCTGGGCTCCTTTGCGGCCGGAAGCAATCTCCACCGGCGCTCCCAGTTCCTTTAACCCCAGGGCCAGGGCCTCTGCCAGGCGTAAGTAAGAAGGGCGAATCCCGCCGGTCATGAGGGGGTGGTCCTCCCGGGCAACCACGCTGTAAGTGACTTCATTATCATGAAGTACGGCCCGGCCGCCGGTTAAGCGGCGCACCAACCCCAGGCGCCGTTCTTTCACGGCCTCCAGGTCAATTTCTTTTTCTAACTGCTGGAAATACCCCAGGGAAATGGTTGGCGGCGACCAGGCGTAAAAACGTAAGGTCGGCGGTGTTTTGCCTTCCCGGTGCTCCAGCAGGATGGCCTCGTCCACGGCCATGTTGGTGTAAGGGTCAGCCACGCCGGTATCTAACAGCCGCCAGGTTTCAACTGGCATATATATCCCCCCTACAATTACCCCGATATTGACATACCACTCATGTAATGCTATCCTGTAAACAGATGGGAAAATATGTAATAATATTGCAGGTGTTGAAAATGCCTGAAAGAAGCAGCGACTGGCTGCGGCAAGCAGAAGCAGACTTAAGGCATGCCATTAATTCGTTTAACGCCGGGGATTTTGAATGGACCTGTTTTGCCGCCCAGCAGGCGGCGGAAAAAGCAGTAAAAGCATTATTTCAAAAGTTGCACCTCGACGCCTGGGGGCATACCGTATCCATTTTACTGGCAAATCTACCGGCAGAAATTGCCGTTCCTGAAGATTTGATTGATAAAGCTAAGGTTATCGACAAGCATTATATCCCGGCCCGCTATCCGAACGGTTTCGAAATCGGAGCGCCCACCGACTTTTACACTGCCGGGGAGGCCGACACCGCCATCAAGATTGCAGGTGAAATCATTGAATTCTGTAAGAATCATCTCCGTTGAGGAGAAAGTTGTCAGAAATGCCCTGGAAGACCTGGCGGCAAGGTTGAAGTCAAGGCCGGAGGTGTTGGCCGTTTACCTTTGCGGCTCCTGGGCCAGGGGGAACTACACCCCTTACAGCGACATCGACCTTTTGATCCTGATTACAAATGACGATAGAAAACCCTGGGAGAGAGTGCCGGATTATTTGCCCGGCAAATTTCCCGTGGGGCTGGACCTTTTTGTATATACTCCCGAAGAGCTTAAAAACAGCCGGTTTGCCAGGGAACTTTTAAAAAACGCCATCCCACTCTAGCCTTGCTATGTACTTCCCGCGCGAACAGCAATTAGTGAACGTCCCGGTATCCGATGGTTTAATAAGGTATAGGGAAGCAAAGCCGGCAAGTCTTGAGCTGCCGGCTTTGTTTATCTTTCGCCAGGGACAACTATTTTCCCTGCCAGCGTAAAACCGGGTTCCTGGCCGCGCCCACCTCGTCCAGGCGCCGCACCGGGGTGTTATGGGGCGCGCTGTGGAGGAGGTCCGGATTGGCGACTGCCTCTTTGCTGATAGCTATCAAAGCATCACAGAAGGCATCCAGGGTTTCCTTGGGCTCTGTTTCCGTCGGCTCAATCATCATGGCCTCATGGACAATCAGGGGAAAATAGATGGTCGGCGCGTGGAAGCCGTAGTCCAGGAGGCGTTTGGCGATATCCAGGGTATGAACGCCGGCGTCATTTACCTCTTTGAGCGGGGCGATGACAAACTCATGCTTGCACACCCGGTCGAAGGGCACCTTGAAGTAGGGCCTGAGCCGCGCCAGCATGTAGTTGGCGTTTAAAACGGCTTGCTCGCTGGCTTCTTTCAGGCCGGAAGCTCCCAGGGTACGGATATAGGCATAGGCCCTGACCATGACGCCGAAATTGCCATAGAAAGAACGTACCCGGCCGATGGTCTGCGGCCGGTCGTAATCCAGGTAATACCGACCGGCATCATCCCGGGCCACCACCGGTACCGGCAGGAAGGGCGCCAGGTGCTTTTTCACCCCCACCGGGCCGCTGCCGGGTCCGCCGCCGCCGTGGGGGGCGGAGAAGGTCTTATGGAGATTCAAATGCACCACATCAAAGCCCATATCCCCCGGCCGGGTAATACCCATAATGGCGTTCAGATTGGCGCCGTCGTAATAGAGGAGCCCGCCGGCCGCGTGGATAAGGGCGGCCATAGCTTCAATATCGCTTTCAAAAAGGCCCAAAGTGTTGGGATTGGTCAGCATAAGGGCCGCCGTCCGGGGGCCGACGGCTGCCTGCAATGCTTCCAGGTCTACCAGGCCCCGCTCGTCCGAGGGTATCTGGACTACCTCCAGGCCGGCCATGGCGGCGCTGGCCGGATTGGTCCCATGGGCGGAATCCGGCACCAGCACCTGGCGGCGTTCCAGGTCGCCGCGGCTCTGATGATAGGCGGCAATAATGGCCAGACCGGTATACTCGCCGTGGGCCCCGGCGGCCGGCTGCAGGGTAACGGCGTCCATACCGGTGATTTCCGCGAGATACTCCTGCAGGTTGTACATGAGTTCCAGGGCGCCCTGGGCCGCCTCAACCGACACCAGGGGGTGCAGGCTGGTGAACCCGGGTAAACTGGCGGCCGCTTCATTGACCTTAGGGTTGTACTTCATAGTGCAGGAGCCCAGGGGGTAAAAGCCGGTATCCACCCCATAGTTCATGCTCGACAGGTGGGTAAAATGGCGGACGACTTCCACTTCGCTCAGCTCCGGCAAGGCGGCATCAGCCCGGCGGCGGGCCGCTTCCGGGAGGTAGTCTTCTACCTTCCCCGGCACGTCGCACTCCGGCAGGGTATAACCCCGCCGGCCGGGACCCCCCAGTTCAAAAAGCAACGGTTCCGTCCTCATGCCAGTATCCCTCCCATGGCCGTCACAAAAGCGTCAATTTCGGCCCTGGTCCGCACTTCCGTGACAGTAAAGAGCATGGCGCCTTCGAGTTCCGGGTAGAAAGGATTTAAGTCAAAACCGGCGGCAAAACCTTTAGCTGCCAGGCTCTGCGCCACTTGGCCGGGCGTGAGTTTCGTCCTCAGGACAAACTCGCAGAAGAAGGGGCCATTAAAGACCGGCGTCACCCCCGGCAGGGCGGCCAGCCTGTTGAAAGCGTAATGGGCCTTAAGCAGGCACTGGCGGGCCACTTCTTTCAGGCCCTCCTTACCCAGGGCCGCGAGATATATGGTGGCTGCCAGGGCGCAGAGGGCTTCATTGGAGCAAATATTGGAAGTAGCTTTCTCGCGGCGGATATGCTGCTCCCGCGCCTGGAGGGTCAGGACAAAGGCCCGTTTACCTTCAACATCCGTGGTCTGGCCGACGATGCGCCCCGGCAACCGCCGTACCAGTTTCTCCCTGGCGACGATAAAGCCCAGATAAGGGCCGCCGAAGTTCAGGGGATTACCCAGGCCCTGGCCCTCGCCTACGGCCAGGTCGGCCCCATATTCCCCCGGTGCCGCCAGGAGCCCCAGGGAAATGGGATCCACGACGGCAATGCTTAAAGCCCCGGCCTTATGGGCCAGTTGCGTCGCGGCAGCCATTGGTTCAATTTGACCAAAGAAATTGGGATTCTGCAGAATAACCCCGGCAACGTCCTTCCCGGCCATTTTTTCCAGGGCAGCCAGGTCCGTCTGGCCATTAGCCATGGGTATCTCCACCAGCTCTACTCCCTGGCCTTTTGTATAGGTAGCCAGGACAGCCCGGTACTGGGGATTGACGGCCCGGGAAACTAAAATCTTCTGGCGCCGGGTGGCGTTGCAGGTCACCAGGGCTGCCTCGGCCGTGGCCGTAGCCCCGTCGTAATGGGACGCCGTGGCTACATCCAGGCCTGTCAGCTCGCACATTAATGATTGAAATTCAAAAATGGCCTGTAAAGTCCCCTGGCTAATCTCCGGCTGGTAGGGCGTGTAGGCGGTATAAAACTCCGATCTCGCCAGGAGGTTACCAACAACGCTGGGAATGTAGTGCTCATAGGCACCGGCGCCCAGGAAGGAGATCAGTCTTTTATTCTTCCCGGCCAGTTCCTCCAGGTGGCGCCACAACTCGGCTTCCGCCATGGGCCGGGGAAGATCAAGTTCCCGGCCCAGGCGGACAGTCGCCGGTATGTCGTTAAAAAGCTCTTCCATCCGGTTGGCACCGCAGGTCGCCAGCATCTGCTGCCGTTCCGCTGCCGTGGTGGGAATGTACGTCATCCCCTTACTCCCCCTTCTCCTCCTTCACCAGTTGCCGGTAAGCGCCGGCATCCATCAAGTCTTCTATTTCATCCGGGTCACTCATTTCCAGTTCAATCATCCAGCCCTTGCCGTAAGGGTCGGCGTTGATGTCCTGGGGTGAATCCAGGAGGGCTTCATTGACGGCGACGACTTTGCCGCCTACCGGTGCGTAGACGTCGGAGGCCGACTTGACGGACTCGACGACGCCAAAGCTGTCACCGGCAGCCAGCTCGTCGCCTACCTGGGGTAACTCGACAAAGACGATATCCCCCAAAGATTCCTGGGCGTAGTCGGTAATGCCGATGCGGGCGCGGTTGCCCTCTACTTCCACCCATTCATGATCCTTGCTGTAATACAGGTTTGCAGGGAATTCCATTTTCCCATTCCTCCTTCTTACTTTCTAGGCCGGCGGTAGAAGGGGAGATCCACCACCACGGCGCGGTGCAAACGGCTGCGGATGCTCACCTCTACTTCGGCGCCGGCGCTAACAGTTCCTGCTGCCACCAGGGCCAGGGCAATATTTTTCCCTAAAGTGGGGGCAAAGGAACCGGAAGTAACATAACCTATTTCCCGGCCACCCGCCAGGACGGGGTACTCCGGCCGCGGGATGCCCCGGTCAACCATGGCCAAGCCCACCAGCCGGCGTTTTATACCGGCTTCTTTTTGCGCCGCCAGGGCTGCCCGGCCGTTGAATTCGCCCTTCTCCAGGCAGACAAAGCGGCCCAGGCCCGCCTCCAGGGGGCTAATGGTCGGACCCAGCTCATGGCCGTACAGGGGCAGGGCTGCTTCGAGGCGCAGGGTATCCCGCGCCCCCAGCCCGGCGGGAACCAGGTCCGCCTCTTGGCCTGCAACCAGGAGCTGGCGCCACATGGCGGGGGCGTCAGCCGCCGCAAAATAGATCTCAAAACCGTCTTCCCCCGTATAACCGGTGCGCGAAATCAGGCAATCCACCCCCAGGACCCGGCCCTTCGTCCAGCGGTAGTAGCCCAGGGGAGCAAGCTCCACATCCGTAAGGGGCTGGAGGATCCCTAAGGCCCGGGGACCCTGCAGGGCCAGCTGGGCCGTAGCCGCTGAGATATCGCTTACCTCCACTGCCAGGCCGGCAGCGTTCTCCCGGATCCAGGCAAAGTCTTTATCGATATTCCCGGCATTGACCACCAGCAGGTACTCGCCTTCTCCCTGGGGATAGACCAGGAGATCATCGACAATACCGCCGTCCGGGTAACACATGGGACTGTAAACCACCCTGTTGCCGGTAGCCCGGGCGGCATCGTTGGTGATTAATTTTTGCACCAGGTTAAAGGCATCCGGTCCTTTAATGACAATCTCCCCCATGTGGGATACATCGAAGAGACCGGCACAGTTACGCACCTGCTGGTGTTCTTCGATAATGCCGGTGTACTGGACGGGCATCAACCAACCGCCGAATTCCACTATCCTGGCTCCGGCAGCTATATGTTCTGCATACAAAGGTGTCTTTTTTAACTCCGCCACCTAATCCACCTCGCTTTGTTAGTATGTCCATAAAAAAAGCCATCGCCGCATTATGCGGTGATGGCCTCTGTCCTGATACCTGAGAGATTAGGCAGCTACCTGCCTTCCCCTTTGGTGTCCCTTAAAGCTGGCTGCTGTTTCCAGACCCGGCTGCCAGGTGCTTGCCTGAAGACCCCAGCAGTTTCAATACCGGCTTTAAAGGAACTCTCCAGAGTTGGGTCCGGGAGTAGTACTTTTGCCTGAGAGTTTCCTTCCCCCGTCACCCAACCGGGGGAAATTGCTCCTTCGGCGCCCTGGAAAAGGGTCTCTTCCACTCCCTTCATCCACCCGTTATGCAATTTTCTTTTAAGAAATATATTCGCTTTGCCGGTATAAAATCCTGCTGCCTAGCAACATTTTTCAGGTAATTTTACCCTGACACCGGTGATGTAAGATATAAGCGCACATTAGCAATCACAAATCTCTCCCTGGCGGAAGGCTTGCTCCACCAGCCTCCGGGCGGTAGGGCAGGCAGCTACCCCGCCGGTACCGGTTTCCCGTAATGATGCCGGCAGGGCGCGGCCCACCTGGACCATGGCGGCTATTATCTCGTCAAAGGGTAGATAGCACTGAACGCCAGCCAGGGCAATGTCGGCTGCCGCCAGGGCATGGGCCGCCCCGATGGCGTTGCGCATGACACAGGGGATCTCCACTAGGCCACCCACCGGGTCACAGACCAGGCCCATCAGGCCCTGGAGGGCCACGCCGGCGGCGGCAGCAGCCTGTTCCGGTTCCCCACCGGCCATTTCTACGGCTGCAGCCGCCGCCATGGCCGTAGCTACCCCGCATTCCGCCTGGCAGCCCAGGGCCGCCCCGGAAAGGGAGGCCTGCCGGGACGCTACCATACCGATGCCGGCGGCTGTAAATAAACCGTCCACCAGCTGGTCTTCTGTCAGGCCTTTTTCGGCTTCCAGGGCTAGGAGCACCCCCGGTAGTATCCCGCAGGAGCCGGCCGTAGGCGCCGCCACCACCCGGCCCATGGCGGCATTGACTTCGGCTATGGCCATAGCTATGGCTACAGCCCGGGCGGTGGTGGTACCGGAAAGACTCTTACCATTATGGCGCCACTCCTCCAGAAGTTTTCCGCCCCCGCCTACCAGGCCGCTGGGGGAGCGGTTATCCTCCGTCAATCCCTTCCGGGCCGCAGCCCGCATGACCTGGAGCCGATCGGCCATCATGCTGCGGACCTCTTCCCGGGGTTTGCCTTCCAGCTCCTCCTGATAACGGATAACAACCCCGGCCAGGGTTAATTTTTCAGTCCTGGCCAGTTCCAGGAGTTCGGCCATGTTGCGAAAGCTATACCGGGTCAATGCATATCACCCGCTCAATAATTGGTAAAGACCGCATAGCCGCTACCAGTCCCGGCGGAACCGGCTGATCCGTTTCCACGACCATCAACGCCTCTTGGCCGGCAGCCTGGCGGGAAACCCGCATGCCGGCGATATTCACCCCGGCCCCGGCCAGCAGGGCCGTAACGGTGGCTATCACCCCCGGACGGTCCGGGTAGGCCGCCACCAGGGTCGGCAACTCGCAGTTCATCTCTACGGTAAAAGCATCGATTTTTTTTATTACGACCTGGCCGCCACCCAGGGAAGAGGCTAACACCTGGACGGCCCGTTCTTTTCCTTTTAAGTTTAGCTGCACGGAATTGGGGTGAACATCCCCCAGGTCCTTTTCGCTAAAGCTTACTTCCAGCCCTTGACGGGGCGCCAGTTCCAAGGCCTCCCGCACCCGTTCATCAGCGACATTAAATCCCAGAAGGCCGGCCACCAGGGCGCGGTCGGTGCCGTGGCCGCGGTAAGTACGGGCAAAGGAACCATGGAGCAAAATTTCCGCCCGGCAGGGCACTTCACCCAGGATGGCCCGGGCCAGGCGACCTATACGGACAGCCCCGGCCGTATGGGAACTGGAAGGACCGATCATTACCGGGCCGATAATTTGAAAGGCATCCATCGACCGCCACTCCTTAGTATTATAACCTGCTCCTACCTTGGCTACCCTGCGATAATCCTGGTCCCCGAACGGCCGGCTACAGCCTCGGCGGCCCTGGCCAGGGAACCAATTATAGCCTTCTCACCACCCGCCTCAACGAAGGCTATAGCAGCTTCAATTTTTGGCCCCATACTACCCGGTGGGAACTGGCCTTCGGCAAGATAACGGCGGGCTTCGCTGACGGTCATTTCCTCGACCTCTCGCTGGGTTGCCTTGCCGTAATCCAGACAAACCCGCTCGACATCCGTCAGCAAGAAAAGGACATTAGCCCCCACCTGGCTGGCCAGAATTGTGGCCGCCCGGTCCTTATCAATGACAGCCTCTACCCCTTGCAGGCTGCCGTCGGGACGGCGCACCACCGGAATGCCTCCACCGCCCGCGGCGACAACAATAACTCCAGCCATAGTTAATGCCTTGATGGCATCTTTCTCGATAATCTCCAGGGGGATTGGTGATGGTACCACCCGGCGCCAGCCCCGGTTACTGTCTTCCACCATCTGGTAACCTCGTTCCTGCATCAATTTTTTGGCTTCTTCCAGGGAGTAAAAGGGGCCTATGGGCTTGGTGGGATTTTGAAAGGCCGGGTCATCTTCGGCAACTACTACCTGGGTAATGACCGCAGCCACCGGCACATGGAGGCCCTGCCGGGCAAGTTCATAGCCCAGGACCTGCTGGATGGCATACCCTATGGAACCCTGGGTGTTGGATACCAGCACATCCAGGGGCATTGCCGGAACGATGTCCTTGGCCAGTTCATTTTTAATTAACAAATTCCCTACCTGGGGCCCGTTGCCATGGGTTAAGACCAGGCGGTAACCGTTACGGACAAGGTCAACCAGTTGCCGGCAGGTGACAGTAACATTGGCCTTTTGCTCAGCAAAGGTCCCCTTTTCCCCCGGGCGGGTAATGGCATTGCCACCAAAGGCCATGACTACGGTCTGGGGCATCATACTCCCTCCTGTTTTATCACTCTTTATTTATTCAATATAGATTTATTTATTCCTGCCGGTTTTAATAGATTTTAAGTAAAATTAAAACGGGGTGGTTTTACCACCCCTGCTAAACTCCACCGTCCCAGGCGTCGTTCTCTTTAGCTTTTAAAACAAATACTTATAACCCTTATAGGCAGCCCATATAATGTCTAAAATGCTCTTTTCTAAATCAACATCAGCTTTTCCAGAAGTATCAAAAGTTACCTCCCGTACCCTGCCGCCAACTCGGACCCTGAAAACAGGTTTCTCCCCGCCTGCCAGCAGGAGAAAACCGCTGTTCCGGCTACTGGTAAAATCATCCTCCCTCCAGAATAGGGTTAACTTTTCCTTATAAGGAGCGCCGTCATAGGGACAAAATGTCGCGCAGTTGCCGCATTCATTGCACATGCCGTCTACATGGATAACCTGATTTATCTGCTGCAAACTGCTGCTGGCTACCTCAACAGCAATGTTGGCCCTGTTAGGGCATACTTCCGTACAAATATTGCAGGCAAAGCCGCACTCCAGGCATCTCTCATGTTCTTTTTCCAGATCGGGGGCAGCAGCCTGGAGTGTACCTTTTTTCAGGTTAATTTGCTGCAGCCTCTTTGCCTTTTCAAAGGAAACATCTGTGCAGTTTGGGAAATCAATACCTTCCCGCGCCAGAATGGCCCTGGCAACCTTACTGCCATCGGCAATGGCCTCCACTATTGTCGCCGGGCCGTGCAGGGCATCGCCGCCGAGAAATACATTTTCCACATTTGTTTCATTGGTAGCGGGATTAATAGCAATGTCCCCTTGCGCGTTAACTTCTATACCGTTCTTCTGCAGAATACTATAGTCCACACCCTGGCCGGTGGCTGAGATAACGGCATCAACTGCGATATTTTCAAACTCACCCTCTAGCGGAACTACACTACGCCTTCCGGAGGCATCCGGTTCACCAAGTTTAATCTTTTGACACTGCAATACACCACCGGACCAGGAATGGGGAGACAAAAGCTCTTTCAAGACTATGCCCTCCGCCAGGGCAGCTTTTAGCTCTTCCCTCCTCGCCGGCATATACTCTTTGGTTCTCCTGTAGATTATATAAACTTTTTCAACCCCTTCCACCCTCAGGGCCGCCCTGGCGGCATCCATAGCCACGTCCCCGCCGCCGATGACGGCCACTTTTTTGCCGAGTTGCACAGTATTCCTGTCCGCTTTAAACCTCTCCAGGAATTCAATAGCGCTCAATACTTTTTCTGCGCCGCTCTTTAGATCCAGGGCTTTAGATTTTCCTGCCCCTATGGCCAGGTAGATGTATTTATAGCCGTCCCTTTTCAGCTCCTCGACGGAAAAGTCCGGATTGGCACCCAGCTTAAATTCGACGCCCGCCCCCTTAATCAGCTCCAGATCCCTGGCAATTGCTTCCCCGGCAATGCGGAATGGGGGAATAATATATTGAACGGTACCGCCGGGTTTTTCCCTTTTGTCAAAGATAGTGACACCCAGACCGGCCCTGGCAAGAAAATAACCCGCAGCCAGGCCCGCGGGCCCCGCGCCGATAACTGCCACCCTGACAGGACTTTTTCCCTCTGTTTTTCCCCTCTTTTGCAGGTAAGCCCGGTAGCCATTTTCGGCAGCCATCCTCTTGATTTCGCGAATGCATACCGGCTCATCATAGTCTAAACGAGTACATTTGGCGGTACAATACCGGGGGCAAATAGACCCCGTGATAAAGGGCAGCGGGTTTTTAGCAACTATAAGTTCATACGCTTCGCGATACCTCTTCTCTCCCACCAGCCTGATGTACTCCGGGATATCCTGGCCGATGGGGCAGCCAGCGGTACAGGGCGCTATAAAGCAATCCGTTAAGGGTAATTTCTTGCCCAGCTTCCGGCTCTTGAGCCCCCTTTTTTCCTTCAGGTAAGCGGAATCTTTAAAGGCACCGGCCGCAAGGGCGGTGAGCTTTTCCACATCTACAGTATCTGTGGTCATGTCCTGCAGGTGCGGCTCCAGTTCCTCGGCTATTTGCTTTAACCGCAAGTAGCCGCCGGGTTTTAAGAGCGTCGTAGCCATGGTAATAGGCCATATTCCCGTCGCAAAAATGTGCGGAACGTTAAAAGCATCCCCGCCGCCGGCATAGGAAATTTGCAGCCGGCCGGCGAATTCGGCCGCCAGCCTGGCGGCAAGATTGATGGTCAGCGGGTACAGAGCCCTGCCTGAGAGATACATTTCTTCGCCAGGCAATTCGCCTTTTGTGTTTTTCACCGGCAGGGTATTGGAAAGCTTGACGCCGAAACCCCTTCCGTGTTCCCGGGCAAACCCTTGTAGCCTCTTTAACAAGGCGAGGCCGTCGTCATATTGCAGGTCGTGGCTGAAAGACTCCTCTTGCAGGCAGATGTAATTGTATCCCATCCCGGCCAGGGCATCTTTTACAAATGCATAGCCCAGCAGGGTCGGATTCAGCTTGACAAAGGTATGCAGTTTTTTCTCCGCCAGGAGATACCGGCAAATTGTTTCTATTTCCGCCGGAGGGCAACCGTGCATAGTCGAAAGGGTGACGGAGTTGCATATATTTGGCGAAATACTGTCAATAAATCTTTCATCCACCCGGGTAAACCTTTTAATTTCTTCTTTTACAACTGTTTTGCATTCCTGGAATATACTGGTCTGTGAGGCGTCTTTAAGCCCCTCGATGAATTTATCAACCTTGGGGGATTTTATTCCTTTTAGGTCATAGCCAACGCTCATATTGAATATGAAGCCCCGCTGCTCCAAATCCCACAGTTCCTTTTGTAAAATGTGTAATAAAAACCATGCCTTGACATACTCGGCAAAGGCTTCCTCAACGGTTAGTTCGGTTGACCATTCCACATTATAGCATTCATCCCCGGCGTCAATACAGGGCTTGGGTATCTCTAACTGGTCCAGAACTTGAACCGTTTTCAGCTCAAAAAACCTGCCCCCGCAGAGGTAGGAAGCGACTATATTCTGGGCCAGCTGCGTATGGGGACCGGCAGCCGGCCCGATAGGAGTATCGAGATATTCGCCGAATAACTGCAGGGAGGCATCAGTTTTCTTCTTAAAAAATTTTACTTGCGATATGCCAAAAACGCTACTGTATTTTTCCCTCTCCTCAAGTATCCAGGATAAAAGTTTCCTGAACGGTATTGGACGCATTACGCTACCCATTGGCTATCCCCCCATGTGAAAATGCAATCCAGGTCCTCATGAAAAAACTGCTCACCGGATCACGACCCTACCTTTCCTCTCGGTCATAGGGAATGGCCAGGGCTCCGGGGGCCCCGATGTGCTTGACCAGGGTCTGGCGGGTGGCAATGATCAGGACCACCAGGGTCAGAATGTAGGGCAACATTTTTAAGAAAAAGGAGGGAATGGCGATTTTGGTGGCTGCCTGGAGAGTATAAGTCAGGGCATCCACGCCGCCAAAGAGATAGGAACCGAGGAGCGCTTTAACGGGGTCCCAAACGGCAAAGATCACCAGGGCAACGGCAATCCAGCCCCGTCCGGCCGTCATATTCTCCAGCCAGCTGGGGGCATAGGCCAGGGAAAGGAAGGCGCCGCCGGCACCGGCCAGCATGCCGCCAATGATGACATAAATATAGCGCAGGGCAAAGACATTGACCCCCAGGGCATCGGCCGCCGCCGGGTTTTCTCCTATGGCCCGTAAGTTCAGGCCAGGCCGGGTACGGTAAAAATAGTACCAGAGTAAAGGCACCAGGATATAGGTCAGGTAAACCAGGGGGTCATGGTTGAAAAAAACCGGACCAATAATGGGAATATCCGCCAGGATGGGTACGGCTGCCGGTTTAAAGCTCAAGGGCAGGGGAACACCAACATAGGGTTTGCCCAGAAAGCCGCTTAAACCGGTGCCAAATATGGTCAGGGCCAGGCCGGTCACCACCTGGTTGGCGCGCAAAGTGATAGTTAAAAAAGCAAAGACGGCTGCCATCAACCCTGCCGCCAGCAGGGCCACAAAAAAGCCCAGCCAGGGGTTACCCGTGCGTACCGCTACCATGAAACCGGTCACGGCACCCACCAGCATCATGCCTTCCACCCCCAGGTTTAAAACCCCGGCCCGCTCGGCCAGGATTTCTCCCAGGGCGGCATAAAGGATGGGCGTACCGGCAGTTATGGCTGCCGCCAGGGTGGCAATCCAGACAGAGTTTTCCATACTATTTCACCTCCCTGCGGCCAATGTGCAGGCGGTAACGGGTTAAAATCTCGCCACCGAGGACAAAGAAAAGGATGGCACCCTGGAGCATGGATACCGTCGCCGCTGGCACGCCGGACGTCTGAACGCTGTATCCACCAACAATGAGGCCGCTAAAAAGAAATGATACCAGGATGATGGTCGCAGGGTGAAGTTTGGCCAGCCAGGCAATTATAATTGCCGTATAACCATATCCCGGGGAAATACCATGTTGCAGGCGGTGGGTAATGCCCGCCACTTCGCTCATGCCCGCCAATCCGGCCAGGGCGCCGCTCAACAGCATCACCAGGATAATATTCCTTTCAATTTTAATCCCGGCGTAGCGGGCGGCCCGGGGACTTTCACCAATAACCCGGATTTCATATCCCCAGCGAGTACGCCAGAGAATAATTGTCAGCATAACAGCGGCCAGCAAGGCGAAAATAAGGCCCAAGTGGACGCGGGTGCCGGCAATGGTCGGCAGGGTTGCCGCCTCGCTAAAGGGTGCGGTCAGGGGAAAATTAAATCCTTTGGGGTCCTTCCAGGGGCCGTAAACCAGGTAATCTACCCAGAGGATGGCTACATAGTTTAACATCAGGGTAGTAATAACTTCATTAACACCCCACTTGGCTTTGGGCAATGCCGGCAACACGGCCCAGAGGCCGCCCATAGCGATACCGGCTACAAACATGGCCGGCAGCATGATATAGGCAGGTAAATGGGGAAAGGTCAGGGCTACCCAACTCGCCCCAAAAGCCCCCATGTAGAATTGCCCCTCCGCCCCGATATTCCAGAGGAGCATGCGGAAGGCTACGGAAACGCCCAGGCCCGCCAGCATCAGAGGAATGGCCTTAACGACGGTTTCCGAAAGGCCGTATTTGGAACCGATCACGCCTTCCAGCATATTTTGATAAACTTTTAAAGGATTATAACCGGTTGCGGCTAAAAAAATGGCACCTACGCCCAGGGCCAGGATGACAGCAGCAACAGGAACTATAATAGCCATCACCCGCGAAGGTTCCAGCCGCTTTTCCCAGGTAATAAAGGGTACCTGGCCCGATAAGGATGATCCAAACATCAGGCACTAACCTCCATTCTTTTCGCCCCGGCCATCATCAGGCCTAACTCCTCAATCCTGGCCTCTCCGGCGGCCATCAGGCCCGTAATTTCTCCTTCATACATGACAGCAATACGGTCGGCCAGGCGGAAAAGCTCTTCCAGGTCTTCGGAGATTAAGAGGATAGCCGTCCCGGCTGCCCTTTGCTCCAGGAGCAACCGGTGTACGGTTTCAGTAGCGCCGACATCCAGGCCCCGGGCCGGGTAAACGGCTACCAGAAGGCGGGGCCGATTGGAAATTTCCCGGGCCAGGAGCAACCGTTGCAGGTTACCGCCGGACATCATCTTCACCGGGGCATTCAGACCCGCCGTCTTAACCTGAAAACGTTCTACCAGCTCTCTGGCCCACTCGCGCGCCGCCTGCCTGTTGAGAAAGGCCCGCCCCCAGCGAGGGTGGCGGTATTCTTTCAGGAGCAGGTTATCGACAGCGCCCAGGTTGGGTACCAGACCCATACCCAGGCGATCTTCGGGTATATAACCCACCCCGGCGTTAATTACCCGGCAGGGGTCGCACTGGCCCAGCTCCTGTCCGGCGACGGTGATAGTCCCCTCCTGACAGGGTCTTAAGCCGGCAATAACCTCCGCCAGTTCCCGCTGGCCATTACCGGCCACCCCGGCTATGCCAAGGATCTCCCCGGCATAAACCGCCAGGTTTATGCCCTTTAAGGCCGGCAGTCCCTTATCGTTTAAAGCCTTTAAATTCTTTATCTCCAGGACTTTATCGCCTTTCCGGCCCGCAGGTTTACTAACCTGCCACAGGATTTCCCGGCCCACCATCATCCGGGCCAGTTCCTTCTCGTTTGTTTCGCTTTTTTTGACAGTAGCCACGGTTTTCCCGCCCCGTAAAATGGTAATGGTGTCGGCGGCATCCATCACCTCCTGCAGTTTATGGGTAATAAAGATTACGGCGCAACCCCGGGCGGCCATCTTTTTCAACGTCTGGTACAGGTCCCGTGCTTCCTGGGGAGTCAAAACCGCCGTCGGCTCATCCAGAATCAACACCCGGGCGTGGCGGTATAAGAGTTTGATAATCTCCACCCGCTGCTGTTCGCCTACCGACAGCTGCCAGATACGCGCCTGGGGATCTACCTGGAGACCGTATTCTTTAGAAAGGGCGGCTATCTCCCCGGCCAGCTTGTTCAGGTTGAGTCTGAGGCCCCCCTTAAGACCTAAGGCCACGTTTTCCGTCACCGTAAAGGGCGCCACCAGGCGGAAATGCTGGTGGACCATACCGATTCCCGCCGCAATGGCATCCCGGGGTGAACGGAAATTCACCCTTTGCCCATCAATATAGATTTCCCCGCCATCGGGCCGGTACAGCCCGGTAAGGATACTCATGAGGGTACTCTTACCGGCACCGTTTTCCCCGAGCAGGGCATGAATTTCCCCCGCTTGGATGGATAAATTAACCCCGTCGTTGGCCACCACGCCGGGGAAAACCTTCGTTATTCCCCGCATCTCTACCAGGGGTACTGCCATAAAAAATGCCCCCCTTCGTTTGGCTATAAATTTATCGTTAAATGATTCGCTACCCCGAGATAAAATTCCTTCCCCATAATATAATTTTAATTAAATTTTGACCTTCTAAATACTATACTATTTAACTTCCAACTTATAGTTAAGGCCGTGGAAATAAATCCCACGGCCTCCTGTCAACTCGTTTTATTTTATTTGGGGATCTCGCCTTCTACCCCTTCTACAAACCAGTTAAAACCAAGAACTTCTTCGTGGCTCATCTTTTGTCCTTCCTGTACCCGCACTTTACCGCTCTGGTCCTTGATGGGTCCCTGGAAGACGTAGAACTTGCCGTCAATAATTTCCTGCTTCTTCTCGTTTACCAGGTCGCGGACCTCCTGGGGTACCTTGTCGCTGAAGGGCCCGAGGTCAACAACACCATCCTTCATGGTTCCGTAGTAGTCTTCTGATTTCCATGTCCCGTTCTTGACGGCTTCTACTGTTTTAACATAGTACGGCCCCCAGTTCCAGACTGGCGAGGTCAGGTTGGCATCGGGAGCGAACTGACGCATATCGCTGTTATATCCGATACCATACTTGCCCCGCTCCTGGGCGGCCTGCTGGGGCCCCGGCGTATCCTGGTGCTGGGCAATGACGTCGGCCCCGGCATCTAAGAGGCTCAAAGCTGCCTGCTTTTCGGCCGCCGGGTCGTACCAGGTATTGGTCCAGACCACCTTAACCTTGACATCGGGGTTAACTGAACGCGCCCCCAAGGTAAAGGCGTTGATGCCGCGGATTACTTCCGGAATGGGATGGGCGGCGACATAACCCAGAATATTGGATTTGGTCATTTTGCCGGCTACCATACCTGAAAGGTAACGAGGTTCTTCCATGGCCCCAAAGTAGGTCCCGACGTTTTTGGCCGTCTTATAGCCGGAGCAGTGCATAAAGACAACGTCGGGATATTTTTCGGCCACTTTAATTACATAATCCATATAACCGAAGCTGGTAGCAAATATGACCTTATTACCCTTTTCTGCCAGTTCCGTTAATACCCGTTCCACATCGGCCCCTTCGGGGACGTTTTCTACATAAGAGGCTTCTACCCAGGGCAATTTTTCTGCCAGGTACTGGCGTCCCTGCTCATGGGCCCAGGTCCAGCCGGCATCACCAATCGGTCCCACATAAATAAAGGCGACCTTCATTTTCTCGTCTGCAGCCTGTTCGCCGGCCGCCGACTTCTCCCCGCTCTGGCTGTTCCCGGCCTCTTTCTGGCCGCCGCAGCCGGCGGCAAATACAGCTACCGCCAGGACCAGGAGCAGCACTGGTATGAAACGCCATCCTTTACGCATCATGTGTCCATAGCTTGTCCAGCAAACTATGGACGTCACCTCCTTTTTGATGTTTTTTCATTGAGGCCGTTGCTGCTTTACTTTTTCCTGCTATAACTCCCACCCCCTTGTACTGTAACTCCCGGGACGGCTAATCCCCCGGGAACTCTCTCGGACCGGGCTACCTCCAGGTTTTGGGGCAAATTAAAAACCAGGCTCCCGCAGCGCGACAATTGGTAATCACCTTTGTAGCCAAGAAATTCCGGTCACCTGGTATATACTCCCGGTCCCACTACCGCAACTATGCAAAGACTATAGGAGAAGGCTCCAACTTATATAATTAAGCTTATATAATTAAGTTCGCCGCAATTTTTTAAAATCCTGCTGGGATTAAATGACCGGGTTAAACAAGGTGGAGAACATCGAAAAGGCCCTGGATAAATTGCCGCTGTTGTCAAAGAGCTATAGATAAAGGCCGGGGTTTTTGAGGCCTTAAAAAAACGTCTACCTGAGGGTTTGTTAACCCCCCTGTAGACGTCTTCGCCTCTGGGAATTTTACTATTCGACGTCAATCTCTATTTTCCTGCCGGTGGCCCGGAAAAAAGCTGCGGTCAAAGCCCGGGTAACCAGGACGGCCGTCATATCTTTGCGATAGGCGCCGGAACCCCGGAGAAGGCTGTCCCGGGGCCGGGCTGCTTCTCTGGCCGCCGCCGCGGCCCTGGCGATCACGCCCGCGCCAGGCTCCTGGTCAATAAGGACCCTGGCCGCTTCCTCACACAGGAAAGGCCGGGGTGCCACCGGGGCGATACAGATACGCGCCCTGGTGCACTTTCCCTCTACCACCTGGACCCGGACGGCAACATTGAGCATGGGCAGGGAAAGGGCCCGCCGTGGTGAAAGGCGGGCAAAGGCCGACCCTTCGCCTTCTCCCCACAGGTCAACGGTAAAGCGAGTTAAGATCTCACGGCCGGCGTTTACCCTGGAACGGCCGACGCCTTCGTAAAGGTCTGCGACCGGTGCCTGGCGTTCACCTTCCGGCCCCAGGATGGTGGCTACGGCTCCCAGGGCCACCAGGGCCACAGCCGTGTCGGCCGCCGGCTGGGCGTTTACTACGTTGCCGCCCAGGGTGCCGACATTGCGTATCTGGGGCGAGCCGACGGCTGCAGCGGCTGCCGCCAGGGCCGGCAGCTTCTCCCGGATAAGTTCTGACGTTGCCACCCGGCTGTGGGTGACGGCCCCGCCTAGTATTATCTTGCCGTTTTCTTCCGCAATTATCTTTAGTTCTGGAATACGGGTAATATCGATCAGGGTATTGACCTGGAGTTTTTCTTCTTTAAGGTCGATTACCAGGTCGGTGCCCCCGGCAATGAGGCGCGCCCCCGGGTGGGTGGCCAGCATGGTAAGGCACTCGGCCGCCGAGGTGGCAAAAAGGTACTGCTGGGGCATGTTATCTCTCCTTAACCCTAAAACCTCTCCCACACTTTAACCGCCAGTTCCCTTGCTCTGGCGGCAATGGCCGCCTCATCCAGGTGCAGGAGCCGCCGTTCCCGCATGAGGACTTTGCCGCCAATAATGGTCGTGTCCACCAGCCCGGCGTTAAAGCCGAAGAGGAGGTGGCCAAACCAGTTGGCCGTCGTTATAGGGGTCGGCGCATGATAATTCACCAGTATAATGTCGGCATAGGCCCCTTCCTGCAAACGCCCCACGGGATGGGCGAAGAACTGCCCTGCTATGCGAGAGTTATTGGCAAAAACCATGGCCGGGACTTCCGCCCAGCCAGCGTTGGGGTCGCCGGAGACAAACTTGCGCAAAACATTGGCCACCTTGAGGGATTCAAACATATCACCGGTATAGCCGTCCGTCCCCAGGCCGACCACCACTCCCGCCGCCAGCATATCCCCTACCGGTGCGCAGCCGACGGCATTGCCCATGTTGGATTCCGGGTTATGGACCACCAGGGTGCCGGTTTCCTTGAGGATGGCTATTTCCCTTTCGGTCACATGGACACAGTGGGCGGCGATAGTTCTGGGGCCCAGGATACCGTGGTCAGCCAAACGTTCCACCACCCGCTTACCCTCGCGTTCCAGGGCATCTTCTACGTCCTGGATGCCTTCCGCCACGTGGATGTGGAAGCCGCTGCCAACCTCGGCCGCTGCCTCCCGGCAGGCGGCCAAAGTGGCATCGGAAAGGGTAAAGGAGGCATGGAGGCCGAAGGTAGCGCTAACCAAACCTTCCTGGCCGCGGTATTTTTTGATGGTGGCAATGTTCTCTTCAATACCTTCCCGCATAATGGTCTCCCCGTCACGATCGGAAACCTCATAGGCCAGGCAGGTACGGACACCGGTTTCGACAGCCGCCCGGGCGATCATCTCCAGGCTGCCGCGAACGGCGCGGGGGCTGGCGTGGTGGTCCAGGATGGTGGTGGTACCGCTCTTGATGCAGTCAATGAGGGGAATCAAGGCGCTGTAATAGACGTCCTCCAGGGTAAGGGCCTTGTCCAGGCGCCACCAGAGGCGCTGCAATATTTCCAGAAAGTTGCCCGGCGGCGCGTCTTTCAGGGCCATGCCCCGGGCGAAGGTGCTGTAAAGGTGCATGTGGGTGTTAATCATCCCGGGCATAATCACCATGCCCCGGGCGTCAAGCCATTCAGCTTCCGGGTAGCGCCGCTTTAATTCAGCTGTAGGTCCGACGGCGACAATCCGGTCGCCGTCAATAGCCACCGCTCCATTTTCCTGGTAGGGATTTTCCGGCACCAGGGACAACAGGCGGCCGTTACCAATAAGGAGCATAATTATACCTCCAAAATGTTTCTTTACAGGATTTAACTAATCTGCCAGGGCTTTTTCCACCGCTTTAATGATGTTCTGGTAACCGGTGCAGCGGCAGAGATGACCGGACAATTCTCTTTTAATCTCCTCCCGCGTATATTTTTTGCCGCTTTCTACCATAGCCGTTGCCGTGAGAACATAACCCGGTGTACAGAAACCGCACTGGATGGCTCCCTCTTCAATAAAGGCTTTTTGCACCTTGGAAAGCTCCCCGTTTTTAGCTATACCTTCTATCGTGACTATATCTTTGCCGTCGGCCCAGACAGCCAGGTAAATGCACGAGTCAATGGGAGTTCCATCGATGAGAACAGTGCAGGCGCCGCATTCACCGACGCCACACCCTTTTTTAACACCCGTATATCCCAGGCGGTCGCGCAAAACGTCAAGCAACGATTCGCGAATGTCTACTTCCATACTTACCTGGATCCCGTTTACGGTAAAGGATATTTTTTTAAGCAATTGCCTCACCCCCAGCCTTGACAATGGCCGCTTTCAGGGCCCTCTGGGTAAGTTCCTCCACCAGGTGCTCCCTGTATTCTTTGGAAGCGCGCCAGGAAGTTCTCGCCTGCGTCGCTTTAACCGCTAATTTCCCAATTTCCGCAATGGTTTCAGGAGAAATGGTTTTGCCTCTCGCAAAGGCTTCTGCTTCGGGACATCTTAGAGGCGTTGGCCCGGCAACTCCAAGTCCAATCCTGACGTCTTCCAAAATGTTGCCTTGTTTTACTTTACAAATCACCGCCACACCTAAAGTAGCAATATCCATGGCCTTGCGCATGGAAAATTTTATATAGTGCCCACCATAGCCCCGGTAATTCTCCGGAGAAATGATAATCTGAGTAAGGAGTTCACCAGGTTTTAAATCAACCTTTCCGGGTCCAAGGTAAAACTCCTGGATGGGAACAACCCGCTCACCTTGATTGCTCTGTAATTTTAATCTGGCATCAAGGGCAAACAAGGTGGAAGCGCTGTCGGCCGAGGTGGCGCCGTTGCAAATGTTGCCGCCGATAGTGGCAACGTTGCGGATCTGCGGTCCCCCCATGGTGAGGGCCGCTTCCGCTAAGACGGGGATATTTTCTTTGATTACAGGATCGTTAGCAATCTGCGTGAAAGTTGTCAACGACCCGATTAGAATAGTACCATCCTCAAGTTTAACAACACCTTGGAGGGATTTTATTTTGCGAATGCTCAGCAACTCTGCTTTCTCTATTTGGCCATGATGCATTTTAATCAAAACATCAGTCCCGCCGGCAATGACGAGCAGGTGAGGGGCAGCCGCCAGCAGCGCAGTAGCTTCATTTACGGACTCCACCTCAAAATAACCCTGGATGTTGTACACCATACTTCACCACCTTCCTATATTAAGCCGGTTTTCTTGAACTTTTCAAAGACCCGCTGGGGGTTCATGGGTAGCCTGTTAAAGGCCACGCCGGTCGCGTCGAAAACGGCATTGCGAATGGCCGGTGCCACGGGAATAGTCGGCGGCTCTCCTAAAGCCTTGCAACCAAAGGGGCTGGTGGGCTCAAAGGTTTCGACAAAAGCCACACCAATATCCGGGATATCCATTATCGTTGGCATTTTATAGTCCAGCAAATTATTATTCAGGGGTTTGCCGGTTTTTTCGTCAAACAGCATCTGTTCTGTAAGCGCATAGCCAATTCCCATGCCTACGCCGCCATGCACCTGTCCTTCTGCTAATTGGGGGTTGATAATTTTACCTGAATCATGCACATTATATATTTCCAGGACCTCTATTTTTCCGGTTTTAAGGTCTACTTCAACTTCTGCAAAAGTAACACCAAAAACAAAGGCATTGATCCTGGCATTGTTGGACGTATCGCTTGTTATCGGTCTGGCAAAAACGGTATCATAATAAGTGTGCAATGCCACTTCGGCTAAGGGCATGACCACCTCTCCCGAGTGTTTGTAGACAATATTTTGATCCTTAATATCTAAGGCGTGGGAGGGTATGTCGGTCATACCCCAGACAAAATCCAGGATTTTTTCTTTTACTTCTAATGCCGCTTTGGCCACCGCCATGCCGGTAATATAAGTCTGCCTGGAAGCATAGGCACCAGTGTCAAAAGGTGTAATATCGGTATCCTGGGTGGAAATGACATGCACCATGTCTACAGGAATACCCAGCACTTCGGCTACCATCTGGGCAAAAACTGTATCGCTTCCCTGCCCTATTTCGGTAGCGCCGATTTGCAGCTGGACGGAGCCGTCCTGATTTAAAACAATTCTCGCTCCCGCCATTTCCAGCCCTACCGGATGGGTGCCGGAGGCGTAGCTAAAGCACGCCATTCCTAACCCTCTGCGTTTTGTGCCTGTTTGATTCTTATACCGCGCTTTTTTCTCATCCCATTTGATTAATTCTTTACCTTTGGCAATGCACTCGCGAATGCCGCAGCTCCTCACCGTATTGCCGTTCAAGGGATCGACATAGCCTGCTTTAACCAGGTTTTTCAGGCGGAATTCAATAGGGTCGATATTTAATTTTTTTGCAATATTTTCCAGATGGCTTTCCACGGCAAAGGTTAACTGGGGCGAACCATAACCCCTCATGGCACCGGCGACAGGCAGGTTGGTATACACAGTTAAGGGTTCGTATTTTAAGGCCTTCATGGGGTACAGGGCCCTGAACTTCGAGCCCGCAGCCATAGCGATGGAATGACCGTGGGAAGCATAGGCCCCGGTGTTGGAGATGGCCGTTATATGCATGCCAATTAATTTTCCGTCTTTAGAAACACCCGTTTTAATTTTGTATTTGATAGCATGACGGGTCCGCGTATCGATCATGCATTCTTCCCTGGATAATTCTAACTTTACCGGCCTGCCGCCTACGGCCAGGGTCATTGCGGCATTTAGAGGTTCCAGGCAAGCATCCTGTTTGCTGCCAAAGCCGCCGCCGACGTAAGGCTTGATTACCCGTACCCTTCCCCAGGGGATACCCAGCGCTTGTCCGACGATTCTCCTTATAATGTGCGGGATCTGCGTGGAGGTTACAATCACAATGCGGCCGTCACTGTCAACATAGGCGTAGGATACATGGTTTTCAAGCTGGCAGTGCTGGACAATACTTGTTTCCAACTCGTCCTCAAATATATAGTCAGCTTCTTGAAAAGCCTCTTCAACATCGCCAATTTCATAACCCTGAGAACTAAGGATGTTTCTTTCACAGTCGTCGTGGATTAAAGGCGCCCCTTCCCTCATTGCCGCCTCCGGGGTGAGCAGGGGTTCTAATACTTCATAATCTACCTCAATTAATTTCAGGGCTTCTGCGGCGGTCAACTCGTCTGTGGCCACTACTGCCGCAACAGCATCCCCCACAAAGCGTGCTTTGTCGGTTAAAATAGTCCGGTCTTCTCTATCCCTGTGCTTCGGGTCAAGGGCATAGGGATGCCCTGCAGTGGCAAATTTAATTTGCGGGACGTCTTTATAAGTCAGAACCGCTTCAACACCAGGTAAAGCTTTAGCCCTGCTGGCATCAATGTTTTTAACCAGGGCGTGAGCATAAGGGCTTCTTAATATTTTTCCTACCAGCATATCTCTTGTAAAAAAGTCTGCGGTATACTTTGCTTTCCCGGTAACTTTGGCAACAGCATCAACACGGCTTATGCTTTTTCCCACTACTGTAGAAGCCATTTTACCCCCTCCGTTTCTAGTGGAGATACCCGCTCCGCAAGACCCGGCCCTAAGAATATCGCCACAGCCTTCTTCCCTGGACAGGGACGGCGGCTACCCTTCTTCCTTTCCACCCCCCGTCTTCATGACAGCGGCCGCCTTTTCTACGGCGGTGATAATTTTGGCATAACCGGTGCAGCGGCATAAATTGCCCGACAGGGCGATCTTAATTTCCTCCCGTGTTGGGTGGGGGTTCTGGTCCAGCAGGGCTTTAGCGCTCATGATCATCCCGGGGGTACAGAAACCGCACTGGACAGCCCCCTCGCTGATAAAGGCTTCCTGTAAAGGATGGAGCCTGCCTTCAGGTGAGGCCAGGCCTTCAATAGTGAGAATCTCGGCCCCATCGGCCTTAGCGGCGGGAATCAGGCAGGAGTTGACCGCCCGGCCATCCATGAGTACCGTACAGGCGCCGCATTCCCCCTTGCCGCACCCCTCCTTGGTACCGGTGAGGCCTAAATTTTCCCGTAAGAGTTCCAGCAAGGTAATATCTGCCGGGGCCTCAACCTGGTACTCCTGGCCGTTGACTTTAAGTTTCAAACCGGGCATCTTGCCTACCCCCTGGTAGTTTCATCGCAGTAATATATAAAAGAAACCAGCTGACGGCCCTCCTCGTAGTCGGGTGATTCCGGTCACCTGGTAGAAACCCCCGGCCCCATCGCCGGGGCTATACGAGTTCATTAAATTTATATTCGGCAAAGGCAACTTAAATCCTGCTAAAAAATTTTATCTTTGCGCGAATAGCAGGTTCTGCTTTAATCCGGGTTTCCTTTCGCCAGGGGGACATTTTATCCTAATCTACCTCTGTTCCGGTTGTCTGGTTTTAGGCTGGTACCGTACCGGTGTTTTTAGAAAGGCACGTTTTCCGCCAACCCCTGCTAATCTGGGTTTAGGGGACGCCAGGCCCCGGAGCGGTTCTGCCCGCTAAATACTTTTTGCACGACTTCCGGGGTTGACACTCTCAGGAAGTTGGCATAAACTTATAGTCAAAAGTATTTTTGATTATTTGAATGAGGAGCCGGCCGAAAGTGAAGTTACAGCCCATGGCAAGCCAACTGGAACGAGATCCCCCCGTTTGTCAGGTCAATTGCGTCAACGAGGAGAAGGTGAAGCGGCTCAAGCCCCAGGTGGATCGTACAGAGGGCGTCGCTACTATCTTCAAGGCCCTGGCCGATGATACCCGGGTGAAGATAATCTACGCCCTCAGCGAGGCCGAGCTTTGCGTCTGTGATGTAGCGGCACTAATCGGCAGCAGCAAGGCGACTGCTTCCTATCACTTGCGCTTGCTGTACCATATAGGGCTGACCAGGTATCGCAAAGCCGGCAAGCTAGTATACTACCGCCTGGCTGACCCGCATATCGGCAACCTGGTGCGGGAGGTCCTGCAGCACCTGGCCAGGACATCGGGACGATAACCAGATTGTCATATGACCCCCCATCGCATAAGACCGTACACATGAAGGGTGATAGCAAATGGCACAGGCTGAAAGCCCGGGTAGGCCCGGCAAGACTGCAGACTTCCGAGTTGAAGGGATTACTTGACTGGATTGCGCCGCCAAGTTTGAAAAAAATGTCGCGGCGCTCCCTGGTGTAACCAGGGCCAGTTTAAACGCTACCACCGGTAAGCTAGTTGTTGAAGGCGCAGCCGATTTGGAAGCCATCCGGCGGGAAGGCAGGAAGGAAAACTATGCTATCTTCCCCGCCAGGCAAGACGAGGTAAAACCGGCCAGGCCCATGGTTAATTGGGAATTGTTGCGCACGGTGATCGCTGCCGGCGCCTTGCTGGCTGCCTATATCGTAGAACGGGCTGGTGGAGCAGCTACCTTATTCATCTCGCTATACTTAATAGCTATAATAGCCGGCGGATGGGGTAACGCCCGCAAGGCCTGGTACTCCCTGCCGCGCCTGGACTTTAATATGAGCGTGCTGATGACCATAGCCGTTATCGGGGCCGTGGCCATTGGTGAATGGGAGGAAGGAGCCGTTGTGGCCTTCCTGTATTCCGTGTCCGAGATGCTAGAGTCCTGGACTATGGAACGGGTGCGCCGGTCTATCCGCGCGCTCATGGATATCGCCCCCAGGGTGGCCAGAATCCGCCGCCAGGCGGGGGAAGAAATAGAAGTCCCGGTCGAAGAGATCCAGGTGGGTGACGTGATGATCGTCCACCCTGGCGAGAAGATCGCCATGGACGGGCGTATCATCAAAGGCGAGTCGGCCGTCAACGAAGCCGCCATCACGGGTGAAGCCGTACCCGTGGAAAAAGGCCCCGGGGCCGAAGTTTATGCCGGTACCCTCAACACCCATGGTTCCCTGGAGGTCGAGGTCACCAAGCTGGTCCGGGATACCACCATCGCCAGGATCATTCACCTGGTGGAAGAGGCGCAGGCCCGGCGGGCGCCATCCCAGGCCTTTGTAGAACGCTTCGCTGCCATTTATACCCCCATTGTTCTGGCCCTGGCCGCCGGCATTGTCCTGGTACCGCCCCTGCTCCTGGGCTACCCGTGGAGTCCATGGATCTACCGGGGGCTGGCTCTGCTGGTAGTTGCTTGTCCCTGCGCCCTGGTGGTATCGACTCCGGTAGCCATTGTCAGTGCCATTGGTAACGCCGCCCGCAACGGGGTCCTGATCAAGGGCGGGGTCTACCTGGAACAGGCCGGTGCCCTCACTGCTGTCGCTTTTGACAAGACCGGAACCCTGACAAAAGGCGAATCCACCATTACCGACATTATTCCCCTGGGACGTCTGACCGAGGAGGAACTGCTCCAAATTGCCGCCAGCCTCGAGACACGTTCCGAGCACCCCCTGGCGCAAGCTGTTGTTAAGGCGGCGGAAGCCCGCGGGCTAGCAATAAAACCTGCGGAGGATTTCAGTGCCCTTACCGGCCGCGGGGCGCGAGGGGTCGTGAGCGGCCGGACCGTCTATATAGGTAACCTTCGCCTTTTTACTGAGCTGGGTATGGAGACCAAGGCGGTGGCCGGCCGGATCCGCCTGCTGCAAGAGGAAGGCAAGACAGCCATAGTCGTGGCCACGGCTGAAGATTTTCTGGGAATCATCGCCGTGGCCGATGAGGTCCGGGAAACAAGTGCAACGGCAATTGCCGCCTTGAAGCGAACCGGCATCCGCCGCACAGTCATGCTGACGGGGGATAACGAGGCGACAGCCCGCACCATTGCGAGCCGGGTCGGGGTGGATGAATTTCGCGCTGAACTGCTGCCCCAGGACAAGGTTAAAGCCGTTCAGGAACTGCTGCAGCAATACGGCAAGGTGGCCATGGTAGGTGATGGTATTAATGATGCCCCGGCCCTGGCTACGGCTACGGTTGGGATCGCCATGGGCGGGGCAGGGACGGATACAGCGTTGGAAACAGCGGACATTGCCCTCATGGCCGATGACCTGACCAGGTTACCCTTCACCATCCGCCTCAGCCGGGCGGCCCTCGGGGTGATCCGGCAGAACATCGGCTTTTCCCTGGCCATTAAGGCCATGGCTGTGGCCGCCGTGTTCCCCGGGTGGCTCACCCTCTGGCTCGCCATTCTGGCCGATATGGGAGCCTCATTGCTGGTAACCCTGAACGGCATGCGGCTCCTGCGGCTGCATCCGGAAAAATAGTTGCCAGAAACGGGGAAGGGAAGGCCGGGCGCCTTCCCTTCCCCGTTCTAAAAAGGTACTCTGCCCCTCCCGGAAGGCAGGAGCGTTTTCAACCAGGATTTCCGTAACATATTAAACCACCTTTAAGAGGCAACCATCTCCAAAAAAGCCTCAATCCGGGTCTGCAGCTGGGCTGCGTCTTTTTCACTAAAATCACTTTCCAGGCATAAAACCGGTAGCCCCGCTTCCCGGAGGGCTTTTTCTACCTGCCGGGCTTCGAGGGCATAAGTCTGGCAGAACTGGAGGGAATAATAAATCACCCCGTCGGCCTTTCCTTCCCTGGCCAGGCGCAGGATGTCCTCCACCCGGGACGTATTGGGAGTAAAGCAGGCACAGTTGATGCCCAGCAATCGCCGGGCCAAATTTTTTACCTGCTGGGATAAGGTTTCACCGTCTTCAGGCACTATCCCGGCGAAATAACGGCTGCCGGTACATGTTTCTTCACCGATAATCACCGCCCCTGACTTCTCTACCAGGTGGTGTAACTTCCAGTAAGGTAAAGGCATAGGTGTCCCGGTTACCAGGAGGCGCGGTGCTCCTTTACTGGTAACACCTTCACCCCGGGCAATCCTTTCCTCAAGTTCTTCGCAAAGGGCATTAACTTGAGCAGTAAAACGTTCCGGGTCATCAAAGAAAGCCAGTTGCGAAATCAGCAGGGCGTCTTTTCCGCTGATAGGAGCCGGGTCGGCC
This sequence comes from Moorella sp. E306M, assembly GCF_006538385.1. Classification (NCBI taxonomy): domain Bacteria; kingdom Bacillati; phylum Bacillota; class Clostridia; order Neomoorellales; family Neomoorellaceae; genus Neomoorella; species Moorella sp. E306M. The sequence goes on along the minus strand of NZ_BJKO01000001.1, from coordinate 1,793,432 downwards.
TGGCGGGCTTGATACAGGCGCTGCAGGGCCGCACGGCGGGCATTGGCCTTCTTGATAGCGACATTTAATTTCTCGCTATCGATTTTTTGTCCCGACCGTCGTTCAATTTCTTCTTTAAATCGGTAAATTTCCCCTTCCCAGAGGGCCAGGTCGGCCGCTTCCTTACGCTGGGGCAATTCCATTACGTAAGTAGGAACATAATCATTCAGAATTTCCCAGGTCTTCTTTTTCCCATCACAGGTAGTTTCGCCAACAAGAAAATCGACGACCTGAAAGTAAGGGCAAATCCGCTCCAGTTTAAAGCCAACCAGAGACTTAATCAAGGGGCACAGGTTACGCGGTAAAATTTGTTCCCCGGCAGGAACGGTAAAGTGGGTTCCCGCACAGAGCCCCACACTAACACCATCGACGGCAAAGATAAGTTCTTCCGGCACAAAAACACAAAAGGTACCGGCCACCAGCCGCCCGGCTCTTTTATGGGCCAAAATTTCTTCGACCCTCCTGCCATGGGCCTCGCCTAAAAGGTTATCAAAATAGGCCATACCCGCCGGCCGGTTATCTTGTTGTAAAAAAACCTCGCTAAAGGCTTCGGGCAATGCCGCTAAAAAAGCATCATGCCTTTCCAGGTCCAGCCCTAAATCCCGCCACATTTCCCGGCAAGCATCGCTCAAAGGGATCAGCTCCTCCAAGTAATTTTTGCCTGGTATATTTTCGCTTTTTATCTTGAATATCCTTTATAATATATATTCCATTTTGTTATGATTTGGGGCCGGTTGTAAAGTAATATCCGTCTCTAGAAAGCAGCTCTGCAGCCTTAGATAAAGCTTCCTACCATTTGTCATGGTGCAAGCGCGGTTATTTTTCGGCTTTTTCCGATTGCCCGTCGACCTTCTCAATATATATGCTCCGGCTGGGGAAGGCCACGGAAACTCCTTCCTGTTCCAAAATCTGCATGATTTTAAAGTTTACATCTTCCCGTATGCTTAGATATTCCTTCCAGTCGGTCGTATTGGTAAAAAAGTAGAGAAAGATGTCCAGGCTGCTCTCATTAAACCTCTCGAAATAGACAAATATCGTTTCTTTATGAATTCCTGGGTGCTCTTCCAACATGGCCCTTATAGCTTGAACGCACTTCTCCAGTTTAGACCGGCTGGTAGTGTAAGTAACCCCCAGGTGAAATGTTATACGGCGTTTTCCCATCCGCGACCAGTTGGTGATGGGCTCGTTGGCCAGGGTCGCGTTGGGGACCGTGACCAGAGCATGCGCAAAGGTGCGTATTTTCGTACTGCGAAAAGTTATATCTTCCACCGTTCCCTCCACGCTGGGAGTACTTATCCAATCTCCTATGGTAAAGGGTTTGTCGAGAAAAATAACCATACCTCCAAACATGTTAGCCAACGTATCCTTGGCCGCCAGAGAAAAGGCCAGTCCGCCCAGGCCCAGGCCTGTTATAAGGCCATTGATGTTATAATTCCATTCGACAGCGACGACCATAAGGGCCAAGGCGCACACAATAAACCTTATGGCTTTGGACAAGAAGGGCACTAAAATATTATTGATATCAAACTTCTTCCTGACCTCCCGGGAGACGACCGAATCCGGGCCAGACAGAATATAGAGCACCCAAGCGATGAGGATAATAAGGTAAGAGCGGAACACTTTGAGGACCCAGAGGTGCTGAGCCTGGCTTAAGGGTAGTATGGTCAAGGCCAGGTAGATCCCGAGGGCCGCAACGAAGTTCTGCAACGGCCTTTCCAGGGACTTCACCATTTGATCATCCAGGTCAGTAGCCGTCCGCTGGGTTATTCTAAGGATCGTACTATACAGATGTCTTGCAAAGACATTTCTTAAGCCAAGAAACAGCAGAAAGACGATGATCGCTGCTGCAGTGTTCCAGAAGAAGCCCTGGGGCCTAAAATATATTTGGTTTAAAAAATCGGGAATCCGCACCTTGCTCCATAACGACAGGATTTTTTCCACCGCTGAAGTTTACCCCCCCCTGCTCTGAACGCGCAAGCTATTAACATAATGGTATTCGAATAGCATACGCCTTTCAAGTACTTTCCTTTCACGTACCGAGACGTGTCTACCCGCTAAATACTCTTCTGTCGATCGCTTTAGCTGTCGTTTATACTCCCATTCTTCTGGCTCTGGCCGCCAACACCGGCTGTGAAGACATTATGAAGAAAATATGAAGAAAATCTGAAAGATCGCATACCCGCCTTGACACATACCCGCATAGGGTAATATGCTGGGACTAGACTTATGTCTTATTCACTTCCAAGAGGAGAGATGGGAATGAATCACAGAAGGCACGGCTTGCTAATGCTTCTTGGTTGTGGCCTGATGATAGTCGCTGTATTTTTCTTACTGACCCGCGGTGCAACTGCAAGCGATGGCACTGCAGGTGGGGGTTGGTTGTGGTTGTTATTCTTACTTTGTCCCCTGATGCACCTTTTCATGATGCGCGGTCATAATCATGGTGAATGTCAGCATGGGGAGCAAAAGGCTACCAGCAAAGACGATCAGTCCCAAGCAGGAAAAACCCAGATAGAATAAGCTAGAATAAAAATAAGGAGAAGAGCGGCCATGTTAAAAGCCGCTCCTGTCAATATTAAGAGACAATTTGGTTGGCATGGATGTGGTATTGTGCGTTATAGAGCTAAGTTGCTTCTATTTATGTTAATATTAGCTGTAAGTACCATGCCCGCATACGGTGCGACCCTGGAACAATTGAACAGGCAGCAACAACAGTTACAACAAAATATTCAAGAGCACAAAAGGATTTTAGAGGAGAAAAACGATGAAGGACAGGCCCTCCTCCAGCAATTACAAGCAATAGAACAAGAAATCCGGCAAAAAGAACAACAAATACGCAAGCTTGACGGGGAACTGGCCGAAGCGCAGCGCAATATTTTACAAGTTACCAGTGAATTAAAACAGCTGGAAGCAACCCAGGAAAAACGTGCGCAGATTTTACGCACGCGACTAAAGGATATCTACCTTGCGGGCCAGGCCAACTACCTGGAGGTACTGCTCCAGTCCACTAGCCTGCAAGACTTCCTGGTGCGGCTGGAACTGCTGTCCAGGGTTGCCCGGGGTGATATGAAACTGATCGAAGAAATTAAAATAGAACGGGAAAAAATTGCCGCCAAAAAGACCCAACTGTTAGCTGAGCGGGATAAGGTTGCCATGCTCCGCCGGCAGGCGGATGAGCAGCGGGTCCAGCTAGCTTCCCGCCAGGGAAGCCAGCGTCGGCTCCTGGCCAAGATTGAGGAGGAAAAAAAGCGAGTTGCTCAAGCTTTAGATGAAGAAGAATCTCTGGCACGCGAAATAGCTGCTCAAATCCGGAGTATCCAAGCCAAAAACAACCGCCAGCTACCACCGGAGGGAACAAAGGGGATGCTCTGGCCCTTACCGGGTTATACCCAGATTTCTTCCCCCTTCGGTTGGCGCATCCATCCTTTGCTAAAGACCAGGCGTTTCCATATGGGTGTTGATATCCCGGCTCCTACAGGTACGGAAGTCATTGCCGCCTTGGACGGCCAGGTTATCGCCACCGGCTATCGCGGCGCTTTTGGTAATCTTATTGTCATTGATCATGGCGGCGGGTTATCAACCCAGTATAACCATTTATCGGAAATCCTGGTTCGAGAGGGCCAGGAAGTGAAAAAGGGTCAGGTAATCGGTCGGGTCGGGTCAACAGGCCTGAGCACAGGCCCCCACCTCGATTACATGGTTTTACTCCGCGGCGAGCCAACAAACCCCATGAATTATTACTAAGCGAAACTCTGCACGTCTATCACTTCTATAATTATAACAAGGCGAATAGTAGTCGGGATTTAAGGGCTCCTGGCTTAACAGGGTTCAGTCGTTCGTTTCTTTTATAGACCAACTAATCCCCGGCGGCAGCGATAAGCAAGCAGCGCATATATTGTCGCCCCGGCAAAAAGGACCATTCGGAAGCCGGCGGTAATGGCAACCATCATGGCGATAATCGACCCGATTACAGAAAACCAACCATTTATGCCCCAGGCTAACGGTACAAAATCCTCCCTTCCCTCCTCCCTTAAGGCACGCAGGCCGGTCGGGAATGGTAAACCCAGGGTTACGCTTAAAGGAAAAAGGGTGAAGACGGTGAGGATTGTTTTACTGTTCGCTAGAGCTGCGCCTGTCGAAAAAATCCAGGGTACAGCAACACCGGTCAGTATAGCCAGCACGGCCACAAGAAAAGCCGGCAGCCACCTTCGCCTCATTAAAACTCTTTGAACAGCGGCCACCTGGCCGAGCAAACTACCCAGACCACCGCCGATGAGGAGGGTAGCAGCAACTACTGTAAAGGCAAGGGTTGGATGACCAAGGATCAAAACGAATTTCTGCACCAGGGCGATCTCAAGCAGCATGAAACCCACACCTAGTGCACCAAAATACAGCAGTAATGATTTTTTATTCTTCACGGTGCCGTCTGTGGCATGCTTCAGCCAGCGCCAACCCAGGTGCAAGACCAGGGCCAGGAGAATATACAGTTCGAAGGGTATGGTATTATCGACATTATAGAAAAAGGGCCGGTCATCGGTGACGACGGTTGCCGCCGTCTTACCAACTTTCCCATAGTGCAATAATTGCTCCAACTGCAATTGCGCCTCCTTAAGCCGGGCAGTGATGGCCGCCAGCTCATCCGGGGCAAATGGTGTCTTTTTAACCAGGAGAAGCGGGTAGTTAACTTCCTGGTCATGATGTTCCGCGGGTGTGCCGGCAATCAAGACTTGCCTGGCTATTTCTTCATCTGCCACCCCGCTTTCCTTTAAAACAGCCATGACCGTTGCCAGCGCCTTGCTTAAATCATCAGGGCCGTGCAGGACGAACGCCAGCCGGCCGCCAGGTGTTAGATGATTTAAGTATGAACGTATGGCCTCGCGGGTGTAGATATAGTTTTCGGAAAGGGCGTATCCCGTACCTTCCGCGGCCTGGGTCATGACCTTCGAGAGATAGATTACATCAAACTGTTCGCTGGTAGTATCTATAAAGGTTCTGCCATTCTGGATAAAGGTGCGTACTTCCGGCAAATCATAAATACTCCCGTTGTAATCGCTGAACTTACGCGCAGCCGCGACACTGCCTGGATTAATCTCCACGGCAGTGATATCTTCACTGCCCCCCAGGCGGGCAAGGAGAATGTCAATGCCTCCTCCACTGCCAATTACTAACACGCGCCGCGGCTTTTCGGGTACAAAAGCGAGGTAGCCGGCTTCTTTTTTCAGTTGCTGGACCCCTGCCAGGTTGCCATCAAAGCGTACCATGGGAGCAGCAGCACCGCCGTCAATGAGTACCAATTTTTCGTTCGGGTCTTTAGTGGCGACTACGTCTGTTCTGGCAAAAGCATCCCACGAAGAATATTCAACAACCGGCTGCTCGCCGTTGAGTTTGAGAAGGCCGATCATCTTCGGTATGCCCCTGTAGGCGGAAAAATCCCTCGCCAGTACTTCAGGTAGGGGGGATACGGCCAGGACGGCAAGGAGGGCAACCCCGCCGAGAGCAGCCAAAACCTTTCGCCGGGAGCGCTTTTTAATAATAGCAAGGTTTAACAACAGGTAAATCAATAAGATAGCTTCGCCAAGGTAAACTGTCAACCTGATGAGGTTAACAGTGTTCAACAGCGTAACCACGCCAAAGGCAGCCAGCCCGGCGCCAACGAGATCGCCAAAATACAGCAGGTAAGAGTACTTGCTGAGTACACTGAACGAGCAAGACAAAAACCTACCGCCCAGTATGAAGGGGAGTACGGCTAAAGCAATGTAAACAAAGAAATTTAGGGGTTGAAAGGGCAATTTGTAAAAAAATAACGTGAGCAGCGGCAGCGTAAACCCCAAGAAAACTACGGATCGAATTCCTATGTCCCATATTTGTTGCCCATCCGTTTGCGGAAATTCCTTCACTTTTTTATAAATATCCATGGCCCCCAGACCCAGACCGAGAATGGCCACCGAAGCAACGATGAAGACAAAATGGTAGGTCATTATCGCCGAGAATATCCGGGTTAGGATAACCTCGTACATAAAGAGAGCCCCTGAGACCACGAACACTGCCGATAAAGAAATTCCCAACCTCATAAACTTGTGCATCTTTTCTCTCCCTTTAAACTCAAGTTAAAACAGTTGAAAGCCAAGGGGGTTATCCTGGCTTCCAAATCAGGTGCAATTTCTTTTCTTAATAAATTCTTTATTATTCGAGTGAACGCCTCTCACTACAGTTCCCTTAACATGATTTCCATTCCATTCTAGCTTTCAACTGTGAAGACATCATGAAGAAAAAAAGGAGAAAGTTTGAAGGGTGTTCAGGACTGTAGCCTGGGGGTGACAACGCAGGATGAACAAAAAGCGCAACAACCGCATCACGAGGTTGCTGCGCTTTTTGTACAGGGTGTCAGCGGCCGATGTAAGCTGTTAGAAATCGGCCAGGGCTTTGAAGGCCAGCCAGGAAAGCAGGGCACTGCCAATGGGCAGGCAATCTTCGTTGATATTAAACCGGGGATGGTGCCAGGGATAGGGAGGCTCTCCCGGGATGGCTGCCCCGAGGTTAAAATATACTGCCGGGACCTTTTCGGCATAGCGGGCAAAATCCTCGGCACCCATAGAAGGGGCTGCTAGTTCGAATACCTTTCCCGGTCCCAGGAGTTCTCCGGCTACCCGGCGAAACAGTTCGGTAAGCCTGGCATCGTTTATTAGGGGCGGGTAGCCCAGCAGATAATCAAGTTCAATCTCCGTCCCGCTGGCGGCGGCCACCCCGGCCAAAATCTCCCGCATATCTTTTTCCAGCTGCTGCCTGGTAACCTGGTTTAAGGCCCTGGTAGTGCCCGTCATGGTTACCTCACCAGCAACAATATTTTCTTTCTCACCACCATTAATAGTGCCGATGGTCAGAACAGCCGGCTGCACCGGATCAATGCGGCGGGCGACAATAGACTGTAAAGCCAGAATCGCTTGGGCGGCAGCGACGATGGCATCCGCGCCCAGGTGGGGTGCAGCACCGTGGCTGGTACGCCCCTTGATCCTGATGGTAAAGTTATCGGCCGAGGCCATAGCAGCTCCCGATCTGACGCCCACCGTACCTGCCGGCAGGGCTGAAGTTACATGGAGGCCAAAGATAGCCTTGACCGGCGGGTCGGCCAGGGCTCCGGCTTCAATCAGCAGGCGAGCCCCGCCAGGGGGTAATTCCTCCCCCGGTTGAAAAAGGAAAACCACCGGGCCGGGTAGTTCCCGGCGGTGGGTTGCTAGCAGCGTCGCCGCCCCTAAAACGATGGCCATATGGGCATCATGGCCGCAGGCATGCATCCGGCCCGGGCAGCGGGAAGCATATTCCGCCCCCGTAGCCTCCTGGAGGGGCAAGGCATCCATATCCGCCCTTAAGGCCACGGCGGGGCCTTCTTGCGCCCCGTGCAGGATTCCGATAATCCCGGTACCACCGATACCGGTCCTGACCTTCAAACCCAGTTGCTCTAACACCCCGGCCACCAGGGCGGCTGTTTCTTTTTCCTCAAAACTCAGTTCCGGGTACTGGTGCAGCTGCCGCCGCCAGGCGACCAGCTGCGGTTTCAAGTTTTCAGCTTCTGCCAGGTAGTAATCTCTTTCTACCAACAGGGGGTCACCTTGATTCCGCGATTGATTTGCGCATTTACATTTTTCATTATACTCCCCCGCCCATATTTAAGACAAGTTCTACTTTATCACCTTCTTGCAGGGGATTGCTATACTCCTCTTTTAGTAACAAACGCCCGTTTACCTCAACCGCCACGGCAACGGGGTCAAAATTAAGCTGCTCCACTAATTCCCTTACGTTAATACCTTCCTGGACTTCTTTTTCCTGCCGGTTTAAAATAATCTTCATTGATCCTCTCCCCTTTCAACAATTAATGAATAAATATTGGCGGCGATTTTCTTTACCTGGAGAATTTTATGGCCTTCTGCCTTCAGGCTCCGGGGCACATTACTTAACGGCTCTCCTTCGGTTAATAAAACCTCCAGGATTTCCCCTGGCTGCATCTCCTCCAGGGCCAGCTTGGTTTTAACGAAGGTTATGGGGCAGCAGTCCCCGGTAATATCCAGTCGTTTAGTCGCTTTAATTTCCGCCACCGGCAGCGACCTCCTTCCGGCCGGGGTAAGGGATTAATTCCCGAAACACTTCAGGTCCCAGGCGCCTTACAACATCACCCAGGCGTTCCTGTCCCTTCCTTTTCTCTTCATAAACCGCCAGGATAGAATTAATCAAGGGGACTATATCATCTTCCGGGACCAGGTCAAACATTTTATACCCCAGCTGAGGATTGCGGCCCATTTTTCCACCAACATAAACTACAAATCCTGTAGCCGCCATTACCCAGGCATTGTTCGGGCAGGATGCTATACAGGCACCATCGCCGTTGCATCTTTTCTTATCTATGCTTACCCGATCATTAATTATTTTAATGGCACCACCCGGACAGATGGACTGGCACAATCCGCAAAGGCTGCAGCGCTCGGCCGCCAATTCCGGGTAAACAACACCCCGTAAACCGATATCATTTTCCATGGGTTTGGTACAGGCGTTATAACACCCGGCTACAGCAATTTTTAGTTTTACCGGGACATCGCGGCCAAAAAAGGCCCGGTCCAGTTTGCCGGCAATAGCCCGGGTATCAACTACCCCGTTGGAACAAATTTCCTTGCCCGGGCAAGCGACAATCGATCGTACCCGCGGGCCGCAGGCCCCCGGAAGCAGGTGCAAGGCCTTGATCTCGGCAATCAGCTCCTGGTATTTCTCCAGCCTGACCCCGGGTATCTCCACCCCCTGGCGGGTGGTCAAATGGACCTCCCCCCGGCCATATTTAGCCGCAATCCTGGCGATATTCTCCAGATCCCTTGAGGTTAAATACCCGCCAATGGTCCGCAGGCGCATCAGGAAAAGATCGCGGCCTTGCTGCTTGATAAAGCCGCCTTTTTTGAGTTCATGAAAATCCAGGTTCATGGTGTTTCACCTTTCGCATTTTGTGGCACAGACAAAGGTATACTCTTCCAGTTCACGAATGCGCGGGCTGTCGCCGCAGACAGGGCAATTACTATTGCGTTCGGCCTTAACTTCCCGGAAGCGCATCTCCAGGGCATTGTAAATCAGGAGCCGGCCGGTCAGGGTATCCCCAACCCCAAGTAAAATCTTGATTACCTCCGTGGCCTGGATTGCCCCGATAAGTCCCGGTACTGTACCGATAACCCCTGCTTCCTGGCAACTAGGTACGGCTCCCGGCGGGGGCGGGTCGGGAAAAATACAGCGGTAACACGGCCCCTGTCCGGGTTTGATGGTCATGACTAGCCCGTCCCATTGCAGCACCCCGCCCTCGACCATGGTCTTGCCGGTCATGACACAGGCATCGTTTAGTAAATAACGGGTGGGAAAGTTGTCGACGCCGTCAACAATCACGTCATAGTCACGGATGATGTCTAGAATATTATCTTTACCCAAACGTAAATGGTAAGTATTAATTGTCAGGTTAGGATTTAAGGCCAGCAAGGTCTTGCGGGCCGATTCTACTTTAGGCCGCCCCAGGCGTTCAGTACTGTGAAGGATCTGGCGCTGTAAATTCGATATGTCTACTACGTCACTGTCAACTATACCGATTGTACCTACACCGGCAGCCGCCAGATAGTAAGCTGCCGGGGAACCCAACCCGCCGGCTCCAACGATCAATACTTTGCCTCTTTTAAGCCTTTCCTGACCCCGGCCGCCGACGTTGCGCAAAATAATCTGCCGGCTGTAACGTTCTATTTCTTCGTTGGTTAAGACCATTATTAGCCCCCCCAATCTACACTTAATTTATCGGTTTTCTTTAGATTATATCAGGGAGCATCAGGGTGGTCAAGACGATTTTTATGTTTACATAAATGTTTCCCTGACGGGGAGAGAGCCCCAGTTCCGGAAGGATAAAGAGGCCCCTTTGCCTTTACAGGAAAGGGGCCTTTCTTTTTTGCCGATTTGCTGTAATTCAAATTACCCGCCTCCGGCCTTCCCGTAGGGTGCCTTAAAAAGCCGGGATAACTGCTCCCTGATATTGTTCTTCTAAAAACTTCTTGACTTCGGGCGTATTTAGCGCTTCTGCCAGTTTCTTTAAAGCTGGATTGTCTTTATCCTCGGGACGTACCACCAGGACGTTGGCAAAAGGAGAGCTTTTATCCTCGAGAACGAGGGCATCCTTGACTGGATTCAAGTTAGCCTCCAGGGCATAGTTGCCGTTTATGACCGCGGCGTCGACGTCTGTTAAGGCCCGCGGCAGCATGGCGGCGTCCAACTCCTTGATAGTCAGCCCGGCGGGTTTCTCGACAATGTCATTTTTGGTTGCCAAAATGCCCGCGCCTTCCTTTAACTTAATCACCCCGGCCTTGGCCAGTAACATCAGAGCCCGGCCGCCGTTGGTGGCGTCATTGGGAATGGCAATAGTTCTGGCGTTTGTCAATTCGCCGGCACCCTTAATTTTTTGGGAATAAATCCCCATGGGTTCGATGTGTACTTTGGCAATATAAACTAGTTTATTCCCTGTTTTCTGGTTGTAATCCTCAAGGTATGGTATATGCTGGAAAAAATTGGCGTCGATTTGCTTATCCGCCAGGGCCGGGTTGAGCTGGGCATAATCATTAAAAACTTTAATGTTCAGGGTGATTCCCTCTTGGGCCAACACCGGTTTAATCCTTTCCAGGATTTCGGCATGGGGACGAGCGGTAGCACCGACAGTAATTTCTTTTTTGGCCGCTTCCCCCGGGGATGCTTTCTGTTGCTGGCCGCATCCTGTTAAAACTGCCCCCAGTGTTAATAAAACGAGAGCCAGAACAACAATCTTTTTCAAAGTCTATCAACCCCCTTTGAAATAGCTTATTAAGATAATAGGTTTACTTGATTTTTTTGTCAAGGGATTCGGAGGGAAAATTTTTTCCCGAATTCAATCTTATTGACATTATACCAACCCCTTTGTTACCATCGACAAGAAAGATACGAGTGTTTTATTAATTACCCCCTTCAGGTGTTATATTATGGTTAAAATCGAAAACCTTAGTAAAACTTTTACAACCAAAGATGGCAAACTGATACAGGCCCTGGAAAATATCAACCTGGATATTGCCGAAGGGGAAATCTTTGGCATCATCGGGCGTAGCGGGGCCGGAAAAAGTACCCTGGTCCGCTGTATCAACATGCTGGAAAAGCCAACCTCCGGCCGGGTAATTATTGACGGGCAGGATCTTACTACCTATTCTGAAAGGCAGCTCCGCCGGGCGCGCCAGCAGATAGGCATGATTTTCCAACAATTCAACCTGTTCTCAGCCCGCAACGTCGCCGGTAATGTGGCCTTTCCCCTGGAAATTGCCGGCCAGCCGCGCCGGGTTATCCAGGAGAAAGTCAAACGCTCCCTGGAACTGGTGGGGTTGAGCGATAAGGCCGGGCATTATCCTGCGGAACTGTCGGGCGGTCAAAAGCAGCGGGTAGGAATTGCCCGGGCTTTAGCAAGCGAACCCCGGTTGCTTTTGTGCGACGAACCGACATCAGCCCTGGATCCCCAGACGACTGCCTCCATCCTGAGTTTGCTCCGGGATATCAATAAAAACCTGGGGCTAACAATTATTATAATCACCCATGAAATGCAGGTAATTAAGGAAATATGCGACCGGGTGGCCGTCCTTAACCAGGGCCGTATTGTCGAAGCCGGTTCCGTACTGGATATCTTTACTGCTCCTCGTCATCCTGTTACCAGGGAGTTAATTAAGAGTATCCTCGATACCTCCGTCCCGGAACAGGTGCTGGCAGGGTACAAACCTACCGGAACGAGCCTGCTGGTACGGCTTTCTTTCATTGGTCACTCTGCCGGTGAACCCATCATCTCCCGCATGATTCAAGAGTACAACGTTCAGGCCAACATCCTTTACGGTAAGATTGACCATATTAAAGATACCCCCTTTGGTACCCTGACCCTGGAATTATCAGGTCAGCCTGAGGCCCTGCAGAGGGCCCTCGCTTTCCTCCAGAGCAAACAATTAAGTATTGAGGTGTTAGAAAGACCATGAGTAACTGGCTCGACCAAATAATTCCCATGGTAACCATGGGAACTCTGGAAACCCTTTATATGGTGTTTGTATCGGTATTTATAGCTTATCTCTTTGGCCTCCCCCTGGGCGTTATCTTGCTTATCACCAGTGAAAAGCATATCAAACCCAGTCCCTTAATCAACAGTATCCTGGGCACGGTAATCAATATCGGCCGTTCTTTCCCTTTTATCATTTTATTAATCGCCATAATACCCTTTACCCGGCTGGTCGTTGGTACCTTTATCGGTACAACGGCATCTATCGTCCCCCTGTCTGTCGGCGCTATACCCTTTGTCGCCCGCCTGGTGGAAACTTCCCTGCGGGAAATACCCTGGGGAGTCATTGAGGCGGCCCAATCTATGGGAGCGTCTCCATGGCAAATTATCGTCCGGGTGATGCTTCCGGAAGCCACACCCTCCCTGGTATCCGGTTTTGTTTTAACTACCATTACCTTGATTGGCTATTCCGCCATGGCCGGTGTAGTCGGCGGCGGCGGCCTGGGTACCCTTGCTTATCAGTACGGCTTTCAGCGCTACCAAAATGACGTTATGGTTATTACCGTCGTTTTATTGATCATTATGGTCCAGATCATTCAGGTTGTAGGTGACCGGATTGTCGCCCGTTTAAGCCGGCGTTAACCCCGAAATCGGAAAAAGTTTCTCTAAGCTCCCCTTGACGCTTGAGATATAGAGGATATAATAAATATAACTAAACCGATTGAAAAACTTAAAAAATAAATATGCGGAAACTCTTATCAAGAGCTGGCGGAGGGACTGGCCCAATGAAGCCCGGCAACCGGCCTGTTAGAACCCAGGTACGGTGCCAATTCCTGCAGGATTTCTCCTGGCAGATGAGAGTTGAAAAAAGCTCTTCTTCTGCGAAGGGCTTTTATTTTGTCATGAGGGGAGTTGGATAAAATGCGTCTGGCTACAGAGCTGGTCCAGCTGGGAGTGGGGTATGATAGTAAAACAGGAGCTATCAGTACGCCTATCTACCAGTCTGCTACCTTCCGTCACCCGGCCCTGGGTCAAAGTACCGGTTTTGACTACAGCCGGACGGGCAACCCTACCCGCCAGGTCCTGGAAGAAGGCATAGCCGGGCTGGAGGGAGGCTGCCGCGCCCTGGCCTTTGCCTCCGGCATGGCCGCCATTACCGCCGTTCTCTGCCTTTTCCGGCCCGGCGACCACCTGCTAGTCTCTGAAGATCTGTACGGCGGTACTTACCGGCTGCTCAACCAGGTAGCGGTTCCCTGGGGGCTGGAATTTTCCCTTGTAGACACCACTGATCTGGCTGCCCTGGCTGCTTCTATTAAAAACAATACGAAGGGCATCTTCCTGGAGACCCCTACCAATCCCTTAATGAAAATCACCGACATTGCCGCCGTTGTCGCCCTGGCCCGCCAGCGGGGCCTGCTGACTATTGTGGATAATACTTTTATGACCCCTTACCTGCAGCGACCCCTGGAACTGGGAGCGGACCTGGTGGTCCACAGCGCCACCAAATATTTAGGCGGCCACAATGATGTAGTTATGGGGATAGCGATAACCGCCCGGGAGGACCTCGGCGAAAAGCTGGCCTTTATCCAAAATACCATCGGTGCGATTCCCGGTCCCCAGGATTGCTGGCTGGTAATCCGGGGCTTGAAAACCCTGGCCGTACGCCTGGAGCGGGCTCAGGCCAGCACTTTAGAGCTGGCCCGGTGGCTGTCCGAACACCCCCTGGTGACCAGGGTTTATTATCCGGGTCTACCCGATCATCCCGGTCACGAAATCTGTAAGAAACAGGCCAGCGGGTTTGGGGCCATGCTTTCCTTTGAGGTCAAGCATGCCGAACTGGTCGAGCAGATTTTACACCGCTTAAAAATTATTTCCTTTGCGGAAAGCCTGGGCGGGGTAGAAAGCCTGATCACTTTTCCGGAGCGCCAGACCCATGCCGAAATCCCTAGTGAGATGCGTCTTAAACTGGGCATCAATGATCGTTTATTACGTTTGTCAGTGGGACTGGAAGATTTAAACGATCTCAAGGCCGACCTGGAGCAGGCCCTTGCCTGTTAATCCGCCGGCCAGGACGAAAAGGAAATCCTTTTTACCCTGGGCGGCGGTTGGCAATCAACGCCAGGTAAGCAAGGACTTTAAAGAAGAGGGGTAAACAAAGTATGCAGAGGGGAACGCGACTGGTCCATCACCGCTTATCTATGGATTCTGCCACCGGGGGGGTGAGTATCCCCATCCACCAGAGCGTGGTATTTGCCCAGGAGAGTCTTGAGCAACCGGGCGAATACGAATACACCCGTTCCGGCAATCCTACCCGGCGGGCCCTGGAAGAAGCCATCGCCGATCTCGAAGGAGGTAATTACGGCTTTGCTTTTGCTTCCGGCATGGCGGCCATCACGGCAGCCTTAAGCCTCTTTTCCGCCGGCGACCACCTCCTTGTCTCCCAGGATATCTACGGCGGCACCTACCGTGCCCTGACACGGGTCTTCAAACGCTTTGGCCTGGAAATTACTTTTGTCGATACTACGGACCTGGAGAAGGCAGCTGCCCAGATCCGCCCTTCTACCAAAGGGCTTTACCTCGAAACCCCTTCCAATCCGCTGATGAAAATTACCGATCTGGCCCGGGCCGCCGCCCTGGCCAGGGAGCACGGGCTCATAACCATAGCTGACAACACCTTTATGACGCCTTACCTGCAGCGACCCCTGGAACTGGGAATTGACGTGGTGGTCCACAGCGCTACCAAATACCTGGGCGGGCACAGCGACTGCCTGGCCGGCCTAACAGTCACCAGGGATGCTGGTCTTGCCCGGGAACTGGCTTTGCTCCAGAACACCCTGGGAGCAGTGCTGGCACCCCACGAATGCTGGCTAATCCTGCGCGGTATTAAGACCTTAAAAGTACGCCTGGCCCAGCAGGAGCAAACCGCCACGGCCCTGGCAACATGGCTGGCCGGGCACCCGCAAGTAAAGGCCGTTTATTATCCTGGCCTGGAAGGCCATCCTGGCCGGGAGGTTCATTTCCGGCAGGCCCTTGGCGCCGGAGGTGTATTCTCCTTCCGCCTGTCAACTTCAGAGCTGGCCCGCCAGGTAATCAATAAGGTGCGCCTGCCGATCATCGGCTCCAGCCTGGGCGCAGTAGAGAGCATCATTTCTCTGCCTGCTACCATGTCCCATGGTAGCCTCCCGGAAGAATTTAAAAAGCGCCTGGGGATTACCCCTGACCTGGTACGCCTGTCGGTAGGCCTGGAGGATGCCGCGGATCTTCAGGCCGACCTGGAGCAGGCGTTAAAATCCCCTTGATCTAAAGTATATTAAAATGATAAAATTACTATGACATTAATTCCGTGTATTTTGATTGGAAAAATACTTATCTAAGGAGAGGATTTTCATGGAGCGCATTTACCAGAACATAATCGACCTCATCGGAGGAACGCCGCTGGTCAGGCTCAACCGCATTAACCAAACGGCGGCAGAAGTGCTGGTGAAACTGGAACTGTTTAACCCCGGTGGCAGCGTCAAAGACCGGATTGCCCTGGCCATGATCGAAGACGCCGAAGCGAGGGGACTCCTGGATAAGGAGACGGTTATTATCGAACCGACCAGCGGCAATACGGGGATTGGCCTAGCCATGGTAGCGGCCGCCAAAGGGTACAAGCTAATCCTCACCATGCCGGAGACCATGAGCCTGGAGCGGCGCAAGCTTCTAAAGGGATACGGCGCCGAGCTGGTACTTACACCGGGGGCAGAAGGCATGAAAGGTGCCATCCGCCGGGCGGAAGAACTGGCAGCCAAATATCCCAAGGCTTTTATCCCCCAGCAGTTTGAAAACCCGGCCAACCCGGCTGTCCACCGCCGCACTACGGCAGAAGAAATTTACGCCGATACCGGCGGCCGGCTGGATGTCCTGGTCTGCGGGGTAGGGACCGGCGGTACCATTACCGGTGCCGGTGAAGTATTAAAGGAGCGCATTCCCGGGTTGCGGGTGGTGGCGGTGGAACCGGCCGCCTCGCCGGTCCTTTCCGGAGGTATGGCCGGACCACACAAGATTCAGGGCATCGGAGCCGGTTTCGTACCGGAGGTTTTGAATATCGAGGTTTTCGACGAAATCATCCAGGTCAGCGATGAAGATGCCATTGAAACAGCCCGGCGCCTGGCCCGGGAAGAAGGAATGATGGTGGGCATCTCTTCCGGGGCCGCCTGTTACGCGGCACTGAGCCTCGCGGCCCGGCCGGAAAATGCCGGCAAGAGAATTCTGGCCGTGCTGCCGGATACCGGCGAGCGCTACCTGTCAACCTCCCTATTCCAGGACATTTAAATAAACTTTGCAGAAAGGGTCTTGTCCATGAAGTACCAGTATCCCCAATTAAATGCCGAAATGCCGGACCGGGAAGACGTCCTGAACCTGACCCCCAACCCGGCCAGCAAAGACCTGCTGCAGCACCTGCACCAGCAGGGGGTGGAAACCTGGCTGGACCGTTATGAGGCCCAGCAGCCCATGTGCGGTTTCGGCCTTCGGGGACTCTGCTGCCGCATGTGCCAGTGGGGTCCCTGCCGGCTCAGTGACAAACGCCCCCGGGGCATTTGCGGCCGGGATATGAGCACCGTCATTATGGCCAACCTGGTGCGGGCACTGGTGGCCGGCATGGCGGCACACGGCCGGCACGCCCATGAAGTTATCCTGGCGGTGATGGCGGCGGCGGAGGGTAAGGCCCACCTCCCCCTCAAAGGGGAAGAACGGGTGTGGGACCTGGCCCGGCGGCTGGGGCTTCAAACACAAGGGCGAAAGCCGGAGGAAGTAGCCCGTGAGGTGGCCCAGGTGCTGCTGGACGACCTGGGCCGGATGACCATGGGCCCCTTGCGCACCCTGGAAGCCTACGCCCCGGCGGAAAGGCTGGAGACCTGGCGAACCCTCGGCGTGCTGCCGCGTTCGGCCGCCTATGAGATCATGGAAACCCTGCACATGACCACCCTGGGCGGTACCAGTGATTGGATGTCACTGGCGGAACAGGAACTCCGCTCCGCCCTGGCATACTGCTACAGCACCCTGTTCGGCAGCTCTCTGGCCACCGAGATGCTGTTCGGCATCCCCCGGCCCAAACTGGCCACGGTGAATTACGGCATCCTGCGGGAAGACCACGTTAACATCTTGGTGCACGGCCACTCCCCCGTGATGGTGGAAAAAATCTTGGAGAAAATAGCCACCCCGGAAATCCAGAGTTTGGCTAAGAGCCTGGGGGCCAAAGGCATCGTGATTGGCGGCATGTGCTGCACCGGCGACGAATTGCTGGCACGCTACGGCATCCCCACCGTAACCAATATTATGGGCCAGGAACTGGCCCTGGGCACCGGGGCGGTGGATGCGGTGGTGGTGGACATGCAATGCGTTATTCCCGGCATGAAGATCATCGCCGACTGCTTCGGCACCCAGGTGATCACCACCTGCAACTCCAACCGCATCCCCGGGGCGGTGCACATTCCCTTTGACGCGGAGCGGCCGGAAACTCTGGAGGAAGATGCCCTAAAAGTTGCGCGGCTGGCGGTAGAAGCTTTTGCCCGCCGGGACCGCAGTAAAATTCGTATCCCCAGGGTCACTAGCAGAGCTATGGTTGGCTGGAGTTACGAAGCCATCGTCGATACATTTGACGGTATTACAGGTTTGCTTAACCTCCTGCGGGAAGGGAAAATTAAAGGTATTGCTACAGTGGTAGGCTGCAATACCCCGAAGGTCCCGTATGAATATAATCACGTAACGGTGGTCCGGCGCCTCATCGAGGCTGACATCCTGGTAACCACCACCGGATGCTGTTCTCACGCTCTTTTAAATGCCGGACTTTGTGACCCGGAGGCGGCAGACCTGGCCGGTGCCGGCCTCAAGGAAGTATGCCGTACCAGGAGCATCCCGCCGGTTCTGGCAGTAGGTGGGTGTGTAGATAATACTCGCACTTTGCGCTTGTTTATCGATCTGGCAGCAGCAGCTGGTGTAGCCGTCAAACAAATGCCCTTTGTCTTCGTCGGCCCGGAACCCGGCAACGAAAAGACGGTTGGGCAGGGGGTTACTTTCCTGGCCCACGGGGTATCCAACGTCATCGGCTTTCCCGGGCCTATCCCCGTCCCCCAGCCGCGGCCCAAAGAGGGGGCGGCACCCGATGAATATGAGCGCGGTAGCAACGAAGTAGCCGACTTTTTTGCCGGTGACGGCCTGTTTGCAAAGGTGGGGGCGCGGATTTATACCGAGCCTTACCCGAAGCTGGCTGCTCAGACCATCCGATTGTTAATTCGTCGCCAGCGCCTGGGCCTGGGGTGGCGGTAACCGGCCAATAAACCGGTCGGCAGTTGGAGGATATAACGGCTGCAACGAACGAAGGGAGCGGAGCGAAGATTATGGGAGGCAGAAAAATCATCCTCCTGTTACTGGTATTATTACTGGTAGCCGGCCTGGTGACCGGGTGTGGAGGCAACAAGCCGGACACGGCCCAGGGCCAAAAACTGACGATTAAAATAGGCTACTTGCCCATTACCCATTCCCTGCCACTTTTAGTAGCGGAGGCCCAGAATAAAGCCGGTTTTCAAAATTTCCAACTGGAATTGGTCAAATTCGGCTCCTGGCCGGACCTGACCGAAGCCCTCAATTCCGGCCAGATTCAGGGTGCCATCACCATGCTGGAGCTGGCTCTGGTGAGCAAAGGGAAAGGTATTCCTACCGAAGTGGTGCTGTTAAGCCACAGGAACGGCGATGTCCTGGTAGCGGATCCGTCCATTGGCGAGGTTAAGGACCTGAAAGGGAAAAAGGTAGCCATCCCGCACCGCCTGTCCGGCCACAACATCCTCCTCCATCAAGCCCTCCAAAAGGCCGGCCTGGCTTATGAGGACGTGGAAAAGATAGAGATGGCCCCGCCGGAAATGCCAGCTGCCCTGGCCCGGGGGGAAGTGGCAGCGTACATTGTCGCTGAACCCTTCGGCGCCCAGTCGGTGGTGGCGGGAAAGGCGCGGGTGTTGAAACGAGCCCAGGACATTATCCCTGATTGGGCCTGCTGCGGGCTGGTGCTCAACCCCCGGCTGACCCGGGATAATCCTGCCGCCGTCCAGGAGCTGGTAAGCCGCCTGGTGGAAGCCGGCCGCTACATCATGACCAATAAAGCCGGCGCCATCGCCATTGCCCAGCAATACATGCCCGTATCCAAGGAGACCTGGGAGCAATCCCTGGAGTGGATCGACTACGACAATTTGCTACCGGCAGTATCCGATCTGGATCTTATCCAGCAAAACCTACGGGAAATCCCCTGGGACGGTCACCCGGGGCGCCTGTTACCATCTGAAATCAAAGTGGAAGAGCTGGTCAACGACCGGTTTGCCCGGCAGGCCGCCGGAGGAGTGAAGTAGATTGACACGCCTCGAACGCTTTTTGCTGCCGCTGGCCGGCCCGGCAGCCGCCATAATCATCTGGCAGGCAGTGGCCTGGTCCGGCATCTATCCCAGGTACCTTTTCCCCTGGCCGGCGGATGTGGTGCTGGGCCTGTCCCAGCAAATCAAAAACGGTGCTCTTTGGGAACATATCGGTGTCAGCCTGTACCGTTTCTCCGGGGGCTATCTGGCCGCCGCGGCAACAGGTGTGCCCCTGGGGCTCCTGCTGGGCTGGTCGCGGCGGCTGTGGGCTGCTACTGACCCGCTGGTGCAGGTGCTGCGACCGATATCCCCCATCGCTTGGTTGCCGCTGGTCACCCTGTGGTTCGGTATCGGCGATCTGCCGGCTATGGTCATCATTTTCATGGCCGCCTTCTACCCCATCCTGCTGGGCACTGTAACGGCGGTCAAAAATGTTGACCCGGTGTACCTGAAGGTGGCCCAGAACTTCGGTGCCCCCGGGCGCCACATCCTGTGGCGGGTTGTCATTCCGGCCGCCTTCCCTTACATTACCATGGGACTGCACATCGCCCTGGGTACTGCCTGGGTGTTCCTGGTAGCCGGGGAAATGATGGGGGTTAGATCGGGACTGGGTTTTCTCATTATTGATGCCCGCAACAGCATGGAAACCGGGCTGGTGGTGGCCGCCATGCTAATTATCGGCCTGCTGGGTCTCACCATTGATCGGATGTTTGCCTGGCTGGAGGGAAAGGCCCACCGCCGCTGGGGCGCAGCGCGATAGGAGGTAAGGGATTTGGCAGCAGTAAAGATCGATGTCCAGCATATAAACAAGGCCTACACCGACAGTAAGGGGCAACGCCGTCCGGTACTGGTTGACATCCAACTTCAGGTGCAGGACGGCGAATTTCTCTGCCTGCTGGGTCCCAGCGGATGCGGTAAAAGCACCCTGTTAAGCATCATGGCCGGGTTTGAACGGTCCGACCAGGGTCAGGTGCTGATTGACGGGCGGCCGGTAACCGGACCGAACCCTCGTTACATCACCATTTTTCAAAACTACGGCCTGTTTCCATGGCGCACGGTGCTGGGCAACGTGGAATACGGCCTGGAGGTAAAAGGGGTGCCCGCCCCCCAGCGGCGCGCCACAGCTATGGAGTATATTCGCCTGGTAAAACTGGAATCATTTGCTTACCACCACCCGCACCAGCTATCCGGGGGCATGCAGCAGCGGGTAGCCCTCGCTAGAGCATTAGCGGTAGACCCCGATGTTATTTTTATGGATGAACCGTTTGGCGCGCTGGATGCCATCACCCGCATCCAAATGCAAGAGGAACTGGTGCGTATCTGGCAGGAAAAACAAAAGACCATCGTCTTCGTCACCCACGATATTGACGAGGCGGTCTTCCTGGCGGACCGGGTAGTACTTTTTACCGCCCACCCGGGCCGGATTAAAAATATAATCCCTGTTGATATCAGCCGGCCCCGGGATCGCAGCCGCTCAGATTTTGCTGACCTGCGGGACCAGATCTTCACTGCCTTCCAGATGAAACACAAGGAAGAATTGGAATACTATATCTGAACGCCTGTAATGTGGTATACCGGTGCACTTTAAGATTAAAGGCTCCGTCCCTGGTGGCGGAGCCTTTAACTCTTACTTTTTCATGGTAATAGTATGTCGGGGGACAAAAGTTCCACATGCCGTATCGTCGGATACAGTAATCATGTGATCCATAGCTGTCGGGCGAACCTGGATACTGGAGGCCTTGCACTCGCTTCCTTCCTGGTAAAGGCAATCGTCTACCGAGCACTTGATACGGGGCACTACTATCACCTCCTCCGCTAGAGATAGAATACCCTTTAAAGGTTAATTTATACACAAAAATACCCGTCAACTCCGGGAGCAAGCTGCTAAGTCATGAAGCCTGCCGTAATGACGGCTAATAATATACTTTCCGGCAGGGCAGGTGCCACCCGGAGAACAGCCAAGCCGGCCATTAACGCCAGGCCTGAACCCAGGAGAATGCCGGCCAGTGAGGAACCTTTTCCTCCTGGCCGGGTATATATCACGCCGGCCGTGAAGTTTCACGCCGCTCACGTTAAATACATAGCCATAATGTTATTCCCTTGCCGAGAAGCTTCGGTCATTCCGCCGTTGATACATCACCCCGCCTATTGCCATCGCCAGGAGAATTATTTGTGGGAAAAGGGTCTGCCAGGTGGGGTAAATCCCCAGGAGGTCTATTGCTGGAACGCCCGGTACAGGCGTTACGCCTACAAATCCGGCTTCCTGCAGTTCTTTAACGCCATCGCCGGCAAAAACAAAAGCCAGGTAGTAAAGCAGGAGGCTGGTGCCCAGGAAGAAAGGCTTCATGGGTATCTTTAAACTCCCGTAACGGACCAGCAGAAAGACGGCGACCAGGGCCACACAACCCAGGGCAAAGCCCAGCCAAATCATACCTGTAGCGCTACCGGTGTTACTTAATAAGGCCTGGTAGAAGAGAACCGTTTCCGCTCCTTCACGGTAGACGGCCAGGAAAGCAGCGGCCCCCAGGGCTAGGGTGCTGCCACTGCTCAAAGAGTCCTGAACTTTATCTTCAATATAACGTTGCCAGGCTTTTGTTCCGGCCTTCCCTACCATCCAGTGGCTGACGGAGAAAAGGACTACTGTTGCCAGCAGCATGGTTATGCCTTCCAGGACTTCCTGGCTGGCACTGCTGACTCGAAAGACTATTTGTAAGGCTATGGCCGTCACGAGACTGGCCAGCACAGCCAGGACGGAGCTGGAGTAGATAGTACCTACTTTGTGGCCGTTACCTGATTTGATCAGGTAGGCGATTATGGCACCGATGATCAGGATAGCTTCAAAGCCTTCGCGGATTAAAATAAGAAAGGATGAAAGGAATATCTCAAATGGGTTTTGTTCCGTACCGTCCAGCCGGGCAGCATCTTCCCGCAGCATCACAACCAGTTCCCCGATGGCCCGTTCAACCTGGGCAACGGGCATCTGGTTAGTCATCATCTTTTTAATGTTGCTAAACTCATCTTCCAGCACGGCAGCCCGGCGACCTGAAATGTTGGATAGTATCGCCCTTTCCATGCCTTCCTTTTCAAATAAGTCAAAGTACGCATCGTTAACCAGTCCTTTGGCCTTCTCTATATCTCCCTGCCGGTAGGCATTGAGGGAATGCTGCATCACATCCTCTATATCGTGTGCAACTTTTTTCCATGCTATTGCCGCCAGGCCCGTGCGTTGCCAGGCCAGGATAAGTATCAGTAACACCAGAATGGTTAGCAACACTCGACGCATTATCCCTACCCACTTTCTGTCAAGATTCTTTACTATTGCCCGTAGAGCCCTTAAGCCGGCCGACCACGGTCAAGCCGGCCCACCCGATTGATATTGATTCCCATTCTCATTGAAAAAATATAAAGCTTGAGCCTCAACCTAAAGGGCACCCCCTCATTGATAATGATTTTCATTCTTTACGTTACTAATTATATTTACCACTCCTGCCAATGTCAAGTTATCCGGTAAAAACACTTTTATTTAAGGGGCGACTTGTCGAGAGCAGGTATGATAATGGGTATACCTGAAAAGTTATTTTGTGGGCGGGAGCCGAGTATTCCAGAACGGGATTAAAACAAAAACAGGCGTAAGCAGTTGCCAATACGCCTGCTAATTGCCTGCAATATTGTTATCTTAAAACCGGTGGTCTGCTTTTCCGTCCGGATTAAAAGGACAACTGGCCCTATAATTCCCATTTAAACTCGCGTACTGGTACACCACCTAGGTTATTGATACTTAAGGTTAACTCTCTTACAGGTTCGTTGGCAGGAACTTTGAAACGGATCATGCCTTCCGGATGATGGAAATCCTGGTATACAAATTCCCAGGTGCCCTGGCCGGCATCGCGACCGTTGACCTTTAAAGACGTGTTTCCGCTAAAGTTAAATTCCATCAGGTTGCCGGAATGGGCTGTCAAAGCTATATTAAAAACAAAGTTGGTAGCCAGGTCCTTCTCCTCCTCTGGAGTCAATTTTTGTCCAAGGGCTTGCAAATATTCAGGTGTTAACCAGATAACTTCAACCTCAATCCCGCCCTGGAAATCCTGACGTTCATAAAACCTGGTATCAGAAGGCCTGCCGGGTAGCGGCGACCGATTACCTGGCGGCTTTTGACTCTTATCCTGGTTATTTTGGTCGGGGTTAGTTTTCGGCTGGCTTGCGGTGGCCGCTGTCTTTTCTTCTCCGGCCTGACCTGTCCGGGAATTTTCCGGGGCATTTGTTCCTCCAGTATTTACCTGCTCCTGGGAAACCCGGGGTACTTCTTTAACTTCTTTTTTGCTCTGTCCGCAGCCAGACAGGAAGACAGCTATCACGATAACGGTACTAGTAAAAATTATAAATAATAGGCTTCTGTGCTTTTTCATTGCGTGCTCCACCTTCCTCTACCTGGCAACTGGAGGTACCGTAATTTTGGCCGCCACCCGTGATGGCCAGAGGTTATTTCTGGCGATGATCCGTAACATAAGATAAATACCTAGCAAATTGATACTGATACCCAGCCACATAAGAGGATATCTGTACTGTTCAAAAAAGATTGCCGCCCCAGAAGCACCAATAACAGGTAACAAGTCCCCAACGTGATGCAGGCAGCAAGCCAGCATGGAAACTGTCGAGGTACCGGTGCCCGAAGCAGCCACTGCACCTGCACCACCTACCCGCACCAGTTTTTGTAGTTGCCGGATATAGACAAAAAGGCCTACCTGAATCCCAAACCCGACCGCAATGGCCCCAACATAAAAGCGATCCTGCCTCAGGAGTTCAAGGCTATGTTGCCATGAACGGGAGCTGATACCAACCAGCAAAAAATAGAAAGCCATTAAGGCGAGGGCCGCTATGATTCCGGTTATTACTGCTGATTTTAAGCCCAAGTTTTTAGCTGCACTCATTCAACCGCCCCCTGTAGTAATATTGTTGCCTCTATTGTAGCTGCTAATTGTGATATGTTTTTGATGTAAAATAGAAGATAGTATAAAGACTCCTTACAACGGTAAAAGGAATTAACCCTGCCTTTAAAATGAACCCACCCGGCGGGACCGATATGATGTGCTAAGATTTTGTAGTTTTTGTGAAGTTCCTTGACACCGGATAGCTTGATAAATATAATCGGCATAGGATACCGG
Organism: Moorella sp. E306M; assembly: GCF_006538385.1. NCBI lineage: Bacteria > Bacillati > Bacillota > Clostridia > Neomoorellales > Neomoorellaceae > Neomoorella > Moorella sp. E306M. Next base: position 1,768,794 of record NZ_BJKO01000001.1, on the reverse strand, counting down.
TGGTGGGTAGTCGAAAGCGATGGGGGTATACAAAGTGGAACCAGCTAAAGTCATGGAAATCTTAGAACAAATTACTTCCCAACGGATTTATATTGAAGCTGATGAACTGGATGAACTTTTGCAGAACGGGCCGTGTGCAAATATGGTCATCTTGGATATCCGTAATGCTGAAGCCTTCCAAGCAGTAAGAATAAGATATTCCTGGAATCTACCCTGGGATCAAATTGGCGTTGCCCTGAAATCCATTCCTCAAGACAAGACTTTGCTACTTGTCTGTAATACCGGACAGAGAGCCTCACTGATAGGGTCTCTGCTAACCCTGTTAGGATATAGAATTGCTATTCTTCATGGTGGTATTAACGAGTATATCGATCTGAATGGAGCGTTTCTGGAGAGATCACCTGTTAGAAAACTGGCGTAGGACGAAAGTTGCCCCAGGGATCGCACCAGAAAGTGGCCCGGTAACGAGGTAACAGGGAGAAACATTTAGATGCCGGCACGAAGATGCTAAAGTTAGAGGGGTAGCGAATGCGACGGGTACTTTTTTCTTTAGGTCCCTTGCCAATAAACACTTTCGGTTTTATGATCGCTCTGGGCGTCCTGGCAGCCGTCTTTATCATTTTACGGGAGGCCAGGCGGAAAGGATTAAACGAAGATAAGGTCCTTGATTTTACTTTATTGGCCCTTATTTTAGGCATTATCGGCGCCCGGGTCGGCTACGTAGTTATTGCCGATCCCGTCTATTACTGGCAAAATCCATGGCAATTCTTCCACCTCCAGGCTGGCGGTCTTTCCATCCAGGGAGCGCTGGTCGGGGGCGTATTAGCGGGCCTAATCTTTTGCCGACGCCAGCGCATACCCTTCTGGCGGTTGGCCGATATTGTTGCACCAGGACTGGCCCTGGGAATTGCTATTGGCAGGGTAGGTTGTGACGTTTTCGGCCGCCCAATGGGCAGCGCCTGGCCCTGGGGGGTTATGGTCAACGGGCAACTGCTCCACCCGGCCCAGGTCTATGAGTTTATCCTCGACTACCTCCTTCTCTTCTACCTGTGGCGGCGAAGGAAGAAAATTACCTATGAGGGCCAGCTCTTTATCCACTTTATTATCCTCTATGCTGCCATCAGGGGACTAGTAGAGTTTGTACGTTACAACCCGCTGGTGTTAGGCCCCCTGTCCGTAGCCCATGTGACCAGCCTGGTGTTTATTGCTACTGCCGCCCTGGCCAGTATGATCTTGAAGAAACGTACCAGACCGCCGGAAAACTCCGGCGCTCCCGTGGTGGACGCCACAGCTGAACTTCGGGGTCTGGTAGCAGCTATAGAAGACCGGCTTGCGGTGCAACTTTTAGTCCTGGTTTTGCTGATTGGTCTGTCCCTCACAGTCTTTTATAGCCTGGGACCATAAGATCTCCATGCCGCAAACTATAGACAGGATAAAACATGTTCTAGTACAATTTTATATAGGCTACCACCACGAGGAGGGATCAAAATTGACCAGGAAGCGCTGGATGCTGAGGGCAGTTGCCCATTGCAAAGAAGGCTGCTGAATTTAGTCCCGGGCATGACGTTAAACTGCCCAGTTGAAACCAAGGAGCCGGCCTTCCCCTTCCCTAAAAGAAAGGGGAAGGCTTTTATAATGCACCGGACAGGACGGCTAATCACCCAAAAAGGAAGGTGTTATTTGCAATAGATTTCAATAGACTTAATCGCCCGGGAAATTGTAACGCCGGTTGGGAAAAACGCCCAAAAAAATTTTGTAGTTTTTGTGAAGTTCATTGACAGTATGTGGCCATCAAAATATAATCAAGATAAAGATACCGGTGGGGGGTAGATTAAATGTTGACCTAGCCGGCAAGACTCATTTTATCTGATATTTTATAATCACTTACCCGGTGGTGAAAAATAGTGTCTAACAGTGAAAAGATTGGCCCTGTCAAGGTAAGTTTCGCCGTCCATGGTATGACCTGTGCGGCCTGCGTGGCCAAAGTGGAAAAGGCTCTAAAAAATATGGCGGGTGTAGTGGACGCCCGTGTCAACCTGGTTGCCGGGAAGGCAACCGTGGAATATTTCCCGGACCAGGTCAGCGTGCCTCAGATGGCCAAGACCATCCAGGCCCTCGGCTATGAGGTACCGGAAGAGGAAGTCCTCCTGACAGTAAGGGGAATGAGTTGTGCCGCCTGTGTGGCCAAGGTGGAAAAAGCCGTTAAAGCCCTGCCCGGCGTAACTTCAGTAGTAGTGAACCTGCCAGCAGAATCGGCCAGAGTCCGGTTCTACCCCGGGGCCGTGGACAAGGGGCGCATTAAAAAGGAAATCAACGCCCTGGGGTATGAAGCTACGGAGAAGCTCACCGGCCAGGCCGCCCTGGACCAGGAGAAAGAGGCCCGGGAGAGGGAGATCCGGTTCCAGCGCCGCAATATGTGGATTGCCTGGCCCCTGGCAACCCTGGTGATGCTCGGTATGTTCCGCGATGTATGGATTTTCCCCTACTTTATACCAGAATGGCTGGGGAACGTGTATGTGCTGTGGGCTTTAACCACACCTGTCACTTTTATCCCCGGCTGGCAGTTTTTCGTTCACAGTTGGAACGGCCTTAAACGTGGAACTACGGATATGAACCTCCTCTATGCGACGGGTATTGGTGCGGCCTATATCATCGCCACCATCAATACCCTCTGGCCTGAGGCCGGTTTCGGGGGGCGCGGAGCCACTTTCTTCGAGTCTGCCGCATTGCTTACCGCCTTCATCGTCCTGGGCCGTTACCTGGAAGCTATTACCCGCGGCCGTACTTCCGAGGCCATCCGCAAGCTCATGAGCCTGCAGGCCAAAACCGCCCGGGTTATCCGGGACGGCCGGGAAATGGAGATTGCTGCCGATGAAGTCGAGGTAGGAGATGTTGTCGTGGTCCGTCCCGGTGAAAGCATCCCGGTGGACGGAGAAGTCATCGAAGGTTATTCGGCCGTGGACGAATCCATGATTACCGGCGAAAGTATTCCGGTAGAAAAACGTCCTGGTTCCCAGGTCGTGGGGGCGACTATCAACAAGACCGGTTCCTTCAAGTTCCGGGCCACCCGGGTCGGGAGCGAAACGGCCCTGGCCCAGATTATCAAGATGGTGGAGGAAGCCCAGGCTTCCAAAGCTCCCATTCAAAAACTGGCCGATTTTGTGGCCGGCCACTTTATCGCCGGTGTCCACGTGCTGGCCCTGATCGTGTTCCTGTTCTGGTTCTTTATTGGCTATAACGCCTTCTTCTTGCCCGATAGCCGCTTTATCCTCTCGCCCTATAGCCTGGCTGAAATCGGCGTCTTCGGTTTCGCCCTTCTGCTTTCGGTAACCACTCTGGTCATATCCTGCCCCTGTGCCTTAGGTCTTGCCACCCCCAGTGCGATTATGGCCGGTACAGGTAAGGGGGCTGAAAACGGCATCCTCTTTAAGGGAGCCGATGCTGTGGAGGCGTGCAGCAAGCTGAATGCCATTGTTTTTGATAAAACGGGGACCTTGACTAAAGGCGAGCCTTCGGTCACCGATGTGATCGCCGCCCCGGGTTTTGAGAAACGCGAGGTCCTGCGGCTGGCCGCCATGGCCGAAAAACCCTCCGAGCATCCCCTGGGCGAGGCCATTGTCCGCGGCGCCGGGGAGGAAGGCTTAGGATTAGAGGAAGTACAGGACTTTGAAGCCATTCCAGGCCATGGTGTCAGAGCCACTTACCAGGGTCAGGAAATCCTTTTAGGCAACCGCCGTTTGATGCAGCAGCATAACATCAATGTGGGCGATCTGACCGCGCAGATGGAAAAACTTGAAGAGCAGGGCAAAACCGCTATGCTGATAGCCGTAAACGGTAAAGCCGCCGGTATTATTGCCGTGGCCGATACCCTGAAGGAAAACGCGAAAGTCGCTATTGAACGGTTGCACAGGATGGGCATTAAGGTGGCCATGATTACCGGTGATAACCGACGTACGGCCCAGGCTATTGCCCGTGAGCTCGGTATCAAGACCGTCCTGGCCGAGGTCTTGCCCCGGGATAAAGCCGAGGAAGTAAAGAAACTCCAGGCCCAGGGTCTTAAAGTGGCCATGGTGGGTGACGGCATTAACGACGCTCCGGCCCTGGCCCAGGCTGACGTCGGGATTGCCATTGGCTCCGGAACCGATGTGGCCAAGGAAACAGGTGACATCATCCTCATCAAAGACGATATTCGCGATGTGGTGGGAGCCCTCGAAATCGGCCGCGCCACCATGCGCAAGATCAAGGAGAACCTGGTATGGGCTTTTATCTACAATATATCGGGTATTCCCATTGCAGCCGGCCTGCTGTACCCCTTTACCGGGCTGATTGTCAGCCCCGAACTGGCGGCGTTCTTCATGGCCATAAGTTCGGTTTCGGTTACACTAAATACACTCCTTTTAAAGCGCTTCCAGCCCTCCCTGCGGAAAGATGCCGCCAAAGCAGAACATCATAGGCAGCTGGCCCACCAAATGGGTTAATGAGGAGGTAAAACAGGATGCAAGATCTGGAAGCGAAAGCCGCAAGGCAGGCGGCGACAATTTACACCGGTATCTCGCTGGCGCTGGCCCTGCTTTTCCTGGTAATCACCTTCCTTGACGGGAGAACCTATACGGCTGTGGCCCGTATAGGCGGAACGATATGGGTTTTCATCTTGACCATGATTATTACCATGCCCATTATCATTCCTTACGTCAAGAAGAAAGTGCTGGGATAAGGGGTTGCCAGAGCTAATTTTACAGGTTATAGCGGGGACAGGTTTCCACCTGTCCCTTTTCATTTCCATTATTATCAGCGGCAACTGGATACGTTTTTTAAGGCAGCAGTATACCAAGGGTGTTGTTATGCCCATGTAAATTAGGATAAAATAGGTAGGGACACAGCACGTAACGTGGAGGTCAAAAGACATATGAGTTTACTGGAAACCTCCGGCAGGGCGCAAGCTATAATGAGCCGCTACTTCTGGCGTTATCTTTTTTTAAGCCTGCGTCCCAAACAGTGGACGAAAAATGCCTTTGTCTTTGCCCCCATCCTTTTTTCCCGCCACCTGCTGGATTTTCCCCTTCTGGTACGCACCATCCAGGTGTTTGTCATTTTTTGCCTCCTATCCGGAGGCACTTATCTGGTTAATGACCTGGTCGACCGGGAAAGGGACCGCCGCCATCCCCGCAAGAAGCACCGCCCCATTGCCGCCGGCCTGCTGGCTCCCCTACCGGCGGCTGCGGCAGCCGTCATCATCCTGGCCGGTAGCCTCACCTGGGCCTTCACTTTGAGCTGGCAGGTGGGCCTAATAAGCCTCACCTATGCCCTCCAGACCCTGGCCTATTCCTTTTATTTAAAGGATATGGTCCTCATTGATGTCTTCATCGTCGCTCTTGGTTTCGTCCTACGGGTGACGGCCGGCGCGGCGGCCATCATGGTACCGGTTTCGGCCTGGTTGCTCATTGCTGTTATCCTTCTGGCCCTTTTCCTGGCTTTATGTAAACGCCGCCATGAATTAGTCCTCCTGGACAACGCTACCGCCCACCGGCGAATCCTGGCTGAGTATTCCCTGGTACTCTTGGACCAGCTTATCGCCACAGTTACCTCGGCCACCGTTGTCGTCTATGCCATTTACACCTTTATCGGCGCTGCCCGGCCCCAGCTAATGTATACCGTACCCCTGGTTCTCTTTGGCATCTGCCGCTACCTGTACCTGACCTACCACCGCCAGGGCGGCGGCGAGCCGGAAAGCCTGGTCCTCAAAGATAAGCCCCTGGCAGCCACCATCCTCCTCTGGGCGGCCAGCTGCTTTGTCATCCTGTACTGGTTATAAGGTTGTGAAGCCTCTGATACCTAAAATAAAAACAGCAGCAGCGAGCGGCAACCGGAGGGTTGGTATTTGAACTGGATGGCCTTTACTAGCGGCAATTTAATAGTTCTTCTCACGGCCTTTTTCTTGACCCGTCGCCGGAGTCTGGCCCCCGCTGAAAAGTTTCTGGCTATTTTTACCCTGGCTGCAGGGCAAATCGTATTCACCATGCTCCTGGCCGGTACCGTATTGCGCCTGACAACTGCCAACCTGCTGGTGTTAAATTTAATTCTGCTTGCCGCTGCAATCCTCATGGAGCGCCTCTTCCCTGGCCCCCGGTATCCTTACCAATTCCGGCTTTATGCCTGCTGGCGCCATAATTTCTGGGCCAGGCTTTTACTTTTCCTGGCCTTGCTGGAAACCATCTGGCTCGTATTCCTGGGATACCTGTTTCCCCCCTATGCCTGGGACAGCCTCTATTATCACCTGACGGCAGTGGCCACCTGGCTAAAGGCCGGTCGGATTGTTTTAAGCCCCTATACCATCTGGGCCAACGTGTATCCCATGAATACCGAGCTTATCTTTGCCTGGAACATGCTGCTTGCCGGCAGCGACCTTCTGGTTGACCTGACCCAGCTGCCCTTTGCCCTGGCCGGAGGAGTGGCCGTCTATGCCCTGGGGCGCGCAACCGGTTTGCGACAGACCAACAGCGCCGTAGCAGCCTGCCTTTTTTTCCTGACGCCCATTGTCCTGGTCCAGAGCAAGACCTGCTATGTGGATGTCGCCTTTGCGGGCATGTTCTTGGTGGCCTTTTACTTTGCTTACCGCTATTACCATGACCCGCGGCGCGCCTATTTACTCCTGGCCGCCCTGGCCGGCGGCCTGACTTTCGGGATAAAGGCTTCCGCCGCTCCCTATGTGGCGGTAGTTTTTCTCTTTATCATCGCGGGCAACCGGGCGGCCAGGCGGGCAGCCAACCAGCCTTACAGGCAAAACCTGCTCCTTTCCCTGGTTATCTTTGCCGGAGCCCTGCTCGTGTGGGGCAGTTTCTGGTACCTGCGTAACTGGCTGGCGTACGGCAACCCCTTTTTCCCCTTTACGTTTAAAGTGCTGGGGTATACCCTCTGGCCAGGCCAGGGCAGCGTAACCGACCTGGTTATGGTAAAAAATACGCCTCCGGAACTGGCAGGCCTGCCTTTCTGGCAGCAGTTATTGCGTTCCTGGCAGGAAACCAGTGGTCCCTACACCTTTGACCAGCGCCTGGGAGGCTTCGGCCCTCAGTGGCTCTACCTGGAAGCGCCGGCCCTGCTTGTGACCCTTATCCTGGCGCTGGTCGAGAGGCAGCGGCGCCTCCTGCTCATCCTCCTGCCTCTGACCCTGCTGTTCTCGCTCCAGCCGTCCAGCTGGTGGACACGTTATACCATCTTCATTGTCGCCGCCGGGACTTTGAGCCTGGCTTACCTGGAGGAGAGGTTGCCCCGTTTTTGGGCGCAGCCCTTGCGGGCCGCTACCCTGGCCCTGGTTCTCATCTCCCTGGCCGGCAGCTTAACCCACGGTTATTTCACCCCCCAGGTAATAGCCCGCTTCCTGGCCCTGCCCCCGGAGCAACGTACCTTTTTCCAGATCACACCCTGGGGTGATGAGTTGGCCTGGGTTGATCGGGTGCCTCCTGGTTCGCGCATCGCTTTTACGGAAACAGCCTTCCCCTACCTGCTGTTTGGCCCCCGCCTGGAAAACCGGGTCTACCGCGTCATTGCTACTTCGGAAGCGGACATGCTGGCCCAACTGCAAGCCTGGGACAGCCAGTATTTCTTAACAACAACTACCTCCCTTTATTACCGCTGGGCGCAAAAAAATCCGCAGGTCTTACAGCCATTTTTTACCTGCGGCGATTATGTAACCTTTAAGGTGATGAAGTAGGCATACCAGCTTTCTAGATAGAAAAAAGCCGCCTCGCTTCGCTCTCGAAGCAAGGCGGCCTCGCTGCCGGGTAAGAGCCACGCAGCCAGCAAACCGGGCGGCTCCGGCGTAGTTGCAGCCTTTACCTCATCGTTGCCGCCAGGAGGGCCTTGATGGTGTGCAGACGGTTTTCGGCTTCATCGTAGATTACCGATTGCGGGCCGTCCATAACTTCTTCCGTCACTTCAACGCCCCGGTCGGCCGGCATACAATGCATGTAAATAGCATCCTTATGGCCGAGCTTCATGCGGCGGCCATCCATTACCCAGGTATTGTATTTTTCAATCAGATCCAGGCCTTCCTCCCTGCTGCCGGTATAGGCAATGGGGCCCCAGCTCTTGGCATAAATAATATGGGCATCTTTACAGGCTTCGTCCATGTCATGGACAATATTAAATTTGACGCCGTTTTCTTCCGCATTTTTCTTCGCCTGTTCTACAATTTCAGGTAATAAATGGAACTCGGGCGGATGGGCCAGGGTGACATTCATGCCAAAACGGCTCATCAGGAGGATAAGGGATTGGGGCATGGACAGGGGCCGGATATAATTAGGTGCGTAAGTCCAGCTAATGGTGAAATTGAGGCCTCGCGTGTTTTTACCGAACTTCTCCTGGATGGTCATGATATCAGCCAGGGCCTGGGTGGGATGGTATAAATCGCACTGCATGTTGATAACGGGGATGCGGGAATATTTGGCCAGCTCCCGGATATAGGCGTTTCCTTGTTTGTAAGTGCAGTAACGTACGCCCAGACCATCACCAAAGCGGCTTAAGACTTCTACCGTATCCTTGGCCGTCTCGCCATGGCCAATCTGGGTTGCCGAGGGAGTCAAGAAAATGGCATGCCCGCCCAGTTGAGTCATACCGGTTTCGAAGGCGTTACGGGTACGGGTGGAGTTTTCAAAAAAAAGCATATAAAAGGTTTTATCCTCGAGAAGGCGGTGTTTTTCTCCTAAGGCTTTACGCCTTTTTAGATCAAAGGCAATATCCAGCACCGTATCGATTTCTTCTTTGGTCCACTCCTGCAGGGTAATCAGGTGTCTCCCGCGTAAATCGGTCTGCATATTGTTCCCCCCGTTAAGCTAAATTTTGCTTAATTAATTAAATCACGTTTAATCCAATTCAACTTTTTTTAGTAAAATCCTGCCGGGTAAAGAAAAAATTTTAAACACGGCCGGGAATAAAGCGGCCCTGGCCGGCCTGACCCAGGAAACGTCCGTGATCATAAATAAGCCGGCCCCGCAGGTAGGTTGCTTCCGGGTAGCCCAGAAGGTTAAAACCTTCAAAGACAGTGTAACCGGCCGCCGAATGAAGGTTTGCCGCCGTCAGGGTAATCTGCCGGCGGGGATCAAAAATTACCACGTCGGCGTCGCTCCCCGGCCTGAGGCTTCCCTTGCGCGGGTAAAGGCCGAAAAGGCGGGCCGGGTTGGTGGATAGCACCCTCACCAGCTGAGGCAGGGTCAGCCAGCCGTTGCGGACCCCAAAGGAATAAAGCAGGGGTAATAAAGTTTCCGTCCCAGGTACGCCGGAGGGAGTGTTATAAAAGGCCGTACCGGCGGCCTTCTGCTCCCGGCTGTAGCTGCAGTGATCGGTAGCCACCACCTGGAGGGCGCCGGCGGCCAGGTGTCGCCAGAGGCTCTCGTTATCGGCTGCTGTTCTTAAAGGCGGGCACATCAGGTAAAGGCGGCTGTCCGGTCCGGCGTATTTATCCCCGGTCAGGAGCAGGTAATGGGGGCAGGTTTCGCCGTAGACCTGCTGGCCTTTGCTGCGGGCGGCGGCAATGGCTTCCGCGCCGCCCATGGTTGAGACGTGAACGATATAGACAGGTGCTCCGGCTTCCCCGGCCAGGGCAATAACGTCCTGGATGGCCTTGACCTCTGCCGTTGCCGGGCGGCTCAAGGCATGGTAGGCCGGGTCCGTCCGGCCGGCGGCGATTAACTCTTCCCTCTTAGCTGTAACTATTTCATGATCCTCACAGTGAACCGTGACCAGGGCCCCGAGCCGGCGCGCTATTTTCAGCAGGCGGCCTATGGCGGCAAGGCTCAGGCGCTGGGCATAGGTGGTAAATACCTTGAAGCTGGTAACACCCTTGTCAACGACAGCCTTGAGTTCCGCTTCATCTTCCTCCTGGCCGGGCAGGACCACCTGGTGCAGGCCGTAATCGACGCAGGCCTGTTCCCTGGCTTCATCCAGGCGCTTGTTCAGGGATGCAGTCAAAGATTCCGCCGGGCTTGCCGGCTCGGCATAATCGATGACGGTAGTGACGCCACCGCAGGCAGCCAGCCGTGTCCCGGTAAACCAGTCGTCGGCCGTCATGAGCTCACCGATGGGCATCTGGTAATGGACATGGGCATCAATGGCTCCGGGCATTATATATTTGCCGGTTACGTCCCGGACTACCGCACCTTCCGCAGTCAAATCCGCACCTACGGCGGCAATCTTTTCTCCCTTAATGGCCACGTCGGCCTGCTCGACCCGTTCGGCGGTGACAACCCACCCGCCCTTCAGCAAGAGGTCCACTTTAACCCCTCCCCCAAAAGTAGGGTTCTGCCAGAAATGTACCTTCTGGTGGGGATATGACCCTGCGCCGCTCAGAAGCTCCGGGACATATCCCTACCCATAATTGGGCAATTTTAAATCCCCCAGTGCTTTATGAAGGGCCTCCAGGGAGGGTGCCACCCGGACGGGCTCCCCGGCAGCCTTGATGGCATTGGCCACGTCTTTGAGTCCATTGCCGGTTACCAGGACGACTACCCTTTCCCCCGGCTTAATAATCCCTTCCCGGACGGCTTTGATGAGGCCGGCCGTACCGGCCACCCCGGCCGGTTCACCGAAAACGCCGCTCGTCCGGCCCAGGACCCGCATGGCCGCCAGTATTTCTTCATCGCTAACATTAATCATAGTCCCTCGGGAATCACGAACGGCCCGCAGGGCCTTTTCGGGATTGCGGGGTACGCCGACGGCAATGCTGTCTGCCAGGGTATTTTCTTCCATAGGACGCACCCTGGTGCCCTCCCGGAAGGCACGGGTAATAGGACAGCAGCCTTCGGCCTGGACCCCCAGCATCCGTGGCAGCTTCTCAATCCAGCCAGCTTTTTTCAGGTCCACCCAGGCCTTCCAGGCCCCGGCCATGGTACAGCCATCACCCACTGAAAGCACTACCCAGTCGGGTACTTCCCATTGCAGCTGTTCGGCCACCTCCAGGCAAGCGGTCTTCTTGCCTTCCACCAGGTAGGGGTTAATGGCTGCATTGCGGTTATACCAGCCGTGTTCCTCTATGGCGGCCGCCGAAAGGCGAAAGGCGTCTTCATAGGAGCCCTGGACGCTAATGACCGTAGCCCCGAAGATCAAGAGCTGGGCCACCTTGCCCTGGGGTGCCCGGCCGGGGACAAAGATCACGGCCTTCAGGCCCACGGAAGCCGCCGCTCCGGCGAGGGAGGAAGCGGCATTGCCGGTGGAAGAACAGGCCACCACCCCCGCCCCTTCAGCCAGGGCCCGGGCCACGGCCACGGCCGAGGGCCGGTCCTTCAGGGAGCCAGTAGGATTAATCCCATCATCTTTAATATATAACTCCTTTAAACCCAGCTCGGCCGCCAGGCGCCCGGCCCGGTAAAGAGGACTCCAGCCTACCCTTAAAGGCGGCAGGGGTCCCTCCTGGGCCACCGGCAGGAAAGGACGGTAGCGCCACATAGAAGGCTCCCTGTTGCCGGCCAGGCTCTCTTTAGAAATATATTTGTTAATATAGTCATAATCATATTCCACGTCTAAGATACCGTCAGTTGATCCGCAGATGGGGCAGGTATAAAAGCCGGGCCGGGGCTGATAAGTCCGGCTGCAATTAATGCAGCGCAACTGGGTTATATTGCTCACCTCAGGTCATCTCCTACGAAAATAACTGATCAATCTTACTTCCCATTTCGCGCATACGGTGTTCCTTCCAGGGGCAGGTGCAGGCGCAATTTGCCGTCGCGGCGGTAGTAGGCGCCGGCGACGGCCGCCGCCGTGGGAATGGTCGCCAGCTCGCCAATACCCTTGGCGCCATAGGCATAGGGAGTGCCGCCCTTTTCAATCAGGTGCACCTCCATCTGCGGTACCTGGTGGCTCCGCAAGAGCCCCAGCCTGCCGAGAGTCTGGCGTACAGGTATTCCATCCTGTACCGGAAAGTCTTCCGTCAGGGCATAGCCCAGGCCCATGACAATGCCCCCTTCAATCTGACCCTCCAGGTTTAAGGGGTTAATGGCCCGGCCCACATCATAGGCAGCCACTACTTTAGCCACGCGTCCCTCCTCATCTAGAATGGCTACCTGGGTGGCATAGCTGTAGCCGACATGGGTTACAGGGTGCTCCTTGTTGGAATTAAGGGGATCAGTGGCGCCGTAGAATTCGCCCTGGAAAACCCGGCCTTCCAGGTCGGCAAGGGTTCGGCCTTTCAAGGCTGCCGCCAGGTCCGCCGCCGCCCGGCGGGTTGCTTCCCCGGTAAAGAGGCTCTGGCGGGAAGCCGTGGTGCAGCCGGCGTCGGGAGTCCGGGCCGTATCGGCAAGGACGCAATCAATGAGCGTTGCCGGCAGTCCGGTAGTCTCGGCGACAATCTGGATGAGGACCGCCTCCAGTCCCTGACCCATGCAGGCCGCACCGGAGTAGATTTTTACCCTTCCGCCGCTGACCGCCAGCCTGGCCCGGCCCACATCGCGAGTACCAACACCGAGGCCGACATTTTTAAAACCGCAGGCAATGCCGGCGTAAGGGCTGCTTTCAAAGGCTTCCTTGACGGCCAGCAGGGTGTCTTTCAAGCCGATGTCGGCGCTGACTACCTGCCTGGTGCCCAGGGTGTCGCCCGGTTCCAGGGCGTTCTGCCAGCGGATTTGCCAGGGGGATAGGCCGGCAGCTTCTGCCAGGAGGTTCATCTGGCTCTCCATGGCAAAGTTGGACTGGGGTACCCCAAAACCGCGGAAAGCCCCGGCCGGGGGGTTATTGGTATAGACGGCCCGGCCGCGAATGGTCACGTTGGGGATGCGGTAGGGACCGGTAGCATGGGTGCAAGCCCGCTCCAGCACCTGAGCCCCCAGGGAAGCATAAGCGCCGGTGTCGGCCACCAGATCGGCCACCAGGGCCACCAGGTTACCTTTCTCATCGCACCCTGTCGTCATGGTAATGGTCATGGCATGGCGCTTGGGGTGGCAGAGGATACTTTCCCGTCGGGTCCAGGTGAGCTTCACCGGTTTCTTGGTTGCCCAGGCCAGCAGGGCGGCATGGTGCTGGACGCTCAGGTCCTCTTTGCCGCCAAAAGCGCCGCCAACACACTTGTTGACAACCCGTACCTTTTCCGGCGGTAAGTTCAGGAGAGAAACCAGCTGGGTATGGATCTCGTAAACGCCCTGGGTGCTAGTGTATACCGTCAGGCCGCCGTCCTCCGGTACCGCCAGGGCACTCTCCGGCTCCAGGAAGGCGTGTTCCGTAAAGGGCGTGGTATAAGTATTGGTTACCACGTGGGCGCAAGACTTTAAGGCTGCCTCAGCGTCACCTTTTTTGACCACCGTTTCGCTTAATAAATTACCTTTGGGGTGCAGGGCCGGCGCCCCCGGCGCCAGGGAGTCTTGGGGCGAAGTCAGGTGGGGCAATTCTTCATAATCAACTTTAATATAGTCCAGTGCCGCCCGGGCTTCCTGTAAGCTTCTGGCCGCCACCAGGGCCAGGGCATCGCCGGCATAGCGGGTTTCCTCACCTACCGCCACTAGTGCCGGCCAGTCTTTAAAGATATGCCCCTGATAGCGCTCTCCCGGGATATCGTCCGCCGTGAGGACGGCCACCACTCCGGGCTGCTCCTTAGCCGCCGTGACATCAATGGCCTTTACCTTCGCCCGGGCACAGGGCAGGCGAAAAACGGCGCCGTAAAGCATGCCAGGCACCTGCATGTCGTCGACAAAGACGGCTTCCCCCAGGACTTTGGCCCTGGCATCGGGCCGGAAAAAGGCTTTGCCCATACCGGCCGGTTCACCTGCCCGGGGCTCAATCTCGCCCCTTAAAGCGCGGCCGGCCAGCAGTACAGCGTCAATTATCTTCTGGTAACCGGTACAACGGCAGAGGTGGGCCTTGAAGGCCTGGCGGATTTCCTCTTCGCTTGGGAAAGGCTGCCGTTCGAGGAGGGCTTTGGCTTCCATGACCATCCCCGGCGTACAAAAGCCGCACTGCACGGCCCCGGCCGCCGTAAAGGCAAAAGTATAAATCTCCTTTTCCCGCGGGCTCAAGCCCTCGATGGTAATGATCTCCCGACCGGCGGCCTTGGCGGCCAGCGTCCGGCAGGCCCGAACCGCCTTTCCCCCCAGGAGTACAGTGCAGGCACCGCAGGTACCTTCGCCACAACCGTTTTTGGCCCCCGTTAGCCGTAAATCCTCCCGTAACACTTCCAGCAAGGTAGCGTCCGGGTGAACATCAACCACCCGTCGCTGGCCATTAACCTGCAATTCCAGCCGCATGCCGTTCCCCCCGTTCGGCTTGGTTTCCCGGTTGCTAGGTGCAGTCCCCTCCTGCAGGTAAAAGGGATTTTAACGCATCTCTTTTATTTTCGCGTCGTAATATTCAACTTTGGCGTACTCGTCATCCCAGAAGGAGGGGCTCTTCATGGCGTCCAGGTATTCTCTGGTGTACCCGAAGGGCAACCAGTCTTTCTCCTTCTGCTGGAAGAGCCGTTCCTTGGCCTCCGCCCTGCGGGTGTCCAGAATATAATGGGTATGGGCCTTGAGGAAAATATCTTTAAACCAGCGTTCCAGGACAAAGTCCTCAATTTCCAGGGTCCGCCGGGCCAGATCCTCCAGCACGGAAGGATAGCGGTCAAAACCGTCGGTGGCAACGGTCACCACATTATCGCCGGGGCCTAAACGCAGGTATTTGGCCATCTTAATGGCGCCCAGGATGTTGCAAATGCCGGAAGGACCGAAATTGTCGCGTAAGGCCAGGGCATCGGCTTCTTTGACACCATTCTTCATCAGGACTTCGGTACCATCCTGAAAGACCTTCAAGCCCCGGACGGTATCTTCATCGTGGATGAGGACAATAAAATCCGTATTGAGGACGTTATGGATGAGGGTACACATCTTGTCGCCGATACCCTCAATGCGATGCTGGCCGCGGCCCCCGTTATACAGGGTGGAACACTCATAGGGCTCCAGGGCCGCCACTTTACATTCCGGGAAAGCCTTTTTAATCTGATCGCCGGCACCCAGCGTCCCCGCCGAACCGGGAGCCGAAATAAAGCAGGCGATACGGCCGTTACCGATACCCCGGACGGCCTCAATGGCGGCATTGCCGGTAACGTGGCGGTGGAAGCGGTAGTTGGGCAACAGCTCAAACTGGGCCAGAGCATAATTTTTCGGATCTTTTTTCAGCTCATAGGTGCGCTGCAGGGTCAAAATAACGTCGGACTCCGTGCCGGGAGTGAGGTCCAGCTCGCCGCCGTACTTGCGGATGCGTTCATAACGTTCCTTGCTCATGTTGTCGGGCATGATGACTACCGCCCGGAAGCCCAGGAGCTTGCAGATATAGGCCACGCCGATGCCGAAATTACCCGTTGAGGGCCCCAGGATGGTATGTTCACCGGGCTTGATGACGCCGTCAACGCAGCCTTCAATCAGGGTAGCGTAGGCCGGGCCCACCTTGTGGGAGCCGGATGGGAAGCCCCGGCCCAGGAGGACAACGATATTGGCGTCCACCCCAGTTACTTCCGGGGGCAGCACCATTTTCCGCACCTGGTTGTTTTCGTCTTTCCAGGTGATGTTGAACAGGTTAATGGGGTCCAGCTCATCCTCCTTGAGGGCTTTTAAGGCTCGCTGTCTTATTGCCGGGTCAATTTGCGCCGGGTCGCACATCTCCGTGAAGGTCGGGCCAAAGGGAATTTTACCCGCCATATGGTTCCCTCCAGTTAAATGTAATATTACTGAGTGCAAAAAACTTCACTCATACTTATGGTATAGTTCGACGTGGAAAAAATAAACCCTCCTTTTATTGCTAAAAAGGAGGGTTTTTTTCATCCTCACTTCAGCAGCCCGTCCCGGTCGCGGTGGGCCAGGCGGGAGGAAGCGGCGGCGGCGATGGCGGCCACCAGGTCATCGAGGAAAGTGTTGACCTTCTCGTTTTTCTTGCTGTTGACCACGCCGATGATGCCCGGCTTGACCTTGTCCAGGTAACCGAAGTTGGTAAAACCGATGGAACCGTAAATATTGATGATGCTCAGGGCCAACACCTCGTCAATGCCGTAAAGGCCGTCGTCACTCTTTAGCATGGTGGCCAGGGGTTCGGCCAGTTGCCCTTTTTCGGCCAGCTCATCAATGGCTATGCCGGTAAAAACGGCGTTCTGGACCTCCCGCTTTTCCAGCACCCGCTCAACGCTTTCGCGACAGGCGGCCATGGTAAGGTTAGGAATATATTTTTGCTGGACTTCATATACCAGGCAGGCGATATCTTCCAGCGATACCCCCCGCCGTTCCATCCAGGTTATGGCCAGCTGCTTGAGCAGCAGGGAACTGGCATATTGATTTTCCTTCGGCTGTGCCACACTCACTACTCCTGTCCCCCCTCGTTATAAGAAGTAACCCTATTATAACATAAATTCATTATTTTTACCGCAGCTTTTCCCGCAGGTGCAAAATAGCCTCCAGCACACCCCCGGCGATGGCCCGGGCTTTATCGGAAATGGTGAAGCAGTAGTCCCGTTCACCGCGGGGGTCGATGTCGCCGACCTTCATTCCTCTGGTGACTTCCAGGCCGTCGTGGAGGATACCCCGCAGCACGCCGCTGATCCGCGCCGGCAAGGGCACTTCGCCAACCATGGCCACTGTTTCGCCGGTGGTTACCAAGTCACCGATTGCCTTGCAACCCATAAATATTCCATCTGCCGGCGCCCTCAAGACCCTTTCTTCGGTATAGCCCATGACTTCACCCGGGATACCGGTATTAGGAAGGGCTTCGCCCTGCCAAATGACCCGGCCGAGATAATGACCGCGCCTGGTCTCCACTACCGCGTGGGCGTCCCGGCCGGCCGTAAAGCCAGGCCCCAGGGCGATAACAATGGGAGCCTGCTCCATACTTGTCCCCAGGTTGGTCTTGGCCATGATGGCATCTACGACAATTTCCGGCCGGAGGGTCGCAATAACCCCGGCCCGGGGATCCACCAGCACGGCAATTTCTCCCCGCGTGGCTTTCGTCAGGGCCTCCTCCGGGCCGGTCACCAGGCGGGCCGTAACTCCCTCTACAGTAACGGCGCCGGAATAAACCGCTTCCGCAAAGGCCACGGCCCGGCGGATTACCGTTGGCCGGGGTATCTCCGTCATGATTACCGGAAAACCGGCTTGATGGAGACGGTGGGCCACCCCGCTGGCCAGGTCCCCCGCCCCTTTGATAACCACCAGATGCCGCACTTTCCTGCCCCCTGTAAATTAGAAATCAGAGGTGTTGGTAGAAACATCGACCCGCTTTTTGGCAAAAGTTATTGCCTCCCCAGCCAGTCCTGGTAATCAGCCGGGGTATCGATATCCTGCACCACTCCGGGGCAGTCCACTTCTACCGCCAGCACTTCCTCCGGATGAACCCGGATAATCTCCCTGGCCCCCACATCTCCCTGCTGGGCCATAATTTCCGGCCAGAGAGCGCGGTCGATGAGAACCGGATTGCCCCGCCGTCCCTGGTAAACGGGGACAATAATCTTTTTCCCTCCCTGCCGGTAAGCGTCACACAACCGGGTGATGACTTCCGGCGTGACTCCCGGCTGGTCGGCCAGGACAAAAAGGGCGGCCCGGCTTTCCGGCCCGAGGGCGGCCAGCCCGGTCTGCAGGGAGGTGCTGAGGCCCTGGCGGTAGCCGGGGTTGTAAGCCAGATTTACCCGTAAGCCTTCCAGGGCCGCTACCACCCTGCCGGCCTCGTGACCCAGGACCACGACAACATTCCCCGGTAAAGCTGCCAGGGCCGTGGCTACCACCCGTCGTACCATAGGCTGGCCGGCTATTGACAATAGTTGCTTGCCGCCGCCAAAGCGCTCCCCGGCCCCGGCGGCCAGGACAACTAATCCCACCGGCGCGGGCGTTCTCGTTGCCTGTCGCAGTATTACCTGGCGCACCGGCGCCGGGGTGGCCACCGCACCCAGGATAACCTTCTCGCCGCCGGCGGCGAAGACGGCCCCGGCCACGGACCTGCCCGCCCGCAGCAGTTCATAATCTTCAGCCTGGTTTAACAAAACCACCCATCGCGCTGCCGGTGGCACCCCTTTACGCCCGCCGCGAGGATGGACCAGGAGCCGGGCCACATCATGCGCCGTCACCAGGAAGCCTTCTTCCCGTCCCAGCAGCCCTGCTGCCAGCCGGGGGCGATGGACAAAGGGGGCAGCCAGGGGCCGCCCCAGCACCGGCAGGCCGGCCACCGTCACCACCATGGTTGTTACCGGCGGGATGACCGGCTCGTGGCCCGCCGGGACCTTGAGGAGGGCTCCCGCCGCTCCATCTCCCTCGAGGAGGAGGTAATCAATATCCAGTTCTGCCAGCGCAGTTACGCCTGCCGCGTCCAGGCCCTTAACCTTGCCCTGGTCAGTAACCCCAGACCCGCAGGTGACCAGATTCCCCCTCTTTAGACCGGTTGCCACACCTGCTGCCAGGCTGGCGGTATCGCTGGTAATGACCGGTTCTGCCAGCTGCCGGAGCTGGCTTAAAAGCATTTTTGTGGTCGGGGCAACAACAACCCGGCGCCCCGCGGCTGCCAGTTCGCGGGCCAGACAAATAAGGGCCGAGGTTTTACCCCCTGCCCCGACAACAGTAATGATCTCTCTGGCCTGCAACCCCAGGGCCTGGTATAAGCGCATCGAAAAAATCCCCCAAAAAGAACACTTACATAAATAATAAACCGGCATTATAAACAGCTAAGGGCGCCGGCCTCCATCAGGGATTCTAAAACTGGGGGGGCGTAATGGCCGAAATAAAGACCAGGTCTTCGTTGCCGACACTCCACAGCTTGTGGGGGATGGAGGCGTAATAGTAGATGCTGTCCCCCGCTTCCAGCCGGTATACTTCCCCGCCGATGTCGATTTCCATAATTCCCTCGAGGACGACAATACACTCTTCCCCCGGGTGCGCCAGGGGCTCGTCGCAGCTGGCCGCTCCCGGCTCCAGGCGGGCCATCATCACTTCCATCTTACGGTTTAAATCCGGCGACAAGAGTTCATAGGTCAAATGGGACTGGGGAAAACGCAGGACCTTGCGCTGGTCTTTCCGCACTACCGGGCTGTGGTCTTCATGGTTTAACAAGAAATAAAAAATAGGGATATCGAGAGCCTCGGCAATTTTGCGTAAAGAGGTAATAGAGGGATCGGCCAGATCCCGTTCCACCTGGCTCAAAAAACTGGAAGTAAGGCCGGTTTTTTCCGCTACCTCCTTGAGGCTCATGCCTCGCTCCCGGCGTAAGTTGCGTATCTTCTCTCCAAGCACTCTTTACCCTCCCAGTGGCTCGATAAATACATCCATAATCCCGCCACAGACCATGCCTTCGTCGGCAGCCGTGTCGGCCGTCAGGTCCAGGTGATATATTTCCGGCTCCCCCTTTTCCAGGACCAGCAAAGCCCGCTGGCGAACGGCCGCTTCGGCACAACCGCCGCCGATGGTTCCCAGGGTTTGGCCCCCGGTGGTAACCAGCATCTGGGTGCCGGCTTCCCGGGGCGCCGAACCCTTGACCCGGATTATAGTAGCCAGGGCACAAGGCTTTCCCTGCTCTATTAATTTAACCGCCCCTCGAATAAGTTCCCGGTCCACCTTCTGGGCTCCCCCGCTTAAGGCAACTGAACTCATTAAGTATTTATTACAACATATTTAACTCTTTTCCTTCTTCGCCGGCGATCTTTATCCTTATTTTTTCGCTGCCAAAAAATAACCGCCGGCTCTTAAAGAGGGGCGGTAGATTTAAGCTCCACGCCGGTAGACCCGGATAATCTCCGCCAGGATACTGACGGCGATTTCCGCCGGCGTTTCAGCACCGATGTCCAGGCCGATGGGAGCATGAATTCGCTCCAGGGCCGCTTCGCTTACACCCTCGGCCAGCAGGCGCTCTTTAACCCCCTGGACGCGCCGCCGGCTGCCGATCATGCCGATATAGGCCGCCGGGGAGGCGATTACGGCCCGCAGGCAGTCATAATCATAGCGGTGCCCCCGGGTGACGATAACGATAAAAGTGGCTGGAGTGATCTTAATATCCTGCAGGGCCGCCGTAAAGTTATTACAAATTATTCTATCGGCTGTTGGGAAAAGGGCGCGATTTGCGAAGTCAGGACGGTCGTCAATTACGGTTACCCGGTAGCCGGCCAGTTTGGCCACCGCAGCAACCTGCTGGCCCACATGGCCGCCCCCCAGGACGATAACTTCCGGTTCGGGGAGCACCGGTTCCAGGAAAAGGGTTACGCTACCCGCATCCAGGTCTATGGTTTCCAACCGGGGCCGGCGCCCGGCTAAAACCTCCCTGGCCCGTTCAGCTACAGCGGCTTCCAGATTTACCGATCCCAGGCTGCCGTAATGACCCTCCGGAGTCCATAGGAAACGGTTGCCAGGTGCCACTCCCGGCAGGCCTGCTTCTACTTTAACTACCATAGCGGCTACCCCCGGCTGCTGACCCTCCAGGGCCGCCAGCAGCTGCCGGAAAAAGGCCAATTTATCCATGGCTGCTCTCCTTCCTCCGTCAACCTAAACTTTTGCAGGCCTCTTAACCTGACTCCCAAAACATTTTCCGCTTACCGGGGGGCTCATGGTCAGCCTTCATGAGAGAGGCGGCCGCAAACATCGGCCGCTGCCAAATTGCCTTCCAGGCAAAAATCTACAAACTCCGCCATGGTATTTACGAAAGCGTCCGGACGGGCGGCCAGCAGGCGTTCCCGCGGGATCCTGCTCCACCCTGCTGCCACGCTCGTTACCCCACCCGCCCTTGCTGCCAGAATATCGTGGGGGCTGTCGCCGATCATTGCTACATCAGCTGGAGCAAGCTGTAATAGCTCGAGACCGCGCCGGACCGGCTCCGGGGCCGGCTTGTGGCTGCGCACGTCTTCCATGGTAACAACTACCGGGAAAAATTTTTCCAGGTTGAAAAGGCGCAGGCCATAGAGGGTGGTATCCCGCACGCGAGAAGTAACGATACCGAGCTTGATACCTGCCGCCCGGAGCTCTTCCAGGCCTTCCCGCACCCCCGGGCAGGGCCGTACCAGAGTGGCAAAATGTTCCTCGCTGAAGCGGCGGTAAATGGGGATCATCTCTTCTACGAGATTGGGTTGACCGGGTACAAAGGCGCTCAAGCCGTCCCGCAGGGGGATGCCAAAATAAGGGTAAATCTCTTCCGGGGCTACCGTCCGTCCCAGGTATGGCGCCAGGGTATGCTGGAAGGACTTGATCACCAGTTCGGAGGTATCCACCAGGGTGCCGTCAAAATCAAAAAGTACGCCGGCGAACAAAACCCTCCCCCCTTACAGCCGTTCCTTCAGCAGCTGGTTCACCAGACCGGGGTTGGCCTTGCCCCTGGTGGCCTTCATCACCTGGCCCACCAGGAAGCCCAGGGCCTTGTCTTTACCGTTGCGGTAATCCTCAACCACACCCGGGTTGGCGGCCAGGACTTCCTCGACAATCTGCGTCAGGGCGGCCACATCGCTGATCTGGACCAGGCCCTTTTCCTCGACTACCTGGCGCGCCCCTTTACCGGTGGCAAACATCTCTTCCAGGACCTGCTTGGCAATCTTGCCGCTGATGGTCCCTTCTTTTTGCAGTTGCAAGAGACTCGCCATTTCTTCCGGCGGTACGGGAGATTGTCCCGGTTCCAGGTTGCCGGCATTTAAAAGGCGCAGGAAGTCGCCCATGATCCAGTTGCTGACGGTCTTGGCGTCGGGATAGAGGGCCACCACCCGGTCAAAATAATCGGCGAGATCCCGCGAGCTGGTAATCACCCCGGCATCGTAGGCCGGCAGGCCATAATCGTCAATCAAGCGGCGGCAGCGGGCGTCGGGCAGCTCGGGAAGCTCCCGGCGCACCCGCTCGATCCAAGCGGCATCAATCTCTAAGGGCACCAGGTCGGGGTCAGGGAAATAGCGGTAATCCTGGGCTTCTTCCTTGGTGCGCATGACATACGTCACGCCGCGATTCTCATCCCAGGCCATGGTGGCCTGCTCCACCCGGCCGCCGCTTTCCAGGATGGCAATCTGGCGCTCAATCTCATACTCCAGGGCCCGCTGCAGAGAGCGGAAAGAGTTCAGATTCTTTACTTCCGTCTTGGTACCGAAGGACTGGCTACCCCGGGGCCGTACCGACACATTGGCATCACAGCGTAACGATCCTTCCTCCATCTTGCAGTCGGACACGTCCAGGTACTGGAGGATGGTTCGCAATTTTTCCATGTAAGCCCGGGCTTCGGCCGGTGAGCGCAGGTCCGGCTCGGAAACGATCTCTAAAAGGGGCACCCCCGTCCGGTTGTAATCTACCAGGGAATAGCCCCCGTCGGGACCGTCGACGTGGATTAGCTTGCCGGCGTCTTCTTCCATATGCACCCTGGTGATGCCGATAACCCGTTCTTCGCCGTCAACGGTAATCTTTAAATGGCCCCCCCTGGCCAGGGGCAGGTCGTACTGGGATATCTGGTAGTTTTTGGGTAGATCCGGGTAATAATAATTCTTGCGATCAAACTTGCAGAAGGTTGCCACCTGGCAGTTCAGCGCCAGGGCCGTCTTTAGCCCGAACTCCACCACCTGCCGGTTAATGACCGGCAGCACTCCCGGCAGACCCAGGCAGACGGGGCAGACATGGGTGTTGGGTTCACCGCCGAAGGCCGTGGTACAGCCACAGAAAGCCTTGGCATTGGTTTTCAGCTCCACATGGACTTCCAGGCCAATTACTGCTTCGTATTCCACTTTAAGCCACTCCCAGCTCCGGCCGCCGCCGGTGATATTCGGTAGCTTGTTCAAAGGCGTAAGCTACCCGCAGCAGGGTTGCCTCATCAAAGGCTTTACCGATCAACTGCAGGCCAACGGGCAGCCCCTGGCTAAAGCCGCAGGGGATGGAGAGGGCCGGCAACCCGGCCATATTAACAGGAATAGTGCAGAGGTCAGACATATACATAGCCAGGGGATCCCCTGCTTTTTCTCCTAAACGGAAGGCGACTGTAGGCGATGTCGGTGTTGCCAGCAGGTCGTATTTGCTAAAGGCGGCTTCGAAATCCCGGCGAATAAGGGTCCTTACTTTCAGGGCTTTCAGGTAATAAGCGTCGTAGTAGCCCGAACTCAAGGCGTAGGTGCCCAGCATAATACGCCGCTTTACCTCTGGTCCAAAGCCCTGGCTCCTGGTGTTCATATACATTTCAATGATGTCTTTGCCCGGCACCCGGAGGCCGTAACTGACACCGTCATAACGGGCCAGGTTGGAGGAAGCCTCCGCCGGGGCCACCAGGTAATAGGCCGGCAGGGCGTATTCCGTATGGGGCAGGGAAGTCTCTTCGCAAATGGCCCCCATTTCCTCAAGTTTGGCAATGGCCCGGCGGACGACCTTCTCAACCTCTGGTTCTATGCCGGCGCCGAAATACTCCCGCGGTACACCTATTTTTAAGCCTTTAATTTCCGGTTGCAGAGCCGCCCGGTAATCAGGTACCGGCAGGTCGGCCGAGGTGGAATCAGAGGGATCATGACCGGCAATGACCCCCAGGACCAGGGCGCAGTCGGTGACATCCCGAGTAATAGGGCCGATCTGGTCCAGGGATGAGGCGAAGGCCACCAGGCCGTAGCGCGATACCCGGCCATAGGTCGGCTTCATACCGACGACGCCGCAGAAGGAGGCTGGCTGGCGGATGGAACCGCCGGTATCGGACCCGAGGGCATAACAGGCCTCCCCGGCGGCCACGGCCGCTACCGAACCGCCGCTGGACCCCCCCGGCACCCGCTCCAGGTCCCAGGGATTACGGGTCGGGAAAAAGCCGGAGTTTTCCGTGGAGGAACCCATGGCAAACTCGTCCATATTGAGCTTGCCCAGTATTACCGCCCCGGCCGTTTTGAGGCGTCGGACCACGGTGGCGTCATAGGGCGGTACCCACTCGGCCAGCATCCGGGAAGCGCAGGTCGTCCGCACTCCTTCGGTGCAGAGGTTGTCCTTTAAGGCCATAGGCACGCCGGCTAGAATACCAGGGTCCTCGCCCCGGGCGCGGGCCGCATCAACGGCTTTAGCCTGCTCCAGGGCCTCTTCGGCCGTCCGGGTTAGATAAGCCTGCACCCGGCCATCGACGGCCTCGATGCGCTCGAGCATGGCTTCGGTAACCTCTACGGCGCTCACTTCGCGGCGCTGTAAAAGATCGCCCAGCTCATGGACGGTCAAATAGTGTAAATCCATCTTCCACACCTCCCGGTCTAAACTACCCGCGGCACTTTAAACTGCCCTTCACTGGCTGCCGGTGCCCCGGCCAGGGCCTTTTCCCGGGGTAGCCCGGGCCGCGCTACGTCATCGCGGAATACATTGCGCAAGGGCAACACGTGGGCTGTAGGCTCCACATTTTTCGTGTCCAGGGCGTTCAATTTATCCATATATTCCAGGATGGCATTTAGCTGTTCGGTGTAGGCCGCCTTCTCTTCGGGAGTGAGTTTCAGGCGGGCCAGCAGGGCGACGTGTTCTACCTCGGCTGTCGTGATAGGCATATATAATATAACCACCTTTTTAAGTTAAGGTTTTTGCCTAATTATAACAAACGGAGCATCAGGGAGCAATTGCTCCGAGTTAAAAGTTTTAAAGCCATGAGGCGAGATCAAAATCTGCTGCAAAGGGATTAACAAAAGAAATGCCTTCTAAAATAGAACCAGTGGCAAAATCCTCACTAAAAACAGTACTAATTTGATTAAGACGGGCCGTAGCCCATATCTGGGCATCCCAGTATGATAGTTGATATTCGCGAACACCCCGTACGGCTTCAATTATAATTAACGGCGTTACATCTAAAACGGTCCAAGAAGCAAGGTAATTTTGAATCCGTTTTTGTGCCTGTTCTAAAGTTAATGGTTCTTTAATTTTACGGGTTACAGTAACAAAAAACTCTGCCAGAACTTGCGCACTGATGGCACCTATCTTCCTGGTCGCTAATAAATCAAGGATTTGTAGGGCCTTTACTTGTTTTTCTGGTTCAGAACGATCATAGGCATATACCATAACATTGGTATCAACAAATATGCTAGCGTTCATACAGTTCTTCCCGCTTCCATGTGCGCTGTCCTTTAGCCGGTCCTTGTTTAATTAATTGCTGGATAAATTTTTTTTCTTCCTCCCACGCTCTAACATCTTTTTTTTGCCATTTAGCGGTACTTATATGACTGGTAATTGCACGGCGGACCAGTTCCGCTTCTGTTATCCCCATTTCCTTGGCCTTTTGTTTTAGAATAAAATTCTGTTCAGCATTGAGATATAACTGCTTACGTATCATACGTTCCATTAGTTTTTCACCTCTTTCGCTTGTACATTATATTATACATTATCTGCTAATTCAACTATACCTCCTTCAATAATTCCTTTAACTCTGTAACATCTATCACCGGCACCCCTAGTTCCAGGGCGCGGGTGTACTTGGAACCCGGCTTTTCGCCGGCTACCACGTAATCGGTCTTTTTGCTCACGCTGCTTACAACCTTGCCCCCGGCGCGGGTAATGAGCTCTTCTGCCTCCTGGCGGGTCATGCCCGGCAGGGTGCCGGTGATAACAAAGGTCTTGCCGCTTAAAGGCCCGGTCGGAGCGGCCGCTCTTTCAGCTTCCATCCGTACCCCGGCTTTTTTCAGCTTCTCCAGGACGGCCAGATTTCTTGGTTCGGCAAAAAATTCCCGGATACTCTCAGCAATACGGGGGCCTATATCGGGCAGGGAAGTCAATTCCTCCTCTGAAGCCGCGATTAGCTTCTCCAGGGAGCCGAAGTGGCTGGCCAGGGTCCGCGCCGCCCGCTCGCCCACATGGCGAATGCCCAGGCCGAAAAGCAGGCGTTCCAGGGGCCTGTCCTTGGCTGCGGCAATGGCCGCAATGAGGTTGCTGGCCGACTGCTCGCCAAAGCGCTCCAGTTTTAACAGGTCTTCCTTTTTCAGGTAGTAGAGGTCGGCCGCATCACGGACGAGGCCGGCCTCCAGGAGCTGGGAAATGATGGCCGGCCCCAGGCCCTGGATGTCCATGGCTCCCCTGGAGGCAAAGTGGATGATCCCTTCCAGGACCTGGGCCGGGCAGGCTAAACCCCCGGTACAGCGGTGGGCCGCTTCTCCCGGCGGGCGGACTACTGCCGCGCCGCAGGCCGGGCACTTCTCCGGCATGGTAAAAACCTCTTCCGCTCCGGTACGATGTTCGGGCAGAACCTCCACCACTTCCGGGATGATGTCGCCGGCCTTCTGGATAACCACCGTGTCGCCGATGCGAATGTCCTTTTCCCGGATGTAGTCTTCATTATGCAAGGTAGCCCGGCTGACGGTAGTTCCGGCCAGGCGCACCGGCGTTAATACAGCTGTTGGTGTCAGGACGCCCGTGCGCCCTACCCGGAGGATAATCCCTTCCACCCGGGTCGTCGCCTGCTCGGCCGGGAACTTATAGGCCACGGCCCAGCGCGGCGCTTTGGCCGTCGCGCCCAGGACGGGATGCAGGGCCAGGTCGTTAACCTTGATCACCAGGCCGTCGATTTCATAGGGTAAGGCAGCACGGCGCTCCGGCGTCCAGGCCTTTATTTCTGCCAGCACAGCCTGAATGTCCCGGGCCAGAAAACGGTAGGGGTTGACGGGCAGGCCCAGTCCGGCCAAAAATTCCAGGGCTTCTTCCTGGGTAGTAACTTGTGCCCCGGTGACGCTGATAACCTGGTAGACAAAAAGGCTTAAATTGCGGCCGGCCGTCACTTTTGGATCCAGCTGGCGCAGAGAACCGGCCGCGGCATTGCGGGGGTTGGCGAAAAGGGGCTCCCCGGCCTCCTCCCGCTCGGCGTTCAGGCGGGCAAAGGCTGCCTTGGGCATGTAAACTTCCCCCCGCACTACCAGGTGGGGCAGGGGTCGCCGCAAGCGCAGGGGGAGCAACGGGATGGTCCGTAGATTCGCCGTCACTTCTTCCCCTACCTGGCCGTCACCGCGGGTGGCCCCCAGGCTAAAAACCCCGTCAATATAGGTGAGGGCAACCGTCAGGCCGTCTATTTTGGGCTCGATAAGATAGGACACCTCGCCGCCGGTTATTTCCCGCACGCGGCGGTCGAAATCCAGCAAATCGCCCTCATTGAAGGCGTCATTTAAACTCAATAAAACTTCCGGATGCCGGACGGGATTGAAATCCTCCCGGGGCGCCCCGCCTACCCGCTGGCTGGGGGAATCCGGTGTCAGGAGTTCCGGGTAGGTCTCTTCCAGGGCTATTAATTCCTGCATCAGGGCGTCGTATTCCCGGTCGCTGATCACCGGCTGGTCAAGGACGTAGTAGCGGTAATTGTGTTCTTCGATCAGGCGCCGCAGTTCTTCAACCCTCTGCCGGGCAGTCTGGATATCCATGTATTACCTCCCCTTACACCTTCCTAACGGGAGCGTAGCGGACCATGAGGTGCTTGATACCTTTTTCGGGAAAGGCTACGCTGATAACTGTATCCTCGCCTTCGCCGCTGATTTTTACAACAACGCCGAGGCCAAAACTATTATGCTGGACTTTATCCCCCAGTTGCCAGTCATACTGGACCCGGGGAGCCGTCTCGTTCCCGTGCCGGCTCTGCTGGCTGCCGTTCATACCACCCCCGGGACTTGCCGGCCCCGCCTGTCCATCCCTGGCGATTAAATCAGGCGGTATTTCCGCCAGGAAACGGGAAGGAGGGTTGCTCATGGTATTGCCGTAAAGGTTGCGGGTCCAGGCATGGGTCAGGTAGAGGACTTCTTTCGCCCTGGTCATACCCACATAGCAGAGACGGCGTTCTTCCTCCATTTCCTCCGGGTCCTCCAGGGAGCGAAAGTGGGGGAAGACCCCTTCCTCCAGGCCCGCCAGAAAGACCACCGGGAACTCCAGGCCCTTGGCCGTATGCATGGTCATAAAGACCACGGCGTTACCGCCGCTGTAGGTATCGCTTTCGGCCACCAGGGCCACCTGGGCCAGAAAATCGGCGAGCTCAGGTTTTTCACTACCCTGGTCATAATTCCTGGTGACCGTCAGGAACTCCTTTAGGTTTTCCAGCCGCGCCTGAGCTTCCGGCGTTTTCTCCGCTTCTAACTCCGCCTGGTAACCGGTTTCCCGCAAAATGGCAGTCACCATAGCCGTTATTGTTAAGTTTTCCTGCTGCTGGCGCAGGTTATCCAGGAGGGTTATCATTTCCTGGAGTGCCTGCCGGCCTTTAGCGGGAATACCGGGGATGTTCTCCAGCTGTTGTAAAGCCCGGTAAAGGCTTAAGGCCCTGCTGGCAGCAAAGGCTTCCAGGCGGGCCAGGGAAGTTTCGCCGATGCCCCGCCGCGGGACATTGATAATCCTTAAGAGGCTCGTGGCGTCATCGGGGTTGGCTATCACCCTCAAGTAGGCCAGGATGTCCTTTATCTCTTTCCGCTGGTAGAATTTCAGGCCGCCGACGATTTCATAGGGAATACCCGCCTGGAGGAAAGCCTCTTCTAAAGCCCGCGACTGGGCATGGGTACGGTAGAGGACGGCAAAATCGCTGAAGGGCCGGCTTTCCTGGCTGTGGCGGCGGTAAATTTCAGCAGCGATATAATTGCCTTCATCGCGCTCATCGGCGGCGCTGTAGAGGTGCAGCAGTTCCCCTTCCCGCCGCCGCGTCCAGAGGCGCTTTTCCTTGCGGCCCACATTATGCTGGATAACGGCATTGGCCGCCTTGAGGATGGGCTGGGTGGAACGGTAATTCTCTTCCAGGAGGATTACCCGGGCATTGGGAAAATCCTCTTCAAAGGCCAGGATATTACCAATGTCGGCCCCGCGCCAGCCGTAAATGCCCTGGTCCGGGTCGCCGACGACGCAGAGGTTTTCACCTTTACCGGCCAGCAAGCGCACTAGGACATACTGGGCATGGTTGGTATCCTGGTACTCGTCCACCAGGATATGCTGCCAGCGCTGCTGATAGTAACGCAAAATCAGGGGGTTATTCTGCCATAAGGCCACCGTCTGCATGATGAGGTCATCAAAATCCATGGCATTGGCGGCTTTAAGCCTCTCCTGATAACGACGGTAGATAGTGCCCTGCTGCTGTTCTTTTACAGTGGCACTCCAGCCGAGGTATTGTTCGGGTGTCTGCAAGGAGTTTTTAGCATTGCTGATAACATGGGCTACCGAGCGGGGCGGGAACTTTTTCTCATCCAGGTTTAACTCCTTTAATACCTCGCGAATGAGCGCCTGCTGGTCATCGGTGTCGTAAATGGTGAAATTGGACCGGTAACCTAGCAGGTGGGCATCCCGCCTTAAAATGCGCACACAGGCCGAGTGGAAGGTGCTGACCTGGAGGCGCCGGGCCGCGTTACCCACCAGCCCCTCCAGGCGTTCCTTCATTTCCTGAGCCGCTTTATTGGTAAAGGTCACCGCCAGGATATTTTCCGGTGCCACCCCTTCCTGGATCAGGGAGGCTACCCGGTAGGTCAAAACCCTGGTTTTGCCGCTCCCGGCACCGGCCAGCACCAGGAGGGGCGCACCGCGGTGCTTTACGGCTTCTTGTTGGGGCTTGTTAAGCAAGGCCATAAAGTCTGCCAAGATCTTCACACTCCTAAACATAACTTATATTCGCCCCGATAGATAAAAAACCTGCTACGCGGTTCTTTTCTTTCTCTCCATCCAGGACAGTGCTGCATATAATGCAGAAGATAATAAAGTATATGTGAGGTGAACAAATTGTTTATAAGGGACGCAGAGAAGCAAGTATTCCGCCTGAATGCTCCTCAGCAAGAGAAAGACATCGCGGCTACACTGACCGGCCTGGAAGAAGATTACCAGGAAGGCGGTAAAAATGCCAGCGTCTCCAACCAGCTGGCAGACAGTACTCCTGCACCCGCAGAAGAAGAGCCGCCCTGCCCAACGCCAGGCCATGGCCAGCCCCTGACCCTGGCCGCCCACAGCCAGGCCCTATTCCGGGAAGCTATTTTAAACGGCACCGTTAACCAGTTGCTGGATGAGTTGCGGGTCTGGATCGAAAAAATCCGGGCTTTCTTGCTGTATGCTGATACCGGTATCGAGACAACCGGTAACATTGTTAACATCGCTAAAGGCACCCTGGAAAAGGAACTGGGCCTGACTCCGGCCACCAGTACCACCAGCACCACTTCTATGCAGCTGCCGGCTTCATCCTTACAATTAGTGTGGAACCTCATTCGCACCCCGGAATTCCAGCAGTTTACCGGCCGTATGCTGGCCCAGGTCCTAAAGATGGGCCTCAACCCACCTGAAAATCGAGTTTGACGGGGCGGTTATCCCCGCCCCTCCTTCCACCCGGCATGCGGGTCCACATCATGAGGTTCA
This sequence comes from Moorella sp. E306M, assembly GCF_006538385.1. Lineage (NCBI taxonomy): Bacteria > Bacillati > Bacillota > Clostridia > Neomoorellales > Neomoorellaceae > Neomoorella > Moorella sp. E306M. Next base: position 1,738,591 of record NZ_BJKO01000001.1, on the reverse strand, counting down.
ATACTATCCCGGGCATACATTAAAAAGGACCTACTAGCTTTTAGTAGGTCCAGTGAAGTAGATTTTATCTTACCCCCGTTTATTTCAACCAGCTCTCAACCACGTCCGCGTTTTCTTTCATCCAGCGGCGACCGGCCTCCACCGGCTCCATGCCTTCGTTAATATAACCTTCCAGTACGCCAAGCTGCTGGTCATTCATTTTAAAGTTCTTTAATAGCCTGGCTACTTCCGGGGCGTCTTTCTCCAGACCTTTGCGGGCTATCTTGTCGATGCGCTCGGCTGCGCCATAGACACCCTTCGGGTCTTCTAAAAACTTCAGGTCCCAGCGGGCAAACATCCAGTGGGGAGTCCAGCCGGTAACTACCACCCACTCGTTTTTGTCGATAGCGTCTTTGAGGCTGGCTGTCATGGCCGCCTCGCTGCTGGCGACCAATTCGTAATCAAGGCCATATTCCTGAATAGCTTTGTTGGTGGCCTTCATAATACCTGCCCCGGCGTCGATGCCTATGATTTTACCTTTAAACTTATCTTTCACAGGGTTCATTTCTTCGATGGAGTTAATGTTTACATAAGCAGGCACTACCAGACCAATACGGGCCCCTTCGTAAACTGTGCCGTAGTTGTCCACTTGATCTTTTACTTTAGCCATGTAGCTCTCGTGAGTTACCGGCAACCAGGTGTCGACAAAGGCATCATAATCCCCTTTGGCTACCCCAGTAAATACAACACCTACATCCGCCTGGGCCGTTTCTACTTCATACCCCAGTTTATCTTCAATAATAGCCTCCAGCAAGTGGGTCATGGCAATCCCTTCCGCCCAGCTTACATACCCCAACGTAATTTTTTTCTTTTGAGCGGGCTTGTTGCACCCGGCCACCGCCAGGGCTATTAAGCTTAAAACAACGACTAAAATGACACTCCTTTTAAAAGCTCGCAATAAAATAACCTCCTTTAGTGTTGATTGGCGTTGCCTTTAGAATGGCCGCCCTTCCCCAGCGATTCGGTTACCCGATCCAAAAACATCGCCACCAGCACCACGGCCAGGCCGCCTTCAAAGCCAGTGGCAATGTCCAGCTGGGTTACACCGTACAACACCTCCTTTCCCAAGCCAGGAGCCCCGACCATAGAAGCAATTACTACCATGGACAAGGCGAGCATAATTGTCTGGTTAATCCCGGCCATTATTGTCGGCAGGGCCATGGGGAGCTGCACCTTGGTTAAGAGCTGGTTGCTGGTGGAACCAAAGGCGTGGGCCGCCTCGATGACATCCTGCGGCACCTGACGAATACCAAGGTTGGTAAGGCGGATAGCAGGAGGCATAGCAAAGATGACGGTGGCAATCACTCCCGGCACGCGGCCGACGGTAAAGAAAAGAATAGCAGGGATAAGATAAACAAAAGCCGGCAGTGTTTGCATGAAATCCAGGATGGGGCGCAGCAAATTGTTTAACAAATTGCTCCGGGAGGCCCAGATGCCTAAGGGTATGCCAATGCCCAGGGCCACCAGGGTCGATATAATCACCAGGGACAGGGTTTGGAGGGTTTCGGTCCATAGGTCCATGCCAGCTATAACTGTAAAACCAATGACTGTAAAAATAGCCAGACCCCGGCCGGCCAACCGCCATGCCAGGAGCGCCATTAAAGCCACCATCAACGGAACAGGTATCAGCCCCAGGCCATTTTCCAAAGCCACTACCAGCGTATTTAGAACCACGGTAATAAGATTAAAGACCACATCTAAATTAGCATTCAGCCAGTTAACCAGGATTTCAAAGGCTTGGCCTACGGGCAAACGAAACTCCCAACCTATCATACTCATGAACCAACCTCCTCTCCGGCCATGGCTGCCAGGATGTGCACCCTGGCAATTATACCCAGCAGGCGCCTCTTCTCATCCACCACGGCAATAGGGACTTTGGTTTCAGCCGCCATCCCAAAGAGGTCCCGTACCGGCGTCTCCGGTGAAGTGGTTGGAATATCTGTTTCTATCAATTCACTTAGATCTTTTTTCTCCAGGTTTTCCCGGCGAATCAACTTATCGACCGTCACCAGTCCCCGCAGTTCCCGTTCTTTATCTACCACAAAGACGCTGGAAAGGCCCATCTCCCTCATTTTCCGTAACGCTACATGGGGGCCGTCCTTGGTCGAGATCATCACTTCGGGTTTTTTCATGATACTGCCTGCGGTCAATACTTTGCTACGGTCTACATCTTGAACAAATTCCGCCACATAGTCGCTAGCGGGATTTGTCAATATCTCTTCCGGTCTGCCGATTTGAACAATTACACCGTCCTTCATCACCGCTATACGATCGCCGATTTTTAATGCTTCATCCAAATCGTGAGTTATAAAAAGAATTGTCTTTTTCATCTTGGCCTGCAAATCCAACAGTTCATCCTGCATCTCCTTACGAATCAATGGATCCAGGGCGCTGAAAGCTTCATCCATCAACAGGATGTCGGGATCGTTGGCCAGGGCCCGAGCTAATCCAACCCGCTGCTGCATGCCGCCGCTCAATTCGTGAGGATAGCTCTCGGCCCACCCTGCCAGCCCCACCAGTTCCAGGGCCGCCATGGAACGCCGACGCCGTTCGCCGGGATCAACCCCCTGTATCTCCAACCCGTACTCTACATTGCGAATGATATTCCGGTGGGGAAAGAGGGCAAACCGTTGAAAAACCATGCCCATCTTCTTACGCCTGATGGTACGTAGTTGATCCTCGTTCATCTGGAGAATATCTTCACCATCAATGAGCATCCTACCCCGGGTTGGCTCGATAAGGCGGTTGACGCAGCGAAGGAGGGTAGATTTCCCACTTCCGGAGAGGCCCATAATAACAAAGATTTCACCGGCTTCAATATCGAAAGAGGCATTATTGACCCCCACGGTGTGGCCAGTTTTACGGAAAATATCCTCTTTGCTCATTCCTTGCTCCAGCAACTTCAAAGCCTTTTCGGGGTTAGGTCCAAATATCTTATATATATTTTGGGCCGACACCTTGGTTGTCATATCCCCAATTCACCCCTTTCATCATCATTATTATTTAAAACGAATAGTCAAGTTAAAAACACCTACTTTCCAGTATATCAACGGTAAAAAGCTCTTGGCAAAAACCCGGAGTAAAAAATACCTAAAATATGCTGACCATAGTTCCCATATCCTCGCCTATCCTTCCTTAGATGGAGAGATGGCCATCAAAAACCGGCCCTCGTGCAAGGAGTGGTCCTGGTTGCTTAAAAGCACCCTTGCCTATCTCTAGAAGGCTGGCGCTCCCCCGCCCGCAGCGGACTTTCACCACCAAGTCAACGCCCATACCGGGCGTACACAGAAAAGCTCTGGCTAAGCCAGAGTTTTTTCTTCCCTACCAGTCCAGCAGGCGCTTTTCTCCTTCCAGGGCGCGGATGTCCGTCACGTCCTGAGTGACCTCCACCACGCCCCGGTAGCGACCCTCAGCATCGCGTACGGCGAAATAACGAATATGAATGAAACGGCCGTTCATGGTTAGCCAGAATTCAGCTTGGTCTTTGGTACCGTCCCGGAATTCGGCCAGAATCTTCTCCACCACATGAACGCTGACCGGGGGGTGGCAGTTCTGCACTTTACGGCCGATGATAGCCGGGCTGCGGGTAAAAATGCGGTGCTTACCGGCGGAATAATAGCGGACGTTGTCATTCTCGTCAACAAAGGTGATATCTACAGGCAAATGGGTTAAAAGGAGGTTCACCTGTTCCGGGGTCAACTTGCCGGTAGCTAACTCGATTGCCCCTGCCGGGCCTTCTTTTTCCTGCGCATCCGGGGCGGTCCCGGCCGCCTGGCGCGGCCGCCATTCGTTCCCGGGAGAAACCAGGGCGTAGCCTATTTCCTCTTCACCCCGGCGTACCTCAACCCAGTCGGAGGGTGTAAGTTTTTCCAGGGCCATGGGGAAGAGGATGCTTTCTTCCTTATTAATCATTTCCGCTATAGCCGTGAGCAGTTCGTTTCCCTGGTTGATAACAGTAGCCAGATCATCTTCATCCACGGCACGGGTTACCTTTTTCAACATAGCCCTGATGTCGTCGTGGAGCTGCCACATGACCTTGGGCGGGCCGTATACTCCCCGCCGTTCCAGCAGTGGAAACAGCTGGTGCTCCTTGCGAAGGTAATGTTTGTCGATTTCCGCCAGGCGGGCCAGCTCTTTTTTAATTTCTTCCTTCCGCCGCCGGAAAACTTCCCAGCCTTCCTTATCTGCCGTCTTAATTTCCCCCAGGAGCTTCTTCAGGGCCTCCACCACGCTGCGTATGGCCTCGTTCTCCAGGCGGAAGGTGTGGACGGGGTGGCCGGGCGGGGTGGTATCCACCTGCTGTTCGGCCAGGGATTCTTTAAACAGGGCGACGTGAACATCGCATAAGCGCTTGATCTCCTCTTCCGGCATGCCCTCGGCTATGAGCCGGCTTTCCAGGGCCGCAATTTCACCCGGGCTGACGTTACGAATCAGCCTAGCAAAGCGTTGTTTCAGCTCTTCCAGGTCCTTACCGGCATGTAAATCCCGGATAATCCCCTTTAAAATTTCCTGACGCTCTTCCCGGGCATCCAGCAGTTCACTCACGACCATTTCTCCTTTTCGCGTTATATATATATTTAATGTTTCCCCGGTCAAAGTCCGGGTTATACATCTTCGCACTCAAAAAAGCCCTCTTTACTTGCACGCCAAGGTCGGCGCCGGGCACTGTTCGCACTATTTTGTTATTTTATTCCTTCCTTCCCGGTGGTATAATAAACAAGTAAAAATCTCACAACAAAGTAGAGGTGAAGGAAATGGAGCCGGATAAGAAACAGGCTGACAGCAAGCCCCTTGAAGCCCAGGCGGCCATTTTAAGCGAGCTGGTCGGTTACCAGGAGGGCTCTATCGTCAGCCGGACGATTATTGATAAAAAGACAGGTACGGTAACCCTCTTCGCCTTCGCTGCCGGCCAGGGCCTGAGCGAACATACGGCGCCCTACGACGCCCTGGTGTACGTGCTGGACGGGGAAGTGGAAATTACCATCTCCGGCAGGCCCCTCCATGTAAAGACGGGGGAGGCCGTAATCATGCCCGCCAACCAGCCCCACGCCCTGCGGGCGCTAACAAATTTCAAGATGGTCCTGACCATGATCCGGTCTTGAGATAACTCGCCGCGATATCTTGGGCAGTTAATTCCTGACCGGAATGAAAAATATAAATTAGGGCCTCAAAGCAAGCTGCCATTGAGGCCCTTAATTCTTCCAGGAGATGCTCCGGCTTTCTTTGAGGAATATAATCTGTTTCCCTTAATTTTGAGCTCTAGTTTTAGTTGCAATATCGATCCATACCGCCAGCACGAGAATCAAGCCTTTAACTATAAACTGCCAGAAAGGCGGGGTATTCATCATACTCAAGCCATTATCTAAACTGGCCATAACAAGTGCTCCTATAATCGCCCCACCAATACTACCTGTGCCGCCCATGAGGCTTGTACCACCAATAACGCACGCTGCAATAGCATCAAGCTCAGCCATTTGACCCGCAGCTACTGAAGCAGCGTTCAATCTTGCTGTTAACAGGATGCCGCCCAGGGCAGCCATTAACCCACTGAGAGCAAAAACAGCCAGGACATTACGGCGAATATTAATACCGGATAAGCGTGCTGCTTCACTGTTGCCACCAATAGCATAGACATAACGCCCGAAGCGTGTCTTCGTCGCCAAACCCGTAAAAATAAGTGCCATCACCACTACGATAAGGACGGGTACAGGTATACCCTGGTAATCATTCAGTAGATAGACAAAGAGGCCAATAAGAACGGCATAAAAAGTAGTGCGCATTATTTCCAGAGTTAAAGAAGGCACAGTAAAACCGTACTTTATTCTAGTATACCGTTGCTTTACAGTAACATAGGTCACATAAATAATGCCGAGTGCTGCTAGCAAGAAGCCTATATTTTCAGGTACATAAGATTGGCCTATCTGTTTAAAACTATCCATGAGAGGCGATACAGTTTCGCCATGGCTAATTCCTATAAGAATTCCCCGGAATATCATCATACCGCCCAAAGTGACAATAAAAGCAGGAACCTTTTTATAGGCTACCCACCAGCCCTGCCATAAGCCGGCCAGCAAGCCGATTAAAAGGCTTACCAAAATGGCGGGAATGGTCTGCCACCCGTACCAGACCTGTAAAATTGCCGCTACCCCTCCGGTCAGTCCCATGAGCGAACCTACGGAAAGGTCAATATGACCGGCGACTATAACAAAGACCATACCAATCGCTAAAATAGAAGTCATTGACATCTGCCTGAAGAGGTTTGATAGATTACGGGAAGTTAAAAAAGCACCCTGGGTAGTATAAGTGAAAATAGCCCATATACCCAGCAAGGCTAATATCATTGTATAAGCGCGCACATCTATTCTACTTAAAAACCCGCCTGCTTTAGGGTTAGATTGTACTTTAAGCACTTGCCTTACCTCCAGTTGCACAGGCCATTATTTTTTCTTCTGTGGCTTCTTCACGGGAAAACTCGCCTGTTATTCTTCCTTCACATAACACCAGGATACGATCGCTCATACCCAATATCTCAGGTAACTCGGATGACACCATAACAATGGCTACACCCTGACTAACTAAACTATTAATGAGATTATATATTTCATATTTAGCCCCCACATCAATACCCCGGGTTGGCTCATCAAGAATTAGGACCCTGGGTTTAGTCATCATGGCTTTAGCCAGGACTACTTTTTGTTGATTGCCACCACTCAAGTTTCCTACACAAGCTTCTACGGAGGGGGTCTTTATTTTCAATTTATCAACATAGAATTCCGCATCTCTGATTTCCGCGCTTTCATTAAGCATAATATTATATGATCTTTTTAAGCTGGCAAGGGTTATATTTCTGCGGATATCCATATCCAGTACCAGCCCTTGACGCCGGCGATCTTCAGGCACGAGAGCTATCCTATTCGAAAGGGCGTCTTCACAATTCTTTATTTTTACCTTTTTCCCATCCAGCCATATTTCTCCTTCATTTTTACCTGGATAACCGCCATAAATGCTGGTAACTAATTCCGTGCGGCCCGAGCCAATAAGTCCGGCAATACCTAAGATTTCTCCCCGGCGGACATAAAAGCTGACATCTTTTACTATTTTTTTGCGGGGGTTATCTGGACTGTAGACGCTAAAATTACGAACCTCCAAAGTAATTGCTCCAGGACTATGCTTTGTAGAGGGGAAAAGGCTGTTCAGTTCCCGGCCAACCATCATTGATATGATCTTATCCTGGTTCGTTTCGTCTTTTTTCACGGTACCAATGGTTCTCCCATCACGAAGGACGGTAATATTATCGGCAATTGCAAAGACTTCATTTAGCTTGTGGGAAATATAAATACAAGTGACTCCTTTACTTTTTAGCTGGCGTAAAATACCCATCAGAATTTCTACTTCACTATCCGTCAAAGCGGCGGTAGGTTCATCTAGAACAAGAATACTGGCGTTCTTCGCTAAAGCTTTGGCTATCTCGACCAGCTGCTGTTGCCCTACCCCCAGGTTTTTAATCTTAGTTCCCGGGCTTACCTCCAGGCCCACCTCTTTGAGCCATTTCGCCGCCTCCATATACATTTTCTCCCAATCAATCAAGTAATGATGCACAGGCTCATTGCCCAGAAAAATGTTCTCCGCTACAGATAATTCGCTAACTAAAGCCAGTTCCTGGTAAATAATAGCTATTCCGGCTCTTTCTGAATCCTTAATGGTATAGAACTTTTGGGGTTGACCGTTAAGCAAAATTTCTCCCTGGTAGGTGCCATAAGGATATACACCGCTTAAGACTTTCATTAAGGTAGATTTACCAGCCCCGTTTTCGCCACATAAAGCATGTATTTCACCTTTCCTGGCCTTAAAATCAACTTTGTCTAGTGCCCTGACGCCGGGAAATTGCTTTGTAATTTCCCGCATCTCCAGGATATAGTGGTCCATAATAGACCCCTTCTTTCCCAATAGAATCAGCCGTTTAAATTTAACAGGCAAGAGGCCATAGTGGCCTCTTGCCCATCTGTATTCTTGATTGTCTATTGCTTCGGCCACTTTTCTTTGGGGATGTTTTTGTAAACATCCTCAAGTTTGTGGAAACCATCTTTAATTACGGTCTGGACCATATTATCTTTGTCTACCATAATGGGTGTCAGCAAAATGGACGGCACATCTATCTTCCCATTGTTTACTTTACTATTAGGTTTAACATCCTCACCCTTGGCCAGAGCTACCGCAACCTCCGCGGCCCGGGTGGCCAGAGCCGTAATAGGTTTATAAACAGTCATAGATTGTGTTCCTTCAACAATACGCTGGCAGGCAGCAAGGTCCGCATCCTGGCCAGAAATAGCCACTTTACCAGCTAAGTTCTGAGCAGCCAAAGCTTGAATAGCTCCGCCCGCAGTACTGTCGTTAGATGCGACCACAGCATCAATCTGGTTATTATTGCTGGTCAGGGCATTTTCCATAATCTTCATGGCCTCTTCCGGCAGCCAATCTTTAACCCACTGATCGCCAACAACTTTAATGTCTCCCTTATCAATAAGCGGTTTAAGAACATTCATCTGCCCTTGTCTAAATAATTTAGCATTGTTGTCTGTAGGCGATCCACCCATAAGGAAATATTTACCTTGAGGAACCTTCTTGGTCAGGTACTCGGCCTGCAATTCACCGACGCGGACATTATCAAAGGAAATATAGAGATCTACATCTGCATTTCTTATTAAACGATCATAAGCCAGGACTTTCACACCAGCTTTATGCGCCGCTTCGACAATAGGAGCCATAGCATCGCCATTATGGGGTATTACAACCAAGACATTAATACCCTGGGAAATGAGGTTCTCAGCCTGGGAAAGCTGGGTAGCATCGTCACCGTTTGCCGATTGTACCAGTACTTCAGCTCCGAGTTCCTTGGCCTTAGCCACAAACAAGTCTCTATCATGCTGCCAGCGTTCCAGGCGTAAATCATCCATTGAGAGACCTATTTTTATCTTATCGCCACTTTTGGCCGAAGCGCCCTGATTACCTCCATTTTTGTTCGAATTTCCACCTTGACCGCAACCTATAAGAATGGTCATAGCCAGCAGGATTAAAACTGCAGCCAGGGCAATTATCCTGGAGGTCCTCCTTTTTAGCACTCTTAAAGCTCCTCCTTTTCACACTAAGAATTAAAGTCAAATTTATCCTTTTCTTAGAATTAGAGGTACGTTTGGTAGTATTCATCCATACCTCCGGGATGGTCAATGACTAAATGAGCTTGCAGAGTTAGCAAATTTTTGTTGGAAAAGGGCAGGTGTATTTTTCGGTTAATTTTTACCTCTTCTTGAGGAGATACGTCTCCTAAATCTTGTTGCCAAATAACGGTATGCCTGGCATCAGTTACAACTACCCGCAACCTTCCTTTATAAAAAACACCGCCAGAAAGATTTATTATTAATTTCCCTTGTTGTAACCTGACGTCACCCCCTCTGGCTATATAACCCGCTGCTGTTACACTCGCAAATCCCCCACCCCCTTTAGCAACTCCCATTTCCAAAGGAAGAATCTGTATTTCCTCCGGCTTCAGCTTGCGGATGGGCCCCAATACTTCCGCTTCCAGGTGATAACCGGTTTCTTGCGAATAATCCTTGCCTGTCACTACACCGCGTCCCACCGTCCAGCATTCCACCGTGCAACCCCCGTCGGGATAGGCATCTTTCTCTCCCGGATAGTAGGGGTAACGCAGGCACCAGGTATAGCCTTCGGTACCATTGACAAAGGCCATCCAACCAGCCGGTGAATCGACGCCGATTTTACCAACATAGAACAGATAAGGTACTACTAAGAGGTCGTCTTCTCCTCGGCCCCATTGCGGGTTATCTTCTTCGCCAAAGATCACGCGATATCCTTTGGCGAACCTGCTCTCAGGGTTTAAAGGTATATAAAGGCGGCAATTAGTGTCATAGCCATTGTCACTTCTCAATCGTGTATCTAACTGGGTCACATTCCAGATACTCCAGGCGACCGGCCGGGAGCTGACATTCTTCATCCTTAACTCCAGCCACAGCTTGCTGCTTTCCTGCCGAATAGTAACCTTGCGAAAAATCTTAATCCCTGTTCGGGGATCCGGCGGGCTTTCCACTTCATAGCTTACTTTTTCCGGGCTGCATTCCAGCCATCGCCCCGTATATACCCCGGTATCAAGCACCGGGTCCGGCGGGCCGTGCCATTCTTCCCCGGTATCCCACCCCTGGGGTGCCGGCCAGGTTTTATCGCCGCCGTAATTCTTCCAGGCGGCAACGGAACCATCGCCGTAATTTTCTTCGGGCGTGAAAAGTTTGCCCTCTAACTCTTTATTAACGTAAAGGAAGGAATAACCACCAAGATCATAGGCCATAATTCTTCCGCCCAGGGCCGGGACCATCACCACCCGGATGAGGTCATTGCCGAACTCGACAGCGCCATCCCAGCCGCGGAAGTTTATTTCCCGCCACCAGCAGGGGCTCATGCCGGTTTACCTCCTTCTAGATACCCCTGGCTGCCGCGCCGGAAAACAGCACCGCAAGATTCCCTGATAACCAGGCTCGTCTTAAACTCGGTTACTGTGGGCTGCATCTCTTTATTCTCGATCTGTTGGATCAGGGACCAGGCGGCCATGGAGCCGATCTCGTACCGCGGCTGGTGGATGGTGGTCAGGGGCGGCGTTACCAGGGACGCCAGCTCAATATCGTCATAACCCACCACAGCCAGGTCCTGGGGTACCTTTAAGCCCAGTTCGCGCGCCGCATGGATGACACCATAGGCCATCAGGTCGTTGGCAGCAAAGATGGCAGTCGGCCGCTCAGGCAGGGATAATAGTTTTTTCGCCACCGGTATGGCCCCTTCGGTGGTAAAATCGCTGTAAACTACCAGGCTTTCGTCGTAGGGCACACCAGCTTCGACCAGGGCCTGGCGGTAGCCGGCCAGGCGTTCTTGCGACACCCGGGCATTCTTATGCCCCGCTACATGGGCAATGCGGCGGTGCCCCAGGCCCAGCAGGTGCCTGGTGGCGAGATAACCGCCACCCCGGTTGTCGATGGCAATGAAGTTCGCCTTCAGATTATCGATCCAGTACTCTACCAGAACTATTGGAAATCTTTCTTCCACCATCTCGCGCACATAGTCTTCATTGCCTACGGTATGGCCCATCATGAGTAGGCCGTCTACCCGGCCGCTGCGTAAGAAATTAACATAGTTGTGCTTGATTTGTGGGTCCCAGCGCATGCTGGCATACACGATGCCGTAGCCAAACTTATGGGCTACATCCTCCACTCCCTGGATGATGCGGGAGAAAAAGGGATCGGTGATGTCCGACAGGATAACGCCGATGGTGTCGGTTTTTTGCTTCACCAGGCTGCGGGCCAGGGCGCTGGGACGGTAGTTAAGCTCCCGGATGGCCTCCAGCACCCGGCGCCGGGTCTCTTCGTTGACGTCGTCTTTGCCGTTGAGAACCCTGGATACTGTAGTTCGTGATACTCCGGCTCTTTTAGCAACATCAGAGATATTTGCCAACTCTTTTTCACTCCGTCATCTTGGTCAAATCGTGCATTGTGCCCCGCAGGAGGGGATACAAGGACGTATACAGGGTATAAAGGCGGTCGTAGGTGCTAGCTTCTGACAGTACCGGTTCGGCCCGGCTGGTCACCTTGATGGTAGAGCTACAGGCAGCTTCCACGGAAGGGTAAATACCCGCCCCCACCCCGGCCAGCAAGGCGGCGCCAAAGGCCGGCCCATCGGTACTGTTCACCGTGGTCACCGGGTGCTTAAAGACGCTGGCGAGAATCTGCCGCCATAAAGGACTGCGGGCGCCGCCGCCGGAAACGCGGATTTCTTCCACCTTCACCCCGGCCTGCTGTAAAAGTTCCAGGGAATCGCGCAGGCCGAAGGCAACACCTTCCAGGACGGCCCGCACCAGGTGCCCCTTCCTGTGACGCATGGTGAGGCCGATAAATCCGCCCCGGGCTGCCGGGTCGGGATGAGGCGTCCTTTCTCCCAGCAGGTAGGGCAAGAACAGCAACCCTTCGGCACCCGGACCCGCGTCAACCGCCAGGGCCGTCAACAACTCATAGGGATCCGTGCCCGTTGCCGCAGCTTCCCTGACCTCTTCGCCGCCCAGCTGGTTGCGAAACCACTGTAATGAAGCCCCGGCAGCCAGCATCACGCCCATAAGGTGCCACTTGCCGGGAACGGCATGGCAAAAGGAGTGCAGGGTACTGCCCGGTTGGATACTCGGCTTAGCGGTCATGGCGAATACCACGCCGGAGGTTCCCAGGGCCGCCGATAGAAGCCCTTCTGCCACAATGCCTGTACCTACAGCCCCGACGGCCTGATCACCGCCGCCACCCACCACCGGCGTCCCGGCCGGGAGGCCGGTGGCGGCCGCGGCTTCCGGTGTGATCTGGCCGGTCACTTCCGGCGACTCGTATACCCGCGGCAGCCATTCCTGGGGGATGTCCAGAGCTTCCAGCATATCCTCCGACCAGCGGCGATGGGTCACATCCAGGAGTAACGTTCCGGAAGCGTCGGATACTTCGGTGGCCAGTTCTCCCGTGAGCCGGAAACGGATGTAGTCTTTAGGAAGTAACACATGGCGGATTTGATTATAAATTTCCGGTTCGTGCTTCTTCAGCCAGACCAGCTTTGGTGCCGTAAAGCCTGGCAGGGCGGGGTTCCCCGTCCACTGGTAGAGCTTTTCTTCCCCTATTTCCTCGTACATCCAGGTGCATTCCGCTCCGGTGCGCTGGTCGCACCAGAGGATGGCCGGCCGTAAAACCTGGTAGTTGGCGCCTAAAACTACGGCCCCGTGCATCTGGCCCGAAAGGCCAACGCCGGCAACCTCCCGGCCGTCAAGGCCGGTTTTAACCCAGATTTCCTGCACCGCCGCCACCACGGCCTGCCACCACTGTTCCGGGTTCTGCTCGGCCCAGCCCGGCCGGGGCTGGCTCAAAGGATACTCTACATAGGAGGAAGCCGCTACCCTGCCGCCTTCCTCCACCAGTACGGCTTTGGTACCTGACGTACCGATATCGATCCCGAGTAAATACGGCATAATCTTTTCCCTTCCTGCCAGGACTTGTTACAACCCATTTCGACGAACCTTATCCGGGGACTGATGGATTTGGGCAACGTTCAGAGCCCCTGGAGATGGAACTATGGCGTCGGTAAGGCTAAAGGGCTCAAAATATCTGCCTTCCTGGCCCGGGCCCGGATGAGGATAGCCTCCAGGTAGCCGGCATAGCGTTCCGGATCCTGCAGACAGGTAACTACCCGTTCATGATCCAGGCTGTTGATGCGGTCATTCATGGCCCGTAAGGCATCTATGCAGTTCAGCAGCGCCCTTTCTACGGGCATCCGCTCCGGGTTAATATCCAGGCCAAACCACCCCTGGTAGCCGTGCATCTTGAGGACGTAGAGGGCGGCCTCGGCCTGTTCCGGTGCTACGACGCCGACATTCAAATCCTGGTCGTAGTTACCCAGGGGCTGGCTGTTCCAGTGGGTATGCACCAGCCGGCCGTACTCCAGGGGCAGGCTCAACGCATAAGGCAAATCTTCATAACCCATGAGGACATGACCGATCTCGGGGTTGAGCCCGACCAATGTATAGCCCTGCTCCAGGAGTTGTTTATTTTCCTGGTTTTGCAGCAGCCCCTCCACCTTCTCGGCCAGCAAAACCCCCTCCGCGGTGGTGCCGTAGATTATTCTCCCCCGGGGCTCATACGGTTTGGGCTCAATGGCTACCCGTACCCCGGGCACAGCATCCATGGCTTCTGCCAGTCCGGTAGCGAAACGATGGCGCATTTCTATGAAATCGATACCAAAGGGGTTTTCATAGCCATCTATTCCAGGCCAGACAACCATGAACTCTGTGCCCAGCTCTTTATTTATTTCTAGCGTTTCTTTAACGCGCTGGATGGCTGCCTGCCGGGCCGCCGGCAGGGGTGAAGATAAAGACCCGTGGCGGAACTGTTCTTCATAGAAAAGATTGGGCACTACCGTTACTACCCGCATCCCGGTATCCCGGCAGAAATCCCGGTAAAGGGTCAGGTTGTGTTCATTGATCTCGTTGGGATAATGGGCCTCGATACCTTCCAGGCCATATTGTTGCAGCGCCGCGTATTTCTCCAGGCGTTCCTCAATGGTCAGCTCCCTGCCATAGCGGGTATGAAAGCGGCTGTTGCTGCCGGAAAAGAACCATATGCCGGCCGAAAAGCGCAGTTTTAGCTCAAAATTTTGCAAGTGCCGGATTAACTCCGCCGGTGAACGGCGGGTGGTTTGATAACGCAGATCCTGCATTTTCTCCCTCTTTTCCGCCCGGGTCGATTTAGTTTGCCGAAAACGGTTTCCGGGCTTAATTGCTTTGATACATAAAGTTATGTTTAGCGCCAGGTGGTACATTTTCCGAAATCGGTTCCGGTTTGCTGATGTATTTCGCCATTAAAATTTAGATTCCTGCTATTCCTTAACACTTTTTTAAAAAATTTTTCGGGAGATAGCGTTCCATCATCCTCCGGACGTATGTCGGATTTTCCGATCTTCAAAATGTTGCCAATCACATTTCAGAAGGTACAGTAATCAGCAGATCCGTGGTAGAGGACTTCCAGCCATAAGATCTAAGAGTTTAGTACCTCCAAGGGATGTGGAGAGATAAACGTTCCCCTTGCCAGGTTTGACTTCGCCTATAATCCTGGCATCCCTTCCCAATTCATGCCCTTGCATTACCGCTACAGCTTTTCCTGCTTCCTCCGGGCTGACAATACTCATAAATTTCCCCTCGTTTGCAAGATAAAGGGGATCCAGTCCCAGCATCTCAGCAACACCCTTTACTCCGGCATCTACCGGGATACAATCTTCATCCAGCCAGATATCTAAACCGCAGGCTGACGCAATTTCTTTGGCTGCAGTCGCCAGGCCACCCCGGGTAAGATCCCGCATTATCTTGATCCCCCGGATTTCCTTTAAAAGCAGGCTAGTTATGCCGTTGAGCGGGGCACAATCGCTCATGACCTGTCCTGCAAAATCAAAGCCATACCGTTTGCAGAGTACCGCAATACCGTGTTGCCCGAGGTTACCATTGACTAAAACTTTATCACCGGGTTTAATCCGGTGGTAACCCAAATCTACTCCTGGAAAAATATAAGCGATACCGGTGGTGTTAATAAAAATTTTATCTAAATGTCCTTTTTCAACCACCTTGGTATCCCCGGTGACAATTTCTACGCCCGCCACCCCGCAGGCCCCGGCCATAGATTGAACAATTCTTTCTAAATCGGCAAGGGGCAGTCCTTCTTCTAAAATAAAAGAAGCCGTGAGATAGATGGGCCGGGCGCCGCTGACCGCCAGATCATTTACCGTGCCGCAAACCGCCAGTTTTCCCACATCTCCCCCGGGGAAGAAAGGCGGATCAACCACAAAGGAATCAGTAGTAATGGCCATTCTCCCTTGATTTACGGAAAAAACCGCTGCATCACTGAGCTTTTTCAAGATATTGCTTCCAAAATAGCGAAGAAAAAGGGTATTGATGAGTTCATGGGTAAGGGCACCCCCGTCACCGTGAGCCAGCAAAACAATATCACTGCCATTCTCTTTCATCCTAAATGCCACCTCCAACTGTAGATAAACGTTCATATCGATAGTAAGCCGCGCAGGCCCCTTCACTTGAAACCATACAGGGGCCTACAGGATGAACAGGTGTACATACATTACTAAATAGCCGGCATTCCAGGGGTAAAAGTTTTCCCCGTAAAATCTCTTTACAGGCACAGCCTGGCGGGTAAAGAGGTGATAGCGGGGCCGGTTCTATATTTAGTTTAAATCGCGTATCGAAATCGCGAAAAGTTTCCCGTAGTGAAAGTCCGCTTTCAGGAATAACTCCAAGGCCGCGCCAGGGGACATCGACCTCCTCAAAACACTCCGCTATGCGCTCGCGGGCATCCAGGTTACCTTCTTCCCGCACTACCCTCGTGTACTTGTTCGCTACCCGTGCCTCGCCCCGGAGCAATTGAAGCAAAAGCTCGTGAAGGGCAATCAGAATATCCATGGGTTCAAACCCGCTGATTACCGATGGCAGGCCATACTCTTTAACGATGAAGTCAAACGCCCGCCTGCCAGTAACGGCGCTAACATGCCCCGGCAAGATAAGCCCGTCAAGTTTTAATTCGGGGTCACTGAGAACGGCGCGGAGGGCCGGGGGGATGAGTTTATGGGCCGAAAATATACTGAAGTTTTTCACCCCTTTAGCCCGGGCTCTCGCAAGGCTTGCAGCGACTGCCGGGGCAGTTGTTTCGAAACCAATTCCCAGGAACACGACCTCTCTTCCCGGGTTGGCTTCAGCAAAGGCCACTGCGTCCAAGGGCGAGTAAAAAATGCGCACGTCGGCACCGCCGGCGCGTTCCCTCTCCAGGGAAGACTGGCTGCCGGGAACGCGTAACATATCCCCGAAGGTTCCCACCGTAACCCCGGGCAAGCGGGCCAGATTGACCATCATATCGATTTCCTGGTGATCGGTTACACAAACAGGACACCCGGGGCCGCTTCGCAATTCTACGCGACCTGCCAGCAAGCTCCGCAATCCCAGCCGGGAAATAGCCACTGTGTGTGTACCGCATACTTCTATAAAAACTGCCGGCCGCCCAAGGCGTTCCGCAACCTCATCTGCCAGGGCGGCAACCCGGCCCATGAGTTTCCTGCTTAATTCCGTATCACAAAACCTGTCCAGAGGTGACATCGTTTAATTGTTCCTCCCACATTTTTACCATCTGTTCTGCTTCTTTTAAATCAATCTTTTCAATGGCAAATCCGGCATGAACCAGCACATAATCGCCAACCTTTACCTGCCCCAGTAAAGCTATGGATATCTCCCTGCGGGCGCCGTGAACATCAATTATCGCGGTTTCATCAGCCGCAGTTACCTTAATTACTTTACCCACAATACCTAAACACATTGTTGCCACCTCCGGCAAGCGATTACTGCCTGGCCCAGGGAGAGCCCCCCATCATTGGCCGGTACCTGCCGGTGGACCAGCAGGCGATAACCGTCGCCAGGCAAGACTTCTTTAGCAAGGCTGAAAAGATAGCGGTTTTGCCAGGCACCACCGCTAAGGGCTACAGTCTTTATATGTGTTCTTTCAGCAACCATTCGTACCGCCTCGCGTACCATCGCCAGGACCGTATTGTGGAAACGGGTGGCAATAATCTCCCTGGCAACTCCCCGTTCCAGGTCGGCCGCCACGCCGGCTATGACCCCGCCCGGATGGATAACTTTCCCCTCGATAAAAAATGGATAGGGTATTAATCTTTTGCCCTCCGCCGGGTCAAGGACCATTTCTCCCAGCTCGATTGCCGCCTGTCCTTCGTAACTATTATGGCAGCAGAGGCCGAGGAGGGCCGAAACGGCGTCAAAAAGACGACCGCAGCTCGAGCTTAGCGGTGAATTAAAGCCTGTGGCGACGAGGCGTTTGATAACCTCAAGCTCCTGCCCCCTGCTTTGAAAAAGGCGGTCGGCAAGCGACTCGCCTTGCGCCGAAAGGTATTTCATTAAATAGGCTACTGCTGTCCGCCATGGATAACGCACTGCCTGCTCGCCACCGGGCAACGGTACATAGGCCAGGTGATACTCCCTGGTAAAATCGGCACAATCCCCGGTGAGGATCTCAAAACCCCAGAGACGCCCGTCGGTTCCGTATCCGGTTCCATCAAGGATTACCCCGATTGCTTCCTCATCCACGCCATTGTCGGCCAGGCAAGAAACCATATGGGCGTGATGGTGTTGAACGGCAAAGTGCGCCTTGGCCGGAATTCCTGCCGCCAGGCGGGAGGAACGATAGCCGGGATGCATGTCGTAACCGACCACTTCAGGTTCGGAGCCGATGAGGTTTTTTAAATTCTCCAGGCTGGAGAAAAAGTGTGCTTCACCTTCCCTGCTGCCCAGGTCGCCGATGTGCTGGCTGACAAAGGCCTGATTGCCTTTTAACAGGCAAAAGGTGTTTTTCATGTCCCCGCCGGCGCCCAGCACAGGGGAACTGGATTTAACCGCAACCTTAACGGGCGAGGGGACATATCCCCGCGAGCGTCGCCAGATCTGAACCATATCACCTGTCACCGCTACAACGGAATCGTCGCAGCGGTTGACAATCTCGCGATTGTGCCAGAGAAAATAGTCGGCTATACCGCCCAGTTCCTCCAGGGCTCTACCGTTGTCTTTTGCCAGGGGCAAACCGTTGCGATTACCGCTGGTCATGACTAAAATTTCCAGGGGGCCGTTTAAAAGCATCAGGTGCAGCGGTGTATAAGGTAACATTATACCCAGGGTCATCATCCCCGGGGCCAGCTCATCCGGCAAATTACAACCGGCCAGTTTGGTAAGAATAACAATAGGTGCTTGAGGAGAAGACAGCAATTTTTCCTCCTCCGGGCTAACGTAACAGTACTTCCTGGCCGTTTCCAGGAGGCACATTACCGCCAGGGGTTTGGCTTCACGGCCCTTGCGCCGGCGGAGGGTCTTTAAGGCTGCCCTATTCTTGGCATCGCATACCAGGTGAAAGCCTCCCAGCCCTTTTACGGCTAATATCTTGCCGTCTTGCAAGAATCTCCAGCTCAGCTCCAACCAGTTGCCTTCCACCTTTCGCCCCTGCCTGTCCACCAGCTCTACCTGAGGCCCGCAGGCCGGGCAGGCGGCCGGCTGGGCGTGGAATCTCCTGTTGCCCGGATCGTAGTATTCCCGGGCGCATTCCGGACACATCGGAAACCGGGCCATGGAGGTCTTCGCGCGGTCATACGGTACGCCCCGTACAATGGTAAATCGCGGTCCACAATTGGTACAGTTGGTAAAGGGGTAGCCGTAATGCCTATCCCGGGGATCCGTTATTTCCCGGGCACAATCAGAACACAGGGCTACATCAGGGGGAATCAGGGCTTCCTTTCCGGCTCCTTCTCCACTTGGGATAATAGTAAAAGAACTATAACCGCACGGTTCCAGGACGTCCCATTCTAAAGCAGTTATCCGCGATAATGGAGGATGATTTGCCTTTAAACAGGACAGAAAAGCGTGTACTGTCTCCTCCTGACCTTCGGCTTCAATGAGCACGCCCTGACTGGTATTGGAAACCGTGCCCTTCAGGCGATGCAGGCTTGCCAGGTTATAAACAAAGGGGCGAAACCCCACACCCTGGACGATCCCTTTGACGATTATCCGATAGCGAACAATCCCCTTTTTCTTTGCATTGCATCTTTGAGCCATGAACACCATGCCTCCAGGCCCTCACCGGTTTGAGCTGAGGTTACAAAAATCTTCACAGCAGGATTGGCTGCCTTAATCTCTTCTTCGACTGCCTTCAAATCAAAGTTAGTGTGCGGTAAGAGGTCTGCCTTTGTAACTACTATTGCCCGGGCTTCGCGAAATACCAAAGGGTACTTGGCAGGCTTATCGCTGCCTTCAGTGACGCTCAACAGGGCCACCTTATAATCCTCACCCAGGTCAAATTCGGCCGGACATACCAGGTTGCCCACATTTTCGATAAATATAAGTTCCAGGTTGGAAAGGTCGAGCCCTTCTAGCGCACTGGAGAGCATACTGGCATCCAGGTGACAAGCTCCTTCGGTATTGATCTGGACAACTTCTACCCCTTGACCGGCAATACGCTCGGCATCTAGGGTGGTGTATATATCACCTTCAATCACCCCGACGGTAAATTCCCTTTTTAATGAGGCTATTGTCCTTTCCAAGAGTGCAGTTTTACCCGCACCAGGAGAACCTATCAGATTGACAGTTAGTATTTGGGATAGGCGCTTTCGGTTTTGCTCGGCTATATCTTGATTAGCCTGGAGAATCTTTTGAGCCATTATTACTTTCATTGATATTCCCTCCGTCTGTTTTTAAAGGGTTCCTCCTGGAATTTTCATTCGCCTTCATAAAAATCAATATAAAGCTCCCTTCCTTGATCTATGGCAACCCTCCGCGACCCGCAGGAAGGGCACATAATACACCAGTTATCCAGAACTACTTCAGCCTGGCAATCCTGGCAGTGTCCCCGCCCGGGCCTTTCCTCTATTTCTAATTGGGCCCCCTCAAACAACGGACCTTCTTTAAGCGCGTAAAAAGAAAACTCCAGGGCAGACGGTAAAACCGAGGTCATTGCCCCTATCACCAGCTTAACTTTCCGGATGCGCTTTATACCTTTCTCCCGGGCACTGCGTTCTAATAGCTTTAATAACTCAGCCGTCAGGGCCAGTTCATGCATCCTATTCCTCTCCCTGCTCAATCGAGGTGCGGAAAATCGAGCTCCCCCGTTTGCAGCTTTTGGTACACAGTCTCAACGGCTTGTTTTACTTCAGGCGAAATCGGCAGACCGAAGGCGACTACCGCCGGCTGGATACCGACAAAATAGACTTCCGGCACCAGTTCTTTCAAAGCCGAGATGAAAAATGACAGGGGTAACCGGTGGGTGGTCAGAAAAAACTCCCAGGCAATATCCTTCTCAGATATGAGGCGTATGCTCCCGGCCTGCAGGTTCATATCGCAGGCATCCACTACCACCACCGCTGCCGGTTGGAGATCGCGCACTCGATGCAGGTAATTCTCCGGCGCCGGCCCGCCGTTGATTACCTCCCACCCGGGGACGCGTTTTTCTTCCAGGAGCCGGGCCAGCAACGGCCCGGCTCCATCATCGCCCATCAGTTCGTTGCCTACAGTAATCACCAGCCCCTTCACTTAGTCAGCCTCACCACCAGATATATAGCTGGTTCTTTTCCTATAGATTGGAGATGCTGGAGCAGGCAGCCGGCCCATTGCTTCTCTTCGGGGAGGAAACTGGAAGCAGCACCGGCCAGTGCCGCTACTAATGGTGAAACATGCTCTTTATTTATCTCCACCTCTCCCCACCTGGCCAGGCCCTCCAGCTTGCTCCTGGCTTTACCCCGGGGCAGCTTGCTAATCCATTGAAAATAGTCCTCCTCGTCGATAACCATGACGGGCGACAAACAATCAACCACCCCTATATGGTGACCGATGGCCAGAGCGTAATACTCCAGTTGCTTAACCCGGGGCGGGGCGTCTTTTTCGTCTTTTTCGTCCACAAACCTCTTGCATAACTTGTAGAATCTTACCTTACCCGGCATTATGGCCTACCCTCTCCATCTTCTCCATATAAATTTTGTGCAAGCTCAAAAAAACTTCGGCCAGTCGCGGGTCTTTTTCCTGCTTGATCAGCTCTTTAATCTTCCGGTCGACCGCCGGCGGGTCTCCTTCCCTGACGAACTGGAGATATTGGGCGGCTATGCGCCGGCCATGCAGGTAACCGCTCAAACGGCGGGCCTCCTGCTCAATCTCTTTGGCCAGTTCGGGGCAAACTCCATCATATTGCGGAACGACCCGGGTAACCTCCGTTTCTGCAAACTGCTCTCCTTTTATCTTTTGTTGGAGTAAATCCAGGGCCATAGCCAGGCCGTACAACGTCGCTGCCGGAGTTGGAGGGCAGCCGGGAATATATACGTCTACAGGGAAAATGCTGTCAGCCCCTCCCCACACACTGTAACAATCGTGAAAGATACCGCCGCTACAGCCACACGCGCCGTAGGCTACCACGATTTTGGGATCGGGGGCCGCCTGATACGCCCGTATGGCCGGCAGCCGCATGGCCCTGGTCATGGGGCCGGTGTAGAGAAGAACATCGGCATGCCGGGGAGAGGCCACCACCTTCATCCCCAGCCTCTCCGGGTCGTAAACAGGAGAGATGGCGGCAAAAATTTCAATCTCACATCCATTACACCCCCCGCAGTCCACCCGGTAAATATAGACAGATCGTTTGATAATTTTCTTTAGCCTTGCCTTCAGCTCCGCCAGTTTTACTTCCTGGTCCATCTTACTGCCTCCCTCCCGGCATCCTGCCCGGGCGCCCGAGGGCTCCGGTTGCGCTCGCCGTCTGCCGGCGCCGGCACTCCGGGCATACCTTCAGGAGCTTTTTCCAGCCTTCATGGCCGCCCTCCAGCAATCCTGCCTGCTTGAGGCTAACCAGCACGTATTCCAGTTCACGACAGGGTGCAAAGTATGCGCCACAGGAGATGCACTTACAAAGCTTGAGCTCAGCCCGGCAGTACAGGTCCTCCTTGCTGGCGGCGGCCAATTCAAACTCTGCCGAAAGAACGATGGCGCCTGTAGGGCAAACTTCCTCGCAGCGGCCGCAGAAAATGCAGCGGCCGTAGTTTATATTCCAGGACTTAACCCCCCGCTCTAAATCCCAGTCCATGGTAATGGCATTGGGCGGGCAAGCAGTAGCACAGGCGCCGCAAGCTATACACCGGCTAAAGTCGTAAACCGGTTTGCCGCGAAACCCTGGTGCCACCTCAACCGGTTTAAAGGGATACTCAACAGTAGCCTCCCCGACCTTTAGTGCTTTTCTTAGCAATTTTAGCATCCTGGGAATCCCCCTTCCTTTTGCTCGCTTATAGCCGGGTTAGGATTTTAGCGGCGAGTTTTTTCTTTCCTGGCAGTACCGTTCCAGCTCCTTGTATTCGATCGTCTTCGCCTTCTTTTTACGCACATCGACCACGGTAACCCTTTCAGCGCAGGAATAGCAGGGGTCGATGCTGGCCACGATGAGAGGGGCATCGGACACCGTATTACCCCGAAACATATACCTGAGGGACGGCCAGTTATTATAGGTAGAAGCTCGCGCCCTCCACCGGTACACCTGCTGATTGTTTCCTGTCATTACCCAGTGGACATTTTCTCCCCTGGGGGCTTCAGTATATCCGAGCGCGAAGGTGTACGGTTTATAAGCAAACCCTTCCACGAGGACCGGCCCGGGAGGCATTTCGGCCAGGCACCTCTCAATGATTTTTAAGGACTCATAAAGCTCTGCCGCCCGCACCAGTTCCCTGGAAAGAACGTCGCATCCATCCCTGGAAATAACATCCCAGGGAACCCGATCGTAGGCACCGTAGGGATGGTCAGCCCGCGTATCCCGGGCATACCCGGAACCCCGCATATTAGGCCCCACCGGGCTGAAGTCCCGGGCAACCCCAGGGTCCAGGCGTCCTACCCCCCGGGTTCGTGAGATAAAGTTGGTGGTATTCAGCAGCAAGTCAAGGAGTTCATCCAGTTCGACCCGGATCTCTGCGATTAGTCGCAAAACCTGGTTCCTTTCTTCTTTTAAAATATCCCGGCGCACGCCGCCAATAAGGTTCATGCCGTAGGTTTTACGGCCACCGGTAAGAATTTCGGCCATCTGCATGGCCTTCTCCCTTAGCCGGAAGAAATGCATAAAACCCGCATCGAAACCCACCAGGTGGGCCGCCAGCCCCAGATTCAGGAGGTGGCTGTGCATCCTCTCCACCTCCAGCAGGATGGTGCGGATATACTGGGCCCGCGGCGGTACCTCAATCCCATTGGCAGTTTCCACCGCCGACGCGTACGCCACGCTATGGGTGTAACCGCAGATGCCGCAGATCCGCTCGGCCAGGAAAGTAACCTGGTCGTAGTCCATGCGGTTCTCGGCCAGTTTCTCGATCCCCCGGTGCACGTAGAAAAGGCGGTAGTCGGCGTCCACTATATACTCGCCGTCGACATAGAGCCGGAAGTGCCCTGGCTCGTCGGAAGTAATGTGCAGCGGCCCCAGGGGTACCTCGACAATACCCTCCCCTTCTACTTCGATAAACTTGTAGTTTTCTTCCTCTGCCACCGGGTCGGGGCGGAAGCGGTAATCCATGGCGTCCTTCCGCAGTGGATACAGGTTGTCCGGCCAGTCATCGGGCAATACCAGCCTCCGCGCATCCGGGAGGCCCACCGGCTCCAGGCCGAACATATCCCGCACCTCCCGCTCGTACCATACGGCGGCCGGCACCCGCGGGGTCACCGAAGGAAACTCCGGTTTATGGGAAGGAACCAGGGCCTTCACCGTCAACCAGAAGTTTTTATCGGAATCCCTCTCTTTTTCGATGGATAAAACGTAGTACACCGCAAAGTGGCCGTTCAAGCCGCGCTCATCATTGCCGACAACACTGGAGAGCCACCCTCCCTGCCGGTAATATGCCTCTTCCACAATTTCCGGGAGGGAGCTAAGTTCGACCGTCAGGGTTACCTGGTCCGGTGTTTGCCAGGCCTCGGCAAGAATTGCCGCCCCGAACTTAGACCGCAAGGCCTCCACGGATTTTTTCCCGTCCTGTCCGGGTTTCATTTCATTTTGCATGCTACTGGCAGCCTCCTTTACCCCTAGCCTAACAGGATAAAAACAATGTACTGGGAAATCACGGTCATGATCATGAGCAGGGCGAGAACAAATTTGATCGCCAGAGGCGGTTCAGCCGCACCGGCAACTACCTCCGAGGGTGCCCCCAGGACGTTCGCTCCCATCCACTTCAGGAACCAGATGAAACTGCCAACGGATTCAATAACCGTAACGATAATCAGGGCAAGGATCAGGGGGTAGTGCCTGCCAATCTCAAAACCGCTAATTATGATCATAAATTTACTAAAAAAACCATTAAAAGGGGGAACGCCGGCAATGGCCATAGCAGCCGCAATATAACCCAAACCCACCACCGGGATTTTATTTAGAATTCCCTTGAGCAGCGAAAGCAGGCGGGTACCGGTTGTATAGGACAGCGTACCGGCAACCAGGAAGAAGAGCCCCTTAGCAAAAGCGTGGTTGAAGATGTGGGCCACTGCTCCGTTAAAGGCCATCCTGGAGCCGTAGATGGAAATGGAGATCGCCAGGAAAATATAAGAGAGCTGGGTGATGGTCGAGTAGGCCAGGAGTCGCTTCATATCATCCTGCGGGAAATACATGATAAAACCGTAGATCATGGTGACCACAGCCATGATGGCCCCGGCCTGGCCGATCACCTGGGGAACCGACCCCGTTGCCAGGACGGTCCGGGCAAAGATGTAGACGCCGACCTTAACCATCGAAGCGGCATGCAAATAGGCGCTCACCGGGGTCGGCGCCACCATCGCCCGGGGGAGCCAGGGATGAAAAGGAAGCTGGGCGGACTTACCCCAGCAGGCGATCAGGATTCCGGTAAAGGCAATGGTTTTCCCGGCGTCCGTTAATTTATTAAGGGCGGTCACCGCGAAGCTGCCGGTGTTTACATAGAGATAGGCAGTAGCCACATAGAGTCCCAGCGCGGCGGTGTGAGTGAGTATAATCGCCCAGAGGGCGGAATTCCGGGATTTTTGATCCCCGTAAAATCCGATCAACCCCCACGAGCAGAGACCGGTCATTTCAAAGAAGAACAGGAGCCCGAGGAGCGTGGAAGAGAAGACTACGCCCGCCATAGAGCCGATAAAAAGCAGCATGAGGGCGTAAAACCGGGGAACCCCTTCTTTAATAGGATGCTCTTTGTTGTCAGGGCTCATGTACCCGGCCGAGTAGGTGCAGATCAGCCAGCCGAGAAAAACTACCATGAAGTTGACCAGGACGCTGAGGGTATCTATAGTGACACCGTAGTAGTTAATACCGTTTAAAGTAACCAGTTCCCGGGTGAAGCTCGCGCGGTTGAACGCAAAAGCGATCAGTAAAAGCAAACCGCTGGTAAAAGCCAGGAGGGAGAAAATCTGGCTTGCCTTTTTCACGTGTCGCTCCGGTAAAAATAGGACCAGGGGGCTTCCTAATACCGGCAGCAAAATGCTTCCCAGCGCATACCAAATCATCTAAATGGCACCTCCAGTATCCCTCATTGATGGGATCGACCTTTTGCTGACAATTTTATTTACCTCCCAGGACAACGCTGACTGCGCCCTGCAGTAATTGATTTAGCGGGGCCGGTACATGTATCCCCAGCCCGGCCATGAGCACGAACAGGATCCCGAGGGGCAACAAGCACAGCCACCCGGCGTCACCCCGGGGTAGGTCCTCCGGAGGAAAACCGAGAACCGTGTCGCTTATAAGGATAATAAATGCGACAAAAACGATCACCAGAAGGACAAGAAAGAGTATCATCGGCCAGAAATACCCACCTTGCAGTCCGGCCGCCAGGGTCATAAGCTCGCTTACGAAGATGCTGAAAGGCGGTGCACCGACCACAGCAAGAAGGCCGGCCATGAACATAAAACCAGTAAAGGGGGCCACCTTTAGCATTCCCCGGATCTTCTGGGCGTCCCTAGTACCATACTTGCGAGCCACATTGCCCACCGTGCAGAACAAAAGGGATTTAGTGAGGCTATGGTTGATGACGTGAAAGAGCGCGGCAAGTATTCCCAGCGACCCTCCTGCGCCCAGGCCGGTGGCGATGATGCCTACATGCTCAACACTACTGTAAGCCAGCTTCCTTTTGATGTCGTTCTGCACCAGGATGAAGAAAGCCGCGACACCCACCGAGAGAAGGCCGAAGATGAGGAGCAGGGTCTGGGGGAATTCCTTGCCGACGGCCTGCAAGGTAATGGGATAATATCTTAATATACCAAATAACACGCACTTCATCAGTACACCCGACAGCAGGGCGCTAACCGGGCTCGGGGCCTCGCTGTAGGTGTCGGGCAACCAGGTGTGCATAGGAACCAGGCCGACCTTGGCGCCGTAACCGATCAAGATGAAGACAAAGGCCAGTTTCATCACCTGCGGGTCGAGTCCCCGGGCCATCCCTGCTAACTCAGTCCATAGCATCGCCTTGTGGGCGTCCTGCACCACAGCAAAGGCACTGGAGTAGGTCAGGATGGTCCCGTACAGGGCAAAGGCCAGGCCGACGCTACAGATCAGGACGTACTTCCAGACAGCTTCCGCCGCAGTCTTATGTTTATAGAACCCGACCAGGAAGGCCGAGCCCAGGGTGGTTGCTTCTATCGCAACCCACATAATAGCAATATTGTTAGATATAGCAGCAAGAACCATCGTCAACAAAAGTAGATGGTAAAAACCGTAATAAAAGCAGGCGCCCTTCGCATCAACCTGGCCCTGCGCCAGGTCATGTCGCAAATATCCTATAGAGTAAAAGCCGTCCAGAAACCCTACCACCCCGATGATAAGAACCAGGAGCGCCGTGAGGCCGTCGGCGTAGAGCATCCCGTCCAGGGCCAGCAGCGTTTGTCCCCTCAGGACATACTGCACCAGCAGCAAGGAGAGAAGAGCCACGCTGCTAATCCCGGCCAAGTGCACAACCTCCACCATGCGCCGGGACCTTATCCCAAAAGCGATCAGGGCCGTTCCAAGGGGCACCGCGGGCAAGTAGTATAAAATATTCTCCCCCACTTCTATCACCTAACCCTTTAGTAGTGTGAACTTATCCGTATCCAGGGTGTCGAAGACCTTGAAGAGGCGCCTGGCGATGATAGTCATGATCAGGACCGCAAAAACCGCATCGGTCAGGATGCCGATTTCTACTGTCTCGGGGGCGTTATAAGCCATGATGGCCAGGGTCAAATGCGAGCCGTTTTCCATCAGGCAATAGCCCAATATCTGCTTGAGGGCATTTCTTCTAGCAAGTATGCAGAGCAACCCGAGGAGAAAATGGGCTATAGAAACCGCCAGCGCAACCTTCAACTTTAGTACCGCATGCATATGAAAAGGCTCGACTATCACGAACGATAAAGCCACCAGGCCCACCGCAAGAAAAACAGACGAGCTTGTCTCCAGTGCCGGCCCCTCCTCTTCCTGGTTCCCTACCGTTTTGAGGGTCCTGATGATGAGATAGGGCACCAGGAAGGTCTTGGTGATGAGGGCAGTAATGGACCAGATGTACAGCGGTTCCGCCTGCATAAATACGGCCAGGGACAGAAAAATCGCCACCAGGACCAGGGACTGGATACTGTACATGTACGCCGCCCTCCGGAGCTTTCTGGTTTCCACCACCAGCATCGAGGTCAGGATGAGCAGCACAGCCAGGGCGTTGACTACGCTGGTACCGGACACTATCAGATCCCCTCCCGCTTCTATTAAACATTGGCCAGGTAGAAAACGAAGGACAGCAAGGCTATGCCGAAAGCCGCCCAGGTTACTGCGGGGGCCTTAAAAAGGAGTAATCTGGCCATGCTGTTTTCCAGCAGGGCAGCGATAACGTAAAAACCGGCAACCTTCAATAAAAAGACAGCCGTGGATACCAGGAGGGAGGAAGTACTGACCACCGCCGCGCTCCCATAGGGGAAGAAAACGGCCAGAAACAGGGCGATCACCACAACCTGCTTCATATATAAACCCCATTTCAGGAGGGCCAGGGAGCGACCGGAATATTCCGTAAGGGGTCCCTCCTGGATTTCCTGTTCTGCTTCCGCCAGGTCAAAGGGCAGCTTGCCGGTTTCGATGAAGGTGGCGACAGCAAAGGAAGCCATGGCCAACCAGACTGCCGGGCTAAAATATGATATCTCACCGGCCGCCACCTTCTGGCTGATTGTTCCCAGATCGGTCGTCCCGGCGAGAAGGGCGACCACAAACAGCACCAGGATAATAGTTGGCTCTACGAGCACGGCCAGGGCCATCTCCCGGCTGGCCCCTATTCCGGCGAACCCGCTGCCGGAATCCAGACCTGCAAGGGCAAAGAAGAAGCGGACCACGGTGAACAGGTAAACGACAGCGATGAGATCAGCGGCCATCCCCAGGGGCGACTGCAGGGTTAAAATCGGAATCACCATGGCAACGAGCAGGGTGGTTGCCATAACCACATAGGGAGTAAACCGGAAGACCCAGCTGGTCTGGGCAGGCACCACCTCTTGCCTTTTGATGAGTTTGAAGATATCCCGGTAGTTCTGCAAAATACCGGGACCTTTCCTGGAGTGCAGCTTTGCCCTTAAAGTGCGGGAAAAGCCCGTAAAAAGAGGCGCTACCAGCAGGACGAGCAAGGCCTGCGCCAGGCCGATGGGGAGCAACTCGTTACCGGGCATCTTTCTCTCCTCCTATCTGACCGTTGCTACCAGCAGGACTACGAGCGTTACGATTATATACAGGCAATACAGCCGGACATTCCCTATCTGGAGGGCTTGCACCCGTTTACCCAGACGTACCGTACCCCGTAACAGGGGACCGTAGAGGTAATCTTTCCACAGCGACTCCACACGGGCGACGTAGACCACTGCTTCCTTGCCATACGCCGCAATGGTATAGCCCGGCCCCGCGAGGGTGGTCCTTAGCAAATAGGCCGGGCGGAAAAGCACCCTTAATGGCTGGGCAAAGGCGGTAGCCGCGTACACCATCCGCGGTGAGTATTTATATCCGCATGCCCACGGCTCGGCATCGATCCGCCGCCCGGCCTGCATCCCACCTTGCATCCCGGCAATTAACAGGGGTAACGTGACAAACCCCACCAGGAGAAGGGCAAGGAGGGGCGGGGAAAGCACCGCCCGGGCGCTGCTTGCCGGAAATACCAGCAGCCCGTCACTTACCCGGACCGGAGAGGCGCCCAGCAACGCCGCGGCCACATTGCCAATATAAGGAGCAACAACCGGTGCGCCCAGCCCGAGGGCAATGCAGCCAACCGCTAAAATCGCCGTCCCGGCAAGCATCGGCACCGGCACTTCCCTGGCCTCCCGGGCGCGATTGCTGCGCCAGGGACCGGTAAAAGTGACCCCATAAGCTTTTACAAAGCACATCGCCGCCAGGGCGCCCGTTAGAGCGAGCATAATTGCCAAAAGGGGTGACAGCACTTTGACCGCCAGGAAGCTGCTGGTGCTCGCCATTAACAGGGACTGGTATATAAACCATTCACTGACAAAACCGTTGAGAGGGGGAATAGCCGCGATGGCCAGAGCGCCGGTCAAAAAAGCCAATCCGGTCCACGGCATTCGCCTGGCCAGCCCGCCCATCTCCTCCATGTTTTTGGTGTGGAGGCGATAGATTACCGAGCCTGCCCCGAGAAAAAGGAGGCCTTTAAAGGCAGCATGGTTTACCAGGTGATAGAGCCCCGCCAAGATGCCGAGCATTCCCAGAACGGGTTCTCCCCTGGCTATGCCAATCATGCCAGCACCGATGCCCATCAGGATGATCCCCACGTTTTCGATACTGGAATAGGCCAGCAGCAGCTTGAGATCATTTTCATTTATTGCATAAAGCACACCCAGAACCGCCGAGATTGCTCCGAAGGCCAGGACCGTAAGGCCCCACCACCAAACGGAAGCGCCGAGGAAATCGACACTGACCCTGAGTATGCCGTAGATAGCGGTTTTAATCATTACACCCGACATGAGGGCGGAAACGTTGGAAGGAGCCGCAGGGTGAGCCCGCGGCAGCCAGAAGTGGAGTGGCATAATACCGGCTTTGGCCCCGAACCCGAAGAAAGCCAGCAAGAAGGCCAGGTGTTTGGTAGCCGGCGGAAGGTTTGCATTGCGGAAGGAAGCAAAATCAAAGGTGCCCGTATAGACGAAAAATATAATAAATGACAGCATAATCATTACTTCCCCGGCATGGGCCACCAGGAAATAGATAAATCCGGCATTGACACTCTCCGGGTTTTCCTGGTCGAAACTAACCAGGAAATAGGAAACCAGGGTCATCAGCTCCCAAAAAACGAGAAAATAGAAGGCGTCGCCGCTAGCAACCACCAGGACCATGGACGCAAGGAAAATGTTATTCAAAAAGCCCAGTACCCCGGCGCCCCTCCCGGCATACTCCTCCTGATAAGCAAGGGAGTAAATAGCTGTAGCGGCGGCCAGCAGCGAAATGACCAGCACCATAAAGGCAGAAAGGAGATCGACCCGGATAACAAAGGGCGCAAAGGGAATAAACCCCGCCGCTGCCATTGTAAAGCCCGTACCACGAGCGAAGACCGGGATGGCCGCAGCCATCCCGGCACTCGCTGCCACAAAGGCGCTTATTCCTGAAGTATAGTTGGCAATTTTACCGGCTCTGTTCAGCGCCAGGGAGGCAACTGCTCCGGCGACATACAGGAGAATGGACAGCAGAAATAACTGCTGAACGATCATTTAGCCTTACCTCCCGCCCCTCTAAATGACACTACATCAGCAACAACAGCACTTCTTCCGAGCTTGCTCAGTTTCAAGCCACGAAGCGGGGAAGGGGCTTCCCCACCCCGCCCCTGCCCTGAACCGCTATCTAAATGAAACAGCGGCCGCCAGGCGCCGTTCGGCTTCAAACTCCTCCACGGTCTGGAAGACCAGGGCCCCGGTGGGGCAGGCTCGCACACAGGCCGGTACGCCCTCCTCATCCAGGCACTCCCGGTCGCACTTTACGGCCTTACCTTCGCCCCGGCCCACTGCACCGAAGGGGCAGGCCATGGCACACATCCAGCAACCGATGCACCGGCGCAAGGCGACCACGTTGACGCCGTCTTCCCGCCTGTGCATCGCGCCGGTGATGCAGACGGCCACGCAAGGCGGCTCCTCGCATTGCCGGCAGACGGCCGGAGCTTTCACCCTGCCTACCTGGTCCACATAGAGGCGCTTCTGCGGCCTTTCGCCCCCCAGTAGGGCTCCAAACAGATTCCGGGCCGCGGTGTGGCTCACGGCGCAAGCCAGCTCACAGGAACGGCAGCCCGTACACCGTTCATAACGAACAAAGATCTCCTTCCGTTTCATCGCCGGGCACCTCCCGGGACGTTGAGCCCCAGACCGGCCCGGCGCTCGTCGATGGCCGCCAGGAGCTTCTGGCCCGCAGACTCGGGATCGGGTTCCACGATGAAGTAACCGCCGGTCAAGTCCCGGACTTTATCCGTCAGCACCTGGGTGACGTAGCGGCTACCAACCACCGGCAACATGACCCCCACGTGGGTGGGGATACCGAGGGTCACCGCCCAGGTGCCGATGGCGACCGCTTTTTCAGCCGTCGCCTCAGGGGCCGAAGCGACCACGGGAAGTTGATCCGTGTCCACACCCAGCCGGTTGGCCAGGGGCACCGCCAGGGCCACCGCCCGCGAGGTGTCCACGCAGGAGCCCACGTGCAGCACCGGCGGCAGGGGCCCGCCCAGGCCGTTGGCCTCGCCGATGGCCGTCAGGACCGCCTTCAAGCCTTCCCCGCACACCTCATCCACACTGGCCGGATCCATAAACCCGTGGCGCATGAGCGCCCCCGCGCCGCAGCCGGAGGCTAAAACCAGCACGTTCTCCTTCAGGAGGCGGCGGGCCATGGTGACGAAGTTCCTATCTTGCGGAACCTTGACGTTGTTGCATCCGCAGAAGAGGCACACCCCGCGAATGTTGCCGGCGACGATGTTGTCAAGCAAAGGCTTAAGGGGATCGTCGGCATTCAACTTAGAGAGGGCGTTTATGATGGCTTCCGCGGAGAAACCCGCCACCACTTTGGACCTGTTCTGCGGTATGTCCACCGGCTTACCCCGGCGCCGGATGAAGGCCTCGATGGCGTGGCGAATGATCTCCCGGGCGATCTCTTTAGCCCTTTCTTCCGCGAAGGGGATGTGGATCGCACCGGGGATCTTCATGGTTTCCATGGTGGTGATCAGCCTGGTCCCCATGCACTCTGCCACCGTAGCGAGAGAGGGCATGATGCACTGGTAATCCATCACGACGGCATCGAGGGCGCCGGTGATCAGGGCCATCTCCTGGCTGAGCGAATGGGTGCAGGACGGAATGCCGTGGCGCATCAGCACCTCGTTGCCGGTGCAGCAGATGCCCACCACATTCACACCCCCGGCGCCGGCTGCCTTGGCTTCCGGCTTCATCTCTTCGGCTACTTGGACGATGATTTCGGATAAAACCGGGTTGTGGCCGTGGACCGCCACGTTAACCATGTCCGCTTTGAGGACCCCTAAATTGGCCTCACTGACCACGGGCTGGGGCGTGCCGAAGAGGATGTCGGACAAGTCGGTACCCATGTGGCAACCCGCAAAGTCCGCAAGGGAGCAACGTATCCCCGCCTGGAGGAGGTTAATCGGGTCTGCGTCACAGCCGTAATGCGTCCGGTGCATAATATCGGCGATCTCGTAGTCTATCCCCTTAGGCATCAAGCCTCGTTCCATAAGGAGCTTGCTCCGCTTCTCGGTCACCGTGGTGGCCACCCACGTGACCGGCGCTTCCGTTGCTTTCTCGTTAAAGTCCGCCAGAGCCGCCTCGGCAACGGCCAGGCCAATCTCGGCCTCGCTCCTGCCTTTTGTGGGAATGCCGAGACGTTCAGCCACTTTGCGGAGCTTGGCTTTGTCTTTAATGGCGTAGTCCGGTGCCTTACCCCGAACCGCCTTTTTCAAGGTGTGGGCAATGTGCTTCGCATGGCCCGAGTGGGACGCCCCGCCGGCCGCGATGGCGCGATCCAGGCCTCGCGCGACGATGACGTCCGCCGTAGCCCCGCAAATCCCCGCCTTGGGCTCGCCACCAAAAGGATCTATACGGCAGGGGCCCTGCAGGCAGTGCCGGCAACACAGCCCGGTTTCCCCAAAGCCGCACTGGGGAAGCATCGCCTGGTAGCGATCCCAGACCGTCTCCACCTCCAGGCGCCCGGCCTTTTCCACCATTTCGCAAACCGCCGGGTCCAGAGAAACCTTACACGACTTGGCCATCAGCATCGACCTCCTTGAGGAATATGCGGCAACGCCGCAGGATTGTAAACTTTATTACCTGCTTTCATATCAAAGCGTCAGCGGCCTTCCGTCCGGTCAACTTCCTGCAACTACTGCAGCCCTGAAAACGCGGGGAGTAAAACCAGGGAACGGAGGGTTTCTGCAGCAACTATTCCTGCTGCACTCGTGCCCATTATCACATGTCACACCTAACCTCCACCTTTTATTTTTATGGTTATATTTGTTCCCCCTATGTCCGGGGCAATAGCCCGTCGGTTTAGCACCCTGGCAGCCAGCTCGGCAATACCTGCTGCGGTAAAAGACTGCTCACCGGTAAAACCAGCAGCTTGATCTAAAATTTCTGCTTGGAAGGGTATCAGGCCGATGACATCGTCCGGCGGCAGGTGGCTGAGGATAAATTCCTTATCCCGGGGTTGACGCAATTTGTTGCCTACAAACTTTATTCGCTTAATACCAAGTTCAGCGGCCAGTTTTTGGACGACCCGGGCGGTCTGGACGCTGACCAGGGTGGGCTCGGTAATAATCAACATCAGATCTACCCCCCGGGCCGTACCCCGGGTCAGGTGCTCGATGCCAGCCCCCATATCCAGGACCACCATTTCCCGGTGTTTTAGGATTAGGGCATTAACCATGGCATTTAAGACGGCATTTTCCCGGCAATAGCAGGTCGATCCCCCGGGCTTGATGGCTCCCATTTTCAGAAAAAGGATATTTCCGTTCTTTATGGTATAATCTTGCAGCAGGCTATCTACTTCCGGGTTTAGAGAAAAGAAGGCGCCGCTGCCGCCGGTGCGCTCGGCAAGCAATTCTCGCATCTCCACGATAGGTTTAATGGTACCGAGCCTTTCCTCGGGGAGCCCCAGAACCATACCCAGGCTGGTATCGGGATCGGCATCGACGGCGTATACCTGGTAACCCTGCCGGGCAAAATATTTAATTAAGCCGGCAGCGATAGTGGTCTTGCCGACACCACCTTTCCCGGAAATGGCCAGCTTCACTTGAACACCTCCTCTGTTCTGCTTCTCTTCTGTCCCTTGCTAAACAAGGCTAACGCAGACATTATCCATACCAAAGGCCTTTACTTCACTCTGGCAATGGCCTTAAGTAAATTAGGTAAAAAGGTATAAAATCGAAGTTATAAAATCAAGTGTTTAACCAAGATGAAATAACGCAAAAGCTACCTTTGTGTTCTATAGCAAAAAGCGTGCCAAAAGAAAAAGGCCGCCAAAGCTTGACGGCCTAAGAACCTCGATGTCAATTTAGTTTTACACGTTAAAAAGAGTTGACATTAATTTTTAAGCAAGCCATAGCTGGCCATTTTAGTATAGAGTGCCTGGCGGGAAAGGCCTAATGCCTTGGCGGCCCTTGTTTTTTCTCCGCCAAAAGCTTCCAGGGCCTGAATGATGGCCTCCTTTTCCGCTTCTATCCGGACTTTATAAAGGGGGGAGATCTCCCTCAACCTTTTCTTTTTACCATGATAGCCTATCGTGAGGTGATGGGGATGGATTTCCTGGGTTTCAGCCAGGATGGCAGCCCTCTCCAGGACATTTTCCAATTCCCGGACGTTGCCCGGCCAAGAATAGCTTAGAAGACTCTCCATAGCGCCGGGAGTAAGCCGTAATTTTTTCCCATATTCTTTGTTTAGCCTTTGTAAAATGGCCTCTGCCAGGAGAGGTATGTCTTCCGGCCGCTCTTTAAGGGGTGGGAGCACTAGCGTGACCACATTTAAGCGGTAAAAGAGATCTTCCCGAAAACGGCCTTCATGTACCATTTTTTCCAAATCCTTGTTGGTAGCTGCTATCACCCGCACATCTATTTTTCTGGTCCGGGTGCTCCCCAACCGCTCAATCTCTTTATCTTGCAAAACCCTTAAAAGCTTGGCTTGCATATTAAGGGGCATATCTCCGATTTCGTCCAAAAAGATGGTCCCGCCGTGAGCCAGTTCAAACTTTCCAGGTTTGCCGCCCTTTTTAGCTCCAGTAAAAGCGCCTTCCTCATAACCGAAGAGTTCGGATTCTAGAAGTTCCGGTGGGATGGCTGCGCAGTCTACTTTTATTAAAGGCGCGTTACGGCGGGGGCTTTCCTCATGGATAGCCTGGGCCAGGACCCCTTTTCCGGTACCGCTTTCTCCCAGGATGAGTACAGTAGCATTGCTCCCGGCTGCTTTCTGGGCCAGGCTTAAAACGTCCCTAAAATAGTGATTTAAAGTCCGGATGTGGCGGAAATTGAAGAGGCACCCAGCGGGTTTGAAGTTTGCAGGGTTATGGCCAACTCTGGCTTCTACTTTTTTAAGCTGTTCCAGGAGAAGACGTACAGGCTCGCTTTCATCGGAAAAAAACTGGTACAGCACACCCTCTATTTCGGATTGGATCCAAAGAGGCGTTCCTATGACGATGATAGTATTCCCCTTTGTTTTCTGGAATTCCCATACCCGTGGTCTGCCGGATTGGATTATTTCGGAGTATTGGGCTATAGGGATTACTTCTTCCAACATGCGGCCTTGCACCCTTTGACCTGTAATACCCAGTATTTGGAGGCCGGCCTTATTTATCCCTACCACTCTCCCCTGGTTATCGGTAATCACCAGTCCCAGGGGTATTATATGGAAGATGGCATCCCCGATGCTTAAAGGGAACCCTTTTACATCTTTTTCGGACCCGAGGGTAGCCTGGCGGTAGCTTCTAGTTGCCAGCACCGCCTGGAAGGTAAGATCTTTAAGCAATCTATTGTTTTTTTCGAGGGGGAAGAAGGAATAAGGCTCATCAAGACCAGAAACAGGGGATATGGTTGCTTCCATCTGGCAATAATGTTCCCCTGTCCCCCAGCATTTGGTTTCTTCGACCTCTATTCTTTTTTTAAAGAGTTTGTTGAGAGCCCCAGCGAGCAGGCCCCCTTCCAAATAGCATAATTGTTGGCCTACAGGCGGAAAATAAGAACAAGTGAAACATTCATTCCATTTAACGGTTATTTTACCGCCTTTTACACTTTTCAACTTAAGGTTTCCTATTCCCAGGGCGCTTATTTTATCCGGTATTTCTTCCAGGTCGTTTACAGGAAGCTGACTGCCAATAGAATAGCCCGCCCGGTAATAAACTGTATTCTCCGGGGTACTGGCTAGCATACCTTTTCTCCCCCCAGCGTCCATTTTTGCTTCCGCTCAATTCCATTCTATCCTGTAAGATATGAAAAGTAAAGAAGAAGGAACCCTCTGATTTCGAGCAGGCGGTTCTGTTCTTCAGGCCCGTCATTAGAGGCGCAGCCCATAAATGTAATAGCGACCTGGAACTAAACCAGGTCGCTTTTTATTTAACTTGTCATGGAAGGTATCACATTTAAAGAAGTAACTGCCGGGCCTTCCCTGGCCTCATCATTAATACGGTTCCCGGCCGCCAGGAAAGAGGCGTTCACCAGCCCCGAACCCTGTTCTTCCGGCGTTAAACCCGGCAGCCTGGTGGCCGTGCTGGTGATGGTCTTTACTACCTGCCTGCCGGATATGTGCCCATCCCGGGACAGCACCAGGGCTGCAACCCCGGCAACATGGGGACAGGCCATGGAGGTGCCGCTCATGGCCCGGTATTTACCGCCCCGGAAGGTGGAAAGGATATCAACGCCCGGAGCAGCTACCGTTACTTCCGGACCCCGGCTGCTGAAGCTGGCCAGGTTATTCTTCCGGTCAATAGCCGAAACGGCGATGACACCGGGGTAACGGGCCGGATACATGACGCTATTTTCTTTCCCCTCATTGCCGGCGGCCGCCACCAGGACCATGCCGGCCTGGACGCACCGGCGGACGGCCTCTTCCAGGGCTTGACTCGGCCGGGTGGTGCCGAAACTCATATTGACGACCTGCATTTTATTTTGCAGCGCCCAGTCCAGGCCGGCAATGATCTCGGATATATAACCATTACCCCGGCGGTTAAAAATCT
Organism: Moorella sp. E306M; assembly: GCF_006538385.1. Lineage (NCBI taxonomy): Bacteria > Bacillati > Bacillota > Clostridia > Neomoorellales > Neomoorellaceae > Neomoorella > Moorella sp. E306M. Next base: position 1,701,227 of record NZ_BJKO01000001.1, on the reverse strand, counting down.
TGACGGCATAAATCTCCGCCCGGGGGGCTACCCCTACCACCCCAAAATTATTATTAAGCGCTGCAATTATCCCGGCCACATGGGTACCGTGGCCATTGCCATCCCCGGCCTCCCAGCCGGGAAATTTGATATTCTTGGTACCACGGATGTTAGCTTTCAGGTCGGGGTGGCTGGCATCAATCCCCGTATCCAGGATGGCCACCTTCACCTTCTCTCCGGCCGCCTCCTGCCAGGCCTTTGGTGCGCCAATACATTCCACTCCCCAGGGGATGGTCTGCTCCCTTTGCCGCAATTTAACTGCCGGCAGGGCTACTGTCTGGACCAGGAAATCGTCTTCAATTAAAAGGACATCCGGGTGTAAGCCCAGCTCTGCAAGGGCCTGCCCCTGTTCCGGTATCCTTACTGCCAGGGCATGCACCAGGGGTAATTCGCGTACTACCCGCCCGCCCTTTTTCAGGACTGTTTCATGACAACTGCTCAAGGGCCGGTGCTTGCGGAACATGATAATTTTCCGGCTGCCGTAATCGCTACCCAGCCGGGTAATGGAAACGCCGGCCATCGCTACTACACCGGCATAATAAGCCAGCAAAACAGGCCACATGGTTAACCCCTCCTATGCTCCATTCTATGTATTGCTGCTGGAGGGGGTTAAATAAATTAAACCCGGCCGGCAGAAAATATTTTTCCCTTTTCTGATTAACCATCAGACCTGGAACTGCATATGCTAGGTCTAGAAAAGGTCCCTGCAAAGGGAAAAGGAGGGTATTTTAATGACACAAGAATTATTGTGGTGGTTTATTATCATCATCCCGGTCATCATTATCATCCCCATCATCTTCCTGTTCTTCTTGTTCCCGTTAAATACTAAGTAGGAGGAATTTTTAATGGGCGGCCATGGTTTTAACTTCTGGTGGTTGTTTATTCCTATTATCGTGATTATCATCATCCCCATTTTCTTTATCTTCTTCATCCCTCTCAGTGCAGCCAATGCATGAGCGGGAAAACCCCGGCCCCGCCGGGGTTTTAATATAAAGGCCCCGGGCTTTCCAACCCGGGGCCCTTTTATACTGCTAGCGGTACCGTTACCGCTATGGTAATGTATTTAACTTTTTTGCCAGCTTTTGAGAAACTCCTGGATATCCGGCGGCAGGGGCTGGCCGTTATTAATCTCCCCCGCCATCCCTTCAATTAGCTGGGCAAGCTGTTTCTTCATCTCCGGGCTCAGATCTTTGGTCATGTTGTTAACAAAGCTGGCCATATCTACCTGGCCGTCCGGGAACATGGCAGCAGGATCTATACCCGCTTGAGCCATTATTTCTTGCACGACAGCAGGGTTATCGGGCGTTATGCCCATTTCTTTAAAAACCTGTCCCAGGGATTTCCCGCTGGTAGCTGCTTCAATGACGCGCTGGCGCAGGGCATCCAGATCAGCACTCACATACCTCACCTCGCATAAAATTTACCCTTGATCATTATATGCCCTGCGGTCTCCTTTAGTGCCCGCCAGCTGTTATTTTTCCGCCGGCGCTATATTGGCTGCCAGGACGCCAATGATGCGGCCGTCATCAGCGCGTACAGGAACAGAGATGGTGATGGCCACCCGGTTGGAGCTCTGGGTTACATAGGGCTCGCTGGCATAACGTTCCCCCCTTATGGCCGCCTGGAACCATGGCCGGAAGGACCAGTTGGTCACTCCCGCATCCGGCCGGTTATAAATAGTTGCTCCGTCCGGTAGGGTGGCAATCAAGGTCTGGATAATAGCTGACTCGCTGAAGGCGGCGTCAAGGAACGGCGCCAGGGTGGCGGCTTCCATTTTCTTAACAACAGGATCGGCGGCCAGCTTTTCCAGTAAGGCATAACCCTGGTTAACAAGTTCCCGGCGCAGTTCCTGGTCCCACCCGTCCCGGGTAAAACCGGCAGCTATGGTAAAGAAATTCTGCGCCATGGCCGCAAACTGGCGCGTATTCTCTTCCACCACCGCCATAGCAGCCTTTTGTTCCTGCGTTGCAGCCGATACCTCTTCAATGCTGGCCGCCGTTTCCTGGGCCACGGCTGCCATGCGGGTGGCAGCATCGTTTACCTCCCGCACCCTGGCCAGCTGGTTCTGGGCCTGGTGGCTGATGTTGGTCATGACTTCGGCGGCCTTATTGATCGCCTGGCTTACGGCCATAAAATTCTCTTTCACCTGGGTCCCGCGCTGGAGGTTGCTCCGGACCAGCTCGACATTTTTATCCACCTGGGCCGCTGTCTGGCGCGCCTCTTCGCTGATAGCTGCCGCCAGGGAGGTTATATTCTGGGCGGCCGCCGCCGACTGTTCGGCCAGTTTCCGCACCTCTTCGGCCACCACAGCAAAACCACGGCCCTGCTCCCCGGCGCGTGCGGCTTCAATGGCGGCATTCAAAGCGAGCAGGTTGGTCTGATCGGCAATGGCCGTGACCGCCTGGACCAGGGTATTAATCTGCTCCATTTTATTTTCCAGCTGCCGCATGCGGCCGGCCGCCTCCTGGATGGAAGCGGCCCCGGCCTTGATTTCCTGAAGTAATTGCTCAAAAAGTCGGCGACCTTCCTCTTCCTTGCTCCTAACTTCCATCCCTAACTCCGTACCCAGCCCGGCCCGGTCGCTGATATCTTCCGCCAGGTTGTGTAACGTTTTGATATTTTCCGCCACCTTCTGGGTGGCTCCCGCCTGCTCGTCGGCACCGCCGGCAATCTCCTGGATGGCTGCCGTTACCTCTTCCAGGTTGCGATGGCTGGTACCGGCGCTTTCCTGGAGATTTCGGGAAAAATAAGACAGTTCATCAGCGGTACGCTGCATGCGACCCACCAGGCGGTAAAAACTGTCCAGGACGGCAGTTACCGGCCCCTGGAAACTCTCCCCTAACTGCGCCCCGGTCAGAGATTGTTCTGCTCGTACCGGATCGCCTTCGCCAAGCAAATTAAGAAATTGCATCACCCGTTGCAAGGGGCGCATCCATTTTATGTATAGATTGAGAAGGATAACCAGGCTTAAAATCAAACCCAGGGCCCCCGCCACAATGGCCGGTAAAAGGAGCAATTGCCAGCTAACGCCCTGGACGGCTACCAGCGCTGTTCCTACCGTCCCCGGGCCCAGAGCCAAAAAAAGCAAGAGAATAAAATAGAAAAGTTTAGTGCGAAGATTAATTACCAATTTCCTCCACCTCCCGGCATTATTCTTTATATTAACATATTTTTCTGCATTTGACTAGATAAAAGCACGGTGAGGATAGAGGTTGGTCAGGTTGTCAGGCAGGCAGGTGCTCCTTTAGGTAGATCCGTATCCTGTTGCCGGGTAGCCAGTTACTGAAACATCCCGAACTATGCAGGAAGCCCGTCGGGGTATATAGTGGTAATCATTGGTGTTTTTTGGCCAAAGGTTCATTTACCGGCAGGCGAGCGGCCAGTTCGGCAGCCAACTGTCCCGGTTCCAGATCATGGTAGGCCAGCAAGACCAGGGTGTGGTAATAGAGGTCGGCGAGCTCGTATAAAATTTCCCGCCGGCTGTCGTTTTTAGAGGCAATGATGGTTTCACCGGCCTCTTCGCCGATTTTTTTCAGGATTTTATCCTGGCCGTTATTAAAGAGATAGGACGTGTAGGAGCCTTCCGGCCGGGTAGCCTGGCGTTCTTTAATCACCCGGAAGACCTCTGCCAGGATAGTTCCCAGGTCGCCAGTGGCCGGGCCGGATGCTTCTACCTGGCTGCCCGGGGTCGCCGGGTACAGGACAACCTGCCGGGCGCCGTGCAGGTCTGTCCAGCTCCGTTCATCCGGCCCGCTATCGGCTTGCTTCCTCTCTGTCCGCCCCTTTTCGCCCTGCCTGTTGCTGCCGGGTCTGCTAACCTGCATGGGGAGGGAGTTATGAAAGCAGGAAAATTCCCCTTCGTGGCAGGCCACTCCTATCTGGCGGACCTGGAAGAGCAAGGCATCGGCGTCACAATCGTAGCTGGCATTGACAATATACTGGCGATGGCCCGAGGTGGCCCCTTTATGCCAGAGTTCCCGGCGGCTGCGGCTGTAAAACCACGTCTCGCCGGTAGCCAGGGTGCGGGCCAGGGCTTCCCGGTTCATATAGGCCAGCATCAACACCCGGCCGCTTTCTACATCCTGGATAATGGCCGGGATTAAGCCGTCGGCATTAAAGCGAATTTCCTCAGGTATGGTAACACCCATAAGCAAATATCCTCCGCATATAGCATATTTCGTAAAGGAGCATGTGCCTGCACACTCAAGAGCCATGCGTCTTCCTGCTCTTATAAACGTATGGGCACGCCGCGCCCGGCCAGGTAACGCTTGGCTTCCCCTATAGTATAGGTGCCAAAGTGAAAGATAGAGGCCGCCAGGACGGCGTCGGCCCGGCCTGCCGTCAGGCCTTCATACAGGTGCTCTAGCTTCCCCACGCCGCCGGAGGCGATTACCGGGATGCTGACAGCTGTGCTTATGGCTGCCGTCAGTTCCACGTCGTAGCCTTCTAAAGTACCGTCGCAGTCCATACTGGTGAGCAGGATCTCCCCGGCCCCTAGCTCCTCCACCTGCCGGGCCCACTCCAGGGCGTCTTTTCCCGTTGGCTGGCGGCCGCCGTGGGTATAAACCTCCCAGGAACCGGGGCCGGTACGGCGGGCATCGATGGCTACCACTACGCACTGGCTGCCGAAACGTCGGGCTGCCATGGCCACGAGACTGGGATCCAGCACGGCGGCCGTATTCAGGGAAACCTTGTCGGCCCCGGCGGCCAGCATGCGGCGAATATCTTCCACCGTGCGCAGGCCACCTCCTACGGTAAAGGGGATAAAGACCTCCTCAGCCACACGCCGGGCCACGTCGACCATAATCTCCCGTCCTTCGGCCGAGGCCGAGATATCCAGGAAGACCAATTCATCGGCGCCGGCGCGGTCATAGGCAGCTGCCAGCTCTACCGGGTCCCCGGCATCCCTTAAGTTTAAAAAATTGGTCCCCTTAACTACCCGCCCGTGGTCCACGTCCAGGCAGGGAATAATCCGCCGGGTAAGCATCTTAAATCAATCCTCCTCCCCGGCCACGGCCATGGCTTCTTCCAGGGTAAAGTTGCCGTTGTAAAGGGCCCGTCCCAGGATGGCACCTTCCACGCCTTCCTTTTCCAGGCCCCGCAGGGCGCGGACGTCGTCCAGGCTGGCAATACCACCGGAGGCAATGACTTTCAGGCCGCTCCTCCTGGCAACCTCCCTGGTGGCGGCAAGATTGGGTCCCTGGAGAGTACCGTCGCGGCTGATATCAGTAAAGATGGCCCGCTTTACCCCCAGGGCAGCCATGCGGCCGGCAAAGTCAAGGGCCCTTTCCTCCACTGTTGCCGCCCAGCCTTCCACGGCTACCATCCCTTCGCGGCTGTCAATACCGACGGCCACCTGGTCACCAAAGCGCACAACAGCCTCAGCAACTATCTCCGGGTTGGTGATGGCTACCGTCCCCAGGACGGCCCGGGCCGCCCCAGCAGCGAGCAGGTCTTTAAGGCTTTCCAGGTTGCGGATGCCACCTCCCACCTGGACCGGGATGTGCACCTCTTTGATTATGGCCGCAATAACCTCCATATTCCGCGGCCGGCCGGCGAAGGCCCCGTCCAGGTCCACCACATGGAGCCAGCGGGCGCCCCTGGCCACCCAGCCCCTGGCCACAGCCACCGGGTCGGTGGAGTAGATAGTTTCGGCTTCCGGCCGCCCCTGGTAAAGGCGCACGCAGCGCCCTTCCCGCAGGTCAATGGCAGGCAGAATCAACACGGTTTACCAGCTCCCCAAAGTTTTTTAAAACCTCCAGGCCCCAGCGGCTGCTTTTTTCCGGGTGGAACTGGACCCCGAAGAGGTTATCCCGCTGGATGCTTACGGCAAAGGTTAAACCATAATCCGTAGTACCGGTAACTATGGTTTTATCGGCGGGGTCAATATAATACGAATGGACAAAGTAAAAGTTCGTGCCCGTGGGTACACCCTGGAAAAGCTCTCCGGGCTTTAGCAATTGCACCTGGTTCCAGCCCATGTGGGGAACCTTAAACCCTGGCGGCAGGCGTTTAACTTCGCCCGGTAAAAGGTTTAGACCTTCCACCGGACCCCCTTCTTCACTGGTGCTGAAGAGGAGCTGCAACCCCAGGCAAATGCCCAGGAAGGGTACACCCCGCCGCACAACTTTCCGGATGGCTTCCACCAGGCCCCTCTCCTGCAAGTTGGCCATGGCGTCGGCAAAGGCTCCCACGCCGGGCAGGATAACACCGGGAGCAGCAAGCACTACCTCCGGGTCTGAGGTTATCTCCGCCGGGTAACCTAGTTTGGCCAGGGCTTTCTGAACACTCAAGAGATTGCCCATACCGTAATCGATAATAGCTAACGGCCGCATTTTAGTTCCTCCGCAAATAACTTTGTCACAGGCTGGCATTGTCTAACCCTTATCAGTCCAGGCTACCCTTGGTAGAAGGGGGACCTTCTACCCGGGGATCGCGGCTGGCGGCCTCCCTGATGGCCCGGCCCAGGGCTTTAAAGAGGGCCTCGGCGACATGATGGCCGTTGCGCCCGGCAAGCTTTTGCACGTGGAGGGTCAGGCCGCTGTGGTTAACAAAAGCCCGCAGGAATTCCTCCAGCAGTTCTGTCTCCAGGCTGCCGATCCGGCCCGGGGGCAGGTCCAGGTTACAAGCAAGGTAGGGCCGGCCGCTGAAGTCCAGGGCCACCTGGACCAGGGCCTCATCCATGGGTACCAGGGCGCTGCCGTAGCGATTAATCCCGGCTTTATCGCCCAGGGCCTTTTTGATGGCCTCTCCCAGGCAGATACCGATATCTTCCACAGTATGGTGATTGTCAACTTCCAGGTCGCCCTCAGCCCAGATTTTCAGGTCCAGGAGGCCATGGCGGGCCAGCTGGGCCAGCAGGTGATCAAAAAAGGGGATACCGCTGCTCCCCTGCCATTTGCCGCTGCCGTCCAGGTCGAGCTTAACGCGAATGCTGGTTTCTGTGGTCTGACGCTCAATCAAGGCCTCGCGACTCATTTTCTATCCCCTTCCTCCAGCCGCAGCTCAATGGCCCGGGCATGACCCTCCAGGCCTTCGGCCCGGGCCAGGGTCTGGATCAAACTCCCGGCCGCCTTCAGGTAGGCGGGACCAGCGGCAATGAGGCTGCTTTTCTTCATAAAAGTAGCGACACTTAAAGGTGAATAAAACCTGGCCGTGCCGCCGGTAGGTAAAACATGGCTGGGCCCGGCCCAGTAGTCCCCCAGGGGCTCGGAACTGTAAGGCCCCAGGAAAATCGCCCCGGCATTTTCCACCCGGCCCAGCCAGGACCAGGGTTCGGTCACGTACAGTTCCAGGTGCTCTGGCGCCAGGGCATTGGCCAGCTCCAGGGCGGCCTCCAGATGGGGCACTACCACGGCCGCACCATAATTTGCCAGGGAACGGGCGGCTATCTCCCGCCGGGGCAGGGTCTCCAGCTGGCGGGCTACTTCCTCTACCACCGCCCGGGCCAGGCCGGCTTCCGGCGTGATCAGGACCGCGCCGGCCAGGGTGTCGTGCTCGGCCTGGGAGAGAAGGTCGGCCGCCACCCAGTCCGGCCGGGCGTATGCATCAGCAATGACCACGATTTCACTGGGCCCCGCCAGCATATCTATATCAACTGCCCCATAGACTTCCTTCTTGGCCAGGGTAACATAAATATTTCCCGGGCCGGCAATCTTATCCACCGGGGCCACTGCTTCCGTACCGTAGGCCAGGGCGGCCACGGCCTGGGCCCCGCCCATTTTATAGATCTCCCTTACCCCGGCCTCGGCTGCCGCCACCAGGAGCAGGGGCGGCAGGGTGCCGTCCCGCCGCGGTGGCGTCGCCAGGGCTATTTCCTCAACCCCGGCCACCCGGGCCGGTACGGCGGTCATTAATACCGACGAAGGATAAGCAGCCGTACCGCCGGGTACGTAAAGGCCCACCCGCTTTAAAGGACGGCAGATCTGGCCCAGGATGGTGCCGCTGGCATCCGCCTCCATCCAGGAACCCCGCAGCTCACGGCGGTGGTAGGCGGCAATATTATCCCGGGCCTTTTGAATGGCCTCCCGCAGTTCAGGAGTAACGGCTTCATAAGCAGCCTTAATCTCCCCGGCCGTCACGCAAAAACCGACCTTTTTTAGATCAACTCCATCCAGCTCGCGGGTGTAACGTTCTACGGCTGCCTGGCCTTCCGCCCTGACAGCGGTAATAATATCCCGTACCCTCGCGGCTACATCGATCTGGGCCAGCAGCCGGCCGGCCCAGCGGCGCCGCACTTCTTCACCCTCAAGAACAGGTAGCAATCCCGGCACCCCCTTGAGCAGCCGCCCGCTTTAAGGCTTCTATTACAGGCCGCAGGCGCTGGTAATTGATCCGGTAACTAACCCGGTTGGCAATCAAACGAGCGGTGGAGGGAAAAATGGGGACCACTTCTACCAGGTCATTTTCCCTTAAGGTTCGCCCGGTAGATACAATATCCACAATCAGGTCGGCCAGTCCCACCAGGGGGGCCAGCTCGATATTGCCATGGAGCTTGATTATTTCTACCGGCAAGCCTCGCTCCTGGAAAAAGGTTGCTGCTACCCTGGGAAACTTGGTGGCCACCCGGCGGCTACCGGCCAGCAGGTTTTCCAGGGACCGGCCTGCTTCTTCCCAGCGCTGCCGAGGCGCGGCTACGACAAAACGGCAATAACCAAAACCCAGGTCCACCAGCTCAAAGACATCGGCCCCGGCCTCCGCCAGGGTATCCTTGCCGACAATCCCCAGATCGGCAGCCCCGTGTTCTACATAGGTCGGCACGTCCGTGGGACGGCAGATGACATAACGCACCCGGTCGGCAGGGAAAGCAAAGACCAGCTGCCGTGCTCCGGTGGCCACGCCATCTACCGGGAGCCCGGCCTTACGCAATAATTGCAAGGCGTCTTCGCCCAGCTTGCCCTTGGGCAAGGCCAGCGTCAGCAAGTCGGTGACCATTTAAAAGTTCCTCCGAAAATCTTAAGCTAATCCACCCAAACCAGGGCCAACCCCCGGGCGGCGGCCCGGGCTGCTGCTTCCTGGCGGTTTTGACTTTCCCCATCTATAATTACCATTACCCCCGGCCGGCGCAATTCTCGTGCCCGGCGCAAAACAGCCGCCAGGTCCCGGCCGGCCACCAGGTAACCACCCTGCCCGCCTCCCTGCCCTTCGCCCCGGGCCATGAGCACCCGCTCCAGTCCCAGGGCAAAGCCGGTGGCTGGGCAGGGGTAACCAAACTGGCCCACCAGGCCATCGTAGCGCCCGCCGCCGCAGACGGGTACTCCCAGGCCCGGTACATAACCTTCAAAAACGATACCGGTGTAATAATCAAAATCCCGTAAAATACCCAGGTCAATGAAGAGCCACTTTTCCAGCCCGTAAGCTGTCAGCGCCTGCCATACTTCTTCCAGGCCGGCCAGGGCAGCGGCTGCTCCGGTCTGGATAAAATTGGCCCGGGCTTCCTCCAGGGCCTCTTTACCGCCATGTAAAGTGGCGAGGAGTTCCAGCTGCCGCCTCTTCAACCCCGTAAGACTATACTCGTCGACAAGCCGCTCCAGCCCCACCAGGTCCTTGCCGGCCAGGGCTACTTTAATCCTCGCCACCGCCTCCCGGGGCAGGTCCAGGTCCTGGAGTACGCCCTTGGTGACGGCCACCTGGCCAATGCCTAAACGAAAGTCCTTCAAGCCGGCCTTTAACAAGGTTTCTACCGCCAGGGCAATAATCTCCCCATCGGCCGCCACACCCCCGGCACCGATGAGTTCCACCCCGGCCTGGTGAAATTCCCGCAGGCGCCCGGCCTGGGGTTCTTCATAGCGAAATACCCTGGCGCTGTAACACAGGCGTAACGGTAAGGCCTCACGCCGTAACGATGTAGCCACCAGGCGGGCAATAGGGGCCGTCATCTCCGGCCGTAAGGCGAGAACCCGTCCCTCGCGGTCGATAAATTTGTAGAGGCTCCCTTCATCCCCAGCGGGAGAGCCGGCCTGAAAAGTTTCCACAAATTCAAAAGTCGGGGTCAGCACTTCCTGGTAACCCCAACTTTGAAAGAAAGCCACCAGTTCCTGCTCCAGTTCCCTGAGGGCAGCTGCCTCTGCCGGCAGCAGGTCCCGCACCCCCGCCGGTACCTGGAGATTATTCCAGTTGCCGGCCACTACCTTCACTCCATTGCTTTATCATGTTAACGTATTAACGTAATAATAGCACAGGGAACGACCTCTTGACAAAAACCGCCAGCCACGTCCAGAGGCCGGCAAGTCTGATTAAACCTCTTTATCTCCAGCCGGTTATCAATGGCGTCAAATTACTCCCTTTTATCCAGGCGATCCAGGATGAGGTTGTAGCCGTCGGCGCCATAGTTTAAAAAACGCTTGACCCGGCTGATGGTGGCTGTACTGGCCCCTGTAGCGGCGGCAATGGCCGCATAGGTAACCCCCTGGCGTAAGTAGCGGGCTACGGCCAGGCGCTGGGCCATGGCCTTGATTTCAGCGGTAGTACACAGGTCTTCAAAGAAGCGGTAGCATTCATCCAGGTTCTCCAGGGCTAAAATAGCGCGGAACAGTTCATCAACCTGGGGGTCCTGCAACTTATCCCGGCCCATAGCATACCCTCCCCCTATATCATGTGAGAGGTGGGAAGTGAGAGGTGAGAAGTCAACAAGTTTAGCTTTCTATGCGATAATTAAAAACTTCGCCATGCACCTGGTTTTTCCTTCAACCAATCAACCTGGTCAGCCACTCTGTCACCGGGCCAAAAACCCGGGCTAAAAGTTTTGCCGGGTTGGGGACAGGTAAATTTAAAGCCAGGGCCAGGCTTAAGGCCAGACCCAGGGACCAGACGATACCCATGACGGTCAGTTCCCGCCAGTACTTTTTCTCCCAGAGCTTCGGAGCATCCAGGTAAGCGATGACCAGGAAAGCCAGGATAATTAAAATAAGCATTTCATCACTCCTACCTGGTACTGCCCTGAGTGGCGCCCTTGCCGCCAATATCCAGGGTTTTACCTGGTGTCCTGTTGGTCATTCCCAGCCGGTTCAGATACAAATCCACCTTAACCTGGATTTTAGCACGGGTAAACTCTTCGTTCCAGCGGTCCTGGACCTGGCGCCAGTAGCGAACGTTGCTGCGGTGCAGGGTTTCGCCAAGACCAAAGATGTCCGCCCGGATTTCCTGCTGGGCCTTGCGCACGGCAGCCAGGACCCGCTCTTCTACGGCCCTGTTGACAGCCTCCTGAATGGCCAGCAAATGTTCCGGCCGGTCGGGGTTCAGGCTAACTGTAGCTTCCGTTAAGTCACAGTTGCCACGGATTTCCACGTTAAAAGTTACCTGGCTGCCTTCAACCCGGGGTTTAACCTCCGTAGAAACGCGGTGAAAAATCACCGAGGCCTGTCCCTGGCTCCTGGCCCGGGCTTGATTCTGGGAAGGGTTTTGCCCCTGCCCCTCTACCGGCCCGGCAGGCTGTCCCTGCCCCTGGTCCGGTGTTATAGTTTGACCCCTTTTCTGCCCCTGCTCCTGCCCCGGGAAATTACCCCCGGTCGGTATTGACAAAGTTACGGTAATAACCCCCTCCCTTACTTCCCCCCGCAGCCACATAAGGCCGTTGGTCTCCCTTTCATCCAGCCAGCTGATCAAACGGTCATCGCGGAAAGCCCCGGCACCTTTAATGGCTACGGCCTCGGGTTGGTTCTTTTTCCCCTCCTCCTTGTTACCGCCCTTCTGGCCCTTATCATCATCACCGCCTCTCGCCTCGCGGCTTTCCTGCTCCGGCGTCGGCGTCATTACCACCAGGGGCAGGGCGGGGTTATCTCCCGGCGCCTCCCACATGGCAAGAAGATCCTTTAGTTCCACTTTAAAGGTGGTTCGGTTGCGCAAAATACCGGTTAAAATCGTCCCGGGCATTAATTCAATGCCCGGCGGCACTTCCAGTACTTTACGGGCTTCGCCCCGGGTAATCAATACCGGTGTCGTCAGCCGCATCTGGCGCTCGCGGGTAAAGAGGTCCAGGTAATGAAGCCCCTGCCGGGCCAGCTCCTCACCAAGAATCAACACCCGGTTCTGGGCCCATAAAAGACGCCGCGGCACCAAACTTTCCAGCCGCCGGGTTGCCTGGGCAAAGTCGCTGCCGGTGGCGCTGATAACTTCCCCTACTTTATCCGGTTCCCCACCGCCACCACCACCCATGGACGGCCCGCCAGCTATGGCCCGGGGGATAACTATATAAACGCTCAGGCGTACCAGGTCCCCTGGGGCGGCATCCAGAGCCACGGCCATGACAATGGCCAGCTCTTCAATCTCATGACGGCTCCAGCAGCCCGCAAGCACGGGTAACATAAGAGCCAGTAAAAGAAGGGCCAGGGTTAAACGCAGCCGGGCCTTCATATCCCCGTCCTCCTTTTACCTCGAAGCCAGGCCATTATGAGCAAAAATAAGGGTAAAATAAGCTGCCAGGTCAGGGTCCACCCTGGTTCTACCATGAGGAGATCGTGGCGGATCTCGCTGATGTTCCGGTAAAGGAGGGCCGCTACGGCAACATTTAACGCCCCCAGGGGGGCAACCAGGGGTCGGTACTCCTTGAGCCCGGTGACGGTGGCCAAGCCCAGGGCCACTACATAGAGGTTAAGGGTTATTTTGATAAATACCCCCCCTACCCAGATGGCCAGGAACAGGGCTTCGATGCGCTCAAAAAACTGACCCAAAGAGACCACCCGCGCCAGGGCGTAAGCGGCAAAGGTCAGGCGGGCAGCTTCGCAGCAGCCGAAGACAAGAATGGTGCCCATAGTCACCAGGCTGAGGAAAAAGGCTATCCCCAGCAGCCCGCTGACCAGGCTGGCTCTCAGGGCTCGAGGCGGGTTAACGAAGGCACCGAAAGTAGCCAGGATGAATATCTGGCCCAGAAATCTCCAGGTCACCAGGGCACCCCCCAGAACCGGCCGGAAGCCGTTTTCCAGGACGGGCAAGAGATTGCGGGGCGCCATTTCCGGAGTGGCAAAAAGGAGGACGATGGCAATAAAGGCCACCATCAGAGGCAGGATAAAGTCCGTGCACCTGGCGATGACCTCCAGACCGTTGCGGGCGGCATAGACGGCCACGGCGACGATACTGAGGCTGAAGAATAAAGCCGGCGTTTCCGGCATAACCGCCGTGACCAGGAACTCGCTGAACTCCCGGATGACTACCGCATCCAGCAGGAAAAAGGCCAGGACAAAGATAAAGGCTACTATTTTACCCGCCACAGGGCCTAAAATCAGCTCGCAGTACTGGAAAAGGGTATGGTGGGGGAAACGCTGGGCCAGCAGGTAGACAACCAGCGCCACTGCGGCGGCAGCCAGGGTGGCCACTATGACCGACAACCAGGCGTCCTGGTGCGCCCGCAAAGCCAGCAAAGCCGGCAAAAAAAGGATGGCTGTAGGCAGGATGGCAAACCACAGCATGACCGCCGCCTGGCGGGGACTGATATAGCCTTCTTCCCGCATCTTCAGGACCGGCCCTCCTCCGGCGGGGGATTGGAGCTGGCTGGCGGGGTGGGCTTTAGCCCGGCTCCCTGACGCACCGGATCGCGATAACCGATCTGGCTGGGCCGGGAGTTCATGGCCCAGCGTGGTGTTCGGATCAGGACGTCTTTAAAATCGCTAAAATTCCAGGGGGTGACGGGCGCCAGGTAGGGTACCCCGAAGGAACGTAAGGTATTAAGATGTACCAAGATGGCCAGCAACCCCAGCATAATACCGTAAAAGCCCAGGGTGCCGGCCAGGACGAGCATGATAAAACGCAGGAGGCGCAGGGTGATGGCCATGGCGAAGGACGGGAGGGCAAAAGAGCTGATCCCCGTCAGGGCTACGACAATTACCATGGCTGGGGACACCAGGCCGGCGCTCACAGCCGCTTCCCCAATAACCAAAGCCCCAACAATGCTTACCGCCTGGCCAACTTGCCTTGGCAGGCGCACGCCGGCTTCCCGCAGGAGTTCAAAACTAAGTTCCATGATCAACGCTTCTACTACAGCCGGGAAAGGTATGCCTTCCCGCTGTGAGGCCAGCCTTATCAGGAGGTTGGTAGGTAACATTTCCTGATGAAAAGTGCTGGCAGCTACATAGAAAGCCGGCAGGAGCAGGGCTACATTCAGGGCGATAAAACGACCCAGCCGCAGGAAACTGGAAAGGTAATAGCGTTCATAGTAGTCTTCACTGGACTGGATAAACTGGATAAAAAGGGTCGGTACGATGAGGGCAAAGGGAGTATTATCCACCAGGATGCCCACCCGGCCTTCCAGCAGGGCGGCCACCACCTTGTCCGGCCGTTCCGTATGGTCGATCTGGGGAAAGGGGGAAGTAGGGTTATCTTCTATAAGTTCCTCAATGTAGGCGCTTTCCAGGATACCATCAATTTGAATCCGCTCCAGCCGCTGGCGCACTTCCCGGACTACCGCCGGGTCGGCCAGGTCTTCTATATAGGTGATGACAATATTAGTCATGGTATAGCGGCCCAGGCAAACAAGTTCCATTTTGAGGGACGGAGTTTTCAACCTGCGCCGGAGGAGGGCGGTATTAGTGCGTAAGCTCTCAATGAAGCTTTCCCGTGGGCCCCGGACCACGCTCTCGGTAATGGGATCATCAATAGCACGGTGTTCCCAGGAACGGGTGCTTAAGGCCAGGCCTTTATTATACCCATCCAGGAGCAGGACCGTATCCCCGTCCAGGACGTGTTTAACCACGGCCCCCATGTTATCAACTACGGCCACATCCGTCATGGGCATGACGGTTTCCATAACCGCGGCCAGGTCCCGGGTTTTGTCTGCCAGGTCCCGGGCCAGCTGCGGAGGTGCCTGCTGCAGGGTGCGCATCAGGGTATCTTCAATGAGCTTTTTGTCGGCCAGGCCGTCGATATAAAAAAGGGCTGCTTTAATAGCCTGGCCGAGGTAAAAATCGCGGTTGACGACATCGCTGCATTTGGCAAAGATTCTCTGCAGCTGTTCCAGGTTGAGCTTCAGTTCGGCAGTGAGCTGGTATTCCTCCAGGGGCGGGTAAGGTGCCTTTTGAGCCTTACTACCCTTGGAATGACCCTTGTTATCCTGCTTTCCTGAAGGCTGCCGGCGGCGGAAAAGAGCCGCCCTTAAGGGCTTGCGGTAAGGACCGGGCAAAGTTCCTCCCTCCTTTAAGTGGAAGCCGGTTAATACCAGCACTGGATAGCTTTTACCGGGGGAGGAAACATTATGCATAAGTCGCCGCATCTCGATTGGGCAGCTAGAGATATGCGGTTTGAAATTGGCCTGTTTAAAAATGACTAAAAGCGCCAGTTTTGGCTCACACTGACTGTAAGGACAATGTGTTTTGATGGGGAGTTGATTTTTTTGGCCGGTGAGACAAAGATTTTGGTGGTTTTCTACAGCCTCTACGGTAATACGGCTAAACTTGCCCGGGCTGTAGGGGCCGGGGTTACAGAAATACCCGGCTGCACTGCCATCTTGAAGCGGGTCCCGGAAACCATGCCGCGGGAAACCCTGCAGCAGCTTGAGAAATCGGCGGCTTATCAAAAGGCCCAGGAGGAAATGAAGGACATTTCCATAGCCACCCTGGAAGACCTCCAGGATGTCGATGGGGTAATCTTCGGCAGCCCCAGCCACTTTGGTAATGCCGCGGCCCAGTTAAAACAATTTATCGATGCTACTGTTCCTTTATGGGGTAAAGGTCAACTGGCCGGTAAAGTTGGGGGTGTCTTCTGTACCTCGGGTAGCATTCACGGGGGTAACGAAGCTACTCTTATTTCCATGCTCCTGCCCCTGCTCCATCACGGCATGATTATCGTCGGCCGGACCTATGAAGATTTTAGCCTGGTCAACGCCGGAACTCCCTACGGAGCTTCCGCCACCTCCGGTCCCAACCATGACCAGCCGCCCACGGACCAGGACCAGGTCATCGCCCGTTCCCTGGGTAAACGTATTGCCACGGTGGCTCAGAAGCTAAAGGGGTAGTCATTCTTCGCACCATGCAGGCGAATATCCGGATAAAATGCAATAAGCCCGGCAAATCAATTGCCGGGTGCTTATTTTATAGCGATTTACAGGGCCCGGTAACCAATATCGCGGCGGTAGTGCATGCCCGCAAAATTGATGGCCTTTATACCGGCATAAACGCGGTCCAGGGCGGCCTGTAAATTTTCACCTCGAGCAGTAACACATAATACCCGTCCCCCGGCAGTTACTACCTGACCGTCCACCAGAGCCGTACCGGCGTGGAAAACCTCCACTCCAGGCGGCACTGCCTCCAGCCCCGTAATGACTTCACCCCTGGCATAAGGTCCGGGATAACCGCCGGCCGCCAGGACCACCCCGGCTGCCGCCCCCGGGCACCAGTCAATCTTTGTTCCGGCCAGCTCACCGTTTATGGTAGCCAGCATCAGTTCCACCAGGTCGCTCTGTAAAAGCAGCATCAAGGGCTGGGTTTCCGGATCGCCAAAACGACAGTTAAATTCCAGGACTTTAGGCCCCTCGCGGGTGAGCATCAGCCCGGCGTAGAGGACGCCGCGGTAGGGGCAGCCGGCCGCGGCCATAGCCCGGACTGTAGGCCGGAGTATCTTTTCTTCTACCTCCCCGGCTATTTCCGGAGTGTAAAAGGGGACAGGGGCGTAGGCGCCCATGCCGCCGGTATTGGGGCCGGTATCTCCTTCCCCCACCCGCTTGTGGTCCTGGGAAGGCAAGAGGGGGATCACTGTTTCCCCGTCGCAGAGGGCCAGGATGCTGACCTCTTCGCCTTCCAGGTGCTCTTCAATAATCACCCGCTGCCCGGCAGGGCCAAACCGGCCGCCGAACATGGCCGTTACCGCTTCCCTGGCCGTGGCCGTGTCCGGAGCCACCACCACTCCCTTGCCGGCGGCCAGGCCGTCGGCCTTGACGACCACCGGGCCGGGATGTTCCTCCAGGTAGGCCAGGGCTGCCCCGGCCTCCATAAAGGCGGTATGGCGGGCCGTAGGGATGCCCGCCGCCTGCATTAACTCTTTGGCAAAAATCTTGCTCCCTTCCAGCCGGGCCGCCGCCCGGGAGGGGCCAAAAACAGGTAACCCTGCGGCCTGGAAGGCATCGACAATGCCGGCCACCAGGGGTGCTTCGGGGCCCACGACGGTAAGATCGATGCCTGCCTGGCGGGCAAAGGCCAAGAGACCCTCAATATCATCGGCGGCAATGGGCACACAATTAGCCAATCCGGCAATGCCGGCATTACCCGGCGCGCAATAGATTTCTGTAACCCGGGGACACCGGGCAATCTTCCACACCAGGGCGTGTTCCCGCCCGCCGCCGCCGACTACCAGGATGCGCATTTAATAGTACCTCCTTTAATGCCGGAAATGGCGGATGCCGGTAAACACCATGGCTATACTAGCGGCATCGGCTGCTTTGATGGACTCTTCGTCGCGGACGGAGCCGCCGGGCTGGATGATGGCTGTAATCCCGGCCTTAGCTGCCAGTTCCACTGTGTCGCTGAAGGGGAAGAAGGCATCAGAAGCCAGGACAGCCCCTTTCGCCCGGGCCCCGGCCTGCTCCAGGGCGATGTGCGCCGCGCCGACCCGGTTCATCTGGCCGGCACCAATGCCCAAAGTAACGCCGTCCTTAGCCACCACAATGGCGTTGGACTTGACGTGCTTCACCACCTGCCAGGCAAAGAGTAAATCCTCCATCTCCCTTGCTTCGGGTTTACGGGCCGTTACCACCTTGAGGTGCTCGGGGTCGAGGACATGGTAATCCGGCTCCTGGACCAGGAAGCCGCCGCTGACGGGCCTTACCTGGTATTCCTGGACGCGGTAGGCAGCCCTCTCGTCTGCAGCAAGCAAGCGCAGGTTGGGTTTGCTTTTAAGAATCTCCAGGGCTTCCGGGGTAAAATCAGGGGCGATGACAGCTTCCAGGAATATCTCCGTCATTTCCCTGGCTGTAGCGGCATCCACCGTCCGGTTCAGGGCGACGATGCCGCCAAAGGCGGAAACAGGATCGGCCGCGTAGGCCAGGCGGTAGGCCTGGGATGGAGTTGTAGCCCGGGCCACGCCGCAGGGATTGGTGTGCTTGATGATAGCCGCTACCGGCTCTTTAAAGTCAGAGGCCAGGTTCCAGGCAGCGTCCAGGTCCATGAGGTTGTTGTAAGAAAGCTCCTTGCCCTGGAGCTGCCGCGCCCCGGCCAGGCTGCCGGGGGATACGGCGGGCAAACGATAAAAAGCGGCCTGCTGGTGAGGATTCTCACCATAACGAAGGTCCTGGACCTTCTCGCCGCTGAGGATAAAGTGAACAGGAAAAGGCTCTTCATTGCGGATAAGGCGCTGGAAATAGGCGGCAATGGCCGCATCGTAAGCAGCCGTGTGGGCGAAGGCCGCCGCCGCCAGGCGCCGCCGGGTGGCCGTGCTTAAATTCCCCTTCTCCCGCAGTTCGGCCAGCACCTCGCTGTAGCTGGCCGGGTCAACGACCACCGCCACTCTCTCGTGATTCTTGGCTGCTGCCCGGACCATCGTTGGGCCGCCGATGTCGATGTTTTCAATGGCCTCTTCCGGCGTTACCCCTGGCCGGGCAATGGTTTCCCGGAAGGGGTAGAGGTTGACCACCACCAGGTCAATGGGCTGAATGCCCTGCTCCTGGAGCTGATCCAGGTGTTCCGGCGTCGGCCGGGCCAGGATACCCCCATGGATTTTAGGGTGGAGGGTTTTGACACGGCCGTCAAGGATCTCAGGAAAACCGGTAACGGCTGCGACTTCGGTAACGGGCAAACCGGCTGCGGTCAAGGTGCGGGCGGTACCGCCGGTAGAGATAAGCTCCCATCCCAGCTCTACCAGCCCCCGGGCCAGATCCACCAGGCCGGTCTTGTCGGAAACACTAAGAAGCGCCCTTTTCGGCATATGTATAGCTCGCCTCCTATGAAAATAACTCGACTTGCCGCCATGAGCGGCTCCTTCAAATTTTCACTGCGACCCGCCGGCCGTGGAGTTCTACCCTGCCTTCGGCCAGCCATTTGATAACCTCGGGGTAAAGGCGGTGTTCTTCCACCAGGATGCGGGCCGCCAGGGTTTCCGGGGTGTCGTCGTCCTTTACCGGTACCACCGCCTGGGCGATGATGGGGCCCGTATCGGTGCCGGCGTCAACAAAGTGGACGGTGCAGCCGGAAAACTTGACACCGTATTCCCAGGCCTGGCGCTGGGCGTTGAGGCCGGGAAAGGCCGGCAGCAGGGCCGGGTGGATGTTGATTACCGCCCCCGGAAACTGATCGAGAAAATCCTGGCTGAGGAGCCGCATAAAGCCGGCCAGGACTACCAGCTTTACCCCCTCTTTTTTCAAGACCGCCGCCAGGGCCCGGTCATAGGCCTGGCGGGATGGGTATTCCCGGGGTACGAGGCAACAGGCCTTGAGCCCCCGCTGCCGGGCCAGTTCCAGGGCACGGGCTTCCGGGCGGTCGCTGATGACCACCTGGATGCGGGCGGGGATGCGGCCGGCAGCTATAGCGTCGGCAATGGCCTCCATGTTGCTGCCCCGGCCGGAAACCAGGATGCCTATCGGTAAAGGTGCTGCAACCATTCTCTCTCCCCCGAAACTAGACTTTCTCATAGCAAAAGCCAGCCGTTTACTTTTTTATTTTAGCTCCGGCACGAACTCTACTGCTCCCCGGCCGGGTATTATTTCACCAACCACAAAAACCTCTCCCCCGGCGGCCTCTAAGCGCGCTTTTACCCTGTCAACGTCACCGGCCGCAACCACCGCCAGCATACCCAGGCCCATATTGAAGGTGCGGTACATCTCCGGTTCCGGCACTTTGCCGTTCTCCTGGATGAGGCGGAAAACGGGCGGTACCGGCCAGCTGCGCCGGTCCAGGCGCATGTTTACGTCCTTCGGCAGGATGCGGGGCGGGTTTTCCACCAGGCCGCCGCCGGTGATGTGGGCCAGGCCCTTGATTAATCCCTCTTTTATTAATGGCAACAGAGAGGCTACATATATACGGGTCGGCTCCAGCAATTCTTCCCCCAGGGCCCGGCCCAGTTCCGGCAGCTGCCGGTCCAGGGTGTAACCGGCTTCCGCCAGCAAAACCCGGCGGGCCAGGGAAAAGCCGTTGGAGTGCAGGCCGCTTGAGGCCAGGCCCAGGACCACCTGGCCGGGCCGGATGCGGCTGCCGTCCAGGAGCTCCTCCCGTTCCACGACGCCGACGGCGAAACCGGCCAGGTCGTATTCATCCTCAGGGTAAAAGCCGGGCATCTCGGCCGTCTCGCCCCCGATCAGGGCGCAGCCGGCCCGGCGGCAGCCTTCGGCCACCCCGGCGACGATTTGGGCCACTTTTTCCGGCACCATTTTCCCTACCGCCAGGTAGTCCAGGAAGAAGAGGGGCTCGGCCCCATGAACCAGGATATCGTTGACGCACATGGCCACGGCGTCGATGCCGATGGTATCGTGGCGGTCCATGAGGAAGGCTATCTTCAGCTTCGTCCCTACCCCGTCCGTGCCCGCCACTAGCACCGGCTGCCGGTAACGGCCCGGTTCCAGGGCAAAAAGGCCGCCGAAACCGCCCAGGTCCCCCAGGACCCCCGGCCGGAAGGTCCGGCGGACATGCTCCTGCATCAACTCTACGGCGCGGTTGCCGGCGGTTATGTCCACCCCGGCGGCAGCATAGGTCAGGCCTTCGCCAGCTACCATAATGTTCCCCTCCGAAAATAACTCTATCGCAGGTTGGCATTGTCTCGCTCGCTCCCTGGCCCTTGTGGAGCGGCCTACGGCTCAGCTTCGGGCTCGGGCGGGGTTCCCGGCCTATTCGGCATCCTTGCCTCAGAGGCCGGCCTCGGACATCCTGTCCTCGGCCCCGCCCTCGCTCCTCAGCTTCGCCTGGGCCGCTTCACCACTCGGGCCAAGTCACTCGCTTCCGACAAATGCCAACCAGGCATTTTCATACCCTCGCTGGTGGCGGCGTGCCGCCACCAGCGGCTCCTCAGGCAAAACAAAAGCCAGCCTGTTAAACCTTTACCCCTACCCCTCCAGGCTGTACTTGGACGCCTCCTCCGTGGAGGGGATGGGGATGGGATAGCGGCCGGAAAAGCAGGCGGCGCAGAAATTTTCGGCCCCGCGGGTTACGGAACGGAACAGCCCTTCCAGGCTCAGGTAATAGAGGCTGTCGGCTCCGACATGGCGGCGGATGTCCTCCAGGGAATACCGGGCGGCAATGAGCTCGCCCCGGGCGCTGGTATCAATGCCATAGTAACAGGGGTGCAAAACCGGCGGCGAGGCCACCAGCAGGTGGACCTCCCGCACCCCGGCCTGGCGCAGCATCTCCACAATCCGCCGGCTGGTAGTTCCCCGGACAATGGAATCATCGATGATAATAACCCGTTTATCTTTCAGAATTGACTTGATGGGATTGAGTTTCAAGCGCACGCCCAGGTCGCGCATCTCCTGGGTGGGCTGGATGAAGGTCCGGCCCACATAGCGGTTTTTCATCAACCCTTCGATAAAGGGTAAACCCGCCGCCTCGGCGTAACCGGCAGCGGCGGCAATGCCGGAATCCGGCACCGGGATCACCACATCGGCCGCCACCTGGTATTCCCGGGCCAGATTGCGGCCCAGCTCCCGCCGCACCAGGTTGACGGTCTCGCCGTCCAGGATGCTGTCGGGCCGGGCAAAGTAGACGTATTCAAAGATGCAGTGGGCGCTGTGGGGCGCCCGCCGTCCCTGAATGGAGTGCACCCCCTGGCTGTCGATGACGACAATTTCCCCGGGCTCAATGTCACGGCAAAAAGCGGCGCCCACGGTATCCAGGGCGCAGGACTCGGAGGCCAGCACCCAGGCCTCCCCCATTTTCCCCAGGCACAGGGGCCGGACGCCAAAGGGATCGCGGACGCCGATGAGCTTTTCCTCGGTCATCACCACCAGGGAATAGGCGCCCTCCAGCTCGTCCTGGCAGCGACGCAGGGCCGCCTCAATGGGCTCCTGGCTGTAGCGGGCGATAAGATTGACAATGACTTCGCTGTCGGTGGAAGACTGGAAGATGGAGCCCCTGGCTCCCAGCTCCCGCCTAAGCCGGTTGGCATTGGTCAGGTTCCCGTTATGAGCAATGGCCACCATACCCCTGAGGTAGCGGAAAACCAGGGGCTGGGCATTGACCAGGGAACTCGCCCCGGTAGTAGAATAGCGCACATGGCCGATGGCTACGCTACCCTTTAAAGCCCGGAGGTTGTCCTGGTTAAAAACCTCCGCCACCAGCCCCATGCCCTTGTGGACGGCAATATGGCGACCGTCGGCCACGGCAATCCCGGCGCTCTCCTGGCCCCGGTGCTGCAGGGCGAAGAGGCCGTAATAGGCCAGGCGGGCCACATCCTTGCCCGGGGCATAGATGCCGAAGATGCCGCACTCTTCATGCCAGGGCGACCGGTCCCAGGATAACTCCCTTTCCCTCACCGGGCCATCAAAGCAGGTATGCTCTCCCGCCATTGCTTCTCCATCTCCCCCAGGCTGAGATTAAACACCGTCCTGCCGTTTACCCTTACCGCCAGGGCCCGGCCGGTAGTACGGCCGATGACCGCCGCCGGCACGCCCTTCTCCCGGGCCATGGCCAGCACCCTGTCCTGGGCTGCCGGCGGGACCGCCAGCAACACCCGCGACTGGCTTTCGCTGAAGAGGAGGTAGTCCGGCCGGAGACTGCTTACCAGTTCCACCACGGCGCCCAACCCGCCGGCCAGGGCACTTTCAGCCAGGGCCACGGCCAGGCCCCCTTCGGCGCAATCGTGGGCCGCCGTCACCAGCCCGGCGGCGATGGCCTGCCGCACAACTTCCTGGACGGCGGCTTCCCGTTCCAAGTTAAGGCCCGGCGGCCGCCCGGCCACCAGGCCGTGGACAACGGCCAGGTATTCGCTGCCGCCTATCTCCGGGCAGGTTTCACCCAGGAGGATGAGGACATCATCCTCACGGTGCCAGGCTAAAGCGCAGCGTTTTTCAATATCAGCGATGAGACCCACCATACCCACCACCGGCGTGGGATAGATGGCCTCGCCTTCTGTTTCGTTGTAGAAACTGACGTTGCCGCCAGTAACCGGCGTCTGCAAAGCCTCGCAGGCCCGGCTCATACCCACAACAGCCTGGTAAAACTGCCAGGCGACTTCCGGCTTTTCGGGATTGCCGAAGTTCAGGCAATCGGTAAGGCCCAGGGGACGGGCGCCTACACAGGAGAGATTGCGGGCTGCTTCAGCTACGGCAATGGCCCCACCCGTTTCCGGGTCCAGGTAGCAGTAGCGGCTGTTGCCGTCCACCGTCAGGGCCAGGCCCTTGCCGGTTCCCTTAATCCTTAAGATAGCGGCATCGCCGCCGGGTCC
The DNA here is from genome assembly GCF_006538385.1 of Moorella sp. E306M. Classification (NCBI taxonomy): domain Bacteria; kingdom Bacillati; phylum Bacillota; class Clostridia; order Neomoorellales; family Neomoorellaceae; genus Neomoorella; species Moorella sp. E306M. Next base: position 1,677,905 of record NZ_BJKO01000001.1, on the reverse strand, counting down.
GGCCACCGTGTCCGTGCGTACCATGTAGTCGTACTGGCGGTAAACCCATTCTTTACTGGCTATATTGGGCGCCGCCAGGAGCTGCAAAAGCGTTTCCCCGTAATCCTCCGGCTCCGGCAGGCGGCTGAGATCCATATTTTGCAATTTATCCAGGTAAGCCGGCCGGCGCCGTTCCACCTCGTAGACAGGGCACTGGTCCGTTAAGGCCCGGGCCGGCACCTCGGCCACCACCCGGCCGCCCTCTTTAATGCGCATGATACCGTCGTCCGTCACCCGGCCGATAACCACCGCCTCCAGGCCCCAGCGCCGGCAGATGGCCTGGATCCTTGCTTCCGCGCCTTTTTTGGGCACCAGGAGCATGCGTTCCTGGGACTCCGAAAGCATCACCTCATAGGGGGTCATGCCCTCTTCCCGCCGGGGCACCAGGGCGACGTCGATTTCCATTCCCGTTCCGGCCCGGGACGCCATTTCACAGGAAGAGCTGGTGATCCCGGCCGCGCCCATATCCTGCATGCCGATGATTAAATCTTCTTTAATTATTTCCAGGCAGGCTTCAATGAGAAGTTTCTCCCGAAAGGGGTCGCCTACCTGGACCGAAGGCCGGCGTTCTTCGGAGGCCTGGGTCAACTCCTCAGAAGCAAAGGTAGCGCCGTGGATGCCGTCGCGGCCGGTACGGGCGCCCACCAGCATGACGGCATTGCCCACCCCGGCGGCCCGGCCGCGGCGGATGTCTTTTTGCTCGATAAGGCCCACGGCCATGGCGTTGACCAGAGGATTGCCGGCATAAGATGGATCAAAATATACTTCCCCGGCCACCGTGGGCAGGCCCAGACAGTTGCCGTAAAAGGCGATACCGGCCACTACGCCGCCCATGAGGTAGCGGGTACGCGGGTCATCCGGGGGGCCGAAGCGCAGGGAGTCAAGGACCGCAATGGGCCGTGCCCCCATGGCAAAGATATCGCGCACGATACCCCCCACGCCGGTGGCCGCTCCCTGGAAGGGCTCAATGGCCGAGGGGTGGTTGTGGCTTTCGATTTTAAAAACTACCGCCTGGCCGTCGCCGATGTCGATAATGCCGGCGTTTTCCCCCGGCCCCTGGAGGACCCAGGGGGCTTTGGTGGGAAAAAGCTTTAACACCGGCCGGGAGTGCTTGTAGCCGCAGTGCTCCGACCACATGACGGCAAACATGCCCACTTCCACATGATTGGGCTCGCGACCCAGGATTTCTTTAATCCGGGCAAATTCCTCGTCCGTGAGGCCCATCTGCCGGTAAACTTCAGGCTCCAAGGCGCTCCCCCCTCTGCCACCAGTCAACTATGGAAGCAAAAAGTTCCCGGCCGTCGGTACCGCCCAGGAGGCTTTCGGCGCAACGTTCCGGGTGGGGCATCATGCCCAGGATATTGCCCTCCCGGTTAACAATGCCGGCGATATTGCCCACCGAACCGTTGGGATTGGCCGCCGGCGTCACTTCTCCGTCCTGATTGCAGTAGCGGAAAATAATCTGCCGGTTGGCCTCAAGTTCGGCCAGGGTGGCGGCGTCGGCATAATAGTTGCCTTCACCGTGGGCAATGGGAATGCGGATGACCTGGCCCTCCTGGAAGCGGTTGGTAAAGGGGGTGGCGTTATTTTCCACCCTTAAATAGGTCCACTGGCAGCGAAACTGGAGGCAGTCATTGCGCCGCATGGCCCCCGGCAGGAGGCCGGCCTCCAACAGGATCTGGAAGCCGTTGCAGATGCCCAGCACCAGGCCGCCGGACCTGGCAAAGTCAATGACTGCCGGCATAATAGGGGCAAAGCGGGCGATGGCCCCGGCCCGGAGGTAATCGCCGTAGGAAAAGCCGCCGGGCAGCACCAGGCAGTCGTAACCGGCAACTTCGGTATCGCCGTGCCAGAGGTAGTCCACCGGCTGGCCCAGGACGGACCCCAGGGCGTGGTAAACATCCTGGTCGCAGTTGGAGCCGGGAAAGACGATAACGCCGAACTTCATGGTTGTTCCTCCATTTTATCTACCGGACTATACCCCACCGATCGCCGCGCCGCGCTCAAGCCTTGCCACCGGCGCCGGCAGGTTCTTCCAGGGTAAAGCGGTATTGTTCGATCACCGGGTTGGCCAGGAGCCGCCGGCACATCTCTTCCACCTGCCGCCCGGCTTCCTGCCGGTCGTCCAGGTCCAGCTGCACTTCCAGGTACTTGCCGACGCGTACCGCAGTTACCCCCTCATACCCCATGGCTTTGAGGCCGCCCATGACAGCCTCGCCCTGGGGGTCGAGGACGCCGGGTTTTAAGGTGACGTAAATTTTAGCCAGGAACATAACTATCGTCCTCCATATTTATTGCAACAGCCTCTCCACCCGGCTTAACACTTCTTCATAGGCGTCTTCAACGCCGCCCAGGTCGCGGCGGAAGCGGTCCTTGTCCAGTTTTTCCCCGCTGGTGCCGTCCCAGAAGCGGCAGGTGTCGGGGGAAATCTCATCGGCCAGGAGGACCTGGCCGTGGAAAAGGCCAAACTCCAGCTTGAAGTCCACCAGGACCAGGTCGGCCGGCTGCAAGAATTCCGTCAGCAGCTCATTAACCTTCCAGGCGCAGCTTTCCATTTCTTCAATCTGGCTTGCGGTGGCCAGCTCCAGGGCGGCAATGTGGTAGTTGTTAATCATGGGGTCATGGAGTTCATCGGATTTATAGTAAAACTCCAGCACCGGGCGCTTGAGGGGTGTCCCTTCCGCCAGGCCCAGGCGTTTGGCCAGGCTACCGGCGGCAATGTTCCGGGCCACAACTTCCACCGGGATGATATCTACCGCCCGCACCAGGAGCTCCCGGGGGCCTGTCTGTTCAATAAAATGAGTGGGGATGCCCCGGCGGGAAAGCATCTGGAAAAACAGAGCCGACAGCCGGGCATTGATCTCGCCCTTGCGGGCAATGGTGCCTTTTTTCAGGCCGTCAAAGGCCGTGGCGTCGTCCTTGAATTCTACCAGGTACTGGTCGGGGTCACCCGTGCGGTAGACCCGTTTGGCTTTACCTTCATAGAGCAGCTCTCCTTTAGCAGGCATGGATATTCCCCCTTATTCCAATCCCGCGCGGCGGAAAATGTAGTCCACGTGGCGCAGGTGGTAGTCGTAATCAAATAAAGCCTCGATTTCCTTCCGGTCCAGGTGAGCCATAATATCCTGATCCTTTAAGACCAGCTCTTTAAAGGGCTGGCGGGTCTGCCAGGCCTGCATGGCATTGCGCTGCACCCAGGCGTAGGCTGTCTCCCGCAAAACGCCTTTGTTCACCAAGGCCAGGAGAACCCGCTGGGAAAAGACCAGGCCGTGGGTGGCTTCAAGATTCCGGCGCATATTCTCCGGGTAGACATTGAGGCCGGCTATAATCTCGGTGAATTTGACCAGCATGTAGTCCAGCAGAATGGTGCTGTCGGGAATAATCACCCGCTCGACGGAAGAATGGGTGAGATCCCGCTCGTGCCAGAGAGCGATATTTTCCATGGCCGCCAGGGCATTGCCCCGCAACACCCTGGCCAGGCCCGCCACCCGCTCGCACATGATGGGGTTGCGTTTGTGGGGCATGGCCGAGGAACCCTTCTGCCCTTGAGCAAAGGGCTCTTCAACTTCTAAAATATCAGTCCGCTGCAGGTTGCGGATTTCTGTAGCCATTTTCTCCAGGGAACTGCCGATGACAGCCAGGGTGGCCAGGAACTGGGCGTGACGGTCGCGCTGGATGATCTGGGTGGAAACGCTGGCCGGTTTAAGACCCAGGCGACGGCATACGTGCTCTTCCACCCGGGGATTGATATTGGCAAAAGTGCCGACGGCGCCGGATATTTTGCCGACACTGATCATTTCCCTGGCTTGTTCCAGCCTGGTTATATGCCGGTCTACTTCCATGACCCAGAGGGCCATTTTCAGGCCAAAGGTGGTGGGCTCGGCGTGGACACCGTGGGTGCGGCCGATCATGAGGGTGTATTTATGTTCCCGGGCCTTTTTGACGAGTTCGGCCCGCAGTTCCTGCAGGCGTCTGAGGAGCAGGTCGGCGGCGTCCCGCATCTGCACCGCCAGGGCCGTGTCCAGGACATCGGAGGAGGTCATGCCCAGGTGAATATACTTGGAGGCGTCACCCACCTTTTCCGCAACGGCAGTGAGAAAGGCCAGGACGTCATGGCGGGTGGTGGCTTCAATTTCATTGATCCGGTCAATGTCAAAATCGGCCTTGGCCTTGATCTCTTCCAGGGCGGCCGGCGGGATCCGGCCCAGCTCGGCCCAGGCTTCGCAAGCATAGATCTCAATAGCCAGCCAGGTGCGGAATTTGTGTTCTTGTTCCCAAATTTTCCCCATTTCCGGCAAGGTGTAGCGTGCAATCATTTTTTCCCCTCCCGTAAATAACCCTCGATGCCCAGCTGCGCCAGTTTAGCATCCCGGGCCGCCACTTCCCGGGCCAGCTCTTCTTTATAGGCCGCCAGGCGCGCCTTTAGCTGCGGGTCATGAACGGCGAGAATCTGGGCCGCAAGTATTGCGGCATTGGCCGCCCCGTCTATGGCTACAGTAGCCACCGGGATGCCTTTCGGCATCTGTACCATGGCGTAGAGGGAGTCCACCCCGCCCAGGGCCGCCGTCTTGATAGGAACGCCAATGACGGGCAGGGTGGTCACGGCGGCCAGGACACCGGCCAGGTGGGCTGCCCCGCCGGCGCCGGCGATGAGGACTTTGAGCCCCCGGCCGGCTGCATTGCGGGCGTATTCCAGGGCAGCATCGGGCGAGCGGTGCGCGGATAGGATCCTTACTTCATAAGGAATCTGGAAGCACTCCAAGAAGCCTGCGGCCTGGGCCATAACCGGCAAATCGGAGTCACTGCCCATGACAATACCAACATGTGCCATGTTCATCAAATTTCTTCTCCTTCCTTATATTTTAGCATTTGTTTTATCATCCCCCTTTATCCTTTTTGCTGCCGCCCAATATACCTCTTGCCGGCCGGCAAACTAAAGAACCCAGGCCGGGGTAGGTCACGCAACACTGAAACCTACCCGCCTGGGTTTTTATCCCTCCGGTGTAGCACAAAATGTGCCTGTACCACTCGGACCTGGCCGCGAAATAACCTTCGCGCGGAACCCTGAGGTACACTTTCAGGCTGTAGCCAGGGCAATTTACGGTTGCCCGGTAGAAACTTGGGAGCCCTATTCCCCCAATTATACAGTCCGTTACCATATTTACTTTTCGACCCCATAATAACAAATGGGGTAACAACTGTCAATAAGCTTTCGGCTCTATGTCAATAGTTGTGGGATTAAATTTTGAGGGCAACATCCCAGGAAAATTTTCTTGATGAAATGATTACGATTCCTAAAACCAAAACTTAATCGTTTCAGCATTTTGCTTAAAGTATTCTT
>NZ_BJKO01000001.1:1525563-1672515 GCF_006538385.1 Moorella sp. E306M | reverse complement strand
GGCTCTATGTCAATAGTTGTGGGATTAAATTTTGAGGGCAACATCCCAGGAAAATTTTCTTGATGAAATGATTACGATTCCTAAAACCAAAACTTAATCGTTTCAGCATTTTGCTTAAAGTATTCTTGCCTTCTATATAACCATTGGTGTACCGGCGGCCTTGCTGGGTGTATCTAACCAGGTTTAATATTTCTGACCTCCAGAACTTAATAGTACGAGCCCATACCCGTCCCTCTACATTTTCAGCGCATTCTGCATTTATAAGCCAACGGCTTAAGGCAATTTCTGCCTCTTCAACCCGGTCCATCTTTATGATTTGTCTTAAATCTTCTTTTAGCTGGTATAGTTCATAGAGGGACGGGTATTTATTCTTAATTTCTTCTAGCTGCTGTTGTTGTCTGGAAGTAAGTTTTTCTTTAGCCTTGAGCAAGGGTAGGCGAGGTATATTCTCCTTGCCTGCTTCTTGCTCTATCTTGCGTGCTTCATTTAAGCGACGGTTGGCATCCTGAATTACATGGAAAGGGTCTACTATTATCCTGGCTGAAGGAAAGATTGCTTTTATTAACTTGCGCCAGGAGTCTTTCATGTCAATTACTACTGCTTCTACTTTAACCCCGGCTTTTTTGAGCCCCTCCAGGTAAGCCTTTATAGTTGCTTTCCTGTCATCACCCAAAATCGTCAAAGGCCTCTTATCCGGTTCCAGGCGCCCTACTACGCATACATAATCATTCCCGCTAAAGGACAGTTCATCTAAGGTTAAGACTATGGGCTCTTGAGTATCATCTGCTGGAAGACCGGACTGGATATACTTGTCTAGTAATCTTATAACCCTATTAGGAGTAAGGTGTAATATTCGGGCTGCATAGGTAAAGCTCATCCTCTGGGCATAATACACTACTGTCTGCACTCCTAGTTTTGTAAATCTGGCCCAGGGGATGGTATTCGGAGGACGAAGGGTAAAAGTCTTATGACAATGGTAACACTTATACCGTACAGGAACCCAGGATAAAAAAATCCATCTCCCGTATAAAAAAGCGTGACGAATTTTCCTTTCTTGGGGCTTCCGGTTCTTCTTTAAAATGCCGTGCTTATGTAATTTGCCTTTGTTACATGCAGGGCATAATGCTGGCGGCTCTAGCGTCACCCTTAACACAATATCTTTACGTTCCTGCCGTTCTCCTAAAATGGACTGGAGTATTTTATCAAAATTCTCTTGTCCCTTGAGGGTGATCGTGCTATTCTTATTCATGGGGGCACTCCTTTCCTAATGGGGTTTTTGTTTGCTAACATTTGATTTGGATGTGCCCCCCTCTTTTTCCTCCTTTAACTTCTAAAATCTCTTCTCCTCTGTCCTTCTATCTCTTCCTATCCCCTCCCACACTTTTTATTATAGAGCCTAAGCTTTCATGTTTTCCCACCCGTCTTCTGTTAGAAGGGCGCCGGCAAAAGGCATCCACCGTCTATTCCCTGGTGACCAGCACCTGCTGCCTGGTTTCTGACCAGTGGACCTTGTACCCCAGGGCCTCGGCGACATAGCGGGCCAGGAGGAAAACCCGATCGTAACGGTTCAGGAGGGCTACATCCAGGGGTTCCCGGCGGCCGTCGCGTTCCATTTCCGCGCGGCCGGGATAAAACTTCAGGATATGGCCGGCACTACTCAAAGTCACCGTTTGGCTGGCGGGGTCCCAGCCAATCCCCGCCTCGGGAACACCCAGGGCCATGGCCAGGTAGCGCAGGGGAACGTAGGTACGGCCGTTTTCCAGCAGAGGTGCGACATCCATCTCTTGCACCTGGCCGTTGCTGCTGCAACTTTTTTGCCCCAGGGTAAAGATGGCCACCGGCACGGCGCTTCCATAAATAGTAAAGGCGCGGCTCACTGCTTCCCGGCCCTGGCTGTAACAGGATAGACCGATAAGGAACCCCTCCTGCAAACCTTTCCTCAAGCGGCAAAAATTACGCTGCCCAAACTTATACTTTCTTAATATTTCTCCACCACTTTTATGTTTTAATATAAGGAGGTAGGGACAAACCCTGCTACATTTCTCAGGAGGTGCTTTGATGTTTCGTCGTCACAAGTTAAGATACTTGCTCCTCATCTTCGTCCTAGCCGCACTGGTGGTTTTTCCCCTGGTGGCCCAGGCCATGAACTACCCGGTACAGCCCGGCGATACCCTGTGGCTGATTGCCCGGCGTTTTGGTACCAGCATAGAGGCTTTAAAAAGCAGCAATAATTTAAGCAGCGATATTATTTATCCGGGCCAGAACCTTTATATCCCCGATGGGGCTGCAGCAAATACCCCCGACTACACCCCCCTGAAAAAGCAAATTGAGGAGTATCTGGCCGGCCAGCCGGGAACTTACGGCGTCTTTTTTAAAGACCTTATTTCCGGCCAGTCCTTCGGCATCAATGCCGATACACGGCTGCCTGCTGCCAGCACGGTAAAGCTGCCGACCGTCCTGTTTATCAATCACCTGGTCGCCCAGGGCAACCTGGACTGGCAGCAAAAGCTGACCTATAACAGCGCCACCGACTACCAGGGCGGCAGCGGCATCCTGCAGTTCAGTGTCAAAGATGGGGACAAGCTTACCTTAAGAACCTTAACCACCATGGCCATTACTACCAGCGACAATATTGCTTACAATATGCTGCGCAACTTTGTCGGCAAAGGCAGTATTGCCAGTTTTATGCGGAGCCTAGGTGGCCAAACCGTCTTTCCTGACGGCCAAAACTTGAGTACGGCCCGGGATATGGCAACCTATGTCCAGGCCGCCCTGGACTTTGCTAAAGTCAACCCCGACGGCCGCCGGCTCCTGGACGATATGGCCAACGGCATTTATAACGAAGGTATCCCCTTGATGATACCCGCAGGTGTTACCGTGGCCCACAAGGAAGGGTTCATCTGGGGCAGCCCGGCTGATGTCGGAGTAGTATTCGGCTCCCGGCCCTTTATTATCACCGTCCTCTCCCAGGGAGTCGAAGATCCTGACAAGGGCTTTGCCAATATAGCCACCATCACGAAAATGATGTACGACTACCAGGAAAACCTAGCCCGGAATTAGTAAGAGAGAAGTTTATAAGGGCGACGAGAAATTTTTAGGTATGCGCTAGCGAGAAGGATACAAAAAATATACATCGAAAATATTAGTTAGTACACAATGAAAAAAATTTGTGCACTTAACGGTTAATTGTTCCCATTGTAAACTCACATTAAGGATTCTGCTGTAATCACCCGCCTCGCGTCGCCCGGCGATTCCCGGGCGGATTGAAGGAAAGAGGAAATGTAACTCTGTAAAGATTTGTACGGGCCTAAAAATGACGCCATCCGTAAATCATTGCCGGTCGGGAGGAGGGCGGTAACAATGCCGGTGCTGAGTTTGAGCGAAAGAGTGGAAGATCTCCAAATAAAAACGAAGATGGAAAAAGAGCTTCTCCAGAGACTGTTAAACTCTTTTTCTTATGCCACAAAGATGTTTTCCGCCATAACAGATTTAGAAGGCAATTACCTTCTCTCCTCCGAACAGGGTGATTGCGAGTTCTGCCAGCTGGTTAAATCGAGTCCATGTGGGATGGCGCGTTGCCGTAGCTCTTATGCCTGGGCCGGAGAACAGGCCCTCAAATGGAAAGAGCCCTATATTTTTAAGTGCCATGCCGGCCTTATCTCTTGGGTCTGCCCTTTTTTCTACAGAGACAAACATATCGGGAATTTTATCTGCGGCCAGGTGATGATGTGGCAGCCAGCCGAATTCTGTCATCACTGGATCAGGGAACTAGCGGGTGAGATAGGGCAGGACCCCGACATTTTATTGCATTCCTTAGACAGGGTTAAGTCGGTGACATCGGTAGAGATACAGGCCGCGGCCGATCTGGTGTTTATCATTGCCAGTTACGTAGCCAGGAGCGAGGGCGAGATCTTTGACTTCCAGCAAAAATTACGAAGGGTCGGTTCCTGGATATGGGCGGAAAACAAGAAACAAAAGGTTGCCGGGAGCCGGTCCATCGGTGGCAACACAGAGCAGGATCTGAACAAACTAGGGAACCATATTTTTATCGAAATCAGGCGAGCCAATATCGACAAGGCTAAAAAGCTGCTGGAGCAGCTAGTCCTGCAGATTTTTATTCAGAGCAAAGGGCAGCTGGAAGTTATCAAAGGACGCAGCCTGGAGCTTCTGAGTTTCTTCATCCGCACGTCCACCGAATACGGGGTAAAGTTCGGGGAAGTAATCCGCTTGAGCGATCTGAAACTGAAGGAGTTAGATGAAGCCGACACCGTGGAGAAGGTCGTCCTCTGGCTTCTGGCAGTGGGAAACGCCTTCATCGAGTTGATCGCGGCAAAGAACTCGAGCGAGGGAGAGGACATTATCAACAGAGTTGTCGATTATATCCAGAAAAACTATAGTTCCGAGAGCCTCTCTGTTAAAGAAATCGCTAGAGCCAGCTACATTAGCCCGGCATATCTGGGTCAGCTATTTAAAAAGAAGATGGGCTATTCCCTCAAAGAGCACATCAACAAAGTGAGGATTGAGGAGGCGAAGCTCCTGCTCAGGCAAACCGAGCAGACCATCGAGTCGGTAGCCATACAGACAGGATTTAAAGAGCGCAGTTATTTCTGCAAGGTTTTCAAGAAAATCACCGGCTTGAGCCCCAACGAGTACAGGAGGAAGAATTTCTTTCCATTGGCCTGAATCCCAAAACTGCCCGTGCGAACACCGCACGGGCAGCCAGTCCTTCCCTTTCAACAGGCACAATCCCTTTCCCGCTCATTGCTCCGGCTCACCAGAGATTGGGCGATACTAATGGCCTCACGGGCTGAGCTGGCGTAGGCATCCGCCCCGATGGACTCCGCAAATTCCCTCGTCACAGGCCCTCCCCCAACCAGCACCCTGACGCTCTTGCGCAGGTGGTGCTTCTCCAGGGCTTTGATTACCCTGGCCATTTCTCCCATGGTTGTGGTCAATAATGCCGACATAGCCAGGATTTCCGGGCGGTGCTGCTCCACCGACCTGACAAATTCCGCCGGCGAGACATTCACACCTAGGTCGACAACCTCAAACCCGGCGTAACTCAGGGACAGAGCCACCAGGTTTTTCCCGATGTCGTGGATATCCCCTTCCACAGTGCCGATGACTATTTTCCTCCGCTTATGCAGGCCTTTTTTAATGTAAGGTTTCAAGGCGAACAGACCGGCCTCTATGGCGTGGGAAGCGTTGATGACATCGGGGATATAAAAATCTGCCCCCTGGTATTTATCCAGGGTCTGGACGGTTGCCGGTATCATAGCCTCCTCCAGGATCTCGTCGGCGCTCATACCAATCTGCAGCCCCGAGCTAATGGATTTCAATACGCCATCGGCATCTCCCCTCAGGATGGCAGAAATGATATCCTGGAATATTTGGGCACGACCGCTCAAGGTATCACCGGCTTTCCTTTTTGTTCCTTTTATTAATAAATTATACACGACAATTCACTATAAATTAGCCACAACTTGTTGCCTTTTTTTCATGATCTTAAATATTATCATAAAGTATAATGCAAGCAAGAACCCAAGAAATGGTTCTGAGGGATCTAAAACTATCGAAAAGGGTGTGATAAGCGTAGTTGACTTATTATTTTAAGTTTAACACAATTTTATCGTTAAAGAAAGCTGGATTAATCCATACCGGGTTTGGAGGTGGCAGCCGATGCTCATTGTAGGAGAATTGATCAACACCAGTCGCAAACCGATTAAAGAGGCAATTGAAAAAAAGGATGCCGCTTACATTCGCGACATCGCGGTGCAGCAGGCGCAGGCCGGAGCGGATTACATCGATATTAACTGCGGAACGATGGTTCACAATGAACCGGAGATTATGGCCTGGCTGGTCAACACTGTGAAGGAAGCAGTGGACGTTCCCCTGTGTATCGACAGCCCCGATCCCCAGGTACTGGCGACGGGATTGAAGCTGGCGACAAAAGGCCGGCCTATGTTAAACTCCATCACCGCGGAACCGGATCGGTTTGAGGCAGTGTTGCCCATCATTAAAAGCTTCAATGCCAAAGTTGTGGCCCTCTGCATGGATAACGACGGGATACCCTCCACTGCGGAAAAGCGAATCGAGATCGTCAAGAAGCTGGTAGAAGACCTGACAGCAGCCGGGGTTGCGAGGGACGACATCTATATCGACCCGCTGGTAAAGCCCCTCAGCACCAACGACCAGGCGGGGTTGGAAGTGATCGAAGCCGTCGGCTTTATCAGGCAGGCTTACCCCGAGGTGCACATTATCTGCGGTCTCAGCAACGTCAGTTTCGGGCTGCCCAACAGGCGGGTCATCAACCAGGTCTTCATGGTGCAACTGATGACCGCCGGTATGGACTCTTACATCCTGGATCCGCTGGACAGGGAGATGATGGGCTTCTTCCACGCCTCCAGGGCGCTGCTGGGGAAAGACCCTTTCTGCACCGGCTACCTGAAGGCCCACCGCAGCGGGTTGTACAGGCGTGACTGATAGCGGCCGTGCCCGGTATCCCGGCAATAATACCGGCCGTATCCTCTTCCCATTACGTCTCAATTAACAATCATTAAAAAAGGAGGATTTGCCACGATGGCCAGCTTTGAAGAACTGTCACAGGCGGTATTCGAGGGTGATGAAGCACAAGTGGTGGAATTGACTAAGAGCTTGTTGAGCGGCGGAGCGGAACCCCTGGAAGTGATCAACAGGGGCCTGATCGCCGGCATGGACAGGGTCGGTGTCCTGTTCAAGAACAACGAGATGTTCGTACCGGAGGTCCTAATGTCGGCCAGGGCCATGAACGCCGGGGTGGAGGTGATCAAGCAGAGCCAGCGAGCCTTTGACATGCCGTCCATCGGGAAAATTGTGCTGGGAACCGTCAAGGGTGATCTGCACGACATCGGTAAAAACCTGGTGGGTATGATGTTGGAGAGCGCTGGTTTCACGGTTTACAACCTGGGGGTGGACATCGACCCGGATAAGTTCGTAGAGGCGGTAAAGAAATACCAGCCGGACATCGTGGCCATGTCCGCCCTGCTGACCACCACCATGATGAACATGAAGTCAACCATCGATGCTCTGGTCGCCGCTGGGTTGAGGGAACGGGTGAAGGTAATCGTCGGCGGGGCGCCTATCAGCCAGGATTTTGCGGACGAAATCGGAGCGGACGGATATGCCCCCGACGCCGCTTCGGCCACCGAACTCTGCAGGCGGCTGCTTGAGTAAGACAGCCGGCCGGGTTGACCTGTCGATGCAGGAAGCCCGGTCGGCAGCCCGTGGTAAAGCCAGATGACCCCCACGGAACCCTGGATTAATTATTATGGAGGGAGCCATAATGGATTACAAGCCTGTTAAAACCTTCAGTGAACTGGCGGTCAAATCCCTTGATGATTTCGTCTACGGGATTGCGCCCCATCCCGTGAAAGCAAAAAACGGTATGGTGATCGGCGGAGGGACTGTTTACCCCGAGATCAACATGACCCTCCCACCGATGAATATTGAGGAAAGCACCATGCCCGAAGTCAGAAGGCAGTATGCGGAGATGATTGAGGGGATTTTAAAGCGGGCAAAGGACCTGTACGCGCCAGGCATCATCGTGGAACTGGAACTGCTCCCAGAGGCTACCATGAAGCCCGAGTGGGGCATCGAAATTAACAAGATCCTGCGGGACAAGATGCACGAGTATGAGGATAAGTACGGGTTAAAAAGCCTCCTGAGGTGTACTCCCAACGACACCAGGGAGATTCTGAGGCCGCCGCTGATGAAGCGGGGCGAACTCCTGGAAAACATGTTAATCACCTTTGAGAAATGCGCCGAGGACGGGGCTGATATCCTGTCCATCGAGTCCACGGGCGGTAAGGAGGTCCACGATGAAGCGCTTGTCACCTGCAATATCAGGAAGGCCATCTTTGCCCTGGGTGTCCTGGGGGTCAGGGACATGCGGTTCCTCTGGTCCAATATAGTCAGGATCGCCGAACGAACCGGCACTATAGCCGGTGGAGATACGGCATGCGGGTTTGCCAACACCGCCCTCGCCCTGGCGGAACAGGGAATGATCCCCAGGGTGTTTGCGGCAGTGGACAGGGTGGCCACCATCCCCAGGAGCCTGGTGGCATTCGAAATGGGTGCCATCGGGCCTGATAAGGACTGCGGCTATGAGGGGCCATATATGAAAGCCATCGCCGGGGTACCCATTTCCATGGAAGGCAAAACGGCGGCATGTGCCCATTTAAGTGCCATCGGCAACATCGCCGCCTGTGTGTGCGACATGTGGAGCAACGAATCCGTCCAGAACGTCAAGCTGCTGAGCGCTCCGGCACCCGTGGTATCCACGGAACAGCTCATCTACGACTGCCGGCTGATGAACGAAGCGGCGGCGGACGGGCGCAGCTTCGCCCTGAAGATGCGGGACTGGCTGGCCGCCTCCGATTCCAGGCTGGATCCCCAGGCCTACGTCCTGAGGCCGGACATCGTGCTGGAGATCAGCCAGGAGCTGGTTAAGGAAAAGGATGCTTTCGTTGCCACCAAAAAGGCGGCCACCCTGGCAGTGGAGGTCATCAAGCGTGGCCTGGCCCGGGGTGAAGTTCAGGTGCCCCCCAGAGAGAAGAAGTGGCTGGATATCATCAGCACCCAAATCGAAACAATACCCGACGACGGGGAAAAGTTCTGGTACGAAATACAAAAAGAACTCGATCTTAAAAAATGGCGGCCGGAAGAATACGATCTAGAAGTAACCACTGCCTAAGCAGCTTCCGCCTGGAACCAGGGGCGGGAATCTCAGGAAATTCATGGAAGGAGGGCGCTCCTGAACATGGAGAACCTTAAAGCGCGGCAACGCCCGCCTCCCGGCTTTGGCGCTTATCCCTATATGTTCCGCGCCACCTCGTAGGCGTCCCAGATGGCTCCCATAATGTTCCGGGGTTCCCGGGAGTCGCCGATGAGATAAAGGCCAGGCATCTTGCCCATCAGGGCGCGGTAAAGTCCCTGCTCGGGCGTAAACCCTGCCGCCACGACTACCGTATCGGCAGGGAGGGTTGTTCTATGGAAGGATCTGTCAATCAGAATAACGCCCGCGTCAGTTACCTCTAGCAGGCCGGTACCGGTTCGCCATTCCACCCCTTGATAGCGGAGCATCTCTATGAGCATGATCCGGTTCATATAGGGCACGGGGAGGCCGGCCCGCATCAGGTCGTCCAGGATCTCAATTATCGTCACCTGCTTGCCCTGCCGGGCCAGCCAGAGGGCGGTTTCGCACCCGGCCAGCCCGCCGCCGATGATCACCACCTTAGCGCCGGCCTGCTTTTTGCCCAGCAGAATATCAGTTGCCGTGCCTACCTTTTCTTTGTCAATGCCGGGGACGTCGGGCATGGCCGGTTTGGAGCCGGTGGCCACAACAACGGCGTCGGGGTTTTGCTCCAGGACCAGTTCCGGGGTAACTTCCCGGTTCAGGTTGATCTCGACCTGCAGTTCCCGCAGTTCGGTTTTATACCATTCCAACAGGCGCGCGTCGTCTTTTTTGAATTCCGGCACGGCGGCAGCGATGACATGGCCGCCCAGTTGATCACTCTTTTCGTAAAGGGTTACCTGGTGTCCCCTCAGGGCGGCCACCCGGGCCGCCTCCATGCCGGCCACGCCGCCGCCGATAATCATTACCTTCCGGGCCGAACTTGCCCGCTCGATGCCGTACTCTTTTTCCCGGCCGCAGGCAGGGTTCACGGCGCAGGACAGGGGCCGGCCCAGGAAGCCCCGCCCCAGGCAGCCGTCATGGCAGCCAATGCAGGGCCGGATCCTGTCAACCCGTCCCGCTATTACTTTGCTGGCCCATTCAGCATCGGTTAACAGCCCCCGGCCGATGGCTATCATGTCCGCCTTGCCTTCAACCAGGGCCTGCTCGGCCAGTTCCGGTACTTCCATCCGGCCGGCGACGATCACCGGGACCTTAACCGCTTCTTTTAGCTTTTGGGTTAAAGGCAGGTAACAGCCGTGCTCTTGATAGAGGGGCGGGTGGGCCCAGTACCAGGCGTCATAGGAACCGGCGTCGGCGTCAAAGCCGTCGTAACCTGCTGCTTCCAGGATCCTGGCGGCCGCCAGCGCTTCTTCCACGTCGCGGCCTTTTTCGGTAAACACTTCCCCGGGCAGTCCTCCCTGGCGCCAGTCCTTGATAAAATTCTTGATGCTGAACCTTAGGAGGACGGGGAACTCTTTCCCCACCCTCTTTTTAATCTCCTGCACTATTTCGATGGGGAAAGTGAGCCTGCCCCGCAAGTCGCCGCCGTATTTATCCGTGCGGCGGTTGAACAGGGCGATGGTGAACTGGTCGAGGAGATAGCCCTCATGCATGGCATGAATCTCTACCCCGTCAAACCCGGCCTCTACGGCTATCTCGGCCGCCTCACCGGCCCTTTTGACCAGTGTTTCGACTTCCCTGGTTGCCAGCTCCCGGCAAGTTATAGCCGGTTCCCAAAAATTAGGAATGGCTGAAGGGGCAACGGGTTCTCCCGCCAGCATAACCGGCGAGGCCACCCGGCCAAAACCCATACCCAGCTGCAGGAATATCCTGGTTCCATAGGCGTGTACCCTTTCCGTCAGCTCGCCTGCCGTGGCGATAAAGTGAAAGGGGTTTACGGATATGTTGGGTACCAGCCCGGGTTTGAAGGGTTCGATTTCGTTTTCAATCTTGGTGACACTGGTGATGATTAACCCGGTGCCCCCCCTGGCCCGTTCAATATAATAATCTATGGCTCGCTCTGAAAAGCAGCCGTCCGGGGTCACCAGGCCCAGGACACCCATGGGGGCCATGGCAATTTTATTCTTTACTTCTACCTTACCTATCTTAATGGGTTCAAAAAGTCTGGTATAGGCTGCCACAATAATTAACCTCCTGCTTTTATCCAGTTAGTTTTGGTACTCACGATAATTATTGTGCACCAATACCAGCCATTTATAAGCCCTTTCTTTTTTATTCGCCCGACTCCTTGTCCCACCGCAAGCCACGGTAACTGGGGTGACGCAGGCGGCCGTCCGGCGTCTGTTCCAGGTACTCCACGGTACAGACCAGGCGCGGTTCCACCCAGCGGGGCCGGGTCAGGCCCGGCACGGGTTCTCCAAAGGGCGGCGGCACCGGCTTGAGTTTTTTTAACTCCGCCAGCAACCTCTGTTCTTCTTCCCGGTCAAAGCCGGTGCCCACCTTGCCCCGGTAGGCCAGGCGCCCCTGCCGGTAGGTGCCCAGAATGAGGGCACCTAAACGTCGCCCGCCGGTCCCGGGCTCGTACCCCACAATGATAAATTCCTCCTGGCGGGTATGCCGGATTTTGCGCCAGTGGGAGGAACGCCGGCCGGGAAGGTAGGGGCTGTCTTTGGCCTTGGCCATGACTCCCTCCAGGCCCTGCCTGACGCAGGCCGCAAAGAAGGTGGTGCCGTGGGTCTCAATAAAGCTGGAGATAACCAGGTTGTCCCCCGGCCGCACGGCTTCCTGGAGCAAACCTTTACGCCAATACAGGGGCCGGGGCATGATGTTTTCGCCCCAGCAGTAAAGGAGATCGAAGGCGACAAAAACGGCCGGGTTTTGCCGAGTGGCCTGCCGGATTTTCAGGGGGTCGGCCAGTCTCCCCCTGGCCTGGAGGCGGCTGAAGGAGGGTCGGCCTTTCTCTCCCGGGATAATTATCTCCCCGTCCAGGACCGCCGGCTGCATCCTGACCCACCGGTGCAGGCCGGCCAGCTCGGGAAAAGCCGGGGTGATGTCCAGGAGGTTGCGGGACTGGAGGATAGTTTTCCGGTCCAGGTAAGCCAGGCAGCGGTAACCGTCCCATTTCACCTCATAAATAAAGTCGGGGGAATCAAAGGGACGGCCGGCCACGGCCAGCATGGGCTTGATTTGAAATACCGGAAGCCGGCCGCCATTCTCCCCCGTCATGAGGTCTTGCGCCGCCGGCGGAGTTTCTTTGCTTCTTCATCCCCGGCACCGGCGGCCTTTTCCTGTTTGGCCAGTTCAATGCTGGCCTTCAGGGCTTCCATCAGATCGACCACTTTCCCTGTTGCGGGCCGCGCCGGTACCGCCACCTCTTTACCGGCGACTTTAGCTTCGATAATCTCCAGGAGGGCCTGCCGGTACGCGTCGGTATATTTCTCCGGCTCAAACCGGGCCGCCAGGTTGTTAATCAGGGTGACGGCCATTTTGACCTCATTTTCATGGAGCTTGACCTCAAAGTTTAATTCCGGCAGCTGCTCTGCCGCCCTGACCTCCCGGGGGTAAAACATGGTGTGCATTACCAGGGTCCTGCCGGAAACCCTTACCGCCGCCAGGGATTCCCTGGTCCTTAAACTTACCCTGGCTATGGCGATTTTTCCTGTAGCCTCCATGGCCTGCCGCAGCAGGGCATAGGCTTTCTGCCCCATCTCGCCTGGTACCAGGTAATAAGCCCTGTCAAAATAAATGGGGTCAATCTCCTCCAAGTCGACAAAGTCGAGGATGTTAATGCTCCGGGTTGTATCCTGGGGAATTCCTTCCAGGTCTTCCTCCTGCAAAATTACATACTTGCCCTTTTCGTATTCGTAGCCCCGGACGATCTCCTCCGGGGGAACCTCTACCTGGCAGTAGGGGCAGTATTTGCGGTACTGGATGGGCGTCCTGCACCTGGCGTGCAGGTAGTTGAACTTGAGATCGCTGCTTTCGGTAGCTTTATAGAGTTTTACCGGCACATTGACCAGGCCAAAGCTTATCGCGCCTTTCCAGAGGGGGCGCACGGCTCTCACCTCAAGGTTTCCAGCGGTAACCCGGGCCGCTCCCGGCACCAGCTACCTTTGCGCCCCGGGCTTTGCCTGTAGTATCTCCGCCCGGCAGGCAGGCAATACGCCGGTGTGGGCCAGTTCCAAGAAGCTCGTTGATGCTGGCTTCAAAGCCCCTTCCCCTAACGGCGGCATGAACAACAGTTGGCTGAAGGCAGGCTATCAGGTAGTTAAGTAGAAATCACTTACTTAATAAGGAGCCTATGGCCAAGGCTCCCTTTAACTATACCGGCCTGCGGGGTTTATTTGTTTCTTTCAAGGCAGGCCAGCCAAAAATGCGCGCCAGCTGGCTGTATATCCACTTGGATTCCTTTGTCAGCAAGGGCCCTAGAATGGCCAGAAACAACACATATAAGGCTGCGAAGGGTTGTAGCACCGGCAGTAACCCGCCGGTCTTTGCCAGATTGGCGAGAATGATGGAGAATTCCCCGCGGGGGGTAATGGTAAGCCCGATATTGGTACACCCCCGGTACGAATAACCGGCCATCCGCCCGGCAAGAATACCGGCAAGAAAATTACCTGTTAATGTTGCCGCGACGGCAGCCAGGACCGGCCCGACGGCGCCTCCCAGGGTTAAAGGGTCGATGCTCAAACCGAAGCTGAAAAAAAACAGGGCCCCGAAAAAATCACGGAACGGCACGACAATATGCTCGATGCGGTCGAGATGGTCTGTCTCGGCCAAAATTAAACCCACCAGCAGGGCGCCAATAGCTTCCGCCACATGGATAGTCTCGGAAAAACCGGCTACCAGGGTGAGGAAAGCGAAGACCATGAGCATAAAAACTTCATCGGAAGGAACGTTAAACAGCCTGTTAATTAACGGTGCCAGTTTGCGGCCGGCGAGGATTAAGCCCAGCATAAATCCCAGGGCAAGGGAGGTAGATTTCAACACGCTCGCCGGTGAGGCCGAACCTGTAAGGACCAGACCGGAAATGATGGATAGATACACTGCTACGAATACGTCCTGGAATAACATAAGCCCCAGGATCATCTCGGTTTCCGGCCGTGCCGTTCGTTTTAGGTCAACCAGAACCTTGGCAACGATGGCGCTTGAGGAAATAGAAATAAGCCCGGCTACCACCAGGGTTTCCCGCAACGGCCAACCCCAAATTATAGGTAGAACCATGCCCAGGGTAAAATTTATGGCAATATAGATGGACCCGCCCACCAGTATAGAACGGCCTGCCTTTAATAATCTCCCGACGGAAAACTCTAGACCGAGGCTGAAAAGGAGAAAGAGTATCCCTACCCGTCCCATAAAATCTATTAAAGGCGCGCTTTTAATAAAGCGAAAATCCAGGATGCCGATTACCGGCGCATGGGGGCCTACCACCATACCGGCAAGGATCAAGAGCGGTACAATAGAAACGCGGAACCTGGCGGCAAGGATTCCGGCAAAAGCTGCGATAGCTAATGCCAGCCCGATTTCAAGGAGCACCTGTTCGGGCATAACTATATGCCCCCGTGCAAAATCAGCTCTTTACACGCCTTTACCTGCTTCCTGTCCCCTAAAACTACAATGGTTGCTCCCGGGGTGATGATTTCTTCCGGTCCCGGGTTAAGGACTTTTTCGTCTTTTTTAATTATAGCTATAATAGCAGCGCCAGTTTTCTTGCGGATTTCTAAATCTCCGATAGTTTTCCCTATTGATCGGGCATCCTTCTCCACTTTATACCATTCAAAAACCATGTCATCCAGGGCCATTTCAACCGTTTCCAGTGCTTTTGGCATGTAGGCCATACCGCCGAGAATACCTGCCACACGGCGCGCTTCCGCGTCATCTAGAGTGACCATGGAGATGCTTTCCTCCGGGTCATTATTATCAAAATGATAAATCTCCCGCCGGCCATCATCATGTACGACAATAACTATCTTATCCCCGCTGCGAGTCTCTATTTGGAATTTTTTGCCGATACCGGGGAGCTCGGTTTCCTTTATCGACATGTAACTTCCCCCTTGCTTATAATTCACCGCGGCTTTATTTCATTTTAACATAAACCTTCCGGTTGCCAAAGCTAAGCATACCCTGCTGCTTTATATGGCCAGTTCTAACAGGGGTGTTAAATCATTGGGGTGCTCCAGGAGGCCCCGGTACAAGTCGCCCCATTCTTCCAGGCGGCGCCTGATGGTATGGATATTGAAATCTCCGGGGGCAATCTTCTTCTCCGCCACTTCTTCCCAGGTCAGCGGGGTGGAAACCGGGGCCCCGGGTAAAGGCCGCAGGCTGTAGGGAAAGGCCATGGACCGCCCCCGTACATTTTGCAGGTAATCCAGGTAGACTCTACCCTCACGCTTCTGGATAAGGTGTTCGGTGGTAGCCTTTTGCGGGTAAACTTCAACAATCAGTTGCGCCAGGTACCCCATGGCGGCCGTGATTTCCCGGAAGGTCCAGCGGGGATAAAGGGGAATGAAAATATGCAGGCCGCTGGCGCCTGAAGTTTTGGGGTAGCCAGTGAGGTGGAATTCCTTTAAAGCCTGGTTGACCAGGAGGGCGATTTCCAGCACATCAGCAAAGGTTGCCCCTGCCGCAGGATCGAGATCCATGACAGCGATATCCGGGTATTCCAGGTGGCTGGCGCGGGAGAGCCAGGCATGGACCTCGATGCACCCCTGGTTGGCCAGCCAGGCCAGGGTTGCTTTGTTATTGCAGAGAACGTAATTGATGGTTTTATCGCTATCGGCGTGGTAGACGGGCAGGGTCGCCACCCACTCCGGGGCATAGGCAGGGCACTCTTTCTGGTAAAAAGCCTCCCCTGTAATGCCGTCCGGGTAGCGCTTCAGGACCAGAGGGCGGTCCCGCAGGTAAGGCAGGATGACAGGGGCCATGTCGACATAATATTCGATGAGATCAAGCTTGGTCAGCCCCTCCGGCCAAAAGATCTTGTCCGGGTTGGTCAGCAGGAGCTGCTGTCCCGGCAAGCGGGGCCGTATATAGGGCTCAATGTTAACCCGCGGTCCTGTTGTCGTTTCCCGGTCCATATCCCTGCCGCCACCCCCTTTACTCCCGGGCTGCCGGTAGTATTCCCTACCTCGGTTAAAGTTCATTCGGGCGCATCAGGGGCCCATTAATATCATGGGTTATGCTAGAGCCCGGGTAAAAATTTGCCATAATGACGGGAACCATTGCCTCCCTTCCGGCGTCTGTAAAATTAGGAAAAAACGAAAGGAGGCATAATCCATGCATCACGCTCAAAAACCCCTTAAGTCCCTGGCCCTGCTGGCCCTTTTCTTCCTGCTGGCGGGGTTCTTCCCCGCCGCCCCGGCCGGGGCGGCTGATGTAACTATTTTTGTCGACGGCCGGGAGCTAAACCTGGAGGAACCGGCTGTTATCCAGGACGGCTACGTCCTGGCGCCCGTACGGGCCCTGGCACAGGCCCTCCGGGCGCAGGTAGCCTGGAAGGAGGCGAACAGAGAAGTAATAATAACCGGGCCGCAGACAACCATCAGGATGGTCGCCGGCAGCAAAGAGGTATTTAAAAACGATATAAAGTACACCCTGGCCGTACCCGTGCAGATACGCAACGGCCGCGTACTGGCGCCGGTGCGCTTCCTGGCGGAATCCCTGGGCGCCGGGGTCTCTTGGAACAGCCTGACCCTGACGGTAGCCATCACCACCCCGCTGCCTGCGGTACCGGAACGGGTATACGCGGCGCCCTTCCCGGCCAGGGTGGCCTTCACCGCCAACAACGACCTCTGGCTCCTGGACGGCAGCCAGGCCGGGGCCGGGCCGGTCCAGGTGACGAAGGACGGTGCCGTGCAAATCCTGGGCTGGTCCCCCGACGGCCAGTGGCTGGCCTACCTGCAACGGGAAAAGCAGGAAGAGTGGGCCGCCAAGCCTTACCTCTGGGTGGTTAAGGCCGACGGGAGTGGCGCCTTCCAGGTAGACCCGCGGCCGGTACTTGGGCAACCGGCATGGTCGCCTTGTGAAAATACCCTGGCCTACAGCACTGGCGGTCCCGGCGGCGGCTACGCCCCGGACATGAACTTGAAGCTAGCCACCATCAAAGACGGCCGGGTACAGGTAATGGCCTTGCTGCCGGACAGAAGCGAGCTGGTACAGGACTTCGCCTGGGCTCCGGACGGCCAGAGCCTGGCCGTCTCCCTGCCGCGCACTGAAGATCAGCCTCTGCGTATCGACCGCCTGACCTTGAAGGGCGAACGCAGCAACCTTCTAACCCTGGGCGAGGCCGGCACCCCCATAGGTGAGGTCTACCCCTCCTTTGCTTATGGTTTTAGCTGGTCGCCCGGCGGCCGCTACCTGGCCTATCACCTGCACCCCAACTCGGCGTCCCTGGCCGCCGACGGCGTTGACCTTCAGGTCCTGGACCTGGAGCAGCCCGGCAAGCCCCTGGACCTGGGGGTAACACTTAATTACTCCGGGTGGCTGGCCTGGTCCCCGGACGGCAGCCGGTTAGCCTATATCCGGGGCGGCGGCCGGGATACCACTATTGACAAGCGACTTACCATCGTAGACCTGGAGGCCGGGGGTAAGATCATCGATTACGGCCAGGCCGGCCAGGTAGACACTATGCCGGTGTGGCTGCCCGCCGCAGATGGCGGCGTCCTCTTCTGCCGCGGCCCGGAGAATAAGTACTGGAAGGGCAACCAGGAAAACGACGCCCGGGTCCTGGTGCCCGGCCAGCGCATTTGGTGGCAGAAGCTTGATGGTAAAGCCGTGCCCGTAACCTCCGGCCCGGCGGGCTCCGCCGACTACTACCCCTCAGTCTCCCCGGACGGCCAGAATCTTACCTACTTGCGCCTGGACCGCCGCGACAGCGGTTCCCTCTACCAGCAGCCCCTGGCCGGCGGCCCGGCGGTAGAACTGGTGCGGAACGTAACCGGCTCATCCGGTTACTACGGCAACTACCAACCTGCATGGGTGAGCATCTACTACCTGAACCAAACCGCCCGGGTAAGCGGGAAACTGGTGGTCAGCGACGTGGAAGGCCGCCACTATGAGCTGGAAACAGCTCAGGGGCGCCTGGTCCTGGTGCCGGACAAAGATTATCCTGCCGCCGCCCGAGACCTGGAAAAATACGCCGGCCAGGAGGTGATGATAACCGGCGTTATTACCCGGGAAGCCAGCCTGTACATGCGCGGTCCCTTACTGCGGGTTCGGTCCGTCATCCCGGCCGGTGGCATACCGGCCCCTGCTGCCCGGCTAACCAGCTTTGCCATTGACCGGCCCAACCTGGTGGTTAAGGGCCGGTATCTGGCCCGGGTGGAGATCTGGGCCATACCGGCGGGAACGGGTATAACGGAGAAGGATTACACCCTCCTGGGCCCGACCGTCAAGAAAGTTGAAACCGGCGGTGAACAGGTCTGGATCTTCCCCATCCCTAAAGAAACCATCCTGGCTACCGCGCTCTTTGCCCGGGGCTATGATGAACAGGGTCGCGATGTCGGCAGGGTCGCCCTGCCTGTCGAAGGCGTCACGGCATTGAATAAAGCCCTGGGAACTGTGAGCAATTAACCATCTGACTGCTAAAGCTTTAGCTCCGGTCAACCGGAGCTAAAGCTTTTTAGTTAACATGTCTGGCGGCGGCCTCGCCAGACAGGTTCGCTGATAATACTTGAGCCTTTTACCCCTTTTAACCGCTGCGACGGTATAGTACAATAACACCAATTTCCCTTGACAAACAAGCTGACGAAAGTTATATTGTGGTTAATTAGATTTGTTTCTAAATATCCCGGAAGGGAAGGATGAAAGGCCATGGGGTTAAACACCCTTTTCAAGGCCCTGGGCGATGACACCCGCCGGGAAATCCTGCGCCGGCTGGCCAAGGGTGATATGGCCGCCGGGGAGATTGCCGCAGCCTTCGACCTCTCCTGGCCGACCATCTCCCACCACCTAAGTGTCCTTAAGGAGGCAGGCCTGGTGCAGGATGAAAAAAGGGGCCAGTACGTCATCTATTCCCTGAACACCACTGTTTTTCAGGATATTGCGGGATGGCTGTTCGACCTGCTGGGGACAATAACAGAAAGGCAGCCAGCTAAAAAAGGGGAGGCGCATAAAGAGAATGAAAAATAAGTATCGGGTTACCGGGGGAACGCTGGCCCGCGACTGGCCCGCCCTGGTGGTCCTGATGGCCATGTTCGTCGCCGGCATCCTGCTTTACCCCCGCCTGCCGGACCTGGTCCCGGCCCACTGGAACTTCCGAGGCGAGGTTGACAATTACTTCAACCGTTTCTGGGGCGCCTTCGCCCTGCCCCTGATGACCGGAGGTATCTACCTGCTCCTGCTTTTCGTCCCTTACCTGGATCCCAAGCGGGAAAACTATCCCCGCTTCGACCGGGCCTACCAGATGGTACGCCTGGGACTGGTCTTCTTTATGGGGGTAATTTATACCACCATCTTGGTCGTGGCTTTGGGCGGCCCGGCCAACCTGGTCGGCCGGGTTGTACCCCTGGCGGTTGGGTTGCTCTTTATCCTGATCGGCAACTATCTGCCCCAGGCGCGTCACAATTACTTCTTCGGCGTCCGTACACCCTGGACCCTGGCCAGTGAGGAAGTCTGGCGGCGTACCCACCGCTTTTCCGGTTATGCCTTTATCGTGGCCGGGTTCATGTTCATCGTCGCAGCCTTCCTGCCGCCGCCGGCCAACTTCATCCTTGGCATGGCCGGCCCGGCCACAGCTGTCATTGGTACCATAGTCTATTCTTATCTGGTCTTCCGTCGGGTGTCGGCCTAAAACACTCGGCGGAAAGGTATGGTTTCCTGTACCGCTTAATAAATGGTGAAGGCGGGGTATAAACCAGCGGCAGCAGACAGCAAACGGCCCGGCATTATTGCCGGGCCAATTTAAAATCAAGTCCGGGAACCTTGTTACCAGTAAATTTCATCCCCAGGTTCATGGGTATATTGTGAGGAGGTTGGGCTTTAGCGACGCTCGAGGGGCTTCTTGCGGCCCTGTATTTCTATTATTTTACATAGTTTACATTATCTTCTTTAATCCTATCTACAGCAAATTTATCACCTGCTTTATAGCCTACGGCTACGGCGCACATAACTTCGTAACCTTCAGGGATACCCACCCTGGCAGCCAGTCCCTTATCGGC
This sequence comes from Moorella sp. E306M, assembly GCF_006538385.1. Taxonomy (NCBI): domain Bacteria; kingdom Bacillati; phylum Bacillota; class Clostridia; order Neomoorellales; family Neomoorellaceae; genus Neomoorella; species Moorella sp. E306M. The sequence continues at coordinate 1,652,685 of NZ_BJKO01000001.1, read as the reverse complement.
TGCAAAGGCGAGCTTAGGGGTAATCAGATAGCAGGAACCCAGCCCCAGAGCTGTTGCGGCAATAGTCATGCTGGTAGCAGCGCAGGATGTGGTGGCCAGGCTATATGGCCCTTCCGGTGCAGAAAGAAGGAACAGGGTAGGGGCGCCATAGAGAGGTTCATAGCCCGGTAGCGCGGCACGACTCATTAAAAACTCATTGCCCGAGTTCTTCATGGCTTCCAGAGCGAGATTTGAAATGTGCTGCAGCAGTTCTTTGTTTTGCACCACCGTAATATGATAGGGACCGGCGCTGGGAGCATTTTGACCGGCAGCTACGATGGCCGCTACAGCTGTATCAGGAATCTGGTCATTTTTGTAGTCCCGTACACTCTTTCTTTTTGCAATGGCTTCCAGGGCGTCCATAGTAACACTCCTTTATTCGTTTTATAGGCGATTATCCCGCCTTCATCTGGCCTGATTTACGTTGTCCCCTCCGGCAGATCGCAGGTCAGCAAGGTTTCCGAGGCTTCATCAGCCATAACTACCAGGCCGCCATCCGGGTCGGCGATCAGGCTGTTTCCCAGGCTCACCATGCCAATGTGGCTGCCCACGGCGTTGGCCAGGATGACGTAGCAGTGGTTCTCCACCGCCCTGGCGATGGGCAGGGCGCGGTTTTTGGGCAGCTTCCAGCGGGCCTCGCCTGGTTGGTAGTAGTGGGCGGCAAGGATGAACAGAGCTCGGGTCCCTTCCCCCGCAATCTGTCGGGCCAGTTCGGGATAATTCTGGTCGCGGCAGATGATGACCCCGAATTTTTCCCCATTATAGTTAAAGACCAGGTGCCCGGCGCCCGGGGTAAAATAGCGGGCCTCGGCGTCCGTCAGGTGGATCTTGCGGTAGTTATGGACGCTGCCGTCGGGCAGGAACACCGAAGCGGTATTGAACAATCGTTCGCCGGCAAACTCGGCCCGGCCGACAATCAAGCCCACACCCAGGTCGGCTGCTGCCCGTGCAATCCTGTCCAGGCTACCCTTCAGTTCCTCTTTAAAACCGGGCCGACCCAGGACGGCCGGGTTATATCCCGTCAGGCCCATTTCCGGAAAAGCCAGGAGCTCAACGCCCCGCCCGGCTGCTTCCCCGGCCAGGCGTAAGATTGTCGCCTCATTGACCGCCAGGCTGTCGGCGATAAACATCTGGGCAGCACCTAGTCGCAAAGTCATCGCCCCCGTGGTAAAGGCTGTGCTGTGCCTGGTGCGCTTGGAGTCAGCGGTACTTCCGGTGCCGCCAGGGCCTCGGCAGGCACCTGGATCTTTACGCCGCTGTTATACCGGTAATCCGTAACCTTCATGTTGATGGTCATGGTTTCCAGGGGCACGGTTTCTCCCTGGTATTTATCCGCAAAAGCGACCAGGCCGTTCATTTCCGAGGCATAAGTAAGGTTGTCTTCCACGCCGATGGCTTCCACACCCCAGAAGGAAATGGACTTCAAGACGCCGCCGGCCTGGTTCAGGGCCTGCTCCATCTCCGGGGTCAACCCACCGGGCAGGGCCTGCATCAAGGCCTGCCAGTCGTCAATCCGGCCGTAGTAGGCGATACGGTGAACCTTATGCCCGTTCTCTATACCTTTGCCCAGGTACCGGAAGTGGAAACTGTCCTTTAGCCCCGGCGGTAACCCCGCGGCATTCCTGCTCTGTTCTACCAGGGTTTGCAGATCCGGTAGAGCTTCTTGGGGTAGCTTCATCCACTGGGGTTTTTCCATACCGGGAACCTCTATCTTCTGGTACATAGTGCCGTCCACCAGGTACTGTTCCATGGTCATCTGCATCTTACCGCCTGCCGGCAGGTCTTTACCCGGTGTTTTCACAGCCGGCAGATTAAGGGTCATTTCCACCTTCTGGTGCAGGTTCAAGGGATAGCTGAACTCGCTCTCGATATTGCCCTGCATGGAAACCCCGGAAACCCCAGATACTTTCCCGACCGCCTCAGGCCGCAAACGCGCGCTTATAGCCATGCTGCCGGCGAATTTCACGTCTTTGACCTTAGCCTGGGCCTGCTGGGGGGCCTGGACAATCTTTTCCGCCTCCGGGTCGCTGCCAAAAACCCTGGCCAGGAAAGCAACGCCTTCATCCACGGTCAGGATCGCGGCCGCGTCCTGGCCGGGCTGCAGCAGGCCGGCCCGTACCAGCCAGGCATAGGGGGTGTAACCCCAGCTCTCCCGTCCCAGGGACCCATTTACATCCGGCGCGGCGACACCGTCCGGCAGCCCCAGGACCCGGGATGCCATCACCGCCGCTTCCAGCAGGGTGACCGGCCGGTCGGTGTGCAGGCCGCCGTCGGGGTAGCCCCTGATGACGCCCTTTTCTTTCAAAGCCATTACTGCCGGGCTGTACCAGGCATCCCCCCGAGTGCCAGCAGTGTCGGCCGTCACCTGCATCCCCGCCGCCCGGGCCAGGAGGGCGGCAAACTCACCCCGGGTCAGGGTTTTCCCCGGCGCCGGAGCCTGAGGAAATACCTGGCGGAGCTGGTCGCCGGTGACCGTCCCGGCCAGGGCCGCCGGCACAAAGGCCAGGATCAGGCCCACGGCCAGTAGCAATGCCTGAAACCACTTTTTCATACTTTTCCCTTCTCCCCTTTCGCTGTTCTTCCCCCTGTACCTCTGTTATTGTTTAGTAATTCTCTACCCTGCCAGATTTCTCCTGCCGGCCGGGGAAATTTATAGCAGAGAATATCCTATCCTACATCCCTTCGGCTGAACACCCATGCGGCCAGCAGCCCGAAGGCCAGGTAGCAGATCAGGGATGCCAGCAGCAAGCCCATCAAGTAGTACCAGGAATCTACACTTATACGATCCACCACCCACCTGATGACAGGGCGGAAAAAGGAGGGGAACACCAGGGGTAAAAGGCCCAAAAGGGGTAACAGCATCACATTAGAAGCGCGTTTATAATCCCAGGTAGAGAAGACCAGGAAAAACAATCCACCGTAACAGTCCTTCTGTACTACCCTTCGCCGGTAACACCGCCTATAATGGCCGCCGTAATGGCCGGGTTTTGCCGCAATTTGTTCAGGTCGCCGGGTTTACCGGCCACTACCAGGCCGTAGTAACGGATACCGTTCTGCTGCAGGTAAGCCGCAGTACGCTTGAGTGTAGCGGAGGAATAACTTGGCACCTCGCTCAAACGCTGGATCTCATCGATAAATTGGGCTTCGGTAAGCTGCCTTTCCCCGTTAAGCCATCCCCCCAGGGGGATACCTACCAGCCGGTTGGCCAAGTAGCTCCCCATGCCGGGGTCTTTCTGGCTGGCCGCAGCGATTTCCTCGTTGCTGTGGGCGGCAATCGCTCCCCAAAGGGGCTCTACGCCGGAGGGCAGCAGGGCCTCCATCTCCTGTTTGGTTAGCAGACGGTCAAAGGAGAGGGCCATTTCTACCGTATCCCCTGGTGGGATGCTGTCCAGCCGGTCAAACTCCCGGGGCAGCTGTTCGTATTTTACTGCCGGGTGAAAGAACCTCAGCACCGGTACCATACCCGGCAGGAAGTAGTCCTTACCACCGGCAGCCTTAACTACGGTATAATCAGGGTCCCAGATCAGTTCTCCACCCCAGATTTGGAACTCCACCGTGGCTGTGCCCACGTAAACAGGCCGATCCCCGACCATACGCACCAGGAGGTACTCCTTCTGCCGCCCCAGCCAGCCCTCGTCGCGCCACGGCCCGCCAATGGCCATGGTGTTCGGGGTGCTGTAGCGAACTAGCTCCGGGTAATAAAGCCCGATACGGTTGCCCTGCAGATCGAGGAGGTACCGGGTACCAATATAAAAAAGGCTCAGAACGGTTACCAGCACCACCAGGCTGATCAGAACTGCCCGCAGCGTGCTGCGCCACCGCACCTGGCGGAGAAAACGGGTCTCCTCGAAAAATACTTCTTCTTTTTCCTTTCCTTCCTTTTTCATTTTCGCCCCTCCAGAATCCTGTTATATTCCGCTTTAAACCTTTGCCTGGCCCGGTAGAGCTTTACTTTTACCGTATTGGGTTTCATTTTCATATACGCCGCTATTTCTTCCCCCTTGAGCCCCATGTTATATTTTAGTACCAGAAGCATCCGTTCCGTTGGTTCCAGCCGGTTCAGAGCGGCCATAATCTCCTGCCGCCCTTCTTTCCGGAGGGCCCTTTCCTCCGGCCCCCCGGTTGCTGCTTCCGGTTCTGCGTCCGGGAGGTATAGCAAGGATACTCCCCTACCGGCCCGGTGCAGCCAGTCGATAAATTTGTGCCGGGCCACGGCGATGATCCAGGCCTGCAGTTTTCCCGGCTGCACCCCGTCCAGGTGCAGGCAGGCCGCCATCATAGTCTCCTGGGCCAGGTCTTCGGCGTCTTCGCGGGCCAGGCCCAGGCTAACCAGGTAGCGGTAAGCCAGCCGGTACAACTCCTGCCACAACGGCCACCTCCTCCTTTTTGTTTCTCTATAATAAAAGACGACGGCCGGGGCAAAAAGGGTACAGAAAAAGGGCCACGTCCTCCCGGACGTCAAAAACTTTAACCACCAGGGAGCCGTCCCCTACCAGGCGGCCGAAATCATATTGAAGGAGGTTGGGCAGCACCGTGTGGGCGGCCAACAACTGGCCATTAAGGTAATATTCTACCTTGCTAATGAAGAGGTCGGCCCCGCCGGATCGAATTTACCCAAATTAACTCCTTGACAGAAACTAGCTCTCCCTGATATGCTAAAGGTAACAATTGAGGAACGAGTTGAGGAGAGTATTTAACTTTAGATGAGGAGAGACGAGACTGGCCGGAGTTTTAGGCAATCACAGCCTGGCGGTTTTCGTCAGGCTGTTTTTTATTTATCCAGCCGTTCCGGGGCTGCAGCCCCGCCGGCAGTAATAATTCATTATCAGGGAGGTCGTATTAATGGAAGAGGTGAAAGTAACGCGGGTAGAAAAGCAGGGGCTGCAGGCCATGGACGTGGTCGTGGTGGCCGTCCTGCTGGCAGCAGGCGCAGTACTCAGGATGATCACCCCGCCCTTCTTTGGCATTACCCCCAACGTAGTCATCGGTATGTATGTCCTGGCCATCATGCTCCTCAGGCCCCGCCTGCCGCAGGTGCTGGGGATCGGCCTGGTGGCAGCCGCCGTTTGCCAGCTGACCACCAAATCCTTGCTGCCCTACTTGAATTTTGCCAGCGAACCGGTAGGAGCTATTGTTACCGCCCTTTTACTCTACCTGCCCTTTGACAAAAACAGCTTCTTCAGGGTAGTAAAACCCCTGGTAGTTACCTTCCTGGGTACCTTTGCCAGCGGTTTTACGTACATTACTATCTTTAAAGCCATAACTCTCTTTGCTACTTTACCCAAAAATCCAGCTTACACTTATCTTCTCATGGTAGTTATTGTTACCGGCATCTTTAACGCCATCCTGGCCCAGGTACTTTATTTCCCCTTAAAACAACTGCTGAAAAATGTTTAACCTGACAGAGCGTAACAGCGCGGAGGCCGGTTCATGGAACCTATTATTAAGGTAGAGAATTTTACTTTTTACTATCCCGACAGCCAGGTGCCAGCCCTGGCCGGAATAAACTTAACCGTCCAAGAGGGAGAATTTTTAGGCCTGACCGGCCCTACCGGTGCCGGCAAAACCACCCTGGCCCTGGCCCTGAACGGCATCATCCCCAATTTTCAGGGAGGCCGTATGGGCGGCAGGGTAATGGTTGCCGGTTTAGACACGGCAAAAACCCCCTGCGCCCGGCTGGCCGGGGTTATCGGCAGCGTCTTCCAGGACCCGGAAGCCCAGCTGGTGGCGGAAGTAGTCGAGGATGAGCTGGCCTTCGGCCTGGAAAACCTGGCCGTCCCCCGGGAAGAAATGCGGCAGCGCATTGGCGCCGCCCTGGAAATGGTGGGCATCGCCAGCCTGCGCCACCGTAGTTTACGGGAATTATCCGGCGGCCAGAAGCAAAAGGTGGCCATTGCCGCTGCCGTGGCTTTAAGGCCCCGGGTGCTGGTGCTGGATGAACCTACTTCCGAACTCGACCCCCGGGGGACCTTGGAAATATTGGCCCTCCTGCAGCGGCTCAACCGGGACTATGGTATAACCATCCTGTTGATTGAACAAAAAATTAGTGTCCTCGCCCCCCGGGTCCCCCGGCTGGTCTGTCTTAACAAGGGCCGCATCGTGGCCGATGCCAGCCCGCGTCAGATCCTGGCCCAGGAGAAATTGACGACCGAACTGGGCCTGGAGGTACCCCCGGTGACAGCCCTGTTCCGAATGCTACGCCGGGCCGGCGTCTATCACGGCGACCTGCCCCTGGAGGTAGACGAAGGCCGGCGGGAACTGGAGCGCCTGCTGGGGCACCAGGCGTCCAGGACATAGCAACCTATATCTGGAGGCGCAAAAAAAATGATCCGGGCTGAAAATGTAGAGTTTACTTACCCCAACGGTTTCCAAGCCCTCAGGGACCTGTCTTTTCATATCCGGTCCGGGGAATTCGTGGCCGTCATCGGCCAGAACGGCGCCGGGAAAACCACCCTCCTCAAGCTCCTGAACGGGCTTCTTAAACCCACAGCAGGCAGGATCCTCATCGGCGGCCTGGATACGTCCCGAGCGCGGGTGGCTGAACTGGCGCGCAAGGTAGGTTTCCTTTTTCAAAACCCGGATCACCAGATCTTCCTGCCCACCGTCAGGGAAGAACTGGCCTTCGGCCCTAAGAATTTAGGTCTCAAAGGGGCGGCCCTGGCAGATAGGGTGAAGGATGCGGCTGCCGCCGTAGGCCTCACTCCTTACCTTGACGTTAACCCCCGGCAGCTCAGCAAAGGCCAGCGCCAGCGGGTGGCCCTGGCCTCCGTCCTAGCCATGCAGCCGGAAGTCCTGGTCCTGGACGAACCCACCACCGGCCAGGATTACCGCGAAGCCCTGGAAATAATGAGGCTTGTCAAAAAGCTGCACCAGCAGGGCCACACTGTACTCCTCGTCAGCCACGATATGGAAATGGTGGCCCGCTTCGCCAGCCGGGCCCTGGTCCTGGGGGAAGGGCGGCTGCTCCTGGATGGGCCCGTGGCGACAGTTTTTGCCCGGGAAGATATCCTGAACGCCGCCGGCCTCGTACCTCCCCAGGTCATCCAGCTCGCCCGGCCTTACCAGGAACAGGGACTCCTGCGCCCCGTCCTGACGGTAGAAGAATTGTATGCCGAAATTATCGCCGCTTTAAGGGGTGAGGTAGATGACCGGCAAGTCCTTCCTGCATAAACTCAACCCCCTTACCAAAGTCGTCTGGTCCCTGGCCGTTATTACCCTGGCCTTTGTCTACCAGAACCCCCTGCCGCTCCTTGGCCTCTGGGCCTCGGTCCTGGCCGTCGCCCTGATTGGTAAAGTGTTGCGGGAAATCTTGCCCGCCATCCGGGGGCTGATCATCTTTGCCGCCATCTTTTTCCTCTTTCAGGTCTTTTTAATCGACGAGGGCCAGGTTGTTTTTACCCTGGTACCCGGCACCGGCATCGGCCGCATCACCGACGTAGGGCTCAAGGCCTGCACCATGCTCGCTTTAAGGATGCTGGCCATGACTTCCACCATTCCCGTTCTCCTGGCCACCACCCCGCCCAAGGATATGATTGTCGCCTTTGTGGAAAAACTCAAGGTGCCCTATACTTACGCCCTGATGCTGGTAACCTCTTTAAGGTTTATCCCTACCCTGCAGGAAGAATTGAGCCTGGTCATCCAGGCCCAGCGGGCCCGGGCCTACGACCTGGAAGGCCGTAATATTATCAAGCGCTTTCTGGCCCTCATCCCCCTGGCCATCCCTCTCCTCCTCATGTCCGTCCAGCGGGCCCGGACCATGGCCATCTCCATGGAAACCCGCGCTTTTGGCGCCGGCCCCCGTACCAGCCTGCACACCTCGACCTTCCAGTTACTGGACATAGGGGTAATCTCTTCGTGCCTGCTCCTGACAGTTATTCTCGCGGTTGTATCGCTGCGTTAAGATTATCCACCCGGTAATGCATTAGCCCCGGTATTGTAACCGGGGCTAATGCGTTTTTTGGCATCAGGTATCGGGCGAGTTTTAATGTAAAAGGATTTCGGGGATTCCTTGACTGGAGTTATTTTTAAGTATATACTTAAGGTAAACTTAAGTTCTAACTAATACCTTCTTGGGGGGAAACGCATTGGAATTTGCCACTAGCAAGGAGCTACGTATTTATACCGGAAAGATATTAGAGAAGGTTAGGGCTGGGGAACGTTTTGCCATTACCCATCGGGGTAAGCCTGTGGCATGGCTAATACCCTTTGAAAATGACACTCCCGAAGAATTTTCCCCTCTCCCCTATCATGAGGCGTGGGCAGATATTGAACGGGCCCTGGAAGCCAGCGAGCCATATTACCCTGACTGGCACGAAGCTCTCAAGGAAAGCAGGAGGCAAAAGTGATATTCGTAGATTCTGATGTATTACTAATCGACCTGCGCTATCGCCGTGACCCTAAGTATAAAGAAAACGCTGCTTTTTTAGCCGGGCTCAAGCATGGCAAGCAACAGGGTATTACATCGATCTTCAATGTTTTAGAGGTATGTGGTATCCTTTCCTATAACTTAAACGAGCAGCAGCTATTAAACCTTTATTGTCATTTGCCGACCCATTACAACCTGCAAATTTACCCGCCCTCAAAGGAGTACCTGCCGCGCCTAACAGTAAAAAGTATCCTGGCCATCATAAGCAAAAAGGCCAGCTTTGGTGATGCACTGATTATCTATACGGTACGAAACATGGGTCCACTGGTATCGCACTATGTTAGCTGGAACGCCAGGCATTTCCTCCAGCAGTTGTCCATACCAGCTTTGACGCCAGCAGAGGCCCTGGAAGCTGGAATTTTAGCGGGATAATGCACATCGAGAAAAAGCCTGCCCTGAAAAAAGGTTGCCCCGGCCGTATAACTATACCCTTTGCGGTAAAGGTTAATTAAGGGGTGCCCTTGCTTGGAAGAAAAAGAGCTCATACGGAGCCTCAACTGGTTCTATACCCTGGAAATCGAGCAGGTAGACCTCTATAAGAGCCAGGCCCGGGCAGCAACGGACATTTACCTGCGGCAGGTGCTGACCCGGGTAGCGGCTATGGAACAGGAACACGTCATCAACCTGGAAGCGGAAATCAGGCGCCGCGGCGCCATCCCGACCCGTGCCGGAGCCATTATTGCTCCCCTCCTGGGGGTGGCAACCGGGACCATCTTCAACTGGACCAATACCCGCACCCTCCTCTGGGCCAACATTACTTTAGAAGAAAAGGCCATGGCTGACTACAAACGGCTGATTCTTAAAGTTGCCGAAAAACCCCTTTTTAACCTCCTCTGGAGCCACCTCATTGATGAAGACCTGCATGCCGCCTGGTTCAGCAATAAGCTGAAAGAGCTGGACCGCCTGGCCCGGTATTAACAGGATGGTAATAGAAAAACTTGACAGGAAAAATAGGATGAGTTATTATTACTATAAAATATACCAAATGAATATACTTTAGACTGGAAGTAGTTTTACATGCGCTTAAACCAGGCCACCGATTATGCCTTCCGCGCCGTCCTGTACCTGGCGAAACTGGAACCGGGCACCATCGCCGAAGCCCAGACGATTGCTTCCCGCGAAGATATCCCCATGCGCTTCTTGCTTAAAATCATGCGTTCCCTGGTCCAGGCCGGAATAGTGCAATCCTACCGCGGTGTCAGCGGCGGTTTTGCCCTGGCCCGGCCGGCGCGGGAAATTACCCTGCTGGATGTCGTCGAAGCTGTAGAGGGACCGGTTAGCATTAACCGCTGCCTTCTGGACCCGGAGTACTGTAATAAACACGGCGCTCCTTGTTGCCCGGTACACCGGGCCCTGGGCGCAGTCCAGGACGCCCTGCGCCGGGAGTTGGAGCGTTACAACTTCGCCGAGCTGGCCGGGAAAAATTGAGTAAAGACTTGAAAGGAGGGATTATTTTCAAATAAACTATACTATTTGGGTACACTTTGATGTATTTTGAGGGGAGGAGAAAAGTTATGGATGCACTCTTGCTGGCCAGGTGGCAGTTCGGGATTACCTCAGTTTATCACTTCCTCTTCGTCCCCCTGACCCTGGGACTATCAGTCCTGGTGGCCATCATGGAAACCATCTACGTCCGCACTGGTGATGAAACTTACAAGAACATGGCCCGCTTCTGGGGCAGGCTCTTCCTCATCAACTTTGCCATGGGCGTGGTGACCGGTATCGTCCAGGAGTTTCACTTCGGCATGAACTGGTCCGAGTACTCCCGTTTCGTCGGGGATATCTTCGGCGCCCCCCTGGCCGTAGAAGCCCTGGCCGCTTTTTTCCTGGAATCCACCTTTCTGGGCCTGTGGCTCTTTGGCTGGGATAAGCTGCCTAAAGCCCTCCACGCCGCCTGCATCTGGCTGGTGGCCTTCGGAACCAATCTTTCCGCCTTCTGGATCCTGGTGGCCAACTCCTTTATGCAGGAGCCGGTGGGCTATGTCTTGCGTAACGGCCGGGCCGAGATGACGGATTTCTTCGCCCTGCTGACCAACACCCATGTGCTCTATCAATTCCCCCACACCGTCCTGGCCGGCTTTGTGACAGCCTCCTTTTTCGTCATGGGGATCAGTGCCTACCACCTCCTGCGGCAAAGCCAATTAGATCCCTTCCGCCGTTCCTTCCGGCTGGCTTTGATAACGGGCGTCATCAGCAGCCTGCTGGTGGCGGCCGTCGGCCACTTCCAGGGCCAGTACCTGGTCAATGCCCAGCCCATGAAGATGGCAGCCGCCGAAGCCTTGTGGGAGAGTGCCGATCCGGCCCCCCTGGCCCTGGTGGCCCTGGTTGATACAAAAGACCAGACCAATACCTTCGAGATTAAGATTCCCGCCCTGGCCAGTTTTCTTGCCTATAACAGCTTCCAGGGCGAGGTTAAAGGCCTGAAGGATCTTCAGGCCGCGGCAGAGGCCAGCTACGGCCCCGGCAATTATATCCCGCCGGTCGCCCCGGTCTTCTGGAGCTTCCGCCTGATGGTCGTCGCCGGGCTGTGGTTAATTTTACTGTCCCTTTACAGCCTGTACCTGTGGCGGCGGAGACGCCTGGAAGAAAAACCCCTGGTCCTTAAAGCCCTCCTCTGGAGCATTCCTGTGCCCTATCTCGCCAACACCGCCGGCTGGTTGATGGCCGAGATCGGTCGCTATCCCTGGATTGTCTACGGGCTGCAGCGGGTCGAGGCGGCCGTCTCGCCCGGGGTATCCGCCGCCGCTATTTTGACGACCCTGGTGGCTTTTACCCTGCTGTACGGGGTCCTGGCGGTAGCCGACGTCTACCTCCTGGCTAAATACGCCCGGCAGGGTGTTGAGACAACTCCTGCCACCAGGATGTTAGATAATTCCGGGGAGGTATCCTTATGGATCTAACTGTCCTCTGGTTTATCCTGGTAGCCGTCCTTTTTGCCGGCTTCTTTTTCCTGGAGGGCTTTGACTACGGCGTCGGTATCCTGCTGCCCTTCCTGGGGAAAAGCGATGGGGAACGCCGCGCCATCATCAACAGCATCGGCCCCTTCTGGGACGGCAACGAGGTGTGGATGCTCACCGCCGGCGGGGCCATGTTTGCCGCCTTCCCCCACTGGTACGCCACCCTTTTCAGCGGCTTTTACCTGGCGTTATTCCTTATCCTCGTCGCCCTGATCGTGCGCGGGGTAGCCTTTGAATTCCGCAGCAAGGATGACCGCCCGGCCTGGCGTAACTTCTGGGACTGGATGCTTTTCCTGGGGAGCCTCTTGCCGGCCCTCCTCTGGGGCGTGGCCATGGCCAACCTGATCCGGGGCGTACCCATTGACGCCCGCATGCAGTATGCCGGTACCTTTTTCGATCTCCTTTCTCCCTACACCCTGCTGGGGGGCTTGACCTCTCTTCTCCTTTTCACCCTGCAGGGGGCACTTTTCCTGGCCCTCAAAACCGGGGATGAACTGCCGCAGCGCGCCCGGCAGGCGGGGCTAAAGATAGGTACCGGCGCTGTGGCGGCCCTCCTCCTGCTGCTAATTATGAGTTACCGGGAAACCGACATCTTTACCCGGATGGTACCCGGAATCGCCGCCTGGGGCGCCCTGGTGGCCCTTCTCCTGGCCTGGTGGTCGCTCAGCTCCCGGAGCTACGGCGGGGCTTTTATCTTGAACGGTCTGGCCATCCTCCTGGGCACTGCGGCTCTCTTTGGCGGCCTCTTTCCTCGGGTAATGGTTTCCAGCCTGAATCCCCGATGGAGCCTGACCATTTACCAGGCCTCCTCCAGCCCCTATACCCTTAAAGTTATGACCATCGTCGCCCTCACCCTGGTACCGGTGGTCCTCCTTTACCAGTGCTGGACCTACTGGGTATTCCGCCAGCGGGTTAAGGCCAGGGACATGGAATATTAGGAGTTAGAGGCCGGTGGCTTGCCGGAACTGGCTACTTCCCTTCTTGTTTCGAAAGTACGGCAAAAGGTGAACGGGGCTAGCCAAGAGTTTTCGAATACGCACCAGAAAGGGTTAGAGCAAGGAAGGTCCTGCGGAGAGAGGGGAAGGTAATTTGCTGCTGGAAAGGAACCTCCTGGGCGAAGCACGCCGGGTGCGCTGGCACCTGGCCGTGACCATCGGCCTGGGCCTGGCGGCCGGCTTGCTGGCCATCCTGCAGGCCGGTTACCTGGCCCGGGTGGTGAACGGGGTCTTCCTGGAAGGGCAGGATCTGCGGGGTGTCTGGCACTGGCTCATGGCCCTCCTGGGCATCATTTTCCTCCGGGCGGGCCTGGCCTGGGGTGTAGAAGTGGCGGCCCACCGGGCCGCGGCCCGGATCAAATATGACCTGCGCCGGCGCCTGGTGGGCCACATCCTGGCCGTAGGTCCGTTACCTTTGAAGGATGAGCATACCGGGGAGCTGGTCAATGTCCTGGTTGAAGGAATTGAGGACCTGGAGGCTTATTTTGCCCGCTATTTGCCCCAACTGGCCCTGGCGGCCCTGGTGCCCCTGATGGTCCTTGGTTTCGTCTTCCCCCTGGACCTGTTTTCCGGCCTGCTCCTCCTTTTTACCGCCCCCCTGCTTCCCCTGTTCATGTTCCTTATCGGCAACCGGGCAGAAGCCCTCACTCAACAGCAGTGGCAAACTCTGAGCAGCCTGAGCGGCCATTTCCTGGATGTGCTGCAGGGCCTTACCACCCTGAAAATCTTCGGCCGCAGCAAGGAGCAAGCTGAAGTCCTGGCCCGCCTCAGTGACCGTTTCCGGTCCACCACCCTGGGAGTGCTGCGAGTGGCCTTTCTATCGGCCCTGGTGCTGGAACTCGTAGCTACCATCAGCACCGCCCTGGTGGCTGTCACCGTGGGACTGCGCCTGGTTTATGCCCAAATACCCTTTAAAGAGGCCCTTTTCCTCTTGCTGCTGGCCCCGGAATTCTACCTGCCCCTGCGCCTCCTGGGCAGCCAGTTTCATGCCGGCCTGGCCGGCGTCAGCGCCGCCCGACGGATCTTCGCCGTTCTGGATATGGCAGGCCCTTGCACTACCCCGGCCCCGGCAGTAGCGGACGTGAGGGTCAAATCCCTGCCTCGAGGCGCGGAAACAGGAAATCTCCCGCCGGGCAGGGAAAGCCGCGTACGGCAGCCGGGGCTGCATATTGTCCTGGCAGGGGTTCATTATACTTACCCGGATAGGGAGCGGCCGGCCCTGGAAGAGGTCTCCCTGGAACTCCGGCCGGGGGAAAAGGTGGCCCTGGTTGGTCCCAGCGGCGGGGGGAAAAGCACCATCGCCCACCTGCTCCTGCGTTTCCTGGAGCCCGACCGCGGGCTGATTACCGTCAACGGCTTTCCTTTAAACCAGATCCCCCTGGTGGAATGGCGCCGGCAAGTGGCTCTGGTTCCCCAGCATCCCTACCTTTTCAGCGGTACTATAGCCGACAATATCCTCCTGGGACGTCCGGAAGCCTCGCGGGAGGAAGTGGTGGCCGCGGCCCGCCTCGCCGGGGCCCATGAGTTCATTGCCGCCCTGCCCCGGGGTTATGATACGCCCATCGGTGAGCGGGGGCTGCGCTTGAGCGGCGGCCAGGCGCGGCGCCTGGCCATTGCTCGGGCCATTTTGAAGGACGCCCCCTTACTGATCCTGGACGAAGCTACGGCCAACCTGGATCCAGCCACTGACCAGCTAATCCAGGCGGCCCTGGATCGCCTGATGGAAAACCGCACGGTGCTGATTATCGCCCACCGCCTCAGCACCGTCTACCGGGCGGACCGCATCGTGGTCCTGGCCTCCGGCCGGGTGGTGGAGGCAGGACGGCACGAGGCATTAATGGCGCGGCAGGGTGCCTATTACCGCCTGGTCACAGCCTTTCATTGCGCAGCCGGAAGGGTGAAGGTTAGCTCAGCGCCCGCTAACTCGCTCCATTCCGGAAGCCTCACCGGAGCGGTGGACTATACCTTCAGGCATGACCGGCGTGAATCCGTTAGCATGGCCGCCCGCTCCGCACGCTCTCTCGATATGCCGTACTTTTCATGCCGCCAAAAACATCACCAGCCTGAAGGCACGCCTGCCCCTGGCCTCCAGAACTGCACCGCCCTGTACCGACAGTTACCCCCTGCCTATTTTAAGCGGAGAACTACCACCAGCACTTGCATCCGTCTCCTGGGTTTGCTTGCTCCCTTTTGGGCCGCTATACTGGGAGCCACCCTGCTTGAATTTTTTACCATAGCCAGCAACGTCGGCCTCATGGCCACCGCGGCCTTTCTCATTGCCAGCGCCGCCCTCCACCCGCCGGTTTCAGACCTCATGCTCCCCATCGTCGGGGTGCGCTTTTTTGGTATCTCCCGGGCCGCCAGCCGTTACCTGGAACGTTATGTAAACCATAGCGTCACCCTGCACATCCTTAGCCAACTGCAGGTTTCCTTTTACCGGGCCCTTGAGCCCCTGGTCCCGGCCCGGCTGCCGGACCACCACAGTGGCGACCTGTTGAGCCGGGTCGTGGCCGATGTGGCGACCCTGGAAAACTTTTATCTCCGCGTCCTGGCCCCGCCCCTGGTAGCCCTGCTGGTCATGGTGGCCGTTTTCGTTTTCCTGGCCCATTTTGCCATCAAACCGGCCCTGGCCTGGCTGTTATTTTTTCTCGGGGCCGGCATCATCGCGCCCCTGGGCCTCAAGGCTGCCGGCCGGCTGGCGACCCGGCAGCAGGGAGAAGTACGGGCGGCCCTTAACGCCGCCCTGGTGGATACCGTTCAAGGCATGCCTGAAATCCTGGCCTGCGGATACGCCAGGCAGCAGCAGGAACGCATCGCCGCCTTGAGCCGGGAACTGCTGGTTCTCCAGGGCCGCGAGGCGGGGGTGGCCGGCCTGGCGGCCGCCGTGTCAGGCCTGGCCATGAACCTGGCCCTGTGGTTCGTCCTGGTGCTGGCCATCCCCCTGGTGGCCAGCGGACAACTGGACGGCGTTTACCTGGCCATGCTGGCCCTTGGAGCGGCTGGCAGCTTTGAGGCCGTCCTGCCCCTGGCCATGATACCCCAGCGCCTGGAAGCAAGCCTGGCTGCAGCCCGGCGGCTCTTTGCCCTTACCGATACCCGGCCTGCCGTCCAGGACCCGCCCGGCCCGCCGCCGCAGGCGGCAAACTACCACCTGGAGGTAAAAGGACTGCGCTTTCGCTACGCCCCGGGAGAACCCTGGGTCCTGGACGGCCTCGACTTTACCGTGCCCGAAGGGGGCCGGGTGGCTATCGTCGGTCCCAGCGGGGCCGGGAAAAGCACATTAGTAAACCTGCTCCTGCGCTTCTGGGATTACGAGGAAGGATCTATCCGCCTGGGTGGGTATGAACTCAAGGTCTATCCCCCGGAAGAGTTGCGCCGCTTGATAGCTGTAGTTTCCCAGCAAACCCATCTCTTCCATGCCACCATTGCCGAAAACCTCCTACTGGCCAGGCCTGGTGCCAGCCGGGAGGAGATCCGGCAGGCCGCACGGGAGGCCAGACTGGACGAATTTATCCAGAGCCTGCCCGGGGGATATGAAACCTGTATCGGTGAAGAGGGATTGAAACTCTCCGGGGGCCAGCGCCAGCGTCTGGCCATCGCCCGCGCCCTTTTGAAAAACGCCCCCATCCTGGTGCTGGATGAGGCCACATCGGGCCTGGACCCGGTGACTGAGGAGGAAGTAATGCAGGCTATCTACCGTTTAATGGCCGGCCGGACCACCCTGGTCATAACCCACCGCCTGGCGGGCCTGGAGGCCATGGATGAGATCCTGGTCCTGGATAAAGGGCGGGTCGTCCAGCGGGGACGGCATGAGGAACTTCTCCGGCAAGAGGGGCTTTACCGCCGGATGTGGGAGCTGCAGCACGAAGTATTGGAGCTGGACAGTTAGCCCTTACTTTTTAGTACCACTTTGGGAATATTGCTCTAAAATCCGGACCAGCTCTTTCCCGGCCCGCTCCAGGTCATCATTAATAATCACGTGCCGGTACCTATCGACATAGCCCATTTCCATATCCACCCGTTCCAGCCTTCTGGCTATCACCCCGGCGTCCTTTTCCCTCCCGGCCAGCCGCTGGCGCAATTCTTCCATATTTGGCGGGGCAATAAAAATCGGGACGACATTTTCAGGGAAGCGCTCCATGACCTCAACGCATCCCAGGACATCCATGTCGGTAATAATGTCATAGCCGTTCTCCAGGGCATAAACAATTGTCGGTAAATGGGTACCGTAGTAGTCCCCGGAATGAATCTGCTTCCATTCCAGGAAGGCTCCCTGAGCGATCATTGCTTCAAAATCAGCTTTACTGACAAAAAAATACGGGAAGCCCTGGGCTTCCCCCGGTCGCATGGGGCGGGTGGTTATTGAGGGCAGGTAGTATATACCCCGGACCCGCTCCAGGGCATAGTTCAACAGGGTATTTTTTCCCACCCCGGAAGGCCCGGAAACGACGAAAAAGTAACCATTCCTGTTTCTCTTATCTTTAATCTGGAAATTGACTACCAGGTCTTTAATAAGTTCTTGTACCATAATGTCACCAGTTAAAGATATTTGGCTACATTTTAACATACTGCCCCGGAGGAAGCAATGTCAGCTTTGCTCCGGAGAATCTCTTATAACCATGGATTTTAAGAAAAAGATAAAATCGAGCAAAATATTGTCCATCCTGGCAGTTCATGACCCTATAGCCACCTGCGGAGCCTTTTACTATTCCTTGTTTCGACGATAGAATAATAGTGGCATATTTCAGCACCGAATTCCCGCAATAACGGGAAACGGGGGATAATTTTTGGGGTGAAGAGCCTCCTGGCTCCGGGCTAACTCTCGGTCCGAACCCGGCAACTAACCTCGTAGGTGTGGAGAGAGTGAGGTCCAAGAAAATTGAAGAAGTGGGGTAAATACTGCCTGACCACCGCCCTGACCGGTTCTTTTATTTTTGCAGCCGCCGGGGTGGCCCTGGCCCAGCCCTATGAAGTAAAAAGGGGCGATACCTTGTGGGCCCTGGCCCGCCGTTACGGTGTTACCGTAGAACAGATCCAGGCGGCCAACAACCTTCATTCTTCGTTAATTTTAGTTGGACAGGTCCTGGAAATTCCCGCGGCCCATCCTTCCCCCGCGGCAGAACGCCGGGATACCTCCTCTGCCTCCCGCGGGCAAGAAACCAGCCCTGCCACCACCGGCAAACGAGTGGCCACCATCGCCCGTAAATATATTGGTGTCCCCTACCGCTGGGCGGGGACAAGCCCCAGCGGGTTTGACTGTTCGGGTTTTACCTGGTATGTTTTCCGGCAGGTGGGTATTGATTTGCCCCGTACCGCTTCCGACCAGGCCACCAGTGGCAGACAGGTCGATAAGGATAGTCTCCAGGTGGGCGACCTGGTATTTTTCGATACCAATGGTAAGGGTATTAGCCACGTTGGCATTTACCTGGGTGATGGCAAGTTCATCAGCGCCTCCAGTTCCCGGGGGGTAGCTATTGATAACATTGATGACCCCTACTACTGGGGACGGCGCTACCGCGGCGCCCGGCGGGTGATATAAGAAGCAATATAAAAGCACGCCACCTTTGAACGGGGCGTGCTTTAAAATATTGGCTTTAAACCTGCCTGCTTGCAAAGTTCATTGGCTGTAATCCGGTCCAGCGTGCGGTGCCTTTTAACAGGTACCGTTTTTATACCATTGGTATAGATTGAATGGTTAGCACCTTCCCGTAGTAAATAAAAACCATTTACCTCAAAGTAACGAATCAAGTCCCGACGTTTTATAGACACTGCTAAAACTCCACCGGCACCTGTTCTAATAAAGCGCCTCCAAGGGGAATTTCTTTCTTTTGCTGGCGATAGGCCAGAATCATCTCCCGAAGGGCATCCTTAAGCATTTCTCTACATTCTTCCAGGGTTTTCCCTTCAGTTATTACCTCAGGCCACTCGACCAGTTGCCCCAGGTAACCTGAACTGATCTTTGTATAACGTGCCGTATAGTTGCTGAGCATAAATAACCCCCCTTACCAAACCCTCATTATAAAGTATAACTCACCGCTCCTGGCCTTAGCAATTTTTTACCTACTCCCACTCTATGGTTGCCGGCGGCTTGGAGGTGATGTCGTAAACCACCCGGTTGACATGGCGCACCTCGTTGACGATGCGGGACGAGATGCGCTCTAGCAATTCATAAGGAAGCCGCGCCCAGTCGGCTGTCATGGCATCGTCGCTGGTCACGGCCCGGACGACGATGGGGTAGGCATAGGTACGCTCGTCGCCCATAACACCCACGCTTTTCATGGAGGGCAAAACAGCAAATGACTGCCAGATTTCCCGGTAGAGCCCGGCCCGCCGGATCTCTTCGGTTACAATGGCATCCGCCTGGCGTAAAATCGCCAGCTTTTCCGGTGTAACCTCCCCCAGGATGCGGATGGCCAGTCCCGGCCCGGGGAAGGGCTGGCGCCAGACTATTTCCTCGGGCAGGCCCAGTTCCTCCCCCACCCGGCGCACCTCGTCTTTGAACAAAAGCCGCAGCGGCTCGATTAGCTCCAGCTCCATGTCTTCCGGCAGGCCGCCGACGTTATGGTGGCTTTTGATAACGGCCGCCGTTTCGGTGCCGCTTTCGATGACGTCAGGATATAAGGTTCCCTGGACCAGGAAATCCACTTTCCCCAGTTTCCTGGCCTCCTCTTCAAAGACGCGGATAAACTCGTGGCCGATAATCTTGCGCTTCTCTTCCGGGTCGGTTACTCCTGCCAGTTTGGCCAGGAAACGCTCACCGGCGTCGACATAGATCAGGTTCACCTTCAGGGCCTGGCCGAAGGTCTTTTGCACCTGTTCCGCCTCGCCCTGGCGCAGGAGGCCATGATTGACAAAGACGCAGGTTAAACGGTCGCCCACGGCCCGGTGCACCAGGGCCGCGGCCACGGAAGAATCAACGCCGCCGCTCAGGGCGCACAGCACCCGGCCGTCACCCACCCGCTCCCGGATAGCCGCTACCTGCTCTTCGATAAAGGAGCTGACCGACCAGTCACCGCGGCAGCCGCACACCTGGAAGAGGAAGCGGCGGAGCATTTCCTGGCCCAGGGGCGTGTGCTTGACCTCCGGGTGAAACTGGACGCCGTAAAGCCGGCGCCCCGGGTCGCTCATGGCCGCCACCGGCGTGTAGGCCGAGCGGGCCGTTACCCTAAAGCCCGGCGGCGGGGCACTGATATAGTCGCCGTGGCTCATCCAGCACTGCATGGTCCGGGGTAACCCGGCAAAGAGGATGTCGTCAGTCGTTACTTCAAGCTCGGTCTTACCGTATTCCCGCCCTGCGGCTGCCTCCACCCGGCCCCCCAGGTCGTGGGCCATGAGCTGCATGCCATAGCATATGCCTAAAATGGGGATGCCGCTCTCATATAGAGCCCGGTCAATGCGGGGCGCCCCCGGGCTGTAAACGCTGGCCGGCCCGCCGGAAAAGACAATACCTTTGGGCCGCCGGGCCAGGATCTCCTCCAGGGGCGTATTAAAGGGGATCATTTCCGAGTAAACCCCGGCTTCGCGGATGCGCCGGGCAATCAACTGGTTGTACTGGCCGCCGAAGTCCAGGACCAGGACTATTTCCGCAGGTTGCTTGTTTTCTCGCATCATCTACCCAACCTCACTGAATTAACCTTTATTTTATTTTACGGTGAAGCTCCTTTTGACGCAGATCGCCCAACTATAGAGCTCTTGCCGTGCAAGGAGCAGGCCTGGCGACCCTCTTTTCATCTCTGCCCGTTGTAAACCTCCGGTTTTAAAATGCAGATGTCCGGCAAATGGCGGTATTTCTGGGCATAATCAAGGCCGTAACCAACAACAAAATAATCCGGGATGGAAAAACCGCTGTAATCGACATGGACATCCACCAGCCGCCGCTCGGGCTTGTCCAGAATGGTGCAGGAGCGCACACTTAAAGGTTTGCGGGCCTTTAAATTTTCCAGCAGGTATTTTAAAGTCAGACCGGTATCAACAATATCCTCCACAATCAGGAGGTGCTTATCTTCCACCGGCACTTCCAGATCCTTCAAGATGCGCACTGCTCCCGACGTAGTGGTCCCGGCGCCGTAACTGGAAACAGCCATAAAATCGAGCTGGAGGGGAATGGTAATCTCCCGCACCAGGTCGGCGAGGAAAATAATCGCCCCTTTGAGGATACCCACCACCAGCAGGTCCTTGCCGGCATAATCGCGGCTAATGGCCGCGCCCATTTCTTTAACCCGTTTTTTTATCTCAGCGGCGCTAACCAAGACTTTAGCAATGTCATCCTGCAAAAATAATTCCTCCCCCGAAATAAAAGTACGATGTTACCTTCACCCCGGCAAACTTCCTCCACCGGCCTCTATTAATATACCTCTTGACAGTTTACCATAACCTTGTTATCTTCGCTGTATAACGGCAAAATCCTTCTGGCCGTCCGAATTTGGCGCCAAAGGAGTGAGCTACCGGTGTCTCCTGGCACCAGTACATTAGAAAAAAGGGCGCGCCAGGTCCTGGGAGTCAGTCCCGAGGCCGGCGCCCAAGCAATAAAAAAGGCGTACCGCCGTCTGGCCCGGCAGTACCACCCCGATAGTAATCCAGGTGATAAGGCTGCCATAGAAAAATTCCTCCTGATAACAGAAGCTTATCAGTACCTTTTACACCATAAACTCCCCGGCCACCACTCTCTCTTGGCAGCCGGCGTTACCCTGGAAAATGAGGATGCGGACAAACGGTACGCCCGCTGGTGGATGGAGCATTTCGGGGAGTTTTTCTAAAACTTAAAGTACCAACAAAAGAAAGGTAAGTCTTTTGTAGCACAGGTACTTGTCCAGGAACCTTGTATATGCTATTAATATGTCTAGAGGAAAACTTAAAATATGTTGAGCATAGTTGAGAAACGCTGAGTTAGAGTTCAGATGAGACGACTCGGAGCTTTTGGGGTGAGGACCAGCTTGGTTAGAGCTGGTTTTTTTATTTATAGAGGAGGCCTGGATAGATATGACTACCGCATTACCCATTGTAACCGAAGTTAAGGCGCCCGCCGACCCGGAGGCCCTTTATGCCGCCCTCGCCGGCGGCCGGGAAAACAGCTTTCTGCTGGAAAGCGCCCTTTTTCACCCCCGCTGGGGCCGCTATTCCTTTTTAGGCAGCGACCCCTTCCTGGTAGTCAAAACCAAGGGCTACCAGGCCCGGCTCTCCTCTCCCGGTCAACCGGTGCAAACCCTTACCGGCAATCCCTGGGAAATCATCCGCTCCCTTATAGCCCCCTACATCCTCCCCCGGCGAGAACAACCCATTCCTTTCACCGGTGGCATTGTCGGCTACCTGGCCTATGACCTGGGCCGTTACATCGAGAAGCTGCCCTCACAGGCTGCCGACGACCTGCCCTTCCCGGAAAGTTACCTGGCTTTCTATAGTACCATCGTAGCCATCGATCATCACGAGGAAAGGGTCTACGTGGCTGCCAGCGGTTTTCCGGCTACCGGTCCCGCTGCCGTAAAAGAAGCCCTGGCCCGGATAAAGGAAATAACTGCGCGCCTGCAAAAGGTAAGACCCCTGCCGCCCCCGGCAGGAGCAGACGGCATCAGAACACCCGTTAACTCCCTTTTTACTCCCGAATCTTATTGCCGGGCCGTCACCAGGGCAAAGGAATATATTGCCGCCGGAGATATTTTTGAAGTAAACTTATCCCAGCGCCTGCAGACAGAGCTTGCTGTAGAACCCTGGGAGCTTTACCGGTGCCTGCGGCGGGTTAACCCGGCTCCCTTTGCCGCCTACCTGTCCTTAAAAGAAGGCACCATCGCCAGCGCCTCGCCGGAAAGGTTTTTGCGGGTCAGTCAAGGCCAGGTAGAAACGCGGCCCATTAAAGGCACCCGGCCCCGGGGCCGGACCCCGGCCGAAGATGCTGCCTTACGCCAGGAGTTATGGAACAGTGCCAAGGACCGGGCCGAACTGGTGATGATCATCGACCTGGAAAGGAACGACCTGGGCCGGGTCTGCCAGGTAGGGTCGGTGCGGGTGCCGGAGCTTTTTGTCCTGGAAGAATACGCCACCGTTTTCCACCTGGTAAGCACCATCACCGGCACCCTGCAGCCCGGCAGGGATATGGTGGACTTGTGGCGGGCCACCTTTCCCGGAGGTTCCATTACCGGGGCACCAAAAGTACGTTCCATGGAAATCATCGAAGAACTGGAGCCGGTAAGGCGCAGCGTCTATACCGGCGCCATCGGCTACCTGGGTTTTGACGGCGAAGCCGACTGGAATATCGTCATCCGCACCTTTCTCCTGGCCGGCGGCCGGGCCTATTTCCAGGTCGGCGGCGCCGTCACGGCCGACTCAGAGCCAGAGAGGGAGTACCAGGAAACCCTGGACAAAGCCCGGGGACTGATCCTGGCCCTGGGATTATGAAAGAGGGGAAACGGCGCCCGGAAGGAAACTGCCCCCGTTCTTTCCGTCCTACGGCCCGAGCATTTAGCCGCTCCGGCAAGGACCATGGAAAGTAGAAAAAAGCTCACCGGCAGGTGAGCTATTTTCGGAGGAAAACACCTATGCCTGCAGCAATCGTCTACCTTAACGGCTCTCTCCAGCCCCTGGCAGAAACGGCAATCAGCCCCGCCGATCCTGGTTTTCTGTACGGGGCGGGGTTATTTGAAACAATCCGCATCGAAAAGGGCAGGGCCCTTTTTCTCGCCGAACACCTTCAACGTCTTACCAGCAGTGCCCGGCGCCTGGGCTGGCCTGTACCCGAAACCTCCGGCCTCCCAGCAGCTATCCAGGCTACCATCGCCGCCAACCAGGTGACCACCGGCCGCGGCCGCCTGAACTTTTTCCAGGGCGGCCAGGGCTACAACCTGATGTTTACGGCCGAAAACGGCCTGCCCTATACACCGGAAGATTACCGCAAAGGCTGCCGGGCTGCCATAGTCACCATTCGCCGCAACCAGCACTCTCCCCTGGCCGGCCTCAAGACCATGAACTACCTGGAAAACCTCCTGGCCCTGGCCGAAGCCCGGAAGAAGGGTGCCCGGGAGGCCCTGCTTTTGAACCTTGACGGTAATCTGGCCGAAGGCAGCCGCAGCAACCTCTTTCTTATCCAGCAAGATACCCTTTATACTCCCGACCTGGCCAGCGGCCCCCTGCCCGGCCTGGCCCGGGCCCGGGTGCTAAAACTCGCCGCCGGCCTGGGCCTGGCGGTGAAGGAAGAACCCTTAAAGCCCGAGGCTCTCCTGGCTGCCGGGGAGGCCTTTCTCACCAACAGCTTGATGGAGATCCTTCCCCTGACATGGGTGGACGGCCGGCCCGTCGGCAACGGCCGGCCCGGCCCGGTGACAGCATTGCTCCAAGCCAGGTACAGGGAAGAAAAATTTATAGACAGGACCTTGAATTAATGCTAAAAGTAAAACCGCCCCTACTGGGGCGGTTTAATGTTGATGCGCTTGTTAAAATCGTAGAAGTCGACGGTCATGATCAGTTTGTCCTGGGGGCGCTGGCGGTGGGCGGCTTCCAGGGAAACTTTGCGGATGTAGTTGCTTCCCCGTTCCACCCAGAACTGGTAGTAAAGATCCTGCCAGTAGCTGTTGAGGAACTGGTTGTTGACCTGCGGCCGGCAGGTGAGGAGGTAGGGCCTCCCCGGCACCTTTTTCTGGCGGCCCAAAAACTGCAAATCATCCACCCGGGTAATTTTTAAAATGGATAGGGGATTGATTTCAGCCATATACTTTTCTTGCTCCAGGGGGTTGTTGCCAGGGGTGACCATCCAGCGTTTGGAGGTCGGGTCGCGAAAATAAGTGGTATCTTTGACCTGGTAAATCTCCACCGGCTGGCCGGTCATCTGGCCCTTTAAATACAGGCTGCCGTCACCGGCCCGCTCCCCGTCCAGGCTGCTTAAGCCTATTTTATTTCCCCCGGTAATCAGGCTTGCCTCGACGTGGAAACGGTAGCTGGTTGCCTGGTTGGTAATATCCAGGGCCTGGACGATAAGTTCCTGGGGTTCCACCTTTATTTCCCGCAGGTAATAGACATAAGACCAACCACCGGCCAGGGTCAGGACGAGCACCACGGGTAAAATAACCTGCCAGCGTAAAAATTTACCAGCCAACAAAACCACCTTCCCGCCAGAATCCCTATTTAATTGATATGGCAGGCGGAAAGGGTTATACCTGGATATTGCTGGGAGTAAAATACGTCCAGGAGCCAGCACCTTCTAAAACAGGTTACATATAAACACCATATTCAGCTACCGCCCGGTAAAGGGCCAGGACGTTCTGGGGCGGCAGGTCGGCACTCAAAATACCGCTGGAGGTAGAAAAGATATACCCGCCGCCGGGAGCCGCCGCCAGCAGGAGCTGCTCCACTGCCGCCGTAATGGTTTCCGGCGTACCTGAAGCCAGGAGATTCAAGTCGAAGTTGCCCATCAAGCACAGGCGCCCGCCGTATTCCTTTTTAATGGTGCCAATATCCATGCCGGCGGCCGGTTCCAGGCACTGGATGCCGTCCAGGGGTAAAGCTGCCAGGTCGGGTAAAATGGCCTGTAGGTTACCGTCGGAGTGGTAAAGGACCGGTACACCCATAGCCTTAATAGCTTCCACCTGGCGGCGCAGGAAGGGCAAAAAGATTTCCCGCCACAGGGCCGGCCGGATATATGTCCCCCGTTCATAGGCGATGTCGTCACCGATAATCAAGGCGTGAGCCCCGGCCTGGACACAAAGGCGGGCCAGCTCCACGTTAAAGTCGACAACAGCCGCGGCCAGGTCGCCGATGGCTCCCTCCCGTCCAGCCACCGCCAGGAGAAAATCCGTAAAATCAAAAAGCTTACCGGTTCCCTGGAAAGGGCCGTCTACAAAGGCAAAAACGAAGAAATCCGTCTCCTCCCGCCAGCGCCTTAAAAGAAGCAGGTCAAAAGCGTTCGCGTCCGGCAGGCGGTAACTGGCTGCTTCCTTGATGGCGGGGATAGCTGGGGCCTGGACGGTAGTGAAGCCCCCCTGCCGCCGCAGCCGCCGACCCCAGACATCCCGAAAGCAGTCATTCCCCTCTTCCTTTAACGGCGCCCGGGGGGTAACGGCCAGGAGGTCCATCCCCAGAAACTCCCGGGCAGCCACCTCCGCGGCAAAACCTGCCGGTCCTTCCCGGCCCAAAAGTACTGTCACCAGCCCGGGTTCAAGCTCAAATTCTCCTGCCGGCACCCGGTCGGGTCGTCCTCGGGATAGAGCCACCTGCACCCGCTCAACATGGTTCACGGGCCTTCACCTCCAGAAGTTATGGTAATAAAAGCGACTTCATAAACACATCCCGGAAGGACGGCCGGGTCATGAGTTCGATATAGCCCACCTGGCGGGCTATTGTTTCTCCCCGCCGCCTTTCGTCCATGGAAAGGAGGGCCAGCCGCGCCCCGGTGCCGGCGGCATTGCCCACCTGGCGGAAGGCGTTCAAAGGAAGTTTGGGGAACATGCCGATGGCAATGGCGCTCTCCAGCTTCAGGTGGGTGCCAAAGGCCCCGGCGACCACGACTTCTTCCAGGTCGTCCACCGTGAGGCCCGCTGCCTCCAGGAGGAGCAGGGTGCCGCTGGCGATGGCCGCCTTGGCCAGCTGGATCTCGCCGATGTCCTTCTGGGTTACCACCAGGTCGCTGTCAATGCCGGTTTCCTCCGCCGGTACCAGGAGGAATTCCAGCGGGCCGCCCCCGGCAGGTCGCCTGACTCGGGGATGATTTAAATCCAACCGGCCGTTGGCATTAATGACGCCGGTGCGGTAAAGCTCGGCCACGGCATCGAGAATACCGGAGCCGCAGATGCCCAGGGGTGGTACTCCGCCGATGCTTTCCCAGTAGACCTCCCGGCCGTCGTCACTTAACCGGACGGCAGCAATGGCCCCGGTAATGGCGCGCATTCCCTGGGCGATGTGGGCGCCTTCAAAGGCCGGCCCCGAGGCACAGGAACAGGAAAGCATTTTGCCACCGTAACTTAAAACAATCTCCGTATTGGTACCGATGTCCAGGCCCAGGGTTACCTTGCGGGCTACGTCAATACGGCTACCCAGGATCATGGCCACATGGTCGCCGCCGACAAAGCCGGCAATTACGGGCTGGAAATAAACATAGGCACCCGGGCTGAAGTTTAAACCCAGGCTCCGGGCCTTTACCTCTACCGGTGTGGTCAGGGCCGGGACGTAGGGGGCCCGGGCGAGCTGTTCTACGGGCAGGTGCAACAGCAGGTGGTGCATGGCCGTATTGCCCACGATGACGGCTTCCTCAATGTCGGTCGTTGTTACGCCGGCCTTCCCGGCCAGGGTGGCTGCCAGCCGGTTCAGCCCCTCGATGGCTACTTCTTGAATGCGCCGGTATCCCTGTTCTCCCTCCAGGGCGTAGCCCAGGCGGGCCATGACATCTTCACCGTAGGCGATCTGGGGGTTCATGATCCCGTCGGCAGCCAGGGTAGCCCCTGTTTCCAGATTGATAAGAAAACCGGCCACCTTTGTGGTCCCCAGGTCGACAGCCAGGCCTAAGGGCGGCGGCGCCGGCCGGCCGGCATAAATGTTGATCACTTCTTTACCGCGTACCGTAACCACGCTGGTGCCGCCGGCCGCCATGGGTTCTGTTACCAAAGCCAGGTTAAAATCTATTTCCGGGCGGTCCAGGCCATAAGTGGCCTCCAGTTCGCCGGCCACCTGCTGCCAGAGGGGCCGGGGGTTCTCAATGGTCGTCCTGGTTAAAGAGAGGTTATACCTTTTAACTGGCGCTTCCGGGACTACTGCAACGTCCAGCCCTTCCACCTGAAGTTTCTGAATTCCGAGCATGGATTCCGGCGGGATTTCCACTTTCAGCGGTCCCTGGATGACTGCCTGGCAGGCCAGGCGATAACCCTGTTCCAGCTGCTCCGGCTTCAAGAAGCGTTTTTCCGCCGCGGCCGGCTCCCCGGCGTCGCCAGCGGCTACCCGCACCCGGCAGCGGCCGCACAACCCCCTGCCGCCGCAGGGTGCCGTCAGGCCCCCCGCTCCCAGGGCCAGCCCCAGCTGCTGGGCTGCGGCTAAAATAGTCTGGCCGGCTGCTACCTGCACCCGTCGGCCCACCGGCTGGAAATCAACCAACACTTCCTTCAAACTTAGCACCCCCTATTTTGCGGAACACGCTGGGCGTGTACCCTTCTTGCTTTTTAAATACCTGTCCGAAATAACGGGCGTCATGATAACCTACCCGTTCTGCTATTGCCGCCACTGGCAAATCGGTATTTAACAACAATTCTTTGGCTACTCTAAGGCGTACTCTGGTCAGGTAGTCAATAAAGTTCTGGCCCTTAACCTGTTTGAAGAGGCGGCTGAAATAGCAAGGACTTAAATACACCTGCTGGGCGACTTCTTCCAGGGTGAGATCCTTGCTGAAGTTGGCTTCAATAAACTTGCTGGCCCGGTCAATAAGGGAAGAATTACGTTGTTCCCGGCTGGCTGCTACCTGATCTACCAGGACCATCAGGCGCTCCAGGATGAGCTGCCGCATATCCGCCAGGTTATCAAGGTTTAAAAATTCGCTGCTGGCGGCCAGGGTGAGATTAGAAACGGCCTCCGGATCGGCCCCGCCCTCCAGGGCGGCATTGGCTGCCAGGGCCACCAGCTCCAGGAGTTTCATTTTCAGCAGGGCGGGGCGCCTTTCCTGTTCCAGGGCCAGTTTCATTAAAATATTGCTGGCCTGGCGGTAAGCCAGCTCGCGATCACCCATGCGGATGGCCTGGCTCAGCTCTTGTCCCTCTGAAGCCGGCAGGGAATGGGTGGTCATTGACCTGGTGGTAACGTCGTCAGCGTGAATAACCTGGTCGCCGCCATAAAGCAGGCGGAATTCAGCTGCCACCGTCGCCTCGGCATAGGAGCGGGCCAGGCCGGTGACCTTTTCAGCCGGGCGGCCGATGCCTACGGTGACGGTCACTTGCGTATCCCGGCGCACCTGGCGGCAGATAGCCTCGCCCAGGTGGATAGCGGCCTGACGGACGTCACGTTCCTTTTCCAGGTGATCGAGGGGCAGGAGAACGGCAAATTCGTCCCTGGTGGCGGGAGCTACCAGGGCCCCCGGCCAAGCGGCCGTTGCCTTTTCAATACTTTCCCTTACCCGTTGCTTTAAAAGCTGCCGTTCGATTTCCGAGCCTTCCCGGGCCAGGCTGGCAAAATTATCAATATCCACCAGCAGGGCCAGCCGCGGGAGGGAGGTAATCCCCAGGAAAAGGGCGCGGCTTTCGGCCTCGGCTGCCGTTATATTCCCATTAATCAGATCCATAATAAAACCCAGGCGGATCAGGGGTTTCATTTTTTCCAGGGCCTCTTTGAGGCGGGCCGTTTCCTGCTGGCGCCGGCGGCTTGCAGAAATATCGGCAACCAGTTCATCCAGGAGCTTGATCATTTCTTCCCCGTCTACCGGCTTTAATAGATATTTTGAGGCACCCAGGGAAACAGCTTCGCGGGCGTAATCAAATTCGCCATAGGCGGAGACAAAGATAAGCCTGGTTTCGGGAAGAAGTGACCGTATCTCCCGCCCGGCAGTAAGGCCGTCCATGACGGGCATCTTAATGTCCAGGAAGACAATATCCGGCCTTAAAACTGCTGCCAGGTTTACGGCCTCCATACCATTACCTGCTTCCGCGGCCACCTGGTAATGGGGCCGTTCCCTGGCCAGTAAAAAACGCATGGCCTGCCGTTCCAGGGGTTCGTCATCAACAAGCAGGATCTTGATTTCCGTGGACAAACTCACCTCTCACTTCTCACTTCCCATTTCTCAAATTGTATATGGAAAAGTAAGCTGAATGCAAGTCCCTTTTCCCGGCGTGCTGGTAACATCCAGGGCGCAGTTGCTGCCGAATTGATGCTGCAGGCGCCGGTAGACATTGACAATCCCCAGCCCGCTGACCTGGCCCTTGCCGCTGCCCCGTACCTGGAGGTCAAAAATGGCCTTCTGGACGTCAGGAAGAATGCCAATGCCGTCATCCTTTATTTCTATATGCACCTGGTCCCCCACCCGGCGGCCGGAAACGGTAATTTTCCCGCCCTCCTCCTTGGGCTCCAGGCCGTGGATGACAGCGTTTTCCACCAGGGGCTGCAGGACCATGCAGGGCACCCGAGCATCCAGGACAGCCTCCTCTATCAGTACCTGACTCCGGACCCGGTCCGGAAAACGCGTCTCCTGGATAAAGAGGTAGTCGCGCACGGCAGCTACCTCCTCGGCCAGAGTCACCGTTTCTTTGACCTGGTAGAGGCTGTAGCGCATGAGGCGGGCCAGAGCGCGCACCATTTTTTCCGTAGTTGCCGCCCCCTCAAAGAGGGCCAGGCGGGCGATGGTATTTAAAGAATTAAACAAGAAATGGGGACTGACCTGGGACTGGAGGACTTTGAGTTCGGCATCCTTCAGGGCCTGCTCCAGCTGGTGCTGCCTTTTCAGGAAGTGGATAAAGCTCGCGCGCTGCTCCTCCAGTTCTTTATTGACCAGTAAAACGGCGTTGAGCTGCATGATCTGCCCGGAGACAAAGGAGAGGAGGCCGCAGACGGCTTCTAGATCCTTTATGGACAGCACCGGTACGGCCGTCTGCAATTGAGCCGGGGCGGGATCGCCCTCTAAAAGGCAGTGGCCGCAGAGGACGGCTCCCACAGTCCCGTCTTCATTGGCCAGGGGATAAGATATTTCCACCAGGCCGGCATGACAGCGGTAAATAAAAGCTTCTTTAAAATTACCCGCCAGGGTGGTAACATCCACGTCTTTGGCCGGGCTGCCCTGAAGTAAATGGCAATGGCGGGAGCATTCCAGGAAGCCTCCCAGGGGGGTCAAAGGATTGCCGGCGGCATCCACCATGACCAGGTGCAGCCCGGTCATACGGGTAAAGGCGCGCTGCAGGTCTTCCAGGGAACCTTCCCCAAAGAATAAATCCAGGGTAGCCGGCGCCAGGACCGCCTGGCGTTTCTGGCCGGCGTCGATCAGGTCCTTGATCAGCTGGACGGCGGTGGCAGCATCGGGCGCGTAGCCATCGGCCCCCATTTTGGCAGCAATAGTCTCATTGAGGGGCGTACCGCCCACCACCACTTTAACCTTACCCCGCCAGCCGGCCTCTTGCAGGGCTTCAATGGTTTCACCCATGGCTTTACGGGTAGAAGAAAGGAGGGCTGACAGGCACAGGACGTCAGGACGGTATTTAATTACCGCTTCGACAAAGGTACTGGGGGCGACATTGACGCCCAGGTCAATTACTTCAAAACCCGAGGCTTCGAGCATTATCCCCAATAAATTTTTGCCGATATCATGGATGTCTCCCTGAACGGTACCGATAATGGCCCGCCCCACCGGCTGCACCTGGCCGGCCAGCATAAAAGGCTTGAGTTCCTTTAAACCGGCGTGAATGGCCCGGGCGGTAATAATCAGGTCGGTGACGTAAATCTCATTGCGTTCAAACCTTTCTCCCACCACATCCATGGCGGCCACAAAGCCGTCGGAAATAATCTGGGCCGGTTCTACCCCGGCGGTCAGGGCCTTTTTAACTTCTTCCCGTGCCTGGACGGCGTTGCCGTCGATTACAGCCTGGATCAAATTTTCCAGGGAAAAAGACATATTTTTCCTCCTAATAAAAACGACCGCAGCAGGGAGCCTCCCTGCCTGCGGTCGGATTTACTCGCAGCTTAAGCTTTAATTTTCCCCGCGCGAGCGGCGGCAATATATTCCAGGCAGTATTCATCCTGGCCGGCCAGGGCTGTAGCCGCTTTCAAAAGACCCATCAGGGGCGTATCCAGGGGATCAAGAATAAAGGCATCCATCCCCCTAGTTAAGCACATAACCATAAAAGCCCGGTTTAAAAGCCGGCGCTCCGGTAAACCAAAAGAAACATTGGAAAGGCCGCAGATGATATGAACTTTGGGATACTTTTCCTTTAATGCCGCCACCGCGTCAAGAGCTTCAACGCCGTACTGACTGTTAACCCCCAGGGGTTTGATCAGGGGATCCAGGTATATATCGTCTTCCGGTATCCCGGCCTCTAAAAGCCCTGGTACCAGCTTGCCGGCTACCCGCAAGCGGTCGGCCACTGATTCCGGCATGCCGCCGTCGTCCATGCAGAGGGCAATGACCCTGGCTTTATATTTCTGCACCAGGGGCAAAACTTCCTCCCAGCGCTGCTTCTCTGCAGTGATGGAATTGATCATGGCCCGGCCTTTATGGGCCGCCAGGCCAGCGGCCAGAGCTTCGGCGCTGGGACTGTCGATACATAAGGGTACGTCGACGACTTCCTGGACTATATTGACCAGCCAGGTCATCACTTTGTCTTCTTCACCGATGCTTGTCCCACAGTTGACGTCAACAATGTGGGCTCCGGCCTCAACCTGCTTCCTGGCCAGGTCCTGGATGTATTCCTTATCACGGTTGGCAATGGCCTGGGCTACAGCTTTACGACTGGAATTTATTAGCTCACCGACAACCAGCATCTCCTGGCCTCCTATGACGCCAGCAGCTGGCGGGCAAGATCTACAGCCGAGGCAGCATCGGGAGCATAGCCGTCGGCTCCGATTTCATCGGCAAATTTTTGGGTTACTGGAGCGCCGCCGACCATAATCTTGATTTTATCGCGGTAAGCCGCCAGGCCCTCGACAGTTTTCTTCATCTGCATCATGGTGGATGTCAGCAGGGCCGAAATGCCGACCAGCTGCGGTTTGTGCTCTTCTACCGCCTGGACAAATTTCTCTACCGGCACGTCGATACCCAGGTCAACTACCTTGAAGCCGGCACCTTCCATCATCATGATGACCAGGTTCTTGCCGATATCGTGGAGGTCGCCCTTAACCGTACCGATGACGAAGGTTCCTTTATCCTCCAGGGCGTCACCTGCAAGCAGGGGTTTGACCACATCCATACCGGCATGCATGGCCCGGGCCGCCACCAAGACCTCAGGCACGTAAACTTCATTGTTCTTAAACTTGACGCCAATGATATTCATGGCTGCAATCAGGCCGTCGTTAATAATGGTGGTGGGAGCAATGCCCTCATCCAGGGCCTTCTGGGTCAGCTCCTTGACCTTGTTGGCGTTGCCGGCCATCAAGGCTTCTTTAATTTCCTCCAGGACTGCCACTTTGCCTTGCCTCCTTGAGAATATTCATGTTGGTTCATTTTTAAGTTTATTTTAAGATTACTTACGCTGCAAGGCTAAATTCTTGCCAAAGGTTTGTTTTCTTGCCCTAGGAGGATATTATCTGGATATCTTTTCCCCGTTGGATTCTGGCAGGCCCCTTCCCGGACTTCAAGGCGAAAGCTCCCGGCGATACTTCGCCCGGCCGATCGTATATAAGTCATTCCCCTCGGAGTCAATACCCACAATCACCGGAAATTCTTCTACTTCCAGGCGGTAGATGGCCTCCGGCCCCAGGTCTTCGTAGGCAATGACGGTGGCCTTTTTAATGTGCCGGGCCAGGAGGGCACCCGCACCACCGGTGGCCAGGAAATAGACGGCCCCGACTTGCTGCATGGCCTGAATTACTTCCGGGCTGCGGCCGCCTTTACCGATCATCCCCCTCAAGCCCTTTTCCCTGATGAGCAACGGCGCGTAGGCATCCATCCGCCCGCTGGTAGTGGGTCCGGCAGAGCCGATCACTTTACCGGGCCGGGCCGGGCAGGGGCCGACGTAATAGATAATCTGGTCGCGGAGATCGACGGGCAGCTCGCCGCCGGCCCGGAGGGTTTCCACCATCCGCTTGTGGGCCGCATCCCGGCCGGTTAAAATAGTACCGCTAATTAAAACCTGATCCCCGGCCCTTAACTTCCGGGCCGTTGCCTCATCCAGAGGCGTCGTTATGCTAAGCACAGGCCCACCCCCTACAGAATTGCGGTGGCATGCCGGACGGCATGGCACTGCAGGTTGACGGCGACCGGTAAAGAAGCAATGTGGGTCGGGTAAATTTCTATATGGACATCCAAAGCCGTTACCCTTCCCCCCAGGCCCTGGGGTCCGATGCCGGTGGCGTTGATAGCCGCCAGCAGTTCTTCTTCCAGTGCGGCAACATGGCTTAAAGGATGGCGCTGCCCCAGGGGGCGCAGGAGAGCCTTTTTCGCCAGGTAAGGGGCCTTTTCCAGGTTGCCGCCTATGCCCACGCCGGCGACAATGGGCGGGCACGGGTTGCCGCCGGCCTCCTCCACCACTTGGAGTACATATTTCTTTATGCCCGCCACACCGTCGGCCGGTTTGAGCATCTTTACCCCCGACATATTCTCGCTGCCGGCGCCCTTGGGGGCCACCGTAATCTTCAAGCGATCCCCGTCGACTATCTCCGTGTGGATAATGGCCGGCGTATTGTCGCCGGTATTTTTACGCAGTAAAGGATCGCCCACTACCGATTTGCGGAGGTAGCCTTGCGTATAGCCCTGCCTCACGCCGGCGTTGATGGCTTCATAAAGATTGCCGCCCGTAATATGTACCTCCTGTCCCACTTCCACAAAGACTACCGCCACCCCGGTATCCTGGCAAATGGGCTCCCCGGTACCGGCCGCCAGCCTGGCGTTTTCCAGGAGTTGTTGTAATATATCCCGCCCTAAAGGCGCTTCTTCCCTGGCCTGGGCTGCCGCCATGGCCTGCCACCAGTCCGGCCCCAGCACCGAGCAGGCCTCGATGCACAGCCTGGCCACTGCCGCCGTGATTTCCCGGGCTTTAATTTCACGCATTACCTTCCCGCCCCTTTGCATGAGTCCGGTATATTTATGGGACCGAAAAGCTTCGTTATTGTTGCCTGCTGCCCGGTTTGACAACCGGTAAGCCCTGCCGGCATAAGGGGCAGTCTGCCGGCTTATACGTCTCAATATCAAAGGTGATCAATGATTGTACCGGTACACCTATATCCGCCCTGCCGCCGCTGCGGTCCACCAGGACGCCGACCCCCACCGGCACCGCGCCGTGCTCCTTTACCACCTTGATTACCTCTCGCACGGAACCACCGGTGGTGATGACATCTTCCACCACCAGCACCCGTTCCCCCGGCTCCAGGGTAAAACTCCGGCGCAGGGTCATGACGCCATTTTCCCGTTCGGTAAAGAGGGCCCTGGCGCCGAGATTGCGGGCCATTTCATAAGACATAATAATGGCACCGATGGCAGGACCCACTACGGCGGTAATACTCTGGTCCTTAAATCTTGCCGCCAGGTCCCGGCAGAGGAGGGCGTTTTCCTCCGGGAACTGCTGCACCCGGGCACACTGTAAGTAACGGCCGCTGTGGAGGCCTGAGGTTAACACAAAATGTCCCTCCCATAATACGCCTGTACGGCGAAAAATGGCCATGATTTCTTCCCGATCGAGCACTTGTTTCACTCCTCTAGATATTTTACTTGTCTGCTATCTCTGCCCTAGAGGCAGCGGTAATCGCAGTTGCATAAGCACGGGCCTGCTGCCCGGGGCAGCTACATATACACTCCCAGGTCGGTCCGCTAATCAAGTTTGCAGCGCACCAATCAATTCCCGCACGTCTTCAAGGCCCTGTTCTGTCAGGTAATTTTCTAATCCTGCGATTATCTCCATTATCGCTCCTGGGTTAACCAAGGTAGCCGTACCCACAGCCACAGCACTAGCCCCTGCCAGCAAAAACTCAATGGCATCGCGAGCCGTCATAATGCCGCCCATGCCGATTACCGGCACCTTTACGGCCCGCGCTACCCGCCAGACAGCATAAAGGGCTACTGGTTTAATAGCCGGCCCGCTCAGGCCTCCCACTATATTGGCCAGGGCCGGGCGGCGCTTTTCAATATCAATAGCCATGCCTTGGAGGGTATTAATCAGGGCTATGGCACCGGCGCCGGCATCTTCCACCGCCCTAGCTATAGCAGTAATGTCAGTGACGTTCGGGGTTAATTTAACTATCACCGGCAGGTGGGTATGTTCCTTGACTATAGCCGTCACCCGGGCCGCCATGGCCGGCACCGTACCAAAAACAATCCCTCCCTCCTTGACATTGGGGCAGGAGATATTGACCTCAAGGGCGGCAATGCCTTTTGCCTCGCTCAAGCGCGTGGCCAGCTCCGCGTACTCCTCCATGGTCCTGCCGGCAATACTGACAATGAGGGGCGGTCTATACTGGCGTAAATAGGGCAGTTTCTCCCGTAGGAAAACCTCCAGGCCGGGGTTTTGCAAGCCCACGGAGTTAAGCAGGCCGCAATAGCTTTCCATTAAGCGCGGCGGCGGGTTGCCCGGGGTAGGATGCAGGGTAATGGTCTTGACCACAAGGGCTCCCAGGCGGTTGAGATCAATAAAAGGGGCATATTCCTCGCCAAAACCAAAGGTCCCGGAGGCCGGCATTATCGGATTCTGTAAAGTTAAACCCGCCAGTTGAACTGCCAGGTTGACTTTAGGCGCCTTCACAGTTTGTTCCATTTTACCTGGTCTCCCCAATACACGGTAGCTGCATCGAAAACAGGTCCACCCGTGCATACGTTTTCATAGTATATTTTACCCTGGGCATCAAGAAGGGCTGTCACACAACCACGACAAGCCCCGAGTCCGCAGGCCATTCTTTCTTCCAAAGAAACCTCTGCCGTAATAGAAAATTTACTCGCCAGGCGGGCGAATTCCGCCATTCCGGCCCTTGGGCCACAGGCATAACAACGGTCATAAGTCCTTTCCTCGAGATAATGCTCCCATAGTTTGGTCACCGGTCCATAAAAACCTTCGCTGCCATCATCCGTAGCCACAAACAGGTTAATCTTCATAGCCTTTAAAGTTTCTAATTGATATAATCGTTCCCTGTCCTGGGCGCCATAAAAAAAGTCAACTTCATTCCCCGCCTCCAGCGCCCGCCGGGCAAGAAAAAGCAAGGGAACAATACCCAGCCCCCCTGCTACTAAAGCCACCCTTTTATTGGCCGGTAAAGTAAAACCGCGGCCGATAGGGCCCAAAATATTGATTTTTTTTCCTGCTCCCTGCCGGGCCAGCCAGGCCGTCCCGCGGCCCTTTACCTGGTACAACAGGAATAATTCTCCCCCGGCGCCGACGTCGTGGATGCTTAACGGACGCCTCAGCAGGGGGTCCAGGGTCTCTGAACAGCGAATATGGACAAATTGCCCCGGTTGCGCTGCGGCAGCAATTGCCGGGGCCTGCAGTTTTAAGAGAAAAACCTCCCGCCCAATCTGGTGCGAAGCCAGGATTTCCGCTTCCAGGTTCTGAATCAACATGGTCACCCTTTACGCAAAAATCTCTAATATATTCGTCATGGTTTTCGTTTTTCCTGCATGAAAAAGCCTGGCGGTTAAAAAAATAGCAGACACTTCGTTAACTACCACCCAAGTTTCAGATAGGTTTTCTTCCTTAAGTTATTATTGGATTATTGGCCAATCGCTACCCTGCTTGAAGCCCCAATACTTAAGTTAGTTTTTTCCTCTGAAATTATTATGGTAACTGCTACAAAAAACCCCGGCGTCACTACTAGCCGAGGCTTAAAATCTAAAGCCGGGGATATCTTTTACTCCCGGCCGCACTCGCCGGCCTCGCCCTTTAAGATGGCCAGACCATGGGGCAGGGCCGGCAATATGGCCGCCAGGTTTTCCCGCACCCCTTTGGGGCTGCCGGGCAGGTTGACGATGAGAGTCTTCCCCCGGATGCCGGCTACAGCCCGGGAGAGCATGGCCTGGGGGGTTAACTTCAGGCTTGCCGCCCGCATGGCCTCCGGCAGCCCCGGTACTTCCTTTTCGATCACATCCCGGGTGGCTTCGGGGGTAACATCCCGGGGGCTGAAGCCGGTGCCCCCGGTGGTGAGAACGAGATCGGCCCCCACCACATCGCAAAACTCCTGCAGTTTGGCGGCCAGGAGCCGGCGCTCATCAGGAACAACCTCATAGGCCACCACTTCGCCAAGATCCGCTACCATTTCCCGGATGACGGCCGCGCTCTTATCCTCCCGCTCGCCCCGGGCTCCCTTATC
Organism: Moorella sp. E306M; assembly: GCF_006538385.1. Lineage (NCBI taxonomy): Bacteria > Bacillati > Bacillota > Clostridia > Neomoorellales > Neomoorellaceae > Neomoorella > Moorella sp. E306M. The sequence continues at coordinate 1,615,390 of NZ_BJKO01000001.1, read as the reverse complement.
GCTGGCCGTAAGTATTGCTACCCGGATCACGAGGCCACCACCTCGATAGGATCACCCACCTGGACCGGCCCGCTCTCCAGGATGGCCACAAAGATGCCCTCGCGGGGCATGACGCAGTCGCCGGCCTGCTGGTAAATGGCACAGCGGCTGTGGCACTGCTTGCCGATCTGGGTGACCTCGGCCAGGACCCGGTCGCCGATTCTTAATTTCGTACCCACCGGCAGGGATACCAGATCAATACCCTCCGTCGTCAGGTTCTCGGCGAAGTCGCCGGGGCCCACTTGCAGGCCTTTAGCCTGCATTTTGGTAATGCTTTCCATGGCCAGGAGGCTCACCTGGCGGTGCCAGGGGCCAGCATGGGCGTCGCCCTCCAGGCCGTGGTTGGCAATGAGCATCCCCCGGCCAATATTCTTTTTACGCTCACCCTTACTGGCCGAGGTGCAGACGGCTACGATACGTCCCATGGTTCCTCACCTTCCCGCTGGAAGTGGCCGCTGCGGCCACCCGTTTTTTCGATTAACCTGATGTTATCGATAACCATGCCCCGCTCAACGGCTTTGCACATGTCGTAAATGGTCAAGGCGGCCACGCTGACCGCCGTCAGGGCTTCCATTTCCACCCCGGTCTGGCCGGTGGTCTTCACCCGGGCTTCAATTTCCAGGGTCCCCGTGTCCCGGTCAGGGCGGAAGTCGACGCTCACCGCGCTGATGGACAAGGGGTGGCAGAGGGGGATTAACGACCCCGTTTGCTTGGCGGCCATAATGCCGGCCACCCGGGCCACGGCCAGGACGTCACCCTTGGGCACCTGCCCCTCCAGGATGAGATCAAGGGTGTTTTTGCTCATCAGTACCCGTCCCCGGGCTACGGCCACCCGCTCGGTAACGGCCTTGGCGCCCACATCTACCATTCGTGCAGCACCTTTGGCATCAAGGTGGGTCAGGGGATTGCTCATAACAATGCCTCCATAATACACTGCTTATTTACTTTGTGCCTTTACAGATACAAACCTTTAGTGAAGGAACGACCCGCTTCCCCCCACGGACATTAACCTCACCGGAGCTTAACTTAAACCAACTCCTACTTCCCACTTCCCACCTCTCACTTCTTAAACATCAGCCGCCGATCTGGGACATGACCCGCGGCTGGCGCCAGCCGGTTTCCATATGGTGTTCGGCCGGCTTTAAGGTCACAGCCCGGGCAAAAATAGCCGCCAGTTCCGCCTCCGAAGCCCCGGCGCGTAAAGGCCCTTTGATGTCTATTTCCCCGTCCCAGTAGAGGCAGGGCCTGAGTTTCCCGTCGGCCGTCAGGCGCAGGCGGTTGCAGCGATGACAAAAGTGACTGGACATGGCGCTGATAAAGCCGATACTGCCTTTACCGCCGGCCACCTTAAAGTTAACTGCCGGCCCGTTGGTTACCAGGTCCGCTAAAGGTTCCAGGAGATAGACCCGGCTGATCCGGCTTTTAATCTCGTCCATGGATACATAACCGCCAGCAGAAGCAGCAGCCGCGCCAATGGGCATCAGTTCAATAAAGCGGATATGCAAAGGCTTTTCTTGAGCCAGTCGGGCAAAATCCAGGATCTCGTCGTCATTAAAGCCGCGGGTAACGACAACATTGAGTTTTACCGGTGTCAGGCCCACGGCCAGGGCGGCATGGATGCCCTGCCAGACGCTGCTGATATTGCCGCGGCGGGTGATATAACGGTAACGTTCTTTCTTTAATGTGTCCAGGCTGATATTCACCCGGCTCAAGCCCGCTTCTTTGAGGGGCCTGGCCAGGCCGCTCAGGAAGATGCCATTGGTGGTCAGGGAAACCTCTTTGATGGCCGGAAGTTTAGCCAGCTCCCGCACCAGGGTCACGACGTTTTTGCGCACCAGGGGCTCGCCCCCGGTGAGGCGGATGCGGTTTATCCCGGTGCTGCCGGCCACCCGCGCAATGGTGACGATCTCCTCCAGGCGGAGGATATCCTGGTGACTCTTTAAGGGCACCCCGGTAGCCGGCATACAGTAGCGGCAGCGCAGGTTGCAGCGGTCGGTTATGGCAATACGCAGGTAGTTTATCTGACGGCGAAAGGCATCTTCCACCGGTCTCCCTCTTTTCTCCGGCAAAGGCTTCTTCGTTATGCCGCTTTTTTATTCTAAATTATAGCTACCCTTGATGGTCCTGGCTCCGGTGTGGAGTTTCTTCCAGAAGGGTTTCCCGCGGCCGCAGGAGATATACCGTCACTTCCTGGCCGGCGGCAAAACCCTCGGCCAGGCGGGGTACCACCACAATACCGTCGGCCCGGGCCAGGGCCATGATGGTGCCGGCACCGCGGGAGGTCGGAATGGCCACCAGCCTGCCCCCTTCTCTTTCCAGGCGGACACGGACAAACTCCTCCCGGCCCAGGGGGGAGTAGATTTTACGGGCCAGGACGGCTTGCACCCGCTCCCGCCGGGGCGGTTCCAGGCCCTGGCGGTAATAGATAACGGGCCTGGCAAAGAGTTCCGCGCACAGGGCGGCGGATACCGGGTAGCCGGGTACGCCAATCACCGGCTTTCCATCGACTATACCCAGGATTACCGGCTTTCCGGGCCGGGTGGCGACCCCATGGGTCAACACCTGCCCCAGCTCAGCCACCAGGCGGGCGGTATAGTCCTCCCGCCCGGCCGATGAGCCGGCATTGATGAGGACCAGGTCGCTTTCCGCTACGGCCTGCACCAGGCGTTCCTTTAAGAGCTGGTAATCATCCGGGGTAATGGGGTAAACCCGGGGCTCACCCCCCCACTGTACGACCAGGCCAGCCAGCATGGTACCGTTAGACTCCAGAATCTGGCCGGGAGCCGGGTTGGGGTTTGGCGGCACCACCTCCGTCCCCGTGGGCAGGATGGCTACCCGCGGTCGCGGCCGGACGGCCACCCTCGTTACTCCGGCAGATAGGAGGCCTCCAAGGTCATAGGGGGTGAGGGCATGGCCGGCCGACACCAGCAGCTCGCCGGCCATGATGTCCTCGCCCACCGGCCGGACGTTCTGCCCTGGTACAGCCGGGCGCCTGATGACAGCCGTTGCCTTATCTTTAAAGACCACCTCTTCAATCATAATAACGGCGTCAAAGCCCTCCGGTAAGGGATCGCCCGTATCGACAAGCACTGCCTCGCGGTCCGGGGCCAGCTCCAGAGGTTCCCCCTCGCTGGCACCAAAGGTCTTTTCCGCCCGCACCGCTATCCCGTCCATGGCTGCCGCCGGGTAGTGGGGTGAGGAGATGGCGGCATAGACCGGTGCTGCCGTCACCCGGCCCAGGGCCCGGGTAACGTCTACTTCTTCAGCCGGCAGCCCCGCCAGGTAGCCATTGGACCTTAAAGATCCTAGAAATTCCTCCAGGGCCTCCTGCCATGGCCTGTTGGTGACAAAGACCTTGCGTGCCAATTACCAACCCTTCCTTCCCGGGTTTAATAGAACATAATTCCCCTCTCCGGTTCCTCTTAACGCACTATAGAAGACGGGATTAAACAAGCTACTAAATACCGGGGCACCTAAAATAATTTAACCTCTACCCTCGTACCGGCTTCCAGACCCTCTTCCTCCATGGGTATGGCTACCAGGCCGTCGGCCTGGACCATGGATGAGATCATACTCGAGCCCCCGGGTACCGGTACGGCCAGGTACCCATCCGGGCCTGCTTCCAGGCGGACGCGGATATAATCCTCGCGGCCGGGAATAGAAGTAACTGTCCGGCTTAAGATCGCCTCCACCGTCCTCCCGGCCAGATGATCGTAGCTCCCGTAGCGCAGCAGGGGTTCGATTAAGAGCCTGAAAACAACCATGGCTGAAACGGGATGGCCCGGCAGGCCCAAAATCATCTTATCGCCGGCCACTGCCGCAACGGTGGGCTTACCCGGGCGGAGGGCCACACCGTGAAAGAGGATACCCGGCTGTCCCAGGCCAGCCAGGACCTGGACGGTTAAATCGCGGGTGCCGACAGAGCTGCCGCCGGAAAGGAGCACCAGGTGGTTTTCCGTCATGGCCTTTCGTACCCCGGTTGTGAGCTCTTCCATATCATCGGGGGCAATACCGTACAGGGCGGCCTCAGCGCCACACTTCCTGACCAGTCCGGCCAGGGTGTAGGAATTAATATCCCTTACCTGGCCGGGTCCGGGATCAGCCTCGGGAGGGACGATTTCATTGCCGGTAGCCAGGATGCCCACCCGCCAGGGTTCATATACAGTCACCCGGGTTACCCCCAGACTGGCCAGCACTCCCAGGTCCTGGGGCCGCAAAGTATGGCCGGCAGGCAGGACGGTGGTACCGGCGCGCACGTCGGCACCCTGGCGCACCAGGTCCTGCCCCGGGGCCACGGGTTTAAAAACGGCGACGCAGTCCCCCTCCTGGACTTCCGTATTTTCCACCATAACCACGGCATCAGCCCCTGGGGGTATCATACTGCCAGTAGATACGGCCACCGCCTCGCCGGGGCCAACAGTGACTGCCGCCGGTTGCCCCATAGCTACCTCTCCTACCAGGTGTAAAATTACCGGTTCGCTTTCCCTGGCCCCGAAGGTATCAACTGCCCGGACGGCATATCCGTCCATGGTGGCGCGGGTAAAACCGGGAACGTCGTCCTTCGCCGTCACCGGCCGGGCCAGTTCCCGCCCCAGGGCAGCAAGCAGGGGTAAAATCACTTCCTGCCGTCCCGGCAGGGGCCAGTAGCGGGAAAGCATCCGGCGCGCTTCTGCTAGAGTTACCACCCGGAAGAGTTCCATCCATATCCCCCTGCTACTCAAAACATCCCAGCTGGCACTGGATAATCTTAATCTTTAAGTCGTCGGCAGCCTGTCCCACCTCACGCATGGGTACCTGCAAGCGGCGAGCTACTTCCTGGGCCACCGCGCAGGGCAGCTTGCCACCATGGTCAGCAGCCGCTTCTTTTACTGCTGCCCGGACGGCTTCCCGGTCAACCATAAAATATCCCTCCTAGGAAGTTCGTCTTTATATTTATTGACTTACTGGGGCCGGCCTTTATTCCCTTTTAGCCCTAAAAATTTACAGGCACCCGGAAGGGTGCCTGAAGTTACTGAAAACTCCTTTCCCATTCCGGGAGGCAGGCAGGTTTCCCCGCCTACCCCGTCGCTGCCTGGCAAGCAGGCAGGAGGCCAGCGGCCATAGCCTTAAAACCTTAGGCCCACTGGCTCGGAGATATATGCGGTTATATTGATTGTAGCATAACCAGAAGCAGGAAGCAAGTAGGAATTATGGCTTTACCTTTTACCCACCAGGGCGCAAAGCCTCTCGGTGGCGTAGTAAGCTTCCGCTCCGGTTACTATTTCCTGCGGATCGCCTCCCGTCTTATTCAGGGGCAGGAGGCCCCTCCCCCCGGCCCGGGCCACGGCTGCCGCCGGGTCTAAAGCCGCCGTATCCTCGCCCAGGTAGGTTAGAAGAAGACGGGCGGCATTGCCCCGCGTTAAAGGTTTCCGCTCGAGATAGGGCTGTAAGGCTGCAGACTTAGCGGCAACCAGATCGCCCCGGCCGGCTGCCCTTTTTAAGGCATTGGCCGTCATATAGTAAAAGCTTGCCTGGTTCACCGGGTCATCCAGCTTCCAGTCATTATTATAACCAGCAACAATAAGGCCCCACCGGTTAACAAATTTTAAACCTTCAAAGGCCCAGTGATTTTCCAGTGGGTTCTTTATATGATAATCCTTGAGATAGGCCCCCATTTTCACCAGTTTATCCTGGATGGCCTTGATGTCCCCGGGGCTGGCCGCCAGTTCCCGGAAATTTTTATTAACCTGCAGGGAATAAACGGCCGCCACCCCGGCAGCATCGCCGGTAGCCATACCTATGGGCACTACCCGGGCACTACCAGCAGCTAGGTGAGTATAGCCGGCCGAGCGCCCTACCACCAGGAGGTTGTCAACCCCCTGGGGCACCAGGGAGCGAAAGGGTATGCTGTAGACTTCCGGCCGGCCGTAGACGTAACCCGTATCCTGGGGTGAAGTCGCCTGGACATCCACCGGATAGGACCCCAGGGCGATGGCGTCGGGGAAATAGCGGTTAAAGAGGACGTCATTCAGGTCCAGCTGGTAAAGGGCCTTGATGTGGCGGGTTTCCCGGACGTAGAGTTCCGGCGCTGCCCCCAGGAGCCTGGCCCCGGCAAAACCGGGCAGCCGGGAGCGCAAGAAGTCAGTAATAGCCGGCAGTTCTTTCCGGGCCAGTTCCATGGCTTCAGTTTTGGCAGCCTCGCTCAGTCCATCGACACCAAAGATCTGCAGGGCGTTAATGAGGATGGTGCCGTCATTCTGGCGGCCGATATTTAAGCCCCGCAGCCGCAAGCGCGAGGTGGAGGGCTGGTAGGCAGCGCCAATGTCGGCAAAGCCCCAGGCGGCCCGGTCGGAAATCTTAGCGTCTTTGATCCGGCCTCCCTTGACGGCCTGCTCCAGGGCCGCCCAGTCTATCCCCCCCAGGTGAAAGACGAGGGTCACTGCCTGGCGCCGCTCTTTCTCGCCCATATCCTCGGCGCCTACCGTATAAGGAACGCCGGCCGCAGCGGCAACATCGGCATCCTGGGTAGCGTCGATGATCCGGCCGGCGTAGAAGGTTATTTCCTGGCCGTCCTTGACGGCTCTGATGCCGATCAGTTTATTGCCCTCCAGGATGGGCGCTTTAAAAGCAGTATTCAGGCTTAAAGCCAGGTTGGGGTAACGCTCCACCATGTCCAGGAAGACCTTTTTGGCCACGGTGACATCAAAAACGCTGCCCCCTACCTGGCGGTAGAAATCAAGAAAAGTACCGCGGGTCAGCAGTTCGTGTTTCGGCCCGTAATTCATGTCAATAAAGTTGAGCCAGCCATAGGTAAAAAGGCCGCCCAGGCCGTCGCGCCTTTCCATCAGCAGGACCTTGGCCCCCTGGCGAGCGGCAGAGATAGCCGCAGCGACACCTTCCGGTTGCCCACCTACCACTAGTACGTCGTAACTCGCCCCGGCAACCGGCGGCGGCGCCGGCGGAAAAGCAGCCGGGTCGGGTGCCTGTTGGGCAACTACCTGCCCGGCCCAGGCCCGCCATATGGTTAAATAATACCTGGCCCGCTCAAAAGCAGCTACCCGACCTGGCCAGAGGCGCCACCCCGCCAGGGTTGCTAAAAGTATAATAAAGCTTAAAAAAAGATACAGTTTCTTTTTGCCCGACATTTACTCATTTCCTCACCATATTCTTGACGTTCTTTGCAGAATCTCCTCCATTGCTCCAGGGACTTGCCTGCCGCTGCCCTATGCATGGGTTTTAGTCCGAGGGAAAACAGGCCAGCTTACTCGGGGATCACCGCCTGGAACCGGTAGTGGGGATCCTGCAGGCCCTCCTTGAAGGCCGCCTTGCTCCCCGGGGAAGAATCCAGGTTATAAAGCCACTTGCCGTCCACCTGGTTAAACCACACGGCAATCTTAATATTGGGGTAGTATAGCGCCAGGCTCCGGAAACATTCCCGTATCCAGGCCGCCTTGTCGCCGCCCACTTCGTTACTGGAGAACTCAGTAATCATGAAGGGCTTCTTCCCGAAATAATACATATACTCGCGGTACAGGGGCGCATAGATTTCATTAAACCCGCGCCAGGTGTCGGCGGCATGGCTGGTGCCGTTGTTGTAGCCCGTCAGGCCGATCCAGTCCACGGTTTGATCCCCCGGGTAATAAAGCAGGTAATTATTCCATTTAAAGTTGGGAAAGGAGCGGTCGTGGGGGTTAAAGACAAAAAGGACATTATTCGCCCCCTCCGCCTGGAAGAGGCGATAGACATGCTTCCAGGCCATTTTAAAAATGTCCGGATCCTTGCCGTAGTACCAGGCCGACCAGGTGGACCAGTCGCCGTTCATCTCGTTGCCGAAACGGACGAAAACGGGGTCTTCCAGGGCTTTAAACTGCCGCGCCCATTCCCGTAAAATATGGTCATACCTGCCCTGAATGAGGTCAATGAGGGAGGTATCATTTTTTTTGCCGTACCACCAGGGCTGCAGGGCAACCATCATCACACGGTTATCGTCGTAGATTTTCTGTAATTCTTTAAAGTTGAAGCGGGTATCAAAGGCGGCATAAGTAATGAGAAATTGAAATTTAAAGTCCAGCTCTTTTTCCAGGGGCAGGAGCTTTTCAAAATACTCCAGGCGCCCCGGCTTGTGAGGGTTAAGGATGCCCCACAGGGTTTTATCCGCCGGGATCACCAGGCGGTGACGCCGGCCTTCGATTGCGATATCCCGCTGGACCGGCGGGGCTGCCGGCAGGGCAGGTACACCTTGCGGCGGCAGGGGGTTAAAGCTCTGAATAATCCGGTTTAAATCCCGCACTGCGGCCGTAAAATTGGCCTGGTTGCTTTTGAGCATAAAGGTATAGACGGTTTTGCCGGCGACCAGGTCATACTCGCGGTAGCAGTTGAGATCGCCGGCGCCCAGTTGCTGCCGCGTCCATTCAAACTGCCAGGTATGGTAGCCCCGGATATTTAACTGCTGCTGGCCCTGGAGCTTAATGCTGCCCCATCCCTCCTGGAGGCTGCGGTTGCTGTAAAGGACGTATTCCTCGGCGCTGATTTTCCCTAAAGGCTGGGCGAAGATAGATAATTTGGCGTAACCGGGTTTGGTCAGGATGGTTGCTACCCCCGGGATAATCTCCTGCTGCCAGTCGACAGGATAGTTTAAACTGAAACCATCATATGTATTTACTAGTTCCTGCCATTCCTGAGTATCATTATCTACCGGGGTCATGCTCAAGTTACCGGGGAAATTGCCGGCAACCTGCGGCTGTTGCTGCAGGCGCCCGCTACCCAGGGCCAGGAGAAAAAGAACCAGGAAAACAAGCCAGGTCCACTTGCGCACCGGTTTTCTTCCTTTCGGGGAGTGTTACCCGCACCGGCCGCCAGCCCATCATATCCTCAGGGCTCAATAATTCCCGCCTCGGTGATAACCATATCCACCGGCCGGTCATGGGGCTCGGGATACACGTCGGGTACAATTTGCTCGGTAAAGGCCAGGGCGATAGTCATGGCGCCGGGCCTTAAGGTTGCCAGGAAACGGTCATAATAGCCGGCGCCGTAGCCCAGACGGTTGCCGCCCCTGTCGAAGGCCACCCCGGGTACGATGACCAGGTCGATGAGTTCAGGTTCCAGGGGGCGTAAGCTTTCCGGCCTGGGTTCCAGGATACCCCAGGTACCGGGCTGCAAATCGTCCGGGAAAGCCAGGACTTCCGAAGCAATAAGGCGCCGCCCATCCCGGACGCATAGGGGAACGGCCACCCGTTTTCCCCCGGCCAGGGCCGCTTTAATCAGGGCAGGGGTAGCCACTTCACTGCCAAAGGAAACATAACTCATAATTATGCCGGCCTGCTGCCAGGCAGGTAGTTCCAAGATTTTTTTAACGATAATCTCGCTTTTAGCTTCCCTGACTGCTGTTGCCAGGGCATTACGCCTGGCTATAATTTGCTTCCTTAACTGCTTTTTCAAGTTCACATCCCCCCGGCTCGGCCGTTCCGGCTTAGATGATTAGACATAAAGATGGCAGATTCCTTCCATGTCTCTAAGAAAACAGTCCCAGGACATCTTTATAAAAATATTGCCCCAGCCTGTATCCACAATCTTTCCACATGTTAACCCCTTGAAAATCAAGCCTTCCAGCCAGTTATCCACATTTAGTGAATAACTTGCGACGGGGAGGATTTTAAATTTATCCACAGCAAAGGAAGCCTTAATTCCAGGTTAATCACAGGTTTATACACATTATCCACAGGTCAAATCGTCCACAAAAACAGCCGTTCAGGTCCCAAAATGGTCCCGGCACGGTCCGGGAGTCTGTTAATACAGTGGTAAATCGGGGATAGCGTTTAAATCCAGGGGGGCAAAATCCCGCCGCAGGTACTGGTAGTAGGCGGCGCAGGCGATCATGGCGGCATTATCGGTGCACAAATCAGGCGACGGGCAAAAAACGGGTAAACCTGCTTCCCGGGCTGCTGCCGCCAGCTCCCGGCGTAAGAAACCGTTGGCTGCCACACCCCCGGCCAGGAGGATGGAGCGGGCGGCAAAACGCCTGGCTGCCTGGACGGTTTTGGCCACCAGCACTTCTACCACCGCCGCCTGGAAGCTGGCCGCTACATCGGCGCGCTTAACCTCCATCCCGACCTGCCGGGCATGGTGGAGGTAATTGATTACCGCTGACTTCAGGCCGCTGAAGCTGAAGTCCAGGCTGCCTTCTTCCAGCCAGGCCCGGGGGAAATTGATGGCCCGGGGATTGCCCTCCCGGGCCAGCTTTTCTAGCTCAGGACCACCCGGGTAAGGCAGGCCCAGTACCCGGGCCACTTTGTCAAAGGCTTCCCCGGCGGCGTCGTCCCGGGTAGTCCCCAGGATGCGCCGGCAGGTATGGCTTTCCAGGTACACCAGGCTGGTATGGCCGCCGGATACTACCAGGCAGGCGGCCGGCAGGGGCAAATGGGGATACTGCAAAAAGCCGGCATAGATGTGGCCCAGCAGGTGGTGGACGCCGATGAGGGGTTTATCAAGGGCATAGGCCAGGCTTTTGGCGTAGGCCAGGCCTACCAGCAAAGCCCCCACCAGGCCGGGCCCGTACGTAACTGCCACGGCATCCAGGTCGGTGAAGGACAGGCCGGAAGTAGCCAGGGCTTCGGCCACCACCGGGACGATATTTTCCACGTGATGCCGGGAAGCTATCTCCGGCACTACCCCGCCAAAGCGGCGGTGGGTAGCGATCTGGGAAGCAACGATGTTGGCCCGTACCTCAGTACCATTGATAACGACAGCTGCTGCCGTCTCGTCACAGGAAGTTTCGATGGCCAGAATAGTGGTTGCTGGTTCCACTGCCATTCTCCTCAAAGAAATGTTTCCACATTATAATGGCGTCTTCGCGGTTGTCGTTATAATAACCTTTACGGATCCCGGCGCGGGCAAAGCCCAGACGTTCATAAAGGCGCTGGGCCGGCCGGTTGGAAACCCGTACCTCGAGAGTCATCCTGTCGGCGCCCAGGCGCACGGCCTCCTGCATCAGGACCTTGAGGAGCAGCTCCCCCAGGCGCCGGCCGCGGTACCGGGGGTGGACAGCCACATTGGTAATGTGAGCTTCATCAAGGATAATCCACATCCCAGCATAGCCAATAACCTGCCGTCCGGCCAGGGCTACATAATAATAGGCAAAATTATTGTTATATATTTCATTTAAGAAGGAATGGCGCGTCCAGGGGGTAGAAAAGGATACCCTTTCAATGGCCAGCACCCCATCCAGGTATTCGCTGGTCATGGGCAGGATTTGCACTTCGACCGGACCTGCCTCTCCGCCGGTGAGGGGCGGAGATAGAGTGGCTTTAACTGGAAAAGGTTGTCTGCCTGCCCGGCCAGGAGGCGTTCCCGGCCCAACCTGGCTATTTGCGCCGCCCGCGGCAGGGCGCTGGTGGAGGGAAGAAAGCGGGCCCTGGGTCCCAGCTGCTGCCATACTTCCCGGTATGGTGCTACTCCATCGCCTAAAAAATAGACCGGCATAGTGTACGATTTTAATGATTCGACTAGCAAGCAAGGATCCACGGCCTGATATGGTGTTAAACGGCATAATTCTCCCTCCTGCCAGCGGTAAAGGGCCGTATATACCTCCTGGCGGCGCGCATAGAGTACCGGGCAGACCAGCCCCGGTACCTCCCAGGCGTTCCAGGCCAGGCCATCCAGGGTGGGAATACCGGCCACCGGCTTTCGCGCCGCGTGGGCCAGGCCTTTGACTGTGGCCAGGCCAATCCGTAAACCTGTAAAGGACCCCGGCCCCAGGGCCACGGCCAGGCCGTCAAGATCGGCCAGTTTCACCCCCGCTTCACGGAGCAGGGCAGCGATCATGGGTAACAGGCGCTGGGAGTGGTTTTTGCGGGTATTGAAAAACAATTCGGCTACCAGCCGGTCGCCATCGATTAAAGCCACCCCGGCAACCTGGGTGGCACTGTCAAGCCCCAGGACCAGCAATTTGCTTCAGCTCCTCCAGGATACGGAGATAACGTTGCCCCCGGGCCGTCAGGGTAGCGCGCCGGCCTGCCGTGAGGTCATACTCCAGGCAAACCTCCAGGTACTCCGGGGGTAAAAGTTCCCCCAGACGCTCCCCCCACTCAATCACCGTCACTCCCTGGCCGTACAAATACTCCTCCAGTCCCAGCTCCAGGGCAGCCCCCGGGTCCTCCAGGCGATAAACATCAATATGGTAAAAGGGAAGGCGGCCCTGGTGTTCCTGAATCAGGGTAAAGGTGGGACTGGTAACCTTACCGGTCACTCCCAGGCCCTGGGCCAGGCCCTGGGCCAGGGTGGTCTTGCCGGCTCCCAGCTCGCCGGTGAGGATTATAACATCGCCCGGGTTTAAAAGCCGGCCCAGGATCCGGCCCAGTTCCCCGGTGGCCTCGGCATTCTTTAACCATATTTGCACAGTCGTCACCGTTCATTCATTCCTGTTTTAATACCGCCCGTTCATTCTTCAAACTCCAGGGACAGTTGTTCCGCCTGCAAGGCGCGGTAAACGTCCCGCAAGCTTTTAAAATCCTCCCAGACCGGCCGTTTTTTAGCAGCATCCCTGAGCAGGGCTGCAGGGTGAAAGGTGGGCAGGTAACGAATACCATCCCGGGCAATCCACCGGCCCCGCAACCGGGTGATGCTGGCCCCGGGGGCAATTAAAGTTTGGGTGGCCACAGCCCCCAGGCAGACGACAATTTTAGGTTTAATAAGTTTAATCTGGGCCTCCAGAATGGGCCGGCAAGCCTGTACTTCAGCGGGAACCGGCTGGCGGTTGCCCGGCGGCCGGCATTTAACGACATTGGTTATATATAATTCTTCCCGTTTAAAGCCGGCAGCAACCAGGATGCGGTCGAGAAGCTCTCCGGCAGGCCCGACAAAGGGTCGGCCCAGTTCGTCTTCCCGGGCGCCAGGGCCCTCCCCCACCAGCATTAAGCCGGCCCGGGGGTTACCCTCACCAAAAACCACCTTTCTGGCCCCCTGCCTTAAGCTGCATCCCCGGCAGGCCAGGGCCTTCTGGCGCAGGGTTTCCAGGTCCATAAGCAACACCCAAAACCTTACTTCTACCTTTACGGCGATAATCCTGCCTGGTAATTACTTTCCCTGGCCGGCCTGGCACGGCCGCATAACATCTTGATACGCTAGTTCCGGGCCCGCCTGACGGCGGCCAGCAATTCCTTAGCGGCCGCAGCAACGTCCGGGGCACCGATCACCGCTGAGACGACGGCCACGCCGTCAGCTCCAGCTGCAATGACATCGGCGGCGTTGCTGGTGTTGATGCCGCCTATGGCGACAACAGGGATGGTGACTGCAGCCCGGATGGCCTTTAACCCCGCCAGGCCGATGGGTTCGCCGGCATCCCCTTTACTTTTAGTAGCGTAGATGCTGCCAACACCCAGGTAATCCGCACCGTCCGCAACCGCCTGCCGGGCCTCAGCCACCGTACCCGTTGATACCCCCAGGATTTTTCCCGGGCCCAGAAGCTCCCTGGCTACCCTGGCCGGTAAATCCTCCTGGCCGAGATGGACGCCATCAGCCTCTACCGCCAGGGCTATATCCAGGCGATCGTTTATGATAAAGGTAGCCCCGGCAGCGCGGGTAAGCTCCCGGATCTCCCGGCCCAGCTCTACCAGCTCCCGGGCCGGCAGGTCTTTCTCCCGCAGCTGGATGGCCGTCGCCCCGCCGGCCAGGGACTGGCGTACCAGTTCCAGGGTCGGCCGACCCCCTCCCAGTTCAGTAGTAATGATGACGTACAGGTCCCATGGAGCCATGACATTGTCCTCCTCCAAAAAGTATAAAAGCCACCTACCTAGGTATGCAGGCGGCTTTATACTTCGTTATTACCGGGCCACTTTCCTGCCTGTAGGTTCCGCGTCGGGTAAAGCAACCTTTACCTTAGCCTTTAATTCGTCCAAGTCAAAGGGTTTGTAGATAAAGTCGCTGGCTCCCAGGCGCCAGACTTCCGACAGCGCCATCCCATCAACGTAAGCCGACATGATGATGACTGCCGTCTGCGGCGCCAGGGCCTTGATCCGCGGCAAGGCTTCCAGCCCGCTCATGATGGGCATCCTGACATCCATCACTACTACATCTGGTCGCCAGCGTTCCACCTGGCGCAGGGCATCTTTCCCGTTAACTGCTGTTGCCACTTGATAGCCTTCTTCCTGGAAAGCAAGCTGCAATAAGGCACGGACACCCCGCTGGTCATCAACGATGAGTATCCTTGGCACGACCTATGCATCCTCCGGAATTACCTGGAAAATCATTCTCCTATGTTTTTTATTCGACATGCAATGACCAATTCCTTGCAACTTATGTAAAAAATATGTAAGAAAACGTTATCCTAAAAGTTGCTCAATAAAATATTCAAACAACTGTTTCTGCCGCTGGTCATGACAATACAAATCCTCAGGGTGCCACTGGACACCAATTACCATTGCCTTCCCTTCCCCTTCCAGGGCTTCAATTAGGCCATCAGGAGCCACGGCACTTACCCTTAAACCCTTACCCACCCGGCGGACTGCCTGGTGGTGCAGGCTGTTGACTCGTGTCGCTACCCCCAAAATTCTTACCAGCCGGGTGCCGGGTAGAACCTTAATATCGTGGCTTGGTTCCTCCCTGGGCCCGGCCTGGGTGTGCTCCAGGGCATCTGGAACTTCTGTTTTGATATCCTGGTACAGGTCACCTCCGGCAGCCACATTGAGCACCTGGATGCCCCGACAAATAGCAAGTACCGGCTTACCGGCCGCCAGGGCGGCCCGGGTCAGGGCCAGCTCAAAGGCATCCCGTTCCGGGATGACTTTATACAGCCTGGCTTGCGGCCGGGCGTTAAAAAAAGACGGCTCAATATCACCGCCACCTGTTAAAAGCAAGCCATCGATGATTGCCAGGTAACCTGCTGCCAGTTCCGGGTTTACCGGCGGTAAGAGTACCGGCAAGCCCCCGGCGACTGTAATAGCCTGGAGATAGGTCGCCCGCAAGAAAGCGCGTTCCCGGCCGCGCTCCAGGTCACAGGTAACCCCTATTCTTGGCGCAGCCATAGTTCTCCCCCCGTAACTCGCCCTCTCCAAAAACTATATCTCTATCAAGCCCAGGCTGATCTCTATGGCCCGGTTGACCTTTTCCAGGGTTTCTTCATCAAGGACGGCTACCTTTTGCTTGAGGCGGCTTTTATCAATAGTACGGATTTGTTCCAGAAGGATAACCGAATCCCGCTCCAGGCCGCTCCTGGCAGCGCTGATTTCCACGTGGGTGGGTAATTTTGCCTTGGCGATCTGAGACGTGATAGCGGCAACGATGGTGGTAGGACTGTACTGATTGCCGATGTCATTCTGGATGATAAGTACCGGCCGGGTTCCTCCTTGTTCGGAACCGACCACCGGATTTAGATGGGCATAAAAAACGTCTCCACGCCGAACCAGCATTTTATTTACACTCCGCCAGTCTATCATCATCGTAGTATTTCTGGGCTTCATTTTCTACATCATAGTGTTCCACCGCAAGGGCCAGATTGATTGACGCCATTTCCTGGTATCCCCGTTTCATTTGCTCCCGGATATCGCGGCGTTTACGCTCTGTAATATATAATTTCATGGCTTCGCGAATAAATTCACTCCTATTACGCCTTTCCAGGGTCGCCAGGCCGTCGACCTCGGCCAGGAGGCTTTCCGGTAGACTGATCATGATCCGTTTGACACCCGGCAAGAAAAGGCACCTCCTACTGGGAAGTAGCAACTTAAGGTCAGACAGGGGTTACGGCCTATAAACACTTTATATTGCTGTCATGATATAACCAATTATAGCGGTAAAGGATTACCAGCGCAAGGCCGGGAGAAATCATTTCAACGGCCATTTTTTAACTTTGGTTATATACCCGCGGTACCCTCCCGGAAATCAGGCAAAGAATTTCATAGTTTATCGTTCCCATCCAGGCAGCCACTTCCTCCACCGGCAGATACTGTTCCCCCTGGTGGCCGAACAGGACTACTTCATCGCCGGTGCTGGCTTCCGGGACAGCCGTAACATCTATCATACACTGATCCATGCAGACCCGGCCGATAACCGGCGCCCGACGGCCCCGGATTAATACTTCCGCCCGGTTGGAAAGGAGACGCGAGTAGCCGTCGGCGTAGCCCACCGGCAAAGTTGCTATCCTGGCGGGGGCAGGCGTACAGTAGGTGCAACCATAGCTAATATACGTCCCGGCCGGCACCTCCTTTACCAGAACGACCCTGGTCTTTAAAGTCATGGCCGGACGTAAATCCAGGCGCTCCCTCCGAACCTCCGGGGAAGGATAATGGCCATAAAGAATAATACCCGCCCGCACCAGGTTGAAATGGGTTTCCGGCAGGTCGATTATGGCCCCGCTGTTGGCCGCATGGCGCCAGGGGAAGGTTATGCCCTGTTGCTCCAGGTCGGTAATTACCCTTTGAAACAGGGCCAGTTGCCGCCTGGTATAGGTTTTATCGGCTGCATCGGCAGCGGCAAAATGGGTGAATATACCTTCCAGCCGGACGTGGGGCAACCTGGCTATGGCCAGAGCCTCAGCTACGGCCCGGTCAGGCAAAAAACCCAGCCGTCCCATGCCGGTATCAATTTTTAAATGCAGCCGCGCCCGGGTACCGGCAGCAGCGGCGGCTGCATTCAAGACCCGGGCCTGTTCCAGGCTGAAGACCGTCTGGGACAGGTCCGCGGCCACCACCCGGCCGGCATCTTCGGCCGGGGTATAGCCTAAAATAAGCAGAGGGGCTGTAATCCCCTCCTCCCGTAACGCCAGGGCTTCATCCAGCGTGGCTACCCCCAACCATGTGACCCCGCTCGCCAGGGCCGTCCTGGCTACCGGCACGGCCCCGTGGCCGTAAGCGTTGGCTTTAACAATAGCCATGATCTCTGTTTGTGGGGCTAATATTTTTTTAATGGCGCGGACATTGTGGGCGATGGCATCCAAATCAATCTCGGCCCAAACCGGCCGTGACACCGGCCTCCACCTCCAAATTGCGGCAAACCGCTGGTAAAAAGTTTAACAAATCTCCCGCCAGGAGAGCATACTGGCCCAGGCTGGCCCGCGCCTCGTCCCCGGCCGCTCCATGCAAGAAGGCCCCCAGGGCCGCGGCCACCCCTGGCTCCAGCCCCTGGGCCATAAGGCCAGCGATAATCCCCGTCAGGACATCGCCGCTGCCGGCAGTAGCCATGCCGGGATTTCCCGTAGGATTAATGTAGGCCTGCCCGTCGGGCCAGGCGATGATGGTGCGGGCACCTTTAAGGACGAGGACCACCTGCCATTCCCGGGCGTACTTCCTGGCTATCTCCAGGCGATCTTCCTGGACTCTGGCCGCCGTTGTCCCCACCAGGCGCGCCATCTCCCCCGGATGGGGTGTTAGAACCAGGGGACCGTGATCACCGGTAAGGATGCTGGTATCTGTTGCCAGGGCATTGAGGGCATCGGCATCGACCACCGCCGGAACCTTAAGGCGGGGTAGGAGCTCCTTTACCAGTTCCATTGTTGCCGGGTCCCGGGAAAGGCCGGGACCAAGGGCCAGGACGTCACATTGCGCCAGGCGCTCCAGGATGGGGTCCAGGGCCTCACGGCTTAAATATCCGCCCGGTGTTTCCGGCAGGGAACAGGTCATGACTTCCGTCGTTTTCATTTCCAGAATGGTATGGACACCCTGCGGTACGGCCGCCGTTACCAGGCCGGCCCCGGCCCTTAAAGCTGCCGCGGCCGCCAGGGTAATAGCCCCGGTCAGGCCCGGTGAACCGCCCACGGCCAGGACATGGCCGTAAAGGCCCTTGTGACTGCTGGCATCCCGTTTGGGCAAGCGGGAACGGCACCAGGCCGTTGTCAGCAGGTGCAGGTTAAAACGCTGGCTGTCAATGAGTTTCTGGGGGATGCCTATGTCGGCCACTTCCAGGCGGCCGGCGTAGCTCGCCCCCGGCTCGACGGCCAGCCCCAGTTTGGGCAGGGCAAAGGTTACGGTCCAGGTAGCCTGAATGCAGGGGCCAAAAGCCCGGCCGGTATCTGCTTCCAGGCCGGAGGGCAGGTCAACGGCCACTGTCACCCGGTGGGCTTTATTGATCATGGTGATGACGGCTGCCGGCAAGCCCATGGCCGCTCCTTTAAAACCGGTACCAAAAATGGCGTCTACCACCAGGTCGGCATAAAGGAGGGCGATGTCAGCCCGCTGGAGGTGGCTTTCCCCCAGGATTGGGTAGAGCCTGCCGCCCATCTTCTGGTAAATTTCTAAATTTGTCCGGGCATCACCCCGCAAGTCCTCCGGCCGGGCAAGAAGGAAGACCTTAACCTCCGCCCCCTGGTTTAACAGATGGCGGGCCACCACCAGGCCGTCGCCACCGTTATTGCCTTTGCCGCAGAAGATTAATACCCGGCGGTTCTTCACCCGGTCTTGAAAATGGCGCCGGATGGATTCCACGACCCTCAAGCCAGCATTTTCCATGAGCACAATGCTGGGTACCAGGTACTCGCTGGAAGCCAGGCGGTCCAGCTGCCCCATTTCCGCGGCCGTTACCAGATACATAACCATCCCTCTTCCGAAAATAGGGTTCTGCTAAAAATGGTACCTTCTGGTGGGGATATGTCCCTCCGCCGCTCAGGAGTTACGCGCCGACAGGACTACGGCTCGGTTCGGACCGCTGCTCGTCGCCTGCGGATTGCCAATGAAAAGGCTTCCTGCTCCGCTGGCCTAAATCCTTCTATGAGGTCACGCTATATTCCTCGCCAAGGCACGCTCAGGCGTCCTCGGCGTCGGCAGCGGTTCCCTCACCTCGCCTGTCCTTTTGACCTTCGCTCCACTATTCGCGGCTCCGGGACATATCCCCACCCATATCGTCGTCGAAGCTTTCGGCTTCGCGTGCAGGGCTATTCCGCCAAAGCCTGGGCTACTGCCGCAGCATAGGCCCGGCAGTGGGACAGACTAACGGTTACGGTGTCGGCTCCCACCTCGCGGGCCAGTTCCCCGGCCCGGCCATAGAGCACTACCCGGGGCCGCCCGCTCTCTTCCCGGCGAATCTCAATGTCCCGGAAGGAACAGCTCCCCAATCCCACCCCCAGAGCCTTCATTACCGCCTCCTTGGCGGCAAAACGGGCGGCCAGGGAAGCCCCGGGACGGTGCCGGCTCAAACAGTATTCCTGTTCCGCCGGCGTGAATAACCTGTTCATTAAACGCGGGTGGCGCTTTAAAGCCCTTTCCAGGCGCTCAATTTCAATAATGTCAATGCCAAGGCTTGCCATAATCCCATCCTAACCATTTTACTGCTGCTTAATTCCCCTTTGCTTTATTCGGCAATAATGGTGAAAAACCTCCTTGGCGGCAAAAAGTCCCTTGCCAGGTGTAAAGTTATATTCTCAACGCAACTTGAACCTCCCTGCCTACCGTTAAATCCGGCAAAACGACCTTTGGCGCCCAAAGCCTTTATTTTTCTTGCTTTCCTGTTTAAGATAGAAGCACAGGAAGGGAGTGAGAACCATGAGTAAAGACACCAGGACCATCGAAGCGCTGCTGAAGGAAAACCGCACTTTTCCTCCCCCGCCGGCCTTTGCTGCTGCAGCCAATGCCAGGGATGCCGGCTTATATAAGGAAGGCGAAGATATAGAACAATTCTGGGCCAGGGAAGCTGCTAAGCTCCACTGGTTCCGGCCCTGGGACCGGGTGCTGGAGTGGGAATATCCACTGGCCTGGTGGTTTAACGGCGGTACCCTCAACGTATCATACAACTGCCTGGACCGGCACCTGGAAACCTGGCGCCGCAATAAGGCGGCCCTTATCTGGGAAGGGGAACCGGGCGACTCTGTCGTCCTTACCTACCGTGACCTGTACCGGGAAGTCAACAAGTTCGCCGCCGTCCTTCGTTCGCTGGGAGTTAAGCGCAATGACCGGGTCACCATATATCTACCCATGATCCCGGAACTGCCCATTGCCATGCTTGCCTGCACCCGCATTGGCGCCGTCCACAACGTGGTCTTTGGCGGTTTCAGCGCCGCCGCCCTGCGGGACCGGATTAACGACATCGGCGCCAAAGTGCTGATCACCGCCGACGGCGGCTTCCGTAAAGGCAGAGTAGTTGCTTTAAAGGAACACGCCGATACCGCTTTGGCCTCTACCCCGACTATCGAGAAAGTAATTGTTACCAAACGCACCGGGGAAAGAGTAAATATGCAGCCGGGCCGGGACCTCTGGTGGCATGAACTCATGGCCGCCGCTCCTCTCTATACCCCGCCGGAACACATGGAGGCGGAAGATCCCCTCTTTATCCTCCATACCAGCGGCACCACCGGTAAACCCAAGGGAGTAGTCCATACCACGGCCGGCTACCTGGTCGGCGTTGCCACTACCTCCCGTTACGTCTTCGACCTTAAAGATGAAGACGTCTACTGGTGTACTGCCGACATCGGCTGGATTACCGGCCACAGCTATGTCGTCTACGGTCCCCTGGCCAACGGGGCCACCGTTCTTATGTATGAGGGCAGCCCCGACTATCCCCAGCCGGACCGTTGCTGGCAGATTATTGAGAAATACGGTGTTACTATTTTTTATACCGCACCTACGGCCATCCGCTCCTTTATGCGCGCCGGCCCGGTTTTCCCGGCCCGGCACGACCTCTCCTCCCTGAGGCTACTGGGAACAGTCGGTGAGCCCATTAACCCCGAAGCTTGGATGTGGTACTACAACTATATCGGCCACCGCCGCTGCCCCATTGTCGATACCTGGTGGCAGACGGAAACGGGCATGATCCTCATTGCCCCCCTGCCGGGGTTGACTCCTTTAAAACCCGGATCAGCCTGCCGGCCCTTCCCGGGGGTGGAAGCAGCGGTAGTCGACGACCGGGGCGAACCGGTACCACCGGGTAAAGGCGGCTACCTGGTTATTAAAAAACCCTGGCCGGCTATGATGCGCACCATCTTCAACGACCCCGAGCGCTATGTCAACCAGTACTGGAACCGCATCCCCGGCTGTTACTTTACCGGCGACGGCGCCCGCGTGGACGAAGACGGCTACTTCTGGCTCCTGGGCCGGGTGGATGACGTCATTAACGTCTCCGGCCACCGCATCGGCACCATGGAAGTGGAAAGCGCCCTGGTGGATCACCCTGATGTCGCCGAAGCGGCCGTCATCAGCCGGGAGCATGAAATCAAGGGGCAGGCCATAGTGGCCTTCGTCACGGTCAAGGACGGCGTCGTGGCCACTCCCGCCCTGGCCCGGGAGCTGAAGGAACATGTGGTACAAAAGATCGGCGCCATGGCCAGGCCGGAAGTTATTTTCTTCACCGCCGAATTGCCCAAGACCAGGAGCGGTAAAATCATGCGCCGCCTCCTCAGGGATATTGCCGAGGGCCGCGCCCCGGGGGACACCTCCACCCTAGCCGACCCGGCGACGGTAGCCAAGCTGAAAGCCGCTTATGCCGAGGAAGCGTAGTCCGGAGGTCAGAGGCAGGAAGGCTATGGATGGAAGCGCGGAGGAACCGGCTTTAGCCGCTTCCTCCGCGAGAAGGGAGTGCCCGTAAACAGAGGGGTTCTCCCTTTTTATATTTGGGCAGTGCCTCTGTAAATCTCCCTGATTGACAAAGAAGCCAGTTCGTTGTAGCATGGAATCAACAAAGGTTGGTGTCCGCTTTCTTAATTTTTCGTCACCTGATTGGAGGAAATAATCATGGCTTATAAATTATACCTCCTCTTTATAACATTGACCCTGGGGGAAACTATAACTGCAATCATCTTTTTTCACGCCTCACCCTTAATCACCCCCCTTATTTTTGGGGGGATCAACGCCCTGGGGTTAGGAGCTTTAAAGGCTTTGCAGGGGCCCCCGTGCTCATTAACCCAGTCCCCGGTGGAAAAAGAGGAGGAAATCGGCGGGACGGAAGGTATTTTCGCTTCCACCCTGCAAATTGCCCATGAAACCCTGCCGGTATTACGCAGGGGTTTAAATGAAGTAACGGCTGCAAAGACAGCTGAAATTATCCAGAATATCACCGAAGTCCCGGCCATAGCCATAACCGACCGCGAACACGTGCTGACCTTCCTGGGGGTAGGCTGCGACCAGCACCGGGCCGGCGACCGGATTTTAACGGAAGCCACCAAAGAAGTCATCGCCACGGGCAAGTTGAAAGTCGTGCATACCCCCCAGGGGCTCTGCTGCCCGCGGTATAACATGGGCTGTAACTGCCCTTTAAAAGCAGCCGTGATCGTTCCTTTAAAATGCCGGGAAGAAATAGTCGGCGCTTTAAAGCTCTACCAGACCCGGGAAGGGGTCTTCCCGCCCCAGATCATCCGCCTGGCCATCGGCCTGGCCGATCTTTTAAGCCTGCAAATCGAGCTGGCCGAGCTGGACCGTCAGCGCCAGCTCCTGACTGAAGCCCGGCTGGAAGCATTGAACGCCCAGATCAATCCTCACTTCTTCTTTAATACCTTGAATACCATTATCAGCTTCAGCCGTACCGACCCGGAGCGGGCCCGCCGCCTGCTGATCCGCCTGGCCAGCCTCTTCCGCCGGACCTTAAACCGCCGCGGCAGCCTGACTACTTTGCGGGAAGAGCTGGAATGTGTCCGTACCTACCTGGTCCTGGAAAAGGCCAGGTTCGGCAGCAAATTCCGTTACTTTCAGGATGTACCATTAGAACTGCTGGATTATCACATTCCCGTCCTCAGCCTGCAGCCCCTGGTAGAAAACGCCATCAACCATGGCCTGCTGCCTAAAGAGGGACCCGGGATGATCAAAATATCCGGGCGCCTGGCAGGCAATGAACTCCATTTAACCGTAAAGGATGACGGTGTCGGTATCCCACCGGAAAAGATTCCCCTGGTACTCCAGCCGGGGTACGGGTCGGGTAACGGTGTCGGTTTAAGTAATGTCAACCTGCGCTTCCAGAACCTTTACGGCCCGGATTATGGTTTGCGCCTGGAGAGCAGCGTGAACGGTACGACTGTTTTCCTGCGGGTGCCCTTTATCCGGCCGGCAGTGGTAAAAGATGCCTCAGCAAAGGAGTTGCTGGTCAATGAAGCTTAAAGCCCTGATTGTCGATGACGAATACCCTGCACGGCAGGAACTGCGCTTTATGCTCCAGGAGTTTAAAGACGTAGAAGTGGTGGGCGAAGCCACCAATGCCCGGGAGGCTTTGAATCTCGTCAGCGCCCTTGATTACACGGTGCTTTTCCTGGATATCAATATGCCCGGGATGAACGGCCTGGAACTCTCCCGGGCTATTCAAAAGCGACCCAACCCGCCCTTCATTATCTTTGTCACAGCCTATGAGGAGTACGCCCTGCAGGCATTTGAAGTCAACGCCGTCGATTATCTTTTAAAGCCCTTCGATGAAAAACGTCTGAGCCAGGCCATTGATAAAGTCCGCCGCCTGGTGGAACAGCGCCAGCAGCAGCCGGCAACTCCTGAAGCAGGTACCGGCATCGACGGCAAGGGCCGCCTCAACCGCCTGCCGGTAGAAAAAGACGGCAAGACCATCCTTCTGGATCAAAACGACCTGATTTATGCCTGCACCCAGGGGGATAATGTTTATTTAAAAACATTAAATGAACAATACCTCACCCGTTTTACCCTCAAAGAACTGGAAAACCGCCTGGATCCCCGGGTTTTCTTCCGCTGCCACCGCTGCTATATCGTCAACCTGACCAGGGTGCGGGAAATCGTTCCCTTCTTCAACGGCACCTACACCTTGATAATGGCCGACAAGCAGCAGAGCGAGGTACCGGTGAGCCGCAACCAGGCCCGCAAGCTGAAAAGCCTTCTGGGCATCAATTAAAATATTTCAAGCCGCCCACCGTCCGGCATTCCTGCTTCTCAAGGGGAAAGCGTTCTTTCACCCTGGTCTTTCTCCCTGCAAATACAGGCGTATCCTCTCAGCTTAGAAACCGTACTTAATTGATAATAAAACAGTTATTATTATAGCCAGGGCGCTGATAATCACACCGGCTAAAGTATTCCTTTGACTCCTGCTGTACTCATGTAATTCTTGATGTAGTAAGTTGAATTTTTCCTCTAACCTGTTATATGCCTCTCTCATTTCATCGCGTAATTGGTTTGATTTGCCGTCCAAGCCGTTGAGATCTTCCTTCGTCTCCCGGCTCAGTTTGTCGAGCTTTTCATTCATCTCGCGGCTCGACTTGTCAACCTCCGCCTTCGTCTCCTGCCGCAGTTTGTTAAACTCTTCCTTCGTCTCCCGGCTCAATCTGTTAAGATCTTCTTTCATCTCCTGGCGTAATTGATTTATTCTTTGGTCCAGGGATGCGATTTTTACCTCCAAACTATCTTTTATCCCATCGATGCGCTGGGATAAATTGTCTATCCTCAAGGAGAGGTTGTCCGTCCGCTGGGCCAGATGGTAATAACCGAATTCCACCATCTTAGGTTCTATGCCTTCCGAGGCCGCGGCAATCTCTTGCCTGGCGCCTTCTACTACTTCTTTTTCCGACATGGCCATCACTTCCCCTCTCCTTTCTGCTATTATTTTAATACTTTCCGGAGGGACCAACAAGCAAAATTTACCTGCCTGGTTCCTCGCAAGGTAATATGTCAAAAAGGAGGCAAATGCTTACCGCCTCCCTTTTCCTCTTCATTTCCCGTCTTATTTTCTGTTTATTTCCTCCTCGGTACAGCTCCATAGTACCGCCGCTGGAAGCTCAAGGCCACGTTCACCAGGCCGATCATCACCGGCACTTCAATCAAGGGCCCGATAACCGCGGCGAAGGCCTGGCCGGAATTGATGCCGAAGACGGCCACGGCCACGGCGATGGCCAGCTCAAAGTTGTTGCTGGCGGCGGTAAAGGAAAGGGTTGTCGTCTGTTCATAATTGACTCCCAGGCGCATGCTGAGGAAAAAGGAAATTAAGAACATGAGGACAAAGTAACAAATCAAGGGAATGGCGACCCTTACCACATCCATGGGTAGGGAAACGATATACTGGCCCTTAAGGGAAAACATAACCACAATAGTAAACAATAGGGCAATCAGGGCCAGGGGACTGATCTTAGGGACAAAGGTCTTCTCGTACCATTCTTTGCCCCGAGCAGGCATCAGGGTGAAGCGGGTGATTACGCCGGCCAGGAAGGGGATACCCAGGTAAATGGCCACGCTGGTGGCCACCTCGCCGATGGAGACATGGACTTTCATCCCCTGGAAGCCCAGCCACGCCGGCAGCAAGGTAATGAAAATATAGGCATAAATTGAATAAAAAATAACCTGGAAGATGGAGTTCAGGGCCACCAGGGCGGCGGCATACTCGGCATCACCCCGGGCCAGGCTGTTCCAGACAATGACCATAGCAATGCATCGCGCCAGGCCGATTAGGATGAGGCCGGCCATATATTCAGGGTAGTTGTGTAAAAAGATGATGGCCAGGAAAAACATCAAGACGGGACCGATAATCCAGTTCTGGAAGAGGGACAGGGCCATAACTTTGCCGTTGCGGAACACCTTGCCCAGTTCCTCGTACTTGACCTTGGCCAGAGGCGGGTACATCATGACGATCAGGCCGATGGCGATGGGGATGGAAGTTGTCCCCACAGACATTTTATTCAGAGCATCCGCCACCCCGGGTACGATATAACCCAAAGCCACGCCAAAGGCCATAGCGAGGAAGATCCAGAGGGTTAGAAAACGGTCCAACAGAGACAATCTGGCCACGGGTTGATTGTTGTTTACCGCTGCCATTAACTATAAACCTCCTCGTCGGTCTTTCTCTGTTACGTTACGCAAACATCCTTATTTATTGCATTTACTGTTCTTTCTAGGCAAAGATCCTAACCTCCCCTCTCTTTATTACCCATCTTTCGGAGGGGACGACAGGCAACCTTGGGATTTTCCAGGAGCTGTTGCAGCTTTTCGTAGTCGGCAGCAAACTCCTCTTTGTCTCCCAGGGGTACCTCCAGATAGGCCAGCCATCCCTGGAGAACCGCGGCTAGTTTTTCTTTATTGAGGTGGTAGAACACCCACTGGCTCACTTTTTCCTCCCAGACCAGGTCCGCTTCCTTCAGGACCCGCAGGTGCTGGGAAATGGCCGGCTGGGTGATGCCCAGAATCTCTTCCAGCTCACAGACGCACAGCTCCCCTTCGGCCAGCAAGGCGATAATCCTGAGGCGCAAATGCTGTCCCAAAGCTTTAAAGGCCTTTTCCCAATCCTTCAAATTCACCCCCTTCACCTCCCCTATATATAAGTTATTAATTATATAATATTAAAGTTCGTTGTCTTTGTCAACATTAAAATATATTTCCGTTTCCTTACGCTTTAATTAATTGTTAGCGAAATTTTTCCTTGACAAATTGGATTGGTATTGCTATGTTATATATGCGTTTATTTCTATATTATTTTTCAGGAGGATATATGTAAATGCAACGTAACACCCTTATTCTCATTTTAGGTCTAGCCGGTTTTACCGTTATGGCCGACAACTGGGTGGTTTCACCCATCCTGCCGGCCATAGCCCGCTCTTTAAATGTTGAAACCGTCCAAGCCGGACTGCTGATTACGGCCTACATGATCCCCTTCGGCCTATTCCAACTAATTTTTGGCCCTTTGGCCGACCGTTACGGTAAGCGTCAGGTAATCAATTTCTCTATGGCCTTATTTACCTTGGGTACAGGCCTCAGCGCATTGGGCTTCAGCCTCACCGGCCTGGCCGTTTACCGTGCCTTGACCGGCATCTTTGCCGCCTCGATAATGCCCATATCCCTGGCCCTTATAGGCGATGTATTCCCTATCCAGGAACGCCAGTCCGCCATCGGCACTTTTATGGGCATATCCTTCCTTGGCCAGGGCCTAAGTATGGCTATCGGCGGTACTATAGCCTATTTCCTGAGCTGGCGCGGGGTTTTTGCCGCCTACGCCGTCCTTGCTCTGGTATCCACCCTGTTGCTTTACACCATCGGCCGCCAGATACCTTCGGTCCGCAATCCCCGGAGCCAGTTCTTCGCCCCCTACCTACGCCTTTTGGGGAATACCAAGAGTGCATCCGTCTACCTAGTAGTGCTCCTCGAAGGTATCCTTATCGTCGGTTCTTTCTCTTATCTCGGAGCCTATATCGCCCAAACCTATCATTATAATAACTTTGTCATCGGCCTAATTATGACCGCCTTTGGTATCGCCGCCGTTATGGCCGGGCGTCTCAGCGGTCCGCTGGCGGCCCGGAACGGCCGGCGCCCGGTACTAATGGCGGGCCTGCTGGCGGCCGCCGCAGCAGACCTCCTCTTTTGGGTTTACGGTCACCAGCTTCCGACGTTAATAGCAGGAGTGGCCCTGCTGGGCTTGGGTTTCATGCTCGCCCACTCTACCCTGCTGACCATAGCTACGGAATTCGCCGCCCGGGCGCGGGGTACGGCCATGTCCCTGGTAGCCTTCGCCTTTATGGGTGGCGGCGGCGTTGGGACGGCCATAGGCGGCCGCCTTATCTATGCTTTTAATTTCAGCCGTTTCTTTGCCCTTTATGCCCTCTGCTTGTTCCTTTTAATCATCCTGGCGTCCCTGGTGGTGCGCGGCGATACTGCCGCCTCGACAGGTATGGAACCGGCCAGCGATACACGCTAATTGGTAGAAGTCCCCTTGACTTAGATAAAAATTAGTATTATGATGTTAGTAACTTATATATGTTAATGTCATATATAAGCCGCTCAAAAAAATAAAAGGGGGAAGAAACATTGTGTAACTATGTCGGGCACGGTCCTATTGGTGGTCATGGCTGCGGACCGCGTTGGGGAAGTTGCTGCCGCGGTCATCACCACGGGAGCTTCCACCGCCGCTTTTTAACCACCGCGGAGAAAAAGGCCCGCCTGGAAGAGTATCTTAAAGAGCTACAGGCCGAAGTGAAGGCCGTGGAGAAAAAGCTGAAGGAACTGGGAGAAGGGGCTTAATTCCCCTTCTCCATGTCTTTGTCCTGACCAAAAATAGCTTCGTAACGGCGAAGGAAAGTGTCCAGGGCGGCTTTATTGCGCCGGATGGTCACCGCCCAGTCGTGAAGGTAATCTATCCCTTCCGGGGTTATCTCATACCTCCGCCGGGCCGGTCCAGGGCCAACTGTCGACCAGTGGGACCGCACCAAACCTTCTTCCTCCAGGCGGCGTAAATGGCGGTAGACCGCCCCGGCATCGGGAACGCCTTCCCATAATCCCAGGCGGTTCATGCTTTCCATCAGTTCGTAACCATGGGTGGGTTTCTCATACAGTAATAATAACAAGCAGGGCTGCAGAAAACCCTCCATGCGGGCGCCGCGACAATCGCAGCGGCCATGGTGGCCGCCGGGACCGTGACCGCACATGGGACCACTTCCTATCTGTTATTTACATATGTATGTTTTTAACACAATTTAAAGATAAAACATTAATTCTCTGCTGTCAACATAAGGGACAGCAAGCTGTAAAAAATCTTAATCCCCAGTAAAAACTCAGTAAAAACTAAGGAAAGCAGAAAGGAGCAGAGCTGTGTTTACCCTCTTTCTCTATCTCTTGGCCTTGGGGGGGCTGGTGTTTTCCTTCATCAAAGACCGGCAAAAAACAAAAATGGCCGTGATGAAAGGATGGAAGGCCTTTACCAACATCTTACCCGATTTTGCCGTCGTGCTGGCCCTGATAGGGATCATGCTGACTTACCTGTCACCTCACACCATTGCCGCCCTGGTGGGCAAAAACAGCGGCTTCGCCGGCATGCTGGCCAGCTCCATAGTCGGCTCCATCACCCTTATTCCGGGGTTCGTCGCCTTTCCCCTGGCCAAATCTTTGCTCGACCGGGGCGCTGGCATCATGCAGATGGCCGTTTTCGTTTCTACCCTGATGATGGTGGGCGTCGTCACCGCTCCCCTGGAAAGCAGGTATTTCGGTAAAAGAGAAACTATCCTCCGTAATTCGTTGAGCTATGTCTTTTCCTTTATCGTGGCTATTATCATCGGGATGGCGGTGGGATCGTGAGCATACTTAACTTAATTAAAACTTACCGCTATTTTTTATTAATTATCCTCGCTGATTTGATAATAACCATCTTTCATCCAGCCACCGGCTTAACAATTTTCAAATACACCGCCGGCAACTTTGCCGAGATGCTCGCCATCATCCCGCCGATTTTTCTCCTCCTGGGCCTCCTAGATGTCTGGGTGCCGCGGGAAACTATTATCCGCTACCTGGGTGAAGGTTCCGGCTTAAAGGGCATTGTCTTAAGCATAGTGCTGGGGGCGGCCGCCGCCGGGCCCCTTTACGGCGCCTTCCCGGTGGCCGCCGTCATGGCGAAGAAAGGCACCAAATACAGCAACATTATTATTTTTCTCTGTTCCTGGTCGACTTTAAAAATCCCCATGTTCCTGTTTGAAATGTCGGCCTTAGGAATTAAATTCGCCCTCACCCGCTGGCTGGTCAACGTCCCCGGGATACTGGCGATTGCTTATATTATCGACCGCGTCATAGGAGCGGAAAACAAAGCAGAATTCTACCGGCGGCAGATGGCAAATCCATAGCGGCTTACCCCAGCAACCCCTGCAAAGCGTTAAACCGTTCACTATTTTCCTCCTCTGCCAGGGGCGGGCAATCTTCCAGGGTATTTTCACCGCTTAGCAACCTGGCGGCAAAGGCCAGGCAGGTCAACTGGCCACACCGGCGGCAATTGGTCCCGGGCAGCCATTTGTATATTTGCAAGGCTGTAGGCCTTTCCTTTTTAGCGAAGGAAGGCTGAATTTCCTTTTGCCGCCGGTGAGTATCGTTGATTAAATCCTTGAGCCAGTCCAGCACCTGGAGGGCGTCCGTCATATTGACCGCTTTGGCCATAGTGAGCTTGTAGGGGTAGAGGGTGATCAACCTGAAATCTTTCATAAAAGTCAAATTTTTAGCGTAATGGTTATATACGGCATTCTTAATCACCGTATTGAGGTAGGGTAATAACTCCTCAATGTCCCGGCTTAAAACCGCCTGCAGGCGGATCTTTTCCGCATCAGCCAGGCAGGTTTCTACTTTGGTGACATCTATTTTTTCCAGAAACACAGGCAGTACCTCCCCTCTGTCCGCTACTCTCATGGATAACAAGCACAAGCTTTAGCCTGATATTTCAATAATCTCCTTTATCGCTGTTAAAAATGTGTCTATCTCTTCCGCGGTATTAAAATAACCCACGCTGGCCCGCACCGTTCCCCTATCCAGTGTACCGATGGTTTTATGGGCCAAGGGTGCGCAGTGCAGGCCCACCCGGACCATAATATCGTAGCCTTCGTCCAGGGCATAGGCCACCTCTTCCGGCGCCAGATCTTTAAGGTTAAAGGAAACCACGCCCACCTTGCGCGCCGTTTCCCGAGGGCCATAAACGGTCACTCCGGGCAAGCCTGCCAACCCCGTCAGCATCCTGGCCGTCAGCTCTTCCTCGTGGGCACGGATACGGTCGATTTCCTGGTTAAGTATATATTCCACCGCCGCTTTAAGGCCGGCGATACCTACCATATTAAATGTCCCGGCTTCAAAGCGGTCCGGCAAATTTTCCGGCATATACTCCAGGCGGGACACCGATCCGGTCCCCCCTTCCTTCAAGGGACGCAGATCCAAACCGGGACGTATATAGAGGCCGCCGGTACCCGTAGGGCCTAGTAAGCCTTTATGACCGGTGAAGGCCAGAAAGTCAATATCCAATTCCCGGACATCGACTGGATATACCCCGGCCGTCTGGGCGGCGTCCAGCAGAACCGGCACCCCGTGCCGATGGGCAACGGCCGCAATTGCCTGCACCGGCATCACTGTTCCCGTAACGTTGGAGGCATGGGTGCAGGCCAGGAGGCGCGTTTTCTCCCGGAAGGCCGCCTCCATTTCCGACAACAGCAATTCACCGTCCTCCCGGCATGGTACTACCGTAATGCTTATCCCGCGCTCCTTCTCCAAGGTTTTCAAACACCGCCAGACGGCGTTATGCTCCATAGCCGTTGTAATGACGTGATCGCCGGGGTTCAACCAGCCCTTGAGGACTAAATTAATGGCTTCGGTGGCGTTGGCCGTAAAGACGATACGCGTAGCGTCGTCAATATTAAACAACTTCCCCAGCAGCCGCCGGCACTGGTAGACTATCTCTTCTGCCACCAGGGCGCGACGGTAGCCGCCCCGACCGGCACTGGCCCCGATATTCTTCATAAAATACTCCATGGCCTGCCAAACCGCCGGCGGCTTGGGAAAGGTGGTAGCGGCGTTATCCAAGTAAATGGCCACTGTTTGCACCCCCTGCCCGTCCTTTAAACACTTCCGGAAGTGGAAAAAGGGAGGATATGCCTTATCCTCCCTGCCCGCTCCCGTTAACCAAGTCACTCTAAATTCCCTATACTTTGTTTTACTCCCTGCATGAGCGCCATAGTCTCGGCAATCTCCCTGGCGATAATCTCCCCGGCCAGGTCTAGTAAAGTAATGATCCGGGGATCCTTGATGCGGTAAATCACCCGTAAACCGTCTTTGGTGGCCTCGACAATATCCTGCTTGCGCAAAACGGCCAGGTGCTGGGAGATGTTTGGCTGTTCTAATTCCAGCTCTTCCATCAGCTCACAAACACAGCGCTCACCATGGCGTAAAAGTTCTATAATCCGCACCCTAGTGGGGTGAGCCAGGGCTTTGAAAAATTCCGCTTTTAAATTATGGATGCGTTCCATCGCTATTTACCTCGTATATTAGAATATCACTATATTCAGTCTATAATTTTTATTGCCTTTTGTCAAGTAAAACCCTTTACCAACAGGACTTACTTAGTAACAATAAACGCCCTGGAAATAATTGCCAGAGAAAAATAGGCTCATATCCATGCTATTTTTACTAACAGCAAAAGGAGTTTAATGCACCTTAAATTATGCAGCAAAGCAACTCCCTACCCGGACAGCCTTCGTATTCCATTTGCAGCATAATGTGCTCGATGCCGAATTTATCCCGCAGTAAGGCTTCTACCTGCCGGCGTAGCTTTTCCGATTCACTGATAGATATATCCTGTTCCAGGTCGATGTGGCCTTCAAAATTAATCTGCCGTTCCCCGAGCTGCCAGACATGAACATGATGCAGATCGCGGATGCCCGGTAAGCTTTTGATCGAAGTATATATTTCCTCTAATTTTATCCCTTTGGGTGTGCCTTCCATAAGGATTTGCACTGTATCGACAACAATTTCATAGCTTTCCTTAATGACATACAGGCCGATTAAGATGGTCAAAAGGGGGTCAACCCAGGTTATCCGCCAAAAATAGATGGCGATACCGCCGGCAACTACCGCCACTGAGGATAAGGCGTCGGAGAATAAATGTAGGTAAGATGAACGCACATTCAAACTCTTGTCGGCATCGCGCCGTAGGAGTAAAGCACCTGCCGTGTTGGCTAAAAGCCCTATAATTCCTACACTCATCATTATTAAACTATTGATATCCTGGGGATGGATTAAACGAATTACCGCTTCTTTAAAAAGCAAAAAAGAAATGGCTATTAATACGGCAGAATTAAACAGGGCAGCCAGAATCTCCAGCCGCTGAAAACCGAAGGTTTTTTCCAGGGTTGCCCCCCGTCGGGAAAAGCGTAACGCCATCAGACTGATGGCTACGGCCGCCGCATCACTCAAATTGTGCAAGGCATCGGAAACAAGGGAAAGGCTTCCCGCCAGTAAGCCCCCGGCTATTTCCGCTGCGGTAATAAGCAGGTTTAACAGCATTGTTAGTATCAGATTCTTATCGTTTACCGTTCCAGTTTTCAGATGGCTGTGGTGATGATGGTGATGATGAATATTGTCGTTATGCGGATCATTTTTCACTTTTTTACACTCCTTGCAACTTTATTCTTGTATTACATTCTTTTATTCTTGAATACTTATATAGTAGCGTTAACAAGACTCCCTGTCAACCAGAAAAAAAGTCAGCTACCCTAATTGCCCCCATGCTTCCTGCATTGGCTGACTCTATGAACGGTTTCGACCCATAAGGTCGTATCCTTGGCAACAATCCGGTATAATAAGGCCCCAAGAGCTAAACCCGCGTGAAATGCTAATAATCTTCCAGGAGCTTAGCCACCCTTTCCCGGATCTCGTCGCGTACAGATAGGAAAACCGCCATGATTTCTTCTTCTTCCCCCTCAGCCTTTGCCGGGTCAGGGAGGGGCCAATGTTCGCGGCGGATAGTTTGTGGCGTCACAGGACATTTATCACGGGCGTCGCCGCAGAGGGTGACAATCAGATCAGCCTTGTTTAAGATTTCAGGATCGATAGGGTCGGAGGTTTGCCCGGAAATATCGATGCCGGCTTCAGCCATCACTGCTACGGCGCGGGGATTCAAACCAGCCGGTTCAAGCCCCGCACTGTACACTTCAACTTTTTCTCCACCCAGGGCCCGGGCAAAACCTTCAGCCATCTGGCTGCGGCATGAATTGCCGGTACAGAGAAAAAGAATTACAGGTTTCTTTTGCACAAGTATCCTCCCATCCTTACCTACACCCTGTTTCTCTCTACCATATTATTCCCACTTCCTTATCAAGGTCCATAATTTTATGGCTTGTTCTTCTACCTTTCCGGTTGCATCAGCATTCCCGCCAAGCAAGGAATCTTTTTGGGTATTTTGGGGGCAATTATCTGCAATACAAATTCCAGGGCTTCTCCGGCGTCTTTATCCAGGCAGATGCGTTGCAGCATTAATTGCTCTTCCTCATCAAGGACAATAAGAACTTTACCCATGTGATACCAACTCCCCACCTTTAATTTTTTTAATAAATACGCTTTAATAACAACATCCCCTTCTGGAAAATACCTTGACATCAACAAACGTGTACCATATAATACAAGATGCAAGCATTGCCCTTCTATGTATAGGGGTTAAAGGTAGGGGTGATTATGGATTATACTGATCGCGAGTACTGGAACGGTATAATCAAGATGTGCCTGTCGAAGTTTTTTATCCTGCGCGTCCTTTACACCCAGCCCATGCACGGCTACGAAATAGCCCGTACCGTAGCTGAAGTTACCAGGGGCTGCTGTACGCCCACCGAGGGAACGATTTACCCTGTACTCAGGGAGTTCGAAGAGGGTGGCTACGTAACTTCTGCCATTGAGATAGCCGGGGGCCGGGAGCGCAAGGTTTATACCCTTACTCCAAAAGGAAAGGAAGCCTTCCGCGTCGCCGTCGAGGCCTGGCGGGAGGTTACTAATTATATTTTGGAGGCGATAGAGATGTCTTGCTGCTCTGTAAAGACCTCAAACTGCTGCGGCATTTCTGCTACAGAAAGTCCAGAAAAAGCTGTGGAGCAGGGTTCAAATACGGCGTCCCAGGCCCAAGATAACCAGCGCACCATTGACATCGAGTTTCTCTACCTGGACCTGGACGCCTGCACCCGCTGCCAGGGTACAGGTCGTAATCTAGAGGAAGCCCTCAACGAAGTGGCCGAAGTTTTAGAGGCTACCGGAGTTAAGGTCAACTTGAAAAAGATCCACGTCCAAACGGAAGAACAGGCCCTGGCCCTGGGATTTGTCAGTTCACCCACCATTCGCATCAACGGGCAAGATATCCAGCTAGACATAAGGGAAGACTTATGCGAATCCTGCGGCGACCTTTGCGGCGAGGATGTGGACTGCCGCGTCTGGGTATACCAGGGTAAGGAATATACCGAAGCTCCCAAAGGGATGATCATTGAGGCCATCCTTAAGCATGTTTACGGCGGCGGTATGGAGGCCCCGGCAACAAAGGAACCGCTGAAAGAGTTGCCGGAGAATTTAAAACGTTTCTTTGCGGCTAAGCGCAAAAAAGATGAAGAAGCATCAGGGGATACGGGGAAACAGGTGGCAATGGAAAGTTGCTGTGGTTTCTCATCAGCTTCAAAATGTTGCAATTAACAAATGCAGGGCCGCGGGAAATTAAACCGCGGCCCTCTTTCTACGATTCCAGTGATTCTTTTACCGCCTGGACCACCCGGTCCAGTTCCTCATCCGTCCAGGTAAATTCATGTTTTTTGCGGATATCCAGTTTGGTTACCATAACATAATCTGTCACCGGAAAACCGGCATGCTCCACTGTTGCTTTGGCGCAGCCTATAGGACAGCCATCGATCACGACAATCCTTTTGGCCCCCTTGGTCGACTCAACTATACTCTGCACATGACCACCAAGCCCGGCCAGGCAAAACAACTTGCCTGTGCCCTCCTGATCCAGCTTTACAGCCGCCTGGTTGGCCAGCTGGCCTACGTTCGAACCTCCCGCGCAGGGAAAGAGCATAATTTCCGCCGGTTCGCAGGTGCATTTCGCCATTATCAGTTTCTCTCCCTTTTACTCTTTTATTTCTTCCTGTATCCACCTCTTTATCTCTTCTTTGTCAGGCACGCGGCCGAACACCTTAACCTTTTCATTAACTACCAGTCCCGGGGTCATCATGACGCCGTAATCGGTGATCTTGTTTAAATCCGTCACCTTTTCCACATCGGCGGCCACGCCCATTTCCGCCAGGGCGTTCATCACGTTTTGCTCCAGCGCCTTGCACCGGGCGCATCCTGTACCTAAGACTTTGATTACCACTTATCCTCATCTCCTTCTTTTTTATATAATTTTACCCTACTATGGTACCAAACACCATCCCCGTCAAGGTTGCCATAATTACAACCAGGGATACGTAGGCAAAGGTTTTCTTGAACCCCAGCACGCTGTTAATCACCAGCATATTGGGCAAACTCAAGGCCGGTCCCGCCAGGAGAAGGGCCAGGGCCGGCCCCTGCCCCATCCCGGAACCGATAAGTCCCTGGATTATCGGCACTTCCGTCAAAGTGGCAAAATACATAAAGGCGCCGACGATAGAAGCGGTAAAGTTGGCTAATAAACTGTTGCCCCCCACCACCATGGCCACATATTTGGCCGGAATAATACCGGTATCGACGCCAGGCCGCCCCATAAGGAAGCCGGCTACCAGCACGCCGCCGAAAAGGAGGGGCAGGATTTTAATGCTGAAATCCCACGTAGAATCCACCCAGGCTGACAGTTCTTCCCGCTTAAACCAGGCCTTTAAAATCACGGCCAGAGCTACCAGAAGAGCGATAACTAGATACCATTTGATGCTATATACCGCATACCAGAAGCCCGCTTGTTCTGCCGGCTTGCCCCAGGCGGCAAAGACAAGGATTAAGACCAGGACCAGGAAATACACAACAGTCTGCCCAAGCGTCCGTGGAGGTTCTCCTCCTTCCGGCATGAGCAGCCCCTTGGCCCTCTCCTGCTCTTCGCCCCTGAAGAGTAGCGCCATGATCAGGCCGATTATTACCGAAAACAGGACCGCACCCAGAGCCCTGGCCAGGCCGATCTGCCAGCCCAGCACCCGGGCCGAGAGGATAATGGCCAGGACGTTAATAGCCGGCCCGGAATACAGGAAAGCTATGGCCGGTCCCAGCCCGGCGCCGCGTTTATATATGCCCATGAACAAGGGTAAGACGGTACAGGAGCAGACGGCGAGGATTGCCCCCGATACGGCGCCCACACCATAGGCCGTAACTTTGGGGCTTTCCGGTCCCAGGTACTTCATAACCGCCTGTGAAGAAAGAAAATTGCTCATGGCCCCGGCGATAAAAAGGGCGGGCACCAGGCAGAACAGCACGTGTTCCCGCGCATACTCCTGCAGCATGTAGAAGGCTTCCAGGATAGCGCTCTGCATCCGGGGATGTTGGAAGGGCAGGAAATAGGCGGCCAAAAATACGGCGATAATCAATAATAATTTGGTCTGCTTGCTCATATAATACATCCCCTCTTATGTTATTCTATTAGTTTATTATAATTTAACTATATATTAGTTTAGAAGCAACTAATGGTTTTGTCAAGAAGGAACAAAAAAAGCGGGGAAGGGCTCATCGCCCATCTCCGCTTCTTAATGAGGAACTTTCTTATACTTTCTCCACTTTAACCCGCGTATCGTAGAAGGAGGCGCTGCCACCGATAGGATCGGTCAGGCAGGTGGTTTTCATCCGCATATCGAGGAGCATCACAGGATTGGGGCACAGGCCTCCTCTTCGCCGCGCGTCGCCCTTGACAACCCGGCCGTCGATAACGACGTCCCGGGCGCCGTAGGCCCAGTGGCCGTAATGCCAGGAAGCGGCAATGACACCTGGCCTTATACCCTCGATAAGTTTAACTTTGCCCTGCACCGCCTCCACACCGGCGGGGCCTAGGTCCAGCTTACCGTCCGGGTTGGTTCGGGAGATAAGCTTTACCAGGTCGCCGTCGCGCAGGCCCAGGCGGGCACCGTCGGAGCGGTGCATCAAGATAAAGTTTTCCGGTAAAAGGGCCACCTGTCCCCAGTAGTTGCCAATAGTCCGGGACTGCCCTCCGAAAATTTCTTTAAAGGTAATGAGCTGCAGGGGATAATCCGCATCCTTTACCGGCGTTCCGTCGCTGTTGCTAACCGGCTCCAACCGGGGCACGCCGCCGAATAGGCGGCCCGTAATGCTATCCCGCGTCGTTGCCACGGGCTCGACATAAAGGTTTATTAGTTTGCCGAAGGGATGCTCGACGTATTTGCCGGCAGAGCCAGTGCTCTCTTCAAAGCGGCCGCCGCGGTTGAGGACATAAACGGTTTTGCGCCAGCGGTCTTCGCCCACCGCCCGCCGCCAGGCGGCTTCATTAAATACGGCCGGCGGCAAATGGCGGCGTGCCGCTTTAAAAACTGCCAGTTCACGGTCGTCGGCGTCGGGGACTTCATCGCCGGGCTTGTCGCCGTAGGCCACGTTGGCCGCCGCCTTGAGATAATAATCTTCCGGTCTTTTAAAGTCCCAGCCAGGTGCGAAACCGTCTTTCCCGTAACCCGGCAACCCTAAAGCTTCCGCTATGGCCAGCATCACCGCCTCAACGGAGATCGGCATCTCCTCCCCGAAAACCTTTACCGTTTCCGGTATAGGGGCGGCGATGGGCTGGCGTAGTTTGGTGGTTTTGGTAGTCGTGGAGGGCGGAGCCCCCAGGAAGGCCCACCGCTCAAGATAGGTAATATCGGGGAAGATATAATCGGCATACATGGAAGTCTCGCCGATGACAATATCGTCGGCAATAAATAGCGGTATGCGCTCGGTATCGCATAATATTTTAATCTGTTCCGCCCCAGCCGGTGCCGCCAGAACCGGCGTGCCCATATGCAGCCAGAGGATTTTTATGGGATAAGGATACCCCGCCCCGGCCGCCGGGATTATTTCCTGGTATACGTCGGAAGTGAGGGGATACCAGAGCCTTTCCGCCGGAAAACCGTTAAACAAAGTGCTGCGGTCGTAATAAGCGCCTTCACGGGTGAGCTTGACACCCCAAGGAGTTATTTTACCGGTATGCATTTTGCTGAGGTCAAAGGGTTGCCCCGGCTTGCCCCCACCGGCGGCCCAGGAACCGCCGCCGGTAGTGAGGCCCCCGCGCCAGTCTACATTGCCGATAAGCAAATTGAGGATTATGATGGCTTGGGCCGTGTAATAGCCATTGGTATGCTGGACGGCGCCGCGATAGAAATCAATAGCGGCCTGCTTGCCGTAACTGGTAAATTCCCGGGCCAGGTCGATAATAGCCTGGACCGGAACCCCGGCCTCGGCAGCCAGTTCTTCTAGGGATTTGGAGGCGGCTTGTTCTTTAAGGATCGTCAAGGCCGATTTGACTTTCATGCCGTTAACCTCGGCGGTAACAAAGAGATCGCCTTCCACGGGATTGTCTTTGTCCTCGGGATCAACGGCTACCAGTTGACCGTTACGCGATACAACGAAGAGATTCTTACCCTTATCGCCGTTAACTAAACCGGCCTCATTGGCCCGCAGGAAGGCTCCCGGTTGGCCGTCTTGGTCGATTTTTACCAGCCAGGTGGCGTTGGTCCACGATTTTTCCCCGTCCTGTTCCGCAGCGGCCCGGTTGGCATTGGCCAAGGCTTTGCCGTCGTAACGCTCGTTGGCCAGAATCCACTGGATCATCCCCAGGGCCAGGGCCAGGTCTCCGCCCGGCTTGACGGGTATCCACCAATTGGCGTGGGCGGCCGTTTTGGAAAAACGCGGATCGACCACGGCTATCTTCAGGCCCTTTTCCGCCAAGGCCCGGGTTATTTGCTCGGCCATGGGCGTAGGGCCGAAGTTGGCCTCAAAGGCGCCGGTACCCCAGAAGATGACAAACCGCGACCAACGAAAATCGGGTTTCATGTGGTTCGGACCCGGCGACCACTTACCGTCGCTGTACTGGGCCGTAGCCCACTTGTAAGCGACGTGATGGCTCTGCTCGCAGATGGTGGTATGCTCGAACCAGTTAACCGAACCGAAGCTGTTGAGGACAAAACGCTTGGTCCAATTGCTGCGGCCAGGCTCAATACGGCCGGCCATGAAAACAAATTGATTGTTTTTCGGTCCCAGGTCCGGGTGATTGGGGTCAAGGAGGAGGTCGAGATTGGCGGCGTGTTTGGTTTTAAAATCAGCCAGGGACATTTCCTTCCCGGCCACCTTGGCCGCATCTTCGGCCAGGGTTTTAAAGACGGCAGCGTCTTTAGCCATAAAGACGTCCTTAAAGCCGGGAACGACGCGATCTTCGCCGATATCGGCGAATAGTTTACCACCGTTTACAATCTCTTTAACGGCCTGCTCAAAGGAAATCGTCTTCCATTTATTTGAACCGCGGGGGCCGTTACGTTTAAGCACTTTGACCAGGCGATAAGGATCATATAGGGTTTGGATGCCCGCCTGCCCCTTGGGACACAATTTGCCGTCGACTTTAGCCGCTGTTTCTGGTGGCG
This sequence comes from Moorella sp. E306M, assembly GCF_006538385.1. Lineage (NCBI taxonomy): Bacteria > Bacillati > Bacillota > Clostridia > Neomoorellales > Neomoorellaceae > Neomoorella > Moorella sp. E306M. Next base: position 1,575,702 of record NZ_BJKO01000001.1, on the reverse strand, counting down.
TGTTATAGGGAAGCTGGGGAAAACAATTAATAGGGCTATAGGGGTTACCGTCTATTTTGACAACAATGCCGTTGCTAATTTTTCCCTTAATAGTACACTGGGTATTGCACTGCAGGCAGACACCGTAAACCATGTTCTCGGCCTGGGCTAGGTCGTACTGGCTATCCCGGGTTCCCTTCGGGCCGGCCGCTGCACTCCCTTTCTGGCCGGCCATAGAAGGGGCCTCAGCCGCCAGCAAGGTTGCTCCGCCCAGCAAGGCTGAGGTTTTTAAAAATTCCCTGCGTCCGATTTTAAGGGTCATGGATTGCACCTCCTCTACGAGTATCGACGAGACAGATCAGCGCCTGTTTCCACGTGATGGGCCGGCGGGGTTACCGCGTTGTCCGGGCGACGGCTAAACGGCAGGTACTCTATTCCCAGCTTAAAGATAAATACACCCAGGGCCAGGACAAAAAGTACTACCAGCCATTCGTTCAAAGTGGGTACATAGGTATAAGCCAGCCCGGGCTCGCTATAGGCGGACGGCAGGGCTGTGAAAGGCGGCGCCAGCAGACCTGGTACAACGATGTTGTAGCGTACCCCCAGGAAACCCAGGGTGATCAAAAAGCCGGCCCAACCAGCGGTTTTAGCTGTGATATTGCCTCGTACCAGTAAGAACACCGGAATCAAGGCTCCCACCACCAGATGTACGACCCAGAAGATCCACCAGTTCGGACCGGTCAAGATGAGCTGGTACGGTAGGGCATGGGATGGGGAGAGGTAGTAGCTGCCCAGTAGCATTTCCGCCAGTTCAAAGAGGAGGTAAAAAACCAGGAGCCCGACAACAATCCGGGCCAGGAGGTTGATGGCCCGGCCGGTTTCCTTATCCTGCTGGTCGGGATTTACCACCACCACTACAAAGATAAGCAGGGCGGAACCGGAAGCCAGGGCGGCAACTAAAAACATAACCGGCAAAAGAGGATTGCTCCAGTAGGGCCTGGCTTGGACCACACCTAGCAAAGCGCCCAGGCCGCCGCTAAAGGCCAGCGCTACCAGCACGCCGGTGATAGCCAGGTAACGCCCCGGCCGCTTATCTCCAGGTATCTCTGCCGTCCCTGCGTCTGGTGCTGGTGCTGAATCGCCGCGACTGTCGAAATAAAGCTGGAGTATGAGGAGTAGTAAATAAATAGTATACAACCAGACCATCCAGGCCATGGGTGAGTGGGGATTGGGGCTAATAAAGATCCGCCAGGCCCGTCCCAGGTGTCCCAGGTCCAGGCCAATGGCGACTAGGGCAGCAAGTAAAGCCGACAGGGCCGCCACGAGACCCACCTGCCTGAACGGCTCCAGCTCTTTTACGCCGCAAATGTAAACCACGCTGGTGAGGAGGTAAACCCCGGCGGATAAACCACTGGCAAGCATATAGGTGGCCACTCCCAGTCCCCAGGGGACGGCGCTAGAATAACCTACCGCTTGTTCACCAAAAACCAGATACTGGTAAACCCCGATGGCGCCGACCAGCAAAGCTGCTATGGTAATTATCCAACTTATTTTTTTCATAACTTCACCTCTCGTCAGGTCAGGTAATAAACCTGGGGTTCCGTACCAAGTTCCTCTTTCAAACGCATTAAGCCTTCCCTGGCCAGCCATTCCCGCACCATGCTCCGGGGGTCGTTGAAGTCGCCAAAGCAGGTCGCGCCGCCCAGGCAAGTAGTGACACAGGCCGGTAGCTGGCCGGCTTGTAACCGGTGCAGACAAAAGGTGCACTTACGGGCGTTACCTATGGGTGAACGACCTTTCTGGCGCGGCCACTGCTTGCCATATTCCAGCGCCGGTTCGCTTTCGTAAGGTTCTAACAACGGCGTATCCTGGGTATAGAACCGGCCGGAGTCAAAGGAACGGGCGCCATAAGGGCAGGCCGCCAGGCAGTAACGGCAACCTATGCAACGGTTATAATCGATAGCTACAATACCGTCGGGCCTTTTATAGGTGGCTTTCACTGGACAGACGGTGACACAGGGCGGTTTTTCACAATGCATGCAGGGCCGGGGAAGAAACCGGCGCTGTACTTCAGGGTAGGTACCCCTTTCTTCCTCCATAACTGGCCGGTAGACGACCCCCGGTGGCAAGTGGTTTTCGGCCTTACAGGCTACCGTACAGGCCATGCAGCCGACACAGCGGCGCAAATCAATTACCATACCCCATTTCCGCTGCTCCACGGGCTTGCCCAGAGCCCTTTCCAGGTCCTGCTCCAGGCGGCGGATCCTGTTTTCCCAGTCGCCGTTAACCGGCCACTCTTTGACAGCCGTAGCCCGGGAATCGGAACCGGCCGCAGGTACGGCTGCTGTATCGCCAGCATAAGCGGGAGTCCTGGAAAGGGCCCCCAGGGTGACAGCTCCCAAAACCATACTCGTAGCCGTTTTAACGAGAAATTCCCTACGGCTTACCGGCTCCCGGATCTCCCTTCCTTCCTTGTCCACCATTGTGCCTCCTTTCCTCTTTTTTAGTTGGCAAAGACGTTACTGCGCCCTCTATCACAATTATTTCTTCTTTTCACCCAACGGCCAATCAGGGTTATCCCTGGAATTAAAAACGCCTAAGGTTTTTCCCTTAGGCATTCTTCCGTATAACGTATAACCCTTTATCCTTAATCCCGGGGTATCAATCCCTGCTGGAGGGCATAGCGGACAAGCTCCGCCCGGCTGGTTAAATTCAACTTCCGGCTAATATTCCCCTTGTGGCTTTCCACTGTTTTGACACTGAGGCCCAGGGCTTCGGCGATCTCTTGATTGGTATAACCCAGTGCTACCAGGCGCAATACCTCCGTCTCCCGCGAAGTTAAATGGGTATTCCTTTTTTCACTATTCTTATCCGGATGCCCCTTACCCTTAGCCCCCTTCTGCAGGGCATCAACTAAAAACCTGGCTACTAGAGGATGGATAAACACACCCCCCTGGGAAACCACCCTGATGCCGGTGATCAGGTCATTATCAGCAGCCCTTTTAATTATATAACCCGCCGCTCCCGCGGCCAGGGCCTTCTCAACATACTCGCAATCTTCGTGCATGGAGAGGACCAAAACCTTTACCAGCGGCATCTCGGCCGCAATCCGTTCTACCACCGTAAACCCGTTGCAGAAGGGCATACTGATATCCAGGAGCAGGATATCGGGCCGCAATTCCCGGGTTAATTTGAGGGCCTCATCCCCATCACCGGCCTCACCTACCACCTGCATATCGGTTTCAGCATTGATTAAATAACGCAGCCCGGCCCTAACGACGCTGTGATCATCGGCGATGACAATCCTGATTTTCCCGTTATACTCCATGCTTACACCTCCCCACCCTTCAGGCGGTTATAGGGATATCAACATAAATAGTTGTTCCCCGGGCAGGCGTGGATTCGATAATCACCTTTCCTCCCAGGAGGGCGGCCCGCTCGCGCATGCTAAAAAGCCCCAGCCCCTTTCTATAGGCGCTTGCTTCAGGATCAAAACCCCGGCCGTTATCCTCGACAATCAAACGCAAGGCCTCGCCGCGCGGTTCCAGGAGGATGCTGACTTCCGAGGCTTCAGCGTGTTTAATAACGTTATTCAGGGCTTCCTGGACAATGCGGTAAATGGCCAGCTCTGCTTTGGGCGGGAGGCGTTTCTCCACCTCCCTGGCAGCCAGATGAATTTTAAGGTTAAATTTATCGCTGTAATTGCGCGCTATTTGTTGCAGGGCGCCGGTAAGACCGAGCTCGTCAAAAACAACAGGCCGGAGTTCCAGGGCCAGGCATCGCAATCCGGCCATGGCCTCCCCTAAAGCGCCCCTGATTTCGGCCAGGGACCGGGCTACTTCCTTCTCCCCTTGTACTTTATCCTCCAGGGCTTTTAAACGTAAGAGAATAGCCGTCATGGTCCCTCCGGTATCATCGTGTAATTCCCGGGCGATACGCCGCCGCTCGGCTTCCTGGGCGGTAACTACCCTATCGAGAAGTTCGGAGCGTAAATTGCTCAGCTCTTCAATCTCGGCTCGCGAGCGGCGCAAGCTGTCGAGCATGCGGTTAAAGGAGGCGGCCAGGAAGCCGAATTCATCATGCCCGCTAACAGTTACAGTGGTGTCCAGGTTTCCCTGGGCCACCGCCCTGGTGGCCCCCACCAGTTCCCGGATCGGCCTGGTTAAAATGGTTGTTAACATATAGGCTAATACTATAAAAAGAATAGAAAAAATAGTAATCATTATCACAAAACGTGTTGTAGCGGCAAACACAGCCTGGCGCAAGCCCACTTCGGAAAGGCCGACATGGACCACCCCTAACTGGCCGCCGAAGACCGGTACAGCAGCGTCGTGAATTACCCCCTCATCCGTCAACAATAACTGCTGGCTTTCCTTTTTGCCCGGCGGTAGCTGATTATAAGCCAGCAGATCTACGGGGAAACCGCCGTTAAAGGTATGGGAGAGGACGCGGCCCCAGGAGTCCTGGATATAAATATAACGAATATCCCTCCCGCTGGCCTGCATATCAAGGAGCATCTGGTGCAGGCCATAAAGGTTGCCGGTGAGCACCAGCTCGCTACCCTGGGCGGCCACGGCCCTTGCTGTTGCCAGGGAACGCTGGTCCAATTGCTGTCCCAGGGAAGTTACCAGGACGGCCCTGGTCTGAAGGGCCATAGCCAGGCCCATAAAAATAATTATCGCCAGGACTAAAGCCAAAATTTTATGGCGAAAACTAAGTTTAGCTCCTATAACGCGAAGCTTTTCTCTTAAATCATGGCCGGAGTTCACGGATACCCCACCTTACGGGCTATTTCCCTTACCGGGTTATAGGCCTCGTCGTTGATAGGTATAAAGCGCTCTATTCCCAGTTCGTTCAAAATTTTACGCCCGTTTTCCTTCTTATCCATTTGCAAAAAAGCTTCCCGGACTTTCGCCTTCAGGGCCGGTTCCAGGCCCGGGCGCACCACCACGGGCGGGGAAGCAAAATCGTCGGAGCTCTGGATGATTTTAACTTTGGCCGCTATTTCCGGGTGCTTTTTGGCAAAGGCCTCATATACCAGGCTGTCAACGGCAGCTCCATCTACAATGCCGTCGGCCACCGCCCTGATGGACTTGTCATGGCTGTAGGTAAAAATATAACTCTGAAAGAAGGTTTCCGGTCTCTCACCCTTCTGCTGGATATAATAAAGGGGAACCAGGCGACCGCTCATGGACATGGGATCGGAAAAAGCGAAACGTCGGCCCTTCAGGCCCGCGAAATCCTGCACCGGGCTGGATTTAGGGACTATAATATAGGAGGCATACTTGGCCTGCCCGCCCACTTCGGAAGCAGCCACCAGTTCCATGCCGAAATCGCGCTGGCCTTTGACATAGGCATAGGTGCAAACAAAGGCTATATCGATGTCGCCGGAATTCATGAGGAGATTTACTTCAGCATAAGTTTGGCGGGTAATAAATTCAACCGGGTATCCAAGAAAATCCTCTAAGTATCTAGTGAGATCGGTATAAGCCTGATAACCCTCTTCCGGTGAAATCACCGGTGCCGCAGCAAGGCGTAAGGGGCGCTTTAATTCCCCCTCCAGAACAGAGCCGTTATAACTGGCCCCCGGATAATCGCTGCGCAAATCGTTGAGTTTGATTATCCCTTCACGGTTTGTTTTAGCGCATCCTGATAACAGTAATATGAGCAAAATAAACGCCAGGAATAAAATTAACTTTGACCGCCCGGTGGACATCAGGTACAGCCGCCCCCCGATGCAACTTTAAAACAATTATAGCATAATTAATAAATCTGTACCCCTCTCCCGTCGATAAATAATCATTTTCCCTGGACCGGCGGTTTTAACGCCGGACGGCCAGGGGTGGCAAATGTTAAGCCTGTTCCGGCGGGACAGTCTTGCCGCCATACCCCAGTATCCTGGTGGCGTTGAAGATAGCTGCCAGCGTGACGCCTACATCGGCAAAAACGGCTTCCCAGATGGTGGCCACGCCAAAGGCTCCCAGGACAAGAAAGAATCCCTTGACGCCCAGGGCCAGGGCCACGTTTTGCCTGACGATGCAGCTGGTATGCCTGGCTATTTCTATCGCCATGGGGAGTTTTAAGGGGGCGTCCTCCATGAGAACCACATCGGCGGCCTCGATGGCGGCATCGCTCCCCAGGCCGCCCATGGCCACCCCCACATCGGCCCTGGTGATGACCGGGGCGTCGTTGATGCCGTCACCCACGAAGGCGAGTTTCCGGCGCCGGTCAGGCAGAGCGGCCTGCAATTCCTCCACCTTCGCCACCTTGCCTTCCGGCAGGAGCTCGGCAAAGTAAGCGTCGACGCCCACTTCTTCAGCCACCCGGCGGGCCACCGCCTCCTCATCGCCGGTAAGCATCACTATTTTCTTTATACCCAGCTCCTTAAGCCTATTAATTGCCCCCCTGGCATCAGACTTCACCTCGTCGGAAATGACGATGTAGCCGGCAAAGGTGCCGTCAATGGCCACGTGGACGCCGGTGCCTGCCACATTGCAAACCTCATGTGCGATTCCTTCCCGGTGCATTAAACGATCGTTACCGGCCAGGACCCTTTTCCCGTCGACCACGGCGCTGATGCCGTGGCCGGGAATTTCCCGGTATTCACCGATCCTCTCGGGGTCAATCTCCTGGCCGTAGGCCGTCCGGATGGACTGGGCGATGGGATGGCTGGAGTAGACCTCGGCGGCGGCGGCAGCTGCCAGGAGTTCGTCTTCCTGAAAACCGTTGTATGGAACCACCTGCGTCACCCGGAAAACTCCTTTCGTCAGGGTACCGGTTTTATCAAAAACCACGGTATGCAGCCCGGTCAGGGCGTCCAGGAAGTTGGCGCCCTTGACCAGGATGCCCTGGCGCGAAGCCGCGCCGATGCCACCGAAGTATCCCAGGGGGATAGAAACTACCAGGGCGCAGGGGCAGGAGATGACGAGTAAAACCAGAGCCCGGTAGACCCATGTCGAGAAGGTAGCCCCGGGCAGGACCAAGGGCGGGATGATAGCCAGAGCCAGGGCTCCCAAGACCACTGCCGGGGTGTAGTAACGGGAAAAGGCAGTGATAAACTGCTCCGTCGGGGCTTTACGGGCCGCGGCGTTTTCTACCAGCTCCAGGATACGAGCCACAGAGGATTCGCCGAAGGGCCTCGTCACTTTGATGGTCAGGAGGCCCTGGCCGTTAATCATCCCGGCCAGGATTTTTTCACCCTTTTCCACTTTGCGGGGCACGGCTTCCCCCGTCAGGGCCGAGGTGTCGACAAAGGAAACGCCCTCCACCACCTCGCCGTCCAGGGGCACTCTCTCGCCCGGCTTGACAACAATAGTTTGACCCACCTCTACCTCCTCCGGCCGTACCTGTTTTGTTTCCCCTTTTAGCTTCAAGTTGGCGAACTCCGGCCTGATATCCAGCAGGGCGGCAATGGAACGGCGGGAGCGATTGACAGCCCGCTCCTGGAAATACTCACCTACAGCATAAAAGAGCATCACCGCTGCCGCCTCGGGTAGCTGGTGAATGGCAATGGCGCCAATAGTGGCAATGGTCATCAGGAAGTTTTCGTCAAAAAACTGGCCCCGGGTCAGATTGCGCACCGCTGTCGTGAGCACCCGCCAGCCTACCAGGAAGTAGGAGGACAAAAGAATCGTATACTCGGCCCACGCGTAAGGAGTGCGATGAAGCTGCTGGTTAAAAATAAACCCTATTGCCAGGAGAAGGCCTGCAACTAAGATGATATATAATTGAGACTCCGGCCTCTGGCTGGTAGTATCTACAATATTCACGCCGGGTTCGACCCGGGCGATGACCTCCCGGGCCGCCGGTAGCAGTTCCGGGGGCAGGTCTAAGCTCTGGTTGGCGAAGTTAACGGTAACTTGTTCTAAACCTTTTACTTTACGAAGTTCCCGCTCAATCCTGGCAGCGCAACTGGCGCAATCCAGTCCCTCCAGGGTGTAACGCATACCTTGGCCTCCTATCTCCCCTCAGCAAAGTGGGCCTGAGCCTCACGGATCAGGTTTAAGATGTGCTCATCATCCAGCGAATAATAGACCATCTTGCCGTCCCGGCGATACTTGACCAGGCGTAAAGCTTTCAGCAGGCGCAAGTGGTGGGAGACGGCAGGCAAACTCGTGTCCAGGAGCGCGGCCAGATCACACACGCAAAGTTCCTGGTGGGCCAGGAGATAGAGGATTTTGGTCCGGGTTTCGTCCCCGAGGACCTTGAAAATTTCCGATAAACCGGCTACATCCAGCACCCTGTCCTTCAGGTGCTCAAGGTGGCCGGAAGGACAGAAGGTGTCGCAGAGGTCATTATTAGGCAAGGATAATCACTCCAAACGATTAATCAATTGTTTAATTGTAATATATTTGTCTACTCCTTCAATGTCAAGCTCAGGAAGTTCAATTATCGCACTACGTTTTATAATTCTTGGAGAAAATAGAAAAGGAAGCTTATAGCTTCCCACGATACATATCTTTTGCGGTAGGTTCCGCACCAGGGGTTGCAGCCCGGTCTAACTTCCCTTCCTTTCATCTTTACCATGTCGCCCCTGCAGTTCCGCCATGGTGGTGACTATCTCCTGGGTTAAAATGCTGCCCACCAGGTCCAGAATCTGGAAGATTTCCGGGTGCTTGACCCGGTAAAGAACCTTTAACCCTTCTTTGCGGGAGACGACGATATCCTCCTTGCGCAGCACGGCCAGGTGCTGGGAGATATTCGGCTGCTCCAGTTCCAGGTTTTCTATAAACTCGCAGACACACTTCTCCCCCTGGCGCAGTTGTTCCAGGATCCTCACCCGGGTCGGGTGGGCCAGGGCTTTGAAAAATTCCGCCTTCAGGCTGTAGAGTCTCTCAGCCAAAGAATGTCCTCCTTATATGCGAATTTCTGCATATATTAGTTTATGCTTTAAAATCTGGATTGTCAAGGACCAGGCTCCAGCCGGGCGGTAAACGGGCTTCCGGCAATTTCCCGAAAATAAAGGCCTTATGGCCTGACCTTATAAAACGGTATTATGTCTCCCTAACCCGTCGCCACCTTACAGCCGCAGCGGTTAGACACAGTCATAATTAGGACAGCCTCGCCCCGGTCCGCCGCCACCCGGAAAAGCTGCCGGGCTGCCCGCCAGATGGCCTCCTCCTCACCGCGGATAATGGTGCTCATGGCATTGACCTCTACTTCCACCCCGCTCTGCTCCAGAGCCGCTACCGCTTCCTTGATTACCGGCGTATAGGCGGCCGTCCCCAAGGGGTAGAGGGACAACTGGCAGGCAAGCATCATTATGCATGAACCTCCCTTTTTAAATTTGGTACCAAATAAATAAAGTTAGCTATTCACATCTAAAATACCCACTGGCCTGTCCCGGCGGAAGTTCAGAAAGCCAAATATGCCGCCACAGCTACCGCCAGGAGGGCCGCTTCCGGGCCAACCATCATCCTGAGCACCTTGCGCAGGTCGGCCTTGAAGAAGTCCACAGTGAGGGCCAGGCAGAGGTGCATGGGAGTTAACATGTTCCCGGTAAAGCCGGCTACAAAAATGAATACCGCCAGGGGCAGGCTTATCTGCCCGCCCACGGCAGTCATGACAATGGGAAAGGCGATCCCGACATAAGCTACCGTCAAGCCGGTAAGCATTCCCACCAGGAAACTTATAAGGCCGAAAATCAAAAATTCGGGTACAGGCAGCATGGCCAGTAAAGAAGGCAGGCCATCGACCGCCCGGGTATCTACAAGTACCTCCTTGAAGAGCATTACCCCCCACACCAGCAGGAGGGTCTTTACGGCTATGGCCTCCCGGCACAGGTGCCAGAATTTTAACGGTGTATAACGGTGCCGCACCAGCAGGAAAAGGAGTACTACTCCCACCGCCAGGCCGACCTCCACGTGAAAAACCAGCACCAGGGCCACCACTACCAGTACCGGCAGGATGCTGAGGAAGAGTTCCCTGGCCAGGGTGCGGCGACCGGCCGGCAAGCCTTCCCTTCCTTCTCCCTCCGGCTCGATTTTTACTCGTCGCAGGGCTGGTATACCCAGTAAGATGACCAGCAAACCATAGGGAGCCAGGGCAGCAATCAGGTGGGGTAAAGGGATCCCGCTGAGGCGGGAGGCCAGCAGGACCCCGGGGTAAAGGGGAAGGAAGTACTCCCAGATATGACGGTAGTAGTAGTTAATAAAGCTCTTTTCTTCGGCGGCTATAGCAGTACGCGCCGCCGCCTGCCCCACCAGGGGAGCGGAAAACAGCGCGCCCCCTGCCGAAGGCATAAGGCCGATAAAGGCCGGCAACAGAGCCATCACTAGCCGCCGGTTGCGTATGAGGCCGCGCAGCCCTTGCAGCATCCTCTCCAGGTAACCCTGTTCTCCCAGGAGGTGTTCAAAAAGCATGATGAGAGCCAGGATAACCTCCAGCTCCAGGGTAGCGGGGCTTCTGGTGGCCTGCCAGGCCATGCCCAGGAAAGCAACGGGACCGGTATGGTAAAGGGCGGCCAGGAGGAGCGAGCTGCCAAGCATCACCGGTCCCAGGGGCGCCCGCCGCCCCAGGAGCACCATCATTATCCCGAACACCAGCAACAGCTTGAGTCCTTCCAACGACGTTCCCTTCTCTGTACTGTTAAGTTACCACTTATAATAATCACGCCGCAACAATAAATCAAGGGGTATTACTTCTAGAGAGCAGGAAATTCCGGGCACCTGTCAAGGGAAGAAACCCTCATGGATGGCGTCACCCCTGCCTGGCAGCCGGGATGGCGGAGTTTATCAGGGTGCCGGAAATTTTAAGAAAAAAGACGGGGCTGAGGCCCCATCTTTTCCTTCTACCTTCTCGCCAGGTTTACCTTTCGTTTGTGAGACTAGACACGACTATTACAGGCTATAAAGCGTGCAATGCTGCGATCATAAGTTCTTTCTATTTCCGGTGGAAAGAGACAGCCAGGCAGCTCTCCATATTTCCGGTGATAGGTTATACATTCGCAGCATTTACCTTTGCGGCTGCAGGGTTCATAGGTACAGGTGCACCTTTCCTTATTGGCTTGCAGATTGCACTGTGCCATTTTCTCACCCCTTACTGGCCCCAGCGTATGAAATTATGTTCAAAGTAAAGAAGGGGTTTTTTGTTGCTCTTCACATTGGCCGCCACCACCTGGCCGACAACAATGACATGATCGCCGCTCTGGTAGCGGCCGGAAACCTTACACTCCAGGTTGGCCAGGGCATCTTTGACCCCGGGGGTGGCAACCACCGCCGCCGGTTCGGTAGCAATACCAAGTTCCTTAATTTTATCCACGTTCCGCCCCGAATGGGTGCCGCAGAAGACAGCGATATTCTCCTGATCTTCGGCCAGGATGGAAAGGACAAACTCCCCGGCGGCATCCATCAGTTCCAGCACGTAACGATGGGGATGCAGGGCCACCATCACCTGGGGCGGGTCGGAGGATTCCTGGGTAAACCAGGCCACGGTGGTCAGGTCGTGTTTTTCCCCGTGTTTTACACCCACCAGGCCGCAAGGGCAGGCAATTTTGCTCAAGGCGCGGGTAATATCGCTGCTCACAACGTTTCAACTCCTTCCTGCAAAGGAAAAGTTTCCTGACGTTTATATTTTAGTTGAAAACATACTGTAAAGCAACTTTGCTGTACCCACTGCCACATTGACCCCCGCATCGGCGACACTTTTCCCGGGTCGAAAGAACACATTACCATGGCCGGTGCCCACCGCTCTCCGGCGGGTTAATTCCCTGCAGCGCGGCGATCTCTCCTGCCGTCAATTCCCGGTATTCCCCGGGTTTTAACTGTTCGTCCAGCACCAGCGGTCCCATGGCAATTCGCTTGAGATAGGTCACTTTCTTGCCTACCGCAGCAAACATTCGCTTTACCTGGTGATATTTTCCTTCATAAATGGTAAGTTCAACTTCCGAGTCCAATTCCTGGCGAAGAATCTTTAACTCAGCCGGCATGGTACAGTAACCGTCATCTAAGATTACCCCCCGGCGAAACGCTTCTACATCTGTTCCTGTAACCATCCCGTGTACCACAACATAATACGTTTTAGGTACATGTTTCCTGGGGGACAGAAGCCGGTGGGCCAGCCGGCCGTCATTGGTAAGTAATAGCAGTCCTTCGGTATCTTTATCCAACCGCCCGACAGGAAATGGATGAAAGGCACGGTACCGGGGAGGGAGCAGGTCAACTACTACTTTCGCGAATCTATCTCCCGTCGCGGACAGGACACCCTGCGGTTTATTCAGCATTAAATAAATGTACCGCCTGTACTCAAGGGGTTTACCGTTGACTAGGATATGATCCCGGCCGGGGATAACATGTAAACCCGGATCACCGGCCGGTTTGCCGTTGACCTGTACACTTTTTTCTTTTATCAGCTTCTTTATCTCTTTACGCGTGCCCAACCCCATGTGGGCCAGCAGTTTATCCAGGCGCTGCCGCTCTTTTACCGCCATTTTTCTTGCCTCACCACTGTTTCCTTACGCCAGCTATGCCAGTCGTCATGGCATGGTCAGCCTCTTGATAAGCATTGTCCCGTAGCTCCCCCGCGGCAGCTTGAAAAAGAGGCGCATTTTCTGCCTGCCGGGGTAAAGGTCATCGGGCTCCGCGGGCTGCAAACTAAAATCGCCGGGAAAAACTACGGCGTTCCTGGGCGTAGACTTAAAAAAGGCCTGCCGGACTTTACGCAGGTTGAAACTGCTGCCCTTGATGCCCCTTTCCTCCATAATAGCCGCAAAAAGCCGTTCCGTACGGGCATCGGGAAACTCCATGCGGCCGGCAGCCAGGGGTAAAGAAAGGGAACGCAAATAGGCCAATTCTTTCCTTTCCAGGCGCCGGTAAAAAAGATAAGCCCCGGCGGTGCCAGGTACGGCCGTAAGCTCAAGGCCCATATCCTGCAAAATCCTTCTCACCAACTCGTTAAAAAGAAAACTCTGGTAGGCCGAAAAAAGCAGGGAGAGCTCTTCGCGGGGTATCATCTGCAAAGCCTCTATGTAGGCCTTCGGTTTCCCGGCGAGCAAGGAAAATATTTTATTTTCCATGGTGGTTTTGGCACGCGTCAGGCACGTCGCCCAGTCTCCCCAGTGCTCGCGGAAAAAGAGCTTGCGCTCCCTGGCTTCTTTTTTTTCTTCCGGGTAAATACCGGTAAGGTAAATCTGCAGGCTGCCGTTATAGTGCCTTTTCAGCAGCCTTTCAGCCATGAAACCCATCTGGCGGTCCATGCTACCAAAACGCTGGTCGTCATAGTAATTGGGGTAGCCGAAACCCCGCACCTCATCAACCCGGCGGGTAATGCGGGATACCTCTGCCGCGCCGAGGGCGCGGAGGGTGATGGCAAACTCGTTTCCCTCCAGGAGGTCGGGCCCCATGGGCCGGTCCATATAGCCAATGCTCCGCAGGGAAAAATTTTTTTCCGCAGTGGTTAAATCAGCAGCATGCTTCACCGTGACGTACTGAAAGGTATGGGCGTGCCTGTCCTTCAATCCCCCGTAAGCAAAAAGGCGGTAGGGAAGGTTATGGGCCTTTGCCAGCCGCATTAAAAGATCAATGGTATTCCATCCCTTCTTTTCCACAAGGTACAGCCGGTAAGGACCCTTTTGCCGGACAGGCAGGCGGGCCAGCTCCCGGACCACGAAATCCTCGGGGATCACCTTTAATTTCATTGCCTTGCTCCTTATGCCTGTTTATCGCCTCCCTAAATATGTACCACAATCCCTGCCGCTTTGCAAATGTGCCGGCTCGAAAACAAAAGCCGGGGCACCATCATGCCCGGCCCGGTATCTGGAAGCACCAGGTGAATATCATTTATAAAGCTGGTTAATGTATTTGCCGCCGCCTGGCTTCGGCTTCGCGCCGCAGGCGCGCTAGCACGGTAGCGAGTCGGAGCTCGCTCTTGCGCTCCTTCATGCCGTCCGCCAGGCGGCTGGCGGCGTCTATAGCCGCCCGGATTAGGATGCGCGGCGCCAGAAAGCTAACCGTGCCGCTCACGACGGGCACCCGGCAGTCGAAAAGCAGATATTCGGCAATGGGCTTTAAAGTTTCCGCCGACAAACCGGCAATAAGCAACTTTTCGCGCGTCTCGCTCTGAGCTTCGACTTCGCGCAGGACGGTAAAAAAAGATGCATCCGCTCCGCACGGACGGGCCTTAACTTCAAGGAGGTCCCGGATAACCAGATAGTCGAGGATCTCCTGGGCCCGGGCGGCGCGGATGTTTTCCTGTTCAATCCTCTCAGCCGCCAGATAGTGCTCAAATTCTTTCCGGGCCAACTGAGCGAGCTTTTCCCGCAGCGGTTCAACCTCCTCCGTCCCCAGGGTCTCCCCTTCCGCGAGCTGCAGGTTTTCTAAATCCCTCCATGATAGGATAAGACGGACCACGCGGCTGTCTCCTGCTTCCCGGCAGGCCGCAGCATAGCCCACCACTTCAACGCCATCCATCCCGGGAACGGGCACGGCCAGCCGCCGGACACACCGGGGAAGCCCGAAACTGTTCATGTGTTCTAAAACGCGCTCAAAAAACGGATCGCCATACGAGGCAAAATGAACGCGCCTGCCGTCCCCGGCCAGTCCCTGCTCGTAAAGCTCCCTGGAAACGGTTAAGACTGCACCCTCCGGTACGCCTTCGATCCCGGCTACGGTCAGCACAGGCTTACCGTCCTCATCCCCGACGGCACACCCCAGGCGGCGCAGGTACGGCGAACCCTGCAGGGCCTCCCAGATGGCCGCCAGGTTTACCGGCGACGGCCGCCGTTCAGCTAACCGGTCCAGCCGCATGTAAATCTCATAAAGTTCCTGCGGGTTTATCTCCATGCTCTCCGTACGCCGGCGCTGTTCCTTAAGCTTCTCGAATGCGCGCGCCTCCAGCTCCTTTTCGGTCAGCGTGCCCTCGGCCAGCTGGCGAAAATCCTCCGGTTCCACCGGCAGCAGGGAAACCTGCTGGGTGCCGACGATAAGGTTGGCCTGCGCCAGGCGCGAGAGCAGCCGCCCGTATACAATCTCCTCGGCGCTGCCGGTATAACAGAGATTAAGGACATAAACATCCCGGTGCTTCTGACCGATGCGGTCAATCCGCCCGATCCTGGCCGTCCAGCAGACGGCCCATAATATCATAATACTGCAGTGTCAGGGACGGGTCGTACTGAAAGGCGCCCACCCGATTGGTCAGGGCCAGGAGGTCGCATACTTCCACCGGATGGATCTGCATCGGGGTGGCCGTGGCCAGCCACAGGGCGCGTGCCCTGGGGCGCAGGTAATCCCTGGCAGCTTTATAGAGATTACCATAGTCCGGGTGCACCCCGCAGCCAGCTGCAGGATTATGCCGCCGCAGGGCATGAGCTTCATCCACCAGGGCAATATCGAAGGGTTTTCGATACGCTGGCGTGCTTCTTGTATCTGGACACCTCGATTTGCAAAACTTCCCCCAGGGTCAGGCGCAGGCCCTGTGTCGGTGATGGCCCTTGACAAGCTGATATTTTTCTTTATGCAACTCTAGTGATATATTTTTGTAGATGATTTTAAGGATAACAAGGATAGCACAATTTAAGCATAAAAAATTAAAACTATGGTGTAGATCCTCACATTAATTCATCCCAAAATAATTCCATGGTCGCAAATTGAACAATCTGCATCTAAAGTTAATACCAGGAGAGTATGAGAATCCTATTTCACTTTACGCCAGTATTCAAACTATAGATGGGTTTAGTCCATCTTCTGGAAGGCGTGCTGCTTGGGGGCGAATAGAGTAGAATATTGGCTGGGAGGGTTTACCATGCAGCTGATATTCTACACCACCGTGTCGCCCGAAGAGTACAGCCGCCAGGGTAAAGATTTCCCCTTTCCGGAACCCGATTGCTGCCCCCATTGCCGGATAAAGATACCGCCCCGAAAACACGGGTTCTTTCACCGCAACGTTATTACCGCTGATTTCAGCGGCCGCATCTTAATCCGGCGTTACTACTGCCAATACTGCCACTCTACCATTTCTTACTTGCCTTCCTTTTGCCTGCCCTATTTTCAGTATTGTGTTGATTTGATTTTTACCGGCCTCAGGCTTATGCTGGAGTTCAATTTCTCCCTGCGAGGTTGCCTTAAGTTTCTAAAAGGGCGCTACCCAAAGCTCTACTGGGACATCTCACACTTACAGTTTTACCTGCGCCGTTTTCTGGCCAATTTGAAATTTATCAAATTAGCCTTACGCCAATTCATGCCCCGGGTTCGGCTGCCGGAGGAAATACCCGCCAAAAAGGAAGGAGCCCAAAAGGTACTCCGCCTCATTACCACTGGATTTGCCCACATCCAGTCCTTCAGTACCAGGTTTTACGAGGCTTGGGGGTACGCTTTTATGGCTCCTTTGCGTAATATTTTAGCATAACCGGAGCTCTTCTGGTACCCCTGGAGGTGAAAAATGGCAGCAACAAAACTTTTGTCTGGGGACCGGCTATCAGAGAATGGTATCATGATACTCAAGGGCGCCTGCGGGCTGTAAGCGCTTACGGCCTCCTAAAATTTAACATTTAGTTTTAAGGAGGCTTACGGTTCTTTATGCTTTCTTCTCAAGAACGGGAAGAGATCGCCCTGAAGAAGTTTGCTTTGATTGCGCCGGTGCTTAACGGCCAGGTGGAAAGTCACCAGGAGTACTTTAAGGACCTGGCCTCTCAACCTATTGTCATGCCCCATTATGGCATAAAGCGGTATTCTCCCAAGAGTTTTGCCTGGTGGTTGTATCTCTACCGCCGCCATGGCCTGGAGGGTTTAAAACCCGGTTATCGTTCCGACCGGGGGAAAAGCCGGCGGATAACGGAAGAGATGGCCCTAAAAATCGAGGCCAAAAGGACAGAGAAACCGGGGCTAAGTGGTATCATGCTCTATGAGGAGCTGGTGAAAGACGGGGTGTTTACTCCTGACAAAGTTTCTCTATCCACCTTTTACCGCTACCTCTCCCGGCACCCGCTTCCTTCGTCTTCTCCGGCAACAAATGCTAAAGGAAAGGAAATCAAGCGCTTTGCCCACCAGTGGGTGAATGAGCTCTGGCAGGGGGATATCATGTACGGCCCTTACCTTAAAACGGCCCGGGGTAAAAGGCAGACTTACCTCATTGCTTTTATCGACGACGCTTCGCGCCTTATCCTTCATGCCCAGTTCTTCTGGGAGCAGAATTATTTGGCGGTGCGCTCTACTTTAAAAGAGGCCATCTTAAAGCGCGGCGTGCCGAAGATGATTTACACCGATAACGGCAGGGTCTACCGTTCTGGGCAGTTGGCCGTAGTCTGTGCCAGTTTAGGCTGTGCTTTGCTCCATGCCGAACCCTTCACCCCTTATGCCCGGGGTAAGATTGAGCGTTTCTTCCGGACGGTCAGGACGCGTTTCTTGCCCCGGCTGGACCTGGAGAAAATTAAATCCCTGGAGGAGTTAAACCTCCTCTTCTGGCAGTGGCTGGAGGAGGACTACCAACGCAAAATTCATAGCTCCCTGGGCCTTAGCCCCCTGGATTATTTCCTCTCCCAAGTTCAGCGGATACGCCTCTTTCCCGACCCGGCGCTTTTGGATGAGTATTTTCTCCTGCGGGTCATGCGCAAGGTTAACCATGATGCTACCTTCTCTTTGGAGAATGTCCTCTTTGAAACGGAGCCGCAGCTGGCCGGATTGCGCCTTGAGGTGCGGTACGACCCGGAGTGGCTTTTAAACCCCGCCCGGCCCGTCCTTTTGTACCGCGAAGGGTTAAAGGTGGGCGAGGCCAGGCAGGTGGACTTTGCCACCAATGCCGGCCTGAAAAGAAGAGGGCGCGGCCGCCCGGCCGGCAAGGACCGCCCACCCCTTCAGTTGCCGGGGAAGGTAAATCTCCCTCATGCGGACAACCCCCTCCCGGCACCGGCGCCTTCCGTCTCTTTTGCCGCTATCCTCACCCCAGAGAACGTTGGAGGTGAAGGGTGATGTTTACCCAGTTCTTTGGCCTTAAATTTAATCCCTTCACCAAAGAAATACCCTTCGACCAGTTGTTCTTAAGCCAGGACCTCCTGGAACTTAACTCCCGCCTGAAGTATCTCCTTAACGTCCGGGGTATTGGACTAATTACCGGCGAGGCCGGCTGTGGTAAAACTACCGCCCTCAGGAAATTTGTCAGTGAACTTAACCCGGCCCACTACAAAGCTTGTTATTTTGCCCTCTCCACCGTCACGGTGCTGGAGTTTTACCAGGGCCTGGCCCTCGCCCTGGGCGAGGAACCCAAGCATAAAAAAGTCCATATCTTCCACCAGATCCAGGCGGCTGTCAATAGCCTTTATGCCGACCGCAATATTATTCCCCTTATTGTCCTGGACGAAATCCATCTCGCTGCCAACAAAATCCTGGAGGACCTGCGCCTCCTCTTTAACTTCCAGATGGACTCCCAGAACCCCTTTGTCCTTATCCTCGCCGGCCAAAACCTTATCCGTTCCCGCCTGAGCTTAAATATTAACGCTCCTTTAAGGCAGCGCCTGGCGGTCAAGTATTTCCTCCAGGGCCTTAGGCCGGAGGAACTGCGGGATTATGTTTTGAGCCGGCTAAAACTTGCCGGCCTTCATGAGGATATTTTTACCCCCTCCGCCCTGGAGGCTATCTACGGCATAACAGGCGGCCTGCCCCGCCTGGTTAACAACCTGGTCACCACCTGCCTCATCTGTGCCTGTGGCAAGAAACAGAGGCTGATTGATGATGAGATCGTCTACCAGGCACAAAGGGAACTGGAGATTTAGAGCCGGAAGAAGGTAAGAATTTGCTAAAGCCGGGTACCAATTTGTGGTGCCCGGTTTTGGCTTTATTTAACCTTTTTGCTGGCGCAATCTTAGAATGATGTTTGTCTATATCCGGTTTAATCTGAGAAACTTTATTCTTTTGCTGCTATCTTCGTCTAATTTATTGTGAGAAGCTTTTCCGAATTAAAGTGAGAATCTACACTATGGTATCCTACCTGCTGGAGGTGTTCTCATGCCTGATCGCAAAAAAGCTAACCGTGAAAATGAACTTAAACGTGCCCCTGAAGCCGGGCAAGCCGTTGAGCCCGAGGAAGCCCTTTCCATCGAGTTTATGGACGCCCTTTTAGATAGATGCTGCCCAGAGGAAGAATAGCCTCCCAGCCCCGCCGGGGCTCTTTTTAACTCCCGCCGGCCTGGAAAATAGCTGCACAAATTGTTTATAGCAAAAAGGTGTCAAACGGCTATCCTACTATTCACGGAGATACTACCCCTTGAGAATTGTGCGGACTAATCGGACTTCGGGCTGGTCCTTTGTGTTATAAACGAGAGAGTAGGTTACCTCTACTTTTATTGGATTGCCAAAAAGATCCTTGTAGCTGGCCTCCACTGTAACCGAGACAGGTGCTTGCCCCTCTTTGTTCATGCCGGGTTGCCCGGGCGCCTTTGCTCCATGATGGGGTTGAGAGGGCCTGGGTATTCTCTTTGACAGGTTCTTTCCCTCTGCCAGAAAGCCAGTATGCCACGAATCCATCACTGCTCCGCTTACTTTGAGGTCTACATCCAGGGCAGGGCCTTCACCAATGTTCTCAACGACCAGGTTGAGAACTCCCTTCATATCGGAAGCCTCCTCCCCTTCAATGACTCCACCTCCTGTTTCCAACCTGGGGTGTAAAAGGGGTTTGAACTGGGCCAACCGTACTTCTCTCATCTCCTTGGCCATCTGCCGGGATGCCCTTACCGAGAAATAGTTAAGAAGGGCTAAAATGGTTATTGCCGCCGTCGATATGAACTCAAATATCGGGATACTGCCCTGACTCATCCTGCTGCCTCCTCACTCCACCAGACATTATTGGATTACATTTGGGGCTCTTCTTTAACCTTAACCACTACAGGAAAATTCATGCACCACGCGGATTAACCCCCGCAGATTGACATATGCACCCGACATTAAACTCTCTCGCAATTTTTCTTCAAGTTTTAAAGGGGCAAAGGCTTTCGAATACGCACCAATTTACGTCACACCCTCACGGGATGTCTGGGCTGCAATCCTGTCTGGTTCAATACGAACAACAAATCCAGGACCTTTATGCCGAGGTTTGCCGTTTGACTACCGAGCTTACCTGGCTTAAAAAAAGAGTGGCCTCTGAGCTTAATCGCTATGAACGCGTCTCCGTGACATTTTCTCAGTCTGCTTACAGGGTGACAATATCACAGCCGATGACAGGTAATCTGTCAATATATTGAAAAGGTGGTCTCTTTGGCGTTATAATATAACTACATGGAGGTGGAAATAATGGAACAGGTCGGTATCAGAAAGATGAAAGCCTCCTTAAGTCACTATATAAAACGAGTTAAGCAGGGGGAATCTCTTATTATTACCGATCGCGGCCGTCCGGTGGCCAGGCTGGTACCGTTTGAAAACAAAATTCCAGCTGCTATTACTGCTATGTTAGATAAAGGCTTGGCGTCATGGTCCGGCGGCAAACCTCTTGGAGTGAATAAATATTTACCGGTTAAAAACGGCCGCTCCATTGCCAGCATCGTGGAGGAAGATCGCGGGTGATATGTTACCTCGATACCAGTGCTCTGGTAAAGCTGTATATTTATGAGGAAGGCTCTCCGGAAGTAAAAGAACTTGTCACCAATTCTCTCCTTGTAGCTACCAGTAAAATTGCCTATGCCGAAGCAAGGGCCGCTCTGGCTAGGGGTCACCGGGAAAAAGCTCTCGAAGATGAAATATACGCCCAGGCCGTCGAAGCTCTCAAAGATGATTGGCGTAATTACTTCACCATAGAAGTATCAGACACCTTGATAGAGCTGGCCGGAGAATTAGCAGAACAGCATCAATTGCGTGGCTTTGATGCTGTTCATCTGGCAGCAGCATTAATACTCAAACAACAGGTCAAAGAAAATATCACTGTAGCCTGCTGGGATAAAAGGTTATGGCAAGCATTGAACTCCAATAATTTTGCTTTGCTGCCGGAGAAACTTCCTGGCGGCGGTATGAACTGAGGGAGTTAAATGAAAGGGGGCACGAAACAGGTGGATGCCGTGGTGCGTGAAGCAGCTTTAACCTGCGATAATGGTAATCCCTTACCGCCAGGTAAAATGACTTTCGAGGAGTTCCTGGCCTGGTGCGACGAGGACACCTGGGCAGAGTGGGTGGACGGGGAGGTCGTTGTTTTGACGCCAGCAGCGAGAAAGCACCAGGACGTTAAGGGTTTCTTATATAGTGTTATCCGTGAGTTCTTATATTACAAAAAAACTGGACGAATTCTGGATGCCCCCTTCCTGGTGCGCCTGCCGGAAACCTTACGCCGGGGACGCGAACCCGACCTCCTTTACGTCAGTAACGAAAGGATCCACCTTTTAAAAGAAACCTACATGGACGGTGCTCCCGATTTGATCGTTGAGATTACTTCTCCCGAAAGTCTAGCCCGGGACAGGGGCGAAAGGTATGTGGAATACGAAGCTGCCGGTGTCAGGGAGTACTGGCTCATTGACCCCGACCGGCAGCAGGCGGAATTTTACCGTCTGGGAAAAAATGGCCGTTACTACACCGTAGCACCTGACGCCAGCGGAATTTACCGGTCAGAGGTAATCCCCGGCTTTTGGCTTAAAATTGAATGGTTATTCCTGGATCCTCCCCCGGCGGTTATAGCCTGCCTTAGGGAAATGGATTTAATATAAGTGGCGTTGCCTTGCGTTGACGCTAACTCACTTAAAGCAAAATGGATGTGATATTGTGGTCAGATTGAGCCGCAAATTAGAAAAAATAACCCTTTCTCCCAAGCAATTAAAAAGCATGGCGGATTTCGCGGGCCAACAGGGGGATGTCCTGGCCTTGTTTTTATATGGCTCCTACGGTACAAAGTGGCAAACGGCACTATCGGATGTTGATCTGGCGGTACTGCCAATGCCGGAAACCTCGTGGGATTATAAGCGCGAATTGGAGCTGCTGGCCGAATTTTGCCATATTGGACGGACCGACGATATCAACCTGGTGAACCTGCATCGCGTTCCGGTGACCCTGCAAATGCGGGTATTAGAAACAGGGCGCCTCCTGTATGTTAAAGATAAAATACTCCTGGCCGATTTCAAGGAAAGGGTCATTCGCCGCTATTGTGATTTTGAACCCGACTTAAAGAGCCTGTACCGGGACTTTGATGCCGGTCTGCGGGAGGAATTCCTGTGACGGTTGATAGGGAAAAAATCCGCCAGAAGTTGCAGTTTATGCGGCAAGAATTGAGGGAGCTAAAAAAGTTCCAAGGTATGGATATAAGCCAGTTCCAAGCAAATAGCCTGTACGAAGCCGCCGCCACAAGAATGCTGCAGGTAACCATTGAAGCTATGCTGGACATTTGCGCCCATTTAATCTCCAGGGAAGGGTGGGGATTACCTAAATCCTACGTCGAAACGGTTGAGCTGGCGGTGCACAACGGCTTGATACCGCCGGAAATGGAAGATACCTATAAAGCCATGGCCCGCTTCCGCAACCGAGTAGTCCATCTC
Organism: Moorella sp. E306M; assembly: GCF_006538385.1. Lineage (NCBI taxonomy): Bacteria > Bacillati > Bacillota > Clostridia > Neomoorellales > Neomoorellaceae > Neomoorella > Moorella sp. E306M. The sequence continues at coordinate 1,553,294 of NZ_BJKO01000001.1, read as the reverse complement.
TATGACGAAGTTAATGCTGCTGAAATCTGGAATATCATTCAAAACCATCTCGAAGATTTCAGGCCATTTATGGAAGTAGTTATACGTAGATATCTGAGTTAAACAGTTAATTCTCCCGAAACACTAATAATAAAGCGGGCGGTTCCTCTTCAGGGACCCGCCCGCAATTTTTTCTATTCCACCGTCACGCTCTTAGCGAGATTCCGCGGTTTATCGACGTCGCAGCCGCGGGCGACGGCGGCGTAGTAGGCCAGCAGCTGCAGGGGCACTACCGCGACGATTGGGGCCAGCAGCGACGGTACGGCTGGCAGGTAAAGAACCTGATCAACTTCTTTTTCGATAGCTGTGTTGCCTTCCTGGGTCAGGGCCAGGACCCAGGCACCCCGGGCCTTGACTTCCTTGATGTTGCTGATCATTTTCTCTAAAAGCTCTGCCTGCGTGGCTAGGGCGATGACCGGCGTTCCCTCTTCAATGAGGGCTATGGTGCCGTGTTTCAGCTCTCCCGCAGCATAAGCCTCGGCATGGATATAGGAAATCTCCTTTAGCTTTAAGGCGCCCTCCAGGGAAACAGCATAGTCCATACCGCGGCCGATGAAAAATACGTGCTCCTGGGAGGCCACCCGGGCAGCCAGTTCTTGCACCCGCGCTTCGGCCTTTAATACTTCTGCTACATAATCCGGCATAACCTTGAGATGGCTGGCTAGCTCAGCCGCCCAGGGTGCTTTACCCCGCTTTTCTGCCAGGTACAGGGTGAATAAATACTCTGCGAGCACCTGGGTAAGGTAAGCCTTGGTCGAAGCTACGGCTATCTCCGGTCCCGCCCAGGTGTAAATGACGTGGTCGGCTTCCCTGGCCACCGAGCTGCCGACGACGTTGGTAATAGCCAGGATCTGCGCCCCTGCTTTTTTAGCCTCCCGCAGGCTGGCCAGGGTATCCGCCGTTTCGCCGGACTGGCTGATTACCAGGCCCAGGGTTTTTTCATTAAGAATGGGGTCGCGGTAACGAAATTCGGAAGCAATGTCATCTTCCACAGGCAGACGCAGCAGCTTTTCCATGAGATACTTGCCGACCATACCGGCATAATGGGCGGTACCACAGGCAATAACGGCTATCTTTTCGATAGAGGCCGCCATGGCGGCTGTTAAATTCACGCCTTCCAGCTTTACCCTGCCGTCAGGCTGCAGGCGGCCGCTCAGGGTATCGCGTAATGCCCGGGGCTGCTCGTGAATTTCTTTGAGCATGAAATGGGCATAGCCGCCTTTTTCGGCCGCCTGGAAATCCCAACCTACGTGATATATCTCTTTGGCTTTGGGTATGCCTTGAGCATCAAAAACCTTTGCGCCTTCGGGTTTGATATGCACAATTTCTCCGTTTTCTAAAATATAAGTATCACGCGTATAAGCCAGCAAGGCCGGTATATCTGAAGCCAGATAAGTTTCCCCATCAGCCAGGCCCACAATTAAAGGGCTGTCCTGGCGTACCCCGACCAGCTCCTGGGGGTGGTAGGCACTGGCCACGGCCAGGGCATAGGAGCCGCGTAGGCTCGGCAGCATCTTGAGAACCGCCTGCAGCAGGTCGCCTTCATAAAGTTGTTCCACCAGGTGGGCCAGGACTTCCGTATCCGTCTCGGAAACAAAGCGGTGGCCGGCGGCCGTAAGCTCTTCCCGCAGTTCCTGGTAGTTCTCGATGATGCCGTTGTGGACGACGGCAAAGTTGCCCGTGCAGTCCAGATGGGGATGGGCGTTGACATCGGAAGGCCGGCCGTGGGTGGCCCAGCGGGTATGGCCGATCCCCACCCGGGCCCCATCAAGATTGCCATTAAGGCGGCTCTTCAGGACATGGAGCTTGCCCGCGCTCTTTTCTACTACCACCCCCCCGCCGTTCAATACCGCTATACCGGCAGAATCATAACCCCGGTATTCCAGCCTTTCCAGTCCCTCAACTAATATGGGGACTGCCGGGCGCGGGCCCAGATAACCAACGATACCGCACATTATCATGCTCACTCTCCCTTTATTTTTTAACCAGGGAGAGATAAGGGGTTACCCGGCGCCCTTTGTCCCCGGGATTGCTCCCGGGTTTTGTAGCGCCTTTGACGGTCGTAACCGGACCGGGGGGCACCCGCCGATGCCTCGATCAACCCCCACCTCGTCAACCCTCCGGCACCCGCCTGCCTGGATGGCCCTCCCGGCTCACCCAGGCATAAACGGCGGGCCGGCTGGTCCCGGCGCTTGCCTTTGTCCTGATCCTTTATCTCTCCCCTTGAACCTGCTGGATAACCCGGACCTCCCGCGGCCCGGGTAAGAATCACCCCCCTTTTCCCATAACGGATTTCCTTATGCTCCGGCGCCACCAGGTAGTAACGGGGTTATAAGCCGGCTTAAAACAGCCTGGTCCGTTCGTGCCCTGGGGCTGCCGGGTAATAGCGGCGGCAAGCTGGCAGGGCTCACAGCTCGGCGGCAGCTCGCTGCAGGCCGGCCATAATGGCCTCCAGCTCTTCCCTGTCCGGGCCTTCTACCATAAGACGGATAATGGGTTCCGTTCCCGACGGTCTGACCAGGACCCGGCCCCGTCCCGCCAGCTGCTCCCGGGCCGCCGCTACGGCTGCCAGGAGGGCAGGGTTGGCCATGGCGGCCTCTTTATCCGCCACCGTTACATTGACCAGCAGCTGGGGCAGGTGGGGCATGGCTGCCGCCAGCCGCGACAGGGGCCGGCCGGTGGCGGCCATGACCTGGAGCAGCTGCACCCCGGTAAGCAGGCCGTCGCCGGTGGTATTGTGCTCCAGCAGGATAATGTGGCCCGACTGCTCGCCGCCCAGGACGGCACCCGTCCGCAGCATCTCTTCCAGGACATAGCGGTCGCCGACCCGGGTCTGGTGCACCCGCAGGCCCGCTGCCGTGAGGGCCTGGTGGAGGCCGAAGTTGCTCATCACCGTCACCACTACCTGGCCGCCGGGCAGGCCTCCCTGCTCCTGGCGGTACAGGGCCAGGATGGTCATGATGGCATCGCCATCGACCAGCTGCCCCTTTTCATCCACGGCAATCACCCGGTCGGCATCGCCGTCAAAGGCCAGGCCCACATCGGCCCCCCGGGCGACGACCTCGGCCTGAAGCACCTCCGGGTGGGTAGAACCGCACCCGACGTTTATATTAGTCCCATCGGGGGTATTATGCAAGGGGTAAATTTCCGCTCCCAGGCGCTGGAAAACTGCCGGCGCGACCCGGCAGGCGGCACCATAGGCGCAGTCCAGCACCACCCGCATGCCGCCCACGCCCCGCCCGGCGGTACTGCAGACATGGGCGATGTAGCGCTCGGCAGCCTCTTCCAGCTCCTGCACCCGCCCCAGCTCTACGCCTACCGGCCGGGGCAGGGTATCTTCCGGTTCCAGTACCAGCCGTTCAATTTCTTCTTCCACCGGGTCGGGCAGCTTGTAACCGCTGGAGCTGAAGAATTTAATACCATTATCGGCCACGGGATTGTGGGACGCCGAGATGACGACGCCGGCATCGGCTTCCAGGTGCCGGGTCAGCCACGCCACCGCCGGGGTTGGAACTACGCCTACCTTCAGCACATCCCCCCCGACGGAACAGATGCCGGCCACCAGGGCGGCTTCCAGCATATCCCCGGAAATGCGCGTGTCCCGGCCCACCACCACCCTGGCCCGACCTTCCTGTCCCGCCAGCACGGCAGCACCGGCCCGTCCCAGGCGAAAGGCTAACTCCGGGGTAAGGCCGGTGTTGGCCACCCCGCGGACTCCGTCAGTACCGAATAGCTTACCCATCATATCACCTTCAAACTGTGTACTGCATTATATGTTCCTGTTGTTAGATTGTTACTTTCAAGGCGTGCCGCTTACCTTTTTTATTTCGACTACCACTCGTACCCGCGGGAAACTGCTGACCTGCACACCGGCGGGTATTTCCAGGTTCGTCTCTACCGTAACATTTTTCGTAGCTCCGGCTATATTAATTGGGGCCGTATTGATATAATCCAGGGACGCTAAATGGTTATAGGGAGCAAAGACCTCCACCACTTCCGGCTGGAGAATTATCCGGTCAATGGCATAGCCACTGGCCGGCTCCCCTGCCAGCTGGGGACGCACCGCCAGGATTTTGCTGGGCATGTCCTGAACTACGGGTATAAAGGTTTCTACCACTTCCGGGGTGACGGTTAACCATTCCTGCAAGGGGTGGCCCTCCCGGTCGGCCAGCTTTACCGGCAGCTGGGCCAGGAAATTGCCGCTGGCCTGGTCGATTTTGGCCTCCACATAGACCCGGCCAATGCTTTTCAGGGTTGCAGCAGAACCGGAAACAATCACCTGGGAAGGTTTGATGACCGGTTCTAGCGCCCGGTAGCCGCTGGCCGGCGTCCCCAGGAGGTTCACCTGCACCGGCAGCTGCATCTGCTCAATCTTATCTAATTTTATCGTCACCTGGGCAGGGTTGACATGAATTACATTTATCCCTTCCGGCACCTCGACCCGGACGGGTAACAGATTATCACCGACTTTAGCCTCCCGCAGGTTAACATAGGCATGGACATCCCTGGGCAGCAAGGTACTTACTGCGGCCTTGCGCCCCTCCACACGCACCTGGACTTCCGCCGGGCGGTCGGCAACCACCAGGCCCTCCCGCAAGTTTTCTGTCTCCAGGGGGACCCGGACCACCTTTTCCCCGGTAGGGTTCTGCTCACCGGTTACATATATCCAGAGAATAATGGCCATTGCGACTGCCAGCAGGCGATAAATCCAATCCTGGCGAAAATGCTCCCGCATTTTTACGACCTCCAGGGCCAGAAGGATGTATTATGGTTAACCTGCGGTAATAATAGACTCTGTAAGAGTTCCTTCAGGTTTTTTTCGTCCAGGAAGCGGGTCAGCTTACCCCCTTCGGCAACGGAAATGGTGCCCGTTTCCTCCGACACAACCAGTACCACGGCATCAGATATTTCGCTGATACCCAAAGCCGCCCGGTGCCTGGTCCCCAGCTGCTTGCTTAAATAGGGGCTTTCGGAAAGGGGCAGGAAACAGCCGGCGGCTACCACCCGGTCCCCCCGGATAATGGCTGCCCCGTCGTGGAAGGGCGTCAGGGGTACGAAGATATTGATTAACAGCTCGGCGGAAACGACGCCGTCTACCCTGATGCCCGTTTCAATATAATCGTTGAGACCTGTTTCCCGCTCGATAACAACCAAGGCACCGGTACGGTTTTTAGAGAGTACCTGGGCGGCCCTGACCAGTTCATTAATGAGCTTTTCCATATCTTCGGCACCCAGGGCCGTCAAGGGACGGGCAAAAAACTTGCCCCGGCCCAGCTGCTCCAGGGCCCGCCGTAGTTCCGGCTGGAAGACTACCGGCAGGGCCACGACAATCACCAGGCGCAACTGGCTTAAAAGCCAGTTAATGGTGGTCAGATGCAGGCGCTCGGCAATGACCGAGGCTACCACCAGCACCACCAGGCCCTTGATAAGCTGAACGGCCCGTGTACCCCTGATGAGCATGATAAATTTATAAATGACAAAGGCGACGATACTGATATCAAGGGTTATCCGCAAAAGCTCGATTATGTTTAACGATAACAAGTAGCGCCACAGGGCCGCCAAATCATTCACCCCAAATTTTCCCGCCGGCTTTAGTTAGTATATGGAGGTCCGGTCACTTCATTCGACAACCAAGAGGTGAATCCCTTCTTTTTTCAAGTTACCCGTTTTTACTAGTTGCCACTGGACGGTACTTCATATAAAATAGCGCTAAAGGAGGAGTCCGTGGTGCGCAAAATTTATCTCTCCTTGCTCCTCATCAGCCTTTTATCCGGGCTCCTGGTAGCCTGGCAGTGGCGTTCCCATCTGGCCACCGCAGCTCTGGAACAGCAAGACCCCGCACTTATTGATATTATTCATTCCCTGGAAAAAGAAGACGCCTCCCTGGAAAATACCATCGCTACCCTGCGCAGCCAGATTGAAGCCATCCAGAAGGAACGCTCCCAAGGAAAGGGGCGCCTGGCCCAGCTGCAGCAGGAAATTGAAGCCCTAAAACTGGCTGCCGGCCTAACTCCCGTAACTGGGCCGGGGATCATCGTTACCCTGGATGATAATATTGCCGGCGCCCAGGCGGCCAAAAACAGCTCACCGACAACTTACAAGCCGGAAGACTATATAATTCATGATAAAAATGTCCTCTACCTGGTCAATGAAATAAAAGCAGCCGGCGCCGAGGCTATTGCCGTCAACGGCCAGCGGGTTGTCACCAGCACGGACATCCGTTGCGTCGGCACCGTCATCCTGGTGAATTCCACCCGCCTGGCCCCGCCTTACGAGGTTCAGGCCATTGGCAATCCCGATGTCCTGGAGGCGGCCGTCCAAAGGTCGGTGGACTTCTCCTTCTTGAAGAGCCGCGACTTCCCGGTCAAGGTGACCAAATCCCTGCACCTGACCCTGCCCGCGTATAAAGGCGGTTTCTCCCAGGACTACGTCCGGCTGGTTAAAGCTGGGGGGCAGCAGTAATGATGACACGAAAACGCTGGCCTGTTTCCCTGACCGTTGTCTTCTTAATCCTGGGTTTACTTTTATCGCTCCAGTTTCGTACCCAGCGGCTCCTGGCCAGCTCCCTGGAAGCCCAGAAAACCGAAGATTTGGTGGCCATGTGGAAAAATTTGAGCAGCAAGCGCAGCCAGCTCCAGGACGAGATCGCCCAGCTCCAGCAGCAACTCTTTACCCTTAAAGCCGGTTCCGGCCAGGATAGTGACGCCGAAACGGCCCTGGAAAAGGAGCTGACCCGCCTGCAGGTAATTACCGGCATCATTCCTGTCAAAGGCCCGGGGATTACGGTTACCATTACCGGCGACGCCCCTCTCCTCTACGAGGATTTGGTGGACATCGTTAACGAACTCTGGGCCTCCGGAGCCGAAGCCATCGCCATCAACGACCACCGCATCAGCGCCTTTACTGCCATTGCCGATAAAGAAGAGGGGTCGCGGGTTTACATCACCGTCGACGGTGAGAAGCTCCTCTACCCCATTGTCATCAAAGCCATCGGCGACCCCCATACCCTGGAAAAGGGTTTAACCTTCACCGGCGGGTTAATCGAGACCCTCAACAACATGTTCAATATTTACCCTGACATTAAAAAAGAGCAGGACCTGCAGCTGCCGGGAACTTCCCTGCCCCGCTGGCAGTATGCTAAGCCCGTGCCCCCTGATAAACAAGCGCCAAAGGAAAGCCAGGCAAAATAAAGGCCTGGCTTTTTTACGTGGCTGCCGCTTTTTTGTTTAACTCCCGGGACTGCTTTAAGAGGGCGTATTCCATGCTGTCCAGCAGGGCTTCCCAGCTGGCCTCGATGATGTTGGTAGAGACGCCGACGGTATTCCAGGAGCTGTTGCCATCCCGGGACTCGATAAGGACCCTCACCCTGGCGCTGGTGGCATCCTTCTCATCCAGGACGCGCACCTTGTAGTCCGTCAGGCGCATGCGGCCGATGGCCGGGAAAACTTCCTCCAGGGCCTTGCGCAGGGCGTTGTCCATGGCATTGACGGGGCCGTTGCCTTCGGCCGCCGTATGGACTACCTGGTCACCCACCTTGAGTTTTACGATGGCTTCGGCGATGGCTTCCTGGCCGGGCCGCTTTTCCACCAGGGTCTTGACATACTCTACTTCAAAGGGCTGTCGGTATTCCCCCGTTGTTTTCCGTAAAAATAATTCCAGGGAAGCGTCGGCCCCTTCAAACTGGTAGCCCTGGCGTTCCATTTCCTTGATGCCGTTTATTAGGGCTTGCTCCTTTTCCGGAGAAAGTTCCAGTCCCATCTCTTCTGCCTTGCAGCGCAGGTTGCTGGCCCCGGCCTGGTCCGACATTAGTATGCGCCGCTCGTTGCCCACCAGCTGGGGACGGATGTGCTCGTAGGTTTGGGAAGCCTTTAAGACAGCGCTCACATGGATACCGCCCTTGTGGGCAAAGGCGCTGTAGCCGACAAAGGGCTGGTTGCCGGCCGGCACCACATTGGCAATCTCGCTGACATAGCGGGAGACTTCCGTGAGAAAGCTCAATTGCCCGGGGGGCAGGCACTGGTAGCCCATTTTCAGCTCCAGGTTGGGCAGTACCGAACATAAATTGGCATTGCCGCAGCGCTCGCCGAAACCGTTGATGGTCCCCTGCACCTGGCGGCAGCCGGCGGTTACGGCGGCCAGGGTATTGGCCACGGCCAGGTCGCCATCGTTATGGGTATGGATGCCCAGGGGGACCTGGAGCTCCTGGCGTACCCGGGCTACAGCGGCGGCGACATCACCAGGCAGGCAGCCGCCGTTGGTATCGCACAGGACCACCCAGCTCGCCCCAGCAGCCGCCGCGGCCTTTAAGGTAGCCAGGGCATAATCGGGGTTGGCCTTGAAGCCGTCAAAAAAATGCTCGGCATCAAAGATTACTTCCAGACCCGCCGCCACCAGGAAGGCGATACTGTCGGCAATCATGGCCAAGTTTTCCTCCAGGGTCGTCTCCAGGGCCGCCGTTACATGAAGGTCCCAGGCCTTGCCGAAGATGGTGGCCGCCTTCACCCCGGCCCGCTTGATGGCCAGCAGGTTGGCATCTTCCTCAGCTTTCCCGCCGGGCTTCCGGGTGCGGCCAAAGGCTGCGAGTTTTGCCCGCTGCCATCCAATCTCCCTGGCCCGTAAGAAAAACTCCATATCTTTCGGGTTAGCCCAGGGCCAGCCGCCTTCGATATAATCCACACCCAGCCGGTCCAGGCGGGCGGCAATCTTTAACTTGTCTTCTACCGACAGGCTGATGCCCTCACCCTGGCTGCCGTCCCGGAGGGTGGTGTCGTAGACGTAGATCTTCTCCGCCATGGGCTATCCCTCTTGCAGTTCCCGCCGCACCAGGGCACCCATTTCCGCCGTGCCCACCAGGGTGGTCCCCGGCACGTAGATATCCGCGGTACGGTAACCCTGGGCCAGCACCCGGCCGACGGCGGCCTCCACGGCTGCCGCCGCCCCGTCCATCTTGAAGGAGTACTTGAGCATCATGGCCGCCGAGAGGATGGTCGCCAGGGGATTGGCCTTTTGTTGCCCGGCAATATCCGGGGCCGAGCCGTGGACCGGTTCATAAAGGGCGGTCGTCCCGCCGATGCTGGCCGAGGGCAGCATGCCGATGGAACCTGTCAGGACGGAAGCCTGGTCGCTTAAAATATCGCCGAAGGTGTTTTCGGTCACAATCACATCAAATTGGGTAGGCCGGCGGACCAGCTGCATGGCGCAGTTGTCCACATACATGTGCTCCAGGGTGACCTCGGGGAACTCGCCCTTAAGCCTCTCTACCGTGTCCCGCCACAGCCGCGAGCTGGTGAGAACGTTGGCCTTGTCAACGCTGGTTAAGTGGCAGCGACGGCTACGGGCTATCGCAAAAGCCAGGCGGGCAATGCGCTCTATTTCCGCCGTGGAATAGAGCATAGTGTCGTAGGCTACCTCGCCTGTATCCGTTTTTTCCCGCTTTTTCGGTCCGAAATAAAGGCCGCCCGTAAGCTCCCGGACAATAATCAGGTCGGTACCGGTGACTATTTCCCGTTTTAAAGGCGAAGCCTCCGCCAGGGGTTCAAAGAGGTAGGCCGGCCTTAAGTTGGCATAAAGGCCAAGCTCCTTGCGCAATGGCAGGAGGGCGGCCGTTTCCGGGCGCTCTTCCGGCGGCAGGGCATCCCATTTAGGACCGCCCACCGCCCCCAGGAGCACGGCATCGCTCTGGCGGCAGAGGTCCAGGGTTTCCGGCGGTAAAGCCTGGCCGCGGGCATCAATGGCCGCTCCCCCTACCAGGGCCTCGGTAAATTGAAACTCTATCCCTGCGCGGCGGCCGACAACCTCCAGGACCTTTACCGCCTCCGGGACAATCTCGGGACCAATACCGTCACCGGGCAAAACGGCGATTTTATACATGCACCTTCACCTTCCTGGCCACGTAGGGCATCAGCCCCCCCGCGGCTATGAGTTCCTGCATAAAGGGTGGGAATGAGGCCACCGGATAGGTCTCCCCCCTGGTGAGGTTGACTATTTCTCCCTTTCCGGCATCAATCTTTACCTCGTCACCGGCCTTGATCCCCGCCGCTGCCTCCGGGGACTCAAAGATGGGCAGGCCGATGTTGATGGCGTTGCGGTAGAAGATGCGGGCAAAGGAGGCGGCGATGACCGCCGCCACCCCGGCGGCTTTGATGGCCACCGGCGCGTGCTCCCGGGAACTGCCGCAGCCGAAGTTTTTCCCGGCCACGATAATCTCCCCTTTTTGCACCCGCCCGGCAAAGGTGGGGTCGGCGTCCTCCATGCAGTGGCGGGCGAGTTCTTCGGGGTCCGAGGTATTCAGGTAACGGGCCGGAATGATGGCGTCGGTGTCGATGTCGTTGCCGAAGGTGTGGCACTTGCCTGCTATGAGCATCTGGATCATCCTCCGTAAATGAGATGTGAGATGTGGAAAGTTAGAGGTGGGATGTGCTTCTTCACAAAATAGGCAGACAATAGGGGGCCGGCATCAGCTGTACACTTGCTCTTCCCACTTCCCACCTCACACTTCTCACTTCTCAAATAGCCTCCTCGGGAGCGGCGATTCTCCCTTTAACGGCGCTGGCGGCGGCTACTGCCGGGCCGGCAAGATAGACTTCGCTCTCCGGATGGCCCATGCGGCCCACGAAGTTGCGGTTGGTGGTGGCCAGGGCCCGCTCGCCTTTGGCCAGGATCCCCATGTGCCCGCCCAGGCAGGGGCCGCAGGTGGGCGTGGATACGGCGGCGCCGGCTTCGATAAAGATGTTGATGAGCCCTTCGGCCAGGGCTTCCGCGTAGATCTTTTGGGTGCCGGGTATGACGATGAGCCTTACTTCCGGGTGGACCTTTTGCCCTTTTAAAATCTGCGCCGCCACCCGCAGGTCCTCCAGGCGGCCGTTGGTGCAGCTGCCGATGACTACCTGGTCGATTTTGATCTCTCCTATTTCCCTTACGCTCCGGGCGTTCTCGGGCAGGTGGGGCAGGGCTACCTGGGGCTCGATTCTGCATACGTCGATGTCTATTTCCCGGGCATACCCGGCGTCGGGGTCGCTCTGGTAGATGCGGTATTCCCTTTGCAGCCGGCCCTGGATGTATGCTATGGTCTTTTCGTCCACCGGGAAGATGCCGTTCTTGGCCCCGGCTTCGATGGCCATGTTGGCCATGGTGAAGCGGCCATCCATGGAAAGTTCGGCTATGGCTTCGCCGGTGAATTCCATGGCCATGTAGCGGGCGCCGTCGACGCCGATTTGTCCTATGGTGTAGAGGATGAGGTCTTTGCCGCCGACCCAGGGCTTAAGCTTGCCGTGGTAGCGGAAGAGAATGGTCTCGGGTACTTTAAACCACAGCTCGCCGGTGGCCATGGCGGCGGCGAGGTCCGTGGAGCCGACGCCGGTGGCGAAGGCCCCCAGGGCCCCGTAGGTGCAGGTGTGAGAGTCGGCCCCTATGACCAGGTCCCCGGGGCCGACCAGCCCCGCCTCGGGCAGCAGGCAGTGCTCGATGCCCATGCGGCCGATTTCGAAGTAGTGGGCAAGCCCCTGCTCCCGGGCGAAATCGCGCAGGATTTTCGCCTGCTCGGCGGACTTGATGTCCTTGGCCGGGGTGAAGTGGTCCGGCACCAGGACCACCCGCTCCGGGTCGAAGACTCGCTTCAGGCCGAGTTTCTTGAACTCCTGGATGGCTAGCGGTGCGGTGATGTCGTTCCCCAGGGCCAGGTCTATCCTGGCGTTGATGAGCTGGCCCGGCTCCACCTTCTCTAAGCCGGCGTGGGCGGCCAGGATCTTTTCGGTGATGGTCATGCCCATGGCGTTCCCTTCTTCCTCCGAAAATAGGGTTCTACTCAAAAAAGGTTATTGCTGGCGCACACTTTGCTACTGGCTGGCGGGTACAGGCGGCAGGCTCCGGTGGTTCTCGGCTAGCAAACTATGCGCTCAGCCTTGCTCGGCGGCGGGGGTGGCCCGGCTTTATCGATTTGAGCAATAATAACGGAGCACGATACTTCTCGTTCCTAAAGTCACGTTGCGCTCCCCATCCCGTTCACCGCCGCCTCCCTGCGGCTTCGCTGAGTTTGCTAACGCCTCGAACCAAGTCGCCTTCCGCCTGTACCCATCAGCCCAATACTCAGCTGCAAACAAGAGCCGTCCTGAACTATCATGGTTCGCTCCTTCCTGTGCTCCGATTCAAACTTCCTGTTTCATGCTTCCAAAACCTGCAGGTTCTCTTCCCCAATCTCGTAGACGACCTTATTAATGGCGTTCACGTAGGCGCGGGCGCTGGCTTCCAGGACGTCGGTGCTGATGCCCCGACCGATGAACACCCGGCCGGCATACTCAACCTTGACGGTTACCTCGCCCACAGCGTCTTTGCCGCCGGTAACGGCATTTAGGGCGTAGGATTTAAGGCAAACAGGAATGCGCGTTATCTTGTCGATGGCCTTGAAGGCGGCGTCCACCGGTCCTTCGCCGCAGGCCGCCTCTTCCTTTAATTCCTGATCCATCCGGAGCCCGATGGTGGCCGTGGGTACCACCCGGTTACCCGTAGAAATGTGGATATGCTCCAGGACGAATTTTTCGGGTATCTGTTTGATTTCGTGCTCGACAATGGCTTCCAGGTCGCGGTCGGTAATCTCCTTCTTGCGATCGGCCAGTTCCTTGAAGCGGGCAAAGGCTTTGTCGAGTTCCGCTTCATTGAGTTTAAAGCCCAGTTCTTCCAGGCGGCTGCGCAGGGCATGGCGGCCGGAGTGCTTGCCCAGAACAATATTGTTCTGCACCAGGCCGATCATGGTCGGGTTCATAATCTCATAGGTGGTGCGCTCCTTCAGGACCCCGTCCTGGTGGATGCCGGCTTCATGGGCGAAGGCGTTCTTGCCCACGATAGCCTTGTTATACTGGACGGGCATGCCCGTCAGGCTGCTCACCAACCTGCTGGTGCGGTAGATCTCCTCGGTAACAATGCCGGTGTGGCAGCCGTAATAGTCGCGGCGGGTATAGAGGGCCATGACCAGCTCTTCCAGGGCCGTATTGCCGGCCCGCTCGCCGATGCCGTTGATGGCCCCTTCTACCTGGAGGGCACCGTTCTCAATGGCCGCCAGGGAATTGGCCACCGCCAGCCCCAGGTCGTTATGGCAGTGGACGCTGATTTGCACCCGGTCAATCCCCGGTACCCGCCGGCGAATCTCGGCGATAAGGCGGCCGAACTCGGCCGGGGTGGCATAGCCGACGGTGTCCGGAATATTGAGGACGGTGGCCCCGGACTCGATGGCTGCCGCCAGCACCTGGCACAGGAAGTCGATATCGCTTCTCGAAGCGTCTTCCGGGGAAAACTCCACGTCCTGGCAGTAGCTTTTGGCCCGGGCCACCCCTTTACGGACGGCGGCCAGGACCTCTTCCCGCGTCATGCGCAGCTTGTATTGCAAATGAATGTCGGAAGTAGCAATAAAGACATGAATCCGCGCCCGCCTGGCTTCCTGCAACGCCTCCCAGGCGCGGTCGATGTCCCGGTCATTGATCCGCGCCAGGCCGGCGATCACCGGACCTTCTACTTCCCGGGCTATGGCCCGTACGGCTTCAAAGTCGCCGGGGGAGGCAATAGGGAAGCCGGCTTCAATGACGTCAACCCCCAGGCGGGCCAGCTGGTGGGCGATTTTCAGCTTTTCCTCGACGTTGAGGCTTACCCCGGGCGACTGCTCGCCATCGCGCAGGGTGGTATCAAAGATATAAATCCTTTTGCTGGTATCCGTCAAGTCACATCAACCTTCCTTGGCCAGTTTATTCCGGCAGGAGCATTTCGTTCAGGGCGGCTCCATTCAGGACCATGGGGTAAACCATTTCCTCTTCGCTGATCAGGCATTCGATAAGGGTGAGACCACCATCCTGCATTGCCCGCGCCAGCACCGGTACCACTTCTTCCTGTTTAGTAATACGCAGGCCGGTTGCCCCATAGCACTCTGCCAGGCGGACGAAATCGGGGTTGGCCGTAAATTTCACCGCCGTATACCGGCGCTCGTAGTAAAAATGCTGGAGCTGGCGCACCATGGCCAGGCTCTGGTTGTTGAAAAGCAAAATCTTTAAGGGTAATCCCTGCTCCACGGCCGTACCCAGCTCGGCCATTCCCATCTGGAAACTGCCGTCGCCGGTAATGACCCACACCTGCCTGTCGGGCCGGGCCAGGGCGGCGCCAATGGCTGCCGGCAGGCCGTAACCCATAGTGCCCAGGCCACAGGAGGAAATAAAGGTCCGGGGCTCGGTATAGCCGTAAAAGAGGGCCGCCCACATCTGATGCTGGCCGACGTCGGTAGTAATAATGGCACGGCCGCGGGTCATTTCTCCCAGGCGCTCGATGACCCACTGGGGCCGCACCTCACCGCCCCGGCCGTAGGTGAGGGGATAATTATTGCGTAAGCTCTTGATGCGCTCCAGCCACTCCGGGTGCCTGGCGGTCTCTACCAGGGGGAGGAGTTCCTTCAGGACACAGCTGATATCCCCCACCAGGGGCAGATCTACCCGCACGTTTTTACCGATTTCTGCCGGGTCAATATCCACATGGGCTATTTTAGCCTGGGGTGCAAATTTTTCTATGGCCCCTGTCACCCGGTCGTCAAAGCGAACCCCCAGGCCCACCAGCAGGTCGCATTCCATAACGGCGTGGTTGGCATAGGGTTTGCCGTGCAGGCCGACCATCCCCAGGGAAAGGGGGTTATCTTCAGGAAAGGCCCCCAGGCCGGTAAGGGAGGTAGCCACCGGTGCCTGGATTTTTTCCGCCAGTTCCTGCAGGTATCGTTCCGCCCCGGAAGCCACCACCCCGCCACCGGCAAACAGGAGCGGCCGCTCGGCTTCCTGGAGGAGCTTTGCCAGGGAACGGAGCTGGCCCGGATGACCCTGGTAGGTAGGTTTATAGCCCCGCAGCTCAACCTTCTCCGGAACCGGTGCCTGGCAGGGAGCCAGGGCTACGTCTTTAGGGATATCTACCAGCACCGGCCCGGGGCGGCCTGTACCGGCGATATAAAAGGCCTCTTTAACAATGCGGGGTAATTCCTCCACATCCTTGACCAAGTAATTATGCTTGGTAATGGGAATAGTGATCCCGGTAATATCGGTTTCCTGGAAGGCATCGCTGCCGACCATACTTGTGGGCACCTGGCCGGTAAAGATTACTACCGGGACGGAATCCATATAGGCCGTAGCAATTCCCGTTACCAGGTTGGTGGCCCCGGGACCGGAGGTGGCAAAGCAGACGCCCGTCCTGCCGCTGGTGCGGGCGTAACCGCTGGCGGCGTGGACGGCATTCTGCTCCTGGCGCACCAGGACATGACGAATGGGAGTCTGCGCCAGCTCATGGTACAGGGGCAGGACGGCACCGCCAGGATAGCCAAAGACCAGTTCCACGCCTTCAGCCTGGAGGACCTCCATTAAGGCCCGAGCTCCGGTGCGTTCCCTAATCTCCTGTCCCATTACCGCTAGCCTCCATTCCTTTGGTTTTCGCCCCCCGCAGCATGGCGATTTTACCCGTACGTACTACTTCCCGGATACCAAAGGGGCGCAAGGAGTTTTCCAGGGCATCAATCTTATCGGCATCGCCGGTAGCTTCGATAATCAGGCTGTTGCGAGCAATATCGACGATCCGCGCCCGGAAAATGTCAACTATCTGCATAATCTCGCCCCGGACCGCCGGCTCGGCATTAACCTTAATGAGCATCAATTCCCGGCCCACATGGGGATCATCGGTTATATCGCTGAGCTTGATGACATCGATGAGCTTATTGAGCTGCTTGCAGACCTGCTCGATAATCTGCTCATCGCCATCCACCACAATGGTCATGCGGGAAACGGATGGGTTCTCCGTACGGCCTACAGCCAGGCTGTCGATATTATAACCCCGGCGGCTGAAGAGACCGGCCACCCGGGTTAAAACCCCGGGGCGATTTTCCACCAGAACCGAAAGGGTACGTTTCACTACTGCCTACCTCCCGTCACCATCTTGTTCAGGGTACCACCCGGGGGCACCATGGGGAAGACGTTTTCTTCCGGGTCGATTAAGATATCCACCAGGAAGGGCCCATCTGTCTCCAGGGCCTCCTGCAGGGCCGGGACGACCTCCTCCCGGGCAGCCACCCGCCGGGCCGGCAGCCGGTAAGCTTCAGCTACCTTGACAAAATCCGGGTTACCGGCCAGCTCGGAATAAGCATAGCGCCGTTCAAAGAAGAACTCCTGCCACTGGCGTACCATTCCCAGATAACCGTTATTGAGAAGGATAATCTTTACCGGGATACGATAATGGTTTAAGGTGGCCAGTTCCTGGATATTCATCTGGAAGCTGCCATCACCGGTGATGGCCACGACGGTTTCATCAGGCCTGGCTACAGCCGCCCCCATGGCTGCCGGGACACCAAAGCCCATGGTCCCCAGGCCGCAGGAGGAGAGGAAGGCCCGCGGCCGGTCCACGGGATAATACTGCACCGCCCACATTTGGTGCTGGCCTACGTCGGTGCTGATGATGGCCCGGCCCCGGGTTAGGCGATAGATTTCTTCAATCACATACTGGGGTTTCAGGCCGCACTTATCATAGCGTAAGGGATGCTCTTCCTGCCAGCGCCGAATTCTTTGGCGCCAGGCCGGGTGCTCCCTTTTTTCAGTGAGCCTTCCCAGCAAGGCCTGCAGGGCCTGCCTGGCATCGGCGACGATGGGGATATGGGCCGGGACAACTTTGCCGATCTCGGCGGCATCAATATCGATATGAATGATTTTCGCTTGCGGGGCAAAGGCCTCGATTTTCCCCGTTACTCTATCGTCAAAACGGACACCGACACCGATAATCAGGTCCGTCTCACAGACGGCGTAGTTGGCAGCGACCGTACCATGCATCCCGACCATGCCGGCAAAGAGGGGATGGGTTTCCGGGAAGGCCCCCTTGCCCATCATGCTCATGATTACGGGAATATCCTGTTCTTCAGCCAGCTGCCGTACTTCTTCATGGGCCCCGGATGTAATCACCCCGCCTCCGATAAAGAGCAGGGGTTTTTCGGCAGCAAGAATGGCAGCAGCAGCCTGGGCCACCTGCAGGGCATGGGGTTCCACCCGGCTACGGTAGCCGGGCAGGCGTAACCTGGGGGGGTAGTGAAAGGCCGCCCGCTGGGTGGTGACATCTTTGGGAATATCGATGAGGACCGGGCCGGGCCGGCCGGTAGTTGCCACGTAGAAGGCCTCATGGATGGTTGCCGCCAGATCCCTGACGTTTTTGACCAGGTAGTTGGCTTTGGTAATGGGCAGGGTAATGCCGGTAATATCGGCTTCCTGGAAGGAATCCCGGCCGATCATGGCTACACCGACCTGGCCGGTGATGGCAATAATGGGAATAGAATCCATATAAGCGTTAGCTATCCCCGTTACCAGGTTGGTAGCCCCCGGTCCGGAAGTGGCTATACAAACACCGGGTTTCCCGGTGGCACGGGCATAACCTTCGGCGGCATGGGCGGCTGCCTGCTCATGGCGGGTTAAAATATGGCGGATGCTGGATACTGCCAGTTCATGATATAGGGGTAAAACCGCTCCTCCCGGAATACCAAATACAGTATCCACACCTTCCGCCTGCAGGGCTTTAATGATGATTTCGGAACCGGTTAATTTTTTTGTTTCCACGCGATCCCCAATGGTTGAAGCACTCCTTTGCGCTTTAAGATAGATTCTTTCACTTTTTCCTGATTTGGAAGGGTTTGTTTTACGCTCGTTTCCAAATAAAACCTTCCAGGTTCGCGGTCAACCAGAACTTTACTCCAATACCGCGCCCCTGGCCCCGGAGCCCACCATCCGGGCATAGCGGGCCAGGTAGCCGCTGGTGATCTTCGGCGGCGGCGCCTGCCACCTGGCCCGGCGGCGGGCAATTTCTTCTTCCGGCACTTTCAATTCTAACTTGCCGGCCTCAATATCAATGGCAATGATATCGCCTTCTTCCACCAGGGCAATGAGGCCTCCTGCCGCCGCCTCGGGCGAGACATGGCCGATGGAGGCGCCCCGGCTGGCACCGGAGAAGCGACCGTCGGTAATCAAAGCCACGGAGCTATCCAGGCCCATACCGGCCAGGGCGGCTGTGGGGCTGAGCATTTCCTGCATGCCCGGCCCGCCCCTGGGCCCTTCATAGCGAATAACGACAACATCGCCGGGCTTAATCCTTTGCCCCATAATAGCCGCAAAGGCGTCTTCCTCGCTGTTAAAGACCCGGGCCGGCCCTTCATGCTGCATCATTTCCGGCAGGACGGCACCTTTTTTAACCACCGCTCCTTCCGGGGCGAGATTCCCGTACAGGACGGCCAGTCCTCCTTCAGGGCTGTAGGGGTCCTCGACGGGCCGGATGACTTCCCGCCGCCTTACCTCCCGGCCGCTAACGTTTTCCGCCACCGTTTTAGCGGTTACCGTCAGGGCGCTGCCATCAATCAGGCCATGGCGGTAAAGCTCGTGCATAACCGCCGGGATGCCGCCGGCCTCATCCAGGTCCTGGATATGCTGGCTGCCGGCCGGGCTCAGTTTACAGATCTGAGGCGTCCGCCTGCTGATGGCGTCGAAGGTGCTCAAATCAAGTTCCACACCTGCTTCCCTGGCAATGGCCGGCAGGTGGAGGCAGGTGTTGGTGGAGCCACCCAGGGCCATATCTACAGCTACGGCATTGAGAAAAGCAGTTGTTGTCATGATATCCCTGGGTCGAATATTTTCCTCCAGCAATTCCATAATGCGCATTCCGGCCTGCTTCGCCAGCCGTACGCGGGCCGCGCTGACGGCCGGGATGGTACCGTTGCCCGGCAGGGCCATCCCTAAGGCTTCCGTCATGCAGTTCATGGTATTGGCTGTAAACATCCCCGCACACGAACCGCAACCCGGGCAGGCGCACTCCTCCAGCTCGGCCAGTTCGGTTTCCGTCATTCTACCCGCCTGAGCGGCGCCTACAGCCTCAAACATGGTGCTTAGAGAGACATCCCTGCCGCGGTAGCGACCGGCCAGCATGGGGCCGCCGCTGACGAAAATAGATGGGATATTTAAACGGGCCGCGGCCATGAGCATCCCCGGGACGATTTTATCGCAGTTAGGGATAAATACCAGGGCGTCAAAGGGGTGGGCAATGGCCATTACTTCAATCATGTCGGCAATGAGTTCCCGGCTGGCCAGGGAATACTTCATGCCCACATGGTTCATGGCTAAGCCGTCGCAGACGCCAATAGTGGGAAATTCCAGGGGCGTCCCGCCGGCCAGGCGAACCCCGGCTTTAACTGCTTCGGCTAAGGTATTTAAGTGAATATGACCGGGAATAAGTTCGTTATGGGCGTTAACAATACCTATAAGCGGGCGTTCAATTTCAGCGTCGGTGAGGCCCATGGCCTTCAAAAGCGACCGGTGAGGGGCCCTGGCCAGTCCTGTTTTCATAGCATCACTGCGCATAGTATCTCCCCTAACCTTAACTAAACAAAGATTTCCGGGCCATCTGTTTTTGTCAGTTCCCTGAACCTTGCAATGAGATCCCTGGTGATGGGGCCCGGCTGGCCATCTCCAATGGCGCGACCGTCTACCTTGACAACCGGAATGACCTCTGCCGCCGTGCCTGTGAGGAAGCATTCGTCGGCAGTATAAACATCATGACGGGTAAAGACCTTTTCATAAACAGGTATCCCGGCCCCGGCGGCCAGCTCCATAACGGCATTACGGGTAATGCCTTCCAGCAAGCCCACAAAGGGCGGCGGGGTAATCAGCTGGCCGTTTTTGACAATAAAAATATTATCGCCTGTAGCTTCGGCTACATAGCCTTCTTTATTGAGAAACAGTCCTTCCGGGGCTCCCGCCCGCGTAGCTTCCATTTTGGCGATGATGTTATTCAGGTAGTTCAGGGATTTAATCCGCGGGTCCAGGGCGTCGGGAGCATTGCGGCGGGTACCCAGGGTAACCATCTCGAGACCTTTTTCATATAATTCCGCCGGGTAAAGTTCTATGGCCGCAGCGATACAAAATACTGAGGGCCGGGGACACTTGCGGGGATCCAGTCCCAGATCCCCTTTGCCCCGGGTAACTACCAGGCGGATATAGGCATCCCTTAAATTATTGCGCCGGCAGGTCTCCAGGACTACTTGCGTCATTTCCTCCCTGGTCAGACCCGGATCGAGGTTAATGGACCGTGCGGACTCATAAAGGCGGTCGATGTGCGCCTTCAGGCGGAAGACCCGCCCGTGGTAGGCGCGTATCCCTTCAAAAACCCCATCGCCATAGAGCAAACCATGATCAAAAACAGACAACTTTGCCTCTTCTTCATCCACATACTGGCCGTCAAGATAGATAATGAGCCCCACGCTTCTTCCTCCTCATTTCTACCGGTCAGTGGCATTTTTAGGCCGGGCGACAAAAGCCGCAAAATATGTTTATGTTTCAGTATAAATAACCGTAAATTAAGTGTCAAGGATTTTTCAAAATTACCTATACCGCATGGCGCGAAAGTGGCCCTAACACAAGTCCGCCTGGGATTTCGCTGTGTTGTGCCAGCTCAACGCCCATACCGGGCACACATAAAAGAGGGGCGGTTTTCGCCCCCCTAACTTTTTTATTAACGTTTAACGATGGTTACTGGAGTCCCAGTACATATATAGCTAACATACCATATACGCCGACTGCTACCAAGTAGTAGATTGTTGGCAAGAACGTACGACGGAGGATGAGACCTTCCTTACCGATCATGCCCACGACAGCGGCGGCGGCAACAGCGTTGTGAACGCAAATCATGTTACCGGCGGCACCACCAACCGCCTGAATAGCGACCACCAGGCGCTGGGAAACCCCGATAAAATCGGCAACCGACCACTGGAACAAAGAGAACGTCATGTTACTGATGGTGTTGGAACCGGCGATCATGGCGCCAATAGCTCCGATAACGGCAGCAAAGGCCGGCCAGGCGCCTCCGGCTAAATCAGCTACGGCGCGGGCCATGACGATAGGCATGCTGTCATATCCTGCCGCGTTGAGGTTAGACATAATGAAGACACGAACCATAGGAACGGTAAAAACGAGGGCAGCAGAAGCACCAAGTAGCTGCGAGGCGGATTCCTTTACCGCTCCTTTTATTTCATCGCCCTTCATCTGGAATATAATCCAGGTAATAACACCAACCAGGCCAATTATTGCTCCCGGAGAATAAACCCACTGCCAGCTGTGGCTGATAGATGTTCCCAGGATATTTTTATGATCAATGGTAATCTTAGTTAATATACCTTTAATGGCAGGGTTCATCCGGGTAAGGAGCAGGAAGATACCGACCAATACATAAGGAACCCACGCTTTAAGTAAAGGCATATTGGCCCTTAATTCTCCGGGGTCGCCGCTAACAGTTCCCATCCAGCCGGGTTCCCATTCTTTTTCCGGCGGGAAATCCCAAATCTTCTTCGGCTGGAGAAAACCCCTGCTGGCAGCAAAACTTGTAATGGCAACAGCCAGCAGACCGCTAATCATGGAAGGGAATTCAGGGCCAACAAAATTGGCCAGGAGGACATAGGGAATAACAAAGACAAGGCCGGCAAAAAGGGCAAAGGGCCAAACCTCAAGACCTTCTTTCCAGGACTTGTTCTTGCCGAAGAACCTCGTCAGCATCATACAGATTATAAGAGGCATAACAAAACCGATTATAGCATGGAGGGTGCCGGCTCGTGCCCCGATGCTGGCAATATACTGGGGCCAGGTCAACCCCAAAGATTTAGCGTGAGCCTCAACCACCGCGGCACCGGTCAAACCTGCATTAACACCAAGGAGCACCGGCGTACCCACGGCGCCGAAGGTAACCGGCACACTCTGAGTAATCATACCCACCATCACGGCTGCAAAGGCCGGGAAGCCAAAGGCCAGGAGAAGAGGGCCGACGATAGCTGCCGGGGTACCGAACCCAGAAGAACCTTCAATAAAGCTGCCAAATAAGAAACCAACAATAATGGCCTGGATACGACGGTCCGGGCTGATTTTCATGAAGCCAGACCGTATGGTGGCGATAGCGCCACTGTGTTTCAGGGTGGCAAGCAGCAGGAGAGCGCCAAAAATAATCCATAGCAGGGTCGCTGCAATCCATAACCCCTGGATTGTTGCGGCCAAAACGTCAATTAATTTCATTTTCCAAACAGTTATGGCAATGATAAAGACAGTAACATAACCAAAAGGCATGGCCTGGCGAGCGCCCCATCCAAGTCCTACCAATAGGAACATTGCGACTAATATGGGTAAAAAGGCTAAAAAAGCTAGAACATATGTGCTCATCCGCAATCCCCCTTGTAATGAGTAATGCAAGTATTTTTTAGTGTTTTACCTGCAATATTATTTCGCCTCTTGCCTCTCTCCTTTCTTTAAAAAATTTCATGCAACTAGCGCTTCGTAACAGAATTGCCTCTTAGCCTATGGCTACATTTTAAGCCTCTCTTAGTCGCTATTTCACCCCCATTGACTTGTTTCTGTTTAATGATCGACAGGTCTGACAATTAAACCATCCAGTAATAATATATTCAACATTAAATCATAAAATCCTCTTTGATTAAAAATTTTCTTGCTATTGTTTATGTACTAACATTCACTATCCCTCCACATACAAACAACCCTTCTATGAACCGCAGTCTGCAAATCTAATCCAGAAAAGGTAGCTCTTCCTAAGGCAATCTTAAAGAAAAAGTAACCCCGTAAATTTTGGGGGTAAGTGTTAAACCAAGGATAATAACCCGGGAAAAACCCGGGTGTGGTGGTCGCCCCTAACCGGGGCTTTTTTAATGACAACCGCTACAGCTACTGCAGCTGCCGCCGCTGCAACTGCTGCCGGAAATAGCCGCGCCCGGTTCACCTTTGCGGACATATAAAAAACCGGTAAACCGCTGGCTTACCTGGCCGCCGCACTCCGGACAGCGAACCTTATCTTTATCCTTAATGGCTACAAACTGACTGAACAGGTGCCCGCATTCTTTGCATTTAAAATCATATGTCGGCATGTTTTCATCTCCTTCCCCAATAATTATAACACCCGGTAACCCTCCCTGTCACCCTCAGCAACCTGAGGCTTACAGGTTATGGGTGGTAAATCTTCCGCCGGCAGGATCTGGCTTACGTAATAGTGCATTTCTACCGCCAGGTCAAGGGTCAGTTGTTCGCCGTAAGGTTCCCCGGAAGGCCGATAAAGAAGACGTACCCGGGGCCGATGCGAATGTCCCCGGGCCGTGCCCGTAACTACACCGACATCACCGCTGTTGAGTTGCACCAGGGTGCCCACCGGGTAAGCAGCCACATTGGCCAAAAAGGCTTTTACTATCTCGAAATCATGGGTAAAATTACCCGACCCGGCCAGCATTTCGTAGGCCTCATGAGGCGGATAGGCGCGGCGGTAGACCCGGTCGGCTGTCAGGGCATCATAAACATCCACCACGCCGGTAATCCTGGCAAATTCATGGATTTCCTCACCCTTCAACCCCTGGGGATAGCCGCTGCCGTTATAGCGCTCATGGTGCTCAAGGGCCACCCGGGCCGAAACCAGGCTGACACTTTTTTGCATCCGGAGAATATCAAAACCGCACCGGGCATGGCGACAGACCAGTTCATATTCCTCCATGGTCAGTTTTCCGGGTTTATTCAATATATGCAGGGGCACGCAGGTCTTACCGATATCATGGAGCAGGGCTCCTACGCCCAGGTGCAGCAGGTCCTCACGGCTGTAACGCAGGGTTAAACCAGTAACCAGGGCTAAAATACAGACATTAACCGAATGGGCAAAGGTATAATCATCCAGGGCGCGGATATCGGTAAGATTAACCATAAGCTCTTTGCGGTCTAAAAGGTCCTCAAGCAAGCTGATGACTATCCGCTGGATGCGGGCCGAATCTACCAGCAGGGGCACATGGCCCATTCCCCGGCTCTGGTAATTGCCGAAGAGTTCCTTCACAGCCCTAACGGCCGCCAGGCGGGTCTGCTCGCTGACTATATCTTCTACTTCCAGGTCCCCCAGGAGTTCATCACGAATATATACCGCCGGCACACCCAGTTCTTTTAAGCGAATTATGTAGCTGGGCTTTAAAACTACACCTTTATTGAGTAATACCTGCCCGTCGGCACTGTAAATAGCCCGGGCTACCACCATCCCCGGTTTTAA
Organism: Moorella sp. E306M; assembly: GCF_006538385.1. NCBI lineage: Bacteria > Bacillati > Bacillota > Clostridia > Neomoorellales > Neomoorellaceae > Neomoorella > Moorella sp. E306M. Next base: position 1,529,162 of record NZ_BJKO01000001.1, on the reverse strand, counting down.
ACTATCTACCGATAGCTTGCGCAATACCGGCACTCCCCTTTTCCCACCGCACCGATATTTCGACACCAATAAAGTAAAATCCTTCCTGTCAGGGCGGCTATACTTTGCCTGCCTAAAAAACCGGTAATATGTAATATCGACCGGAGACGTCCTGGCTTAAGCAGGAAAACAACACCTGGCAGCGGCCGGCAGCTTACCCCGGTAAAAATTAACCACCCTTTACCAGGGTGGTTGCTTTTTATCGAGCTTGCTGATTATGGGGGAAAATGCTATAACCCGGGTCTTTATGCTGGCGGTAGAGGTAATAGCCCAGAGCCAGTACCGCTCCGCCGAGGATTATTATCCCGTAAATCACTGCCGATCACCCCCGCTTTTGTTTCAGCTACCTGTCACCGGCGCTACAAGGATGATATCCTCCCGCATCCTACCACCGGTTTTAGTATAAAAAACCTGCCGGTTGGTGTCAACGCTCAAGCCAGCCCGACGCGGCTGGCCTTCTCGTGTTCCATAAGGCTCACCGTATCTTTCAGGATGCGGATGTATTTCATTTCCGGGTCTTCCGGGCCCTGGAGGTCGGCATGTTCTTTTTTTAGCAGATTGACATAATCTATAATTTCCCGGGTAATAACCTCCCCCGGACAGACCAGGGGAATACCCGGCGGGTAAGCTGTAATGGCTTCGGCGCTGATTTCCCCTTCGGCGTACTCCAGCTCTATGCTGCGCGTCTGGCTGTAGAAGGCCGCCCGGGGCAACACGGCCATCCGCGGGATGGCAGGCAGGGGCGGGCAAAAACGAACCACGTTTTTTAGAGAGCGTTTCCTGGCAATATCCTGGAAGGCAGCAACCAAGCGGCCGGCTGTTTCCCAGTCATCACCAATGGAAACGAGCAACAGGACATTGTAGAGATCGGAAAGCTCGACCTGGATCTTGTATTCCCGGCGCAGGATGGCTTCCATCTCATATCCGGTAAGGCCCAGCCCCTGGACATTGACGGTGATTTTGGTCGGGTCCAGGGCGGTACAGCCGGGCAGGGAGGTTACTTCCTCGCCCATGATGTTCAGGCCTTCGATTTGGGAAAGTTCCCGGCGTATCCACCAGCTTATTTCTAAGGTGCGCTCCAAAAACTCCCGTCCCCGGAGGGCCATTTGTTTCCGGGCTACATCCAAGGAGGCCAGTAAAATATACGAAGGACTGGTGGTCTGGCAAAGATTGAGTACGGCCTTAATATGCTTGGCGTCCAATCTTTCGCCCTGGAGAAGGAGAAAAGAACTCTGAGTCATAGAACCAGCTAATTTATGGGCACTCACTGCCGCCAGATCCGCCCCCGCCGCCATGGCCGACAGAGGCAACGCCGGGTGGAACGGCAAATGGGCGCCGTGGGCTTCATCTACGAGAACAGGTACGTTATATCTATGCGCTACTTCTACTATTTCCTTCAAAGGCGGTACTGTCCCGTAGTAATTGGGGTTGATGACAAAAACCGCCCTGGCGTCGGGATGTTCCTTTAACGCCCTTTCCACCTTCTCCGGCGTAACCCCCATGGAAATACCGTAATCCTCGTTAATCTCCGGTTCGATATAAACAGGGTGAGCCCCGCTCAAAATAAGGCCGCCCAGGGCTGAGCGGTGGGCATTGCGGGGGATAATAATTTTCTCTCCCGGCTGGCAAACGGACATGATCATGGCCTGGATACCGGAGGTTGTACCGTTTACCAGGAAAAAAGCATAATCCGCCCCGTAGGCATCCGCCGTCAACGCCTCGGCATCCCGGATAACATCGCGGGGATTGCAGATATTATCCAACCCGGGTACACAGGTAAGGTCCATGGCCAGGATCCGCTCGCCGACATACTCTTTTAATTCCGCCAGGGCCCGGCCCTGCTTGTGGCCGGGAACGTGAAAGGGAATAACCCCTTCTTCAATATACTGCTTGATAGCCGTAAAAACCGGTGTCCTGGTCTGGTCCAGCATGGCAAACGCCCCCTATCACGCGCTGCAACAGAATTTATTACACCACAAAAGGTGCTGGAATGCAAGCATAATCTTTCTTTATATTTCTATGGGCTTTAGCCATGCCGGGTTACCCCTAAAAATAAAGGGAGCCACCAGGTGACTCCCGCTTTTGCAGGTTTTGTTTTGGCATCGCTACGCGGCTCTGTCCCCCCTGCTCTTCTGCTTCGCCACGGCCTCCCCAGCATCCGGAACAGCGGGTTGCCCCTACCCCTTTTCTACTTCGCACCCAGTTCAGCAGCAATCCTTTTCCTGTCCGCGTCCCTGTCCACTTTAACAAAGCGGCTCTTAAGTTTTGCCATAACTTCGGGCATGGTGGTGTATTCCATATCCTCCAGGGGCAGGCGGTGAGGCTCGAAGGGCCCCAGGGAGCGCAGGTAATTGGCAATTTCGTTGGCCGTCTGGCGTGCCTTATCAAAGGCTACATCGGCGAAGAGATCCTGGGGACCCACCAGGCGTCCGCCGGCCAGCTGGAAGCCCATGGCTACCACCCGCGGCGGACCGTCAAAGCGTGTCGGCGCTGCCTGATTAAGGCCCACAGGCATCAGAGGCCCGATATGGGAACCGCGCATCCAGCCGGCTACCAGGTGAGGATTAGCAAAAGGTTCCAGGGCCTCTCCCACGGCCGGCAGGCCGCTCTGGCAGCGGACAATGCACACCGGGTCGTCTTTGCCCACATAACGCCCGGCCATGAGGTTCAGGCGCTGGGTACTGGACACGGCGGCGATTTCGCCTGTGGTTTTAGAATAAACGGCCTTGATGCAATAGCGCCCCGGCGCGCCAATGAAGACCAGGAGATCGTAGAGTTCTTCGGGTAAAGAAAACTCCACCCGTTCATTTTTAATCAGGTCGTAAACCTCAAAACGGAAGCCCTGGTGCATCTTGGGGTCGATAACCAGGCCGATGGTATTGAAGGGATCGGCAAACATCTTGTAGAGGGGGAAGTTCCAGGCGCCGGGTTCTGTCTTGTCGGCAGCAAAGACAATCACCGGCTCACTCTTACGTTCCTCAAATTCCATTTCGGCAACCCCGGGGCCCATACCCTTGACGTTGCCGGAGAAAGCGTCGGAAAGGAGGTCCTGCCCGGCACCGTAAAGTTTCAGCTCCCGGGCCACCTCGGTACATTGCAGAAAAACATTCCAGGCCAGGTGGTGAATTTCCGGGCAGTCAACGCCATATTTATGAGTCATAATGAGGTTAATATCATCCCCTACATGGGTTACCCGGTAATCTATCAACAGCTTGCTGGCGGCAAGGTAACGTTCCGCTGTCTCCAAAAGGCGCGGGTGGACGCTGGAATGGCCTACATAGCCGCCAATATCAGCTTTAATGACACTTAAAGTAATCTTCTCGCCCAAAGCACACGTCCCCCTTTTTATGTTATAAAGCATTTATGTTATACTATATGTAGTTTTACTAGAAATAGAATAGCATAATTATCTTTTGAAGTAAACATTTTTGGCAAATCGAGTAGGAGGGGGCGGCTAGCCCCCGTCCCCTCACACCACCGGACATGCGGGTCCGCATCCGGCGGTTCACCAAGCTTGACGAAGACTGAGATAGCGTTCGGTTAAGCTCATGAGGCCCTGG
>NZ_BJKO01000001.1:1496592-1525506 GCF_006538385.1 Moorella sp. E306M | reverse complement strand
TCACCTCTGACTTGATGTTCGGGCCTTCCCCTGGAGTTCATGACCCCCAGGGTACTATGCCTTCTGCTGACTCCTGCCGGTTCAGCCGTGCCTTTCGACACGGGTTGCCAGCTTTTCCTGGCTTATCCGGCAGGCCTCCCCGGGTAAGAGCGTTAACCTTCGCCCCGCGCCCGCCCCATATACTCTACCATCCCTTGGCAGCCTGGGATTTCGCTGTGTTTCGCCAGCTCATCCGGATGGTCTAGCCTCCTATGGGGTTCTTGTTCATCGGGCCGTGACTTTGCCTCCGGCTTCCTCCGGATCCCACCTCGCGATGGGCACCCTTGCCTTTGGCTAGCAGACTCGTGCTGCCTCGCCTGCAGTGGACTTTCACCACCAAGTTAACGCCCATGCCGGGCGCACAAAAATATGCCCCTTATACGGGGCAAAAATGTTATCTATTTACTATGGTTATTACTGCAAACTTCAAGCCGCTCGCCTGGCAGCAATTTTATCTTTAACAATAGGACCAAATAGCATTACCAGGGTTAAGAAAATAAATACAGCACTAATTGGGTGGGTAAAGAAAGCAGTATAAGTCCCTTCTGCAATTATTGCCCGCCGCATTTCTGTCTCAAGAGTTGGCCCCAGGACGATGGCCAGGATAACCGGCGTCGTAGGAAAGTCATAGCGCTCTAAAAAGTAACCTATTACCCCGAACACCGCCATTACATAGACATCAAAAAGGTTATTACGCACCGCAAAGGAGCCAACTATGGTTAATACCATTATAACTGGCAGCAAAATTGTTTTGGGGATCTGCAAGATCTTTACAAAAAGGCGAATGCCAAACCATTGAACAATTAAGGTTAGGATATTGGCAATGAACAAGGCGGCAAATATACCATAAACAATATCAGCATTTTTCTGGAAAAGCAGGGGTCCTGGTTGTAACCCGTGAATAAGCAGGGCTCCTAGCAAAATTGCTGTGCCCGGGTCGCCGGGAATACCCAGGGTCAACATGGGGATGAGGGCGCCTCCGGTAACGCCGTTATTGGCCGCCTCCGGGGCTGCCACCCCTTCCAGGATACCCGTTCCCCACTTTTCCGGATTCTTAGACATGCGTTTATTTGTTTCATAAGAGAGAAAGGCTGCGATAGGACCACCTGTCCCCGGAATGGAACCTATTCCCGTTCCCATAAGGGCACCACGCACTATAATACCAACACAGCTTTTTATCTCCTGCCAGCTGGGCAACTGGCTAGTTACGCCTTTGTCTTCAATTTTAATACCCGTTTCCGCATGACCCCTTGGTAAATCTTTAATAATCTGGGGTATAGCAAACAAGCCGATCATGGCTGCTAGCAAATCTATCCCGGCTTGCAAAGGTTCATAACCGATGGTAAAACGTTGGACCCCCATTATCGGATCCAGGCCGATTTCCATGGCCATTAACCCGATAATCCCGGCAATTAAACCTTTAATGATGGAACCTGATGAAACGCTGATAATCGTCGATAAACCAAACAAAACCAGGGCGAATATTTCCACCGAGCCAAATTGCAGCGCTACTTTGGCAATCAAAGGTGCCACCAGGATTAATAAAAGTAGACTAACTAACCCGGCAAAAATAGACGCAATTACCGCCATCCCCAGGGCCTTACCGGCCATTCCCTTTTGTTTTAGAGTATAACCATCGATTACCGTCGCTGCTGCCGAGGGCGTACCCGGGATGCCCAGGAGGATAGCCGATACTGAACCCCCGGTCATGCCGCCGATGAAAACGCCTACCAGCAAAGAAATTCCTGTAATTGGATCAAATGCAAAGGTTACCGGCAAAAGCAGGATCAGGCCGGTGGAGAAAGTAAGTCCGGGCATGGAGCCGAAAGTTATGCCGACAATGACGCCTACCAGGTTAGCCACCAGGGCCGTCAGTTGAGTGGCTTCCCCGATGCCGGTCACGATGTTTGACAGCAAAAAAATTCACCCCTTAAAATATGCTACCTGTGGGAAGGGCCATTTTAAGCAAAACCCGGAAGATAAAATCTACTCCAAATGCCAGGACAACTGTAATCAGGGCGATTTCCAGAATGTTGCGCAGGCGGAAACTTACAAACAGGAAAAAGGGCATCATTACCAGGGTACCCCAGCGTAGCCCGATCAGATCTACCATCCAGATATAAACAAAGAACATGGCCAGGGTACCTAAGCCTATCCAATCGATACCCCTTTTAGCTTCACTGGCCTCGGCCGCAACTGTCTTTTCTCCAGCAGGCTGCCGCCAGTTTCCTACCAGCATAACCAAGCTTAATATGACCAGCCCCGTTACCAGGAGCCATGGAAAAAACCTTGGCCCCGGGGTACCAGGTATCGTTGCGGACGGTATTTGTAAGGTAAGGTAGCCCCATATAGCTGCCAGCAGCAAAAAACAGATGGCTACAAGGCGCTCATCTCTTGGTTTTGACATTTTTTCACCCCTGGATGTGAAAACATCCTTCTCTAATTGCAGCTGCTATAATTATAATTTCGGTAACGGGGCGGTTTCCGCCGCCCCGTTACCGCTTTACCGCTTTACTTATTGTTTCTTCATCCCGATTTGTTCCATCAAGGCCGCCAGTTCTTCGTCCTGCTGGGCAATGAACTTGTCAAATTCGGCAGCCCCGCGGAACTCTATATTGGCGCCCATTTGCTTGGCAAAGTCCTTGAATTCCTGGCTTTCGGCCACCTTTTTAAAGGCCGCTTCTAATTTTTCAATTACCGGTTGTGGCGTGCCGGCCGGTACGGCAATACCCCGCCACAGGGAAAGGGTCAGATCGATGCCTTTTTCTTTAAAAGTGGGCACATCCGGCAGAGAGGCCAGGCGTTGTTCACCGGTAACAGCCAGGATACGCACCTGCCCGGCTTTTACCTGAGACATAATCTCCGCCGGTAACTGGGAGCTTGCCTCAATTTTGCCCCCCAGCAGGCTGGACACGGCCAGGCCTTTCCCAAAGGGTACATGGGTGAATTTAGCGCCGGTCTTATTTTCCAGGGCTACGGCAGTCAGGTGGGTAAAGCTGCCCAGGCCGGAGTTACCAATTCTTACTTTACCCGGATTCTTTTTAGCATACTCAATGAACTCGTTAATATCCTTCCAGGGGGCATCGGCCTTGACGGCAATGCTCACCGGCTCGGTAGTCAGCTCGGCTACACCGGCAAAGGCCGTGTAATCAAACTTCATATTGCCCTGGTGGTAAGCTGTGTTAATGGAATTGGAATTCCATACAATATTGTAGCCATCGGGTTTCTGGTCTTTAACGTAGGAATAACCTACCGCTCCTGCAGCCCCGGTGCGGTTGACAACGGCAATGGGCTGGCCTAATTCTTTACCGGCCAGGTCAGCTACCTTACGTGCCAGGAGATCGGCACCGCTACCGGCGCCAAAAAGAACGGTCATTTCTATGGGTTTGGTCGGAAACTCTACTGCCGCCGTATCACCTTGTTTTCCACCTTCATTTTTCGAGCTGTCATTTGCCTGCTTGTCCCCGCCGCAACCAGCCAGGGACAGGGCAAGTACCAGGAGCAGGGACACCAGGACTAGAGCTACACCCTTTAACCTCCAGTTTTTCATGTTAACCCTCCTTAAAATAATTTTTATTAATGCAGCGGTTTCCCGCCGGCATTAACCCCCTGGTAAATACTTGCTATAATTCAAACTAAGGTATTATGGGTTAATAACTACCTTCATGGCCCCGTCTTTGCGGTTGACGAAGTAGTCCAGGCCCTTGTGGAACTCCTCTAACGGGAAGGCATGGGTCATGATGGGTTTGGCATCAATTTTACCCTGGGCCATCAGGGACAGGGCGCGCTTGCAGTTCTGGTTGCCTTCACCGCGTACCGTCAAAAGGCTGATCTGGTTTATGACTACATAATCCAGGTTGGCAGTAACCGGTTCTTTGTAGAAGGAAACCAGGACCATGACACCGCCTTTTTTAGTCGACTTGATGCCGTATTCAAAGGCCTGAGAATTGCCACCGCACTCAAAAACCCTTTCGGCACCTTTACCATCGGTGATGGCCATGACTTCGGCAACGGGATCGGCAACCTCGCGGATATTGATGGTATGGGTTGCCCCTAGCTGGCGGCCCTTGGCCAGGCGATCTTCCCGGGTGCCCATGAGGATGATTTTTTCAGCACCTAGAGCACGGGCTCCCTGGACAACGGATAAGCCTATGGGACCCGGGCCGATAACCAGGACTGTATCACCGGCGATGTAGCCACCGCTCTTATCAATGGCGTAAAGGGCGCAGCCGGCGGTAGTCACATAGGTTGCCTCGTTAAAAGAAATATTATCAGGAATTTTATAAACAGAGTTCACGTGCTGGACGGCATACTCGGCAAAACCGCCGTCTACCGTCATGCCGGCAGCCCGGTGGCCTTTATCCAGGCGGCCGTAGTTTAAACAGGCGGTATACTTGCCGTCAATGCAGTTCTCGCAGCGGCCGCAACCCTTATGGGCCTCAATGGCCACCCGGTCGCCTACCTTGAACTCGTCCACCGTTTCCCCCACGGCCACTACCGTACCGGCCCACTCATGGCCGAAGGTAAATTCCCCGTAGGGCGGCATCTTGGGCATTCCTTTGGTTATGATTTTCACATCGGTACCGCAAATGCCGCAAGCTGCTACACGCACCAGTACTTCCCCCGGCCCGGGCTTGGGTACCGGCTTTTCCACCAGGCGCACGTCATTGGGACCAAAAAGGACCAGGGCTTTCATTTTCTCGGGGATTTGATATTCCATTTTACTGAATGACCTCCTTTGAACGATTATGCCGGAAATTGTATCTGCTGGAGGGGATATCTCCCTCCGACGCTCCACGCCTCATAGGCTCCGGGACATATCCCCACCCTAACGCCCACGCATTTTTTAGGGTTCGCTGGCGGCAGAACACTGCTTGCCGGCCAGCCATACTTCCATCAGCTGGTGCATAACGGCAGCCGCGCTGGCGGCAAAGACCGGGTCGTTAATATTGGCGTCCAATTTCATTAACTTTACCCGGGGCTCCAGGTTGGCCTCCAGCGCCGCCACCAGGGCGGCATCGGCTTCCGGGTCGTGGAGGGGGCCGCCGGCGCGGCCGTTTTCCGACCAGCCTTTAAGCGGGACCATGACGGCCACCGGCCCGCGAGCGGCATTTAACCTGGCGGCCAGCACTTCACCCACCCTGGTTAATTCTTCTTTAGTAGCCCGGACGTTGGTGTTATAAGGGTTATGGTAGTGAGTCGGGCGGCCCCGGTAGGCCGGCGGTATGCTCTCCGCCGGGCCAAAGCAGAAATAATCCAGCCCTCCCAGGGAAATCACCATGGGTATGCCCTTTTGGCCCGCCGCCTGCAGGCGCGGCCGCATAGGAGTATAGATATCTCCGGCCTCACCAAAGACCTCGGCGAGCAGTTCATGGGTGGTAAGATCAAGGACCCCTTGAATCACCCCGGCCTCGATTAATTCTTCCATGGCTGAACCGCAGGCCCCGGACGCATGGAAGGCTATTACCTCATAACCTAACTCTACCAGTCTCTCCCGGGCGGCTGTGACTACCGCATTGGTATTGCCAAAGGCGGTAGTAGCAATTACCGGCCGATCACTGGCCTTCAGGGGCTCGCCGTGAGCTGCCATGCCCATGACCGCCCCGGCAGCATTGCTGAGTATGGTACGGCTAACGGTATTGGGCCCTCCCAGAAGATCGGCTACCGAGAACATCATGATGATGTCCTTGTACTCTATATAGGGGCGGATGTTACCGGAAGCCACCGTAGAGACAATCACCTTGGGCAGCCCGATGGGCAAGGCCCGCATGGCGATGGCTGCTATGGCCGTGCCCTGGTTGCCGCCGATACCCAGAACGCCGGCCAGTTCGCCCCGACCATAGAGGTCGGTTAACACCCGGGCTGCTCCCAGCCCCATGGTCTGCATCATGGCATCGCGGCGTAAAGATGGCAGGTTCTTAAATTCTACCCCGCCCAGGCGGCAGATTTCTTCCCGCGGGTAAGTGGCCTTAAACCCGTGGGGGAGGTAGGTGCTCACATCCAGAACCGGAGCCTGCCAGCCCCGGGAAGTGATGAACTCCTGCAAAAAACGAGTTTCAGCTTCTTTGGTATCGACAGTGGCAACAATGGCTATAGCCTTGCGAGGCACACTTTTCTCCTCCTGGTTGCTTTAAGCCAGGGCCCAGGCTTCTTTAATGACCCTCTTGGCATTGGCCAAAATTAATTCCGATGTCTCGCCGGGAAGCAGGGGGCGCACTTCGGCACTCAAGACGGGCCTCTTTTCCGGTCCGATAAGGCCCATGTCGACCAGCAGGCGGAAATAAGCGCTGACATCTTTGGTATCGATCTCCCCGTCTTCCACACCAAAACGAGGCTGCAGGTCACCGTACAGGGGATGACGCCGGTCCTTCATAACGCAGTTGCCGATATGAAAAGCCATTAAATAATCTTTTACCAGGGGCAGGGCTTCCTCGGGCTTTTCCCTAAGCAAGGGGAAGTGGGAGAGGTCCGCCAGGAGCCCGAATTTAGGATAGCTGGGACGTAGTTCCCTAGCAATATCAAGAGCATCCTTGAAATGGCCAATCAAGGATTCTTTGTCAATGTCCCGATCAAAGATCTTTAAGGTAATGGCCGGGTCGCCCATCTCCCTGGCATATTCACAAATCTGGGCCAGGGAGTCAACAAGGAGCTTTTTAGCCTCTTCCCGCCGTTCCGGGCCGGGGTCTTTACCGGCCGGGATACGCACAGCAACAGCCCCCAAGTCGGAGGCTTCTTTAAGGCAATTGAAAACCTGCTTTACGGCCCGCTTCCTTTCCCCGGGATCGAAGGAGTTAAGATTTAATTTTTGGGAAAAGATGGCCGGCTGGCAGGCATAACAAACCTCCATGTGGGCGATCTTTAATAAATGCGCTGCCTCGGTGCGCTGTTTAATGTCCTTGATCCAGCCTACTTCCACCGCAGTAAAGAAGTCGTCTTCAGCAATGCGGCGCAGGGTTTCTACCACCGGTCCGGTACCGTGTACTACCTCGGGAAAGGCTTTAAAGTGGACGATACCCACCTTCATGAATTCATAAATGGAAGCCCTCATACTTAACCTCCCCTTAATTTACGCCATTTTCCCCACTCGCCGGAAGTGTAGATTAATTCTGGCTAACTCCTGAAAAAAAATTTATCCTAACTGGGATAACAAAAAGGCAACTTTAGCATTATCTTCTAAAACATCTGCCAGGTAAAAAGCATGATGAATATCTTTACCCACTGTAACAAAACCATGGCGCTTGAGGACGGCAGCTTTGAGGGTTGGATCCTCAAAGGCTTTAATAACCATTTCCGCAAGTTCCACTGACCCCGGCGCGGCATATTCGACAATACCTACTTTGTTAAGACCCGCTTCCGCGGCGGCTGTAACCACCGGTAGCTCGCCCCTGGCCGTCGCATAAGCCGTAGCAAAAGCCGAATGGCCGTGAACGACGGCCTGTACATCCGGGCGGGCCTTTAAAATACCCAGGTGAAAGCGGATCTCCTTGGAAGGCTTACCCTCACCTGCCAGGATATTCCCTTCTAAATCAACCAGAATAAAATCCTCGGGTCCCACATCACCAAAGGACTTACCGCTGGCTTTTATAAGGACTTGATCCGGGTGTCCCGGGACGCGGGCGCTGGTGTTGCCGCTGGTAGCCGAGGTAAGGCCGCGGGCAAAAATTTGCCTGCTGACCTCTACCATTTCATGGCGCAACCTGGTAACTGCATCTAAATCGATCATTTTTAGTTTCCTCCCAGCCTTGCTCGCGGGTACAAGCCAGGCTTTTAAAGCCAGGCTTGTACCTTGAGCCAAGGGGTTTACGCAGCTGTTATGCTCTCTCGGGGAAATCGCGGTTTTCTACTTTGAAGGGGAACTTCTTGACTTCCTCAATGAAGGCAGCCAGGTGCTCAGCTTCTTTCTCAAAGAGCTTCAGGCCTTTTTCAGGGGTGCCCCGGAAGGGATTACCAATGGTGGCATGATCGGAGTATTCATGGTGTTCCATGGGAACAATGATATTTTCGGAACCCCGGAATTTAACGGTAGGAGTACCGTCGATCTTGGAAAATTCAGGTCCCATCCACCGCGGCGCGTGGGCACGGTCATTGACCGCCCGGCTCATATCCACCAGCTCGATGTTGTAAGCCATTACCTGCGCCGTTTCCATTTCACCGGCGTGCCAGCCGGGGGTCTCCTCGGGAGGACCTTCCAGGATACCTTTAACTACCTCGCATTCCCTCTCGGTGGGCGTTTTGTACCAGGCCACAAAGGCGCCGGTATGGTAACGAAGTTTCCGCAGGAGTTCATCAATGGGTTTGGTATTGGAACCATGGTGGGATACAAAGACAATCTTGTTAGCACCGTGGAAAATCAAGCTGCGAGCAATATCATGGAGCACACGACGGAAAGTCTCGGCAGCAAGGGTGATGGTGCCGCAGCCTTCCCCGACTTCGCCCATGTGGTGGGGTGAGTAGCCAAAGGGTAACAGCGGTGTGTGGGGGACATTGGCCAGTTTAGCGGCCCGCTCGGTTACGGAAATGGTAGTAATGCTGTCCGTTCCCAGGGGTACATGGGCACCGTGCTTTTCACAGCTGCCGACCGGCACGAGAACGGTGTCGGTTTCCTTGAACCATTCCTGAGCGTCAACGAAGGAACATTCCAAGAGGTTGTGTCGTTTTGCCATTTCAGCAAACCTCCTGCCAATTATTTATTTTAATATAGAAGATTCCCTGACCTCGAGGTGGGTTGCCAGGAAGGTAACCGGCGGCACCTTCCGGCCGGCAAGGAGCTCGGCCAGTACCCTCATAGCAGTCACCCCCAGGTCATAGACCGGAACAGCTACAGTAGATAAAGTTGGAGTAATGAACGAGGCGAGGGGAATGTTATCGAAGCCAACGACGGCAACATCTTCTGGTACCTTAAGGCCCCTTTCCTGCAGGGCTTTGATTGCGCCTATGGCCATAAGATCGTTATGGGCAAAAATTGCGGTTATCTTCCCCGGGCCGCGCAATGGCAGACGACCAACGGCTTGATAACCGCTGCTAAACTCAAAGTCACCTTCCACGATCCAGCCGGATTCTATATCTACCCCTTCAGCCTCTATGGCACGGCGGTAACCCTCCAGGCGGTCCCTAGCTGTAGTCGAAACGGCAGGGCCGGTCACCGTGGCAATCCGCCGGTGGCCAAGATGCAGCAAATGCTCAACAGCTTCCTGGGCGGCCCGCACATTATCCACCTGCACTGCCGGGAGATTGGCTTTATGACGCCCAATGACCACCGTCGCCACCGAGCCCTGTTCAAAAAAGTGTTCCCGGCTGGCATCCTCTACAGCACCCCCGCCGGTAAAGATCACCCCGTCCACCCGTTTTTCCCGTAAAACACGGAGATATTCTTTCGTACGTTCCCGGGAACGGTCGGTATTGCACAGGATAACTGTATAGCCCTTTTCATGGGCTACATCCTCTACCCCCCGGACAATGCCCGGGTAATAAGGGTTGGCAATATCCGGAAGGATCAGACCGATGGTTTTTGTTTCATGCAGCTGGAGGCTGCGGGCCATGGCGTTGGGGTAAAAGCCAAGTTCTTTAATAGCTGCCAGGACGCGCTCCCTCGTCTCGGGGCTGATAGGATGCTGACTGTTGTTAAGAACACGAGAAACGGTAGTAACAGAAACCCCGGCATGCCTTGCCACATCTTTTATGGTTACCATGGCTTTCACCCCTCTCGGAAAACGTTTTCCTTGGTTATAAATTTAACATGGTTTAGCCCCTGTGTCAATAAGTAATTTTAAATCGTGAATATTTTCTTATGGTAAACGTTTCCCACTGGCATTCTATGTTATGGTAAACGTTTTCTTTTTTGTTTTTTCACTCCCCTTCATGGAAAGCCATGAAAAATACGGCAATACTTTTGCCATAATCTCCTATCATAGTAACAAAACTGCTATTCATACGCCTCTTATATACGAGGGCGGAAATTGAGACTTAAAATATCCGGATTTTCTTCCCAAAAATAAAAACTCCCCGCAGGGTAACTCAAAACTACGGGGAGTTTCAGGCGAACAATATCCCTTACAGATTTACTGGCAAAGACCGTCAGGACAAGACCTCCTATTTCAACTGCCGGGCCACAAAGCGCAGGTGTTTGCCCATTGCTCGACGTGCCGATTCCGCGGCCCCGGAAATAATGGCTTGGGCAATTTCATTGTGCTGTTCAAAAAGCACACAAGCGTTCTCCGGATCAGAGTAAAGACGGTTTCTTTTATTGGCCAGGGTCTGAGCAATGGTATCAGCAATAGTGTACATCAAACGGGAAAGGATGGGATTATGGGACATACCGGCTATGGTTAAATGAAATTTGACATCCGTGTCTTCCTGGAGAAATCCCCGGGCTAGTTCGTTGCTCATCTGCTGGATTATCTCTACCAACTTTTCTTTTTCCTCGGTCGTAGCCCGCTGCGCCGCCAGGTAAACTATCTCCCGTTCCAGTATCTGCCTGGCTTCCAGTAAATATACGGCCTGTTGTTCTTCTAGCAGCAGGGCCATGACCAGGGGCTGGACAATATCGCAGTTCTGCACCTTGCGGACAAAAGTACCTTCACCGGGTTTTACCTCCAGCACGCCCATAGTAGTCAGGGCGCGAATGGCCTCCCGGACAGATGCCCGGCTAACGCCCAGTTTCTCCGACAGCTCCCGTTCCGAGTAAAAGCGTTCCCCAGGCATCAGCTTGCCTTCACTGAGGGATTTTTTTACCTGCTCGACGATTTCTTCATAAATCTTTTTCGTTTTGATAGGCTGCAGATCCATCGGCCTTACCTCGAGGTTCTTTTTAGATTATTATTGCATTATTTCGGGCCGATGGCAATCGGTTATTTTCCCCGAACATCTGCGCCGGGCTCTGGAAGCGCTCCTGGATATTGGCCGACATATTATAGCTAAAAAAGGATTGGGACGGCCGGAAGATTATAAAAGCATCATTATCTTGTTGGGAAAAAAACGGTGTGATCCTCATGGGATTTATGCTAAAGTTCCAAGGCATGGCTGCCTATCGTAATCGCCTGGTGCACGGTTATGCCGATATTACTGCTGAAGAAATCTATAATCTCCTTGAAAGATAAGCTGGGTGATTTTGCGGAATTTGTGAACCACATACTTGACTACCTGAACAAAGATAACGTAGTTCAGAAAGGTGGGATCGATGATGACGCCAAAGATTGCTTCCGAACTCCATCCCCAGGCAATTAATTGGGAAACTTACAAAGAAGTATTCCCTGAGAAAATGTAGTTAATTGGAGGCTTCCTTTGTGGCGGTCCCTCAGATCATGATGCCAGGGAGAAACTTTTATGGGCACTCTTGATTAATGTTGGCCTGGAGCGAGTGGTAAAGCTGGCGCCAAAGGAAAAATGGGAAGCAGTCCTACGGGAGATGACCCGTCATGCCTGGTAGCATTGCCGCCCGGCTGGCGTCGGCTGTCATAGTCTGCCTGACCGCCGCTTTACAAGGAATCCCACTCTCATCTTGGCGAAGTCAATCTATCGTTACCCCTGGGCAGGTGCTTAATCACCTATTATCTCATACACCAGCGGCTGGGGGACCGGCGGCTCTGGTGCCAGGGTATAGGCCGCCAGGAATCTCTCCCGGGCCGCCTCCAGGTTCAACCGGTCGTTGACGTGGAAGACAGCCAGGAGCTCGCCGGCGCTAACATAATCTCCCCGGCGTTTTTTGAGCTCAATACCAACAGCCAGGTCTATAGGGCTTTCCTTGGTGACCCGCCCGGCTCCCAGGAGCATGGCCGCCTCGCCCACCAGGCGGGCCTGGACGGCGCTGATGTAACCGCCGGCCGGGGAGGATATAGTTACCTGTTCCCCGGCTTGCGGCAGGAGTTGCGGATTGTCTACCACCTCCGGGTCGCCGCCCTGGGCGACGATAAACTGCCGGAATTTGGCCAGCGCACCACCGGCGTTTAGGAGATCTTCCAGACGCCGGCGGGCCTCGCCTTCGCTGCCGGCCGCACCGGCAAGCAAAAGCATCTGGCTGCCCAGGGTAAGGCAGACCTCCCGCAGTTCTTTTGGCCCGCCGTCGTGGAGGACCGCTAAAGCCTCCTTTACCTCCAGGGCGTTGCCCACCATCATTCCCAGAGGTTCGTCCATATTGGTAATAACCGCCACCGTACGCCGGCCCACCTCCCGACCCAGGGCCACCATGGTCCGGGCCAGTTCTCGGGCCGAAGCCAGGTCGGGCATAAAGGCCCCGCTGCCAACCTTAACATCGAGAACTATGGCATCGGCACCAGCGGCGATTTTTTTGCTCATGACGCTGCTGGCGATGAGGGGGATGCTTTCCACCGTGGCCGTAACATCCCGCAGGGCATAGAGCTTGCCGTCAGCCGGCACCAGGTTACCTGTCTGGGCGGTGATGGCCAGCCCGATTTCCTTCACCTGCCGGACCATATCCTCCCTGGATAGCTGCACTCGGAAGCCGGGAATGGCCTCCAGCTTGTCAATGGTGCCGCCGGTGTGGCCCAGGCCGCGGCCGGACATCTTGACCACCGGTACCCCGGCTGCCGCTACCAATGGCGCCAGGACCAGGGTTGTGGTATCGGCTACGCCGCCGGTGCTGTGCTTGTCGACCTTGACACCGGGGATGGAACTCCAATCAATTCTCTCCCCCGAGGCTACCATGGCCCGGGTCAGGGCGGCCGTCTCATCCTGGTTCAGGCCGCGGAAGTAGACAGCCATAAGAAAGGCCGCTATCTGGTAATCGGGAATCGTACCGGCCGTATAACCCTGAATCATGGCCTCAATTTCTGCCGGTGTCAGGGCCTGGCCCTCCCGCTTGCGGCGGATTAAGTCAAGCATCTGCATAATTATATAAACCTCCCGCAAACAATCGATTTTTTCTCACCCGCCGGCAACAAAAAAGCCCCTCAAAAACTGCTGGCGGCCCGCCAGGTGGAAATACAAGGAAATACTCTTGCAAGCATTATACCTCGCCGGTTTATCCGGGGCAAGAGTAGCTCCTCATCTAAAACTAAAGGTCATATCCCCAGGTATAACCTGGAAGATATGACCTTTTTGTTATCCATTATGGTCCCACCCAAGATTAAATGCCTTTTTGTTAACCTCCAAAAACCGAGCCGGCACCGAAGCGGCCAGGGCTTCTTCCCAGGCCTCCCGGCCGATGGGCAGCTGCCTGGCCAGGGCGCCCATGAGGACCATATTGACGGCCTTCACGTTCCCGGCCTGGCGGGCCAGCTCCAGGGCGTCGATGACCAGCATGTTTTTAACCAGCTTTTCCATCTCAGCCACCAACCCGGCCGGGTAAGCCGCCGCTCCAGTAAGGACGGGTAAAGGCGGGAGTTCTTGATTATTCACGATGAGCTGCCCCCCGTCCTTCAGGTAGTAGAGCCAGCGCCGGGCCTCCAGCTTTTCAAAGGCCACCAGGAAGTCAGCCGTACCGGGAGCCATCACGGGAGAATATACCCGGGGACCGAAACGGACCTGGGTCACTACGCTGCCGCCCCTCTGGGCCATACCGTGGATGTCGGAAACCTTGACCTCGCCCCCCAAGGAAACCGCCGCCCGGGACAGGACGCGGCCGGCAAGGATCGTCCCCTGGCCGCCGACGCCGACCAGCAGTACATTAACCACGCCATTATTCATTACCTTCACCTGCTTTCCTTATAGCCTCTGCCGGGCAAACCTGAGTGCAGAGGCCACAGCCGTTGCACTGGATCGGGTCAATGACGGCCTGCTCCCCGTTGAAGGATAGGGCCGGGCAGCCCAGTTCCAGGCAGTAACGGCAGCCCAGGCAGTTTTCCTTATCTACTATATAAACTGCTTCTTTCTCTTTATGCAAAAGGGCGCAGGGACGGCGGGCAATAATTACCGAAGGTCCGGCTGCCGCCGTTTCTTCGCGGATAGCCCTTTCAACCGCCTCCAGATCGTAGCTATCGACCACCTGCACCCGCTGCACCCCCAGGGCCCGGGCGATTTGCTCCAGATCGGCCTTGGGAGCCTGCCGGTGGGCGGCGGTATAACCGGTACCGGGGTGATCCTGGTGCCCCGTCATGGCCGTGGTGCCATTGTCTAAAATAATCAAGGTGCCGTTGCTGCCGTTATAAACCATGTCCAGGAGGCCGGTCATACCTGAGTGCAGGAAGGTGGAATCGCCGATAACCCCTACCACCCGGCGGGCAAACTCCGGACCCCTGGCCTTCTCCATGCCCATGGCCACACCCAGGCTGGCCCCCATGCAGATACAGGTATCCATGGCCTGCAGGGGCGGCGTCGCCCCCAGGGTGTAGCAGCCGATGTCGCCAGCTACCACCAGCCCGAGTTTCTTCAGGACGTAAAAGACGCCGCGGTGGGGACAGCCGGGGCACATGAGGGGCGGGCGGCCGGGAAGTTCTGCAGCTGCCTTCGCCGCCGCTTCCGGGGCTCTTGCTGGCTGGGCCAGTGCCGGCGAAACCAGTTCCGGGGCCAGGGCTGCTACCCGAGAACCCACGGTGTGGGCGACGATAGCGCTGCTCAATTCATCTACCCTTGGCACCAGTTCCTTGCCAGCTACGGGCAGGCCCCAGGCGCGGATTTGATCTTCAAGGAAGGGTTCCAGCTCTTCCACCACATAACAGGTCTCAACAGCATTGACAAAATCGCGGATCAACTTCTCCGGCAGGGGATAAGTCAACCCCAACTTCAGTACCGAAACCCCGGGCAGGGCTTCCTTAACGTACTGGTAGGCAATACCGCTACTAATAACACCCACGCGCCGGTCGGCCCATTCCACCCGGTTCAGGGGTGTAGTCTCCGCATAGGCCGCCAGTTTGAGACGCCTTTCTTCCACCACCAGGTGGCGTGCCCTGCCGTAGGCCGGCAGCATGACATATTTGGAAGGTTGCTTTAGATAATCTTTCAGGGGCACTTCCCGGCGTTCGCCCAGCTCCACCAGGCTGTAAGAATGGGCAATACGGGTGGTCAGACGTAAAATTACCGGGGTATCAAATTCTTCACTTAAGCTAAAAGCGAGCATAGTCATATCCTTAACTTCCTGGCTGTCGGCCGGCTCCAGGCAGGGTATCTGGGCTATACGGGCGTAAAAACGGTTGTCCTGCTCGTTCTGGGAGCTAAAAAGGCCGGGGTCATCGGCCGACACCAGCACCAGACCGGCATTGACACCGGTATAGGCCAGGGTCATCAGCGGATCGGCGGCGACGTTAACGCCAACGTGCTTCATGGCCGCCAGGGCCCTGGCACCCCCGATGGCCGCGCCAATGGCGACCTCCAGGGCTACTTTCTCGTTCGGGGACCACTCTGCATATACTTCCGGGTACCCGGCCAGGGCTTCGATTATTTCCGTGCTCGGTGTCCCCGGGTAAGCAGCGGCTACCCGCAGCCCTGCTTCCCAGGCGCCCCTGGCCAGGGCATGATTACCAATCAATAATTCCCGCACACTTTCACCTCTCCCACCTTCAGGCCCATTGTGAGTAATGCGGGCCGCAATACTTTTATTCTAACTTAATAACCGCCCTGAGTCACTACCCGGCCTTAAAAGAAACCCCGGGACGTGACCAGAATAAAATAAAAACCCGTTTCTACGGGTTTTCTAGCTAACGGTTCCCTGGCCGGTGCTTGATATTTATTTATTTCGACCGCAAGTCAATCACCCGCCGGGCCTTGCCTTCGCTGCGGGGAATGCTGTGGGGCTCCACCAGGCGCACCCGCGCCTTTAGCTGTAGTACTGTATGCAGGCGCTCGGCAACTTTTTCTTCCAGTTCCTCCAGCTGCCGATAGCGATCGCTGAAAAACTCCGGGTCTACTTCTACCTGAATTTCCAGCTCATCCAGGTAATTGCGCCGACTGACTATAAGCTGGTAGTGGGGAGCTACTCCTTCAATTTCCATGAGGACGCTCTCCACCTGGGAGGGAAAGACGTTGACCCCCCGGATAATGAGCATATCATCGGTGCGGCCGGTAATTTTGGCCAGGCGCGCCGTGGTACGACCGCAGCGGCAGGGTTCAAAATTTAAACAAGATATATCCCGGGTGCGGTAACGCAGCACCGGCAGGGCTTCCTTGGTCAGGGTAGTAATAACCACCTCGCCCTTGACTCCCGGCGGACAGGGTTCCCCGGTAACCGGGTCAAGGATCTCCACCAGGAAGTGGTCTTCGGCCACGTGCTGGCCGTCCTGGTACTCGCACTCGCCGGAGACGCCCGGTCCCATGACTTCCGACAGGCCGTAGTTATCTGTGGCCAGCATCCCCCAGCGCCGCTCGATTTCTTTGAGCATTTCCCGGCTGGAGGCCTCGCCGCCAAACAGGCCCAGCCGCACGGGGAGTTCCCGCGGGTCCACACCTTCTTCTTCCGCCACCTCAGCCAGGTGCAGGACATAGGACGGCGTGCCCACCAGGACGGTGGTACCAAAGTCCCGCATTAACATAATATGCCGTTTGGAGTTGCCGGCTGAAGCCGGTACCACCGTGGCTCCTACCCGTTCCAGGCCGTAGTGCAGGCCAAAACCGCCGGTGAAAAGGCCGTAGCCGAACACAACCTGAACGACATCGTCAGCAGTGACGCCGGCGAGAGTCACCATCCGCGCCACCAGGTCCGTCCAGATTTCCAGGTCGCGGCGGGTATAGCCCACTACAATGGGCTTCCCGGTGGTGCCGGAAGAAGCATGGAGGCGGACCACTTCCCTCAGGGGCACAGCAAAGAGGCCATAGGGATAATTCTGGCGAAAATCCTCCTTGGTAGTCATAGGCAGCAGGCGGACATCCGCCAGGGTGCGGATATCCGATGGCCGGATACCTTTAGCATCCATAGCCTGGCGGTAAAAAGGCACCCGCTCGTAGACCCTGGCTACCGTTTCCTGGAGCCGGGCCAACTGCAAAGCCTCCATCTCCGCCCGAGAACGACACTCATTTGCCAAATCCCAGATCATCAGACACCAGTCCTTTAGTTGTTACTGTACTCACCCTGCCGGGGCCGAAAACCCTGGCTAAATGCTCCCGGGAAAAGGTCGGGGTCACAAGGCTCACCACGGGTACCACACCCAGGGGAATAAGCATCGCCAGGGAGCCAATGGTGGGGATGATGCCGCCGTCAAGGTGGTAATAAAAAGCTAACCCTAGTGATATAATAAGTCCGCTCAAAAGTCCCGCCCAGGCTCCGGCTTTAGTGGTACGGGGCCAGTACAGGCCGTACAGGTAGGGTGCCAGAAAGGCGCCGGACACCGTACCCCAGGACAGGGACATGAGGACCAGGATAATAGTGGGTTTTAAGGCAATGTATACCGACAACCCGATAAAAAAGACGCACAAAAAACGCAGCAGGGCCATGACAGCGCGCCGGGGAACTTGGGGCGCCGCCCCCTGGACCAGGTCAATGGCCACGGCCGAACTGGAGACCAGCACGAGCGACGCCAGGGTAGACATGGAAGCCGCCAGCACCAGCATGAGCAGGAGCAACCCCACCCAGGCCGGCAAGTACTGGTCGATAATCTGGGGCATAATCAGGTCCGGGTTGGGCTGGCCATTAAGGAGCGGCATCTGGTTGTTAAAGAAAAGGCGGCCGAAGGCGCCGGTAAAGTAGGCGCCGGTGGCGATGATCAGGGCAAAAAAGGTCGAGACCACCGTCGCCGCCCGGATGGAACGTTCATCCTTTATGGCATAAAACTTCTGCACCATCTGGGGCAGGCCCCAGGGGCCAAGGCTGGTAAGGACTACCAGGGATAAAAGGGCAAACCAGTTGGGGCCCAGCGGGGAAACCAGACTGGGATTTATGGCTGCCAGGCGGCTGATGCCGGTGACCAGGCCACCCACCGGCGGCGCGATAATGACATAATATATAAGGATAAAGACGCCGGCAATCATAATCAAGCCCTGGATGAAATCAGTCAGGGTGACGGCGATATAACCACCCAGGACCAGGTAGACGGCCGTCAGGGCGGCCATAATGATGAGGGCGCTGGCAAAGTCAATCTGGAAGACCTGTTCAAAGAGGTAACTCAAACCCATATATACTGAGGCGGAATAGGGAACAAGGAAAATAAATATTAACAGCCCCCCTACCGTCCGCAGGGCCGGGCTCTCATAACGCGCTGCCAGGAACTCGGGCATGGTCATCGCATTCAGGCGCACCGTCATTTCCCGGGTCGGCCGCGCCAGGACCTTCCAGGCCAGGAAACTGCCGATAAAGGCGTTGCCGATGACGATCCATAAATCGGAGAGGCCGAAACCCCAGCCTACCTTACCGGCGTAGCCAATAAAAATAACGGCGGAGAAGTAGGTCGTCCCGTAGGCAAAGGCCGATATCCAGGGGCCCACGGTCCGGTTGCCCAGGAAAAATCCGCCGACATCCCGCGATTTCTTCAAGCTGTAAAAGCCGATAACGATAAGTGCTGCAAAATATAAGCCCAAAATAAAAAACTTCATCCTGCCTTCCTCCCGTCCTGCCTTGAAGTCTAATGGTTTTTTTATTCCACACCAAAGGACAGAATCCTGCCGGCCAGTTAAGTTTCTTGTGCTTTTACGCAGAAGGCATACGCCATCATTGATTACCATCCTGCATTGGCTTTTAGCATCTCAATTTCAATATGCTGGCGACCAAATTCTCCTGCTAAAACATTTAAACGCCTCTCCATTTTTTGATGTTGAGTTGTATTTTCGGCACGCAGGTTTGCTATCTCTTCTTTTACCGCCGCCATCTCCGTTTTCAACTCGACTACATCTGCTTTTACGGCTGCCATCTCCGTTTTCAACTCGGCTACATCTGCTTTTACGGCTGCCATCTCCGCCTTTAACTCGGCTACATCTGCCTTGAGCGATACTATTTCACCCTGAACTGCGCCCACTTCCTGTCTCAAATCTCTGACGGCATTAGCGGCCCATTGCATTTTTTCATTAAGACAATCAACGCCTTTCTCCAGCGCTGACAAGCGCCTTTCAAAGGCCTCTTCAAAAGCCTTTTGTCCTTCCATGCTGGCTTTAACCATCGCCTGGATATTTTCCAGCATCAAAAGGACTTTTTGTTCCTCCACCTTTTACCCCTCCCATAAAATCTTATCATGGCAGCTAAAGCCAGGCAAGAAAAAATGCACCCTGTCCTGGGTGCGAAGATATTATTTGCTTAATGCTGCCCGTACCTCCCGGGGACCTGGTAGTTCGAGGAGCCTCCGCACCAGTTCCCGGGCCTCGTGGTAAGCAATCTTATTTACAGCCTCTTTCATTGGTGGTATAAAAACAGGGCTCATGCTTATTTCATCCAGTCCAAGGCCAACAAGCAGGGGGGCGGCCTGAATTTCACTTGCCAGTTCACCGCACAAACCCACCCATTTGCCGTAACGGTGGGCCGCCTTAACGGTGACATCTATCAACCGCAGCACGGCAGGGTGACAGGCATCATACATCCCGGCCACCCTTTCATTACCCCGGTCTACCGCCAGGGTATACTGGGCAAGGTCGTTGGTGCCAATGCTAAAAAAGTCTACTTCCCGGGCCAGGACGTCCGCCATCAGGGCGGCTGCAGGAACCTCGATCATAATGCCTGTTTCTACGTGGCTAACGGTCAACCCGTTGGCCTCCAGTTCCATCCGGGCTTCTGCCATAATCTTTTTAGCCTGTCGTATCTCCTCCAGGGTGGTCACCATGGGGAACATAATCTTCAGGTTGCCGTAACTGGCAGCCCGGAGGAGGGCCTTCAACTGGGTCTTGAAAAGTTCTTGCCGGGTCAGACAAAGCCGCAACCCCCTTAAGCCCAGGAAGGGATTTTCTTCGTGGCCGGGGTTAAGATAGGGCAAGGGCTTATCGCCGCCAACATCCAGGGTGCGGACCACCACCGGTTTCCCCTGGAAGGCGGCCACTACCTCTTTGTATGCTTGCAATTGTTCTTCTTCTCCAGGCGGTTCCTCCCGGTTCATAAAGAGAAATTCGGTACGAAATAATCCCACGCCCCCGGCACCATGCTCCAGGGCGATTTTTACTTCCGCAGCGTTCCTGATATTAGCCGCCACTTCAATGTGCCGGCCATCCCTCGTCCTGGCCGGCCCGGCATATTTGCTATCGCGCCGGCCTGCTTCCAGTACCGCCTTTTTCTTTTTATATTCCTCTAAAAGCTCGCTGCCGGGGTTTAAGTAAACCACCCCGGCACTACCGTCGATAATGGCCAGTTCACCGTCTCTGACCCGGTTCATTAGCCCCTGAACACCCAGGACGGCAGGTATCCCCAGGGCCCTGGCCACAATTGCCGTATGACTGGTAGGCCCTCCTATCTCCGTGGCAATCCCGGCTACAGTATTCCGGGTAAAATTAGCCGTAAGGGAAGGAGTAAGTTCCCTGGCTACGACGATTGAACCTGCTTTCAGCTCCAGGGCCCGGCGTGACCCCACCGCAAGATTGTCCAGAAGCCTGGCGGCCACATCCCTGATGTCCGCAGCCCTTTCCCGGAACAGGTCGTCGTCCAGGACGGCAAAGCTGCTGGCTATGGCTTCGGCTATTTCCTCTACCGCCCGGGCGGCCTTTTTTTTCTCAACCTTAATTTTTTCCTTTACGCTGGCAATAAAAGTGGGATCGGTAAGCATCAGGATATGGGCGTTGAAAATGCCGGCCTCTGCCTCACCGATTTCTTGCCTTGTTCTGGCCGCCAGCTCTTCCAGGTCTCTTTTGGCCCGGCCAATGGCTTCTTCCAGCCGCGCCAGCTCGGCCTGGATTTCCTCCGGCCCATGTAAAAGCTGGCTATTGTCAGTTTCTTCTTCCCTGGATTTCAGTTCTATCAGATACACCGGCCCAATACCTATTCCCGGCGCAGCGGCAATTCCTTTCAACATACGGCCATCTCCTTTTAAGCATTAAGCAGTTACCCCGCTAGCTTGCTTCGCCCAGGCCTGCCTGCACCAGTTCCACCAGGGTAACCAGAGCCTGGTCGGCATCTTCCCCTTCGGCGCGGATAACCAGTTCGGTACCACATTTGGCTCCCAGTCCCATAACCGCTAGGATGCTTTTACCGTTTGCCTCTTTACCGTCACGCTGCAAGATAATGTCTGCTGTAAAGCCATTCGCCGCTTGGACGAATATTGCTGCCGGTCTGGCGTGTAAGCCGGAAGGATTCTTAAGGATAACCCTTGCCTCTGGCATAAAGTCATCTCCCTGTTCACGGCTTTTAATATCTCCCCAGTTCCGCCGCCGTCCGGTACATAGCCACAATGCTTTCCGGAGCTACATCCGGCCCGATATGGTTGGCGGGCGCCAGGATATAGCCGCCGCCGGGAGCCAGCTCCTGCAAGCGCTTTTTAACCTCTTCCACCGCTGCCTCCGGGCCGGAAGGCAGGGCCTGCTGGATGTCAATGCCGCCTATAAAAGCAATATCCTTACCAAATTCCTGCTTAACGGCCGCCAGGTCCATGCCTACACCCGGTTGTAAGGGGTGCAACAGTTCAATGCCGGCTTCAATATAGCTGGGTATGAAGGGAGTAATAAACCCGTCGCTGTGGGCCAGGACATAAGTACCGGGCGACTTGCTTTTTACTAAATCCACCAGCTTCATGTACCAGGGCTGGAAGTATTTTTTAAACAGGTCCGGGGAAATAATCGGGCCGGCCTGGGAGCCGTAATCGTCACCAGGCAGTTCCAGGATATCAATATATCCCCCTACTTCATCCAGGTATACTTCCATTAAACCATAAATCGTATTGCCGATGTGATCAACCAGGCACCGGGCCAGGGCTTCATCCAGCAACATGTCAACCATGAACTGTTCGGTGCCGCGTAATTGCCCTGCTTGCTCGAGGAAGCCATAAGAACAAACCGAACGAGCCACTACCGCCAAACCGGCCTCCTGATAGGCCCGCGCCCGTTTCCCGGTCCCGGGAGCAGGCCGGTAATCGCGGGGATCAGGCCAGGGATAGTTTTCAATGTCTTTAATTGTAGCTCCGGCCAGGGTCGGCTGGGCATGGGAAAACCCGTTTACCTTTTCTAAAGTAAGCCCCCAGCCGTTCACGGCTCTAGTACCATTCAGGCGTACCAGATCAGGTGTTGGTTGATAAACATAACGAAAATCTATCCCCAGGGCGGCCTGTACCCTTTCGTCCAGGTAGTTACCTGTCTTAAACCCATCCTGGCGAAACGGCGGCCAGTCACTGGGTAAATCTAGATATTCAAGGAGCCTACGGTAAGCGTGATCATGGATATTGTAAGCGCTACCGCCCAAAGCCAGAGGTACCCGGTCTGGTTCTTCGTGTTTTAAGGCTTTAATAACCCTTTCCCTGCTGTTCATACAGCTGCACTCCCCATATCTTCCGGCTTCATGGTAGAGATCCCTTCGCGGCCCCAGTCCTGAACCCGGTCAACTAAACTCGCCAATGTTGCCCCTTTGCGATGGATAAATAATTCCAGCAACATCGGCAGGTTAACACCAGTTACCACGGCCCTGTTGCTCGAAGTAACCATCTCCAGGGCTATATTAGCCGGGCTACCCCCTGCGACATCCACCAGGAGTAAAACTCCGTCACCTTGATCCAGCGCCGTAGCCAGTTCCCGGGCCTTTTCACGAAAGGCATCAATCTGGTCGCCTGGATTTAAGGCCAGGGCCCGGACCTGTTCCTGGGGACCTAAAAGCATTGTTACTACATCCAGTACAGCCTCGCCGAGTTTCCCATGAGTCAATAATAATATGCCAACCAAAACATAATCCTCCCAGTTGAAGTCGGATTGATGGGGCCTGGAGTTTGCCTCCAAGCCCCAGGTAAGATAAGTTAAAAGATTTTCAGTAAAGAACCAACGAAACCTACCACGATGGTAAAGCCAAGCAACTTCATAATCGACCAGTTGCGAAATTGATGCAGGTACCACACCAGCCCTACCCATAAAAGGGGTAAAAACTTGGGCATCATGCCGTCTAGGATGGATTGCAGGGTAGTCGCCTTTTGCTGTAAAGTCCACTGGATAGGAGTGGAAAGGGAAACAAAGGTGGCACTTAAAGCTCCTACTACAACGAGGCCTAAAATATTAAGGCTCCGGGTCACCCGCTCAATAGTCTGGGGAGTCAGAAATTCCGAATCTAAGACATTTACTCCCAGGCGATAACCGAGATTGACTCCGGTGGACATCATATACCAGGTCAGAGCAATCCAGGCGATGGTATAGATTACGGGTCCCAGGATATTGCCCTGTAAGGCCATGCTCATGGCAAAACTTAACAGAATGGCATTGACGGCGCTGGCCCAAAGGGAATCTCCGATAGCGGCGAAAGGCCCCATAAGACCACTCTTAATGGCATTAATAGTATCATCGGCTATTTCCTCGCCAGTAGCCTTCTGGCGTTCGATGGCTGCTATGGCGCCAATAATAGGACTGCCGATGGTCATCTCGGTATTGAAGAATACCATGTGTCTTTTCAGCGCCGCACCTAGTTCCTCTCTACCTGGATAAAGCTTTTTTAGAACGGGCAGCAGGCTCCACGCAAAGGCAATATGCTGCATGCGTTCCCAGTTCCAGGCTGAAGTATTGAAGAAAAGCCAGCGTAACGTAACTGCGCGGAGGTCCTTCTTCGTAATTTCAGGTACAGCTTTGGCCGGTTGTTCCTGCATTTTTATGCCTCCCTCTGGCTGGTTTCGCTGGTATAAATCAAATTAATCAGGGCCAGCGCCACCCCTGCTACTGATACAGGTAAAATAGGCAGTTCCAAAGCAGCCACGGCCAGGAAACCCAGGAGGAAAAAGGCCATATACCGGTTGTCTTTATTTAACATTTTGAGCAGGACGGCCATACCTAGGGCAGGAAGCATACCACCGATAACGGTTAAGGCTTTAGTTAGCCAGTCCGGAATGTAGGCTACCAGGTTATTGGCAATTGGTGCCCCGTAGTAAATAACCAGGAAGGCCGGTACAAAGCGCAGGATAAAAGCCAAAATCTGAGGGGCACCCATTAACATAAAAGTAAGGCCGGGAATATTAGCCTTTTCAGCATACCGATCGGCAGCGTGGGCGAAAAACACCCCCACCGTGGCAAAGAACTGCCAGGTAAAGGTACCTACCAGCCCCAGGGGTACAGCCAGGGTAACGGCAACCTCAGGTGACACTTTAGTTAACATGGCTAAAGCCGTGCCGACATAGCCGGCAAAATTCAAATCAGCCGCCATTGCCCCGCCGGGAGTAACAGCACCAATATACAAGGCATTAATAGTAGCACCAATCATCATACCGGTAGGCAGGTCTCCTAAAATTAATCCAACTATGGTACCGGCAATCAGGGGACGCCCAAAAACATACCAGCCTATAGGCTGACCTCCCAGCCAGGGGGTGGCAATCCATCCCAGGTAGCCGGCAAAGGCAATAGCTGCCGCCTGCCATAATTCCATCTTTAACCCTCCTTCATACCTTTACTACCTTTTCCCATGTAAAACGGGTATCACCCGGAACAGTCTGAAAATATACTTCATAACCCATTGCTTTAATTTCTTTTAGCGCTGCCAGGCCGCTGGCATCCAGGTAAACGTTAGGAGTAATTTTGGTCCTCTCCGGCGTCTTGCCGGCATTGCCCATATTAATCTCCCGAGGAAACACGTTATTGTTATCCACCCTGGCAATAAGCCTCTGAGCTACCTCCGGCGTCTTGACAATGAGCATGACCCGGTTAGCCTCGTCACTCTGGGCTAAAGCCTGGCTGGCTGCTTCCACATCATAGACACTCACCGGTATTCCCGGCGGCGCCGCCATTTTTAAAACTTTAGTCAGCACAGGGTTACGAGCACTGGTATCATCGACAACCATAATACTTTTGGCTTTAACATGGCATACCCAGGCCGTAACTACCTGGCCATGAATCAAGCGTTCATCGATCCGGAATAAAACTACCGCACTCAAACCTCCAAACACCTCCTTTCCGTTGTATCTCGAGAACTCCTTTCCTCTTTACCTAACACCTCCGTAAAGAAATTTTTATTAACGTAACAATTCCTTAACGTTGCAAGTTTCATGCCAGCCTTCAGAGTATCCAGGCCGGGAATAAGTGTTTAAAACACAAGGAAACACAAAAACCCCCACGGCAAACAACCAGCCGGGGTTACAGGCCCCGGCCTCATTGTCCAGCCCGGCTCAAGTCTCCTGTAGAAATTGGACCATAAAGGCTATCTCACCGGTAGGAATAGTTATATTAAAATTCTTTTCCAGGCCGGCCAGGGCTTCGGCCACTGCCAGCCATTCCCGCGGGTAGCGTCTTTTTATCTCCTCTTCCCCCGGCCAGGAACTGCCCTGTTCGCCGGCCTGCAGCCTTTCTACCAGGCAACTCAAATGGACGATCAGATTAATTTTATGGTGCGGCAACAACCGGCGCCCAAGGCTCTGGCTGAGTTGCCGGGTGATTTGTGAACAAAGATCTAGCATTTTGCCAGGCTCCAAAAAACGCAGGTACTGGGCCAGGACCGCCTCCAATTCCTGAGGTGTAATATCCTGCTCTCTAGCTGGTAACTGCAATAGTTCCTGCAAACGCCGGCGGCCCTGCCCCAGCAGCCATTCCTCCAGGGAAATAAAGGGTACATCCGGGATTTTCAGGTCAACGCTACCGATCACGGCTACCAGTTTCCCTTTTCCTTTTAGAGCTTGCCATCCCATCCCGCTGTCGGTTACCTGGCCGTTCATATTAACCGTAACAATATTTATCTCCTCCCTATCCCCCAGCCATTCCCGGATCATGGACTTGATCCGGCGGGCCGCCCCTTCCCCTGTCAGGCAGGTAGCAACGATGATTTTATTCCCCTGCCCTTCCAGGGGCCAATATTCTTCCAGGTAATGATACTTTCCTATTTCTGTTACCAGTTCATGCAGGGGAAACCTGCTGGCTTTACGCACAGCCTCGATAACCATCGCCGTCGTGACATTATCCAGAACGTGAATTTTAAGACCCGTCCGTTTCGCAATTATTTCACCCCAAGAAATTAAAGGCTCCATATCTACTAGCAGGAGTACACCACTTCCTCTATCAGCCTGGCGGACCACCCTGGTGGCTTCAATCAGCCACTGCTGCGGTTCGCCCTCCAGGGGTACATCCAGGGCCAGGGCCGCACTGGTACCTACCAGTTTATTGGCTACTTCCGCCATGCTGGTAGCCGTACGGCTGCCGTGGGCCATGACAACGACTCCCACCGGTTCCCATGCCGGTTCTTTTCCCTCCCTGCCTGC
Organism: Moorella sp. E306M; assembly: GCF_006538385.1. Lineage (NCBI taxonomy): Bacteria > Bacillati > Bacillota > Clostridia > Neomoorellales > Neomoorellaceae > Neomoorella > Moorella sp. E306M. The sequence goes on along the minus strand of NZ_BJKO01000001.1, from coordinate 1,499,320 downwards.
CCGGAACAACATGGCCAGAAATCCCGCTTCATCCGGGGGGAGGACAAGGTTTAATCTCTTTTCAATTAAAGCCATGATTTTCCGGGCGACTTCTATCTCCCGGGGGTATTCCTTGGCAATCTCTTCCAAGTAGGGGTTGATAATTTCCTGCCCGGTCTTTAACCGCTGCCGGCAGACGTTGAGATGCAGGGCCAGGGCCAGGAAAGTACTGGTGTCGACCTGCCCCGGCAAGTCTTCCCTGGCTATTTTAATGGCCTCCTGGGCCAGGGCGATGATATCCTGGCCAACCAGGCGCGCCAGCCGTAACCTGGCATTTTTCCAATCCTGGACCGTCTCTTTCAGGTAGCGGTGATAATATTCTTCTAGGGCCTGCCGGGCCCGCTTCCATTGAACTTCATTGTTTATACTCTCAACCCCGTTAGCTTCCCTTTCTTTCTCCAGTAAAGTATAAAGGTCTGGTACCTGGCAAGCCGCGGTAACCCCGGCTTCATCAGGTTCAATATACCATTCCTCTTCCAGGACCAGCCCGGCCAGTTCCTGGAGGTAGTTATCTCCAGCAGCAGAGCGTGGCTGAACATGGGGCGGCAGGCTGGCCGCTGTAATAACTACTTCCCTGGTCCCCTTGCTGGTGGCATCCAGGAAGGCACGGGCACAGGTTAAACGGATATCGTTAAATAGCTGGCCAATATTTCCCGGGCAATCATAGAGGAGCAGGGCGCGGATGGCATCAGCAGTAACCTTTAAAGGCCGGCCAATCTGCCGGCTTTCACCCGCCAATAGTTGCTTTAGAAGCAATAACCTTTCGGCCAGGGGGCGCTCGGCCAGGGGCGGGATATTGATCACTACCGGAAAACGCCGGTAAAAGGTGGCCAGTAAGGAAGAATGGGGGTCGGCGGTGGTGGCGCCGATAACCAGGGTGGTGCAGGAACGGTAGCTCCCGGTTTCTCCTAATCGCCGGTACTGGCCGTTATCCATTAAATAAAAGAGCATTTCCTGGCCTTCCGGGGGTAGGCGGTGGATCTCATCCAGGAAGAGGATACTCTTGTGGGCGGCATCTACCAGGCCGGGCTTTTCCTGGGCAGCCCCCGTAAAGGCGCCTTTAACATGGCCGAAGAGCTGGCTCATGAGCAGCTGGGGATTGTGGGCATAATCGGCGCAGTTGAAAGAGACCAGCTGGGCCTGGCCGGTAACTCGCCCCAAAGTTTGGGCGTACCTGAACATAGTCCGAGCAAAAAGGGTTTTACCGCTGCCGGTAGGGCCGATAAGGAGGGTATGCAGGCCGTGGGGCGGGTAAAGGAGGGCGGCCCGGGCCTGCTCCACGGCTACCTTGAGGCTTGAATTCCAGCCCAATAGACTGGTAAAAGGATTCATTTCGATTTCCTGGACTGCCATCCTTCCGGTATCTTCCCTGCCATTTCTGGCCTTACTCTCTTCCCAGTATTGCCTGGTGACAAACCTTACCGGCCGGCCGGGAAATTTAACCACCAGCCCTTCCTTGACCAGGTAATTAAGGTCGCCGCTGGCATTGCTGCGGGTTATGCCTGCCTCCCGGGCCACTTCTTGCGCCGTAAAGCCAATTTCCAGTTGACCTGCCGGCGCTTTTTCCCGGCAGAGCCTGTCCAGGGCTAACAATACTTTTTTCTTGCGTTCCATTATCCCCCGCTCCTCACTCTAAAACACTTTAAAACACTATTATAATGTATAATGTAGCTTATTTTCAGGCTGAGAGCAAGAACATTTTGAAATAAACGGGAGAACTCAAATAAGGAAAAGTCACTGGTAAACTTTCACATCCCCGTAAAAAATGGTATAATTACAGTGGTGAAAAGTTGAAAGAGACCTAAAAGATTATCCTCAAGCTGGGGAAAGGGCAGGAGATACCCGTTGAGGTTACCGGCTTTCTTAAAAAAGTATTTTTGGGATGTGTCTTTTGACAGCCTGGACAGCCGGGATGAGTCCTATTTTATCCTCGAGCGGTTGTTGGAATATGGGGATACTAGAGCCATCCGGTGGGTTATGAGACAGTACAGGGATGAAGAGCTCCTGGAAGTAATCAAGACGAGCCCTAGATTGTCCGCTAAAACCGGCAATTTCTGGCGCTGTTACTACCATTTGCAGGAGGATGACCTCAGGTGTTTACGTCCACCCTCCCACCGCAGGGACAAGGTGCATTGGAATTACTAAGTTCTGCCGGTATACTGCAGGACTTTTACCTGGCCGGCGGCACGGCCCTGGCCTTACACCTGGGACATCGCCTTTCGGAAGACCTGGATTTCTTTTCGCCATCTCCTGTAGATACTTTAATGCTTAAACAAAGGCTCGATGAGTTGGACGACTTTCAGTTACTGGGGGAAAGGTGGGGCACCCTGCACGGGATTTTCCGGGGAATTAAAGTTAGTTTTCTGTATTACCGGTATCCCCTTCTCTTTCCCCTTGCTAAGTTCAGGGGTTGCCCGGTGGCATCCCCTGAAGATATTGCCCCGATGAAAATAGAAGCCATCGCCTCGCGGGGCAGCAGAAAGGACTTTTATGACCTGTATTTTATTGCCCGGGAAATTGCCGACGTGCGCCAGTGCCTGGAATTTTACCGGCGTAAGTTTGCGTCTTAAACCCCATGAGGAGGAACTGGCCAGAAGCCTGCAGAGAGAATCCGCTAAAGTTTGGAACACCGTCATGACCATCCACCGCTTATTCTGGTTTAAATACGGCATCTGGATAGACGAAGCCA
>NZ_BJKO01000001.1:1496037-1496582 GCF_006538385.1 Moorella sp. E306M | reverse complement strand
CGTCTTAAACCCCATGAGGAGGAACTGGCCAGAAGCCTGCAGAGAGAATCCGCTAAAGTTTGGAACACCGTCATGACCATCCACCGCTTATTCTGGTTTAAATACGGCATCTGGATAGACGAAGCCACGATGAAAGAGTTTTTGAAGGGGAGATTCAGCGTTCACTCCCAAGACGTGCAGGCCATCATAGAGACCTACTACGAATGCTGGGAGAGGACGAAGAAGCTCCACGAAGAAGGCTACACGGATTGGCGCTATCCCTGGCGGCTTAAGCGTTTTTTCACCTCCACGTGGAAAGTGACCGGCATCACCGTAGAAGACGGTTCTCTCAGGCTGTCCAACGGCTGGAAGAAGCCACCGCTTAAAATAAAACTGCCCGCAAGGCTGAAGGGATTGGAAATCAAGCAGGTCCAGCTCGTCTGGCACCGCAACGGCTACTGGCTGCATATAGCGGTAGTCAAACCCGCCCTGGAGAAAGTACAGGGGGATGCCGTGGCAGCCGTAGACCCGGGCGAAGTCCATGCCTTAACCCTGACCGACGGCCG
>NZ_BJKO01000001.1:1439058-1496027 GCF_006538385.1 Moorella sp. E306M | reverse complement strand
GTAAGGGAACAGGACTGCGGGCGGCATCACAACCAGCGGATGAGCCAGTGGACCTTCGGCCGGCTACGGGATCTCCTGGAATATAAACTCAAGCGGCACGGCATCACCCTGGAGAAAATCGAAGAACGGGGCACTTCCGGCACCTGCCCAACATGCAGCAAGTATACAAAGCAAACCGGCCGCATTTACCGGTGTGGTGACAGGGATTGTGGCTTCGGTGGGGTTCACCGCGATGTAATAGGCGCTACGGGCATACTGGATTTAGTCGTAAACGGTCGGTTCACCCCTGGGCGCAAGTTGCCGGAAACGGTGTTTTATGCGCGGCCTGCAGTGTTAACGCCGATGCCGTGCCATAAAAAGAAAAAGGCCGCATAAAGATGTATCTACGCTGAGTAGTAGATGCCCATGGACCGGGCCATCCGGCATTTGGGGCTAACCTGGGTGTCTGGATGTAGCGCAAGGAGGGGGAGTAAGACCTGTTCTTTCCGGCAGGCGTCTTCCGATGAGGTGCTGAGGACCGTCCGGGATACCCCGGTTGCTTTAAAGAAGCCGCCGGGCTTGTCCCGGCGGAGGTTCACATTTTTACCTGGCCTGATAATAGAACTTGATAATATCGGCCGGAATAAAAAATGCCCGGACCTATTGCTAAAGTCCGGGCACTATCATATTCTTCAAATTCCCGCAAGAATTTTCCTGGCCCGCTCCAGGGCCTTAGCTACAGCGGCCGGGGCGGGGCCGCCGAGGAGGTCGCGGCCCTGCACGCAGGCTTCCACCGTTATGCAGTTAAGGATGTCTTCCGAGAAATAAGGTGAAAAGGATTGCCACTCGGCCAGGGTGAGGTCCTCAAAGGACTTGCCCTGTTCCAGGCAGTGGAGGACCAATGCCCCCACCACGGCATGGGCTTCGCGGAAGGGCAAACCTTTGCGCACCAGGTATTCGGCCACGTCGGTGGCAGCGGCAAAGCCCCGGGCCGCATCCTCTCGCATGCGCTCAACCCTGAATTTAGCCGTGGCCAGCATGGGGGTGAAGACCATGAGGCACCCTTTGACCGTATCCAGGGCGTCAAAGAGGGTTTCTTTATCCTCCTGCAGGTCCTTGTTGTAGGCCAGGGGTAAACCTTTCAGGACCGCCAGCATGCCCATGAGGTGGCCGTACACCCGGCCCGTCTTCCCCCGCACCAGCTCGGCCACGTCGGGGTTTTTCTTCTGGGGCATCATGCTGGAGCCGGTGCTGTAGGCGTCGTCCAGCTCGATAAAGCCGAATTCCTCGCTGGCCCAGAGGATTATTTCTTCGGCCAGGCGGCTTAAATGCATCATGATTAGGGAAGCTGCCGCCAGGAATTCCACCACAAAATCGCGGTCGGCCACAGCATCCAGGGAGTTGGCGCTGATCTCTTTAAAGCCCAGTTCTCTGGCCACCTTCTCCCGGTCAATGGGGAGGGTTGTCCCGGCCAGGGCGCCGGCGCCCAGGGGCATGACATCTACCCGCGCCAGGCACCCGTCTAAACGCTCCTGGTCGCGGTAGAACATTTCAAAGTAGGCCAGCAGGTGGTGGGCCAGGGTGACGGGCTGGGCCTTCTGCAGGTGGGTATAGCCGGGCATGATGGTGTGCAGGTGCTCGGCCGCCAGGTCCACCAGGACCTTTTGCAGGCCGGCGAGGAGTCTTTTTACTTGCGGAATTTCTTCTTTTAAATAAAGGCGCAGGTCCAGGGCTACCTGGTCGTTGCGGCTGCGCGCCGTATGCAGCTTCTTGCCGGGTGCGCCGATGCGTTCCGTGAGCAGCTTTTCGATGTTCATATGGATGTCTTCAGCACCCACGTCAAAGGTTACCCGCCCGGCCTCGATATCGGCCCTGATTTCTTCCAGGCCTTTGATTATGGCCTCGCCCTCGGCCGGGGTAATGAGCCCCACCGCTGCCAGCATCCTGGCATGGGCTATGGAGCCGGCTATGTCCTGCCGGTAAAGGCGCTGGTCGAAGCTGATGGAGGAATGGAAGTCCTCCACCAGCCGGTCGGTTGTCCTGGTAAAGCGTCCGCCCCAGAGCTTCATAGAGATACTCCCTTTGTTCATAATTCAAAGCTGACATTTGTTTTTCGTTCGCTCCCAACAAATGTCAGCCTTCGAAGTACTACCTCAAACCCGCCTGCTTTTCCATCAAGGCCCGAACCGTCAAAGGCAGGCCGAAGAGGTTGATAAATCCGGTAGCGTCCTTGTGGTCGTAATCGCCGCCGGCGCCGAAGGTCGCCAGGTCCTCGCTGTAGAGGGAGTAGGGCGATTTAACCCCTGCCGGGGTGCAGCTGCCCTTGTACAGCTTCATGCGCACGCTGCCGGTGACCGTTTCCTGGGTGCTGTCCACAAAGGCATCCAGGGCCTTTTTCAGGGGCGAGAACCAGTTGCCGTCATAGACCAGCTCGGCGTATTTAGCAGCCACAATTTCCTTGAAGTGCATGGTCATGCGGTCCAGGGTGAGGGCTTCCAGCTCCCGGTGGGCCAGGTAAAGGACGGTGCCGCCGGGGGTTTCATAAACGCCCCTGGATTTCAAGCCCACCAGGCGGTTCTCCACCATGTCGGCAATGCCGACGCCGTTGGCCGCTGCCAGGTCGTTCAATTTTTCCACCAGGGTTACGGCGTCCAGCCTTTCCCCGTCCACGGCCACCGGGATGCCCTTTTCAAAGTCAAGGGTCACATAAGTGGGTTTATCCGGGGCCTGTTCTGGCGGGGTAATGATTAAATAAAGGTCGTCCTGGGGTTCGTTCCAGGGGTTCTCCAGGTCGGCGCCTTCGTGGCTCAAGTGCCAGAGGTTGCGGTCCATGCTGTAGGGCCGATCTTTGGTGACCGGTACGGGGATGCCCCGGGCGGTGGCATAGTCAATGGCCTCTTCCCGGGAGCGAATGTTCCAGAGGCGCCAGGGGGCGATGACTTTCAGATCGGGGTTTAACGCTTTAACTCCCAGTTCAAAGCGCACCTGGTCATTACCCTTGCCGGTGGCGCCGTGGGCCACGGCGGTGGCGCCTTCCTTCTCAGCCACCTCTACCAGGCATTTGGCAATGAGGGGCCGGGCAAAGGAGGTGCCCAGGAGGTACTTGCCTTCATAGACGGCCCCGGCCTTTAAAGTCGGCCAGATATAATCTTCAACGAACTCCCGCTTTTTATCAAGGATGTAAATTTTGCTCGCCCCGCTCTTGAGGGCTTTTTCCTCCAGGGGGGCCAGTTCCTCTCCCTGGCCGAGATCAACGGCCACGGCGATAACCTCGTAGCCGTAGGTTTCTTTGAGCCAGGGGATAATAATGGAAGTATCCAGCCCGCCGGAATAGGCGAGGACTACCTTTTCCGCCATAGTAGAAACTCCTTCCTCCTGCGAAAATAGTATTCTGCCAGAAATAGTGATTTTTATGGTAAAATATCTCTGCCTTCTACTTGAGCCTTCATTTTCATAGTTCGCTGGGAGGGAAATAGAAACCTGGCAAGATAGGCTAACCCATCAGTGCCGCCAAAATAGCCTTGTGGGCGTGGAGACGGTTTTCAGCTTCGTCAAAAACGGCTGACTGGGGACCGTCCATCACCTCGTCGGTAATCTCCTCGCCCCGGTGGGCCGGCAGGCAGTGCATGACCATGGCGTCAGGTTTGGCCAGCTTCAATATCTCGCTGTTAAGCTGGTATTTCTGGAAAGCCTGGCGCCGCTTTTCCGCCTCGGCCTCCTGGCCCATACTGGCCCAAACGTCGGTGTAAAGGATATCGGCATCCTCAACAGCTTCGCGGATATTGTTGGTTACAGCTATCTGGCAGCCGTTGTAGGCGGCTATGCGCCGGGCTTCTTCTACCACCTGGGGCAGGGGCTCATAACCGGGAGGGCAGGCGATGGTCACGTTGAGGCCCACTTTAGCCCCGCCGTACATGAGGGAATGGGCGACGTTATTGCCATCGCCGATAAAGGTAAGGTTTAAACCTTTAACTGTACCCTTCCACTCGCGGATGGTCATGATATCCGCCAGGGCCTGGGTGGGGTGTAGCAAATCCGTCAGGCCGTTGATGACGGGGACGGTGGCGTGGGCCGCCAGTTCCTCCACCTCCTGGTGGGCAAAGGTGCGGATCATTATGCCGTCCAGGTAGCGGGACAGGACCCGGGCCGTATCGGCAATGGTCTCACCGCGGCCCAGCTGCAGGTCGTCTTTGGTTAGGAAAAGGGCATAGCCGCCCAGCTGGTACATGCCTACTTCAAAGGCTACCCGGGTGCGGGTGGAACGCTTGGTAAAGATCATGCCCAGGGTCTTGCCGGCAAGGAGTGGGTGGGGCTCCCCTCTTTTAAGTTTGGTCTTGAGTTCGTCGGCCAGGTCCAGGAGGTAAAAGATTTCCTCGGTGGTAAAATCCTTCAGGGAGATGAAGTCGCGGCCTTTGAGACCCTTTGCCAGGTCGTTCATTAAATAGATCTCCTTTCGCATTTTGATATATTAAACCTTGTCTCTTACGTTCCTTGTCCCAGAACTTCCTGCAAGGCTTCCTTTAAAATAGCTACAGCCCGGTCGACTTCGTCTTTACTGATAGTCAAGGGGGGCAAGAAACGTAGGACGTGGCCGTGGAGGGAGTTGATCAACAAACCCCGTTCCTGGCAGGCGGCTACCACCGCGTCGGCCGGGCCGTCAATCTCTAGTCCCAGCAGCAGTCCGCGGCCCCTTACTTCTGTTAACTGGGGAAATTCCCGGACCAGCCTCTCCAGCTCCTGGTAGAAATATTCTCCCAGGACCCGGGCATTTTCCACCAGGCCCTCTTCAAGCAGGGCCTTAAAGGCGGCCACCCCGGCGGCCGTAGCCAGGGGATTGCCGCCGAAGGTAGAGGCATGGTCCCCGGGGCCAAAGGCAGCGGCTGCCTTTTCTTTGGCCAGCATGGCGCCGATAGGCACCCCCCCGGCCAGGGCCTTGGCCAGGGTCATAACATCGGGCTCCACCCCATAATACTGGTAGGCGAAAAGATAGCCCGTGCGGCCCAGGCCACACTGTACTTCGTCAAAGATAAGTAAAAGTCCTTCATCGTCGCAGAGGGCCCGCACCGCCTGAAGGTAATCTCTGTTGGCCGCGTAGACGCCGCCTTCTCCCTGGACCGGTTCCAGCATGACGGCGCAGGTCCGGGGGCTTACTGCCGCCCGCAGGCTGGCAAGGTCATTGAAGGGGACGTATTTAAAGCCTGCCGGCAGGGGAGCAAAGCCACGGTGGAATTTCTCCTGGCCGGTAGCCGTCAGGGTAGCCAGGGTACGGCCGTGAAAGGAACGGCGCATGGTAATGATCTCGTAGCTTTCCGGCCCCCGGTGTTCTTTGGCATACTTGCGGGCGAGTTTAATGGCCGCTTCATTGGCTTCCGCACCGCTGTTGCAGAAAAAGACTTTATCCAGGGCTGAATTTTCCACCAGCAACCGGGCCAGTTCCACCTGGGGCTCAATCCAGTAAAGGTTGGAGCAGTGGAGGAGCTTCCCGGCCTGCTCCCTGATGGCCGCCACCACCCGGGGATGGCAGTGCCCCAGGGAGTTGACCGCCAGGCCGCCTACAAAGTCCAGGTACTCCCGGCCGTCGGCATCCCACACCCGGGCCCCCTCGCCCCGCACAAGGGCCAGGGGGTAGCGCCCGTAGGTCCGCATCACGTATTTTTCCCCCAGAGCGATAATAGCCGCGTTATCCATTTCCGGCCACCTCCATATTTATGGCACCACCATGGTCCCCACCCCGGTGTCGGTAAATACCTCCAGCAAGATAGAGTGGGGTATGCGCCCGTCAATAATATGGGTTTTCTTCACACCGCCTTCCAGGGCGCGGATGCAGCAGTTAACCTTGGGGATCATGCCGCCGTCAATGACTCCCTGCCGGATGAGCTCCGGTACCCGACCGACCTCCAGGGCGGAGATTAAGGAGCCAGGATTATTGCGGTCAGCTAGAATCCCCTCCACATCCGTCAGGAGGACCAGCTTATCGGCCTTTAAAGCCACGGCCAGTTCCCCCGCCACCAGGTCGGCATTTATATTGTAGCTTTCACCATCAGGTCCTACACCGATGGGGGCCACCACAGGGATGTAACCTTCGGCGATGACGGTTTCAATAATGCCGGGATTGACCCTTTCCACCCGGCCGACAAAACCCAGGTCCAGGTCAACCTCCGCCCCATCTTCCTGCTGGATATGGGCTATTTGTTTCCTGGCTTCAATGAGGTTGCCGTCCTTGCCGCAGAGGCCGATGGCCTTGCCGCCGTAACGGTGGATATTGGTGACAATTTCTTTATTAATCTTCCCCACCAGGACCATTTCCACAATCTCCATTGTCTCGGCGTCAGTCACCCGCTGGCCCTGGATAAACTGCGACTGCTTGCCCAGGCGCTTGAGCATACCGGTAATTTCCGGCCCGCCGCCATGGACAATGACCGGTCGCATGCCCACCAGGTGCATGAGAACGGCGTCCTGCATGACGGCCTTTTTCAGGTCGCAATTGGTCATGGCATGGCCGCCGTACTTGATCACTACCGTTTTGCCGTAGAACTGGCGGATATAGGGCAGGGCCTCGATAAGGATTTCTGTTTTTTCCAGGGGTGAAAGGGGCATCTTGCGTTCCCTCCAGTACGCACCCCCATACCGGGGCTTTTCTACGGGTCAGCAGTGGACCTTCTATTTTAAGTCCGGTAGGAAGCATTGATCTTTACATAGTCGTAGGTCAGGTCGCAGCCCCAGGCGGTGGCTGCGGCCGTTCCCTGCTTTAAATCCAGGGTAATGGTGATTTCCTCTTCCCGCAAGATAGCCGCCGCCTTTTCTTCGCTAAAGGGCAGGGGCTTGCCATCCCGGGCCATCTGCTCGCAGCCGGCCCGGCTTTCCAGGTAAATGTCAACTCTATCCGGGTCGATCTCTGCCCCGGAGTAACCGGCGGCGCAGATAATGCGGCCCCAGTTGGCATCGGCGCCAAAGATAGCGCTCTTTACGAGGTTAGAACCGGCCACGGCCCGGGCAACCATACGGGCTTCCGCCTCGCTGGCCGCCCGCCGCACTTCTACAGTGAGCAGTTTGGTCGCGCCCTCGCCATCCCGGGCAATCAGGCGGGCCAACTCACGGCAGACGTACTCCAGGCCGGCGCGGAAGGCGGCGTGATCTTCAATGGTCAGGGGGGCGTTGCCGGCGCAGCCGTTGGCCAGGATGACGACCATATCGTTGGTGCTGGTGTCGCCGTCCACCGTTACCATATTGAAGGTCCGGTCCACCACCGCCCGCAAGGCCTGGTCCAGGTCATCCTGCTCCATGGCGACATCGGTGGTCAAAAAGCAGAGCATGGTCCCCATATTGGGGTGGATCATGCCGGAACCCTTGGCTATGCCGCCAATGGTTACCGTGGCCCCTCCCAGGGACAACCGGACGGCAATTTCCTTTTTCATAGTATCGGTAGTCATAATGGCCACCGCCGCAGCACTGCTGCCGTCCATTGCCAGCTTTTCTGCGGCCGCCCGGATGCCGGCGCTGATCTTATCCATGGGCAGGGGCACGCCAATCACACCGGTGGAAGCCACCACCACCTGCCAGGGTTCGCAGCCTATGGCTGCAGCCGTAATAGCTGCCATTTCCCGGGCGTCCCGGTAACCCCGCTCCCCCGTACAGGCATTGGCATTGCCGCTATTACAAACAATGGCCCGGGCTATCCCGCTTTTAAGATGCTCTCTGGTAACTATCAGGGGTGCTGCCTTGACGCGATTTCTGGTATAAACGGCTGCTGCCGCTGCCGGTACTTCACTGACAATCAGGGCCAGGTCCTTCTTTTCCTTTTTCAAACCGGCATGGATGCCGGCAGCCACAAAACCCTGCGGGGCGGTAATGCCGCCGGAAACCAGCTGGATGTCTTCAATCATTTCTTCCTTCCTCCAAAAACAACTCTCTAGCAGGCTGGCATTGTCTCGCCCGCTCCTTACTTAAGGGCATATTCCCGGTGCAGCCAGGGCCATAGTTTCCGGGAAGCCGCACATGAGATTGAAGTTTTGCACCGCCTGGCCGGAAGCGCCTTTGGTCAGGTTGTCGATGGCGCTGGCCACCACGACCCGTCCGGTACGGCCATCCACAGTCAAGTTGATATGGCAGTTGTTGCTGCCGTAGACCCAGCGGGTATGGGGCCACCTGCCCGGCGGCAGGAGATGGATAAAAGGCTCTCCGGCGTAAAAGTCCTGATAAACCTGCCGGAGTTCTGCTTCCGTCGCCGGGCGGGCCAGGGTGGCATACATGGTGCTTAAGATTCCCCGGCTGATAGGCAGGAGGTGGGGGGTAAAGGATACCTTCACCTCCGTCCCCGCAAGAGCGCTCAGTTCCTGTTCGATCTCCGGGGTATGGCGGTGACCGGCGACGCCGTAAGGATTGATGTTTTCATGGCACTCGACAAAAAGGCTGGTTACTTTGGCCTCCCGGCCGGCCCCGGACACACCCGATTTGGCATCGATAATGATGGTTGCCGGGTCGATATAACCGGCCTTGAGCAGGGGCGCCAGGCCTAGAATGACGCTGGTGGGATAACAGCCAGGGTTGGCGACCACCCGGGCCTGGCGTATGGCTTTTCTATGGATTTCGGGCAATCCGTAGACGGCGTGAGCTGCCAGTTCAGGATTACCGTGGGGGATTTTGTACCATTCCTCGTAAGTTTTTGCCTCCCGGAAGCGCAGGTCGGCGCCCAGGTCGATGACCCTGACACCTTTCCCCAGGGCCCGGGTGGTTACCTTTACAGCGTGGCCGTGGGGCAGGGCGATAAAGACCACTTCGGCCCGCTCCAGGACTTCTTCCGGGGTTAAAGCTTCACATGGGAGGCTGGTATAACCGGTAAGGGCCGGGTAAACGCCAGCCATCTCCTCGCCGGCATAATGCCGGGAGGTAAGGGCCACCAGCTCCACTTCCGGGTGCCTGCTTAAGATACGCACCAGTTCGGCACCGGTATAGCCCGTGGCGCCGATAATGCCTGCTTTGACCAATGGCGGGAACCTCCTTGATCTGGTGTTATAATTATACAACTAACCTGCATATTAATGCAATAGACCGGCAAAAAAAAATAACAGTTCCTTATTCTTATATTAGCTGCTAGGCCTTGCCCGGCAACAGGTCCAGATGGGACTTCAAAACATAACCCACCTGGCCGCCTCCGGTTCCGGTCTTTACCCGCCAGTAAGAAGGTTCCCCCGGTTTTAACCAGGACAGCAGGTCCTCATCTTCCAGGACAGCTACCTCCTCCCCGGCGGCAAGTTTAAGCCGGTCAACATACTTGTTCCCCTGGCGCTCTTTAAGGCTGGTGGTTTTATTTACCCTGCCCACGGCCATGACCATGGCTCCCCAGGCCGGCTCCCAGCGGTAGGTGTGGGTTACGGTCCGGCTCTGGATTTTCGTCCGGGGACCGGTTGCTTCCGGGGCCGACCAGATGGTCTGGCTGCTGATGGTTTTAATTACCAGCCGCCCCTCTACCCGGGTAAAATCTATCATCACCTGTTCACTTACCCCCTGCCAGCCCTCGCCCTGGTCCAACCATTTATTATGCCAGCGTTCTTCGTTCCCGGCAACTTTACGCCAAATTTCCTGCAAACCTTCCCCCTGCCAGCTATACAGGGCATAAAAGCTGCTCAAAAAATAGCCGCCGAAGCGCTCATCCAGGAGTTCCCGGATTAATATGGCATTGCGCCCGGCCTCCAGCTGGACCACCTTTACTTCCTGCAGGGGCAGGGTATTCAAGCAGGCCAGCATTACTGGCTGGCTCCCCGGGGTGCTGAAGATACCTAGCAGGCCCCGGTCTTTAGATACTGTAACGCCGATAATCTTTTCCGTCCCTTCCGCTGGGGCAATATCCCCTTCAGCCTGCAGGTGATAAACCCCAATTTTACGTCCTTCGGCCAGTTCCTGTAATATTTCCCTGCCTTCCTTGCTGTCCTGGCCCATTACGGCCAGGGCCCGGGCTTCATAAACGTTGACTTCCCCTGTTGTCGCCCGCTGCCAGAAGACAACGGCTGCCACAGCGATAATTATTAATGACTGTAACCAGCGCCAGCGATTACCCATGTCCCCTCCCTCCATCCTTTTAAATTATTATGCATCAGGATGGCGGGTATGAATAGTGCTGGCAAATTCCTTTTTAATTCGCTGCAACAGCTCCCTGTCAAGCATGACATCCGCCGCCGTCCAGGCCAGGGCTTTGGCAGCCAGGATTACAACCCGCCGCCCGGCCTCGCCTCGTACTGCCCGGGCAAACTGGTAGCTGTGGGGCACCATTTTGCCGGCGTTCAGGGATAAGTAGGGGTGGATAGCTGGCACCACCTGGCTGACATTACCCATATCCAGGGAACCGCGGCTGTAGCTGGGGGAACCCGAATCCATTACTCCCAGCTTTTTCAAGTTGTCGCGCCAGGCTGCGGCCAGGGCGCGATTAGTCAGCATGGGTTCATAGGAAGGTTCGTAGTTGTGGTACCAGTAACGGCAACCCGTTGCCAGGGCTGCCGCCGTAGCGCAATTCTCCACCCGTTTGACCACTTTATTTAAAGCACCCCGGGTACGGGCCCGTACGTAAAAGCGGGCCACGGCACGTTCGGGAATGACGTTGGGCGAAGTACCCCCTTCGGTAATAATACCCTGGATGCTGGTCCCGTCTTTCAGGTAGGGACGCAGGCTGTTGATATTGTTGAATAACTGGATGACTGCTTCCAGGGCATTAATACCTTCCTCCGGGCTGGAGGCGGCATGGGCTGCCCGCCCCTCAAAAACGAATTCCAGGGCTTCCAAGGCGAGGGAATTTACTTCTACTGTAGTGGTATCGCCAGGGTGAAACATCATCACCGCGTCCAGGTCGTCCAGGACGCCATGGCGAACCAGCACAACCTTGGCCCCTCGGGTCTCTTCGGCCGGCGTACCTAAAACGACAATGGTCCCCCGAAGTTCATTAATTATAGTTGCTAACGCCAATGCCGCCCCGAGGCTGGCAGCAGCTATCAGGTTGTGACCGCAGGCATGCCCCAGCCCTGGCAGGGCGTCGTATTCGGCCAGCAGGGCCACCCGCGGACCGGGACCGCCGACAAGCTCGGCCTTAAAGGCTGTCGGCAGCTGGCACAGGGGCCGGGTAATCTTAAAACCCCGCTCCGCCAGGATGCCTGTCAGTAGATCTACGGCAAAATACTCCTGGTTGCCCAGTTCCGGGTGATCATAAATAGCCTCGGCCACATTGATAATTTGTTCTTTTAAGGTATCAATGTCCCGGGCAATTCTTTCTTTGACGGCAAGCATATGCGCCTCCTTGCAGCCGATAGATTAGATTACCCACCAGGGGAAATAATACCCTTGAGGAGCCCTCAATGGGTTACCTCCGCCACCGGCGAACTTCAATTACGTAAAAGGAGGTACTCCCATGACCCTGGCTACCTGCAACCGGCATTGCTCCTATTTAAACGACGGTGCCTGCGAATTGGCCGGGATCCTGGAACAGGGCCAGCCCATCCTTTGCCCTTACCGGCACCAGAAAATGGACACCCTTACCGGCAAAGTATACTTCCCGCCAGCCGGGCTGCCCCGCAACTTGGCAACTCCCCCTCACTACCGCTACCCCGGAACTAATCCAGTACGCAGCGGCAACCCCTCTGCCCAGGCGATCAGCGCCCCGCCGGGGCCGGGTGTGAGCTAAAGGACCTGCTGCCCGTCAACCCTGAGCCGGGGCTGGAGGAGAATGCCGTCCAGGTGGCTGGGAGCTTCCACCTGGCCGCCAAAATTTCTATTGTCCCCCAGGGCAATATGAACTGTACCCCGTACCTTCTCATCCTCCAGGACGTTGCCTGTCAGCCTGGCCAGGGGATTTAGCCCTATACCCAGTTCAGCAATGTTGCGGCTGGCCGGTCCGTAACGGGTGAAAATATCCTCTAACAGGCGGGCTTCCCGGCCACCACTGACCGCAACGGCCTGCCCTGCTTCAACTTTAATCCGCAAGGGTTTTTCTAAAACGCCGATGCCGGCCAGGGCCCCGTCAATAACCAGGAGCCCCTTCGCCGTTCCTTCCACCGGGGCAATATAAGCCTCCCCCGCCGGCAGGTTACCAAAGCTGCCCGGCCGGGTGTAAAGGCCGGTATCGGGGTGCCCCTGGCGGCCGGCAATACTAAAGGTAAGTTCCGTTCCCGCCGGGGTCGTCAGGTGGACCTCCTGCCCCCGGGTCAAAACGGCTGCATAATGCTCACAATCGGCAGCCAGGGCCTTATAGTCGACGGCCAGGGTGCGTTCCAACATATCGGCTGTGGCGCCGGGCAAGGAGGCGATACGGGCGCCGGCTGCGTTAGCCTCCCGGCGGGCACGGGTGTGGGATAGGGATCTGGAGGTAGCCAGGACGGCGACCCGGCTTTGCCGCATGGCTGCCGCTACCACAGCCGGGGGTTCCTGGCCGTGGTTGTCCCGGGGCAGCATAGCGATGATGGCCGCCTCGGCTTTTAGCTCCCTGGCGGCCTCAAAAAAAGCCTCGCCGATAGGCTGCAGTTCAGTATCGGTAACGACGAGAACTGTTTCTCCGGCCCTGACCGCCAGGCATTCCATAAGGGCCAGGCGGCAGGCTGAAGCCAGATCAGGCATGTTAACAACTCCTTTCAATCCCTTACAATGGCCAGCTCGCTTCCGCAGGCGCGGCAGGTACGCCCTGCCAGGCCCGGCAGGGAAACATGATAACCTGTCCGCCGGATGACCAGTTCGCCGCAAACCGGGCAGTAGGTGTTGTTCGCCTCCGGGTCGGCCACATTACCCAGGTAAACATAATGTAAGTACTGCCGGGCCACTTCCCGGGCGCGGCGCATGGTCGCCAGGGGCGTCGGCGGCGCCTTCAGGCGGTACCGGGGAAAGTAGCGGGAAAAGTGCAGGGGTGTATCTACGCTTAAATTATCCGCCACCCATTTTACCAGCCCGGCCAGTTCCTCCGGGTCGTCGTTTAAGCCGGTCACTAAGAGCGTCGTGATCTCTACGTGGCTGCCAGCTTTTAATGCTGCCGCCGCCGTCTCAAGGACGGGCCGGTAGTCGCCATGGACGACTTTACGGTAAAATTCCAGGTTAAAACCCTTGACATCAATATTCCAGGCATCAATCCAGGGCAGGAGCTCGGCCAGGGGGTCCGGCCGGATAAAGCCGTTGGTCACCATAACATTCTTCAGTCCCGCTTCCCGGGCCAGCCGGGCTGTAGCTAGGACAAACTCAAACCACACCAGGGGCTCGGAATAGGTATATGCTATCCCCAGGCTGCCTGCTTCCCGGGCCTTCCGGACCAGGTCCTCCGGGGTGATGGCTACCGTCTCCGGCTCTTCCTGGGCTATCTCCCAATTCTGGCAGAACTCACAGCGAAAATTGCAGCCCACTGTACCGGCCGAGAGTATGAGGCTCCCGGGATAAAAATGATAGAGGGGCTTTTTTTCAATGGGATCCAGGGCGAGGGAGGAACAGCGGCCGTAGTTGCGGGTATATAGACACCCCTCCCGGTTTTCCCGTACCCGGCAGATGCCCCGGCCACCGGGGGCAATAACACAGGTATGGGGGCAGAGACGGCATTCCACCTTCTCTCCGGATAACTTTACATAATACATAGCTTCCCTTCCGGCCATTGGTTAATCCTCCGTCATTTGCCTGGCTTGTCGGATGTTTTCCCAACACTGGTTTAATTAATTAATGGTAGCGTGTAACCTTAAACCTTTCCAGCTGGTATGGTTCATCGGGACCGATGCCGCCCTTCTGGCGGGCAATAGCCACCTGTTCTTCAACGGTATCAATGCCCTCCAGATCCGGGAGGAGCAGTCCCCGCCGCCGGCCGCAGCTGACGATGACGCCGTATACCTTGGGGTCCAGGTCAGCCAGGGTAGCCGGTTCGGGTTCGCTCAAGACGTCTACCGAATACTGGAGTTCCGGCAGTTCTTCTACTGTTACCGGGGGAAAACGGGGATCTTCCAGACCGGCTGCCAGGGCGTTGTAAATAATCTCCTCGGCCAGGTTGGCCCTGGTTGGGCCGATGGTACCGATACATCCCCTTAAACTGCCGTGTTTCTTGATAGATACAAAGACACCGGCCCGGCCGGCCAGTTCCTGGGGCAGGGGTTCGGGAACGGGTAGCACCTTGCCGGTGCGCAGGTAATGCTCCAGGCTCTGGCGGGCCAGGCGCACCGGCAGCGACTCTGCTTCCGGTTCTTTTGCTTCAGCCAGCAGGCTCCGCCCCGGATCTTTCCCTGCAGGCTCCAGGTGGGCGACCAGGTAACCGACGCCAAAGGGGCCTTCGTAGGACAAAACCTCACCCCGCACTTCATAGCCGTCCAGGGCCCCCAGACCCATTATAAAGGAACGCAGGCCGCACTCGCCGGCTTTTTCCGCCAGATCTTCCGGTATGGCCAGGATGCCCTCCACGTCCAGGCGAGCCAAAAGCTCCTTTACCCTGGCATCAAACTCCCTGCCCCGCGGGTCGTACCCGGCCGGTGCCCCGGGCAGGAGCCGGTGGGAAAGATCGCCGCTAGCCACCAGCAGAACACGATGGGGGCCGGTTTCAATGGCCCGGGCCAGGGCAGCGCCAAAGGCATAGAGCTGTTGCCTTTCCAGGAAGGCCATGCCCATGGCTACCAGGGGGGTAGCAATACCTGCCTGGCGCAGGTAATAGAGGGGCACCATCATACCGTGGTCCAGTTCCGGGGTTAACCCGTAACGGCGGCAGGCGGCATCGTCCAGCCAGGCCACCGGCAGCCCGCTTTCCCGGGCCGCCTCAGCTATGGCCCGGCTGAGCTTCAGGTCCAAAGGATAAGTAAACTTGACTTCCCCGGCTCTAAAGGCCGCCAGATCACCCTTTAGCTCCCCGGTGGCCCAGATTCCCACGGCGTCGCGGAAAACCGGGCCGTGGGGGGAAATGATAATTATTACCTCCGGCTGGTGGGCAGCCACCCTGGCTGCCAGTTTCCTGGCCGCTGCCACCGTAGCCTTAATCCTTGCCACCTCGCCGCGCCCGACCTCCGGGACCATAAGCGGCGGGTGGGGCATAAAGGCCACATCCAGTATGCGTCCCATATAATCACCCCTTTTAATATGTCTCGGCGCCCATCTTTTCATGTAACTGCTTCCAGCCCAGGGTTTCCCTTCAGGTTTACTTTACCACATCTACCACCACTTTGACAGGGGGTAAGATCCTGGTGCCATTTGCTATTGTGCCGGCGGTGGTAATTACGTTACAATAAAAGGGAATAAGCTGGCTATGCGCACGCTGCTGTTTCCGGCTATCCGGTGGCAGGTTTAATGCCAATTTACCTACCCGGAGGTGACAGGAAATGCCCCTTTTCATATCCCTGGTTGAACGGATGAGTGTAGTTATAACCCTGGCCTTTATCCTGAGCCGTTCCCGGATATTCCGGAAACTGCTCCAAGAGCAGGCCAGTTCCTACCAAAAACTCCTACTAATCCTGCTTTTTGGCCTGCTTGGGATCTTCGGCAGCTACACCGGCATCCCCATCCAGGATGCCCTGGCCAACTCCCGGGTCATTGCCCCCATGGTCGGCGGGCTGTTTGGTGGTCCCCTGGTTGGTTTCCTCGCCGGGCTTATTGCCGGCGGCCACCGGTTTTTTATGGGGGGCTTTACCGCCCTGGCCTGTGGCGTTTCCACCACTGTCGAAGGCCTGCTGGGGGGCCTGGTGGCGCGGGCCTACCGCCGGCGCCCTTTGCCCTGGCCGGTGGCCTTTGCCGCCGGTTTTGTTGCTGAAGCATTGCAGATGCTGATTATCCTGGCCCTGGCGCGGCCTTTTGCCGCCGCCTGGAGCCTGGTCAAGATCATCGCCTGGCCCATGATGCTGGTTAATGCCAGCGGCATTGCCCTGGCCGTAATCATTATCCAGAGTGTGCTTCGGGAGCAGGAGCTGGCCGGTGCCGTCCAGGCCCAGAAGGCCTTAAAGATTGCCAACAAGACCCTGCCGTACTTACGCCAGGGCCTCAATGCGGATTCCGCCCGCCAGGCAGCCGCTATTATTATGGAGATTACGGGCCTGGAGGCTGTAGCCATTACCAGCGGCGATGAGATCCTGGCCCACGTCGGTGCCGGGAGCGACCATCACCGCCAGGGCCAGAAGGTCCTGACCAACGCCACCCGCCAGGCCCTCGACACCGGCAAAATTCAGGTGGCCCAGGTAGCAGCAGAAATCGGCTGCCACCACCATGGTTGTCCCTTAAAGGCAGCCGTAGTCGTCCCTTTGCACTCGCGGGGCAAGGTAATCGGCACCTTAAAGCTCTACCATACCCGGGCCAATGCCGTTGGCCCCCTGGACCTGGAGCTGGCCGCCGGCCTGGGCCACCTCTTCTCCACCCAGCTGGAACTGGCGGAAATTGACCGGCAGGAACAACTGGTTGCCAAAGCCGAAATCCGGGCCCTGCAGTCCCAGATCAACCCCCACTTTTTGTTTAATGCCCTGAATACCATCATGTCCGTCTGCCGCCTGGACCCGGAAAAGGCGCGGCAGCTCCTGGGCTACCTGGGGGACTTTTTCCGCCGCAACCTGCAGCACCCGGAGCGGCCGGTCACCCTGGCTACGGAAATTGAGCATGTACGTTCTTACCTGGCCATTGAGAAGGCCCGCTTCGGCTCCCGCCTGGAGGTAACCATTGATGTCGAGCCCGGAGTGGCCCATTACCTTTTGCCGGCCCTGACCCTCCAGCCCCTGGTGGAAAACGCCGTCAAGCACGGCCTTTTACCCCGCCGGGAGGGAGGACAGGTAACCATCACCGCCCGGGAGGTAAACGGCGAGGCCCTGATAACAGTTAGTGACAATGGTATAGGTATAGATTTAAACAAAGTAAACGGGTTATTAACGGGTAAACCGGGCAATAGTAACAATGTCGGCCTACTTAACGTCCATGAGCGCCTGCGCCTGCTCTACGGCCCGGAATACGGCCTCCGCTTTAGCCTGAATCCGGAAGGCGGTACGCGAGTGGAATTCTCCCTGCCCCGGCAGGGGCAGGCGGTACTGAAGGAAGGGGTTGCCAGTTGATCAAGGCCCTTATCGTCGACGACGAAGAACCGGCCCGCCAAGAACTACGTTATTATATTGAACAGGATGCCAACTTTACGGTCTGCGGTGAGGCTTCCGGGGGCAGCGAGGCCCTGGAACTGGCCTCTTCCCTGCAGCCGGAGGTTGTTTTTCTGGATATTGAACTCTGGGACCTGGACGGGGTAGAAGTGGCGCGGCTGCTTTTAAAGCAGCCCCGTACCCCCTTAATCATCTTTGCCACTGCCTATGACGACTACGCCATCGAGGCCTTTGAACTCAATGCCGTCGATTACCTGTTAAAGCCCTTCACGGCCGAAAGGGTGGCCACCACCCTGGCCCGGGTGCGCCAGTTGCTCCAGCAACATGAAACCCCACCGCTGGCCAACCTCCTGCGCCAGCTGGCGACTACTCGCAAGACTACCAAGGTGGCCGCCTGGAAGGAAGACCGGCTGCTGGTTATCGACCCGGGGGATATTATTTATGCCGAAGCCCAGGGCCACCAGGTGCTCCTGAAAACTAACCAGGGCACTTTGCGATTTCCCGGCACCCTGCAGGAACTGGAAGACAAGCTGGACAGTGGTTTCTTAAGGGTCCACCGCAGCTTTATTGTCAACCTTGACCTGGTACGGGAAGTAGTCCCCTATTTCCACGGCACCTACCGCCTGATGCTCAAGGACCAGGAAAAGACCGAAATACCCGTCGGCCGCACCTATCTCAAGGACGTGCGGGCAGTCCTCGGCTTTTAAGTTCTCCCGGCGCCGTTCAGGCATCAATAGCGTCGTTGGGGCAATATAAATGGTCGCTCCCTCCCTCTGGCCTTAAAATTTTAAATAGATAATCAGGCAGAGGAGGTCGCAGCACTTATGGTAACTTTCTGGGTATCCATCATAATCCTCCTGGTGGGCTATTTCCTTTACGGAACTTTTGTCGAGAGGGTCTTTGCCCCCCAGGAACAGCGCTCCACCCCGGCACTGAGGCTCAACGACGGCGTTGACTATGTGCCCATGAACTGGAAACGGGACTTCCTGATCCAGCTCTTAAACATTGCCGGCCTGGGGCCCATTTTCGGCGCCATCCAGGGGGCCCTGTGGGGGCCGGTGGCCTTTATCTGGATCGTCCTGGGCGGTATCTTTGCCGGCGCCGTCCATGATTACCTCGTCGGCATGCTCTCCGTGCGCCACGACGGCGCCAACCTGCCGGCCATTGTCGGCAATTACCTTGGTTCCAAGATGAAACAATTCGTTAATATTTTTACCGTCGTCGTCCTCATCCTGGTAGGTACCGTCTTCATGACCGGCCCGGCCCAGCTCCTGGCCAAGCTAACTCCTGCGCACTTAACCTATACTTTCTGGCTGGCCGTCATTTTAGCCTATTACTTCCTGGCGACAATTTTGCCTGTTGATAAAATTATTGGTAGGGTTTATCCCCTCTTCGGCGCCGTGCTAATTATTATGGCCATAGGGATTATCGGCGGGATTATGGTTAAAGGGTATCATATTCCTGAATTAACCCTGGCCAACCTGCATCCCCAGGGAGCGCCCCTGTGGCCCCTTCTCTTTATCACCATTGCCTGCGGCGCCATCAGCGGTTTCCACGCCACCCAGTCGCCTATAATCGCTCGCTGCCTGGAAAATGAGCGTTATGGCCGCCGGGTCTTTTATGGGGCCATGATTGTTGAATCGATTATCGCCCTTATCTGGGCCGCTGCTGCCATGACTTTCTTTGGCGGCACCAACGGCCTGGCTAACGGTTTAAAGAGCCTGGGCGGTCCGGCCGGCATCGTCAACCAGGCCTCCTTTACCCTCCTGGGTACCATTGGCGGCGTCCTGGCCGTCCTGGGGGTTATCGTCCTGCCCGTCACCTCCGGTGATACCGCCTTCCGGGCAGCAAGGCTCACCATTGCCGAATTCCTGGGGTTAAAGCAGGGGCCCATAATTAACCGCTATAAAATTGCCATTCCCATCTTTGCCATAGGTTTTATTTTGAGCCAGATTGACTTCACCATCGTGTGGCGTTACTTCGCCTGGTCCAACCAGACCCTGGCCATGATTGCCCTCTGGGCCGCCGCCGTCTACCTGGCCCGGCAGCGCAGCTTCCACTGGGTGGCTACACTTCCGGCTACCTTCATGACGGCCGTCAGCATCACCTATATCCTCCAGGCGCCGGAAGGCCTGCACCTGGCCACCAGCATTTCCTACCCGGTAGGTATAGCCGCAGCCGCCCTGGCTCTGCTGGCCTTCCTGTGGCAGGTTTACAGCCGGGAAGCTGTCTTAAGCGGCGCCAAACCCAAACCGGAGACCAGGTAAAGAAATTAATCCCCGGGTTAAACTCCTAACCCGGGGATTTTTATATCTGCATCAGGGGGCTTTTCTTTTTGCCTGGCCGTACTCCCCAGCCCCGGGGCCTTTTCCCGCCAGGTAATTAACAACGCCGGCATAGATGGCAAAGGCCATCTGGCGCTGGTAGTGGGGATCCGCCAGGAGCTTTTCTTCCCGGGGGTTGGAGATAAAGCCGACTTCCACAATGACTGCCGGGATCTTCTGGGTACGCAGGACAAAGGCATCAATACTTAAAGGCACCCGGTCGGTATTGGCCAGGCGGCGCCTGATTTCCGCCTGGATGGCCTCAGCCAGTTTTTTCCCTTCCGGCGATTTGGGGTCGTAAAAGAGCTGGGCGCCCCTTTCCCGGCCGTCAAAGGCGTTGCAGTGGACGGAGATAAAGAGGTCAGCCTTGACCTTCCGGGCGAGCTTAACCCGTTCCACCAGATCATCGCCGGATTCTCCTTCCTGGACGTTTTCATCCTGGCGGGTGAGGAAAACGTGAGCGCCGCCCTGGCTTAAAAATTCTGCCAGGCGCTGGCTGATAGCCAGGTTAATCCGGTCTTCCGGGGTTCCAGCCGGGCCTGTGGCTCCGGAATCAATCCCGCCGTGGCCGGGGTCGACCACCACCACCTGGTTGGCCACCGCCCAGGAAAGGGCCTGGATGGCCTGCTCCTCTTTCAGGCCCTGGTAGCGACTCCAGGCCAAAAGTACAGCCGTAACTACCAGTACGGCTGCCATAAACTTAAGGCTGCGCCGCCGGGGAACAAATACCACCCGCGCCATGAACCCCGCCTCCCCCGGTAAAAAATATGCCCTAAATTAGTTCGTTAAACCAGGGAACTATTTCCTGCCCGGGCAAAAAAATAATCCTTGATCCTCCTTCCTTATATTGTTAAAATTAAATTTCAAGCAAAAGCAAAGGGGCTTTCAAAAAGTTACATAAGCCACCTAAGAAGTGAAAACTATGGGAATAAGAAGGGAAGAAAACCTGTGTCCGTAATCGTAGTCCAGGACCTGGTCAAGCGCTTTAATGACCTCACCGCCGTCGCCGGGGTGACCTTTAACGTCGAAGAGGGGGAGATCTTCGGCTTCCTGGGGCCAAATGGAGCCGGTAAATCGACCACCATCAAAATGCTCTGTACCCTGCTCAAGCCCACCAGCGGCCGGGTCACCCTGGCCGGCTTTGATGTTGCCCGCCAGCCGGATGCTGTGCGCCGCGCCATCGGCCTGGTTTTCCAGGACAACTCCCTGGACGACCGCCTGACAGCCGAAGAAAACCTGCGTTTCCACGGCCTCCTCTACGGGCTCTCCCGGGCTACCATCAAAGAGCGCATGGACGAAGTACTGGCCATGGTGGATCTGGCCGGGCGCCGGCGGGATATCGTCCGCACCTTTTCCGGCGGCATGCGGCGACGGCTGGAAATCGCCCGCGGCTTCCTGCACCACCCCAAAGTCCTTTTCCTGGATGAACCGACGGTCGGCCTGGACCCCCAGACCCGCAGCGCCATCTGGCAGCACATTCACCGCCTGCGCCGGGAGAAAAACATCACCATCTTTATGACCACCCATTACATGGACGAAGCGGAAAACTGCGACCGTATCGCCATCATTGACCACGGCCGCATCCAGGCCCTGGATACACCGGACAACCTGAAACGCCGGCTGGGAGGCGATGTGGTCACCATGATGACTGTTGATGACGCCCGCCTGCAGCAGGAGATTGCCGCCCGCTACGGCGTGAAGGTCATTAAAGACGAAGAGGGCCTGCGCCTGCAGGTGGATGACGGGGCTGCCTTCATACCCCGGGTGGCCGCCGATTTCCGGGGGCAGATTAACAGCATACATTTACGGCGCCCTACCCTGGATGACGTTTTCTTAAGCCTCACCGGCCGGGCCATAAGGGAAGATAAAGTCTCTTCCGCCGAGCTCATGCGCCTGAACCGCCGCCACGGCCGCCGGCGGCACTAAGGAGGAACATCCCATGCAACCTGCCCTGCGGGCTATCTACACCATCTGGTACCGGGAATTTATCCGCTTCATCCGGGAACGCAGCCGCATCATAGGTATGATCGGCCAGCCGCTGCTCTACCTCCTCATCGTCGGCCAGGGCATTGCGGCCGCCATGGGCTTTCGCGGCGTACCAGCCGGTGTACCCGTTAACTACGTCCAGTTCATGTACCCCGGCATCCTGGGGATGTCCGTTCTTTTCACCTCCATTTTTTCCGGTGTCTCCATCATCTGGGACCGGGAGTTCGGCTTTTTGAAAGAGGTCCTGGTGGCGCCGGTGCCCCGCTGGGCCACCGCCCTGGGTAAAGCCCTGGGAGGCAGCACGGTAGCCCTCATCCAGGCCGCCATCATGCTCCTCCTGGCGCCCTTAATCAAGATATCCCTAACCCCGCTCCTAATCCTCCAGCTCCTGGGCATCTTGTTCCTTATTTCCCTGGGCCTGACCTTTCTGGGCATCGCTGTGGCCAGCCGTATGCAAACCATGGAAGGCTTCCAGATGTTCATGAATTTCCTGGTCATGCCCCTCTTTTTCCTGAGCGGCGCCATGTTCCCCATGACCAACCTGCCAGGATGGATGAGTGTTTTGATGAAAATAGACCCCCTCACCTACGGTGTTGATGCCCTCAGGCGACTGGTGTACAGTGGCACCGACCCCCGGGCGTTGCAATATCTTGTTCATTACAGCCTGGAGTTTGACCTGGTCGTAGTTACCGGCGTGGCCCTGTTCCTGGGATTCTTAGGCTCCTTGTCCTTCAGCCGGCAGGAGTAAATAACAAAAAGGCGTCTGGAAACAAGCCTCTTCTCCAGCCGCCTTACAATAAACTTACTGCTCCAATACTTTTTATCCCCCGTCAGCAATTCCGGGTAAACTACTTGCCCGCCGGTCCTGCCTGGGGGCTGACCTCCGGCACAACTGCACTTTCTTCCTTTTCTTTAGTAAAGGTAATTACCATGCAGAAGGCAGCAATAAAGATCAGGAAAAGGACCATGCCAAAAACGCCTTTAGCATAAAGCCAGGTAAACTGGTTAACAGCCAGGATGATTAAAGCCAGCCCGGCAATCATGGCCCCGAAACCAACACTCCTGGCTGCTCCTTTCCCGGGTATCGCCCAGCGATAGCTGCCAGTCCTTTCAATCAAGGTAACCAGGGTTAAAGCAGAAACGTTAAAAATCATCCCGATCCACACCGGGTGAATATTTAAGTAAAATTTGGCGGGGTGCCAGCCACCCAGGTGATACCAGGTTATACCTGAAACAAAGCCCGCGACCAGGGCGCTGACAGCCGCCTTGCGGCTGGCCAGAGGCCAGAAGAGTACGCCAATAATGGGAGCAAAGGTAGCCCCGTTGCGGGCCGTCCAGGCCAGGACATTCCACCACGCGGCCTGTTCTGTCCGCAGGAAACCAAAGATAATCATCAATACGGTCAATACCACCAGTGACCACTTGGTGTAGAGAACCATCTGCTTGTCGCTAACTTTAGGATTCAAGGACGAAACCACATCCCGGCCCAGGCTGGTAGCCCCGGAGAACTGGCAGGGAGCTCCCCACCCCAGGGCGCAGGCCCAGATACCCATGAAGAAGATGCCCACCAGGGGTGGCGGTAAAACCTGGGCCAGGTATTTGGGTACTGCCACCAGGCCGCGGCCGACGCCAGGGGCCACTACTGCTGCGGCCATGCCAAAGAGAACGCCCATGACAATAAAGACGATATTAAAACCTGCCGCCCAGAGGAGACCCTTTTGCCCCTCTTCCGGCGTACGGCAGGAGAGGGCCATCTGGAAGGCCGCCTGAGCCAGGAAAACGTTGACCAGGAAGGTGCCGAACCAGGCTAGTATTGTCTGCAGGCCAACGGTAGTCAGGCCGAACATGGCCGGTTTGGCCGCTGCCAGCTGGGCCAGGCCGGTAAAACCAGGTTTAATAAAGAAGGCGATAAGGCCGATAATAAACATCATAGTAAAAGCAATACTATTGGCTGTTTGCGTAAAGACCACCGACCACATGCCGCCCGCCTGCAGGTAGATAAGAAGGAGTAAAGCGCTGAAAATTACCCAGGTGGACAAGGACATTCCTGTAAAGGCGCTCATGGCGGCGGCAAAGGCCAGGGCATTGGCGGTGGCGTACATAGGAAAGGTAAAGGCCGTGACAGCGCCGGCGATGGCCTTGGCCGTCCGGCCATAGCGATCACCTATTAAACCCGATACGGTCACTACCAGACGCTTGCGAAAGGGTATCACAAAAAACAAGGCGATAATTATCACGTGGATTAATTCCGCCACGCCGTACCAGCCGGCAGAAATACCCGTCGTGTACGCCAGCTCCAGGATAGCGATATACGAGGAACCGGAAAAAAGCCCGGTGATACAGACGGCTACCATCCAGGGCTTAAACTTACGGCCGCCCACCCAGAAGTCCTCACCACGGGCGGCACGGCTCCTGGCAATGTTGCCGGCAATAATAAGAACGACTGTATAGATAACAGCCATAAATAAAATCCATAAAGCGTAGGTATTCATTCACAGTTCCCCCCTGTAGCCCTGTTAAAAATTTACACTTTAATTACCACTGGCCTCTTTCAGGAAAGGGTAAGGATACTCTTCTCCGTTAATTTTAAAGGCATACTCGATGGAACCGGCCGCCTTCATCATGTTGGCTGCCGAGCAGTACACCTCGTCGGCCAGCTTGATGGCCTGGGCCACCTTTTCCGGCGGGATATTGGCACCCTGGAAATCGTAAACTACCCGCATCCGGGTAAAAATCTTGGGGTGGTCGGCGGCCCTCTCACCTTCTACCGCAATAGTCAGGTTATCAAAGCTGACCCGCATTTTTCGCAGGATGTGGGTTACCTCGATACCGGTGCAACCGCCCAGGGCCATAAGCATCAGGTCCATAGGCCGGGTCCCCTGGTTTTCGCCACCATAAACAGGGCTGGCGTCCATGGCCACCCGGTGGCCGGCACCGTCGTCCCCCACAAACTGCATCTTTCCCACCCAGCTGACAGTCACTTTTCCCATACGTTTTTCCTCCTTGCAGTTATTCTTGTTACCACAATCACTTCTTATTTGCAAAACTCATGCCAGGATATAAAAAATCCCGCCGTGCCTCCTCTGGCTCCGAGGGGGAGGAATCTAAGGGGAAAGGATAAATAAATTTCTTTACCCGGTCTATATACGCACCAGATATTCATTTAATTTATCTCTTTCTTCAGCCGCATTATAGCTGACGTAAAATAATTCATGGTGGTACAGTATTAAACCATATCGGTTCGATTTTGCACCATCAGGCCATACGCTTGGGCCTTGCGGAGCAACGTTGAATGGGATATACCCAAGGCCCGGGCGGCCCGACGCAGGCTGCCGTGCTGCTCGAGGGCCAGGGTTATTAATTGCCGCTCAACCTGTTCCCTTGCTTCATGAAGGGGTAAAAGCCGCCTCAGATGCAGCGCTTTACCGGTATCCCCGGGCTCTTCCTGAAATTCAAGGGGCAGGTGTTCCGGCTGGATTAAATCTCCTTCGCCCATAATGACTACCCGCTCCATGGCATTCTGAAGTTCCCTAACATTCCCAGGCCAGGAATAAGCCTCCAGCACCTTACAGGCCGCGAAGGACAGGCGTTTGGCCGTACCGTATTTATGGTTAAATCTTTCCAAAAAATGCCTGGCCAGGGGCAGGATATCTTCCCGCCGCTCCCGCAAAGGCGGGATCCTTATAGGCACTACATTTAAACGGTAATAGAGGTCTTCACGGAAAGTCTTTTCCCGGACCATCCGGGCCAGGTCCTTATTGGTCGCAGCCAGGACGCGAACATTGAGCTTAATGGCATGGCGACCGCCGAGGCGATAAATCTCCTGCTCCTGGAGAAAACGCAACAGTTTGACCTGTAACCCCAGGGGGAGGTCACCTATTTCATCAAGGAAGAGGGTGCCGTTATTGGCTACCTCGAGGAGACCTATTTTTCCCTCTTTACTGGCCCCGGTAAAGGCTCCCTTCTCATAACCGAAGAGCTCTGATTCCAGCAAGTTTTCCGGGATGGCACCACAGTTAATTTCTATAAAAGGCCCCTTGCAGCGCGGGCTATGCTGGTGAATCACCCTGGCAATGATTTCCTTACCAACACCGGATTCCCCCGTTATAAGGACGGTAGAATCGACGGCAGCCACCCTTAAGGCCTGGTCCACCACCCGTTGCATGGCCGGGCTCTGGCGGATCACCTCGGGAGCCGCCAGGTGCCGGGCCCGCAGGGCCTGGATTTCCGCTGCCGCTCGCTGGGCCTCTTCTTTGAGATGGCGCAGTTCCGTCATATCGCGGATGTTGATAACGACTTGTGAGACAGCCCCCTCCTCACTGAAAACAGGGCTGCCGGTAAGAATGGCCTCCCGGTCGGCCGGAGTCTGGTACATGACAGTTACAGCCTTGCGGCTCTCACGGACAAGGTGCCAGAGCTGGTATAGCTGCTCTTCTGCCTGGCCGGCACCGGGCTGCAACTTTTCACCAACAACAAGCCGCCCTTCCTCCGGCGCCATAATACGTCCAAAAGCCTCATTAACCCCCAGGACAATGCCCTGGCTGTCAACAATAACCATACCGTCATAGCAGGCCTCGATAACACTCTTAAGCTGCCGGTTCAAAGACTTGACCGCCTTTAATTCACTGGAGATGGCCTCCAGTTCGGAAATATCCTGCAGGACCAGGACAACCCCCTGTTCCCGGCCATCCCTGGTAATAGGGCTGCGCCGGATGGCCAGGGTTCTATCTCCTGCACGCGCCTTATGAAACTGGTCACCGGCTGCTTTGGTAAGAAACTGGCTTAAACCAGACGCCGCCAGGACGGTGGCCGCCGGCTGCTCCAGGGCTGCTGCCGCCGGCAGGTCGAGGAGCCGGGCTGCCGCCGGGTTGATGTGGCATATTTTCCCTTCCCGGTCAACGGCAATGATACCGTTTGGTACCGCCTCCAGGACTGCCGCCAGCTCGCGTTCCGCCTTCTCCAGGGCCCGGTGCACCTTATTGATCAAGCCAATCCTGGTCAGGACGCCGCTCAAGCGCCGCTCTTTGTTTAAAACAATCAAGCGGTCAATAGGTAAATTGGCCACCTGCTCAAAACCTGTATCCTCATCGATGCAGACCAGTTTTCTATCCATGACCTCTTCAATAGGCGTAGCCATAGTAGCCCCCTGCTGCAGGGCTTCCAGGAGGCGAAAGACGGTAATAATGCCTACCACTTCGCCGTCGGCATCCAGTACCGGGGCGCAGTTGACCTGCTGCCGCTGGTAGACGGCCACGGCATCGGCCAGGGTCTGCCAGTAGTATAACGTCTCCGGGTTGTTGAGCATGACCTCTTTGACCTGCATAGGATACACCCGCCCGTAAAAATTTAGGGGTAGGCCCCGGACTACCTTCTACGTCAAGGGACTATCCCTATTATAACAACTGGTGCACTTTTGCACCAGATATAAAAGCAGCCGGACGTCTCACCACTATGTTTAACGGTGAACATCATATCACCATTTCCCGCCATAATCCATTAAGAGTAGGTACTCTTAATGGCATACTACCTTTCCAGCAGCACTACCCGGGCCGGTGCCGCTTCAGCCCCCAGGAGGGGGAGGGGAAGAGCCAGTATGTGGTAAACCCCCGGGGGAACCCCCTTTAGCCGTAAGCCTTCAATGATAACAACCCCGTTTTCCAGCAAAGTCCGGTGGGTCGGATAACCGGGCTGGTCCCGCTCCACCCCCAGGGCATCCAGGCCGACGCCGCGCACCCCTTTTTGAACCAGATAGGAGGCGGCCCCGGCATCCAGGTAGATAAAATCGGCTTCATTTCCGGCAGCCCAGGAGTTTTTAGTTTTCAACAGGATAAAGTCGTCGGGCCGGACGGGCTGGCCCGCCAGGTCCCCGGCCGTAATGCGGTCGTTGACTGCCGTCAGGTCCAGCACCCGGCAGGAGCCGATTAAAACCGACAGGTCCAGGTCGGCGGTGGTGGCCCCGCCGGGGATCACATGGGCGGGGGCGTCGATATGGGTCCCGGTGTGGCTGTTCAGAAGCCAGCGCGTTTCCCGCACGCCGTTTTCATAGTCGCGGGTGATTTCCGTTTGCGGCTGCTTCTCCGCCCTGTTTTTGTAGACCGGCATCCCGTGGTATATGGGCATGGATATGTCATAGATACGCAAGCTTTCATCAGTCCATTCATTTATTCCTAGCTACCCACGTTCCGGCAGCAATTCATCTTCCTGCCACCAGTGGCGGCCGTCCCGGATTAAAAGCTCCTGTGCCGCCGGTGGTCCCCACTGGCCGGCGGCGTAATTGGGAAAAAGGGGCGGCCTCGCCGTCCAGGTAGCGGCAATGGGGTCCACAAACCGCCAGGCCGCCTCCACCTCATCCCAGCGGGTGAAAAGGGTGGGGTCCCCCCGCATTACATCATAAAGCAGACGTTCGTAGGCCTCGGGGGAGTTGACGCCCACCTCGCAGTTCTGGCAAAAGTCCAGGCGGATGGGTACGATGTAATTATTATTCCCCGGTCGTTTGGCATTGAGCTGGACGTAGACACCCTCCAGGGGCTGGACGCGGATGACCAGGAGATTGGGGCGTAATTCGCCGTATTCCTTGAAATACAGGATATCCGGCAGGGATTTGAACTGGAGGATAATTTCCGTCACTTTAACCGGCAGGCGCTTGCCCGTACGCAGGTAAAAGGGCACGCCGGCCCAGCGGAAGTTTTCGATGAAAAGCTTTAAAGCGACAAAAGTTTCCGTCGTGGAATCAGGGGCCACTTCCTTTTCCCGGCGATACGGCGGTACCGTTTGTCCATCTATCTCCCCGGCACCGTACTGGCCGCGGATGACGTTCCTGCTGACTGCCGCCGCGTCCAGGGGGCGTAATGAGCGCAGCACCTTTACCTTTTCGTCGCGGATAGCTTCAGTGGCCAGGCTGGCCGGCGGTTCCATGGCCACCAGGGTCACCAGCTGCAGGAGGTGGTTCTGGACCATGTCCCGCAGGGCCCCCGCTTTGTCGTAATAGCCGCCCCGGTCCTCCACGCCCACCGTTTCCGCCGAAGTAATCTGAACGTGGTCGATATATTTATTATTCCATACCGGCTCAAAAAAGGTATTGGCAAAGCGGATGACCATGATGTTCTGGATCATTTCTTTGCCCAGGTAATGGTCGATGCGGTAAATCTCTTCCTCGCTGAAAGCTGCCCGGAGCTGGCGGTTTAATTCTGCCGCCGAAGGCAGGTCATGGCCGAAGGGTTTCTCAATAACAACCCGCTGCCAGCCCCGGGCTGGCGCCAGGCCTGCTTCCTTTAAGCTCCGGACCACGGGGCCAAAATGTTCCGGGGCCACGGCCAGGTAAAAAATGCGGTTGCCCCGGCAGCCGGCCGCCTCCTCCAGCTCCGCCAGAAACTGCCTGAGGCGTTTATAGCCCTCCGGGTCATAAATATCGGTTGGGAAATAGTGCAGGCGGCTAGCAAAGGGCTCAAAATAGGCGTCCAGGTTAGAGGCGCGGCGGGAAAAGGCCTGCAGGGAAGGTAATAGTATCCCGTTACGAAAACTCTCCGGGGTAAATAGGCGCCGCCCCACGGCCACTATCTGCAGGGCAGCCGGGAGAAAACCATCGACAAAGAGGTTATATAAAGCTGGGTAAAGTTTACGGCGAGCCAGGTCCCCCGTACCACCGAAAATCACCAGCAAACTATTATCCGGCTTTTCCAGGCCCATGACTAACCGCCTTCCTAAATTAAACTTCTTCCCTATTTTGCTCCATGGACCTGGTTTTTATAGAGCCTCACACGCGTTGCGACATCGTCTCCCCCGCCCCCGCACCGCGCCTCCGCGCGGCCAACAACCAGTACGCGAGTGTGGCCGAGAGGTGGCAAACGACAATCACTACGGCCATCGACACGGCAATGCGGTAGCCGAGCCCCACCAGGGGCGAGACCAGTGCCCCAAACAACATTCCTGCCACACCGAGCCACGCCGACGCGCTGCCAGCGGCGCGCCCCTGGTTTTGCAAGGCCAACGAGTTGCACGTTGTGCCGATTGCACCGGCGATCGCGACGACTACAAACAACGGTACCAGCACCGCCGCCAGGCCCGCACGGCCGAGCACGGCAGCGAGTAGCGCCAAGCTGCCCGCCGCTGCTACGGCCAGCGAGGCGGCAAGTGCCCGCCGTTCGTCCCAGCGCAATGAGGCCCGGGCACCGACCTGGCCGGCGAGAATGATCCCGGCCCCGTTGACGGCAAAAATGAGGCTAAACACTTGTGGCGATACCCTGTACTCCTCCTGCAGGACAAACGAAGAGCCGGATATGTAGCCGAACATCGCAGCAAAGGCAAAGCCCTGGGCCAGCACGTAGCCCATAAATTCGGTGTTTTTGAGCAGGCTGCCAAGGCCGCCCGCCGTCGCCAGCAACCCTCCTTGTACCCGCCGTTGCGGCGGCAGGCTTTCCGGCAAGGCAACCCAAACTGCTATCCACATGGCAATACTTAGTAGTGCCAGCACGGCAAATATACCGCGCCATGAAGTGAAGCGCAAAAGTTGCGCGCCTATTACTGGTGCCAGTACCGGTGCTACCCCGTTGACCAGCATTAAGAGAGCAAAAAAACGCGTCAATTCCTTGCCCTCAAAGTGATCGCGGGCAACAGCGCGGGCGATGACAATACCGGCCGAACCGGCCAATCCCTGGAAGAACCGGAGGGCGATAAACAGGCCAATCGACGAGGTCCACACGCACATGGCGGAAGCAGCCGCATAGATCAATAATCCCACCTGCAGCGGCCGGCGTCTCCCGAGGGCATCGCTGATCGGGCCCGCTATCAGCTGGCCCAGCGCCAAACCCAGCAGGCAAGCGGTCAAGCTCAACTGTGCCGTCGACGTGGTGAGGTGAAGACTATTTGCCAGTAAAGGCAACGAAGGAAGATACGTATCTATCGAAAACGGCCCTAGCCCCGTTAAGCTACCCAATATCAATGCCAGGACAAGGCGGCGGGGGCGCCTCGCCGCATATGTCCCAGCCATCTCCCGTGAAATCATGCGAACGACAATCTCCTTCCTCATTTCACCATTCCACTCCACCGCAAAACCTGATATTGCTGGTCTGGTTCAGATGTAACTATAATTGTGTATTATATCAAAACAGCCTTCCTGGAAGTATCCTTGATGAAGGAGGCCCACTCCCAGGCCAGCCCGCTCAACCGGCTCCTGACAAAAAAGCCGCCGGGAAGGTGGACAGGCTTATAAAAGTACTGGGAAAAGCATATCAGCGTAACTAAAAAAATAAGGAGCAGGCTACTGCTCCTCACGGTGGATCTTAACAGCACCGGCCTACCCCATTTCTTGCCAGAGAAACCTAGTAGGCCGAACCCGCAAACCCTTAATATTTCTAGCTGGAGCGGAAAACGGGATTCGAACCCGCGACCATCGGCTTGGGAAGCCGATGGACTGGGTGCTGAGACGTGACCGCCGGAAGCCTTGATTTGCAAGCCTCCCGGCACACGGTTTTAGCGTTTCCACCAGCGACAACGGACTGACCCTTTCAGGGATATAGTATTCGCCACATTTTCGCAAAATCCTGCTCAAGCGAGAAGGTTTTTGAACTCGTCAACGGTTAGTCCGGCCTGCTCCAGTATGCTTTTCAAAAGCTTTGGCTTCAGGATTTCACCGGCATGTACGGGAACAGTCACCAAGCTTTTAGCACCCGGCTTTCGCAAGTGGTGGTGGCTGCCCTGTATTCTTACCACCACAAAGCCAGCCCTCTTCAACGCACTAACCACTTCTTTACCTGTGACCCTGGGTAGCCTGCTCATGAGGCTATCTCTACCTGCACTTCGGCTATTTCAACGTCACGAGACGGCAGGGGCAGACCTTCCTGGGCTAAAGCCGCAAGGTGGCCTGCTATGGCCTCTTTGGCCCTCTCCAATGCTTCTTCAACGGTATCTCCCTGGGTGAAACACCCCGGTAAGGCAGGAACCGAAACGACATAGCCCTTACCTTCCTCATCCCATTCGAGGATAACTTTGTAGCGGTAAAGCATTTCCTTGAACCCCCTAGACTAGACGTTCTTTCTACTCTTCTCAAAGCCAAAGGGTAAGCGGCTCTCCATGTTTTTTCAGGCTCTCGATGTACCCTCTTATGGCGTCCTCAGCCATTGCCAAGGCTTCTTCCTTAGTTTCCCCCTGGGTGACGCAGCCCGGTAGTGCCGGTGCAGAAGCAATGTAGCCTCCTTCTTCGGCGGGTTCGAGGTAGACAATAAAGCGGGCCATGTTCTACCCTCCTAAGACGCATTCCAGCCCTTACATAGTATGCTTTGGTTAAGTAAGTTTTAGCTTTTCTATGGGCAAAATCCTGCTCAAATGGAGTGTTCCACTTCTCCAAGCAGATATTTAATTCCCTTACTCAAACTTACAAACCTTATCCACTCTCTCATGCCGTTCAAATCCCGCTGTGTGACCTGCCGAAACTTATCCCATAAATCCGCCAAAGTTTCGACTCCCCGCCAGAAGTCCGCAAGGCTTTCCCAACTGGGTATATACCCATCGGCGTCAAAATGAACTCCTAGCGGTTTAGTCAACCGACTGGTGGATATATATTCAACAGTCGGTTGTAAAGCCAAAGGGCCAGTTGGTTTCAAAGCCAAGAAAATCAAGGCTTCTGAGGATTCTGTGCTTGAAAGAGTGTGGCGGGTTTCTGTGAGGAAGCTTTGATTTCGGCATTGGCGGGCTTTGAAGGTCTTCTTTGGCCTTCCTTATGCCTTGGGCTGGATTGGCCGGGAGATACCCTTGGGCTACACACCAGTTGAAGAAGGCTTTGAGGTACTTCAGTTTGATATTCCGGTAGCCGGGCGAGGCTGGCTGGCTGAAGTAGCGTATGGTGGCCTTCCGGACGGCCTCATAGGTGGTGGTGTTTTGGCAGGTCTCCAGGAACTTTCCCACATGCCAGCGGTAGTCGTCTAGGGTGCGTTGGGCTAAAACGTCCGCTTGCCTGGCAAGAAGGAACTCCTCCAGGGCCAGGGCTAAATCGCATACCTTCGGGTTGAGTTTGGCTAACTTAGGCATAATAAGACCCTCCCTGGAACCTCGGACTTTTTTGGGAGGGTCAGCCCGTTGGTGGTTAGATTTTTCAAGACTGGAGCGGAAAACGGGATTCGAACCCGCGACCCTCGGCTTGGGAAGCCGATGCTCTACCACTGAGCTACTTCCGCCTATGCACTTTTTATTTTACCCTCTTCCTGTTTGTCTGTCAAGTTTAAAACCACTAGTATGGCCAGCCCAGTTATCAGGCTGGCCACTTTTTACCATGCTGGCTGGACAATACTACGCCAGCAGCCTAATAAATGCCTCATACTTTTCCTCCCACACATCTGTCTTTTCTGCTTCATAAGTTTTCAGGGCAAAAGAACGGCGAACGATTTTCCGGGCTTCATTCAGGCTTCCCACTTCTCCCATGGCCATGGCCTGGACCAGGAGGTTACCGGCGGCCGTGGCTTCCACTGGGCCAGCCACTACCGGGCGCCCGGTGGCGCTGGCGGTAAACCGGCAGAGAAGCTCGTTCCGCGTGCCGCCGCCAACCATGTGAATGACCGGAAGTTCCTTCCCCAGTATACCTTCCAGCTTTTCCAGCACCCAGCGGTATTTCAAGGCCAGGCTTTCCAGGGCGCACCTGACGATTTCGCCTTTAGTCCGAGGTACCGGCTGGCCCGTTTCCCGGCAGTAGGCCTGGATGGCCGCCGGCATGTCTTCCGGGTTCAGGAAGGCCGGGTGGTCCGGGTCGATAACGGCAGTCAAAGGACTGGCCTCCCGGGCCAAAGTCGTAAGTTCGCCATAGCTCAAAGCTTCCCCCTGTCGCTCCCAGGTGCGGCGGCACTCCTGGACCAGCCACAGACCGGTGACATTCTTAAGAAGCCGGAAGGTACCACCAACCCCGCCTTCGTTGGTAAAGTTGAGGCTCAAGGTTTGCTCGTTGATTACCGGTTCCCTGACCTCCACCCCTACCAAAGACCAGGTACCGCAGCTAATGTACATGTAGTCCGGCCCTGCTGCCGGCACGGCGGCTACGGCGCTGGCCGTATCGTGGCTGCCGGGGGCAATGACAGGTATCTCCTCGGCTCCCGTTTCCCGGGCCACCCGGGGTAAAATCTGGCCCACAATCGTCCCCGGCGGGTTGATGGCCGGGAGGAGGGTAACCGGTAACCCCAATTTTTCCAGCATGTCAATGGCCCAGGTGCCGGTACGAGGGTTGTACATCTGGGTGGTACTGGCGTTGGTGAATTCCCCGGCTTTTATGCCGGTAAAAAAGAAGTTGAAGAGGTCGGGCATCATCAACAGGGTCTGCGCCTGGCTTAACAGGGCGGGCTGCTGCTGCCGCCAGGCCAGAAGCTGGTAAAGGGAGTTGAAAGGCATAAACTGGATGCCCGTCTGGGAAAAAATCTCTTCCCGGGGTACTACCTTGAAAGCTTCTTCCATCACGCCCCGGGTGCGGTCATCCCGGTAGTGGTACGGATTACCCAGGAGGACAT
Source organism: Moorella sp. E306M (assembly GCF_006538385.1). NCBI lineage: Bacteria > Bacillati > Bacillota > Clostridia > Neomoorellales > Neomoorellaceae > Neomoorella > Moorella sp. E306M. The sequence continues at coordinate 1,462,208 of NZ_BJKO01000001.1, read as the reverse complement.
CCTTTTCTCCCAGGAGGCCGAAATCTACGCCCCAGGTGTCGACGGCCAGGCTTTTAAGGCCCGTCCCGTAGCGGGCTGCAGCCCGGCGCAGGCCTTCTTTCATTTCGTGAAAGAGGCGTAAAACATCCCAGTGCAGGCCATCCGGAATCCGTACCGGTTCGTTGGGAAAACGATAGATTTCTTCCAGGGCGAGGCGGGCATCGATCAGGGTACCGATTATGGCCCGGCCGCTCTCGGCCCCCAGGTCAAAGGCAAGATAGCGCATGCTTGCCCAGCTCCTTTGAAAATAATTGCGCTAAACGGGGGATTACCCCTGGCAAAACGCCCCGGAGGGCTCTTTCCCGGTCAATACCTTTACAGTTTCCCGGGCGATCATTACTTCTTCATCGGTATGCACCACCAGGACCTGGACTTTGGCCTCCGGGCTGGAGATTAAGCGGTCACCGCTCTCATTTTCATTGCGTTCAGCATCCAGCTTGATACCCAGGAACTCCAGGCCGCGGCAGATTTCCCGGCGCAGGCTGCTGCTCTTTTCGCCGATGCCACCGGAAAAAATCAGGACGTCAATCCCGCCCATGGCCGCCGCATAGGCGCCAACATATTTTTTCGCCCGGTAGGCCAGGACCTCCAGGGCCAGGCGGGCCCGTTCATGCCCCTGACGGGCGGCTTCTTCCACCGCCCGGTAATCGTTGCTGATGCCGGAGATACCCAGCCAGCCGCCTTTTTTGTTGATTACTTCCTCCAGGGCATCGGGGCCAAGGCCTTCCTGCCGCAGGAGATAAACAAGGACGCCAGGGTCGACATCGCCGCAGCGGGTTGACTGGAGTAACCCCTCGGTGGGCGTAAAGCCGGTAGAGACATCGATAGATTCCCCACCGCAGCAGGCGTTGGCCGTAGTGCCGCTGCCGAGCATGAGGGACACAATTTTTAGCTCCTGCAGACGCCGTCCCAGCATTGCCGCGGCGCGGTGGACCATATAGGTGAAAGTTATACCGTGGAAACCGTAACGGCGCAGGCCGTAACGCTCGTAATATTCATAGGGCAGGCCGTAGAGATAGGCCCGGGGCGGCAGGGTCAGGTGAAAGGTATTGTCGCAGACGGCCACCTGGGGTATTTCCGGCAGGATTCGCGCCACGGCCTCGATACCGGCAACGTTGGCCGGGTTGTGCAGGGGGGCCAGCTGGCAGCAGGCCTTTAAAGTGGCCAGGACAGCGGCATCAATCCGGGCCGGCCTCCTGAGGCTCGCACCGCCGTGAACCACCCGGTGACCGACGGCATCAATCCGGTAAGGCTGCAATAACTTGAGGATTTCTTCCAGGGCTTCGCCATAGTCACCCCGGGGTAAATGCTTCCGGCACTCAGCCGCCTCGCCTGTTAAATCTTGATGCCGTAGAGTAGTTCCCTGACTGCCGATGCGTTCAACGCCGCCCTGGACCAATAGTTTTTCTTCAGGCATGGAAAAAACTTTATATTTAATCGAAGACCCCCCGCAGTTTAGGGCCAGAATTTGCACCGGTTCTCCCTCCCACCTCTATATCTTCTCCTGCCAGCATTCTCGGGGGATGCTCAAACCGGTAACCGGATGAGGAGATTATAAGGGCGGCGCCAACCTAGCGCGGCAGCCCCTTGATGTCCCCCTCTGCCTGATCGATAATGCCCACGATAGCCAGGTCCACCGGGGCCTGGGGGACACCCAGGCCCAGGCGGGCGGCACTACCGGTGGCTACCAGCACCAGTTCCCCCCTGCCGGCACCCACGGTATCCACGGCCACCAGGGTTTCTCCCCGGCGGCCACCATAAAGGGGCCGGACGAGAAGGAGCTTGCTGCCGGTAAGGCTTTCATTTTTCCGGGTAGCGACCACCGTCCCGGTAACTTCGGCAATGAGCATCTTCTCACCTTATTTCCACTTCGTCGTTGCACTGGAGCCCGGCGGCATTGGCGTCGTCGGTGTCGATGTGCATGACGAGCTTGAATTTGGGGCTGACCCGCACCTGGACGCCGCCGAAGATGGTGGGCCGGTCGGATTTAATGGTACGCACTGTGACTTCGTCGTTGTCTTTTAGCCCCCACTTTTCCGCTTCGACCGGACTCATGTGGATGTGACGGTTGGCGATAATGGCCCCTTCGGGCAAAGTAACTGACCCCTTCGGTCCTACCAGGGTAATGGGGGCGGAGCCGGCCAGGTCCCCGGAACGGCGCACCGGCGCCGGAATGCCTAAGGTTATGGCATCGGTGCGGGAGATCTCTACCTGGGTGCGGTCACGCACCGGCCCCAGGACGCGGACGTTGGTCAGGGGGCGCAGTTTCGGGCCTACCAGGGTGACGACTTCGTTGGCGGCAAATTCTCCCGGCTGGTAGAGGTCGTTCCTTTTGGTGAGCTGATAGCCGGGGCCGAAAAGAATATCGATCTCCTTTTGGGCCAGGTGAACATGGCGATTTGATACGGCCACGGGAACACGTTTGGCTGCCGGGGTGGCAGGGGCTGCAGTACTGGTCCCGGCAGTTTTATCCCGGCGTTCCTTTAGCTCGGCCAGGACTTCCCTGGTAATTAATTCGATAAAGGCAGCATTGGACATTTAGCGCTCACCTTGTTCTGTGGGATTTTACTCCAGTTGCTCCCAGACTTTAGGGTGGGGCGACGGAATAACAACAGCATCCACTAGTTCCCCTTCTTCTTTGAGGGGAAGTGTAGCGGCGTTTACGGCGGCCTGGACAGCGCCGACGCTGCCGGTCAGGATGACCACCCCTTTACCCCCCAGCCCGTAGGCCGGACGGATGTCCAGGAGTTCGACAACGGCCGCCTTGGCGGCGGTGTCGGCGGCTTTGATGGCGGCCGTGACGCTGAAAGTCTCGAGGACTCCCAGGGCACCTTTAGGGGTTGCTGCGGCCACCCCGCTCAGGGCCGGCAGGACCCCGGGATGGAGGTTACCCAGGATTAAACTATTGACGACCGTTACCCCGCCGGTAGCGACGCCATGTTCTACGGCGCTCGTTACGGCGCTGATCTCGCCGTTTAAGATAATCAAGCTTTTACCAGGGCAGATGGTGCGTATTTTCAGGTCTACCGGCGCGGCCTTAAGACAGCTGTCGGCAACCATTAACCCCCGCGCCAGGCTCTTAAGTTCGATAAGTCCGACGGCGATACCCATCAGTCACCACCTCCATTATTGAGCCCCATTATGGGTTGGCGCCTCCCTGGATGACAATGTTGCTATTGATAGCGGTAATGGTACCATTGATGCTGGCATGGAGGTTAGCGCCCGGGGTATCGTCCTTGATACGTGCTAAAAGGTCCCCCGCTGAAACCCGGTCACCTATCTTTACTACCGGCTCCGGTGCGATCCCGGCGCTCTGCTTTAAGGGCAGGTGGACCTGGTTAACCGTGAGGTTTCCTTCCCGAAAAGTTACCGGGCGTTCGTAATACTCTCTTAAGCCCAGACGGGTGATAAGGCGTTGAGTTGGTACCTGCCGTCCTTCCCGGAAAGGGGAAGGAATACCCGTTGGATAGGGGCCGGGCCGGAAACCCTTCTGCTGCAGTTCGGCCTTTATTTTCCTGTTGACCTGCCGCGGGGAGAGGTTGAAGGGGCAGGCGTAAAGGTCGCAGAGGCCGCATTCGCTGCAAAGCAGGGCCTGGGGCAGGGTTATATCAGCCAGGCCATAGGTAACGGCGCGCATGACCCGGTGGGGTTCCAGGGGATGTCCTAAAAGGTGCCGCGGGCAGAAGTCCGTGCACTGCTGGCACTGGCAGCAGACCTTGAGGGCGAGTCTTAGCTCCCGGTTCAGATCCCGCTGGTAACCGAAAGCCAATGGGTGGTCCAGGGGCAGGACAATTATGCCCTTGGTAGTTTTGGTAACCGGCGCATTAATGCTTGTAACCTTACCCATGCAGGGGCCGCCGGCGATAAGCAGGTATTGGTCTACAGCCGGGCCGCCGGCCAGGGCCAGGAGTTCCCGCACCGGGGTGCCGACCGGTACCCTGGCAGTGATGGGCTTCCGGACGGCGCCGGTGACGGTGATGTACTTATGGGTTACAGGGTTTCCTTTCAGAGCCTGGTGGATATTATATAAAGTCTCGACGTTTAAAACTACCGCTCCCGCCTGTAATGGTAACCCTCCCGGCGGAATTATTTTGCCGGTGACGCTATAGGTCAATAAGTGCTCGTCCCCCATGGGGTAGACGTCCGGCAGGAGGTGGAGCTTTAGCCCCGGGTAATTGCTTATTTCTCCTGCCAGGGCAGCATGGGCCTCCCGGTATTTTTCTTTGAGGGCTATAACCCCTGTTCGGGCGCCGGTGGCCTGAACAAGGGTGGCTAAAGTGGCCAGGAGTTCCGCCGGGTAGCGGGCCATGAGTTCCTGGTCGACTTTAAGTAAGGGTTCGCACTCGGCCCCGTTAATGATAATGGTCTGGATAGGTGTTCCGGTCTTCAGTTTAAAGGCGGTGGGGAAACCGCCCCCGCCAGCGCCGACCACGCCGGCAGATGCTATTTTACTTATGATGGCGTTTAGTTCGCTGCCAGGCATTTCCTTCAACGCGGTATCCACTCCGCTCTCGTTCCTTATTTCACAATATAACTGCATTTAATTACTAATCTACCGTCCGCAGCGCCCCGACAATGACCGTCCGCTGTTCCCGGGTGTAGGTCCGGGGTGTGCAGATGCCCTCGCCTGTGGGGCTGGCGATGGTGTGGCTGAAGTGCCCTTCGCCGCCGATGTTTAAACCGGCAGCCGAGGAAGCGTTGGCCACCAGGATGTCGGTGCGGAGCTTGCGGGCGTAAGCGGTGATGCGGCTAACGTCCTGGCTGTGGATGATGGCTGTATGTTTGAAGCCGTGCTCCACCTGCACGGCCAGTTCCAGGGCGGCGTCGAAGTCCGGCACTCGTACCAGGGGCAGGACCGGCAGCAGCTGTTCTTCCTGTACCAGGGGATGCTCCGGGGGACATTCCATGAGGGCGATCCTGGTGTTTTCCGGTGCGTCGATGCCGGCTTGCTTTAGAATAACAGTGGCGTCCCGGCCGATAAGGTCGGGGTGGAAGCGCTTGCCGTCGGGCAGGATGGTGCGCATGAGTTTTTCTTTATCCCCTTCATCCCGCACGAGATAGGCGCCGTGGCTCTGGAGGTGGAAGAGGAGCTCATCGGCTATTGCTTCCACGGCGATGATGACCTTTTCGGCTATGCAGAGGACGGTGTTGTCAAAGGCGGCGCCGTCGACAATACATCTGGCGGCATAGTCCAGGTCCTTGACGGTTTCGTCGACGACTACGGGGGGATTGCCTGGCCCGGCGGCAATGGCTTTTTTGCCGCTTCTTAAGGCGCGGTTGACTACTTCCGGCCCGCCGGTGGCGACGACCAGATCTACATCGGGATGGCTTAGGACCAGGTCCAGGTTTTCCAGGCTGACTTTATCGCCAACGACTAATAAATCCTCCGGCCCGCCGGCTTCCTGGATGGCGGCGTTGAAAAGGCGCACCAGGTACTGGGTGGTCTTGAGCCCTTTGGGATGGGGCAGGAAGATTATGCTGTTGCCGGCGGCGACCATGCTGATGGCGTGGTTGATGACGCAGGAGCCTGGATGGGTGGCCGGCTCGATGGAGGCGATGAGGCCGAAGGGCGCCCGCTCAATCAGGATGAGGCCGTTGTCGCCGCTGATGGCTTCCGTCTTTATATCCTCGAGGCCCGGGGTTAGACGGGCGGCATAGAGCTTTTTCTGGATCTTGTCTTCTACCCGGCCGTAGCCGGTTTCTTCGTGGGCCAGCCGGGCAATTGTTTCTACGTTTTCAATAGCCGCCCGGCGGATGGCGGCGACGATCTCGCCCCTGGTTTTGAGGCTTAACTTTACCAGTTCTTGCTGCGCTCTTTTGGCAACGCGGATAGCTGCCTTCAAGTCGCTGTATACGCCTTTGTCACCGCGGGAGGTAGTGGCCGCGGCCTGGCCGGCCCGCGCCTGGCAGGCACCGCTACACGTTGTTGCCGTAGTAGCTGTTGTCCCATTGCGGGACTGCTGCTGGATGTTTTTTAATACTTCGGCGACAATGCTGGCGATAGTGGTTTCGTCGATCATTTCTGCTCACCGCTCAGGCTGGTAATATCGTGCTGAGGTCAGTGTGGGGCCGCGGGATGACGTGGACGGCGACAATCTCGCCGAGTCTCCCGGCGGCAGCGGCTCCGGCTTCGGTGGCGGCCTTGACGGCTCCGACATCACCTTTGACCATGACGGTGACGAGACCCGAGCCGATCTTCTCCATACCGGCCAGCTCGACGCCGGCGGCTTTGAGCATGGCATCTGCCGCTTCAATGGCCGCGACCAGTCCTTTGGTTTCGATGAGCCCCAGGGCGCCGTCTTTCATGTTAATCTACCCCCTTGGCAGAGGCGTCTTTTTTAGCGGGCAGGATGCGGGCGACGTCGCTATGGGGCCGCGGGATGACGTGGACGGCGATGACTTCCCCGAGCCTGGTAGCAGCAGCACCGCCGGCTTCGGTGGCGGCCTTGACGGCACCTACTTCGCCGCTGACCATGACGGTGACAAGACCCGAGCCGATCTTCTCCATTCCCACCAGCTCGACGCTGGCGGCTTTGAGCATGGCATCTGCCGCTTCAATGGCCGCGACCAGTCCTTTGGTTTCGATGAGGCCTAAAGCGCTCATGGGTTCACTCTTCCTCCTTTAATTTCTAAGGTTCTCCTGGGTTTTTACCTGGAGGGTTTCTTAGCTTAAATACCGCGCCAGTTCTTCATGGGGCCGGGCAATAATCCGGCTGGCAAAAACAGTACTTATGGCCGCAACCTGTTCCCTGGCGGCTTCGATGGCTGCCGTGACGGCACTGACTTCACCGCTGATTTTTAATACTACCAGGCCGCTGCCTTTGGTCGGTTCGTAGCCGAGGATGGTGACTGCCGCCGTTTTGGCGGCCGTGTCCGCGGCGGCGACGGCGGCGGCCAGGCCGCGCACTTCGATTATACCCAGGGCTTGATTGTTCATGGTGTGCCTCCGAAATTGAGTTGCAATGGTTGTAATTAACTTGACTTAAGGGAAGACGGAGCTACCCTGCCCCTCCTTTACTGTTTCCTATCCCTAAGGGAGGCCAGGACGCGCCGGGTTACGGCGCTGATGATTTCCTGGAGCTCTTCTGCCGGGATGCCGCTCGTCCCATTATCCACCTGGCCGGATATGCTGCAGGCACCGCACCCCGTGCATCCCGGGTGACGGCCGCTGACGCCGAGCTTTTCCCGGATCTGCAGCAGCTTCTCTACTTCCTCACAGGGCAGTACGCGTTCCCCGCCCAGCTGCCGGGCCGCCAGGCTGATCTTGGCAAAGTGTTCGATGGATTCCATCTTGTAAAAGGCGTTGTAGACGTCCGTCCCCATGGTAAGGGCGCCGTGGTTTTCCAACAGGACGGCGTCGTATTTATCCAGGTACTCCCTGACCGCCAGGGGTATCTCTTCGGTAGACGGGGTGCCGTATTTGGCGATGGGGACAGCCCCCAGGGTGATGATGATTTCCGGCAGTACCGGCTTGTCCAGGGGGATACCGGCCACGGCAAAGGCGGTGGCCACAGGCGGATGGGCGTGAACTACCGCCCGCACATCGGGCCGGTGCCGGTAAACATCCAGGTGCATTTTAATTTCTGAAGAAGGTTTAAGATTGCCGGCTATTTTTCGCCCTTCCAGGTCCACCTTGATGATCATGTCGGGCGTCATAAAGCCCTTGCTCACGCCGGTAGGGGTGGTTAAAACCTCATTTTCCCCGATGCGGACGCTAATATTACCGTCATTGGAGGCAACAAATCCTTTGGCATAAATACGCCGGCCTACTTCACAAATGTCCTGCCTGATTTGATACTCGGAAGCCACTATGAAATCTCCTCTCTTACCAGCTACCTATGCCTTCAGGGCAGAATGTGCTGCCGGATAAAGCTCAAGGTAGCTATGGCATCACCTTTAGCGATTAGCTCATCCAGTTTGTTGATTCCCAGCCGCTCTATAAGGTTTAAGATACCTTTCAACGTAGCAATGCTCTCCCGGCATACCTGGACCGGGTCCTCCCGGTAGGGGAAGACGTCCAGGGAGTACCAGCCGTCATAGCCCACCTTTTGCAGCCAGTACAGGAGTTCAATGTATTCGACCAGGTGGACCGAGCCCACCAGCAGGTCGTCGTCCCAGCTGCGGTAGTTGTCATTGAAGTGGAAGTGGAACATCTTGCCGTGGCCGGCCAGTAACGCCAGGGCTTCAGCCACATTTTCCCCGGCATTGAGGGAATGGCCGACATCAATGGTAACCCCGATATTGTCCAGCCCTACCTCCTGGACCAGCAGGAGGGCCTTGGCGGCGTTATTAATGAAAGCATGAGTCCGCGGCTCCTTAGGCTTGTACTCAACGCAAACCCGGACATCGCTACGATAACCGGCTATCTCCTTTAAACTCTCCACCAGCCAGCGCCAGGCCTTTAAATAATCCACCTGGAAACAATAATCAAAACCATCCTGTCCCAGCCAGATATTGACCTGATTCGCCCCCAGCCGGGCGGCCACATCCATACCGCGTTGGGCCAGGGTTACGGCTTCCCCGCGGATACTGGCATCGGCCGCTGCCAGGCTGCCAAACTGCCACTTGCGCTGCCCGCTGTGATCCACGCCAATAATAGAAGCCTGCAGGTTGTTAGCTTTCAGGGCCTCTTCGACTTCATCCAGATTGGCATCGGTTACGTCGGCCGGGTAGTTTAACTCTACGCCACTCAAACCGGGAATGCTGGCAGCCTCTTTGATGCGCTCCACCACGGGTTTGCCGTCGCGATAGCCGCTTAACAGGAAGCGGTCACCGCAGCCGTCAAAGGCCCAGACGCCGGCGGAAAATTTAGTTTCCATGCTTATCCCACCTGCCTGCACGTTAGTTCAAGTTAAAAGGGGAGGGGCAGGCCCCTGTCCCTCCCCAATTAAACGTTTAGAAGTTGAATTGATCGACGTTGTCTTTGGTAAAATCGGTAGGCGGTCCCATAATGACCGTCTTGCCGTCTGATTTGACCTGAATCTTGCCTACATTGGGCACTTCCTGCCCGTCGGTAGGCTTCTTGCCATCCAGCATGTCTTTAATTAATGCTACCGTAAGATAACCCAGTTTGGCCGGTTCCCATAAAGTCGCAACATCCAGGGACCCGTCCTTCAAATAGGTCTTGGAGTCATTGGGCAGGGCGGTCCCGACAACACTGACTTTTTCCTGCAAGCCTTTTTCCTGAACCGCCTGGGCAGCACCGATGGGAGCCGGTGTGCTGATACCAATGATGCCTTTCAGGTTGGGATAAGCCTTGATCAGCTCCAGAGCCTTCTGGTAAGCCACTTGCTGCTTTTCATCGGACGGGATCTTATCGGTAACCAGTTTCAGGTTGGGATATTTGGTTTTGGCATACTCGAGGCCATAGTTAATCCAGCTATTTAGATTAGCCGCGGAGAGACCGCCGGTGATAATGGCGTATTCGGCGCTATCAGTACCCATGCTTTTGACCAGCAGGTCCCAGATATGTTCACCATACTGTTTGTCATCAATCTGGTGCACGGATAGGTCGACCACCGACTTATCAGCCGGCGTATCCCAGTCGACAACCAGGATGCCTTTATCCTTTGCTTTCTTGAGCACAGGGGTTAAAGCAGCCGGGTCGTTGGGAGCCACGGCAATGGCATCAACACCCTGGGTGATAAGGTCTTCAATCATTTTTACCTGTTCAGCGGCGTCGGCCTTGGTGGGGCCGGTATAAATCACCTCTACGCCCAGATCCTGGCCGGCCTTCTTGGCGCCCTGCTCAGAAGCGTTAAAATAGGGTATGCCTACCAGTTTGGGCATGACAACAATTTTATATTTTTTATCTTTGGCTGGAGTGGTCTGCTGCTGTCCTTGTTGCTGCTGGGTCTCGGATGGTTTACTTCCGCAACCGGCTAAAGAAATTATTAACAGCATTGATAATAGAAGCGCTATGAGCTTTTTCATTTAAAACTGACAACCTCCTTTGCTAAAGTATGAATTTGGGAGATATGGTTAAATTCTTTCTTAATATCTTTTCTTTTCCATCTCACCTCCTTAGTATCGTATTTATCCCCCTACCTGTCTTCTCACGTGGCAATACTCGTCTTTTTTTGCTCTATTTTTACCTCCTTCCCCTGTCTTCTTTTACTAATAAAGTAGTTTAATAACAATACAGCAATTAGCAGAACCCCCATAGTAACGTCGACTATAAACCTATTAATACCAATTAAATTCAACCCGCTGGAGAGCACCTGGACTATACCTGCTGCCACAACCGTTCCCACGACCTTGCCATAGCCCCCAGCGATATCGGTCCCACCCAGGACCACAATGGCCACGCTCTGTAATAAATATGATGAACCATAATCCACCTTGGCGGAATTATAGCGGGAGGTCATAATGATGGCGGCCATGGCAGCCATCACTGCTGCATAGAGATAAACAAGCATTACCACCTTTTTGGTATTAATGCCTGAAAAATAGGTAGCCACTGAGTTACAGCCAAACATATAAACGCTTCTCCCCCAGGCCGTCCGCTCCAGTAGAATCCCGGTCAAGACAGCAAAGACGATAAATATTAAAATTGGAACGGGAATAAATCCCAAATAGCCATTGCCAATCCACTGGTACTGTTCCGGGAACCCTGATATGGCGCCGCCTTTGGTCAGCCAGACACTCAGCCCTTCAAAAAGCGTCATAGTTCCAAGGGTGACAAGGATAGGCGAAACACCAACATATGATACGAGGAAGCCGTTTACAAAGCCGCAGATTAAGGCGGTGATCAGGGTTGCCAGCAGGGCCCTCACGATTAAAAATAGAACTGCTGTTCCCTCAACCCCGGCACTATAGCCGGAAGACAGGACCAGGGCTCCAACTATTCCCGATAGGGCGGCAGTAAAGGTAATCGAAAGATCTATTCCGCCCGTAATAATAACCACCATCATGCCCAGGGCTATCAGGCCTAATTCGGGCATCTGGGTCGCCATGGACTGGAGGTTTCCCAGGCTCAAAAACTTTGAGGGAGAGATTACTGACATTAACAGAAAGAGGCCCGCAAAAACATACAGGAGTATCATTTCTTTGCTAGTTTTCGACAAAGTTTCCACCCTCTTTAATATTCTACATCCACTCTAGGCAGGCTCTTTTCCATCCGTTTCCTCTGGATTACATCAAAGCTGACGGCCAAGATGATGATCAGGCCAACGATAATCTTTTGCCAGAAGGTAGGGATATGGGTCAGGATAAGGCCGTTATTAAGAACGGCCATAAATAAGACGCCAAGGACTGTGCCAATGATAGAACCGTTGCCACCCGCAAGGCTGGCCCCTCCGACCACCACTGCCGCGACTACCTGTAATTCAAATCCTAAAAAGGCATTGGGATCGACCTGACGCATAATAGATGTATGGACAACTGCCGCCACGCCGGCCAGGAAGCCCATATAGGCATATACAAATATCAAAGTGCGTTCTATATTAATACCCACTCGTTTGGCCGAGACAGGATTACCCCCCACGGCATATACCGCCCTGCCAATCAGGGTATATTTTAATAACGCCCAGGTCAGCAAAACCATTATCAGGAAAATTATTATCTGAATAGGGATTCCCACCATATTGCCGCTGGCATCAGGAAACTTAAAAAAGGTGATTTTACCGAAATCTATAAACCAAGAGGGAATATCATTAATCCAGGTACCGTTGGTGTAATAAAGCATAAGACCATTTATAATGCTCATTGAGCCCAGGGTAACTACAATGGCGGGAATATTAGCCCGGGCAATTAAAGTACCATTTATTATTCCAATGATAACCCCGCCTGCAACAGCAACTAAAAAAGTCAGCAGCAGGTTGCCGCCAAAAGTCACCATAAATTTGCCGATCAAAACCGTTAGCACAGCCACCACCGCGCCGACGGATAAATCAATGCCCCCTGTAATAATGACCAGCGTCATTCCCAAAGCCATAATGCCCAGGACAGCATTGTTTTTTAACAAATCAATTAAGTTATCCGGACGCAGGAAAACATTGCTGCGAGCACTTATCAAAACTGATAAAACTACCAGCATTATAAAAATCCATAGTTCCTTTGATTTGGTACGTTGTTTCATTTTTTACACCTTCTCCTTGATCGCCAAAGACAGGTTTAAGCCGTTACCCGACCCGGCATTCCCATAAAAGCCCTGTTCATAATTTTTTCCTGGGTGGCTTCCTCGATATCAAACTCACCCACCAGCCGGCCGCGGCGCATTACCAGAATACGATCACTTACTGCTAAAATTTCAGGTAGTTCCGAAGAAATCATAAGGATACCCATCCCCTGTGATGCCAGCTGGCGCAGGAGTTTATGAATTTCTGCTTTAGCACCAACATCTATACCATTTGTTGGTTCGTCAATAATTAAGATTTTAGGACGTGTTGCCAGCCATTTGGCCAGTACTACCTTTTGTTGATTGCCACCTGAAAGCTGCATCGCCAGCATATTGGGTAGCCGGGGCCTTACGTCCAGAGCCTCCATATACTCTCCTACAAGTTCTCTCTCTTGGCCGGTATTCAAAAGGCCAAATTTGCCCCGCATTTTTTTGAGCATGGCCAGGGAAATATTATTGGCTACTGATTGCCTTAATACCAGTCCTTCACGCTGCCTGCCTTCAGGAATATAAGCAATACCCAGACGCATGGCTTCTTCCGGAGAGCGTATATTAACCTTAATGCCTTCTAAGAAAATTTCGCCGCTATCGGGAATATTAAGTCCAAATAAGGCCTGGGCGACTTCGGTCCGCCCCGCGCCTACCAGCCCGGTAAGTCCCAATATTTCTCCTTTGTGCAAGGTAAAAGAAATGTCTTTAAAATTACCCTTCTTGGTTAACGACCTTACTTCTAACAGGACCGATCCCGTTTCGTTTCTGGATTGCTTGATAAATTCTATCTTTCGTCCCACCATTAATGAAATGAGTTTTTCTTCATCCAGTTCTTCTTTAAGATAAGTACCAATATATTTACCATCACGCAAAACAGTAAAGCGTTCGGCAATAGTAAATAATTCCTGTAATCTATGGCTAACGAAAAGAATGGCGATTCCCTTCTCTTTTAAAGTACCGATGATTTTAAATAAGTTCTCAACCTCACCGCGAGATAGGGAAGAGGTGGGCTCATCCATAATAATAAATCTCGCTTTAAAGGCAAGGGCACGGGCTATAGCTACAAGTTGCTGTTTGGCTACAGGTAATCTTTCTAATTGTAGATTAAGGTCCAATTCAACCCCTAGCTCAGCCAGGGCATTTGTAGCTGTTTCTTTAATCTCGGACCAGTTAACAAAGCGCTTGCCCTGGCCGATTTCCTTGCCAAAACTTATATTTTCCGCCACCGTAAGGTTGGGAAAAAGACTGAAATCCTGGTAAATAACAGCTATACCTTGCTGATTGGCATCAATGGGCTGCCGGATGTTCGCCGGATGCCCGTCGATTAAAATTTCCGCTCCCGGATCGGGTTGCTCCACACCAGCCAATATCTTTATCAGGGTTGATTTGCCGGCACCATTTTCACCCACCAGGGCATGAACTTCACCCGGCAATATTTCCAATTGAACTGAGTTCAGGGCTCGAACACCCGGAAAAGTTTTGCTTATATTTCTCATTTGCAGAAAAGGCTTTCGACTCATATAAAATTCCGTCCTTCCCCGATCGGCCAGGATACTCTGGTTATTTTTTATAGCCCTTTATGTGGTTAACAACTTGTCTGCTAATCGCTCTCCTGATGAGTCGCTCGCCCCTCCGGCCACAATCACTTCCACCCCGGCCTGGCGAAATTTTTCTAATTCCTCCTCAGGAGTTCTCATATCAGTAATCAATTTGTGTACAGCCGTTACTGGCGCCACCGTGGCCAGGGCCGCCGTGCCAAATTTATCATGATCTGCCAGAAGAATTATCTCCTTGGCTCCCCGCAGCAACTCCGCTTTCACCCTGGCCTGCACCTCCGTGGATTCAGTAATGCCTTCCTCCAGGGTTACCCCCTTGCAAGAAATGAACGCCTTCTTAATATTGTAATTGGCCAAGGCGCTTTCAACCAGAGGTCCGACAAAGGACAACGTCCGCGAATGCAAGGTGCCGCCGGTGCAGATGACCGTTATATCGGGATTGCCCATGAGGGCCATAACAACTTTCAGGGCATGGGTAATTATCACCAGGTCCTTTTTATCTTTAAGATAATGAACAAACTGCAGAGCGGTGGTGCTGGCGTCAACGGCGATAACATCACCGGGCTGGACCAGTTCAGCCGCCCTCCTGCCTATCAGCTGCTTTTCGTAGCGATTGCGCATATTGCGGATATGGAAGGCGGTTTCTTCCTGGTTAGAGGCTATTTTTACGGCGCCCCCGTGGGTACGCTTCAAATAGCCTTCGTTTTCCAGGCGTTCCAAATCGCGGCGGATGGTTTCTTCCGTGACTTGAAAAATACTGCTGAGTTCGGTAACTTTGACGATACCCTGGTCATCCAAATGCCTGATAATTTCTCGCCGCCGGTCTTCAGCCCGCAAGCCCTCAACCCTCCCTTCCGAAAACAAATATCGTTATCTTTGATTTGCTTAATTAATTCGCCATATACCCAGAAATTCCTTCTGGTTGCGCAAATTTTTTTGTTTAAAATTTGGGTTTACAAATTTGTATCCTGTGTTTTCCCAAAAAATAATTCTATCGCCATACTTGCTTCACAATACTAAGGTGAAAATCATGGCTATTAATAATAATCAAGCAAATATTTCCCTCTTGACAGGACTGAAATAAGCATGTAATATACTGACCTGTGGGCCATTAGCTCAGACGGTAGAGCACCTGACTTTTAATCAGGGTGTCGGTGGTTCGAGTCCACCATGGCTCACCAGATATATGGCCCGTTGGTCAAGAGGTTAAGACACGAGCCTTTCACGCTCGTAACGGGGGTTCGATTCCCCCACGGGTCACCAAACCAGGAGCCGTAGTGTAGCGGTCTAACATGCCGGCCTGTCACGCCGGAGATCGCGGGTTCAATTCCCGTCGGCTCCGCCAGGAAAGAATGAAGCCCCGGGAAGGGGCTTTTTTGCTACGTATAGCATGGTATAATAAATGTAGAGGTATAAGCAGTTTTTAGGGTATGATGAGACTGTAATAATTTTCGAGAATGCACCGACGGGGTTTGCAGGCAATGCGGGAAGGTGTTTTCTATGGTACAAATTAGCTGGTTCTATGGCATCAAGATTTCAATGTTTTATGACGAACATTTACCGCCTCATTTTCATGTGGAATATGGGGATTACCATGCTATTGTCGATATTCAAAAGGCGGTTATTATTAAAGGCCATCTGCCCAAAAAACAGGCGAGTTTGGTCATAGCCTGGACCCTACTGCACCAGGATGAGTTAATGGATAACTGGCATAACGCTTATCATAAAAAAGAGCTCTTTAAAATCGATCCCCTCAGATAGGAGCGTGATAAATATGATACCACCGGCGTTGATCCAGGTATATGCAGATAAAGAAAGGGATTACGCCATTATCTGCCAGTTCGTGGACGGCAAAGTGACCCGTTACGATATGAAAAAACTTTTATACGGAGTTTTTGAACCCTTAAGAGATAAAGAGGTTTTTAAAAACACTTTAACGATCCTGGATAATACGGCGGCATGGGATTTAGCAGGAAAAAGGGATGAAACAAACTGCCTGACCATTGATCCCTGGACATTATATAATGCCGAAGATATAACCGGCGATATGATTCATTAGACCCACCTGGATGTCCCTGGTGGGTCTAATGCATATTATCCCGCTAAAGAAGGTCCGGGCGGCAGTTCTCCTATTCCTTTTGCAGTTCTCGCTCGACAAAACGCAGGTGCTGGCATATGGCCCTCCGGGCGGCACGGGGGTTGTGGGCTTTGATGGCTTCGTAAATGCCTTTGTGCTGCTCAAAGAGAAGTTCCTGGTTGCCAGGGGTGTTATAGAGGCGCTGGCGGCTGGTACGCAGGGCCTGGCGCATGGTGTCGGAAACCGTATGCATGAGCCTGGCCAGGACGGAATTGCGGGCCGCTTCGGCTATGGCCAGGTGAAAGCGCAGGTCGGCTTCTTCCCCCAGGGTGCCCTTCTGCAGGTCGCGCTCCATCTCCTTTAAAATCTCGGCCATTTTTTCTAAATCTTGCGGCCCGGCGCGGCGGGCCGCGAGATACGCGGCCTCGCCTTCCAGGGCCTGGCGCGCCTCCAGAAGTTCCATGGCTACCTGGCGGTCCAGAAGCAGGGCCATTGCCAGGGGTTCTACAATGGCCCCGTGACGGATATTCTGGACAAAGGTGCCCTCCCCCGGCCGGATGTCGATAACCCCCATGGCCGCCAGGGCGCTCAGGGCTTCCCGCACGGAGGCGCGGCTGACACCCAGGCGCTCGGACAGTTCCCGCTCCGGAGGCAGGCGGTCCCCGGGTTTCAGGTTGCCCTCACCAATAAGGTCCTTGATCTGCCGAACAATTTCTTCATATATTTTTTTAGGGCGGATAGGCCTCAGGTCCACCTCTGTCCTCACAATATCACCACAGCCCTTTTTACGGTTTTTCAATCTTCTTTCGCAAGTATCTCGGCCGTATGCTTTACTTGAACAGCGCTACCCATCTGGTCCAGGCCGCCGCGGAGCTGGAGGACGCATCCCGGGCAGTCCACCGCCACCAATTCCGCCCCGCTCGCCGCAATATTTTTTAGCTTGCGCGCCAGGATTGGCCTGCTGATTTCCGGGTATTTGATGCTGTAGGAGCCGCCAAAGCCGCAGCAGCGGTCGCTTTCCTGCATCTCAACCAGTTCTACCTCTGGCCGGCCTTTTAACACCTCCCGCGCCACCCGGTCCAGGCCCAGGTGCCGCTTGAAGTGGCAGGAATCGTGGTAGGTGACTTTAAGGGCCCGCCCGCTTTCTTTAAGCGGCTGGCCGGAAGGTCCCTGGCGATCCCGTGTCAGTTCATGGACGAGTTCGGTAAAATCCTTGACCTTTGCAGCTAGAATCCGGGCCCGCGCTTCCCAGGCCGGGTCTCCGGCCAGGAGCTCGGGGAAGTCCTTTTTCAGGGCCACGGCGCAGGTGGGACAGGCGGTAACGATAACCCCGGCACTGGCGCCTTCCAGGGCGGCGATATTCTGTTTAGCCAGTTTAACTGCCGTCTCCCGGTCGCCGGCGTAAGCTGCTGGGGCGCCGCAGCAGGCCTGCTCCTGGGGGAACACTACCTGCACCCCTTCCCGCCCCAGCACCTTATAAACGGCCTCACCGATCTCCGGGTAGACGAAGTCAATGACGCAGCCGCTGTAAAAGGCAGCTCGCAGGCGGGGCCGGCTCAAGGGCCGTTCCAGAACCTTCACCCGGTCACGCAGGGGCACCCGGGCAATGGCCGGCAGGCTGCGCCCTTCCGTGAGACTGCTGAAGAAGAGGGGCAGGTGCCGGATGAGGGGCCGGCCATGGGTCACCGGGCCCTGAAGACGAGCAGCGGTCCGCAGCAGGGTGTGCATGAGCTTCGGCCTAGCCACCACCCCGTGGAGGGCAATGCGGTACCCGCTGGAGAGGCCCTGCTTCGTGACGACCCGCTCCCGCAGCTTCAACACCAGATCGGGGATATTAATCTTTGCCGGGCAGACCTCGGCGCAACGCCGGCAGCCGATGCACAGGCTCTGGGGGTCGGCGGCGTCTTCCAGGGAGTTAAAGAAGGCCGTCAGGATGCTGCCGATGCCACCGCTGTAAATATAGCCGTAGACCTGGCCGCTGACCAGCTGGAAGACAGGGCAGACGTTGGTGCAGGAGGCACAGCGGATGCACTGCAGGGCTTCCTTGAAGACCGGGTCGGCGGCCATCCGGGTACGGCCGTTGTCCAGGAGAACGACGTGCAGCTCCTTAATCCCCTCACCTTCGCCCTGCCAGGCCGGGACCGGACCGGTAATCATGGTCACATAGCTGGTAATGGGCTGGGCCGTACCGCTGCGGGGCAGGGCCTCAAGGATAGGAACGATATCTTTGAGCTCCGGCACCAGCTTCTCGTAGCCGACAATGGCCACGTGGACCGGCGGTACAGTCGTAGCCAGGCGGGCGTTGCCCTCATTGGTGCAGATGACAATGGTCCCCGTTTCAGCCACAGCAATGTTGGCGCCGCTGATGCCCATGCCGGCGGTAAGAAACTTTTTCCTCAGCTCCCGGCGGGCGATGCGGACCAGGTTTTTAATATCCGGTTCCACCGGTTCACCCAGGTAACGGCTGAAGACCCGGGCCACCTCTTCTTTGGGCAGGTGAATGGCCGGCATGACCATGTGGGAAGGCCTTTCTCCCGGCATGAGCTGCAGTATCCACTCGGCCAGGTCGGTCTCATGGGGGTTGATGCCCCGCTCCTGAAGGAATTCGTTCAGGTGGATCTCTTCCGAAGCAAAGGACTTGGATTTGACGATATCGGTAACGCCGTGTTCTCTAGCCACCTGGTAGATATATTCCCTGGCGGCCGCGGCGTCCTTAGCGCGGAATACCTTGCCGCCACGGGCCTCCACCGCCCGGGTGAACCGGTCGGCCAGTTCCTCGTAACGTCCGGCGGCATCGGCCTTGATAGCGGCAATCCTCTGCCTTAAGGATTCAAAATCCCGGCCGGCATAGACCTGTTCCCGGGAAACGATGTAAGAGTCGGCAAAACGCCCCAGCGCCCCGCGCAGGCTGGCATTGTTCAATGCCTGACGTATACGCTCCCTGAATTCTTTACCGGCCATGGCGGCCACCTCCGTTATTCCTCACCAGGATAATCAGCAGCCTTTCCGGGCCGTGAACGCCAATGGTCAGGCTGCGTTCAATGTCGGCCGTACGGCTGGGACCCGTGACCAGGGTGAAATACCCCGGCCAGTTCCCCCGCTCCAAATAGGCGTCGATTACCTCGGTCAAACCGGCCCGGATTCGCTCCGCCCGCAGCAAAGCCACGCAGGTCAGGGGCAGCATGGTCGCCAGGCGTGTTTTCAGGTCAGTGGCGTCCATGGCCAGGGTTCCCGTCTCGGCAATGCCATAATCAAACTCAACAATACCAGTATCGGCCTGGCGGGCAAAATCGGCGCCTTCCTTCTCAATGCCGAAGCCGGCTGCTGCCAGGGCCGCCTCCAGCCCCGCTTCCCTGCACATAGAAGACTCTACCAGGGCTACCCTGTTCCCAAAGGGCTGTAAAGCCTCGACCAATTTCGGCCCGATCCCCCCCTCGCCTTCCACGGGTATGACCTGCGCCCCCATGACCTCAGCCTGGCGGGTAAAGAAAGCAATTAAATCATCTTGGTTCAAGAATAAACCCTCCCCGTGATTAGATATTCTTTATCCCACCTCTCGCCTCTCACTTCTCACTTCACTCCTGGCATAGGCCTGCTCCAGGAGCTGGACGACGTGGAGGACCCGCGGCGAAAACCCCGCCTGGGCCAGGCCGTCTTCCAGCTGCATACGGCAGGCCGGGCAGCCGGTAACCACCGTATCAGCCCCGGTGGCCTTAATGGCCGCCACCTTGTGGGCCTGGACCTGCATGGATATGTTGTAGTTGGTCAGGCTGAAGGAACCGGCGCCGCCGCAGCAGCGGCCGGCATTTTTCATTTCCTGGAACTCCAGGCCGGGAATGGAGCGCAAAACCTGCCGCGGTTCATTGCTAATACCCTGGCCGCGCACCAGGTGACAGGGATCATGGTAGGTCACCTTGAGGGGCAGGCCGGCGGCCGGCCGGCGGTAATCAATCTCCAGCAGCAGTTCGTTGATATCCCGGGCCCTGGCGGCCGTGACCCGGGCCGCCGCTCCCTGGAAGCTGTTCGCAAGAAGCTGCGGGTAAAAATGCTTCCAGGCCTCGCCGCAGGTGGCGCAGGCCACCACCAGGTAGTCAAAGTTGTAACGCTGGAAAATCTGCAGGTTGGAAGCGGCCATTTCCCTGACCGTCGGGACGTCGCCGTGTACCAGGACCGGGATACCACAGCAGTGCTGGTCCCGGGGGATTATAACCTCGATATCATTGACCAGCAGGACGTTGACCACCGCCCGGCCGATGTCGGTATAGATATAATTTTCCAGGCAACCGGTGAAAAAGGCCGCCCGGGCCCGGGGTTTTACCGGGCGGATTACCTCGGGGAACTCTTCTTTCAGAGTCCTTTTAGCCAGGGGCGGCAGTACCCGCCGCAGTTCCAGCCCGATGGGGAAGCGGGGGTGACAGCGCTGGATTTCCGGCCGGTAACGCAGGGCCAGGGGCTGGAGACTGCGGCCGGTTTTGAGGGCCGTGTCAAAGAGCCAAGGACGCTTCAAGCCCTGGAAGATTATTTTTTTTACCCAGGGCAGGCCTTTTTCCCGCACCATGGCCGCCCGGGCAGCCAGGACTACCTTATCGACCCGGACACCGCTGGGGCAATTGGCGACGCAGGCCATGCAGGTGAGACAAAAAAGCAGCTTTTCCGCCAGGATGTTGGTGGCCGGGATCTCGCCCTTCAGGTAGGCATAGGCCAGCTGGATCTTACCCCGGGCTACCGCCGTTTCCTCCAGGGTTTCTTTATATAGCGGGCAGACCGCCTGGCAGTTGCCGCACTTCATGCATCTAGCCATTTCCTCTTCTACCAGAGCTAAATCATCGAAAAGACTCACGGCAGTTCGCTCCTTTGCCGGCAAGGGGCCTACCAGCTTTCTCTGAATTAACGCCTCCACAGAGGCACGGCCTGCTTGCGCCGCCGGATAACCGCTTCAATGATCAGACAATTTTGTCCGGCCTGACCACCTGGTGGTTCTATTATAACATTTTTTTACGGCAATTCAATAATTATTTCGCAGAATAGCCCCCGCTATTTCACGAGGACTTAATGGACTGCAGCGCTCATTAAAAAAGCCCCGGCCGGCGGGGCTTTTATCATCTCCTACAGCCTATTTGCCCGGCGTATAAACTTCCCGCCGACCGGCACGGCGGTTGCTGGCAGTAACAATAACCGCTAAGATGGCAATAACGATCAGTGTTCCGGCAAGGATCCATAACCCGTCGGACAGGCTGACCATGGCGGTGTTAACAACCGGCTGAGCCAGGTCGCCGTGGGCCGGGATCATCCATGTAAAGAAATAGGCCTGAAGGGTTGTTATGACGCTGATAAAAACTGTCATCAAGATGCTGGGTACGATAGCGAAACGGAAGAGCTCACCCTCCTGACCCACCTGACCGGTAGCCGCCGTGGCAACAGCGATGCTCTGAGGGGAGATCATTTTTCCAGTGACACCGCCGGAGGAGTTGGCAGCTACCGTCAGCACCGGATCGACGCCGATATTTTGGGCGGTAATATACTGCAATTTACCGAAAAGGGCATTGGCGGACGTATCGCTACCCGTAATGAAGACACCCAGCCAACCCAGAAAGGGTGCTACAAAAGGAAAAGCCTTGCCGGTAACTGTCAGGGCCTGTCCCAGAGTGGTACTCATCCCGGAATAGTTTGCTGTATAAGCAAAGCCCAGAACTAAAAATATCGTAAGGACAGCATAGCGCAGATCATGTAAAGTCTCGCCGAAGAGGCGCAGCCAGTCGCTAAAGCGCATATCTAGAATCAGCATCGATATGAAAGCAGCAATCAGGATCCCTGTACCCGGGGCAGCAAGCCAGTTAAAGGTAAAGATAGCGTTCATGGGTTCGGAAGTACCGACCTTGATAATGGCCTGATGCAGGCCAGGTATGGCGAATTTGATAGTAACCAGATCTAGTACAGCCTTTACCGGACCGATACCCCAGTCAGCTACCATCAACGTGAGGATGATAAAAGGCGTCCACGCCTTCAGAATAGTGCCGGGCGCATGGTGGGATCGGGGCCCCTTTGAGGCAGTCTCGTTGGGGAAACGCCAGATATGTCCGGGTTGCCAGACGCGCAGAAACAATATCAGGCAGATTAGAGAAAAGAGAGCGGAGATAATATCGGGCAGCATGGGACTTAAATAGTTGGAGGAAAACCACTGACTGACGGCAAAAGAACCGCCGCTTACAAGACAAGCCGGCCACGTCTCTTTGACACCTTTCCAGCCCGACATGATTGCCACCAGCCAGAAAGGCAACAGGACAGAGAGGAAAGGCAACTGGCGGCCGATCATTTTGCTAAGGAGCATGGAATCAATCCCTGCCACCTGGCCGAGGGTGAGCACAGGAACGCCAATAGCACCGAAGGCCACCGGCGCCGTGTTGGCCAGCAGGCAAATACTGGCGGCATAAACGGGGTTGAAGCCCAGGCCTGCCAGCATAGCAGCGGTAATGGCCACCGGAGCGCCAAAACCAGCCGAACCTTCAAGGAAAGCACCAAAGGAAAAAGCAATCAGCAATGCCTGCAGGCGCCGGTCTTCAGTAATACCGGCAATAGAATCCTTGATAATTTCAAACTGCCCCGTTTTTACAGTTATCTGGTACAAAAAGACGGCGGCCACTACAATCCAGCCAATGGGAAACAGACCGTACAGTCCACCGTTAACAAAAGAAAGAATGGCCAGGTCGGCCGGCATGCGGTAGCCGAAAACAGCGACAGCAATAGCCGCCACCACCGTCAGAAAAGCGGCAATATGTCCTTTCATTTTTCGAACGGCCAGGGCATAAAAAAGGAAAATAATGGGGATAGCAGCCAGCAAGGCTGATACAGCAAGATTGTTGGCCGGATCATAGACTTGGGTCCAGGGCATTATTTCAGCGCCTCCTTGCCATCATTAAATTCCGAATATACTGTTATGACATTCAGGCGATCAGACCAGTTACTTGCTAAGCGCGAATACCCCCCTTCCCTAATTAAAATCCCAGGCCAGAGCAAGGCTCACGCTGCCTGTCCTGCTTCATCGCGGCGGCGTTCCCCTCTCCGGCATGGCTGTCAGGCAATTTTTATGTTAAACCATTTTTGCGGCAATTTCAATACCTGATATATTTAATGCATGCCATCCTTTTCACAAACATCTATTACCCTTAATTAAAAAAGATCCGTTAATTTTTTCATTCAATCTGGTTTCGCCATGTAAAAACCTTCTCCGGGTTGCCTAAAGCAAAATCGAGTAGGAGGGGGCGGCTAGCCCCCGTCCCCTCACACCACCGGACATGCGGGTCCGCATCCGGCGGTTCACCAAGCTTGACGAAGACTGAGATAGCGTTCGGTTAAGCTCATGAGGCCCTGG
>NZ_BJKO01000001.1:1072861-1439048 GCF_006538385.1 Moorella sp. E306M | reverse complement strand
TCACCTCTGACTTGATGTTCGGGCCTTCCCCTGGAGTTCATGACCCCCAGGGTACTATGCCTTCTGCTGACTCCTGCCGGTTCAGCCGTGCCTTTCGACACGGGTTGCCAGCTTTTCCTGGCTTATCCGGCAGGCCTCCCCGGGTAAGAGCGTTAACCTTCGCCCCGCGCCCGCCCCATATACTCTACCATCCCTTGGCAGCCTGGGATTTCGCTGTGTTTCGCCAGCTCATCCGGATGGTCTAGCCTCCTATGGGGTTCTTGTTCATCGGGCCGTGACTTTGCCTCCGGCTTCCTCCGGATCCCACCTCGCGATGGGCACCCTTGCCTTTGGCTAGCAGACTCGTGCTGCCTCGCCTGCAGTGGACTTTCACCACCAAGTTAACGCCCATGCCGGGCGCACGAAAAAACGCCGGCGACTGGTCTTCAGGGCCAGTCGCCGGCGTGTCGCCGCAGGCAAGGCTAGAAAACGTCTTCCACCACAATGGTCTGGTCCCGGCGCGGGCCGACGGCAATGAGATGAACGGGCACGCCGGTCAGTTCTTCCAGCCGCCGGATGTAGCTGCGGCAGGCAGCAGGCAGGTCCGCCAGGGATCTAGCTGCAGTGATATCTTCCTGCCAGCCGGGGACTTCTTCGTAAACGGGCTCACACTGCTGCAGGACCTTCAGGCTGGCGGGAAAATCCCGGATTATCTCGCCGCCGTAACGGTAGCCGGTACAAATGCGTAAAGGATCGATTCCCGTCAGGACATCCAGTTTGGTCAGGGCGATGCCCGTCAGGCCGTTGACCTCGGCGGCATGGCGCAAGATGACCGTATCCAGCCAGCCGCAGCGGCGCGGCCGCCCGGTGGTGGTACCATACTCCCTTCCCTGCTCCCTCAAAGTATCGCCAATCCTCCCCGTTACTTCGGCCGGGAAAGGCCCGGCTCCTACCCGGGTGGTATAGGCCTTGGCCACACCCAGGACCTTATTGATCTTCGTCGGGCCGATACCGGCACCAATGCAGGCCCCGCCAGCCGTCGGGTAGGAAGAAGTAACAAAGGGATAAGTCCCCTGGTCCAGGTCCAGGAGGGTACCCTGGGCACCTTCAAAGAGGACCCTGCGACCGTCCTTTAAAGCCCCGTTAACCAGACGGACGGTATCGGCAATGAGGGGCCTCAGGCGCCTGGCATAACCGGCATATTCGTCCAGGATGGCCTCCAGGTCGTAACCCGGCCGGTCGTAAATTTTAGCCAGCATCTCGTTGACTGCCGCCAGGTTGCGGGCCAGCTTCCCGCGAAATTCCTCCCAGTCCAGGAGATCTCCTACCCGGATGCCCGTCCGGGCCGTTTTATCAACATAGGCCGGGCCAATGCCCCGTTTGGTGGTGCCGATCTGGGCTTGGCCCCGGCGCTCTTCCTCGACGGCATCCAGGCCCTTGTGGTAAGGTAAAATGAGGTGGGCCCGGTCGCTGATCCTCAAACTTGAGGTATCTATACCCCGCTCCGCCAGGCCGTCCAGTTCCTGCACCAGGACAGCCGGATCGACCACCACACCATTGCCAATAAGGCAGAGCTTGCCTGGATAGAGGATACCGGAAGGCACCAGGTGCAGTTTAAACTCCTGTTCCCCGACCATTACCGTATGGCCGGCGTTGCTCCCTCCCTGGTAACGAACCACCACTTCAGCTTTTTCCGCCAGGTAATCGGTAATTTTTCCCTTGCCCTCGTCGCCCCACTGGGCTCCCACCAGGACTACCGCCGCCATGCAAGCACCGCCTTTCAATTTATTGTTTGTTTATTCGTTTGTTTTATTTCATCCTCGCCTGGTATTGGGGCCGGGCGCAAGCCAGGCCACCACCGGTTAAGCGCTGGCTATAATAGCCCGGGCGGCAATGACACCGGCCGCCGAAGCCTGGGCCAGACCGCGGGTAACCCCGGCGCCGTCACCGGCAGCGTACAGGCCGTGGATATTTGTTTGCAGTTCCTGGCTTAAACTTAACCGGGACGAATAAAATTTAACCTCCACGCCGTAAAGCAGGGTATGCCGGGAATAAACCCCCGGCGCGATCTTATCCATGGCCGCGAGCATCTCCACAATGGCCGTAAGGTGCCGGTAAGGGAAAACCAGGGACAGGTCCCCGGGCGTGGCCTCGGTCAGTGTCGGTGTTACCAGGCCCTTTTCCAGGCGGTCAGCTGTGGTCCGCCGCCCCGACAGGAGGTCACCCAAGCGCTGGACCAGGACACCGCCGCCCAGGAGGTTGGCCAGCCGGGCCACATAACGGCCGTAGGCAATGGGTTCCTTGAAAGGCTCGGTAAAGGTCTTGCTGACCAGCAGCGCAAAGTTGGTATTGTTAGTCTTTTTGTCCGCATAGGAGTGGCCGTTCACCGTCACCAGGCCCTCGTTATTTTCCAGCACTACTTCCCCGTAGGGGTTCATGCAGAAGGTCCGCACCCGGTCGTCAAATTTCCGCGAGTAAAAGATAAATTTAGATTCGTAAATGACGCTGGTCAGGTGCTCCATGACGGCCGCCGGCACTTCTACCCGCACGCCAATATCCACGGGATTGACGACCAGCTTCAGGTTCAACCCGGCAGCCACCCGGCGCAGCCAGTCGGCGCCTTCCCGGCCGGGAGCCAGGACCACATAACGGGCGCTGATCTCTTCACCCCGCCGGGTAACCACCCCGGTAACCCGGTTATCTTCTACCAGGATTTCCTCAACCGGCGTATCCGTGCGCACCTCTACGCCGTGCTCCTCCAGGTAATCCTTCATGGCCTGGAGGATCTCCTGGGTGCGCCCGGTGCCCAGGTGGCGGATGGGAGCCGGAATCAGCTTTAAATCCGCCAGGACGGCCTGGCGCTGGATGTCGGCAATGCGCTCATCTTCCAGGCTGCCGTAGACCTTATCCGGCGCCCCGAAATGGCGGTAAACGCCGTCGACATAATCGATTAAAGCCGTTACTTCCCGCTCCGGTATATATTCACTCAGCCAGCCGCCTACTTCCGGCGACAGGGTTAATTTGCCGTCACTGAAAGCCCCGGCTCCTCCCCAGCCGGATACTACCGAGCAGGGGTTGCAGTGCAGGCAGCTGGAACGCGTCTCCTTGGACGGGCACACCCGGCGCTTTAAGCCGTGTCCCTTCTCAAGGATGAGCACTTTGAGCCCGCTTTCCTGCCGCACCAGCTCCAGGGCGGTGAAAATCCCTGCCGGGCCGGCGCCAACGATGACCACATCATATTTTCCAGCCATCCGTCTCCCCTCCTCAACCTGTTTCCGGGCAAAAAAATAGCCCCCGCAACGGGATTAGCCAGAACAACATTATAATTTTACCAGACCCTTTACGAGGCGTCAAGGAGAATCGGCACTCTGAGTTCTTATAAACAATGCCTATTTCAAGAAGGTATTCGTCAACCGGCCACAATAGCTCCGGCGACAGCCGCCAGGCCGGCCGTCCGGGGTGAAGCCAGGTAAATCTCCGCCTCGGGAGAACCCATGCGCCCGGGAGTGTTGCGGACCGTAGCTGCCAGCACCCGGTCGCCAGGCGCCAGCAAGCCGGCATGCTGCCCCGGACAGGGGCCACAACCGGGAGGCAAAATTACGGCCCCCTGTTGTAGTAAGCTCCTGCTCAAACCCCTGGCTTCCATCTCCTGCAAAACAGCCCTGGATGCCGGTACTAACAGCAGGTTTACGTCCCCGTGAACAGGTCTGCCGTTCATAGCAGCGGCCAGTTCTTCAAAATCCTCCAGGCGGCCGCTACCGCAACCGCCTACCAGAACCTGGGTTACGGTTAAGCCGGCCACTTCATGCACCGGTTGAATTTTAGTTGGAGCCGGAGGACAGGCAACAAGGGGCTTCAGAGTAGAAGCATCAATAGTTAAATCGCTGTCAGCAACCTGTTCCTCTGGTGGGATAATCATTCCTGTCATACAGCCCATTTCGCCGATCAGGTTACAAACGCTCATCCGTCCACTTGGCGAAAGCTGCCAGACACCCTCTCCCTGCAGCAGCAGGGCTTTATTTTTTAAGGCGCCTCCTCCCAAGCGTCGCAGGAGTTCCAATCCCAGATCCCGCGGGGATACCCCTGGTGGCAAGCCGCCCTTTATTGTTACTATTACTGTTTCTGGCACCACTAATCGAAGTTGTCCGGTAAGCAGTACCGGTACCAGTTCGGCAGGGGCAAGAGAAAACGCTATGACACTAAAGGCGCCGGCCGTTGTTACATGACCATCGGCACCGGCAATAATCATGCCGGCCCGGGGATGGAAGTATTCAGCCACCACCTGGTGGAGAACCCCCTCACACCTTTCAAAAAGGTTAATTCCCTGCCGGCGGGCGTAAGCCCTTAACTGCAAATGCAGCTGCCGGCTCGCTATCGTCGGCGCCGGCATAGCATGATCGAGAGTGAAAACCACTTTTGCCGGTTGCGCGACTTGTTCCCCTTCAGGCCAGGCAGCCAGGATTTTGGCGGCAGTTCCATCATGAGCAAGAATTAAATCAACGTTGATGGTTATCTCTTCGCCCGGTACTACTCGCTGTATCCCGGCGGCAGCTCCCAGGGCTTTAAGGAAAAAGTTCATACCTGAAGACTTCCCTTCTAAAAATTTAGCCTTCAGTTTTATCTTTTGCACTATAATCGCCTATACAACCACTCGAACATACCCGGGTACATGGTAAAAACGTCTGGTGCCTGTAAAATCTATCTCGCCCAATGCAGTATCGGTTAGCCTTTTTCTGCTTTTAGCTCACCTGGCCCGGATTGGGCGCCTGCAAGCAACTTCCATCCGGGCCAGGTTTTTGTTTACATAATTAAATAAGATGCATAAGCCACATGACATAGACGGCAATCATGGAGAAGATACCACCAACCAGCGTAACGCCGCCGTAGGAAATCAAGGCAGATTTAAGTTCCATCTTGGAGAGAGAAGTGCACACCCAGAAATAACTGGAATTTACATATTTGATAATTACCGAACCGGCGGCCCCGGCCAGCATGGCAGCTTCCGGGCTTAAATTAAGAGTTCCCAGCATGGGAGCTACCAGAGAACCTGCAGTAATGACGCCTACAGTCGTCGAACCGGTTATCATGTTGCCAATTACGCCTAAAACAAAGGGCAGGAAAATGGCCGGAACCCCCGTCTGGGCCACGGACTTGGCAATCAGATCTACCGCCGGTGTTCCCTTTAAAATTGCACTCAAGGACCCACCCAGGCCAGTTACAACAATGATCATAGCAGAAGTCCGCAAGGCATTTTCAATCCACTCACTGTTTTGTTTCTTTTTCTGCTCTCCCTTGGTATTGCGGTAGGCCAGCCAAACACCAATGGATAAGGCCACAACCGGCCAGCCTAAATAGGTAAGGGCAAGCCTCAAAAGGCTTTCTTTAGGAAGGGCAAAAGAAGCTACACTCTGCCCGGCAATCAAAATTAAGGGGATGAGGATAGGTGCATATGCTGCCGCCGTGGTGGGCAGTTCGGATTCCATCCCTTTTTCGGCAAATGATTGACCCAGAAACTCTTCTGAAGGTGGTGAAGGCACCCGTGGCCCCACTATTTGTGCATAAACCCAGCCCGCCAGGGAGCCTACAAGGCAGGCAATGCTACCAAAAACAATAATTTTACCCACATCGGCTTTCACCAGGGCCGCGGCCGCCAGCGGTCCCGGTGTAGGCGGCACCATGGCATGGGTAAGCTGCATGGCTCCCACCAGTCCCGTAGCCATTACACTCATATTGGTTCCTACTTTAATAGCTGCCGAATGCACTAATGGGTTCAGAATAACGTAACCGATGTCGGAAAAAATGGCAATACCGATAACGAAGCCGGTCAAGGTTAGGGCCAGCGGCATCCTTTTTTCGCCGATCCATTTAATCATAGTTAAGGTAATTTTTTCAATACCACCCGTATTTTTTAAGGCCTCGGCAATAATAGAGCCAAGGACTATAACAACCGCAATAGATTGGACTGTTTTACCAAAACCGGTTTCAAAGGCTTTAATAAACTTATCCATATCCAGGCCAGGCACAAGACCCATTAGGACGATGGGAATTAAAAGCGCCAGGAAAACATGCCATTTGAACCTTCCAATAAACAAAAATAACAAAGCAATAACTGCCACAAAAGCCGATAAAGCCACAACTGCGTTTTGGATAATCATAAGGTTCCCCCCTATCTATTAATTTTTATTTTCGTCATGATTTCTTTATTTTCCTTCATAACAACTTATACGGCATCCCCCCATTCTTTTTAGTAAAATATTCAGCATCACTCCTTTCCTAAAATTCTATAAGCAAAACGCCAGAAAAACTTCTCTTAATTGTGATGCTGGAGCATGCCCAACTTACTTAATTCCGCTAAAATCATTTCTTCTTTTTTATCTATACTTGCGTCCGAATCAAGGGATAGCAACTGCCAATTTACCCTCTGATTACTTCTTTTTACCGCCGGATCGACGTTAATGGCTATAACTATCCCCCCAGCTTTCAATCCCCGGGTTACATCCATAATACCCAGCAGGCTGTTATCCAGGAGCACCACGACATCCGGACGGCTGGCATTGGCCGAGCGTTCCCGGATAAAACTATCAGCAATACGCACCACCGTATACATAGGCGCCCCCGGCCGGTAAGCGGCAAAGTTTTCAAAGACCTGGACATATTTACCTGCCGCCAGGGCGGCTTGAGCTACTTTACCGGCCAGGGCGGCCACCGGCTGGCCGTAACGGCCGTGGAAGCGGATTTCAATCATGACTGCACCTCCTGGAAGCGGCGGTCAGCCTCGGCCTGAAGGGCCTCGACGGCCGCTTCATCCATGTTCTTAAAGCGCCCCTGAAGCCGCAGGTACTCCCGCACCGGTATACGGCGTTCCGGGACGACTGTTACCCGCCGCCGGCCGCCTATCTCTTCATAAAGCTGCCACAGGCCGCACTCTACTGCCAGACGGGCGAGCTGCACCGTCTGGTCCTCCCGAATACCCCAGCCTCTAAAGCAGGGGGCCAGGATGTGGATATAGCGGAAGCCCTGAATGGCCCTGGCCTTCTGGAATTTCCGGATCAGGTCCAGGGGATAGGCTACTGAAGCCGTAGCCAGGTAGGCCGGGTGGTGGGCGGCCATGATGGCCAGCATGTCTTTGCGCGGCGTAGGCTTGCCGGCGGGCGTGTCAGGCGTGACCGCCTGGTAAGGGGTAACGCTGCCGGCCTGGCCGCCGGTATTCATATAAGTTTCATTATCATAGCAGACGTGGATGATATTCTCCTGGCGTTCGGCCGCTCCGGTCAGCGACTGGAAGCCTATATCGGCCGTTCCGGCGTCACCGGCCCAGGAGACGACATTGACATCTTTAATCCCCTGGATGTCCAGGGCCGCCCGGATACCGGAGGCGACGGCCGGAGCGCATTCAAAAAGGGAATGGTAAAAGGGTATCTCCCAGGCGGTACTTAAGCCCGAACCGCCGATGGTGGCCATACAGGAAGCAGGAATGGTAACAATGGTCCGCGGACCCAGGGCCTTCATGGCCTGGCGCACCGCCAGGGCCGCCCCACACCCGCGGCAACCGCCGTGGCCCCCGGTAAAAAACTCGTCTTGCGGTATTTCGGCCAATGTCTTGTATACTTCCATATCTTCTCACCTCCGGCCTTACAGGCCGTACCATTGATAGAGCGCCGGAATCTTTCCGGCGGCAAGTCCTTCGTTTACCTGCCGGTAAATGGTGATTAAATCTTCAACACCTACATCCCGTCCGCCGAGGCCGAGGATATAACTGTAAACCGGTACCTTCGTAAATCCGTAGAGAACGGCCCGCAGTTCCCGGCCCAGGGCGCCACCGGCGCCGTAAACGATATTTTTATCCAGGGCGACTACGGCCCGGGTATGATGCATCATTTCCCGCACCGTATCCGCCGGGAAGGGCCGGAAAAGGCGGATTTTCAGCAGCCCCGCCTTTTCTCCTGCGGCCCGCAGAGCGTCGACGGCAATCCTGGCCGTGCTGACCAGGGAGCCCATAGCCACCAGTACGATTTCCGCATCCTCCAGGCGGTAGCCCGATACGGCACCGCCCCAGTCGCGGCCCGTTAGTTTGGTATAATTCGCGCTAACCTCCTGCAAGACTTCGCCCGCCCGCTGCAGGGCGGCGTCCTGATGGTATTTGTAGTCCATATATAGTTCCGGGCCAGTAACGGTATTGACCGCCAGGGGGTTATTTACATCCAGGACCGGCCGCCGCACCAGGGGCAGGAAGGTATCTACTGCTTCCTGCTCCGGCAGGTCTACGGTTTCCCGGGTATGGGATTGGATGTAACCCTCATAGTTGACCATTACCGGCAGGCGCACCCGCTCGTCTTCACCCAGGCGAAAAGCCTGGATGAGGCTGTCCAGGACTTCCTGGTTGTTCTCGCAGAAAAGCTGGATCCACCCGCATGCCTCCTGAGCCACAACATCGCCGTGCTCCGGGAAGCGGCTGTGGGGGGCCGCCAGGGCCCGGTTGACTACAGCCATGACCACCGGCTGGCGGAGGCCGGAAGTATGGTAGAGGACCTCGCTCATATAGGCCAGGCCCTGGGAATTGGTAATGAGAAACGATCTGGCTCCGGCCATGGCCGCCCCCAGGGCCGCGGCCATGGCGCTGTGGTCGGACTCCACCCGGACAAAATTACATTTGAGGTTGCCGTCGGCTATAAACTGCGTAATCTTTTCCATGACCGGCGCCGCCGGGGTAATAGGGTAGGAAG
Source organism: Moorella sp. E306M (assembly GCF_006538385.1). Taxonomy (NCBI): domain Bacteria; kingdom Bacillati; phylum Bacillota; class Clostridia; order Neomoorellales; family Neomoorellaceae; genus Neomoorella; species Moorella sp. E306M. The sequence goes on along the minus strand of NZ_BJKO01000001.1, from coordinate 1,430,346 downwards.
CCAGGACTTCTACCCGCGCCAGGCGGGCGGCATGGGCGGCCGCTTCGTTGCCGTTTAATAACAGGTGCATTTTCATTCACTCCCTGCTTACTTCTCAATAAACCCCCGGTTGCCGGCATGTTCCGGAACCATGGTAATTGCCCGGGCAGGGCACTCGACGGCGCAGATGCCGCAGCCTTTGCAAAAACGCAAATCCACTCTCACTTCCCCTTTATCTGCCGCCAGGGCTGCGTCCGGGCAATACAGCAGGCACTCGCGGCAGAGATTACATTTTTGTTTATCAATCACCGGCCGCCGCTCGCGGATACGCTCCATGGCCGCCCCGGCGGCCATGGTACCCGGCCTGGCCGATGGTACTACCGGTAGCTCTTTAGCCGCCACTTTTATTCGCCTCCCCTGCTAAGACAACAGACATTAATTAAATATTGCAAAATTCATGCCAGCCCGCGGGAAATGACCTGGTATTTTTTTACTACCTTACAACCCTTGCTATTTAAAGACCCCGGGGAAAGAAAAGCCGGCCGCAACAGCCGGCCGGATCCCCTTATGTTTCATTAATATTACTTATACGACCAAACGTAACGTTCATGAATGTTTCAAGGGGATAGCGGTTAAAAACAGAAATATTTCCTTGACAACATTTTGCTTTTTATAGCAGCCATTTTTTCCTGGTTTAACGGGTTTCTTTTAAATATAGAACTAAAAACGAAAATTTTGCAACCCGGCAAGGAAAAACCATCTTAACGTCGAATAGTAACATCAAAACCTGTCATGTTTCTTTTTTGTAACGGCCTATCGCCGTTTCCGGATTGAAACTCAGGGGGAACGGTTTCGTGGCAGAAATTGCTTTTATTGCTCCCTACGAAGACCTGGCCCACATCGCCCGCCAGGTGAGCCTGGAGCTGGGCCTGGATCTATCCATCCACGTTGCCAGGATGGAAGAAGGGGCAAACCTGGCCCGCGATCTGGCTAGAAACGGTTGCCAGGTCATTGTCAGCCGCGGCGTAACAGCCTGGCTCATCCAGCAGGCCGTGGACCTCCCGGTGGTCGACGTTCCCATTGGCGGTTACGATATCCTGCGAGCCTATTACCAGGCCAAACAATTCGGCGGCCCCATCGGCATCGCTGATGTCCCCGATGTCATCCAGGGCCTGGAGAGCCTGGAAACCATCCTGGGAGATACTTTTCTCAAATACACTCTAAAAAACCAGGATGATGACATCCGGCGGGGCATTCTGGCCCTCAAGGAAGCCGGTGCCGAAGTAATCATCGGCAAAATTGCCATGGCCCGCGAGGCGCGCAATTTCGGCCTAAACAGCGTCATCATTACCTCCGGCAAGGAAACGGTCTACCAGGCCCTCAAGGAGGCCCAGCGGGTGTTACAGGTCCGCCACCAGGAGAAACGCCGGGCCGAACAACTCAAGGCCATCCTGGACTTTGCCTATGACGGCATTATCGCCCTAGATGAAGAAGGCCGCATAACCGTCTTCAACCCCGTGGCGGAAAAACTCTCCGGCTGGCGCGCCGGGGATGCTATCGGCCGCCCGGTAACGGAGGTCATCCCCAATGCCCAGTGCCATATCTTGTTAAAGACAGGAAAGCCGGAACTTGGTGAGCTGCTGGACATCGGCAATACCAGGGTGGTGGCCAACCGCGTACCCATCATTGTCGACGGCCGCACCGTAGGAGTGGTAACTACTTTCCAGAATATTTCCAGCCTGCAAAGCCTGGAGCACAAGGTCCGGCGCCGCCTGGCCGGGCGCGGCCACGTGGCCAAGTATACCTTTGCCGACATCCTTGGCGAAAGCCCGGCCTTGAAGGAAGCCGTGCGTCTGGCCCGGGAGTACGCCTCCGTCCAGTCCACGGTCCTCATTCATGGTGAGACAGGTTCAGGCAAGGAAATGTTCGCCCATGCCATCCACCTGGCCGGCCCCCGGCAGGACGGTCCCTTTGTAGCCGTCAACTGCGCCGCCCTGCCGGAAAACCTCCTGGAAAGCGAGCTTTTCGGCTACGCCGAGGGGGCCTTTACCGGCGCCCGCAAAGGCGGCAAACCCGGCCTTTTCGAACTCGCCCACGAGGGGACCATCTTCCTGGATGAAATCGGGGAAATGTCGCCCCGCCTCCAGGCCCGGGTACTGCGGGTCCTGGAAGAAGGGGAGATCATGCGCCTGGGGGATGACCGCATCATCCCCGTCAACGTAAGGGTTATTGCGGCCACCCACCGCAATCTCGCGCAGATGGTCAAGGAGCAGGCCTTCCGGGAAGACCTTTACTACCGCATCAACGTCCTTAACCTGGAAATCCCGCCTTTGCGGGAGCGCGGGGCCGATGTGCTCCTCCTGGCCGAACATTTCCTCCAGGAGTTCTGCCGCCAGTTGCAGCGGCCGGCAGGGAACCTCACGCCGGAGGCAGCCAGGGAGTTGCTCCAGTACCAGTGGCCGGGCAACATCCGGGAGCTGCGCAACTGCATGGAACGCCTGGCCTTACGCTGCCATGGGACCACCATCAGCGCTGCTGAGGTTCGCCAGGCTCTGGGGTTGGTAACAGCGCCGGAGCCCGGGAACCCCGGAGAAGGTGCACCAGGAGAAGGACGGATAGAAAGACTGGCTGGCCAGGTAAACATCCTGGAACGCGGCCTGATCATGCGCGTTCTGGCCGAAACGGGGGGCAACAAGGCCGAAGCCGCCCGCCGCTTAGGCGTCAGCCGCACCACCCTGTGGCGGAAGTTAAAAGAGGAAAATAAGATAGACAAAGCTGGTAAAGCATAGTAAGATGTTATCAGAGGAGCGAAAGGGGTGGCAGCTATGGCTGAAGAAGCCTACAAAAACAAATCAGCGACACCAAGGATGACCTTGAGGCCAAGATAAGTAATGTCAAAAACGATCTACAAAAGCAAATAAGTGACACTAAAGAAGCCCAGGAAGCCAGGTTTGATAATAAAATTGAAGCCCTACGCCAGGAAGTAAAAAATGATATCAACCGTCTTGATGGCAAACTGGATAATACACGGTGGTGGAGCGTAGCCACATTCTTTGCCGTCCTGTTAGGTTCCCTGGCAATTGCTTACTCCATATATTTCGCAAAGTAATAGAAAAATGGCTAAGGGGTGCATAACAGCACCCCTTAGTTTTTAACGCTGGACGGTTTTCAACTCGCCGGTTCCAACCGTACCGCGGTCACCTTGTATTCCGCCGTCTTGGCGATGGGGTCAAAGGCGGCGTTGGTCAAGATGTTCACCGGGGACTCTTTGTAGTGGTAGGTCATGAACATTATCCCCGGAGGTACCCGGTCCGTCACTTTAACCTTCGTCACCAGTCGGCCGCGGCGGGAGACTACTGTTACCCTGTCCCCCGTCCGGACACCCAGCTCGGCCGCCTGGGCGGGGTTTATTTCCGCGTATTCTTCCGGCCGGTAGCTTTCCAGGGACGGCGAATGGCGGGTGGTGATGCCGTAGTGGTACAGCATGCGGCCGGTAGTCAGCAAAATGGGATATTCCTCGTCCGTCAGCTCGGCCGGAGGCTGATACTCAATACCCTGGAGCAAGCCCTTGCCCCGCGGGAACCTACCGGCATGGAGGAATTTAGTCCCCGGGTGTTCCGGCGTTGGGCAGGGCCACTGCAGGCCGTTACCCTCCAGGCGGGCGTAGCTCATACCGGCATAGCTGGGGGTGAGGCTGGCCATCTCGGCGAAGATCTGCTCCGGGGAGTCGTAGTGCATTGGGTAGCCCAGGCGCGTTGCCAGATCGCAAATAATCTGCCAGTCGGGCCGGGATTCTCCCCTGGGCCTCAAGGCCCGGCGCACCCTTTGCACCCGGCGCTCGGTATTGGTGAAGGTGCCGTCCTTCTCCAGGAAACTGGCGCCGGGCAGGATGACGTCGGCAAACTTCGCCGTCTCGGAGATAAAGAGATCCTGCACTACCAGGAAGTCCAGGTTGGCCAGGGCTTTGCGCACGTGGGTGATATCCGGGTCCGTCAGGGCCGGGTCTTCGCCCATGATGTACATGGCCCTGATATAGCCCTCCGTCGCCAGGTCGATCATCTCCGGGATGCGAAGGCCCGGGGTGGCGTCCAGCCGGCAGTTCCAGGCGGCGGCAAAGCGCTCTCGAACCTCCGGGTTGGCCACCTTCTGGTAACCGGGGAAGACGTCGGGCAGGGCACCCATGTCGCAGGCCCCCTGGACGTTATTCTGGCCACGTAAGGGGTTGACGCCGCTGAACTCTTTGCCCACATGGCCGGTAATCATGGCCAGGTTGGCCAGGTTCATGACGTTGCTGGTACCGCTGGTATGCTCGGTGATGCCCAGGGTATAGAAGATCCCCGCCCTGTCAGTCGTGGCATAAAGCCGCGCCGCGGCGTAGATCTTCTCCGCCGGCACGCCGGTAATCCCCGCCACCCGCTCCGGCGGGTAGTTCTGGACTACAGCCCAGAGGTTTTCAAAACCTTCCGTCCGTTCCTCAATAAACTTTTTATCCACCAGGCCTTCCGTGATGATGACATACATCAGGCCGTTAATTAAAGCCACATTGGTCCCCGGCCTGATGGGCAGCCACAGGTGGGCGTACTCCACCAGCTCAATCCGGCGCGGGTCAACAACGATGAGCTTTGCTCCCCGCCGGGCGGCCTGTTTCATCTTCTGGCCGATGACCGGGTGGGCTTCGGTGGTGTTAGAACCGATAATGAGCAGGACGTCGTTATGCTCGATTTCAGCGATGGAGTTCGTCATAGCGCCGCTACCGAATGCTATGGCCAGACCGGCCACGGTAGGGGCGTGTCAGGTCCGGGCGCAGTGATCGACGTTGTTGGTGCCGATCACCGCCCGCATGAACTTCTGCATCAGGTAGTTTTCTTCGTTGGTACACCGGGCCGAACTTAAAGCGCCGATGGCCCGGCTGCCGTACTGCTCCTTGATCTCTTGCAAGCGCCGGGCAGTAAATTCCAGGGCCTCGTCCCAGGTGGCTTCCCGGAAGCGACCCTCGCCCCGCTCGCCCACGCGGATAAGGGGCCGGGTAATGCGGTCCGGGCTTTCAGCAAAGTCGACGCCGAAGCGGCCCTTGACGCAGAGCCAGCCGCTGTTGACCCGGGGGTTGTCATAGCCGCGGACGCGCACCACATGGTCGTCCTTCACGCTGACCTCCAGGTTGCAGCCCACGCCGCAGAAGGTGCAGGTGGTCCGCACTTTCGTCAGCTCCCACTCGCGGCCCTGCCATAAACTCGCCTTCTCCGTCAGGGCCCCCACCGGGCAGACCTGGACACAGTTGCCGCAAAAGACGCATTCTTCCGATTCCCTTAAGGTCAGATCCATGGCCGGGGTTACCCTGGTGTTGAAACCGCGGTGGGCAAAGTCGATGACGTTGTTAACCTGGACTTCCGCGCAAACGCGGATGCACTTGCCGCACAGGATGCACTTGTTCATATCTCGCACGATGAAGGGGTTGTCATCCTCCAGGGGATAGTCGTGTTTTTCCCCGTGGAATTTGTCTCCCCTTACGCCGTAATAGTAGGCGTAATCCTGCAGGCTGCAGGCGCCGCTCTTGCTGCAGGTGAGGCAGTCCCGGGGATGGTTGGCCAGCAATAATTCCAACATCATTTTGCGGGCTTCAATTACAGCCGGCGAAGCCGTCTGCACCACCATGCCCTCGGCGACGGCGGTCACGCATGAGGCCGGCAGGCCGCGCATACCCTCGATTTCCACCACACACAGGCGGCAGCCGCCCCAGGGCGTGAGCTTCGGGTCATGGCAGAGGGTAGGGATAAAGATGCCGTTGTCCCGGGCGGCCTGCAAGACCGTTGTCCCGGCCGGTACGGTTATTCTCTTGCCATCTATGGTCAAGGTGACATCAGCCATCTGTTTTCCCCCCTACGTAAATAGATGTGGGAAATGGGAAGTGGGAAGTGGGAGGTGGGAAGTTGGAGCTTAAAGTACGCTACAACCTGGATATCGCCCCGAACTTGCACTTCTCCATACAACTGCCGCACTTGATGCACAGGGCGGAATCAATGCGGTGCGGCTGTTTTTTCTCGCCGCTGATGGCCCCCGCCGGGCAGGCCCGGGCACAGGCGCCGCAGCCGGTACACTTGTCGGCGTCAATGGTATAGACCAGCAAGGCCTGGCAGACGTGGGCCGGGCAGCGCTTATCTTTGATGTGGGCCTCATATTCGTGGCGGAAGTACTGGAGGGTGGAGAGGATGGGGTTGGGACAGGTCTGCCCCAGGCCGCAGAGGGCCGTGTTCTTGACTACCCGCGCCAGCGTTTCCAGGGTATCCAGATCCTCCATCTTCCCCTCACCCTCGCATATACGGGTGAGGATCTCCAGCATCCGTTTGGTGCCCTCGCGGCAGGGAGTACACTTGCCGCAGGATTCCGCCTGGGTAAAGTTCAGGAAAAAGCGGGCCACATCCACCATGCAGGTATTCTCATCCATGACCACCATGCCGCCGGAACCCATGATGGCCCCCGCGGCAGTGAGGGATTCGTAATCCACCGGCAGGTCCAGCTTGTCTTCCGGCAGGCAGCCGCCCGACGGCCCACCGATCTGGACGGCCTTGAACTGCTTATCATCCTGGATACCGCCGGCGATATCAAAGATAATTTCCCGCAGGGTTATACCCATGGGCACTTCGATGAGCCCGGTCTTCTTGATCTTGCCCGTCAGGCAGAAGACCTTGGTCCCCTTGCTCTTTTCCGTGCCCATAGAGGCAAACCACTGGCCGCCGTTCTTGATAATAAAGGGGACGTTGGCGTAGGTTTCGACATTATTGATATTGGTAGGCTTACCCCATAACCCCTGCTGTGCCGGGAAGGGCGGCCGCACCCGGGGCATGCCCCGCTTGCCCTCGATGGAAGCGAGTAAAGCCGTCTCCTCGCCGCAGACAAAGGCGCCGGCGCCGGCCTTGATATGCAGGTCAAAATTAAAGCCCGTCCCCAGGATATCCCGGCCCAGCAAGCCCTTTTCTCCGGCTGCAGTTATGGCCGTTTTCAGACGTTTGATGGCTAAAGGGTACTCCGCACGGCAGTAAATATAGCCTTCATCGGCGCCTATGGCGTAGGCGGCGATGGTCATGCCCTCAATAACGGTAAATGGGTCGCCTTCCAGGACGCTGCGATCCATAAAGGCGCCGGGATCGCCCTCATCGGCGTTGCAGACCACATACTTTTTGTCCCCCGGGGCCTGCCGGGTAAAACTCCACTTCAAGCCCGTAGGAAAACCGGCTCCGCCCCGGCCGCGCAGACCCGAAATCTTGATTTCTTCGATAACCTGTTCCGGGGTCATCCGGCTCAAGACCTTTTCCAGGGCCTCATAGCCGCCGGTGGCAATATATTCTTCCAGGCTTTCCGGGTCGGTCAAACCCAGGCGGGAAGTCACCACCCGCACCTGACGGCCGTAGTAAGGGCTTGCCGCCATCACCGGGATGTCTTCATAGGGAGCTACCTCACCGGGCACCTGGATCAGGGCCCAGTCCCTGACAGGTTCCCCCTGCACCACATGTTTTTCAATCAAGACGGGGACCCGCTCCGGGGTTACATCGCCGTAAAACACGCGCGGTTTCCCCGGCAAGACTACTTCTACGATGGGTTCGGCGTAACACATGCCGATACAGCTCGTCTGGCTTATCTCTACCTGCAAACCCCGCCTGGCCGTCTCTTCTACCAGGGCCGCCATTACCTTCGCTCCCCCGGCCGCCTGGCCGCAGGTGCTCATGCCCACGGTAAGGGACGGCCTGTCCCCCCGGTGAGATTGCTGCTGCAAAGTATCCCGCCATTCCTTCAGGTCCAGCAATTCGGTTTCACCCCCGCCTAAAATCGAAGTCTTTTTATCCAAGCTGTAGAAGCTCGCGACGTCACATCGTATAGCTAGTATTTTTCCAGTATGGTCGGGATCTTCTCAGGCGCCAGCCGCCCGTAGGTTTCTTCGTTAATCATCATCACCGGGGCCAGGCCGCAGGAACCCAGGCAGGCCACCGTTTCCAGGGTAAAGCGGCCGTCGGGGGTGGTTTCATTTTTACCTATACCCAGGGTCGCCGAAATAGCCTCCAGGAGCCGGGCACCCCCCCGCACGTGGCAGGCCGTACCCTGGCAGACGCGAATTATGTTCCGGCCGCGGGGTTTCAAGTGAAACTGGGTATAAAAAGTAGCCACGCCGTAAACCTGGCTGAAAGGGATTTTCAGCCTCCTGGCAATTTCCTGCATCACTTCTCGCGACAGGTAGCCGTAAATCTCCTGGGCTTCCTGGAGGAGAGGGATCAGGGCGCCTTTAGTTCCAGCATAGCGTTCCAGGACCTCCGCCAGGGCTTTTGCCTTAATGTTCGCATCATTATTGCCACCAGGATCTATCAAATCTAGCCAACCCTCCCATCAAATGTTTTCCACCAATTTAGTGTTATTATAACACTAAATCTACGCACCAGTCAGTAACTTTTTTGTCACTAAATTTTACTATTTTGCATATTTAACTTTGAACGGACAAAATCAAGAAATTCGGATGGGGTGCAATATCCCCGGTCCTATATCCCCTAAATCGCCGCAAGCAGTAAGGCGCATGGCAACGGCCAGGTCGTCGGCCATAGTTTCCAGCTGTAGCCGCACACCGGCGGCACCGCCGCCGATGGCGGCAATGGCCAGGGGCCGGCCCACCAGGACCGCCCGGGCGCCCAGGGCCAGCATTTTCAGAACATCCACCCCCGAGCGCGCGCCGCCGTCGGCCAGGACCGTTATTTTATCTCCCACCGCCGCCGCGATCTGCGGCAGCACCGCCGCCGTCCCCGGCGTGTGGTCCAGGGCGCGGCCGCCATGATTGGAAACCACAATGGCCGCCGCCCCGCCGGCCACGGCGGCCTCCGCGTCGGCCACCGTCATAACGCCCTTCAAAATTAGGGGAAGAGAGGTCGCCGCCGCGATCCCGGCAATCTGCTCCACCGTCTTGGGTTCCACCAGCTGGCCGGCGCGGGTCATATTCACCAGCCCGGCAGCATCGACATCAATAGCTATGGCCACGGCGCCGGCATCCTCGGCCCGGCGAATGAGGCTCACTATTTCTGCGTCTTCCCGGGGTTTGATGACCGGGATGCCCCGCCCGCCTGCGGCCCTGATGGCTTTGAGCCCGGCGTCCATAAGTTCCGGCAGGGGACCGTCCCCGGTGAAGGAGAGACTGCCGGCCCCGGCCGCCCCCAGAACAAAGGCCCGCGCCAGTTCTTCCTCGCCGATACGCCCCTGGAAATTGACCCTGGCCCCGGCCACAGCCGCCCCCAGGATGGGAAAGGCCAGCTTCTGGCCGAAAAGCCTTAACCCCAGGTTCTGGTCTTTGCGGTCGTGGAGGACGCGCATGTTGACCTGCCAGGCCGCCAGGGCCGTTACATTATTGCGGAACGACGCTCCGGTGCCAATGCCCCCCATCCCCGGTACACCGGTAGGACAGCGCCGCCCGTCACATACCGGGCAAACGTGGCAGATGCCGTCCAGGAGCACCCTGGCCCGCTCGCGAATAGACGCAAGGGTTACCGGCATAAGCAAATTCTCCTTTCTTAAATATATCTTGATAAATACATATTTTAGCGTTATACTTTACAACAAATAGTATAATTTGGCGGTGATATGTATGCCTTATATTGTTCGCGTATCTTCAAAAGGCTGGGTAGTTATACCTAAAGAACTGCGCCAGCGTTATAACATCAGCCCCGGAACCAAGATTGTTTTTACAGAAAATGATGGCAGCCTCAATCTTACGCCCGTTCCCCCGAATCCTATCGCCTCAGGTAAAGGAATGCTTCAAGGTTATCACCTGGTAGAAACGCTCCTCGCCACCAGAAAAGAAGAGGTAAAAAATGAAGAAGTACGTTTTTGACAGTTACGCCGTCCTGGCATATTTACAAAACGAGCCGGGAGCCGATCAAGTAGAAGCTATAATCGAAGAAGCCCAAAACGAGGCGGCGCAAATTTTGATGAGTGCCGTTAATCTTGGCGAAGTTGCTTATATTATCGAAAGAGCAGCAGGCACAAAAAAGCTAAATGAAGCCATGGCTCTTTTGGAAACGTTGCCGATAGAAATTGTTAACGTAAATAAAGAATTTGCACTAAAAGCCGCTAAATATAAAGCTAAAAACCCGATCGCCTATGCCGATTGTTTTACCCTGGCCCTCGGAGTACAAACCGGAAGTCAAATAGTAACCGGCGACCCGGAGTTTCATAAAGTCACCGGTGAGGCCGGCATCATGTGGTTGCCTGAAAAAATCAAGGCAAAGTAAATTACCGGCAGGCCAGGTTGCCCACCACCAGGGGTGGGGCAATTTGCGCCCGCAGGACCTTCAGGGCGCGGTCCAATTGCTTCCGTCCCTCCGTCACTTCAATATCAGGTATTAGCCCTACCCCGTCAATAGCTTGACCGGCAGGAGTACGATAATATGCCGTAGTTAATTTTAAAGCGCCGCCGTTGCTCAAAGGAAAGATAGTCTGCAGCGCCCCTTTGCCGTAGGTCCGGGTGCCGATGAGGATGGCGGCGCGATTGCCCTGCAGGGCCCCGGCCAGGAGCTCCGCCGCGCTGGCCGTGCCCCGGTCCACAAGGACCACCAGGGGCAGGTCCTGTCCCGGTCCCCGGGAACGGAGGACGGTAACTTTTTTATCCCGGCCCACCACCTGTACCACAGGTTTATCCGGGAGCAAAAACAGAGAAGCAATCTCCAGGGCAGCGTCCAGGTAGCCGCCGGGGTTGCCCCGGAGATCCAGGATAATTCCCCGGGCACCCCGGGCTTCCAGCTCCGCCAGCGCCGTTTCCACCTCCGCAGGCGCCCAGTAGGGGAAGGAGCGCAGGTAAAGGTAGCCTACCGGCCCGGCGAGCAGGCGGCTGCTGACCACCGGTGGCCGGATTACCTCCCGGCGCAGGTAATAGCTCCGGCGACTGCCACCGCCGGGCAGGGTAACAGTCAGGTCCACATAGGTTCCCGGCTTACCGCTCAACAGCCGGCCTATCTCCTCCAGGGGCAAGCCCTTGACCGGCCGGCCGTCCACGGCCATCAGCACCGAGCCGGGCGCGACCCCCAACCGGGCGGCCGGCGAGCCGGGGATAATATTACTGATCACCACCTGTCCCTCAATTTCCTGGAAAACAACCCCTACACCCGTATATTCATCATTTAGCGAGGAAGCAAAAGACGGTAAATCTTCCGGGGCTATGTATTCACTGTAAGGGTCGCCCAGGGACTCCACCAGGCCCTGGACGGCCCCTGCTTCCAGGGCTGCCCGGTTTAAAGGACCGGCATAATTTTTTTCCGTGAGAGAACGCACCTCGTCCAGGAGGGACCATCCCGGCGCTGCAGCCCGGGCTACAGCCAAATCCCCCAAGAAAAGGGCAAAAAACGTCACCAGAAAGAAAACCCACCGCCGCACTTTCGGCATCATACCGTCATTTCCCCTCTCCCGGTTTGATGTTCTTAACTATTCGGTAGAGTACGTTCTTTTCCTGCTCCTATTTTTTGATTGCATTGATCTTTTTCCCAATAAATGTTAACATGAAAACAAATAGATAACGGAAGGAGCAAAAACGTAGTGAACACTAAAGACCTGGCCATTGCCAGGAAGGTAAAAGAGCGTCTCACAGGGAAGATTCCTCTATACGAAGTGCGTCTATTTGGCTCCCGGGCACGCGGGCAAGCTAGACCAGATTCCGATCTTGATCTTTACTTAGAAACAGGTCCTCTTTCACGTGAGCAAAAACGTTTAATCAGCGATGTAGCCTGGGAAGTTGGATTTGAAAACAATGTGGTTATCGTACCACTGGCAGTTAATCGTAATGAAGTACTAAACGGACCTTTTTCTATTTCGTCATTGTACCGTTCTATAAAAAAAGAAGGAATAAAAGTATGAAAGAAGATAACTATAAACGAACTTTAATTAATTATAGGTTAAACGAAGCATATGAAGTGCTGGCAGATGCGCAAAAATTACTGGCAACCCAGGGCAGCCCGCGCAGTATAATCAATCGTTCTTATTATGCCATGTTTTATGCTACCCTGGCTCTTCTAGTAACTATCGACCAGGGTTCCGCCAAACATAGCGGGGTTATCGCCCTCTTCGATCGTTATTTCGTTAAGCCAGGGATATTCCAAAAAGAACTTAGTAAATCGCTTCATCGCGCTTTTGAATTCCGGCAACAAGGAGATTATGGCGAAGTTACTCCTATAGTAGTAGAAGATGCTCTTGAACTTCTGCAAGCTGCGGAAAAGTTTATCCACGCCGTACAACGCTACCTTAAAGAAAGAGGATTTGCTGATTAAAAATTTACTTATCCACCCGGGCGCCGAAGCGCTGCACCAGTATCTCCCGGACGGCCGCCACGTCGGCATCGGTGAAGGTACCGGGATCGCGACCTTTCGTCACGGCGTAGGCCGCCGCCACCCCGGCAGCATCCCCCAGGACGCAACTATTAGGCAGGACCCGTAGCTCGGCCCAGGCCAGTGAGGAAATACTGGCCGCGTAGCCGGGGATGAGCAAATTGGGCACCGACCGGCTGAGGAGGGTGTTAAAGGGGATATAGACCGGGTTTTGCGGCCACCCGCCCGGTCCCGGCGTGGTCCGGGGATAATCAGGCCGCAAGAAAGGCGTCACCGGCCAGCGGTAGCGACCGTCGCTGCCTTTAAGGTCGCTGAAATGATAGGCATTGATATCCTGCCAGTAGAAGCCCAGGCCAATGCGGTTTATATAATTGCCAAGATCGTTGCCTTCCGCCGGGCCTGGACCGGCGCCCTGGGTGGCCGCCGCGGTTAGGGCGTAGTTGCTGTTCTCCGTCCCCGGTCCCGCTTCCCGGGGGTCGACCACCGTATGCACGGTTTCCCGTAAGTATAGCATCCCCCCGGTGACCGGCCGGCCCTGTCCATCGCGTACCAGTTCCACCTTATCAAAACCCTCAAAACGGCGCAGCGCCCGGAGAAAATCAGGGTTATCCAAAATCTCCCGCGCCTTATGCCAGGCCGTATCGGTATCCAGAGCGCCCGGAGCCATATCGCGAGGGTATGGGTCATGCCCGCGGTCGCGGGCATTCGCCCGGCCGTCGACATTAAAGATGAGGAGGGCATTGACCCACCACTCCGGGCTTCCCGGGCCGTCCTGGGCGGCATTAAGGGGCTTTAAGGCAAAGCCCAGGGGCCCGTACTTGTCGTTAAAGGCGGTAACAACCGGGTCGTTTATGTAAACTTCCCTGCCGCCATAGGCCCCCCACGCACCCCGCTCCTGGCGGAAAGTCATATCCCGGTAACGGCCGGGCTGCACCCCGCGCACCTTGAACATGAGGGTAGCCGCCTGCTGGCGGGGCAGCAGGATATCCCCATCGTCGCCGGGCCCCGGCCGGCCAGCCGCTATTCCTCCGGCGCCGGCAGTACCGCCTTGCAGCCGCAAGCTCTTAAGACGCCGCGCCTCTTCCTTGCTAACCAGGTCCGCCGCCAAAAATTCAACGGGCCAGTCTTCCCGGCCCACCGTTACGCCGGCCTCGCTCAAGCGGCTGAGCCGCCCATCTTCCGAGGCGTCGACAAAGATGGACGCGGCCAGTACCCGGCGCCTGTTACCCCAAACTATGGTACCGGCGGCATCCCTCTGTAGCTCCCGCAGGGCCAGGGCCTGGAGCCGCCCGCGCCGGTCCTTCCGGACGGCAGTAATATCCATGGCCCAGTAAGTATGAAGATTGGGCAGTCTCCCCAGGTCAGCAGCAATCCGTGCCCCAAGATCTGCCGTGCGGTAAAATGGTCCCACCGCTTTAAACCAGTGGGCAAAAGAGCCCCCCTGCGCAAGCCTTCCATTCCGGAGCCAGTAGCGCACGTCCCAGAAGTTCTGGCCGCCCACCGTGGCCAGCCCGCCATATTCGCCCTCGGGGTAGGGAACCACCAGGACCACCGTTCTATCCGGTGCCGTTGCCGCTGCCTTCCAGGCCGCCGCGCAGCCGGCCAGGCCCCCGCCGTAAACGACGATATCCGTACGGACCACAGGCGCCGCCAGGGGCCAGCCTTCCGGCCGGCTCCCCGTACCGGTTAGTGTTAACATAAAACATAAAGCGAAAAAAAATAACAGCAACCGTTGCCCCATTAGCTAATACCCAATAGTTTTTTATGGTTAACATAAAATGCTTTAAATCGCCGAGATCACGTTTTAATATTCCCCAGATGATCTCAGCATCAAGTCGAGCATAATCATGGACAATAATGTTACGAAATTGGGCCATCTTCATAAGTTTTTTAGCCAATTCCTCGGGCAGTCGTTACCCAGAATCAACGGGATGTCGGCATAGGTTTCCGGTTCGGGTAAATCCATGGCGCTGATAATATAATTGCCTATATCCATGATGCAGGTAATGGCCAGCTCCATGCTCACCTTTAACTTAGGCAAAAAATCCTTGCTTTAAGCCGGAAATTGTAGTGTAATTTTTATATGACTGAGTTAGTTGCTTGTGTTTCAGGAGGTTCCTCATCAAATGTTTGCTCCCAATACCTTTCAGCAAATCTACCGCCAGAACAGGGACCTGCTTATCTACCAGGATCTCACCGGCGATCCTGTTATCGCTGCTTTCCTTGAAGTCTGCCGCTTGCTGGGCGAAGGGGAGGAAAAGGACCGGGAAGGGGCCGGCAGGGCAGGCGCCGGCGACGGGACAAGGGCAAGCGCCAGCAACGGCACAGGCAAACAGGCGCCCGGCGGGGAGCTGGCCGCCGCCTGCCGCCGCTTTTTTCGCCTGCTGGCGGGTTACACCGAGCTCTATCAGCGACCCTTTACCGGCGACCCCTGGGAGAACTACCTCCTCGACCGCATCATTGAAGCGGAAAATACTTTTACCCTCAAGGCCGGGCAGCAGGGGTGGAATGATATGGGCGCCGCCCTTAAAGACGCCGTCCGGCAGGACCTGCGTTCCCTCCAGGCCCTGGCCGGCCTGGGCCCCGCCGCCTACAAAGCCGCTCTGGCCCTGATGGGCTCCCCGCCCGTTGCCACCGCAAACAACCCGGCCGGCGCCCCCCTGCCGGCCTGTGTCCCGAATCCCAACGCGGGCGGACATGCACCAGCCGAAGATTTTACCCCCGGCCGGGCACCCATCCCCGACTGGACGCAGCTTCAACCTCTCAACCCGGACCAACCCCTCCAGCCACCAGAGGCGGCCCGCCGGGAGATCAAAGAAAAACTCCTGGCTACCGGTGACTGGGGCCGGGACGGTATCAAGCTCCTGGCCGACTACTACCACACCTGGGGTACGGGCATCTTCGGTGCCTATTGGGCCTTCCGCTGGGAACGCGGCCCGGCGGGCGGCAGGCTCGTATGTATCGACCGCCCCGACCCCATTACCATGGCCGACCTGGTAGGGTATGAAGCCGAACGCCGGGAGGTCGTTCACAATACCGAGAAGTTCCTGCGCGGCCTGCCGGCCGTCAACATCCTCCTCTACGGCGCCCGGGGTACCGGCAAGTCGTCAACGGTCAAGGCCCTCCTGCACGCCTACGGTTCCCGGGGCCTGCGGCTTATAGAGTTACCCAAGAAGTACCTGGGCGACTACCAGGAGATACTAAAAATCCTCGCCACCCGGCCGCAGAAGTTTATCATCTTCATCGACGACCTTTCCTTTGAAGAGGACGAGGTGGAATATAAAGAGCTTAAAGGTCTTTTGGAAGGGAGCCTGCAGGTACGGCCGGCCAACGTCCTGGTTTACGCTACCTCCAATCGCCGCCACCTGGTGAAGGAATTCTTCGCCGACCGCGCGCCGAATGCTGGCGGCGAGGTGCGCCTGCAGGACACCGTCCAGGAGAAGCTCTCCCTGGCGGAGCGCTTCGGCCTTACCGTCATTTTCCCCAGCCCGGACCAGGAGCAGTACCTGGCCATTGTAGGCGAGCTGGCCCGCAAAGCCGGCCTGCAAATAGCACCTGCCGAGCTGCGCCGCCGCGCCCTGCAGTGGGCCCTCTACCAGAACGGCACATCCGGCCGCACCGCCCGGCAGTTCGTCGATTACCTCCGGGGAGAGCTGGAATAAGAATTGGTTACACCTCGCTGCTACTGTCAAGCCCGAGGACCCGGCGCATTCTAAGGGTAAAAAGATGGAGGTCCTTCTTAAAATCACCGGCCACCTCCGGCAATCCCTCCAGGAGCTGGCGAATTTTTGCCGGGTCCAGGCTAAAACCATAAATGTTACGGAAAACGTGCCTGAAAGCCCAGAGTTCATCCAGGCTCCGGGCTGTCTTACCGGCAAGCAACGCCGGGCGTAAGCCCGGCACTTCCAGGGTCATTTGATCCAACAACTCTTTATGCCATTGCTCGCCGGCAGGGACGGAACAGTCAATATCCCTGGCTATTATTCTAAAAATCTTTTCTATAGCCGTATAGTAATCGTGCAATATGGAACCTATAATCCGCAGGGAGGCTTCATCAGCAAGGCTGAAACCTCCCAGGGAATCGGCTTGAATCCTGGGAAATAAATTGTACCGCGCCAGTTCCCTTTCCAGCCTTTCCAGGTTGGCTACTTCTTTACGAATACGGGCTTCCAGCAGGAGGTATTTTTCAGGAATCAAATTTCCACCCCTTCCCGGGCGACTTCTTCCTGTAAAGATGGGAGGGCGTCTTCGGCGCATACGATACTGACCTCAAAGGGCGCTGCCAGGCGGCCGGCCCGGGCCAGCATCTGCCAGTAGGAGCCTGTAAAGCCCTTGATATAAAGATCAATATCGGACCCTTGCCGGAAATCGCCTCGCGCCAGGGAACCATAGAGGATAACCTCCTGCGCGCCGTAAGTATCCCGCAAAAAGGAGGCCACCTCCCGGGCCTTCTGCCAGGCCAGGGCGCGGCGCTTATCTAACTCTTCCTCGCGTTTCATGTCAAGAAGCCGCTTTAACCGGACAAATTCTTGTGTCATATTATTATCCCCTCCAGGGAAGCCCTGAAAGATACCAGAATCCCCCGGATAGGCTTAAAATCTGCTAGGCACAGCCAGCGCTATATCCGTACTAATCACTTATTTGGCTTATTTGGCTCTTAATGAACAGCAATACCGCACTGAGATCTATCTCTAATGATGGTTCTACCCTTTCTGATGAACCTATATGCTTATGATGAGGAAAGGTGGTAATCTGGCGCCAGTGAGGAGCATTGTCCCAGCGAATAATAAGTTCTCCATATCTATCTGCCCAGTGATACGAATACTTCCGTTCAGAGCCAAAATTATAATCTTTTATGAAAAGCCTGCTACCATCGATAAAAGTAATGGTTGCTTTTAAACGCTTACGATTGGTTTCCCGTTCAAAAAGTTCAACGACATAAGTCTTAATAATACTCTGGAAGGCTTTAAGGACATTAAGCATCCTCAATCTCCTTTTTCTGGCGCATTAAATCTTCCAATGTTTCCTTTGCAAACCGCCAGTCCAGGAGATCGTCTTCATGTTCGAAATCCTCACCACCATTTTCATTAACCATGGCAGTAAACTTTTCAAAAGTCATACCATACTTTTTTTCGTAGTATGAGCATTCGGCTCGATATCGGTTTATCTTGCTTAAAATTAGGAGTAAAGCCTGCTCCTTAAGTGCTTCCCTCTCATTGGCAAACCCCATACTCCTAAGCACAGGACCTACCTTACGTAAAAAATCGGCATCCAGATTAGCCCTTTCTCCATACATGTAATCACCTTTCCCCTCTCTTGGCTAAAGTATTTCTTTATTTTACATCCTATCATTAGCCAATTATCCAGTCAATCCTGCCCGTACTAACATTACTCCACCGTCACGGCCATGCCGTCCTGCAGCACGCCCACGTTGGTCACGGCCACCTGCTCGCCGGCCTCAAGGCCCTTAAGTACCATCACCTGCTCCTCGTTCTCCAGACCCAGAACAACCGGCCGCCGCTCTACCTTACCGTTTTTGACCACAAAGACATAATCCTGGCCGCCGTCCGTATGTACGGCAGCAAGGGGCACAAGGACGCCCTCCGGGGCCGTCAGTTTAAATACGGCCCGGGCCGTCATGCCGGCCTTCAGCTCGCCCGGGTTGGCCAGGCTGATCTCTACCGGAAAACGCTGTCCCGTAGCCGCCGCCACCGGGCCTACCTGGGTCACCGTGCCGGTGAACTCCCGGCCCGGCAAGGCGTCCAGGGTGACTGTCACTTTCTGTCCCGTTGACAGCAGGGGGACTGCCTCCTGGCCGATAGTACCCTGGAGCTTCAGCGTTGATATATCAGCAACGGTCAGCAGGGGCAGGGGGCTCGTTGGTGCGGCTATTTCGCCGGGATTAATGTTCCTGTTGGTGACCACGCCGGTGATCGGGCTGGTTATGACGGCATTGCTCATATTCACTTTAATGGTGTTCACCGCCGCCTGGGCCTGGGCCAGGCCGGAGCCGGATGCGGTTTCGTACTGCTTTTTGGCCACCTCGTACTGCTTGCTGGCAGCCTCATAGCCGTTCTTTGCCTGGTCCAGCTTGGTCCGGGCATCGTCCAGCTGGCTCTGGGACGCCGCACCGGCGTCCGCCAGGGCCTTAATGCGGTTGTAGTATTTCTGGGCGGCGTCCAGCGCCACCCTGGCATTGGCTACGGCTACCTGCGCCGCCTCCATGCCGATGCGTGCCTGTTCCGCCTGGTCCTGAACGCCGCGGACGGCCGCCTCGGCCTGCTGGAGCTGGGCCTGGAGTTCTTTGGTATCGATCTCCACCAGGACCTGTCCGGCCTTAACCTGGTCGCCGACATCGGCCTTCACGGCCAGCACCTGCCCCGCCAGCTTGCTGGCCACATTGGCCACCCGCACCGGCACCAGGGCGCCGGTTATTTCTACCGTGGCCGCCAGCTTCCCCTTGCCGGCGGCCACGGCTTTAACAGTCACCCGGTCGCTGGCCCTGGCCCTGGTGCCGCAACCGGCGGCGCCCAAAGGCAGGACAGCGGCAAGCAAAAGGGCAAGCGCCCTTTTCCCCCACATTCGCATGGCTCGTTCCCCTCCGCAATGGATAAATTTCTATCTAATATGAATCCGCACCGTAGCGTTCATCCCCGGCATCAGCTGCACATCGCCGGCGTCAACGAGCTGGATCTTCACCGGGATGACCTGGGTCACCTTGGTATAATTGCCGCTGGCATTCTGGGCCGGCAGCAGGGAAAACACCGACGTCGTCGCCCGGCCGATGGACGTCACCCGGCCGCTGAAGACCCGGCCCGGGTAAGCGTCAATCCGCACATCCACCGCCTGGCCTACCTTGACCCTGGCAATGACAGTCTCCTTGATGTTGGCGCTGATGTAGAGGTTATTGGTGTCGGCAATAATGGCCAGGGTCATGCCCGGCGCCGCCATTTGCCCCACCACCGCCTTGGATTGCAGCACCCGGCCGTCTATAGGCGCCCGGATTTCCGCCTTGCGGGCCATGACGCCGGCCGCCGTACCCAGGGCCTGGGGATTGACGGCGCTGGAAGTCAGGGTAGATTCCAGGTCCTGCCGGCCCAGGACCTGCCCGGCTTTTACCTCATCACCTTCCTGGACGCGCCATTCCAGGAGTTTCCCCGCTATTTCCGGGGTTACCGTCACCGTATCCGCCGCCACCCGGGCGTCGTCGGTGCTGGCATAGTTGAGGTTTTCATAGTAGTAGTAAAAGGCAATGGCGCCGGCACCGGCCAGGGCCAGGACCAGCACCAGGATGACTACCAGCTTCCTTGACAACTGCCGCTCACTCCCTATTTTGTTTACTCGCCGCCGCCAAAGCCCGGTCGGGCACCACCAGGCCCCTTCTGAAGGAAGAAGGCCGGAATAACGCCGGCCAGGGCAAAGCCGGCCATTACTATAAAGATGTCATCTATGCCCCGCACGAAGGCCGCCCGCGACACCAGCCCCGCTAGGTAGGTGATTGCCAGGCTTTTAACCTGGGCTGCCGGCATCCCGCCCCCCAGGTAAGCATCAACCCGCTGGAAAAATGTGACAACAGCCGGATTGTCCGCCGTCACCTGGCTGGCTAGCTGCATGGTGTGCAGGGCCGTACGGTGGTTTAAAATCGAGGTCAGGATGGCTATCCCAAAAGAGCCCGACACCCGGTTGATAATATTGGTCATGGCCGAAGCCCGGCCCACCAGCTCGGGCGGCAGCCCCGCCAGGGCCGCCGTCTGGGCCGGCATGGAGGCAAAGGACATGCTTACGCTACGCAGGATCAGCCAGGTAATGATGACCCTGTCGGGGGTAACAATATCTAAGAAGTGAAAGAGATAGGTAGTTATAGCCAGCACTACCAGCCCTGTCACCGCCATCAGACGAGGGCCGATGCGGTCGTAAAGGCGGCCGGTTACCGGCATCATCAGCGCCGAGACCAGGGCACCGGGCATAGACAACAGGCCTGTCTCCATAGCCCCCAGGCCGCGGATGGTCTGGAGAAAAAGGGGAACATAAAAGATGCCCCCAAACAGGCCGATGGTGGTCACCACCACCATGAGATTGGCTAGGGTAAAGGCCGGATAGCGGAACACCCGCAGGTCCAGCAGGGGATTAGGACAGGTAAGCTCCAGGTACACAAAAAGTCCCAGGGAAACGGCGCTGGTGTAAAACAGGAGGACAGTGGCTTCCGAGGTCCAGCCCCAGTCCGCTCCCTTGCTCAAGGCTAACAGGAGGGTAAAAAGTCCTACCGCCGCGGTGACAGCCCCGCCGATATCCAGGCTACCCGCCCCGGTAGCCGGAAAGTCGGGCAGGAGGACCAGGGAAAGCAGCACCCCCAGCACCCCGATAGGCAGGTTGATGGTAAAGATCCAGCGCCAGTCAACATACTCCACCAGGTAGCCGCCCAGGGTCGGCCCGATGGCCGGAGCTACAAAGAGGGCGATCCCCAGCACCCCCATGGCGCTGCCGATCCTGTCGCGGGGCACCATGCGGTAAATCATGGCCATAGTGGTGGGCATGATCAAGCCGCCGCCCAGGGCCTGGACCACCCGGGCCGCGATGAGGGAATCGATGTTCCAGCTCAAAGCACACAAAAGAGAACCGAAGGTGAAGATGACCAGGGCGAGGATGTACAGCTTTTTAAAGCCCAGCCTGTCCCCCAGCCAGCCGCTTAAGGGGACGACGACCCCCAGCGCCAGCATGTAAATGGTGACCACCCATTCGACCGTGCTGGTATCGGTGTTAAAAACGTGCATGATGGTGGGGATGGCCACGTTGACGATGCTGGAATCCAGGATGGACATAAAAGCCCCGATGAGGGCCACCAGGACGGGGACAACCCAGGAGTCCTGCCGTCCATGGCCGGTTACCGGCAGGTCTGCTCCCGCCCCGGCCTGTTCCCGCTCACGCCCGGCCATGACTTTCCCCTTCTTCCCGTTCCAGGTATTGATTAAGCGCTTCTAGATCAGCCACCAATCGCCGCCTGCAGTCTTCCGGCAGGGCATTAAAGATACGCCTCAGTTCGCCTTCAAGGGCTGCCGCCAGCCGGTCCATCAATTCTGCCAGGGCAGGAGTACCCCGCACCAGGATGCCGCGGCGGTCCCCCGGGTCCGGCACCCGCTCCAGGAGCCCCCGGGCCACCAGGCGGTCCAGGACGCCGGTAAAGGTGCTGGGCGGGATGCCGGTGTGCCCGGCCAGCTCCGTCACCCGCAAAGAACCCCGTTTCTGCACTTTCCAGAGGACCAGGATCTCCGTCCCGGAAAAACCTTCCGCCTGGAACAGCGGCGCCAGCCGCCGCACCAGCCGCCGGTACACCCGGCTGAAAAGCTCTAAAAGCTGGATCTCCTGCAATCCCACCACCTGCTTTGAAATCGAATATTACGATATCGAAGTAATAACGATAAAAATAATAGCACCACCATGGTGCCCTGTCAACTGTTACCGCTCTACCCGTGGGTCCAGGCTGAAACCGGCACCTCCAAGGTCATTGTCTCTCTTCATCGCTCATAAACTACCAGCCCTTTTGCAGCCTCAGCATAAACTAACCCTCGTAACGTCCGGTGTCTTTCTATTTTTTTCTGAAGTTTCTATAAGTATATCTACAGCAGCAGGAACATCAACCAGGTTTTTATAGATTCTGTTGATTCTTTATCTGATGCTACCAAATCTCTAGCGCAGCAGTCAACCAGAAAATGTAAAGGCCGCGCCTTTTCGTTGGTACGGCCTCAAACCAGCCGGGATTGCCCCGGCGGGGCATCGCAGTATTTACGTTGCAATTCATCCGGCTAACGAATCATCCTCTGTACCAATAGTGGAAATAAAAAGCAGGCTATATAGTAGCCGTCTTCGGTAGCTCTACCTCCACAGTTAAAGGGGGCTTTCCCAATTTTTTAGATGCATTAAGAATCTCCAGGCCTACCAGCTTGCCTTCTTCATCGATGTCCAACAATACACCCTGGGATATTTCTTCAGTTTCATAAATAGAGTTGTCATTAAAACGAATATATACGGCGTCAGCATCTGGATCATAACGAAACTTCATGATTTATCGCCTCCGTACTTTTTAATTTTTGACGTTTTATATGCGGTTAAAACCACTTGTGTATCTCCCGATAATTTTATGGCAACCCTGAGCAGGTATTCTTTCCCCAGTTCCTTATAAATTTTCTGGTAGATTAAAACATCCTGTCCTTGCGGTATTATTTGTTCCGGATTACGTACTGTCTCATTCACCAGCTGTTTAGGGATTTTCCTTTCTATTAGCTGCTTTTCAGCATGGAAGGTAAATCTAAGCTTCAAGGGTTCCTTCCTCCTGGATGCCGCAGAAGAAGTCTTCGCCGCCAAGGGCAAAGACGAGAATTTAATTAAAGTTTACACCGGAAAAAGCCGGCTAGCAAGGGTTTACCTTTTGAATGAAGACCTTACCTGCCCCGTGGTACTGTTTTTGTTTTGCGTAGTTAAAGTAACTAAAAAATTTGTAAAACCCTGTTTCAAGCCATTAGAGGGAAGGAACTGGTAAATAAGGTAGACCGTTGGTCCAGGACGGTCTTATTTCGTGTTTGACATCGTATACGCCAGGCTATATAGATAGTAGATAGGTAACTAACTAGTTAGTATACAAAATTATGCTAACTAACATAAAACAAAGCCAGCCCGGAAGTCACACGCACTTAAGCAATGCAAAGAGGTGACCACTGTGAACGCTTTAACCCGCATCAAACTCCAAAAAACGGCAGTAACCGTCTTACTGGCAGGTATCTTCACCGCTGCCGTCTTTATCTTTCACAACTACTTTTACAAGCAACAAATGGCAATCGTCGAAGAGCGCGACAGCCTCACCGCCACCGGCACCATAGAAGCCAGGACAGCCGTGGCGGCCTTTAAAATACCCGGCAGGATCGAAACCATTCTCGTCGACGAGGGCGCCAGGGTGGAGCAGGGCCAGGAGCTGGCCCGCCTGGACAGCAGCGAGCTCAATGCCAAGCTGGCCCAGGCCGAAGGGGCCTATGCCGCCGCCCAGGGGCAGGTAAACCAGGCCAGCCACAACGTAACCTTACAGAGCCAGCAAATTGAAGCCAAGATCAAGCAGGCCGAGGCAGGTGTCGCCGCAGCCGAGGTGGGCGTAAAAGACGCCCAGGACCAGTTGAACAACGCCAAAGACCTGTACGACCGCCTCCGCCTGCTGCACGAGCAGGGCGCTGTGGACGACCGCAAGCTGGAAGAAGCCAAAATCGGTTACGAGCGCGCCCAAAACGCCTATAACGTCGCGCAAAAGAAGCTGCAGGAGGCCCGGGCCCTCCTCGAGCAGGCAATATCAGCGCGCACAGGGATAGCGGTAGCCCAGGCCCAGCTAGAAGCTGCCGCCGGCCAGGCCAAACAGGCTGGCGGTGCGGTAGAGGAAGCAAAAGCCTACCTAGCCGATGCCGTTTTAAAAGCCCCCATAGCCGGCTTCATCACCCAGAAATACCTCGAGCAGGGCGAAATGGTAAACGCCGGGACGCCTGTCTTTGAAATCACCGATTTGCTCCATACCTACGTCAAAGTTTACATAAGCGAAAAGAAGATCGGCCGCGTCCACCTCGACCAGGAGGCGGAGGTAACGGTAGACGCCTTCCCGGGCAAAACCTTTAAAGGCAAGGTGGTGTGGATCAACGACGCCGGCGAGTTTGCCGTCAAAAAGGCGATTAATGATCAGTACGAGCACGACATCCGCAGCTTCGAGGTTAAAATCGACGTCCCCAACCCGGACCTGGTCTTAAAGACCGGCATGACGGCCAGGGTAAAGATCCTGGAAGGGGAGCAGCAGTAAATGGAGATAATAGTTGCCGTTAAAGACCTGACGCAGAAAATCGGCCCAAAAACCGTCCTGGACGGCCTGAATCTGGAAGTGGCCGCGGGCGAATGCCTGGGCATCTTCGGCATGAAGGGCAGCGGCAAGACGGCTCTCCTCCACATCCTGGCCGGCATCGACAGGTTCAATTCCGGAAAAGTAGAGATAGCCGGGATGGATATCCGCAGGAACGAGAAGTTTAAAAGATACCTGGGACTGGTCACCCAGGAGCGCAGCCTTTTCCAGGATTTGAACGCCGCGGAAAACCTCGACTTTATCGCCGCGCTGAAAAACGCCGACCGGGACAATATCGACCGGCTGATTGAGCGGCTGGAGCTGAGCGAGATTTTAAATCAACCCGTCGGCAACATGGAAGTGGGACCATACCAGCGCCTGGCCCTGGCCTGCGCCCTCCTCAATAAACCCCGCGTGCTCATCGCCGACGAGCTCATCGGCGCCATCGACCTGGATTCGCGCCGCATCATCTTGCGGGAGTTAGATAACTTTCTTGCCGGAGGCGGGACCTGTATCTGGGCTTTCAGCAACGCCGAGTTTATGCACCACGTCCACCGGGTCGGCTGGCTGGAGAAGGGTAAAATCACCTTCTACCCGCCCGCCGAAGCCCTGATGCGGTGGAACGCCCGGCTCCAGTCCCTCACCGGGCAGGGCGGTGACGGCGATGTTTAGACAGTGCCTGGCCATTATGCGGCGCGAGGTGTTTTACCTCTGGCGCGACAGGGGCTTGCGTTATATCCTTTTCTGCGGCTCTCTACTGGGGCTGCTGCTCTTTTACGCCGTCTACAGCGCCCAGGTATTAAAAGACATCCCCACCGCGGTCGTCGACCTGGACAACTCCGCCGCCAGCCGCGAGCTGGTGGACAAGATAGGAAAGGCGGAATATTTAAAGCTAGTCGCCTCGGTCACGAGTTACGACGACTTGCAGGAGTTAATCAAGCAGGGGAAAGCCGTCGTGGGCGTCGTCATCCCCGAGAACTACGGCAGGAATCTGGCCCTAGGCCGGCAGGTGCGGGTGCTGGCAGTTATCGACGGGAGCAACATGATCTATGCCACCAACGCCTCCGCGGCCTTGCTGACCGTCACCCGCACCCTCAGCGCCCAGGCCGGCGTCAGCGCCCTGGTGGCCCGGGGAGTCCAATTGCAGCAAGCCAAAGAAGCCTACCAGACCATCGACATCAGCGAGGAAGCATGGTTCAACCCGGCCCTCAACTACGCCTATTTCCTGGTCCTGGCCCTGGCTTTAAACATCTGGCAGCAGTGCTGCACCCTGGCGGCGTGCCTGAACGTCATCGGCGAAAGAGGGATGAAAAGCTGGCTGCAGATCAAGGCTTGCGGCATTTCCAAATTTAGATTCTTCGCCAGCAAATCGATAGCCCAGATATTTATTTTTATGGCCGTCGTCTTGCCCATCTATGTCCTGGCCTTCGGCGTCTTTAAGATGCCCCTTAACTTCAGCTGGGCGGCCCTTCTCTTCTTCACCCTGGCTTTTGCTGTAGCCGTCCACAGCATCGGCACCCTGGCCTCCAGCTTCGCCCATAACGCCGTTAATGCCGCCAGGTTCGGCATGATTATCGCCCTGCCTTCCTTTGTGTTGTCGGGCTACACCTGGCCCCTGGAGGCCATGCCGGTTTACCTGCAGAAGATTGCCTGGATACTGCCCCAGACGTGGTTCTTCCAAGGGATAAACTACTTCGCCTTCAAAAACGCAGGGTGGAATTTGATGTCCCATTATATACTAGCCATGCTGGCCGTCGCCGCCTTTTGCTATGGAGCAGCTGCTATCTTTATCGCGCGGAGTTAGGAGGAAGAGGCTCATGCGGCAGATCCTCAGCATCGCCCACTACGAAATGCTCCACATCTTCAAAGAGAAAATCCTCTTTCTAATGGTCTTCCTCGTTCCCCTCGGCTACGCCGCCCTTTTCGGCGCCGCCTATGTCACCGCCGTCCTTAACAATGTGCCTATAGCCATCGTCGACCTGGATGACTCAAAACTCAGCCGGGAAATAGCCGCCGCCTTCGCCAACAGCCCTCACTTCAAGGTCGTCGACGACATAAAGACTTATCCTGAGCTCCAGGAGGGGATGAAAAACGGCCGGGTGCGGGCCGGCGTGGTCATCCCGGAACACTTTGAGCAGGACATATCCCGGCACACCTTGACCAGGGTACTTGCCATTTACGACGGCTCCAATTTAATCTGGGGGTACAATACCCGCAAGTACATCCGCGAGGTGTTTAACGAGTTCAGCGCTAGCAGCACGGCCTCCTATCTAGCGGGCATGGGCTATACTAAAAACGAGATCCGCGCCATTATGGACACGGTCTCCCTGAACACCGAAGTCTGGTACAACCCCACTTTTAGCTATACCAACTTTTTATATATGGGGTTAATCATGATTATCCTGCACCAGATCGGCCTCCTCAGCGTCATCCTGACCGTAACACGGGAGAAAGAGCGCCGGACCTGGCTGCAGTACTTAAGCACTCCTGTGCCAGCGTGGAAAATCTTCGCCGGCAAGGCCCTCCCTTATTTCGTCGCCGGCTTTTTCAATTATGCCCTCCTGCTTTGGTTCGCCTCCCGCTTCGTCCACGTAAAGATCGGCGGCTCCCCGACCCTGCTTATCCTGCTCGGCCTGCTCTACGACTTGATCATCACCGCTGCCGGTTTTTTCATTTCCACCCGCGCACCCAACTCCCTGCAGGTTACCAGGTACGTGATGCTTTTGTCCGTCCCCTTCTTTATGATATCCGGCTTTACCTGGCCCTGGACCCATATACCGGCTTTTATCAATTACCTGGCCCGGCTGCTGCCCTCCACCTGGATGATGCTGGGCTTCCGGCAGGTCGCGCTGAAGGAGCTTGATATGAGCTATGTCCTGCCGCACATCCGGGCCTTAGGCCTGATGGCCCTCCTGGCGGTGCTGGCTGCCGTCACTTTTCCCAAGCGGCTCAACCCGCCCCCGGAAAGCGGGACGGCGATAAACAGCGGCCCCTCGTATCCCGCCCGCTGGAAATAAACCCGGAACCCTGGCTGGACCGGAAAAAATGGGGTAAAATTTATTTTGTAAACCTAACAGGCAAGGCGTGAGCAAGGGATGGAAAGGAGAGCAAAAGGCAGCCGGGAACGCATCCTGGCTGCCGCCGAAGAAGTCTTTGCCGCCAAAGGCATAGATGGCGCGCGGGTGGATGAAATCGCCGCCCTGGCGCGGGTAAATAAACGCATGCTCTATCATTACTTCAACAGCAAAGAAGAACTGTATACTTACGTCCTCAAGGTGAATTTCGAAAAAAGCCTCGCCGCCGGGAAAAAGGCCTTCCGCGAGAAGGGGGACTTGAAGCATCAGGTCGCGGCGGCCATCCGCAATTACTTTTATTTCCTGGCCGCCAACCCCAACTACCCTCGTCTCATGGCCTGGGAGGCCCTTCAGGGAGGTAAGTACGCCCGTAAAGTTTTACCGGAGGTGTGGGAACAGGGGCTGCCCACCCTCAGGGCCATCCTCGCCGAAGGCATTTCCCGGGGCGTCTTCCGTCCCGATCTGGACCTCAAACAGGTGCTGGCCAGCATCACCACCCTCTGCTCCGGCTATTTCACCAACAGGGACATCCTGGCCATCCTCTGGGAAGAGGACCCCTTATGCCCCGGCAATATGGAAAAGATGCTCAAGCATATTACCGATCTGATATTAAGCCACATCGTTGCATGAGCCGCTCTAAAGGCTTCTTCGCATCTCCGCTGGCGTGATATAATATTTTAGTAATGGCTAAAAGAAATGGTCAGAAAAAGCGGACGGTTCCGCTTCCAGCTAATTTTTTCCCAAGAAGGGTGATGCAAATGGGATTGGATGCAGATAAAATAAACGCCAGTGAGAAAATGGTTAAAAGACTTGTTCTGAAAACTTTACTCGCCAAGGTAGAAGAAATAAACCGTAATGTTGAAGAACTTAAAAAAAGCCTTGGCTACTTTGAAAGGAAATATGGGATGAGTACCGAAGCATTTTATCAGGCCTTTGTTCAAGGTAGTCTGGATGATAATATGGATTTTTTTGAGTGGAAAGCAACAAAAGATATGCTAGATGAACTAAAAATAGAAAAAGAAGCCTTGCTCGGGGTATTAAAATGATCCAGGAATACTTCGACTTCCTAAAGAAAATCGCCATCACATTTGCTTTAACACAGGAATTTCGACTTATTAAGGAAGTGATTGCTCTTAATAGAGGTTTCATCAGGTTTATCAGGCCGCATCATATGCACGAAGAGGATCAAATTAAACCCTCTATAGAACCCACGTTAACTGAAATTTTAAAGATAATAGAGAATAACTTCTAGCTTCCCCACCTTTGCAGGCAGGCTTCTAAAAGACTAGGCGTCGGACTCTCCCATCCGATGGCTGATACCAAAACATTCGTATCAAAAACGACCTTTTTCAACTGTTACGCACCTTAAGGATGTTGCTCTCGTGACATCCTGTTCCAGGTTGGCTTTTTTTACTGCTTCCTTGATATTTTTCAACGCCTTACTTATTGTTTGCGCGGCATTGGCAGCCGATTACTTTTGTAATTGTTTATATTTTTCGCAGCTCAATAAGACAGCTTTTTCCTTCATAAAGTTCACCTCAAGCTCAATCTTAATGTTGAAATGCATAATTATCAATAAAATTTCAGGACCCTCCCAGCAGGAAATAGCGCCCGGAAATAGTGAGCCTTAAAAATAAAACCGGTAGCATTTAGCTATCGGTTTCTTGTGAACACGAAAATAGTCCTTTCCAATTTTCATTATTTGTTGTTCCCATTTAATTTCCTGTTCCCATGCCACTACTACCTGCTGCCACAGCTGCTGAACTACCGCCAGAAGCCGACCAGGCCCAGGGCTGCCAGAAGGCTTTTACCGCCAGCTCGTGCTGTATAGTGAGACTGAGCAATTGCTGCCGGGCCTGCGCCAGGGAAGCCTCAGCTGCCAGCACGTCTGCCTGGGTACCAATACCGACATCATAACGTAATTTGGCCAGGCGCAATGCTTCTTCGGCAGTAGCAACACTCTTTTGTGCTGCTTCATATCCAGCTTCGAGGTCTTTAACAGTATAGTAAAGCTTTAAAACCGCCTGCTGCAATTTATCTCCGGTAATGGTAACAGCGAGATTAGCATTCTTCAGGTTATACCTATCTACGTCGGCGCTGTTCTGCATGGCAAAAGTATCTTTAATTAACTGCACCTGCTGCTGGGCCTTCCATAAGTCGGGGCTGGCACTGACAATTTGCTCAATGGTGCTATTAAGATCTGTTACCTCCAGGGGCTGGTAAGTTGCATCATTGCTTAAGGCTGGGGTGCTGCCCCGGGGCAATCCTACCAGCTGGGCCAGATTGGCATAATCTCTGGCAAGGGTATCCTGGGCCTGGGCCAGTTTGGCCCTTTCGCTTACAACAGCCGCCCGCAGTTGATTAACATTGAAGGCCGTATCCATACCCGCCTGCCAGCGAGCTTCAGCATCCCGCAGGTTACGCTCCTTACTGGCCAGGCTCTGCTCTAAATAATTTACCTGGGCCTGGTCCTGGAGGACGTTGAAATACGCCTGGTAGACGCTCGCCTTTACACTTTCAACTTTCGTATCATAATCTTTCTGGGCCGCTCTCCAGTCATAATCGGTCTTGAAAACCGCGCCCTGGGGGTCTTTCCCCGTAGGTACGCTGACATAAAGGCCGTTGCCTAAATAGGTGTTTATAAGCACCGCATTATTGGCATCCCAGGCTTCATCGCGCAGCTTTTTATTTTTATCAATGGTGTTCCTGGCTACCTGAAGCTCGCTGCTGTGCTTCAGGGCCATATCGACTGCCTGCTGCAACGTCAACGTATCCGGCACAGCCGTTTCTGCCCGCGCGGGAAGTGTAAAAGCTGAAAAAAATAAACTTATTACCACAGCACCGCTTAAAAACAAGCGGCTGTATTTTCTTGATAAAGCTTTATTAATAAAGCTCATAATTTCCCCTCCAACTGGGGTGGCGAAATAGTGAGAGCCCGGGTTCAGGGCGAACCCGGGCCCGGGAAAAATATAGGTTTTACTGCAGGTTCATGGTCACAGTTTGGGTGGCGTCGTCATAGCCGACGCTAGCGCCCAGGGCCTGGGCGATGAACCGGAAGGGCAGCATGGTGCGGCCGCTGACCACTTCAGGAGCAACGTCCATGGTCAGGCTGATGCCGTTGACCTTCAGGACTTTGCTGCCGACGGTCAGCTGGACGGCAGTAGTACCCTTCAGCACGGTCACGGTCTGAGTGGCTTCATCCCAGAAGATGTTCTCCGGATTTACACCCAGGGCGTAGGCCACGTAGCGAACGGGCAGGTAGGTCCGGCCGTCTTTTACGTAGGCAGCTACGTCCATGGTGTACTGGGTACCGTTGACGGTATAGGTGGTGCTCCCGATTACGAAGGAAGCGGAACGGGCAGTGGCAGACACAACAGTAGCATTGGAAACGGTGGCTAAAGTCTTGGTGTCATTCCATGCGCTGCCACTTGCACCATAAATCTTAGCTACAACATCACCGTCAAAAGCTAAACGCCCTACGTTGTACTTGATATTGTAAATCTTAATTTCACTGGCAATACCGCTAGCATTATTAACAGGAATTACTAATTTTCCTCCATCAAGATAAGCAGTACCTAAACTAATATTACCGCTCGTAACTTTAACAGAAGGCGTTCCATCAAAGCTGATTCCTTCAGGCAATTCAACAACTAAGTCGCCATCAGTCGGGATAACACCATCGCCTGCTTCTTTAATGAAAATATCAGCTACGGGTTGACTATTCTTTAGAGCATTGATTTGTGTTTTTTCAGCCGTTACGATAAGGGGTCTCTTAAATTGGCCAATTACGGCAGTTCCACTGGCGCCAGCAGTGCCGCTTACAGTGACTACAATGTCACCTTCAGCAACGTCGCCCGCCGCTTTGATATCGAAGTGATCAATCTTAGCTTCATCCGGTGTGTTAGCCGTTACATAATAAGCGCTCTTATTGTCGTTGTAAAGAGTAAAGTTATTACCGTCAATTTGAGGAGGTGTATTAAACTTACCAGCACTCAATTCCAACACGATAGTCTTATTATCAGCAAAATCGTTACCATCATTTGTCTTAAGTTTGAAGCTGGCATCTAAAAGTTTAGTTTTTCCAGCGTAGACAGTACCATCGTTGTCCTTCAGGTCTTCAATATAAGCACTCTTATTACCGACAGTAGCAACAGTTACCGTGGTTTTATCGATATTGCTGTCAGCAGTCTTGCTGTAAATTGTAATTTTAATATCTCCGCTTACTGAAGGCGGAACATTCAAGGAAGACTTAAACACAACTTTACCAGGAAGCACTCCTGAGGCTCCAGTAAGTTGGAAGTACGCTTCCTTTTTATCACTAGTTAGCTCTGCAGTGGTAGGCCCACTAACATAAGCATAGGTAAGTTGAGGATTACTTGCAAATGTAACATCTGTAGTTTCAATTCGAGCATAAACTAATTCAGAGGCAGATAAAGCACCTGGGGCACTTTCTTGAATTGTAATATCAGCAGCTTGCTTTCCATTGCCCTGTTCGACTGTTTTGGGAGTACCGGCAGTAATAGACACTGCTTTTGACTGAACCTTAGCGATGGTAACATTACCACTTTCAACCCAAACAATGCTATTGCCTTGAACCGCCGTAAGTTCTACTTCCGCTTGAATTGCGCCGCTTACATCAGACTCGATATCCAAGCTCGCATTAGGATTATTAAACTTAAATGTTACATACTCTTTATTATTGGATGTGAAATTGCTGTTAGGTATATAAACAGTAAACGAGTTGTCAGAACTATCTATAAAAGTATATGTGCTCCCTGCAACGCTTACATAATCAGACAAATTAGGAGAGGTTGCCTCAGGCTTTTTATTATACGTAACACCTGAAGGTAATGTTACTTTGGCATATATACCATCAATAACATTTGCATCCCATGTATTAACATCTTTTTCCGTTGCCGTTGCAGTGCCTGCTGTTTTCGCTTCTCCGGTTGTAACATATTGGTAACCGCTTGAGAAATCAGTATAAGTAGTATCCGCCGCCGCTGTTCCGGCAAACGGTACCATCAAACCCACCAGCATGGCCAGGGTGAGCAGGATGGAAATCCATTTCTTCCTGGTTTTTAACAACTAGTTTCCCTCCTTGATTTTTTGCCCTTAGGGCTACTTGCTGTTCGTTCTCGGCCCGGGCGGCCTATCTACCCTTTGCTTCCCTCCTTCGCTCTAGTTTCGCATGCCTTGCTGCGACTTAAAGCTGCAACTGCTACTGCGGTACAGGCAACTATACCCAGGTGAGGAATATCCTGCGTGCCCGCCCAGTATCGCTACTTGTTTGGACGGGTTTTCCTCACCCAACCAGTTTATTAGACACCCCACCGCGGCAAAAAGTTCCCGGTGGGCGTAAAAATTTTTGTTATGGCTGGAGACGAAATAAGGGACCGCAAGGTCCCTTATTTCTACCGGCCTGCAACGCCGGGGTGCTTATCCATTTGAACGGCCGGGGCGGAAGGGCCAGTACCTATAGCGACAGCGGCCTTCTTGCCAACTATAAAGTAGAGTAGAGGAATGACAACAAGGGTTAAGAGCGTTGCTACCAGGGTGCCAAAAATAAGGGATATCGCCAGCCCCTGGAATATAGGATCGAACAAAATAACAAAACTCCCGACCATGACAGCAGCTGCTGTTAACAGTATAGGTTTAGCCCGGACGATGCCGGCTTCAATTACGGCGTCTTGTAAAGGTATGCCTTCCTCAACCCGCTGTTTGGCAAACTCAACAAGTAATATCGAATTGCGGACGATTATACCGGCTAAGGCAATAAAACCGATCATGGAAGTTGCTGTAAAGAAGGCTTGCATCAGCATATGCCCGGGTATGATACCTATTAAAGTTAAAGGTATGGGCGACATAATCACCAGCGGTACGACAAAGGACTGGAACCAGCCGACAATCAACAAATACATCACAATTATGCCGACCATAAAGGCCAGGCCTAAATCGCGGAATACCTCGTAAGTAATCTGCCATTCCCCGTCCCACTTCAGGCTTACCCCTTTCTCGTCTTCCGGTTGACGGGTAAGGTATATTTTTACAGGTCGGCCGTCGCTGGAAGTAAGGGATTTTATTTGATCGCGAACCGCCAGCATGGCATATACCGGGCTCTCCTCTTTTCCCGCCACATCGGCTACCACGTAAATGACCCGCTGCAAATTCTTATGGTCGATGGTTTTATCGGCCAGGCCTTTTTCTAACTCGACCAGCTCGGCTAAGGATACAAGCTGGCCGCCGGGAGCCTGTACCTTATAAGACAGCAGGTTCGCCATATCAGAGCGCTCGGCCCTGGGAGCCCTGACTATTACTTTGGCCCCTTCCAGTCTGCCTGACTGGTCCATGGTGCCGACCTCATAACCGCTCAAAAGTAAGCGTATGGTACGGACAATTTGATCTTCAGTCACGCCGCTTGCCCGCGCTTTATCCTTAATGTTAAAACGGTACTCAGTCTGGTCATCATTAACAAACCAGTCAACGTCCACTACCCCGGGGGTATTCTTAAGGATTTCCATTACTTTACGTGCCACCGCGACCTGGTCACGGCTATTTTCACCATAAATCTCAGCCACCAGCGTCGATAGCACAGGCGGGCCGGGGGGTACTTCCGCTACTTTTACGTTGGCTCCGTATTGCGCCGCAATCTTTTGGAGCGCCGGGCGGATTTCTTTGGCGATATCATGGCTTTGTTTACGGCGCAAGTGCTTGGGTAATAAGTTTACCTGGATATCGGCGTAATTGCTCCCTTCCCGCAGGTAATAGTGCCGCACCAGGCCGTTAAAATTAAAAGGAGCGGGAATGCCAACGTATAATTGATAATTGGTTACCTCGTTGACAGTTTTGAGATAGTCACCGATAGCCAGGGCTACCTTGCTGGTTTGCTCCAGGGTTGTACCCTCGGGCATGTCAACTACAATTTCAAATTCGCTTTTGTTATCAAAGGGTAACATTTTAAAAGTAACCATCTTGCTTCCAATCAAGCCAAAGCATAGCAACAGCAAGAAAACTACCCCGCCCAAAAAGAAATTTCTTTTCCAGGTGTTCTCCAGGAGGGTATTCATCATCACTGAATACCTGCTGGCAAGAAGTGAGGTGGCGACCGCCGGTTGGCCGCAACTCTCGCTATGTTGCCGGCGTAAGAGACGGAACGCCGCCCACGGGGTTACAATAAAAGCTACCAGTAAAGAAAAAAACATGGCTACGGAAGCGTTAATTGGAATCGGGCTCATATAGGGACCCATCAAACCGCTGACAAAGGCCATAGGTAAAAGGACGGCAATTACCGTAAAGGTTGCCAGGATGGTCGGGTTACCGACTTCATCGACAGCTGAAACCGCCGTTTCTATATCGCTGCATTTTTTCATGGTGAACCAGCGGTGAATATTTTCGATCACGACAATAGCGTCATCAACTAAAATGCCGATGGCAAAGATTAAAGCGAAAAGGGTAACCCGGTTTAAGGTGTAGCCAAACATCCGGCTTAAAAATAAAGCAATAGCCAGGGTAACCGGGACAGCCACGGCAACTATTATTCCCGCCCGTATTCCCAGGGTTATACTGATAAGTATAGTGACTGAAAGGGTAGCTATTAGCAGGTGCTTGATTAATTCGTTAGATTTTTCGGCTGCCGTTTCACCATAATTCCTGGTAACTGTGACCTCTACTCCTGCGGGAATGACCTCTCCTTGCAACTTGTGAACCTTGTCAATAACTTCTTCGGCAACTTTAACCGCGTTGGTGCCTTTCTTTTTGCTTATCGAAATGGTTACCGCCGGGTATACTCCTTTTTCCTCCGCCTGGGACCCCGTGCCAAAAAATACATAACTATCGACTTCCTGGGGGCCTGCCTTAATGGTGGCCACATCCCTTAAATAAACCGGTTTTCCATCTGCCATTGTAATTAAAAGGTTGGCTATCTCTTCTTCATTGCGGAAAAAATGACCTGTTTTAACCTGGATTTCATTGTTATTACCATTAAAACTGCCGCTGCCTAAAGAAACATTCGCCTGCTGCAACGCCCTCGATACTGCCAGCGGGGAGAGACCGTAGGCGGCCAGCCTGCTGGCATCCAGGTATACATTGACCTGCTCGGAGCGGCCGCCGTAAATTTTGGTGTCGGCCACATTTTCAATTTTCTTTAATTCATCCTCCAAGACCAGGGCAATTTTCCTTAACTGGTAATCATTGAACTCTTTGCTCCATAGAGTAAAGGTTACAATTGGGACATCGTCGATGGATTTTAGTTTAATTAGAGGTTGCGTAACCCCCGGTGGCAGGCGATCTAAATTGGCAAATATCTTGTTGTATAATTTAACCAGGCTGGCTTCCGGGTCGGACCCCACCTTAAAGCGAACCGTCACCAGGGCCATTTCTGCCCGCGACGTTGAATATACATATTCCACGCCCTCGATTTCCCACATGAGCTTTTCCAGGGGTTTAGTAACTTTTGTTTCTACTTCCTCTACTCGTGAGCCGGGGGCGGCTACCATAATGTCTACCATCGGCACTTTTATCTGGGGTTCTTCTTCCCGGGGAGTAACTAAAACGGCCATCGTGCCCATTAAAAGGGCAGCAATAATTAGCAGGGGTGTTAACCTGGAATTAATGAACTTCCGGGCTATCTGGCCGGCCAGGCTATATTGTTTCATTAGTGATAATCCACCTCCACCTGCATGCCATCTGCCAGGCTTTCCGCTCCTTTAATGACAACACTCTCCCCGGGGTTTACCCCGGATAAAATTTCGATGCCGTCTTTTAATTTTTTACCCGGTTCTACGTAACGCAGGTGGGCCGTCCCTTCAGCATCGACAATATATACCCCGGAAAAATCATACTTTTTGATGATGGCCTCTTCGGGTAGCACAATACCCTTTTTGAGCCCGGCAGGCAGATATACCCTGGCAAACATCCCCGGTTTGGCGCCGTTTTTTTCCGGCAAGTCGATTTTAATCTTAAATGTCCTGGACACAGGATCAACGGCGGGGTTTATTTCCGCAACCCTGCCAGTAATCTCTTGCCCCAGGGTATCTACTTTAATTTTTAAAGGATCGCCGAGATGAATATCCTGCAGGTATTTTTCATTCACGGCCGCTTCCACCCTCCAGGGCGGCCTATCAACAATCAAGAGGGGCTGTCCCGGCCCCACCAGGTCGCCTTCTTCGGCCAGTTTTTGGACAACATAACCGTCAAAAGGAGCGTTTATAGCGGCATAGCTTAATTGAATGGCCATTGCCTCGACACTTGCCTGGGCCTCTTTTACTTTGGCCATAGCCTGTTCCCGCTGGGCCAGCAGGGCCTGTTCCTGGGCTTCTAAGCGCTCCATTTGCGCCTTCGTTGCCTTGAAACGCTCAGTAGCGTTATCAAAATCTTGAGTAGTGGCTGCGCCCGCCTGGAAAAGCTTTTTTATTCGTTCATAAGTGCTTTGGGCGTTAGCCAGGCTGGCCTCCGCAGCCTTCTTAGCCGCGGCTATGTCTTCTAAAGCGGCTTCTGCTGCGTTTACAGCCTTTAAAGCTTGTTCCAGGCCGGCCCTGGCCTGGTCGCTGTGGGCCACAATCTCGCGCTGGTCCAGGCTCACCAGCAACTGGCCACTATGGAAGCTATCTCCTTCGCGGACATAAATCTTCTCTACATGAGCCATTATTTTAGATGCCAGTTTAACCCTTTCCTGGGGAATTACAGTAGCGGTAACATGGGAAGCTTCTGTAATGGTCTGTTCTTTTACCTTGATTGCTGTTACTTTAATTTTTTCCTGGCCTGCCTCATCTTTTTTTATATCAGCATGGTCTTTTTTCCAGACAGCGGCGACCGCTACCAGGATAGCCACAACTGCGATAATAACCAGGAACTTTGTCTTCCCCCTCATAAAATGTCCTCACCTTTTCCCCTTAATTAAATTTGATTTTATTATGCTGATGCGATAGTTCGCTGTTAATGGCTTTTTGCGAAATATAAAAGATTAATAATGTAGCTTACATATTGCAAGCTACATCATCGTAAACAATTGGTTCTGCCGGTTTATTTATCAAACTGCTTTATATCCTTACCGGTAAGCCATTTGAATGCCGCCACACTGGCGTAATGGGCTGCCTTTAAAGAATTTAGAGCTGTCGTTGCTTCAACAGCCTGTGCCTCTAACTTGAGGAGTTGCTCCCGGGTAATTACCCCTACTTCATACTGCACCTTCCCGGTGCGGACATTTTCCTCAGCAGCGGCAACTCCTTTCTGGGCTGCAACAATTTGCTCTTCCAGGTTTAATATGTCGCGGTACGCTTTCCTTACCTGCTCGCGTACGGCATCCTCGGCACTGAGCCGGGCAAAATTGACTGAGTAGACATCATGTTTTTCCACGTCGTAATCTTTAACAGCAGTACCGTTAGGTCCATAGGTAAAGGGATAATCCAGGTCCCAGTTTTCAATGTCGGTTTTCCGCCGCAACAGCCAGACGTCATAATTTGTATCTACCGCCCTCTCTGCTTCCACCTCTACATCCTGGATATCCATTTTTCTATAATCGGGAACAATAACCTCGTAACGTTTACTTAATTCAACGCCCATGAGCCTGTTTAAGGCTTCATAGGCTTTTTCCAGGTTCTGCCGGGCAACTTCCAAACTCTTTTGTGCATTTTCTGCCTGGGCCTCTATACCGCTTAAATTCGCTTGAGTCGCCATGCCTACGGCTACCATAGCCTGCATATTTTTTAGCGATACTGTGTCCCTGCTGGCAATAATCTCTGCTCTTTTTAAATTTTCCTGGGCGGTAACAACATCCATATATTTACTTATAATATCAAGGGCCAGTTTGCGTCTTGCCTCTTCCAGTTCCCTTTTTTTAATGCGCCAGTTGATATCTACGTTTAACAAGCTGGTCCACATGCTTTGAGCTTCCGCAGTGACTGCTCCTACTCCGGGAGCAGGAGCATAATTTACATCATCGGCCACATCTTTTCGCTGTTCCCATAACCGCTCCACCTGTTCTTGAATCGACTTTAAATCGTTACTATTTTTTAGCGCGGTATCTATAGCCTCATCTACAGTCAGGGTTTCCTGGCCATAGGCGCTACCAGATGGTACGAGTAAGCTCATTATAAGCAGAATAATAAAGACTGGCAGCCATTTTTTCCCGGGTTGGTACATTATGTTATCCCTCATGTTATCCCTCCACAATATACAGGAGACGGGACCGTTAAAAGCGGCCCCGTCCCAGCACCATATGCAACGCTACAGGGTCATGGTTACCGTCCGGGTGGCTTCGTCCCAGTCAACCTGGGCACCGAAGGCCTGGGCAACCCAGCGGAAGGGCACCATGATCCGGCCGTTGACCACCTCGGTAGGTACGTCCATGGTAATGGGGGCACCATTGATGGACATGATCATGCTGCCAGGAATTACCTGGACAACCCGGCCGTTGCCGATAAAGGTTGCTGTCCTACCGTCCCAGAGGATATTCTCGGGAGTAATCCCCAGGGCGTAGGCGGCATAGCGCATGGGCAGGTAGGTCCGGCCGTTCTTCGTATAAGCAACTACGTCCATGGTGCTCTGCACGTCATTGACAGTGTAAGTGTTGCTGCCAATTACGAAGCTAGCTGTCTTCTTACCAGTTTCACCGGGCACCGGATTGACAACCTTGGCGATGAGCGCCTTGGCCGCTGTGGAGGTCTTCGGGAAGATCTTGTAGTCGCTTCCTACTACGAAGGCCTCTTTTCCGGCCACCTTAAGGGTTGTACCATCATACTCGTATTCCTTCTGCACTTCTGTCTTATCGTTCACTTCGGCCACAGCAGGACCCTGGACCTTGGCGATGACATCACCGTCGGGAACACTCCGGTCGGCAACAATTTTGATGCCGCTGATTTTGATAGTGCTGGCTACTGAACTCTTAGTATCAACCGGGATTACCAGCTGGTTATCATCGGTATTGCTGGCGCCGACGGTGCGAATATCTCCGGACAGGAATTTAATGTTACCTTCAACAACCTCTACTTTCGGCGCAGCAACAAACTTTACTCCTTCCGGCAGGTCGATGATTAAATCCTTATCATCGTCAATAGCACCGGCGTATTTTTCTTTCACAAGCAAATCCCCGACTTCCGTTACTTCACCGGCTTTAACCTCGGTGGTTGCGGAAGCTTCCATAGTTACGGGGGACTCAACTTTGGCCACCACCACACTGCCACTGACCCCAGCCGTACCGCTGGCCTCAATCACCAGGTCTCCGCTCGAACCGGGCTCCAGAGCAACTTCCATGTCCTCAAGCACCAGTTCAGCGCCTTCGCTCGTCGATTTACCCCTGACTATCCACTTGGCATCGCGCCCGTCGGTGCCGGGGAAGCCGGCAAACTCCAGGCTCACGCCCTTATCGCTGTCCTCATCGATCTTGTGCCACTTGGCGTTGGCGGGCAGAGTCAGGATAATGGTCCTTCCCTCCACCAGGCTGCCGGCGATGGATTCTTTAATCACGACCTTGCCAATCCTGGCGTCGATCTGG
This sequence comes from Moorella sp. E306M, assembly GCF_006538385.1. NCBI lineage: Bacteria > Bacillati > Bacillota > Clostridia > Neomoorellales > Neomoorellaceae > Neomoorella > Moorella sp. E306M. Next base: position 1,390,602 of record NZ_BJKO01000001.1, on the reverse strand, counting down.
CCGGAATACAGCAGCGGCGCATCCATAGCTTCCAGGGTCGATTCATATTGGCCGTACTCGGCAATGGTCAACTCGCTGGGTGTTAAGTCGCTCTTGCTGCCGGTAGTAGAGATAATTACATCTCCCCGCTGGGCGTCCTGCTCATCTACTACCGCTATATTGATCTTAATCTCGAAGGCGGTTTCCTTGTAGGTTCCGTCGCGGCCATCCGCTGTCTCCAGGACCCAACCCCCGTCAGGAGTACCGTCATTGTTGATGTCCTTCTGGGGGTCCCATACCTTGAGATTTACTTTTAACTCGTCATCATTAAAACCAGTAAATTCTAAACCGATGGCAGGCTGAGCTGGATCAGCCGGCTTATTGGAAGTATCGCTTAATGTGCCGGTTGTATAAACAATCTGGTCGCCCCACAGGCGGGTTACCGTCAGCCCGTCGCCGATCCACTCAAAATCAGAGGGTAGCTTAAACTTCAGCGATTCGCTGCCGCTATCCAGAGCGCTGGGCTTTTTCTCGGTAACACGGATCTTAATTGGATCATCGATGGTGTTGTCGCTGAAGGACGGGATGTTAGTCGCCGCCAGCTCTACCTTGTTAGCTCCGGTGACCACGCGGCCGACTACCACGCTGCCGGTGGGGAAACCAGAACCGCTGGAAGTAGTGGCGGTCAATTTAATGTCGCCATCAAAGCCGCTATCTACATAAACGCGCGGGAATTCGAGTTTAATTATGGAAGCGTCGGTAGGCTCGGTACCATTCATTGGCTGCGGTGTGCCTACTACAGTGAGTTTGAATTCTTCATCGCTGACCTGACTTAAGGCAATATCGGTAATTTGGGTAAGTTCGTTGATCTTGCCGGCCAGCGAATAGGGGACAAACGCTTTGACCGTAATATTGCCGGCGCTATCTTTTAAATACGCATACCCACTAACAGTATCATAACCGCTAATGCTGCCGATCACGAAATCACTGGGAAACATTAGGTTAACCGAATCGCCCTGCTTCAAGGTCCCTCCGTCAATTTCCACGACTACGCTGCCCAGTTCCTGCCACACACCGTCCAGGACGCTGGGCACCGTGAGGGCACGGTACTCGCTGGCGGCCAGAGCGCTCCCCGCACCCAAGGGGAACAGGGTAACCAGCATGGTTAGTACCAACAACACTGAAATGAGTTTACCACGCTTCTTAAGATCTCTCGCCATTCTTTACCCTCCCAATAGTTTGAAGTTGCTCTTCTCCGGGACCGCTGCTTCAGGCCCGGCGGCGCTTCCAGCGCCTTACCTTTAGCCTCGCCTTCTCCTGCTCTTTGCTTTTACCTCACAGATATTTCCCAACTGCTCCTCAGGCAACACGGCCCCGCTGGTTATACTGCCTTTTCCCACGAGGCCACCCCCGGGACCAGGAGATCCCCAGGGACACCTTTTTGCTTCTCCTGGTGCCTATCTTGCTCCGTTAATGACACTACTGGCACTCCACGGGTTATAATACCGGCCAGGGAAGCTTTTAGCAGTCAGGATAGCATCCCCCCTTTCACAGGTTTCTCCCCCGCCTTCGGCGCTTGAAACTCTGGCAGGAAGGTGTTTTTCTTAACAACCTTCCCGCTAACTGGTTATCCAAAATCATTACCTATCTGGCCATAAGCCATATGTTTACGATTTCGTGACCGGCCTCCAGCGATTCTTTTTCTAATGCTTTCAGCTGTTGCTGCAGCATTTTAAGCATGCCGGCGCTGGCATTTGCCTTCTCCTTTTGCCCAGCCAGCAGTTGATATTCGGCCAGCTTCCTGTTGTACTCCGCTGTGATGTCATTTGTCTCCTGATGGCGCTCCAGTTCTTCCCCCAGGGCAGCTACTTCCTCGACCAGCTTGCCTGCTGCTTGCACCGGTACTACCAGGCGAAGAATAGTCTCTTCGTTTTGCCATACCCACACCACCTGTGGGGATTCCGCTCCTGCCTGCGTGGCCAGGGTTAATACCTTCTCTTGAACCGCTGGTAGGTTAGCTACCTTTAGCTTGAGCAGCGTACTGCGGCTATGCCTGGTATTGCTCAGGAAAACCCGGGCAGGCTGGCCTTCTTGTTTTTGAGACGCAGGTTGCGGGCTGGTTACTTCAGGCTGTTGCCCTGAGATTTGTCCCTTATTCACTTCTTGCTGGGGTTTAGCGAGTTCAGGGTTGGTTTTTTTCGTATCTACCTGTTGCGTTACCCTTCCTTCGTTTTTATCCTTAAGGGCAGCTGCCTTCCCGGCAGATCCTGTCTCCTTTGATGCCCTTCCACCATCTCCACGTTGTCCCGGTAAATTTGTTTCCTGGGTTTGTTCCCCTGGTGCCAGGGCTACCGCCGGGGGCTCTACTTGCGAGCTGTCCTGCCAGGCCACACTTCCATCCGTTGCGCCCCCCGGCCTTTCCTTGTAGGCCAGGAACACGGTGCCTCCGGCCAGTACCGCCACTGCCGCCGCTGCCGCCAGATGTCTCATCCAGGCAGGCCTCCGTAGCGCAGCATTCGCTTCCCGCTGCCGGGCCTGCTGCTCTATCCTGGCCATGACCGCCGCGCTGAAACCCGGCGGTGCCTTAACCTGCCTGTATATTTCCTGCAGCCCCGCGGATATTTTCCTCAGGGCTTCCAGTTCTTCACGGCAGGCGGGACAAACGGCAAGGTGCTTTTCTATCGCGTCTCTTTCTTTAACCCCCACTTCATTGTCAAAGTAGGGGGAAAGCAAGCGCCGGGCCTGCCGGCAGTTCATAGCAGTCATCCCTCCTCCTCCAGCCGTTCCGACTTTTTTTGCTCCCGGAGCTACATGCGGTCTCTTCCACCGGCCTTTCTGCATATTAACACGCATAACGAACCCGAAAGTTTCGCTCCGCCAGGAAAAAAATTTTTATAGCCCTCCATACCCTTAAGCCCTTAGAGATAGAATCCGGCCGCCGCTAACTTTTGTTTCAACCGCTGCCGGCAGCGGTTCAACTGGGACTTGAGGCCCGCCTCAGAGTTTTTCAAGATAACGGTAATTTCTTTATAGGAATAACCGTCAATCGCCCTTAATTTGAGCGCCACCCGGCAGTTTTCCGGGAGTTCGCCCATGGTACGCCACAGCGCCCTCCAGAACTCTTTCTTTTTTAATTCTTCTTCCGGATTGTTCCCTTCACTTGCTATTTCCCAGCTTATTCCGCCATCATCGGTACCCCCTCCGGCATCCAGGGAAAATATCTGTACCTTCTTGCGCCTTCTCCACCAGTCAATCCACAGATTAACACCAATTCTATGCACCCAGGCGTCAAACCCTCGCTCGTCATTAACGAAATTTGGCAGTGCTATGTACACTTTCAGCAAGATTTCCTGGGCCAGATCTTCAGCGTCGGCATGGTTGCCTGCCAGGGTGAAGGCCAGGGAGTAAATCTTCTCCTGGTAGGCTCTTACCAGCTCTTCAAAAGCGTACATATCCCCTTGCTGGACCCTGGCTATCAGGCCTTTGACTTCATCCATGGATAGACACCCTTAATCCGGTTCCTGCCTTTTTCGTTTTCTGCTTATAAACACGAAAAACGCCAGCAAAAGTTTCGGCCTGAAGAAATAAATTTTTTAACGAAGAGCAGGTTAATTTTTCGGAAATACTCTCCCGTCCTGATGGCAGAATAAAATGTGGTGTGCACCCTTACCGGGCATACAAAAAAGCACCCGCGCCAAACAGCCCGGGTGCATAGACAGCATGCCTTTACTATTTTGCTATATTCCTATTACGCTGTCAATTCACAGTCATCTCACCTTGCCGAAAGCGCCTGGCAAAAGAAAGCCCATACTAGCGCTTGCACCGGCTCGTCAGTTGAGGTTTAAAATATGGCCATCAAAATATGACCTCAGTCTGGAATGCAGGCAATGAGGCTGCAAAGAAAAATAAAACGGGGTGAAAGCGAAAAGGGTACGGCGTTGGGCCGGCGGCTGGAGATGCAATAAGGAAGCAAGAGTTCCCTTGTTATTTAAGGGTTTCCTGAAAGTATCTTTTGCCCCAAAGATATGGTATAATGATAGCCGGAAGAAGGTGTTTCCATGCCGGAAAACGAAGGGCAAGCGGAGCATCCCCATCACCCCCATGACAAAGGTTACAAGCAACTTCTATCCGACAAAAGGGTGTTCCTGGAACTCATAAAGACCTTCGTCCGGGAAAAATGGGTAGAAACCATTGATGCCGACGACCTCATCCTGGTGAACAAATCCTACGTCCTCCAGGATTTCAGCGAGAAAGAAGCCGATATCGTCTACCGGCTTAAGACCAGAGATAAAAACGTCATCTTTTACGTCCTGCTGGAGCTGCAGTCAACGGTAGACTACCTGATACCCTTCCGTCTATTGCTTTATATGGTAGAGATCTGGCGGGAAATCTACAACAACACCCCGCAGGGTGAGCGGGAGAGCAAGACTTTCCGCCTGCCGCCCATCATCCCGGCCGTCCTCTACAACGGAGCCGGCTCCTGGACGGCGGCGCTCTCCTTCAAAGAAATGCTGGACCGTTACCAGGATTTTTGCGGGCATCTCCTGGACTTCCGCTATCTTCTCTTTGACGTCAACCGTTACAGCGAAGAAGAACTTATCAGGGCGGCAAACCTTATTGCCGGTGTCTTTCTCCTGGACCAGAAGATGCGCCCGGAAGAGCTGGTGGGACGGCTGCAGAAGCTGGCGGGTGTTTTAAGGCGGCTAACACCTGATGAATTCCGCCATTTCACCACCTGGCTGAAGAACGTCGTCAAGCCGAGAATGCCCGGAGATTTCAGCGCCAAAATCGACGGCATCCTGAACGAGAGCAATCCCTGGGAGGTGGAACGGATGATTTACAACCTGGAATTAACCCTGGCAGAGATGCAGCAGCAGGCTTTATTGAAAGGCAAGATGGAAGGCAAGATTGAAGGTAAGATTGAGGGTAAGTTGGAGGGCAAGTTGGAAGGCAAGCTGGAAGCCCAACAGGAAATAGCCAGAAACTTGCTACTGCTCAACATAGACATTGACACCATTATTAAAGCTACCGGACTTAGCCCAGAAGAGATAAATGCCCTGAGAAAGCAACTGGAAAATTGAGGATGGCGCAGATTAAAGGACAGGTATTGGCTTTAGTCACTATGAGGGACCGCGAGGTCCCTGTTTTAATGGCTGCAATCCTGTTTAAATACAACTTTATGACGCAATAGTTCATAAAACGGAGTGAAAGCGGAGAGGGTACGGCGTGGGTCCGGATCAGCAATTAAGTTTATTTAACAGGGAATAAATAAAAGCTAAATACATTATTTGCCAGGTTGCAGGGGACCCGTGGCTATAATATACTAGAAATGCAAAATGGGAACTTTTTGTCCTTCAATGTTGTCTAATAAGTGTCCGGGTAATACCGGGCCTCCAGGGGTGTTCTTCTTGAACCTTGGGAGTAAAAAAGCGCCTGGCAAAAAGAATGGCGCTGTTTCCTTTGAAGAACTGGTCCTGACCTATCAAGATAGAGTATATAATTTGAGCTACCAGCTGACGGGCAACCATACCGATGCCCAGGACCTGGCCCAGGAGGTTTTTGTCCGGGCCTACATGGGGCTGGATAAGTTCCGGTACGAGGCCGACCCGGGCACCTGGCTGCACCGCATCACCGTAAATTTATTTTTAAACCTGCGCCGGAAAACGGCCCGCCACCCGGCGGTTTCCCTGGACGCCCCCCTGGATACGGGCGAGGGCGAGGTCACCAGGGAAGTGGCCGCTGCCGGGGGCGACCCCCAGGAGCTGATGGAGGAGCTGGAAGTGCAGGGCCTTGTCCGGCGGGCCTTAAGGCAGCTGCCGGCGGAGTACCAGGCGGTGCTGGTGCTGCGGGAACTGCAGGGTTACAGCTATGAGGAAATTGCGTCCCTGCTGGGCTGCCCGCCGGGGACGGTGAAATCGCGCCTCAACCGGGCGCGGCAGGCTATGAGAGAGAAAGTAACGCAGATGGCAGAGGAGAAGCCGCCCGGGCACGGGCGGACTTGAGGTGAGAGGTTATGCAGTGCCGTGAAGCGCGGGAGTTTTTCTCGCCCTACCTGGACGGGGAACTCGCCACAGAAGAAATGGAAGTTTTACAGCAGCACCTGGAAGGCTGCCCGGCCTGCCGGGAGGAACTGGCCCGCTGGCGAAAGCTTTCCCTGGCGCTGCAGGGGTTGAAGGCGCCGGTGGCGGCGCCGCCGGGGTTTGCTACGGCGGCCAACGCCAGGCTGGCGGAACGGCAAAGGGTCCGGCCCTGGCGAGGTATCCGGCGCTGGGCGGCTGCCGCTGCAGCCGTGGCTGTACTGGCCGCCGGCTCTATCGGCTACGCCGCCCGGGGAATATGGCAGCACTTGCCTGCACCTGTAGCCAGTGTGCAGCACAGCGATGGCCGGCAGGTAGCTGTTGACAACCCCGTTCCGAACGCGGAGCCGCCGGCGTCAAATTTGCTGCCGGACAGCGGGACCAGCCAGACGGTAAAGCCAGACGGCCGGCAGCCTGGTGGCGGTGAAACGCCCGGTAAAGACACGGCACCAGTGATCGCCAGCAGCGGCAAAGAGTCTTCCAAACCCGCCGACGGAGCGGTTACACCTACAGGCAACGGCAATTCTGGCGGGCAGCCCGCGCAGGTAGCTGCAGCTGAACCCTATGTAGCCCGCGCCTTCTTGGGCGACCGGCGCCAGGCGACCAGCACCATGCTTAAAATTACGGTGGCTGATATGGCAGTGGCTAGGGCAAGGGCCTTGAGCCTGGCGGCCGGCAGCGGCGCGGACACCCAGGTCATCGCCGACCAGGACAACGGCCAGGAAAAACGGATAATTTACACATTCAAGGTAGCAGAAGGCCAGGCCGCTGCCCTCCTGGACGGACTGAGCCAGCTGGGTCAGGTGATCTCCAAAAATACCACCACCCTGGACCTGACCGAGCAGTTCAGCGCCACCCTGGAGCAGTACCAGGCCAAGGTGGCCCAGGTGAACGCCGCCGCCGATTCGGCGGAAAAAGAAAAACTCGCTAAGGAAGCCAAAGCCCTGGAACAACAGCTCAGCACCTGGGAAGAGGAAACGAAACAGCACACCATCATATTATGGCTGGAGACGAATTAAGGGACCGCGAGGTCCCTTAATTTACCGGATTCAAGATGTTATTTGCTGATGGCGGCTATATACTATATAATGGTTTGAGGGAGGTATGTAACAGTTACCAACAGATTAATAAATATTGACAAAACATAACAAAAAAGCTTACATAAATTTATGGAACTATTAACCATCAGCAAAGCGGCAAAGAAACTGGGCGTCCATCCCAACAGCCTGCGCAACTGGGAAAAGCGGGGCTTAATCAAGCCTGTCCGTTTGCCTGGAGGCCAGCGCCGGTACTCTATGGATGAACTAAACAAGCTCTTGCAGTCCGGTCAATTGACTAATGAACAGGAAGCAGTCGTGCTGTATGCCCGGGTGTCCACAAAAAAGCAGGCTGATGCCGGCAACCTGGAACGGCAGATGGAACGGCTGCGCCAGTATGCCAAAGAAAACGGCTTTATTGTGAGGGCGGAATTCGCGGACGTAGCCAGCGGCCTGAACCAGAAGCGCCGCGGTTTAGCGAACGTACTCAAACTGGCCGAACAGGGTGAATACCAAAAGCTTATTATCGAGTACCCCGACCGGCTGGCCCGTTTCGGTTACGGGTATATCGAGCGTCACTTAAGGTATTGCGGGGTAGAAATAATCACCATCGCGGAAAAAGAGCCGGAAGACGCGCAAAGCGAACTGGTGAAGGATTTGCTGTCTATAGTCACGTCATTTTCAGCCCGGCTGTACGGGGCTAGGGGCGGCAAAAAAGTGAGGCAAGGGTTTCGGGAACTAATCGCAGGAGTGGAGCCAGATGAAAAAGCGGCGAAAGAACAAAAAGAGAACGATTGAACCTGGCGACGACCTAAAGTACACCGTGTGCGGCGAGTGGTTTCCGGAAGTTTACCCTGCTTTTCGGTCTAAGAAATGGAGCCGGGGAGATGAAGATCCGCTGGATACTGAGATGCGGCTTTTCTGCGCCTGCGAGCGTTGGGCCTTCAACCGGCTTATGGAAGGCCGTTCCCGGGAAGAACTCAAACAAGAAGGCCAACGGGTATTCGGCTTAAATTCCCGCTACTGTGACGATGCCATACTGAAAGCGAGGGCTGTCATAGAAACGCAAAAGGAACTCCTGGCGCTGGAAATCGAGGAAACAGAAACCAAACTGAGCCGGGCTAAAAAGAAACTCCGCTGGGCTGAAAAAGATCTGGACAAAGCGATTAAGGTTAATGATCCTGCAAAAATAGAAAAAGCCAAACGGGCATTCCACGGCCGTAAGGCCCGGGTCCAAAAGCTTGCCGCTAAACTGGCCGAACTCCAGAAACATGAAGCCAACGGCACTATCCCCAAGGTAGTATTCGGGGGACGTTCTTTATGGCGGCAGGTCTGCCGGGGCAAGGCCGGCCGGGAAGAATGGCGCCACACCCGGCAGAACCGGTTATACGCCCGGGGCGACGAAACCAAAGGCGGCAACCCCAACATGAAGGTGGCATACCAGGAAGGGAGATTTACCCTGGCAGTCACTATTTCCCATTTATCCGAGCAAAAAGGTACTGACAGCAAAGGAAGGCCCATAATGACCAGGGCTCCGCGGGTGACGGGGAAGCTCTGGCTGCCGGAGAAACACCGGTTGAATGTGTGGGAACTGCTTTTAAAAGGGGCGCCTTATACAGTAGAGCTGTTCAAAGGTCGGGACGGTCGGTACAGGGTTCATATCGCCTTCACCATAAAGGTGCCTGAATTGGTGACGGACCCCGACCTGGGTTATCTGGGCTTAGACACCAACCCGGACGGAGTAGCTTTAGTCAACGTCAACTATTTCGGCCAGCCGGAGCCCTGGCCGGAAAGATTTGCTGTACCTTATCCGAAGGGCCTGCACAAATTTGCCGGAGAGTTTCAGACGATAGTACACCCGAACGGCTTCCTTCACATCAAGATGCCGGAACTGGCTTACAGCCGCAGTTTTAGACGTACTTACCTCATCGGCGTTCTGGCCCAGGTAGTGGTGAACATCGCCAAAGTTTTAGGCAAATCTATCGCTATAGAAGACCTGGGCTTCGGCAAAGACCGGCTGGATACCAATAAAAAGTTCAATCGCATGGCGGCCAATTTTCCTTACCGGAAGATAACCGAAGCCGTCGTCCGTAAAGCCTGCAAAGAAGGTGTAGGCGTAAAACCGGTCCGGCCGGCCCACACTTCCACCATCGGCTATTGGAAATACATGGAGCGGTATGGGGTGACTATCCACCATGCCGCCGCATTGGCAATTGCCCGCCGGGCAATAGGTTTTAAAGAACGCATAACAAAAGAGTTAAAACAAAAGATCCAAGCTGTCATTGAGTCGCTGAATCAAAAGGAGAATTCCTTGCCTGGGGAAGGAAAAGGGATGACCCGAAAGGTGAAGCAGCAAATCATGCGGCTGGACGAAAAGGTTCCCGTTCACAACGGTTTAGACCGCTATAAACAGGAATCCTTTTATTCAGTCTGGCATGACTTGAAGCAGCTCGCTTTATCGAGTAGGTGACCCCGTTAGCCGGTATCGGAGAAACCGGTAGGCCGTATCTAACAGATCGCGCGGAGGCGTCCGGCGCTTGAAAGAATAAAGTGCTGGACCGCTTGACGGTCGACGCAAGGCGGGAACTTTTACGGTTCTCCTTAAGGCCGCGCCTTGCGCCCGTGAAGTGCCGTTCTCCCGTCCGGGTGAGACTCCCGGGGCCGAGGTCTCCCTGTCGCGAAGCTTGCTCCCAGGGGCAGGCAAATCAAATCCGAAAGGAGCGAAAAGCCTGGTCATGGGGAGGCCGCCTAATAAGGATTGACATAATGTGTCAAGAATTGTTAGGTTTTTTGAACCAGGTGTAATTCAATGTCTATGGAAGAAATTAAATTAGCACTTAGTAAAATATTCCCTATTTAATCGAGCTTCTGGAAAAAAGAGGCTATAAAATGAAAATGGGAGCATTTAGCTGCAGACTTTATTAAGAGAAATAGACAAGCCCCGGAGGAGCTTGCTAAATGATCTACTCTCAATGTATAGCGACGGCAACCGATTCTCCATGATATTCACCTATATCTTACCTGCCGGGGTCGAGGGCGTTCCCCATTATCTCTTATCAGGCTTATAGCCAATTCCACGAGCCAACTGGTAATTGATGAATTGATTAAGACTGGTATTTTCCTCTCTGGCCTTTTCAACCAGCGCCCGGTGTAAAGACCTGGTAGTGCGGATTAATATGCGGCCGCTATATTCCTCATCGGATGTTGGCTCTGGAATTGGATCCCCATGTTCCATAGCATCGATCAACCAGCAACGTTTTGCATCTTCAATCATCGCCAGGGCTTCTTCTTTTGTTTCCCCTTGGGAAAGGCACCCTGGCAGCTCAGGTATCTCTACTGCATAACCACCTTCAGGCGAAGGATAAAGAACTATTCTATAGGGCAACTGCAAGTAATATTGAAGATCTTTACTCATCTTCATCTGCCCCCTCTAAAAGCTTAATAGCCCTTATTACATAGCTTTGTAATACGTATGGCTGTCGATAAGGTATTACTAACTTATATTTTCCCTTTCTGTATATGTAATGACTTGATCCTCCACCTGGCTGAGATCGTATAAAACCAGCTTTTTGCAGAAGCTTATCTATCTCGTCAAAGCGGACCGTTTTGGGGTTTCTTTTAATTTTTTCTAGCAATTTTTCAAGCTTGCCCATGAAGCATTATCCCTCCGGTCCTTAAATTATGATAGCATATAAGATAGCATGCTGCAATGAATATTTATTTCACCCGTGCCAGGACGGCCGCGGCCTGGGCGCGGGTGAGGGGGGAGAGGGGGGCAAAGACGTCCGGCGCCACGCCGCGCATGAGGCCTTTTGTATAGGCGCGGGCCACGGCCTCCCGGCCCCACGCCGGGACGTCGTCCCGGTCGCGGAAGGGGAGGGAATCCGGCATGGAGGTACCAGATGCCGCGCCGGTAAGGGGGCTGCCCGCGTTAGATACACCCGTCCGGGAGTTTTCTGCCTGTCCGGCCGGGGAAGCTGCCGGGAGCGGCGCGGTCGTTCCTGCAGCCGGGTTGACCGGACCTGTTGCGTCGCCGCGGTCAGTATTTTTACCGGTGATCTCCAGAAAGCGGGTGAAAAAGGCCGCCGCTTCCACGCGGCTGACGGGCCGGTCCGGTCGGAAGGTGCCGTCTTCATAGCCGGCTACCAGGCCGTGGGTCCGGGCCGCGGCCACAATGCCCTGCGCCCAGGCCGGGATGGCGGCCGCGTCTCTGAAAGGCAGGGGTTCCCCGCTGCCGGGCGCCCAGCCGGCCAGGCGGACCAGCATGGCTACCAGCTCCACCCGCCGCACCGGGCTGTCCGGACGAAAGCTGCCGTCCTCATAGCCCTCCAGTATACCCCGGGCGGCCATTTTCTTGATGTCCTCTTCCGCCCAGTGGCCAAAGGTATCCCAGAAACCCTCTCCTACCGTGCTTTCCAGGTCGATTTTCTGCCCCGTCACCCCGCTCGTCGCCTGGTCCAGGGCCACCAGGAGGACGCTTTTTTCCCCGCCTGATAAAGGCCACTGGAAATTGCCCCTGGCATCCAGCGGAATTATCTCCTGTCTGCCGTCATCATAGTTTAAATACAGGCGGCTGGCGGTAGTGGTCCCTTTAAGGATGAAGCCGGTTTCCCGTGGCAGGACCGAGACGGCCAGTTCCGGCGGCCGGCTGGCGGGAAAGCTCGCAGCTGCTACCCGGGCCAGGATGGACCCTTCCGGCCCTTCCAGAAGGGTAAGGGTCACGGGCACCCAGGCCGGCAGGCCGGCAGCGTCCACCCGGTAGCCGTTTAGAGTGACCAGGGTGCGGTCGCTTAAAAAGTAGCTGCCGCCGTCGGCGGTGCGCAGGAGGCCCTGCCGCCCGTCAACGCCGGCCAGGACTTTACCGGTTTCACCGGCCGGGGCAGCTATATCGGCGCGCCAGGCCTTTTCTCCTCCCGGAGCTATCGTCAGGCGCACCCAGTCGCCCGGACTTAAAGTAGCGACGCTGACGGGGAGCCCCCAGCGAAATACTTCCGTGCTATCATCCAGTCCGTAAATCCGAAACTGATTGGCATAATCCATGAGGTACAGGCTGCGCCGGTTCGCGCTCACATAGAGGACGCGGCCGTAAGTGACATTGCTGTAAGCCGTCAGGGCTATTATCTGCCGGCTGCCGGACATAAGGTTCAGAACCGCCCAGTCGCCGGGGCGGACGGCGGCCACCTGCGCCGGCTCGCCGTCGCGCTTGACGGGCGCGCCGGGAAAAAGGGTATAGGTGGCGCCGGTGGCCAGGGTGAGGCTATTGCCCTCAACCCTGGTCACCTGTCCCAGGGCCAGCTCTCTTTTTACGGCGATGTATTCCACCAGGCCTGTTGCCGGATCGAAAACCAGGCGCACGGCCATACCCGGCACCAGGGACCCGGCTTCGGCCCGCCCGGCGGCGCCGTAAGGGAGATCCTCCCTGCCGGCATCTACCAGTTTATCGGCAAAGGTTACGGCGACATGCGGACTGAAGGTATAGGGGGCATCGCGTCCCAGGAGCCAGAGTTCTCGCTTTTCCAGGTCAATGCGGGCGAGAATGCCTTCCTTTTCCTGATAGCCGGTCCGGACCCGCCACAGAGTCTGGGTTGCCGGATTGAGGGTGGCGTCCAGGGAAAAGCCGGGCGGCAGGTCCGCGGCTATGCCGGGACGGTCGTTGACGGAAAGACTCCCGGCAGGATTGAAGTAGTAGCCGCCGGTCCGGGCCTGGCTGTTAATCTCCAGGAACAGGCTGCCCTGGCCGGTCTGCAGGGCCTGGACGCCGGCGGCCTGCCAGCTACGGCCTACTATATACAGGGTTTGCGGCCCCAGGTAGGCTTCGGAGCCCGGCAGGATGGAGGCGCTATCGGCCGGGGCCACAGCGCCGTCGACGCAGTTTTTGATGCCCCCTGGCGGGGCGGTAATGGTGCGGCCGTCGCTTAAAATCACGCTGTTGCCGTTTACCCCGGCCACCACTCCCCGCTCCAGGGGCCGACCGAAGGCCAGGGCAAAATCCTGGACCGGCTGCCGGGTCCCGGGCAGAGCGCTTTTGGTGATGGTTATGGCCCGTACTTTAACGGTGTAAGTGCCGGGGGCCGGGTCTTTTATGTAAACTTTTTCCAGATTGTTGCGGCGGTCGGCTTTACCGGTATCGTTATAATCATTACCGAAAAACTGGCGGCCGTCGGGCGCAATTACCACCAGGTCCAGGTCATTGACCAGGGCGGCCTCGGCTCCGGGTGCCGGTGCCGGGTCGGTCCAGGCCAGGGTGGCCTTGAAAGGCGCAGCTGCGGCATTCACTTCGACCTGGAAGGTCATCTCCTGCCCCGCTGCCAGGCCTTCTCCGGCATCCACAAGGTGCATGCTCTTTTCCTCCAGGGCCAGGACAGTTCCGGCCAGGTCCAGGATGCCGGGAAAAGCAGCCGTCGGCCCTTCCGGCGGCGTCCAGGCGCCGTTGACCAGGGCGGCCTTCAACAGTGCCGCAGAGGGGTCGGAAAAACCCCTTGTTTTCAGGTACTGGCGTAAGATAGCCGCGGCACCGCCGGTCACGGCCGCTGCCTGGCTGGTGCCGCTCTGGACGTTATAGCTGGCATTGGGCGGGAAATTGCCTTCTACCAGGCGGGAGCGGGGAGCGACGATACCCGTACCCGGCGCCAGGAGATCGGGTTTATTGCGCCCGTCACCGGTGGGGCCGCGGCTGGAGAAATCGGCCTGGCGGCTGGCATCATTGGCGTCGGGGCTGAAAGCGGGGCGCACGGACTCGCTCGCCCCTACCACCAGGGCGTTTTTGCTGTTGGCTTCGGTTGTAAGGGACCCCTGGACCGGCCCGCTGTTGCCGGCGCCGAAGATGGGAAGGAAGTCGGGGTACTGGCGGACAAAGCTGTCAATCTGGGCGGCAGCGTCGCGGTAGGCGTTGGGACCGCCGCCCCAGCCGTCGACGTGAATGCGGACGCCGGCCTCATAGGCGGGGCGGAAGAGGCGGGAAAGGTCTTCGGGGATCGCCATTTCCCCCCTGGAGTTTAACAGGCCCTGGAAATAGATGCTGGCCCCGGGGGCGATGCCGCGGTACTGATCGTTTGAGGCCGCACCTGTACCGGCGATAATACCGGCCAGGTGGGTGCCGTGGCCGACAGGGTCGTCGGCCTTTTCCCTCCCCGCCCAGCTCTTGAGCATGACCACTTTGGGCATCTGGCCGGGAGCGCCCTGCAGGTCGGGGTGAATGTCGCTCGCACTACCGACATCCAGGCCGCTGTCGGCCAGGCCCACAATCTCGCCCTTGCCGGTAAGACCGGCCGGTGCCACCAGGCCCGGCGCCGCCAGGGGCCGGGCGCCGATGATATCCGCGGCGCGGTCGGTGAGGAAGCCCCGGCCCTGCCGCCCAGGGGGAGGTCCCAGGAGAACCAGCAGGAGCAGGAACATAGAAAAGACAAGCACTCTGGTAACGGTTTTTGTTTTATGTAAACTTATGCCCATATGTATACTCCTTGCCGAGTATAACTGCCGGTGAACCCGGTGGTGGTCACATTAACAGGCCCGGCCGATAGCAGGCACGGGCCTCAGCCCTTTTTGCAGGCCTGCCGCAGTACTGCCAGCATAAACTTCGGCAGGGCCAGCGTTCTTTTGACCCTTGCCGGCTCCTGGAGCACCCGGTACAGCCATTCCAGGTTCAGCCGCTGCACCCAGGCCGGTGCCCGCCGCGCCCGTCCCGCCAGGACATCGAAGCTTCCCCCCACGCCCATGGCCACCGGCACCTGGAGCTCTTTGAGGTGGCCGGCGATCCAGTATTCCTGCTTCGGGGCGCCGAGGCCCACAAGGAGAATATGGGGTCGCGCTTCTTTGATAGCCTCTATAAGTCCCGGTATTTCCCGGGCTGACAGGTAACCATGGCTGGTGCCGGCCACCACCAGGCCGGGATGTTCCCTGACTAATCTGGCAGCCGCCGCCTCAGCCACGCCGGGGGCGGCGCCGTAGAGGTAAAAACGCCAGCCCCGGCGGGCGCCCTCTGCCGCCAGGGCCTGGAGGAGGTCGATGCCCGTAACCCGTTCCGGCAGCGGCGTTCCCAGCTTGCGGGCCGCCCAGAGGATGCCGGCGCCGTCGGCCGTTACCAGGTGGGCGCGGTTGATGACGGCCCGGAGATCCGGCTCACGGTAGGCCCGGTAGGCGATTTCCGCGTTCAGCGTCACCACATGGTGGGGGTTACCGGCCGCGATAAACTCTGCCACCCTGGCCACAGCCCCGGCCAGGGTGAGGGGATCGACCCGGTTGCCCAGGACATAGCAGCTTGACATAATACTGCCCTCTCCTTCGTGAGGGATAGCCGGAGGCCGGCCTTCCTCTCCCTGCTGCCTGGCCGGTGCCGGCTAAGAGTAGCGGCCGGGCTTTCTTTACCGCAGGTTGGGTATGGCGGCCAGGGTTTCCGCCAGCTTTTTCTGGTCGACCAGGTAATAGCTGATGCCGTTGATGTACCTGCCTTCTCCGGGAAGCAAGTATGAGGTCACGGCGCTGCCGTTTAAATCCTTCATACTTATCGCCAGGGAAAGCATTTCCTTAATGCTCAGGTTGGTCGTGACTTCCTTGCTGATTTCATTAACCAGCTTTGGGATTTTAGGGATGGTGCTTAGTTTCAGGGTCTGGTCAATGAGGGCCTTGATAAATTTCTGCTGGCGGCCGATCCTGGTGATGTCTCCTTCCGGGTCGTAGCGATAACGCACGTAGCCCAGGGCATCGTGGCCGTTCAAGTGCTGGAATCCCGGGCGGAGATTAATGCCCTCTTCCGGGTAATACATGCGCTTGTCCACGTCGATATCAACGCCGCCCAGGATGTCAATGATTTTTTCAAACCCCTGGAAGTCGACTTCCACATACTTCTCGATATGGGTGCCCAGGAAATCGTTGATGGTGTCCATTAGCAGCTGCGGGCCGCCCAGGGCGTGGGCGGCGTTGATTTTATCATAGCCGTGGCCGGGTATTTTTACCCGCGTGTCCCGCGGTATGGAGAGGAGGTCAACCCCCGGTTTCCCGGGATCGAGGACCGCCAGGATAATGGTATCGGACCGGGAAGGCTCCTGGGGCTGGCGCCGGTCGATGCCGATGAGCAAAATGGTCTGGGGCCGGCCGGGTGCCGCCTCGGCCAGGCCGCTGCCGTCCTTATTCCCCTGGCCGGTCGCCAGGCCCCCGGTCAGCCAGAGGTTGGCCAGCCGGTAACCGGCAAAGGCGAAGACGCCAAAGGTAAAAAAGGCCAGCAGCATTAAACCCAAAATCAAATGAAGGGAGCTGCGGCGGCGGCGCCTGGCCAGGGCCGACCTTTCACCCCAGAATTCGGTTTGATACTGGTCTGGTGTCGCCATGAACTCTTCCTCCAAACTTATAGACGATAAATTAACCTTTCGGGTTCCCCTGCCTGCAAAAATTTTTCGCCGTGACATAGGAAGGGGCGCCTGACGCGCCCTTTACGTTGCTTCTGCCGTACCTGCACAGATTCTAAAGTCATGGCCTGATGGTAATGGTCATCGTAGCCTGATCCCAATCCACCCTGGCTCCCAGACCCTGGCTGATGACCCGCACCGGCACCATGGTCGTCCCGTTTATCAAGGTGGCCGGCGCAGGAATGTCGACTTTCCGGCCGTCAAAGGTACCGCTCAGAGTACCGATTTTCAGTATAACGGAATGTGCTGCCGTGGTATAACTGACAGTTTGCGTCGCTGCATTATAATCAACTTTAGCCCCCAGGGCCTCGCCGATAAAGCGGAAGGGAACCATGGAGGTACCGTTGCCCGTCTGGTAGGGAGCAACCGGCAGCTGTTTGGCGGTGCCGCCTACATAGGCCGTTTTGCTGCCGATTGTTAACTTAATCACCGGCCGCTGCTCCAGGGCCGTTACCCTGGCTTCCAGCTCGGCAATCTGCCTGTTTATGTTATCAAGCTGCCCCCGCAGTTCCCGAACGCGGCTGTTGATATAATTGTCGACATAAGATTTAGTCACCAGGGGGTCCTGGCTGCTGCCCGGCTCCGGTCCTCCGGCCTGGACTGACCGGCCGGTAAAATAAATGCCGGCAGCCATTAGCAGGACCAGGGGCAGGGCTATTTTCCAGTTACGTAAGGAAGAACGCTCCATTCTCCAGGGCTCCTCCCGGAAATAACTTGGTCACAAAAGCTCGCTTAAGGTTTATCTAAGTCTAATTCGACACAAAGGGCTAGATTCCTGTTAGCATTTTTTTGTCCTGACGAGGAGAAATAATTGCAATTTTTTATCAAGCTATAATTCACAAAGTACCTGTCTTTATGGTATAATAAAAACGGGGGCAACGAGAGATACTATTTAGCAAAAGAATCTAGTTTCCTGCAATTCCCCCGGTTTACTTATTTATAACGAAGAAGGGAGGCATAAAAATGTTAAAGGACATCCAGCGCAATCTCCTCCGCGAACGCAAGGCGCTCTTGGAACAGTGGGCCTATGCTTCGGAAAGAGAGCGGCCCCACCTGCTCGTCAGGATTATGGACATCGACGAGCAGCTTGAACTGGGCAAAAGCAAAAGCAGACCCCGGGCAAGGCTTCCCAAGCGAAATGTGGTCTAGGAGGAGTAAAAGGCGCGGTTTACGACCGCGCTTTTTACTTACCGGCCCGGGGCAGGTAGGGCAAGCGCCCGGGTGAGGCGGTGGGATCAGGAGCCATGCCGGGCTGCAGGCGCTCGGCGGCCCGGACAGTTCCGCTTTCCCTAGCCGCCGATACCCTGGAGAATCATCTCCGTGGCTGCGCTGGCGATGCTGGCCGGATCGAAATCAGTATCGCTTTCAAAGAAAAGCTGGTGGCCCAGGGCAGCGATGAAACCCAAGATCAGGTTGGCGGCCAGCCGGGGCGACACCGGGCGCATCTCTCCTCGTTTCCCGGCAACCTGGAGATAAAGCGCCAGGCGGTGCAGCTTCTCTTGTTGGGTGGCGAAAAGCAGCCGCTGGGTGGCGGCGTCGATGGGCGGGTGATCGCTCAAGAGAATTCTGGCAATTTCCCGGTGAGCCTGGAACTCGCTCAGGCTTTCCCTGAAAAGGCGCTCCAGGAACCCGGCCAGGGTCGGCTCCTGGCTCACTTGCTGCAGGCGGTCCAGGTAGGTGTTGGAAAGATACAGCAGCAGCTGCTGGAAGAGATCCTTTTTGCTGCGGAAATACTCGTAGACGGTCCCCTTCCCCACCCCGGCGGCCGCGGCGATGTCGGCTATTTTAGCCTGGTAAAAGCCGCGGGCGGCAAAGATCTCGGTGGCGGCGGCCAGGATCTGCTGGCGCTTGTCGCCTGTCGCGCGGGTCATATCTCTCCCCTCTCCTTTTCCGTGTTTTCCATACCTGCTATTTACATTTCCGGCCGCAGGCGGGCGGTGCCGGCGGCGGTTTGCCCCGCCGCCGGAATCTGCCGGCGAACCGGCGGCCTTATACCCCTACCCCCTGCCGGCGCCGCGCCGGCCGCAGCAAGCGGGCCAGGCGCTGCCCCAGGTCCTCTAAGACGGTATACAATACCGGTATCAGGACCAGGGTCAGCAGCGTAGATGCCAGGAGGCCGCCGATAACGGCCGTAGCCAGGCCGGCTTCCATTTCGGCCCCTTCGCCGATGCCGGTAGCGAGAGGCAGCATGGCGAGGATTGTGGTCAGGGCCGTCATCAGGATGGGCCGCAGGCGGGTGCGGCCGGCCGTCAAGATAGCCTCCTGCCGCGGCACGCCTTCCCGCCTCAGGATGTTGATGTAGTCCACCAGGACAATGGCGTTGGAGAGTACAATGCCGGCCAGCATGATGATCCCGATAAAGGCGACGACGTTGAAAGTTCTTCCCGTTGCCAGCAGGGCCAGTACCACCCCTGTTAAAGACACCGGGATGGAAAACATAATGATAAAGGGGTGGAAGAAGGATTCAAACTGGGCGGCCATGACCAGGTAGACCAGGATTATGGCCATAACCATGGCCAGGCCCAGCTGGCCGAAGGTCTCAGTCATCATCTCGTTCTGGCCGGTATACTCGATGCTGTAGCCCGGGGGCAATTCCAGTCGGGCCATCTGCGCCCGGACGTCGCGCAGCACGTCCGCGAGGGGGCGCGTCCCGCTCAAATTGGCGGTGATACTGGCCACCCGGTCCTGGTTGTAGCGGTTGATGGTGCTGGGAGTGGTGTCCAGCTTGAGGCTGGCGATCTCTTTTAAAGGCACCTGTACCCCCAGAGGGGACAGAACCGTGAGATTCTCCAGGTCGGCAATACTGCGACGGCTGGCTTCCGGCAGAATGACGCGGATGTCGTATTCGTCACCGCCGGTGCGGTAGCGGGTGGCTACCGTGCCGCCTACGGCCGTGGCCACCACCGCACCGACCTGCCCCACCCCCAGCCGGTACAGGGCGGCCTTTTCCCGGTCGACGGTGATCTCTACCTGGGGCCGGCCTTTAGCCAGGCTGTTTTCCACGCCTACCGCGCCCGGCACGGCGGCCACCAGCTGTTGCGCCGTATCAGCAAGCTCTTTGAGGCGCTCCAGGTCGGGTCCGTGAATGTCGACCTGCACCGGCGCGCCGCTCATCGCCCCACCGAAGCTGGAAGAGGTAGTGACGTTAATCCTGGCGCCCGCAATTTTCCGGACCTGCGCCCGGATAGCCGCTGCCACGTCGGTCGAACTGCGACGGCGCTCCTCCAGCGGTACCAGGTTGATGCTGATGCTGGCTGCCTCCGGCGTCTCACCGCTCATAAAGCTGGCCCTGCCGCCGGTACTGCCGATCTGCTGGTAGATGCTCTGGACCTCCGGCTGTTGCTGGGCCACCTGCACCACCTGGTCGGCCACCGCGGCGGTGGCCTCCAGGGCCGACCCTTTGGGGAGCTCGATGGATACGTTGATTGTTCCTTCATCGGTGGCAGGCATAAACTCTACCCCCACCAGGGGTATCAGCGCCAGGCTCCCAGCAAAAATAAGGATTACCACCGCAATGACAGTTTTACGGTGTCCCAGGGCCCAGTTCAGGAAGCGGCTGTAAGCATTGCTTAAACGCGCCAGCCACAGACCGTTAACCAGGCTCTGCCAGAAACTCCGGGCTGTCGTGGCCTCCGGTGGCAGGGTGCCGGCCAGGAGGCGGGCTGCCACAGTGGGGGTGACGGTCATGGAAACTGCCAGGGAAGCCATCAGGGAGCAGACCACCGCCAGGGCCAGGGGGCCGAAGATTTCCCGCGCCAATCCCTCAATAAAGGCGATGGGCAAAAAGACAGATACGGTAGTCAGGGTGGAGGCCACCACGGCCGTGGTCACCTGCCGGGTCCCCGAGACGGCCGCTGCCATAGCTTCCCGGCCCTCCTGGCGGTGGCGGTAGATGTTGTCAAAGACGACAATGGCGTCGTCGACCATGCGGCCTATGCCCAGGGAGAGGCCGCCCAGGGTCATCATATTGAGGGTCATCTTGCCAAAATAGAGCAGAACAAAAGTCGTAATTACCGAGATGGGAATGGTGAGGCCGATGACCAGGGTGGCGCGGAAGTTCCGCAGGAAAATGAAAATAATAAGCATGGCCAGCAGCCCGCCATACAGCATATCCCGGTAAACGCCGTTGATGGCGCTTTCGATGTAACGGGACTGGTCGACAACCGGCTCCAGGGTTACCCCCGGCGGCAGCTCCTTTTGCAGTTCCCTGACAGTTTGTTTTACAGCATGGGCGATCTGCACCGTATTGCCGCTGGTCTGTTTCTGGATAGACAGGCCGATGGCCGGCCGGCCGTTGAACAGGGCATAGTTCTGCCGCTCGGCATGATAATCCCGCACTTCCGCTATATCGCCCAGGCGCACCGTCCCCGCGGCGGTGGTCAGGGTCACCTGGCGGATCTGGTCCAGGTCTTTAAACTCGCCATCGACCCGAACCAGAACGTCCTTGCCGGCATCGCTGACCTTGCCGGCGGAAAAGGTGCTGTTCTCCGCCTGCAGGGCCTGGACCACCTGGCTGATGGACAGGCCGTAGAGCTGCAGCCGGACTGGGTCTACCAGCACCTGGATCTCGCGCTCCAGGCCGCCGGTGATATTTACCGAGGCGACGCCGTCCAGGCGCTCAAGGCGCGTCTTGACGGTGTTTTCCGCCAGGTCTTTCAGCTGCTGCTCGTCCAGGGCGCCGTACATGGCCAGGGTCATTACGGGCATCATGTTGGGGTCAAACTTCATTACCATCGGTTTGTCGGCGGCCTCTGGTAAAAAGCGCTCCGTCTGGTCGACTTTCTCCCGCATATTCAGGGCCGCAAAATCCATATCCTGGCCCCAGTTAAACTCCAGCAGGACAACGGATGTGCCGGACATACTGTATGATTGGATATTTTTGACTCCCTGGACCGTGCCCAGGACGTCTTCCAGGGGTTTAGTAATGCTCTTTTCGATTTCTTCCGGCCCGGCACCCTGGTAGGTGGTAATCACCGCGGCGTAGGGCAGGTTCATATCGGGCAGGAGGTCTATCTGCAGGCGCGATAGGGACACGGCTCCCACGATAAACGCTACCAGTACGGCCACGGTTACCGCTACCGGCCGCCTGACCAGTGCCTGAAGCCAGTTCATGCCCCTGCACCCCCGTTTACGACTTCCACCGGCTGGCCTTCGCTGACGAAGTCCTGGCCTTTTACTATAATGCTGTCCTGGTCAGTCAGGCCCTTGACGATCTCGACGTTTTTATCGTCAGCTATACCGGTGGTGACTACCCGACCTGCCGCCTTGCCTTCAACGACTGTATAGACCACGTCCTGGGCGCCGCGCTTGATAACGGCGTTTTTGGGTACCAGAAGGGCGTTTTTGACCTGCCTGGTGGTGTAGATAACTGTGGCGGCCATACCCGGCCTGACAGCCGGCTTGGCGTTGACAAGGCTGACCTCGACTTTAAAAAGGCGGGAAAGTTCGTCGGCTGCCGGGCTGACGCTGGCGACCCTCCCCTTCAAGGATTCTGCCGCAGCCGGCACCTCCACAGTAACCTCCCGGCCCGGCTGGAGGTAGTTGACATCCTGTTCGGTAACGCCAATCTCCACCTGGCGTTCGCCGGAGGTCACCAGGGTGACCACCGCCCCCTGGGCCAGGGCGCCGGGCTCCAGCAGGCGCGCCGCTACTTCCCCGCTCACCGGCGCCTTGATGTATGTATTCTCCAGGGCTACTTCGGCCTGGCGCACGGCCGCCTCGGCCGCGGCGACCTGGGCCTGGGCGGCCGCCAGGGCGGCGCGGGCTACAGCCAGGTCTTCCTGGCTGACGGCCGCGGCTGTGCGGGCGGCGTCCAGCTGCTGCTGGGATGCTGCGCCCTGTTCAAACAGCGCCTGGGTGCGCTTCAGGTTGGTCTCATCCAGCTCCGCCTTGACTTCCGCCTGCTTCACCCGGGCGTCAGCCTGGTCCAGGCCGAGGCGCGCCTGCTCCAGGTTCGCCTTTGCCTGCTGCAGGCGCGCTTCCAGGTCGCTGTTTTCCAGCTCGGCGATTACCTGGCCCCGGGAGACTTTATCGCCGACATCCACCAGAACCGACTTTATCTTCCCCGCGCTGGCGGCCATCACCTGGACGGTGGCTCCGGCCTGAACTATCCCGGTAACCCGGGCCAGCTGGGCGATATTTCCCCGTTTGACAGGTGCCACTTCCACCGGCACCCTGGGTGTTTCCACCTGGCCTGCCGTATTTTTACCACAGCCACCTAAAGTTACAGCCAGGAGGAAAAGGACCAGGACAACACCGGTAAAGTTCCTTTTTGGCCTCACGGTTACAGCTCCCCCATCTTTAAATTGACCGGACGGTCGGTCGGAGTATAATAACGTTTTTATAATAGCATCATGTGGTAAGGTGATCAATGCTTGCCATTCCAATTTCGACGCAAAATTTCTCGCATATAATAAATAATAAAATAAGAAGAGGCAAGTCGCTGCCAATCTACTTGCCTCTTACAAATTCTCACCGGCCCGGACGCCGGTTTTCTGAGGGGTTGCTCTGCCGCAGGACGTCCAGCATGGTCAGGGCTTTTCCTGTCCCCAGGGCCACACAGGAGACGGGGTCCTCGGCCACATGCACCGGTAGTCCCGTCTCTTCGCTTAAAGTTATGTCCAGGCCATGGAGGAGGCTGCCTCCGCCGGTCATGACGATGCCTTTGTTCACCAGGTCCGCCGCCAGTTCTGGCGGCGTTTTTTCCAGCACTTCTTTAACTGCCCCGGTTATCTGCTGCAGGGGCTCCTGGATGGCAATATAGATTTCCCTGGAAGTGATATTTACCGTTTTGGGCAGGCCGGTTACCAGGTCGCGGCCGCGGACATCCATACTGGCTTCAGCCCGGGACGAAGGATGGGCCGTGCCAATGTTGATTTTTAATTCCTCGGCGCTGCGCTCGCCGATCATCAGGTTGTGCTCGCGGCGGATATAACGGACAATGGCTTCATCGAACTTGTCCCCGGCCACCCGCAAAGAATTGCTGCAGACAATACCCCCGAGGGAGAGAACGGCGATGTCGGTGGTCCCCCCGCCGATATCTACCACCATGGAACCGCTGGGTTCGGCAATGTCCAGGCCGGCCCCCAGGGCCGCCGCCAGGGGTTCTTCAATGACATAGGCCTGCCTGGCCCCGGCCTGGAGGGCCGCCTGGCGGACCGCCCGCTCCTCCACGCTGGTAACCCCGGAGGGGATACAGACCATTACCCGCGGCCGGAGGAGTCCCTGGCGGCCGCAGGCTTTTTCTATAAAGTAGCGCAACATTTTTTCGGTACTGTCGTAGTCGGCAATTACCCCATCCCTCAAAGGGCGCAGGGCGATAATATTTCCCGGTGTCCGGCCAAGCATACGCCGGGCTTCTTCCCCGACGGCAAAAATCTGACCGTTATCCCGGTTAAAGGCTACCACCGAAGGTTCCCGTAACACAATCCCCTTACCCTGCACATATACCAGAACAGTGGCTGTCCCCAAATCGATGCCGATATCCTGATGACCCAGGCCGAACATTACTCCTGCTCCTTTCCTCTCCCATGGCAATCTTGTTAATTATTCTCCAGAAGAGGAAAGAATTCCTGTCTTTCTTTCAGGAAACCCGGGGTTCTTTATATTTTTTCCTGGTAGCTTCCCCACCCCGCAGGTGCCGTTCGGCCTTGTTGGCGTTGAGCACCGCTCGTACCTCCCGGGCCAGGTTGTTATTAAGGCGCGGCAGGCGTTCGGTAACATCCTTGTGCACAGTGCTTTTGCTGACATTAAAAACAGTAGCCGCCTGGCGGACAGTACAGCGGTACTCCACAATGTAGGCGGCTATTTGCAATACCCTCTCCTGGATATAATCCTGCATGGGGGCAGCCTCCCAATTTCAACTCCGCTATAATTTTATTGGCAGGCTGCCGAAAAAAGAACTTATTGCAGGGCGGAAACCGGATCGATGGCTTTGCCGTTTTTTAGTAATTCCAGGTGCAGGTGGGCTGCGGTCCCCGCTTCGGCCGTGCCCGGATCACCCAGCTCACCCAGGACGGTACCTGCCTGAACCTTATCCCCCTTGGCGACCTTGATGCTGCTTAAGTGGGCATAGACCGCCTGGTAGCCGTTGCCCAGGTCGATGCTCAGGCGGTAACGCCAGGCGTTGCTGTGCTCTACCTGCTTCACTACCCCGGCAGCGGCGGCTTTAACCTCGCTGCCAGCAGGGGCTTCCAGGTCTATACCGGGGTGGAAGCGGTAATCGCCAAAGGCCGGGGCATAGGTAAAGCCGTAGCCCTTGCCTATTTTCCCGGCAACGGGCAGGGCCAGGGAAGGCAGGGCCTCGGCTTGGCCGTCCTCTTCCGTTGCCGTAGCCGGGGCAGCATGGGCCCCGGTCTGCTCTTTGAGTTCAGGCGGTACAGTGGTAGAGCCGGCAAGGGGTTCCCGGGGCGCCGGCGCTCCCTGGGGGGCCGCCGGTTGGCCGGCCAGGGTGAAGGTCTGGACGGCGGGCTTTTTGAACACGGCGTCGTTGGTAACCAGGTAGTAGCTGCCGCCAAAGAGAAGGACCAGCAGCGCCAGGTAGAGGCCGCGACGCTTTAATGCCCGCTCAAGCCTTCCCAGGTTTTCCTGCCCGGCCAGGGGGTTCCGTGATAAAAGTTTTTTCCATGAGGCCAGAATCTTCAGCATGTGGTTGCATCACCTCAGCTGGATTCTACCCCATTTTCTGGTATTTAATACCTGTTATTCCCCGCATGCCGCTGCCGGTTCTTACAAAATGCTTCGCTGTCGAAATAATTCCTCACCGGTTTTCAATCTTTACTCCCCGGTAGTAGTAGGTAAGAATCTCAGCGAAGTTTTTACCCTCCCTGGCCATACCGTTGGCGCCGTACTGGCTCATGCCTACGCCGTGGCCATAACCGGTAGTATTGAAGATTATGCGGTCCCCCTGGACCTGCCAGGTAAAATCGGTTGAGGGCAGGCCCAGAAGCTGTCGTAACTCGGTGGCGGCAAAGGTCTTGTTGCCGATTTTTATGGTCTTGATGCGACCGGTGGCGGTCTTTTCCAGAACCTTCATGGCCGTACCCCCGGACGGAGCCAGAGCTGCCGCCGGTACGGCCTTGAGGTTTACCCCCAGCTTCCGGTCCATTTCTTCCAGGGTGAAGGCAATGGTGGCCTGGTAGTGAGGGGCTTCCTTATCCCAGGGGGAGGATACGCTCTGGAGGTAGGGCAGGTCCCGGCCCCAGACGGCAGCAGCGCTTTCCGTCCGGCCGCCGCTGTTGGCATGGTAGACGGGGTCAATGAGCTTACCCTGGTAGGTCAGGACCATCCCCTGGGTAGCCCGGACGGCTTCCTGGATTTTGCTTTTATAGCGCCAGAAATTAAAGAAACCCCAGCGTTGCCGCAAAACGTCATCAGCGGCAAAGGCCTGGCAGTGGGCCGGGTCGGTGCAGATATCGGCGCCGGGATGGTGGTCGTCGGGCTTGTTCCTGGCTTCTTCTATCTTTTTGAGGGTATAGGTGCGAGCGGCCACGGCCTGGGCTTTAAGGGCTTCCGGCTCAAAGTTGGCCGGCATTTCCCCGGCTACTACCCCGATTATATACTGTTCCAGGGGCATGATCTTGATGTCATCGCTCTGGTGAAAGTAGACCCGTACCAGTTGTTGCCCCGCCTGGACCTGGACCGGCGGCTGAAAAAGACGTATACCTTCGATAATCATGGCCGGTACGATAATTACGGCCGCAAAAATAAGGATAATGAAAATGCCCATTACTTTACGCATGGTGCTCCCCCTCCGGCGGCTTGAGGTTTTGTCCACCTGCTATGTCCATGTATATGAGGGCTTGACCAAAAAAAGACCGCCCCTGGTAAGGGCGGTCAGTATAAAAACGATAATCCGACGCCAGGCCGGATATCTCTACCTTTCTTTCCGGCTTATCTTCGCTCCCAGGGCCTGGAGTTTGCCCACCAGGTCCTCATAGCCCCGGTCAATATGATGGACGCAGGAAATCACCGTCTCTCCCTCAGCCATAAGTCCGGCTATAACCAGGGCGGCACCGGCCCGCAGGTCGGTGGCCTTGACCGGCGCCCCGGTAAGCTTTTCCCTGCCTTTCACCACGGCGCAATGGCCCTCGATGAAGATGCTGGCTCCCATGCGCTTTAGCTCATTGACATGCATGAAGCGGTTTTCAAAGACCGTCTCGGTGACGACGCTGCTGCCCCGGGCCGTCGTAAGAAGGGCCATGAACTGGGCCTGCATGTCCGTGGGAAAGCCAGGATAAGGCATGGTCTTGATGTCTACAGCCTTCAGGGGCAGTTCCGCCCGCACCCTGATACCGCCGTCCTCCTCGGAAAGTTCGGCTCCGGCTTCCGCCAGCTTGGCCATGACGGCCTTCAAATGAGTGGAGATGACGTTTTCCAGGAACACGTCGCCCCCGGTGGCGGCTGCGGCGATCATGAAGGTGCCGGCCTCTACCCGGTCGGGAATGACTGCGTGGCGGGCGCCGTGGAGTTCCCTGACACCTTCGATCTTGATAACCCTGGTACCGGCGCCGCTGATACGCCCGCCCATGGCGTTGATGAAGTTGGCCAGGTCGACGATCTCGGGCTCGCCGGCGGCGTTCTCAATGATCGTCGTCCCTTCGGCCAGGGCGGCGGCCATCATGATGTTTTCCGTTGCCCCGACGCTGGGAAAATCCAGGTAAATGGACGCTCCCTTCAGGCGCCCGGCCTCGGCCTCAACGTTGCCGTTGTTGACATGAATGCTGGCCCCCAGGGCGGCCATGCCTTTAAGATGCAGGTCAATAGGCCTGGCGCCTATGGCACAACCGCCGGGCAGGGAGACCCTCACCCGGCCCAGGCGCGCCAAGAGCGGCCCCATAACCAGGAAGGAAGCCCGCATGCGGCGGACAAATTCATAGGGTGGCTCTACTCCCTTTAAAGATGCGGCGGCCACCCTTAAACCCTTTACCCCTTCGGGATAAACTTCGGCCCCCATTTCACCAATAACCCCGCACATGGTATCTACATCAGCCAGGCGGGGGATATCCTCCAGGTAACATTCATCCTCAGTAAGCAGGCAGGCTGCAATAATGGGTAGCACAGCATTTTTGGCGCCGCTGATGGCTACCCGTCCCTGAAGGCGCGACCGGCCTTGAATGACGATTGCCTCCAATTTCCCTTAGCCCCTTCGGATATGAAGCTTATTTAAATTTTATTATAACATATACTGGCTAATACTCGCCACCTAAAAGGGGAGATCCTAAATGCATATAGGTGTTGCCGTCGGTGGCGTGGTAACGCAGGGCCACGTTAGCGTTTACCGGACGACCGGCAACTTCCAGGGAACGTGGTAACCGGGGGGAATAGGCGCTGATGGAGAGGAGTTCCTCATCTTCCACGCCCTCTACCCTTTCAGCCTTAAGGGCTTCCAGGACGGCCCTGGCCCGCTGCTCCCTTTCCGCTGGTGAAAGTTTCCCGGGAATAACGCCGGTCAGGGTGTAGGTAAGGTGGGGCTCCACCTGCCAGGAGCGGAAGGCCGCCTTCACCCTTTCCTGCCAGGCCAGCATCTCCCCTTCACCCTGCCGGGGCCGGCCTTCTACGTTGATGAGGAGGTAGGTCTCGCCCCCCTCCCCCGTTCCGGCCAGGCTCTGGAGAGAAAAAAACAGGGCCACCCCCGGCTGGATTTCCCCTTCCCAGTACAGGGCGTGGAAACCGGCGTCATCCTGCCTGGTAAAACTTGTTGTTTTCTCCAGCCCCAGGGCGGCTGCCGTCCGTCCGGCCATCTCGCCGAGGGCCTCGCTGTCCATAAAAGTAGAATTGAGGCTGCCCCATGCTTCCAGGGCCATGGTATCCAGACGGGCTCCGCCGGCGATAAAGGCGTTAAACAAAAGGTGAGGTGCCTGGTCCTTCCCGTCCACAGCCCGGCTGATACTGGTAGCGTTTTTACCTGCAGCGAAGAGTTGCCGCGGCCCCGGTAATAACAGATGCCCGGCCAGGGCCAGACCCCCGATGAAGCTCACGAGGAAAAGTATTAGCAGGACGATCTTGAATTGAAAAGGCAGAGAATTAAATAAAAACCGGCGCAAATTAAATGCCCCCTTGCAGAAATAGGTTCATACCTATTCTTGCCAGGGGGCCAGGGGAATAAACTATCACAGGGCGCCCGCGGCCTTGAGGCGAGCCGTAGCCCGCTGCAGGGCGGCCTCGGCCCGGGCCACATCCAGGCCGGGCGGCCGTTCCCGGAGGCGCTTTTCCGCCCTCGCTTTCGCCTGGCGCGCCCGCTCTACGTCGATTTCGGCGGCTTTTTCCGCCGTATCCGCCAGGATGACCACATGCTCCGGTCCGGCTTCCAGGAAACCGCCCGATACAGCCAGGCGCTCCTCCCCGCCGCCTTGCTGGCGATAGGTTACCACCCCGGCCTTAAGGGGGGTAATGAGGGGAGCATGGCCGGGCAAAATGCCCAGGTAGCCCAGGATGCCCGGCGCGATAACGCCTTCAGCCTCCGTCTTTAAGGTCACCCTCTCGGGAGTAATAACCTCCAATTTCAAAGGGGCCATTTACATCATCTCCTGCCCCTTCTTTACGGCTTCGTCAATGGTGCCGACCATATAGAAGGCCTGTTCGGGCAAGTTGTCGTGACGACCCTCCAGGATCTCCTTGAAGCCGCGGACGGTTTCTTTTAAAGGCA
Organism: Moorella sp. E306M; assembly: GCF_006538385.1. NCBI lineage: Bacteria > Bacillati > Bacillota > Clostridia > Neomoorellales > Neomoorellaceae > Neomoorella > Moorella sp. E306M. The sequence continues at coordinate 1,361,462 of NZ_BJKO01000001.1, read as the reverse complement.
CGTAGACGCCGGGCTGGCCGGTAAAGGCCTCCGCCACGTGGAAGGGCTGGGAGAGGAAGCGCTGCACTTTACGCGCCCGGGCCACGATCAGCTTGTCGTCTTCCGAGAGTTCATCCATGCCCAGGATGGCGATGATGTCCTGGAGTTCCTTGTAGCGCTGCAGAATGCGCTGCACGCCCCGGGCCACCTGGTAGTGCTCCTCGCCCACGATCCTGGGGTCGAGGATGCGGGAAGTGGAATCCAGAGGATCCACAGCCGGATAGATGCCCAGCTCGGCGATCTGCCGGGAAAGCACCGTGGTAGCGTCCAGGTGGGCAAAGGTAGTCGCCGGGGCCGGGTCGGTCAGGTCGTCGGCCGGGACGTAAATGGCCTGGACGGAGGTTATGGAACCCTTTTTGGTGGAAGTAATGCGCTCCTGCAGGGCGCCCATTTCCGTGGCCAGGGTGGGCTGGTAACCCACGGCCGAAGGCATGCGTCCCAGGAGAGCCGATACTTCGGAACCGGCCTGGACAAAGCGGAAAATATTATCGATGAAAAGGAGGACGTCCTGTCCTTCCGCGTCCCGGAAATACTCGGCCATGGTCAGGCCCGTCAGGCCCACCCGCAGGCGTGCTCCCGGGGGCTCGTTCATCTGGCCGAAGACCAGGGCCGTTTTCTCAATGACCCCGGATTCCTTCATTTCCAGGTAGAGGTCGTTGCCTTCACGGGTACGCTCGCCGACACCGGCAAAGACGGAAAAACCGCCGTGCTCGTAGGCAATATTGCGGATGAGTTCCATGATGAGGACCGTCTTGCCCACGCCGGCACCGCCGAAAAGGCCGATTTTACCTCCCTTGGCGTAGGGGGCCAGCAGGTCAACTACTTTAATGCCTGTCTCCAGGATTTCCGTCGACGGCTGCTGTTCCTCGAAAGATGGTGCCGGCCGGTGGATGGGCAGCCGTTCTGTGGCCTCTACCGGGCCCTGGTTATCAATAGGTTCTCCCAGGACGTTAAACAGCCGGCCTAACGTCGCCCGGCCTACCGGTATGGTGATGGGGGCGCCGGTATCCACGGCCTTCATCCCCCGCTGCAGGCCGTCGGTGGAAGACAGGGCCACACAGCGCACGGTATTGTTGCCCAGGTGCTGCATGGCTTCCATAGTGATATTGATGTTATCATTCTTGATGGTAATGGCGTTATAAAGGTCGGGCAGCTGGTCGCTGGCAAATTCCACGTCAACTACCGGGCCGATTACCTGTACTACCTGTCCCTCGTTCAATCCATATCCCCTCCTTTACTTCAGGGCGTCGGCGCCGGCCACAACCTCCACGATCTCCATGGTAATGGCCGCCTGGCGGGCGCGGTTGAAGGATAGGGTTAATTTATCGATCATTTCGGCTGCATTCTCGGTGGCGTTATCCATGGCCGTCATCCTGGCTCCATGCTCACTGGCCTTGGCCTCCAAGAGGGCCTGGTAGACCTTGATCTCGCAGTAACGGGGTAGCAGGGCCTTTAAGACCTCGGCGGGAGAAGGTTCATAGATATAATCCCCGCTGTCCTCCCCGGTCGCGCCGGCTTTGATGGGCAGGAGGCGGTCGATCCGGGGTACCTGGCGGAGGGCGGAGTAAAAACGGGTATAGATGAGGTTTACCTCATCCACGGTTCCCTCCAGGTACAGATTTACCAGCTGGCGGGCCAGCTCGCGGGCCTGGATGAGGTCCGGTTCATCGCCGATATCGGTAAAGGACCGGACTATCTCCACCCGGCGGCGGCGGAAATAATCCCTTCCTTTCCGGCCTACAGTCACCAGGGCCACCGGGCGTTCTTCCGCCTGCAGGCGTTCTTCCGCCATGCGGATGAGGTTGGCATTATAGCCGCCGGCCAGGCCCCGGTCACCGGTAATCAGCACGTAGCCGGCTTTTTTGATTTCCCGGGTTGCCGCCAGGGGCTGGGTCTCCGGATCCACGGCGCCGATCAGGCGGCCGATGACTTCCTCAAGTTTCTCGGCGTAGGGCCGGGCTGCCGTGACCTGGGCCTGGGCCTTGCGCAGTTTGGCCGCCGCCACCATTTTCATGGCCCGGGTGATGTGCTGAGTGCTCCTGATACTGCGGATACGGCGCTTCAGGTCACGCATATTGGGCATGCCGGCTCACCACCTTATGCTTTCCCGGCAGCGGTGAAGCTGCTCTTGAATTCTTCTATGCTCTTCTTCAGCTGCTCCTGAAGATTGTCGTCGAGTTCGCGTTTTTCCCGGATACCGGCCAAAACTTCCGGGCGCACGCTGTGCAGGAAGCGTAAGAATTCCCTTTCAAAGGGCCGCACCCTTTCTACCGGCAGGTCATCCAGGAAACCGTTAACGGCCGCGTAGAGGACCGCTACCTGCTCTTCCACCGGCATGGGCTGGTACTGGTCCTGTTTTAAAATCTCCATCATGCGCTCGCCGCGGGCGAGCCTCGCCTGGGTCGTCTTGTCCAGGTCGGAGCCGAACTGGGCGAAGGCCGCCAGCTCGCGGTACTGGGCCAGGTCCAGGCGCAGGCGGCCGGCCACCTGTTTCATGGCCTTGATCTGGGCTGCGCCCCCTACCCGGGATACCGACAGGCCCACGTTGACGGCCGGGCGCTGGCCGGCGTAGAAAAGGTCGGACTCCAGGTAGATCTGGCCGTCGGTGATGGAAATGACGTTGGTGGGGATATAGGCCGACACGTCTCCGGCCTGGGTTTCAATAACGGGCAGGGCCGTCAGGGAACCGCCCCCCAGGGCGTCGTTCAGACGGGCCGCCCGTTCCAGCAGGCGGGAATGGAGGTAGAAAACGTCGCCCGGATAGGCCTCTCGTCCCGGCGGCCGCCTTAGCAGCAGGGAAAGTTCACGGTAGGCGGCGGCGTGCTTGGACAGGTCGTCATAGATGCAGAGGACGTCCCGGTGCTGCTCGTACATGAAATACTCGCCCATGGCGCAGCCGGCATAGGGGGCGATGTAGAGCATGGGCGCCGGCTCGCTGGCCGTTGCCGAAACGACAATGGTATATTCCATGGCCCCGGCTTCCTCCAGGCGCTGGACAACGCCCGCCACGGTGGAAGCCTTCTGGCCTATGGCCACATAGATGCAGATGACATTTTGCCCTTTTTGATTGATGATGGTGTCCACGGCGATGGCCGTCTTGCCCGTCTGCCGGTCGCCGATAATCAATTCCCGCTGGCCGCGGCCGATGGGGATCATGGAATCTATGGCTTTCAAGCCTGTCTGGAGGGGGGTATTCACCGGCTGGCGGTAGACAACGCCCGGCGCCGGTGATTCTACCGGCCGGAACTTTTCCGTCTTGATGGGCCCCTTGCCGTCAATGGGCTGGCCCATGGCGTTGACTACCCGGCCGATTAGAGCTTCCCCTACCGGTACTTCAACAATGCGCCCGGTGCGCTTGACCTGGTCTCCTTCTTTGATGTGGGTGTAGGGGCCCAGGACCACGGCGCCGACGTTGTCTTCTTCCAGGTTCAGGACCATGCCGTAGACATTGCCGGGAAACTCCAGCAACTCGCCGGCCATGGCCCGCTCCAGGCCGTAGATGCGGGCGATGCCGTCACCCACCTGGGTGATGATCCCCGTATCGGCCACTTCTACTTCCAGCTGGTACTGTTCGATCTGGTTCTTGAGAATACTGGTTATTTCATCGGGCCGGATGCTCAAGACTGTTTTTCACCCCTTTGCACGTCTGGTTTTGTTTATGCGCCCTTCAAGTGCTCGCCCAAAAGTTCCAGCTTTTTCTTCAGGCTGGCGTCCAGGACTCTGTCCCCCAGGCGGATGACCATCCCGCCCAGGAGGGACGGATCCACTCTGGTTTGCAGGCGGACGTTTTGTCCCGTTATCCGGGCCAGCCTTTCTTTCAGAGCGGCGGTGATCTCCTCAGAAAGAGGTGCTGCTGCCTGCACTTCCACCGGCAGCACCCTGTTTTCCCGGTCAACCATGCGCCGGAATTGGGCCGCTATCTCCGGCAGGGCCCGCTCCCGGCCTTTAGCCATGACCAGGTGGAAAAAGTTCTTTAACAACGGGTCGACGTCCGGGAAGAGGGTATCCATTATTCTTTGCTTCTCCCGGACGGGAATGAGCTGGTGATAAAGGACACGGCGCAGTTCAGGGTTCTCTACCAGGGCCCGGCCGGCTGCTTCCAGGACGGCGGCAAAGCCTTCCGTGGCGCCCTTCTGCCGGGCAACTTCATAGAGGGCGCGGGAATAGCGCCTGGCGATGGTCTGGCTGCTCATTGCAATCGCTCCACCTCAGCCAGCGCTTCCCGGGCCAGGCGTTCCTGGTCGTCAGGGGTTAAGGTGCGCCCTAAAACCTTTCCCGCCGCCAGGACGGCCAGGGTCGCTGCTTCATTGCGGATAGCGGCCAGGGCCTTGCTCTTTTCGCCTTCAATCTCGGCTCGTGCCTGTTCCAGCGCGCGGCTGGCTTCCTCTTTGGCCTTGGCAACTATCTCCGCCCGCGTCTCTTCGGCCATCCTGTTAGCCCGGTCCAATATCGCCTGGGCTTCCTGGCGGGCGCCGCGGAGCTGCTGCTGATACTCGGCGAGCATCTGTTCCGCCTTCTCTTTGGCCGTCGCCGCGTCCCTTAAATTGCCCTCAATTTTCGCCTCGCGGTCGGCCAGGATCTTGCCCAGGGGTTTGTAAAGGAGAATATAAAGAACCCCCATGACTACCAGGAGGTTGATGACCTGGAACAAAAAGGTCCAACCGCTTAAATTCAGGGCCTGAAAGATGCCCTGCACGTGGCCACCCCCCTTTCACTGTTCCCAAAAACAGGTCAGGGGCGAATAAGACGGTTTTAACCGCCTTACTCGCCCGTAGGTATTTTAGAGCTTGGTCCACATGAGGATGGCTATAACGAAGGAAAAGAGCGTCAGCGCTTCCATAAAGGCCAGGGCCAGGAGCAGGGTGGTACGGATGTTGCCGCTGGCCTCGGGCTGACGAGCGATACCTTCCATCGCTCCGCGGGAAGCAAAACCCTGGCCGAGGCCCGAACCCAGTGCTGCCAGGCCAATGGCCAGACCGACGCCGATAAAACCTAGTGCTGTCATGTGCATATCCTCCTCTAAAAATGGCTTCCTTTGTGGGCTGGCCATGTTGGTGGTTAGCCAGCCACTAATTTCCGTTCATTCCCCGGGAACTAATCCCGTAAGTGCGGCTCCTTTAATGCCCGTGAATAAAGTTAGCGATATAAGTAACTGTAAGCAGGGTAAAAACAAAGGCCTGGATCAAGCCCATGAGGACGCCCAGGATCATAATGGGCGTCGGTAATAAAAAGGGCAGCATGATAAACAGGATGGTTACCACCATCTCTTCCCCGAACATATTGCCGAATAGACGTAAGGAAAGGGACACCGGCTTGACCAGCTCCTCAATTACATTCAGGGGAAAGAGAAAGGGCACCGGCTGGAAAAAGTGCTTGATGTAGCCCACCAGGCCCCTTTTCCGGATGCCGATAAGCTGGACCAGGATAATGGTAGTCACAGCAAAGGCCGCCGTAGTGGAAAGGTCCATGGTCGGGGGCTTCATCCCGGGGATAAACCAGGAAAGATTGAGGCTCAGGATGAAAATAAACAGGGTGGCTACCAGAGGCAGGTAGCGCCGGCCTTCCTTGCCCATGGTTTCCTCCAGGAGGCCATAGAAAAATTCCAGGAGCAGCTCAAAAATGTGCTGGATACCCCGGGGGATAAAGTTTAATTTCCGGCTTGCCAGGAAAACCCCCAGGAATAAGAGAGCCATGACAATCCAGGTGTTGACCACCGTGGAGTAGACCGGGATGGGCCCCAGGTAAAATACTTCATGGGGCCGGACATGGGCCATTATCTCCCCTAAGGCTCGCAGTCCCATTATTCTATCCCTCCTTTCCCAGGATAATGAGAATGGCCTCGCCCATGTAGACCAGGACCTGAAGGAGCAGCCCTGCAAACACACCAAAAAGAAATTCTATCCCCCCGGCCAGGGCCAGACCCAGAAGGGCCAGGGCCAGGGAGGATCGCATGAGGGAACGGCCAAAGAAACGATTAAAGGCCTTCTGGGGCGGCAGGTTGTCCAGGTTGGCGACGGCTCCCAGCTGCCAGCGGAACAACCCCAGGGAGACAGGCAAAGCTACCCCCAGGCCCGCTACAAAGGCATAATAACCGCCTCCCAGGCCAGCTACTGCTGCCAGGGCAGCCAGGGCCAGCATCCCTTTTTCAGTCCGGGTGAGTTTTATCTTGATCATTGGTTTTAATCTTTGGTGCTTCCTTTTCCAGGATACGCAATTCGCTTAAGATAGAGCGAAATCCCACCCCTACCCCCAGAAAAACGCCGGCCAGCATGAAAAGGGGTGACGTACCCAACCGCCGGTCCAGCCATGCCCCGCCATAAAGGCCGAGGAGGATGGCGGCAATCATGGTAACTCCGAAGGAAAAGGCCATATTGGCAAATCTCGCGTAATCCCAGTAGTGACGTTTCTTGGCTGCCATTGATGTTAAATTGTACCTGGAGGAAATTTTTATACCCTGCCAGTGTTAAAAAGTATTCTCTTTTGTCAATGAAATTCCTGCCGCAAAGATGTTTATTTTTTAATCCAACACATAGGGAAACTTTATGCGGGCGTAAATTCCTGTGGCCTAGCAATTGTCAGGCCAAAATAATGACGCAGGGCGCCGCGGATACGCCGTGAAGCCTGGCCGTCTCCATAGGGGTTGACAGCATGGGCCATGCGCAGGTAAGCCTGCCGGTCTTCCAGGAGTTCGCCGGCCGCTGCCAGGATCTCGTGGTAGCCCGTGCCCACCAGGCGTACGGTACCGGCAGCAACGGCTTCCGGGCGTTCGGTGACTTCCCGCAGGACCAGCACCGGTTTGCCGAGGGCCGGCGCTTCTTCCTGGAGGCCACCGGAGTCTGTCAACACCAGGTAGGAACGGGCCATAAGGTTGACAAAGGGCTCGTAGTCCAGGGGGTCGATCAAGTAAATACGCTCCCGGTTACCGAGGATTTCTCCGGCCAGCTCGCGGACACGGGGGTTGTAGTGAACGGGGAAAACGACGGCAATATCGCTATAGCGCTTTACCAGGTCCCGCAAGGCGCTGAATATTTCCCGCATGGGCTCGCCCCAGTTTTCCCGGCGGTGGGCTGTTACCAGAACGACCCGCCACCTCTCCATATCCAGCTCTTGCAGGCGGGGATCGCTGAAGCAGTATCCGGGGCGGACGGTAGCCTTCAAGGCATCGATAACGGTATTACCGGTGACGTAGATATGCTCCGCCGGTACACCTTCCCGCAAAAGGTTGTCCCGGGCAGTGGCCGTGGGGGCAAAATGAATGTCGGCCAGGGCTCCGGCCAGGCGGCGGTTCATCTCCTCCGGGAACGGGGCGTAGCGGTCACCAGTCCTTAAGCCGGCTTCTACATGGCCGACAGGAATTTGCTGGTAAAAGGCAGCCAGGGCCGCTACGAAGGTGGTGGTGGTGTCCCCGTGAACCAGGACCACGTCCGGTCGGGAGGTTTTTAAAACCCCGGAAAGGCCGTTTAAAGCTCTGGTAGTCACTTCTTCCAGGGTCTGCCGGGGCCGCATGATATCCAGGTCATAGCCGGGCTGGATCTGGAACAGTTGGAGGACCTGATCCAGCATTTCCCGGTGCTGGGCCGTGACGGCCACCTGGCAGTTGAATTCTTCCGGATAACGGTTTAGTTCTTTTACGACCGGGGCCATTTTGATGGCCTCGGGACGGGTGCCAAAGACAGTTAAGACCTTTAAGGGCGGCATGAAAAGTTTCCTCCGTAAACCCTTAAAAAGGGCCTCCTTTACTTTAGATACTTTTTCGCCCGGAGTTTATTGATGTGCTCCTCCAGGGCCTGCTGGATGTCGACGCCGTACTGGTCTTCCAGGACAAACATGAGGGAAACGGCCGTCTGGGCCACGTCCAGCAGCTCGCGGGTAATGGCCGCCAGGACGGCGTTATGGTCCATCTTGATCTCCTCGCCGCTTAAACCCCGGAGCTTGCCGATAGCCTGGGCCAGTTCTCCGGCTTCTTCCATAAGTTTTAAAGCGGTAGATTCCATGGTGGGTGTCAGGTTGTCCAGTTTGGGTAAAGCGATAATCTTTTGCTGCAAAATTTTTCCCTCCAACCGGAGAGGCTCCTTAAAAGCTCCTACGACCTTCGCCGCTGGAGAAACAATGCCGGCTGTTGCCCTCTAGCGGGGCAGGTGAACGATTTCCAGCCCGGCTTCCCGCAGCCAATTATGGGCGACCGGGTAGGGCCGGGCATAGACAATCCTTTTAATCCCGGCCTGGATAATGATCAGGGCGCACCTCTCGCAGGGATAATCGGTCACATACATGGTCGCCCCGGCCCTTTCTTCCGGTGAACACTCCAGGAGGGCATTGATTTCGGCGTGGATGGTCCGCTGGCAGTGCTCCCCATCCATGAGGCAGCCGACATCCAGGCAGTGGGGCAGGCCATGGGGGGCGCCATTGTAACCGGTACCTTTGATGCGCTTGTCCTTGACCACCAGGGCACCCACGGCCCGCCGGTTGCAGGTGCTCCGGCTGGCCACCTGGAAGGCGATATCCAGGAAGTATTCATCCCAGTCTTTACGCATAAACTCACCTGTGGCGTAAAATACAGGTAAAATTTTAGCGGGTCGTACCCGCCGAAATTAAAAATTAAATTGCGCGTATCCCGGGCTTATTTTAGCATAATTTTTCCCTGGCTACTAGAGTTTTTTAAAGCCAAACCCGCTGGACTTTTACCTCCAGCGGGCCTTTTAGCTCAATCAAGCTCCGGGTACAGGGGATAGGCCTGGCAGAGTTCGGCGACAATGCCTCGCGCTGCATCAAGTTTCTTGGCATCAGAGCCGTAGGAGAGGGCGAGGTCTATAGCCCGGGCTACCATCCGCATGGCGTCGGTATCCATACCCCGCGTGGTCAGCGCGGCTGTGCCCAGGCGGATGCCGCTGGTTACGCTGGGCTTTTCCGGGTCGAAGGGAATAGCGTTTTTATTGACGGTTATCTGCACGGAACCCAGGATTTCCTCGGCCTCGCGACCGGTAACGCCTTTATTGCGCAGGTCCACAAGGATCAGGTGGTTGTCGGTACCGCCGGATACCAGGTTAAAGCCGTAACCCTGCAAAGCTTCGGCCAGGGTACGGGCGTTGGCGACAATTCTTTCCTGGTAGCGCTTGAATTCCGGCTGCATGGCTTCCTTCAAGGCCACCGCCTTGGCGGCGATGACGTGCATCAGGGGCCCGCCCTGGATGCCTGGAAAGACCGCCTTGTCGATTTCCCTGGCGTATTCCCGGGTGGTGAAAATAATACCTCCCCGCGGCCCCCGCATGGTCTTGTGGGTGGTAGTGGTCACAAAATGGGCGTAAGGTATGGGGCTGGGGTGGATGCCGGCGGCCACCAGGCCGGCAATATGGGCCATGTCCACCATGAGAAGGGCGCCGACTTCGTCGGCTATCTCCCGGAAACGGGCAAAATCGATTACCCGCGGGTATGCGCTGGCCCCGGCGACAATTAGCTTGGGCCTTACTTCCCGTGCTATCCGGGCCACTTCATCGTAATCAATCCGCCCGGTATCGGGGTTGACGCCGTAAAAGGAAAAATTATAATACCGGCCGGAGATGCTGACCGGGCTACCGTGAGTCAGGTGACCGCCGTGGGCCAGGTTCATCCCCAGGGCTTTATCGCCCGGCTTTAGGACGGCGAGGTAGACGGCTGTATTGGCCTGGCTGCCGGAATGGGGCTGGACGTTGGCATGTTCAGCGCCAAAGAGGACTTTGGCCCGTTCCCGGGCCAGGTTTTCGACCACATCTACCCACTCGCAGCCGCCGTAATACCGTTTGCCCGGGTAACCTTCGGCGTACTTATTGGTCAGAACCGAACTGTAGGTTTCCATGACGGCCCGGCTGACAAAGTTCTCCGAGGCGATGAGTTCCAGGTGGGTACGCTGGCGTTGCAACTCACCCTTGACGGCCTCAACCAGTTCCGGGTCCACCCGCGCTACGGTTTCTAAGTTCATTAAAATTTCCCTCCTGTTTTTGCTGCTGGAAACTCTTCCTCTACCAGCTTCTAACTTCCTGGTTCTGGCTCCTTATCCTTATCTCGCCTCAAGCTACAGCAGCCGGTTATTTCTCCTGCCTTTTAACACCCTGAAAATAACTTCGCTCCAGGCTGGCATTGTTTTTGCTCGCTCCAAACAAATGCCATCCCGTTATTTTCATCCTTCTGATGGTGCCGGGTTAGCGGTATGAGGGTCTTGTTCCCTCTGAAATACATATACCGCCCGTTCACCACCAATCAAGGGTGGGCGCGTCCGAGCCGCCGTTACGGGGGCGCTGCCGATGGTTTTGACCTGCAGGCGGACGGGCACGGCTACCGGCCGCAGGTGCATGCCGATGAGGGTGGCGCCGATATCCAGGCCGGCATGGGCCTGGAGCCCGGCGACCACCACCGGCCGGTGCAGGGCGGAAAAAGCCGCCGTAGCCAGAGAACCGCCGGCCTTTGGCGCCGGAACGACTGTTACCACCGGCAGGTTGTAAAGCCTGGCGGCGCCGGCCTCGATGACCAGGGCCCTGTTTAAATGCTCGCAGCACTGGGCTGCCAGGTACACCTGGGCGGCATTGGTGGCCTGCAGCAGGCCCGCTACCACGGCCTGCCCGATTTCCAGGGAAGAGGCCGTGCCAATCCTCTGGCCCGTAATCTCACTGGTGCTGCAGCCGGCTACCAGGATCTGGCCGGGCTTTAGAGCGGCAACTTCAATAAGTTCCATGGCAGCTGCTTTAACCGCCGCTGTAATGGCGCTTAAGTCGGCCATTCTATCCGTCCTTTCTCCTACTTTTCCTGGCAGCGGTAACTGACCTCTATGGCACTAATTTTGGCCACCCGGCGGGCATGACGGCCGCCGCTGAAGCCGGCCGCCAGCCAGGTGGCGACAATTTCCAGGGCCAGGCCGGGACCGATGACCCGCTCTCCCATGGTCAGGATATTGGCATCATTATGTTCCCGCGCCGCCCGGGCTGAAAAGGTATCGTGGCAAAGGGCGGCGCGAATGCCGGGGACTTTATTGGCCGCGATGCAGACGCCGATCCCCGTGCCGCAACAGAGGATGCCCCGATCGTATTCACCGCTGGCCACAGCTTCGGCCACCTTACGGGCATAGTCAGGGTAATCTACCGCGCTGGCATCATAGGTGCCGAAATCGTGATTGGCAATACCCTGCCGGTCCAGGTACTCTTTAATTGCTGCCTTGAGGTGAAAACCGCCGTGATCACTACCCAGGGCGACGCGCAATTTAACTGCACCTCTTGCCGTAAAGATTAAATACTATTTAATTATTCGCCGTGTTAACGATAATTCCTGCTGCAAATAACTTGTCTCCAGGCTGGCATTGTTTTTGCTCGCTCCAAACAAATGCCAGCCCGTTATTTTCATCCTTCTGATGGTGCCGGGTTAGCGGCATGGGTGTCTTGTGCATATTTCTCCAGGGCCTGTCCTATAAGGCTGGCCAGTTCCCTGGCAGTAGCCTGGTAAATTTCCAGGGGGCGGCCAAAGGGATCGGGAATATCGTCATCAACACTAGCGGACTGTTCTCCTGCGGCCGCCTTTGCACCCGCCTCTTCCCGCAGCTCCTCCCGGGAGGGCTTTTCTTCTCCTTTCCGGACATACTCCTTCAAGGTAAAGGTTTTGCCCCTGGCGGCCGGGTAAAACTGCAGGAGAAATTCCTTGTGGGACCTGGTCATGGTTAAAATCAGGTCGGCGTCTTCCACCAAGGCCCCTGTAACCTGCCGGGCGCGGTGATCCTGGAGATTAATGCCCATGGCCGCCAGTGCCTGGATGGCTTCCGGTGTCGCCGGGTCGCCCTCCCGGGCTGCCAGGCCGGCCGAGGCAATAGCAATATCTAAACCCCGTTCATCCTTTATGCGGGAGGCAATGGCCGCCGCCATGCTGCTGCGGCAGGTGTTACCGGTACAAATAAAAAGAATACCCGGCATATCCTATACCCCCATCAACATTTTTAAGCCGATACCTACCAGAATCAGGCCGCCGACAATCTCGGCCCTGCTGCCCAGGTAGGCGCCCAGGCGCCGGCCGGCCAGGAGCCCCAAGGCCGTCATGGTCCCGGCAATAAAGCCCATGGTCAGGACCGTCAGAGGGATATTGACGCTGATGGCGCCGAGGCCAAAGCCGACGCTGAGGGCATCCAGGCTAACGCTGCCGGCCATGAGCAGGACGGCCATCAGGCCGCCGATCACGCTCTCCTGGCCTGGTACGGCCCGCAGCACCTGCCCGGCCAGACCGCCGCCTTCTTTCGGGGAGGCAACAGCCTCCCAGAGCATCAGCCCGCCTATGCCGGCCAGGACCAGGGCGCCGATAATGGCCGCCAGTTTCCCCAGGATCCGGCCCAGGAGCAGGCCCAGGTAGAGCCCCGTCAGGGGCATAATGATGTGAAAAACACCCACCGTCCCGGCGAAGAGCAGGGCCTGCCGGCCCCGGAGGCCTCCCAGGGCCAGGCCGGTAGCCAGGGAAAAGGCATCGGTCCCCAGGGCCATGGCTACCAGGATGAGACCTAAAGGCTCCATGTCAATACCTCCACTTAAGCCTGGATGATGCGGTTGGCTGCTGACTTGCGCAGGCGGTTCATAATGGCCAGGCCCAGGCCTTCTTCGGCAATGGCTTCGGCCAGAATGATGTCGGCCCGGTGGCGGTCGCAGTTGCGCAGCGCGTTGAAGAGATTGGCGGCAATGGTAGCCGGCTGGGAGCGGCTGCCCAGGACCTCCAGGTAATCGGGCCGGGGGTCCTGCTGGTAGGCTGCGGCCGTTTCTCGGGTTGCCAGGACGGCCACCCGGCGCCCCCCTTGCTGCCACGCTGCCACCAGGGCGCGGATCTTGGCCGTCACCCGCTCCAGCTCACCGGTAACGACAAAAACTTCGCCCCGCGGGGCATAGTGTTTGTACTTCATTCCCGGGGCGCGCGGCTGCGCTACCTGGCTGCCGCGGACGGCCGGATCAATGGCGACTTCGCCGAGGACGGCTTTGAGCTCCTCATAGGTCACTCCCCCCGGTCTTAAAATGGTGGGCACCGGGGTTGTCAGGTCCAGGACCGTTGATTCTACCCCCACGATAGCCGGCCCGCCATCGACGACGGCATCAATCTTGCCCCTCAGGTCCTTAAGGACGTGCCGGCCGGTGGTAGGGCTGGGACGTCCGGAGACATTGGCGCTGGGCGCGGCTATGGGCAGGCGGGCGACCCGGATGAGGGCCTGGGCTACCGGGTGGGCAGGCATGCGGATGCCTACCGTATCCAGGCCGGCGGTCACGATATCCGGAATCAGGTCGCCCCGCGGCAGGACCAGGGTCAGGGGCCCGGGCCAGAAGCGCTGCATGAGCAGGGTCGCCCGCGGCGGCAGGTAGGCCACCAGGTCCTGGACATCCCGGAAACTGGCAATATGGACAATAAGGGGGTTGTCGGCCGGCCGTCCCTTGGCGCGAAAAATACGCCGCACCGCCCGGCTGTCCAGGGCATTGGCCCCCAGGCCGTAGACCGTTTCCGTGGGGAAGGCCACCACCCCGCCCCGGTTAAGAATCCGGGCTGCCAGGCGAATTTTATGGAGTTCCGGCACGCGGGGGTCTATTTTTAAGTATTTCGTTCGCTTACCCACAGCCACCCATTTCACCTCTATGTATTTATCGCAGTTATTATTCTTCCCGGCGATAGGCCAGGAAACAACGATCGCGGCCGCCATAATCGGGTAACACCGCCATATCCCGGTAAGCCCCGGTGGACGCTGCCAGCTCCAGGACGGCCCTGCCTTGATTATACCCTATTTCCAGGGCCAGGAGCCCTCCTGCCTTTAAAACTTCCGGTGCCCCGGGTAACAGGACATGGTAGGCGCGCAAACCGTCGGGGCCGCCGTCCAGGGCCAGACGCGGCTCGGCCCGGACCTCCGGCGGCAGCCTGTCCAGCTCGGCCGCAGGTATGTAGGGAGGGTTGGCCACCAGGGCGTCTAACTTTAAACCCTTAAGGGGCGCCAAAAAATCGCCCTGCAGGAAAGTAACCCGGCCTGCCAGGCCTAAAGCGCGGGCATTCTGCCGGGCTACTTCCAGGGCTGCCGGGCTTATATCAGTGGCGTAAACTTTGGCGTTGGGCAGGTAGTAGGCCAGGCTTAAAGCTATGGCCCCGCTGCCCGTGCCGCAATCGGCAATAACAGAACTTCCCCTTGCGTCAAGGCGCTCTAAAACGGCTTCCACCACCACTTCCGTATCCCGGCGGGGGATTAAAACCGCAGGGGTAACTTTAAACTCCAGAGACATGAACTCCTGGCTGCCGGTAAGGTACTGGAGGGGGTACCCGGCCACCCGGCGCTCCACGGCCGGCCAGAACCTGGCCGCAACGGCAGGCTCCAGTTCCTCCTCCAGACGGGCCAGGAGCTGGGGCCGGGTATACCGTCCGGCCCAGCCGAGCAGTACTTCCGCCTCCAGGCGAGGCTGGGGTATTCCTGCCGCCGCAAATTTCAGGCTTGCTTCTTTTAAGGCTTTCTGGAGGGTCAACGCCAATGCCTTAAGCCTCCATATTCTTTAACCTTTCGGCCTGATCACTGGTCACCAGGGCGTCGATGATTTCGTCCAGCTCGCCATCCAGGATGGTATCCAGGTGGTGCAGGGTCAGGCCGATGCGGTGGTCGGTGACCCGGTTCTGGGGAAAATTGTAGGTGCGGATCCGCTCGCTGCGGTCACCGGTACCCACCTGGGAGCGCCGTTCGGCCGCCAGTTCCCCCTCCTGTTCAGCCCTGGCCATATCCAGGAGCCGCGCCCGCAGGACTTTCAGTGCCTTCTCCTTATTCTTCAGCTGGGATTTCTCGTCCTGGCAGGATACTACCAGACCTGTCGGGAGGTGGGTGATCCGTACCGCCGAGTAAGTGGTGTTAACGGACTGGCCCCCGGGCCCGCTGGAACAAAAGATGTCAATACGCAGGTCCTCGGGGTTTATCTCCACATCTACTTCTTCCGCTTCTGGCAGGACGGCTACAGTTGCTGTGGAGGTATGAATCCGCCCGCCGGACTCGGTAGTAGGGATGCGCTGCACCCGGTGGACGCCGCTTTCAAACTTCAGGCGGCTGTACACTCCCTGGCCTTCAATCAGGAAAATAATCTCCTTGAAGCCTCCCAGTTCCGTAGGATGGGAGCTCATAATCTCCGTCCGCCAGCGTTTTTTTTCCGCATAGCGCTGGTACATGCGGAAAAGGTCGCCGGCAAAAAGGGCCGCTTCATCGCCGCCGGCTCCGGCCCGGATCTCCATGATGATGTTCTTTTCGTCGTTGGGATCTTTGGGCAGGAGCAGGATCTTTAACTGCCGTTCCAGGTTCTCCCTTTCCTCTTCCAGGCGTTTTATTTCATCTGTAAGGAAGTCGCGGAACTCCGGATCCTTTTCTTCTTCCAGAAGGTTGCGGCTTTCTTCCAGGTCGGACATGACCCGGCGATACTGGCGAAAGGTCATAACTATTTCTTCCAGGGCCGCGTGGGCCCGGGCATGCTTCTGCAATTGCTCCGGGTCGGCTATTACTGCCGGGTCGCCCATGAGCCGTCCCAGCTCTTCATATTTAGCTTCGATCTGTTCTAGCTTCTCCAGCAAATGGCATCACCTCTTTTCTTACCCTGAGAAAACAACTCCCCTCCAGGCCGGCACCTTTTTGCGCTCCCCTGGCCCTCGCGGAGCGCCCGCCCTCAACTCTTTTAAGTAGCAGCTGCTCAGGTCAAAAGCTTATGCGAAAGCATCACTTTCCCGATGGGGCTTTTCCCGCACCGCCTCCAGGGCGGCCAGGGCTACCTCCAGCATGCCGTCGTCGGGTTCCCGTGTAGTAAGTTTCTGCAGCCAGAGTCCCGGGGCGGCTATGGCCCGCACCAGGGGTACGTTTAAATGGCGGCCGGTGAATTTGAGCAGTTCATAGGCCAGGCCGGCTACTACCGGTAGCAACACCAGGCGGGAGGCCAGGCGCCAGGCAATTCCACCCCGGCCAACGATAGAAAAAAAGACAATAGTTAATACCAGGACCAGCAGGAGAAAACTGGTACCGCACCGGGGGTGCAGGGTCGGATAGGACCGCACCGTTTCCACCCTTAAATCTTCTCCTGCCTCAAGGGCATTAATTACTTTATGCTCGGCCCCGTGATACTGGAAGACGCGCTGGACGTCTTTGACCCGGCCAATGGCCGCCACGTAGCCTAAAAAGAGGAGCATCCTGAGCAGCCCCTCGACTACATTCTGCCAGAAGATAGATAAATGGTTATGGAGGAGCAGGGCCGCCCCGGCCGGAAGGAGGACAAAGAAACCCACGGTTGCCGCCAGGGCAATGGCTACCGTCAGGACCAGGTCCCTGGTGCTTAACTCCTCCTCTTCTCCCTCCATAGCCTGGTTGGCCGAAAAGGTTAGATACCGGATACCCAGGATTAAAGACTCAAATAAGGCCACAACGCCGCGGAGCAGGGGCAGTTTTAAAACAGGGTAACGGGCAGTGATGGAACTGTTGGGTTCGGCCTCGACCAGGATCTCGCCGCCGGCTTTACGGATGGCTACTGCCGTTTTGTGCGGCCCCCGCATCATCACGCCCTCAATGACGGCCTGGCCGCCGTATTGCACCTCGGGGGCCGCCGGCAATAGGAAAAAGCAGAGCCTGCGGCTCCGCCTTCTTGCCCTAGCGACCATATTTTTTCCGGAAACGCTCAATCCGCCCGCCACGCTCAACTACCCTTTGCCGGGTACCAGTGTAAAAGGGATGGCACTGGGAGCATATCTCTACCCGGATCTCTTTTTTTGTGGAGCGTGTCTCAATGACATTACCGCAGGCACATATAATCCGCGCTTTGTCGTAATTGGGATGAATATCCGGTTTCACGCCATCTTCACCTCCGCGGAAAAATCAAACTCATATCAGTATAACATGAAAGAGCCGCCAGTGCAAAGAAAAAAATTGGCGCGGAATACCGTTACCATCAAAAAAGGCCGGCGAACCGGCCTTTTTACCTGTTTAAGAAACGTTCGGGATTGACGGCCTTGCCCCTTTCCCTGATTTCAAAATGAAGATGGGGACCGGTGGCATTGCCCGTACCACCCACTTCGGCAACGGGCTCGCCGGCCCGGACGTACTCGCCAACCTTGACCAGGTTGCGGGAGTTATGGGCATAAACAGTCTCCAGGCCGTTGCCATGGTCGAGTTTAACCATGTTGCCATAGATACCGTTACCCCAGCCGGAAAAAGTTACCACCCCGGACCAGGCAGCCCGGATTTTATCTCCGACCTTACCTGCTATATCCAGGCCGTGGTGGAACTCATTATCCCGCCAGCCAAAGCCGGAGGTAATGGCACCGATGAGGGGCCAGAGAAAGGAAATCAGCCTTAAGCTACGGGAAGCAGGTACCGCCTCTACCCTGGTGACCGGTACCCCACCCGGTGAACCGGGGATGGTAAGGACCATACCAATTCGCAGCCGCCTGGCATCGACAATACCGTTGGCGGCGGCCAGGTTTTCCACGCTGGTGTCAAAACGCCGCGCAATATCCCAGAGAGTGTCCCCGGCAGCCACCGTATAGCTCTGCTCTGCTTCGTGAGGCAACACCAGGAACTGTCCCGGTGCCAGGGCGGCATCAGGTTCCAGGTAGTTCATCACCGCCACCAGTTCGGGGTCTGTCTGGTAGCGGCGGGCAATGCGTTCCAGGGTATCACCCTCTTCTACCCGGTAGATGCGGGTATAGTTATTAACCCGGGCAGCCAATTCCTGGTAGGTTTCCGGGGCGAGGACAGTGGCCACCTGCTGCAAATCCTCGATGACGGCCCCTTGCGCCGGGAGGGCGAAAAGGCTGTTAACCAGCAGGGCCAACCCCAGGGCCAGGCTTACCGCCATCTTTTTGTACAGCATTTTTTCACTCCTGTTCTTTACCATTATGGTATAAGTTGCCTTTCTTCCCATTTAGCCTTTATTTTAGCCATACGTGAACAAAAATATACCCCGTTCTGGACGGGGTTAGTCTTGCAATTGCCAACTGCCGATTTTGGCTGGGCTTTGTTTATACTATTTTTAGCATTTTGCTAACGGGGTTGCTAGCCTCACTAATGCTCCCGGGGGAACATGGCCGGGAGGGCGCGCAGGAGGTCTTTGTTGCTTTTGGTCTTTTGCATGGATTCAATTAAAACCTCGGCCACTTCCACCGGTCCCATACCGCTGGTGACCCGCCGGAAATTCCAGACCAGCTCCAGCTCCTCGGGGCTTAACAACAATTCCTCCCGCCTCGTGCCGGAGCGCTTGACGTCAATGGCCGGGAAGATGCGGCGTTCGGCCAGTTTCCGGTCCAGGATGAGTTCCATATTGCCGGTTCCTTTAAATTCTTCAAAGATAACTTCATCCATACGGCTGCCGGTTTCAATCAGGGCTGTCGCCACAATGGTGAGACTCCCGCCCTCTTCGACCTTGCGGGCAGCGCCGAAGAAGCGTTTGGGTTTGTAAAGGGCGGTTGGATCAACGCCGCCGGAAAGGGTGCGGCCGCTGGGAGGGACGACCAGGTTGTGGGCCCGGGCCAGGCGGGTGATGCTGTCCAGGAGGACGACGACGTCTTTTTTATGCTCCACCAGGCGTTTGGCCCGTTCCAGGACCATATCGGCCACCTTGACGTGGTTCTCCGGCAGCTCGTCAAAGGTGGAGCTCACCACCTCGCCCCGCACCGAGCGTTCGATGTCGGTGACTTCTTCGGGTCGTTCGTCGATTAATAAAATTATCAGCTCAACGTCGGGATAGTTGGTAGTGATGGCATTGGCGATTTTTTTCAGCAGCACGGTCTTGCCGGCCTTGGGAGGGGAAACGATCAGGGCGCGTTGGCCTTTGCCCAGAGGAGCAATCAGGTCGATAATCCGGGTGGAGGGATCGCCATTCTCCGTCTCCAGGGTATAACGTTCGTAAGGATATATGGGCGTCAGGGCATCAAAGTGCAGCCGTTCCGGTGATGTCTCCGGGTTTTCCCCGTTGACCTTCTCTACCCGCAGCAGGGCGAAAAAACGCTCGTTATCCTTCGGAGGGCGGACCAGCCCGGCTACCTTGTCTCCCGTGCGCAGGTCAAAGCGGCGGATCTGGGAAGGGGAGATATAGATATCGTCGCCGCTGGGTATGTAGCCGAAGGGTCGTAAGAAGCCGTAGCCATCCGGCAGGATCTCCAGGATGCCCTGGGCCTGCAGCTGCTCTTCCTTTTCCTGTTCCTGCTGCTCCTTCTGGGCCAGGGCCTTGGCAATTTCAAAGACCAGCTCTTTCTTGCGCAGGCGGTAGTAGCCGCTTAAATTGAGCTCCCTGGCTATCCGGTAAAGCTCAACCATGGTCTTGCTTTCTAACTCGGCAGTATTCAAATGGTAATAACCTCCATAATTACTTATCCTTTACTTTCTCCCAATCGGCGAGAAATTTAGCCAGGCCGGCATCTGTCAGGGGGTGCTTTACCATCTGCATGATAACTTTATAGGGAACGGTGGCAATATCAGCACCCAGGCGGGCGGCCTGGAGCACATGGAGGGGATGGCGGATACTGGCGGCAATAATCTGAGTTTCCAGGCCGTACTGGGCATAAATGGGAACAATATCGGCAATGACCTGCATACCGTCGTGGTTGATATCATCGAGGCGCCCAACAAAGGGACTCACATAGGTTGCGCCGGCCAGGGCGGCGAGAAGCGCCTGGTTGGCGGAAAATACCAGGGTAACGTTGGTTTTAATACCTTGAGCCGCCAGTTTTTTGACGGCTTTAAGGCCTTCGGCTATCATGGGGATCTTGATGACAATGTTGGGGGATATGGCTGCCAGTTCCTGGGCTTCGGCTATCATGGCCCCGGCTTCCGTACTGATTACTTCTGCACTGATAGGGCCGTCAACAATAGCGGCGATCTCTTCCACGACCTGGCGAAAATTACGCCCTTCCCTGGCAATCAGGGAAGGATTGGTTGTTACACCTGAAATTATACCCAGATCACTGGCTGCTTTAATCTCTTCAATATTGGCGGAATCGATGAAAATACGCACTTCTCAGGGGCACCTCCGTAAAATGGATGTAAGATGTGGGAAGTGAGAGGTTGGATACTTATAGGTGAAGGGCTATAAAAAACGAAAGTTATCTGGCAAAAAAAGAAGGGTAATACCTTAGTAAATCATTCACCATGTAATGCCAGAATCCTGCTGGCGATTGGAAAAAGTCTAGATTAAGGATAAGAGCCCGGCGGCAGAGCCGCGGGGCTCTTATTTTAAAGCCCGCTGAAGTTATCTCTTCTTGGGGCGGAAAGTATGGCAGGCTGTCCCATCAGAAGTGGTGACTTGGCGGTCGCCACTGGACCTGACTTCAATGGAATCAGCAGTACAGGCCATGTTATCCCAGAAATGACACTCTTCTACGCCACATTTTATGCCCGCCATTTTCTCTACCTCCTCAGGGTGTTTACCTATAGGGTTCTCACCTCCGGGGAGAAATATGCACGCGGCCGGCACAGCCAAAGACCTGCATTTTATGGCGGATAATACCGGTGGCAGCTTCCCGTGCCGGTCCCAGCACTTTGCGGGGGTCGATTTCGTCGGGGTTGGCTGCCAGGGCCTGGCGGGCAGCTTCGACAAAGGCGATACGAATATCGGTATCGATGTTGATCTTGCGGACGCCCAGTTCCACAGCGCGGCGGATATCGGCATCGGGAACGCCGGAAGAACCGTGGAGGACTATGGGGGTGGGGATCAGGCGGTCAATGGCGGCCAGGCGGTTAAAATCCAATTTGGGCGTACCCTTATAACGGCCATGAGCCGTACCGATAGCAATAGCCAGGGCGTCGACGCCCGTCTCGGCGACAAAACGCCTGGCTTCTTCGGGGTCGGTCATGGTCGCCTCACGCTCGGACACGCTGATGTGGTCCTCGGTGCCACCGATTCTACCCAGTTCCCCCTCGACAGAAGCGCCCATGGCATGGGCAATCTCTACAACGCGCCTGGTCAGGGCGATGTTTTCTTCCAGAGGGTATTTGGAACCGTCGATCATGACCGAGGTGAAACCGGCCCGCAGGCAGCGCAGGACCTGGTTGAAGTCAGTGCCATGGTCAAGGTGCAGGACCACCGGGACTGAGGTCCCTGCAGCCGCCGCCCGCACCAGGGCTGTTATATACTCCAGGCCGGCATATTTAATCGCTCCCTGGCTGGCCTGGATGATGACCGGTGCCCCTTCCGCCTCGGCGGCATTGATAATGGCCTGAACAATTTCCATATTATTACAGTTAAAGGCGCCGACGGCGTACCCCTTAGCATCAGCGTCTTTGAGAACCTCGGCCAGGGTAACTAAAGGCATAGGCTCAGCTCCTTTTAAAAATTGTGCCTCTAACTTCCGTTCATTATACCCGCGATTTCTGGCGGCGGCGATAACGCTGCTTGGAAAGAGTTCCATTTCTACTTACCAGGTGACCGGGCAGGCGGATTTCCTGCAAGTTTTCTACCTGCTCCAGGTCGGCCATGGTAGCGGCGGGCAGGTTTTTTTCCGCCCGGCAGGCCTGGCAGCGCAGCTGCAAATGGCCGGGAAAAATTTCAATTTCTATGTTTTCGCTGCCACAGCCGCAGCTCACCCGGCCTTCTTCGGCCAGCTGGTAAATAAGGGACAGCAGTTGATACATGACGTCCGGTTCCTCAAAATAATCGCTGAAACCAAGGTCTCGGGCTACCTGGGCCAGGGTGCGGTCATGACGCTGCACCGCGCGCTGCACCTTTTCCCGGGGACCGATGAAGCCTACCTCCAGCTCTGTCTCCTTACAGGTCAGGGTCAGGAGCTCCCGCGACCACAGTTCCTTGCGGGTATGGCGGCTGATATGGAGGCTGTCACACATGCCGCAGCGATACTGGAGCCAGAAGCTTTTCCCTTTTTTCCTGCTGATGGTTAGCAGGGGGGTACCGCAACTGCACTCTACCTGCCATGTCCGGCCGCCGGCAAAATTAAAGAGGGAAAAACCGCGGAACTCCAGGCGACCGCAGGATGGACAGCGTAAAACCACAACATTCAGGGTGTGGATAATCACTTTTATTTAATCCTCCTCACCCCTCCATATTCGCCGCAGCCGGAGAAATTCCTGCTCCAGGGTAAATTTAAAAGGGCCTGCCAGCAGCAGGGCCCCCTTACCTTTCGTAACAACAACTTTACAACTGTTTCCGCTACCTGGATCCGGCATTATTCCGGCTGCAAAGCCGCCTGCACCAACCGGTATAGCTGCTTGATATCAAAGGGTTTCTGCAGGACATACCGGGCACCGAATTC
This sequence comes from Moorella sp. E306M, assembly GCF_006538385.1. NCBI lineage: Bacteria > Bacillati > Bacillota > Clostridia > Neomoorellales > Neomoorellaceae > Neomoorella > Moorella sp. E306M. The sequence continues at coordinate 1,339,187 of NZ_BJKO01000001.1, read as the reverse complement.
ACTCGCTTGTTCTACCAGATCCAGCTCATTATACGCCGTGATGATTATCACCGGTGTGGCAACAGAAAGTTTCCGCAATTCCTTCAAAAACTCCACTCCATTCATGCCTGGCATCTTTATATCCAGGATCACCAGGTCTGGCGCTTCGCTGGCAATTTTTTCGAGGGCCTCCCTACCTTCACTGGCTACACATAAGCTATAACCAAGCTGTCTCAAGGCTTCGCAAATTAAACGACGTACACCCGGCTGGTCGTCAATTACCATTACCTTTTTGTCTATCAGACCAGCTCACCTCCAACCGCGGCGGTCCCAAAGCCCCCCTTCTTCAGCACTTCGCTCAAGCTCCTCTATATCATCCAATATTTAGCTATAAATCGCTAAATTCCTGCTTCAGGAGCTAAACTTTGGGCGGCGGAGGAACCTACCGGCACCATCTCCCCGGAGGTCATCCGCACCAGGTAGGGTTGTCCCTCCCGGCAATAGACCCGGGGCAAGCGGGCGTTGGCCGTCGGTCGCCGGATGCCAACCTCTACTTCCTGCCCAACCTCTACCTCCGTAAGGTGACCTACGTCGACTATGGAGAGCTGCATGCCCACCCGGCCTATCACCGGCGCCCTCCGCCCGGCAATGGTAACTGCCGTCCCCTCCCCGCCACCACGGCCCAGGTAGGCCAGGACGGTCTTCGCCAGGTGGCGGGCCAGGTCGTTTAGATTTTTGGGGCGGCTCACGGCCGTTAAAGCAAAGCCATCGGCATAACCCACAGGGATGACGGCCAGCCGGGTGGCCTTTTTGACTACATAATCGCCACCATAGCCAACGGGAGTACCGGCCGCCACATCATGGATAAATAGAATGCGGGCTTTAAACTGCCAGGGATTCTTTAATTCCAGGCCCCGACGGGGAGCCCGGTAAGGGAACTGGCCGTACAAAAGGGTGCCGGCCCGCACCATATCAAGGTGCATTTCCGGATGGAGCAGCAGGCCGGTGCTGTTGCAGATATGCTTTAAAGGCAGGGATATTTGCTGCCCTTCCAGGTCCATAATAACTTTTTGGAAACATTGCAGCTGCCTGCGGGCTGCCCCCGGGCGGGCCGCTTCGGCTAGATGGCTGTAGAGTCCTTCCAGTTGCACCCCGGGCCAGCACTGCATTTCCTTTGCCAGGGGGACCACTTCTCCCGGTTCCAGGCCGGTGCGCTGCAGGCCGGTCTCTACCTTCAGGTGCACCCGGGCCTGCCGGCCCATCGCCGCCGCGGCAGCCGCTGCCGCTTCAGCCCCGCTGCGGCTGCTGATGGTCAGGGTGAGGTCATTGTGCAGGGCCTGCGGCAGTTCCTCCGGCAGCAGGGGGCTCATTAACAGGATGGGAGCCGTAATGCCGGCCCGGCGTAACTCCAGCCCTTCGGCCAGGGTAGTAACCCCCAGGTAGTCTGCTCCTGCTGCCGTAAAAATCCGGGCTGCCTCGACGGCGCCGGCACCGTAGGCATCGGCCTTGATGACGGCCAGCAGCCGGGTCGGGGGTTGGAGCAGGCTTTTGACGGCGCACAGGTTATGCTCCATGGCTGTAGCTTCGATCTCAATCCAGCGGGGGCCGACCAGCCGGGTTAGCTCTGCTAAGTCCACAGGGGATTGGCACCACCCTATCTTGAAAGAGTAATTTCATTCCACCGTGGCAGCCTTTTTCTTCCAGAAAAGCAGGCGGCGGAAACCACGAGAATAGAGGGGGAGGACCGACTGCCAGAGCCAGTAGTAAAAGGGGGAGTAAACCCGGTCGTATTCGCCGATAAACTCGGTAAAGGTACCGTTGAAGCCTTTCTTAAAACGATAGAGGCCGTAGAGGGGGTTCTTTTCGTCCAGGTCACCCGGCACGCCGCGGAAGTCGTACATGGTGCACCCCTGTTCCCTGGCCCACAGGATCATGGTCCACTGGAGGAGGTAGTTGGGCATAACGTTGCGGTGGCGGTTGCTGGAGGCGCCGTAGAGGTACCAGGCTTTGTCGCCCATGATAAAAGCCAGGGTACCGGCAATGGCTTCCCCCCGGTAGTAAGCCAGGAAGAGTTTAGCGTAGCCGCGCTCCACCATTTCCCGCCACATTGTTTCAAAATAACTGTAGGAGCGCACCAGAAAACGGTCCCTGAGGGTGGTTTCTTTTAAAATCTCGTAAAAAACTGGCAGGTCATCCAGGGTGCAGTCCCTTTTGATAACTACGCCTTTTTTTTGCGCCAGGCGGATATTATAGCGGGTTTTGCTGTGCATGCCAGCCAGGAGCTCTTCCGGGGAAGGGGTTAAGTCGAGGCGGAAGACATGGCGTGGCTGGACGCCTTCAAAACCCGCCCCTTTGTTGGCCAGGCGGAAACCCTTTGCCCGCAGCATTTCCTTTACGGCCGTATCGTCTTCCGGGATGTCGGGGTCGATCTTCAGTAAGATAGCCCCTTCCTGCCGCGCCACATTGTCGATGGCAGCCAGGAGCTCGCTGAAGAGGGCAGGATCATGGAAGTCCACCACCGGTCCCCGGGGGGCATAGAGGATAGATTTGCCAACGTAAGGGAGCTGCCTTTTCAGAAGGCTGGCGGCAGCCACGATGCTGCCCCCTTCCTCCAGGACGAGCCTTAAAGGTCGCCACCCGGTAGTAGCCTTCACCTCGCCCCAGCCGTAGGACTGGAGAAAATGGCCCTTGGGGTGGCCGGCAATAAAGGCGTCAAAGCGTTTTTCCTCTTCAGGGCCGATGAGCCTCGCCCGGCGGTTCATGCCCCTGTCCCTCCTTGATAAGCCAGGGCCGCCCCGATAAAGTCCCGGAACAGGGGATGGGGCCGGTTGGGCCGCGATTTGAATTCCGGGTGAAACTGGCTGGCGACAAACCAGGGATGGTCGGCCAGTTCGATAATCTCCACCAGGCGGTTGTCGGGGGAAGTCCCGCTGATGATCATACCTCTGGCCGTGAGTTCCGCCCGGTAGCTGTTATTGAATTCGTAGCGATGGCGGTGGCGCTCGTAGATTACTTCCTCGCCGTAGGCCTGGTAGGCCTTCGTTCCCGGCTGCAGCCGGCAGGGGTACAACCCCAGGCGCATGGTACCGCCCTTCTCGGCTATATTCTTCTGTTCCGGTAATAAATCAATGACCGGTTGGGGGGTTTCCGGGTTGAATTCCGCGCTGTGGGCTTCTTTAAGCCCGCAGACATGGCGGGCAAACTCGACCACCGCCAGCTGCATGCCCAGGCAGATACCCAGGTAAGGCACCCTTTTTTCCCGGGCATACCGGGCTGCTAAAATCTTGCCTTCGGTGCCCCGGTCACCGAAGCCCCCCGGCACCAGGATGCCGGCGACTCCTTCCAGCTGTTCCAGCCCGCTCCGTTCCAGCTCGCCAGAGTAGATCCAGCGGATGTCCACCTGGACGCCGTGATAGAAACCGGCGTGGCGCAAAGCCTCAACGACGCTTAAATAAGCGTCGGGCAGGGTTACGTATTTACCCACCAGGGCAATCTCCAGGTGGCGGGTAATGCTCTTCATGCGCTCTACCATGGCGCGCCAGTCATCCATTTGCGCGGGCCCGCACTGCAACTTCAGGCGTTCCACGACAATGCTGTCCAGGCCTTCCTTTTCCATCAACAAGGGGACTTCATAGATGGAATCGACATCCCAGGCCTGGATGACGGCATCGGGATCAATGTCGCAGAAGAGGGCTATTTTTTCCTCCATTTCCCGGGAAAAGGGACGTTCCGTCCGGCAGACGATGATATCGGGCTGGATACCGATACTGCGCAATTCTTTGACGCTGTGCTGGGTGGGTTTGGTTTTGGCTTCCCTGGCAGCCTGCAGGTAGGGAACAAGGGTGACGTGGATATAGAGGACGCGGTCGCGACCGATGTCGCTTTTCATCTGGCGGATGGCTTCCAGGAAAGGCAGGGACTCAATGTCGCCCACCGTACCGCCGATCTCGGTGATAACCACATCCGGGTCGCTTTCTTCGACCACCCGGTAAAGCTGTTCTTTAATCTCATTGGTAATGTGGGGTATTACCTGGACAGTTCCCCCCAGGTAGTCGCCCCGGCGTTCTTTGGTGATGACCGACCAGTAAATCTTGCCGGCAGTGACGTTACTGGCCCGGGTCAGGTTAATATCGATAAAACGTTCGTAGTGACCCAGGTCCAAATCGGTCTCAGCGCCGTCATCGGTGACAAAAACCTCACCGTGCTGGTAGGGGCTCATGGTGCCGGGGTCAATGTTGATATAGGGGTCAAATTTCTGGATGGCGACTTTCAGGCCGCGGCTCTTTAAAAGTCTACCTAAAGAAGCGGCGGTTATCCCCTTCCCTAAAGAAGAGGTGACACCGCCGGTAACAAAAATAAATTTCGCAGGCATAATTTCCTCCGCAAGAGACTCTTTGCTTCAGCCTACATCCTTTCCGGGGCGCTGACCCCAAGGAGGTGCAGGACGTTGCGCAATGTTATACGAGTAGCTTCCACCAGTACCAGGCGCGCCTTCCTTAACTCCGGGTCGTCGGCCAGGACGCGGCAGCTGGTATAAAAACTGTGGAACAGGCTGGCCAGGTCATGGGCAAAACGGGTGAGCCTGTGGGGCTCCAAAGCCTGGGCCGCCCCGGCCACCGTTTCCGGTAAAGTGGCAATCTGCTTGATTAACTCCATTTCGGCCGGTTCTTTTAAAAGATCCAGGCGGGCCTCCCGGGCCGGGGGGACTTCCAGGCCCCTTTCCTTCGCCAGGCGCAGGATACTGCAAATACGGGCATGGGCGTACTGGACGTAAAAAACGGGGTTGTCGGCCGTCTGCGACCGGGCCAGGTCGAGGTCAAATTCCAGGTGGCTGTCGCTCTTCAGCATGACAAAGAAATAACGGGCGGCGTCCCGGCCCACCTCTTCAATTAACTCATTCAACGTTACGTAACGGCCGGTACGCTTGGACATGCGTAAAACCTCGCCGCCCTGGTAAAGACGGACGAGCTGCATGAGAACCACTTCCAGGCGTCCCGGGTCATAACCGAGGGCCTGGAGGGCCCCTTTCAGGCGGGCCACATGACCGTGGTGATCGGCGCCCCAGATATTGATGACCCGTTCAAAGCCCCGTTCAAATTTATTGCGGTGGTAGGCGATATCGGCCGCAAAATAGGTAGGCAGGCCATTCTTGCGCACCACCACCTCATCCTTTTCGGCGCCAAAACGGGTGGCTTTAAACCACAGGGCGCCGTCCTTTTCATAAATATAGCCAGCCCTGTCCAGGTCGGCTATGGCCCGGGCAACAGCCCCGGAATCATGCAGGGACTGTTCACTGAACCAGACATCATAGGTAACGCCAAAATCCTCCAGCACCTGGCGGATGGCGGCCAGCTTTTCCTCCAGGGCAAAGCGGACCAGCATTTCCCGGCGTAATGCCGGGTCGGCGTCCAGGTACTTGTCTCCGTACTGGTCGATAAAATGGCGCACCGTCTCCACCAGGTCTTCCCCGTGGTAACCGTCGGGGGGAAGGGTCGCATCAAAGCCCAGGGCCTGCAGGTAGCGGGCTTCCAGGGAAAGGCCGAAATTCTCTATCTGGTTGCCGGCATCGTTTATATAGAATTCCCGCGTAACGTCGTAGCCCACGGCTGTAAGGAGGTTGGCAATGCTATCCCCCAGGGCCGCCCCCCGGGCATTGCCCATATGCAAGAGCCCGGTAGGATTGGCGCTGACAAACTCCACCTGGACTTTAACCCCCTGGCCGATATTGGACCAGCCGTAATGTTCGTCTTCGGCCAGGACGGCCGGCAATACCGGCAAGAGCCACTGGTTGTCCAGGGTAAAATTAATAAAGCCCGGTCCGGCCACCTCGATCCTGGCCACGCCGGGTTGGGGTATTTCCAGGTGTCGCACTAAAATTTCCGCTACGTTCCTGGGTGACTGGCGGGCCTGCCTGGCCAGCAGCAAGGCCAGGTTAGCAGCAAAGTCGCCGTGAGATTTATCCCGCGGCGCCTCAATTACAAAATCAGGCAGCGCCTCAAAGCTTATATCACCGGCTGCCCGGGCGGCGGCAGCGGCATCACGCAGTGCCGCTGCCAGCCGCCTTTTAGTTTCCTGTACTATATTCACGCCTTACCTGTACTCCTTTTTACCCCGTAGCTTCTCTCCATGCTTAAGCATAGTTTTCCAGGTGCTCAACGGTGATTTCCAACTGGTTGTCACTGATTTTCTCCTGGCCGACCTGCAATTCATACTCTAGATTAATACTTCCGCCCCGTTCTGTCAAGTCAACTTCTACTTTCGAAGGTAAAACTGTAATCTTCATAGTACCATAAGGAGTTACATAGAAACCGGCATTTAAAATACCTGCTTCAAAGGTTGTTTTCTGCTCGGCCGTACCCATGCGGTTCAAGGTTACCCGCCGGGGTTCGACCTTTAAAGTGGTAGTGGTACCCTCCATTCCCGATAGGCAGGTTTCATTATAAAGGATGTAGTAGTGTTGATCCCGGATGAAGAAGCGACCTTCGGTAACCAGCTCGATGGAATCCTTTTCCCCCAGCTCGTTGGTCTGGGTGCCCTTAACCTTGACCAGTACGTCCTTCTTCAAGCTACGCACATCCCTTCGGGATTTTTTGGGTCCTCAAGTTATAATTCTCCAGAAAAGAACGATCTCCTTTTTATTTTTAATGATAATTTAACAATTCTTGTTGTTAATTATACCCTGCTATAACAATTATCACCTGGTCAAAAAAGAAAGCTCCTGGCTGAGAGCTTATATAAACTGTGGTTACTTATCGACCGTAAGGGAGGCAGCCTTTTCTAGAAATAGCCCTGTGGGGGCCAGGCCGCGGCCGACGGCCAGGGCTACCGGCGCCAGTTCGCCCATCAGGCGGTCAAAGGTTTCCGGGTGCAGGGACTGGGGACCATCGCACAGGGCCCGGGCCGGATCGGGGTGCACCTCGATGATTAGCCCGTCGGCGCCGGCGGCTACCGCAGCCCGGGCCATGGGCAGGACCAGGCGCCAGCTGCCCGTGCCGTGGCTCGGATCAACGATCACCGGCAGGTGGGAGTTTTCCTTTACCACAGCTACGGCGGCCAGGTCCAGGGTGAAACGGGTGGCCGTCTCAAAGGTACGGATCCCCCGCTCGCATAAAATCACGTTGGGGTTGCCGCTGTCCAGGATGTACTCGGCCGCCATGAGCCACTCTTCGATGGTCGCCGCCAGGCCCCGCTTCAGGAGGATGGGTTTACCGGTAGCCCCGGCTTCCTTCAGGAGACGGAAGTTCTGCATATTGCGGGCGCCAATCTGAATGGCGTCGGCATATTCGGCTACCAGGGCTACATCCCGGGTGTCTACAACTTCGGTGACAAAGGGCAATCCTGCCTCCTCGCGCACCCGGGCCAGCATTTTGATGCCTTCTTCTTCCAGGCCCTGGAAGGCATAGGGAGAAGTCCGCGGTTTAAAGGCGCCGCCGCGCAGGATCTGGGCACCAGCGGCCTTGACGGCCCGGGCCGTGCTCAAAAGCTGTTCCTCGCTTTCCACGGCACAAGGCCCGGCCATAACCACCAGACCGCGGCCGCCCACCGGCACCCCGCCGACCCGCACTATGGACGGTGTCTCCTTCAGTTCCCGGCTGACCAGCTTGTAGGGCTTCATAATGGGAACGATTTTTTCTACGCCGGGCAGGTTGATGATGGCTTCCGAACTCAGGGCTTTCTTATCGCCAATGGCGCCGATAACAGTCTTTTCCTGGCCGTAAATGGGGTGAGTCTTAAAGCCCAGTTCCACCAGGCGCTCGCTCACAGCCTCGATCTGCTCCCGGGTTGCTCCCGGTTTCATAACGATGATCACAGTCCGTTCCTCCCATCCTGCGAAAATAGGATTGTGTTATTTTGACGGGGCTTAACGCCTTATAAGGAGCTTCTGGAAATAACGGCAAAATAAAAACTCCCCGTCCTAGGGACGAGGAGTTATACCCGCGGTACCACCCTATTTGGCTGCCAAAGCAGCCCGCTCATTAAAGGGTACGGGAAAGGCATCACCAGGGGTCCCTTCCGATACCCCCTCCCTTTTAACGGCGGGAGCTCCGGCCCGGCCTACCCAGCCGGCTGTTGCCGGCCTTCAGCCTGCTCCTCCGGGGCGAACTTCAGCTCTAGCTTCCCGGCCGGTCTCCCACCGCCACCGGCTCGCTGGGCAGGCCGCTAAAGCCTACTTTTCCCCTTCATGGGATTTATTTTACCTGGTTGTGTAAGGATAATTTAACAGATGGACGCGGCCGGCGTCAAGGGGTAAAAGAAAGTTCCTCCAGGGTTTTACCCCTTGTTTCAATCCCCAAGATAAGCATTCCCAGAGCCGTGACGACAAAGACAGCGGTAAAGAGGAGGAAGATCACCGGGTAGGCGGCCGCCTGGCCCATAAGAACCAGCATCTGCCCTACTATCAGGGGAGCGAGGATGGCGCCAATGCGGCCGCAGAAGGAGGCCCAGCCGGAACCGGTAGCCCGGATGGCCGTGGGGTAAAGTTCCGGCGTATAGGCGTAAAGGACACCCCATGCTCCCAGGTTGAAGAAGTAGACTGCCAGGCCCCAGAGAATAAGCTGGCCGGTGGTGGTGCTCAGGGAGAACATGTAGGCCGCTGCCCCGCTCAGGGCCAGATAAGTCACCAGCGTGGCTTTACGGCCGATCTTCTCCACCAGGTAGGCGGCACTGAAATAGCCCGGTACTTGGCCCAGGGTCATGATTAAAACGTATTCAAAGCTCTTGATGATGGTAAAACCCCTGCCCACCATCAGGGAAGGCAACCAGGTGACAATGCCATAATAAGAAAAGTTAATCCCGAACCATAAAAGCCACAGGCAGAGGGTGCGCCGGAAATAGCGCCGCGACCAGAGATCCCTTACGGTTACCCTGGCTGCAGTCTCTCCTTCCCCTTCCTGGCCAGGTGGTGTTTCTCCCGCAGGGCCGCCGCTGCTTTTCTCCACCATGGCCACTATTGCTTCAGCCGCTTCAACTTTACCTGTTTTCTCCAGATAGCGGGGGGATTCCGGTAGAGCCCGGCGTAAAACGGCAGCATACAAGGCCGGCAGGGCACCGATAAAAAAGGCCAGGCGCCAGCCCCACCGGGGTACGGCCAGGTAGCCTATCAGTGCTGCAGCAATCCACCCAAAGGCCCAGAAGCTTTCCAGCAAGACCGCCATGCGACCCCGGTACCGGGCTGGTGAAAATTCGCTCATCAGGGTAAAGGCCACCGGTACCTCTGCCCCCAGACCCAGGCCCACCAGGAAGCGCCAAAACATCAGCCAGGGGTAATTAACTGCCAGTCCTGCCAGGAAAGTAGCTACACCGTAAAAAATCAGGGTGTAAGTAAAGACCCTTTTGCGGCCCAGGAGGTCACTTAAAGTTCCACCCAAAACTGCACCCAGGCCCATCCCTAAAAGGCCAATGCTGCCCAGGGCCCCCAACTGGGCGGCAGAAAGATGCCATTCTTTACCCACTGCTGGCAGGACAAAGGCGACCAGGCCCACGTCCATAGCGTCGAAAAGCCAGCCGATGCCGCAGATAAAGAGCAGCCGGTAATGAAAGCCCCCTAAGGGTAGTCCTTCTAAACGACGGGCAATACTCAAAGAACGTCTCCCTCCTTAACCTCACCAAACTGGCGGCATCACTATCTTATCATATGTCAAGACAGATGTAAATATTATGTGTAAAGATATAGTGGTAAAACATGTTATAAAAGCAATGGCGCCTCCTTTCACCCCTCTGGAGGCGCCATTATCTTTTACTTCTGCAACAGGCGCTGTAAAGGCGGTACCACCTGTTTTTTGCGGGACATGACCCCGGGCAAAAAGACGCTGCCCGCTCCTGCAGCAACATTAAAGGCCCGTTCCACGGCCCGTGCCTGGGGCCCGGTAAACAGCAGCTCCGTACCGTTACGCATCAAATCGGTGACCATCAGGACAATTAAATCATAATTCCTTTCTACCTGAAGCTTTTCCAGTTCGGCCATGAGTTCCTGGCGGCCAACCGGCAGGGTGCCGGAATCGATAATCTCAATCTGGCCAATGCCGACGGTGGTACCGCCAAAGTTGAAGTTTTTAAAGTCCTCCAGGATAATTTCCCGTCCCGAGCGGCCGACCAGGGAAGAAGCGGCCCGGAACATATCCCGGCCAAAATCATTAACGTCTATCCCTGCTATCCCGGCCAGCCACCCTGCCTGCTCTTTATCGGTTAAAGTGCTTGTTGGTGATTTAAAAAGCAGGGTGTCGGATAGGATGGCCGCGCACAGGACGCCGGCAATGCCTTTATCGGGTTCAAGGCCCTGTTCGCGGTACATCTTGCTGACAACTGTTGCCGTGCTCCCTACCGGTTCATTGCGAACCATCACGGGCTCGGCCGTTTCGATATCAGCCAGGCGATGGTGATCGACGACCTCCAGGATCTTCGCTTCTTCAATGCCGGGCACGGCCTGGCTCTTTTCATTATGGTCGACCAAGATAACCCTTTTGCCCCGCATGGCCAGGAGGTGATAGCGAGCAATTAAACCCACCAGGCAGTGGTCATCGTCGACTACCGGGTAATTGCGGTAACGCGTGTCCAGCATGGTCTGGCGGACTTCCGTGATAAGATCGTCCTGGTGAAAAACCACCAGGTTATCCCTTTGCATCACCTGCTGAACGGGTTCGTCCATAGGCACGTTGCCCGTATCCCAGGCTTCCAGGAGTAACCGTGCCAGGTCCCCCATAGTAAAAAGACCCAATAAACGCCGGTCGTTATCGACAACAGCCAGGGTTTTAACGCCATGCTGGCGCATAAAAATACCTGCCTGGCGCACTGTAGCTTCCGGATGGATGAAGAGGAGCCCGCCGTCCAGGACATCCTTTACCCGGGTACGGACATCGTTAACTAAAGGCGGGGCAGTGACATCGAAATAAGATAGGACAAACTCCGTTTCCCGATTGAGTTTGCCGCACCTGGCGGCCTGGAACCCCCCCTGGTGCAGTTCATTCTTTAAAGCGGCATAACCAATGGCCGCGGCAATAGAATCCGTATCCGGTCGCTGGTGCCCAATTACCAGGATCTCTTTCCCCATAGTCTTGATCCCCTTTCAAAAGAACTGCTTACGACTTCGTTCTCAAGGCAGGTTACTCTCCACATTTTACGCTGAACTTATATAACCTCACTAAATTCTATTGTAAGAAGCAAGAAAAGACAAGGGCTCGGGAAGGTGCCACCCCTGGCGGTCAGCCACCATCCGCAAAGGCGTGCACATGCGGGGCTGGCGTTTATGGAATTGAGGATGGGATCTTTAGCGGTGATAGGTTTCTCCGCGCTGGATTTTATAGGCACGGTAGAGCTGTTCGAGCAGGATTAACCGCATGAGCTGGTGCGGGAAAGTAAAGCGGGAAAAAGAGAGGCGCAGGTCGGCAGCTTCCAGGAGGTCTCGAGCCAGGCCCAGGGTACCGCCAATAACAAAGGCCAGGTTATTGCGCCCGGCCAGGGCTAAATCGGCAAGCCGCGTTGCTAGCTCTTCTGAAGATAGCATCAAGCCTTCCCGATCCAGGGCGATGGTATAAGCGCCCGGCCGCAGGAGACGCTTCAGTCCTTCTCCTTCCGCGGCCAGGATCTGCTCGACCCGGGCCGGATTCAAAGGCTCCGGGACCTTGCTTTCGGGGCCTTCCAGGATGCGCACCCGGGCATAGGGCTGCAGGCGCTTTAAGTATTCGTTTATCCCGGCACGCAGGTATTGCTCCCGTACACGGCCCACGGCTACAATATCAATATGCTGCATGCTTCCTTATTTCGACGGCAACTCACCGAGGGTTACTGTAAAATTAAGCTGCTTTTTGCCGGCCAGGCGCACAGCAGTTAAAGTTACCTTATCCCCCGGTAATTTTTTATTAATCAAGCTCTGGATATCGGCATAGCTCGTCACCTTATTGTTGTCCACAGCGATAATGACATCGCCTACCTGTAGCCCGGCCCTAGCCGCCGGGCCATCATTAAAGATGCCGCCGATATATACCCCCTCCGGTATATTATACCACCGAGCCATTTCCGGGGTAATCTCCCGGAGGTTATAAACGCCTAGAAAAGGATGGGTAACATAGCCCCGGGTTAAGATCTGGTCGATAATAGGACGCGCATCGTTGATGGGGATGGCAAAACCCATCCCCTCTACCCCGCTGGCGGCTATTTTAACGCTGTTAATGCCGATAATTTCTCCCCTTAAATTTACCAGGGCACCGCCGCTGTTGCCGGGGTTAATGGGAGCGTCGGTCTGCAGGGTCCGCAAGGTGATCTCTGCTCCGTGGGGCCCGGGCACGGTCACTTCCCGGTTCAAGGCACTGATGACCCCCACCGTTACCGAACGGGCAAATGCCCGACCCAGGGGGTTGCCAATAGCCACTACCGTCTCTCCCACCTGGACAGCGCCCGAATCTCCCAGGCGGGCCTGGGGTAAATTGGTTCCCTTGATCTGCAAAACTGCCAGGTCGCTTCGCTCATCGACTCCCACGACGGTGGCCGGGTAAACATGGTCATGATCGAGGCTGACGGTGACCCTCTCAGCGCCGGCAATGACATGGTTATTAGTGACGATATAGCCGTTAGCACCGTCAAAAATAACGCCCGAACCCTGTTTTATCCCGCCATCACCCGTAAAGCTGCGGCCCGTCATGGCCGCCACCCCAACGACGGTCGGGCCAACCTGCCTGGCAATGGTAACTACCGGTGAACTGTCCGTAAACTGGACCGGTTGTCCCGCTGGTGGAGTTAAGGGGGCCGTAGATCCAGGTGCCGGCGCCAGGGGCCGCTGCATCAGGCGGGGGGCCATGACAATGGCCGTCCCGGCACCGAGGACCGCACCGAAAAAAAACAGCAGGATTATTGCCACGATCCGCACGTACTTTAAGCTGCCGGGAAAAGGATAACGCAAAATAATGCCTCCTTGCTCCAAATGAAGACTGCTTGCTCTCCTTCAGTTCTAATATTACCTGCCGACCACTATTTTATAATTTAAAGATAAAAAAAGCTCCCGGAAGCCATTCCAGGAGCTAAGGAAAAAGCTATAAGGGAGGATGGTTGGGCAGTTTAACGTCATGCCCAGGACTACCTACTGTGACCGCCGGAACAGTGGGCCACCGGGCGCAAGAAGTACCTCTTGAGCCTGAGCATGTAAATCGCACCTCCATTTCGAAGAATACCCTTATAGGGTATCTGTTTGGTTTTAATATAACCCGCAGATGTGATATTTTTGTGAAGAAAAGTTAAAGGCTTTGTGAAAACCTGCTTACCGGAAATTCCCGGGAAAAGGCTTCCTCAAAGGTAACAGTGCTGACGCCAAGGACTTCCTGGAAGGCTCTTTCCAGGGGAGCCCCCCGGCCGAGGCGTTCCAGGACCTGGCGTAAGGCGGGTAAGCCCCACTTTTCTACCAGGTAGGCAACCATTAAAAACGACTGGCGGTACGCCAGGGCCTGATCAGGCAGGCTATCAAATCCATAATCCATGGCCTTTAATGGATACCAGCCAGTAGCATCCGGCGAACCCGGCATAGTAAAGCCGGTAAGTTCCTTTTCTATATACTGGGCAATACCTTCCGTCAGCCAGCGCGGGTAGTTACCCCGCGCCTTCTCGTCCACCATAAGGTGGGTCAATTCATGGGCTACGGGTCCTGAAACAGCAAAAATATGGGCAATCTCTTTCAGGTCCCGGCCGGCCACCCAGTCAAAGGGCGAAAGGACACGGATAACCCCGCCCCAGTAAACCCCCATGGCACTTTCGCTGGCTGCCCAACCAAACTGACGCGCAAGACTCTCCCGGTCAGGGTAAAGTATAATTAAAGTTTTACCATGGGGTGCATGTTGTAACATAGCACCCACCGGCCCGTAAGCCTCCTCGGCGGTTGCCAGGACCAGGGGTGCGATAGCGGCATCCTCCTGCCGGTAGCGAAGGCGGAAATGGGAGCTATCTATCTCCTGCCAATTACGGGTCTGCCAGGCGGTATGTGCTGCCACTATCTGGCGGACCAGGCTATAGCTTAAGGTACGCGGTAAAGCTGTAGTACGCGCCAGGATAACTACTGCAACTGCCAGCACAGCCAGGCAGCTAACAATAATTACCTGCCACCAGTGTTGTAACAAGTTTCTCCCCTCCCCCAGGGGCTCTCCCGTTTCGATTATACTATATTGCTGGCGGCAGCTTCACTGGTAATGAGTGTAAAAAATCCGGAGCAGGCTTGGCTCCGGATTTTGTAAAAAAGTTTGCTTGGTAATATCCTGTCTATTTTACTTCATAACCTGCCTCAGTTACAGCCTTTTTCATAGCTTCCAGGTTTACCTTAGCAGGATCATAAGTAACGCGGGCCGTCTTGGCCGCCAGGTCGACTGCTACTGCCGTGACGCCTTCCAGGCCCCCCAGGGCCTTTTCCACGCTCATTTTACAGTGATTACAGGTCATCCCCTCGACCTGCAGGACAACTTCCGCCATACCGTCACCTCCTTCCTACCCGGTATGGGTATATAGGTATTATAATCTACCGGAAAGAAAAGTGTCAAACATGTCGCTCCCGGACCTTCCTTTTTCACAGGCCGGCCAGGTAGCGCTCAGCCGCCATGGCCGCCACTGCCCCGTCACCTACAGCCGTACTCACCTGGCGGAAATCCTTGGCCCGGACGTCGCCAGCGGCAAAGACCCCGGGGATGGAAGTGGCCAGATTTTCGCGGGTAACAATATACCCCTGGGAATCCAGGGTCAGGGTCCCCTTCAGAAAACCAGTGTTGGGCTCCAGGCCGATAAAGATAAAGACCCCGTCGAAGGCTTCTTCCCTGGTGGCTCCACTGTTTACATCTTTTAACTCCAAGCTGCCGACTTTTTCCTTGCCCTTTATCCTCGTTACAACCGTATTCCAGCAGAAAGAAATTTTAGGGTTGTCCCGGGCCCGTTCCTGAAGCACTTTCGTCGCCCTCAAAGCGTCACGACGGTGGATAATGGTCACCTGGCTGGCAAAACGGGTTAGAAAGAGGGCTTCTTCCACAGCCGAATCGCCACCGCCGACTACAGCGACCTTTTTGTCCCGGAAGAAGGCGCCGTCGCAGGTAGCGCAATAGGAAACACCCCGGCCGCGAAATTCTTCTTCCCCTGGTACTCCCAGGGGCCGCGGATGAGCCCCGCTGGCGATGATTACTGCCCTCGCAGTAAACTCACCGCTCCCGGTAAAGGCTTTTTTTATCTCCCCGTTAAGCTCCACTCCCTGGACTGTGGTCATTTCTATCCTGGCACCGAAGCGCCTGGCCTGTTCGGCAAATTTCATGGCAAGTTCCATACCATTAATGCCTTCGGGAAAGCCGGGGTAATTTTCAATCCTGTCTGTCAGCCCGGCCTGTCCACCGGGAGCACCCATCTCCAGCACCACGGTATCCAGCCCGCCCCGGGCACCGTAAAGAGCCGCTGTCAGCCCGGCCGGCCCACCACCAATAATAAGCAAATCATGGGGCATCTTGCCTACCTCCTTCGGAAATAACCTTGTCACAGGCTTGCATTGTACCGTTCGTTCCCTGGCCCTTGCGGAGCGCCCCCGCTTCGATCAGCTTCACCGATCAGGCAAAAGTTCTCTCCCGGACCAAGGCCTCACGGCATTTTCATAGTATCGCTTGATTTCAATCCAATGGGTCCACTTTGGCTATATTATGCGCCTGCTTCCAGTCCGTCATGCCCTTTTCGGTTTAAACTATAGTTATTATACGCTCTCGCTTTTAGTTAGGCAAGGTCGGGCAAGAAAAATATCCCTGAGGCTTGTCCTCAGGGATGGCGATAATAATCTAATTTAAAAATCCCGACGGGTTACGGAAACTGCCATTGACCAAAACTTCAAAGTGCAGGTGCGGTCCGGTAGTACGCCCACTAACCCCTACATAGCCGATGACCTGTCCCCGGTTCACCCGCTGGCCTACGCGGACGTTAAAGCCCGATAGATGGGCATATCGGGTTACCAGGCCCCCGCCGTGATCAATGGTAATCATTCGGCCGTAGCCGCCGTCGTAACCGGCAAAGGTCACCGTTCCGTCCTCGGCGGCCCCTACCGGCTGTCCAACGTAGCCGTCAATATCCATACCTGAGTGGAACTCCCGGCCACGGTAACCATAGGGGGAAGTAATAATTCCCCGGATGGGCCAGGCCAGCCGGCCGGAACCGCCGCCGCGGGAAGCCAGAACTACCCGCGTCCCTCGTTCCACTATTTTAGTTACAGGTTCTTTCAGCACCTGCTGCTGAATAACTTTCTTCTCAACCTGGACGCCGTTTTTAGTCACTACCTGGTAGGTAACCAGCCGTTCGCCCTCTGACCCAGCCTGCTTTACCCTTTCCTGGCCCCGTAAGAGGTCGGTATTCGTTTCTACTTTCACTTCATAGGGAACAGGTTCTTTCACTTCCTGTCTATAGACGACCATTACCTGGAGGAGTGGCTTCGCTGTCGTGAGTCTTAAGCGCTGGCCGATGTCCAGGCGTTCGCCCTGGAGTTCCGGATTGGCGGCTCTAATATCGTCAACTAGCAACCCGTGTTCCCGGGCTATGGTCCACAGAGAGTCCCCTTCTTTAACTACATACTCCTGGCTCGCCGTCGTAGTCCCCTTGAGCCTGGCCAGGGCCGCCTCCGGGTTTAAAATTTCTTCTGGCCGGACCGACCGGTGCTCATAGGCTACCTCCTCCAGGAATTTGACCTCCTGGACCTCCCCGCTCCCCGGCGGTGGCAGATAGGATTGTTTTAATTGGGCCAGGACCGCATCCGCCACACTATCATCCCGCACCACAAGTTCGGGTTGACCGTTAATGGTTATTACTGTCGCTGCCGCAACAAAATGCAGCGTCTCCTGGAGAATATTTTTTAATTGCTGGCCATCTATAATTTCCCGCGGGTTGACCCGGACTTTTTTATAATCAATCTGATCGGTAATCTTTAGGCCCTGGTAGTTGCCTGACCCGCTTTCCTTGAGAATATCCTGGATGGCCTGATTGATATCTACCTGACGGCTAACTACAGCCACCTGGCGACCGTTGACCATCACTGCCCAGGCATTGGGAACAGTTAGCCGGTACCATCCGGCCAGCAACAATAATCCCCCGGCCAGGATACCGCTTATTATGAAAAAAAGTTTTTTATTCCTGGGTGCTTCTTTCCACCGTGCCGGCCAATCCTTTAAAAGGCGACCCGCTATGGCCGCCACATCCGGCAGCTTACCCGGCGGCGGCATGGCATGCCTCCTCTCCCCGAAAATACGGCAGGAACTGCTTCTTCCTGCCCTTTACCTTCCTATTATTCTACCTTTGAAGCCAGGATTCCTCCCCATTTAGAAATTTTTTGCCCTTTTTTAACCCTGGAGGCCCGGCGCGCTGTAAATCCGGGTAAAATCAGGCTCCAATGGCTTCCTTGACCTGCACATAAAGAGCCGCTTCCAGGCGCATCTTCTGGATGGCGCAGGGTACAGGCGCCGGTTGCCGCAAATTCCCGGTAGCGGCCAGGTTGGCCGCATGGCAGCCGCCGCTACAGTAGAAGCGTGCCCAGCAACGGCTGCAGGCCGGCTGGTTATATACATGGGCCTGGCGAAAATCTTCCCGTATTTCAGGACGCAAGATCATTTCCCGGACGTTGCCGAGGCAGTACTCCTTTCTCCCCACTAGCTGGTGGCAGGGATAAAGGTCGCCGCCGGGGGTGACTGCCAGGTAACTGGTGCCCGCACCGCAACCGGTAAGCCTTTTGGTAAGGCAGGGGCCGGCACTAGCGTCAATGTTGAAGTGGAAAAAGTTAAAGGGTGTACCTTTAGCCCTCGCTTCCAGGTAGGCCCGGGCCAGGTGGCGATATTGTGCCGCCAGCAGGTCCAGATCTTCCTCCCTAATAGCATATTCAGCCTCCGGAGCCGCTACTACCGGTTCCAGGGACAGGTAGCGAAATCCTAATTCTACCATATGCAGGATATCCCTGGTAAAATCGAGATTCTGGCGCGTGTAGGTTCCCCGCACCCAGTAGTCCACGTGCTCATACGCAGCGACAAAATGCTGCTCCCTGGGGACCACTAAGTGATAAGTGCCCTGGCCGGTGCGGGTCCTCCGGTTTAAGTCATGAATTTCCGGGCGACCGTCAAGGCTCAAAATAACACTGATCTGGTTCTCAATGAGGTACTCCTCGATGGCCGGCGTCAAGCCCAGGCCGTTGGTGGTCAGGGTAAAGCTGATTTTTTTCCCGGCCGCCGCAGCCTTTTCCCGGCCGTAAGCTACCAGGTCCTGTACGACGCTGAAATTGAGCAGCGGCTCGCCGCCAAAGAAGTCGACCTCCACCCGGGGGCGGTTGCCGGATTCTTTAAAAAGCAAGTCCAGGGCCTGGTACCCCGTCTCCCGGCTCATTAAGCCCCGCTCGCCGCCAAAAGGGCCCCCGCCGGCAAAGCAGTAACGGCAGCGCATATTACAGTCATGGGCAACGTGGAGGCAGAGGGCCTGGAGGCTGGGTGCCGGCGGCTGGTAACTGCGGCCAACCTCATCGACGGTAAAGAGAGTCCCTTCGGCCTGTTTGGCAGCCAGTTCCCGGCAGACTTCCAGGACTGTGCCGGCACCCCACTCCCGGACAGACCGGGGCAGGAGCGCAGGCCAGTCGGCTTCGGTGAAGGTACCGCGCTCATCCCCGGACCGCAATTCTTCCAAAACGGCCCGGGCAGGAGCGTCGATTATATGGAGAGCGCCACTATTGACGTCCAGAAGCAGGCAGAGGTCTTCAAAGTCGAACCAGTGGACATCCCCCTGCCAGTCAACATTTTGGAGATTTAGGGATGGCAATATTGGTCTCCTCCTAACAATAAAAGCCCGACCGGAAAAGTCGGGCCTTGGTGGTTACTTCCTTTCTTCACGTTCGCAGGGCTGATTGCTGACGGTAATGGATGTTTTGCAGGCCGACTGGCAGGAAACATGGCAGTTGCCGCAGCCGCCCTGCCTGATACTCTCCTGTAGGCGGGGCGTAAAAACCGTCTTGATGTGCATATGAAACACCCCTTCTTATCGCTTGGAGAATTGTGGCGCCTTACGGGCTTTCTTTAAGCCGTACTTCCTTCTTTCCTTCATCCTTGGATCACGGGTAAGGAAACCATGGCTTTTCAAAACCGGGCGCAGGTCGGCGTCAGCCTGTAACAGGGCCCTGGCAATGCCCATCCTGATGGCACCGGCCTGGCCGCTGATCCCGCCGCCCCTAACTTTAGCCAGGACATCAAAGCGGCCCGTGTTGTTGGTTACTTCCAGGGGCTGGCGTACCTGCATAGCCAGGATCTGCTGGCCAAAATATTCATCGAGGGGGCGGTCGTTAACTAACACCCGGCCCTCGCCGGGAACCAGGTACACCCGGGCCACGGCATTTTTTCGCCTTCCCGTGCCGTAAAATTGAACCTGGGCCAAAATTTTCCCCTCCTTCGATTAATCCTTGATCTCCCAGACTTCCGGCCGCTGGGCCGCGTGGGGATGGCTATCGCCGCGGTAGACCTTGAGCTTCTTGACCATCTGCCGGCCCAGGCGATTATGCGGGATCATCCCTTTCACGGCCTTCTCAATGGCTCGCTCGGGAAAAGTCTTTAAGAGCTGGGCATAGTTCATAACCTTTAAGCCACCGGGGTAACCGCTGTGGCGAATATATTTCTTCTGCAGGAGCTTTTTACCGGTGAGCCGTACTTTTTCTGCGTTAATGACAATAACGTGATCGCCACAATCCACATGGGGGGTAAAGATGGGTTTATGCTTGCCTCTGAGGAGGCGGGCAGCTTCGGTGGCTACGCGACCCAGCGTTTTACCGGCCGCGTCAATGATATACCACTTTCGCTCCACCTCATGTGGTTTGGCCATAAAGGTGGACATTTTCTCCCTCCTGTTCCTATCACGAGACTATTTTAAGCAATTAACTACGGCAAGTCAAGAAAATTAGTATGCTACCCTCTCCAGACACAGTCCCTGGGGCGGGGCCGTCGGGCCGGCCTTTGCCCGGGAACGGGCGGCAAGTATAACCGGAACATCCTCCGGCAGCAGTCGGCCCCTGCCGATTTCTACCAGGGTGCCGACCATAATTCTTACCATATGATAAAGAAAACCGTTGGCCACCACATCAAAAAAAATGAAGTGACCCTGGCGGTGCAAGTGCGCCTTAACTACCTCGCGTTCAAATTGGCGCACCGGGCTGCCGGCGGCGCAAAAGGAACGAAAATCATGGCGGCCTGTAAAGTAACTTGCACCCCTGGCCATGGCGGCAAAGTCCAGCGGGTAACGTACCTGCCAGCTGTAACGGCGACTGAAGACGTCAGGCAGGCTGTGGTTGTAAATGGTATAGCGGTACCATTTCCACCGGGCACTGTAACGGGCATGAAATTCAGGTGATACTACCTCAGCGTCTAATGCCGCAATATCTTCCGGCAGCAGGCTGTTCAAGGCCAGGGGCCAGCGCTCCACCGGTATGCGGCTGGAAGTGCAGAAGCTGATTACCTGGCCGCGGGCATGGACCCCGGCGTCCGTCCGCCCCGCAGCTACCGGGCAGATCCTTTCCCCTGTCAGCCGGTTTAAGGCTGCGGCTACGACACCCTGGATGGTAGGCCCGTGGGCCACCGGCTGCACCTGCCAGCCGGCGTAATTGGTGCCGTCATAGGCCAGGGTAATTTTCAGGTGCGGCATGGGCGGAAGTTAGCCTCCTAACATATGGGAGGGATATGTCCCGGAGACGCAAAAACATAAGCGCCTCCTCCCCCTTTCCTTAGCGGCGTCTTCAATCCTAACTTCCGACTCTTAGCCGGAAATAGGCCGACCCGGCGGCCAGAAGGCCGGCCAGCAGGAGGAAGATATAGTCAGCCGCCTTAAAATGCAGCTCCCGCATCCGGGTACGGCCTTTACCACCCTGATAGGCCCGGGCTTCCATAGCTTCGGCCAGGCCTTCGGCCCGGCGAAAGGCACTGATAAAGAGCGGGATGACCAGAGGCATCAGGTTTTTGATGTGGCTGCCCCGGAAGGTCGCTCCCCGGGCAACCTGCGCCCGCATAATCCGCTCGGCCTCTTCCAGCAGGGTGGGCACAAACCTGAGGGCCATGGTCAGCATCAGGGCCAGTTCAGCGGCCGGCAGGCCCAGTTTCTGCCCCGGTCGCAGCAGCCGCTCCAGGCCGTCGGCCAGGGCCAGGGGATCGGTCGTAGCCATGAGTACAGCCGCGGCCAGGACCAGGAAAAACACCCTGGCCAGGGCCAATAAGCCGTAGTTGAGCCCCTCCCGGGTAATCCTCACCGGCCCCACCACAGCCATTATTTCCCCCGGGGTAAAGGCTGCCTGAAGGATAAAGATAATTACCAGGAAAACAATAAGCGGCCTCAGCTGGCGCCATATAAAGGCCGGTGCCAGGCCGGCCAAGATTATTACCGGTAATATAGCTGCCCCGGTAAGGCTCGCTGCTATACCAGTTGGCGCGGTTAGAAGAGCTATTCCGTAAAGGAGCAAGCCTAGCAGTTTGGCCCGGGGATCCATGTTATGGATGCTGCTTGTCCCCGGGACATATTGACCAACTTCAATAACCATAAGGCTAAGCCCCCAGCCAGGCCAAGATGGCTTCCCGGGCCTCGGTCAACGTTAGGACTTCCATGGTGACCGGGGCTCCCTGGCGACGCAGCTTCTGCATCAGGCGGGTGAGGGGCGGAGGGATAAGACCATAGGATCTTAAGGCTTCGCCCTGGCGGAAAATTTCCCGCGGCGTACCCTGGAGAGCCACCCGCCCCCGGTGTAATACTATAACCTGCCGGGCCAGTTCGGCCACTTCGGCCATATTATGAGAGATAAGGACTACTGCCTTCCCGGGCCGGCGGTAAAAGGCCCTGATTACATTGAGTATCTGTTCCCGGCCGGCCGGGTCCAGACCGGCCGTCGGCTCATCTAGGATTAGAACCTCCGGCTCCATGGCCAGGATCCCGGCAATGGCTACCCGCCGTTGCTGTCCCCCGCTTAAGCTAAAGGGGGAACGCCCACTCACCCTTTGCGGCTCCAAGCCTACAGCACGGAGGGCCGCCTTGACCCTGGCTTCGAGCCCGGTACCGTTAAGGCCCATGTTCCTGGGGCCAAAGGCTACATCTTCAGCCACCGTTTCGGCAAAAAGTTGCTGCTCCGGCTGTTGAAAGACCATGCCCACCCTCTGCCAGGATAAGGTATCTTTCCCTTTACCCCGCCCCCGGACCGGTCGCCCGTCCAGGGTAACCCGGCCCGCCGTCGGTTCCAGCAGGCCGGCCATAAGCATGGCCAGGGTTGATTTCCCCGAACCCCCGGCCCCGGTAATCGCCAGGAAATCACCCGGGGAGACTTTGATATTGATGTTTTCCAACACCGGTAACTGCCTGCCGGCTACTCTGTAGGCAAAACTTACTTCCTGGAGGCCAATTTCCATAGGGCCCGGGCCATCTCCTCCACTGTGACTAAATTGGCCGGTAATTTTAGCCCTGCCTGCCTTAAGCTCTTGCCCAGGGCAACAGTTACCGGCGCCTTTAGCCCTGCTGCCGCCAGCCTCTCCTCCTGCTGCAGCACTTCTGCAGGCGGGCCGGCCAAAAGTATGCGCCCGGCATTCAGGACCAGCATCCGTTCTGCCAGGGCCGCCTCTTCCATAAGGTGGGTTATAAGGATAACGGCCAGCCCTTTTTCCCGGCGTAAATCCAGTACTTTCTTGAGCACTTCCTCCCGGGCTACCGGGTCCAGCATGGCCGTAGCCTCGTCCAGCACCAGATAACACGGTTCCATGGCCAGGACGCCGGCCAGGGCCAGGCGCTGTTTCTGCCCTCCGGATAGGTGGTGGGGGGGCCTGGTCCTTAAATCTGCCAGCTCCACGGCCTCCAGGGCGGCCGCAACCCGCTGCCTGATTACAGCCGGTGGCAGGCCCAGATTTTCCAGCCCGAAGGCCACATCATCTTCGACGGTAGCGGCCACCAGCTGGTTGTCAGGGTCCTGGAAAACCATCCCTACCCGGCGGCGAATCTCTACCAAGGAAGCTTCGTCACCGGTGTCCAGCCCGTCTACCAGGACACGGCCTTCCCCGGGGCGGAGCAGGCCGTTTAATAGCCGGGCCAGGGTTGATTTGCCGGAACCGTTGGGGCCAGTGACGGCCACAAATTCCCCCGGCTTGATGGTTAAACTTATATTTTCCAGGGCCGGTTCGGTAGTTCCCGGGTAGAAAAAAGTGACGCCCCGGACCTCGATCATCGCTTAAACCAGTTCAATGCGGACCATGGGCGCGCCGTCACCCCGCCGGAAGCCGGTCTTAATTATCCGGGTATAGCCGCCGTTTTTATCCTGATAGCGCGGGCCGATTTCTTTAAATAATTTGGTAACCACGTCTTCATCCAGCAGGTAGGCCAGGGCCTGGCGCCGGGCATGGAGGTCGCCCCTTTTGCCCAGGGTAATCATTTTCTCGGCCAGGCTTTTTAGTTCTTTAGCCCGCATTTCTGTAGTTTCTATTTTACCTTCCCGCAAAAAGGAAGTGACGATATTGCGCAGCATCATTTTCCGGTGGCCGGACAGGCGACCTAATTTCCGGTAACCCATCTAAATGTCACCCCTTTACCCATCACTCTGTCGCAGGGACAGGCCCAGTTCCGCGAGCTTTTGCGTAACTTCTTCCAGGGATTTTTTGCCCAGGTTGCGTACCTTCATCATATCTTCTTCGGTACGCTGCAAAAGCTCGCCAACGGTATTAATGCCCGCCCGCTTCAGGCAGTTGTAAGAACGCACCGATAGATCAAGTTCCTCAATGGACATGTCCATGAGGCGATCCCGGCTTTCTTCTTCTTTCTCAACCATGGTTACTTCGTCGCTGACGCGCTCCGTTAAACCTAAAAAGAGACGCATGTGTTCGATAAGAATTTTGGCTGCCGAGCTCACTGCCTCATCGGGGGCAATAGTACCGTCAGTCCATACCTCCAGGGTAAGTTTATCGTAGTCAGTAACCTGTCCTACCCGGGTGTTTTCCACCTGATAGTTCACTTTATGGACTGGCGAAAAGAGGGAATCGACGGGAATAATCCCGATGGGCTGGTCCTCTTTTTTATTTTTTTCCGCACTGACATAACCCCGCCCTTTTTCTACCGTCATTTCAATAAACAGGCGGCCGCCTTTTTCTATGGTGGCAATGTGCAGGTCGGGGTTTAAGACCTCAACGTCAGCATCAGTAATAATATCGGCAGCTGTAACCTCGCCTTCGCCCTCAGCCTCAATTCTTATTACCTTGGGTTCATCGCTGTGGAGCTTCAGGGCCAGGGACTTGAGGTTTAAAATAATCTCCGTGGTATCCTCGACGACACCGGGAATGGTGGAAAACTCATGAAGGACCCCTTCAATTTTGACCGTGGTTACAGCAGCCCCGGGCAGTGAGGAGAGAAGAATCCGCCGCAGGGAATTACCCAGAGTGATTCCATAACCCCGCTCCAGGGGCTCGACTACAAACCGCCCGTACTTATTGGACATTTCCAGGCACTCAATCCTGGGCCTTTCAATTTCGAGCATTGTTCCCCTCCTTCTCGTGAGCTCATCCAGCCTGCATCTTACTTGGAGTAAAGCTCAACGATGAGGTGTTCTTGCACCGGCACATCAATCTGTTCCCGCGTCGGCAGGGAGAGGACGTGCCCTTCTAAAGCTGCCGGGTCAGCTTTAAGCCAGGCCGGGACCGTCCGGTGGGCTGCCGCCGCGGCAATCTCTTTGAAAAGGGGACTCTCCTTGCTCTTTTCCCGGACGGCAATGATATCACCAGGCCGGACCAGGTAGGAAGGGATACTCACCTTCTGGCCATTTACCGTAAAATGGCCGTGCCGGACTAATTGCCTCGCCTGGGCACGGGAATCGGCAAAACCCAGGCGATAAACAACATTGTCCAGGCGCCTCTCCAGCAGGATAAGCAGGTTTTCACCGGTAACGCCTTTCATGCGCTCGGCCTTCTCAAAGTAGTTGCTGAACTGGCGTTCCAGGACGCCGTAAATGCGGCGGGCCTTCTGCTTTTCCCTTAGCTGCAGGCCGTATTCGGAAAGCTTTTTCCTGGTCTGGCCGTGCTGGCCGGGGGCATAGGACCGCCGGGCCACAGCACATTTATCAGAATAGCAGCGATCGCCTTTCAGGAAAAGCTTCATGCCTTCCCGCCGGCACAGGCGACAGGTAGCATCTTTATACCTTGCCAAAGTATTACCTCCTCTGCAAGTCGCATGCTTCTTAACGACGACGTGTTCTTGCGACCTTTAAAAGCTCCTGTTACACTCGCCGCCGCTTGGGAGGCCGGCAGCCGTTGTGGGGAATCGGGGTTACATCTTTAATTACGCTAACCTCAAGCCCAGCGGCCTGCAGGGAACGAATGGCAGCTTCCCGGCCGGCTCCCGGACCTTTTACGTAGCACTCTACTTCGCGCATGCCATGTTCCATAGCCTGCCTGGCAGCTGCTTCGGCCGCCATTTGAGCGGCAAAAGGTGTGCTCTTGCGGGAACCTTTAAACCCCACGGTACCGGCACTGGCCCAGGCAATAGTGTTACCATTTTTATCGGTGATGGTTACCAGGGTATTGTTAAAGGTTGATTTAATATGGGCCACGCCGCTTTCAATATTTTTACGTTCGCGCCGGCGTGGCCGGGTAGTTTTCCTTGGCATAGCTTCTCCCCCTTACTTCTTGCGCCGCACGCCCACAGTCTTGCGGGGTCCTTTACGCGTACGGGCATTGGTTTTGGTGCGCTGGCCGCGTACCGGCAGCCCCCGACGATGACGCAGGCCACGGTAGCAACCTATTTCCATCAATCGCTTGATATTTAACGCTACCTCCCGGCGCAAATCCCCTTCGACCGTTAAATTTTTATCTATATATTCGCGTAGCCGGCTTACTTCTTCTTCCGTTAGATCCCTTACCCTGGTATCAGGGTTAACGGCTGTCGCAGCCAGGATTTTATTTGCCGTTGGCCGGCCAATGCCATAAATATAAGTCAGGGCAATTTCCACCCGCTTATCCCGGGGAAGGTCTACCCCGGCAATCCTTGCCATTTACGCCTTACCCCCTGTCTATCCCTGTTTTTGCTTGTGCTTGGGATTTTCGCAAATAACCATAATTCTACCCTTGCGTTTTATGATCTTGCATTTTTCACAAATAGGCCGCACTGAAGGCTTGACTTTCAAACTAAACCCTCCCAGATTATTTATAGCGGTAAACGATGCGTCCCCGGTTGAGATCATAGGGTGACAATTCCACCATTACCCGGTCGCCCGGCAAAATACGGATAAAGTTCATCCGGATCTTACCGGAGACATGGGCCAGCACCCGGTGCCCATTGGCCAGCTCTACCCGAAACATGGCATTGGGCAGGGGTTCGATCACCGTGCCTTCAACTTCAATGACATCCTCTTTGGCCAAATAAACCCCTCCTTATCAAGCCTGCTCAGTCTCTAAGAGCTGGGCAATAGCCCGTCGTACTTCGGCATCGGTAACTACTTCTCCCTGTTTTAACCGGTCAGCAATAGCCGTCGCTACCCGGTTAACCGCCTGGACATGGAGGACGTTTTTCAGTTTAGGTTTACTGGTACGTCGTAAACGGCCGTCAACAAGATAAACCCGGCTGGGCCCGGCCAGCTGCCAGACCAGAAAAGGTCGCCCCCGGTCGCGCCCAGCCCGGGAATATACCAGTTGCCCCACCTTTAGTTCACCTGCCGGCATAACCTTCGCCTCCACCTGCCAGTTAGAGTAACGTCAGGATCTCCGGTCCGTTATCCGTCAAAGCTACCGTATGCTCAAAGTGCGCCGAAGGTTTCTTATCCCTGGTCACTACTGTCCAGCCATTGGCCAGGGTATAAACCTCATGGGTACCGGCATTTACCATGGGTTCAATGGCCAGGACCATCCCCGCCCGGAGGCGGGGGCCATAACCCGGGGGACCAAAGTTCGGTACCTGGGGGTCTTCATGCATCGCCCGGCCAATACCGTGGCCCACATAATCACGGACTACCGAAAGGCCATTTTTTTCGACATAGGTCTGGATAGCGTGGGATATATCAGTCAGCCGGTTGCCTGCGACTGCATGTTTGATGCCTTCGTAAAGGGCGGCTTCGGTTACGGCCAGCAAATGCTGCTTCTCGGCATCAATAGCGCCAACTGGAAAAGTAACCGCGGCGTCACCAACATATCCATTTTTTACCGCACCGATGTCAATACTAATAATATCCCCTTCAGCCAGTTGCTTTAAACCTGGTATACCGTGGACGACTTCCTCATTAACGGAAACACAAATACTGGCCGGAAAGCCCTGATAGCCCTTAAAGGCCGGCACGGCACCATTTTCCCGAATATAATCCTCGGCTATGCGGTCCAGTTCCGCAGTAGTTACCCCGGGGGCGATATGGTCTTTAAGTTTAGCCAGGGTCCGGGCCACGATCCGTCCCGCTTCACGCATCAGGGCTATTTCCCGGCGTGACTTTAAAATAATCATTGCCAGTCTCTTCCCAGGGCCGCACCGATGGCCCGGCTTACGGCCGCAATATCCCCGCTGCCGTCAATTTCCTTTAAAAGACCGCGCTGACGATAATAGGTAATAAGGGGCGCCGTTTGCTCGTTGTATACATCCAACCGTTTGCCGACAGTTGCTGCGGTGTCGTCCGCTCGCTGGATGAGCTCCCCGCCGCAAACATCGCATTTGCCGGCCTCAGCCGGTGGATTGTACTGGAGGTGGTAGGTGGCCCCGCACTGGCGGCAGACCCGGCGTCCTGTCAGACGCGCCATGAGTTCCTCCCGCGGCACCTCAATATCAATAACCGCATCGAGCTTTTCCTTTCTCCCGGCCAGCCAGGCATCCAGGGCTTCGGCCTGGGCTACCGTCCGCGGAAAACCGTCCAGTAAAAAACCCTGCCGGCAGTCGGATTGGCTCAGGCGTTCCTGGATCAGGCCAATAGTTACGTCATCGGGCACCAGGCCCCCGCTTTGCAGGTACTTTTCTGCCTGGCGTCCCAGTTCGGTACCTTCTTTGATGGCCTGGCGGAACATATCCCCGGTGGAAATATGGGGTATACCCAAGTGTTTGCAGATTAACGCGGCCTGGGTACCTTTACCAGCCCCAGGTGGCCCCAGCAATACCAAACGCATCCTCTTTAGCCCCCCCGGTATTTACTTCATAAAGCCCTGATAGTGCCGCAACAACAGGTGGGACTCCAGCTGTTTCATGGTTTCCAGGGCCACACCGACTACAATCAGGAGGGAAGTGCCCCCGAAATATACGTTAATGCCGGTAGCGGCCATCAGGATATTGGGCAACACGGCGATAAAGGCCAGGAAAATCGCCCCTGCCAGGGTTATCCGGGTTAAGATCCGTTCAATATATTCGGCAGTCGGCCGGCCGGGTCTCAAGCCCGGGATGAAGCCGCCGTACTTTTTCATGTTATCGGCCACATCCTGCGGGTTGAAGGTCACAGCCGTATAGAAATAGGTGAAGAAGATGATCAGCAACGCATAAAGGATCATATAGAAAGCCGACCGCGGGTCAAAAAACCTTACTATAGCCTGGGCCAGGCTGCTGTGGGGAAACCAGGAAGCCAGGGTGCTGGGAAAGAGCAGGATAGACATGGCGAAGATCACAGGAATAACCCCGGCCTGGTTGACCTTTAACGGGATGTGGGTACTCTGGCCGCCGTAAATCCGCCGGCCCACCACCCTCTTGGCATACTGCACGGTAATCCGGCGTTCCCCTTGCTGCATGGCCACTACTGCGGCAATGATTACCACGGCAATAATGGCAAAGAGGATTAACGAAATGATACTTACCTCTCCGGAAGTGAGGTACTGGTAGAGACTAACAGCACCAGCCGGCAGGCGGGAAACAATCCCGGCGAAGATAATCAGGGAAATGCCGTTACCAATACCCTTTTCCGTAATTAATTCCCCCAGCCACATGAGGAAGGCCGTACCTGCTGTAAGCATTACCGCTACCACCAGGTAATTGTGCAGGCCTGGTCTTAAGAAAGCCCCCGAGCGCGCGAGATACAGGGCCATACCCAGGGCCTGAAGGAGGCCTAAAATAACCGTCCCGTAACGGGTATACTGGACGATCTTTTTGCGCCCTTCGATATCCTCTTTGGCCAACCGTTCCAGGGCTGGAATGACCACCGTCAGGAGCTGCATGATAATCGAGGCATTGATATAGGGCATAATGCCCATGGCAAACACGGTAAATCGCTTAAAGGCCCCGCCGGAAATAACGTCAAAAAAACCCAATATCGTACCGCCCCGAACTAATTCCTGCAGGACGGCATTATTGATTCCAGGGAGGGGCACATGGGCGCCAAGGCGGAAGACGATAAACATCATCAGGGTAAAAAATATCTTCTTCCGCAGGTCTTCCAGCTTCCAGGCGCTGGCCAGGGTGTTTAACACTTACATCACCTCAACTTTGCCGCCGGCAGCCTCAATTTTGGCAATGGCCTGGCGGCTGGCAGCCTGAACCCTGACGGTCAGGGGCTTGGTTATTTCACCATCGCCCAGGATTTTGACGCCGTTCCTGGCCTGCTTGACCAGGCCGGCCCGGGCCAGGACCTCCGGCGTCACTACAGTATCCGGTTCAAAGCGTTCCAGTTCGCCGACATTAATGACCGTTAACTCGCGGGCAAATTTATTGGTGAAGCCCCTTTTGGGAAGACGGCGGCTTAAGGGCATCTGGCCACCTTCAAAGCCCCGGCGGACACCGCCCCCGGAGCGGGCTTTTTGCCCTTTATGGCCACGGCCGGAAGTTTTGCCCAGGCCGGACCCGATACCCCGTCCTACCCGGGTAGGTTTAAACCTGGAGCCAGGTGCTGGATGTAACTCATGCAGGCGCACCCCTGTCACCTCCTATTCTACTTCCTCGCACTTAACCAGGTGGGCCAGCTTTTTTATCTGGCCCCTGACAGCCGGTGTATCAGGGCGGATAATTTCCGCATGTAGTTTCTTAAGACCCAGTGCGCGGGCCGTCTTCCTTTCCGTTTCCGGTCGACCAATTAAGCTTTTTACCAGGGTAATCTTCAAATTTGCCAATGCCAACTCCTCCTAGCCAAGCAGCTCGGCCACAGTTTTACCCCGGAGGCGGGCTACGTCTTCTGCTCTTTTAAGACCCTTTAAACCTTCTAGGGCGGCATAGACGACGTTATTGGGGTTGGCCGATCCCAGGCTCTTGGTCAAAATATCCCTGATTCCGGCAGCTTCCAGGACCGCCCGTACCGGTCCCCCGGCAATAACTCCGGTACCGGGGGCTGCAGGTTTAAGCAAAACTTTCCCCGCACCAAAATGGCCTATAATTTCGTGGGGAATGGTCGTGCCCACCATCGGTACTTTAATGAGATTCTTTTTGGCATCTTCAATACCCTTACGGATGGCTTCCGGCACTTCACTGGCCTTGCCCAGGCCCGCACCTACATGGCCTTTACCGTCACCAACAACTACCAGGGCAGAAAAACTAAAGCGCCGGCCACCCTTTACGACTTTAGCTACACGGTTGATGTGGACGACTTTTTCCGTTAACTCCAGGTCCTTGTTTTCAACGCGCGCCATTTTTCCCCTCCTTCCCTTTTAAAATTCCAGCCCTGCTTCTCGGGCGCCTTCGGCCAGGGCAGCTATACGGCCATGGTAAATATTGCCGCCCCGGTCAAAAACAACTTTTTTAATCCCTTTAGCTAGGGCTTTCTGAGCGATAAGTTCGCCCACCTTTCTGGCGGCAGCTTTATTCCCGGTAGCTTCCAGGTCTTTTAATGCCGGGTCTAGGGTTGAAGCAGCCACCAGGGTTATACCCCGGGTATCGTCTACCACCTGGGCGTAGATATGGCGCAGGCTGCGGTAGACACTCAAACGGGGCCGTTCAGGAGTGCCCATTATACGCCGCCGCACCCGCAGGTGCTTCCGCTGCCGCGTGAGTTTGCGGTCTATCTTCTTGAACATTCCTTTACCCCCTATTTTTTACCGCCCTTGGCGCCAGTCTTACCAACTTTGCGCCGGATATACTCATCTTCATACTTAATACCTTTACCCTTGTAGGGCTCCGGGGGACGGACGTCGCGAATATTGGCCGCCAGTGCCCCTACCGCTTCTTTGTCAATGCCTTTAACAATTATTTTGTTGGGGGCCGGCACTTCAATCTCCAGCCCTTCTCCCGGCACTATTTCTACTGGATGGGAATAGCCTACCGTCAGCACCAGTTTGTTCCCCTGCTTGGCGGCACGGTAGCCTACCCCCACCAGTTCCAGGCTTTTTTGAAAGCCCTTGGTGACACCATCAACCATATTTTGCAACAGGGCCCGGGAAAGACCATGCAGGGCGCGGTGGGGTTTGGCATCCGAGGGACGGTTGACCTGCAATACATCCCCTTCCCGGCTAATGGTAATCTCGGCCGGGAACTGGCGGGTAAGTTTTCCCCTGGGGCCCTTTACCGTTACCGTATTGCCGTCAATGTTTACTTCTACCCCTGCCGGTACCTGCACCGGCTTTCTGCCTATACGTGACACTTAAACACCTCCAGCCTTACCAGATGTAACAGATAACTTCGCCGCCGACGCCTTCCCGGCGAGCCTGTTTATCCGTGAGTATCCCTTTGCTGGTAGAAATTATAGCCACTCCCAGGCCTCCCAGAACTTTAGGGATTTCGCCTTTCCTGGCATAAATCCTTAGCCCCGGGCGGCTGATGCGCTTTATGCCGGTAATAACCTTTTCCTTGTTGGGCCCATACTTGAGATAAATCCTCAAGGTGCCCTGCTTGTCGTCTTCAATATACTCGTAGTTCTTGATATATCCTTCGTTCTTCATGATTTCAGCTATAGCCCGCTTCATTTTGGAAGCCGGTACTTCCACCTTCTCCTGGTAGACCATGTTGGCGTTACGAATGCGGGTCAGGAAATCAGCAATGGGATCGGTCATCAATTTGAACTACCCCCTTCCTTCTCGTCCCGCACTTACCAGCTGGCTTTCACTATACCAGGAAGCTCTCCCTTGTAGGCCAGCTCGCGGAAACAGATACGGCACAGGCCGAACTTCCGAATATAAGCATGGGGACGGCCACAGCGCAGGCAACGGTTATACGCGCGAACCTTAAACTTCTGGGGACGTGCTTGTTTAACACGTAAAGATTTCTTGGCCATGGATTTCCTCCTTCATCATTGTTCCCGGAACGGCATGCCAAAAGCGCGCAGGAGTTCCCGGGCTTCCTCATCGCTTTTTGCCGTAGTCACCATAGTTATTTCCAGACCCCGGGTTTTGTCGATCTTGTCATATTCAATCTCCGGAAAAATCAGCTGTTCTTTCAGGCCCAGGGAATAGTTACCGCGGCCATCAAAGGAATTGGGCGACACGCCCTGGAAATCCCTGACCCGGGGCAGGGCCACATTGATCAGGCGGTCCAGAAACTCGTACATCCTGTTTCCCCGCAGGGTTACCTTGCAGCCAATACTGTTTCCCTGGCGCAGTTTAAAGGCAGCAATAGATTTTTTGGCCCTGGTAACAATAGGTTTTTGCCCGGTAATGGCCATCAGGTCCTGGACGGCACCATCAATGGCCTTGGGATTCTGGGTTGCCTCGCCAACACCCATGTTGACAACGATTTTTTCCAGTTTGGGGATCTCCATGACATTTTTGTAACCAAATTTTTCCTGTAAGAGCTTACGTATCTCTGTCAGGTATTTTTCCTTCAGTCTAGCCAAAGCCAGCCCTCCTTTACCTGGGCTTAATCAATTACTTCGCCGCACTTTTTACACACCCGGGTCTTGGTTCCATCGGCCAGAAATTGTTTCCCGATTCGAGTAGGTCGGTTACATTTATTGCAAAACAGCATAACATTGCTGCTGGCCACCGGAGCCTCCTTTTCAATAATCCCGCCTTGGGGCATCTTGGGGGTGGGACGGGTGTGCCGTTTAACAATGTTTACCCCTTCGACGATGACCCGGCCTTTAGCGCGGTCGACGCTCAATACTTTGCCTTTTTTGCCGGCATCTTTACCGCTAATTACCATGACCAGGTCACCTTTTTTAACGTGTACCTTAACTGGGGTCAATTCCAAGCCACCTCCCTTTTCCTACAGGACTTCCGGGGCCAGGGAAATGATCTTCATGAAATCTTTTTCCCGCAGTTCCCTGGCTACCGGTCCAAAGATACGCGTACCCCGCGGGTTGTTTTGTTCGTTGATAATTACCGCTGCATTTTCATTGAAGCGGATATAGGACCCGTCTTCACGTTTTATAGCCTTTGTCGTCCGTACCACTACCGCCCGGACGACATCCCCCTTCTTAACCACGCCCCCCGGCGTTGCCTCTTTTACGGAGGCAATAATCACATCTCCCACACTGGCATAACGCCTTTTGGAACCGCCGAGGACGCGTATGCACATCAGTTTCCTGGCGCCGGTATTGTCGCCGACTTTGAGGATCGTCTGTTGCTGGATCATGCTTTACCTCCTTCCCGGCGAAAAATAAGGCTACTTGGCCTTCTCCAGGATCTCAACTACCCGCCAGCGCTTTTCTTTACTTAAAGGTCGGGTTTCCATAATCTTGACTTTATCGCCGATGCGGCATTCATTTTTTTCATCATGGGCCTTGAATTTCTTGGTTTTGCGGATAATTTTACCGAGTAACGGGTGGCGCACCCGGTTTTCTACCGCCACTACCACGGTTTTGTCCATTTTATCGCTTACTACGCTGCCAATCCGCGTTTTACGGTGATTCCTTTCCAAAAGGCCTGCCCCCTTTCTGTACCGTGACTGTCTTTATGCTTGTTCCCGTTTCAGTTCCCGTTCCCGTAATATTGTCTTGGCCCGGGCTATGCTCCGGCGGACTTCCCGCAGGCGCATGGGATTATCTATCTGACCGGTGGCCAGCTGGAAACGCAGGTTAAAGAGTTCCTGCTTCAGCTCGCCCACCTTTTGCAGCAGCTCTTCCGTGGTCAACTCGCGGATTTCTTTAGCTTTCATTGACCTCACCACCCACTTCCGACCGTTTTACGAACTTGGTTTTAATGGGCAGCTTGTGGGAGGCCAGGCGCATTGCCTCGCGGGCTACTTCTTCGGTAACTCCGGCCATCTCAAAAAGGATCCGCCCCGGTTTAACAACGGCTACCCAGTACTCCGGCGCTCCCTTGCCGCTGCCCATCCGGGTCTCAGCCGGCTTTGCGGTAATGGGGGTGTCGGGAAAAATCTTGATCCATACCTTGCCGCCGCGTTTAATATAACGGGTCATAGCTATACGGGCAGCCTCAATCTGACGGCTGGTGATCCAGGCCGGTTCCAGGGCCTGCAACCCGTATTCCCCGAAGTGAATCTCATTCCCCCGGGTTGCCTTGCCCCGAGTACCCGGGCGGTGTGGTTTGCGGTATTTTACCCTTTTGGGCATTAACATTATTTGCGGCCCCCTTCCTGGACCCTGGCCCGTTCAGGTAATACTTCACCTTTATAAATCCATACCTTAACGCCTATTTTACCATAGGTGGTACTGGCCTCGGCAAAACCATAATCGATATCCGCCCTCAAGGTATGCAGGGGTACCTTGCCCTCGCTGTACCACTCGGTACGGGCGATTTCGGCCCCTGCCAGGCGGCCGCCACAGGCTATTTTAATGCCTAAAGCCCCCAAACGCATGGCGCGGCTTACAGCCTGCTTCATGGCCCGCCGGAAAGCAACCCTTTTTTCCAGCTGGGCGGCAATATTTTCAGCCACCAGCTGGGCATTAAGTTCCGGTTTTTTAATCTCGACGATGTTGAGGCTTACCTGTTTACCGGTTAAACGCTCCAGTTCTTTCCGCAGGGCCTCAACTTCAGCACCACCCCGGCCGATAATAACTCCCGGTCTGGCAGTATTGATTATCACCTTGACGCGATTGGCCGCCCGTTCAATCTCCACATTGGCAATACCCGCCTGGTAGAGACGCTTTTTTATGAACTCACGTATTTTCAAGTCTTCGTGGAGCAAGGTTTTATATTCCTTGCCCGCATACCAGCGGGAATCCCAATCGCGGATAATGCCGAGACGTAATCCCTTGGGGTGAACTTTTTGACCCACGAAATCAGTCCTCCTTTTCCCCAACCACCACAGTTATATGGCTGGTACGTTTCCGCCGGATATTGGCCCTGCCCATGGCCCGCGGCTGGTAGCGTTTCAGGGTCGGCCCTTCGTCAACATAAGCGCGGGTGACCACCAGCTTGCTGGCATCCATATCGTAATTATGCTCAGCATTGGCGACAGCCGATTTTAATACCTTGGCTACCGCCCGGGCCCCCCGTTTGGGCGTGACCATCAGAATGGCCTCAGCCTCCCGCACTCCTTTGCCGCGTATCAAATCAACTACCTGGCGGACGCGTCGCGGGGAAATCCGGATATATTTAGCTACCGCCCTTGCTTCCATCTGTTTACCCCCTACTTCAGCGCTGTGGAACGCTCCGTATGGGCGCCATGCCCCCGAAAGACGCGGGTGGGAGCAAATTCGCCCAGCTTGTGTCCGACCATATCTTCGGTAATATAAATTGGTACGTGCTTGCGGCCGTCGTGGACGGCTATGGTATGTCCTACCATCTCCGGAAAGATAGTTGAACGGCGGGACCAGGTTTTAATCACCCGTTTAGTACCCTTCTCGTTCATTTCAATAATTTTCTTGAGCAGCTTTTCATCACAATACGGCCCTTTTTTCAGGGAGCGGCCCATAAAAAGGAACCTCCTTTCACCCCTTTATTCATTCCGGCGCTTGACAATGAGCTTATCGCTGGGTTTCCGCTTTTTACGTGTTTTAACGCCCAGGGCCGGTTTACCCCACGGTGTCACCGGGTGCTTGCGGCCTACCGGAGCTTTTCCTTCACCGCCACCATGGGGATGGTCCACCGGATTCATGACCACACCGCGCACCGTCGGCCGGATGCCCAGCCAGCGACTGCGCCCGGCTTTACCAATGGTGATGTTTTCCCAGTCGAGGTTGCCAACCTGGCCAATAGTTGCCCGGCATTCTTCCTGCACCTTGCGTAATTCGCCGGAAGGCAGGCGCAGGAGAGCATAACCGTTTTCTTTGGCCATCAGCTGGGCGCTGGTCCCGGCTGCCCTGACCATCTGGCCGCCTTTCCCGGGTTTAAGCTCAATATTGTGCACCATGGTACCAACCGGTATCTGGCTTAAAGGCAGCGCGTTACCGATTTTTATGTCAGCCCCGGGGCCGCTGATAATCTGGTCACCAACCTGCAGGTTTTCCGGTGCCAGGATATAACGCTTCTCCCCGTCGGCATAATTAATCAGGGCGATATTGGCCGAACGGTTGGGATCATACTCAATGGTTGCCACGCGGCCGGGAATGCCATCTTTATCACGTTTAAAATCGATTATCCGGTACAGGCGCTTGTGTCCCCCGCCCCGGTGCCGGACAGTAAGCCGACCCTGGTTATTGCGTCCCCCGGTTTTCTTTAAAGGGGCCACCAGGGGTTTATAAGGTTCCGCAACGGTAACCTCGGCAAAGGTAGATACTGTCATCTGCCGCCGGCCGGGAGAAGTGGGTTTAAACTTCTTAATGGCCATCTTGCTTCTCTCCTTGATTTTAAGCTACTCCAACCCTTCAAAGACCTTTATTTTATCGCCAGGTCTTAAGGTAACAATAGCTTTTTTCCGATCTGGTTGTCGCCCCTGGAAACGACCCACCCGGCGCATTTTGCCGCGGTCCATCAGGGTATTGACCTTCAACACTTTGACGTTAAAAAGTTTCTCGACGGCATTTTTGATTTCAATCTTATTGGCCCCGCGGTCAACTATAAAAGTATATTTATTTTCCGCCATCAGGCCGGTAGACTTTTCCGTTACCAGGGGCTGGATAATTATTTCTTCGGGAGCCCGCATTAAGCCAGCACCTCCTTATTTTGAAGTCAGAGGCCAGAAGCGTCACTTTCTTATTTATGCTTCCTGGGCAATTGCCGGTTTCTCAGCTGGCATAAGGGATTCCTCAATCAGGGATATCGCCTCTTTAGTAATGACCAGCTTGTCATGGGCAAGGAGATCATAGACGTTCAGTCCCGCAGAGGTTAAACACGTCACTCCCGGTAGATTACGGGCCGACAACTCAACATTGGGTTCTTTGCCCGCGGTGACTACGAGGGCTTTATCTTCGACATGCAGAGCCCTGAGAACGGCCACCATATCCTTCGTCCGCGGCCTGGCCAGCTTTAACTCATCCAGGACAATTATATTGCCCTCACGTACTTTGCTCGCCAGGGCCGAACGTAGAGCTAAACGGCGCACTTTTTTGGGCAGCTTGAAGCCATAATCACGGGGCTGAGGACCAAAAATTACTGCCCCACCACGCCATAGGGGCGAGCGGATACTACCCGCCCGGGCCCGGCCGGTTCCCTTTTGCCGCCAGGGTTTGCGGCCGCCGCCGCTAACTTCGGCCCAGGTGCGGGTCGCTGCCGTGCCACGTCGCCGGCTGGCCAGCTGCATGACCACAGCCTGGTGGAGGACGGCTTCGTTAACCTCGCCGCCGAAGATGCGCTCGTCCAGGTCCATTTCCCCTACTTGCTGGCCCTGTATATTGTACACGGCTACTCTGGGCATTGCCTGTTAGCCTCCCTTTACCGAATTCTTAATTACCAGCAGCCCCTGGCGCGGGCCCGGAACGGAACCCTTGATCAACAGAAGATTCCGCCCGGGGTCGTTCTTGATAACCTCCAGGCCCAGTACCGTAACCCTTTCGGCACCCATGTGGCCGGGCAGGCGGCGCCCTTTAAAGACGCGGGCCGGTCCTTTGGCCGCCAGGGACCCGGGACGGCGGTGATACTTGGAACCGTGCTCCATGGGGCCGCGGTGAAAACCGTGACGTTTAATGCCGCCGGCAAAACCTTTACCTTTGGATATACCGGTAACATCGACCTTTTCGCCGGGGCTAAAAATATCGGCTTTAATTTCCTGCCCCACTTGATAATCCTGGATATCCTCTAAACGCAATTCCCGGACATAACGAAAAGGGGTTACTCCGGCCTTGCTAAAATGTCCCCGCAAGGGTTTGTTAACCTTCTTTTCTTTGATAGGTTCAAAACCTACCTGCAGGGCTTCATAACCATCGGTAGCGACAGTTTTTTTCTGAATGACGACACAGGGCCCGGCCTGGACTACTGTTACTGGAATGGCCCGGCCGGTGTCATCAAATATCTGGGTCATGCCTATCTTTTTTCCTAAAATACCCTTGCGCACCCTGATACTACCCCCTACAGCTTGATCTCAATGTCAACCCCTGCCGGGAGATCCAGGCGCATCAATGCGTCTACCGTCTTGGACGTTGGCTCGTGAATGTCGATCAAACGCTTATGGGTACGCATTTCAAACTGCTCCCGGGAATCTTTATTCACATGGGGTGAACGTAAAATCGTAAAGATATTTTTCTCCGTCGGCAGCGGGATGGGGCCGGATACTACTGCCCCGGTGCGCCTGGCAGTCTCGACAATTTTCTGGGATGACTGGTCTAACAGGCGGTGATCAAAGGCCTTAAGACGGATGCGGATCTTCTGCCTGGCCATGGGTTATTTACCCTCCTTCATGGCACGGGATCAGGCATAAAGCCTGATCCCTGGCCTGGTAATTATTCAATAATCCCGGTCACGACGCCGGCGCCCACAGTGCGGCCGCCTTCACGGATGGCAAACCGTAAGCCTTCTTCAATGGCTATGGGCGTAATGAGCTCGATGCTCATGCGGATGTTGTCCCCGGGCATCACCATCTCTACCCCTTCCGGGAGTTTCACTACCCCGGTCACATCCGTCGTCCGGAAGTAGAACTGCGG
Source organism: Moorella sp. E306M (assembly GCF_006538385.1). NCBI lineage: Bacteria > Bacillati > Bacillota > Clostridia > Neomoorellales > Neomoorellaceae > Neomoorella > Moorella sp. E306M. The sequence continues at coordinate 1,300,471 of NZ_BJKO01000001.1, read as the reverse complement.
CCGGTACCCGTTGAAGAAGGGTGTGTGCCGCCCTCCTTCTTCTTTCGTCAGTACGTATACTTCCGCGTTGAATTTGGTGTGCGGTTTGATGGACCCGGGCTTGGCCAGCACCATGCCCCGTTCTACTTCTTTGCGCTCTACTCCCCTCAAAAGCGTGCCGATGTTGTCCCCCGCTACCGCTTCGTCTAATATCTTCCTGAACATCTCTACACCCGTCACTACCGTCTTCCTTATCTGGTCCCTTAAGCCTATTATCTCTACTTCATCCCCTACCTTAACTTTGCCGCGCTCTACCCTGCCGGTGGTCACCGTGCCCCGGCCCGTAATCGTAAACACGTCTTCCACGGGCATCAGGAAGGGTTTGTCAACATCCCGTTCCGGCGTGGGAATGTAACTGTCTACCGCGTCCATCAGTTCCCATACTTTGCTGCACCATTCGCATTCCCGTTTGCCGCAGCCGCATTCCATGGCTTTCAGTGCACTGCCTTTGACGATCGGTATCTCGTCACCCGGAAATTCGTATTCGCTCAACAGTTCCCGTACTTCCATCTCTACCAGTTCTAACAGCTCGGGGTCGTCTACCTGGTCAACCTTGTTCATGAAAACGACAATGTACGGTACCCCTACCTGCCGCGCTAACAGTATATGTTCCCGCGTCTGCGGCATGGGGCCGTCTGCCGCCGATACTACTAATATGGCGCCGTCCATCTGTGCTGCACCTGTGATCATGTTCTTCACGTAGTCGGCGTGCCCCGGGCAGTCGACGTGGGCGTAGTGCCGCTTTTCCGTCTCGTACTCGACGTGGGCCGTCGCTATGGTGATGCCGCGTTCCCTCTCTTCCGGCGCTTTGTCGATCTGGTCGTAGGCCGTGGGTACCGCCCCCCCGGCTTTGGACAGGCAGAAGGTGATGGCTGCCGTCAGCGTCGTCTTGCCGTGGTCTACGTGTCCTATGGTCCCTACGTTGACGTGGGGTTTCTTGCGTTCAAATTTTTGTTTGGCCATGTGTCGTTTTGCCTCCTCTGGTATGAGATGTAAGAAGCGGGAGGTTAGAGGTGGGTTTGCGTCGGAACTGGCTGATGCCAGTTCCCGGTTTTATTTTTTATTTCCACCTCATTCTCCCTTTCTGATTGCCAGGTGTGGTGCCCAAAGGGACTGCTTCCCTTTTTGCATTGCCCTGATAGGTTAAAATTCCTTGGGTTATCCCCTGTGCAATCAGTTATTTATGCTCCCTGGCGTTTAGCTATAATCTCGGCGGCAATATTCTGGGGCACCTCTTCGTAATGATCAAACTGCATCACATAGGTGCCCCGGCCCTGAGTCCGCGACCGCAGGTCGGTGGCATAACCGAACATCTCGGCCAGGGGGACAAAGGCGCGTATGACCTGGGCACCGGCCCGTGGTTCCATCCCCTCCACTCGGCCGCGGCGGGCATTCAGGTCGCCAATCACATCGCCCATATATTCATCCGGCACCACAACCTCGACCTTCATGACCGGTTCCAACAGAACCGGTCCGGCCTTTTTGGCGGCATCCTTGAAAGCCAATGAGCCGGCAATCTTAAAGGCCATTTCTGAAGAGTCGACCTCGTGGTAGGAACCGTCTACCAGGGATACCCTGACATCTACTACCGGGTAGCCGGCCAGGACGCCGTTGCTCATGGCTTCCTGGACGCCGGCGTCAACTGCCGGTACATACTCTTTGGGTACGACCCCGCCGACAATCTTGTTGACGAACTCATAACCCTTGCCGGGCTCCTGAGGTTCTACTTCAATAACCACGTGGCCGTACTGGCCGCGGCCGCCCGTCTGACGGATAAACTTGCCTTCGGCCTTGACCGGCCGGCGAATGGTTTCTTTGTAGGCGACCTGAGGCCGACCGACCTTGGCCCCCACTTTAAACTCCCGCAGCAGGCGATCGACAATAATCTCCAGGTGCAATTCACCCATGCCGGAGATAATGGTCTGGCCGGTTTCGGGGTCGGTATGCATCTTAAAGGTCGGATCCTCTTCAGCCAGTTTCTGGAGGGCCAGACTCATCTTTTCCTGGTCGGCTTTAGTTTTGGGCTCAATGGCTACAGAAATAACCGGCTCGGGAAATTCCATGGCCTCCAGGACAATAGGATGCTGCTCGTCACAAAGAGTATCGCCGGTGGTCGTTTCCTTCAAGCCCACCGCCGCCGCAATGTCACCGGCATAGGCCTCGTCAACTTCCTCCCGGTGATTGGCGTGCATGCGTAAAATTCGGCCGATCCGTTCCCGGCGACCCTTGGTAGAATTATAAACATAAGAGCCGGATTTTATGGTCCCGGAATAAACCCGGAAAAAGGTCAACTTGCCCACGTAAGGGTCGGCCATGATTTTAAAGGCCAGGGCGGCAAAGGGCTCGTTATCGCTGGAGTGGCGCTCGTCCTCGGAGCCTGTTTCCGGGTCAATGCCCTGGATGGCCGGCACGTCAGTTGGCGCAGGCAAGAAATCTACCACCGCATCCAGAAGCGGCTGGACGCCTTTGTTTTTAAAGGAAGAACCGCAAAGTACCGGCACCATTTTCACGGCAATAGTCGCCTTGCGAATACCGGCCTTGATCTCCTCTTCAGTTAGCTCTTCCCCTTCCAGGTACTTGAGCATTAACTCTTCATCGCTTTCGGCCACAGCCTCAAGCAACTTCTCCCGGTATTCAAGCACTAGGTCTTCCATATCGGCCGGAACAGGTCCTTCTTCAATAGTTGTTCCTAAATCATCAGTATAGTAAATGGCCTTCAGCCGGATCAGATCTACCAGGCCGCGGAAATTATCTTCGGCGCCAATGGGCAACTGGATGGGCACCGGATTGGCCCCCAGGCGGTCGGCAATCATCTTGACGCCCCGGTAAAAATCAGCACCGACGCGGTCCATTTTATTGATGTAGGCGATCCTGGGCACGCCGTACTTATCCGCCTGGCGCCAGACAGTTTCCGACTGGGGCTCTACCCCGCCCACAGAACAGAAGACGGCTATAGCCCCATCCAGAACGCGCAATGAGCGTTCTACCTCCACCGTGAAGTCCACGTGGCCTGGCGTGTCGATAATGTTGATGCGATGATCACGCCAGAAGCAGGTTGTAGCAGCCGAGGTAATGGTAATACCCCGTTCTTGTTCCTGGACCATCCAGTCCATCGTTGCATTACCATCATGCACTTCGCCCAAACGATGCACGCGGCCGGTATAAAAAAGTATCCTCTCGGTGGTAGTTGTTTTACCGGCATCGATGTGGGCCATGATGCCGATATTCCTGGTTTTTTCCAGTGGGTATTGTCGAGCCATAAAGTTTCATCCCTTCTTGTAATCAGGTTTCAGGTACCGGAGGTCGCTGTGAGGTGAGACCCCCAGTTCCTGGGCCCCTGACCCCCACACCTACCACCGGTAATGAGCAAAGGCTTTGTTGGCTTCAGCCATCTTATGGGTATCTTCGCGTTTCTTGACGGCACCGCCGGTGTTATTGGCGGCATCCATCAACTCGGCAGCAAGTTTTTCGGCCATACTCTTCCCGCTACGCGCCCGGGCGTAGTTTACCAGCCAGCGGATACCCAGGGTTTGCCGCCTTTCCGGCCGCACTTCTACCGGCACCTGGTAGTTGGCACCACCTACACGGCGGGCCTTAACTTCCAGCAGAGGCATTACATTTTTGAGAGCCTGTTCAAAAACCTCTACCGGGTCCTTGCCGGTTTTTTTCCTGATGGTGTCAAAGGCTTCATAACAAATCCGCTGAGCCAACGATTTCTTACCGTTGAGCATGACCTGGTTAATCAATTTAGTAACCTTGGTGCTCCCGTAAAGCGGGTCCGGCAATACCTCCCGCCGGGGAACACTGCCTCGCCGTGGCAACCCTTATCCCCCCCTTACCACTACTTTTTGGGCCGCTTGGCCCCGTACTTGGAGCGGCCCTGGTTGCGGTTCTGGACGCCGGCAGAATCGAGGGCACCCCTGATAATATGATACCTGACACCCGGCAAATCCTTAACCCTGCCCCCTCTTACCAGGACCACTGAGTGTTCCTGCAAATTATGGCCAATACCGGGGATATAGGCGGTTACCTCAATGCCATTGGTGAGGCGTACCCGGGCTACCTTGCGCAGGGCGGAATTGGGCTTTTTAGGCGTAGTTGTATATACACGGGTGCAGACACCCCGCTTCTGGGGGCATTCCTTCAGGGCTGGCGCCGTCGACTTTTTGACGACCTTTTCCCGCGCCTCGCGTACCAGCTGCTGGATTGTCGGCATTCCTTCCACCTCCTTCCCCGGCTATTCTTCCAGGATAACGGCTGAGGCCGAGCCCACTTCGATGCCGCAGGCCCGCCCCAGCTCTTTCATTGAGTCTACCTCAATTATTTCTACACCCCGTGCGCGGCAAAGCTGAATTAATGGCCCGGTTACATGGGGTTCGGCATCCTTAGCTATATAGACCACCCGGGCTGTCCCCTTCATTACCGCTTTGGTGACCTGCTTGGTGCCTACTGCTCGTTTTTTGGCCACCCGCAAACGTTCATAGGACATAGTTCAACCCCCCTGGGCAGTCACACTTTCTTATAGTATCATTTTCCGGTAGCCGTGTCAACAGATTCTAGAGCGGCCTCTTCTTGGGCTTCTGCTTCCGGGGTTATAACCCGGAGCTGCCGGTAACGGCTCATACCGGTACCGGCCGGGATAAGCTTGCCGATAATGACGTTTTCCTTCAGGCCCAGCAGGGGGTCCATCCGTCCCTTGATGGCCGCTTCCGTCAGCACCCGTGTCGTTTCCTGGAAGGAGGCCGCCGACAGGAAGGAATCCGTCGCTAAAGACGCCTTGGTAATACCCAGCAGCACCGGCCGCGCCGTTGCCGGCTTGCCGCCCCTGGCCTGGACTTTCAGGTTGACGTCTTCAAATTCAAAGGCGTCCACCAGGGTGCCGGGCAGGAGGTCGGTATCGCCTTCATCTTCTACCTTGACTTTACGCAGCATCTGGCGGATCATCACTTCGATATGCTTGTCGTTGATGTCCACCCCCTGCAGGCGGTAAACCCGCTGCACTTCCCGGAGGAGATAGAGCTGGACGCCCCGGACGCCCTTTACCTTTAACAGGTCGTGGGGGTTAACGGACCCTTCCGTTAACTCATCACCGGCTTCCACATGGTCGCCTTCGTTAACCTTCAGGCGGGAGCCATAGGGAACATTATAGGTAAACTTTTCCCCATTGGCGTCGGTAATTTCAATCTCCCGCCCCCGCCGGCCGCGGACTTCGTTGATGGCGGTGATGGTGCCGCTGACCTCGGCGATGATGGCCTGGCCTTTGGGTTTGCGGGCTTCAAAGAGCTCTTCTACCCGGGGCAGACCCTGGGTGATGTCTTCTCCGGCCACACCTCCTGTATGGAAGGTGCGCATGGTCAGCTGGGTACCGGGCTCACCAATGGACTGGGCGGCGATGATGCCAACCGCTTCGCCGATTTCTACATCCTTACCCGTGGACAGGTCCTGACCGTAGCATTTGCGGCAGACGCCGTAGCGGGTGCGACAGGTAAGGACGGATCGGATCTTTACCTTTTTAATGCCGGCAGCCACAATGGCCCGGGCCGCCTCTTCACTGATCATGGTGTCGGCGGCGACCAGGAGTTCTCCGGTTTCCGGGTGGTAGACATCCTCCAGGGCATAGCGCCCGGTCAGGCGCTCTTCCATCTTTTCGATTATCTGATTGCCCTCGTGGATCTCCTCCACTTCAATGCCGGCCGTGGTGCCGCAGTCGTCTTCCCGGACAATGACATCCTGGGCCACGTCCACCAGGCGGCGGGTGAGGTAACCGGAGTCTGCCGTGCGTAAGGCCGTATCGGCCAAACCCTTACGGGCGCCGTGGGTGGAAATAAAGTATTCTAGCACCGTCAGGCCTTCGCGGAAGTTGGCCTTGATGGGCAAGTCGATAATCCGGCCGGCCGGGTCGGCCATAAGGCCCCGCATCCCGGCCAGCTGGCGGATCTGCTGAACGTTACCCCGGGCGCCGGAGTTGGCCATCATGAAGACGGGGTTGAATTTGTCCATGCCGGCCATGAGCTTTTTGGTCAGGGTGTCGGTGGCCTTATTCCAGAGACCGATGACCTTCTGGTAACGCTCTTCCTCGCTGATTAAACCTTTGCGGTACTGCTGATCGATTTTCTCCACCGCCGTCTCGGTCTCGGCTATTATTTCTTTCTTTTCCGGGGGTACGACAATGTCGTTGATGCCGATGGTAAAGCCGGCCAGGGTGGAGTAATGGAAGCCTACTTTTTTAATGCCGTCCAACAATGTGGCGGTGGCTTCCGTCCCTAAAAGTTTATAGCAGCGGTCGATGATCTCCGTTAGCTTCTTCTTGTCGACTTCGCAGTTGTAGTAACCCAGCTCTTTGGGGATGGGGATTTCCCGGTTGAAAATCAGACGGCCGATGGTCGTCTCTAAAAGTTTACCGTCCTCCATGCGCACCTTGATCAGGGCGTGGACGTCGATATCTTTGTTGAGATAGGCCATATAGGCCTCTTCGTAGCTGGTGAAGGCCTTGCCCTCGCCCTTGGCGCCGGGGCTGACGGTGGTAAGATAGTAGGAACCCAGCACCATATCCTGGGTGGGCGAGACGACGGGCTTGCCGTCCTTGGGGTTTAGAATGTGATGGGCGGCCATCATTAAAAGGCGCGCCTCGGCCTGGGCTTCGGCCGATAGGGGCACGTGGACGGCCATCTGGTCGCCGTCGAAGTCGGCGTTGTAGGCCGTGCAGACCAGGGGGTGGATCTGGATGGCCCGGCCTTCCACCAGCACCGGTTCAAAGGCTTGTATCCCTAAGCGGTGCAGGGTCGGCGCCCGGTTTAAAAGTACCGGGTGCTCGGCGATGACCTCCTCCAGGACGTCCCAGACTTCATTCTTTACCCGTTCCACCATGCGCTTGGCGCTTTTTATATTGTGGGCCAGCCCTTTATCCACCAGCCGTTTCATCACAAAGGGCTTGAAGAGTTCGAGGGCCATTTCTTTGGGCAGGCCGCACTGGTGGATCTTCAGCTCCGGCCCGACGACGATTACCGACCGGCCCGAGTAGTCGACGCGCTTGCCTAAAAGGTTTTGGCGGAAGCGCCCCTGCTTGCCTTTGAGCATGTCGCTTAAAGACTTCAGGGGTCGGTTGCCGGGTCCGGTCACCGGCCGGCCGCGGCGGCCGTTGTCAATGAGGGCGTCCACGGCTTCCTGGAGCATGCGCTTTTCGTTGCGGACGATGATGTCCGGTGCGCCTAAATCGAGGAGCCTCTTCAGCCGGTTGTTGCGGTTGATCACCCGGCGGTAGAGGTCGTTTAAATCGGAAGTGGCAAAACGACCGCCGTCCAGCTGCACCATGGGCCGGAGCTCCGGGGGAATCACCGGAATGACGTCTAAAATCATCCATTCGGGACGGTTGCCGGAGGCACGGAAGGCTTCTACCACTTCCAGGCGGCGGATGGCCCGGATCTTCCGCTGGCCGCTGCTTTCCTTCAGTTCCTGGCGTAGTTCGGCGGCCAGCTGGTCGAGATCGATCTCCTGGAGGAGCTCCTTGATGGCCTCGGCACCCATGGCCGCCCGGAAACTGTTGCCGTACTTGTCCCGGTATTCCCGGTATTCCGCCTCGGTGAGCAGCTGTTTCTTCAAGAGGGGGGTATCGCCAGGATCAATTACCACGTAGGACACGAAATAAAGGACCTTCTCCAGGGCACGGGGCGACATGTCGAGAATGAGGCCCATGCGGCTGGGGATGCCTTTAAAGTACCAGATGTGGGAAACGGGGGCTGCCAGCTCGATGTGCCCCATGCGCTCCCGGCGCACCTTGGAACGGGTTACCTCCACCCCGCAGCGATCGCAGACAATCCCCTTGTAACGCACGCGTTTGTATTTGCCACAGTGACACTCCCAGTCTTTGGTCGGGCCAAAGATGCGCTCGCAGAATAGACCATCGCGCTCCGGCTTCAGGGTGCGGTAATTGATGGTTTCCGGTTTCTTTACCTCACCGCTGGACCAGGCCCGGATCTGTTCCGGTGAAGCCAGGCCAATGCGCATGCGCTCAAAGTTGCTTACATCCAGCATTATTCCTGCCCCCCCTCGAAGAACTCGATTTATTCTTCTTCATATTTATCGCCCGGGACTACCCTGGCCCGTGGTTTGATGACCGAAAAATCACTGTCGAAATCATCGCCGTCGACCTCAAGTTCCAGCGCTTCAGGTTCGAGGTCGGCAGGTTCAAAATCCAGGTCTTCTTCCTCATCTTCTTCGGCCTCCTTGGCGGCTTCTCCCGGTTCGGCTTCAGGCTGCCCCTGGATATCCAGGCCCAGATCCTGGGCCGCTTCAACACCATCATCCTCGTCTTCCTTAATCTCGATCTCTTCGTTTTCTTCGGATAGGACTTTGACATCCAGCCCCAGGCTCTGAAGTTCCTTAATTAATACCTTAAAGGATTCCGGCACCCCCGGCTCAGGGACATTTTCTCCTTTCACGATGGCCTCGTATGTCTTGACGCGGCCGACGACGTCATCGGATTTTACCGTCAGGATCTCCTGGAGGGTATAGGCTGCACCATAGGCCTCCAGGGCCCAGACCTCCATTTCCCCGAAACGCTGGCCACCAAACTGGGCTTTACCGCCCAGGGGTTGCTGGGTAACCAGGGAATAGGGGCCGGTAGACCGGGCGTGGATCTTGTCATCCACCAGGTGAGCCAGTTTCAGCATGTACATATAACCAACGGTAATGGGACGGTCAAAGGGCTCGCCGGTACGGCCGTCATAAAGTATGGTCTTGCCGTCTTCAGGCAGGCCGGCTTCTCGCAGTTTTTCCTTAATTTCCTCTTCTGAAGCCCCGTCGAAAACCGGAGTGGCTACATGGATCCCCAAGGTTTTGGCCGCCCAGCCCAGGTGGGTTTCGAGGATCTGGCCCAAATTCATTCGCGAAGGCACGCCCAGGGGATTTAAAACAATCTCAATAGGCGTACCGTCGGGAAGGAAAGGCATATCCTCCTCAGGTAGAATGCGGGAGATAACGCCCTTGTTCCCGTGGCGCCCGGCCATCTTGTCACCTACGGAAATCTTCCTTTTCTGGGCGACGTAAACCCGGACCAGCTCATTGACCCCGGGCGCCAGTTCATCGCCATTCTCCCGGGAAAAGACCTTGACATCGACGACAATACCAGATTCCCCGTGGGGCACCCTTAAAGAGGTATCCCTTACTTCCCGGGCCTTTTCGCCAAAAATAGCCCTGAGCAAACGCTCTTCGGCAGTCAGCTCCGTCTCGCCCTTGGGAGTGACTTTTCCTACCAGGATGTCACCCGGGCGTACCTCGGCCCCGATCCGGATGATGCCCCGCTCGTCCAGGTCTTTTAAAACGTCTTCACTGACGTTGGGAATATCGCGGGTGATCTCTTCCGGGCCCAGTTTGGTATCCCGGGCGTCGCATTCATATTCTTCAATGTGAATAGAGGTAAAAATGTCTTCCTTGACCAGCTTCTCGCTAATGAGGATGGCGTCCTCATAGTTGTACCCTTCCCAGGTCATGAAGGCCACCAGGATATTGCGGCCCAGGGCCAGCTCGCCCTGATTGGTGGAAGGTCCGTCGGCTATGGGTTGGCCGGCCGTTACCCGCTCCCCTTTACGAACGATGGGTTTCTGGTTAATGCAGGTGCCCTGGTTGGAACGGGCGAATTTTTGCAGGCGGTAGGTATCCAGAGTACCGTCATCGCTACGAATGACAATCTCGCGAGCCGTTACCCTTTCGACAATGCCACTGTTTCTGGCCAGGACAACTGCCCCGGAATCGCGAGCCGCCCGCCATTCCATACCGGTACCTACCACCGGCGCCTCAGTCCGTAAAAGAGGTACGGCCTGGCGCTGCATGTTGGCTCCCATGAGGGCCCGGTTGGCATCATCATGCTCCAGGAAAGGGATGAGGGCCGTGGCCACACTCACCATCTGCTTGGGAGATACGTCCATATAATCAACCCGGTCGGCCGGCACAACTACGATTTCCCCGGCATGACGGGCATTAACCCGCTTCTCTAGGAAGCGGCCTTCTTCATCAAGGGGAGCGTTGGCCTGGGCGATGACGTACTTGTCCTCTTCATCGGCAGTCAGGTAATGAATTTCGTTGGTGACGACGCCCTTTTCTTTATCTACCCGGCGGTAGGGGGTTTCAATAAAACCAAACTCATTAATGCGGGCATAGGTACTTAAAGAACCAATCAGGCCAATGTTCGGGCCTTCAGGGGTCTCAATGGGACACATGCGGCCGTAGTGGGAAGTATGCACGTCCCGCACTTCAAAGCCGGCCCGTTCCCGGGACAGGCCGCCGGGACCCAGGGCCGAAAGGCGCCGTTTATGGGTTAACTCGGCCAGGGGGTTAGTCTGGTCCATAAATTGGGACAGCTGGCTGGAACCAAAGAATTCCTTGATGGCCGCCACTACCGGCCGGATGTTAATCAACACCTGGGGAGTGATGACGTCTACATCCTGAATGGTCATCCGCTCCCGCACCACCCGCTCCATGCGGGCGAGGCCAATGCGGAACTGGTTCTGGAGGAGCTCGCCGACGGAACGCAGGCGGCGGTTACCAAGGTGGTCAATATCGTCAGGTTTAACCTCGCCATCCATAAGGCGCAGGAGGTATTTGATGGCGTGGATAATATCCTCTTTTGTAAGGCAACGAATATATTCCTGCCGGCCGTTAACTTCCTGGGTCAAAATGCCATGACCCAACTTTTTGTTCAGCTTGTAGCGACCGACATTACCCAGATCGTAGCGCTTGGGATCAAAGAACAGGGATTCCAGGAGGTTCCTGGCACTCTCGACAGTTGGAGGCTCACCAGGACGCAGGCGTTTATAGATCTCTACCAGGGCTTCCTCTTCGGAATCGGTGTTATCCTTTTCCAGGGTATTCTGGATACGCGTGTCATAGTCAAAGAGTTCGAGGATGCGGGCATTGGTGGTATACCCCAGGGCGCGCAGCAGGACGGTGACCGGGATCTTCCGCGTACGGTCAATACGGACATAGATGCTTTCGGTATTATCGGTTTCGAACTCCAACCAAGCACCCCTGTTGGGAATAAGAGTGGCGCCGTATACTTTCGCCCCGCTGGCATCAATACTTTCCGTATAGTAGGCCCCTGGTGAACGGACCAACTGGCTGACAATAACCCTCTCGGCACCATTAATGATAAAGGTGCCCTTTTCCGTCATGAGAGGGAAATCCCCCATAAAGACTTCCTGCTCTTTAACCTCGCCTGTTTCTCTATTAATTAGACGAACCTTGACCCGCAGGGGGGCAGCATAGGTCATATCCCGTTCTTTGCATTCTTCCTGGGAGTACTTGGGCTCACCCAGGGAATAATCAACAAACTCCAGGACCAGGTTGCCGGTAAAATCCTGGATTGGTGAAATGTCATGCAAAATTTCCCGTAAACCTTCGTCAATGAACCACTGATAGGAGTTACGTTGAATTTCAATCAGGTTTGGTAACCCCAGGGTTTCCTTGATTTTGGCAAAGGTCCAACGTTCCCTGGTCCCGACTTTGACCGGATAAGCCAACTTGAGTCCCCCCCACAAGAAATTCAAAAGCAAGGTGATGACAACCTCGCTTTTGACCTTTAAAGTTCCTGCTACCTATTATTGCCGTCCAAGGAAAGACTTAATCATGCGGCAGCAATTTAATGGCATTTTGATATGTTAGCATAAATAACGATTGCTGTCAAGGAAAAAATCATAGCCGGGGAGGGGCAGTCCCCGGCTTCTGGCAGCAGGCAACTATTTGATTTCCACAGTGGCGCCGGCTTCTTCCAGCTTGGCCTTGATGCTTTCGGCTTCCTCTTTGCTAACCTTCTCTTTAACCGGCTTGGGAGCGTTGTCCACCAGGTCTTTGGCTTCTTTGAGGCCCAGAGCGGTAATTTCGCGTACTACCTTGATGACGTTAATCTTCTTGTCGCCGGCGGACTTCAGGATGACGTCAAATTCAGTCTGCTCTTCTGCCGGGGCTTCCGCCGGGGCAGCTGCTCCCGGGGCTACGGCCATGGCTACCGGCGCGGCAGCACTGACGCCAAATTCTTCTTCCAGGGCCTTAACCAGTTCGGCGAGCTCCAGCACCGTCAAACCTTTGACGGCATCGATAATTTCTTGAACTTTGCTCATGATTGAGACTCACTCCTTTAAAAATAATTCTTAAGCTGCTTCTTCCTTCTTTTTGCGGATGGCCTCCAGGACGTAGACCAAATTGCGGGTATTGCCGGCCAGGACGTTGACCAGCCCGGCCAGGGGGGCCTGGAAACCGCCCACCACTTTGGCCAGGAGTTGTTCGCGGGAGGGCAGGTCAGCCAGGGCTTTGATTTCGTCCAGGCCAATAACCCTCCCCTGCAAAACACCTGCCTTGATCTGGAAGGTTTTGCTGTTGCGCATTACTTCCGATAAGATTTTAGCAGGTGCCGCAGGGTCGTTTAAGCTAAAGGCCGCGGCAGTTGGCCCTTCCAGGAAAGGTTCAAGGCCATCCAGCCCCAATTCCTGCGCGGCCCTGCGTGTGAGGGTATTTTTCACTACTTTAAATTCCACTCCGGCTTCCCGTAACTGACGGCGCAGCCTGGTCATTTCAGCTACATTCATTCCCCGGTAGTCGGCCAGGATGGTTACTATAGAGTTACTCAGCTTTTCCTTTATTTCGGCCACTACCGCCGCCTTGGCTTCCCGCTGCTTGTTCATTTTCCCACCTCCGTTCTGCCAAAAATAAAAGCCCCCGCAGACAAGCGAGGGCAAATGGCTAAATAAATAACAGACAATTTTATACTACCTCGGCAGGAAATATTAAGCCTTAAAGGCACCTGCTGTCTACGGTAAATACCGGTATGAAGTTTTAACTGTACTTATTTATTTACTTTGTGGCCCGCAGAGGATTAACTTTTATCCCCGGACCCATGGTCGAAGAAATACTGATGCTCTTTAAATACTGGCCCTTGGCCGCTGCCGGTTTGGCCCTTACCAGAGCCTCTATTAGGGCCTGGAAGTTTTCTTTAAGCTTACCTTCCTCAAAACTGGCTTTGCCTATGGGGGCATGGACAATGGCCGTCTTATCTACCCGGAATTCAATTTTACCGGCCTTGACTTCCTTGATGGCCCGGGCCAGGTCCATGGTCACTGTTCCCGACTTGGGATTGGGCATAAGTCCCCGGGGACCTAAAATACGGCCCAGCTTGCCAACCGTACCCATCATATCAGGGGTGGCTATGGCAACATCAAAGTCGAGCCAGCCGCCCTGAATTTTTTCTACCAGGTCTTCGGCGCCCACAAAGTCGGCCCCGGCTTCCTCGGCTTCCCTGGCCTTTTCTCCCTTGGCAAACACCAGCACCCGCCGGGTTTTACCGGTACCATTGGGCAGGACTACCGTCCCACGTACCTGTTGGTCGGCATGGCGGGGATCAACCCCCAGTCTTACAGCCACCTCAATCGTTTCATCGAATTTGGCGCTGGCGGTTTTCTTGACCAGGGCTATAGCTTCGCCGGGTTCGTAAAGCTGCTGCCTGTCTACCAGTTTACTAATTTCGCGGTACCTTTTACCATGCTTGGGCATTTGGGCATTCCTCCTCGTGGTTCCAGCGGATTACTCCTCCCACCAGCCTATGTTTAAGCCTCTACTTCCACACCCATGCTGCGGGCAGTGCCTTCAATCATGCGCATGGCAGCTTCAATACTGGCGGCATTGAGATCCTTCATCTTGAGTTCGGCAATCTCCCGGATCTTTTCCCGGGAAACCTTACCGACTTTTTTACGGTTGGGCTCTCCGGAAGCCGTCTCTATGCCCAACGCTTTTTTTAGCAAAACGGCTGCCGGAGGCGTTTTGGTAATAAAGGTAAAGGAACGATCTTCGTAAACAGTTATCTCTACCGGAATAATCAGGCCCGCCTGGTTGGCTGTCCGGTCGTTAAACTCTTTGACGAAGGCCATAATGTTAACCCCATGCTGGCCCAGGGCCGGTCCTACCGGCGGTGCCGGCGTCGCCTTGCCTGCCGGGACCTGAAGTTTAACCACTGCTGTTACTTTCTTGGCTTTGGGTGCCAATTTTAACACCTCCTTTAAACGATTTTCTCGATCTGGTTGATATCCAGCTCAATGGGCGTTTCCCGTCCGAACATGGAAACCATAACCTTTATCTTACCCTTATCGGGCTGGATCTCTTCTATCGAACCAATAAAGTTTTCAAAGGGGCCGCTGGTTACGCGTACATTTTCCCCCACGGCTACATCGATCCGTGGCCGCGGCTCTTCGACACCCATCTGTTGCAGGATTTGCTGAGCCTCTTCTTCCCGGAGGGGTATGGGCTTATTACCTGTACCCACAAAACCGGTGACCCCCGGTGTGTTGCGCACTACATACCAGGAAGCGTCGGTCAAAATCATTTCGACCAGAACATAACCGGGGTATATTTTCCGTTTGACGATTTTGCGCTTGCCGTCCTTAACCTGGATCTCATCTTCCATGGGCACTACTACCCGAAAGATTTTATCGCCCATGTTCATAGATTCGACGCGCTTTTCCAGGTTGGCCTTGACCTTATTTTCGTAGCCAGAATAAGTGTGAATGACAAACCAGGCCTTTTCCATGTTAACCTCTACCGCAAAATCAATTTGCCTAGAAGAAAACTAAAGACAGAATCAAAGAGCCATAATAAGGCCGCCACAATGAATACCGAAACCAGTACCACGGCAGTATAGGTTACCAGTTCCTTGCGGGATGGCCAGTGGACCTTTTTTAACTCAGCCCACGATCCCCGGAAAAATTTGCTGGCCTGTTCTTTAAAACTGGTTTTGTTGTTAACGGTTCTGGCTACAGTCTTGGTTGCCATTTAAAAAACCTGCCCTATTTCGTTTCTTTGTGCACAGTGTGCCTGCCGCAGTTACTGCAGTACTTTTTCAGTTCCAGGCGATCGGGGTCATTCTTTTTATTTTTGCTGGAAGTATAATTACGGCGCTTGCATTCAGTACATGCCAGGGTAATACCCACCCGCACTGCCGGCCACCTCCATTTATGATCAAAGTGGGGAGGTGGAAAATTGCCACCATGGCAATTCCCGCCTTCCCACTTCTTTTAATTTCCCTACTTACAAAACAAAACCTTTCTTTACCGCCCTAGATTTTCCCTGTACGGCTAAACACTTTAATTAGTTTGCCATAAATATAAAGCCCTGTCAATATCTATTTATTCAATAATCCCGGTCACGACGCCGGCGCCCACAGTGCGGCCGCCTTCACGGATGGCAAACCGTAAGCCTTCTTCAATGGCTATGGGCGTAATGAGCTCGATGCTCATGCGGATGTTGTCCCCGGGCATCACCATCTCTACCCCTTCCGGGAGTTTCACTACCCCGGTCACATCCGTCGTCCGGAAGTAGAACTGCGGCCGGTACCCGTTGAAGAAGGGTGTGTGCCGCCCTCCTTCTTCTTTCGTCAGTACGTATACTTCCGCGTTGAATTTGGTGTGCGGTTTGATGGACCCGGGCTTGGCCAGCACCATGCCCCGTTCTACTTCTTTGCGCTCTACTCCCCTCAAAAGCGTGCCGATGTTGTCCCCCGCTACCGCTTCGTCTAATATCTTCCTGAACATCTCTACACCCGTCACTACCGTCTTCCTTATCTGGTCCCTTAAGCCTATTATCTCTACTTCATCCCCTACCTTAACTTTGCCGCGCTCTACCCTGCCGGTGGTCACCGTGCCCCGGCCCGTAATCGTAAACACGTCTTCCACGGGCATCAGGAAGGGTTTGTCAACATCCCGTTCCGGCGTGGGAATGTAACTGTCTACCGCGTCCATCAGTTCCCATACTTTGCTGCACCATTCGCATTCCCGTTTGCCGCAGCCGCATTCCATGGCTTTCAGTGCACTGCCTTTGACGATCGGTATCTCGTCACCCGGAAATTCGTATTCGCTCAACAGTTCCCGTACTTCCATCTCTACCAGTTCTAACAGCTCGGGGTCGTCTACCTGGTCAACCTTGTTCATGAAAACGACAATGTACGGTACCCCTACCTGCCGCGCTAACAGTATATGTTCCCGCGTCTGCGGCATGGGGCCGTCTGCCGCCGATACTACTAATATGGCGCCGTCCATCTGTGCTGCACCTGTGATCATGTTCTTCACGTAGTCGGCGTGCCCCGGGCAGTCGACGTGGGCGTAGTGCCGCTTTTCCGTCTCGTACTCGACGTGGGCCGTCGCTATGGTGATGCCGCGTTCCCTCTCTTCCGGCGCTTTGTCGATCTGGTCGTAGGCCGTGGGTACCGCCCCCCCGGCTTTGGACAGGCAGAAGGTGATGGCTGCCGTCAGCGTCGTCTTGCCGTGGTCTACGTGTCCTATGGTCCCTACGTTCACGTGGGGTTTCTTGCGCTCAAATTTTTGTTTGGCCATGTGTCGTTTTGCCTCCTCCTAAAATAGCATTCCTATTCGTATCCCTTGCGCCGCGCCTCTTTCACGTAGCCGGGCGTGGCTATTCGCAAAAGATATTTCTACATTAGTTAGCCTTTTCCTGCTTGTACCCTGTATATTATTACCCCGATGCTGTAAAATAATTCCGGTAACAGGTTGCTTTTGCCAAAAACAAGGATATAATAGACTTGCATCTAAACTTCAATTATTGGGGAGAAGGCCTAATCCATGCCCGTCCTTTTCTTAATCTTTTTATCCGTCTTCCTGGGAGCCGGTGCTCAGGTATTATTTAAAGTCGGTGTCCTGCAGTTGGATAGCCTTAAGTTTAATATTCCAGGGATCACCAGCTTGCTTTTCAGCCCTTACATCATAGGAGGCCTGGCAGCCTTTGCCACCAGTTTCCTCCTCTGGCTGAAAATCCTGGCCTCAGTCCCTTTAAGTTATGCCTATCCTATGGTCAGCCTGGGTTATGTCTTTGTCTTCTTGCTCTCCTGGTTATACCTGGGGGAAAGCCTGCCGGTCTTACGTATCGTAGGATTGGCCTTGATTATCAGCGGCATCCTTCTTATTGCCTGGAGCTAATTTTTACTGTTTTTAGGATAAAATCCGTTACAGGGCTTTGCGGACCACTTTGACTGGAAAAATAGCAGGCAGGTGATACTTAAATGCGGGATTTTCGTTTGGCAGATATAAAGGCTAAAGTAAAACAACACCAAAGCGGCCTCCTGGACGCCCGCCTGTATGCTCAATCCGCCGTCCTTTTACCCCTGCTAAAAGAAAATGACGGTTCCCTCTCGCTCCTTTTTGAAATACGTTCCCGCAATTTAAAAACCCAGCCAGGAGAGATTTGTTTCCCCGGCGGGCGTCTTCAACCCGGCGACAGGGGTGAGAAAGATGCAGCCTTAAGGGAAACCTGTGAGGAACTAGGGCTGGTCGCGGATTCTATTGCAATCTGGGGCGGCCTGGACATCCTGGTTACTCCCTTCCAGCAGGTCATCCACCCCTTTGTCGGCCTCTTGCGAGAGCCCCAAAGCATCAACCCCAACCCCCTGGAGGTAGAGAAAGTCTTTACGGCACCGCTGGACCAGCTCCTGAGGCTTACCCCTGAGTATCACGAAATTACGCTACAGGTACAACCACCGGCAGATTTCCCCTTCCATAAGATTCCCTATGGCCGGCAATACCCCTGGCGCCGGGCCACCTGGCCTGAGCTGTTCTACGAGTTTGAAGGTTGGATTATCTGGGGGCTGACCGCTCGGATCCTGCACCATTTTCTTAGTATTATCAGATAACCCGGGAAATTTGAACTCAGGCTAGAAGTCGTGCTCTTGCTTGTTGGCGTAACCAGGGATTCGCTAGCGTATCGAAGGGTATCCGTATAACGAATACCCTGCCAGTTAGTATATGAGGAGGGAGCTAGTCGCCCCCTCCTACTCAATTGCTAGTTACCGAAGAACAGCAGGATGAGAACCAGGAACAGGATCAAGGCCCAGCTGCCGGAGAAACCTGGTCCGAAGAAGCCGCCCATGATTATTCCCCCTTTCTATAATACCTAACCAGGATTAGTTGCCAAAGAAGAGCAGGATAAGGATCAGAAACAGAATTAAGGCCCAGCTGCCAAATGGACCTGGTCCGAAGAAGCCGCCCATGGTTATTCCCCCTTTCTCCGGTAGTTATAGGCGGTTAATTACCGAAGAACAGCAGAATCAGTACCAGGAAGAGGATAAAAGCCCAGTTGCCAAAAACAAATCCGTCTGCCATCATGTGGTCCCCCCTTCCAATTTCTCCAAGTTTTACTTTAACTTATGCCATTGCCTGCCATAAGGTTACACTCCAGGAAAAACGCCCGGCAGCTTACCCGGGCTAAACAAAGATAAATAAAGCGATCAACAGGAACAGAAAAAGAAACACCAGACCGCCATCGGCCAAAATATCCCGTACCTGGGCTTCAGGCTGGATCTGGACTTCAGCCATGATGCCACCCCCTCTGAAAAAGATGCCGGCCCTTTAACCAATGCTTTTAGGTCCCTCTTGGTAGTTTATGTATTGCTTACGCCGGTGGTTACCCAATAAAAAATCCCCCCACGGGGGGGGATTGGACCGCTAATTTATGATTAAACATTAAAGCGAAAGTTGATAATATCGCCATCCTGGACGATATATTCCTTGCCCTCCAGGCGGGCCAGGCCATTTTCCTTCACTTTATTCATGTCCCCGAGCCTTGCCAGGTCACTAAAACTTACCACCTCCGCACGAATAAAACCCCGCTCAATATCGCTGTGAATCTTGCCAGCGGCGGCCCGCGCAGTTGTCCCTTCTTTGATGGTCCAGGCGCGGACCTCATCTTCCCCCGCCGTGAGGAAGGAGATTAACCCCAGGCGGCGGTAGATAGCCCGGGCCAGACGGTCAATGCCAGGTTCGGTAATACCCATTTCTTTAAGAAAAACTTCCCGATCGGCGGGTTCCAGGCGGGCTATTTCGGCTTCCAATGCCGCACAAAGGTTTAAAACCGGAATGCCCCTGGCGG
This sequence comes from Moorella sp. E306M, assembly GCF_006538385.1. Lineage (NCBI taxonomy): Bacteria > Bacillati > Bacillota > Clostridia > Neomoorellales > Neomoorellaceae > Neomoorella > Moorella sp. E306M. Next base: position 1,281,523 of record NZ_BJKO01000001.1, on the reverse strand, counting down.
CGGCATAAGCCTCAACCTCTTCCTGCCCCTCATAATGGCCTTCCCTGAGCTGTTCCTCGTCAATATTGACCACAATGATCATGGGCTTAGTGGTTAAAAACCCCATGTGGCGTAAAGCCTGCCATTCGTCGGGCGTAAGACCAGCTTCCAGTAAAGGCTTTTCCGCTTCCAGGGCTTCCTGGCAGCGGCGCAAGGCGCTTTGTTCGGCCAGCAGATCGCCCTTCACTTTCTTGCTGGCAGCAATGCGTTCCAGCCTGGTTTCCACCAGCTGCAGGTCCGCCAGCAGGAGTTCGGCATTGATCATCTCCAGGTCGCGCACCGGATTGAGGCTTCCCTCTACATGGAGCACGTCCTCCCGTTGAAAGGTCCGGACGACATGAATCAGGGCATCAACCTCCCGGACGGCAGCGAGGAAAGCCGCCCCGGTACCGCGGGTCAATCCCGGTACATCGATAATCTCCAGGGCGGCCGGGGTAACTTTACGCGGGTGGTAAAGGGAAGCTAGAAAATCCAGGCGGGGGTCGGGAATGGGCGCAGTCCTGATATTGGTTTTTGTCCGGCCAGCAAAGGCCGAGGTCTCCGCCTCAGCTTGGGTTAAAAGGTTGAATAACGTCGTTTTGCCTACCAGGGGCAGGCCAATAATGCCACAGGTAAGGGCCAATTCTCTTCACCTCGGCTACAGTATAACAACTCTGGTGACAAAAGGAAAGCCCGGGGCTTATTATTTTTCCTGGGCAATAAAAAAAGGAGCTCTACTGCTCCTCTTAAAAATTTTCTGGAGCCCATAACCGGGATTGAACCGGTGACCTCCGCCTTACCAAGGCGACGCTCTACCAACTGAGCTATATGGGCATGGTTGCGGGGGATGGATTTGAACCATCGACCTTCGGGTTATGAGCCCGACGAGCTACCAGCTGCTCCACCCCGCAACATTATTTATGGTGGAGGGGGCTGGATTTGAACCAGCGAAGGCTGCGCCAGCAGATTTACAGTCTGCCCCCTTTGGCCAACTCGGGAACCCCTCCATATTTCCTTTTCAGACGCAACAGTAATTATAACATCATGCTTTGTTGGCGTCAAGCCCTTTTTCCAGGCAATTATTGGTTGTTATCCCGCCGTTCCAGGTAACGTTCCAGCTTGCGCTTTACGCGCTGGAGGGCATTATCGATGGATTTAACATGGCGTTTCAGATCTACGGCAATCTCCTGGTAGGATTTCCCTTCCAGGTAGGACATTAAAACTTTCCACTCCAGGGAGCTTAAAATCTCGCCCATTTTTTCTTCGATATCAACGAATTCTTCCTGGCTGATGATTAGTTCTTCCGGGTCGGTAATCTTGGAACCAGAAATAATGTCCAGCAGGGTGCGATCGGAATCTTCGTCATAAATGGGCTTATTGAGGGAGACATAAGAGTTCAGGGGGATGTGCTTTTGCCGGGTAGCTGTTTTGATGGCCGTGATAATCTGCCGGGTAATGCACAGCTCGGCAAAGGCCCGGAAGGAGGACAACTTATCGCCGCGAAAATCGCGAATGGCCTTGTAAAGGCCTATCATCCCTTCCTGCACAATGTCCTCCCGGTCAGCGCCAATGAGGAAATAGGAACGCGCTTTCGCCCGGACAAAATTACGGTACTTATTAATCAAATATTCCTGAGCTACTTCATCACCTTCCTGGGCCAGGTAAACAATGTCTTCATCCCCAAGAACTTCATAGGGTTGCCACGGTTCCTGCTGTACATTGACGCTCATGCCAACGCCTCCACCCTGGATTTCCAAGACCATAGTAACAAAAGGAGGCCCTATATCTTGTCCAATAACATCAATAATTATACAAGAAACCTATCTCAACCGCAAGAGTTAACTACTGCCTACCGGCGCCGCCAGTTTTCCAGAACTTTAAGGGTTTCTCCCCGGAGGCGCCCGTCGATGGAGTTTCTCTGGATACCCTTCTGCCCCTCCCTGGCCATCTCCCGGCGGGCGTTTTCAATGTAAGCCTTTAATTCGGCTACCGGCAGACGGAGAGCCCCGCCTCCCAGGATCATACGCTGCTCAGCCGCATCGGAGGTAGCTACGTAAACCTGGCCCTGGGTATTAAGGTTCCTAACAAGTTTCTCGATGACGGCATCAGCCGTTTCTCCTTCCTGGCTATAAATTATCTCTACCCCGCCAATTTTTTCCTTTTTTTCGCCTGACCCGGAAACCCGATGGGCGTCAAAAACAACTATTACCTGCCCTCCCCAGTAGGCCTGGTAATTAATCAACTCTGCTATTAGTTTATCGCGGGCATGGGCAAAACTTGACTCTTCTTTGAGCCTAACTAATTCCGGCCAGCTATATAAAAAGTTATAGCCGTCAACAATGAGCACATCAGGCACAGGTTCACCCCGCTTCATACCTGGCAGCAATACCTCTGGCGCACTACCTCATACATTAAAACCGTAGCTGCGGCAGCCACATTTAAAGAATTAATTCTCCCGCGCATAGGCAGTCTCACGATAAAATCACAGTGGGATCTGACGAGGGAAGAAAGACCCCGGCCCTCGCTGCCCAAGACCAGGACCAGGGGTACAGTAAAATCGCTGGTAAAGGCATCCTTTGTACCATCGCCCTCGGCACCAATAACCCAGAGGCCTTCCTTCTTTAGTTTAACTATGGCCTGGGACAGGTTGGTTACCCTGGCTACAGGGAGATACTCCAGGGCCCCGGCAGCAGCCCGGGCCACGGCTGGTGTCAACCCTGCCGTACGCCGCCGGGGAATAATGATGCCATGGGCGCCGGCAGCTTCAGCGGAGCGTAAAATGGCCCCCAGGTTATGGGGATCTTCCACCTGATCCAGCATGATTAAAAAAGGGGGCTCGCCTTTTTCCCGCGCCAGGGATAAGAGATCCTCAAGCTCGACATAACTCCTGGCCGCCGCCAGGGCTACCACTCCCTGGTGCCGGGCACCTGCCACTCTATCCAGGACCGACCTGTCCACCCGCTGGACAGGGACGCCCTGGCTCCGGGCCAGGGCGAGTATCTCGCTAATAGCCCTGCCTTCAAGCCGGAAAGCCATTAAAATCTTATGCAAAGGCCGTCCGGCCCGCAGGGCTTCCCGGACCGGGTTGCGGCCGGCAAGAATATCGTCCATCAAATTTCCTCCCTGGCACGAACCACTGGTGCCCGCCCACAACTCCGGGACCCTTCGCGGCAAACGCCCTCCGTCTCGCAGGCCGGCCCAGCATAGCTAAAAATGAGGGGAGCCAATTTTCTCACCTGCTCCCTCATTTTTAAGGCCAGCTCCCGGATTTCCCACTGGGCCCGGTTACAGCAACGCAGGCGGAAAAAATTAAACAAACTGCGGGCGTTAAAGGTACAGACCAGCTTGGTTTCGCAGGCATTTGGTAACAGGTAGCGGGCATCTTCCCGGGGGACCAGCTCCTGTATTTCATGATATGCCTTTTGTAAGGCCCGCATACATTCTTGATAGCGAGCCAGAGCTTCCGGTACAGCGGCGATGCTGGGAGGGATAATGTAGGTAAAATCATCTTCGTTGACGTAGCGCTGGGATTTCTGGGAATAGGAAGCTATACGGTGCCTGACCAGCTGGTGGGAAAGGACGCGGCTGACCCCTTCTATGGCAAAGGTAAAGGTGATATGCTCCAGGGGGGATTCATGACCCAGGGATATAAGCAGGCGCAGCAGCCTTTCAACTTCGTCTTTGTCCATTGCGGCCATCAGCCTGCTTGCCCCACGGGGCGAGTAACAAAGGCGAGCGGCTGCTGCGACCAAACGCTCTGGATCCGGGGTATGGCTGATGAGTTCAACTTGCATTTTATTCCTCTCCCTGTTATACTTCCGCCAGTTCAAAAATGAGCCGGGTAAGCTCGTCCAGCCTCTGCCACTCGCCCTTCAGGTACAGGTAACCGAAGAGGCTTTCCAGGGCTGTACTGAAATGGTACTCCTCCGGGACGGCGCTGCGGGGCAGGTGCCCCGGCCGGGCATTTCGCCCCCGGCGCAGGATATCCTTTTCCACAGCCGTCAAATGGGCCTCCAGGGCCGGGACTAGCCTGGCCTGGCTGGCGGCCCGGACAAAACGCACGGCTTCCCGGTGCAATTGCTCCAGCCTGGCGGGGCCGCGGCGCACCAGGTGGGTGCGGACCAGCAGTTCGTATACGGCGTCACCGACATAGGCGAGAACCAGGGGCGAAAGGCCGGCAACAGGATCCACTGCCTCCACTCCTTAGCTTTTCTTCCAGCGGGGCCCGCGGGGGGTGTCCTCCAGGATTATTCCCAAGCCCTTAAGACGGTCGCGAATGGCGTCGGCCGTGGCCCAGTCTTTGCGCTGTCGTGCTTCCTGGCGGATACTTAAAATGATGTCCATGAGACCTTCCAGAAGGGCATCATCCACCTGCTGATGCGGCCGGCCAAAGAGACCCAGGACATTTTCGCCCAGATCCTCAAAAACTGTAGCTGCCTTGATAACAGCCCCGGTGTCCGGCCGGGCCGTCCCAGCAAAGTAACTATTGATCTCCCGGGCCAGGTCATAAAGGGCCGCCAGGGCCCGCGCCGTATTGAAGTCATCATCCAGGGCGGCCATAAATTCCTGGCGCAGTTCTTCAACCCGGCCGGCCAGGGCAGCACCCTCTTCGCTGCTGGCCGTTCCCCTACCGTCACCCGCCAGATAGCAGCGGGCCTCGTTTAAAAGACGGCGGGTGTTTTCCAGCCGTTCCAGGCCCTTCTCGGCAGCCAGGAGCCCGGCGTCGTCAAAGTCAATGGGGCTGCGGTAATGGGTTGAAAGTAAAAACAGGCGCACGGCCAGGGGCCGGAAACGGCTGGTGATGTCCCTCACAAGGAAAAAATTGCCTTTTGACTTGGACATCTTCTCCTGGTTGACGGTGATAAAGCCGTTGTGCAGCCAGAAACGAGCAAAGGGGCAGCCTGTTCCGGCTTCTGCCTGGGCAATCTCGTTCTCGTGATGGGGGAAAATGAGATCGGCGCCGCCGCCGTGGATATCGAACCCCGGCCCCAGGTATTTCAAGGCCATGGTGGAGCACTCAATATGCCAGCCGGGCCGGCCAGGCCCCCAGGGGCTATCCCAGGCCGGTTCGCCGGGGCAGGCTGCCTTCCAGAGGGCAAAATCCAGGGGGTTGCGCTTGGCGGTGTTGACTTCCACCCGGGCTCCGGCTCGCATTTCACCGGGGGTACGCCTGGACAGGCGACCATAGGCGGGGAACTTTTCTACTTCAAAGTAAACGTCGCCCCCGGCTTCATAGGCAAAACCGCGCCGTATAAGCTCCTCGATGGCGGCGATAATATCTCCTATATGCTGGCTGACCCGGGGATAAAGGGAGGCCCGCTTCACATTTAAGGCATCGGCGTCGCGGAAAAACTCCTCAATATAACGTTCAGCTAAACTTAATGCCGGTACTCCTTCTTCCCGGGCCCTGTTGATGACCTTGTCGTCGATGTCGGTGAAATTCTGGACATAAAAGACGTCATAATTCCGGTATTCCAGGTAACGCCGGAGGGCGTCAAAGACCACCAGGGGCCGGGCGTTACCCAGATGGATATAGTTATAAGTAGTTGGCCCGCAGACATACATCCGCACCCGGCCCGTCTCAGACGGAGTGAACTCTTCCTTTCGGCCCGTCAGCGTATTGTACAGGTAGATGCTCATCCTTGCTGGCCTCCAGTTCTTCGATCCTTTGTTCCAGACGCTGGATCTGGCGTTGCAGGCAGAGGAGCATTTCGGCAACCGGATCCGGCAGTTCGTCGTGGCGGAGGTCGATTTCGCTGACTTCGGCATCAGCAATTTTGCGACCGTTACGCACAACTACCTTGCCCGGTACGCCTACCACCGTGCAGTTGGCGGGTACATCACGTAAAACTACGGAACCAGCGCCTATTTTGACATTATCGCCAATAGTAATATTCCCCAGAACCTTGGCCCCGGCGCTGATGACGACGTTGTTGCCAATGGTAGGGTGGCGCTTCCCCTTTTCCTTGCCCGTACCCCCCAGGGTTACGCCCTGGTACAGGGTAACATTATTACCTATTTCCGTTGTCTCGCCGATAACCACTCCCATGCCGTGATCGATGAAAATGCCTTCCCCCAGTTTAGCCCCGGGATGGATTTCAATTCCGGTCAGGAAGCGGTTGATCTGGGAAATAAACCTTGCCAGCAGCTTCATTCCATGGCTGTAAAAGAAATGGGCGATGCGGTGGAGGAGCAGGGCATGAAAACCGGGATAACACAGGATGACCTCCAGGATGCTCCTGGCTGCCGGATCACGCTGGAAAATAACTTCAATATCCCTTCTTAGTTGCCGCCACAAAGCTAACAACCTCCTCCCTATAATATAAAAACCTTTCATCCCGTCAGGGACGAAAGGCCGCGGTTCCACCCTGCTTGGAGAATTGCTCTCCCTCTCAGCGGGCAATATAACGCCCAGGCCAATAACGGGGCCCGCCGGCAGAACCTACTTCACTTTCAGTCCTGCAGCTCCCAGGAGCACTTCAGCGCCCGGTATCCGGGTCCACTTCCAGCCAATGGTGGTCCCTCTCTGGTGACCCCTGGTGCGCCTACTCTCCCTGCTCATAGCCATTGGCACTATAAACTTTAAGTCAGAATCATTATAAACCAGAAACATTATAAACCCGGGCGTTCATCACTGTCAAGTAACAGGACGCTTGCCTGGGCGGCAATGCCCTCGCCCCGCCCGGTAAAACCCAGACCCTCGGTCGTTGTAGCTTTGATGCTGATCTGATCCTTTTGAACCTCCAGCGCCCGGGCTATTCGTTCCCGCATGCTGTCAATAAAAGGGGCAAGCTTGGGTTGCTCGGCAATGATAATGGTATCGGCATTGCCCAGGCGGTATCCCGCCTGCCTGACCATACGATAAACCTCTTGCAGTAAAACGAGGCTGTCGGCGTCTTTATAACGGGGATCGCCGGGGGGAAAATGCCTGCCGATATCCCCCAGGGCCGCCGCACCCAGCAGGGCATCGGCCAGGGCGTGAAGCAAAACATCGGCATCGGAATGGCCGGCCAGGCCGAGGGAATAGGGGATTTCGACCCCACCCAGGACCAGGCGCCGGTGAGGAACCAGCCGGTGGACATCAAAACCGCAGCCAATGCGCATTAACTATCACCTGCCATAAGGGCCCGGGCCAGGGCGAGGTCGCCCGGGGTGGTAATTTTTATATTTACTTCTTCTCCTGGAACTAATTTCACCGGGTAACCCGCCCTTTCCACCAGGGCCGCATCATCGGTAGCCTGCCAGCCGTTAATTTCGGCCTCCCGGTAGGCCGCTGCCAGCCAGTCCCGGCGGAAAACCTGGGGCGTCTGCGCCGCCCAGAGGCCCCGGCGTTCCAGAGTGGCAGTAACCATATCTTCGGTATTCCCCCTCTTAATGGTTTCCTTGATCGGCAGGGCCGCAATAGCCGCCCCGGTATCCCGGGCCGCGGCAATTACCCGCTCCAGCAGGACCGGACTCAAAAAAGGCCGTGCACCATCATGCACGGCCACCCATTCTGCTACCGGTGCTACGGCCTTAAGGCCGGCAGCAATGGAATCCTGCCTTTCCTTGCCTCCGGCGACTATTTGCCTTACCTTCCGGTAAGGACCTGCAGTAACCACCTGATGGCACATTGGGATATCTTCCGGCCGGGTAACGACGATGACTTCATCTACCATGGGAGAGGCCTCGGCTACCGCCAGGGTGTGAGCCAGGATAGGTTTGTCTCCCAGAGGCAAAAAAACCTTATTACTGCCGGCCCCCAGCCGCCGGCCCTGGCCGGCGGCGGCCACAATCAGGCTCAAGAAAGGCACTGGTATTCACCCCGCTCCAGGGCCTGGTGGTTGGAACTTATTTTACGTTCTGGCCCTTTGGGCCGGGCAAAGATCATCCGTCCGGCTGCTGTTTGCAGGACGCTTGTTACCAGGACGGCAATGGTCTGGCCAATGTAACGGCGCCCATTTTCGACCACAATCATGGTGCCGTCGTCCAGGTAGGCTACACCCTGGCCAATCTCTTTGCCATCCTTGATGACCTGGACAGTCATTTCTTCCCCCGGAAGGACAACGGGTTTGACGGCATTGGCCAGCTCATTGATGTTCAATACCCGCACGCCCTGGAGTTCAGCCACCTTATTCAAATTGAAGTCATTGGTCAGGATTGGAGCAGCCAGTTTCTGAGCCAGACGGACTAGTTTGCTATCCACCTCCGTCAGGTCTTCAAAATCCACTTCCAGGACCTTGACGTTCACACCCATTTCCTTGCGAATTTTATTGAGGATATCGAGGCCCCGCCGGCCGCGGTTACGTTTTAACAGGTCAGAGGAATCAGCTATGTGCCGCAATTCTTCCAGGACAAAGGAGGGTATCACCATGGTACCTTCAATAAAACCGCTTTTAATTATATCGGCGATACGGCCGTCGATGATAACGCTGGTATCCAGGATTTTGGCTCCCGGTTTCCCGCTATCAATCTTGCCTTTTTCCCGGTCCTTGCCACCCAGGCGGGGAATGAGGTTAAACACCCCCCAGACTTCATCCTTGCGCTTGGTACCCAGGCTCCAGCCCAGATAACCAAAGAAAAGGCTGCCGGCCATAGGAATGTAGGGTCCAACGAGGGGCAGGTGAAAAAAAGAGGCCCCCAATAAATTAGCAATTATAAGTCCAAAAATAAGTCCCAAGGATCCGCTGATTATTTCCTGGGCCGGTATCCGCTGCAACCTTCCTTCCAACCAGCGCGTCGATTGGGTGACAAAATTAATCAGGCGCTGCGCCAGGCTATAGCCAGTTAAAGCTGCAATCAAGGTCACCAGGGCCAGTAGGGTCAAGCGCAGGCCCGGTAGAGGTCTGGCCCCCCAGCTCTGCTGCCAGATGGCCAGCCCCGATTGGGCTGCATAAAAGCCCGCCGCTGCCGCCACCAGGGCTATGGCAGCTCGTAATATCCGGTATAACATGCTTTCACCTTCTTTACTCTCTTTCTTTTCAATTTTTCCTCACCCCGCCCCATCTTATACCATGGGAACCATCAGGCTAAAAGTTTTTCCAGCATGGCCTCTACCTGCTTTTTTTCATAGTTACGGGCTAGGATCAGCTCGCTAATTAAAATCTGACGGGCATTTTCCAACATTTTGCGTTCACCGGTAGACAGCCCCTTATCGTGCTCCCGCCTGGCCAGAATGCTCACTACTTCCGCTACTTGGCAAATGTTTCCGCTGCGCAATTTCTCCAGGTTGGCCCGGTAGCGGTGATTCCAATTGTTGCCGGTATTGCCGCTGGCTTTCTTCTCTTTGAGAATCTTGATTACTTCCTGGACACCCTCTTCGTCCACCACTTCCCTTAAACCTGCAGCCTTTTCACTTTCCAAGGGTAACATCACCTTCACGTCTCCCAGGGGAAAGCGCATAATATAGTACTTCTTCTTTTGCCCCAGCACCTCCCGTTCCTCAATGGCCTCAATAATTCCCGCCCCGTGCATAGGATAAACTACTTTATCGCCAACTTGAAACATCCTTTGCTCCCCTCCATTCCGGCAAAGCCGTGCTTATTAAAATTATAACATGATTTAAGCAGTCAAACCGAGTTCCAGGGCCTCAACCACTGACCGTACAGCATAGATTTCGCAATCATTCTGGTTTATAAGACGGCTCTTATTCCCCGTCGGGATAAGAAAACGCCTGAAACCCAGCCTGACTGCTTCTTCTATACGCCTTTCAACCTGGCTTACGGCCCGGACTTCCCCTGCCAGGCCGACCTCGCCTAAAACTAAAGTTTCAGCCTCTACCGGTCGGTCTTTAAGGCCGGAGGCTATGGCCAGGCAAATCCCCAGATCAGCTGCCGGTTCATTGATGGCAATGCCGCCGGCGACGTTCAGGTAAATATCATAACCGCCCAGGTGTAATCCCGCCCTTTTTTCCAGTACTGCCGTAAGCAACAGGGCGCGGTTAAAATCGACCCCTGTAGCCAGCCGCCGCGGGTTGCCAAAGGTGGTCGGGCTTACCAGGGCCTGGATCTCCAGGAGTAAGGGACGGGTCCCTTCCAGGCAGGCTACCACACTGGAGCCGGCAACACCGGCCGGGCGTTCGGCCAGGAGCAACTCCGATGGGTTGGCTACTTCCTTAAGCCCCCCGCTAACCATCTCAAAAATCCCGATTTCATTGGTGGAACCAAAACGATTTTTGGCAGCACGCAGGATCCGGTAAGCCTGGTAACGCTCCCCTTCCAGGTAGAGTACGGTGTCCACCAGATGTTCCAGAACCCGGGGACCGGCCAGGAACCCTTCTTTGGTGACGTGGCCGACCAGGATTACGGCCGGACCGCCATCTTTGGCCAGGCGCAAGAAACGCGCCGCACATTCCCGCACCTGGGATACGCTCCCCGGCGCCGCCTGGATAGTCGGCAGGAACATGGTTTGAATGGAGTCTACAATAACCGCCACCGGTCTTAAGCTTTCTATCCCGGCCAGGATGGCTTCTACATCCGTCTCGCCCAGGAAATAAATCTCGCCATTAAGGGCCTCCAGGCGCTGTGCCCTGAGCCTGACCTGCCCGGGAGATTCTTCGCCGGAGACATAAAGGATCTTGCCATACCTGGCGGCAAGCCTATGGGCCACCTGAAGGAGTAATGTCGACTTGCCAATGCCCGGCGCCCCGCCGACCAGGATTAGAGAACCCGGCACCAGGCCACCCCCCAGCACCCGGTCCCACTCGCTTAATGTACTTATCAGGCGCTCACCGGTAATATCGGAAATCCTTGCCAGCAAGGCCGGGGATGCCTTCAATCCTGCCGGGCGGCTTATTCCTTCCGAGGGCGAAACCTCTGCCACCAGGCTGTTCCAGCTGCCGCAACCAGGGCAGCGGCCCAAAAAACTTAAGCTTTCATACCCGCATTGCTGGCAGACAAAGCGCTCTTTTGTTTTCGCCAGGAAGATCACCTCCCCCAGGCATTATACACCAACCGCCCGGGATTGGGAAGTCCTACCAACCGAGGTCTTTTCTTCCTGGATTGACTGGGGGCGGCGGCGATGCCATCCCAGGTACTCTTTAACCCGGTTGGCAGTCAAATTCAACACCTGATCTTCGTCAATACCGGCGCTGCGTGCTACCTGCCAGGCCCGGGCAAAATTACCAACTGCCGTGAAAACATGGGCGTCGCTATTTAATGCGACCCAGACTTTATATTTCTGGGCCAGCCTGGCCAGGAGCTGGCAGCGGGGCAGGCTGCCAGGCCGGCTGACGCTAAAGGAATTGTTATTGATCTCCAGGGCTTTATGCTCGGCAGCAGCTGCCTGCACCAGCTTTTCTATATTTAGGGGAAATTCGGGATTGCCGGGGTGGACGATAATATGTACCCGCGGATTCCTTACGGCCGCCAGGGCGGCGCGGGTATATTCTTCCTCGGATCGGTTATCAAAACCTGTACCCGTGTGGAAACCCGCCAAGACAATGTCTAACTGGTCAAGCAGGCGATCTGGCACATCCAGGTGTCCCTCTGCATCCAAAATATTGGCTTCCACACCCCGTAGAATTTCTACATTGCCAATCTTGCGGGGCAGGGCTACCAGATTTTCAAAGTGATATTCATGGGGACCGCCAGGCATTTTAAGGCCATGATCGGTAATGGCAATCATCTTCAGTCCCCGTTTTTCAGCAGCTTCAGCCAGTTCTTTAACAGTACTGTAACCGTGACCGCTGGCGATGGTGTGGGTGTGGAGATCCGCTTCCAGATGCACTTGCCTCACTCCTTTTTATTTTTAACTCCTTTTAGCTTACCAAAAAATTATTAAAGGCACATTAGAATTGCTTTATCTTCCGTTTCATTCCATATATTAGCAAAAAAATCGGGGTTTAAGAATACATACTAGCTGCCAGCTGGGGTATAATACTATCAGCGGGGTCGGCCAGGGCCGAGCCAAGAAAATTATCGGGTCCCAATGACGGGCTCGGTTATTTTCGGCCAAAGGTTGCCAGCAGGTCAAAAGGCTTGCTGGCCGGCCGGCGGGCAGATCAGCAGCTGTTCATCACGGCTTGCCGTTAGTCCGAAGGATTAATGGCAGGTCGGTAAGGATGGTTGCTGGTCGAGCTAAGATGACCATAGTTGCCGCAAGGCTTTTCCTCACCAAAAAGCCGGAGGTTCCTAAAGGTCGAGAGATCTTTATGGGCTTCGCAGGTAGCTATGGTCGTCGAGCAAAGGTTATTGTAGTTGCCGTAATGGTCTGTGGCAGCCGGAAGGTTGTCGCCGGCTATGCAGGTAGCTGCAGTAGCCGGAGTTAAGGTTCTGGCCGGCTCTTTAAAATGAAGGCCCTCCCTAATGGAGTGGCCTTCATTTTTTACCTAAAAAAGTGGCCCAGAAAACCTGGGCTTACAAGAATGTATATATTAAAGGAGGTCAGAGGACACTTAATTTGGAAGTAATCGAGTATCAAGTTTAATGATATTATAACTCATTCCTGTTAAGAATCAATAATGGCCTTGTTAAGTTTAGATTAATTCTGGCCTTTTTTACTCTTCGTCTCTATCTCCCCTTCCGTTACTACCGGTAAGGTAAAAAAGAAACGACTGCCCTGCCCCGGCTGGCTGGCGACGCCAACATTACCACCGTAGGCTTCAATAATATGCTTGACAATGGCCAGGCCCAGGCCGGTTCCACCCATTTCCCTGGAGCGAGCCTTGTCAACCCGGTAAAAACGTTCGAAAACCCGGGGCAGGCTTTCTGCTGGTATGCCAATACCGGTATCTTCTACTTCCACCCGGAGGCCCTTATCCTCCAGCCTGGCCCGTACCGTTACCCTGCCACCGGCAGGGGTATACTTAATGCCATTGTCAATTAAATTTAGCAAAACCTGGCTTAGATAATTCTCGCCAATGGCCAGGAGCGGCAGGCCTTCCGGTATTTCTACTTCCAGGCTAACACCCTTTTCCCGGGCCAGGGGATTGACAGTGGCCAAAACCCCATCCAGGACAGACATGAGCTGGGCCCGGCCGGCGCGAATCCCCCTAGGATTATTTTCCAGCTTCGAAAGAGCAAGGAGATCTTCAATTAACTGCTGCAGGCGCTGAGCCTCCTTATTGATAATACCTAGAAAACGGCGACTCACCTGTGGGTCTTCCAGGGCACCTTCCAGCAGAGTCTCTACAAAACCCCGGATAGACGTCAAAGGCGTGCGCAGTTCGTGGGAAACATTGGCCACAAATTCCGTTCGCATTTGTTCCAGGCGGCGGATGTTTGTTATATCCCGGATGGTCAGGGCCACCCCTACAACCCGCTTTTGAGCACTGATAATGGGTGCCCCATAAATTTTAAAAATCTGGTTGGTTGTAGGAAAAAGGCGGGTTTCTATTTCCAGGGGCATGCCGCTGGCCAGGATTTCTTTGACCAGTTTATCGATCTCATAATTCCGGATTACTTCTAATAAATATTTGTGCTCGACTTCTCCTCCTTTTTTACCAAACATGGCCTCCGCCGCCGGATTTAAGAGCATTACCCTGCCAACCTGGTCTACAGTTAGCAGGGCATCGCTCATACTGGCAAGAATTGCCTGCATTTTATTTCTTTCTTCAACCATTTCCCGAAAATTATTTCTTAATGTTTCCACCATGACATTGAGGTGGTGGCTCAACAATCCTATTTCATCATTACTTTGAATTTCAATACGCTGCTCCAGGTCGCCGCTGGCAATTTTTTGCGTCAGGGGTAGCAAAGCCCTCAGGGGCATGATAATACCTCGGGACAGAATAAAGGTCCCAACAGTCATTACTACCATGACCGCCATCATAGCCAGCAAGAGTTGCCCTTCCAGTCTGGCCACCAGGATACCGGCTCGAAAGGGCGGCAGCCATGGCAGGCCCAGGGCGTTAAGGATGGCCTGACGCAGGAAAAGATAAGCAGCCGTCAGGGTCAAAAAGAGCAGGACTAAAAAATTTAAGGCGATCTTCCAGCTTAAAGAACGCATGGCCATCACCACCATCATCAGTTATGTAAGCAAACATGGGGCTACGGCCACAACTGCCGGGTCAAACTGGCTGCCACTACCCCGGTTTAAAATAGCCAGTGCTTCTTCAGGAGTCCGGGTTGGCTGGTAGGGTCTTAAGGAAGTCATAGCATCAAAGGCATCGGCCAGGGCTATGATGCGGGCCCCCAGGGGAATTTCCCCATCATGCAGGCCATATGGATAACCCTTGCCATCATAACGTTCGTGATGCAGTCCGGCGTCATGGGCTATATCTTTCAAACTTGTAACACTGGTCAATAAATCTATCGTCCGTACCGGATGCTGGCGTACTATCTTTAATTCCCTGGCATCGAGTCGCCCCGGTTTATCTAAAATAGCCCGGGGAACGGCAATTTTGCCAAAATCATGGAGGAGCCCGGCAATTTCCAGACGCTGGATTGCCTCTTCACTAAAGCCCAGGCAGCGGGCCAGCCGCATGGCGTAGCTGGCCACCCGCCGGGAATGACCGGCCGTATAAGCATGTTTGGCGTCGATTATCTGGGCAAAAAGGTTGATAGTAATTTTCATCGGTTCATCAACATGAAAGTTTACGGGCGGCAGGTCTAAAATTATCCGGAACATCTTTAACTCTAGAGAAGTATTGGTAGCCACTTCCGTAAATAGCGAACCCGCCATTAAGCTATCGAGCACTGCTAACAATTCCGGGGGAAAGGCCCTCCGGGCCTTTCGAGCCAGAGCCTTCCTTACGGTTGGCCAGTCGCCACCCGGGTAAGCGCGCAAGGTTAGATCAAATTCATCGGCCAGCCCCAGCAGCAGGGCACCGGGAACGATGGCCTCACCCTTCAGGCCCCGGGGATAGCCGGATCCGTCCCAGCGCTCATGGTGGTCCCGGATTATGGCGGCCACTTCCTCGCCCAGGCCGGGAATAGCCGCTACCATGGCCGCCCCTCTAGCAGGGTGAGCCCTGATTTCCGGGTTTTGCCGGGCCCCAGCCTTAAGAACAAGGTGGACCAGGTGGTCGTCCAGACCCATACCACCGATGTCGTGGAGCAGGCCGGCATAAAAAACCGGCGTTGCCTGGCCGGGCAAAACTTTTTGTGCCAGCTCCCTGGCCACGAGGGCTACCCGCCAGGCATGGTACAGTTTGGTTTCTTCTTCGACATCCAGAATGGTCGATAGGGCCACCACCAGCTCACAGAAAGAACGATCCGTCGGGCACCCCACCGCGCCTCTCCCCCCTTTATAAAAAAATCGCTCTTTATGGGTTATAAAGAGCGATTTACCCGAAAATCTACTTTAGCCTTCCTTAGCCTCTTTGTTTACTACCTTATTCAGGTCGGCAACAAGGTTATCAACATCAATACCGTGGGCCATGGCTCCTTGCTCGATATTTTCAAAACGTGCCGCCGCGCAGCCCAGGCAACCCATCCCATGCTCCATAAAAACCGGCACAGTCTGCGGGTACTTGCTGACTACTTCTGTAATGCTCATTTCCTTGGTAATGGTGGCCACAGGATTCACCTCCTAAAAAAGGTCTGACACCCATCATGTTTATCATTATAATCGGTTAAAGGGGCTTTGTAAAGAAAATAGCACAAAAGCCAGCGGAATACCATCTTTTTCTCTATATTAAACCCTTTTCCTTCCAACAGGTTATAGCAAAAAAGAATAAAGGTCCGGCCTCAGCACATTATAGAGGAATTAATCCTTTACCTGCTTCAGTTTTTCTTCTACCGATTTAACTTTTCCTTCCATAGTCAATTCCTTATCGCGCCGGTCGTCAATGCGGATAATGGTCATAGAACGCCGGGCGCCCTTTTCGAAAGGTACCTCATGCAGCCGCGCCAGCAGGGGAAATAATACTTCTAGTTCTCCTTCGACAATAGTGCCCATAGGTGTTAATTGGTACTTGATTCCCGGTGTTTCCTGCAGGACCCTGTGGGCATCGGCCACATACTGGCTGATGCTGGTGCTGCCTGTTCCCACGGGGGCTATGACTACTTCCAGAACAGCCACAGTTTGAACCTCCTTCCCTGTTTTTAAGCAAAACCCGGCCCGCGACATAAATGGCGCGAATAGTACCACCCTAGTTAAATCTCCACTTCTGGCGGGAGTGTGTGGGAATCGAACCCACCGCGCCCGGGCCTCACCCGCGCGCCGGCTGGATTTGAAGTCCAGGCAGGCCACCAGGCCCGATCCACTCCCACGCTATTATACGACCGCCGGCTGGCTAAGTCAAGCAACCTGCCTGGCTTGCAAATTTAGCCGCCCAGGTAGGCCTTTTTGACGGCTTCACTGCTGGCCAGATCGGCGGCGTTGCCTGTCAGGGTTATCCGTCCCGTCTCTAAAACATAACCGCGGTGGGCCACGCTCAAGGCTATGTTGGCGTTCTGCTCTACCAGTAAAATCGTCGTTCCCTGCTCGTTAATCTCCCTGATGATATTAAAGATTTCCTGCACCAGGATAGGTGCCAGGCCCATGGACGGCTCATCTAGTAGCATAAGTTTTGGCCTGGACATCAGCGCCCGGCCGATGGCCAGCATCTGCTGTTCACCGCCGCTTAAGGTACCGGCCAATTGTTTCTGGCGTTCCTTGAGACGGGGAAAGCGCCGGAAAACTTCCTGTATACTTTTATTTATTCCTTCCCGGTCCCGGTGCAGGTAGGCACCTAGCTCCAAATTTTCCCTTACTGTGAGATTGGGG
This sequence comes from Moorella sp. E306M, assembly GCF_006538385.1. Taxonomy (NCBI): domain Bacteria; kingdom Bacillati; phylum Bacillota; class Clostridia; order Neomoorellales; family Neomoorellaceae; genus Neomoorella; species Moorella sp. E306M. The sequence continues at coordinate 1,264,876 of NZ_BJKO01000001.1, read as the reverse complement.
AAAATCCTCCGGCCTTCCGGCACCTGGGAAATGCCCATCTTTACTATGGCCTGGGCCGGCAAGCCGTTAATATTCTGGCCCTGGTAGGTAATGGTACCGCTTTGGGGCCGTAAAAGACCAGAAATTGTTTTCAAGGTAGTACTTTTACCGGCACCATTAGCCCCGATCAGGGTTACAATTTCGCCTTCATTTACTTCCAGGGAAATACCCTTCAGGGCATGGATGGCGCCGTAATAGACATTAAGATTTTCCACCTTGAGGAGCAACACCGTTCACCTCCCGTCCCAGGTAAGCTTCAATAACCCGCTCGTTGTTGCGAATGGCTTCCGGCGGTCCCTCGGCAATAACCTGGCCGTAATCCAAGACATAGATGCGCTCACAAATACCCATCACCAGGGACATGTCGTGCTCGATTAATAAAATCGTCAGGTCAAACTCCTGCCGTATCCAGTTGATCAAAGTCATTAATCCCTTTGTTTCCTGAGGGTTCATCCCGGCTGCCGGCTCGTCGAGCAAAAGGAGTTTAGGGCGTGCCGCCAGGGCGCGGGCAATCTCCAGCCGGCGCTGCTCGCCGTAAGGCAGATTTTTGGCTTTTTCATTTTGATAGGGTTCCAGTTTAAATATCCGCAGCAGTTCCTGGCTCCGTGCCAGTACCTCCGCCTCGCCCCGGTGATAGGAAGGCAGGCGTAGAATGGCATCAAGTACGCCATAACGGCTGTGCCAGTGGTAAGCTATCCGGATATTGTCAAGGACACTCAGATTGCCGAAAAGGCGGATATTCTGGAAAGTTCTGGCAATCCCTTGCTGGGTAATTTGATAGGGTTTCAGTCCTACCAGACTGCGGCCGTTAAAAATAATCTCTCCCCTGGTGGGGCGGTAAACACCGGTCAGCAGGTTGAAAATCGTCGTTTTTCCCGCTCCGTTGGGGCCGATCAGGCCTACCAGTTCTCCCTGCTGTAAACGCAGGTTCACATTGGCTACCGCCATCAGGCCGCCAAAGGAAATTGTCAATTCCTTAGTTTCCAGCAGAGCCACTGGCTTCACCTCGTTTCGGCACCCAGCGGTCCAGGGTAAGTTCCTTATTACCCATTAAACCCTGGGGGCGGAAAACCATGATGACAATCAATAGTACGGCGTAGATAACCATCCTTAAAACGGCCAGGTCCTGGAGGGCGGCGTTAATAAGGGTGATGGCTGCCGCAGCAATGATGGAGCCGGTGACGCTTCCCAGACCGCCAAAAACTACCATGACCAGAATGTCAAAGGAACGGAAAAAGGTAAAAGTGGTCGGCTGGATGAGGTAAAAATAATGGGCATAAAGGGCCCCAGCAATCCCGGCAAAAAAGGCGCCTATGGCAAAGGCCAGGACTTTATAGTAAGTGGTGTTGATGCCCATGGTTTCGGCGGCAATCTCATTTTCCCGGATAGCCACACAGGCCCGCCCGTGGGTAGAATTAAGGAAATTGACAATAACCAGGATGGTCAGGACCATCATCAGGTAAAGCCAGGTCCAATTGGTCAATTGGGGAATACCAATCATCCCGGCGGCGCCGCCGATATAGTTAATATTGTTGGCTGCTCCCCGGATAATTTCTCCAAACCCCAGAGTGGCGATAGCCAGGTAATCTCCCCGCAAGCGCAAGGTGGGCAACCCGATGATAATCCCGGCAACGGCCGCCGCGCAGGCTCCGGCCAGGATAGCCACCGGAAAAGGCTGGCCCAAGTTGGTAGTCAGAATAGCGGACACATAGGCACCCACGGCCATAAAGCCTGCATGGCCAAGGGCCAACTGGCCGGTAAAGCCCACAATGAGATTAAGGCTGACTGCCAGGATAATATTGATCCCCATCATCATTAAATTAATCTCCTGGAAGGCACTGATTACACCCGCTGCTTGCAGCCAGTATACCAAAAAATAAATTAGGATTGCGCCGGCCAGGGAGATTAGATTTTTTTTGCTAAATCGCACCTGTTTCACCTACACCTTTTCAGTATTGTTCTTTCCCAGCAGGCCGGACGGCTTGACCAGCAGGATTAAGATAAGGAGGAGAAACACAATGGGGTCCCGTAATTTACTGCTCCAGTAACCGCTGACCATGGTTTCAAAAATACCCAGGGCAAAGCCCCCCACCATGGCGCCGGGAATCAGGCCGATGCCGCCAATAACCGCCGCCACGAAGGCCTTTAAACCGGGCATAATACCCATTAAGGGCTGAATGGTGTTGTAATAGAGCCCCAGCAGGACCCCGGCCACGGCCGCAAAGGTCGACCCTATGGCGAAGGTCAGGGAAATAGTGTTATCAACATTAATTCCCATGAGCCTGGCAGCATCCGGGTCGTAGGAGACGGCCCGCATGGCTTTACCGGCCCAGGTATAATGGACAATATACTGCAATATGACCATCATTGCGATTGTAATGGCTAGAATTAAAAGCTGCAGGGTGGTGGCTGTCAGTTTTATGCCAAATATCGCCAAAGGCAGTTGGGCGCTGGTGATCAGCCCCGCCGGATAGGAACGAATTTCGGTTCCCAGGACCATCAGGCCCCCGTTCTCCAGAAATAGGGACACGCCGATTGCTGTAATCAAGGGTGCCAGGCGGCCAGCGTTACGTAAAGGTCTATAGGCGACCCGCTCAATGAGAACCCCCAGGATAGCAGTACCGATCATGGAAATGATAAAGGCCAGCCAGATATTTAATTTGAGATAAACTACCACAAAAAAGGCAATATAAGCGCCCACCATTAAAATATCGCCATGGGCAAAATTAATCAACTGGATGATACCATAAACCATGGTATAGCCCAAGGCAATGAGGGCATAGATGCTGCCCAGGGACAGCCCGTTGATTATCTGCTGGAGAAATACGGCCATGCTGCCAACTCCCAACTCTGCCCTAAAATAAACTCCAATGAGGGGGTTAGAACCCCCCCATTGGTTGGTCTGGCACCTTTTTAGGCCAGGATTTTAATGGGTAATCTTTTTCTTTAGCGTTTGCTTGCCGTCTACCATGGCAATAATGGCTACATCTTTAACCGGGTTGTGGTTTTCATCAATGGTAATCTTACTGGTAATGCCGTCAAAATTCTTCGTACTGGCCAGGGCATTGCGGATGGCCTCCGGATCGGCCGACCCGGCCCGATTGATAGCATCGGCCAGCAGGTAAGCTGTATCATAAGCGAGGGCAGCAAAGGCGTCCGGTTCCCTGTTGTATTTGGCCTTAAAAGCTTTAATAAAGGCCTGAAGTCGCGGGTTGGGATCACTGGCAGCGTAATGGTTGGTAAAGTAAGTATTATTCAGGTTCGCTGCCCCGCCGGCGTACTCAGCCAGTTTGGGAGAATCCCACCCGTCAGCACCCAGCATGGGAACCTTTATTTCCAGTTCCCGCGCCTGGTTAACAATCTTGCCCACGTCACCGTAATAGGCCGGAACATAAATCAGGTCGACACCGGCATCCTTAATCCTGGTAAGGGCGGGACGGAAATCCTGATCGCCGGAATTAAAGCTCTCTTCCGCCACAACCTGGCCGCCGTTTTTAACGAATTCCTCTTTAAATACCTTATATAAACCCTTGCTGTACTCATCAGAGTTGCTGTAAATAATGGCAGCCTTTTTAGCTCCAAGATCTTTGATGGCGAATTCCGCGCCCACAATGGCCTGGGTGGGATCGATAAAGCAGACACGGAACACGTAGTCGCGCACTTTCTTGGTCTGGGGATCGACAGTTACATCTGGATTCGTCGCTGAGGGACTAATAATAGGTACTTTATATTTAGTAGCCATGGTCGCCGCCGCCATGGTGGCACCGGAAGTAGCCGGGCCCAGGAGGGCGACGACTTTATTCTCCGTAATCAATTTCGCAGCCGCACTCATGGCTTCTTCTCTTTTACCGCCATTGTCCAGCACGATAGGGTTGAACTTCTTGCCACCCAGGACACCGCCGTTCTGGTTGATTTCTTCAAAGGCCAGCAGGATGGCGTCCTTAGAATTAGTACCATAAGTAGCTACATCGCCTGAGAGTTCATAGTTGACGCCGATATTAATGGTATCGCCGCCGGAAGCCCCCTGTTTTTCCGCCCCTGATTTTTGCTGGCCGCAACCGGCGATTATTGCCGCTGCCAAGAGCAAGGCCACGGTAAACAGGGCAACTTTTTTAATCCTCCCCACTTTAAAGGACCTCCTCCAATTTTTTTGCCGTTGACAGGCACATTTGAATTTATTATAAACCTGCCTTTGAATAACTGTCAATTGGCAATAACCATTCGCCTGTCCCCCTGACGCCGGGTAAGTTTTATCCGGTCCAGGTACTCTAAAAAGGGCAGTACATATTTGCGGGAGCTGCCCAGGGCGTCCCTTACTTCAGCCAGGCCGAAGGGGCCGGCGAGGCTTAATTTTTTCACTACCGCCACGGCCTCTTCAAAGGCCTCCCGGTGCCAGTAAAATTCGTCGTTGATTTTAACCAAAACTCCTTCCCGCGTCAGGTAGTGAAGGAGCTCTTCCAGCTCTGCCGGGGCCAGGTTATAAGCAGCTGCTACTTCATTAAAACCCGGCGGCTGCCAGCGAGCCGACCGATAACACTCTGCCAGGGCCTGTAAAAGTTCTCTTTGCCGGGGGCTAATCTCGGGCTTAAAATCAGACAGGGCCACGTTACTTGCCGTCAGCTGAATACGGCCTTCCTGGGACCATCGTTCCAGCAAGGCTTGAAAAACCCGCGCCGGCAGGTGGGAGAAATAACGGGAACGCAATTCTTCCCTCCCCAGGCCGGGGCGCAGGGGATACTGGCGGTGAAAATCAGCCAGGGCCCGTACCGCCGCCTGCCACCACGCAGTCATGCGCTCATTGTTCACTGCGTACAGGTCGTTATCAGCAGCAAGCAAGGTGAGCTGTCCCGCAGCAGCCATTTCATGCAACAATTTCCTGGTTTCTTGCGGCGTTAAAGCCGCCCTGGCTGCCGCTTCCTGCCAGTCCAGGCCATCCCGGTGCTCCTGGACAACCTGCGCCAGGATTTCTTGGGGCGAACCTTCCAGGCGTTTCTCTAAGGAAGCCAGGACGGATGGCTCAAAGCGGCGATGCCGGGGGGGCGCCGGGTCAATGATCAGCCCGCCGCCAATGGTTTGCATAGGCGAATAGCTGCGCAAGATAAAGCGATCGGCCCGCGTAGCCACCACCGGCTCCTCCATGAGCAGCTGGACAAAGGCCTTTTCCCCGCCCTTTAATTCGTTTCGATCAAGGAGGATAATTCTCCCTAAAACCTCGGCCGTGCCCAGGTAAAAACGGATGCGGCTGCGGTTGGCCAGGGTACGGGCGCCTGCCAGAAGCTTAAAACTGGCATCCAGGCGATAGGTTGGACGTAAAAAGCCTGGAGTTAGAAGGGAGCTGCCCCGGCTAACGGCCTCCTTTTCTATGCCGGCTAAATTTACGGCTACTCGCTGGCCGGCCAGGGCTTCTTTAACATTCTTACCATGAACCTGGAGGTTGCGAACCTTGGTTTTTATACCTTCCGGCTGGACCTCCAGGTCGTCTCCTACGCGGATGGTTCCCGACCAGAGGGTGCCGGTAACTACTGTGCCAAAACCGGTAATGGAAAAAACCCGATCGATGGGGAGCCTTACCCTTCCTTGTGCCGGCCGGGTTGGCGTTGCTGCCGCCAGGGCATCCAGCCGGGCCAGTAGTTCGGGTATCCCTTCGCCGGTCAGAGCGGACACAGGGATGATGGGGGCCTCAGCCAGCACCGTCCCCTGAACGACCTGGCGCACTTCTTCCCGGACCAGTTCCAGCCACTCGGCATCCACCAGGTCGATTTTCGTAACCACGATGATACCCTGCTTGATCTGCAGCAGGTCAATAATGGCCAGGTGTTCCCTGGTCTGGGGCATCACCCCTTCGTCGGCCGCCACCACCAGCATGACCAGGTCCATACCGCCGACACCGGCCAGCATCTGGCGAATAAAGCGTTCATGGCCGGGTACATCCACCAGGCCTAACTGGCGCCCGCTGGGTAAAGTCAGGGGAGCAAACCCCAGCTCAATGGATATGCCGCGTTCCTTTTCTTCTTTGAGCCGGTCTGTATCAACGCCGGTTAAGGCCTTGACCAGTACCGTCTTGCCGTGGTCGACATGACCGGCTGTCCCGACAATAATATATTCCACCAAACATACGCTCCTCCAAAGGGATCTACAAAATTAGGCGATTATTAGCTGGCTCGTGGTTCTCGGCTAGCAAACTTGACGCTCAGCCTTGCTCGGCGGCGGGGGTGGCGGAGGGTGATACTTCTCGTTCCTAAAGCTGCGTTACGATACCCCTCCCGTTCACCGCCGCCTCTCTTCGGCTTCGCTGAGTTTGCTATCGCCTCGAACCAAGTCGCCTTCCGCCTGTACCCTCCAGCGCATAGCTCTGGCCCACTTTTTCAGGTTTCCCCGGTGGGGTCGTTAATCCCATCGAGGGCCTCTACCAGGGCGCGAGCCAGTTCTTCACTTTCACCGGGCAGGAGGGTGCGGACGTCGAGGATTAAGGTATCTTCCTGAACCCGCACCAGGACCGGGGGCTCAATTTGCCGCAGGCGCCTGGCCAGTTCTTCTACCGTAACCTGGGCCGGCGCAACGGTTACGCCCCAGGACGGCAGTTCGGTTAACGGCAGGGAACCGCCTCCGGCCTGGGAGGTGATTGCTTTTATGCCTACCCGCGCCCGGGAACCCAGCACTTCCGCCAGCAAGGCCTGCAGCTGTTCCGCCCGGCGCCGCAAGTCCTCCGGCCGGGCTACCAGGGCAGCCAGGGTAGGGATCTCCCGGACGGCCCGGTCCGGGTTGCGATAAGCCCGCAAGGTTGCCTCAAGGGCAGCCAGAGTCATTTTATCAACCCGCAGGGCGCGAGTTAAAGGATGGCGGGCAATAGTGGCCACCAGCTCCCGCCGACCCAGGATAATCCCGGCCTGGGGCCCGCCCAGCAATTTATCCCCGCTGAAGGTTAAGAGGTCTACCCCCTGTTTAATTTCGGCCTGAACAGTCGGTTCGCCGGTAATACCGTAGTTCTCCAAGTCCACCAGAAAACCGCTGCCCAGGTCCTCCATGACGGGTACCTGCCGGCGCCGACCCAGGTCAACCAGTTCGGCCGTAGTCACTTCATGGGTAAAACCCTGGATGCGATAATTACTGGGGTGAACCTTGAGAAGCAGAGCTGTATCCGGTCCCATGGCCGCTTCATAGTCCTGCAGGTAGGTTTTATTGGTAGTACCTACTTCCACCAGCCTGGTACCGCTCTGGGCCATAACATCCGGTACCCGGAAGGAACCGCCGATTTCCACCAGCTGACCCCGGGAAATAATGGTCTCCTTGCCGGCAGCCAGGGCGGCCAGGCTTAAATATACGGCAGCAGCGTTGTTGTTAACCACCAGGGCTGCTTCGGCACCGGTCAACTCCTTGAGCAAACCGGCCACATGTTCATAACGATTACCACGTTGTCCCGACTCCAAGTTAAATTCCAGATTGGTATAGCGCCGGGCCGCCATCAGGGCTGCTTCCGCTGCCGCTTGGCTTAAAACAGCTCGGCCCAGGTTGGTGTGTAAAACCACCCCGGTAGCATTAATGACCGCCCGCAAGCTGCTACGGCTGCTGGCTTCGTACCTTTTCTTTATTTCCCGCGCCAATTCTTCCAGACCAGGCGGCTCAATTCCTGCGGTCAGTACTCTCTCCCGCCAGCTGGTCAGGACCTGGCGAGTACAGGCAACCACCAGGTTATGGTCCGTTTGGGATAATTCACGGAGCAGCGGGTGCCGCAGGATCTGGTCTACTGCCGGTAATTGCCGCAAAAGGCTTTGGGGCTGTTCCATGGTTACTTGCTGCAATCCTCCAAACGCAATGTAAGAAAACTGCGCTCTTACAAAAACAAACTAAGGTTATTATAACCATAAGCTAAAAATGTGGAACCGGTACAGCGTACCAGTTCCGCATAAAGTTTTCCCACTTTCCCACGCCGGGTTATAAACTCCGGCTGCTGGTTAGAAAATATAGCTTAAGAAGACTTGCCAAAGGAGGTTTTTCCATGAGTATTGGTCCATGGCGCCCCTGGCGCGAACTGGCCGATATCCGCGAGGCCTTGTTCCGTAACTTCATGCCCGGCTTCTGGGAAATCGGCCCCCGCTTTGACATTTACCAGACCGAAAGGGAAGTGGTAGCCACAGTAGAATTACCGGGCCTGACTTCCAGGGACGATGTAGAAATCACCGCCACCGAGGATACCCTTGCCATTCGGGGTGAAATTCGCCGCAGCGAAGAAACAGGGGAACAGGATTATCACCGCGCCGAGCGCTTTTACGGTACCTTTGCCCGGACCGTCAGCCTGCCGGCCAAGGTAGAACCGGAAAAAGCGACGGCGACTTATAAAAACGGTATCCTGGAGGTCCGCCTGCCCAAGGCGGAAAACCAGCGGCAGCGGCGTATCCCCATCAATCTCCACTAGTATTTAAGAAAATTTAACTGCTCCGGCCGGGACAGGGGTTTGTCAATAGCTGAGCCCTCGGGTAAATATTCACGTTTCTGCCCCTCAATCAACAGCTGCACCCTGTCAATCTCCGGGAACTGGGTTAAGGTAAAAAGGAGGGAATCAAGGAGGGCTGTTTCGGCCGACGTACCCCCGCCATAGCCTGTTACTTCGCGACTGAAATTTACAGTGGCCAACCCGTGCTCAATCTTCAGATCCAGGAGCCTGGTCCCGGGCCAGATGGTCCGTACCAGGTTGCTGTCCGGCGGCGGCCCTGCCAGCAGGGCCAGCACAGCCGCCCGGGGCAGATCGTTTCCCGCAGCTCCGGGCGGCAGCGCCACTGTAACCGGCACCAGAAATCTGGCGCTGGCATCATTAAAATAGACCTGAACGCCCTGCTGGTTATCTTTTTTTAAGAGGCTGTTAATTGTTGCCGGCCGAGCAAGAGGTGTATCAAGCTTTACCCCGCCAACCTCCGGTACAGTCTGCCCCTCGATCAGAACCTGCACGTAGCGAGCATTATCCAGACTGGTCAAAGTTAAAACCAGGGCTTTAATAGCCCTTTCTGCCTGTCCATTATCCTCCATCTGCAAAAATTCTTTTGTTAAATCTACATATACCGTCTGCTGGTCATCTAAAATATAAATATCCCGTAGCTTTACGCCATCGGGCATTACTTCTTTTAAACCATCCACCTGGGGACCGGCGAGGAGTTTTTCCACCGCTACTTTAGCTACTTCGCGAGTGGGGGTAAAGGTAATCGTAACTGGTACCAGATAAGAACCATCCTGGGTCAGGTAATACACCAAAACCTGGCTCAATTCTCTATCAACTAATAATGGACGTCTTCCTTTGGCAGTTTTGCCGGGCAAATCCTGGATAGCAGGTTTGGGTTTGTTGAAACAACCACTGTTAAGCACAGCTAGCACCAGTAGCAATAATACCAGTACTGTGCGCGACCACCCCCAGCTCCAGTTTCCTGGGTGGTCTGCCTTCATAATCATTCACTCCCTCCAGGGGTTTTTAGAGATTTTTTCTACAAACAAAAGCTAAAATCCTGCCTGTCCTGAATTTTACAGACGACATACCAAGGCAAGGAGCAGCAAAAACAGGCCTATGTAACCGAAAAAAGGGTAAATCCAGCTCACCAGGTTGATAAAACCACAGGTGGCCACCGGTAAAGCAAGGATAAGCATTAGCAACGCTGCTCGCCAGGTTGGAAGGGCGGGAATTTGACCCAACCTTGTCGCCAGTCCGTAAAGATTACTCGCCGCCGTCGTCACTACTGCCAACCAGAGGGCCAGGGCATAAAGGTGAACCAGCCCGGGTTGCAGGCCGGACACCAGGTACAACAAGGGCAGTTCTGCCTGCAGGCCCGCAGGACTCAAGCCTCTTAGGGCTTTCACCAGTAAGTACGCCAGGCCTCCTAAAAAAAGCCCGCCCACGCCCGCCCCCAGGACCCCCTTGCGGGAAGCCGGCAGAGAGGTTAGTAAAACCGCAACTCCTGCCATATTATATGTAACGTAAAGGCAAGCGTTGAGGATCCAGTTACTGCTGATGAGCCCCCCTGGTGATGCAGGTGGGGAAACTTGGAATGGCCCCGGCTGGGAGAAAACGGCAATTAAAGCGGCTACAATTATAATTACCATCATAAGCGGTACCATAAGGGCATTTAAAAGCAAGAAACCGTGGCCCTTGCCCAAGCTGGCCAGGAAAGCCAGGACGCCACAGGCGATGATTCCGGTGAGGGGTGCGAGGCCAAAATGCTCTTTGACTACGGCCCCGGACCCGGCCAGCATAATAGCCAGACCGCCGAACAGAAAGGCACCAGTGACCATATCAGCCGGTTTTTCCCATTTTCCGAGGAGCACTACCAGGAAATCTCGGTAAGAATTAGTACGCCATTTCAACGCCAGGCGGCGTACTTGGCTGGCAGCCAGGATTAATAGCGTCCCCATTAACATTACGGCCGCCGGGGCCTCCGACCCCAGCATCACGAAAAACTGGACCAGTTCCTGGCCGGAAGCAAAACCGGCGCCGACCATAGTTCCCACGACAGCTATAGCTACTGCCAGTTCATCCTTAAGGATCACGACCACCCTTCCCGCAACCTTTGTACATTAATATGCCGGGAGGGGCGTCTAATAGTATAAAAAAGCAGAAACCGGCATATACTCTAGGCACAAGGTTTCTCAGGAGGTAAGGTATGGCTCTATTACCTTTTTTCACCTCTAATCAGCCTGAGGCAATGCCGCCTGCGAAAATTAAATATTACTACCAGGACCCCCTGGCGGTGGAAAAATTAAGCCAGATTCTGGCCAGTCACCTGCAGGAACTTAATCCCGAGGGCAAACAACCTCTTGTCGTCGTTTGCATCGGAACTGATCGTTCAACGGGTGACTGCCTGGGCCCTCTGGTGGGTACCAATCTTTTGCATATGCCCAATTTACCCTTTGCCGTATACGGAACCCTGGATGAACCAGTTCATGCCAGCAACCTGACGGAGAAACTGGCCTATATTAAGACCAACCATCCTGATCCCATAATCATCGCCGTTGATGCCTGCCTGGGACAGGCGGAAAATGTCGGTGCTATTACCCTGGCCCCGGGGGCTTTAAAACCAGGCGCCGGGGTCAATAAAAATCTCCCTGCTGTGGGAGACATTCACTTTACGGGCATCGTCAACGTCGGCGGCTACATGGAATATTTTGTCCTCCAGAATACCCGCCTGTCCATTGTCATGCGCATGGCCCAGCAAATTGCCAGCTCCATTTACCAAGGCGTGTGCCTGGTTTACAAGCATCGCAATATTGCCGTTGCCCGGGGCCTGCAGTAGAATTAAAAAGTACGTTTGTATTTCTTTAAAATATTTTTTACCTCATCGTCGGAAACTTGGCTGAAATCTTCATAGAACTGGCCAACGGCGTAAAAGGGTACCGGAGTTGCCAGGCAGATTAAATCGTCTACTAAAGACCGCAGGCGTTCCGCAGTCTCCGGCGGGGCCACCGGCACGGCCAGGACCAGCCTGGCGGGATTGGCCTGCTTAACCGACCGCAGGGCCGCCTCGGTAGTCAGGCCGGTGGCGACCCCGTCATCTACTACAATAACAACTCTTCCTGTGATTTCCGGTTCACCGGCGTGACCCCGGTAAACCTCCAGCCGCCGTTTGATTTCCGCCACTTCACCCTCGATGAAGGATTTAAGATCGGCCGGTACCAGGTTTAAAGAACGCATAACGGATTGGTTATATAAAACTGTACCGTCCGGCGCCACAGCGGCTACGGCCAGTTCTGGACTGCCCGGCAAGCCCACTTTGCGGGAAATAATCAAATCCAGTTCTCCTGCCAGGGCCGCGACCATGGGCGCAGCGACTACCACCCCGCCCCTGGGTATAGCCAGCACCAGGGGTTGCCGGCCCCGGTAGTCCTGCAAGGCCCTGGCCAGCCGGCAACCGGCATCGTGGCGGTTTTTAAAGAGCATGCGGTTATAACCCCCGGAAAAAGAAGTAGTAATAGCTTTTCCCTTATTTATATGTGACTATGTATTCTCCTGGCCGGAGGCACAGCAATTCCAGGGTGGCCGGCCATACCTACCCTGGATAAGCTCATTCCAGGCTAGGCATCCGCCGGTACTGGCATCTGGCAGTGGCCCTGGAGCAAACCGCCGGGTTCGACAATTAGCCGCGCCGTCTGGACGTCGCCCTCTACTTTACCCGTCGGGGCAATTTCCAGTTGCCCTGTGGCGGCCACATCACCTTTGATGGTTCCTACCACCAGCAGGTTACGCGCCCTGACCGTGGCTACCACCTGGCCGCTTTCCCCGACCACCAGGTCACCCTCGGTACTTACCTCACCTTCAAAATCGCCGTCGATGCGGACGGCTCCTTCGGCCACCAGTTTCCCGGTTATTTTAGCTCCCTTACCAATGACCGTGTCTACCGTTGCCGCAACATTGTCATTCTTTCTCCCCAGCACTTCCGGCACCCTCTCCTCCTGTAAGATATTTTAAGGGATCCTGTAGCTGGTCATTCAGTTTCACTTGAAAGTGCAGGTGGGGACCGGTACTGCGGCCGCTGCTGCCCACCCTGGCAATAGGCTGGCCCCTCGCTACCTGTTCCCCTATTTTAACTAATAGTTCAGAATTATGACCATACATACTGGTTAAACCATAGCCGTGATCAATAACAATAGTACGTCCGTAAATTGGCATCCAGCCCGCGAAAACTACCCGACCGTTGCCGGCAGCCTGAACCTCCGCGCCATAGGCAGCGGCAATATCAATACCGTCATGAAATTCTTCTCGCCGGCCAAAGGGGGAATCCCGGTAGCCAAAGGGGGAAGAAACCGGCCCTCGTACCGGCCAGTGAGAGGGCAGTGCTGCCAGGTAAGCCAGGTGCTGCTCCATTTCCCGGGCCAGTTCTTTTATTTTAACCTCCTGGCGAGGAGTGTCCCGGGCGACGCTGCTAAGGATTAAACGTACCTGCTTTAAAGTTTGTTCCTGTTCTCCTGGTCTTAAACGACCGCCCCGGGAAGCTACGCCGGGGCGCTCCCCGCCACCCTGGCCCAGGCCAAGCAAGGATCTTACCCGGGCGTCCAGTTCGTCGATGCCCTGAATCTTTTCCTGCAAAGCCCTGGCCTGTTCCTCCAGCTGCAGAATCTGAGCGGCCTGCCTGGCGTTGATCTGGTCAACAGCTCTAAGCTCGGCAACCCTTTTTTGCAGGTGGTATACTGCTCCTATAGCTGCAATTAAGGCTATGATAAGCAATATGGCCAGTACGACTGCGACCTGGAAAAACCACGCCGGGAGAAAAAAGCGATAAATTCTCCGCCCTTCCGGGACAAGCATCAGCGTAAAATAACGATCACGCCGGATACCCTGCAAACCCAGTTCCCCCTAACTGGCTGCCTCTCCCGGGGATAGCAGGCCCAGGGCCATGGCCAGGGCCTTTTCTTCCTCTTCGCTCAAGCGGTAAGTAGAACGCCCGCTGTGAACGGGTTTAATAAAGACACGGGTCTCGTCCCGGGCATAAAGACTGGTGAGGATAAAACCATTGGCTTCCCGGTTAAGGAGTGCCAGGGCAAAACTCAAATCACTACCCGTATCTGGAAAGGCATTAAAGCGGATCAAACCTATGCGGCTAAAACTTTTCTCCAAACCCACCTGAAGGTCGGCTACCTTTTCCTGCACCTGGTCAAGGGCCTTCTTTATCTGCCCCACGTCGTGGAAGCGCTCCAGAACGGCGGTCAGGTCGTGGCCTTCGCCGGTTTCAATCAAACGCTTGATGCGTCCCTCCAGGCGCCTAACCTCAGCATGGTTATACCAGAGAAAAAAGATAATAAAAAGTTGCAGGAGGGCCAGCCCCAGGAGGATAGGGATATTATAGGGTGCCAATAAAGAAGTCAGTACCGCCAAAGTTAAATCCTCCCTACTAAATTACAGCAAAAGATTTATTTCCACATGAAATGCCATTTTCCTGCGCGTATTTCATTTGCGCGCCTAAATTTAGTAAACCGGCAATTTTTTTCAGCACTGAAAAAGATTAAGCCAGCAGGATTTCTCTCGGCCCATGGAGAAAAATTTGATCTTAAAAAATTTAAAGCGTGGTGATTTCAATGTTACCTGATGCTTTAGCTGCCAAACTGGAACTCCTACAAAAAAATTTAACGGACATGGAAGCCGTCCTTGTGGCTTATTCCGGCGGTGTCGACAGTAGCCTTTTACTCAAGGTAGCCAGTATGACGCCGGCCAGAGTCCTGGCAGTTACGGCCGCTTCACCCACTTATCCCCAGGTGGAAATAGACGCCGCTACCCGGCTGGCGCAGGAACTTGGGCTTCAGCATTTGGTAATAAATACCAACGAAATGGAAGATTCCGCCTTTACTGCTAACCCGCCGGAACGTTGTTATCATTGCAAAAAGGAACTTTTTGCTAAACTGCAAGAACTGGCCCGGGAATACGGCCTGAAAGTAATCGTTGATGGCGCCAATGCCGATGATAGCGGCGATTTTCGCCCCGGCAGCCGGGCGGCCAGGGAATTCGGTGTCCGCAGCCCCCTGCAGGAAGTAGGACTGACCAAAGAGGAGATCCGCCAGCTGGCCAGGCATTTAAACCTGCCCAACTGGGATAAGCCTTCAATGGCCTGCCTTTCATCCCGTATCCCCTACGGCCAGGCCATTACGCCGGAAAAACTGGAACAAGTAGCTGCTGCCGAAGCATTCTTACGCCAGCTGGGTCTAAGAGAAATCCGGGTACGTCACCACGGTGCCATTGCCCGCCTGGAAGTAAACCCAACTGCCTTTGCCCTCCTCATTGATGCTAATGTCAGGGAAAAGCTGGTTAACCGTCTCCACGAACTTGGGTTTACCTATATCACCCTGGATTTAGAAGGCTTCCGCAGCGGCAGCATGAATGCTGTTCTTAGCCCGGAGGAACGGGTAGTAAGGCACAAACATTAGAGCAGGGTGAGAAAGATGAAAGTTGCCTACTTTGATTGCTTTTCCGGTATCAGCGGTGATATGTGCCTGGGGGCCCTGCTGGCCAATGGCCTTCCCAAGGATGAACTGGTAGAGCGGTTAAAAGAGCTTGCCCTGGACGGATGGGAATTAAAGATCAGGGAGACCAGCCAGCATGGTATTGCGGCCATAGATGTAGCTGTGCAGGTGACCGGTCGCCACCCTCACCGCCACCTGAAAGATATCCTGGAGCTAATCGACAACAGCCCGCTGCCCCTGCCGGTGCGGGAAAAAGCAACAGCCGTTTTCCATAACCTAGCCCGGGCTGAGGGCCAGGTTCACGGCATCAGTCCGGAAAAAGTACACTTCCATGAAGTTGGAGCCGTCGATGCCATTATCGATATTGTAGGCACCGTCCTGGGTCTGCACCTCCTGGGTATTGAGCGGGTTATATCCTCGCCCCTGCCCCTGGGCTCCGGATGGGTCGAATGCCATCACGGCAAACTGCCGGTACCGGCACCGGCCACCCTTTACCTGCTCCGGGGTTATCCTGTTTACGGCACCGAAGATAAAGCTGAGCTGGTAACCCCCACCGGTGCAGCCCTCATCACCACCCTGGCCGAAACTTTCGGTCCTTTCCCGGCAATGAATTTGATCAGCGTCGGCTTTGGCGCCGGGAAAACAGCTTTAGCGCATCCCAATCTCCTGCGCCTGGCCCTGGGAGAAATCACCTCAACTCAGCTGGAGGGAGACGAGAGCAGCCTGGTCATTGAGACGACCATTGATGACATGAACCCCGAGTTTTTCCCCGCCCTCCAGGAACAGGTCCTGGCTGCCGGAGCAGTTGATGCCTACTTTACCCCGGTGCAAATGAAAAAGGGCCGGCCCGGCGTCCTCTTTACAGCCCTCTGCCCGGAAACCAACCTTGCTGCAGTGGCGGCAGCTATTTTCCGCCATTCCAGCACCCTGGGCCTGCGCTTCCGCCGCGACCAGCGCCTGGTCTGCCAGCGGCAGCAAACAGAGGTGCTAACGCCTTACGGCCCGGTAACCGTCAAGTGGGGTCGCTACAAAGATCCTGAAGGCCGGGCAATCACTAACGTAGCCCCGGAATATGAATCCTGCCGCCGGGCCGCCCTGGCCGCAGGCGTGCCGGTGAAGGAAGTCTACGCCGCCGCCCTGGCTGCCGCCCGTGCTGTAAAGATGTGGTGACCTGAACAAACCCCTTGCCTGCAGCCACAGGACAAGGGGTTTGTTTTTTTAGTGCCACCATAGTGACAGGATGGCCGCAAAGAAAATAGCCGGTAAAAGATTGCCTACATGAATTTCTTTTATCTTTAAAACGTCTAGGGCAATGGCAATAATCAGCAGACCACCGCTGGCCGTAATTTCGGTCACTACAGCCGGGGTTAGATAATTTTGCATCCAGGTTGCCATCAGGGTCAAACTGCCCTGATAAACAAGCACCGGGAGGGACGACAGGGCTACTCCCCAGCCCATGGTGGTGCTCATGCTAGCGGCCAGGATGCCGTCCAGTAAAGCTTTGGCATAGAGGGTATTGTAATTAGCGCGTAAACCTGCATCCATGGAACCTATAATGGCCATGGCACCGACACAGTAGAGAAGGCTGGCGCTTACAAAGGCTCGGGTAATCTCCCCCCTGCCGCCGCGGGAAAGGAGTGATTCAAGGCGCTTCCCTAGTCCGGCCAGGCGCCCTTCAATATCCAAAAGTTCTCCGCTAATGCCACCGGCTACCAGGCTGACAATCACCAGGACGATATTTTGGCTCTGGATGGCCATGGTCAACCCAACCAGCAATATACCCAGGCCGGTGGCCTGGGTAACTGTTGTCAGCAAGCGCTGAAAAAGACGCCGGCCAATTAGGGTTCCCAGAAGGGAACCGGCCAGGATGGCCAGGACATTAACCCACGTACCCCACAAGTTCTTCACCCCGATTTCAGGTTACGTTCGGTACCTTTTGCTTTAAAACTCCCTTGGTTTGCAAATTATCTCTTTAATTTTAGTAGCGAAAAAGTCCTGGGAATGGGCCGGACGTAAAACCAGGGCCGTATCTACACCTTCGCTGCTCCCGCCCAGGGCAATGACATCCACCCCTGCTGGTATGAGGGCGGCATCCAGGGCCATGCCGGCAACCTCGACAGCCACCTTGGTACCCTGGCCGAAGAGGCGCAGGGTATTGGCAATAATTTCAGCTGGATAAATACCCTGGAAGGCGAAACGCACGGCACGGTCAAGGCCGGCCATCAGGTGGGTGGTGGTCAGAACTTTAATCCCCCCCTCCTCAAGGCGCCGGCGCGTGGCCGCATCCATCTCTATTTCCCCCGGTTTTTTAAAACCGGCCTGGTGGGTTACACAAACGATATTTAAATCATTATTTCCCAGGCACAGTAAGGCGCTGTAGCCCGTTGCCGAGGCAACGACAACATCCTTTAGCCCCAGCTGCCTGGCGCGTTCCAGGGCCAGTTTAATTGTACCTTCTGTATTAGTCTTTCCTTTCGCTTGCCAGTATGTTGTCATCTCTTCATCCTCCTTATCTTTGCCTCAGAGGCCGGCTCCGGACATTCTCGTCCTCGACCATGCCCCCACTCTTAAACTCCACCTGAGACCGGGTCACCCTTTTTTCCAGCAGACGCTCGAGCGCAAACTTTAAAATGTTTCACGTGAAACATTATTCCTGGTTAATACGGCTATAATTCTTTCTAAGTCCTCAGTTCCAAAATAATATATTTCTATTTTACCTTTATTTTTCCCGTGAGATAGCTTAACCTTTGTGCTTAAAATGTGTTGTAGTCTATCTTCTAGCTGCTTGACTTCTAAATCAACCTTTTCGTTCTTGCGCTCCTTTTTTGTAGGTTGATCAATTGAAGCTTGCAACTTTTTAGCAATTATTTCTGTCTCCCTTACCGCCAGCCCCTCTTCTTTGATTTTTCTTGCCAGCATTAACTGTTGTTCTCTATCCTTCAAGCTCAGTATTATCCTGGCATGACCTGTTGATATTTCACTCTTCCGGAGCATTTCCTGGATTTCCTCCGGCAACTGGAACAGGCGCAGGGCATTGGCGATTACCGGTCGGCTTTTGCCTACGCGACGGGCTATTTCTTCCTGGGTAAGATTATGTTCGTTTATTAGCGCCTGGTAAGCTTCAGCTTCTTCCATAGGATTCAGATCTTCTCGCTGTAAATTCTCTATCAAAGCTATTTCGGCTGTTTCCCTGGCATCCAGGTCTTTGATGATTGCTGGTATTTCCCTTAACCCGGCGATTTTACAGGCCCGCAGGCGGCGTTCACCGGCAATGAGTTCATAACGTTCATCTCCAATAGGCTTAACAACAATGGGCTGGATAACGCCGTGACTTTTAATTGACTGTGCCAGTTCCTCTAACTTTGTGGCATCAAAATCGCGCCTTGGCTGGTGTCGCCCGGCGACAATCCGGTCCACTGCTACCCGGGTTACTTCTCCGGTCAGAACTTCGTTTTCTTCGATTGCAGGCAATAAAGCTTCCAGGCCCCGGCCCAGGCCTCTTTTAACCATTGTTCATCACCTCCAGGGCCAGTTCTTTATAGGCTTCGGCCCCGCGGGAACGAGGATCATAAAGACTTATCGGCTGGCCGTAGCTTGGCGCTTCACTTAGCCGCACATTACGTGGGATAATGCTTTTGAAGACTTTTTCGGGGAAGTGGTTTTTTACTTCATCAACTACCTGCATTGATAAATTGGTCCGTGGATCAAACATGGTCAAAACAACCCCTTCTACTTTCAAGCGGGGGTTTAAGTGACGGGTAACCAGCTGGATGGTGTTCATCAGCTGGCCCAGCCCCTCCAGGGCATAATATTCACACTGGATTGGTATTAAGACGCCTTCGGCGGCCGTCAGAGCATTGATGGTGAGCAAACCCAGGGAAGGCGGGCAGTCGATAATTATGTAGTCATATTTATCTTTGACGTCCTGCAATGCTTTCTTTAATTTCTGCTCCCTGGCAATTGCTGTCACCAGTTCAACTTCAGCACCTGCCAGTTCAATGGTTGCCGGCACCAGGTCGAGATGGGGTACTCCTGTAGAAATAATGATTCCTGCTATAGGCACGCTGTTAATAATAACATCATAGATACAGTGCTCGATGTGCAGGCGATCAACACCCAGACCGCTGGTGGCGTTACCCTGGGGATCAATATCTACCAGGAGCACTTGCTTTCCTGCCTGGGCTAAAAAGGCACTTAAATTGACGGCTGTGGTAGTTTTACCAACCCCTCCCTTTTGATTGGCAATGGCCATAACCTTGCCCATGGGATTGACCTCTCCCTTGACTTTTTTTCTTTATTTCGGCATGTTTGTTAGGGTTCCTGCCGACCCTGTTTATTTTCCTTCACTTAAGGGGCCGTTTGGCGGGCAGTCCAGGGCGGCGCGGGTAAGCTGGCGGAGTGACCTTTTCCTTTTTGATTATAACAAGAAGGCGTTTTTCTTCCCCCCCTGGAAGCTTACGCTGCCATATTTTTGTCGCACCACCTCCTAGGAGGTTTATCGCCCCTGCGGCCGCCTTTAATTCTTGCTCCCCAGCCGGTCCTTTATAGGCTACCATAAAACCTTCTACCTTTACCAGTGGCAGGCAGTATTCCGCCAGGGTATTTAAAGGCGCTACAGCCCTGGCTACGGCCAGGTTATATTTTTCCCGGTAATTTTTATTTTGACCTACCTCTTCGGCCCGACTCCACAGGCATTCAACTCCTTTTAATTCTAACTTGTTTACTACCTTTTCCAGGAATTTAACCTTTTTTTGTTGGGCTTCCAGAAGTGTAAGCTGCAGGTCCGGCCGGTATATTTTTAGAATAAAGCCGGGTATTCCCGCGCCGGTACCAACGTCGATAACCCTGGCACCTGTCGGAATTGCCAAGGCACAAAAAATGAGGAGGGAATCCAGGATGTGTTTCCGCCAGATTTCTTCCTCCTCAACAATAGCCGTTAGGTTCATCTGTTGATTAGATTCTACAAGGAGATCGATATAAGCTTTTATGGCAGCAGCTTGTTCAACCGTTATATCTATGCCCGTATTTTGACTTAAGTTGTTTATGATTTTATTTTTATCCAGCACAGGTATTTACACCTTCACGCCTTTTTTGTTCTAGATAGACTAGCAAGATACTGATATCTGCCGGTGTGACGCCTGGTATACGCAGGGCCTGTCCCAGGGAACGTGGTCTTACCCTTTCCAGGTGATCGATACTCTCCCGGGATAAGCCACGGATTTCCCGGTAATTAAGATTATCTGGTAAACGCCGTCCCTCCAGTTTTAACATCCGCTCTACCTGGGCTTTTTCCTTGGCAATATAGCCTTCGTACTTGAGAATCATTTCGATTTCCCCGGCAATGTCATTTGGAAGGTCTGGCGCCAGGCCGGCTTCTGCTAGATCTTGATATTTTATTCCAGGCCTTTTCAGGAGATCGGCCAGGCTGGCTGTTCCCTTCAGCGGCGTCTCCCGGCGGCGGTGGAGTATTTCCTGGATGTTTTCATTGTTACTACCAACATGCTGCTTTTGTAAAAGTTCTATTCCTGCTTTGATGGCTTTTTCTTTGGCCTGGAGCTTCCTGTACCTTTCTTCATCCAGAAGCCCTATTTCATAACCCAGGGCAGCAAGGCGCAGGTCGGCGTTATCTTCTCGCAGCAGCAAGCGGTGTTCGGCCCTCGCCGTAAGCATGCGGTAGGGTTCGGTCACACCCCTGGTTACCAGGTCATCGATAAGGACACCGATATAGGCCTGATCGCGCCTTAGAATAAACGGCTCTTTTCCCTTTACCAGACGAGCAGCATTTATTCCCGCTACTAGCCCCTGAGCTGCGGCTTCTTCATAACCCGAGGTACCGTTGATCTGTCCGGCAGTGAATAAACCACTTATAGTCTTGCATTCCAGCGTTGCCTTGAGCTGGGTCGGGTCCAGGTAATCATACTCAATGGCATAACCCGGCCGCATCAATTCTGCTTTTTCAAGCCCCGGTATACTGTGCAGGGCGGCCAGCTGGACGTCTTCCGGCAGGCTGGTGGACAGACCCTGGACGTACCACTCCTCCGTTCCTAGCCCTTCTGGCTCCAGGAAGATCTGGTGCGCCGGTTTGTCGGCAAAACGTACCACTTTGTCTTCTATTGACGGGCAATAGCGCGGTCCTTTACCTTCTATCATTCCGCTAAACAGCGGCGCTCGGTCCAGGTTATCCCGTATAATCCGATGGGTTGTCTCATTGGTATGGGTTAACCAGCAGGAGACATTGGGCCGGTGGCTGTTGTCCTCCCAGAAAGAGAAATTTAAGGGCTCCCTGTCACCGGGTTGCTCAATCAACTTGTCCCAGTTAATGGAACGGCTGCTGATCCTGGGTGGTGTACCGGTCTTAAAGCGGCCCATGGTGAGACCCAGGTCTTTTAAACTCGCTGCCAGTTCAATGGCCGGGAACTGGCCGTTAGGACCGCCGGAATAGGCCACATCGCCAATGATTATCCGTCCCCTTAGATAAGTGCCGGTAGTTAAAACAACAGCAGAACAGGTAAAGAAAGCTCCTGTCCTGGTCAAGACACCTTTGACACGGCCATTTTCCACCACAAGACGGGTGACTTCAGCCTGCTTAACTTCGAGATTCTCTTGCCTTTCCAGGTTAAGGGTCATCAGTTGCTGGTAAAGCTTTTTATCTGCCTGGGCCCGCAGGGCCCTGACTGCCGGTCCCTTACCGCCGTTGAGACGGCGGATCTGGATGCGACTGCGGTCGGTATTTAAGCCCATGACGCCGCCCAGGGCGTCAATCTCCCGTACCAGGTGACCCTTGGCTGGCCCCCCTACCGAAGGGTTGCAGGGCATCATGGCAATATTATCCAGGCTGATGGTCAGCACCAGGGTACGGCAGCCAAGCTTTGCCGTTGCCAGGGCGGCTTCACAGCCGGCATGACCGGCGCCAATGACAATGACATCGTAATCTCCGGCGTTGTACATCCTTTTCACCTTCTTTCTTCTTAATTTCTACTATGAAAATAACTTCGCTCCTTGCTGGCATTGTTTTAGCTCGCGCCAAACAAATGCCAGTATATTTATTTTCACCCTTTTGATAGTACTGCGTTTGCGGTATAAGGTTCTTGCCATCTATTTACCAATACAGAAGTCGCTAAAAATCCGGTCCAGGAGATCCTCCCGAGCTGTGGCTCCTGTGATTTCACCCAGGAAATCGCGGGCCGCCCAGAGGTCAACGGCGATTAAATCGCCGGGTATACCATTCTCCCAGGCGGCTATGGCAGCGTTGAGGTGCTCCAGGCATTTTTCCAGGGCGTCGCGGTGGCGGGCCCGGGTAAGGATGGGCTCTTCCCCCGTCCTTGCCACCTTACCGCTGAGAACGACCTCCCTTATCTTTCTGGCCAGTTCATCCAATCCTTTACCTTCCCTGGCAGAAATAGTCACCCAGGGGTAACTGGCGGCAAAAGTTTTCAGCCCGTTCTCTTTTTCACCTATCAGGTCAACTTTATTACCGACAATAATTACATTTTTACCTGTAACTTCCTCCAGAATGCGCTTATCTTCAGCCAAGATACCGGTACTTAGATCGACGACCATCAGGACCAGGTCGGCCTCCTTGACAGCCTGCCTTGTCCGCGCTACACCGATACTCTCCAGCGTGTCGGCAGTTTCCCGCAAGCCCGCCGTATCGATAAGCCGGCAGGCAAAGCCGCCCAGGAGTAAAGTTTCTTCTATGGTATCTCTGGTGGTACCCGGGATCTGACTGACAATAGCCCTTTCCTGCCGCAATAAAGCATTTAAAAGGCTGGACTTGCCAACATTGGGCCGGCCAACAATGGCTATTTTCAGGCCCTCATTAAGGAGACGACCTTCTTCCCAGGTGGCCAAGAGTTTTAATACCTCTTCCCGGGCATGTTTCAATTTCTCCAGCTCGCTGGCACTTACCTCGCCGACCTCTTCGGGAAAATCCAGGCTGGCTTCAATTGCTGCCAGTACACCGGTAAGGGAATCGTTTATCACCGTTATTTTTTGTGACAGTTTGCCCTCTAGCTGGCCTATGGCAGCAGAGAGTCCCTGGCTGCTCCTGGCGCGAATTACATCTAGCACAGCCTCAGCCTGGGCCAGGTCGAGACGGCCGTTTAAAAAGGCACGCCGCGTAAACTCTCCCGGCTCGGCCAGCCTGGCTCCATGGCGTAAAGCAAGTTGTAAAACTCTGGCTACTGCCAGGGCACCACCATGGCAGTTAATTTCCACTACATCTTCGGCTGTATAACTGTGGGGGGCTCGCATTATGCATGCCAGTACCTCATCAATGGTTTCCCCTGTTTCGGGATCGATAATCACTCCCAGCCGCAGGGTATGGCTGCGACTGGCAGAAAAATGCGGTCCCTGGCGGGTTTTAAATATTTTACTGGCGATGGCAACAGCATCACTGCCGCTCAGGCGTACAATACCGATGCCGCCTTCACCCGGCGGGGTTGCTACTGCGGCTATGGTGTCGGCCAGCATTCCTTTCCTCCCCACATAATAAGACCCAGTAATACTTATGGTATCACTGGGCCACAGATAAATACCTAAGTGATTCTATTTTAACGCAAAAAACTTATTGGCGCAAGGCAATAACAATTTTGCGGTTCGGTTCCTGCCCTTCGCTAAAGGTCAAGATCTCATTATCGTTTTGCAGTGCGGTATGGATGACGCGCCGCTCCTGGGGATTCATGGGTTCAAGGACAATCCTTTTCCCGGTTGCTTTTACCCGCGCCGACAAGCGGCGGGCAAGATTGATTAATGTTTGCTCCCGTCGTTTGCGATAACCTTCTACATCCAGGATAATCTTAACTTTATTTTTTAATACCCGATTTACAGCCAGGTTGCATAGATACTGCAGGGCATCCAGGTTATCGCCCCGTCGGCCGATT
The DNA here is from genome assembly GCF_006538385.1 of Moorella sp. E306M. Classification (NCBI taxonomy): domain Bacteria; kingdom Bacillati; phylum Bacillota; class Clostridia; order Neomoorellales; family Neomoorellaceae; genus Neomoorella; species Moorella sp. E306M. The sequence continues at coordinate 1,241,030 of NZ_BJKO01000001.1, read as the reverse complement.
AAGATACCCAGCTCTTTACCATGAAAACTGACAAAAAAGTATCCTTCCCGCTGCCGGATTTCGATGTCTGCTTCAATGTTCATGGCTTTCAAGACCCGCGTTAAAAAGTCATTAATCACCTTTTCCGGGCTATCAGGCAGAACAACTTTTACCCGGGCCTGGCGTGAACCCAGCAAACCTAAAAAACCTTTACTGCCTTCTTCTAAAATATAAATTTCAACTTCTTCCCTTTTGGCCCCTAAACTTCTCAGCGCTGCCTCAATGGCTTCCTCAACAGTCTTGCCGCTGGTTTCAATCTCCTTCATTTGGCGCTGATTTCCTCCTTCACCAGCTGCGGTTGCCGGCGTATTAACCATTGTTCTAAAATGCCCATTAAACTAAAAGTTACCCAGTAGAGAGAGAGGCCGGCTGGAAAATTCCGGCTCATCCAGCCTATTAGTAGTGGCATGACAATAAGCATTGTTCTCTGGGTCTGGTCCTGATTGCTGCTTACCATACTTACCTTTTGCTGGAAAAAGGTGCCCAAGGCGACTAAAATAGGTAAAATATAGGGATCCGGTTGTCCCAGATTGCTTATCCATAAAAAGTTGGCGTGAGCCAGTTCTACATAGGCCGGATGATGAACAGGATCAAAGAAGGTACGCAGGGCACTGAATAAAGCAAAAAGAATGGGCATTTGCACCAGCAAAGGCAGACATCCCCCCAGGGGATTAACGCCCTCCTTCTGGTATAATTCCATCATTGCCTGCTGGGCCTTCTGCGGGTTACCTTTATACTTTTTTTGCAATTCCTGGATCTTGGGTTGAAGTTCCTGCAACCGTCTCATAGAACGCAGTTGCCTGTAGGTCAAAGGGAAAAGGATTACCTTAACGAGAATGGTAAATAAAATTATAGCCAGACCGTAATTGGGTATACCTAACGTCCGGGTAATATTATATAAAAATTGTATTGATTGTGACAGGAAATCAATTAATATACTCAAGTAGCCCCACTGCCTTCCCTCTTTTTTTTTAGGAAAAGGCAGCCTTCACCTCCACATTGGCTTTAACGAAGCGGGTCATAACCTCCAGGGTGCCACGGGTGACAGCGTGCCACCCTTTTGAAGGCCAGGAAACTTCCCCGCAGCACTCCATATCTGGTAATTGCTTCCAAAGTATACTGGGAACAACTGGGATAAAAACGGCAATTTTTTCCCAGGAAAGGAGATATAAATATCTGGTATAAACGTATCAAGAACACAATACTTTTTTTAATCACCCAGGCCACTGCTTTCCTTTTTAACTAAAATTTTCCCCCAGCGTCCCAAATTTAATACTTCTTGCTCCAATTCATTATAGCTACTTTGCACTGCATTTTCCCTGGCTACCAGCACTACATCCAAACCCGGCTGGAAAGAAGTTAAATGTTTGCGACAAATTTCTCGCAGGCGGCGTTTTAATAAATTACGCTTTACAGCTTTGCCTACTTTTTTGGAAATGGAAAAACCAAAACGGGTCTGACCACAGATATTGGGCGCGTAATACATTTTTAATATTTTACCGCTTATTTTGCGTCCTTGACGGTAAACTCGGTGAAAATCCCTTGCCTTGACAATACGCCGCCCTGCAGTTAACAACATCCTGCCCCCAGGATAAAGGGATAAGCCTGCCTTAAGCAGACAGGCGTTTACGACCTTTCCGGCGCCGCCGTTTGATAATTTCCCGCCCGGCCTTAGTGCGCATTCTCTTTAAAAAGCCATGAACCCTTTTATGGCGTCTCCTTTTGGGTTGATAAGTCCGTTTCAAACTTGTTTTTCCCTCCTACCAAATTTATCTTTTATCTTTTTCCAGCCGTATCATTCAAATTATAGCTGAGTCTTTTTCCATCTGTCAAGGAAAAGGAATTTTTGTTGCCTGTTGATAGTTATACCCAAAGCTGTTAAGATAAGATTGCATGATTGCTTTTATTCCCATCACTTATCCCCACTTTTCATGTTATATACAACAGTATTTATTAACATCTTCCCCAGGGAGGTCTCTTTTTTGCCACCCAATCAACTCGATCTAGCCTGGCAACAGGTATTGTCCATCTTGGAAAAAAAAATTAGTTTCTCCGCCCTAGAAGCCTGGTTTTTTGATGCCCGGCCGGTAACTATGCAGGGTAACACATTGGTTCTGGCTGCAGCCAACGAATTTGCCCGCGATTATATCCAGAGCCGTTTTTATCCTTTGGTACAGGATGCTCTGCAGAAAGTACTGGGCCGGGAACCAATTAATATCCAGGTCATTTGCTTTTCACCGGCTGGAGACCGGGCCACGGTTACCTCCGAGTCAGGAGATGACGACCTGCCTCGGCTTAACCCTAAGTACACTTTCGATACCTTCGTTGTTGGCAACAGCAATCGCTTCGCCCATGCGGCCTGCCTGGCAGTAGCCGAAACCCCGGCTCATTCTTATAATCCTTTATTCATTTACGGCGGCGTTGGCTTAGGGAAAACCCACCTCATGCAAGCTATCGGCCATCACGTACGCCAGCACTTGCCCAATTTTCGGGTCCTGTACATCTCTTCGGAAAGGTTTACCAACGACCTGATTAACGCCATTCGCGATGAGCAGACGGAAGAATTCCGAGCTAAATACCGTAACATCGATGTTCTCCTTATTGATGATATCCAGTTTCTAGCAAAAAAGGAAAGTACCCAGGTTGAATTTTTCCATACCTTCAATCACCTGTATGAAGCCAACAAACAGATAGTAATTTCCAGCGACCGGCCTCCTAAAGAAATACCTACCTTGGAAGATCGCTTGCGGTCGCGTTTTGAATGGGGGCTTATTACCGATATCCAGCCGCCCGATCTGGAAACCAGGATGGCCATCTTAAGAAAGAAAGCAGCTGCTGAAAATATTAGTATTCCGGATGACGTCATGTTTTTTATGGCCCAAAAAATAGATTCTAACATCCGGGAACTTGAAGGAGCTTTACTCCGGGTGGCAGCCTATGCTGCCTTTACTAAAGAAGAAGTTACCATTGAGATGGCCGAAAAGCTTCTTAAGGATGCTTTAAATCTGGCCCGTCCGAAGCCTATTACCATTAACCTTATCCAGGAAGTGGTGGCCCGCTATTTCAACCTGAAGCCGGAAGATTTAAAGGCCAAAAAGCGGAACCGTGCGGTAGCCTTTCCCCGGCAAATAGCCATGTACCTTGCCAGGGAAATGATCGATGCTTCATTGCCCCAAATCGGTGAAGCCTTCGGCGGCAGGGACCATACAACAGTCCTCCACGCCTATACCAAGATACGCGATGATTTAAAAAGCGATCCATCCCTGTCTCAGATAATATCCCAGCTTATGCAGGAAATTAGAAACCAGTAATCCACAAAGCAAAACTCCGATCCTGCCTGCATTAGCGATTGCTATCAACATTTCCACAGGCCCTATTACTACGGCTACTATCATCTTTAGTTAGATGATGATGATGATGGAGGAAGCCTCTCATGCATATTTCCTGTTCCCAACCCCAGCTTCTACAAGCCGTTCAAAAAGTTCACCGTGCTGTAGCCACGACTACTACTTTACCAGCCCTTACAGGTATTTTATTCCAGGCTGAAGAAAATATGCTAACGTTACAGGGAACTGATCTCGATTTAGGCATTATTTACAGTTTCCCGGTAGAAGTTTTAACCCCCGGCGAACTTCTGCTGCCGGCCCGCATTTTTACAGAAATGGTGCGGCGTTTACCACCTACTAACCTTTCATTACAGGCCCTGCCGGATAATACTGTAGAGATAACTTATATGCAGTCCAGGGTCCACTTAAACAGCTTTGATCCCAGCCAGTTTCCTTCCCTGCCAGACATTGAGGGCAATATTTCCTTGGAAGTTGATTTAAACATTATCAAAGATGCTGTCCGCAAGGTAAGTATAGCTACCAGCAGTGATGATTTGCGTAGTATCTTTAGTGGTATATTACTGGAAATAAAACCGGATGGGACACAATTTAACCTGGTAGCTACCGATACCCACCGCCTGGCCGTCTACCGAGGCCCTTTGGCCGGAGTTACCAGCAACGAACCGGTAAACGCTCTTATTGGTAGCCGCTCCTTAAATGAGCTGGCCCGTCTGCTCCCAGGTGAAGAAGGTCAGGTGCAGATAACTGTTGGCTCCAGCCAGATTTTTGCCCGCTATGAAAACTTAAAGATGTATGCGCGCCTGCTTGATGGCAAATTTCCCCATTATCGCCAGGTTATACCTCAATCTTACGTTACTAAAGTAAAGGTGGCTACCAGGGATCTACTGGAAACAACAGAACGCGCTACCCTGCTGGCCAGGGATGAAATAAAATCCCGTTCCTATATCATCTTTTTGCAGGTTGATGAAACTTTAAAGATTACCAGCGAGGCTGCTGAAGTTGGCCACCTGGAGGAGGAACTGGCGGCCCAGATTGAAGGTGAGCCTTTAACCCTGGCCTTGAACGGCCGTTATTTACTGGAAACGCTGCGTATAATAGACACGGAAGAGGTTATCCTGGAGCTATCGGCACCTTTAAAACCGGTAGTTGTGAAACCGGATGGTGAAGATAATTATTTCTGCCTTATTCTGCCGGTAAGGATCAATACCACACCGGAAAACAATTCGCCGGGTGTCTAAAGGGGGTAATTATGCCCAGTAAAAACGTACCTATTACTACTCCAACTATCCGGCTGGACCAGTTTTTAAAATGGGCTGGTATAGCAGCAACCGGCGGCCAGGCTAAAGCGATGATCGCCGGCGGCCTGGTACGGGTTAACGGGCAGGTTGAGAAACGCCGCAGCCATACTTTAGAGCCTGGCGATGAGGTGGAGGTCAAGGGTGCCAGCTTTAAGCTTACGGCAGCTCCAGTTGACTAATTTTCGCTGTTACCGCGAGTTGACCTGGCACTGCCAGCCGGGCCTGAATATTATCCAGGGTCCAAATGGGGTCGGTAAGACCAATCTTTTGGAAGCTATTGGTTATTTAAGCTTTGCCCGCTCTTTACGCCAGCAGCAGGACCAGCACCTGGTAACCTGGGGAGAAAGCTCTTTTCAGATAAAAGGTTGCTGTAATTCCAGCCAGGAAAACGTGGAGCTTGCTATTATTTACCAGCACAATCACAAAGAGTTAACAATTAACGGTCAGAACCACCGCTTAGTTGATCTGCTAGGAATTTTGCCGGTTATATATTTTGGACCCGAGGACCTGCTCCTTTTAAAAGGTGCACCTGTCTACCGGCGCCAGTTCCTGGACCGGGAGATAAGCATCCTTGACCGGCTTTATTGCCATAACCTCCAGTCTTATCGCCGCCTCCTTTTACAGCGCAACCGTTTACTGCGGGAGATCAAGGCCGGCCGGGGAAAAGACCAGGATCTTGAACCCTGGAATATCCAGCTAGTATCTACCGGAGCGGCCATTATCCAGAGAAGACGGGCCTTTATCCAGTCCCTGGAACCACTGGCAGCAGCCATTTACCGGAGTATGGGTGCCAGGGAACAGCTAACCCTTATCTACCGGCCCAGCGTCGGCGATTATGATGACTGGCTGGCAAAAATAACTGCCGGACAGGAGAGGGAGATTCAGGCGGGCTTAAGCCTCTGGGGACCCCACCGGGACGATTTCTCTTTTTTTGTTGGTGATCATGAAGCGCGTTTCTTTGCTTCCCAGGGACAGCAGAGGTCGGCGGTACTGGCCCTTAAAATTGCTGAAGCCAGGATTTTTATGCAGGTCATAGGTAAGAGGCCCATTTTGCTTCTGGATGACGTTTTTTCCGAGCTGGACAGCAAACGCCAGCAGGCCCTGCTGGAACTCTTGGCCACCGCCGGCCAAATCTTTTTAACGACAACAGAGTTGACCAGACTGCCGGCCAGTCTCCTGGAGCAAGCCACCATCTGGCAATTATCAGGAGAAAGAAAGTTAGTGGCAGGATAAATAAGACAATAATTTCTAAAAGGGAAGGAGGTTTTGTATGTACCTGCACATAGGTAATGAGATGGATGTTCCATGTAAGGACATTATCGTCATTCTTAACTTGAGCACAACCGGCCGGTCCACGGTTAACAGGGAATTTTTAAAGGCGGCCAAACTTCAAGATAAAGATCCCGCTTCCGGGGGTTATAAATCCTGCATTGTTACTGATAAAGACATATATTTTTCCAGCATTTCTTCCGGCACTCTGATGAAGAGAGCCAGCTCAATCTTTAGCAACCTGGAACAGGAATAAAAACTCCGGCCGCGCCTCAGGACCTGCTTTACGCCTGCTTGAAGGAAGCCTGTCTTTTGTGCTATATTTGTCAGGGTAAGTTTTACCTGGGAGGAAAAGATGGAACAGATTCACACGGAATATGATGCCAGTCAAATCCAGGTTCTGGAGGGCCTGGAAGCCGTGCGCCGGCGACCCGGGATGTATATTGGCAACACCGGGGTCCGGGGCCTGCACCAGCTGGTTTTTGAACTAGTGGACAACAGTATTGACGAGGCCCTGGCCGGCTTTTGCGATCGCATTGAAGTAATTATTCATCAGGACGGCAGCCTGACGGTTACCGACAACGGCCGCGGTATCCCGGTGGACATCCATGAAAAAACGGGGTTACCAGCCGTAGAAGTAGCCCTAACCATGCTCCATGCGGGGGGTAAATTCGGCGGCAACGGCTACAAGGTAGCCGGCGGCCTCCACGGCGTAGGCCTTTCAGTTGTCAACGCCCTTTCCGAGTGGCTGGAGGTAAAGGTAAAACGGGATGGCAAGGTATACCAGCAAAAGTACCGCCGGGGCAACAAAGTATCGGATTTAAAGGTCGTCGGAAAAGCCAAGGGTACGGGCACCAGCGTCACCTTTTTCCCGGACAGAGGGATTTTTGAGGATATAGTTTTCCAGGATGAAATAATTGCCCGGCGTTTGCAGGAGTTATCCTTCTTAAACCGGGGCGTTAAAATAATTTTCCGGGATGAGAGAAACGACACTGAAACCACCTATTACCACACCGGCGGATTGATTGACTTTGTTCGTCAGTTAAATAAAAACAAGGCAGTCCTCTTCAACAAACCCCTCTACTTTAGCGGGGAAAAGGATAACGTGCAGGTTGAAATAGCCCTGCAATATAACGACGGTTATAACGAGCTCATCCTTTCTTATGCCAATAATATCAATACCACCGAAGGCGGCACCCACGAAATCGGTTTTAAAACGGCCCTGACAAGGGCGATCAACGATTATGCCCGTAAATTTAATATCTTAAAAGAAAACGACAGCAACCTGGCCGGCGAAGACATCAGGGAAGGCCTGACGGCTGTCATCAGCGTCAAGGTGATGGAACCGCAGTTTGAAGGCCAGACCAAGACCAGGCTGGGCAACACGGAAGTGCGGGGCATCGTCGACGCCCTGGTGGCGGAGCATTTAAGCGCCTACCTGGAAGAAAACCCCACCATTGCCCGGCGGATTGTCGATAAAGCTTTAAATGCCTTCCGGGCCCGGGAGGCGGCCCGCAAGGCGCGGGAGTTGACACGGCGCAAGAATGCCCTGGAGATAACTTCTTTGCCAGGGAAACTGGCCGACTGCACCCACAAGGACCCGGCCGTGGCCGAGCTTTTCCTGGTGGAGGGTGATTCTGCCGGCGGTTCGGCCAAGCAGGGCCGCGACCGGCGTTTCCAGGCCATCCTGCCTTTGCGGGGTAAAATCTTAAATGTCGAGAAGGCGCGGCTGGACAAGATTTTAAATAACGAAGAGATCCGGACCATCATCACCGCCCTGGGTACAGGTATTGGCGATGATTTTAACATCAACAAGGTCCGCTATCATAAGACTATCCTTATGGCCGATGCCGATGTGGACGGTTCCCATATCCGGACGCTGTTGCTTACCTTTTTTTACCGTTACATGCGGCCTTTAATCACCGAAGGTTATATCTATATCGCGCAGCCGCCCCTGTATAAAGTTTCCCGGGGTAAAACAGAGCACTACCTCTATAATGACGCCGAACTGGAAAGATTTTTACAGAACCATGCCGGTGAAAAATGGGAAGTCCAGCGCTATAAAGGCCTTGGCGAAATGAACGCCGACCAGCTCTGGGAAACGACCATGAACCCGGAAACCCGCACCCTGCTCCGGGTCAACCTGGAGGATGCTGCGGAAGCTGATGCCATCTTTAACATCCTTATGGGTGACCGGGTGGAGCCGCGGCGGGAATTTATCCAGCAACACGCCCACGAAGTCAGAAACCTCGATATATAGGGTGGAGGGGGTCTGACCCCCGTTTTTCTTTAGAACTGTTTGGCGTTAGCTTCCAGCAGGTTATATTTTAGGTAAAGGGTCACTTTTGAAAGAAGGTGGAAAATACTTTGGCCTTGCAAGAGGGCGGTAAAATTCTAGAAGTCAACCTGGAAGAGGAAATGAAGCGGTCCTACATTGACTACGCCATGAGCGTAATTGTGGGCCGCGCTTTGCCCGATGTCCGCGATGGCTTGAAACCCGTTCACCGGCGTATCCTTTATGCCATGTACGAAGAGGGATTAACGCCGGATAGGCCCCATAAAAAGTCGGCTGTCGTCGTAGGTACGGTGCTGGCTCGTTACCACCCCCACGGCGATGCCGCCGTCTATGAAACCATGGTCCGCCTGGCCCAGGATTTTGCCTGCCGCTATCCCCTGGTGGACGGCCACGGCAACTTCGGTTCCGTCGACGGCGACTCAGCGGCGGCCATGCGCTATACCGAAGCCCGGCTGGCGAAGATTGCCCTGGCCATGCTGGCCGATATTGATAAAGAGACCGTCGACTTTATCGATAACTATGACGGCAGCCTCAAGGAACCGGTGGTGCTCCCGGCGCGGATTCCCCAGCTTTTGGTCAACGGGTCGGCGGGGATTGCCGTGGGCATGGCAACCAACATCCCGCCCCATAACCTGGGAGAAGTCATCGATGCCCTGGTATACCTTATTGACAATCCGGAGGCCGATCTCAAAGACCTGACCCGGATTATCAAAGGACCGGACTTTCCTACCGGGGGCCTGATTATCGGCCGGGAAGGAATTAGAAACGCCTACCGGACCGGACGGGGCAGTATCAAAATCCGGGCCAAGGCCCAGGTGGAGACCTTAAAAAGCGGCAAGAGCCAGATTGTGGTGACGGAAATCCCCTACCAGGTCAACAAGGCCCGCCTGGTGGAAACCATTGGCGAGCTGGTGCGGGAGAAAAAGATCGACGGCATTACTGATCTACGGGACGAGTCCGACCGGACGGGGATGCGGATCGTCATCGAGCTGCGCCGGGACGTCCAGCCCAGGGTTATTCTTAACCAGCTCTATAAGCATACCCAGCTGCAGGAGAATTTCGGGGTCATTATGCTGGCCCTGGTGGACGGCCGGCCGCGGGTTCTCAATTTGCGGGAAATGCTGACTCTCTATCTGGATCACCAGAAGGAGGTAGTCACCCGCCGTACCCGCTACCTTCTGGCCCAGGCCGAAGCCCGGGCCCATATCGTTGCGGGCTTACGCATTGCCATTCAGTTTCTCGATGAAGTAATCAAGATTATCCGCCAGTCTCCCAATGAACCAGAAGCCTGCCGGGGCTTGATGGAGCGTTTTAATTTGAGCGACAGGCAGGCTAAAGCCATTGTCGACATGCGTCTGGGTCGCCTTACGGCTCTGGAAAGAGAAAAACTGGAGGAAGAATGGCAGGAACTGCAAAAGCGCATTGCTTACCTGAAAGAAGTCCTGGATAGCGAAGCCATGGTCTACGGCATAATTCGAGAGGAACTCCTGGAGTTTAAAAATAAATTTGCCGATCCACGTCGCACGCAGATTATGCTGGATGAAGAAAACCTGGAGGTAGAAGACCTCATTGCCCGGGAAGATATCGTCGTCACCCTGTCCCATCGCGGTTATATCAAGCGCCAGCCGGTAGACACCTACCGCAGTCAGAAACGGGGCGGCCGCGGCATCCAGGCCATGGGTACCAGGGAAGAAGATTTTGTCGAAGATATCTTTGTAACTACCACCCATCATTACCTCCTTTTCTTTACCAACCAGGGTCGTGTCTTCCGCCTGAGGGGACATGAAATCCCTGAAGCCAGTCGCCAGGCCCGGGGGACGCCGCTGGTTAATTTAATTTATCTAAACAAGGGAGAAACCATCACCGCCGTCATTCCCATCCGCGACCTGAATGAAGACGCTTACCTCTTTATGGCTACCAGGCAGGGTACGGTCAAGAAAACCTCCTTGGCTGAATACCACACTTCCCGCCGGGACGGCTTGATTGCCATAGGTTTGGATGCAGGTGATGAGCTCATCGGCGTCCTGCGTACGGAAGGCAATCACGAAGTTATCCTGGTGACACGCCAGGGCAAAGCCATTCGTTTTGCCGAAGATGAAGTACGGCCCATGGGCCGGGCCGCCCACGGCGTGAAAGGCATCACTCTGGAGGACGGTGATGAGGTTGTCGGCCTGGTCCGGGTTAAAGAGGGGGCTGAGCTGGTTGTTGTTTCCGCCAATGGTTTTGGCAAAAGGACGCCCCTGGAGGAGTACCGTACCCAGAGCCGGGGCGGCAAGGGTATTATTACCATGAACGTTACCAGACGAACCGGTCCGGTGGCAGCTGTAGCCGTTGTTACCCGGGATGACGAACTGATGCTGATCTCAGCCGACGGGATTCTCATCCGCCTGGGGGTGGAAGACATCTCCCGCCAGGGCCGCAATACCCAGGGAGTTACCCTGATGCGCCTGGAACATAATGACCGCGTGGTAGCTATGGCTCGTGTTCAATAAAATTTAAATTTCGCAGGAAAGATAAGGTTGTATTAAAAGGTTATTGCTTCAGAAGGTACCCTGTAGTAGAATGAAGCTGTGCAGCCAGAAAGGTCGAAGAGTGTAGCAATGGGGGGAAGAAAGATGGCAGCAGAAAAGGGAACCTGGACGGTAAAGAAGGGCCTGGCGGAGATGTTGAAAGGCGGCGTCATCATGGACGTCACCACCCCAGAACAGGCTAAAATTGCCGAAGAGGCCGGGGCCTGCGCCGTGATGGCCCTGGAACGGGTGCCGGCCGACATCCGCGCTGCCGGCGGGGTGGCCCGCATGGCCGACCCTACGGTTATCTTACGGATTATGGACGCCGTAACCATCCCGGTGATGGCCAAGGCCAGGATCGGCCATTTCGTGGAGGCGCAGATTTTAGAAGCCCTGGGCGTTGACTATATCGATGAAAGCGAAGTTCTCACCCCGGCCGATGAAGAGTTCCATATCAATAAACATGAATTCAAAGTGCCCTTTGTCTGCGGCGCCCGCAATCTCGGCGAGGCTTTAAGGCGCATCGGCGAAGGGGCGGCCATGATCCGCACCAAGGGGGAGCCCGGTACCGGCAATGTCGTGGAAGCCGTTCGTCATATGCGCCGGGTCATGAGCGAGATCCGGCGGGTGCAGAACCTGCCCGATGAGGAATTGATGACCTTTGCCAAAGAAATTCAGGCTCCTTATGAACTGGTCAAGCAGGTGAAGGAACTGGGGCGCTTGCCGGTGGTCAACTTCGCCGCCGGCGGTATCGCCACCCCGGCGGATGCCGCGCTAATGATGCAGCTGGGCGCCGACGGCATCTTTGTCGGCTCCGGTATCTTTAAATCAAGCGACCCCATGAAGCGGGCACGGGCCATTGTAGCCGCCACCACCCACTTCCGGGAACCGGAAGTCCTGGCCGAGGTATCTAAAGACCTGGGCGAAGCCATGCCCGGGTTGGACATTGCCACCATCAGGCAGGAAGAACGCATGCAAGAACGCGGCTGGTAATAGCGAGGCGAGTTAAAAATGAAAATTGGCGTACTGGCCATGCAGGGTGCCTTCCGGGAGCATATTGCCTCCCTGGCGGCCCTGGGTGTTGAGGGTGTAGAGATCCGGCGGGAAAGGCAGCTGGAAGATATTGACGGGCTGATCATACCGGGCGGCGAGAGTACGACCATCGGCAAGCTAATGGTAGACTTCAACCTTCTGGAGCCCATCCGCGAACTGGCGGCGGAAGGGATGCCGCTCTTTGGCACCTGCGCCGGGATGGTGCTCCTGGCCAGGGATATAATCGGCAGCGACCAGCCCCGGCTGGGACTGATGCACGTGAGTGTCCAGCGCAATGCCTTTGGCCGCCAGGTGGACAGCTTTGAGGTCGACCTGGAGATCCCCGTCCTGGGAGAGGAACCCTTCCATGCCGTCTTTATCCGCGCTCCCTACCTGGAGAGGGTAGAACCCCCGGCGGAATCCCTGGCCACCTTTATGGGTAAGACCGTCATGGCCCGTCAGGGGAACCTCCTGGCGACGGCCTTTCACCCGGAATTAACTAATGATTTGCGAATACACCGCTATTTCCTGGAGATGATAAAATAAAAGGGCTGGCGACAGCCCTTCTTTTAATATTATGAAAGCAGGTCAACTTTTTGCCCGCAGCATAGATATCTTGAAAGCCTACCAGGCCTCGACGGGTGCCTTCCCGGCGGCCCCTGATTACCCGCCCTATAATTACGTCTGGCTGCGGGACGGGACCTTTATCGCCCGCGCCCTAGACCTGGTGGGGGAAAGGGAAGCCGCCAAGGGGTTTTACCGCTTTGGCGCCCGCACTATCATCGCCCACAGCTACAAGGTAGAGCGGGCCCTGGCGGCTGTAACCCGGGGTCAGCCCATAGGAGATGCCAGCTGCCTCCATACCCGCTATACCCTCACCGGGGAAGAGGGCCGGGAGCCCTGGGGAAATTTCCAGCTGGACGGCTACGGCACCTTCCTCTGGGGCCTGGCCGCCCACCTGCAGGCCGGCGGCCCCTGGGAAGATATTTACCGCCGGGCCGTTGACCTGGTGGTGCGCTACCTCACCGGCCTCTGGCAGCACCCCTGCCTGGACTGCTGGGAGGAATACGGTGACTACCGCCACCCCTCCACCCTGGCGGCCATATATGGCGGTTTGAAGGCCATTTTACCCTGGCTGGGAGATCGAAATGAAGTCATAGCAGTACTGGAACAGCTGCCCGACCGGGCCCGGGAAGAATTTGTCCGGGACGGCCACTGGGTCAAGTTTGCCGGGCAGGATGCCGTTGATGCCAACCTCCTCTGGCTGGGAGTGCCCTTCGGCCTCTGCAGCCTGAATGATCCCGTTTTCGCGGCGACGGTGGCCAGGATTGAAGCCGATCTCTGTACAGGCGGGGTGAAACGCTATTCTGCCGATACCTACTACGGCGGCGGCCAGTGGCTGCTCCTCACTGCCTGGCTGGCCTGGTACTACCGCCTGAAGGGAGAAGAAGTTCCTGCGCGGGAACTCCTGGACTGGGTGGAAGCCCGGGCCGATACCAACGGCTACCTGCCGGAGCAGGTGCCGGAAAACCTTACCTCCGAGGAGCACTATCATTACTGGCTGGAGCGCTGGGGGCCCATCGCCAAACCCCTCCTGTGGTCCCACGCCATGTATATCATTGCTATAAAGGGTATGACAATTGATTAAGACGGCCGCTTGTGGCTGTCTTTTTAACTATTAAGTTACGGTTTTTTTCGTTAAAATGATCTTGACATTAAAAATAAATGATCGTAAACTCTAAATAAAGAAAATGAAAATATATGAAAGGCATATAGGTAATATATGTTCGCAAGCGAACGCAAACAAAAGATAATAGAAATCTTGGAACAAACACCGGCGGTTAGAGTAGCGGAATTAAGCGATCTCTTTCAAGTTTCCGAGGTAACCATCCGCCGTGATCTCCAGGAATTAGAAGCGGCCGGCCTCCTGAAACGTACCCACGGCGGGGCCGTGAGCATTGCCACTGCTTCCTTTGAACCAACCCTGACAGAGAAAGAAGAAGAACACCTGGCAGAGAAAAAGGCCATTGCGCAGGCCGCCATAAATTTGATTGCCGATGGCGATACTATTTTACTGGATGCCGGTTCTACCACTCTGCAGCTGGCCCGCTTGCTGAAGGCGAATAAAAAACACCCCCTGACAGTGGTGACCAATGCTCTCAATGTAGCCTGGGAACTGGCCTTTATCGAAACCATTGATTTAATCCTTACGGGTGGTCACCTGCGCCACTCCACGCTATCATCCGTCGGTCCCATTGCTGACAACACCCTGCAGGGTTTATACGTCGATAAAGTTTTTCTGGCTACAAATGGCCTGGATGTCGAGCGGGGCCTGACTACGCCCAATATCTACGAGGCGCAGACCAAACAGAAGATGGTCAAGGCTGGCCGTGAGGTTATTGTCCTGGCCGACCACAGCAAGTTCGGCCGTATCTCCCTGGGACTCATCTGCCCTGTTACCGCTGTTAATCGCGTCATTACCGATCCCGGTGCTCCTGTAGAGGACTTGGAGCGCCTGAAGGAGCGCGGCGTGGAAGTAATCGTAGCCGGCGGAAACTGAACTGCCAGGAGGGAAGATTGTTGCCTGCACTAGTTGTCACCGTTACCCTGAACCCTTCCCTGGACAAGGTGGCCGTAATAGAAGCATCACTTTGATACCGCCCAGACTAATCGTGGCAGGGTAGGAAGTAAAAAATAGCAGTAAATAAATTACAAAGGAATCAATATTGCCAAGTTTTAACATAAACTAAATTATCTTGGAGGGAAATAAGGGAAAGCAAATGATAGCGACAATTACTTTAAATCCAGCCATTGATAAGTCGATATTTATTCAAAATTTTACCATTGGGAAGACGAATAGAGCCCACGTAGACAGGATTGATCCAGGAGGTAAAGGTATCAATGTAGCAAAAGTTTTAAAACAGCTGGGGTGCCAGGTAATTACTTCCGGTTTTCTGGCAGGCAACAATGGACGCTATATTTCTTCTTTCTTAACAGAACAAGGAATAATGAATGATTTTATCGTCATCCCCGGCGAAACAAGGCAAAATCTAAAAATCATTGATCCAATTAAAAAGACCATAACCGAAATTAATGAGCCGGGGGCTGAGGTAGACGAGTGTTATTTAAAACAGTTGATGGATAAGGTTAAGGAATTGGCCTCCCAATGTCAAGTGATAGTTTTTTCCGGAAGCCTGCCCCCCGGTTTGCCGGACTATGCTTATAAAGAATTAATCCTCCTGGCAAAAGAGAAGGGAACACAGACAATTTTAGACACAGGAGGGATAGCTTTATGGCAGGGGCTTGCTGCATGTCCTACGTTAATTAAGCCTAACAAGTACGAAGTAGAAGAAGTTCTCCAGGTGAAGGTGAGTGAAGATAAGCTAGTAAATATTGCTGAACGACTGTTAGCTTCAGGTCCGGAGATAGTGGTCATTTCTCTTGGTGCTAGGGGTGCTCTTTTGGCATCAAGACAGCAAAAAATGCGGGCCTATCCACCGGTGGTAGAGGCAAACAGTACAGTAGGCGCAGGTGACGCGATGGTAGCAGTTTTTGCTTATGGCTTAGAAAGAGGCTTATCTTTAACTGATACTTTGCGGCTGGCCACTGCCGTAAGCGCGGCCGCAGCTGCTGCCCATGGAAGCGAGGTGGGAGATATAGAGCTAGCTAAAAATATGCTACCCGAGGTAAAAATACAAGAAATCTAGAAAAAATGGTATCCTAAAAACAAGGAGGAAAGGAAGGGTAATTAATGAAAAAATTAGTTGCTGTTACTTCTTGCCCAACAGGCATAGCCCATACCTATATGGCGGCTGAAGCTTTGCAGAAGGCAGCCAAAGAACAAGGGTTGGCTATAAAAGTAGAAACCCGTGGATCAATCGGGATAGAAAATGAATTGACACCAGCAGACATCAAAGAGGCTGTGGCAGTCATTATAGCTGCAGACGCTAAAGTAGACGAGGAAAAATTTCAAGGTAAACCTGTAGTTAGGGCTTCAGTGGGAGAAGCTATTAAAAATGCTAAAGGTTTAATAGAAAAAGCTTTAACCTTGGAGGGTAGAGAGCCCTCAAGGCAAAGCACTGATTTTATTCGTGAAGTCCAGCAGCGCAAAAGTGAGCGGAGCTCCCAGGCTACTGGTCTGTATAAGCACTTAATGACAGGCGTATCTTATATGATACCCTTTGTAGTAGCAGGAGGGCTAATCATTGCTCTTTCCTTTGTATTTGGTATCGAGGCCTTTAAGCAAGAAGGCACTTTAGCCGCCAACCTTATGCGCATTGGTGGCGGCACAGCTTTCGCCTTAATGGTTCCAATACTAGCAGGCTTTATAGCGTTTTCCATCGCTGATCGGCCGGGCCTGGCTCCAGGAATTATAGGAGGAATGCTTGCTGCTCAAATGGGGGCAGGGTTTTTGGGAGGAATTATTGCTGGGTTCTTGGCAGGTTATGTAGCCAAATTCTTACGAGACTATATCCAGCTTCCTGCAGGCCTGGAAGGATTAAAACCCGTATTGATAATTCCATTAATATCTACTTTAGTGGTAGGTTTGTTGTTAATATATGTTATAGGCACACCAACAAAAATTGTAATGGACGGTCTTAAAAACTGGTTGACTACTATGAGCAAAGGCAATGCTGTGATTTTAGGCTTTATTTTAGGTGCCATGATGGCCTTCGATATGGGAGGACCGGTAAATAAAGCGGCTTATACCTTTGCAGTAGGCTTACTGGGTAGCAATATTTATGAGCCCCAAGCTGCGGTTATGGCTGCGGGCATGACGCCTCCATTAGGTTTGGCGCTAGCTACTTTACTGTTCCCTAAAAAGTTTACTAGCGAAGAAAGAGAAGCTGGTAAGGCGGCAGCAGTTTTAGGGATTTCTTTTATTACCGAAGGAGCTATTCCTTTTGCTGCAGCTGATCCCTTTAGGGTAATTCCATCTATTATGGTAGGTTCAGCCGTAGCTGGTGCCCTCTCTATGGCTTTTAATGCAACCCTGAGGGCGCCACATGGAGGCATATTCGTCCTTGCTATCCCTAATGCAGTGGGTCATTTAGGATTATATATCCTATCTATTGCTATCGGTACTCTCGTGACGGCTTTAATGGTGTTACTTTTGAAACCCAACAAATAAAATTGGAGGACCTCTAAAAATGGATATAAGAAATTTGATCAGGGAAGATTTAATTACACTTGATTTAAAAGCTAGAGATAAACAAGCAGCCATACGAGAACTGGCTGGTCTTTTAGAGAAATGCGGGTTAATTACTAATGAAGAAGAATTTCTTCAAGACGTCTTAAAAAGGGAGAGCATTACCACTACGGGCATAGGGTATGGTATTGCCATACCCCATGCCAAATCTAAAGCAGTTAAAAAATCAGCAGTAGTCTTTGGTCGTTCCAAACATGGAATTGAATGGGAAAGCCTGGATGGACAACCGGTGGATATGGTTTTTCTAATTGCAACGCCAGCAGAGCAAAAAGAGAATGAGCATTTAAAGGTATTATCTTTGCTTTCCCGCAAATTGATCTATGAAGAATTTCGCCAGCGCCTGCGAGAGTCTAAAACTATCCAAGAGATATTAGAAATATTGAATACGGTTGTAGAAGGAGATTAGAGAAATGATTAAAAAAGAGCTAATCATCACCAACGAAACAGGCCTTCATGCCCGGCCGGCTACTCTTTTTGTCCAAACTGCCCAGGCTTTTAAAAGTAAAATAGGGATAACAAAGGGACAGAAGCAAGCCGATGCCAAAAGTATTCTGGCAGTAATGAGCCTGGGAATCACTAAAGGAACTTCTATTACGTTATGGGCGGAAGGGGAAGATGAGAAGGAAGCTATAGAGGCCTTAGAACGATTAGTTAAAAGCAATTTCCGGGAAGGTATTGAAGATGCTTCTTAAAGGAATAGGTATTTCCCCAGGTAAGGTGGTAGGTCGGGTACGCCGGCTAATGGAGCTTGCCAGCAATTACTCCAGGAGCTATTTAAACAGTGAAGAAGAGAAGGAAAAAGAGCTTGCCAGGTTAGAAGAGGCTTTCAACCAGGCTAAGGAACAACTGACAAGCCTTATTGATAAAACTAAACGCGAGATCGGCCTCCAGGAAGCTAAAATTTTTGAAGCCCATCTTTTGCTTCTTTCCGACCCGGCATTGGGGGAAAAAATAAGAACAAAAATCAAATTGGAAAGGAAAAATGCTGTCTGGGCGGTTAGTGAAGCTACCGAAGAGATAGCTCAGGAGTTTGCTTCCCTGGAGGACGAATACTTCCGCGAAAGGGCTGTGGACATTCGCGATATAGGCCGGCGTCTAATAGAATGTCTAGGAAATCGCTCAGAGGAAGTAAGCGAAGTGGCAGCCAACACCATTATTGTAGCTAAAGAATTAACACCTTCCCAAACAGCAAGTTTTTCTCGCCGGACAGTAGCCGGGATTATTACGGAAAAAGGAGGGCCTACTAGCCATACGGCAGTAGTAGCCAGGGCTTTAGGAGTACCTGCGGTCTCCGGGGTAACCAATTTATTAGACCTGGTTAAAGATGGTGATCTCGTTTTAATAGACGGAGATGAAGGGGTAATACATTTAAACCCCGATGTAGAACTAATCAAGAATGTGGAAACAAGAGAAGAAACCACTAAGGAAGAAAAAAGGCGTATAAGGAAGGTTTTAGCTAAAGCCGTAACCGTGGATGGGCATGAAATAGAGATAGCAGCCAATCTCCGCAACTTTGAAGAGGCGGAGTTAGCGCTGGAATATGGCGCTGAAGGCGTAGGGCTCTTCCGCACAGAATTTCTTTATATGAACCGCCAGGAGCCTCCGGGAGAAGAAGAACAATTTTTGATTTACCGGGACGTTTTGCTTGCTTTAAAAGATAAACCCGTAATTGTGCGCACCCTGGACATTGGGGGCGATAAACTTCTTCCCTATCTTAACCAGGATAAGGAAGATAACCCATTCTTAGGATTAAGGGGAATAAGGCTGTGTTTAAAATATAAAGAGCTTTTTAAGACGCAACTGAAAGCTTTGCTGCGTGCTTCTTCTTACGGAAACCTCAAGCTCATGTTTCCCATGGTAACGACCCTGGAGGAAATCCGCCAGGCTAAAACTCTCCTGGAGGAAGCGCGAGATGAGCTACGGGCTGCGGGTATAGAAGCAAGTAAAAATATTCCCATCGGTATTATGATTGAGGTGCCGGCAGCTGCCCTCATGGCCGATATTTTAGCCAGAGAAGTGGACTTTTTCAGCATTGGTACCAACGATCTGACCCAATACACATTGGCCGTAGACCGTGACAATGAAAAAGTAGCAACTCTTTACGAACCATACCATCCAGCGGTTTTAAAACTTATTTATCAAGTGATAGAGGCAGCTCATCGTCAGGGCAAATGGGTAGGTCTTTGTGGGGAGCTGGGCGGAGATAGCCTGGCCGCACCTCTCCTGGTAGGTCTGGGGCTGGATGAGATAAGTATGAGTCCTGTATTTATTCCCGAGATGAAGGAAAAAATCATGGGCCTTTCTTATGAGAAGGGACGGGAATTGGTGCAGCGACTGCTGGAACTACCAGACGCTAAAGAAGTAAGAGAGGAGCTTGTTAAGTGAATTTAAGACCCGCCTGTGGGCGGGTCTTTACGTTGTGGTTAGCCTTTTTCTGCCTTTCTCCCGGCCAGAAACTCTTCCAACCGGTCCAGGCCTTCTTTGATGTTTTCCAGGGAATTGGCGTAGGAAATACGTAAATATCCTTCGCAGTTGCGGCCGAAGTCGATGCCCGGGGTGACGGCTACCCGGGCTTTCTCTAAAATCTCAAAGGCGAAGGAATAGGAATCGCTGGTATATTTCTTGACGTTGGCCAGGGCGTAGAAGGCGCCGGTAGGCTCGACCCGGGTGGCCAGGCCCATGGCTTTAAGGCGGCTCAACAGATAACGGCGGCGCTCGTCGTAAGTGGCGACCATTTGCGCCACGTGTTCGTCGCATTCCCGCAGGGCGGCGATGCCGGCGGCCTGGACGAAGGAACCAGCGCAGATAAAGAGGTTCTGCTGCAGCTTTTGTAAAGGCCGGACAAACTCCGGCGGCGCGATAACGTAACCCAGGCGCCAGCCGGTCATGGCGTAGAGCTTGGAAAACCCGTTGATGACAAAGGCCCGGTCGGTAAACTCCAGGATGGTATGCTCCCGGCCTTCGTAAACCAGGCCGTGGTAGATTTCGTCGGCAATGATGCAGGGTCCCAGGCCGGCCAGGGCTGCTAATTCGGCCGCTGTAAAGACGGCGCCGGTGGGATTGGCGGGAGAATTGACCATAATAGCCTTGGTCCGGGGGCCGAGGCTCTCCTGGATAGCTGGAAGGCGGTACTTGAAGCCGTCTTCTTCTTTTACCGGTATAAAGACAGGCTGCCCGCCGACGTAACGGATAAAATTGGGGTAGCAGGCGTAGTAGGGATCGGGGAGGATGACCTCATCCCCCTGCTCCAGGAGGACGCTAAAGGTCAGGAGCATGGCCGGCGAGGTGCCGGAAGTGACGACGATCTGGTCAGGCGAAATATTGACCCCGTATTTCCGCTGGTAGTAGTGGGCGATTTCTTCCCGGAGTTCCGGCTTGCCCAGGCTGTGGGTGTAGTGGGTGTCACCATCCCGGAGAGCACGCCGGGCGGCTTCTTTGATGGGTTCCGGGGTGTCAAAATCAGGTTCGCCGATTTCCAGGTGGATGATGTTCTCCCCCCGGGTTTCCATTTCTTTGGCCTTTTCCAGGATGTCCATGACGATAAAGGGCGGTATTTCCCGGGCCCTGGCGGCAATATCTTTTCTCCTGTCAGGCATATACTTCCCTGCTTCTTTATAATAATAATAATAATGCGTTGTCTAACGTTTTTTCGCCACGGGAAAGCAGAAATCCTGCCCGCTAACTTATCTTTCGCTAATATTTTCAAATCCCTGCTCAAAAAAATGCCTGTCAAAAGCAAATGCCTTTTTAATACCCAGTTTACGCATCACAGCAAAGCTAACGGCATCTACCAGGCTCAAATTTCTCCTGTTGGCGGTCAAAACGGCATTGGCACCCCACTGGTGCAAATCGGCGTCAATCCATTCTACTTGCAGCAGGGGAAGTATATCTTCATGAAATACCCGCAAAGCTTCCATCCCCAGTCGCCGCTGTACCAGGGCATATGTTTCTACGAGAACGTAACTGCTGCAAATCATCGGAACACCGCTGTTTAAAAGATTTTCCCATATTTTTTTGGCAGCGGCATGATTCTCGTCGTCAGCATCGAGGATGGCTAAAAAAGCTGAAGTATCAAGATAAACATTCATTCCGCAAAAGCCTCCGTTAAGTAGGCATCATGATTGCGAGAGAGGTCCTTAACACCGGAGCGGAAACGCCCTGCTGCCTTTATAGCCCTCTGAATTCGTTCGTTTTGGCCAGGATTGCTACCGGCCAAGACCTGGTCCACGCCGAGCCGGATTAATTCCGCCATGGATATTTTTTTAACAGCAGCCATTTTTTTCAGGGCATGATATTGTTCTTCCGTGAGCTGGATTTGCGTACGGATCATTTGTTATATCATCCCTTCAATAATGATTAAAAGTAAGCATAATAATGCTATCATGATGTCACCACTTTGACAAGGGGTAGAGCAGGTGTTACCATATACGCGTCTATCTATTTAGCTCTCTCTAGATACTGGCGAATTCATGATGATATAATAATTTTGGTGATGAAAAGTGGCCAGAGAACTAACGGAAATAATCAAAAAACGCTATAACCGCACGGCGCTCTTTTATGATTGGATGGACCGGATGATCCCCGATGAATGGCGCCGGCGGGTGTGGCAGGAAGCCCGGGGCCGGGTGCTGGAAGTCGGGGTAGGCACAGGAGCCAATTTCCCATTTTACCCACCCGGATGCCGGATGACGGCCATTGATTTCAGCCCCGGGATGCTGGCCCGGGCCAGACAAAAGCTCCACCTGGCCGGGGCACCGGTGGATTTAAAGGAAATGGATGTCCAGCACCTTGAATTTGGAGACGCCACTTTTGACACGGTGGTAGCTACCTGCGTTTTTTGCACAGTACCCGATCCGGTGCAGGGGCTGAAGGAAGTACGCCGGGTCTGCCGCCCCGATGGCAGGATTGTCCTCCTGGAGCATGTGCGCAGTGAGCACTGGTTCCTCGGCCCCGTGATGGATGCCCTGAACCCGCTGGTCCTGTATCTAATCGGGTCCAACATTAACCGCCGTACTGTGGCCAATGTGAGGATGGCCGGTATCGAGATTGACCGGGAGGAGGATCTGGCGGGAAAGATCGTTAAATTAATTGTCGGGCATCCCCGGGAAATTTAAAGTTGTGCCGGCAGTTTTCTTTAAGACTTTGTTAAAATATTTCTTTCACCCTTGCGTTCCTGGCCATGGTATGCTAATATATCTTACAAATTAGTTAATGCCAAAGCGATGATGGGGAGTGTCGGCGGCCCACTCCGGTAGGCGAGAGAGCTGGTGGCCGGTGGGAACCAGCCCGGAGGCTGTCGAGAGGCACCCCTGAGTACCCGGCGAGAAATCCTGGATAAGGAAGAAGTCGGGGCGGTCATGTCCGTTACGCATGCAGAGGGGGCCAGGTTATGGCGTTTCTAACCTGGTCAATTAGGGTGGCACCGCGGGTGAAACTCTCGTCCCTTGCAGAAGGGACGAGAGTTTTTATTTTGAACTGGTTAAAAAAGGCAGGTGACCTGGGGGTTATAGCAATTTTCAAAGCCTTTTGCTGGCGTTCTTAACCCTTTAGCTTAATATAGTAAGGCTTTATGATAACTGCTTTTACCGACAAAATAACAGGAAAGGGTGTTCTCCATGACTGACAAGCAAATCTTACTTCTCCCCGGGCCGACGCCGGTGCCTCCGCAGGTGGCCCTGGCCATGGCGCGGCCGGCTATAAACCACCGCGGCCCGGAGTTCAAAGCCCTGTGGGAAGAAGTAACGGAAGGGTTAAAGGATGTCTTCCAGACCCGTTCCGAGGTAGTCATTTTAACTGCTTCGGGTACCGGCGGCATGGAAGCGGCCGTAGCCAACCTCATTTCCCCCGGGGAAAAGGTGCTGGCCGTAACCATTGGCGCCTTTGGCGAGCGTTTTATTCAGATTTGCCGTGCCTTCGGTGTTGAAACGGAGGTTATGGCCTTCCCGTACGGTCAGGCAGCTGACCCCCGGGCCATAGCCAGACGCCTGGAAGCGGATACGGAACATAAGATCAAGGCCATTCTAGTCCAGCATAATGAGACTTCGACCGGGGTTTTAAATGACATTCAAGCCATCAGCCGTGCCCGGGGAAGTCACCCGGCCCTGCTCATTGTGGACAGCATCAGCGGCCTGGTGGCAGCCGATTTACCTATGGACGCCTGGCATATTGATGTGGTCATCGCTGGTTCCCAGAAAGCCTTCATGTTACCCCCGGGATTAACCATGCTGGCTGTTAGCGATCGCGCCTGGCAGGCGGCGGAAAAATGCACCAACCATCGTTTTTACCTGGATATCAAAAAGGCGAGAAATTCGGGGCTAAAGGGGCAGACGCCCTTTACACCGGCTGTCCCCCAGCTCTACGGTCTACAGGAATCCTTGCGTCTCCTGAAGACGGAAACCCTGGCCGGCAGCTTTGCCCGCCACGCCCTGATGCGGGATATGGTAAGGGCCGGGGTCCGTGCCCTTGGACTGAAGCTCCTGGCTGACGATACAGTAGCCTCGCCGGCAGTGACGGCCATCTGTGTACCGGAGGGTATGAAACCGGCAGATATCATCACTCCATTGCGGGAAAAATTTGGCGTGGTGGTGGCCGGAGGGCAGGGTGACGTCAAGGACAGGGTATTCCGCATCGGTCATCTGGGCTATGTAAGTTTCAGCGATATCCTGGCCGGCCTGGCTGCCCTGGAAAATGTCCTCATTGATGCCGGTGTACCGGTGACCCGGGGCGCGGCAGTGGCAGCAGCCGGGGCCATATTAAGCGAAGGAATGCCTGCTGGCGTGGAAACCCTGGCCAGCTAGAGTAGAGGAGCCGCTTGTAACCATTTTTGGCAGAGTCCCATTTCCGAGGGAGGGGATAACCAAAATGCACGTTTTAGCCCTGGACGGTATAGATAAACGCGGCCTGGCTATCCTCCGGGAGGCGGGCCTGGAAGTTACGGCCGCCGGTAAAATGAATGAAGAAGAACTCAAAGACGCTATCCGTGACAGTGAAGCCTTAATCGTCCGCAGCGCAACTAAGGTAACGGCGGCGGCCATCAACGCTGCCAAAAAGTTAAAAATTATCGGCCGGGCCGGGGTGGGCACCGATAATATCGACGTCACCGCCGCAACTGAAAGGGGTATCGTGGTTGTTAATGCCCCTGAGGGCAACACCGTTGCGGCTGCCGAGCATACTATGGCCATGATGCTGGCCCTGGCCCGCAACATACCCCAGGCTAATGCCACCTTAAAGCAGGGTATTTGGGAGAAGAAAAAATATGTAGGCGTTGAGCTGCGGGGTAAAACCTTAGGGGTCATCGGCCTGGGCAAAATCGGCCGCGAGGTGGCCCGCCGCGCCCGGGGTATGGAAATGAAGGTTATGGCTTATGATCCCTACGTTGATCCGGAACAGGCCACGCGCCTTGAGGTCGAACTGGCCCCCCTGGAAACAGTACTGCAAGCCGCCGACTTTGTAACCGTCCACCTGCCCCTGACCAAGGAGACCCGGCACCTTCTGGGCCGGGAGGAAATGAAACTCTTGAAACCCGGAGCGCGGGTGTTGAATGTAGCCCGGGGAGGCATTATTGACGAGGCAGCCCTTTATGAAGCCTTAAAAAGCGGGCAGCTGGCCGGGGCGGCCCTGGATGTCTTTGAGGAAGAGCCGTTAAAGGCCAGCCCCCTGCTGGAACTGGACAACGTCATTGTTACCCCCCACCTGGGAGCCTCGACGGAGGAAGCGCAGGTAGCCGTAGCAGTTGAGGTTGCTCACGATGTAGTGCGCTGCCTTAAGGGAGAACCGGTTTTGAACGCCGTCAATATCCCGGTGGTGCGGGGCCATGTAGCCGAGGTCTTGAGGCCTTACCTGCAATTAGCCGAAAAACTGGGCAGCTTCCTGGCCCAGCTCATGGAGAGCCCCATAATTGCGGCGGAAATCAGCTGCAATGGCGAGCTGGCCCAGTATGACCTGGCGCCCCTGACCAGCTCCTTCTTGAAAGGGCTACTGCGCCCCCTCCTGGCCGATGCCGTCAACTACGTTAACGCGCCTCTGGTGGCCAAAAAGCGAGGCATACGCATCCGGGAAAAGAAGAGCCGGGAGATGGAGTACTTTGCAAACCTCATCAGCGTTAAGGTCGAAGGGCGGCGGGAGAGCCACCGCCTGGCCGGGACCGTCAACCAGGCCGGGGAACCCCGCCTGGTAAACCTGGACGGTTATAGCGTCGACGCCAGCCCGGCAGGGCACATGCTGGTGGTGCCCCACCTGGACCGGCCGCGTATAATCGGCCCGGTAGGCCTGGCCATAGGGGACCATAAAGTGAATATCGCCGCCATGCAGGTGGGGCGGCAGGAAATAGGTGGCGAAGCCGTCATGCTTATTAGCGTTGATTCCGAAGTGCCGCGGGAAGCACTGCAGGCCATTCGCCAGGTGGACGGCGTCCTTGATGTGCGCTATATTTACCTTTAAGTTCCTTATGGGGGCGGTAACGCCCCTTAAGTTTTTTACGGCAGGTTTGCCCCGAGCCTTTAATCGTGGCATAATAGTGGCAGGATTATCCACACTAACTGGATGAAAGGGGAGCGGTATTTTGCTGGATATTAAACTAATACGCCAGGAACCGGAAAGGGTGGCTGAAGCCCTGGCCCGCCGGGGCTTGAAGGCCGGGCTAGAGCACTTTTTAGCCCTTGATGCCCGGCGTCGGAACCTCCTGGTAGAGGTCGAGGGACTGAAGAATAAACGCAACCAGGTATCGGCCGAAGTAGCCCGCCTGAAGAAAAACGGCCAGGATGCTACGGAGTTAATTACCGCTATGCGCGAGGTCGGCGACCGTATCAAAGAACTGGATGCGGCCCTGCGCGCTGTGGAAGACGAGCTCCAGCAGGAGTTATTAAGGATTCCCAATATACCCCATGATTCCGTACCCGACGGCTTGAGCGACGCCGATAACAAGCCGGTACGCCACTGGGGCGAGCTGCCTCGCTTTGATTTTGAGCCGCGGCCCCACTGGGAAATAGGGGAACGGCTGGGCATCCTCGATTTTGAGCGCGGCAGCAAGGTGGCCGGGGCGCGTTTTGTCTTTTACCGCGGCGCCGGAGCGCGTCTGGAGAGGGCCCTGATTAATTTTATGCTGGATCTCCATACCATCAAGCATGGTTATACGGAAATTTTCCCGCCCTATCTCGTCAACAGCGCCAGCATGATCGGT
Source organism: Moorella sp. E306M (assembly GCF_006538385.1). Taxonomy (NCBI): domain Bacteria; kingdom Bacillati; phylum Bacillota; class Clostridia; order Neomoorellales; family Neomoorellaceae; genus Neomoorella; species Moorella sp. E306M. The sequence goes on along the minus strand of NZ_BJKO01000001.1, from coordinate 1,214,852 downwards.
ACCGGCCAGTTGCCCAAATTCGCCCAGGATATGTTTCACGTCGAGGGAACGGATTACTACCTGATACCGACGGCCGAGGTGCCGGTTACCAATCTGTATCAGGGGGAAATCCTAAAGGGCGATTTATTACCCATCTACCATGTGGCCTACAGCGCCTGTTTCCGGGCCGAGGCCGGGGCAGCCGGGCGGGATACCAGGGGTCTCATCCGCCAGCACCAGTTTAACAAGGTAGAACTGGTTAAATTCACCCGGCCGGAGGATTCTTATGAAGAGCTGGAGAAATTGACGCGGGATGCGGAAGAGGTCCTGCAGCTCCTGGGCCTTCCCTACCGGGTGGTGGTCCTCTGTGCTGGCGACCTGGGCTTTTCAGCGGCCAAGACCTATGACCTGGAGGTATGGTTCCCCAGCGCCAGCACCTACCGGGAGATTTCCTCCTGCAGTAACTTTGAGGACTTCCAGGCCCGGCGGGCCGACATCCGCTTCCGGCCCGGCCCCAAAGAAAAACCCCGCTTTGTCCATACCTTGAACGGCTCCGGGGTGGCCGTGGGGCGGACGGTGGCGGCCATCCTGGAAAACTACCAGCAGGAGGATGGCACGGTACTTATCCCCAAAGCGTTAAGACCTTATATGGGTGGCCTGGAAGCCATCCGGCCGGAGCAAGGATCAGGGGCATGAACCCATCCCTCCACTTCCTAACCAGGGAAAACTGGTACTGGAATTTACTCTTTTTTTTCTACGGCCTGTCTTTCTTCCTCATGGGCTTTAGCATCCTCCTCCAGGCCCGGCGGGGGAGCAGCCTGCACCTGGGACGGCGTTTACCATGGCTGGCTGTCTTTGGGCTTTTACATGGTCTAGTGGAGTGGGGCTACATTTTTATTCCGGCTGCCGCAGTTGCTGAAGGCTGGCAGACTCTCAGGGGGGTTCTCTTTAACGGCGGGCATGCCCTGCTCCTGGCTTTATCCTACCTCTTTCTGCTGGTCTTTGGCATCAACCTCCTGGGGGATACCAGGGGGTGGCCGGCCTGGACGAGGTTTTTCCCACTTGCTGGTTTCGGAGGGTGGCTGCTATTTTCCGCCTTTACTTTCCCCCGGGAAAGGGCGGCTACTGATGCCTGGTTGATCCTGATTGAAATAGCGGCACGATATTTGTTGGCGGCGCCGGGTGCGGTAATGAGTGGCCTGGCGATTCTGGCCCAGGGGGATGACCTGCAACATTTAAGGCGCAACTCCTTAAAATTTTTCCTGGCGGGTGCTGCCACGGCCTTATTTCTTTATGCCTTCGGCGGGGGGTTGATCGTGCCGCCGGCGTCTTTTTTTCCCGCCAATTTCCTCAATACAGACCTATTGCTGCGCCTGGGTCTGCCGGCACCGGCTTTGCGCATCCTAAGCAGTATCCTGGTTGCCTTTTTTATCTTCCGTCTTCTGGATGTTTATGATGCCGAGGAACAGCACTACCGGGAGGTTGCCAGGGAGCGAGAGATGATCTGGCGAGAAAGGGAAAAAATACGGCGTGACCTCCATGATGGAGTTATCCAATCCATCTACGGCCTGGCCCTTGGTCTGGAACACAGCCGCACCCTGCTGGCGGACAACCCGGCGGCAGCTGCGGATAGGCTCGCGACCCTGTCGCAACAGGCGGAAAAGGTAATATCTGATCTGCGGGGATATCTGACCGGCCTGCACCTGGGCCGGGACCTGCCGGCTGACCCGGTGGCCCTGGTGAAAAAATTGGTGACAGACCTGGCCAGGAATAGTGATTTAAAAGTAAACTGGTATGTCCATGGAAACGGACAGTCTTACCTTGATACTGACCAGCGGGATCACCTTTACCATATAATGATTGAGATTTTAAGTAATATACGCCGTCATGCCCGGGCCAGCGAGGTCTGGATCGGGATAGATCTGGGGGCCGGCGGTTTCAGGGTAAAGATTAAAGACAACGGTACCGGCTTTGATGCGACGGTCCCCACCGGTGGACAGGGCCTCAAAAACCTGCGGCAGCGGGCGGCCCTGGCCGGGGGCTGGTTGGATATTGAAAGCTCGCCCGGGCGGGGAACAACCATGACTTTCTGGCTGCCCTACGAGGGCGATAGCGGGGGTGGAGTCCATGGCCATCCGCTTGGTGCTGGTAGATGATCATGCCGTAGTCCGGGAGGGGTTGCGGGCCCTCCTGACCAGGGAAAAGGATATTGAGGTGGTGGGGGAAACCGGTAGTACCGCTGAGTTATTAAACCTGGTGGATAAGGTCCGGCCGGAAGTAGTAGTCATGGACCTCCAGCTGGGCAACGGCCAGAACGGAGTAGAGGCGACCCGGGCTTTATTGCGAAAATGGCCGGACCTCAAGATTGTTATTTTAAGCATGTACGACGATCGCGAGCTAATCTTCCGGGCCCTGGAAGCGGGGGCCAGGGGTTATGTTTTAAAGCGGGCCGGGGTGGAGGAACTTATCCAGGCCATTCGTCTGGCGGTCAAAGGTGAAGCTTTCCTCGATCCCCAGATTGCCCGGCGGGTTATCGACGGCCTGCAGCAGGGATTTTCGGCAGCCAGGGAGGATGATGCCGGGAAGGCAGAATTGACCGACCGGGAGATGGAGGTCCTGCGCCTGGCTGCCGAGGGTATGACTAATGCGGAGATTGCCAGGCGCCTGTTTATCAGCGTCAAAACCGTCCAGGCCCATCGGGCCAACCTGATGCAAAAACTGGGGCTCCACGATCGGGTAGACCTGGTTAAGTATGCCATCAAAAAGGGCATTCTTAAACTGGAAGACGATTAGTTGCGGTTATAGGGCTTAGAACCGAGGGGAAAATTAAGGTCGCGAACCTATGGGTTCTTTCTCTTCCCAGAGTTATAGTAAATATGCGAAGACTATCACGAAAGGGGAGAGAAAAGATGCTCACCTTACTGCGCGACCGGCGTTTAAGCATTGTTTGGACCCTTTTGCGTATATGGCTGGGTTGGCAGTGGCTGGAGGCTGGCCTGCACAAACTTAGTAATCCCAAATGGACACAAAGCGGTGAAGCATTGAAAGGTTTCTGGGCCAAGGCTATCGGCGCCCTGCCGGGAAGCACGCCGGCTATTAAGTATGGCTGGTACGAAACGTTTATTCGTTCCCTATACGATGGAGGCCACTACACCTGGTTTGCCAAGCTGGTAGTAGCCGGTGAGATTTTAACGGGTATTGCCCTGATTTTGGGAGCAGCAACCGTATTTGCCCTGTGTGTCGGTGCATTTATGAACCTCAATTTTATGCTCGCTGGTACCGCGAGCACCAACCCGGTGCTCTACACAGTGGCCATCATCTTGTTGCTGGCAGGAAGCGCGTCCTACTATTACGGCGTCGACCGGCCGGTATTAACCTACCTGCAGCGTAGAAAGGAAAAAGCAACAAGCGAGTCACTGGCGGTAAGTAAATAGCGGTAAGTAAATAAATAAGAACAGAAGAAGCTAAAGCCCCGGCATCCATATGGATGCCGGGGCTTCAGCTTCCATGCACTATTACCAACATAAGTTCGATTTGCATTTTAAATTGACAGCGACGGCAAGGGTATGTTATACTATACTTGCCGAGCTGGGGAGGGGTGTCCGAGCGGTTTAAGGAGCTGGTCTTGAAAACCAGTGATGCTCTTACGGGCACCGTGGGTTCGAATCCCACCCCCTCCGCCAGTAACAAAAGGAAGAAGGCGTGGAGAGATGGCCGAGTAGGTCGAAGGCGATCGCCTGCTAAGCGATTGTACGGGTATAAAACCTGTACCGTGGGTTCGAATCCCACTCTCTCCGCCACAGGATGCCGGCGCCGGAAGGCGCCGGTTTAACTTTACCTTTGGGGCGGCCCGCCAGGTCCGCGGCCCTGTGGCAGGAGCCGGCGTAGATATGTATGTGTACCCTTGACTTACTCCTGCATCTCTGGTACAATTAACTCTGTCGGTAAAAAAGTTTGTGCGCCCGTAGCTCAACGGGATAGAGTAACTGGCTACGAACCAGGTGGTTGGGGGTTCGAGTCCCTCCGGGCGCGCCATTTTTTATTCGTGCGTCTGTAGCTCAGGTGGATAGAGCAGCGGTTTCCTAAACCGCGTGCCGGGGGTTCGAGTCCCTCCAGGCGCACCAGAATACCAGCGAGGGGGTCATGCGTGGACCACCGTTTCTATATGGGGGAAGCCCTGGCCGAGGCAGAAAAGGCCTTTGCCCTGGGGGAAATCCCCATCGGTGCCGTAATAGTAGAAGGGGAGCGAATTCTTGCCCGGGCCGGCAACCGGCGGGAAACCTGGGGCGACCCCACGGCCCACGCCGAGATTATCGCCTTGCGGGAAGCGGCCCGGGTGCGGGGCAACTGGCGCTTGACAGGTACTACCCTGTACGTAACGGTGGAACCCTGTCCCATGTGTGCTGGTGCCCTGGTACAGGCCAGGGTAAAGAGACTGGTTTATGGTGCCCCGGATTTACGCGCCGGGGCCGTAGATTCTGTAGTCAATCTGGTGGAAAATCCCCATTTTAACCACCAGGTAGAGGTTATCCCCGGCATCCGTGAAGAGGAATGCCGGCAGTTATTAAAACGCTTTTTCCAGCAAGTGCGGAGAGATGGCTGAGCTGGTTGAAGGCGCTCGACTCGAAATCGAGTAGGCGGCTGAAGAGGTCGCCTCGTGGGTTCGAATCCCACTCTCTCCGCCAGTAAAAGTTAATTAAGGGGTGTTGCCGTTATAAATGGCCTCCCCTTTTTCTTAAACGCCTTGACATGCTCTTCTGAAGCGACTTGCATTTAGCTGCACTTCGCTGTATAATTTTATATAAGCACTAAATTTGCGCGGAGAGATGGCTGAGTTGGTCGAAGGCGCTCGCCTGGAGAGCGAGTAGACGGGTCACAAACCCGTCTCGTGGGTTCGAATCCCACTCTCTCCGCCATTTTAATTTTATAGCTTTGACCGTGCTAGACGGGGAGGTAGCGGTGCCCTGTAGCCCGCAAACCGCTATAGCGGGGTCGAAGTCCCACTGGCGGGCCTGACCTGTGGGGTCCGGCCGGTGCAAGGGGCGAAGAGAGCCGGGTCCTGCGCGACGAGGACTCATGAACCCCGTCAGGTCCGGGAGGAAGCAGCGGTAAGTGAACCCCCTCGGGTGCCGCGGGAGTGCCTGGTTGGAGTTACCTGCGCCGGTAACGCCCGGAGGCCATGTTCAACAGTGGGTGCACGGTCACCTAATGAGACAAGAAGGGATTATTCGAGCGGGGAATAATCCCTTTTTATATATTTATTTTATTTTTAGCCTCCCGAGGTGAGGAGCTTGGCCCAGTACCAGGCCCTGTACCGGCAATGGCGCCCGCGAACCTTTGCCGAGGTAGTGGGACAGGAACATATTACCCGTACCCTGCTCAATGCCCTGCGCAACCATCGCCTGGTCCACGCCTATCTTTTCTGCGGACCCCGGGGCACCGGGAAAACCAGTACTGCCAAAATCCTGGCCAAAGCTGTCAATTGCCAGTCGCCCCTGGAAGGAGAACCGTGCAATGAGTGCCCTAATTGCCGGCGCATCAATGCCGGTAACTCCCTGGATGTCCTGGAAATCGACGCTGCCTCCAACCGGGGTATTGACGAGATTCGTGAATTAATTGAAAAGATCCCCCTGGGGCCGGTAGAGGGCCGCTACAAGGTTTATATTATCGATGAAGTCCACATGCTGACGCAGGAGGCCTTTAATGCCCTGTTGAAAACCCTGGAAGAGCCTCCGGCCCATGCCCTTTTTATCCTGGCTACTACAGAGCCGCGTAAAGTGCTACCGACTATACTTTCCCGCTGCCAGCGTTTTGACTTTCGTCCCCTGGCGGCGGCAGCCATCAGCGGGCGCCTGCAGCAGGTGGCGGCAGCCAATAATGTCCAGATCGAGGCGGCGGCCTTAAGCCTTTTAGCCCGCAAGGCTGCCGGGGGGTTACGCGACGCCTTAAGCCTTCTGGACCAGATCATATCCACCGGCGACCAGGAGATTATTACGGCCGAACAGGTGGCCGCAACCCTGGGTACGGCGCGCCTGGATACCCTCCTGGCCATAACTGATGCCCTGGCAGCCGGCGATGGGGCAAATATGCTGCGCCTGGTAGACACAGCCCTGCAAGCGGGAGTAGAACCACAGCGGCTGCTGGAGGACCTGCTGGAGCATACTCGCAATCTCCTTCTTTTGCATATGGATCCCCGGGCCGGAGAGTTTACCGGTCTCCTGCCGGAAGAAATGGAACAGGTGGCGGCCCAGGCGCAAAAATTTACTCCCCGGCGCCTGCTGGACCTTATGGAACGGCTGCAGGAGGGTGGAGCAGCCCTGCGCTGGAACAGCCAGCCCCGGGTCCTCCTGGAGATGACCCTGGCCGGTTTCCTGCTCGATACCGGCCCTTCTCTGGACGACCTGGCCCACCGGCTGGAGGAACTGGAAAAACGCCTGGCCGCCCTGGATAGCAGCGGGCATGCAAAAGGGCAACTGCCTGAAATAAAACCCGGGGAAACGCCGGGCAAGCCCGGACTTGCCGGCAGGGGCCGGCATGCTTCGGAGACGACCGGCCAGAGAAAAGCAGAAGGCGTGACTTTGCCTGGTAAAGGGGAAAACCCTGCTTCCCGGACCCGGCCTGCAGCCCGGCAGCAGGAGGGAGTTTCGCCTGCCGTTTTTCCGCCATTAGAATTATCTACCGTTCAGGAACGCTGGCCGGAAGTCCTGGCAGCGGCCCGCCGGGAAAGCGTCCACCTCCAGGCTTATTTACGGGCCGGGGAGCCGGTGGCTGTCACGGGAGATAGCCTGACCCTGGAAGTCAAAACGGATTTCCACCGCGGCATGCTGGAACAGCCCGCCAACCGACAGAAGGTGGAAGCAGTCCTGGCCAGGGTTTTCGGCCGGCCCCTCAAGCTTGTTATTACGGCGGGGAGGCCGCCTGTGGACGGGGTGAACCAGGAAGTATTAGATAAGCTGGTAGAATATTTCGGTCCCGACAAAGTGGAGATCAAGGATTAAAAAGGAGGACTGTTAAGCCAGTGGGTATGAACAATATCAACAAGATGATGAAGCAGATGCAAAAGATGCAGGCCCAGATCGCCAAACTCCAGGACGAGCTGGGGGAAAAGACAGTGGAAGCAGCCGCCGGCGGCGGTGCCGTTGTGGCTACGGCCAACGGCCGCCAGGAAATTGTCGGGATAAAAATTGACCCGGCTGCCGTGGATCCTGATGATGTGGAAATGCTCCAGGACCTGATCCTGGCCGCCGTCAACGAAGCCTTGCGCCAGTCCCAGGAAATGGCGGCCAGGGAAATGGGAAAAATTACGGGAAACATGCGGCTGCCGGGGTTTTAAAAAATGAATTACCCGGAACCCCTGAACAAACTGATTGCAGCCCTGGGCAAACTGCCGGGAGTGGGACCCAAAACAGCCCAGCGCCTGGCCTTCTACCTTCTCAACGCCCCGGCGGCAGAGGCGGAAAACCTGGCCGCAGCCATCCTGGAGGCCCGCCGTAAGATCCATTATTGCTCTATATGCGGTAACCTCACCGACCGCGATCCCTGCCTTCTGTGCACCGATCCGGAAAGGGATCATACCATAATCTGCGTGGTGGAGGAGGCCCGGGACATTGTGGCCCTGGAAAAAACCCGCCAGTACCGGGGCTTATATCATGTTTTACAGGGTGCCATTTCACCCGTGGACGGGATAGGCCCGGACCAGCTAAAGGTTAAAGAGCTTTTACGGCGCCTCCAGGGAGGGAAGGTCAAAGAAGTAGTGCTGGCCACCAATGCCGATGTGGAAGGAGAGGCCACGGCCCTTTATCTCGCCAGGCTGTTAAAGCCCCTGGCCGTCAGGGTAACCCGCCTGGCCTACGGCCTGCCGGTGGGAAGCGACCTTGAATACGCCGATGAAATCACCCTGGCCCGGGCCTTCAGCGGCCGCCATGAAATGGAATAAAAATGGAATAAAAAGCAGGCAAGAAATTATTCCCAGCTGCATATTTTATAAGCAAATGGCAGTTGGGAGGTGGCCGCATGCAGGAGTGGGGCCTGAAAGCGGAACTGGAAGTGCTGGCCGAAGCTATTAGGGAAGCCAGGGAAGAATGGTGGGCAGCCCAGCGCTTTTTTGCCGAGGTAACGGAACCCGATCTGGTGGATCAGGCCATCTACCGGCTGGAAGCGGCAGAAAGGAAATATATGTACCTGTGGAAGTTAGTAAGGAGTGGTAGCCATGGGTGGTGAGACCGTCCAGCTGATTCTGGCAGGTATTTTTTTACTGTTTCTATTTTATCTCGTGGGCAGCATTTTATTAAAGCCCTTGAAGTGGATTTTTAAGATTATTGTTAACTCCTTCTTCGGACTTCTCCTCCTCTGGGCTTTTAACTTTTTTGGTTCCAATTTTAACTTTTTCATCCCCCTGAACTGGCTTACTGTTTTAATCGCCGGTTTTCTGGGACTACCCGGATTAATCCTGCTGATTTTTTTACGCCTGGTCCTGGGGACGTGAGGGCAGGTATACACCCGGGGCGGCCCGCGGCACCAGCAGTCCGGTTAAAGCCGGGCTTTTTTATTTTTTAGACAGTATTTCAAAGCGGGAGCCATGCCTGCAAGTATGCTATTTCTGCAGGAGCGCATACTAACTACCGGGGTGAAGAAAAGCGCGTATCGTTGAGGCTTACCTGGGGGAATACGGCAGCGGCAAGTCGGAAAACGCCGTTAACCGGGCTGTTTTTTTACGGGAGCAGGGACGGCAGGTAACCCTGGCCGACCTGGATACCGTGGAACCGTGCTATACTTTGCGCCCCCTGAAACTCAAGCTGGAAGCCATGGGGATCAAGGTACTGGGCTGGGAGACGCGGCAGGTGACCGGCTGGGGTGAGGCCGGGACGGTCCTGCACCCGGCTGTCCGCTGGGCCCTGCACCAGGAAGGGGACGTGATCATCGATGCCGGCTATGGCACAGCCGGTGCCGGTACTTTACACTTGCTGGAAGGAGCAGGAACAGCATCCGATCTCCGGGTCCTGGCTGTGATCAATACTGCCCGCCCGGCCACGGCCACGGTTGAGGATATTATCGTCCATGTACGCTCTTTAGGCCGGGTGGACGGCCTGCTCAATAACACCCACCTGGGGGAAGAGACAACGGTAGACCTCATCCAGGCCGGGGCCAGGAAGGTAACTGCTGCGGCCCGGGAATTAAACCTCCCGGTAGTGGCCACGGCAGTAATGTTCGAACTGGCCTCATTTATAGGCGAGCGCGATATTTGTGGCAATCCTGTCCGGGCAATTAAACGCTATATGCCCATGGCATTCTGGTAAAATTATTTTACGCAGGAACGGGGTGTATTTATGGCAACCAGGCCAGTTACGGGCGAGCAGCGGGCCTTCATGACCGGCAACGAGGTGGTGGCCTGGGCGGCCCTGGCCGCCGGGGCCGACATTATGTATGGCTATCCCATTACGCCGCAGAATGAAATCATGCACTACTGGACCCGGATGGCGCCCAAATATGAACGGGGCTTTCTCCAGACGGAAGACGAAATTTCGGCCGGTTTTGCTACTGTCGGGGGTGTCCTGGCAGGGAAGCGGGCCTTTACGGCTACGGCCGGGCCGGGCAACGTCCTGATGCAGGAAGCCATGGCCATGGCCGAAATGATGCGCCTGCCCACGGTAGTTGTGGTAACCCAGCGGGGCGGTCCTTCGACGGCCACGGTCATCTATTCCCAGCAGGAGCTCAATCTGACCTGTTTCGGCGGCAATGGCGAGGGCTTGAGGATTGTTTATTCCCCGTCTTCCCATGATGAGTTGTTTCTTTATACCATTAAAGCCTTTAACAGCGCCTGGAAATACCGTTTTCCCACCTTTGTCCTGGGGGACGGGTATCAATCCAAAATGCGGGAACCGGTAACCATCTTCGACCCTGAAGCCCGGGGCATTACCATGGAACCGTGCCACCCCATGGTGGGCCTGCCGGGCCTGCCGGGGGAAGAGCGCGACCCGGCCCACCTGCGCAATACCTATAACCTGGAAGATGAGCTTTATGAGGTGCTGATGACCGACATAAAAGAGTATGAAGCCATAGCGCCGCAGGTGGTGGAGTGGGATACCTACGCCGTCGATGACGCCGAGTTGCTTATTATTGCCCACGGGGTTGTTTCCCGGGCCGCCCGGGCGGCCACGGTTTCCCTGCGGGAAAGAGGTTTCAAGGCCGGCTATTTCCGGCCCGTAACCTTAAAGCCCTTCCCGGCGGAAACCTTGAGGACCCTGGCAGCCCGGGCCCGCAATCTCCTGGTGGTGGAATCATCCTACGGCCAGCTAAAAAGGCAGGTCCAGGCCGGCCTTTACGGCCTGGAAACGCCGGTCACCGGCTACCTGCGCCCGGGAATGGGAATTACGCCGGAAGAAATAGTGGAGTTTGTCCATGCGAAGGAGCTGATCTAATGGCCATCGCCGCCCAACCGCAAATGCCCCGGGTCTGGCGGGCGGAGACCAAGCCCCACAAGTTTTGCCCCGGCTGCGGCCACGGTATTGTCCTCAAGGCCCTGGGGGAGGCTATCGACGCCCTGAATATCCAGGAACGGACCATCTTTGGATGCGACATCGGCTGCTCCTTGCTTTCCTGGGACTTTTTCAACCTGGACACCGTCCAGACCCACCACGGCCGCACCACGCCGGTGCTGGTGGGCATCAAGCGGGCGCGGCCGGAACTGGTGGTCGTTTCCTACATGGGCGACGGCGGCGCCTACGCCATCGGCGCCCAGCACCTGGTCAGCAGCGCCAGCCGCAACGACCTGGTGACGATTATCGTGGTCAACAATACCGTCTACGCCATGACCGGCGGCCAGATGGCCCCGACCACCCTGCCGGGACAAAAGACGGAAACGACCCCCTATGGCCGCGACGCCAGGCTCACCGGCCGGCCCATCCTGGGCCCGGAACTGGTGGCGGCCATTGCCCCGCCGGGAGCCTACGTCGCCCGCGGGAGTATAGCCAATATCGTCCAGCTGAAAAACTTTATTCAGAAAGGCCTGCAGAACCAGCTGGAAGGCCGGGGTATCGCCTTTATCGAGGCCCTGTCGTCCTGCCCCACCAACTGGCACACCAATGCCGCCGCGACCTGGGGCTTTGTGGAAAAAGAAATGACGGCCTATTTCCCTGTCGGGGAGCTGAGGACACCGGAAGAGAAAGCAGCCGGCCGGCTCCAGGAGGTGCCACCCCGTGGATTTCAATCTTAAAATCGCCCTGGCCGGGGAAGGAGGGCAGGGGGTGCAGTCGGTGGCCGAGATTATCACCGAGGCGGCCTATCAGGCCGGCTTCCAGGCCCTGTATATCCCCAATTTTGGCGTCGAACAGCGGGGCGGCGTTTCGGTGGCCTTTGTTCAGGTAAGCAGGGAGCCAGTGAGCGCGCCCAAGTTTACTACCGGTGATATTGTGGTAGCTTTAAGCCACCGGGCCGTAGAGCGGGTACGGCAGTATGTAGGCGAAAAGACATTACTGGTTTATGAGGCCGGCCTGGAAGACGACGTGCGGCAGGTTTACGGGGAAAGGCAGAGACGTCTGGCCGTCCCGGCCCTGGCCATAGCCCAGGAGGAAATGCACCCCAGGGTCTTTAACGTCATCATCCTGGGAGTGCTGGTGGGCGTAACGGGCTTTTTAGAGCGCCGGGATGTAGAACAGGCCCTGGAACGCCAGTTTGGCCACAAGTTTGCTCAGGACCCGGACCTCAGGGAATTAAACTACCGTGCCCTGGACCGGGGGTACGAGATAGGGAGAGAGAACTTATGAGCGTCACTTTCAAAGCCATTACCACCGAGAATGGCAAAGGGATCTTCCATCTGTTCCCGGCCTTGTGCAAGGGCTGCGGCCTCTGCATCGAGAAGTGTCCTGTAGACACCATCGGCTGGGCTAAACAACTGGGGGCCTTCGGTACCCCGGTGGTGGAACCGGGGCACGGGAAACCCTGCATTGCCTGTAAAAAATGCCAGCTCGTCTGCCCCGATGCCGCCATCTGGATCGAAAGGCGCGACGGCAAGGGCCGGGATACTAGCCTGACAGCTGCTCCGGAAAAGCATGTCCAGTAATTGGACGCGGGGCAGGAAGCTGGCGTAGATCTATTTTGATGGCTTGTAAGTTGGCCAGAAAGCGGCGTAAATAAAACTACAGGTTAGAAATATCCCAGTAGAGATGCCGTCAGCCGCGCTCTTTTAGAAACTTAGGGGTCTCCGTAGGGAAAAATGGAACTCCAGCACCAATGGCAGTAAAGCCTTTGCCGACCTGAAGCTCCATGATATCTCCATATCTCCAACACCATCATAAGGATCTATAGATGGGTCCGGAACCCTATTTTATGCAAAAGCCGCAAGGCTAATTTTATTGTCTTTATTGATATATGTAGCCTGATCGTGTACAATTAGTGTATCATAACTTCCGGGGGGCTTAAAGGTGCGTTTTGTGACCGTGCGTGAATTAAGGATAAAATCGGGCGAGATATGGCGCCAGTTACAAAAGGAGGGAGAGCTGGTAATTACCTCTAATGGTAAGCCAGTGGCGGTACTTTCCAATATAGAAGAAAAATATCTGGAAGAGTACTTGCAAAACTTGCGTCGTGTCCGGGCAGTACTGGCTGTAAAAAATATGCAAGCAAGAGCCAGGGAAAAAGGATTGAATAAAATTAAGGACGCAGAAATTGAAGCTGAAATTAAAGCCGTTAGACGGAGCCGCAGCCAATGAAAATTGTCCTCGATACAAACGTGTTGGTTTCGGGACTTTTGAAAGCCCATAGCCATGCCGGTACCATTGTCCGGCTCATTGCTAATGGTCGAATCAAGGTTGTTTATGATGCCCGTATCCTATCTGAGTACCGCGAAGTGCTTTGTCGTCCCAAATTTGGTTTTGCCAAAGCAGAAGTTGATGCCCTTATAACCCTGATCGAAGCAGAAGGTATTCTAGTGACAACTGAACCCTTGCCGGTGCCATTACCAGATCCTGATGACGAACCTTTTCTAGAAGCTGCTATGGCCATTGAAGGAGCCATACTTGTTACAGGTAACAAGAAACACTTTACGGTGCCTGAATCTCCAGTAACTATTCTTAATCCTTCGGAATTTATCTCCCTTTGGCGAAATATCAAACATAAATAATGCACTTTAGCACGGATGGTTTTGCGAAAATATATTATTTAACAAAGAGGATGAGAAAAGCAATTTACTGGACACAGGGCTCATGGACCTGCGCGAAGTCGATCAATTTTTCTCTAGCCTGAGCTTTGGAAATATAGACGGATAAAAATATATAAAACTAGCCGCGGAGTGCCATCCCACGACAGGAAAATTTAGGTTTATGGCGAATAATGACATAAAATACAATTTATTGTAAACGAATCATGGGGCTGTTGCCAAACCTTTTGTAACTAATGCAACAGGACCAGGTATGAGTAACTATTGTACTTTTACTGTTGATTTTCCATAATGATTATAGCATAGATTGTGTTAGGCAGTGGAAAAAATGACCATGGGAAAGGAGTAAATTGGTTGGATAAATTTCTTAATAGTACCATCTGGAATACATTTATTCTTATAGTAATGGGGATAATAGCTTTCTTCACTAAAGAGATCGTAACCTTTTTTATGCTTGGATTTATAATTATTATCCTATCAAACATCTATAATGTCCTTAAAAAAATTAGTGATAAAATAGATAAATTACCCTGAGGGAGGTCTAAAACGCCTCTAGATTCTTAAAAACGCTATACTATCTGCCCAAAACAGAAACAGAAGGTTCATGTCTCCTGGCCACGATAGAGGCAAGAGTATATGGTCTGGCAGCCAGACGGCTGCGCCGGAAAAGCATTGACAGGGATGATGGAATAAGGATATATTAAAGTTGAGGGAAAATTTATAACCCCCATCTACCTGTCAGGGGTAGGCAAAAATATGGGAGGGGAGATGTTTTTTTGCGTATTATATTTATTGGCCAGGCGCCCTTTGGTAGAGACTGCCTGCAGGCCCTTCTTGATCAGGGGGAAGAAATTGCCGGCGTCCTCACCGTGCCGGACCGGCCGGGGCAAAAGGGGCCCAATCCGGTTAAAGAGCTGGCCCTGCAGCGCGGCCTGCCCCTCTTGCAGCCTGCGCGTTTGAAGGAACCGGAAGCCTTGACGTGGGTTAAAAACCTCAGGCCCGACCTGCTGGTGCTGGCCTTTGTAACCGATATTGTCCCCCAGGCCATGATTGACCTGGCCACTTACGGCGGCATTAATTATCACCCTTCATTGCTACCTAAATACCGCGGCGGCAGTGCCATGAACTGGGCCATTATCAACGGCGAAACGGAAACAGGCGTTACCATCCATCAGATTGATGCCGGTATTGATACGGGTCCCATTATCCTGCAGCAGAAAGTGGCCATTGACCCTGATGATACGGTAAAATCATTATACTTTGAGAAACTCTACCCCTTAGGCGTGCAAATGGTAGCCGAGGCTGTCCGTTTAATCCGGGAGGGGAAGGCGAGCCCGGTGCCCCAGGATGAGAGGCAAGCTTCTTTCCAGCCGGTAATAAAGGAAGCAGATGTGCAAATCGACTGGCGGCAAAGCACCCAAAAGATTTACAACCTTATCCGCGGTTCCAACCCCAACCCGGGGGCCTGGACTACCTTCCGGGGGGGAAAGCTAAAGATATGGGAAGCCAGTCCATACCGGGCATACGGCAACCCGGGTACCATAGTAGCAATCCCGGGCGAGGAAGGCTTTGTTATCGCTACAGGAGACGGGGCCATTCTGGTCCGCCGGGTGCAGTACGGTAGCTCTTCCGATAAGGTTTCTGCCCTGCAGTTTGCAACTTCTGCTGCTATCCGGCCGGGTGAACAGGTGGGCATTTAATAATATATTCCCTGTCTGCTGGTTAGACCATAAGACAGGCAGCTAATTAATAAAAGAAGGAGAAAAAAGCTTTATCAGCGTTTTATTTTGTCTATCTAAAGGATTTTATAAACCAGACAATTCTTGACACCTGTCCAAAGTTATTGCTAGAGTTAAATTAATGAATATTATAGCTTTGTGATATTACTAACAAAATAGACAGGAGGCTGGTGCTGGCGGAAATATACTTTTTTATCCTGGTCGCACCGCTGGCGAGCGGTGTTTGGATATAGATAATGAGTCTGGCTATGATTTTTAATGGGGAAGGGAGAGGGGTTTAATAATGGTCGATCAATCAACCCTTAACGAGCTGGTGAGAATTGTCGGCAGAGAGAATGTCTTAACGTCAAAAGTATCTTTGAATACCTACATGTACGATGCTTCCCTCGTTTACGGCCAGCCCGAAGTTGTTGTCTATGTACAAAATGCCCAGCAGATAGCTGCTATCATGAAACTGGCCAGCAGTAAAAAGATCCCGGTAACCCCTCGCGGGGGTGGTACATGTTTGAGCGGCGGTGCTGTACCGCAGCGCGGCGGAATAGTTATTGTCATGACCAGGATGAACCGCATCCTGGAGATTGATCCCGAAAACCGGGTGGCGGTGGTGGAACCGGGCGTTACCAATATGGAACTGCAAAAGGCCGTCGCTCCTTATGGTTTGGTTTATATGCCCGACCCGGCCAGCCAGAAAGTATCGACCATGGGAGGCAACCTGGGAGAGAACTCGGGTGGTATGCGCGGGATTAAATATGGCCTCACCAGGGACCATATCATCGGCATGGAGCTTGTTTTATCGAACGGTGAAATTGTGCAAATCGGAGGCAAACTGGAGCCGATTGCCCAGGAATTAAACCTCAATGCCCTGCTGATTGGTTCGGAGGGCAACCTGGGTATTGCTACCAAGATCATTTGTAAGTTGACGCCTGCACCCCGTGCCAACCGCACCATGCTGGCCACCTATAAAACCCTTGAAGATGCCGGCACTTCAGTCTCGGCCATCATTGCCCGCGGCATTATCCCCTGTACCCTGGAACTGATGGACAACAAGATCATCAATGCCGTTGAAGACTGGCTGCATATCGGCTTGCCGGTAGATGCAGGTGCTATACTCTTAATTGAGGTGGACGGCTGGGATGCCGGCCTGGACCGCCAGGCGCAGCAGATAATGGAGATCTGCCGGGAGAATGGGGCTACCGATGTAAAGCTGGCCAAGAATGCCAAGGAACGGGACGACCTGTGGACGGCACGGCGTATGGCTATTGGTGCCATTGGCCGCCTGGCTCCCAATTACGATATGGAAGATGCCACCGTACCCCGCACCAAACTACCGGAGATCCTGAAAGAAGTGAACCGTTTAAGTCAGGAATATAATCTGGCCATTGGTATGCTGGCCCACGCCGGCGACGGCAACCTGCATCCCCTGGTTCTTTTCGATGAGCGGAATAAAGAACAAATGGAGCGGGTGGAAAAAGTTAGGGCCGCCCTTTTCCGCAAGGCCCTGGATCTGGGTGGCACCCTGTCTGGCGAGCATGGCATTGGCCTGGCCAAACTGGAATTTGTACGCTGGGCCTTCAACCCGGAGGAACTCCGGTTTTTACGCCGGGTGCGCCTGGCCTTTGATCCCAGCGAGATATTAAACGCCGGTAAGACTGTACCCGATACCGATACGGCGGCCTGAGGAGGACAGCAAAATGCGGCAAGAAAATATTAATAAGCTGGAGAAGATTCTTGGTGCCGGGAATTGTCAGATAGACCCAGACATCCGGCGCCAGCACAGCTGCAGCAAGACGGCCCTGCCGGACGCTGTTGTTTACCCGGAGAGCAGCCAGCAGGTAGCTGAGGTTTTGAAGCTCGCCGGTGAAGAGGGCATACCTGTGGTCCCCTGGGGAGCTGGTACCATGGCCTGCCGAGGCCTGTTGCCGCTGGCGGGAGGGTTGTTAATCAACCTTACCCGGATGAATAAAATTATTGAATATGATTATGAGAACATGACCGCCTATGTGGAAGCTGGTATCCCCCTGGGCGAGCTGCAAAAAACGTTGCGGACCCATAACTTATACTGGCCCGTCGAGCCGGTAGAACCGGATACCTGCACCGTTGGCGGGTGCATAGCCGCCGGTGCGTCAGGCCCCAGCAAGCTCGGTTATGGCGATGTTAAATTTCATATTTTAGGCCTGGAAGTTGTTTTACCTACCGGAGAAATTATCCACACCGGCGGGAAAACCGTTAAAAACGTCCAGGATTATGATAACACCCGCTTTCTGGCCGGCTCCTGGGGAGCCCTGGGCATTATCACCAAGGCCATGTTGAAATTAAGGCCCGTGCCGGAAAAGGAAACGACGGTTTTCTTGCCCTTTAAACAACTGAAAGAAGCCATAGCAGCGGCCCGCATCATCAGGAATGATACCTTACCTGTGGCTCTGGAATTACTGGACGGCGCCGCCATGGCGGTACTGGCCCGGGCCGGGTGGAAGGCTGATGGTAAGGGACCCGGCGTGCTGGTGGCCTATAATGGCTTTAGAGAACAAGTAGACACCCAGGTTGATTATGTAAAAAAACAATTTCCGGCTGCCACCATCCTGGAAGGGGAGGCGGCTGCTGCCGCCTGGCAGGCCCGCCGGCAGCTATTCCCTGTCTTTGCCGGTGCGTCCGGGGCCATCCTGGCCAGCGTAGCCGTACCTTTTACTGCCATGGAGGAATTTTTAACCCGGGCCCGCGACGAGCTGAAACAGAGCCGCAAAGGAGCAGCCCTGGCAGCCCATTTCGGCAACGGTCACGTCCATATTTTCCTCGACGAGGCTCCAGGTGCCTATGCCGGTGTACAGGAAACTATTAATCGCCTGGCAACACTAGCCGGGGACCTGGGCGGGCTGCTGGTTGTAGATAATATCGATGACCTGACTTTAACGCGGCGCTGGGTTGAGGCGCGGGGGAAGGCCGTGATGGAGTTACTGTCCCGGCTTAAGGCGGCCTTCGACCCGCAGCGGATTATGGCCCCCAACAGCAAGGTCCTGGCGTATGTTATTGATAACAGCAGGGCGGTATCCTGAGACGAGGAGGAACAGGTCATGGTCAAGACTTTTCGGCAGTATGAAGAAGATATCGTACGTTGTAACCGGTGCGGCTTTTGCGAAGAGGTATGCCCTACCTATAAGGTAACCGGCGAGGAGTTTTCCCTGGCCCGGGGGCGCAACCGTTTGATGCGCCAGTCCATGGAAGGACACTTTGATTTAACCAAAGAGCCGGAGATAAACCACCATATTTACTCCTGCCTTCTCTGCGGCGCCTGCGTTGTCACCTGCCCCTCCTCCGTTATTACCGATACCCTGGTTAAGGCTGCCCGGGCGGAAATTACCCGTGCCAACGGCAATCCCTTCCCCATTCGCATGGCCCTGCGCGGCGTTCTGGCCAGGCAGAGGCGCCTGACCCTGGGGGCGAAAGCCCTGCGCTTTTACCAGCGCAGCGGCGCCAGGTGGCTCGCCCGCCATACCGGCTTCCTTGGTTTGCTGGGGTCCCTGGGCAAGGCTGAAGGGCTGCTGCCCGACATCCCGGCCCGTACTTTGAGGGAGCGCTTACCGGAAGTTTTAAAGAAGCCCCTGAAACCCCGCCATAAAGTGGCCTATTTTGCCGGTTGCATGATGAACAACTTCTTTCCCCAGGTCGCCGAATCTACCCTGCGTGTTTTCCAGGAAAATGATATCGAGGTTGTGGTACCGGTTTCCAACTGCTGCGGTATTCCCCACGAAGCTTACGGCGAGACAGAAATGCATATCAAACTGGCCAAAGAAAACCTGGATTCCTTTAAACGCTTTAATGTGGAAGCGGTAGTTACCGATTGTGCCAGCTGCGCCCACGGTCTTCACTATTATGCCGAACTCCTTAAAGATGACCCCGAGTATGGCCCCCTGGCGCAGGAGTTTGCCGCCAAGGTAAAGGAAGCCTCCCAGTACCTGGCGGAAGTGGGCTTTAAGAAAGAGATGGGACCGGTCAACGCCACCGTAACCTATCATGATCCCTGCCATGCCGTCCGGGGGCTGAAAATCAAGAATGAGCCGCGCCAGATTTTAAAGAGCATCCCGGGAGTCAAATTTGTGGAGATGAATGAGTCCGACTGGTGCTGCGGCGGTGCCGGCTCCTATAACGTTACCCATTATGACTTATCGCAGCGAATCCTGGCCCGTAAGATGGAGAACTTTAAGAAAACCGGTGCCCAGTACCTGGCAACTTCCTGCCCGGCCTGCCTGATGCAGCTGGCCCACGGCCTGGACGTCCACCATTTACCTGCCCGGGCCATCCACGTCATGCAGCTTCTGGACCAGGCCTACCAGAACCGGTCTGTAAAGAGCGGTGCCAGGGCTGTTTAAGGGAACTGGCAGCTTGAGTCCCCTGTCTGATCGGCAGGGGGCTTATCTTATCCCCCTTTTCATTTCATATAGCAATGCAGGGCTGAATAGGATCATCTCAGGGGGTGAGGAGATGATCCTGTTATGGCGCCGGCGCCGGTTGGTCAACATCCTGATCCCGGCGCTGTTGTTTTTCCTGGGTTTATACCTGGGTGCCAGGCTGGCCGATTACCAGCCCCTGGCATCTATGGTTGGGCGGACCAGGAAATTATTGCCTATATACAGCGTTTACACCACAGAAAAAAAGGTAGCCCTTTCCTTTGATGCCACCTGGGGTGCAGAGTACACACCCAAATTGTTAACCACCTTAAAACAGCATAATGTTAAAACGACCTTTTTTTTAACCAATATCTGGCTCAAGAAATACCCCGAAGTTGCCAAACAGATCGCTGCTGCCGGTCATGAAATCGGCCTGCACTCGGCCACCCATCCTCATTTTACCGCCTTAAGTGAGGCGGAAATGGAAAAAGAGCTGCAGGAAAATAGCCGGATGGTGCGGGAAATAACTGGCTATAAGGCAGAACTCTTCCGGCCTCCCTTTGGCGATTATAACGACACGGTCATCCGTACCGCGGAGCGGCTGGGGTACCGGGTCATCCAGTGGGATGTGGATTCCCTGGACTGGCAGGAACACATGACGGCCGGGGCCATTTTGAACCGGGTGTTAAAAAACATTAAACCGGGCTCCATTGTTCTTTTTCACAATAACGGTCGCTATACGGCCGATGTTCTGAGCCCCCTCCTGGAAAAGCTCAAGGCCGATGGCTACCAGGTGGTGCCGGTAGGGGATCTGATCATCAAGGGGGATTACTATATTGACCACGCCGGCGTACAGCACCCCGGGCGATGAGGGGGCGAAAAAATATTTTGTAGGCCCGGGATGTGTGTTACAATAACATCGTGAAGACCCAAGGGCAAGCGCCTCTCTGGGAGGCGCTTTTAAATTACCGGCGCCAGCGACTTAATTCCTGGCATACACCCGGTCATAAGGACGGAGCCTATACCTGGCCCTCCTGGCGGCAGGCCCTGGGGGAGGAAACCCTGGGGCTGGACCTTACCGAGGTGCCGGGTTTGGACAATCTGGCCTGTCCCGGCGGGGCGATCCGGGCGGCCCAGGAGAAGGCCGCCGCCTTTTATGGGGCGGCGCGGACCTTTTTTCTGGTGAATGGGGCCAGCAGCGGCCTTATGGCCGTCATCCTGGCTGTCTGCCGGCCCGGGGATGAGGTTATACTACCCCGTTATGCCCACCGTTCCGTTTTTAACGGTTTGATCTTGAGCGGGGCCAGGCCGGTTTATATGGAAACGGAATGGCTGGCCTCACCCGGCATCCCTCTGGGGGTGACCCCGGCGGTTTTAGCCAGAACACTTAAGGCCAATCCCCGGGCCAGGCTCCTGCTCCTGGTTCACCCAACCTATGAGGGGATCGTTCCCCATAGCCGGGAACTGATAGCCCTGGCCCATGACCATGGCCTGGTCGTCCTGGTAGATGCCGCCCATGGAGCCCACTTCGGCCTTGACCCGATGCTGCCGCCCTCACCCCTGGCCCTGGGGGGGGATTATGTGGTTCAGAGCACCCACAAGACCATGGGGGCCCTTACCCAGGCGGCCATGTTGCACCTGCGGGAAGCCGGGACAGGTGATGCAATAGCAGCGGCTTTAAACCTTTTACAGACCACCAGCCCTTCCTATTTACTGCTGGCTTCCCTGGATGTGGCCCGGCTCCGGGCGGAAGAGCGGGGCCGGCGGGACTGGGGCCGGACTGTGGCCAGGGCGTTGCGGCTGCGGGAAAAACTGGCAGCGGCCGGCATACCCTGCCTGGCCCCTGCAGATGTGACGGGACCTGCGGCTTCCGGCCTGGATGTCACCCGCTTGTTGTTGCCGGTGGCCCCTTTCGGTGTCAGCGGGCCGGAAATAGCTGCCTTTTTACGACGCGCCGGTCAGGAAATAGAGCTGGCCGGGCCGGACTATATCCTGTTAATCATCACCCCCGGCGATGGCGGGGCCAAAATCAATTCTCTCCTGAAAGCTCTGCTGGCCCTGCCGCGGGTGGCCGGCCGGGTGCCGCCGGAAGCAAATGGTAAAGCGGGAGCAAGTCCCGGCCCCTGGACTGTTCCGCCCCGGCAGGTGCTGACGCCCCGGGAAGCCTGGCTGGCCCCCCGGCGGGAAATACCCTTAAAGGAGGCGGAAGGCCGGATTTGCGCCGAGCTGATCGCCCCCTGCCCCCCCGGCCTGGCCCTGGTCGTACCGGGAGAGGTCCTGACCGGGGAAGTAATTGCCAGGCTGGTATGCTTGCGGGGGGCGGAGGGTAAGGTGCTGGTAGTAGATGAGTGAGAAATGTTTATTCTTTAGGAAAAAGTGCAGGTGACGTTACGTGCCTGGCGGCCTGTTCATTACCCTGGAGGGTCCGGACGGTGCCGGCAAGACTACCCAGATGGAACGCCTGGAGCGTTTCTTACGCCGGCGGGGCTATGCTGTCGAATGTACCCGGGAACCCGGCGGGACGCTCCTGGCTGAAGCCATCAGGCAGCTGCTCCTGGAACCGCGCTACGGTCCTGTTGATGCCCGGGCCGAAATCCTGCTCTATGCTGCCGCCAGGGCCCAGCATGTAGCCGAGCGCATCCGGCCGGCCCTGACAGCAGGGAAAATAGTCCTCTGCGACCGCTTTACAGATTCCAGCATCGCCTACCAGGGTTACGGCCGCAAGCTGGGGATAGAGATGGTGCGCCAGGTAAACAAAATGGCTACCGGGGGCCTCTTACCGGATCTTACCCTTTTAATCGATGTACCGGTAGAGTTGGGTTTGGCGCGGCTCCGGGGGAAAGGAACTGCCGACCGCCTGGAGGGGGAAGACCTCGCCTTTCACCGGCGGGTACGCCGGGGTTACCTGGAATTGAGGCGCCTGGAGCCGCAGCGCGTTCGCCTCATTGATGGTACCGGTTCCCCGGATGCTGTGTGGTCGCAGATTGAAAAGGTAGTAGAGCCCTGGCTGGAAGCGAGGGGAGGCTGAATGGCAGCAGGAGAGCAGATGGCAGGTGTGAAGCCGAAAGCTTTAATGGCGGCCCGCCGGCAGCTGCAGCAGGCCCTGCAAAAGGGTAAACTCGCCCATGCCTATCTCCTGGCAGGCGGTAGTGAGGCTGCGCGGATAGAACTGGCCAGGTACCTGGCTGCGGCCCTGAACTGCCGGGAACCCCGCGAGGGGGAACCCTGCGGCCGCTGTCGTTCCTGCCGGCAAATGGCCGGCGGTAACCACCCGGATTTTTATCTCTTCAAGCCCCAGGGTACCACGCTAAAAATTGACCAGATCCGGGAACTGGAAAGGCAGTTGGCTTTTCGGGCCTTCCAGGGAGGGGCCAGGGTGGCCGTCCTGGCCGGGGCCGATGCTATGACCGAAGCAGCAGCCAACTGTTTGCTGAAGACCCTGGAAGAGCCCCCGGAAGGAGCTTATCTTATTTTACTGGCTGCCCAGCCGGACTTATTGCTGCCCACCATCCGTTCCCGCTGCCAGGAACTGCACCTGGGCTGGGAAAGCGGGGTTTCGCCTGCCGGTGTCACTTACTGGAACCGCCTGACGAGGGCCGGTTTGGCGGCAATGTTGCAAGAAATCCTGCCCGAGCTGGAAAAGGAAAACGATCTCCAGGGCGTTCTCCAGGCCATGGCCCTGGCCTGCCGGGACCAGCTGGTCTGGCAGTTAACAGGAGCGGCAACACTATTACTGCAGCCAGGATGCTTTTTACCGGTACCGCTGTCACCGCGGAAACTATGGCGTTGTTTCCGGCTCATCCAGGCTGCGCAGGCGGCTATTGAACGCAACGGCAACCGCCGCCTGGCCCTGGAAGTATTGATGTTTAACCTGCACCGGGAGCTGGCCGATACCCCTGTATAGAGCGGGAACTTTCGTGATGCTTAGCTTCCACCATTATTAAATAGACGCAAATGCAGGGAGGTGAAACATTATAGTTACTGTTATTGGCGTTCGGTTTAAAAAGGCCGGTAAAATATATTACTTTGACCCTGGCGAACTGGAGCTTAACAGGGGCGACCATGTAATCGTGGAGACTACCCGGGGCCTGGAATATGGTGAAGTGGTCATCCCGCCGCGCCAGGTTGATGAAGACCAGGTAGTGCAGCCGTTGCGGCCGGTTATCCGCCGGGCAACGGCGGCCGATACCGAACAGGTGAATATCAACCGCCAGAAAGAGAAGGAAGCCTTCGTCATCTGCCGGCAAAAAATTGCCGAGCACGGTTTGCCCATGAAATTAATTGACGTCGAATTTACCTTTGACGTGAGCAAAATCATTTTCTACTTTACGGCCGAAGGGCGGGTCGACTTTCGCGAGCTGGTCAAAAACCTGGCGGCTATCTTTCGCACCCGCATAGAATTACGCCAGATTGGTGTCCGGGATGAAGCCAAGACGCTGGGTGGGCTGGGTTGCTGCGGCCGGCCTATCTGCTGTGCCACTTTTCTGGGTGAGTTTGACCCGGTTTCCATCCGTATGGCCAAAGAACAAAACCTGTCTTTAAATCCCACCAAGATTTCAGGCCTGTGCGGCCGGCTTATGTGTTGCCTGCGTTACGAGAATAACGTTTATGAAGAGGCACGACGCCACTTCCCTCCGTGTGGCACCATGGTCAAGACACCGGCAGGTTCGGGCCGGGTAACAGGGCACAATATCCTTAAGGAAACCGTCATGGTCGAAATACCCGAGCATGGTACTATGGAATTTCCCCTGAAAAATATCGGGAGAGAAGAGCATGAGCAGTAATTTTGCGGATTCTCAAGGCGGCACACTGGCTGTAGCCCTGGCGGAACTGGAAGGGCACCTGGGTGAGGTTTTAAAGGAAGTCCGGCGCCTCCGGGCTTTAGCGCGGGCCCTGGAGGAAGAAAACCAGCGCCTCAGGACTATCATGTTTGCAGAACAGGCCGGGGAAGGAGGTTACCAGCAGCTATTACGCTTTTATGAGGAGGGTTTCCACGTTTGCCCGCCCCATTTTGCCCGGGTGCGGGATAGTGATGGCTGCCTTTTCTGCTTGAGTTTCTTAGAGAAGAAGGGATTACATCCCCATGGCTAGCCTTTACCTGGTAGCAACCCCCATTGGCAATCTGGAAGACATTACCCTGCGGGCTCTAAAGGTCCTGCAGGAGGTCGATTTAATCGCTGCTGAGGATACACGCCGCACCCGGGAACTCCTGGCCCATTATGATCTGCACACGCCCCTGACCAGTTATCACCGCCACAACCAGGCCAGTAAAACTCCTTATTTATTAAAGATGCTCCAGGAAGGCAAGGAGGTTGCTGTTGTTTCCGATGCCGGCCTACCGGGCATCAGCGACCCGGGAGAAGAGCTGGTGCGGCGAGCGATAGCCGCCGGCATCACAGTAGTACCCATTCCCGGCGCCAACGCCGCCCTTACGGCCCTGGTGGCCTCCGGTTTACCGGCCGGCCGTTTCGTCTTTGAGGGTTTTTTGCCCCGGGCCGGGAAGGAGCGCCGGGAAAGGCTGGCAGCCCTGGCGGCCGAGGAACGGACCTTGATTTTTTATGAGGCCCCGCATCGCCTGGTGGCTACCCTGGCGGATTTAACGGCAACCTTGGGAGAACGCCGGGTTGCCGTTGGCCGGGAGCTGACAAAAAAATTTGAGACCATCTGGCGGGGGTTGCTGTCGGAAGCAGTAGCGCATTTCCAGGCCAACCCGCCCCGGGGAGAGATTACCCTGGTAGTGGCCGGGGCCGACCCGCCCCCCTTGCCGGCTTATGATCCGGCCCGGGCGGCAGCGGAGGTGGCGGAGCTGGAAGCTGCCGGTTGCGACCGTAAAGAGGCTATGGCCAGGGTAGCCAGGCGCTACGGCCAGCCCCGGCGGGAAATTTATCGCGCCTGCCTGCAGGCCCGTAAAAAAGGCTGCCAGGCTCCCCTGACAAAATAAAAGGCGCCTGAAGGCGCCCCTTTTCCATACTTGCTTTTACCTGATTTAGACAGCCCTGGCCTGCTGGCTCATGGCTTCCAGGCATGACCGGCAGACGTTTTTGCCGTGGAAATTGACGATGTCCTCGGCATTACCACAGAAAACACAGCCGGGCTCATACTTTTTCAGGATAATTTTCTCGTGGTCGACGTAAATCTCCAGGGCGTCTTTTTCATCGATGCCCAGGGTACGCCGCAGCTCAATGGGAATGACTACCCGGCCGAGCTCGTCCACTTTACGTACCACACCCGTAGATTTAATCATGGCTCTCCCCTCCCCATTTCAACATGTTTCGACAACCTGTCTATATGGTACCAGCGTTTCCAGTAAAAGTCAACCATATTTCGGACAAAAAATTAGCCTTCTCGCGCCATTATAGCCAAAACTTGACAACTTGCTCTTTTTTTTAATATAATA
Source organism: Moorella sp. E306M (assembly GCF_006538385.1). Taxonomy (NCBI): domain Bacteria; kingdom Bacillati; phylum Bacillota; class Clostridia; order Neomoorellales; family Neomoorellaceae; genus Neomoorella; species Moorella sp. E306M. The sequence continues at coordinate 1,189,202 of NZ_BJKO01000001.1, read as the reverse complement.
CTCCTGAATTTGCCGAAAGGGGACGACCAGGATGGGGGACAAGGTTTTCTACGTTACCACCCCTATTTATTATCCCAGCGATAAACTGCATATTGGTCATGCCCTGACGACCACCATGGCCGATACCCTGGCCCGCTACAAGCGCCTGCGTGGTTATGATGTTTATTTTCTCACCGGTTCCGACGAGCACGGCCAGAAGATCCAGCGCAAGGCCCGGGAAGCAGGCCTGCCGCCCAAAGCGTACGTTGACGGGATAGTGGCCACTTTCCAGGAACTCTGGCGCCGTCTTAATATTTCTTATAACGACTTTATTCGCACCACCGAACCGCGCCATACGCGGGTGGTCCAGCAGCTGCTGCAAAAAATTTACGACCAGGGGGATATCTATAAGTCCACCTACGAGGGCTGGTACTGTACCCCCTGTGAAACCTTCTGGACAGAACGGCAGCTCAAGGACGGCAACTGCCCCGACTGCGGCCGGCCGGTGGAACTGGTAAAGGAAGAAAGCTATTTCTTCCGGATGAGTAAATATGCCGATCGCCTGTTGCAATATATAAAAGAACATCCTGACTTCATCCTGCCCGTTTCCCGGCGCAACGAGATGATCAGCTTTATTGAAGGCGGCCTTGAGGACCTGTGTATATCCCGGACCACCTTTGACTGGGGTATACCGGTGCCCATGGACCCCAGGCATGTTATTTATGTCTGGTTTGATGCCCTCACCAACTACATTTCCGCCCTGGGCTACGGCACGGAAGATGATCGCCTCTTCCGTAAATACTGGCCGGCTGCCGTGCACCTGGTGGGTAAGGATATCGTCCGCTTCCATACCATTATCTGGCCCATTATCCTCATGGCCGCCGGTATTGACCCGCCGCGCCAGGTCTTTGGCCACGGCTGGCTCCTGGTGGACGGCGGCAAGATGTCCAAGTCCAGGGGCAATGTTGTCGATCCCATGGTGCTCATCGATCGCTACGGCGCCGACGCCATCCGTTATTTCCTCTTGCGGGAAATGCCCTACGGCGCCGACGGTTACTACAGTGAAGAGGCCTTAATTGCCCGCATCAATACCGATCTGGCCAACGACTTTGGCAACCTGTTGAGCCGCACGACGGCCATGATTGAAAAATTTAACGGCGGGGTGATTGCCGCGCCCTGCAGCCCGGAGCCCCTGGATGAGGAGTTAAAGGCCATAGCCAGGGCTGTGCCGGATGAGGTGGACGCGGCCCTGAACAATTTTGAATTCGCGCGGGCCCTCACCGCCATCTGGCGCCTGGTTAACCGGGCCAATAAATACATTGAGGAGACGGCTCCCTGGGCCCTGGCGAAAGACCCCTTAAAGAAACCGCGCCTGCAGACGGTCCTTTACAACCTGGCCGAGGCCATGCGCCAGGCTACCATCATGGTGGGGCCCTTTATGCCCGGCGTACCGGCCCGGGTGTGGGAGCAGCTGGGCCTTGCGCATGTCCCTGCGGCCCATACGTGGGAAAGCCTGGCCACCTGGGGAGGGATTCCCGCCGGCACCCGGGTGAAACGAGGCCCGGCCCTCTTCCCTCGCATTGAACTTGACGAACAGGAAGGAGAAGACCAGGTGACACTACAGGAGAAGCCGGCGACGTCGCCCGCAGTTAAAGAAGACACAGCTGTTAAACCCGTGGCCGAAGAGATAACCATCGAGGAATTCGCCCGGCTCAAGCTGCGGGTAGCTGAGGTGCTGGCCGCAGAAAAGGTGGCCAACGCCGACAGGCTCCTGAAGCTGGAAGTTAAAGTTGGTGACGAACGGCGGACTATCGTGGCGGGCATCGCCCGCTACTACCGGCCGGAAGAACTGGTGGGCAAAAAGGTGGTTATTGTAGCCAACCTGAAGCCGGCCAAAATTAAGGGCATTGTCTCCCAGGGGATGGTGCTGGCGGCTGTCGCCGGCGATACCTTAAGCCTCATCACACCGGAGCGGGCTGTTCAGGACGGCGCCCAGGTGCGGTAAATGCCGGAACTCATTGATTCCCACGCCCACCTCAACGATCCGGCCTTTGCCGCCGACCTGAACGGTGTCCTGGGCCGTCTGCAGGAGGCCGGCGTCGTGGCCGTAATCAACGTGGGTTATGATGTATCCTCTTCCCGGCGGGCGGTGGAGCAGGCCCACGCCTGGCCCTTCATCTACGCTGCCGTGGCCGTCCACCCCCATGATGCGGCGACTTTCGACACTGAGGCGGAGGCGGTCATCGGCGGCCTGGCAAGGGACAGCCGGGTGGTGGCCATTGGCGAAACGGGGCTTGACTACTATCGCAACCTTTCGCCGCGGCAACGCCAGCAGGAAGTCTTTCGCTGGCACCTGGAGCTGGCCCGATCTTTACGCCTGCCGGTGATTATCCATGACCGTGACGCCCATGGGGATACCCTGCGGATTTTAAAAAAGGCTGGGCCTTTCCCGGCGGGGGGCGTTCTCCACTGCTTCTCCGGCAGCTGGGAAATGGCCCGGGAGTGCCTGGAGATGGGCTTTTATATCTCCTTTGCCGGCCCGGTGACCTTTAAAAATGCTTCCAAGTTGCGGGCTGTAGCGGCACAGGTACCTCTGGAGCGGCTGCTGATTGAAACCGACTGCCCTTACTTAACCCCGGAGCCGTACCGCGGCCGGCGCAACGAACCGGCTTATGTAGAACTGGTGGCCGGGGCCATAGCCGCTGTCCGGGGCCTGGCACCGGAAGCCGTCAGCGAAGCCACCGCGGCCAACGCCCGGCGCCTGTTTGGGATTTGATCAGAAAAATTCCCGCAGTACGTAATCACGGAACATCGGCTCAACGAATGTATAAGACCCGCGCCCCTTCTTCTCGATCACTGTTTTAGCCAGCAAATGATCTATCGTCCGTTTAATTTCATTAGGATTGGCGTTTTCTATGCTATAAATGCTGGTTCCTGTGGCAATGCGCTTTAATACCTGGCGTCCAGTGAAACTCAGGTTTAGATCGTCTAGTAATTCATCGTAGATGGGTGCAAGAGTCAGCAGGGCACGATCATATCCCAAGCGTACAAACTCAAGGGATATGGTGTTCTGCCCGGCTTCAAGCAATGCGTAGTATAGTTCGGAACATACAACCATCGTGTCCTGGGGATGCCCTCCGGTTTTACGGGTAATTTCCTTTATTGCTTCCGGGGTAGATGTGATTCCCCTGGTGCGGAACTTTTTGGCAATATATTCCGCCCAGGCCGTTTCGGGAATCGAGGGTATGGGAAGAATAGTGGCGAACCGGTAAAAGGCTTCCTTTTTGTCAGCGAATAGGGTTTTCATTATGCCCTCTTTTGATCCCAGGAACAAGTAGGCCACATCTTCTTGATTTTGAAAATAGGAACGCATCTTTTTATAGATTTCCGTCCCTGCTACCCGGCAAGCGTCTTGAAATTCATCGAACAAGATAACCACCGGCTTTTTATCCCGTTTAGCCAACACCCCGGGCAAGTTCAGCGCATAGTCAAGCAAGGCTTCATCGCTTTGCTCGCCTTGCGAAAGCCCCAAATCGAGTTCAAGGTCCTGGAGCTTAATTGCCAGTTTCGCAGTGCCGACAATGGTTTTAGTCCGGTCTTTCCACGCATCGATTGTCTTGCGAATGCCAGTCCTGTTTTCCAGGCAAGCGTTAATCAGCGCAACGGCCAGATCACGCTTGCTGGAAAGCCGGAAAAGATCAACTGAAGCGATATAAAAACCTTTTACCTTTAGCTGCCTTAGCACCTCATGGGCCAACGAGGTTTTTCCTATGCGCCGTGGGCCGTAAAGCATGACGCTTTGACCCTCAGAGAGCCTGGTTACAAGGGAGGTAATGAAGTCCTCCCTGTCGACGATATCTTCTTCCGCAACAGGACCGCCGATGGGAAATAGCTTACCTGGCATTATCAACGCCCCTTGATATTATTATCCATGATTATTACTTATTGTGTAATATTATATTACACAAAGCGTAATAAAGCAATATTTTCCCGGCCATTCCAAAACTCGCTCCAGTAAATAGGGGTATACCGCTTGAAATAGGTTATAATCCTCCTGCCTCCAGGGCAGGATTTTCTACGGGTATAAAAGGCGAATATTCTGGCAAGGCTATAGCTGGCATAATATGGAAGGAGTGACGTTATGTTCAAGATATTTCCTCCTTCCGGCCAGCGGCCTGCCTCTGGTCGGAGAAAACTATTGCTGGAGCTGACCTGCCTGCTGCTAGGGCTCCAGTCACTGCTGCTGGTAGGCTGGACCGGTAAACGCGTCGATATTTTTGCAGATGGCGGCGCCAGGCAGGTGGCCACCAGCCAGTGGTTCTTTGGCGAAGGATGGGACCCTGCTGGCAGCCAGATAAGAATAGGTGACTGGGTTTTACCCTTGCCCGGCGCCTGGTTCTGGCCAGGTTTAAAGCTGATCATGGCCGGCAGTGTGCCGGTAGCGGCTGAGATTGCCGGTCAGAACCTCTGGTCCCAGGTGCCGTTACCGGCGGCAGCCGGCATCCTGGCCCAGGAGGGCATAACCCTGGGTCCTGAAGACCGGGTAGAGAGCAATCTGGGCAGCAATGATCCATACCAGTATGTCCGGGTCATCAGGGTGGAAAATGCTATTGAACTGAGCCAGGAAGTAGTACCGCCTCCCCTGGTGCGCCGGCCGGATCGAACTTTACAGCCGGGGAAGGAAAAGGTTGTCCAGGAAGGTCAGCCTGGTGTTCGTTATTATAAATACCAGGTAAAGAAAGAGAATGGCGTCGAAGTCGAACGCCAGCTCCTGGACACCTGGATCGAAGTCCAGCCCCAGCCACGGATAGTGGCCTACGGTAGCCGCGCCTACCCGGCAGTTACGGCGGCCCGGGTGGGGGATACCCTGAAGGTGATAGCTACGGCCTATACCCACACCGGTAACCGGACGGCTACCGGCATCTGGCCCTACCGGGGAATAGTGGCCGTCGATCCCCGGGTCATCCCCCTGGGGACCAGGCTTTACGTAGAAGGCTACGGCTATGCCGTGGCCCAGGACACGGGTGGCCTGATTAAGGGCAACCGCATTGACGTGTTTTTAGAAAGTGAGGCCGAAGCCATCCAGTGGGGCCGGCGGCCGGTTACGGTGCGGATTCTCGGTTATTAGGAAAATAATACCAGATATGGGGGCAGGAAAATCTTCCCCCGCGTCGAAGTATTTATTCGTCGATGCCTCTCAAGAGGCAGGCGTAAAACCGATATTTTGCAGGGAGGTGACCCATTGGACGGGTGGATTACTCACTGGCGCCAGAAGACTTCCCGGGGGCGCCGCCGGCCCTGGCTCTGGCTCCTGGTGGCGGTATTGCTGCTTTTTACCGGCACTGGGTGGGGAGTAATGAACTTTGCCTGGAAGCAGGTAACCCTTCAGGTAGACGGGCGTGAAATCGAGGCCCGGACCTTTGCCGGCCAGGTAGGGCAATTTTTAAATGAGCAGCAGATTACCCTGGGGCCAGAGGATGTTGTTCTGCCGGCCCTGGACGCACCTGTGACTAAAGGCATGGTGGTGACGGTCAAAAGGGCCGTTCCGGTAAAGATAATTGCCGATGGGCAGGAAAGGGAAATATGGACTCCTTCGGTGACGGTGGCCGAGGTTTTAAATAAGGTGGGAGTAACCTTGCAGCCGCAAGACCGGGTTACCCCGGATCTAACCACCACCGTAAGGGCAGGAGACACAATTAAAGTTACCAGGGTCACCTACAAAATGGAAACGGTTAACAGGGAAATTAATTACCGGGTGGAGCGCCGACCCGACGGGAAAATAGAAAAAGGTATTACCCGCCTGGTGCAGAGGGGGCAAAAGGGTATCCAGGAAGAAACATACCGGATCGTCTATGAAGACGGGCAGGAAACAGGCCGCGAGCTGGTAGTAACCAGGGTAGTTAAAGAACCTGTACCGGAGATAATAGCTGTAGGAACCCTGGATATGGCTTCCCGTGGGGGGTACAGTTTTCGCTTTGAGCGGGTTATCTGGGCCGTCGCTACGGCATACACCCACACTGGTTCACGGACGGCGACGGGGGTTTATCCCCGGGTAGGGACCATTGCCGTGGACCCCAATGTAATTCCCCTGGGTACCAGGCTCTACGTGGAAGGCTATGGCTTTGGCATTGCCCAGGACGTGGGCAGTGCTATCAAGGGTAACCGCATTGACGTTTTTCTGGACACGGAGGCGGATACGGCCCGCTGGGGCGTCCGCCGGGTGAAGGTTTATATTTTGCGCTAAAACCACCCTCCGGCGGGTGGTTTTTTGTTTTATGCCATCCGGCCTGCAATTTAGGTTTTTTCCATTTACATATATTTGTACCGTGGCTGCAGATGTAGTATAATACCTCTATGGAGGGATAGGGGTGGATTCTGTAGCCACGCCAGGTAAAACCCTGGCCCTGATCCGGGAAAAAGGGCTGGTACCCCGTAAATCCCGGGGCCAGAATTTTCTTGTGGATAGCAACATCGTGCGAAAGATCGCCAGGGCCGCCGGCCTTGGCCCTGATGATACAGTTGTCGAGATAGGCCCCGGCCTGGGGGCCCTTACCCAGGAGCTGGCGGAACAGGCGGGACTGGTAATTGCCATTGAAATCGACCGGGATTTAATATCTGCTTTAGAAGAAAACTTAAAGGATAAGGTCAATGTGCGCCTGGTTGCCGGCGACGCCTTAAAAGTTAATTTTGACGAGCTAGTTGCCAGATTTAAGAGAGATGGAGGAGGAAGGTTGCCCACATATAAGCTGGTGGCCAACCTTCCTTATTATATAACCACCCCCATCCTGATGCATTTACTGACCGGTAAATTTCAGATTACGGAACTTGTTTTAATGGTCCAGGCTGAAGTGGGCTACCGGATGCTGGCCTTACCGGGAAGCAAGGATTACGGCGCTTTGAGTGTAGTGGTCCAGTATTATACAAAACCAGCTATTATCTTGAAGGTACCGCGCACCGTCTTTTACCCGCGGCCGGAGGTCGACTCCCTGGTTGTGAAACTGACCCGCCGACCTGAGCCGGCCGTACAGGTAGGGGATGAAGATTTCTTTTTCCGGGTGGTCCGGGCCGCCTTTAACCAACGGCGTAAGACTCTATTAAACGCCCTGGGGAGCCTGGGGTTGGAACGTCCCCTGTTACTAAAAGCGATGGCAGCTACCGGAGTTGATCCCCGGAGAAGGGGAGAGACCTTGACGATTGAAGAGTTTGCCAACTTGAGTAAAGCGTTACAACAGCAAATAGAAAGAAGGTGATGACGGTGTATTATATCAGTCCTACCAAGGGTCGCCTGACGGCTGAAGAAATGTTTGCCGACATGATGCAGTTTATCGAGGCCAATCCCGAAGCCCAGTACAAGATCATTATTGGCACGGATTCCCAGGCTCGGCTCCGCACCTGCTTTGTTACAGCTGTAATAGTTCACCAGGTAGGCAGGGGAGCCCGTTACTACTACAGAAAAAGGTACCAGCGCAAGATTACTTCCTTACGCCAAAAGATCTTTTATGAAACGGCTTTGAGCCTGGAAACGGCCACCTTTATCGCTCAGAAGCTATCAGCCAGCGGTCATGCTGATCTCAACCTGGAGATCCACCTGGACATCGGGCCCAACGGCAATACCAGGGATTTAATCCGGGAAATTGTCGGCATGGTGGTGGGCAGCGGTTTTGCCGCCAGGATCAAACCCTATTCATGCGGGGCCTCCAAGGTGGCCGATAAATATACCAAGAGCGGTTAAAGCAGGTCGACACCGGCCTTTTCAAGCCCGGCGGTTATGTAAAAAAGGTGGCATGGCCTAATTTTAAGGCCGCCACCTCAATTTTTTAATGCAATTTTTAACGAGCAAAGACATGGTTGCCAATCTGGGTAATAATGGTCCGTGTCCAGACCCAGGAATTTGCTGGAACTAGAGCCGGATTCCAGAAATAGAGGGCTCCGCCGCTTGGATCGTAGCCCCGCAGGGCTTCGCGGGCCGCCTGGTAGGCAGTAGCATCGGGGGTCAGGTAAAACTGGCCGTCGTTTACCGAAGTAAAGGCATCAGGTTCATAGATGACACCGGCGATGGTCCGGGGGAAACGCCCGTCCCGGGTACGGTTAATGGCTACTGCGGCCACGGCTACCTGGCCGGCATATGGTTCACCCCGGGCTTCACCATAGATTAGATGGGCCAGCAGGTCCAGATCGCTGGAACTGTAATTACTGCTTGTACCCCGGGAGGCCGCAGGCTGGTAGGGTCCGGCCGGGATGCGTAAGATTTGTCCCGGGTATATAACATCGCTGGTGAGATTATTGGCGGCCATGATTTGCTGGTAGGACAGGCCGTAGCGTTGACCGATAAGGAATAGGGTATCGCCGGGCTGGACGACGTAAGTACTACCATCCCGGTCAGGTACCCAGAGGGTCTGGCCGGGATAGATCCACGTACTGGTCAAGTTGTTTGCTTGTTGGAGATCCCAGGCGCTGATACCGTAGCGCAGGCCGATGAGATAGAGGGTATCGCCGGGCTGGACGGTGTAGGTGGCGGCACCTGCTGGGCCGGCAAAGACGAGGATACCGATTAGCAGGAGAGAAGCCAGGCAAAATAGCCGCAGGCTGGGAAGAACTGTTCTGGAAATTGCCATCAACTCCTTCGAACTATTTTTGCTATATCTCCCGGCCTGTCATCCAGCTTACTACAATTATACATTTAATTATCATGGCCCGTCATTGTTAAATAGTTACCAGCATCGGAGCATTATGGTAACTTTACATAATCATCAGGGCAAGATGAAAGGTTATTGCCCGGGTACAGCCCTCACCTCCTTAAATCCCGGGGCATAAAATAGAATGATACAGGGCTTACGGGGGAGGGGAGAAGGTTGAATAACATTAAGCCCGGGGATATCGTGGCGCGGAAAAAATACGGTAAAGATATTTTTTTTAAAGTAAAGTCACTTATTATAACTGATGCGGGAGAAACGACTGCTATTTTAAGAGGACTGGATGTCAGGCTGGTAGCTGATGCCCCCCTGGAGGACCTGGAACTGCAGCCGGCCGAAAAAGTGCTGCGTTACCGCCATTGCGACATTCAAAAGCACAGCCTTTGTTTCCGGCGGATTTTGCAGCGCCGGGAAGCCGAGAGGGAGGTTTTTTTACTGCGGGGTGAAAGGCCGGGCCGGGAAGAAAGGGAACCGGACAAGAGGGAAGACATCCCTGGCGATGGTTTTTTTGAGGTACCGGGCCGGGTGCTGCATATTGACGGCGACGAGGAATACCTCGATAAATGCCTCCATGCCTATGAGCAGCTAAAAATACCGGCCCAGGGCGTATGCCTGCCTGAAGAACAGCAGGCAGCTAAAGTGGAGGAGCTTTTAAAGGAATATACCCCCGATATTCTGGTCCTTACGGGTCATGATGGCCTGCTACGGGAAAAGAGCAGCAATTATACCGATCTGGACAGCTACCGCCATTCGAAGCACTTTGTAGCGGCAGTAAGGGCGGCTCGGACTTTGAGGCCTACCCATGATGACCTGGCTATTTTTGCCGGGGCCTGCCAGTCCCATTATGAAGCCCTGCTTAAAGCCGGAGCCACCTTTGCCAGTTCGCCCCGCCGGGTTTTAATTCATGCCTACGACCCGGTTTTTGTAGTGGAGCGCATTGCCTATACAACCATTGAAAAAACCCTGGGCCCTGCGGATATAATTAAAGATACCATCACCGGCAATGAAGGTATAGGGGGCATAGAGATTAAAGGCAAACTGCGCCTTGGTTACCCTACTTCCCCTTATTGAAGATATCTTAATAACAAAGGCGAAAATTATACCATTATTCCCCTTGACAATAAGCCGGTTTCTCTAGTAGAATAAAATGAATAACTTGACACCACCCTCCTGCTGTTGTATAATAAGGTATACGCGGAAAGAGGGTGGTCTTTTTGGCGGGCAAGGAAGTACTGGCAACTATCAGAGAGGACCTGGAGGCCCGGGTAGGCCAGAAGGTAAGGCTGAGGGCCAACCGCGGGCGGAAAAAGATCCTGGAGAGGACCGGTATACTGGAAAAGACTTACCCCAACATCTTTGTAATCCGACTGGAAGAGAGTAAAAGCCCGGAACGCCGGATATCCTTCAGCTATACCGATGTCCTTACCAATACAGTAGAATTAATGGTCGAGGGTGAGACCGGCGTTAAAAAACTTGGCGCCAAACATTAAGGGGCTATCAGGTCATACCTGATAGCTTTTTGTATCGCAATGATTGCATATTTTAAGTTACCCTACCCCATACTACCAGCAGGGGTGGGGTTTTTTGTTGCAAATAGTGGTCTGTGTCAAACAGGTACCGGACACGGCTGAAGTCAGGATTGACCCCCGGACCAATACTCTGGTCCGGGCCGGGGTACCGGCCATTATCAACCCCTTTGATGCCCATGCTGTCGAGGCCGCGGTCCGGCTAAAGGAAAAGTACGGCGGCCGTGTTACGGCCCTGTCCATGGGGCCGCCCCAGGCTGAAGAGGTGCTGCGGCGGGCCCTGGGTATGGGGGCCGACCAGGCTATCCTCCTCACCGACCGGGCCTTTGCCGGTTCCGATACCCTGGCCACCAGCTATATCCTGGCCCGAGCCATCGAAACCATAAGCCGGGAAACGCCGGTTGATCTGGTCTTTTGCGGTAAGCAGGCCATTGACGGCGATACGGCCCAGGTAGGGCCGGGAATAGCCACCCGGCTGGGTTTCACCCAGCTGACCTATTGTATGGCCATTGACGCCGTAGATTTGGAACAGGGTTACATCCATGTCCAGCGCAAGCTGGAAGGAAAGCGGGAAATCATCCGCGGCCGGTTGCCGGCCCTATTAACGGTGGTTAAGGACTTAAATGAACTGCGGTACCCTTCCTTGCCAGCCTTAATCAGGGCGGCCCGGGCAACCATCACCACCTGGGGTAAAGACAACCTGGACCTTGACCCGGCGCAAATTGGCCTCAAAGGCTCTCCTACCTCCGTCCGGCGCATCTTTGCCCCACCGGTACGGCCGGGCGGAGAGATAATTCCCGGCGATCCCCGGGAAGCGGCGGCGCTCCTGGTAGAAAAACTCGTACAGACGAAGGTTATAGCTGATAAATAATGGAGGAATACCCATGCCGGCTAATACAGCGAATGCCGGTTATCGCGGCGTCTGGGTCTTTATTGAACAGGTGGGGGGAGAAGTAGCCCCCGTCTCCTGGGAACTCCTGGGGGCAGGCCGGCAACTGGCCGGTGCCCTGGGGGTAGAGCTGGCCGGGGTCCTGCTGGGCCAGGGGGTGGCCGGCCTGGCTGACGGGGCGTGGGTCTACGGGGCGGATAAGGTCTACCTGGTCGAGAACCCCGTCCTGGCACACTACCGTACGGCCCCCTATGCCCGGGCCCTGGTACAGCTGGTAAAACAGTACCAACCGGAGATACTGCTCCTGGGGGCCACCAGTCTGGGCCGGGATCTGGCGGGAGCCGTGGCCACCGCCCTGGGCACCGGCCTGACGGCAGATTGCACCAGTCTCACCATTGACCCGGAAACACGCCTCCTGGAGCAGACCCGGCCGGCCTTTGGCGGTAATGTCATGGCCACCATTCTCTGTCGCCGGCACCGTCCCCAGATGGCCACCGTCCGGCCGCGGGTTATGCCCATGCCGTCCCGCCAGGAAGGCCGCCGGGGAGAGCTGGTGCGGTTGGATATGGCCTTCAATGAAGCCGAGGCCCGGGCCGAGGTTATAGAGGTCATCGAAGAAAAAAACAAAGCCGTCTACCTTGACCGGGCGGAGATCATCGTTGCCGGTGGCCGCGGCGTGGGGTCGAAGGAAAACTTACGCCTCCTGGAAGAACTGGCCGGGGTCCTGGGCGGCACCCTGGGCGCCTCACGCGCGGCGGTGGAGGCCGGATGGCTGCCTCCGGAGTACCAGGTGGGCCAGACGGGGGTTACCGTGCGGCCCAAAATCTATTTTGCCATCGGCATTTCCGGAGCCATCCAGCACCTGGTTGGCATGCAGGGTGCCGACGTTATCGTAGCCGTTAATAATGACCCGCAGGCCCCAATTTTTAAAATTGCCACCTATGGTATCGTCGGCGATTTACGGGAGGTAGTTCCGGCATTAACAGCGGAATTTCGCCGCCGGCTGGCCCCGGGACCCGCGTAGGCCGGCAACAAACAGGGTTATTTAATAGTATACACAGTTTATCTGCAGTTTGACTTGGGGGCATTATTATGGCGCTTAGGTTTGAAGTCGTCGTTGTGGGCGCCGGGCCGGCCGGGCTAGCGGCGGCCATAACCCTGGCCCGGGCCGGCGTGGAGGTAATTATCTTTGAACGCGGCGAGCACCCCGGGAGCAAAAACGTCATGGGCGGGGTCCTTTACCGCCACCCCACCGAAACGATAGTTCCCGGGTTTTACCGGGAGGCCCCTTTAGAGCGGCCGGTGGTGGAGCAGCGCCTGTGGTTGCTAACCGATGAAGCGGCCCTTACTTTGGGTTACAAAAGCATGGCCTTTGCCGTCGAGCCTTACAACGCCTTTACCGTGCTGAGGGCCCGCTTTGACCGCTGGCTGGCGGAACAGGCCGTGGCAGCCGGGGCCTTGCTGATTAATGAAACCGTCGTCGAGGACCTTCTCTGGGAGAAGGATCGCGTCGTTGGGGTAAGGGCGGGCCGGGCTGAGGGCGATGTCCGGGCGGAGGTAGTCATCCTGGCCGAGGGCGCCAATTCCCTTTTAACCCAGAAGGCCGGCCTGAAAAAGGACGGCATCAATACCAACCAGCTGGCCGTAGCCGTCAAAGAGATCATTGCCCTGCCCCGGGAAAAGATTGAGGACCGCTTTAACCTGGAAGAAGGCCAGGGCTGCACCATTGAACTCCTCGGTGAAGCCACTAAAGGTATGATGGGTACGGCCTTTATCTATACCAACAAGGATTCCCTATCCGTTGGTGTAGGCGTCCTTCTGTCGAGCCTGATCCGCCGCCGTTTGAACCCCAACGATCTCCTGGAACACCTGAAAAGTCATCCCATGGTGCGGCGGCTCCTGGCCGGGGGGGAGAGCAAGGAATACCAGGGCCACCTGATTCCCGAAGGCGGCTACCGGGCCATTCCTAAACTCTATGGCAACGGCGTCCTGGTAGCCGGTGACGCCGCCATGCTGGTCAACGGGATTCACCGGGAAGGCTCGAATCTCGCCATGACCTCCGGCCTGCTGGCAGCGAAAACCATCCTGGCCGCCCGGGAAAAGGGCGACTACAGCGCGGCCAACCTGGCGCCCTACCGGGAGATGCTGGCGGAGAGCTTTGTCTTGCAAGACTTGCAGAAATACCAACGGGCCCCCTTTTTCTTTGACCAAAATCCCCACTTCTTTACCCTGTATCCGCAGCTCCTTTCCCGGGCCGCCAGGGAGTTTTTAACTGTCGATAATGTACCCAAGGGGGAAAAGCAGAAGCGCATTTGGAGAGAAATTACGGCCCAACGCAGCCGTATACAACTGGCCGGGGACCTTTACCACCTCTGGAGGGTGATGGGATGATGCGCCTGGAAGATAAACTCTTCCTCAACCGTTACCAAACGGATAAGCACCCTCACTTAAGGATCAAGGACCGGGAGGTCTGCCGCCACTGTGACGGCAGGCCCTGCACCTTTATTTGCCCGGCCCGGGTATATGTCTGGAATGAAGGGGAGAAACGGATCGAGACGGCCTACGAGGGTTGCGTGGAGTGTGGCACCTGTCGCTACGGCTGCGCCCACGATAACATTGACTGGCGTTATCCCCGCGGCGGCTTCGGCATCCTGTATAAATATGGTTAAACCAATACCTGGACTTGATTTTTTTGTATGGGCACACTTACCAGGAAAACTAATATTATGTAGTATAAGTATACTCCTGGAGGTGGCCCTATGACCATCGAGCAAATAATCAAGCTTCTCAACCTGGACCTGTCCTGGGAATACGCCGCCATGATCCAGTATATCCAGCATGCCAGCATGCTTACCGGTCCCCAGTATGTTGCTATTATCGATGAAGAGCTCCAGCATGCCCAGGAAGAACACGAGCATGCCGTAAAGTTAAGCGACAAGATCCAGTACCTGGGCGGCATTCCTACCGTCCAGGTGCAGGAAATCAAGACCTCCCTCAATAACGTAGAAATGCTGCGCCAGGACCTGGAAGCCGAGTATGACGCCCTGAATCGTTACCTGCAGCGCATTGAACAACTGGAAGCCTTGAAATTGTACGATGTCGCCCAGGTCATCAGGGAGATTGCCGTAGTTGAGCAGGAACATATTATTGACCTGGAGAAGGCCCTGGGTATCCAGAAGGTAAGATAACACCGTTTTGCCCCCTAAGCCATGGATGAAGCAACCAGTGCCATGGCAATTTTTTTGTTACGGCTCTGGCAACCATGGGCGGGGTAAATTAACGATTGCTTTTTTCCGAGAGAAGGAATTTGTTGAGCGGGGTCGAATATAAAAATATTAAAGCAAATTATTGGAGGATAATTCCAGCGATGGCAAAGAGCATAACAGAAATTAACATAAAAAATAAAAATAACCAATGGGGGGGGGGGGGGATTATATGCCTTGTATGTAAAATATTGGAAAAAAGTTTCCCCTCTATTAGCCCCCTTAAAATTACTGCAAATAACATTCCTCCCAACCCATCCAGTGTTACCTTCCATAACACCTCCAGGAACCAGAATTTCCTTGTGATTTTTCGGAAAAATGTCCAGGGGTCACTGGACAGCCGTCACCATACCTTCTCCTCTGCTCCCAGGGTTTCCTAAGAGATATCTTTCTTATGTAAATAGCTTAAAGTGTTCAAGGGCAAACCACTCGAAAGGGTGGGACGCAAAGCCATGGGTCTGTAGCCACTTGTTGGTATGACTGCCAGGCTGCCACTTTAAAGTAAAGGGCAGCCATGCGAATTACTCGTGGCTGCCTTGCTATTTCTAGATGGAACGAAGGCGGGGGCGGGTTCAGTGCAAAGGGATACAGTTACCCAAATTTTACTTGAGATAAGGAAAAAACTTCTCTTTATGGGAGAAAGAGAATCTTTAAACCTGGTTTAAAGCCAGAGCAGTAGAGGGGGGGTCAGCTATGCAAGAGTGTAGCCAGTGTGCCCGCAAGACCCCAGATCGTTCTTGTGTCGATTGCGATTATTTCATGAGTCCCGGCCCTTTGCGCCGCAAGCCGCCGATGCCCATAGGCATTAGCCTGGTTGCCGCCGATGGGAAACGTTATGCCGGCCGTATTCTCGTATTGAATACCATGGAACTGGGCCTGGAAACACGAGCTCCCGTTCCCGGTCAATACCGGATTTATTTAAAGCAGCATCTTAGCCTGGATGTAGCAGGGGTACCGACCAAGGGCAAGGGTAACATCCACCTTTTTGATATCATAGCCGTTTACCGGGGCGAGGAAACAGCCAGCCGCCTGGGTAATGAAGAATACCGTTTACTGACGGGTAGTACCGAGGACTTCATTGAGCAAGTATCCAAATTAGTTCCCGCCCATTTACAGGACCTGGTTAAAGAACGACTACTGGCCGAATTAGAAAGCTCCGAGATTTTTAATGCCATGCGGTTGGGCAAGGTAATGCGTTACGAAAAGGGGCGTTTTCGCCATCTGACAGGACAGGCTGACCTGGAACTGCCCCTGCCGGCAATAGAAAATTTAATGCGCCAGGCAATACACCGGGGAACCCACTGCCGGGAAGTGATAGTAAGTGATGACGGTAAAAGGATTTTTGACCTGCACGGTATACCCCTTGACTCCCGGTCAGGGGGCCTGCTGGCCTTTGATCTAACCGAAATTATTGAAAAGGAAAGGCAGATGCGCCGCCAGGAGATGCAGGCCTACCGGGAAGCCATGGCTGCCGTCACCAATGGGCGCCTGCAGCTTTTGACTTCAGAAGAAATGGTAGCTGTATTATCCCAGGGGAATGAACTGGCAAGGGGAGTAGTTAACAAGGCTGCTGACATAGCTTTAGCTCGCAGCAAGTTATGCAGTCTGATACCTGCGGCTTTTAGCGCCCGCGCGTACGGCATGGCCTTATCTTTAACGGAGGCTTTGACCAATACATTAAAACATGCTACGGGTGGTGAATGGGTGGTACGGCAGACGGATGAGGCCATCCGGGTAATTATTCAAGACCAGGGCCAGGGAATTAAGATAAAAGATTTACCCAAAGCGGCTTTAATGCGACATTACTCCACAAAAAATTCTCTTGGTTGTGGGTTTACTTTAATGCTTTATTATGCTGATAAAGTTTATCTAACTACCGGTTCCAGGGGAACCACCCTGGTCCTGGATTTCCATCAATCAGCAGGTGAAGAAATCTGTTCTCCAGCTTCTTAAGTAAAGAAAGAGGAGGAGCGATATTATGCTGGCAATCTCTGTAACCAAGGGCGATTATGGGCGCTGTTTAAACCTTAAAGGGGAGTTAGACATGGAAACCCTGGCCACGCTGGAGCGAGCAGCAGAAGTACAGGAAGGAGAGGGGCAATTGGAAATAAACCTGGCAGGAGTATCCTTTATAGATTCTACAGGTCTCAGGGGTTTATTAGAAATACAGCGTCGGTGGTCAATGAAGGGAGGTAAGGTACGGGTTATTAACCCCTGTCCAGAGATTGCCGAAGTTTTCCGGCTGGTAGGTATGGAAGAACTTTTAGATTGTAGTGACCAGAGCAAGGCAACCGGGGGTGAATATTAAATGTCCCTGGATACCGGTGGAAATGGGAAACAAATAATACATGCCGGTATACAGGGTGCGGGGTGTAGTATTCCAGCAGACCTGGAAGGCGGCGACTTTTTTGATTTTATTCCCCTGGGGGAAGATCAACTTATTGTTGCTATCGGAGATGTAATGGGTAAAGGTATGCGTGCCGCCGGGCAAATGAAGGAGCTTTGTACAATCTTACATGCCTGTACCAGGAAAGATCTGTCCCTATTAGAAATCATAAATCAGCTGGCTGCAATCGGAGGAAAGCAGCTGCATCGCGCCGGTTCCTTTGCCACCCTGTGCCTTATTTCTTATGAACGGCAGCATAATTGTTTAACCTGCCTCAGCGCCGGACACCCGTCTCCGGTAATATTTTCAGGCCGTAATATCCACGTACCCCGGGTAAGGGGGGTGGCCCTGGGCTTCCTGGAAGAATACCAGGGTACTCGACCGGAACAGGTTGTCCTGTCTCGCGGCGATGTAGTTATCCTGTATACCGATGGCCTGGTAGAAGCCCGCGATGCCAACGGTCAAAATTATGGTTTAAATCGCCTCAAAGAGATAGTTGCCGCCAATACCTGCCTGGATGCAGTTGAACTCCAGGAGGTTATCTTAAATGACTTATTTACCTTTACCGGCTGCAGGCAGCAAAGGGATGATGTAACCCTGGTAATACTTAAGAAAGAGCTGGAAAAGGGGGGTGAGTGTCATGGAGATCAGGGTAAATAAAGAAAAGGAAAAGGCCACCCTGCTGGTAGCGGGGGAATTGGACTACAGCAATGTTGCTCAGCTGCAGCAAGAGATTGAAAGGCAGGAGGCTCCCGTGGTGGAGGTAGTTCTTAAGGACCTGCAGTTCATGGATTCCTCCGGTGCCGGGATGCTTCTCAGCCAGGCCAGGTTGTTGAGCCAGCAGAACCGCGTTTTGAAAATTACCCATATACCCGCAAATATTCGCCATGACCTGGAAATAATCGGCTTTTTCCGCGTCTTAGAAACCCTTAAAGGCGCCCCTCAAAGTGGAGGGGAGTGATTGCATGTGGAATCTTTAAAGACTGGAGCCCTTGAACAGCCCGGGGAAAAGGGCGTGGCGCCTCGGGCGGCCGTAATAAACGGACAGCTGGTAATAGAACACCCGCCTGGAGGCCCTTATCCGGTGATCGTGCCCTGCCCGGGGTTGCGCCTGGTAGTAAATGGGGAAGAACGAAGCGAACCGACGCCTGTAAATGAGAAGGACAGGGTGGAAATAATCGTCCTGGATGAAAGGCGGGAAGGATACTGGCAGGTAAAGGTTAGTGCGGATAAACAGGAGGCATTTTTACAGGTAAAACCCTGGGTATTAGTCCGGCGGCAAGTGCGGGACCTGCCACCAGCGCGGGTTTTATACCTGGAGGTCCTGGAGCACGAAGATTTCTATAAACCCTTTACCCTGGAAGATTTAACCAGGGAAATGGGGCGCCAGGGTATCAAGTATGGTATCGACTGGCAGGCCTGTGCCCGGGGACTTGAAGCCTCAACCGAGGGTACTTTAATTATTGCCCGGGGGCAACCACCAGTACCAGGTAAAGACGCCACGGTAGAATTATTCTTTACTACCCAGCAAAAGGTTCCAGTAGCAGTCGGAGAAGAGGAGACAGTGAACTTCCGGGAAAGGTTTCGTTTTACCGCGGTTGAAGCCGGAATGGTCCTGGCCAGGAAACACCCGGCCGAAGTTGGGCGGCCGGGGAAGGCGGTAACGGGGGAAATAATCGTGCCCCCCGAGCCCAGGGATATTCAAATGACAGCCGGTTCCGGCGCTGTTTTAAGCAAAGATGGTTTGGAGATCATTGCTACCATAGCCGGCCGCCCCGTGGCAAGGGGGGTTAAAGGGCGGGTTGTTATCAGTGTGCTCCCCGCCCTCATGCACCCTGGTAATGTTGATATTACCTCGGGAAACATTTCTTTCACCGGCGATGTAATGATTGCCGGCCAGGTTGAAGAAGGGATGAGTGTTGAGGCTGGCGGTAATATTTATATAGAGGGCGCTGTATCCAGGGCCATGGTCCGGGCCGGGGGCTTAATTGAGGTAGGCGGCAACGTTTTTTCTTCCCTGCTGGCCGCCGGGAGTACGGTGGCTTTGCAGCAGAAATTCGGCTCAATACTTGCCAGGGTTGCTGCCATCCTGGAGCAATTTGTAGCCGCTGCTACCCAGCTTTTCCATCATCCTTCCTTCAAAAAGGATGACCTTAAAGGTGGTATTGGTCCCCTGGTATTACTGCTTTTAGAGAAGAAATTTCGCGAGCTTCCTGCGGCGGTAGAATTACTAAAAAAGGAAGCCCACAGCCTTCCTGCTATATCAATGAATAGTTCGACGGCATTGATAAATGAACTGGAACGCCTGGTAAGGACACCATTGGCCATCAACAGTTTAGAACAACTGGAATCAATGTTGAAAGAAATTATAACCTGGCGGGATGAGATTAATATACCGCCTCAAGGTGCGGCCGACATTATAATTCACTACGCCATTAACTCAACCGTTATAGCCACCGGTAACATTAAAGTAATAGGTGATGGCTGTTATCATACCAGGTTGCAGGCCGGGAAAGCGGTAGCTGTGCATGGTGTGTTCCGCGGTGGGGAGATCCAGGCCCAGGGTGACGTTTATATTAAAGAACTGGGCTCCCGTACCGGTACGAGTACCAGGGTCGAAACCCAGGCCGGGGCTACTGTGACCATAGCTCATGCTTTTGAGAATACTTCCATCCGGATAGGTTCCCGCCAGTATTCTTTTGTTCAGGAAGAATGGGGAGTGCGGCTATGGCTTGACCGGGAAGGAAACCTGGCCAGGCGTACTATTCCAGCCTGATAGAAGCTAGCCGGATACAACCCCCCCCTGAAGGGGGGCTTTTTACTTCCAGGAGGAAATCAAGGGTGGAGGAAGAATTATTAAGGGGTTTTCGCAATAACTAGACTGTGGTAAAGAAGGGATATCATGCAACTTGAAGACATCAAGGAAATAGCCGTTTTAGGTACCGGCACCATGGGCCATGGTATTGCTTTATTATGCGCCCTGGCAGGCTATCAAGTGCGGCTTTTTGGCCGTAGTGAGGATAGCCTTAACCGCGGCTTCCGGAACATTCGCTCCGGCCTGGAGTTGCTGGCAAAGGGTGGCCTCGTGGAGGCTTCCCGGACTGAAGGAGTTATGACGAACATTAAAGGGTTCACAACCCTTGCTGAGGCCGTTACAGGGGTTGATTTTGTCATTGAAGCCATTGTTGAGGACCTGGCTGTTAAGCAAGGGGTATTTCGCGAAGTCGAGGCCCTGGTTCCACCCCACACCATCCTGGCTTCAACCACATCCGGCCTGGACCCCACAAAGCTGGCGGCATTAACCAGGCGGCCGGAAAGGGTTATTGTTACCCACTTCTGGAATCCACCCCATTTACTCCCCCTGGTAGAGATAGTGCGGGGAGAAAAAACGACTGACGCTACCGTGGGAGTTGCCATGGCTCTGGTTGCCAGATTGGGTAAGAAACCCATTGAAGTCAAAAAGGCTATTCCCGGCTTTGTGGGCAACCGGTTGCAGTTCGCCCTCCTGCGCGAGGCCCTGTACATCGTCGAACAGGGCTGGGCGACGCCAGAGGATGTGGATGCGGCCGTTAAATATAGCTTTGGCCGGCGCCTGGCAGTTACCGGTCCCCTGGAAAGCGCCGACCTGGGCGGATTGGATGTGTTTTATAGCATCCAGTCTTACCTTAACCAGGACCTCTGCCATGAACGGGGGCCGTCACAGCTTCTCAAGGAAAAAGTAGAGCGGGGAGAACTGGGTGTAAAGACCGGCCGCGGCTTTTACGACTGGCAGGATGGACGGGTGCTGGCCATTAAAAAAGCCAGGGAAGAAGACCTGATTAAGCGGCTGCAGGAAGATAAGTTTTGAGAAGACGGTTGCTCATGTTTAGTT
Organism: Moorella sp. E306M; assembly: GCF_006538385.1. Classification (NCBI taxonomy): domain Bacteria; kingdom Bacillati; phylum Bacillota; class Clostridia; order Neomoorellales; family Neomoorellaceae; genus Neomoorella; species Moorella sp. E306M. The sequence continues at coordinate 1,168,595 of NZ_BJKO01000001.1, read as the reverse complement.
GAGAGTTAAAAAGGCCAGGAGTTTTAACTCCTGGCCTTTTTGATTACAGGCTATAGGGTCTACCCTTCCGCCAGCTTCTTGTAGTATTCCAGCCGGGCTTTGGCATCGGCTTCGGCCTTGGCGAAGAGTTCTTCGGCCTTTTCCGGGAACTGATTCTGCAGGGAGGTGTAACGAATCTCGCCCATCAGGAAGTCCCGGAAGCTGGCTTTAGGAGCCTTGTAATCGAGAATGAACGGGTTCTTACCTTCTTTGATCAGGTCCGGGTTGTAGCGATACAGCGGCCAGTATCCGGATTCGACTGCTTTTTTGGCTTCCAGCTGGCTGTGGCTCATGTCGATACCGTGGTTAATGCAGGGCGCATAGGCGATAATCAGGGAAGTACCCTCGTATTTTTCTGCTTCTACCAGAGCCTTTAACAGCTGGGTATGGCTGGCTCCCATGGCTACGGAAGCCACGTAGACATAACCGTAGGACATGGCCATGAGGCCCAGGTCCTTCTTTTTGGTGTATTTACCGCCGGCAGCGAACCTGGCCACGGCACCGGTCTGGGTGGCCTTGGAGGACTGACCGCCGGTGTTGGAGTAGACCTCGGTATCCAGGACCAGGATGTTGACATTGGCGCCGCTGGCCAGAACATGGTCCAGGCCGCCGTAGCCGATGTCGTAGGCCCAGCCGTCGCCGCCGATGATCCAGATGGATTTTTTCGTCAGGTAATCCTTCAGCCCGTCAATGGCTAGCAGCAGTTCCTTAACGCCGCCGTCGGCCTGCTTGATCTCTTCCGGCAGGAGGGCTTTAATTTGATCGCCTAACTCCCGGGAACGGTCGGCGTCTTCCTTGCCGGCCAGCCAGGCCTCACAGGCGGCCTTGAAGGCGGCGCTGACCGGTGCGGCCAGGACCCTGGTAATGGCGTCGGTTAGCTCTTCCCGGCGTTTTTCCACGGCCAGGCTGATACCGTAACCGAACTCGGCGTTGTCCTCAAAAAGGGAGCTGGCCCAGGCCGGACCATGGCCCTGGCGGTTGACGGTGTACGGGCAGGTCGGTGCGCTGCCGCCCCAGATGGAAGAACACCCGGTAGCATTGGCAATAATCATCCGGTCGCCAAAGAGCTGGGTAACGAGTTTAACATAAGGTGTCTCGCCACAACCGGCACAGGCACCGGAGAACTCCAGCAGGGGCTGGCGGAACTGGCTGCCTTTAACGGTGGCCGGATTGAAATTAACCTTTACTTCCGGCAACTGCTCGGCAAATTTATAGTTTTCGTTTTCCACGGCCGCCACTTCATCCAGAGGCACCATGGTCAGGGCCTTGACCTTGGCCGGGCAGACATCAACGCAGTTGGCACAACCCGTGCAGTCCAGGGGTGACACCTGGATGCGGAACTTCAGGCCGGCAGCCTCTTTGCCAATGGCATCTCTGGTGACAAAGGAAGCCGGGGCCTGAGCCAGGTCTTCGGGCCGCGCCAGGTAGGGACGGATGGCCGCATGGGGGCAAACCAGGGAGCACTGGTTACACTGGATGCAGTTTTCAGGTAGCCACTGAGGAATATTAACGGCAATCCCCCGTTTTTCATATTTAGTGGTACCGGTGGGGAAGACCCCATCGGGAGTAAAAGTGCTGACCGGTAGCTGGTCGCCCTTCAGGGCCATTATTGGCCGCACGACCTTGCGAATGAATTCAGGTTCGTCATTGGGGGTCGTGGCTGCGGCCTCGTCCCGGGCTTCGGCCCAGGCAGCCGGGTATTTAATCTCTTCCAGGCCTTCCAGGGCCCGATCCACGGCGGCCAGGTTCATGTTAACGATTTGCTCGCCTTTCTTGCCGTAGGTCTTGACGATGGAGTCCTTAATAAACTTGATGGCATCGTCTACCGGGATAACATTGGCAATCTTAAAGAAGGCGACCTGCATGATGGTGTTAATGCGCCCGCCAAGGCCGACTTCCTGGGCGACTTTTACCGCATCGATATTAAAGAAGCGCAGTTTCTTACTGGCGATGGTCCGCTTCATGGCAGCCGGCAGGCGGATTTCCATCTCCTCGGCGCTCCAGGGGGAATTCAGGAGGAAAATCCCGCCCGGTTTGATACCTTCCAGCAGGTCATAACGGGTGACATAGGAAGGATTATGGCAGGCGATGAGGTCCGCCTGATCGATTAAATAGCACGATTTAATCGGCTGGGGCCCGAAGCGCAGGTGGGAGATGGTGACACCACCTGATTTTTTGGCGTCATATTCAAAGTAACCCTGGGCATAAAGTTCGGTATGATCGCTAATAATTTTAATGGAGTTCTTGTTGGCGCCAACGGTACCGTCGGAACCCAGGCCAAAGAACTTGCAGCGGAAAGTTCCTTTGGGTGCCGTATCGATATATTCTTTGATTTCCAGGGAAGTATTGGTCACATCATCGATAATGCCGACGGTGAAATGGTTCCTGGGCGTGTCCGCCGCCAGGTTGTCAAAGACGGCCTTCACCATGGACGGGGAAAATTCCTTGGAGCCGAGACCGTAGCGGCCGCCAACGACAAGGATATTCCTGCCGTTTTCGGCCAGGACCGCCCGCACATCCTCGTAGAGGGGTTCGCCGGCGGCACCGGGTTCCTTGGTACGATCCAGGACGGCTATCCGTTGCACTGAAGCCGGTAACACCTTAAGGAAGTGCTCGGCCGAGAAGGGTCGGTAGAGGCGGACCTTAATGAGGCCAACCTTTTCGCCCTTGTCCACCAGGTAATTGACCGTTTCTTCGATGACCTCGCAGGACGACCCCATGGAAACAATGACCCTTTCCGCATCCGGGGCGCCGACATAATCAAAGAGGTGATAATAGCGGCCGGTGAGGGCGCCGACCTGCTCCATTACCTGGGCGACAATGCCCGGCGTGGCCAGGTAATAGGGGTTGGCCGCCTCCCTTTGCTGGAAGTAGATATCCGGGTTTTGGGCTGTACCCCGCTGGTGGGGGTGCTCCGGATTTAAGGCGCGGGCGCGGAAAGCACGAATCGCCTCCCAATCCACCAGTTTGGCCATATCTTCATATTCAATGACGTCGATTTTCTGGATCTCGTGGGAGGTCCGGAAACCATCAAAGAAATGGACAAAGGGCACCCTCGCCTTCAGGGTAGCCAGGTGGGCTACCAGGCCCAGGTCCATGACTTCCTGCACCGAGGCGGAAGCCAGCATGGCAAAACCTGTCTGCCGGGCGGCCATGACATCGGCATGGTCGCCGAAAATGGACAGGGCATGGGTGGAGAGGGCCCGGGCAGCTACATGGAAAACAGTGGGCAAAAGTTCACCGGCAATCTTGTACATATTGGGGATCATCAACAGCAAACCCTGGGAAGCAGTAAAGGTGGTCGTCAGGGCGCCACCGACCAGGGAACCGTGGACAGCCCCGGCGGCCCCAGCCTCCGACTGCATCTCAATAACCTTCAGCGTCTTACCAAAAATGTTCTTGCGGCCGTGGGCGGCCCATTCATCAGCAATTTCGGCCATGGGCGAGGATGGCGTAATGGGGTAAATGGTAGCCACCTCGGACATGGCATAAGCCACATGGGCGGCTGCAGTGTTACCATCAAATGGTTGCTTGGGCATATGGGCATTCTCCTTCACCAAGAAATTTAAGCCATACCCCTGGTCCCTATATTGATTCCATATATTAATCTATCATTAGAAAAAAAAATGGTCAATACCAAGTATGCAATACACATAATACATATAAAATATAATAATAAGAATACAAAATAATTACACAAAAAAGACCTAGCAGGGAGATGTTCCCGGCGATACCATAGCCGGGAACATCCTGTCCGGATGCAAGCAAAAACAGGTTTGCCTGAACCGAAAACCTCTTAGGGCCCCGTACCTATATCATCAATGCGCCAGCCGGTGGTCGGAGTTTCCCGCCGCAGGGTAATAAAACGAATCTGGCGGCCGCTGTCGTAGCTGATGACACGCCTGACGTTGATGTCTACTTCCACCACGTATTTCTTAACATCCGCCTGCTCTGACGATGGATCATGGTAGGGCTGTATACGGATCACTTTGGCCCGGGTGATGTTGTTTATTTCGTCGGCATCATTGGTAGCGTAGGAATAATTATAGAGGCGGTTGTTGTCCATGTTGCGGAACAGGTAACTTACCAGGCGCCGGCGCGTTTCCGTGGCATGAGCCGTACGGGGATCTTTGTTGTCTATGGCTTCGTAGTAGGTCTCAATAACTTTTTCCGGCGTCATCTGGCTGATCAGCTTCTCCTGGGGGTTATCATGGTCAATATACTGGTCTACCCACTCGCCCCAGGTTTTGCCGGTGATTTCCTCCAGCCGCCGGCCTTTAAGGGAACAGGCAAAGGCATAGTGCCGTCCGGCATCAAGCCAGGCTCCTATTATTTTCGGACCATCTTTAACAATAACGGCCCGGTTAGCCTCCTGGCGGGGAGCCATGAAAGCCGGCAGGGGCTCTTCGATTTTATAAAGGTTAACGGTGACGCTTTTACCCAGGTAGGGGCTGAGATCGAGGCCCACATCCTTACTCAGTTCATTGTTATAGGCATAGTAAAGGGAAACGGGATATTCCCCCGATTCATGGATAAACCTTTCGGGGAGGCGGCCGTTATAGCTTTTAATTTTATAGAAAACAGTCCACCCGTACTGTTTTAGAAAGGCGGCATCGGCCGGGTCGATGTCACTGGAGGCATCGGGGTATTCGGCCAGGGGAGCCAGTTTTGCGGCAAACTCCGCCGGTACCTGGCGCCAGCCGTCTTCCAATTTCAGGTAACCGGGGTTGTTATCTTGATGCCAGTAAGGATATTGCTTGCTGGCGATGGTTTCACCGTTTCTTATGTATTTGAAGGCAAGATAGTCCTTGCTGCCGTACCAAGATTTAGGTGGCGGGTCAATTTTGGGCAGCGGGCCGAGGAGATGTAAAAAGCGCTGGGTCAGTTGCTTGTCGACAAGGTTTATAGCCTGGCGGGGTTCTTCACCTGCCTGTGAGGTTACATAAAACTCCAGGCCGGTAATCTCATCCTTAAATTCATTAAAGGTAGCCGCTGTCTCTTTGCGGGTCTGGCAACCGCCCAGGATCAGGATGATGAAAACAGCCGCTAGAGATATGGATAAACCTCTCCGCATATATATTCTCCTTTATTTAGAATACCTATCATAAATTATAGACGTATTTTCCCAAATTAAGGTTCCCCACGGGGAAATAAGAATTATACTTTACCTGGAGCTATTGTACACCCAAAGCCGGAAGGTGCAAATAGTTTTTTACGATAAAAACCTTGACCGTGCTTTCTCGGAAATTTACAATTAAATATAGTTGTCCGAGGTGGAGAGTATGCGGGTACGTTATAAATTCTGGCTGGAAGACGGTGAGCATATTTTTGGCGAGGGCCTCTTTGAGCTTCTGCAGGAGATTGACCGGCGGGGTTCCATTAACCAGGCGGCCCGGAGCCTCAACATGTCCTACCGTCAGGCCTGGGGTCAGGTTAAAAAGGCGGAAGGCCGGCTGGGGGAAAGGCTCCTCTCTACCCGGGTGGGAGGTGAGACGGGAGGCGGAGCCGAATTAACGCCTGCCGGCAGGTGGTTTTTGCAGCGTTACAAGCAGTTTAGGCGCGATGCTGGGGAGGCCATTGAAGCAGCTTTTCAACGTCATTTTGGTTAATTTTTTTATACCAGCGCTATGCTGGGATAAACATAATGAGAGGGGATACATAATGGGAAAAATTACAAAATGTACCGCTGCCTTACTCGCCTTGGGTTTCCTCCTGGTAGTCGTGACAGGCGGTTGCGGCCGGGCTGTCAGGCAGGAAAACAACCAGCCTGCCCCTGTGTCCAATAAGGATACTGCTCAAGGGCACGCCAAAAAAGACCTGATTCTGGCAACCACTACCAGTACCATGGACAGCGGCTTACTCGATGTCCTGATCCCAATATTTGAGCAAAAAACTGGCTATACCGTTAAGCCCAATGCCGTCGGTTCGGGACAGGCCCTGGCCATGGGCGACCAGGGCAATGCCGATGTGCTCCTCGTCCACGCCCCGGCGGCCGAAATGGAGCTGGTAAAAAAGGGGACGGTTATTAACCGCCAGCTGGTCATGCATAATGATTTCATTGTTGTTGGCCCCCCCGGTGACCCGGCCGGGATTAAAGGGGTCAAAAAGGCGGCGGATGCTTTTAAGGAGATTGCCGCTAAACAAGCCATCTTTATCTCCCGGGGCGACGATTCCGGCACCCATAAGATGGAGAAAAGCCTCTGGCAGGCAGCCAATATTAAACCGGAAGGTAAATGGTACCAGGAGGCCGGATCCGGTATGGGGCAGACCTTAAACATCGCATCTGAAAAAGGCGGCTACACCCTGACGGACCGTGCCACTTACCTCGCGTTGAAGAAGAACCTTAAACTGGACATCATGGTGGAGGGCGATAAGGCTTTGCTGAATATTTACCATGTCATGCAGGTGAACCCGGATAAATTCCCGGGGATGGCCATTAACAGCGAAGGGGCCAGCGCCTTTGTGGACTTCATGATAGCCCCGGAGACGCAGAAGATCATCGGCGACTTTGGCAAAGATAAATTCGGCCAGCCCCTCTTCTTTCCCGATGCCGGTAAAGATGAAAATACCCTGGGCCAGTAAGGGGATAAACTGTGGATGTAGTCTGGCAGGGATTGGTACAAGCCTTCTATTTACTAATTAGCCTGGACCCTGGGGTTATTGAAGTGGTAGCCCTGACCCTCAAGGTTTGTGGCCTGGCTACCGCCGTTAGCGTTTTCCTGGGGGTCCCCGTGGGCACTTTCCTGGCTCTGAAGGAATTTCCCGGCCGCCGGCTCATCGTCAGCCTGGTCAATACCGGCATGGGCCTGCCGCCGGTAGTCGTTGGTCTCTGGGTGAGTTTTCTCCTCTGGCGCAGCGGCCCCCTGGGCCGGCTGGGGCTCATTTATACCCCGGCAGCCATGGTAATTGCCCAGGCATTTATTGCCGCCCCCCTGGTAACCGGCCTGACCATGGCTGCCATCCAGCAGTTGCCGGTCAAACTTAAGACCCAGGTCCTGGCCCTGGGGGCTTCACCGAGGCAGTTTTACTGGACCCTCATCAAAGAAGCCCGCCTGGGCATCCTGGCGGCCATTATTGCCGGTTTCGGCGCGGTTATTTCCGAGGTAGGGGCAGCAATGATGGTTGGCGGGAACATCATGCACCAGACCCGGGTCCTGACCACGGCCACGGTAATGGAGGTGTCCAGGGGACATTTTGATATTGCCATGGCCCTGAGCTTTATCCTCCTGGGCCTGGCCTTCAGCATCACAGTCCTCCTGACCCTTTTACAGCAGAGGACGCGGGTTGTACCGGACGGCAGGAAGAATTTATACCGCGGGGGGAAGTTCGATGGGTATCAGCATCCGGGCTGAAGGACTGCGGGTCAGCAAGGGCGGGCGTGAGGTTCTGGCCGTTGATAACCTGGAAATCGGTTGGGGAGAGGTATGGGGCCTTATCGGCCCCAACGGTGCCGGTAAAAGCACCCTGCTCCAGGTCCTGGCCTTACTGGAAGAGCCGGATAGCGGCAGCATTTTCTTCGATGGGCAAAAAATCGATTACCACCGGGCTCTCTCCTGGCGCCGGCAGTTGGCGGTGGTTTTCCAGGAGGCCTTGTTACTGGATACGACAGTCTTTAACAACGTAGCTGTGGGCCTGCGTTTCCGGGGTATTCCCTGGCCGGTAGTAAAGGAGCGGGTTGAACGCTGGCTGGAAGTTCTCCGGATCAGCCACCTGGCCGGCCGGCCGGCCAGGCGGCTTTCTGGCGGTGAAGCCCAGCGAGTCAGCCTGGCCAGGGCTTTTGCCCTGGAGCCGCGGGTCCTTTTCCTGGATGAACCCTTTGCCGCCCTGGATGCTCCCACCAGGAGCGCCCTGCTGGAAGAACTCCACCTTATCCTGCGGCAGACGAGGATTACGGCCATTTTTGTTACCCACGATTTTACCGAGCTGCCTTTCCTGGCGGACCGCGTGGCGGCCCTCCAGGGGGGGCGAATTGTCCAGAGCGGTAGCCCGGAAAATATTCTCCGGCAGCCGGCCAGTGTGGAGCTGGCAGCCTTTGTCGGCATAACCAACCTCCTGCCGGGTGAAGCGCGCTTAAACGGCAGCGGCCCCGTCCAGGTCCGCCTCCAAGGGGGGATGACCATCCTGGCCGGTACGCGCGTGGGTGGGCGGGTGGTAGCCTGCCTGCGGCCGGAAGAAATAATTATTCAGGGTGTTAATGCTGCTGTGCCACTGGCTAACAACCTGCGGGGGCGGATCAAGCACATTATACCTCAGGGGGGCCTGTATCGGATTGAACTCGACTGCGGCCTGCCTTTGGTGGCCCTGGCCGGGGCTTCCCAGCTGCGCCAGGGCTGCCTGCAGCCTGGAGGAGAAGTTCTGGCCACCTTCCCGCCGGAAGCCGTGCACCTGATTCCGGCGTAGTCGGCACTGCCGCATGTCATTGCCCCTTGACCCGCCGTACTTTATTGTAAGGAAACTGCAAATAAATAAGACCCTTATGCCACTAACGCGGCACCAGCAGAAGGATGAAAATAACGGGCAGGCATTTGTTTGGAGCGAGCAAAAACAATGCTAGCCTGGAGCGAAGTTATTTTCAGGGTAGAAATGCAGGTAGCGGGGAAACAGCGTCTTTTTTTGGCCTGACTGGTTGTTTACGAAGATTTGTTTTACTAACTCTTGCAGGCTTTTAATTAACTACGCTATAATAGGCGCGAAAGGCGGTGAGGGCAGTGCCCAAGGTGCTGATTGTTGATGATGAACCGGCGATCCTGGAGCTGGTATCCTTTAACCTGCAACAGGCGGGTTTTACTACCGTAACGGCCAGTGACGGAGCGGAGGCCCTGCAAAAGGCGGCCAAGGAAAAGCCGGATCTTATTATTTTAGATGTAATGTTACCTAAGGTGGACGGCTTTGAAGTATGCCGCAGCCTGAGGGCCAGGGGCAATACTCCCATCCTTATGCTTACAGCCCGCCGGGAAGAGATAGATCGGGTCCTGGGGCTGGAACTGGGAGCCGATGATTACCTCACCAAGCCCTTCAGTCCCCGGGAGCTGGTGGCCCGGGTACGCGCTATATTGCGACGGGCGGCAGAAAACCAGCGCCAGCCGGACGAAATCATCACCATCGGTGATGTGGTGATTAACCCGGCCAGCCATGTGGTCACGGTAAAGGGTAAACCCGTAGATTTGACCCTGAAGGAGTACCAGCTCCTGCACCTGCTGGCGGAAAACCGAGGGCGGGTTTTCAGCCGGGAAGCACTGCTGGAACGCCTCTGGGAAGGTGAATATTACGGCGATACACGTACCATCGATGTTCATATCCGCCATTTGCGGGAAAAAATAGAAGAAAACCCCAGCAACCCGCAATACATTCTTACCGTCCGGGGTGTGGGGTATAAATTTCGCGATTAATTAGCGGTCGTGTCGGGGAGCTTCTTTGACCTTCATTATTGCCTGGGTAAGGGCGCGGTAAATATCGGCCCGGTGCTGGGCTTCCAGCATGGCCAGTTTGGAGTAAATTGCGCCTTTTTCCCGGACTGCATAACGGGGCGGCAACTGGTTTAAAGCCAGGGCTACTATATCGAGACGACAGGTGTCACAGCGGCAGGCTTGAGGCTCTTGGTCCAGGACCTGGTCCAGCAGCTCCCATACACAGTCCTCCATATAGTTCTTTAAAAAGAGTTCTTTGGCCATTGGCTTCTCTTTCCACCTTTCAACCGGCAATTATGTTTTTGTTTTTAGCCTAAATAATATTCGCCTTAACCATTTTCCTTCCTTCTTTTCCCCTGGATTTAAATATTAAAATAACGCGACTATTACTGGTATACCTACTTGCCCCTCTGGTGAGAATAGCTGTAGTCCTCAAAAGAGGAATTAGCGTTGCAATGCCTAATAATACCTAATAATTACTTGGCAAAAAATTTAATTAAGGAGATGCCTTTTTTTGGATGCCCTGAAAGTGCGGGCTTATGGTAAAATAAATCTGACCCTAAAGGTCCTTGACCGCCGGCCGGACGGTTTCCATAACTTAAGCACCATTTTTCAGGTTATTGCCCTGCAGGATACCCTGACCTTCAGCCGGTGCCCTGAGGGTATTAACCTTGAAGTTAAGGGGGCACCTCTTCCGGCCGGTCCCGACAACCTGGTTTACCGGGCAGCCGCCTTACTTCAACAGCGGTATGGTTTTCCGGGTGTGCGCATTACCCTCACTAAAAGGATTCCCCTGGCGGCTGGCCTGGCCGGGGGCAGTAGCGATGCGGCGGCGACGTTACTGGGGCTTAATTACCTGTATAATCTGGGTCTGACACCCGGGCAGTTAGCCCGGGAAGGGGCCAGGCTCGGGTCGGATGTACCTTTTTGCGTCCTGGGAGGCACGGCCCTGGGCCGGGGCCGGGGGGAGGAATTATATCTTTTACCGCCGGCTCCCAGGCTCTGGCTGGTACTGGTGAAACCTCCCTTTGGCGTCAGCACGGCAGCTGTATATCAGGGCTGGGATGCCGCCCCCTCCCGGCAGAACCCGGAACCCCCTGATGAGGAAAAGGCTCTGGCGGCCTTAAGGGCTGGTGACCGGGAGCAGCTTGTAAGGGCGCTGGGCAATGACCTGGAGATAGTGACCTGCCGGCTGTACCCGGAGGTGATGGCCATTAAATTAAGCCTTGTGGCCGCCGGGGCGGAACGGGCTGTCTTGTGCGGCAGCGGCCCTACGGTCTTCGGGGTGGCTCCCGACCGGGAGACGGCCATTAACATTGCTTCCCGGCTGCGGCAAACTTACCCGGAGACAATAGTAACCTGCACTTTATAGGAGGGGCCGCTTGAATGAGCTGAGGGCAGAGGCGCTCTGCCATGGTTCTGGACGAAGTTTTGCGAGGGGGGGTATATTTGGTAAACGGCTATGACAAAGGTGGTACAATGAAGAATCTCCTCAACGGGAAACTGGAAAACTATAAACCCTTACGGGAAATAGTGTTTGAGGCTTTACGGGAAGCCATTATCAACGGCCAGCTAAAAGCCGGCGAAAGGCTTATGGAAGTCCAGCTGGCGGAAGAAATGGGTGTCAGCCGGACTCCTGTCAGGGAAGCAATTCGCAAGCTGGAGCTGGAAGGTTTCGTCGTCATGGTCCCCCGCAAGGGAGCTTATGTGGCCGACCTTTCTACCAAGGATATTGCCGATGTTTTTGAGATTCGTTCCGCCCTAGAGGCCCTGGCCGCCGCTCTGGCCTGCGAACGTATTACGGAAGAAGAGTTGGAAGAACTGGAACGCCTGTTAATAAAAGTAGCTGATTGTGTAGCGGCCGAGGACCTGGAGGCCCTCATTGTGGTTGACACCCAGTTCCATGATGTCCTGTACCGGGCCAGCCGTAATGACCGCCTGGTACAAATTATCAATAACCTGCGGGAACAAATCCAGCGTTTCCGTACCACCTCCCTGGGAACGCCGGGCCGGATGCGGGAAACCCTGGAAGAACATAAACAACTGGTGGAAGCTATTACCGCCCGCAACGTGGAACTTGCCAGGCGCCTAGCCCAGGAACACATCGAAAATGCCGAGAATCGGATGATGGAGGCCATCCGGGAAGAAATGCGTGCCAGCAGCAGCCCTAAAAATAAAAGAGGGGGTTAAAGGTTGGAGGTAGATGCTGTTATCCTCGCCGGGGATCAAGAAGGCCGGTCCCTGTTACCTGTTGGTTCTCGGCCCATAATTGCCTGGGTGGTGGAAGCTCTCCTGGCTTCGGGCCGCATCCGCAGACTGGTAGTTGCCGGTCCGCCGGAACTTGCTTCGGCCCTCCCTCCTGATGTTACCCTTGTCCCTGCGGGGCGGACGGCTGTAGACAGCGCCTTGAACGGGGCGGCAGCCTTTCCGGAAGCCGAATGGCTGCTTCTGGTTACCGCCGATATTCCCTTGCTGAAGCCCGAGGCAGTCAGGGACTTCCTGGACCGTTGCCGGGAACGGCCGGCCGATTTTTATTACCCCATCGTCAGCCGGGAATGCAATGAGGCCAGCTACCCCGGGGTAGAGCGCACCTATGTCCGCCTGCGCGATGGAACCTTCACCGGCGGTAATATGGTTTTAATAAAGGCCCCGGCCTTACTTACCTGTGCCCGCCGGGGCCGGGAACTGGTAAGATTGCGCAAGAGCCCCCTGGCTTTAAGCCGGCTGATAGGTCTTAAGTTTATAGTAAAGTTTTTAACGCACCGCTTAACCATTGCCGAGGCAGAAAAGCATTTCTCCCGCCTGCTGGGAGCCCGGGGGGTAGGGATAATCTCCCCGTATCCCGAAATCGGTATTGACGTTGATAAGGAAAGCGACCTGGAACTCGCCAGGAGGGTTTTAGGCAGTAGGCCGAAGGAGTTTTTCGTAGAGGGCTAACGTCTCCCCCTACGAAACAATGAAAATTTATTGGGTGTTATGATGGGGACATATCCCTACCAGAAGGCACCGTTTTTGGCAGAACCCTGATTTGGAGGAGATCCAATGGCCGAAACAGTTGCCGTTATCCTGGCCGCCGGCCAGGGGAAACGGATGCATTCCCGGCTGCCCAAGGTGCTCCATCGTGTAGCCGGGCGCAGTCTTTTAGAACACGTCCTGGCGGCAACCAGGGAAGCCGGCATCGAGGATAACATCATCGTCATAGGCCATGGGGCCGGGGAAGTCAAAGCAGCCCTGGGAACGGAGCAGAAATACGCCTTCCAGGAGCAGCAACTGGGCACCGGCCATGCCCTGGCCCAGGCCCGGGAGGCTGCAGGGGAAGCTGCTACTATTCTGGTCCTGTGTGGCGATACCCCCCTGATCAGGCCGGCTACTTTAACCGGGCTGTTACAGCAGCACCGGGATACGGGAGCCGCTGTTACAATCCTATCGGCCAGGATTGCCGATCCCACCGGCTACGGCCGCATTATCCGCGACGGGCAGGGGCGGGTCAAGGGTATAGTCGAAGAAAGGGATGCCACCCCGGCCGAGAAGGCGATTAATGAAATCAATACCGGTATTTATTGTTTTGCTGCCGCCTTTCTCTGGCCGGCCTTGACCCGGTTAAAACCTGATAACGACCAGGGTGAATATTACCTTACCGACGCCGTGGCCCTAGCCGTAAGCCAGGGACTCCGGGTCGAGACGCTTGTTGCCGGGGACGCCGAGGAGGTCCTGGGGGTCAATGACCGCGCCCAGCTAGCAGCAGCCGGGGCCGTTTGGCGGCGCCGGATCAATGCCGCCCATATGCAGAGCGGAGTAACTATCATCGATCCGGAAACGACTTATATAGACGTCACGGTAACCATTGGCCGGGACACAATTATTTATCCGGGTACCTTCCTTGAGGGGAATACTATTATTGGTGCCGGATGCTGCCTGGGCCCCGGTACTACCATTCGGGACAGCCAGGTAGGTGATGGTAGTACCATAATCCACGCCGTAGTCCTGGAAAGCACTATTGGCCCGGGCTGCCAGATAGGCCCTTTTGCTTATTTGCGGCCGGGGACTATCCTGGAAGCATGCGTTAAGGTGGGAGACTTTGTCGAAATTAAAGCTACGCGGGTTGGCCGGGGTTCCAAGGTGCCGCACCTGACTTACCTGGGTGATGCTACCGTGGGTAGGGAGGTAAATATAGGCGCCGGGACCATTACCTGCAATTACGACGGCCGGCAAAAGTGGCCGACGATTATTGAAGACGGGGCTTTCATTGGCAGTAATACCAACCTGGTTGCCCCCGTCAGGGTAGGGGCCGGGGCCCTGATAGGTGCCGGCTCTACCATTACCGAAGATGTACCGGCCGGGTCCCTGGCCCTGGCCCGGGAAAAGCAGGTTAATTTACCCTCCAGGGGTAAAAAAGGCGAAGAAAAAAGGCAGGAAAAAAGGTAAAAAAGGCGAAGTAAATACAGCGTTAAACCTTTCCCCTGGAACCTGGAGGTTATTAAAAAGAAAATGGAAACAGAGAGCGCACGTTTAAAAATCTTTAGCGGCAATGCCAACCCCGAGCTGGCCCGGGAGATTGGCGCCTACCTGGGCGTACCTCTGGGCGCGGCCAAGGTTAGCCGTTTCAGCGATGGTGAAATCAGTATCGCTATCGATGAGAGCGTTCGGGGCGAGGATGTCTTTGTCATCCAGCCCACCTGTGAGCCCGTCAATGATAACCTGATGGAACTTTTAATCTTGATTGATGCTTTGCGGCGTGCTTCAGCCTGGCGCATTACAGCGGTGGTACCTTATTATGGCTATGCCCGTCAGGAACGCAAGACCCGGGCCCGGGACCCCATCTCGGCCAAGCTGGTAGCCAATTTGATTACTGCTGCCGGTGCCGACCGGGTACTGACCATGGACCTCCATGCGGCGGCCATCCAGGGTTTCTTTGACATCCCGGTTGACCACCTGACGGCAGTACCAATACTTGCCGATTATTTCAACAGTAAGGGCTTTGACCGGGCTATAGTCGTCTCTCCGGACCTGGGAGGGGTGACCCGGGCGCGAAATTTTGCCGAACGCATCGGAGCCGAAATTGCCATTATCGACAAGCGGCGTCCGGCACCCAATGTGGCTGAGATTATGAATCTCATCGGTGATGTTAAAAATAAAACGGTCATCATGATCGATGACCTCATCGATACGGCGGGGACCATTTGCCAGGGGGCCGGGGCTTTAATGGAGCACGGCGCCAGGGCTGTGTACGCCTGCTGTACCCACCCTGTACTTTCCGGGCCGGCCCTGGAACGCCTGGCCGCAGCACCGCTGCAGGAAGTAGTCGTTTGCAATACCATTCCCGTACCGGAAAGCAAGGAAATGGCCCGGCTGCGGCGCCTTTCAGTAGCCCCCCTCCTGGGCGAAGCCATTATCCGCATCCACAAGGACCTGTCCGTCAGTAAACTTTTCGATTAGTTCCTATCCTCGGGGGGCGGATCGCCGTTTTTTTTGCGGCTAAAGGGCAGGCGTTGGCGGTAACGGTTAAAGACCTCCGCTGCCCGGCGGGTAACCCCGCAGGCGTCCTGGAAGGCTTTGGCGGCACCGGCGGAGGTTTCCTGCCATTTGACGTTTAACAGGCCCCCGGGTTTCTGGAGGAATTCTTCGGCCCCTGCCCTGGCTATCAGGGCGTCGCGACCGCAGGTGATGATTTGAGTGGTTTCGAGGCTCCTGGTTCCATGGAGGAGGCCGCTTTTAATATCCAGGTAATAAATCTTGCCGTCCTGGGGGTCGAAACGAAAGTCATCTACGGTACCCATGACGGTACCATCCTCTGTAATAACCCTGGCACCCAGCAGGGGGAGGGGATGTTTGGCCAGGACTTCCAGTTCTGGCAGGGAACTTAATTTCACTACGGCACTGGCCTGGTCTACGGTGACGGCATGGTTACCGACGCTTTTAACATGGCTATAAGGGATTACCGGTTGCTCCTTGAACCATCCTTTACGGTCAACAGTGAAAGCAGCAATGATCATTTTTTGCTGGTCAATTAAGAGGCGCTTGATGCGCCCCAGCTGGTGGCCGTCGGCCAGGCTGACTACGGGCATACCCATGAGCTTCTTGCTGGTATAAAACATCCTTCTCACCTCCCGGCTTATAACATGCTTATTCAGCCGGCAGGGGGTTTATGCTGTTTCCAGGTAGGCTAAACTTAAATACTGAAAGGAGTTGGGAATATGCAAACCCAGACACTGTTTGTAGAAGTGCGGCCTGACACTGGTAAACAGACGGCCAGGCGTTTACGCCGGCAGGGTAAATTACCCGGGGTTATTTATGGGAAAAAAGCCGGTAATATACCTCTGGCCATTCCCCTGAAAGAGCTGGAACGGCTTCTCGCCCGGGAAGGGGAAAATGCTTTACTGAAGGTAATCGTCACCGGGAACGGGAAAGAAAAAGAATTTGCCGCGGTAATCAGGGAGGTTCAGCGTCACCCCATCAAAGGTGTAATTACCCATGCGGACCTTTACCAGATCTCCCTGGATGAAAAAATCAGGGCTACTGTACCGGTCATCCTGGAAGGGGAAGCTAAAGGTGTGGAACAAGGCGGTATCCTCCAGTACGGCTTGCGGGAGGTAGAGGTTGAGGGCCTGCCCGCCGACCTGCCGGAGGTTATAACTGTTGATATTAGTAACCTTGGCGTGGGAGAACACCTGGAGGTGGCTGACATTAAAGCACCGCCGGGGGTAAAAATTCTTTCCGAACCGGATGCCGTAATTGCCACGGTGGTAAGTACCCGGGCCGTGGAAGCTGAAGAAGGCGCTGGAGCGCCGGTGGGAGAAGGAGAAACACCGGTAGCGGAATAAGCCGGTGAAGACAACTGGAGTTGGGGGCGCTAATTTGCCGGTGCAGATGGTGGTGGGCCTGGGCAATCCCGGGCTCAGTTATGAGGCGACCCGGCATAATGCGGGTTTTATGGTCCTTGATCTCCTGGCCGACGAACTGGGAATTGACTTTAATTCCAGCCAGCACCAGGCGCTCATCGGCCGGGGGATGGTCGGGGAAAGGCGGGTCCTCCTGGTCAAACCCCAGACCTATATGAATAATAGCGGTCGGGCCGTAGCCCCCCTGGCGCGCTGGTACGGTATCGCCCCGGCTGAAATGGTAATTGTTCACGATGACCTGGACTTGGCGCCGGGGCGGATGCGTATCAGGCCTGCGGGCAGTTCCGGGGGGCACCGCGGCTTGCAGTCGATTATCAACGCCCTGGGGACTACGGCCGTACCAAGATTAAAAATAGGTATTGGCCGGCCCCAAGAGGGGCAAAATGTAGTTGACTATGTGTTACAGCCCTTCAGTGAAGAAGACTGGGCCCTGGTGAGCCCGGTCCTCCTGAAGGCGGCCCGGGCCCTCCGTTTCCTCCTGGAAGGAGGGGAACTGGAGGAGGCCATGAATCGTTTTAATATTAAACCATGATTTTTCTTCAAACCTTAATGGCAGGCCTTCTGGCGGCCCTGGTAGCCTGGGGGGTTAATTACGTTCTCCTGGGGCCGAGGTTGAATAATAGAGCCATCTTCCTCACTTTTATAGGGCCCTTTGGAGAAGAGACCCTAAAGACTGGCCTGGGCCTTTTGACAGGGGCTTCCCTGGCCGGTGTGCATGCCGTGTTTGGTTTCGCTGAAGCCGCCTGGGAGCTGGCCAGTACATCTCCGGCCAAAAAACGTGGCAAGCTAAAACCAGCCCTGGCGGCTGTGGCAGGCCATTCTTTTTTTGGCTTGCTGGTATCCCTGGCTTTCGCTCGTTCCGGCCGGGCCGACGTAGCCCTGGCCACCGGTTTCCTGGCTCACCTGGCCTGGAACCGGCTAATTTTAGCCCTGCATTAATTTTACAATACAATCAAAACTTGACTTCTTTCCCGGGGGCAGAATATAATAAATACCGGATGAGGAGTGTTGTGAAGAAAAGGCCCTGGAAAAGGGCCTTTTCTTAATCAACAAAGGCTTGTTTGCTGGTTGGAGTGCATATAAATGTATAATTATGGTATATTGCAAATTGTCAGAGATAGTTCTCAATTTCACAGCATAGTAAAAGGCTTGAACCAGGGCCTGGCGGAGCAACAGCTCTACGGACTCCCGGAAGGCCTAAAGGGGCTGTGGCTGGCAGCCATGCTCCTCGATTACCATCCAATCCTGGTGGTTACAGCAGGGAGCGATGAAGCCGGGCGCCTGGTAGCCGACATCGATTCCTTCTGGCCGGGTTCAGGCACCTGCTTTCTACCGGCGAAGGAACTCCTTCCGGTAGAGGTATACGCCCACAGCCCGGAACTGGAGGGCCAGCGCCTTAAGGCCCTGACGGATATGGTCGGCGGGCGGATGCGACTCCTAGTGGTTCCGGTGGATGCTTTGCTCCAGAAGCTGCCGCCGCCGGAAATTTTAAAGGAGGCCCTTCTCTCCCTGGAAATCGGCCAGACCATTAATCGCGAGGCTCTCCTGGAGAGGTTAATTGCCCTCGGTTACCGGCGGCAGGAAGTAGTCGAAGCCCCAGGCCAGATGGCCGTCCGGGGGGGCGTTATTGACATCTATCCCCCGGGTGCCGGGGAACCGGTACGTTTAGAATTATTTGGCGATGAGATTGATTCTCTTCGTTTTTTTAATCCGGATACCCAGCTGTCGGTGGCAGAGACGCGGGCCGTAACCATCGGGCCGGCCCGGGAGGTTCTCCCTCCCCAGGATATAAAGCCCGGGCTGGAGGCTTTGCAGGCCGAGTTTTCCCAGACCTATACTGCCTTGCGCAACCGCCAGCCCCAGGCAGCCCGGGAGTTAAAAGAGAGAATCCAGAATTTAATGGCCCGGCTGGAGATGGGAGACTGGCCGGAAGGTATTGACCAGCTCCAGGCCCTTTTCTACCCGCGTCTGGCCACCCTTTTCGATTACTTCTCGCGCCCACCCCTGGTGGTTCTCGATGACCCGGCACGTTTGCAGGAAGAAATGCGCCGGCGGGAACAGCAACGCTTAGGGGTTTTTACCGAAATGCTGGCCGGCGGCCTGGCTTTACCCTCCCAGGGGGAGGCCTACCTGGAAACGGATGAATTGGAGCGTCTTTTCAGTTGCCACCAGCGCCTCTATTTTTCCCTCTTACCCCGGCGGGCGCCGGGGACCAGCCCCCGGCAGGCCATGGGTGTTGGCGCCCAGTCCATCCCGGCCTTTCAGGGGCGGATGAATTTATTGGTTGACGAACTCAGTCGCTGGCGGCGGGATGGCTACCGTACCATCTTTATGGTAGCCGACCCGGAGCGGATGGCCAGTTTGCGCCAGGCCCTGGCCGATCAGGGTATAGGCAGCCAGGTTCTGGATGAAGTGGCTGCCGTTCCCGGGAACGGGCAAATACTTTTTGTGTCCGGACGCCTGCACCAGGGCTTTTCCTGGCCCGAGATGCGGCTGGCGGTACTGGGGGACACGGAAGTTTATGGCGGGGTTAAAAGGCCGCGACGGCTCAAGGTGGCCATGGAAGGTAGCAAAATCACTTCTTTTAGCGATCTCCGGGAAGGTGATTACGTTGTCCATGTTCACCATGGCATTGGCCGTTACCTGGGCCTGAAGCAGCTGGAGGTAGGAGGTATTAAAAAAGACTACCTCCTCATCCAGTACGCCGGCCAGGACCGCCTCTATGTGCCCATTGACCAGGTTTCCCTGGTACAAAAGTACGTAGGGGCCGAAGGTCATGTACCGCGTTTGTACCGCCTGGGAGGCAATGAATGGCATAAGGTTAAGAGCCGGGTCCAGGAAGCTGTCCAGGCCATGGCCGAGGAATTGCTGGAGCTCTACGCCAAACGGGAGGCTATCCCCGGCTATGCTTTTTCACCCGATACGCCCTGGCAGCGGGAATTTGAAGAGGCCTTTCCCTATACCGAGACGCCGGACCAGCTCAAGGCCATCGCTGAGGTGAAGGCGGATATGGAGAGGCCCCGGCCCATGGACCGCCTTCTCTGCGGCGATGTCGGTTATGGTAAGACGGAGGTGGCCATGCGGGCGGCCTTTAAAGCCGTCATGGACGGCAAGCAGGTGGCCGTCCTGGTGCCGACAACCATCCTTGCCCAACAGCACTATAATACCTTTAAGGCACGCTTTGAGAATTTCCCGGTAAAGATAGCCGTCCTGAGTCGCTTTTGTTCACCCGGGGAGCAAAAGCGGGTTGTTAAGGCTTTAAAAAGGGGCGAGGTGGATATTGTCATTGGCACCCACCGCCTGTTGTCCGGTGATGTCTCCTTCAAGGACCTGGGTCTGGTCATCATTGATGAAGAACAGCGCTTTGGCGTGGCCCATAAAGAGAAGTTAAAGAAACTGCGTTACAGCGTCGATGTCCTGACCATGACGGCTACCCCTATTCCGCGCACGCTGCACATGGCCCTGGCCGGTGTTCGCAACATGAGCCTGATTGAAACACCGCCGGAAGACCGCTTTCCCGTCCAGACCTATGTGGTTGAATACAGCCCGGAGCTGGTGCGAGAGGCCATCCGGAGGGAACTGGACCGTGGCGGCCAGGTTTACTTTGTTCACAACCGGGTGGCCGATATTGATCGCTTCGCCTATCACGTCCAGCAGCTGGTACCGGAAGCCCGGGTGGGAGTGGGTCACGGCCAGATGGAGGAAAGGGAGCTGGAAAAGATCATGCTGGACTTTATCGAAGGCCGTTACGATGTGCTTGTCTGTACTACCATTGTGGAAAATGGCCTCGATATCCCCAACGTCAATACCCTAATTGTCGATGAGAGCGATAGTTTCGGCCTGGCCCAGCTTTACCAGCTCCGCGGCCGGGTAGGCCGGAGCAACCGCCTGGCCTATGCTTATTTCACCTACCGGCCGGACAAAGTCCTGGGTGAAGTGGCCGAAAAGCGCCTGGCTGCCATACGGGAGTTTACCGCCCTTGGCTCCGGGTATAAAATTGCCCTCAGGGACCTGCAAATCCGGGGCGCAGGGAACCTCCTGGGACCCGAACAGCATGGCCACATGCTGGCCGTGGGCTTTGATCTCTACTGCCAGCTCCTGGAGGAGGCCGTGCAAAAACTAAAACGCCAGCGTGGCGAAGCCGTACCGGAAACAAGACAGACGGCAGCACCGCCGGCGGCTCCCGTAGAATTAAGCGTGGATACTTTCTTAAGTGACGAGTATATCCCTGATGCCGCCTTGAAGATGGAAATCTACCACCGCTTAATGGCGGCCAGGGATTTAAACGAAGTCGAAGCTATTGCCAGCGAAATGGAAGACCGCTTTGGCCGACCGCCGGCCGCGGCGGAAAATCTTTTGGGCCTTGCCCGGGTACGCCTCCTGGCCCAGGAAGTTGGAGTAAGCAGCGTCCACCAGAAGGGCAGGGAAGTAGAATTGAATTTTGGTCAGCGTCACGACCTGCGGGGCGAAAGGCTGATGCACCTGACCAAGTATTTTCCCCGCAAGCTCTCTTTTTCATCTGCTGGCGGTTTGACCATCAAGGTGCGAACGGCGGGCCTGGACCAGCAGGGGTTGCTGGCCTTGCTGGAAGATGTCCTGACCAGGATTAAATACCTGGTCGCGGAAGCGGCGGGCTGAAGCAGCCGTGATGCTGGCCAACAGGGTTTATGTCGGCAGCCAGGTGACTGCCCGGGGGCGAATGGAAGCTTTCCGTAAATTTTAGTATTTGCCCGGGAGCCGGATTTTATCCATGGTACCAGTTATAGAAAAGGCAGGGAAAAAATGAATAAACCATCCGCGTGGATTATATACTAACATTGAAAGCTAATTCTTGAAAGGGTTACCCGGAAAAGGGTAAAGGGGGGATAGATAGCAGTGAAAGCAACAGGCATTGTACGGCGTATTGACGATCTAGGACGCGTGGTAATACCCAAGGAAATCAGGCGCACCCTGCGGATTCGCGAAGGTGATCCACTGGAAATCTTCGTTGATCGCGAAGGCGAGGTAATTTTAAAAAAATACTCGCCCATTGGTGAGCTTGGAGACTTTGCCAAAGAATACGCAGATTCGCTCCATGAAGCTATCGGGCATATAGCCTGTATTGCTGACCGGGACAACATTATTGCGGTGGCCGGTGCCCCCAAAAAGGAATTCCTGGATAAACCCATTGGTCCTGCCGTGGAAAAGGTCATGGAAGACCGGAAACCTGTCCTGATTAATTCCCCAACAGAAGAGTGGTTCCCCATTGACGGCGAAGGAGAGGCCTATAAATTTACTGCCGAAGTGATTGCTCCCATAATTGCCGAGGGCGATCCCATCGGGGCGGTAATTATCTGTTCCCGGGAGCCGGGTGTGAAAATGGGGGATATGGAGCTAAAGCTGGCCGAGACGGCGGCAGGTTTCCTGGCCAAACAAATGGAACAATAGCGCGGCGCCCAGGCGCCGCTTTTTTTTTGGCCGGGTGTTGTGGTACAATAAAACGGTATACTTTTCCTGTGAGGCGAGGTAGATGGCAGGCAAGGTTATTATCGCCGGCATGGGACCAGGTGACCCGGCCCAGGTGCCGCCGGCAGTCCTGGAGATCCTCAAAGGTGTGGACAAGATATACTTGCGGACAGGGCGGCATCCGGCAGTAGCGGCTTTAGAAGAGCGGGGATTGCAGTGGGAAACCTTTGATAGCTATTATGATCAGGCGGGAGATTTTGAGGAACTTTACCAGCTGATAGTTACTACCTTACTTAATGAGGCCAGAAACAAAGAGCTGGCCTACGTCGTACCGGGACATCCCCTGGTGGCCGAAAGGAGTGTAACCCTGCTCCTGGAAGCTGCCCCCGCATCCGGAGTAGATACCCGGGTAATACCGGCCATGAGCTGCCTGGATGCCCTGTATGCCACTCTGCGCCTTGACCCCACCCGGGGCTTAACTGTAACCGATGCCCTGACTTTGACGGTAGATGGACTGGACCCCGGCCTGGGACTTATAGTTACCCAGGTTTACAACCAGCGGATAGCCTCCGACACCAAATTGACCCTTATGGGCCTTTACCCGGATGAATATCCGGTAACGGTGATTCGGGGTGCCGGCCTGCCCGGGGAAGAACAGGTGGCAACGGTACCGCTCTATGCCATCGACCGTCTGCCCTGGATTGATCACCTTACCAGCATTTACCTGCCACCCTATCCGGAGGGGCGGGACCGGACCCTGGCGGGGCTGAAAGCCATTATGGCCAGGCTTCGCGGCGAAGGAGGTTGCCCCTGGGACCGGGAACAGAGTCACCAATCTCTTAAACGTTACCTTATTGAAGAAGCCTATGAAGTCCTGGAAGCCATTGATAGCGGCGATATGCATAAACTGTGTGAGGAGTTGGGAGACTTACTGCTACAGGTAGTCTTCCATGCCCGGCTGGCTGAGGAAACCGGCGATTTTACCCTGGCTGACTGCCTGGAAGCTATCTGTGCCAAGATGCGTCGCCGCCATCCCCATGTTTTTGGTACGGCTATTTTAAATACAGCCGGGGAGGTGCTGGCTCGCTGGGATCAAATTAAGGCGGCCGAAAAGAAAAGCAACGGGGAAGAGGAACCTTCCGTATTAAGTGTACCCCGGGGCCTGCCGGCCCTCATGAAGGCCCTGAAGATTCAGGAGCAGGCAGCCCGGGTGGGTTTTGACTGGAGTGACGTAACCGGTGTTTGGGCCAAAGTAGAGGAAGAGTTGGAAGAATTAAGAGACGCAGTGGCCGGTGAAAAGCACCGGAAACAGGCTGCTGAAATGGGAGATGTGCTTTTCGCCCTGGTGAACCTGGCCCGCTGGCTCGGGGTGGAGCCGGAAGCTGCTTTACAGGCTGCTGTTGCTAAATTTATGCAACGTTTTCAGTATATCGAGAGGAGGGCCCGGCAAAAAGGACTGGATGTTGAAGGGCTTTCCCTGGCAGAGATGGATGCTTTGTGGGAAGAAGCAAAAAAAATCAAGGAAAATAATAGTTAATGCAGGAGATTGTTGGATTATAGCGAATAAATGTGAACAAGGGCATAACCGATAAGCAGGAGGGATGACAATTGAATAAGATGGACTTAGTTGCCAGCGTGGCAGAAAAAACCGATCTGACTAAAAAAGAAGCTGAAAAGGTAGTCAGCGCTGTACTGGCCAGCATCGAAGAAGCCCTGGCCCAGGGCGACAAGGTTCAGCTTGTCGGCTTTGGAACCTTTGAGATCAAGGAAAGAGCCGCCCGGGTAGGGCGCAACCCCCGGACCGGCGAGGAAATCGAAATTGCGGCCACGCGGGTGCCGGTTTTCAAACCCGGCAAGGCATTGAAGGAAGCTGTGGCCAAATAAATGCGGTGAGGGAAATCAGGCATCAGGCCTGATTTTCTGTTTGGAGGTCCATCATGCGCCTGGATAAGTTCCTGAAGGTCTCCCGGTTAATCAAGAGGCGGACTTTGGCCAAGGAAGTGTGTGACGGCGGCGGGGTAGAGGTGAACCGCCGACCGGCCAAGGCCGGTACAGAAGTAAAACCCGGCGATATTATAACCTTGAAGCTGGGCAACCGCTGGCAGACGGTAGAAGTGCTGGCCACGCCGGAAAGTATAGCTGCCGACCGGGCTAAAGAAACCTACCGGGTTCTGGCAGAAGGCAAAACTGAGACCGGCGAGCCCTAACTGGATGCATAGCCATGAATGCTTCCTGCTTATACTAAGGAAAAACCTGAAAGGCAGGAGCAAGCATGGCGTTAAGGCGTAAAGTTATAGCAGGTATAGTCGGGCTATTGTTCTTAAGCCACTTTCTGGGAGGTTGCCGGGCACCGGCCAGGCGACCGGCGGCCGAAGAACCCACCATCTCCCTTTATGTTAACCAGACCGGCGAGGTTAAAAGGTTAAAAATAGAAGAATACCTGCCCGGCGTAGTAGCGGCGGAAATGGAGCCCACCTGGCCCCTTAACGCCCTGGCGGCCCAGGCAATAATTGCCCGGACCTTTACTGTGAAAAAGATGCAGGAGGGCGGTGTCAAGGCCCACGGGACCGATGCCTCCACCAGCGTGGAGGAGTTCCAGGCTTACAACCCTGCCAGGGTCAACGATAATGTTCGCCGGGCAGTAGAAATGACCCGCGGCCAGGTAATAAAATATAAGGGGAACTACATCAATGCCTGGTTTTATGCTTCCGGCGGCTCCCGGACGGCTGCTTCAGCCGTAGAAGGGTTAAATTTCCGTCAAGAACCGGCACCGTACATCCAGAGTGTCCCTGACCCGGGAATGGCCATCACTACGCCGGAGAATAAAAGCTGGACGGCGACCTTCAGTACTGCCGAAGTGGCCGCGGCAGTAAGAAAAGTTACCGGCCAGGACCCGGGACCTATTACGTCGGTAAGTATTGCCGCCAAAGGCCCTTCGGGCCGGGCTACCCAGTTAAAGGTCGGTAAGCTTACAGTTGATGCCCCCGCCCTGCGCCTTGCCCTGGGCAATGACCGCCTGCGTTCGACCCTGCTGACGGGTATAACCGCCGGCAATGGTCGGGTAACCTTCAAGGGCGAGGGCTACGGCCACGGCGTGGGTATGAGTCAGTGGGGGGCCAAAGCCCTGGCCGAACAGGGCAAATCACCCCAGGAGATTATTAAATACTTTTTTAAAGATGTGGAGCTGGTCAAGGCCTGGTAGCCGGCCAGCTTTTTTATTACTTTTTTACCCTTCTCCTTCATAAAAATAAAGGAGGGGGGATGGCGTTATGGCCGACGGGCAGCACCAGCTCACCATTATCAACCGGCAAAAACTAGTTATCAGCGGAGTCCTCCATGTTCTTAATTACGATGAAGAAGAAATACTCGTGGAAACAACCATGGGACTTCTCTCTGTTAAGGGCAAAGATTTTAATATCAGCAATTTGAGCTTAGAGACAGGTAATCTTGAGGCCAGCGGTACCGTAAATAACCTTTGTTATAGCGAGGGAAAGGGCGCCAGGGGTAAGGGTTTGCTCCAGCGCCTGCTTAAATGATCCCTGTACTGGAGCAGTGGCAGATATTTCTGGCGCTGTGCGGGGCAGGGCTTCTGCTGGCTTTCGCCTTTGATTGTTACCGCGTCGGCCGCTATTTCTGGCGGCCGGAACGTTTGTGCACCCATATAGGCGATGCCTTGTTCTGGCTAATTTTTACCGTGCTAACCTTTATTTTGCTGATGCTAATTAACTGGGGTGAGATACGGGCCTATGTTTTCCTGGCCCTGGGCCTGGGCTTCGCTCTCTATACCGGTTTCTTAAGCCGGGGAACGCGCCGCCGGTTATACACTGGTGGGCGTCTCCTGGCCGGGATGATAGCCTCCGGCCGCCATTTTATAAGGCAGACATTTCTTATTGTTATTATTCCGGGGCGGCTGATTTTTAGGTGGGTAGGGTTCCCTGTCGCAGCCTTGAAACTTTTCCTGCGCCGCCATCACCCTGGTGGTCCGCCACCATAATTATTTTTACCACCGGGAGGATTTTTTCCCAGAAAGGCGAAATATAAATTTGTCCAATATTTGTCCACAACATGTGCATAACTTGTGGATAAACGTGGGGAAAATGGCGTGCAGATTGAGATTCGTGGAGCAGAAAAGCTGAGTTTCCGGGAACGCCAGGTGGTGGCTTTGAAAGAAATGGGCCTCAGCAATGAGGAAGTAGCGCGCCGCTTGAACTTGAGCACCAGCAGCGTGGCCACCCTTTACCACCGGGCCCGGACCAAAGGCTACCAGGTGGTAATTGTCATGCCCGGTGACGTCCTGGGGATATTTGCAGGTGAAGAAGATGGGTAAGGTAGTGCGATTTCCCAAAAAGCGTTCTCATTGGCCAGCTATTTTAGCGGCCATCATCGCAATCTATTTTTTATACTCCTTTATTCGTTTGGGCCTGGCACTGTACCAGACCAACCTCCAGATTAAGGCCTGCCAGGAACAGAAAGCAGTTTTAATGGCCGA
The DNA here is from genome assembly GCF_006538385.1 of Moorella sp. E306M. Classification (NCBI taxonomy): domain Bacteria; kingdom Bacillati; phylum Bacillota; class Clostridia; order Neomoorellales; family Neomoorellaceae; genus Neomoorella; species Moorella sp. E306M. Next base: position 1,142,316 of record NZ_BJKO01000001.1, on the reverse strand, counting down.
AAGCAACCGCCTCCATGAGCAGATTAAAGAACTCCATAACGATAGTTACATAGAGCGGATGGCCCGGGAAGAATTGGGGCTTGTAAAACCCGGGGAAACAGTAATTATACCGGCGGTACCGGGCCAGGTGCGACCCTATATTCCTCCTCGCCCGGGGCAGCAATTTCGTGATTAAAATTCCTCCAGGTTATTGACAAATTTCTTAACTCTTACATATAATGTGATTAGCTTTAACGAGAACAGGAGGAATAACATTCGTATGTCCATTGCCGTGGGCACCGTAGTGGAAGGAGTGGTCAGCGGGATCACCAGATTCGGTGCCTTTGTTGAATTACCCGGTGGGCTCACTGGTCTGGTCCATATTTCTGAGGTGGCCGACACCTTTGTGAAAGATGTAAAGGATTTTATTAAGGAAAAGGACCGGGTAAAGGTTAAAGTCATCAACATTGACGAAAATGGTAAAATAGGCCTTTCTATTAAGCGTGCTGATCCCAATTATGACGAAAACCGGCGCGGGCGCCGCCACGGACGGGTTGCTGCGTCAGCTTCCTTTGAGGACAAGTTGGCTCGTTTCTTGAAGGAAAGCGACGAACGTTTACAGGATTTAAAGCGGCACACGGAAGCCAAACGTGGCGGCCGGGGCGCACGCGGATTTTGAGGCAAACCAGACGGGCACCTAGGGGTGCCCTTTATTTTGCAGGTGAGCTGGAATGACATGCTATGCAGCCCTGGATATTGGTTCTAATTCCGTCCGCCTGCTGGTGGGTAAGGTGCAGGGTACCTCCGTGCAGCCCTTGCGGACCGCACTCCGCAGCACCAGGCTGCTGGCCGGTGCAGTAAACGGGTGGCTGCAGGAGGAAGCCGTCCAGAGGACGGTGACAGCCGTCGCCGAACTGGCCGCCCTGGCCCGGGACTACCAGCCCCGGGATGTGGTATGCGTTGCTACCAGTGCCGCCCGGGAGGCCCGTAACCCGGAACTTTTGCGGGCCGGGGTGAGCGATGATGCCGGGCTGGACCTGATCATTATCGACGGCCATACAGAAGCCCGCCTAGCTTACCAGGGCGCCCTGGCAGGCTTTAAGGAGCCCGTCGCCAATCCGCTGGTAATCGATATCGGCGGCGGCAGTACGGAACTCAGCTGGCAGGATGAAGACCGGCTACAGCTGGTGAGCGTTAAGGTAGGTGCCGTGCGGGCCACGGAAACGGCCATGTCAAGGGTGGCTATGGAGACCATGCTGGCCCCTGTGCTCGCCCGAGCACGAAAAGTGCGGCCGGGGCAAATTATTGGAACCGGCGGCACCATAACTACCGTCGCCGCTTTAGAACTGGGGTTGGAGCATTATCAACCGGAACTGGTTCACGGTATGCTCTTAACTACTGAACAGGTGCAAAGCTGGCGCCGGCGTCTCGCGGTCATGCCCCTGGCAGAGAGACGGAAGCTTCCCGGCCTGCAGCCGGAACGAGCCGACATCATTGTCGCTGGCGTGACCATCCTGGAAATTATCCTCGCCGGACTGGTTGCAAGGGATGTGGTAGTTAGCGAGGCCGACCTCCTTTGGGGTTTACTGCTGGCCCGGGCTCGGGGGGAAAAGCTGGGAAAATATGATATCCCTGGCCCGGCTGGGGGCAGTCATTATGCCACCCATGGCCTTTTATTACCACCCCAGGACCGTTGACGAAGAGGTCAACCACCTGGCCAAAAACAATAAATTTTGTGAGGTAGAGGGAATTGCGACCGTTAACTTATATCGCCGGCAGGGGCCGGTATCGTATATTCTGCCGGGTATTCGCTACCAGGGAGGGCTATATAGCCCACCTTATGGGCGGTACCAGACCCCATGTAGGTGCTGTGGCCCTGGGTTTACCGCGGCCAAGCCTAAAAGAAAACTGCATGAGTGCCACCACTTCGGTATTAACCCTCCTGGGCCATAAGGATGATGAACTGGCCCGCCCGGCGGCAGCGAAGCTCGCGGCCGGTTTGAACGCGCCGGTGGTGGTAGTTGCCGGGGTGCATATAGATAGGGCCGTTCCTGAAGAGCTGGCTCGCCTGGAGGCTAATACCCGCCGGGCGGTGGAGGGTATCATCAAGGTCTGGCATCGGGAACTGCAAAGCCGAGGGCCCTCAAAGTAGTTATATCAGCCACTCCGGTGGCCTTTAAGCCATGGTGGAGCTGAAATTCCCTGACGGCCAGTTCCGTCATCAGACCGTAGTCGCCGTCGGTAGGGCCAAAAAGGTAAAACCCTTTTTCCCGGAGTCTGGCCTGCAGGGTTACTACTTCCGGTGAACCCGAACCTGGTTTCAAGGGACCGGTCGGCGGGATGTAGGGCCCTTTAACGATTACCGGAGTGCCTACAGGTAACCAGGAATAGATTTCTTCAATATCTTTGTTGTACATGCGAAAGCAGCCCGACGAGGCCGCCCAGCCGATAGACCAGGGACGATTGGTGCCATGGATGCCATAGTTACCCCACGGGACATTGAGGCCCATCCAGCGGGTGCCAAAGGCGCCGCCGGCCTCATAAGCTTTATCGGTAATTTTCCACTCCCCGACCGGCGAAGGGCTGGTATATTTGCCAATGGCCACGGGGTACTGGCGGAAGACCTGGCCCTCTACCAGGATGGTAAGGACCAGGCGATCGGTATCAACGATAACTATAAGGTTTTTACCCGGTGGCGGGGCCGTCCTGGAAGCGTTGCTGGAGTTTGCGGCACCCTGGGCCAGGGCCGACCAGGTTGCCAGGTCTACCTGGCCCAGAGGGTCTAACCCCCGGTCTTTCTGGAAGTTAACGACAGCCCGGTTGGTGGCACTGTCATAAACGCCGCTCATGGGGCCGATGTAATAACCAAGCTGGGCCAGGCGCAATTGGAGGTTGCTGACGTCCGGCCCGCGCATGGGGGGATGGGTCAGCTTTAACAACCGTTCTTCGTCGTAGCAGGGGCACGGTTCGTGGGCCCAGGCCGCTGCCGGTGCTATAGATAGCATTATAAAAATAAAGATGACCTGGAAAACTAGGAGCCAGGACAACTTGCGCTGCTGCAATGTATCTCCCTCACAGTAGCTGATTGTAGAGGTACCGTTTATGGCGGCGAACCCTTGAGGGTATTACCCCCGCAAATCAAATGGCGAACACCTCAAAGGTGACTGTCGCGTAATATAGTATTTCCCAGAACCGTTTTCCTTTACAGCCTTCACCTTGATAACTTGCACCGGGGGTTTAGCCGGCCAGGGTTAGGGGTACATTAATCGGGGAATAAAATAAAAAACTAGGGAAGGTTATTTTATGTGGTTGGCGCTTTTAATGGCACTGGTTTCAGGTATAGCCATGGCCTTTCAGGGCTCTCTAAATTCGGCCCTGGGAAAAATTATTGGCCTACTACAGGCTACCCTGGTCGTTCACCTCACGGCCACCCTGACAGTGATTATCCTTCTTTTTACCCCTTTAAGCGGCGGCAGTTTGAGTAAGTTGCTCCACTGCCCCTGGTACCTCTGGCTGGGAGGCCTCATTGGCGTTCTTATAACTTACGGCGTAGTGGCCAGCATCCCCAGGGTAGGCGTGGCCCTGGCCACCACGGCTATTATTGTCGGCCAGGTATCTACCGCCCTGCTAATTGATCATTTTGGTTTATTTGGCCTGGATAAAATGCCCTTTACCTGGTGGAAGGCCGCCGGCCTGGTACTCCTGGCTACCGGCGCCAGGCTGATGCTGAATTGAGCCGCCTACCCCTTGACAAAAGGGTAAGATTCAGGCATAATATCTTCTGCATGGCGGTGTAGCTCAGCTGGTCAGAGCATGCGGTTCATACCCGCAGTGTCGTAGGTTCGAATCCTACCACCGCTACCATTTTATGATCTGGCCCGTTAGTCAAGGGGTTAAGACACCGGTCTTTCAAGCCGGTAACAGGGGTTCGAATCCCCTACGGGCCACCAGTAAAACCACCCTCAAAAAAGGGTGGTTTTTTTGTCGAAAGATTGTCCGCCACCGCTGCCTGAAGATGACAAGATTTTAGCGGAAAAGGGCGTATAATAGTTGCCAGGTAATGGTAAAGGCGGTGGTTTTATGTCCGGCCAACCCGGAATTCATCCTTACCGGCGGGAAATCGAACTAACGGCGACAACCCGCCTGGGACTCGACTTTCTTTTCCTGGTGGCGGCATTTTTCCTGGCACGGGGGGTTTTGCTGGAGGAACTTTTCCCCTTTGGCCCGGCCTCAGTTATTACCGCCGCTGTGCGGCGGCCGCGCCTCCTCTGGCCAGTGGTCTTGATCAGCATGGCCGGCAGCTGGTTCAGCAGCACTGCTCCAGTCTACAGCCGCCTGTTCCTTTTTTTATTTCTGGGACTAATTTTTAGCCTTTATCCTGCTTTACGCCGGGGCAGTATCTTAACCCAGGCCACCCTGGCGCCGGCGACCATTATCCTGGTCAGAGGATTGAGCCTTACTCTCTGGCAGCCTTCCTTTTATGGCTGGATTCAGGTAATCTTTGAAGCCCTTCTGGCCTGGGGATTGAGCCTCGCGTTTCTCTATGCCTCCATAACCACGCGGCAGGAAGAGCGCCTCCTGGGTGGAGGTCTCTTCCTCGTGGGGGTACTCCTGGGCCTGCAGGAATGGCGTTTTTTTGATCTTTCCCTGCAGGGCGTGATTAGTCGCTATATCATCCTGCTGGTATCCCTGGCGGGCGGGCCGGGGGCCGGGGCGGCAGCCGGGGCGGCGGTCGGCTTTTTGCCCAGCCTCTCCCAGCTGGTGACGCCGGCCCTGGCAGGGCTTCTCGCTTTTGCCGGTTTAATTGCCGGTTCTCTAAAAAGCCTGGGCAAACCGGGGGTTATCAGCGGCTTCCTGCTGGCCCACCTGCTTTTAGCCAACTATTTCCTTGGACAAGAAAGTGTCCTGGCGGCTTTAAAGGAAGGGGTACTGGTCGCCCTGGCCCTGGTAGCTACTCCTTCTTTCCTGATCAACAACCTGCAGAGATTCCTTGCCGCACCGGTAAGCACGCCGGCGCTTAAAGAAGACCACGGACGGCAGGAGGCATTAAGGAAGGCCTTGAAAAGCCTGGCGCGGAGCCTTAAATTTACCGGTTTTAAGGAAAGTCCCGAGGTTACCGTGCGCCAGGTAGCCCGGGCCACCTGCCGTGGTTGCCCGGCCGGCAAGGTCTGCTGGGAATTGGAAGGCGTGCAAATGGTAACCTTGCTGCAGGAACTATTACAAAAGGGAAGCCATGGCTGCCTGACAACAGCCGATATACCTGAATGGCTGGCCTCACGTTGCAGCCGTTGCCGGGAACTCCTGGCGGCGTTGATAAGCGAGGCCAGCAAAATGCAAGTCCTTCCAGCAGAGAACAGCCTGAATACCTGGCTGGCGGCCACCTTTGAAACCCTGGCGGCAATGCTGGTGGAAGGGAAGGCCAAAGCAGGGGTCGGGGAAGAGGAAGGAAGGGAATCACCGCGGTGGAAGCTCACCGTTGGGACGGCGGCTACGCCCCGCTACAAGGCAGATGTTTCTGGCGATGCCTGTTTGGTAGCCAACCTGGAACCCGGGAGGCAGCTTCTGGTCCTGGGAGACGGCATGGGCGCCGGGCGGGAGGCTGCTGAAACAAGCTCTACCGCCATCGAACTGGTGCGCGACCTGCTGGCAGCCGGCTTTACTCCGGAAAAGACCCTGCGGACCGTTAATATGATCCTCCTGTTAAGAACACCCAAAGAGAGCTTTACTACCTGCGATCTGACTTTAATCAACTGTGGTAACGGTACGGCTGAATTTTATAAACTGGGAGCGTGTCCCACCTTTATCCAACGGGATGGCCTGGTCAAAACCTTGAGCAGCCACTCTTTGCCGGTAGGGATCCTGGAAGACCTGCAGTTGGAACCCATGCGCGAAGAGCTGCAGGAAGGCGATTTGCTGGTCATGGTCAGCGACGGTGTCCTGGAAGCTCACCGGGACATAAACGAAAAGGAAAGATGGCTGGCTAAAGCTTTACAGCGGGTAGGCGATGCCCGGCCTCAGGAAATAGCCGACCGTCTATTAAAACAGGCACGGGCCCTCGTCGATGGTAAGCCTAGGGATGATATGACAGTCATGGTAGCCAGGATAGAAAGGACGGGCGTATAATGTATTTTAATTAAGGAAAAACTCACCAGATGAAGCAGGAAAAAGGCCCGTCATGCCGAAATAAAGGCGATATGAAGACCTTTGAGGGTGGACCTTTATGCTCGACCGGGTCCGGCAAACAGTACGGCGATACGGTCTCCTGGTACCAGGGGATAAAGTAGTGGTGGGGGTATCCGGGGGGCCGGATTCCCTGGCGCTGTTGCACAGCCTGCGGGCGTTACAGGATGAATTTGGCCATAGCCTGCATGTCGCCCATTTAAACCACGGGTTACGGCCGGAGGCGGCTGCCGATGCCGAATACGTTCGTAAACTAGCAGGGAGATGGGGCCTGCCGGTAACAATAGAGAGCCGGGATGTGGCTGCCTACCAGCGGGAGCACCGCCTATCCCTGGAGGAAGCAGCCCGGGAAGTACGTTACCGCTTTTTCCTGGAAGTTGCCGCTGCGGTCGGGGCCGGTAAAATTGCCGTTGGCCACCAGGCTGAAGACCAGGCCGAAACGGTTTTATTAAATCTCCTGCGGGGGAGCGGCCTGACGGGGCTTAAAGCTATGCTGCCCCAGCGCGGCCAGGTTATCAGGCCGTTGCTTTTTATTTCCCGGGCGGAAATAGAGGACTACTGCCGCCGGCATGGCCTTGAACCCCGCCAGGACTTTACCAACCGGGACGTCACCTTGCGGCGTAATAAAATCCGACACCAGTTATTGCCCTTCCTGGCCCGGGAATTTAACCCGGCCATTGTCCGAACCTTAAGCCGGACCGCCGTTATCCTGCAGGAGGAAGAAGAGATCCTGGCTAATCTGGCCGAAGAAGCCTTTACCAGGATAAAAATACGCCAGGAGCCCGGCTGCCTGGCCTTGGACCGGGAGAAGTGGATATCTCTCCCCCCGGGAATCCAGCGCCGCGTTTTGCGCCTTGCGGCTACCTCCCTGGGGAGAAAGGTAAGCTTCGACCAGGTGGAAGGGGCCAGGGAAATAGCTTTCCGGGGTGGCACCATTACCTGGCCGGGGCATTTAAGGGTAGAGGCCGGGGGGGCGGAGTTAATCCTGCTGGTACCGGCAGAAAAGCAACAGGCCATAACTTTTTCCTACCCGCTGCAGGTACCGGGGTTAACGCCTTTACCAGAGCTGGGTCAGGCCATCCGCGCCGAGCTGGCCGAACCGCCTTCCGTTTTTAAAGGCGGGGAAGATGAGGCCTGGCTGGACTGGGAAAAAACAGAAAAACCCCTGGTGGTACGTAACTGGCAGCCCGGGGATTATTTCCGGCCCCTGGGTCTTACCGGCAACAAGAAACTCCAGGATTTTTTCAGCGATATTCATTTACCGGCAGCCAGGCGTCGCCTGGTGCCCTTAATTGTAAGCGGGCGGCGTATTGCGTGGGTGGCCGGTTTACGCCTGGCCGAAGATTTTAAAATTACGCCGGCAACCCGCTTGGCCCTGCATCTAAAACTGGAACCCTGGCCATGCAAAATTAAAGTAAAAACTTAAATTGCAATCATATTTACCGTATGCTACAATATATAGCTATAAGATGCAGGGCGGGGTAAGAGGAGGGTGACCCGTTGAATCGAATTTTTAAGAACCTGACCGTATATCTGCTCATAGTATTACTGGCCGTTTCCATCATCAGGTTATCGACGCCAACAGAGCGGGCTGTTGAAGAATGGGATTTGACCCGCTTTTACCAGGCAGTAGATCAGGGTCAGGTTCAGGAAGTTACTTTAACACCTCATGATAGCATTATTAAAATTGATGGGCTGTTGAAAAATAATACCCGGTTTACAGTCAATGCACCTGCGGCGGCCAACCTGATTGACAGACTTACCGCGAAGGGGGTCACTGTCAAAGCCCAGCTACCGCCGCAACCACCCTGGTGGACAAATTTACTTGGGAGTATGCTGCCGATTCTCCTCCTGGTGGGTCTGGTATTCTTTATGATGCAGCAGACCCAGGGAGGCGGCTCGCGCGTGATGCAGTTCGGCAAGAGCCGGGCGCGGTTGCATACTGATGAAAAACGCAAGGTCACCTTTAACGATGTTGCCGGCTCCGATGAGGCTAAAGAGGAATTAGAAGAAGTCGTGGAGTTTCTCAAAAATCCCCGCAAGTTTAATGAACTGGGGGCGAGGATCCCCAAAGGTGTCCTTCTTTACGGTCCTCCGGGGACAGGGAAAACTTTGCTGGCCCGGGCCGTTGCCGGGGAAGCAGGGGTACCCTTCTTCAGCATCAGCGGTTCTGATTTTGTAGAAATGTTTGTTGGCGTAGGTGCTTCACGGGTACGAGACCTCTTTGAGCAGGCCAAAAAGAATTCACCATGTATTGTCTTTATTGATGAGATTGATGCCGTGGGTCGCCAGAGGGGTGCCGGTCTGGGCGGCGGTCACGATGAACGGGAACAAACTTTAAACCAATTATTGGTAGAAATGGACGGCTTTAATGCCAACGAAGGGATTATTATCATCGCGGCCACCAACCGGCCCGATATTCTGGACCCTGCCCTCCTGCGCCCGGGGCGTTTCGACCGCCAGATAGTGGTCGATGTACCTGATGTAGTAGGACGGAAAGAAATTTTAAAGGTCCATGTTCGCGGAAAACCCCTGGATGATACCGTGGACCTTGATGTCCTGGCGCGGCGGACGCCGGGCTTTACCGGTGCCGACCTGGCCAACCTGGTTAATGAAGCGGCCTTACTGGCTGCCCGGCGCGGTAAGCGCAAGATCGGCATGGAAGAGATGGAGGATTCCATTGAGAGGGTTATAGCCGGCCCGGAGAAAAAATCCAGGGTTATCAGCGACTATGAAAAAAGGCTGGTAGCCTTCCATGAAGCCGGGCATGCCCTCCTTGGCCATTATCTGCCCCATACCGATCCCCTGCATAAAGTCTCTATTATCCCCCGCGGGCGGGCTGGAGGTTATACTCTGCTCCTGCCCAAGGAAGATCGCCGCTATATGACCAAGTCCCAGATCCTGGACCAGGTGACCATGCTCCTTGGGGGGCGGGTTGCTGAAGCCCTGGTACTAAAGGAAGTCAGTACAGGAGCCCAGAATGACCTGGAACGGGCCACAGAACTGGTGCGTAAAATGATCACCGAGTTTGGTATGTCCGATGAACTGGGCCCCCTGACCTTCGGCCGTAAGCAAGAAACCGTCTTTTTGGGCCGTGATATAGCCCGGGACCGTAATTATAGCGAAGCAGTAGCCTTTTCCATCGACAAGGAAGCCCGCCGCATCATTGATGAATGCTACAACCGGGCCAAAGAACTCCTCCAAAAGCATATGGCCGAACTACACCTGGTTGCGAGGGCATTAATGGAAAAGGAAACCCTGGAAGCCGAAGAATTTACAGCGATTATTGAAGCCTATAACGAGCGCAACCCGGAAGGCAACAAGCAAGAGAACCTGCCAAAGGAAAGCCAGCAGCCAGTAGCGTCCGGCGGGGCAGGAACTGAAAGCACCACAGGCGATGGTCCCCATAAGGAACTGCCGATCAAATTAACTTATCTTCATTGTTTGAAAGGAGTATGGTAGTGGAACGCACCTTTGCCATGATTAAACCCGAGGGGGTGGAACGGGGCCTCATCGGGGCTATTATCAGCAGGTTTGAGCTCAAAGGCTACCGGATTGTAGCCCTGAAAATGCTGCGGCTAACGCCGGAACTGGCAGCCAGGCATTATGCCGAGCACCAGGGCAAACCCTTTTACCAGGAGCTTATCAGCCACATTACCTCGGGTCCGGTGGTGGCCATGGTTTTAGAGGGACCCGGTGTTATTGCCGGTTTACGGCAGATGATGGGTCCCACCAATCCAAAAGATGCCGTTCCCGGTACCATTCGCGGGGACTATGCCCTTGAGGTGGGCAAGAATGTTATTCATGGTTCGGATTCCCCGGCCAGTGCGGCCCGGGAAATAGCCCTCTTTTTTACCCCCGGCGAACTGGGGGAAGAACAGGCCGTGTAATCCGGTCTTTTTCTTTAATGGAGGCCTGAAAGCTTCATGAAAGCCAGTGAACGCCGGCAGAGGATCCTCGAACTTTTAGATAATAACCAGCCCCGCAAGGGCACCGAGCTGGCTGCCCTCCTTGGCGTCAGCCGCCAGGTTATTGTCCAGGACGTGGCCGTATTGCGGGCGGCAGGATACAATATCCTGGCTACTCCCCAGGGCTATCTCCTACCGGGTCCGGATACCCGTTGCCAGCGTGTTTTTGCCTGCCAGCATGACCTGGCCGGCCTGGAGCAGGAATTGCAGATAATAGTCGATTGCGGGGGAAAGGTAATTGATGTCGTGGTAGAACACCCCCTGTACGGGGAAATCCGCGGTTACTTGATGCTCGCCTCCCGTTATGATGTCCAAAAATTTGTCGCCGATTTAAAGGCCAGCGGAGCGCGGCCCCTGTATACCCTTACGAACAATGGTGTGCACCTGCATACCGTGGAAGCAGCCAGGGAAGATATTTTAGATATAATTGCCGGCAACCTTGCCAGGGAAGGTTTTCTTCTCGAATAGTATTAAGGAATGTACGTCAAAGGGTGGTGAGGAGGGGTGAAGGTCCTGGACTATACCCTTTATCTCAGTACCGACGACGTCCGGGTGGCCTACCACCTGGCCCGGGTCCTTAACCAGAAAGGAGGGGGAGCAATCGCTGCCAGGGGGCAGGAAGCCGGCCGGGAAACTGCCGTGGTAGTCCACCTCCTGGACTGGCAGGCCTTTCCCCTGCTGCGGGTCCTGGAGACGGTCCGTGCAGCTGCCAGGACCTTTAACATTCAGATAAGCAGGGGCGTTTTAGGCCCTGCTCCCGGGGAAGCCATCTTGGAAGTAGCGAGGCAGGCTTTACTCCTTGACAGCCCTCCAGTCATTATTGCACCCGAACCTGGTGAGAACGCAAAAGGTTAAGATATTTGCTTTTTCTGCTGTTATGAAGCACAAAAATTAATTGTTTGTTTTTTGCAAAGAAACGTGTATAATTAGGAATGATAGTCCGGGCAGGTACAGGGTAAGGGGGTTAGAACTCAAATAAAGTAGCTGGGTCAGCAGGAAATTTGGACTTTGTGTAGAATTTCACTAATATCCACCCGGGTGGATGTACATTTTTTTGAATTGAAAGGAGTGTTCAAATTGGCCAACATACCCAGCGATATTGAAATCGCCCAGGCGGCCAAAATGAAACCCGTTATGGAGCTGGCCCGGGCTCTAGGCATTGAGGAAGATGAAGTGGAGCTATATGGTAAATACAAGGCCAAAATCTCCCTTGATGTCTACCGCCGGCTCAAGGATAAACCCGATGGCAAGCTCATCCTGGTCACGGCCATTACCCCCACCCCTGCCGGTGAAGGTAAAACGACCACCAGTGTCGGTCTCACAGACGCCCTGGCCCGCCTGGGGAAAAAGGTTATGGTTTGCCTGCGGGAGCCCTCCTTGGGTCCCAGTTTCGGCATCAAAGGTGGCGCTGCCGGCGGCGGTTATGCCCAGGTTGTACCCATGGAAGACATCAACCTGCACTTTACCGGTGACATCCATGCTGTCACCTATGCCCATAACCTCCTGGCGGCCATGGTCGACAACCACCTCCAGCAGGGCAACGCTTTAAACATCGATCCCAGGACCGTTACCTGGAGAAGGGTTATTGATCTCAATGACCGCGCCCTGCGCAATGTCGTTATCGGCCTGGGCGGTAAAGCCAACGGTGTCCCCCGGGAGACCGGTTTCGATATCTCGGTAGCCTCGGAAGTCATGGCTTGCCTGTGCCTGGCCAGCGACCTCATGGACTTGAAGGAGCGTTTCCGCCGTATTGTCGTCGGCTATACCTATGACGGCAAGCCCGTAACTGCTGGTGACCTGGAAGCCCAGGGTTCCATGGCCCTGCTGATGAAGGATGCTATTAAACCAAACCTGGTTCAGACCCTGGAGAACACCCCCGCCTTCGTCCACGGCGGTCCCTTTGCCAATATCGCCCACGGCTGCAACAGTATAACCGCTACCAGGACCGCCCTCAAGCTGGCTGACTATGTTGTAACCGAGGCCGGTTTCGGCGCCGATCTGGGGGCCGAGAAGTTTTATAACGTCAAGTGCCGTTATGCCGGTCTCAAACCCGACGTTACCGTCATTGTCGCCACCGTCCGCGCCCTCAAAATGCACGGCGGCGTACCGAAATCGGATCTGGCCACGGAAAACCTGGCAGCCCTGCGTCAGGGCTTTGAGAACCTGGAGAAGCATATTGAAAACGTTGGCAAATTCGGGGTACCGGCCGTGGTGGCCATTAACGCCTTCCCCACCGACACGGAAGCTGAATTAAACCTCCTCTATGACCTGTGCAACAAAGCCGGAGCCGAAGTGGCCCTGTCCGAAGTCTGGGCTAAAGGTGGCGCCGGCGGCATTGAACTAGCGCAAAAAGTACTTAAAACCATTGAAACAAAACCGTCTAACTTCCATCCCCTCTATGAACTGGACCTCAGCATCAAAGAAAAGATTAATAAAATCGCCACAGAAATATACGGCGCCGATGGGGTTAATTACACGGCGGATGCCGACAAGGCCATCGAGCGTTTTGAAGCCATGGGTTACGGCAACCTGCCGGTGGTTATGGCCAAGACCCAGTACTCTCTCTCTGACGACATGACCAAGCTGGGGCGGCCCCGGAACTTTACCATTACCGTCCGCGAGGTAAGGCTCTCAGCGGGGGCCGGCTTTATCGTCCCCATTACCGGTACCATTATGACCATGCCCGGCCTGCCCAAGCGCCCGGCAGCCTGCAATATTGATATTGATGCCGACGGCGTTATCACCGGACTGTTCTAGGGTAGAGCCCTTGATAATTCCTTGCCTGGACCCCACCCCCCTGCGGGTGGGGTTTTTACTGCCAGGTGTAGAGAATGGTATAATATATGCGGAGGATGATTTATGTGTCCTGGCATGAAACCATAGAAATAATCAACATTCCCGATGCAGCAACGGCCCAAAAATTGATGGCGGAGATTGGCGTTGACGCCCGGGGTATTGAGCTGATGGTGCCCAAGGCCCTGCATTACTGCCTCAAGCTAAAAGATGTACCGGCCAGGGCGGCCAATATCTTAAAACAAGAAATGCTGGCCCGGGGCGGCGAGGCGGCCATGGCGGCAGGCGTAGCCGGCTGGTCGATCGAGAAGACCGATGTCCTGCTCTTTGCCACCAGACGCCAGCTGGAGCTTCTGGTAGAAAAGCTGCCCCGGCAGTATTTTGGCTTAAACAAGCTGGCCGTCGCTATTCAAGCTGCCCTGGACAGATGGGAAAAGACCGGCATTCAGGAGATCAAATGCCCGCGGGGTCCCCTTGTCCTGGGCCGGCGGACCCTGGTCATGGGAATTGTCAATGTAACGCCGGACTCCTTTTCCGATGGGGGCCTTTTTTATGACCCCGGAGCGGCGGTGGAGCATGCCCACCGGCTGGTGGAAGAAGGGGCCGACATTATTGATGTAGGTGGGGAATCAACCCGTCCCGGTCACGACCCGGTGCCGGCCGCAGAAGAATGGCACCGCCTGGAACCGGTTTTAAAGCGCCTGGTGGCTGAAATCAAAGTTCCTATATCCGTAGATACGTACAAGGCTGTTACAGCCCGGCGGGCCCTGGACCTGGGAGTTGACATCATTAACGATATCTGGGGTTGCCGGGGTGATGCCGATATGGCCGCTGTTTGTGGCCGCTACCAGGCACCTGTCATTATCATGCACAACCAGCAGGGCACCGCATACCGGGATCTAATGTTTGATATCCTCACTTCCTTGCAAGAAAGTATCCGCCTGGCAGAAGAAAACGGGGTACCCCCGGAGAAGATTATTATCGACCCGGGCATTGGCTTTGGCAAGGACTTGCAGCAGAATTTGGAAGTAATGGCCCGTTTACAAGAGCTAAAGGTACTGGGCAAACCCATCCTCCTGGGCACTTCACGCAAGTCAATGATTGGCAAGACCCTCGATCTACCCGTTGACCAGCGCCTGGAGGGAACGGCTGCTACGGTGGCCCTTGGTATTGCCCATGGGGTCGATATAATTCGCGTTCATGACGTCCGGGCCATGGTGCGGGTGGCCCGGATGGCCGACGCCATTGTACGCCGGCGTTAACTTAAACTTAAAGTTACTCCTATTGCCGTTTAAATATTCTTAAGGTAAAATGGAGGGGCAAGAGTGCCCTTTTTGCTTATGCACTTCATTTCTAGACCTGGTGATTGACATGTTTCGTTTGGCCCCGACCGGGAGGTAATCATTTTTTATGATCCAACCCAAAATAAAAGTTACCAATTTAAATTTTTACTATGGTTCTAAATGGGCTTTAAAGGATGTTAGCCTGGAAATAAAACCCAATTCCATCACGGCCCTCATCGGCCCTTCGGGGTGCGGTAAGTCTACTTTTTTGCGGACTTTAAACCGCTTAAATGACCTTATTGAAGGAGTACGACTTTCCGGGGAAATTCTTTTAGATGGGGAGAATATTTATGCTCCCGATGTTGATGTCATCAACTTACGCAAACGGGTAGGTATGGTTTTCCAGCGACCCAATCCATTTCCCATGTCTATTTATGATAATGTGGCCTATGGCCCCCGAATTCATGGCATTAAGAACAGAAAAAAACTGGACGAAATTGTAGAGCAGAGTCTTAGAGCAGCGGCCCTCTGGGAAGAAGTGGCCGATCGCCTGCGCCAGCCGGCCTTAGGATTATCCGGGGGCCAGCAGCAGCGCCTGTGCATTGCCAGGCTATTAGCCGTGGAGCCGGAAGTAGTTCTCATGGACGAACCCTCTTCGGCCTTGGATCCTATTTCCACGTTAAAAATTGAAGAGCTCATCCGTGTCCTTAAAGAAAAATATACCATTGTCATTGTCACCCATAATATGCAGCAGGCAGCCCGCGTTTCCGACTATACCGCTTTTTTCCTCAACGGGGAGATGGTGGAATACGATAATACGGAAATCATCTTTACCAGGCCCCGCGACCAGCGGACGGAGGATTATATTACCGGTCGTTTCGGTTAAATTACCTCTAATTAAGGGAAAACATTTTTTTAACCCATAAAAGTCAGAAAGAGGAAGTGAGGTGAATATAATGGAAGGTAACAAACTTACAGGAGGGCAAGCAATGGCCATCACAACCAGGCAGGGCTTTCAACATTCCCTGGAAGATTTGCAGCAAAACATCCTGCGCATGGGGAGTATCGTCGAGCAAACCATTGCCAAGTCAGTAGAGTGCCTGGCCAGGCAGGATGCCCGGATAGCCGCTGAAGTGGTTGGAGGCGATGTTGTTATCGACGAGATGGAGTTACAGATTGAAGATCAGTGTTTAAAGCTTATTGCCACCCAGCAGCCCATGGCCAAGGATTTACGCAAAATTGCCGCCGGATTTAAGATTATTACCGATTTAGAGCGTATGGCCGATTATTCTGTTGATATCGCCCGTATTGCCCAGCGTATCCTGGAAACCGGCCAGCCTTTGATCAAGCCCTTAATCGATATTCCCCGCATGGCCGAATTATCCCAGGTAATGGTCAAGCAGGCCCTGGATGCTTATGTCAGGGAAGATACAGAACTGGCCTATACGGTAGCCAGAGCGGACGACCAGATCGACATGCTCCACAACCAGGTCTTCCGGGAACTGCTGGTCTTTATGATGGAAGATCCTAAAACCATTACGCAGGCCACCTATTTGCTCTTTGTCAGCCGTTATCTGGAGCGGATAGCCGATCACGCCACCAATATAGCCGAGGAAGCCATTTACCTGGCCACCGGCGAACGGAAAGAGTTAAACGATTAAAAGCCCCGGGTAAGCTAACCCGGGTCTTTTAATGACCGGGTAACAGTTCCGGGGGCAGCATTTTTTCCGTCTGGATAAAGGTCGCCGTTAAAAAGGTTATCAGTCCTACCAGGACGGCGGCGCCCAGGAAAAGGGGCAACCGGCCCAGGGTCATGGCCAGGCCAAAGGCCGGGGGTCCCAGGGCGACGCCAAAGAAACGCATGGAACCGTAAAGGCAGGTAATGCCGCCCCTTTCCTTAGCGCTCACACTGGTTATCAAGGTATTGACTGAGGGCAGGACGATACCTGTGCCGATCCCCATGACCACCATGGCCAGGAAAAAGATATAGATATTATCAAAGAAGCCCATAACTATCAGGGCAGCGGTCTCCAGGACCAGGCCGGCAACAACGGTCATCTTCAAGAAGTTGCCGGCCTTTTGTTGCAGGTAACTACCAGATAAATAGGAAGTAAGGGCCATGGTAGCCACGGGAATGGCTATGAGCAGACCGATGCTGAGGCCCCGGATGCTATAATTTGCTTCCAGGATATCAGAGACATAACTCAAAACCCCAAACAAGATAAAAAGAACAACCATTCCGGCCAGGATGCAGGCCAGGAGGGACAAGCCCCTGGTCTGGAAAACCTGGCCCAGGTCGCGGAAATAGGTGCGGAAGGTTACCCTGTTTTTATCTTGCCCCGAAGGTTCTTTAATGAAGAACCACACAGCCAGGCCAATGGGGATGGCCAGGAAGCCATAGACAAAAAAGGGAGCGAACCAGGCGATGAGGCCGGCAAGGGAGCCGGCAATGGGGCTCACCACCTTTCCCAGGCCGTTGGAAGCTTCCAGCAAACCCAGGGTTTTGGTACGCTCCCTGCTCTGGAAGATGTCGCTGGTCAAGGCCATGGCCAGCTGGTACGTACCCCCGGCACCAATACCCTGGAGGATGCGGCTGCCCAGGATCAGGTAATAAGGGGAAGCCACCAGCCAGGCGGCCAGGCCGGCCAGCAGACCCCCCAGACCGTAAATGATCAGGGCCGGTGCCATAATGGGCTTGCGGCCATAGGCATCGGACAGGAAACCGGCAAAAGGGATGACCAGGCCGGCTGCCAGGGAAAAGGCTGTTATAAAAAGACTGATCTGGACCAGGCTGACATTCAAAGTGGTGCGCATGACTGGTAGCAGGGGAACCAGCATGGAGTTGCCCAGGACCATGATAAACGGTACGGCACACAGGATGGCAAAGGGCAATTTTATAGATGGCTGCAACCTTGAAAACCTCCTAGAAAAGATGCTGCTTCTATTTTCTCTCGGCAGCGCATAAAAAATAATGGGAGGAGATGCCATGTTTTTCTATGTGCCGGACAAACATGTGCTGGCCATGGCGGCAGTGCGCGTCCTGTCCAGCATGATTGAATTGACGGCAGCCATCCTGATGTTAAAATTAAACCGGGTTGAAGCAGCTTTAAAAATAAATGCCACCCTGGCTTTTGTTGGTCCGGCAGTTATGATGACGGTGACGGCCCTGGGACTCTGGGGCCTGGCCGGTAAGATCCCCCCTGTAAAAATGCTGACCATTATCCTGGGGGTGGGACTCATTTTTTATGGCGTAAAGCGGTAAAGATGGTGGGGTAACAGTCGTCTGACCTGTGAAAAAGTACCGGCGGCAAAGATGTTACCCCCTTCCTGCCCGGGACATAAAGATAAAAAAGCAAGTTAAAAAATAAACATGCAGGAAGGGGCGAAATGAATGCTGGAAAAATCAACTGCTGCCTGGAATGATATCCTGGAGTTTCCAATTGGTGGACGCCAGCAAAAACCCAGGCGGGCAGGATTGACCATGGTTATTGACAAGGGCCTGGGGCTTACAGAGTTCAAGGATTTGCTGGAGGTGGCAGCACCCTATATTGATTTTATAAAACTTGGTTTCGGCACCTCTGTCTTTTACCCGGCGGCTATTTTACAGGAAAAAATTCGCCTGGCACGCTCTTATAGTGTTGATATTTTTCCCGGCGGCACCTTCTTTGAAGTCGCCGTTCTCCAGGGGCGGCTGAACCTTTACCTGCAAACAGCCAGGGAATTTGGATATTCTTTTATTGAAATCTCCGATGGAACTATTGACATGAGCCGAACTGTGCGGATGGCGGCGGTGCGTCAGGCCCGGGCGGCAGGTTTTGGCGTCATAACTGAAGTGGGCAAGAAGGACCCACGGGATGCCTTAAGCACAGCCTATCTCCTGAGCCAGATTGCCGTCGACCTGGAGGCGGGAGCCGACTATGTCATCGTCGAGGGCCGGGAATCAGGTCAGGGAGTCGTCATTTACGACAGCCGCGGGTCTGTCAAAGAAGATATACTGGACAGCCTGCTGGCAGGCATCAAGGAGCCGGAACGGGTCATCTGGGAAGCTCCCCAGAAGCAGCAGCAGCAGGCCTTAATAATGCGCCTGGGACCCAATGTTAACCTGGGCAATGTCCAGCCAGGGGATGTCCTGGCCCTGGAAGCCCTGCGGGTGGGACTGCGGGGCGATACCTTGAGGACTACCCTGAAGGTGGCTGAAGTAAGTTAAGAGTTAAGAAATATGGGAAGCGGGAGCCGGTGGCGGGGTTCCTGCTTCCCGTTTAATTATTACCTTTAACTTTCGGCGGCAGGAATCTGCCCTATCTTTCGCGAATAACTACTGACCGGAAAGAGTTGGAGGTGCGATTGGGTTTGGAAATCGATGTCTTTACGGGAATAAATGGTATACCGGATGAGGCCATTAATAATAAAGCGGTCATAGTAATTGATGTGCTGCGGGCAACGACCACCATTTCGGTGGCCCTGGCGGCCGGTTGCCTGGAGGTAATTCCTGTCCTAACCCCCGAGGAAGCCATCGATATGCGCGAGCGTCTGGAGGACGAGCGGGTACTCCTTGGGGGTGAGCGCAATGCTTTAAAAATACCGGGCTTTGACCTGGGCAATTCCCCCCTGGAGTATACCCCTGAAATTGTTGCCGGCAAAAGGTTGATTATGACCACTACCAACGGCACCAGGGCCATTCGCCGGGCCGCAGGCGGCCGCCAGGTATTCCTGGGTGCCATGATCAACGCTCCGGCTGTGGCCGGGCTGGCTGCTGCAGCAGCAACGGATATAACCATAATTTGTGCCGGTACCAGGGATCGTTTCTCCCTGGAAGATTTTTTGGCAGCCGGGTTACTGGTCGACCGGCTTGCCGGGCTGGGAGAATTTGTCTTGCGCGACGGCGCTCTAACTGCAAGGGATTATTATTACTGCCACCGGGATGATCCCTCGGCAGCTATGAAAGCTAGTTTCCATGGCCGGCTCCTGGCTGACCTGGGACTGGAAGCGGATGTAGAATTCTGTTCCCGGGTGGGCGCGATTGATGTCGTTCCGGTGTATGGGGGCGGTATTATTAAAAAGGCCGGCTAACGCCACGTATGGCGTTATTGTCCCGGGTGCCCTGGCATATATATGGTACAGGACGGCTGGTACAAGGGGCGTATTCAATGAGCGCGACAACGGCGATCCTGTTACTTATTATGTTGCTGGGCATCCTGGGTCGCTCTAATGTTATCGCAGCCGCTGCTGCTATTCTTTTACTCCTCCAGTTTACTAACCTGCAAAGAATCTATCCTTTTCTTGAACGCCGCGCTCTGGAGGCCGGCCTTATTTTTCTGGTGGTTTCCGTACTGGTGCCCTTTGCATCCGGCCGGGTTTCAGCGCGGGATATGCTTGCCTCCTTTGTTTCCTTACCCGGTATAATAGCCATCGCCAGCGGGATTATCGCCACCCATATGAACTGCCAGGGCCTGGAATTGCTTCAGCGTTTTCCCCAGATGATGATCGGTATGGTTATAGGTTCCATTATCGGCGTTGCCTTTTTCGGCGGTATTCCCGTGGGGCCCCTGATGGCCGGTGGTATTGCCGCCCTGTTGGTAAACCTGCTGACCTGGTTGCGATAATTTTTTTTCAAACCAGCAGGATTTTTTAATTTCATCAAGAATATATGTAATAGCATAAAGAATTGATACCCCTATAGGGTAGGTTTACACCATTTGCCAGCCTATTATAGATACAGAGGGGGGATAGCAGGAGGGATTTTGCACGTCGTCTTTCCAACCAAATAAATTTTTGTGGAAGGGACGAAAGTATGGCTAAGCTATTAGAGTATCAAGGCAAGGAATGGTTACGCAAGGCGGGGATTCCGGTTCCTGTGGGCCGGGCTGCATCCTCGCCGGAAGAAGCGGAACAGATTGCGGCGGAGATGGGTAAGCCCGTCGCAGTAAAGGCCCAGGTGCAGGCTGGCGGCAGGGGTAAGTCAGGAGCGGTAAAACTAGTCGACACCCCGGCAGAAGCCCGGGCGGCAGCAGCATCGATTCTTGGAACGGTAATTAAAGGCTATCCGGTACGCAAGGTCCTGGTGGAAGAGAAACTTAATATCGCCCGGGAATATTACGTGACTATTATTGTTAATTCAGCTCGCAATGCCCGCTGCCCCATGATGATGTTCAGCACCGAGGGCGGTATGGACATCGAAAGTGTTCCGGAAGAGAAGATTTTTAAGCTTCTAATTTCACCCTTAAACGGCCTGGAAGTTTATGACGCTGTCGACATGCTGGTTCAGGCCGGCATCCCCAACGACCAGCTGATGACCTTTGCCAATATCTTGGTCAAGCTGTGGAATGCTTATAAAAAGTATGATTGCTTTACCCTGGAAATCAACCCCTTGGTCTTAACCGCCAGCGGGGAACTGGTGGCGGCCGACTGCAAGATGGAGGTTGACAACAGCAGCGTTTACCGTCACCCGGAAATGGGTATTGAAATTGCCAGGGACTTCCCCCACGAGCCCACGGAACTGGACCGTATCGGTTGGGGCATTGAAAAGACCGACACCCGCGGTTCCGGTTTCGTGATGAGCATGGGCTTTGACGAGAAAAGTCCGGGTTATATCGGCTACCATCCCATCGGCGGCGGATCGGCCATGATGGGCATGGACGCTCTGAACAAGGTCAACCTGAAGCCGGCGAACTACGCAGACACCAGCGGCAATCCGGTTGCTTCCAAAGTGTACCGGGTAGCCAAGGTTGTTCTCTCGCAGCCCAACATTGATGGCTACCTGCTGGGCGGCTTTATGATGGCCAACCAGGAACAATGGCACCACGCCCACGCCGTCGTGAAGGCCCTGCGGGAAGTCCTGCCCAAAAAACCCGGTCTGCCCTGTGTGTTACTGCTGTGCGGTAACAAGGAAGAAGAATCCCTCGCCATTTTACGCGAAGGGTTAAGCAATGTTGAGGGTGCTACCAGGGTGGAGATCTACGGCCGGGAGCATGTTACCGATACTGATTTTATCGGGCAAAGGTTATTGGCCCTTGTTAAAGAATATCAAGCCGAAAAGCGAAAGCAGGGTGGAAACCAGTGATTGAATTCTGGGAAAGAACAATTAAAGTTACCATCGACACCAGCAAGTGCACCGAGTGTGAAACAAAGGCCTGTATCGACGCATGCAAGAAGTTTGCCCGGGGGATGCTGCAGCTCCAGGACGGCGCACCCTCTGTGGCCCACCTGAGTGAAGATGAAATAAAACGCCGGGGAACAGAATGCCTTGCCTGCGAGTATGAATGCTGGTTCCGCGGCAAGAGCGCCATAAAAATTGACGTTCCCATTGAAGGAATGGATGAGTACCTGCGCAAGCGGGGCCTGCTTGAAGATAACGCCAACCAGTAAAAGGATAAAGAGGGATAAGCATGGGGATTTTAATTGATAGAAACACCAAGGTTATTGTTCAGGGAATTACCGGTAGGGAGGGTTCCCTCCGGGCCAAATATATGAAGGATTACGGCACGAAGGTTGTGGCCGGGACGAGCCCCGGTAAGGGCGGCGAAGAGGTAGCGGGCATTCCCGTCTATCATACCGTCAAGCAGGCCGTAGCCGAACACGGGGAAATTGACTTCAGCGTTATCTTCGTACCCGGCCGGGCTTTGAAAACAGCGGTTAAAGAAGCCGCCGACGCCGGCGTGAAAAATATCGTCCCCTGCGTGGAATCGGTCCCTATCCATGACATCATGGAAATGGTGGAGTACTGCAAGCTGAAGGGGACCAGGCTCATCGGCCCGGGCTCCATCGGCATCATTACGCCTGGAGAGGCGGTAGTCGGATGGCTGGGCGGCAATGTAGAATGGGCCAACTCCTTTTTCCGGCCCGGTCCGATCGGTGTTTTCTCCCGCAGCGGCGGCCAGTCGGGTACTATTCCCTGGATCCTTAAGGAAAACGGTTACGGCGTCAGCACCGTCGTTCACACGGGTACGGAACCGGTCCTGGGGACTTCCTTCGCTGACCTGCTGCCCCTTTTTGAAGAAGACCCCCAGACGGAAGCCGTAGCGGTATTTTCTGAGATCGGCGGTACCCAGGAAGAAGAATGTGCGGAAGTAATTGCCGCCGGGAAATTTACCAAACCCTTCGTCATCTACGTGGCAGGTGCTTGGGCACCGGAAGGCCAGCGCTTCTCCCACGCCTCCAGCATTGTGGAACGGGGCCGCGGTTCGGCCAAGAGCAAGATGGAAGCCATCCAGAAAGCTGGTGGCTACGTGGCCATGAGCCCCAATGATATCCCGCGTATCCTCAAAAACGTACTCAAGCATTAGGAGGTAATAAACAATGCCTGTAATGCGTTCTGTCCTTTACGTTCCCGGCAACAACCCCAGGATGATTGCCAAAGCCCCCACTTTCCCCGCCGATATAATCACCCTCGACCTGGAAGATTCCGTACCCCCGGCGGAGAAGGAAAATGCGCGGAAACTTATCCGCGAGAACCTGAAGGCTGTTGGGGCCAACGGGTCGGAGGTATACGTGCGCATCAACAACTGGGAGACCGAGATGACCAACGACGACCTGGAGGCCGTTGTTTATGAGGGACTCCACGGGGTTACCCTGGCCAAGTGCGGGCATCCGGACCACGTCAAGCGCCTGGACTGGAAACTGGAAGAACTGGAACGCCGCCGCGGTCTACCTATAGGGAGCATTAAGGTTTCCCTGCTCCTGGAAACCGCGAAAGGTATTATCAATGCCTATGAATCCTGCATCGCCAGCCCGCGGGTGGTCAGTGCCATCTTCGGTGCCGTGGACTACTGCAAGGATATGCGGGTCAAACTGACCTCGGAAGGCAAAGAGCAGGAATACGCCCGCGCCCATATGGCAGTTGCCGCCCGGGCGGCAGGGGTGGTAGCCATTGACTGTCCGTTTGTTGCCTATCAGGATATGGAAGCATTTGAAAAGAGTGTTCTCCAGGGGCGGCAGATGGGATATGAAGGCCGGATGCTGATCCATCCCAGCCAGGTTGAGCCTGCCAATCGTCTCTACTCCCCGGACCCTGCCGACGTGGAATGGGCCCGCGGCGTCGTAAAAGCCTTTGAAGAAGAAGCCATTGCCCAGGGTAAGGCTGCCATTTCCTACCAGGGCAAGATGGTCGACACGCCTGTTTACCTCAACGCCAAGGATATCTTGAACGCCTACGAAGAGATCCAGGCTAAAGATGCCGCCAGGAAGAAGAACGCTTAAAGGTTGAGATAGCGGGGCTGGCGGCCTCCAGGAAAGCTGCCGGCCCCTTTTATAACTATACGGTTGCCGGGGAAACCCGGTAGAGGGTGACCCCGTACCGATATTTAAATATGAAAAAGGGGGACGACAGGCTGTGAATACCCAGGAAAGAGCCCTGCAGCTGCATAAGGAATGGCAGGGTAAAATCGAAGTACGGGGGCGGGTACAGGTCCGGGATGGGACGGATCTTTCCCTGGCCTATACTCCCGGTGTCGCCGAGCCCTGCAAAGAAATCCATAAAGATCCCAAACTCGTTGACGTCTACACCCGGCGCTGGAACCAGGTTGCCGTAGTATCCGACGGCTCGGCGGTCCTTGGCCTCGGTAACATTGGCGCCCGGGCGGCCATGCCCGTTATGGAAGGGAAAAGCCTGCTTTTTAAAACCTTTGCCGGTGTCGATGCCTTCCCCATCTGCATCGATTCCCAGGATGTAGATGAGATTGTCAGGACAGTCCAGCTCCTGACCCCTACCTTTGGCGGCGTCAACCTGGAGGATATTGCCGCGCCCCGCTGTTTTGAAATCGAGCGACGCCTCAAGGAAACCACTGACATTCCTATCTTCCACGACGACCAGCACGGTACGGCCGTAGTCGTATTGAGCGGGATTATCAACGCCTGTAAGATCACCAAGCGGGAGCTGGGTGATCTCAAGGTAGTGATCAACGGCGCCGGGGCGGCCGGCATTGCCACTGCCAAGCTCCTGCTCAGCGTGGGCGTAAAAGACGTGATCCTCTGCGATTCCCGGGGAATTATCTCCTCAAAGCGCCAGGACCTCAATGCGGAAAAACAGGAAATGCTCAAGATCACGAACAAAGAAGACCGCAGCGGCACCCTGGCCGACGCCATGGTAGGCGCCAACTGCTTTATCGGCCTCTCTGTCAAAGACGCCGTTAATCAGGATATGGTACGCTCCATGGGTAAAGACCCCATTATCTTTGCCATGGCTAACCCCGTTCCGGAAATCTATCCCGATAAGGCGCGGGAAGCCGGCGCCGCCGTTGTGGGCACGGGGCGGAGCGACTTCCCCAACCAGGTCAATAATGTCCTGGGCTTCCCCGGCATCTTCCGCGGTGCCCTTGACGTGAAGGCTTCCGATATCAATGAACCGATGAAGATTGCCGCCGCCCATGCCCTGGCCGACCTGGTGGGCGACAGGCTCTCACCTGATTTCGTCATGCCGGAAGCCTTCGACCTGCGGGTGGCACCGGCGGTGGCAGCGGCCGTGGCCAAGGCCGCCATGGAGAGTGGCGTGGCTCGCGAGCCGAAGGACCCCGAGTGGGTGAAGAAACATACGGAAGAGCTGATCGGCCTGGCGAAATAAAATCCAGGAACGCTGGTGTTACGACCCCGGGCCCTGGGTCGCACGCCAGGCGGGAGAAGATGACGAGCCGCCCGGAGGAACGCTCCGGGCGGCTTTTTCTGGCCGCGCATGCGCTCCTCCCCTGCCGGGTATAATAACAGAAAAAAGGCAGGTGGATTTAAACTGGTCAACCGTATCGACTCTCCTGAATATCCGCAGGAAGCGCCGCAGCCCAACAGCGTCCCCCATCCTGCGACCTCACCACCGGAATTCCCACTGGAAATTAAACCGGCAGCCGATCCCCCGCAGGGGGATTTTCTGTTATAATAAGCATATAGCTGGTCAATACTTCCAGCTTATAGCTTTTATCATGGTAACATATGGAACAAGGAGGGGGAAAATGGCCGCACGCACTAAGATTACCCTGCCCCAGCTCCAGGCCATGAAGGAGCGAGGGGAGAAGATCACCATGGTAACCGCTTATGATTATCCTTCAGCTTTGCTGGCCGACCAGGCCGGCATGGACATGCTGCTGGTAGGCGATTCGTTGGGCATGGTGGTCCTGGGCTACCAGAGTACAGTACCCGTAACTATGGATGAGATGGTGCATCATACCCGCGCCGTTATGCGGGCCAATCCTGCAGCCCTGGTGGTGGCCGACCTGCCTTTTCTTTCCTATCAGGCCAGTGTAACGGACGCCGTTTATAATGCCGGCCGCCTGGTCAAAGAGGGTGGGGCCGATGCCGTAAAGCTGGAAGGTGGTCGGGCTATGGTACCCATGGTCCGAGCTATAGTCGATGCCGGCATCCCGGTTATGGGTCATTTGGGGTTAACTCCCCAGTCGGTAGTCCAGCTGGGTGGCTATCGCGTCCAGGGACGGGAGAAAGATGCGGCCGATAGAATTGCCGCCGATGCGGAAGCATTAGTGGAGGCTGGCGTCTTCTCCCTGGTACTGGAATGCGTACCGGCGGACCTGGCCCGGCGGATAACGGCGGAATTACCGGTACCTACCATCGGCATTGGGGCCGGGCCTGATTGTGACGGCCAGGTGCTGGTTTACCATGACCTCCTGGGCCTCTTTGACCGCTTCCAGCCCAAATTTGTCAAGCGTTATGTAAACCTGGGCGAAGCCATTGTCAAGGCCCTTGCCGATTACCGGGAAGAGGTCCGCCAGGGGAAATTCCCCGGTGAAGAACACAGTTTCCGGTAAAAGACCCTCATACCGCTAACGCGACACATTAGAAGGATGAAAATAACGGGCTGGCATTTGTTTGGAGCGAGCGACTTGGTCCGAGCGGTTGAGCAGCCTTGGCGAAGCCGAGGAGCGAGGGCGGGGCCGAGGACAGGATGTCCGAGGCCGGCCTCTGAGGCAAGGATGCCGAATAGGCCGGGAACCCCGCCCGAGCCCCGAGGCTGAGCCGTAGGCTGATCCGCGAGGACCAGGGAGCGAGCAAAAACAATGCCAGCCTGGAGCGAAGTTATTTCAGGGTAGAATGTATGGAGGGACGCTGTTAGTTGCTCAATTACCTGGACCTGCTTCTATTTCTGCTCCTGGCCCTGGGTGCGTGGCGGGGTTACCGCCTGGGTTTTGTTAACCTCATAGCCGGGTGGATCAGCTACCTGGTGGCTGGGCTGGCGGCAGCCCTCTATGCCCGGCCCCTGGCTGAAGCCGTGGACCAGGCCTGGCACTTAACCGGTCGCTGGGGCAACTGGCTGGCCCCCCTATTACCATTACCCCGGCCGGTTCTCAGCCAGCCCCTGGGTAAGGCTGCCGCCGGACAGCTGGAAATCCTTTTAAACGGCACGCCGTTACCAGGGATGTTAAAACAAAGCCTGCTGGAGAGCCTGGAGAAGGCTCCCGGAGGTACGGTGGGCCAGGTCCTGGCCGGGCAGCTGGTCTTCCTGCTCCTGGAATTAGTAACCCTGGTGGTCCTTTTTTACGGCAGTTTATTTCTTTTACGCCGCCTGGCACGCTGGAGCACCATGGGGATAAATATGACCTCTACCGGTTTGCTTAACCGGGGCCTGGGCCTGGCCCTGGGTCTCCTGGGGCAGGTCTTCTGGTTGGCTTTGCTGGTAGGGATGCTGCGCTATCTCGTGGCCCTACCGGCCATGACGGCAGCTCCGGGTTTTTTACCCCTGGCCCGGCAGTTCTATAACTCCGGCATGGCCCTCCAGCTGAGCAATTTTTATGACTGGCTGGCCGGACTGTTGCATACCCTAATCTAGGGGGTTGGCAAGAGGAAGTTATCAATATGGGGGATTTGCCTCCAGGTTGATAAAAGGAGGAATTACCTATGGCAGAAAAAGAAGAAAGCAGAGGCAAAAAACTACAAAAAGAACTGGCTCTCCCTCAGAAGAGTGCCTGGGAGCTTTTAGAAAAGGACACCAGGGAAAAGGTATTTGCTTTTGCCGAGGGGTATAAAACCTTCTTAAGCCGGGCTAAAACTGAACGAGAAGCCATCCGGGCCGCCCTGGAAGCCGCCCGGGGACGCGGCTTTATTTCCCTGGCTGACCTGCCACCCGGCCGGGGGTTAAATCCCGGAAGCCGTTTTTACCTGGAATGGCGGGGTAAAGTCCTGCTCATGGGTATAATGGGTACGGCTGATCTGACCGAAGGCGTAAGGCTGGTGGGGGCCCATGTTGATGCGCCGCGCCTGGACCTGAAACCCATGCCCCTCTATGAAAAAGACGGCCTGGCCATGTTCAAAACCCACTATTACGGCGGCATCAAGAAATACCAGTGGACGGCCCTTCCCCTGGCCCTACACGGCGTGATTATGTTAAGGAACGGTCGCCGGGTGGAAGTGGTAATCGGTGAAGACAGCGCCGACCCCATATTTACCATAAGCGATTTGTTACCCCACCTGGCCAAGGAGCAGATGAAAAAGAATATGGAAGAAGCCTTGAGCGGGGATGATTTAAACCTGGTGGTAGGCAGCATACCTTATCCCGGCGAAGACGATGTAAAAGATAAAATTCGCCTGGCCATTCTCCAGTTGCTAAATGAACGTTATGGCCTGGTGGAAGAGGACCTGATTACGGCAGAGCTGGAACTGGTACCGGCCGGGCCGGCCCGGGACCTGGGTTTTGACCGCTCCCTGGTAGGAGGTTATGGCCAGGACGACCGGGTCTGCGGCTACACGGCCCTGCAGGCCATCCTGGACCTGGAGGGCCCCCGGCATACGGCCCTGGTACTCCTGGTAGATAAAGAAGAAATCGGCAGTACAGGTAATACCGGCGCCCACTCCCGCTTCCTGGAATATGCTTTGAGCGAGCTAGCTGCTCGCCTGGGTAATACCAGCATTGTCCACGTGGGCCGGATTATGGCCAATTCCCAGGCCATTTCCGCTGACGTGACCGCCGGTGTCGATCCCACCTATGAAAATGTCTTCGACATGCACAATGCTTCCCGCCTGGGATACGGCGTGGTTTTAAATAAGTACTCCGGTTCCCGGGGCAAATACGACGCCAATGACGCCAGTGCCGAGTTTATGGGCCGACTGCGGGACATTTTCAACCAGAATCAGGTCATCTGGCAGAGCGGCGAAATGGGTAAGGTGGATGCCGGCGGCGGCGGTACCATAGCCAAGTTTTTGGCCTATTTCGGCCTGGATGTGGCCGACTGCGGCCCGGCCCTCCTCTCCATGCACGCTCCCCTGGAGATAGCCAGCAAGGTGGATATTTATATGGCCTACCGGGCCTACAAGGCTTTTCTAGCCAGTTAATGATTTTTTAAGCAGGAAAAGTAAAATCTCGTGAAGAAAAGATATATAAAAGGCCCTGGTACCTTGAGAGTGGATGGGCGCCAGGTGCTTTTCTTTTAAAGGGGGCATGGATGGTGGAAAAAATAGTAGATGCCCGCGGGCTGGCCTGCCCGCAACCGGTTATCCAGACCAAAAAGGCCCTGGAAAGTTTGGGGCCGGATGGAGAGCTGGTTACCATTGTCGATAATGAGGTCGCCCGGGACAATGTTTTAAAACTGGCGCGGAGCCTGGAGTGCGCTACCAGCGTCAGGGAACAGGGAAGTGAATACTATATCCATATTCGCAAGGAAAGCATACCGGCTACCCAGTTAAGCGTTAATCCGGGCCAGGTATTGCTGGTAACCTCGGCCAGCCTGGGCCGCGGTTCGGAAGAGCTGGGGAGCATCCTCATGCGCAGCTTCTTTTACAGCTTGAGTGAAATGGAAGTGCTGCCCCGGCGGGTTCTCTTTATCAACAGTGGTGTCCAGCTCTGCTGCCAGGGTTCACCGGTGCTGGACAGCCTGCTGGCTCTGGAGCAAAAGGGAGTGGAAATCCTGGCCTGCGGCACCTGCCTGGACTATTACCACCTGAAAGAAAAATTGTGTGCCGGTAGCGTTACCAATATGTATACCATCATTGAACACCTTATGGCTGCGGAAAAGGTAATTACCCTCTAGGGGAGTGGTGACTTTGCTCTGGCAGCGCCGGCGTTACCGGGATGAAGAGCGCCTGTCAGCAGCCCTGGCAGGTTGCCGGGGCAAAATAGCTAAAGGTTTACGACGGGAGTTGTGCCGGCTGGACGCCCGGGCCCTGGCCGGGCTCCTTGCCGGCCTCTGGCCGCGTCTGGAGGAAGCTACCCGTGAGCAGCTGGCGGCTCTGGCGGAGGAAGAAGGTTTTATTGAGGCCTGGCTGCGGGACCTGGAACAGGGAAAAGCCGGTGAGAAAGCTAGGGCGGCTACCATCCTGGGCGAGATGGGAGTTAAACGTGCCCTTGGCTCCCTCCTCGCGGCCCTGGGAGACCGGGACGAAGGCGTCCAGATGGCAGCAACGGCAGCCCTTATCCGTTTACGTGACCGGCGTTGCCTGGAACCGTTGCTTACAGCTCTGGCGGAACCCCGGCGCTGGCCACCGGCGCGGGTGGCCGAGGTGTTGCTGGCTTTAGGAACAGACAGTATCCCGCCTTTGCTGGATCTCCTGGAACGGGGGCCGGAAGACGTTTCCATACGGGTGATAAATATCCTGGGCTGCTTTAAGGATGAGCGGGTCTTACCGGCCCTGGAGCACTGCCTTAAGGATGAGAGCGCTGCCGTGCGCAGAGCAGCGGCCATGGCCCTTGGGGAAACCGGCTGCAGCCAGGGCGCGGGGAGTTTAAAGAAGGCACTGGCCGATCCGGTGGGCGAGGTACGGGCCGCCGCCGCCCGCGCCCTGGGAAGGCTAAAGTGCCGGGATGCCACGGATTTGCTTAAGAGTTGCCTGGCCGATGCAACCTGGGAAGTCCGCGCAGCTGCCGGCGCGGCCCTCACCGAGCTGGGGGCAGCAAGGGACGAGCAAGAAATGGGAGGAGAACATCTGGATGGACTTGCAGGTTGGCGATATCGTCCAGACCAGAAAGAAACATCCCTGCGGTAGCGACCAATGGGAGATTTTACGAGTAGGTATGGATTTTCGCCTACGCTGCCTGGGATGCGGTCGTTTAATCCTTATTCCTCGTCTAAAAGCGGAAAAGAGCATTAAAAAAGTGATAGCTAAATTGCCTTGAGCAGGGTCAGGATTGGCAGAGTATTCCTGGTAGTAGCGGCCTGTTTTTCATACAAATAATGCAAATAATTGAGGTTGAGGAGGCGCTGCCGGCATTCGGTAAGGCTGGGGATGTCATCTGGCTTTAGAATTACGGTGGAGCAGTGGTAGGCTGTCGCTGCATCAATGTAGCTCCCCATAAGCACCGGTCGGCCCAGTTCATCCTCAATGGCCATTGCCCCGGCCAAGGCCGTGGGGCAACGGTTGCCAAAAAACATGCAGGAAGGAAAAACGAAATAGTCGACTTTCTCTTGACGAACCATGCGGCGGGCCACTTCCAGGCGGCCGGTGCCCGGACAACCGGGGCAGGGCTGTATGGCAACGATTTTAGCTTCCGGAAGCTCCCCCAGAGGTCCCTTTTTTTTCTCCACGGCCAGGAAACAGAGGATATGGGCCTGGTAGCCGGGGCAGCCCCTTTTCCAGTGATCACGGCAGGAAATAATACCAACGCGCAGCATATTAAGAAACCCCTTTTACAAAAATTATCATTTTAACCAATTGGCCTCGATTTTACCATAACGATAGCAGTTTAGCATATTTTCCTTCAAAAAAATGTCGGAAGGTGGCGGCAGTTCAACAAAATGAAACCAGGCTGGGTATAATTACT
Organism: Moorella sp. E306M; assembly: GCF_006538385.1. Lineage (NCBI taxonomy): Bacteria > Bacillati > Bacillota > Clostridia > Neomoorellales > Neomoorellaceae > Neomoorella > Moorella sp. E306M. The sequence goes on along the minus strand of NZ_BJKO01000001.1, from coordinate 1,111,429 downwards.
TCCCGGCTGAAGTAGCTGGAAGCTGGCAATGCCCCGGTCAATGAGGAAGTCGGCTATCCTAGCTGTTTCCGGAGCTGATCAAGAAACGGGCCCAAACGATAATAGCTGGCGCTGGCCCGCAGGTCTTTGTTATGATACAATAAACTGGTAATCTCAAATAGACGCTGGTGATAAATTTGCTGGTCAGTACATACCAGAGGTCCTATGAAGTCCACTATTACGAAACCAATTTTATGTTAGAAGCCTCACCGGTCACCATCCTGGGTTACCTGGAAGAAACGGCCACCTGGCATTCAGAAACGGTAGGCAACACCATTGCCAGATTAAACGCCGCCGAACGGGGCTGGGTCGTCTACCGCTACCATCTACAGATGAACCGCTACCCCCGCTGGCGGGAAAAGATAACCGTCACCACCTGGGTGGAACGCTTCCAGCGCTGTTTCGCTTACCGCAATTTTTACATCCATGATGCCGGGGGTAACCTCCTGGGCCGGGCCGCGTCCGTGTGGATCTTCCTGGATATCGCCAGCAAAAAGCCCCTGCGGATACCGTCTGCGATAAGCGAACCTTACGGGCTTTATCCTGAGGCGGCCATTCCGGAAGGATTTGGCGAGCTACCTGGCCTGGAAACCCCAACTATGATGGCAGCATTTACTGTGGGCGCAGCAGACATAGATATCAACCACCATGCCAATAACAAGAGGTATATCCACTGGCTGTTGGAGAGCGTGCCCATGGAGGTTCACCGGCAGGCCTTTCCGTCCACCATTGAGGTTGTATATAAAAAAGACGCCCGTTACGGCGATCATATCCTCAGCCAGTGCCAGGAAGTAAAAGCCGGGAAGGGCATCAGGCAGTATCTCCACCGCCTCACCTGCCCGGAAAAGGAACTGGAATTGACCCTGGCCCGGACATCCTGGCAGGAACGCTAGATCATTTATTGTTACGGTCATATTTTGTGTTCTTCACGGCAAAGGAGCTTAAGGATAATGCGGGCAGATATAGAAGTCAGGCTCATCCACAACGGGAGGGAATGGATAGCCGGTGATGCTGGTTTTGAGGCCAGGGGTCGCACCCTGGTTGAGCTGGACCAGAGCATTAAAAACATCCTGCGGAAAAGCGGTAAATTTCAGCAGGGAACAAAAGTAACGGTCCTGATGAAATTTGATTACGAAACCATGCCCGATTATGCCCGTGTCCGGCAGTATATGCCTGCCTATTTCAACCGCGTGTTAGAAGTGGAATTATAGTAATGGTAAAAGGGGTTATTGGTCACCAAGCGAAGCGGTAAAATATCTTCAGGCAAAAAGGCGGGAGGTGGCAATAGTGAGCCTGGCCCTAAAGGAAATAGCAGTTAGCAAAGATAAGGTTTATACCTACGACGATTACTGCCGGCTACCGGAGGGAGCTCCTTACCAGCTCATCGGGGGGGAACTGGTATTGACACCATCGCCGACTTCTTACCACCAGATTATTTCTATGAAGCTCGAATTTAAAATGGTCGCTTATGTAACCGCAAAGAATTTAGGTATAGTTTTACATGCGCCTATGGATGTTTATCTCGAGGAAACTGAAACCTACCAGCCGGACATTATTTTCATTGCCCGCGACCGGATGGATATTATTAAACCTGAAAAGATCGAGGGCGCCCCGGACCTGGTGGTGGAAATCCTTTCCCCCACGACAGCCTATTATGACCTGCGCCAGAAATACAAGGTTTACGGAAAACATGGCGTCAAGGAGTACTGGATTATAGATCCCCAGGATAAATCCATTCAGGTTTTTTCCCTGGTGGAAGGCAAATTTAAACTGGACCAGGAAATTGAGAAAGAAGGAATTGTCCGTTCCGGGGTAATAGAGGGTTTTTGTGTTAATGTTGTAGATATTTTCTATAATCCTCTTATAGAGGATTATCCCGACGGAAAGCAAGAAAATGGTGGCAGCCAATAATTTGCTCCAGGGCTATTTCACAAGGTTTTCTACCTTCTATAACCCCTCATCTCCCTTTCCCTGGCAAGAAGGACCACGGTCAACACTGCCTTAATCTATCCCTACCCTGCTGGCTGGAGCGGCGGCAGCCGGCAGGGTAAGAGATAAGATATTATCACCCGCCCTCCAGGTCAGGGGGGGTTATGGTTCCCGACCTACCGGTATAGTGGAGATGGCCCTGGAAGGACTAACCACCCAGGAGATTGCCCGGCGGATCTACCACACCCCCGAGGCGGTGGACAACTACCTGCGGTTGTTTGACCGGGTGTTGCTCTTACGCTACTACCACGTACCGGCTTCAGCCATGATGAGGATCACCGGTCACAGCCAAGGCTTGCCGGAAGAACACCTGGCCTTGGTGAAAAGCACTCAATATTGACATTATAGAAGCATACAAATATAATAGTTTAAAATAGTGATAGTTTAGGTAAGCAAAGAGGCTTACAGGACGATGAAGTTACCTGTTTGTTAAAAGGCAGGTAACTTTTTTCGTTATATCATTTCCCCGGGTGAGAAAGCAAAGGTGCTATCGGGCAGATTTTTCATTTGGCTGGTAGCACTTTTTTCGATATGGAAAATAGCATCTATAACTAAACAGGCACTCAAAAAGGTGGGACTTTCTTATGTTTACTAAACTTATTCTCCGGGTTTGCGGTGATTGTCGCTACCCTCCTTTTGAGTTTTTAAACGATCATGGGGCCTTCAAGGGATTTAACGTGGATATTTTAAAAGCCATTGGCAAAGAGGTGGGGGTGGAAATCTATTTCAGAGCCATGCCCTGGTCAGAAGCTATACGAGCCGTTCAGGAGGGTATTTTTGATGCTATACAGGGTATGGCTTTAAGTGCAAGGCGTAAGGATATCTTTGATTTCACCGAAGCATACCTGGTAGTTTCCCATTCTGTTTTTGTTCTAAGGGACCGGTATGATATTTTAACTTTGAATGATCTCAAGGGTTTAAAGGTAGCCGTTCAAAAAGATGACATATCTTATGACTTGATCAACCATCATCTTGGCAGCGCTAAAACTTTTCTGCACTATATCTTTACTGCTGATCAAGGCGAAGCATTAAACGAATTAATTAAACGAAAAGTCGATGCCTTTATCGGCAACAGGCTTACAGGAACTTACCTAGCCCAAAAGATGGGACACATAGATAAAATCAGGCTGGTTGGCCAGCCAATTTCGCCACAGGCTTATGCTATAGCTGTCAGTCGTGGCAGGAAGCAACTAGTAGAAATTTTTAATAAAGGATTACGAGCGATAAAAGAAAATGGGGTTTACGATCGGATCTGCGAAAAGTGGTTTGGTCTGGTAGCTGAAGATCTAAACAGTCACATTATCGATAGCGTAGATGTAGGAGTAATTGGATTAAACCGTATGGGAATAATTACCTCAATCAATTCTTATGCCTGTAAAATTTTGGGTGTAAAGAGACATAACTTAATAGGGAAATACGCTTTGGAAACAGAACTGGTTCGCTATTTTGATTTTGGTATTGTATATGAAACAATGGCGACTGGTAAGGCTTTTGTTGATCACGAAATCGAAATTAAGAATGGCAAACAATCTTTGCTGAGCTATAATATTTTTCCTTTATACGGTGAAAGTAATAAAGTCATCGGGGTAGTGATTAGTTTAAGGGATATTACCCTGGAAAAGCATTTGCGTGAAAGTTTGGCCCGTAAAGATAAAATGGAATCTCTGGGTATGCTTTTAGCTAATATAGCCCACGAAATCAGAAATCCGATTATGGCCATTAAAACTTTTGTTGACACTCTTCCTGCTCAATATGACAACCCCCGTTTTCGCGCTGAGATGTTAAAATATGTGCCCATGGAGATTGAGCGCCTTAATAAGCTTGTCGGGGAATTATTACAGTACGCCCGCCCCCGCGCACCGGTCCGCGAATGGTGTAATTTATATGAAATCGTAAATTCAGTTATGGTTTTATTTCAAGGGCAGTTTAACAGTGGAATCGATTTTGATGTTCAAATCGACACTTCTCTGAGAATATGGGCTGATGAGCAACAGCTAAAACAAATATTAATCAACCTCATTTTAAACGCTACTGAAGCCATTAAAGAAAAAGGCAAGGTAAAAATTACAGCAGGTAAAGGCCAGGATGGGGTGTGGATTGAGGTAGAGGATGATGGTTGCGGCATTTCTTCAGAGCACCTTGGACACATATTTGATCCTTTTTATTCCACAAAAGAAAAAGGAACGGGTCTGGGTCTTTTTATTACCTACCAACTTGTTAAAGAGAATCATGGCGATATAAGGGTATTTAGCCAGAAGGGTCGGGGGACATGTTTCAAGATCACTTTCTACCAGGAGGTATGCCATGGAGAAAATTCTGATAATCGATGATGACCCCGCCATTTGTTCTTCTTTGAGCTTTGCCCTGCTGAATGATTTTGAAGTAATTACGGCCACTGACCCGGCAGTAGGGTTCTATTATTTGCAAAAGGAAGAGATTGCCCTCACCATTCTTGACTTATATCTCGGGCCAGTTGATGGTTTACAGGTACTACGTAAGATTCGGCAGTTTAATCCGCACGCTGTTGTTATAGTTTTAACTGCTTATGGTAGTATCCGTTCTTCTGTAGAAGCTATTAAAGAAGGTGCCTTTTATTACCTGACCAAACCTGTCGATATTGAGGAACTCAAAGCCCTGGTTAATAAGGGCTTGGAATTGTACCACCTGCAGGCCAGGTTGGAAATCTTGAACCAAGAACTAAAAAAGCAATATGAATCTTATGGTATCATTGGCAAATCAAGGGCTATTAATAAGATTTTAACTCTGATAGAAAAAGTAAAGGATATTGATAGCAACGTTTTAATAACAGGAGAGAGTGGAACCGGGAAAGAACTGGTGGCGCGGGCGATTCATTATTACGGCCGGCGGCAAAAAGGTCCTTTTGAGGTTATAAATTGCGCTGCTATCCCGGAAAATTTATTAGAAAGTGAGCTTTTCGGTTACCAGAAGGGAGCTTTTACGGGTGCCAACCGCAGCTATGAGGGTAAACTATGGGCTGCCCATGGTGGTACTATTTTTTTAGATGAAATTGGGGAGATGTCCCTCGTCCTCCAGGCCAAAGTCTTACGCTTTTTACAAGATAAAACCGTGATACCGCTGGGCTCCAAGAATACCTATCCGGTTGATGTACGTATCTTGGCGGCAACCAACAGGAATTTGCCCGAGGCTATTAAGCAGAATAACTTTCGTGAAGATTTGTATTACCGTCTGAATGTAATTAATATTGAGCTACCGCCCCTGCGGGAACGCAAAGAGGACATCCCCTTATTAGTAAAGCATTTTATTGCTAAATATTCGGCACTGCTGGGGCGTCAGGTGGATTCTATTACTCCTGAAGCTCTCCGTTTATTACTAAACTATAATTTTCCCGGCAATATAAGAGAACTGGAAAATATTATTGAACGTGGTGTGGCTCTGGCAACGGGCAGGGAAATTACTACAGACAATTTACCTTCAAATCTTCAGCCTTTATTTGATCCGTTGCCCATGGACATTCCCGACGCCATACCTGTTTTTATTGGCGAAACCCTGGACCAGGTAGAAAAAAAGTTGATCCTCTCAACTCTAAAGAAAACCGGTGGTAGAAAAAAAGAAGCGGCAATCCTTTTAGGCATAACAGATAGGACCCTGAGGAATAAACTGAAGAAGTATAGGATAAAGGAAAAAAAGCGGATATAATTTCCGGTTCACAGTCCTGATTTATAAAAATAGCGGAAATTTCTTCCCCTATTTGTTTTTAATTGGCAACCCCTATCGATCGGCTAATAAGATGTTGCCTGGCCTGGTACGAAACTTGCTATATAAGGCTTAACGGAGGTGGAAATATGAATTTAAGCCAGGAAGAGCAAAATCTTATAGAAGAGCGATTTCGGGCAATAGAAGTTTTACTTTCTCCGCAAAAGTTCGCTACTAAGGTCTTAAAGAACGCCCGCGTAGTTAATGTCTTAACCAGGGAAATCTACAGGGCGGATATTGCTATCAACGGGAAAATAATTTTAATGATTGGTGATTGTAACAACTTGATTGGACCGGAAACAGAGGTTATTGATCTGAACGGGAAGTATGTAACACCAGGTTTTATTGACGCCCATATGCATTTTGAGAGTGCCATGCTCACGATTACCGAATTTACCAGGATATCCTTGCCCACAGGCACTACCTGTCTGATATGCGATCCCCATGAGATAGGCAACGTCCTAGGACCAGAAGGGGTAAGGGCCATGGCCGCTGAAGCTGCCCTTATGCCTCACCACGTATTCTTACGCATCCCCGCTTTAACACCCGACTCACCGGGGTTGGAAACGCCGGGTTATCATATAACTTCACGGGAAGTACCGGAAATGTTGTCTTACCCATCTGTTTCTGGCATCGGCGAGATCCAGGGGGTCAGCGCAATTAAATTTGTTTTTGCCCACAACCCTGACGTGATTAAAGATACCCTGGCTTCTACCATATATGCCCGCTCTATAGGTAAAGGAGTTGACGGCAACGCACCGGAGTTGTTCGGCCCCGAACTTGCAGCCCATATTATTGCCGGAGGTACGGATGTATCCTGCCACGAAACCACAACCAAAGCTGAAGCCATAGAAAAACTGCGTTACGGCGTTTATCTATTAATGCGCGAGGGATCAACCCAGCGCAACATGGCTGAATGTATTAAAGCTCTTACTGAAGAAGGTTTCGATTCGCGTCGTATGATCCTGGCTACCGATGACATGCTGGCGGAAGATATAGTCAAAAGCGGCCATATGAACGATATAATTCGCCGTACTATCCGTCAGGGTGTAGGTGCTGTAGAAGCAATACAAATGGCGACTATTAATCCGGCCACATGGTTGGGCTTAAATCATCTTGGTGTCCTGGCACCGGGGAAACTGGCAGATTTGGTAGTTATCGCGGGTGAACTCGAAGATATGGAAGTAGAGGCGGTTTACCTGAAAGGTGAACTTGTAGCGAAAGATGGGGAGTTGCTTATTGATATACCGCCATATACTTACCCGGCAACAGTAAAAAAATCTGTCAAACGGGACTACGTCTCAGCCGCAGAGTTGATGTTGCCTGCAAGGGGCACCAAAGCCATAGTACGCTGTATAGGTCTTATACCCGATCAAAATCTGTCCCACGCTATCGAAGTTGAAATGAAAGTAGACAATGGCTATATTCTCCCTTCTTTAGACGAAGATTTGTTGCCTATTGCCGTAGTAGGGAGGTACGGACAAAAGGATATAGGAAGGAGCTTTGTGAAAGGGTTTGGCCTTAAAAATGGAGCGTTTGCCGAAAGTGTGGCCCATGACGCCCACAACATCATAGTTGTAGGTACAAACTATAACGATATGGCCGTGGCGGTTAATCACGTTATTAAAATGCAGGGGGGTGTGGCCGTAGTAAAAGGCGGCAGGGTCCTGGGAGAGCTTCCCCTGGAGATTGGAGGTTTAATGACTGATGCCCTAACAGCTCATGAACTAATAGCTAGGACGGCGTTGCTGCATCGCCTGGCCGCGGAAGAACTCGGGTGCAAGGTACATGCTCCTTTTATGCATCTGGCTTTTCTATCCCTCACCACCAGCCCCAAATGGAAGCTTACCGATAAAGGGGTAGTGGATGCCAATAATTACTGCGTACTTTCAGCGATTAAGGAGGTTTTATAAAGATGAACCGGAATAAACGCTGGACCCTGATTGATCTTTCCCAGGAAATATACCAGGGTATGTCTGTTTTTCCCATGCATCAGCGTACCTTTATTATGGTAAATATGACCCACGAAGAAAATAAAAAGATGACCGGGAGTAAGACACTGGGTTTTTCGGCCCGCAACCTGTTGATTAGCGAACACGGGCCTACCCATTGCGATGCTGTGTGGGAATACAATCCGGAGGGGCCGACCATCGATAAAATGCCGTTGACCCACTTTTGGGGTGACGCCATCTGTGTAGATTTAAGCCATGTACCACCTTCAAGGTATATCACTGTAGAAGATCTGGAGCTGGCTCTGGCTAAGGCAGGCCTGGAGATCCAGGCTGGAGATATTTTTCTAATGTATACTGGTCATTATGATCGTAATTACGGTACCAATAAATGGCAGACAGAATATACGGGTCTTAGCTATGAGGCGGCAGAGTGGTTGGCCCAAAAGGGGGTAGTCAATATCGGTGTTGATACCCCGTCTATTGATCATCCAGCCGATCTGGATTTTTCAGGTCACTGGGTGTGCGGTAAATATAACATGACCAATACAGAAAACCTCTGTAACCTCGATAAAGTAGTAAACCGCAGGTTCATATTCATGGGGCTTCCTTTACGTATAAGGGATGGCAGCGGGTCTCCTATCAGAGCTGTGGCTATTTTAACTGACGAGGATTAAGGCGTTGGAGGGCCGCTAAGTGAAGAAATATATCCACACAGTACCTAATTTTAGTGAAGGTCGCAGGAAAGAAGTAATTGAGGCGATCGTAGGGCAGTTTAAGGACATTCCCGGGGTAAAACTCATCGACTATTATCCCGATCCCGATTTTAACCGCACTGTCATTGAAGCGATAGGAGAGCCGGAACCTTTAAAAAGGGCCCTGCTTAATATGACCGGCAAAGCGGTAGAATTGATTAATATGGAAGAGCAAAGCGGCGCCCACCCCCGGATAGGAGCCCAGGATACTATCCCCTTATTTCCACTGAAGAATATATCCTTAGAAGAATGTAAGCTTCTGGCGGAAGAACTAGGAAAGGAGATTTACGCCCGTTTTCAATTGCCAGTTTACTTGAGCGGGGAAAATGCCCGCACTCCGGAAAGAAAAAGCCTGGACTTTATCCGCCGGGGGCAATACGAGGGGTTAAAAAAAGTTGTCCATTTGCCGGAAAGGGCTCCGGACATCGGGCCGGCTGCCCTGCACCCAACTGCCGGGGCGGTCATTGTCAGCGCCGGTACCAGGCCCCTGGTAGCTTATAATATCGTTCTCAATTCCAGTGACTTGAGTTTAGCGCAGGGGATAGCTAAAGCGGTCCGCGGGCCAAGCGGGGGCTTCAGTACTGTCAGGGCTGTGGGCCTCAAATATGAAGAGCGCGACCTGGTTGCGGTATCGATGAATATTTTTGATTATGAATTGACCCCTCTTTACCGCACTTTTGAGCTGGTGAAAAGAGAGGCTGCCCGCTATGGAGTAACGGTCCTGGAGACCCAGCTTGTGGGAACCGTTCCCCAGGAAAGTTTAATTATGGTGGCTGAGTATTTCTTACAGCTTAAGAGTTTTAAGCGTAACCAGATACTGGAGAACAATTTATTTGATCTTAGTTAGGAGATACCTATGCTTGCCGGAAAAAGCCTTATCGATTTTGCTGCCCAGCTTTCATCAACGGCACCCGTACCCGGAGGGGGAACCTTAAGCGCCCTGTGCGGCTACCTCAGCGCCGCCCTGGCTCTAAAGGTATGCTATTTAACGCTAGCAAAGGAACAATATAAAGCAAGCCATGCCGAAATGCATAAAGTTGGAGGTGAGATTGAAGAGTTAAAAGCCGAACTGCTGGGTTTAATGGATGAAGACGCAGCTGCCTTTGCTGGAGTAATAAATGCTTACCGGTTACCCAGAAGAAATCCCTGTGAAGCAAATAAACGGAAGGAGGCTATTAAACAGGAAACTTTAAAAGCAGCGTTCGTACCTTTACGTACCGCTGAGAAATGCTTGCAGTTACTCAAAAAAATATCGGTGGTTATCGATAAAGGCGTTCCCGGCGCCGTAAGCGATGCCGGGGTCGCTGCCCATCTGGCTGCTGCCGGCCTTGAAGGGGCGCTGCTAAATGTGGCAATTAATATCAAAGGGATCAATAAAGAATATGTCCTCGAGCTGGAACAAAGGATAGCACAAATAAATGAAGAAAAACAAGATTTAATGAGTCACCTTTTACGTACCCTGAAAATGGGGTAGTATTTACCATTATATCATATCCTTCTGAAGGCGTCGACTGGGCGGAATGCGCCTTTATTATGGCAATGGTGTTTGACTGAGGGGTAACGGGGCCCTTTGTAGTGAAACAGTCTACAAAGGGCCTATTTTTATAAAAAAACGAGGAGGGTAAATCATGACTAAAAAAAGCAAAATCACTCCTGCAGGTCTCGTTTTCATGGTAATTTGGGGTGTATTAACCGGGGTTCTCTGGGCCTACGTTAACCCCATTACCCTGGTTCCCGGGGTAATCCATTTGCGTATTTTTGCTTTTCTACCAGCGGTAATAGGGATCTTTTTTGGTCCTATTTCCGGTTTCGCCTCCGGGTATATTGGCAGCTTGGTCTGGTCGCTGCTTAGCGGTGCCTTTATCCCCGCCCACACACTGCTAGTGGATGGGATCATGGTAGGGTTTACGGGCTGGTTACCGGCAATTATGGTCGGCAAAGGTAGAACACTGGAGGAAATCGCTACCGACAAATCACTGGTATGGAAATCGGTTTTGTGGTGCGGTCTTTCCGGAATTGCCATGATAATAGCCGTTTCCCTGAGTTTATCTATCCTGGGTATATTTGATTTTCGGTGGGCATTATTCTGGCTGGGCTTAAGCGATGTTCCTCCATTAATGATCGGTACACCGATAATAGTCAAGATGTTTATCAAACGCCTGTCCAGGATCGATGTCTCTAATATCTCGGCCTGAATACTCCTGGCAGGGAAGGTTTGGACAGGGCTTTCCCTGCCAGGCAAGCAGTATATCTGTAGGGTTACCATTTAGGAGGATTAACATGGCCATTCTGGAAGCGAAAAATTTGTCTTACAGATTTAGACCCGGCTCTCCCCGGGTGATCAAGAATATATCACTGACCATAAATGAGGGTGAAGTAGTAGGCATATTTGGGCGCAGCGGTTCAGGTAAATCCGTTTTCGGTTATATATTAAGCGGTATTATACCAAACTTTTATAGGAACGGCATAATTGAAGGCGAACTAAAAATAGCCGGTAATAATGCTTTCCAGGTTAAAGATGCAAGCAACGTATTAGTAGGCATGGTAATGCAAAATCCTGAAACCCAGCTTTTCGGCTTTAGGGTAGAAGACACGCTGGCCTTTGGCATGGAAAATCTCGGTTTACCCCGCGAAGAGATGGGTAAGAGGATTGAACGCGTATCCAAGCAACTCCAAATTGAACATCTTTTAAACAGATTTACAGGCGAGCTATCTGGTGGCCAGAAACAGTTATGCTGTCTTGCCTCCATACTGGCTATGGAACCGAAGGTTTTAGTTTTAGACGAACCGGTTTCGGCCCTGGATCCCGGGGGCGTCCTTCTGATTCAGGAGGCCGTTGCCCGGCTGAAACGTGAAGGCCGTACTATCATCGTTATTGGTAACAACGTGGGATGGGTGGCCCCCCTGCTTGATCGAGTTATCGTTATGAATCAAGGAGAGATAATTTTAGATAACCAGGCCAATAATTTTTTTGCTGATAAAAACAAAGTTATTGCTTCCGGCATTACTACCACTCAAGTAAATGAGTTATACCATACCCTAGTTGAAAATGGATACCGGTTACCTGTTTTCATTAGTTATGCAGAAGCTAAACGCTACCTATGGGAAAAGAACCTCATAAGGAAGAATCCAACATTAAGGACAAGGTCTGTTAATTATAACGACGCTATTAAAGAGAGTCCCAAGGCACCGTCTTTAATTTCTATAAGAGAGCTCTCCTTTATGTACGGCCGGTTCAAGGCCCTTGAAGGCATAAATGTTGATTTACAAGGGGGTCGCATTATCGGTTTAATTGGCCAGAACGGCTCGGGAAAAAGCACGTTATTAAAGCATCTTAATGGCTTGCTGAAACCAACCCGGGGAACAATCGAGGTTAATGGAAAAAGGCCTGATCAAGAAACTATTGCCACAATGGCTAAAATTATAGGTTTTGTTTTCCAGAATCCTGACCAGATGCTCTTTGAAGAGACAGTCTACGATGAAGCAACTTTTGGCATTAGGGCTATTTATAGACAAGTAAGTCCCGAACAAAAGGAGACGGTGGAAAAGCTCCTGGCAGAATTCGGCTTGCTGGAGTATCGCGAAGAATTACCGGTAAATTTATCAGCCGGCCAAAAAAGATGGTTGATGATTGCCTCCGCTGTAGCTGTTAACCCTGCAATTCTAGTTTTAGACGAACCGACCAATGGCATGGACAGGTTTGATAAAGAAAAGCTGGCAATGTTAATCAAGGAATGGAAAAACGCTGGTCGTACCATAATAATTGTTTCCCATGATTTACCTTTCCTGGCTGATTTAGTAGATACAGTTTTGTTGCTAGATAAAGGAAGAGTTAAAGCATGTGGCACAATTAGAGAGATATTTAGTCAGAGGGAAATATTTGCAGAAATCAATATACCTTTGCCTGAAATTACTATGCTGGGCTTGGAAGCCGGGGCGCCGGCCACTTTAAACGTCGACGAATTCATTGACTCTTGCTTAACAAATGCTACAGAGAGGGAGGAGAAGGTATGCAGTTAGCTAGCTACGTTGAAAAGGAATCTTACTTTCATAATCTTGATCCCCGGGTAAAAATAATATGGTTCATAGTTATAACCATTGTGGCATTAGTATTTCGGACATTACCTGTGATGGTATTAGTTGTGCTAAGCTTGCTGGGAGCTTGGCTGTCAGCAAAGATTTTACCGGAAATATTATCTTTAATGCGCAAAGCCCTACCGCTTCTGAGCATTGCGATTGTTACCTGGATGATATTTGGTGCCTTAAAGCCTGAAGGAGGTGAAGTTTTATTCTCTCTGGGCATCCTGCAACTAGAGAAAAATGATATTTTAAAGGCCATTACTGTCGCCTTGTACATCTTTATCACTATAAGTGTGTTTTATACCGTGATCCTGACGACGGATTTTAGTGAACTGGCCTGCGGTTTATCAAAACTGGGATTGCCTTATACTTTAACCTTTATGATAGCTCTCATTTTCCAAACTATCCCTTTATTAAGCAGTGAAATTACAACTATATTAAACGCTCAAAGGAGCCGGGGGTACGAACTTGACCAGGGTGGCCTGATAGAAAAGTATAGGAAATATGCTTCAGTTGTTTTTCCCTTTGTTATGCGTGCAATTAATCTGGGTAAGAACATAAGTATTGGTCTCCACGTGTACCAGTTTGGCATCGGAAAAAAGAGGATGAACTACAAAGAGCTTCAATTAACCGGCAATGACTATATATTTATAGCGCTATTACTGATTTTTATTTTAACTACAATTACAGTCAGTCTGAGATATGGGGGTAAGTGAAGATGGCTAGGTTATTAGAAGAACTAACTTCAGAGGCGATAGATGCCTTTAACAGGGAAGAAACCATCGTTTTACTTCCAGTAGGAGCTACAGAACAACACGGTAAACATTTACCAGTAGGAACAGACACTATGATTTTAAAATCCGTTCTAGAACGCGTATTAAAAGATATTGATCCAGAAATACCACTATTGATAACCCCCCGTTATACCGGTTGGCAAGAGTAACGAGCACCTGAATTTTATTGGCACCATTTCTTTTTCGTATGCAACATTAAGGGGCGTGATAGAAGATATATGTAAAAGCATTGCCCGGCATGGATTTAAAAAGATAGCTATTTTTAACTCCCATGGCGGCAATACAGATATCTTGACATCTTTATGCCGGGATTTGCGGGATCAATTGAATGTCCAGGTGTTTGTAATTGACTGGTGGTTTACTAATTTCTGGGAGGATATCTTGAAAGAAATTCAAGAATCTCCTCGAGATGGCGTGTTCCACGCCTGCGAATTGGAAACCTCTATTATTATGTACACTTTTCCTCATCTGGTTAAAAAAGAGCAAATTGTTGCCAGCTTTCCCCCCGAACCATTACGTAGCAACAAATATGTTACCATTTTTGGCCCTGTAACTATGGGGTGGAGAACTGAGGACATCTCGGCTAACGGGGTTATAGGTGATCCGACCAAGGCTACCTCCGAAAAGGGACGCCTTTTAGTAGAGTTTGCAGCCAGGAAGATTATTGAAATTATCCAGGAAATCCGGTCGTTATAGGGAGGGGCTGAAAATGTATAAAAAAGAGGATTGTGCTTTGCTTGTAATTGATATGCAAGCGGATTTTATAGATGAGGGCGCTCCCATCGAATGTCCTGGCGGTCGTGAGATTATACCACGATTAAAGGAATTAATCTCTTTTATGCGCGCCCAGAATATTCCTGTAATTTATACCCAAGAAAAGCACCGGCCGGAAAAGGTTGACTTTGGTATGGAATTGGAACGCGAAGAGCCGGAGCATTGCCTGGAACAAACGAAGGGAGTAGAATTTATCGATGAACTCAGGCCGGAACAGGGAGATTTTATTGTTGTTAAGCGCAGGTATAGCGGCTTTTATTTGACCGACCTGGAAATCTTACTTAAAGGGCTTAAAAGGAGCACCCTTATTATTACCGGTGTTGCAACTAACGTATGTGTTTATGCTACTGCTCTGGACGCCCAGCAACGTGATTATCGTGTCGTAGTAATTTCTGATTGCGTTGCTGGTACCGATAGGGAATTACATCGCGCTTTTTTAAGAAATATCGAGTACGTGCTTGGTGAAGTCATTACCTCAGAAGAAATAATCAAGAGGCTTTCTTAGTTTGTATTTATATTTCAGACTCCGGGTAGCTATATATATTCCTGTTAAAGGGGAATTATTTATGCAGGAAGGTCTCAGAGATTACCTGCGTAACCTTTACCACAAAAATAAATTGGAAGAAATAGAGGACATTTCAATAGAAGATATCCCCAATTTAATATTTGCTAACAGGAAAAGCCCACAAACAATCTGGATAAAAAAAGTTAGAGGGTTTGAAAGCGGCTTTTTGTTTAACGTATTAAGCAGCAGAGATCATTATGCGATAGTTTTTGGTTGCACCATACACGAAATATGGCCCGCTTACCTCAAGTGTCTGTCCAACCCTGTAAAACCGGTATTAATAAAAAGCGGCAGTGTTCAAGAGGTCCAATATATTGGCTCGCAGGTGGATTTGTACAAGCTGCCTGTTGTAAAATATAATGCTCTGGATGCCAGTCCATATATTACTGCCGGTGTGGTTCTGGCCAGGGATCCGGAAACAGGAATACGTAACGTTTCCATACACAGACTTCAGGTACAGGGGAAACAACAATTAGGCATTCGCCTGGAACCCGGTTCTCATCTGGAATTAATCCGTAAAAAAGCTGGAGAACTAGGGAAAAGAGTTGAGGTAGCTATAACAATTGGCAACCACCCCGCGGAAATAATAGCCGCTGTAAGTAAAGTTCATTTTGGGCTTGATGAACTGGAGATTGCCGGTGCCATAAGGGGTGAACATTTGCAGTTAACTAAATGTGTTACTATCGACGCAGAAGTACCAGCTTGGGCCGAAATTGTTTTAGAAGGTTATATAGATCCAGAAGACGATGCTCCTGAGGGACCATTTGGCGACTTTATGGGATATTACGTACCGCGCGGCGAAAATCCAACTATCCATTTGACGGCAATTACGCATCGGGAAAATCCTGTTTTTCAAGGAATAAGGGCTGGTTCCCTGGAGGATAGTTTATTGCTGGCGCTTTCCAGGGAAGCCGCTGTTTTTAAAGCAATAAAAGAGGCAGGTATAGATGTAGTAGGTGTTAACCTATCCCCTGTAGTTTTTAATGGGGTTATTTCATTAAGGCCTAAAGATAAGGCTGAAGTACGAAGGGCTTTAGAAATTGCCCTGGAACAGGCGCCATGGTTAAAATATTGTGTCGCAGTTGACCCGGATGTAGATATTTTTAACTGGGAAGACGTCTTGTGGGCGTTAGCTACTAGGAGCTCCCCGGATAAAGCCATTGTTTTTAATAATACTAATGGTTTTTCCAGGGATCCCTTTAATCTGCACCGATCTAAACTAATTATTGATGCCACCATACCGGGTGGCGCGGGAAATGCCTTTAGACGGGCTATACCCCGATGAACCTTTCATAGCCCTGCGACGGCGGTATAACTAGTTGCCTCTTTTTTTCTTAGCCCTTAGCATTTTATCTTTTTTAGGTATGCGTCAGGCTTGGCAAATCTCAACCTTGCCCTCCGGGATCAATTATGCTATAATCAACCAGAAAAGCTTCCCTGCTCCACCGGTGGGTGGGGCCATAAGTCCACAGGGAGGAGGTGCTGTCATTTGCGTAATTACGAAGTTGTGTTCGTAATTAAGCCCGACCTGGAAGCCGAAGCTACGGCAGCAGTGGTGGAGAAATTTACCCGGCTGATAGCCGACCAGGGCGGCCAGGTTATCGAGGTAGACCAGTGGGGCAAAAAGCGGATGGCCTATGAGGTACGCAAGTACCGGGAGGGCTATTATGTCCTCATGAAGTTTAAAGGCACGCCGGTCGTTGCCCAGGAACTGGAGCGGGTATTAAAGATTACCGATGAGGTAATTCGCTACCTGATTACGCGTCTGGAAGAAGCCAGCTAAAAGACAGGGGCGGTGGGAGAGGTATGTTAAACCGGGTAGTTCTAATTGGCCGGCTGACGCGGGACCCCGAACTGCGCTATACGGCCAGCGGTATCGCCGTAACAACCTTTACCCTGGCGGTAGATAGGAATTATGTCAACCAGCAGGGTGAACGGGGAACAGATTTTATTCGCATCACCGTGTGGCGAAAGCTTGCAGAAACCTGTGCCAACCACTTGAATAAAGGCCGCCTGGTGGCAGTTGAAGGCCGTCTCCAGACGCGTACCTATGAAACGCCCGATGGCCAGAAACGCCAGGCTACTGATGTTGTAGCCGACGATGTCCGTTTCCTTGACTGGCCCAAGGATGGAAAGGGCCCGAGCGGGGTTAATCCCGTTGCGGGTATGGGTGCTGATAGCTTCAGCCAGGATTTTAGCGATATTGGCACAGAAGTAGATATGGGCGAAGATGATTTACCTTTTTAGGTAAAGGGGTGGAACTGAATTTGGCGCGTGACAAGAAACGTTCCCGGAAACGGGTTTGCAGCTTCTGCGTCGATAAAATTGAGCAGGTAGACTACAAGGATGTAAACCGCCTCCGCCGTTATATCAGCGAACGGGGCAAGATTTTACCCCGCCGTATTTCCGGCAACTGTGCCCATCACCAGCGCCAGCTTACTACGGCTATAAAACGGGCGCGGATCCTGGCCCTGTTGCCATATACGGTTGAATAATAAAGGCGAAGTTCATGAGGGAGGACAGCAACTCCCTCTTTTCTATATTCGCTTAATTAATGGATAATAATTGGGTGATAATTTCATGACCGAAGGTAGGGTAGCAGCCCTGGCTGAAGGGGCCCTCATGGCAGCCCTGACGGTGGTTTTGGTGCTCACGGGCTATTTTATACCCCTTTTTCAGGTATTTACCAATATTATCTGGACGGTCCCCATTGTCGTCCTTACCGTACGCCGTAGCTTACGCCTGGGGGTAATGGCTACCTTTGTGGCCGGCCTGGCTATAGCTTTTTTTACCGGGCCGCTAAATGCGACATTGCTATTTGTCCAGTTTGCCGGGCTGGGACTGGTCTACGGTCACCTTTTTAAAGTTAAGGCCCGGCCAGGCCTGGTGCTGATTGCCGGGGGAGTGGTTTCCCTCTTTTCTTTGCTTTTGAGCCTGGTCCTGACTTCTAAACTGACGGGATTGCCCCTGGGGGGGCTGCTCCAGGAATTTGAGACTACAGTCAACTATACCATGGAATTTTACCGCCGTACGGGAATGCTGGAATCGGGAATGACTCCGGAGCAGTTCCAGGCCGCCCTGACCGGCATGATCAATCTCCTTAAACTCCTGTTACCGGGGATTTTAATCTCTGCTTCTATCCTGGCCGCCTTCGTTAATTACCTGGTAGCTGAAAAGGTTCTGCAACGCCTGGGCCTTATTGAGAGGGGGCTGCCGCCCTTCCGTTACTGGCAGTTACCCTGGCACGCCATCTGGGGGGTAATTGCCGGGCTGGGCCTGTGGCAGTTAGGAGATTATTACGGCCTGGCTTTTGCCCGCAAGGTAGGGATAAATATCCTTTATGTATATTTGCCCCTGCTGGCGGGTAACGGCCTGGCCGCGGTAAGCTTTATTTTTTACCGGCTGAAACTGGCTTCCTTTCTCAAGGCGGTGCTGGTTATTGTGGCCATGATCAATCTCCCGATGGCCCTGGTTTCCCTGGTAACCCTGGGTTTATTTGACCCGTTTTTCAGTTACCGGCGGCGCATCAATTCGCCTGGTGAAGGAGAGTGAGGCATTATGAAGGTTATTTTAGTTGCTGATGTCCCCAAACTCGGTAACCGGGGGACAGTGGTGGAAGTGGCTGAGGGCTACGCCCGCAATTATCTCTTGCCCCGGGGCCTGGCGGTGGAAGCTACTGCCGGGCGCATGAAAGAGTTAAACCTGGAAAAGAAACGCCAGGAGGAGAAAAAGAGCCAGGAACTGGAACAAGCACGGCGTCAGGCCGGTCTGCTCAATGGTGCTGTGGTACAGGTGACCACCCGCGCCGGTGATAAGGGCAAACTCTTTGGTTCGGTTACCAATAAAGAGATAGCCCAGGCAATTAAAAACACTTTTCATGTGGATATCGACAGGCGTAAAATAGATCTTAAAGAACCCATCAAGGCCCTGGGTAGCTATGAAGTTACCCTGAAATTGCATCCTGAAATCCAGGCCCGCCTGCGGGTACAGGTGGTGGCAGAGGGGAGTTAAAAAGAATGTCCAAAGAGATTTTGCCCGTCCTGGCCAGCGATCGTCATATGTTGGATCGCCAGGTGGCCGCTTTATATGGTGTATTATGTGATATTTACGGTACGGAGAAAGTAGTTTTAAGGGCCAGCAAGCTGGAAGCCCTGGATTTAATACGTTCCGATGACCTGGCGGCCAGGGTCCTGGCCCTGGAAAAATTGATCTATGAAGACCCTACCATCGTTGATTTACCGGCCGAAGAAGAGATACCCCGGATCCTGACCGCCCTGCAGGAAGAAATAGCCGACTTTATTGCCCGGCGGACGGTGGAAGAAAAGCTGGAGCAGCGCATTGCCGAAAGGCTGCAGGAGCGCCATGAAGAGTACATCCAGGAGGTTCGCCGCCAGGTTCTAAAGGAAAATAACGGGCCGGAAAACGCCCAGACCCTTAAAAAACTGGCTATTCTGGAAAAGATGTCCCAGATAACCTTGTCCCGGACAGCCCTGAAAGCCCTGCGGCCCCGGCGCCTGGAGGAAATCGTCGGCCAGGATCAGGCCGTGCAGTCAATACTTGCTAAACTCACCTCCCCCTTTCCCCAGCACATGATCATCTACGGCCCGCCGGGGGTGGGGAAAACGACGGCGGCGCGACTGGCCCTGGAAGAAGCCAAGAAAATAAGCAGCTCCCCCTTTAAACCCGGGGCACCTTTTGTCGAGGTGGACGGTACCACCCTGCGCTGGGATCCCCGGGAAGTGACCAACCCCCTCCTGGGCTCTGTTCATGATCCCATTTACCAGGGAGCGCGGCGGGACCTGGCCGAGAGCGGGGTGCCGGAGCCCAAGCTGGGGCTGGTGACTGAGGCTCACGGGGGCATACTCTTTATTGACGAGATCGGGGAAATGGATCCCCTGCTTCTCAACAAGCTCCTCAAAGTCCTGGAAGACAAGCGGGTAGAATTTGATTCCTCCTACTATGACCCCAGTGACGAGAGTGTTCCCCGCTATATTAAAAAACTCTTTGAGGAAGGGGCGCCGGCTGATTTTATCCTTATCGGCGCTACGACACGGGAGCCGGAAGAGCTAAACCCGGCCCTGCGCTCCCGGTGCGCGGAGGTATTTTTTGAACCCCTCACCCCTGTCCATATCCAGACTATTATCAGGGAAGCCGCTGGCCGGCTGGGGGTCAAACTGGAACCGGCGGTACCGGAACTAATCTCCGAATATACCATTGAAGGCCGTAAGGCCATCAACATCCTGGCCGAAGCTTACGGCCTCAGTCTCTATCAACAGCAGCGGAAAAAGGGCCGCCGGCGCCGGTTGATTACAGCAGAACATGTCATGCAGGTTTTAAGAAGCGCCCGCTTGACGCCCTGCGTTACCGTGAAGGCCAGGGATACCCTGGAAGTGGGCCGCGTCATGGGCCTGGCCGTAGCCGGTTTTGTAGGTTCAGTCCTGGAGATTGAGGCGATGGCCTTCCCGGCCCGGGAACCGGGGAAAGGGAGCATCCGCTTTAATGAAACGGCCGGCAGCATGGCCCGGGACTCCGTCTTTAATTCCGCTGTGGTATTTCGCCTGCTGACAGGTGAGGATTTATACAACTATGACGTCCACGTCAATATTGTCGGCGGGGCCAACATTGACGGGCCCTCGGCCGGCCTGGCCATTACCGCGGCCATTATCAGTGCCGTCCAGGAGCGGCCGATGCGCCAGGACATTGCCGTCACCGGCGAGATTTCCATCCAGGGGAAAGTCAAGCCGGTAGGCGGCGTACTGGAGAAAATCTATGGCGCCAAGCAGGCGGGCATGAAGATGGTTTTAATTCCAGCGGAAAATGCAGCCGAGGTACCGGCTGGTCTCAAAGGGATTGCCGTCCAGCCCGTGGAAAATGTAGCCGAGGCCCTGGATTACCTGATGCCGGCGGCCAGGGCCAGGGGCCGGCGGCGGTCCCGGGCAGGAGCCTGAAAACCATGGCAGGCGAACTGGAAAAGCTTCCTCCCCAGAGCCTGGAGGCCGAGCAATCCGTCCTGGGGGCCATTATGCTGGACCGGGAAGCCCTGCTTACCGTTCTGGAAATCCTTAAAGTCGAAGACTTTTACCGGGAAGCCCACCGTTTGATTTATCGCGCCATCCTGGATCTCAATGAGCGCGGTGAGGCTGTCGACCTCCTGACGGTGACGGAAGAACTTCGCCGCCAGGGGCAGCTGGAGGTGGCAGGCGGGGCTGCCTATTTGAGCTCCCTGACGGGCGATGTACCCAGTGTAGCCAATGCCGGCTATTATGCCCGCCTGGTAGCGGAAAAAGCCACATTAAGGGCCCTGGTGCAGGCAGCCGGGCGCATTACCGAACTGGCCTTAAATCAGGCCGGCGATGTGGACCAGATTTTAGATGAGGCTGAACGTCTAATTTTTGAGGTGGCCGGGGGTCGGCGCCGCAGCGGTTTTGTGCCCGTTAAAGATGTCCTGATGCAAACCTTTGCCCATCTGGAGCGTTTAAGCGCTCATAAGGGTGAAGTTACCGGTATACCCACCTTCCATGACCTGGATAAAATCCTTTCCGGCCTGCAGCCCTCTGATCTCATCATCTGCGCCGCCCGGCCGGGGATGGGAAAGACCTCCTTCTGTCTCAACATTGCCCAGCAGGTGGCTGTTAAACAAAAGTTGCCGGTGGCCATTTTCAGCCTGGAGATGTCCCGGGAACAGGTGGTGCAGCGTATGCTGGCCGCCGAAGCCATGGTGGAACAGCACCGCTTGCGGACGGGCTACTTAACCGAAGACGACTGGGCGCGTCTGGTCAATGCCGCCGGCATCCTGGGAGAAGCCCCCATCTATATTGACGACACCCCGGCCGTCTCGGCCCTGGAGGTCCGGGCCAAGGCCAGGCGACTGCAGGCGGAAAGCGGCCTGGGCCTGGTGGTAGTTGACTACCTGCAGCTTATGCAGGCCCACCGCCGCGTGGACAGCCGCCAGCAGGAAATTGCTATCATTTCCCGGGCCATGAAGGCCCTGGCCCGGGAATTGAATGTTCCCGTCCTGGTCCTATCCCAGTTGAACCGCGGTGTTGAGCAGCGCCAGGATAAACGTCCGGTCATGGCCGATCTCCTGGAGAGCGGGGCTATTGAGGCCGATGCTGACGTGATTATCTTCCTTTACCGGCCCCAGTATTACGATCCCGACACCGATAAAAAGGGGATTGCCGAAGTTATCGTAGCCAAGCACCGCAATGGTCCTGTAGGAACGGTGGAAATGGCCTTTTTACCTGAATTCACCAAATTTGTCGATCTGGCCCCGGAACCCGTGGCATGAGTAAAGCCGGAGTTGACATAACAGCAGACCGGGGTACTAAAAGCCAGGCTTTCAATAGCGGCGGTTACCAGCCGCTCTAAGGCTATTTGAGGAGGGTCTTAGTAATGACGGAAGTCAACATTGCCGGTACCCTGCTAAAACTCCTCCAGGGGGATATTGTCGAGCAGGAGGTAGAGGCCATTGTCAATGCCGCCAATACCGGCCTGTGGGGTGGCAGCGGCGTCGACGGCGCCATCCACCGTGCCGGGGGACCGGCCATAGCAGCAGAGTGCCGCCGTATCCGGGAGGAACAGGGCGGCTGTCCCGTTGGTCAGGCGGTCATCACCTCCGGGGGCTTCCTCAAGGCGCGCTACGTTATCCATACCGTAGGCCCTATCTGGCACGGCGGCCGAAAAGGAGAAGATGAGCTCCTGGCCAGCGCCTACCGCAGCAGCCTGCAGCTGGCGAAGGAACGGGGTATAAAATCGCTCGCCTTTCCTTCCATCAGCACCGGGGCCTACCGCTTCCCTGTGGGACGGGCGGCCCGCATCGCCCTGGCCACAGTTAAGGATTTTTTAGCTGCCAACCCGGGCATCTTTACCGAAGTACGCTTTGTGCTTTTCTCGCAAGAAATTCTAAATACATATACTAGGGTTTTAGAGGAAGGTTTTTAATGCGTACCGGTACGGCCAGCCTGCCCCTCCACGGCGGCCACTGCCCGCCCTGGCTTTTTGAACGCATGAAACGCCTGGGGCCGGCCATCCTGGAGATTATTGTCCGGGAATACGGTCCCCGGGAGGTGTTACGGCGCTTGAGCGATCCGTACTGGTTTCAGGCCTTCGGTTGCGTTCTGGGCTTTGACTGGCATTCTTCGGGTTTAACTACCACCCTCTGCGGCGCCCTTAAGGAGGGTTTGCGCGGCCGGGAAAAGGACCTGGGCTTTGTCATTGCCGGGGGCAAAGGTCGTACTTCCCGCCGGACACCGGAGGAAATTGCAACGGCGGCCGACAGATTGGCCCTGACTTCTTTACAACCAGGAGAGTTAATTTACGCCAGCAGGATGGCCGCCAAAGTCGACAATACGGCCCTCCAGGACGGCTACCAGCTCTACCACCACGTCTTTATCTTCACCTTTGACGGCCGGTGGGCCGTCGTCCAGCAGGGGATGAATGAAACCACGCGCCTGGCCCGCCGCTACCACTGGCTGGGCGAAGGGCTAAGGGACTTTGTCTGCGAACCCCATGCCGCTGTTTGCTGCGACGTGAAGGGTGAGGTGCTGAACATGGTGGCCAGCGAGGGTCAAGCCTCCCGCCAGGTGGTGACGGAGCTGGCCCGGGAGCAGCCGCAAAAGGTAGTAGCCGAGTTTAACCGCATTCTGGAAAGGGAATTGCCCAACCTCCCTCTCCCCTGGCGTCATGATGTTCCCCGGGCGAGCTACCTCAATAAAGCCCTGCTCAAAGTATATGCCGCCCAGCCCCGGGATTTTGCCGCCGTCCTGGGCGTGGAAGGCGTGGGTCCCAAAACCGTCCGCGCCCTGGCCATGGTTGCCGAGGTGGCCTACGGCGCACCGGCCAGCTTCCGGGATCCGGTCCGGTACAGCTTCAGCCACGGCGGCAAGGACGGCCACCCCTACCCGGTGGACCGCCGGGTGTACGATCGCTCCATTGCCGTCCTGGAGCAGGCCCTGGCATCAGCAAAGATCGGCCGGACTGATAAGCTTCAGGCCTTGAAACGGCTGGCTAAAATTTCTCCGTAAAGGTTTTGCCCCTGTGAAAAAACGCCACGTAGCGCACTTAAGCTACGTGGCGTTTTATTATTAACCCAGGATGTCCTTCAGGTCCTGTTCCGGCGTGGTAGTAGGCTTCAGGTTGTAGTTTTCCTGGAGGACCTTCAGCACATTGGGTGTTAAGAAGGCCGGCAGGGACGGGCCGATGCGGATGTTCTTTATACCAAGGTGGAGCAGGGTCAGCAGGATGGCCACTGCTTTCTGCTCGAACCAGGACAGGACCAGGCTCAAGGGCAGCTCGTTGACGCTGCAGTTAAAGGCTTCGGCCAGAGCCAGGGCTACCTGGATGGCTGAATAGGCGTTATTGCACTGGCCTATATCGATGAGGCGCGGGATGCCGTCAATGTCGCCCAGGTCGAGGTGGTTGAAGCGGTACTTGCCGCAGCCCAGGGTCAGGACCACGCAGTCCTGCGGCACCTTCTCCACAAACTCGGTGTAGTAGTTGCGGCCCGGCTTGGCCCCGTCGCAGCCGCCCACCAGGAAGAAGTGGCGGATCTTGCCGGCCTTGACGGCCTCGATCACCTGGCCGGCTATGCTTAAGATAGCCGTGTGATGGAAACCGGTGGTCAGCTCGCCGCCGGCCTTTTCCTCCAGGGGCGGCAGGGCCTTGGCCTTTTCAATAACCGGCGTAAAGTCGCGGTTTTTAATATGAGTTACTCCCGGCAGGCCGGCAATGCCGCAGGTAAACATGCGCTCCCGGTAAGATTCCGCAGGTATTAACACGCAGTTAGTTGTACCCAGGATGGCGCCGGGGAACTCGGCAAACTCTTTTTTCTGGTTCTGCCAGGCCGAGCCGTAGTTGCCCACCAGGTGAGGGAACTTTTTCAATTCCGGGTAGGCGTGGGCCGGCAGCATTTCGCCGTGGGTATACACATTAATCCCCGTACCTTCCGTCTGCCGCAGGAGTTCATAGAGATCCAGCAGGTCATGGCCGGTAACGAGGATGCCCGGTCCTTTCTTGGTGCCGGTAGAAACCTTCGTCGGGACCGGGGAGCCGAAACGCTCTACATGGGCTTTATCCAATAATTCCATGACCTTGAGGTTCATGGCCCCGACTTTTAAGGCCATCTCTATATGACGGTTAAGATCAAAGTCGACGTTGGTTAGGGTGGTAAAAAGTGCCTCGTGCATAAAGGCGTCTACTTCTTCGTCCCGGGCACCCAGTTCCCGGGCATGGTAGGCATAGGCGGCAATACCCTTAAGGCCGATAAGGATGGTATCCTGGAGGCTGGCGATATCTTCGTTCTTACCGCAGACGCCTACCCTGGTGCAGCCGGTACCGCCGGCCGTCTGCTCGCACTGGTAACAAAACATGGTTTCTCCCCCTTTGGTGGAATTCTAAAGACACCTTTATCATAAACAAGGGCGCGAAGACAAACTGTGACCTCGGTCACAATTATAAAGCGATTTCATCAAATAATCGGCTGCGTTCTTGTTACAAATCTAAAATGGCACTGGCAGGAAATCCATATTTGGTGTCGAAAAAAATTTATTACAGTCAGTAATTAACAAAAAAAGGCGGAGGTACGCAATGGATGGCAATTCTCCCCGGCGAGGCGGGGCTGGATTGGATAAACTGGCAGGAGCTACAACCCAAATTTATGATTTTCATTCTGCAACCGTCCAGCGTGCCGGGGATTATTACCATCCGTCACCGCAGGGGAAGCCGGCCAGGATACCCCATTTACCTGACGGGCCGGTAGGGGAAATTTATCAGGAAGCCCAGGAAGCTCTGAGCGATGTCTATCACCGCTGCCGCCTGGGGAGTCAGCTGGAGGTTAAAAATATCCAGGAGATAGTAGCCGACTTTCTCAACCGGATGCAGGACAACCAGAACATGTTTTTGCAGATGGCCATGCTTAAGGACCTGGACCCTTACTCTGCACGCCACTCTCTGAATGTGACTGTTCTGGCTACCCTCCTGGGTTTAAAACTGGGCCTTTCCCAGAAAGAACTCCTGGTCATCGGCGTTGGCGCCATGCTCCACGACGTGGGCAAATTGGAAGTACCGCCTGAAGTTTTATTAAAACCGGGCAAGTTAACTGCCGAGGAGTTTGCTCTTATCAAGCGCCATCCCCAGGCCGGTTATGAGCGGTTGGAGGGCGTGGTAAGCGAAGCAGTTCGCCGGGTGGCCCGGGATCACCATGAACGTTGCAACGGCAGCGGTTACCCTAAAGGATTAAGGTGGGAAGAGTTAAGCCTGGCGGCCCGGTGCGTGGCTATCGCCGATGTTTACGATGCTGTAACTACCGACCGCTGCTACCGCCCCAGGTATCTTCCCCATGAGGGCATGGAATTATTAATGGTAGAAAGCACCATGGGTAACCTGGACCTGAAACTGGTACGAGTCTTTTTGCAAGCTATTGCCAGTTACCCGGTGGGCACTACGGTGCGGTTAACGACCGGTGAAATAGCCCGGGTAATAGCCCAGGAGCCGGAGGTGCCCATGCGGCCGGTGGTTGAGGTGCTGCAGCCCCGGCGCCGCGCCGGCGAGGTTATCCGCCTCCTGACCAATCCTTCTGTTTTAATTGTGGAAGCTGAACCCTGATCCATTTTTGTAAAAACTGTGTACAGGCAGGCCGGCAGGGATATGCTATTACTGGCCAACCTGTATGGCGGGGATGATTGCATGCCGGTAAAGGGGAAAGATTTTACAACGGCTTACCTGGGTTTGGGCTCCAACCTGGGTGATCGGGAAGGGCATTTGCAGCGGGCCGTAGCAATACTTACGGCCACCGAAGGGATCGAGGTGGAACGCCTTTCTTCCTGGTATGAGACGGCCCCGGTGGGCAAGACGGGCCAGGGATGGTTTTTAAACGGAGTGGCCAGGATCAAAACCTCCATGCACCCGCGCGAGCTGCTGTCGACTGTCCTGGCTATAGAGCAGCGCCTGGGCCGGGTGCGGCGGGAGCGCTGGGGTCCCCGCAACATTGATATTGACATCCTGCTTTACGATGATTTAACAGTTAATGAACCCGACCTGCAGATTCCCCACCCCAGGATGCAAGAGCGGGCCTTTGTCCTGATACCCCTGGCAGAAATTGCCCCGGACCTTATTTTACCGGATGGCCGGCGGGCAGATGTGGCTGCTAAAGACCGTTTTCCCGGGCAGGAAGTATTGCCGTATAGTGGTTTCAGGTGTTAGAATAAAATTGGGCGCTACCTTTAAGGAGTGCACGCATTTATCCTTCGATAATACCGGCTTAAAATTATACCGCTTGGATCTATTTAAGACCGAGACGGGTGAATGAGGAATCAAGCTTCCGGCAGCTCGTCGGAAGCTTTTTATTTGGAGGAGCGTCGCAATTATGCGGGTGGGCATAATTGGAGCCGGAGCTGTCGGTACGGGGATGGGCATATTATTGCGCCGGCGGGGATACACCATCGCCGGTGTAGCCAGCCGTACCCCTGCTTCAGCCCGGCGGGCGGCAGCAAGGCTGGCCTGCCCGGTCTTTGCGCAGCCGGAAGAAGTAGCCCGGCAGGCCGACCTGATCTTTATTACCACCAGTGACCAGGCCATCGGCCCGGTGGCAGCCGCCATTGCCTCGAGAAACGGCTTTCGCCCCGGGCAAACGGTCATTCATATGAGCGGTTCGTTAACTTCAGCCGTCCTGGACCCGGCCCGGCGGGCCGGTGCCCTGGCCTTGAGCCTCCATCCCCTCCAGTCCTGTGCCGATGCCGACCGGGCGGTGGCCAACCTCCCCGGGTCGGTTTTCAGCCTGGAAGGCGATCGGGAAGCCCTGCCTCTGGGGAAACGCCTGGTAACCGAACTGGGGGGTGAGTATTTCCTCATCAGCCCCGGGGCCAAACCCCTTTACCATGCGGCCGCCTGCGTCGCTTCCAACTACCTGGTCAGCCTCATAGATTTAAGTCGCCGGCTCATGCAGGCGGCCGGCATGGAACCGGAGATGGCGGCCCGGGCCCTGGCGCCATTAATTAAAGGCACTTTAGATAATATTAATGAAAAGGGAATTCCCCAGGCCCTGACCGGTCCCATTGCCAGGGGCGACTTTGTTACCATCAGGGATCATTTAAAGGCCATGGAAGCCGCTGTTCCCGAACTGGGCGAGATTTACCGCGCCCTGGGACGCTATACGGCCGACCTGGCCGGCCGTAAAGGCAGCATCGACGCCCGCAAGGTAGCCCTGTTCGGGCAAATCCTGGCTACCAAATTTGATGCGATGAGCAGGCGGGCAGAAGATTTTATTTTTAAAGGAGCTGACGGTATTGGAGCTGTTGACAACAATTGCCGCGGTACGCAAGTTTGTGGCGGCAGCCAGGCAACAGGGCAAGAGCATAGGCCTGGTCCCGACCATGGGTTACCTTCACGAGGGCCATTTAACCCTGGCCAGGACGGCCAGGGAGCAGAATGACGTCGTTATTATGAGCATTTTTGTCAACCCGACCCAGTTTGGCCCCGGGGAAGACCTGGAGCGTTATCCCCGGGACCTGGAAAGGGATCAAAAGCTGGCTGCTGCCGCGGGTGTCGACGCCATTTTTGCCCCTGCGGTAGCAGAAATGTACCCGCCCGGCTATGCCACCTATGTCCAGGTCGAGGGCTTGACGGAAGTTCTCTGTGGCGCTTCCCGGCCGGGTCACTTCCGGGGCGTGGCTACGGTGGTCAGCAAGCTATTTAATATCGTCCAACCCGACCGCGCCTATTTCGGCCTCAAGGATTACCAGCAGGCGGTAGTGATCAAGCGCCTGGTCAGGGATTTAAATTTTCCGGTTGACATAATCACCGTTCCCACCGTACGGGAGTCCGACGGCCTGGCTTTAAGTTCACGGAACAAATATTTAAGCCCGGAAGAGCGCCAATCAGCCCTGTCCCTCTATCGGGCTTTGAACATCGGGGCCGACCTTATCCGCTCTGGCGAACGCCGTGCTGCCGTAGTCCGGGAAGCCATGGCTCAGGAAATTTTATCCCGGCCCGGGACGCGAATAGATTATGTGGCGGTAAATGACGCAGAGACTCTTGAACCTTTAGACGAAATCAAGGGCCGGGTGCTGCTGGCCCTGGCCGTTTGGGTGGGCAACACCCGTTTAATTGATAATTTGACCCTGGAGGTAAAAGACGATGTGGCGCACCATGATGAAAAGCAAGCTCCACCGGGCGACTGTCACCGAGGCTAACCTCAATTATATCGGTAGTATTACCATCGACAGCGAACTGATGGCCGCGGCCGATATTTTGCCCAACGAGAAAGTGCAGGTGGTCAACAATAATAATGGCGCCCGCCTGGAAACCTATGCCATCCCCGGGCCTCCCGGCAGCGGGGTTATCTGCGCCAACGGGGCCGCCGCCAGGCTGGTCCAGCCCGGCGATGTTGTCATCATTATCTCCTACGGTATATTTACCGACGCCGAGGCCAGGTCCTATCAACCGCGGGTCATTCTCCTGGATGGCCAGAATAAAATAAGCGAGGTCAGGGGCGGGGAACAGCCGCGGGAAGTCTGGGTGTGAAGAAAGACAGGAAAAATGTTAACCCAGATGGCGGGCGGATAGTTGACAACCATAAAAAGGAAGATTAAAATATAATCATGGGCATAGAAGGCAGCAAGCAACAGGTATTAGAGTATCTGCGCCGCCGCCGGGGCGAATACATTTCTGGTGAAGAGCTGAGCAAAAAGCTTGCCATCACCAGGACGGCCGTGTGGAAACATATCCAGGCTTTACGCCAGGAAGGCTATCGGATTGATGCCCAGACCCGCCGCGGCTATTGCCTGCTGTCCGTCCCGGATTGCTTTTATCCCGAGGAAGTGGCCGCAGGCCTCAAGACGTCCTGGCTGGGACGGAACCTTTACTATTACGACGAAGTGGGTTCTACCAACCAGGTGGCCAAAGAACTGGCCGACGGCGGGGCACCGGAAGGGACAGTGGTCGTCGCCGAGGGCCAGACAGGCGGCCGCGGCCGGCGGGGGCGTTCCTGGCTCTCGCCACCCCGAAAAGGCATCTGGTTCTCGGTTATCTTGCGCCCCCGGGTGGTTCCGGTCCTGGCTTCCCAGCTGCCCCTGCTGGCGGCAGTAGCCGTGGCGGCAGCCATCCGCCAGAGAACTGGCCTCCCCCCGGGTATCAAGTGGCCCAACGATCTCCTGGCCGGCGGGCGTAAAGTCTGCGGCATCCTGACGGAGATTAAAGCCGAAATTGATGCCCTCGAGTATGTTGTCCTGGGTACAGGCTTAAACGTCAACGTTGAGGCGGATGATTTTAGCCCCGAGGTTAGACCCCTGGCTACCTCTTTATTTTTAGAACTGGGGCGACCGGTGGCGCGGCTGCCTTTATTCCAGGAGATATTGTACCAGTTGGAAAAATGGTATGAGCGCTGGCAGGAGGAGGGTTTCGATCCTGTCCGGCGGGCCTGGAAAGAGGCGAGCGTGACCCTGGGCCGGGAGGTGGAGGTTAACTCCTGGCGGGAAGTTTTCCGGGGCGTGGCTGTAGATATTGACGCTGAGGGCGCGCTGCTGGTCCGGGGTGCTGGTAGTGAGGTCCGGCGTTTTACCGCAGGGGAGGTGAGCCTGCGGACGGCAAGCTAAATTTTTTGTCATATATGTTAACCACATATATAGCAAATGGTTAACAATAAAAACAAGAAACCATTTGCGGTAGCGAGCCGCCGTAAGCTGCGGGCTGGAAAATGCCAGCCCGCAATAGCTGATTTAGGAGGAGGAATCTTCTATGCGTACTAAAGATATGGCCTTGGTGGCCCTTTTTGCCGCCCTGGTAGCCGTCCTGGCCCAGGTGGCTATTCCCCTGCCCTTTTCACCGGTACCCATTACCGGCCAGGTCCTGGGAGTATTCCTGGCCGGTGCCATCCTGGGTAAAAATAGAGGTACCCTGGCCATGCTCGTTTACTTACTTCTGGGGGCCATTGGTTTACCCGTCTTTGCCCGTGGCGGAGCTGGCCTGGCGGCCTTTGCCAGCCCGTCGGGGGGATACCTCTGGGGTTTTGCCCTGGGGGTCTACCTCATGGGCCTGGTCCTGGAAAGGGGTAAAGGGGAGCCGGGTTACGGCCGCCTGGCTGCCGGCATGCTCACCTGCCTGGTAGTAATCTACGTTCTGGGTACTTTACAGTTGATGTACCTCCTGCATCTTAATCTGATGAAAGGTCTTCTCCTGGGGGTTCTGCCCTACATCCCCCTGGACCTGGCCAAACTGGTCCTGGCAGCAGCCATCAGCCTCCAGGTCCGGCGGGCGCTGCAGCAGGCAGGGTATCTACCAGCCCGTGAGTTGGAAGAGCAGTCTGGGGAAAGCAGTTAGTTATTCAGTCCGTGCCCATCATTTACTCTGTGCCCGCCACTTCCAGGGCTACGGCTACAGCCCGGCCTTTGTCAGGCGGATGCGGCGTACCCTGGCTTTATGGCACGGGCGTCCCCAATCGCTATTAATCATCATTAATGATTATGATGTCTGGTGCCGGGCCTGCCCCAACCAGGGTACAGATAACTGTACCACTGCGGTGGCGCGGGATAACCTGGTGCTAAAGCATCTGGGCCTGGTACCCGGTACCGCCCTGACCTGGGCCGCGGCCTGGGAACTTGTTGGCCGCAAAGTTGATAAAAATGCGGCCGGTCGCCTCTGCGCCGGTTGCCCCTGGCTGGCCGGCGGTTATTGCCGATGGTAACTAACCCCTTAACGGGGTTATTTTTTTACCGGCAGGAAAGAGGATAAAGCCGGGTACTGTGGAATAATTGAAGTTGAAAAGAATGGAGGGGATGAGGCCATGTTACTGGCCATAGATATCGGCAATACTAATATTGTCATTGGCCTTTATAAAGGTAAGGAGTTGCAATGCCACTGGCGCGTAGCCAGCGACCGGCAGAAGACAGCCGATGAATACGGCCTGATTTTACGTCAACTGTGCCATTACCAGGGGGTGGACCTGGAGGCCATTAAAGCCGTGGTCATGGCTTCCGTGGTGCCGACTTTGACCCAGACTTTGACCATGATGCTTAAAGATCAGTTTAACTGCCGGCTGCTGGTAATCGGCCCCGGGGTAAAAACCGGGATGCCCATCCGCTTTGACAACCCCAGGGAGGTAGGTGCCGACAGGATTGTCAACGGCGTGGCCGTCTATGAACTGTATGGTGGCCCGGCCATTGTCGTGGACTTCGGGACCGCTACCACCTATGACGCCATTTCCGCCAGCGGCGAATACCTGGGCGGGGCCATCGCTCCCGGGATTGGCATCGCTACGGATGCCCTTTTTGCCCGGGCGGCCAAACTGCCCCGGGTGGAACTCGTCAGGCCGCCCCAGGTAATCGGTAAAAATACCGTAGCCTGCATGCAGGCGGGGATAATGTATGGCTTTATCGGCCAGGTAGAAGGAATTGTTAAGCGCATGCAGGCCGAGATGGGGGGGCGGGCCGTGGTGGTAGCCACCGGCGGCCTGGCCGGCTTGATAGCACCTGAAGTTAGCTGCATCGATAAGGTTGATCCCCTGTTAACTTTGGAGGGTTTGCGGATTGTCTATGAGCGCAACAGTTAAAATTGGCCCGGTTACCCTGGCCGCACCCCTGGTGACGGCACCCATGGCGGGCTTTACCGACCGCATCTTTCGCCACCTCGCCAGGGAAGCGGGGGCGGCCTTAACCTATACAGAAATGATCAGCGCCCAGGGTCTTATCTATCAAAGCAAGGCTACCTGGGCGCTCCTGGATGTAAAGGACGAACCTGGCCCGGTTACTGTCCAGCTCTTCGGCCGCGAGCCGGAAATCCTGGCCAGGGCTACCAAACTGGCCGTGGCCGCCGGGGCGGATATTGTTGATTTAAATATGGGCTGCCCGACACCCAAGATAGTGAAAAATGGCGAGGGAGCGGCCTTGATGCGCGATCTACCCCTGGCAGCGGCCATTGTCGCCGCCATGGTTGAGGCTGCCGGCCCGGTGCCGGTAACGGTCAAAATGCGCAAGGGCTGGGATGAAAATTCCGTAAATGTTATCGAGGCAGCCCGGGCGGTGGTTGAAGCCGGGGCGGCGGCGGTAGCCATCCACGGCCGCACCCGCAGCCAGTTTTACAGCGGGCAGGCCGACTGGGATTGCATCCGCCGGGTAAAGGAAGCCGTACCGGTACCGGTCATTGGCAATGGTGATATCAGGACACCGGCAGACGCCGTAGCCATGCTGGAACAGACAGGTTGCGACGCCGTCATGGTAGGCCGGGCTGCGATAGGCAATCCCTGGCTTTTAACGGCCATCCGCGCCCGCCTGGAAGGCCGGTCGGAACCTCCACCACCGGATGTAGCCACACGTATGGCTATGGCCATTCGCCATTTAAACATGATGGTAGAGCTGAAAGGTGAAAAGAAGGCAGTAAAAGAAATGCGGAAAGTTTTGGCCTGTTACCTGCGGGGTTTACCGGGGGCAGCCCGCCTGCGCCAGCACCTATATACCCTCGATACCGCGGCGGAAGTCATCGCCACCCTGAATGCTTATAGCCGTGAATATCTTGACCGGCATGCCTCTGAATAACTTTCCGTACGGGCATTGTTTTGCTCGCTCTGTCGTCCTCGCGGAGCGGTCTGTTGAGGGACCTGCTAAACTACCTTGCCAGGACGGTTTTATTTTGTTATAATCTCCCTGTGCACATATCTGTGCACAGAGGAGTAGACTTTCTAATGGACCTGATCCGGATTGGCGACAGGCTTATCAGCCGGCGCAAGATTAACTCCATCCTGGAGCGCATCTTTACATTGCGCTGCCAGGGTTTTTCCCAGCAGGAGGCAGCCCGGCAGGTAGGCGTCGACCGCTCCTTTGTTTCCCGTTTAGAAACCCTGGGCGAGATACGGCGCGGCCGGCGTATAGCCGTGGTAGGCTTTCCCGTTGCCAATAAGGCTGAGCTGGAAAATATGCTGCGGCAGGAGGGCGTAGAATACATCTTACTTTTAACCGATGCCGAGCGCTGGGATTTTGTCCGCCAGAAAAGCGGGCTGGAGCTACTGAACCAGCTGATGGAGATTGTAGGCCGGGTGCGGGACTACGATGTCGTCATCATTATCGGTTCCGACTACCGCATTAAGGTCAGCGAAGCGCTGCTGGGACGAGAAGTGGTGGGCGTGGAGATCGGCCCTTCCCCCATCCAGGGTGACCGGGAGGTAGATGTCGAGGGATTGCGCGCCCTGGTACGCCAGCTGGGAAAAAACAAAGGAAGGGATAAAAAATGAAACGAGTGGTCAGCATCAGCCTGGGTTCCTCTAAACGGGATCACCAGGTGGAAGCTGAATTCCTGGGAGAAAAGTTCCGCATCGAGCGCATCGGTACCGACGGCGATATGGAGCGGATGATTAATCTTATCCGGGAACTTGACGGGCAGGTGGATGCCTTCGGCCTGGGAGGGATGGACCTCTACATCCGGGTAGGCACCAGGCGTTATCTCCTCCGGGATGCGGCTAAAATAGTCCGGGCGGCCCGGCTGACTCCCATAGTGGACGGCGGCGGCTTAAAGGATACCCTGGAGCGCCGGGTGATAGCCTACCTGGCCCGGGAAGGTATCCTGGATTTCCGGGGGAAAAGGGTGCTCATGGTTAGCGCCGTCGACCGTTTTGGCATGGCTGAAGCCCTGGACGCTGCCGGAGCCGATCTTATTTGCGGCGACCTGATTTTTGGCCTGGGTATACCCGTACCCATCCGTTCCCTGGCAAAATTCCAGCGGGTGGCCTACCTGGCGGCACCCTTTGTACGCCTGCTGCCCTTTAAACTCCTTTATCCTACGGGTAAAGAGCAGGAGAAGATCGACAACCGCTATCAGCGTTATTACGAAGGGGCGGAGATTGTTGCCGGGGATTTCCTCTTTATTCGCCGTTACCTTCCCCCGGAGCTGCCGGGGCGGGTAATAATCACCAATACCGTTACCAGCGCCGACATCGAAGAACTGCGCCGCCGGGGTATTAAAACTTTGATAACTACCACGCCGGAATTTAACGGCCGCTCCTTCGGTACCAACGTCATGGAAGGCGTGCTCTTAACCTTGAGCGGAAAAAAGCCGGAGGATGTCACCCCGGAAGATTACAACCGCCTCCTGGACCGGCTGGAATTTAAACCACGCATCGTAAATTTGAATTGAGCTACATTATGGGAAAGCCGCCCGCGGCGGTGCTGCGCCACCAGCGGACGCAGGAGAAGGAGGAGGGCGGCCTCCCACAAACCTGCCGCTTCCCCTATCTATTCTTCGAAGGAGGGCTCATTCCTTGCACAAGTTCGCCTTCATGATCCACCCCCTGGATATCAGTGATATTACCAGGAAATTTCCTCTCGCCCGCCACTTGCCCTCCAGTCTCCTGGAACGGGCGACACGTTATCTCCCCCCTTTGAAAACCTCGCACATTACCGGCGTCCGTTCTCCCTACGCAGAAACTGAAGGGTGGTTTGTAGCCTGTCCCCTGACTTCACGCCAGATGGTAAGCCTGCCGGAAAAATTTGTAATGGAACGGATTATTAGCACCGGCCGCCTGGCGGAAAAACTGGGCGCCGAGATCCTGGGCCTGGGGGCCATGACTTCCGTAGTCGGCGATGCCGGGATTACCGTGGCCCGCAATTTAAATATAGCGGTGACCACGGGCAACAGTTATACCGTAGCTACGGCCATAGAAGCTACGGAAAAGGCGGCGGCCATGATGGATATTGACCTGCCCCGGGCCGAGGTAGCTATTGTTGGGGCCACAGGTTCCATTGGCGCCGTGTGCGCTAAAATCCTGGCCCGGCGCTGCCAGCATCTAACCCTTGTTGCCCGCAATGAAGCTAAACTGTTCCGCCTGGCCGGTGAGATAAAGGATATGACTGGTGTAAAGGCCAGGATAACCAGCCATTCCCAGGAAGCCATCCGTCGCGCCGATGTTATTATCACCGTTACCTCAGCGGTAGACACCATCATTGAGCCCGAGGACCTGAAGCCGGGAGCGGTAGTCTGCGACGTAGCCCGGCCCCGGGATGTTTCCCGGCGAGTAGCCGAGATGCGCGACGACGTGCTGGTGATTGACGGCGGGGTGGTCGAGGTACCGGGCAATGTCAACTTTAACTTTAATTTTGGTTACCCGCCGGGTTTAGCCTATGCCTGCATGGCCGAAACCATGATCCTGGCCCTGGAGGGGAGAATTGAAAACTTTACCCTGGGCCGAGAGTTAACGGTAGAACAGATTGATACCATTAACCGCCTGGCGGCCAAACACGGCTTTCGCGTGGCCGGCTTCCGTAGTTTTGAGCTCCCGGTTTCCGAAGCCAGGGTGGCAGCCATCCGCGAGCAGGCCCGACGCAAAGCAGCCCTGCCTCGTTAACTTTTAGAAAGGTATTGACATGGTAACCGGGCAAGCCTATAATACCAGTAAACGAGCGGACTATGGCACAACAAGCACTGGGGCAACCTCCGGTGCTTGTTATGGTACTTGGACCTGTGGATCGGCCGCATAAAGGAGCGAAAAAGGACATATATTGAGATAGCACCGGTGCTTATAAGTGATGCGGTAATTGAAAGGGAGCGAGAGGATGGCAGAAAAAGAAACCTTATTAACCCTGAGCGGATTGAAGAAGCTGGAAGAAGAGCTGGAGTACCTTAAATCTGTAAAAAGGCGGGAGGTCGCCGAACGTTTAAAGCAGGCCATTGAGTTTGGCGACCTCAGCGAGAACTCTGAATACGAGGACGCCAAAAACGAGCAGGCCTTCATTGAAGGCCGTATTCTTACCCTGGAAAAAAAGCTGCGTAACGCCAGGGTTATTGACGCCAGCGAGGTACCTGGTGACGTTGTCTCCCTCGGCTCCCGGGTCACTTTAAAGGACTTGGACGCAGGGGAGGAACTGCAATACGAAATTGTCGGCTCTATGGAAGCCGATCCGGCAGAGAATCGGATTTCCAACGAGTCGCCGGTAGGTAAGGCCATCCTGGGCCATCGTATTGGAGAAATAATAAATATTCAGGTACCGGCCGGAACCCTGCGTTACCAGATAGTAAATATAACCAGAGGGCAATAGGGGGAACAATAATTTGGAAGTCGAGAACGATTTAATAGCGGTGCGCCTGGAAAAGTTAAAGGAACTTCAGGAGGAGGGCATCGACCCATACGGGGGACGTTTTGAGCGTACCCATACCACAGCAGCCGTTCACCGGCATTTTGAAGAACTGCAAGGGCAAGAAGTAACCCTGGCCGGCCGTATCATGGCCATCAGGGGCCATGGTAAAGCCTCCTTTGCTGATTTGCAGGACCGGGACGGACGCCTCCAGCTTTATATTCGTATCGATAATGTTGGGGCGGAAACCTATGAGTTTTTCCGCAAACTGGACATCGGCGACATTATTGGTGTTAAAGGCAGGGTCTTTCGTACCCACCGCGGGGAAATCTCCCTGGAAGTCCATCAGCTAACCCTGCTGTGTAAGAGTTTGCGTCCTTTGCCGGAAAAATGGCACGGTTTGAAGGACGTAGATTTGCGCTACCGACAGCGTTATCTCGACCTCATTGTTAACCCGGAAGTAAAGCAGGTATTTATTACCAGAGCCAGGGTTTTACGGGCCATACGCACTTTCCTGGACAACCAGGGCTTTTTAGAGGTGGAAACACCGAGCATGCATACCATCCCCGGCGGCGCAGCAGCCCGGCCCTTTATTACCCATCACAATGCCCTGGATATCGATCTCTATTTACGTATTGCCCTGGAGCTGCACTTAAAGCGGTTGCTGGTCGGCGGCCTGGAAAAGGTCTACGAGATGGGCCGCATTTTTCGCAACGAAGGCATATCTACAAAACACAATCCCGAATTTACCATGATCGAGTTGTATCAGGCCTATGCCGACTATGAAGATATGATGACCCTCCTGGAAGAGATGGTAGCCTTTGTCGCCAGGGAAGCAGTGGGGACGACCACCGTTACCTACCAGGGCGAAGAGCTGGATTTGACCCCGCCCTGGCCGCGGTTAACCATGTTTGCAGCCATTGAAAAGTATACCGGAGTGGACTTTTCCCGGATAACAACAAGGGAAGAGGCATGGCGGGCGGCAACGGAACTGGGCGTGGAACTCGAACCCGGCCTGGATTGGGGTAAAATTGTGAACGAAATCTTTGAGACCAGGGTGGAACCCCATCTGATACAGCCCACTTTTATCCTTGATTACCCGGTGGCCATTTCTCCCCTGGCCAAGAGGAAAAAAGAAAACCCAGAACTAACTTACCGCTTTGAAGCCTTTATTGCCGGGCGGGAACTGGCCAATGCCTTCTCCGAACTGAATGATCCCCTGGACCAGCGTCGGCGTTTTGAGGCCCAGATGGCTGCCAGGGCCGCTGGTGATGAAGAAGCCCACATGCTGGATGAAGATTTCCTGCGCGCCCTGGAATATGGTATGCCCCCGGCCGGCGGTATGGGTATCGGCATCGACCGCCTGGTAATGCTCCTGACGGACTCCCCTTCCATCAGGGACGTTATCCTATTCCCCACCATGCGTCCCAGGGAAGAATAAGCAAAACGGAGTATCGGGCAGAAAAAAACAAGAAAGGTCAAAAATTTAACGGTGTAATTATAACGGGTAGTCGTTGGCAGGCTATAAAGAGCATTGCACGCTACCCGTTTTGCATGTTATATTATGTTCTGCGTCCCGGCGGGGGCGCCACTGAAAGAAAGAAATAAAATAAAAAGGCCCCTTGACAAAGCTCAGGAGGCCGTAGTAAAATACGAACTTGCCGGCAGGAAATCTGCCGGCGCCGGTGGAAGAAAAAAACTCTTGACACCGAGCCGAAAAAATGATAAACTAAAAAAGTCGCGTTGAGCGAAGCAGGTCTTTGAAAACTGAACAGTGGAAGAGGGCCAGACGTAAAAAGGGACCCTGTAAGAGAAGACAGGGGTCAAGCTAGACGTAGAATA
>NZ_BJKO01000001.1:1069680-1071157 GCF_006538385.1 Moorella sp. E306M | reverse complement strand
TTGTTCTTTGAAAACTGCACAGCGAGGAAGACGAACCCACCTACGCGAGGCAGATGGTCAAGCTAGGAAGGGCGTACGGTGGATGCCTAGGCGCTAAGAGGCGAGGAAGGGCGTGGCAAGCTGCGAAAAGCCCCGGGGAGCCGCAAGCAGGCAGAGATCCGGGGATACCCGAATGGGGCAACCCACCTGGAGTAATATCCAGGTACCCTTAGCTGAACACATAGGCTAAGGGGGCGAACCGGGGGAACTGAAACATCTTAGTACCCCGAGGAAAAGAAAGCAAACGCGATTCCCCCAGTAGCGGCGAGCGAAAAGGGAAGAGCCCAAACCTTATGCATGGAGAAGGCTGCAACCGTTGTGCATAAGGGGTAGCGGGGCTTCCAGGAGTAGTTGCAGATACTCCACGAGAGCGAAGGCTGTAGGAGAACAGGACTGGAAAGTCCGGCCGGAGAGGGTAAAAGCCCCGTATCCGAAACGGCCAAAAGCTTTCGGGAAGGACCCCAAGTACCACGGGACACGAGGAATCCCGTGGGAATCCGGGAGGACCACCTTCCAAGGCTAAATACTCCTTAGCGACCGATAGTGCACGAGTACCGTGAGGGAAAGGTGAAAAGCACCCCGGGAGGGGAGTGAAAAAGAACCTGAAACCGTATGCCCACAAACAGTCAGAGGGCGTTAAAGCCTGATGGCGTACTTTTTGTAGAACGGGCCGGCGAGTTACGTTAACGAGCGAGGTTAAGGGGAAGACCCGGAGCCGAAGCGAAAGCGAGT
This sequence comes from Moorella sp. E306M, assembly GCF_006538385.1. Taxonomy (NCBI): domain Bacteria; kingdom Bacillati; phylum Bacillota; class Clostridia; order Neomoorellales; family Neomoorellaceae; genus Neomoorella; species Moorella sp. E306M. The sequence continues at coordinate 1,070,386 of NZ_BJKO01000001.1, read as the reverse complement.
CTGAAGAGGGCGCGAAGTTCGTTAACGTAGACCCGAAACCGGGTGATCTACCCATGGGCAGGGTGAAGCGAGATTAAACTTTCGTGGAGGCCCGAACCGACCGGCGTTGAAAAGTCGGCGGATGACCTGTGGGTAGGGGTGAAATGCCAATCGAACCCGGAGATAGCTGGTTCTCCCCGAAATAGCTTTAGGGCTAGCCTCAAAGGAAACTAACGGAGGTAGAGCACTGATAAGGCTAGGGGCCTTACCCGGTTACCGAACCTTTTCAAACTCCGAATGCCGTTAGTTGCTCTTTGGGAGTCAGACTACGGGTGCAAAGATTCGTAGTCGAGAGGGAAACAGCCCAGACCAACAGCTAAGGTCCCAAAAGACGGGCTAAGTGGGAAAGGATGTAGAGCTGCTTAAACAACCAGGATGTTGGCTTAGAAGCAGCCATCATTTAAAGAGTGCGTAATAGCTCACTGGTCGAGTGGCTCTGCGCCGAAAATTTAGCGGGGCTCAAGCCCGTTACCGAAGCTTTGGATCCCGCGAGGGATGGTAGGGGAGCGTTCTGTAAGCGTCGAAGCTGTACCGAAAGGAGCAGTGGAGCTTACAGAAGTGAGAATGCCGGCATAAGTAAGCGAGAAGGCAGGTGAGAATCCTGCCCGCCGAAAACCTAAGGGTTCCTGGGGAAGGCTCGTCCACCCAGGGTAAGTCGGGACCTAAG
>NZ_BJKO01000001.1:1064680-1067180 GCF_006538385.1 Moorella sp. E306M | reverse complement strand
CCTCGATGCCGAAGCCATGTACAGGGCAACTGCGGCTGAACTGGAACCCCTCATCCGGCCGGCAGGATATTATCGTACCAAAGCTAAAAAGCTCAAGGCTTTTGTTGAACACCTGTGGCAACGGTATAACGGGTCCCTGTCCGCCATGTTTTCCCGACCCCTGGCGGAACTGCGTCCGGAGATACTGGCTATTTATGGTATCGGCCCGGAGACGGCCGACGCTATCCTCTGTTACGCTGGCAACTATCCCATCATGGTCATGGATGCCTACACGCGACGGGTATTTTCGCGGCTGGGCTTTTTTGATGAAAAGATAACCTATCAAAGCATGCAGGAGTTTTTTATGGCCAACCTGCCGCAAGACCAGTATCTCTACAATGAATATCACGCCCTGATTGACGGGTTGGCAAACCAGCTCTGCCGCAAAAACCGGCCCGAATGCTCAAAGTGTCCCCTTGAGGATATTTGTCCCCGAGTCGGGGTTAATATTTAAGGCCTCTGGTATTAACCAGAGGCCTTCTCGATCAAATCAGCGGTAGAATTTTTCCACTGCCCGGGCGCTTTCCCGCGGCCCGACCAGAGCTACTGGCCCGCCGACACAGCCTCCCTCGCAGGCCATACCTTCTAAAAAGTTCCCCGGCAGTTTTCCTGCCCTGGCCAGGTTTAGATACCGTTTACATTCCTCCAGGCCGCTTGCCAGGACAGGTTTGAATTCGACGGCAGCCCCCTGTTCCTTGAGGGCTTGTTCAATCGCTGCGGCAACACCCCCGCTTACCGGGAAACCCCGACCCCACACTGAAGCTGGGGCGGCAGACGCAGAAATCGGGTTGAGAGCAGCGGGGTCTACTTCCCTGGCAGCGAGTAAGGCTGCCAGCTCTTCAAAAGTAAGCACAGCGTCGATGCCGGTCCCAGGGCCGAGGGCCTCTTCCTTTTTGGCCACGCATGGCCCTATAAATACCACTTTGCTGCTTGGAGCTTCAGCCTTAAGCATCCGGCCCAGGACCACCATTGGTGACGGGACCGGGGCAAGGTGATCAGCCAGGTCCGGATAATTTTTCCGCACGAAGGATACAAAAGCGGGACAACAGGAACTGGCCAGCCACTCTTTTTCCGCCACCGTTTGGCTAAATTCTTCTGCTTCCAGTGCAGCCACCCGGTCCGCCCCCCGGGCCACCTCGGCAGTAGCGGTAAAACCCAGTTCGGCGAGGGCCGCCAAAACCTGGCCTACCGACACGTTGGGGCCAAATTGGCCGGCAATCGCCGGTGCCACGGCGGCCACAACCTGTTCGCCTGCTTGAAGCCAGCGAATCACTTCCGGCAACTGGGACTTATCCGCAATAGCTCCAAAGGGGCATGCTGTCAGGCAAGTACCGCAAGCGGTGCAAAATTCGCGGTCAATCACCGAATTGCGGTTGGGCCCGGGTTTAATAGCCCCGGCCGGACAAGAACGCTCGCAGGGACGGCTAACCTCCACAATGGCGTGGAAGTAACAGGCCCGGCTGCAACGCCCGCATTCAACGCATTTTTCTTGATCGATATAGGCCCGGCGGCCAACAATTGTTATAGCTTTTTTCGGGCAGGTGTTTACACAAAAATGGGCGACGCAGCCCCGGCAGGCATCGGTGACCAGGTAACGATCAATGGGACAACGATCACAGGCTATCTCAATTATATCCAGTACCGGGTAGGTGATGTGGTGCCCGGCCAGGCTCTTTTCGGCAACGGCTCCCAGGCGTTCATCTTCGCCCACTTCCCGGGGTGAAAAACCAAGGGCAAACTTAACCCGTTCGGCCAGGATCGCCCTTTCCTTGTACACACAGCAACGGTAACGGGTTATGCCCGCATCAGTAAGGGCGCGCGGGAGCCTGTCTATTTCGCTCTCAAGCCTCCCCGTGAGGGCAAGATGGGCTACTTCCCGCAACACCTCAAATTTAATCTTGGCGACTTCAGATTTGAATGAACGCATGTTTTCTCTCCTCTACCTGGTTGTTTATCAAACCTTATCTTATATTCCTTACAAGTTATATGTCAATGGAAACAAGTTTCATAATTGATTACTCAAGGAAGGAAGTATCTCAAGGCGATAGCCGGCTTTCGGCCAGGAAAGCGAGGAAATTGAGGCATAGTGACGCAAAAAAAAGAAAAAAGGGGATGATGTTAAGGAAATGTTAAGCAGATAGCTCTATAATCATTTACTCTGCCTTGCCTGCCGGCAGAATTCATGCTATAGTATTAAATGCTCCTGCAAGGGAGGAGAAAATAGCCTGGTAGTAATTGTCAGTTGACTGGGCGAATTAAAAATGCTAATATATATAACTGCGCGCTTCCATAGCGCAGCAGTAAGAGGGCGAAAAAAGCCCTTGACGAAGGAAAGAAAAAATGATAAACTAAAAAAGTCGCGTTGAGCGAAGCAGGTCTTTGAAAACTGAACAGTGGAAGAGGGCCAGACGTAAAAAGGGACCCTGTAAGAGAAGACAGGGGTCAAGCTAGACGTAGAATA
>NZ_BJKO01000001.1:1050666-1058166 GCF_006538385.1 Moorella sp. E306M | reverse complement strand
TCTTTGTAAAACCCTGCGGCGGGTTGGCGTAATTTAGCGACCAGCTTGACTTAAATTAATTCATGCAGGGGGTCCAGGGTACGGGCAGCCAGTAAAGCCAGCTCTTCCTGTACCGGGTTTGCCGGTAGTTTATCCAGGGCCTCCAGGGCCAGGGTAATTTGTTCTCCCGCTGTGGCAGCCGTATATTCATCACATTTTAATTGCCGCGCGGCAGCAGTGAGCTCCTCTATTTCCACAGCCGTCAGGCCGCGATTTATTTTTTCCTGCCACGGCGCAGCTTCCGGAGAAAGCTCTAAAAAGCGTAAAACAGGGAGGGTAAGGATGCCGCGGGCCAGGTCCTGCCGGTTGGGTTTGCCCATCCTTGCAGCGGAGCCGAAAAGATCGAGGTAATCGTCGATTATCTGGTAGGCCAGGCCCAGGTGCCAGCCGAACCGGGCCAAATAATTCTGCTGGGGGCGCTTTAAACGGCAGAGGATGCCGCCGCAACGGCAGGCGGCACTGAACAGGGCGGCCGTTTTTTGGCCGATATAAGTAAAATAGGAGTTTATATCGGGGCCGGCAGCTGTTAATTGCTGGATTTCCCCGCAGCACATGGAACGGATGGCTTCGGTAACCGTGGTGAGGACGGCTTTTTTGCTTCTGGCCAGGAGACCAAAGGCGGTGGCAAAGAGGTAATCACCGGTGAGGACGGCCGGCACTGTCCCATAGAGGCAGTGGAGGGCGGGCAGACTGCGGCGGACGGTCGCCCCGTCCAGGACGTCGTCGTGGATCAGGGAGGCCAGGTGAATAAGTTCTATGGCTACCGCCACTTGCCGGGCTTCCAGGGTATCATGAATCCCGAAGCGGGCACATAATAAAACTAAAGTTGGCCGCAGGCCCTTACCGCCGGTCAGGGCATGGTTTAAGAGCCGCTGCAACCGGGGATCCGGAGTGGCAACGGCTTCATTTAGGACTGCTTTTATTTCCGCCCCTAGCAAGGTATCTTCTCCTTTACACAAATTTATACAAAAGGTGCCAGCAAATGGAACGGGAGTAACTCTAGTATGGCTGGAAGGAGACGATTTTATAGCCGCCATCTTTAAAAACAGGAGATACAGCAAGCAAGAATGTAAAATAAGGAGCATAATAGCTTTTCAGGTGCCAGAAAGCCAGGGATTGGATAAAATAGGTATAGATTAATATTGCTAAGAGGAAATTTTTGCAGTATAAAATAGTCAAGGAAAGTCAAAAGGAAAAAGAAAGTCAAAACCAAAAGGAAGACTCAAGGGGGTGGGCCGATGAATGGAAGGTAAAACCCTGGCCGACCGGATAGAAAACTACATCAAGTGGCTGTTAAAAAGCAGTGCCGATGGCATAGTAGAGCTGCAGCGCCAGGAGCTGGCCGAGCGCTTTACCTGCGTACCTTCGCAGATCAGCTATGTCCTCAGCACCCGCTTTACCATAGAAAGGGGCTACCTGGTGGAAAGCCGCCGGGGTGGCGGTGGCTATATCCGCATTGCTCGGGTACCCCTAAATGCCGAGGAGCGGCTAAAAGATTGGGTGCACGAAGCCCTTGGTGAATACCTCTCCCAGGAGGCAGCCGTGGAGCTGCTGGAGCGCCTGGGGGAGGAGGGGTTGTTAACCCGGCGGGAGCAGCTGCTCCTGACGGCAGCCATCAACCGCCAGGCTTTACCCCTGGAACTACCCAGGCGCGACCAGGTACGGGCCTGCATTATGAAGGCTGTAATTTTAACCTTAATGCGCGATGATTTCCCTGGCGCAGGATAAAAGGGGGCTAGAAAATGCTTTGTGAACGATGCCAGGAGAGGCCGGCCAGTGTCCACGTTACCAGGATTATCAACGGCGATAAGACGGAGCTTTATCTCTGCCAGGAGTGTGCCCGGGAAATGCAGCCCCAGCTCAACTTTTCCATTCCCAAATTTTTAGCCGGGCTGCTGGATTATGACCCCGGCCTGGAGGTCAAAGCCCCGCCGGCAGTGGAACGCTGCCGCGAGTGCGGCCTGAGCTACGAGCAATTCCACCAGACGGGGCGGCTGGGATGCCCGGACTGTTACCATTACCTGGCCGCGCGCCTGGATCCCCTCATCCGGCGCATCCAGGGGAGCAGCCAGCACCGCGGCAAAGTACCCCGCCGGGCCGGCGGCAATTTACGGGTGCGCCGGGAGATTGAAAAATTGCGGGCGCAGCTGCAGCGGCTGGTCGAGCAGGAAGAATTTGAAAAGGCCGCCCAGGTCCGGGACCGCATTCGCGACCTGGAGAATCGCCTGGGAGAACAGGGGGTCGGGCAATGAGTCTGAATTTAGAGCGCAGCAGCAAATGGATGGAAGGGTCCGGTCCCCAGGCCGACATCGTCATTTCCAGCCGCATCCGGCTGGCTCGTAACCTGAAGGGGATGCCCTTTCCCAATTTGATGAACGAAGCCCAGGAAGTGAAGGTTATCCGCCAGGTGAGCCAGGCCATCCGGGCGCCGGGGGTCTTCCAGGCCGTGGGTGAATTAAAGCTCCAGACCTTGCGAGAATTGTCGCCGGTAGAGCGGCAGATACTAGTGGAGAAACACCTCATCAGCCCGGACCTGGCGGAAGGTAAGGGAGAAAAGGCCGTAGTTTTACGGGATGATGAGGCCATCAGCATCATGGTCAATGAAGAAGACCACCTGCGCCTGCAGTGCCTTTTGCCGGCCCTGATGCTCCATGAAGCCTGGCGCCTGGCCGACGCCGCCGACGATGCCCTGGAAAACGAGCTGGACTTTGCCTTTGACCAGGAAAGGGGCTACCTTACCGCCTGTCCTACCAATGTCGGTACGGGCTTAAGGGCTTCCACCATGCTGCACCTGCCGGCCCTGGTGTTGACCAAGCAGGCCGGGCAGGTATTGACGGCCCTGACCAAGGTGGGAGTGACGGTCAGGGGCCTTTACGGCGAGGGCACGGAAGCCCAGGGCAATATCTTCCAGGTTTCCAATCAAATCACCCTGGGACGTTCTGAAGAAGAGATTATCAACAACCTTTCGGCGGTAACTGTGCGGCTGGCCGATCAGGAAAGGGAAGCCAGGGAATTGCTGCGCAAGCAAAACCGCTGGCAGCTGGAAGACCGCGTGGGCCGGGCCTACGGTGTCCTGACCAACGCCCGCGTCTTGAGCTCCCAGGAAGCCCTGCAGCTGCTTTCAGATGTCCGCCTGGGAGTGGAAATGAAAATTTTACGCGGCATCGACCAGCGGCTGATAAACCAGCTCATGGTGCGCATCCAGCCGGCTTACCTGCAGTTTACCGCCGGGAAAGAAATGACGCCCTTTGAGCGCGATGTGCGCCGGGCGGCCATGGTACGGGAATTTTTAGCAGGCTAGCAGAAAACCTACAGGAGGTGGAGTAATCATGTCACCACGTTTTACCGAAAGGGCCAACCGGGTCTTGCGCCTGGCCCAGGAAGAAGCCAGGGCCTTGCATCACCCGGCCATTGGGACCGAACATATCCTGCTGGGTATCTTGCGGGAAGGCGACAGCGTCGCCGCCCGCGCCCTGGCCAGTTTGGGAGTGAATGTGAAAGCTGTACGTGAGGAAGTGCGTAAAATTATCCGGCCGGGGGAAGCCCCTGCCGGTGGGGAAATCGGCCTGACACCGCGGGCGAAAAGGGTCCTGGAGCTGGCCAATGAAGAAGCGCGGCGCCAGGGCGTAAACTATGTAGGCACAGAACATATCCTCTTAGGCCTGCTGGAAGAAGGCGAAGGCCTGGCGGCCCAGGTGCTGGGCGGGCTGGGCTTGAGCCCCGAGAAAATCCGCCAGCAGGTCATCGCCCTGCTGGGGGGTGCCGGCGGGCAGCCCCAGGCCGGCGGCTGGACCCTGGTTTTCGGCAGCCTGCCCTTCGGCATGAGCGGGTTCCCCGGAGGAGGGGCCTTCCAGCCCATGGGCGCCCCCGGGGCGGTCAAAATGCAGCCGCAGCGGCCGGGTCAGACGCCCACCCTGGACCAGTTCAGCCGGGACCTCACCCGCCTGGCCCGGGAAGACAAGCTGGACCCGGTCATCGGCCGGGAAAAAGAAATTGAACGCGTCATCCAGATTCTAAGCCGCCGGACGAAAAACAACCCCGTCTTAATCGGCGATCCCGGCGTGGGCAAGACGGCCATCGTCGAAGGCCTGGCCCAGAAGATAGTCCAGAACCAGGTACCGGAAGTCCTGCGGGATAAACGAGTAGTCGCCCTGGATATGTCCGGTATGGTGGCCGGCACCAAGTACCGGGGCGAGTTTGAAGAACGCTTCAAGCGGGTTATGGACGAAGTCCGCGACGCCGGCAACGTCATCCTCTTTATCGACGAGCTGCATACCCTCATCGGCGCCGGGGCCGCCGAGGGGGCCATCGACGCTGCCAACATCTTAAAGCCTGCCCTGGCCCGGGGCGAACTGCAGACCATCGGTGCTACCACCATTGACGAGTACCGCAAACACATCGAGCGGGACGCCGCCCTGGAGCGCCGTTTCCAGGCCGTTATGGTCGGCGAGCCCACGGTGGAGGAAACCATAGCCATCCTGAAGGGCCTGCGGGACCGCTATGAGGCCCACCACCGGGTGAAGATTTCCGATGCGGCCCTGGAGGCGGCGGCCAGGCTTTCCGACCGCTACATCACCGACCGCTACCTGCCGGATAAAGCCATCGACCTGGTTGACGAGGCTGCTTCCCGGGTGCGTCTCAAAGTCTACACGGCTCCCGACGACGTGAAAAAGCTGGAAGCACGCCTGGAAGAACTGGAGAAGGAAAAGGCGGCGGCCGTCCATGCCCAGGAGTTTGAAAAGGCGGCGGCCTTAAGAGACGAAGAAAAGAAAATAAAAGAGGAGTTAGAAGCCAAAAAGGGCGAGTGGCAGAAGGAAAAGGGCCTGGAGAAGTCCGTGGTGACGCCGGAGGACATCGCCCAGATTGTTTCCAGCTGGACGGGAATCCCGGTCACCCAGCTGGCCCAGGAGGAAAGCGAGCGGCTCCTCCACCTGGAGGATGTCCTGCACCAGCGGGTCATCGGCCAGGATGAGGCCGTCCACGCCGTTGCCCGGGCCGTGCGCCGCGCCCGGGCGGGCCTCAAAGACCCCAAGCGGCCCATCGGCTCCTTCATCTTCCTCGGCCCCACCGGCGTCGGCAAGACCGAGCTGGCCCGGGCCCTGGCCGAGGCCCTCTTCGGCGACGAGGACGCCATGATCCGCTTCGACATGTCCGAGTACATGGAGAAGCACACCGTCTCTCGGCTGGTGGGCGCCCCGCCCGGTTACGTCGGCTACGAGGAGAGCGGCCAGCTGACGGAGGCCGTCCGGCGCCGGCCCTACAGCGTGGTCCTCTTTGACGAGATCGAAAAGGCCCACCCGGACATCTTTAACGTGCTGCTGCAGGTCCTGGACGACGGCAGGCTCACGGACGCCAAGGGCCGCACCGTGGACTTCCGCAACACGGTGATTATCATGACCTCCAATATCGGCGCCAGCACCATCAAGCGGGAGAGCCTGGGCTTTAAAGCTTCCACCAGCGAAGTGGCGGCCGATTCTTACGACAAAATGAAGAAGCACATTATGGAAGAGCTGCGGCGGACCTTCCGGCCCGAGTTCCTGAACCGCATCGACGAGCTGATCGTCTTCCATGCCCTGTCCAGGGATGATATCAAAAAGATAGTCGACTTGATGCTGGCCGATATGAACCGCCGCCTGGAGGAGAATAAGCTTTCCGTAGAAGTGACGGATGAAGCCAAAGAAATCCTCATCAAAGAAGGCTTCGACGAGGCCTTCGGCGCTCGTCCCCTGCGGCGTGCCATCCAGACCCTCATCGAAGACCAGCTCTCCGACGAGATGCTGGCCGGGAAAATCGTCCCCGGCGACAAGGTCCGGGCCGTCGCCCGGGACGGCAAGATTGTCCTGGAAAAGGCGGCCTAGTCCGGGACGGGATAGACCTCTACAAGCACCCGCGCGCAACGGGTGCTTTTTCTTTTGCTGTAACGAGCAATTTACTTATTTCCACCGCCAGGGGACTGTTCTAATTTTCCAGGGTCCCCAGGAGGCAGAAGGGTTTTCCCGCCCGGAGCCCTGCAGCCTCTAGGGCGGCCCGCTCGCCGGCGGCGAGGATGCAGGTGGCGGGGCCGGCCGATTTGTGCAAGTCCAGCTCCGGTAAGCCCGGCCGCCAGTTGATCTGCAGCCTGTATAAAGCGGCCAGGTCCAGGGCCTCGGCCAGGATGCCCCTGGAACCGACGGGAACGATTTCCCGGATGCCCGGCTGGTCGAGGAGCAGGCGCACGGTTTGCAGGTCTGCGATTTCCGGATCGTCGAGGAAGACCTCGGTTCCGACCTTGGGCCGCCCGAAAAGGGCCAGGGCGTCGCCGGCAGCCAGGCGCCCTATTAGCAGCTCTGCGGTAACCGCCAGGCCGATGACGGTGATCCCTATCCCGGACTGGATAGTGGGGACGTTTTTTTCGCTGCTGCCGGTGAGGGCTTTCTCCGGATCGATACCCAGCGAGCGGACCTCGTCGGCTACGCCCTCCCGGATGGCCGCACCTGTAGGTTCCGGTTCCACGGAGAGGGTGTTGACGATGCAGACCGGCCAGGCGCCTACCGCCAGGACTTCCATTAGGGCTACCCTGGCGGTGAAGCGACCCAGGACGTATCCCGGCACCCGCACCACGTCGGCTTCCTTGGGGCCGATGGCCCCGGCGGAGTCGCAGGCGATCACCAGGGATCTTTGCGCATCCAGGTCCAGGATGGTCAAATCACGGTAGCGGCGGGGGGAAAGGGTGGTCGGGGTCATTTACCTTCACCTTTCCCCCGGCCGGCGGCATAGCTGGCGGGATATACCCGGCGCAGGCTGGTGAAGGCCGTCGCGGCCAGAACGATGTTCAGGGCGGAAGCGATTAATAAGGGCACCACCATGGCCAGGAAGAATGCTTTGCCGAACCCCGGCAGGGGGATGAACAGCGCCGGGAGTAACAGGCCGTTGAGGGCTATTCCCGCTGCTATCCCCAGCCAGGGGGAAAAGCGGTAGAAAAGGGCAAAAAGGGCAACGACGGCGGCCATTCCGGCGGCGATTACCAGGTGGAGGGGCGGGGTGAGGGGGAACCCGGCGGTAAAGGCGGTGAGCAGGTGCCCCAGGGCTGCTATCAGGGCCCCGTCGGCGGGACCTAGGATGAGGGCGCCGAGAAAGCCGGGAAAAGAATCGAAGGCCGGGGTGCCGGTGATGCTGGGTATTTTTAGATTGGCGCCCACAGTTGACAGGGCGATGAGCATGGCCAGGGTGGCCAGGCGTCTGGCCGTCCAGCGGCTTGCCTTAACGGCCGGGGAGGAAAGTTCCGGTTTTGCCATGTTTGCTTCTCCTTTCTAAAGAAGACTTTGTCAGGGGTGAAATGGGGCCGGGCCACCCGTAACATCGAGTAGGAGGGGGCGGCTAGCCCCCGTCCCCTCACACCACCGGACATGCGGGTCCGCATCCGGCGGTTCACCAAGCTTGACGAAGACTGAGATAGCGTTCGGTTAAGCTCATGAGGCCCTG
>NZ_BJKO01000001.1:1040895-1050637 GCF_006538385.1 Moorella sp. E306M | reverse complement strand
CGTTAACCTTCGCCCCGCGCCCGCCCCATATACTCTACCATCCCTTGGCAGCCTGGGATTTCGCTGTGTTTCGCCAGCTCATCCGGATGGTCTAGCCTCCTATGGGGTTCTTGTTCATCGGGCCGTGACTTTGCCTCCGGCTTCCTCCGGATCCCACCTCGCGATGGGCACCCTTGCCTTTGGCTAGCAGACTCGTGCTGCCTCGCCTGCAGTGGACTTTCACCACCAAGTTAACGCCCATGCCGGGCGCACAAAAAAGTCCCCAGCCGTCTTCCGGCTGGGGACTTTACCATCATCCCCGGTTGCTTCTCCCCTTTCCTGGCGAAGGTGAGAGGTCACATGGACAGGCAGGTCTCCTGGCTCACGCTTCCTCGTTTGGCGATGCCTTCCCGGGAACTATCCCAGTGGCGTTATATCGCCAACTCCACGCTCACAGTGGCGGGACCGCGCCGGATCGCCGCCTGAAAAGACGGTTACCGGACTTCCCTATTCTCCCCCTCCCGGGGGCACCTGTCCATTTTTTCATATATGGTTGTCAATATTAATATAATCTACCACCGTGCTTTTGGCAAGCCCTGTTTCCGAAAGTAAGCCCGGGAAAGACTTCCCGGGGGAGGTAGCCGCACCGTGTTCGATTACCGGGCCGCCACGGGGCTGTGTTGTCCGTCTATTCCTGGCGGAAAAGACCGGTTCCGGCCGGGTTACCCTGGCTCACCATCCAATTTACCGCCAGTTCTCCCGGGGCGGTAACCCGTTTACCTTGTGCCACATCCAGGGCTGCCAGGCCGGTGTCGGGATAGGCGCTTTCGCCGTGCTGGGAAAGATCCAGGCCGGCTTCCTCTTCCTCGGCTGTGACCCGTCTGGCAATCCCAGGGCCTCATGAGCTTAACCGAACGCTATTCTTATCTTCGTCAAGCTTGGTGAACCGCCGGATGCAGACCGCATGTCCGGTGGTGTGAGAGGACGGGGGCCAGCCGCCCCATATTATAGTTGGCCCTGGAAACCCTAGGCTTAATAAGATCAAAGAAATTGTTCATAAAGTTAAAGAAAAATTTGAAAACATTGATGTTTATTTTCAAGTAGCACGAATATCTACCCTTATGCAACAGGCTGGTTTAGCAATTACTTCTAATGGTAGAACTGTGTTTGAATTAGCTTCATTGGGAGTACCAATGATTACTATCAGCCAAAATTCCAGGGAGATGGCTCATACATTTGCACGTATTAGCGGCGGTGCAGTTGATCTAGGTTTAGCCTCTGTAGTTAACGACCAGCAATTAGTTACAACAATATGTGATCTAATGAGTAATCGCAAAAGACGAGAAGAAATGCGCGCAAACCTCCTACGTTTTAATTTAAAAAATGGAATTGATAATGTAATACATGAGATACTCAGTATTTATGATAAATGGCGAATAAATAAACGTCAGGAGAAGGAGATTGAATAATGCCTGAAATTATTATTGCTGACCGTATTATTCGTTCTGGGGAACGTCCTTTTATTATTGCCGAGGCTGGTGTTAATTATGAAAATTGCATGAAAACAGCCGAGCTTATGATTAAAGAAGCGGCAAGTGCGGGCGCTGATGCAATAAAATTTCAAACATATAAAGCGGAGAAATTAGCTGTAGCGGATTCACCAGCATATTGGGCTGAAACTAAATCGCAACGGGAATTTTTTATGCAGTACGACCATTTTGGCCCGGATGAATATAGACACCTGGCAGAAGTATGTAGAGAAAATGGGATTATCTTCTTGTCCACCCCATTTGATGAAGAAACTGCCGATTTCCTTGAGCCGTTTATACCAGCTTATAAGATAGCCTCTGCCGATATAACGCATATTCAGTTTTTACGACATATTGCTAGCAAAAATAAACCTGTTATCTTATCAACAGGCGCTTCGACAATTAGTGAGATAGCTCGAGCTGTTGATGTTTTGGAAAATAATGGAGCCAGTCAGATAGCTCTTATGCACTGTATCTTGCATTATCCTACGGATTATTCAGAGGCAAACTTAAGATCGATTAAATACCTACAAAAAGTTTTTCCAGACTGCATAGTTGGTTATTCAGATCATACAAAACCAGATAAAGGTATGGCTATAGTTACTGCTGCTGCTGTTTTGGGAGCTTCTATAATCGAAAAGCATTTTACTTTGGATAAAACATTACTGGGGAATGATCATTATCATGCAATGGATCCTGATGATTTGGCACTTTTTGTGGAAAATGTAAAGAACATCTGGTTAGCACTAGGAACAGAAATGAGGAAAATCTTGCCCGGAGAAATGGAAGCACGCTGTTATGCGCGGAGAAGTTTAGTTGCTAAGACAAAGATCAAAAAAGGTCAGCAAATTACTGCTAACAACATTACAGCTAAAAGACCGGGCACAGGTATTTCCGCCGATAATTTTGACCTATTGATAGGACGCATGGCAAAAGTAGATATTGAAGCTGATAGTATTTTACAATGGGATATGTTTTTTTAAGCATAGTTATCAATCATCCGAATTAGAAATTTTCCTAGCGGTTAGAAAAGGATTATCCTATATGGAGTAATTTTTCCTACGTAAACTATTCCAGTGTTTAAATTCGTGAATGTTTTTAAACCTTTATCAGTAAGATCATCGTAATATCGAGTGGCCGGTATTTGATTGTTAATCCTTTTGTGGAGCTGGTGATAATTATACGTCAGAAACGATTAACCTTGTTTGTATGCGAGGGTGAACTGCGGCCTCCGGGGTTGCTTTGGCGCAAGTATGGGTACGGATCAAAGCTTTTGTATTTCCCAACGGCGTGGAGCTCATGCTCCTTGGCATCCCTGGTCTAACCTGTTATAAAGCGTAGGGCCTTAGGCGGTTGGCCATTAATGATGACGGCTTTATAAGCCATTACATTCTTAACTCGAAGTTGCCTTCTTTCTTAGCGATGCTTATTTTTAACTCAGATTTCTTATATTAAGGGAAGATGATGGCCTTTGTGAAATATTCGGGTGAAGCGCGATTATCTACGCTAACAGAGTTATTTTTTGCATTTATAAGCAGGGCCTGGCACTCTACCCTTTTTAGTAATGCGTTTTACTTGATGCTCAATACTGTAACTACTTCCCTGCTGGGTTTTGTATTCTGGAACATCATGGCCAGGTTTTTTCCCCCGGCAGAGGTGGGTATAGGTTCGGCTTTTATCGCTGCCTCGGGGTTGATCGGCTCATTGGCTAACCTGGGGCTGGGGGTGGGCCTGGTTCGGTTTATCCCTCAGGTTGAAGATAAAGCGGGCAAACTGATAAATACTTCTTTTACTCTGGTCGGGTGTATAACCCTTGGGGGCTCCCTTGTTTATTTACTCGGGTTGGGGCACTGGTCGCCTGCCCTGGGTTTCGTTGGGAAGAGCGTTTGGCTCGCGGGCTGTTTTGTTGTTTTTTCTATTGCTACCGCCTTATCTGCCCTCATTGATCAATCTCTCATTGCGGGGCGGGCGGCCGTCTATGTGTTCTGGAAAAATACTCTTGTCAGCTTGCTTAAGCTGCCCCTGCCGGTATTTGTTTTTGCTTTCCTGGCAGGTTTTGGTATCTTTACCGGCACGGGTGTTGCGGTGCTGGTGGGAAACATCCTGGCGTGGTACTTCTTTTTACCTTCTATTTATAAAGGGTACCGCCCGGGACCGGCGTGGGATAAGGAGCTATTAGCCCAGGTACTGCCGTATTCATCCGCCAATTACCTGGCCAATTTGTTAAACGGCGCTCCTTTTTTTATCTACCCCCTAATGGTGCTTAATACCCTGGGGCCGGAAAACAGCGCCTATTTTTATATCGCCTGGATGATGAACGGGGTTCTATCGGTTATTCCCTCGGGCCTGGCTTCTTCCCTTTTTGCTGAGGGGTCCCACGATCAGCGGCGGCTGGGAAGGGATGGCCGGCGTGCCCTGGGCATTGCCCTTTTGCTGTCAGTACCCGCGGTTGTAGCCATGATTATCCTCAGCAGATGGTTTTTACACTTTTTTGGCCCCGGATACGCGGAAAAAGGGACCGTGGTAATAAGGTTTTTAGCCTTGGCGGTTATCCCCCAGTGCGTGAACCAGCTTTATATCACCGTCAACCAGGTAAAGAAACGGGTGTTTTTGATTATTTGCCAGACTCTTTCCCTGGCCGTCCTGGCCCTTGGTTTAGGCGATTTAATGTTAGAGATATTCGGCTTAAACGGCATCGGTATAGCCTACTTCCTGGCCCATTTGGTGGTGGCTTTAGTGGTGGCCGCCCCTCTGTGGCGGGCTTTGCATGAAGGCGGGAAGTTTGTCATCACAGCATCCGGCGAGTCCGGAAATAATGGGGAGTGAAAGTATGAACGAATATGCATGGGTTGGTTCTCGCTGGTGGAAATTTGATTTTCACGCTCATACTCCGGCGTCCGAAGATTACGGGAAAGGACCAGACCAGTCTAATCTAAGACAACGGACACCGGAAGAGTGGTTACTGGACTATATGCGTGCGGGTATTGATTGTGTGGCTATTACCGACCATAATAGCGGGGCATGGATTGATCGCTTGAAGGAGTCATTGAAAACATTAGAGGAAGAAAATCATCCTGATTTTCGGCCTATTTATATATTCCCAGGTGTGGAATTGACAGTCAATGGAGGAGTTCATATCCTTGTTATCCTTGATCCTCAAAAAGGCACCTCGGATATCGATACGTTATTGGGAACCGCAAATTTTTTAGGAACTAAAGGCTCAAGTGACACATGTACACAGTCTGTAGTGCTCCCCGTTGTCAAGACATTTTTTTGAAAAAATTAAGCTATACTATCCTCCCTTCTTCTTTATTGCAAGTTGCCATATTTGTTGATAATTGCCATTTATCTATGGCTTTTACCTGTTATTAGTTGTTACATGGTGACTAATGTAGTCTCTGCAAGCTTGAGCTGACCGAAATATAAGTCTGCCGGTTTTTGGTGGTTAATGGCCTGGTGTGGCCTCTCAAAGTTGTATTCGTCAATATAGGTCCGTACCGCCCGGTATACTTCCCGGGGCTTCCGGTACTCTTCGTAATAGATTTTTTCCCACTTCAGATTCCTGAAAAACCGTTCTGTAATGGCATTGTCGGTTGCACGGCCTTTGCCGTCCATGCTGATCTGTATCCCGTTTCTTTTTAAAAGCTCAATGTACTCGCTGCAGGTAAAGTGGCTGCCCTGGTCGCTGTTAATGATTTCCGGCTTCCTCACTGCCAGCGCTTTCTTAAGCGCTCGCATTACAAATGACCGCTCCAGTGTTTGGGATAATTCCCAGCTCACTATATAGCGTGAATACCAGTCGATTATGGCTACCAGGTACATAAAACTGCCTTTCATCCGGATATAGGTGATGTCGATACCCCAGATGTGGTCGGGCCTTTCGGCCTTTACGCCCCTCAGCAGATAGGGATATGTATGGTTTTGATGATTTCGCTTGCTCAGGTTGGGACCTGGGCATAACCCGGCTATCCCCATCCGGCGCATTAGCCGCAGCACGCGCTTTTTATTGACTACATAGCCCATATCCCTTAACACTGCCCGGATCCGCCTGTAGCCGTAATGCGGCCAACGGGTGTAGATCTCGTCTATCTGGTGCATTAGCTCGATGTCTTTGTCTGCTTCCTCCGATGGCTTGTAGTATATGCTGGTGCGGTTGACGTCTAAAAGTTCCGCCTGCCTCTTTACTGAGATTTCGGGGTGATGACGCTCCACCATTTCACGTCTTTCGACGGCGCTCGTTGAGTTCAGCAGATTTTTTTTTCAACCAATTGACCTCTATGGTCAACTGGCCGATCTGCTTGATCAGTTCCTCCTTCTCGGCTTCATACTGCTTTCTCATCTTTTCCAGTTCGCTGGCGCCGCGGGTGAAAAGGGAAGGGAGGTTCTCTATGGCCTCAGCCTTCCATCGGTGTAGTTGGGTGGGGTGGACTTCGTATTGAGCAGCGATCTCGGCTACTGTCTTCTCCCCACGGAGCATTTCCAACACGATGTTTGCTTTTTGTTCAGCTGTAAATTTTTTTCTCTTTTCCATGTCACCATTATAGCTTAATTTTTTTGTTTTTGTGTCTTAACCTATGGGTCCATTATAGTCTTCCTTTATAGATATTGCTAAAAAAGTTGTAGAATTAGGCGGTATAGTTATTCCTGCCCACGTAGATCAATCAAAAGGAATATTCCATGAGTTTTCCGGCATTACACTTGAACAGATTTTAGATTCTAATTGCATATCCGCAATTGAGGTATATGATGCAAATTACTGCAAACCGCAGTTATACATTGATAAGAACCTTTGCTGGACGGAAGTACTTGGTTCGGATGCCCACCATCCCAGTGGCCCAAAATCTCCCGGTAGTCATTTTACTTGGGTTAAAATGGAAAAGCCAAGCCTTGAGGGGCTTCGGTTAGCTCTTCTAGACGGGCCGCTATCTGTTAAACGTTCTGATAACTTTTCCGGTAATCCTAATGACCATAGCCCTTTGTTTATTGAGGAAATTGAAGTATCCAATGCTAGATATATGGGACGAGGAGAGTCTTTTAAAGTCCGCTTTAATCCCTGGCTTAATGCAATTATCGGCGGCCGAGGTACTGGGAAATCTACATTGATCGAGTTCTTACGTTTAGCTCTACAGCGGAAACAGGAAATACCTGAAACTTTAAAGGGAGATTTTGAAAAGTATTATAAAGCATATCAGTCACGTGAGGAAGACGGGCTTTTAACTAATAATACCTTGATTAAGGTTCTCTACCAGAAGGATAAAACTCGTTTCCGAATCCAATGGAACCAAAATAATAACATTGCCTCGATTGAACAAGAGCAACAAGATGGAACCTGGGTAAATACCACAGGCGATATTATTCAACGGTTTCCAGTACGCATTTATAGTCAAAAACAAATCTTTGAATTGGCACGGGATCCACATTCACTATTAAAGATTATAGATGAAGCTCCAGAAGTAGATTATCATACCTGGGAAGAACAGTGGCGGGAAGAACGGACGCGATATCTCTCATTTTGCGCTCGGGCTCGGGAAATAGAAGCCGGCCTTGCTGGAGAAATACGACTTAAAGGGGAATTTGAAGATACTAAGCGTAAACTGGAATTGTTTGAGAAGTTGGGGCATGCAAATGTATTAAAAATATACCATCGGCGACTCCGCCAACGGCATGGACTTGAAAAGTGGGAGGAATCCTGGGCTAAAACAGGTAATTTAATTCGTTCAATTGCTCGGGAAATCATACCACCTCTAGTTGAGGACAATCTTTTTGAACCGGGAGATTCACTGGAAAGAAATATCCTTGATGAAATAGGGAAGATTTCAGAGCGTTTAAAGTCAATTGCTAATAAAGTTGAGGAACTTGCTGCAGAAGCTGATCGGATATGGAATGAATGGTTACAAATTAAAACAGGTTCAATATGGATGAAAAGCGTTGAAGAAGCCGAAGCGAAATACAAAGAATTAACTGATAAATTGAAAGAACAAGGAGTTAATAATCCAGACGATTATAGTATGCTCGTTAAAAGGCTTCAGGACCTAGAAGATCGTATTAAAGACATGGATTTACGCCGCCGAAATCTCGAGGATATACAGAACCAAAAGACTCAAAGTAAAGCCAGGTTAATAGAATTACGCAGGGAACTTACTGAACGTCGAAAAAGATTTTTAAATAATGTTTTACGTAACAATCCTTATGTACAAATTGAGGTGATTCCATATGCTGCTAAGGAAACAGTTGAGAAAGAACTACGTGAAATCCTTGGTCGTGAAAGTGGTTTCGAAAGAGACATTGGGAGTATAGACGGTGAAGGATTATTGGGCCAAATCTCCTGGGAAAATCCTGAGGCTGGTATCGAAATAATAAAAAATCAGATACGATGTATTGCCACCGGACAGGCCTGTGATTATGAGGCTAAAGACTCGCGTTTCGTCAATTATCTACAAAAACGTCCTCCAGAAACTTTCGATTATCTGGATTGCTGGTTCCCCGAAGATTCTTTGGAAGTACGTTATAGTACAACCTCGAATGGGAGCGATTTTCGCTCTATAAGGGAGGGCTCACCAGGCCAAAAAACGGCAGCATTATTGGCATTTTTGTTTTTGTATGGTGATGAACCGATTATACTTGATCAACCAGAAGATGATTTAGATAACCAGCTAATTTATAACCTTATCGTGACCCAGCTTAGAAAAATTAAGCCTAATCGCCAGGTTATTGTGGTTACTCATAATGCTAATATTGTAGTTAATGGCGATGCTGAATATGTTGTTTCATTATTTATGATAAATGGTCAGACTTATAAACGGTGCGAAGGAAGTCTCCAAAAAGAAAAGATACGGAATGAAATATGCGATATTATGGAAGGAGGGCGAGATGCATTTAAGCTTCGCTATCGGCGTATTACTATAGGGAATGAATGACAACCTCATCCAGGGCGGGGTTAGAAAAGCGGTGCAGGATTTTCTGGGCGATGGTTTCCCGGCCCTGATTATATTAAAAGAAGTGGCCGACCCGCTGGCTTTCGGCGTGGCGGTGTTGGACGGCGACAACCGGGTGGTGAGGCTGGTGGAAAAACCTAAAGATCCGCCGTCAAACCTGGCCCTGGTGGGCATCTACCTCTTTACCCCGGTCATCCACCGGGCCATTGAGGGCCTCAAACCCTCCTGGCGGGGAGAGCTGGAAATTACCGATGCCATCCAGGAGCTTCTGAACATGGGTTACAACGTGGCCGCCCGTAAGATTGAGGGTGGTGGCTGGATACGGGCAAGAAGGACGATATCCTGGAGGCCAACCGGGCGGTGCTGGATGCTTACGCCAGGCTGGATATCCAGGGCGAAGTAGATGCGGCAAGTCACTTAAGCGGCCGGTTGGAAATCGGCGCTGGCACGGTGGTGAAAAACAGCGTGTTCAGGGGACCGGCCATTATCGGCAGGGACTGCGTGGTGGAAAACTGCTTCATCGGCCCGTTTACCGCCGTGGGCGATAACTGCCGGCTTTATAGAGCCCGCCCCGAAAATCTACCCCCTTGTAGGGTAGGAAGAAGGGGGGCGCATTTGAGCGGTAAAATTAAACAAATCAACTAAACTTCCGTTCTTGTGATAAAATAAAATTATGAAAAGAAAAATTAACCATTGCGTGTACAACATCAACTACCATATCGTTTTTTGCCCCAAATATCGCCATAAAGTGATTAAGGATGATGTCGCGGAAGCAATTAAAGACGTTGTTCAAGAAATATGTGCTACTTACGGCTATGATCTAATCCAGATGGAAGCCATGCCGGACCACCTGCATATTTTTCTCTCCGCTCCTCCAACCGTGGCTCCAACAGAGATCGTCAAGCGGCTCAAAAGCATTACGGCCAACAGGATATTCGCCGCCTTTCCCGCCTTGAAAAAGAGATACTTCTGGGGCAGCGGTTTCTGGAGCAGGGGCTACTATATCGGTACTGCCGGTAATGTTAGCGCTGAAACTATTCGCAAATATATCGAAGCTCAAAAGTCCCACGCGAAGGAGGTGAAAAAAGCTGAGTCAGTTAAAACGCAATACCGCAGCTAAAAAGGGTAAAGGACAAAAGCAGGGTGACGTGCTGGTAGAAAAGCTCCCTCTTCGTCTTAAACCCCATGAGGAGGAACTGGCCAGAAGCCTGCAGAGAGAATCCGCTAAAGTTTGGAACACCGTCATGACCATCCACCGCTTATTCTGGTTTAAATACGGCATCTGGATAGACGAAGCCA
>NZ_BJKO01000001.1:1040340-1040885 GCF_006538385.1 Moorella sp. E306M | reverse complement strand
CGTCTTAAACCCCATGAGGAGGAACTGGCCAGAAGCCTGCAGAGAGAATCCGCTAAAGTTTGGAACACCGTCATGACCATCCACCGCTTATTCTGGTTTAAATACGGCATCTGGATAGACGAAGCCACGATGAAAGAGTTTTTGAAGGGGAGATTCAGCGTTCACTCCCAAGACGTGCAGGCCATCATAGAGACCTACTACGAATGCTGGGAGAGGACGAAGAAGCTCCACGAAGAAGGCTACACGGATTGGCGCTATCCCTGGCGGCTTAAGCGTTTTTTCACCTCCACGTGGAAAGTGACCGGCATCACCGTAGAAGACGGTTCTCTCAGGCTGTCCAACGGCTGGAAGAAGCCACCGCTTAAAATAAAACTGCCCGCAAGGCTGAAGGGATTGGAAATCAAGCAGGTCCAGCTCGTCTGGCACCGCAACGGCTACTGGCTGCATATAGCGGTAGTCAAACCCGCCCTGGAGAAAGTACAGGGGGATGCCGTGGCAGCCGTAGACCCGGGCGAAGTCCATGCCTTAACCCTGACCGACGGCCG
>NZ_BJKO01000001.1:375160-1040330 GCF_006538385.1 Moorella sp. E306M | reverse complement strand
GTAAGGGAACAGGACTGCGGGCGGCATCACAACCAGCGGATGAGCCAGTGGACCTTCGGCCGGCTACGGGATCTCCTGGAATATAAACTCAAGCGGCACGGCATCACCCTGGAGAAAATCGAAGAACGGGGCACTTCCGGCACCTGCCCAACATGCAGCAAGTATACAAAGCAAACCGGCCGCATTTACCGGTGTGGTGACAGGGATTGTGGCTTCGGTGGGGTTCACCGCGATGTAATAGGCGCTACGGGCATACTGGATTTAGTCGTAAACGGTCGGTTCACCCCTGGGCGCAAGTTGCCGGAAACGGTGTTTTATGCGCGGCCTGCAGTGTTAACGCCGATGCCGTGCCATAAAAAGAAAAAGGCCGCATAAAGATGTATCTACGCTGAGTAGTAGATGCCCATGGACCGGGCCATCCGGCATTTGGGGCTAACCTGGGTGTCTGGATGTAGCGCAAGGAGGGGGAGTAAGACCTGTTCTTTCCGGCAGGCGTCTTCCGATGAGGTGCTGAGGACCGTCCGGGATACCCCGGTTGCTTTAAAGAAGCCGCTGGGTTTGTCCTGGCGGAGGTTCACAATGTGGGTATTGAGCATTCGGTGATCCTGGAAGACTGCGAGATCAAGGACGTCCAGCGCATTGAGGACAGCCTGCTGGGAAAGAGCGCCCGGGTCTGCCACGCCGGGGACAATCGCCGGGCGCTGCGCATGTTTTTGGGTGACGATGCGGAGCTGGTGATATAGACCGATAAATTTGTCTGCCCGGAATTCCACCCTTGAAAGTGTTTATCCTCCCCAAAAGGGATCAAAGGAGGAAAGGGCAAAAATGGGAAGAGGGGCATTCACTACTTTTATACAGGCAGCAATGAAAGAAGCTGTCATCGAACGGCTAGAAGATGGTACATTATATGCCGAAATACCTCCGTGCCCTGGCGTTTGGGCTGACGGAAAAGATGAAAAGGAATGCCTAGCCACTTTGCAGGAAGTTCTGGAAGAATGGCTTCTCTTTAAACTGCGGGATGGGGATAACGATATTCCTGTTTTAGGCGGCGCGGATTTAAATCATAAATGGCAGGAAAAGCTCTAAGCACGATTTTATGCGCTGGGGTCGGTATAAACTTCGCATACCTAATCCCCATGGTGATGACATAAGTGTTTCGTTATTAATCAGAATTTTAAATAAGCAAATGTTAGCAAGGAAGAATGGGATAGCTTGAGTGAATGAATAAAACTCACTTCTATAGTTATATATCGAAGTGGTAAAACTGATGGCCCGTGCTGGTTGGCGTTTAATTTAAATTTCACTTTATAAGCCTTATGTCCATAATACGGAGTGGGGACGGAGATGGTACGGCGATGGTTGCCGCTGTGTAGTTAAGTATAATTTAATTTGTTCAGTGAACGTGATGGAGATGCGCCTATTGCCCTGGGATGTTCTATGGTAAAATAAAAAAAGGAGAATTATCCCTGAAGCCCTCAATCGATCTCCCGATCAAACGTTTGGTCCAAATTCCTGCAACGGTCATGGGGGAACTGTAACGAATGAACATCGATCACGACCGGCTTTTTAAGGAACTAATCGAGACCTTTTTTGCTGAATTCATGCAAGCCTTTTTCCCCCGGGCATATGAAGCCATTGATTTTACCCATGTAAGATTCCTACAGCAGGAAGTCTTTACCGACGTCACTGCCGGCGAAAAACACGAGGTCGATATTCTGGTAGAGACCCGCCTTAAAGGCGAAGAAGGCCTGATTATGGTTCACATCGAGCCGCAAAGTTATGTGCAAAAAGAATTCAACGAGAGGATGTTTATCTACTTCAGTCGCCTTTACGAGCAATACCGCTGCAAGATCCTGCCGATAGCCATTTTTACTTACGACCAGGTACGGGACGAACCCGATACATTCACGACAGGATTTACTTTTCTAGACGTATTGCGCTTTCGTTTCTATAAACTGGAACTAAAGAAGCTGCCGTGGCGGGAATATATTCACAGCAACAATCCGGTAGCAGCCGCGCTATTAAGTAAAATGGGTTTTAAATACGAAGAGAGGGTGCAGGTAAAGTTAGAATTTCTGCGCATGCTGACGAGGTTAAAACTGGACCCGGCGCGGATGGAGATGCTGGCCGGATTCTTCGAAAGCTACCTGAAGCTAAGCCAGGAGGAAGAAGAAAGACTCAACTGTGAACTGGGTAGAATTGATAAGAAGGAGGCTGAGACAATCATGCAGATTACTACCAGCTGGCATGAAAAAGGCCGGATGGAAGGCAGAATGGAAGGTAGAATGGAAGGTAGAATGGAAGGCAGAATGGAAGGCAGGATGGAAGGCCTGAAGGAAGGCCGAATGGAAGCCCAAAAAGAAACGATCCTTAAATATCTCTCGCGTAGGTTTGGGGAACAACCGGCTGACCTGGAGGAAAAGGTGCAGAAAATAAGCGACCTCCAAATCCTGGACCGCATTCTGGATGAGCTGTTTACTGCTGATACTATAGAGGAAGCGCGGGCAATTATTTTAGGAAAGATCGCCGGGAACCTCCAGTAGGTGCTTTTAGGCTCCGAACAACTGCGCTGCCGGCTCCGGGGTACGGATTTTGGCACAAGAGAACAACCCTTCGCTTGTTCTTAGGTGACGCTTGGGCCATTGTTGAAGAAGGTGTAAGAATGAACCTGTTGCAATGTTGCCATTTGAGCGATAGTGACAGGTACTTTGAGGAACTATTAACGGGCTCTCCAGATCCCCTTTTGGGGAATATCGAGTTGAATCCTGAGGAACTCGATCACCTGGCGAAGTTGATTGCCGGGGAATTAGGGAAACTTGATTTTGCTCAAAGAGGCTCTTTAAGTGTCGCCGTCTTTCTTGTTGGCATGGGTGTGAATTATTATCATGACAACTTCTGGGCCCCTGTATATGCCGCCCTCGGGCTGCCTCCCGGACAGATTAAATGGCAGCGGCTGTTAGGGGAGGCTTTTCTGGCAACCGTTGAGAAATATAATTTGCCCGCATTTTCGGATGAGTTGCGTTATATTATGCCTATCCTAGCCCACGGTATCGTACCAAATGCATACCTGAACGACTATTTTAGCGATGTGGTGCTGGCCGTATATTACGAAAGGGAAAGAGCAGGACTGCCGGTGATGGAGGCCGAGATAGCCCATCTGGTGACCAACTGGCGCCAGGATCATCATACCCGTAATGAACTGGAAAGAGAACTTGCCGAAGTAAAAGGCTATGAAAGTTCTTTGGCCCTGGCCATGGATATGTGGAAAAACAAAGAAAAGTTGGAGCGGTTGCAGGACCTGCGGGCCGGGGTTGAAGATTCCGTAGAGTTAAAGGCCGCTTTGGCTGTTCCTGAAGGTTGGTTGGAACAGGCTGAAGCTGAACGGAGCCGCTTGCAGCAGCAGATCGACGCCTACTATAGTTCATTGAAGCATTTGCAGGAGATTGTAGCCGTCCAAGACGCCGGGCATGTCGAGATTAACGCGTTAAACAGGGCGATAGAAGACGCCGGCAAAGAAATAATGGGCCGCTGGGATGATAGTTTTGCAGGCAAGATAGAGGGCCTGCCGGTCGATGAGATTAATAAGCTGGCTTGGGAATACACTGAAGGCAATCGGGTATTCGCAGGATCAGGCCGCTTTTGGGTATGGCTATTACGTTTGCTTTTACGTCGCCGGTACCGGCAGGTAAAGCAGTGCCGGCAGATGCTTATAGAAAAGCTTGACGGCCTGCCTGTGCGAAGTGAGCTGATGGCTAATCCATGGCCGGCTTTGCCCAAGGTTTTACGGGAACTACAGCAGCTTTTACGGGATTATCATAAGTTAGAAACACTTTTAGAGAACCTTCGTAAAGCAGAGCAGGGAATTTTTGCGACCGGCCCTGCACTTGATAGAATTTCCGAAACAGAAATCGCCCTCTGGCAGGAGAGGTTAACTAAACTGAACAAAAAAATAGCCGAATATAAAATGAATCTGGTCCGGCTGGGCAAAGGCGATTTAGAAGAAGGGTTGAGGAAGCTGTCTGAACAGAGGAGTATTCGCTGCGAAATTGAGACTATTGTGGCGGAACTCAATCGTGATGATATTGATTCCTTGGTGGCTATATTGCCATTGATAGAAAAGTACCCTGACGAAACTTCCCTGTTCAATGACTTGATTGCTATCCGGGAGAAGGAAAATAATATCTTGAAAAAACTTAAAACAATTAAAGAACCGTTATATTTCCTTAATGAATCAACCCGTATATTTATATTGCAGGGTGGGAACCTGGCGGAAAAATTCGTATTTCATTCCCTGTTATTAATGCAAAAACTCGACAAAGGTGAGGAACCCATTGGTGATGTTGTCTTACCCTCACGGATTATTCGGGCTATGGAAAAGTGGTGGTACCAGCAGGGTAAAGACATGCTTGATAAAATGCGTTCCTCAAGGGGTGAGGACAGGGAGCCGTACGGAGTGACTTTACGGCGGCCGGTTATCAAATTGGATACTGTCGTAAGAACCATCAAGGTTGAATTTCCCGAACAAACGGTGGGGGGATCGGTAAGGGCAACATTGGTGATACGGGGAGAAAGCGATATTGCCAGCGAGGTCAATATCCCGGTACATAAAGTGGGAGAAGGGCAGTATAGGACCGGAATTATCGACGTTAATTTCGAGCCGCCGGAACCTGTTTATCACTTTGAGTTTCGCGCCGGGGAAATTTTTCGCTCCTGGAAGATTAACGGTATCGGCGGCAATAATGCTTGCTTGCTTTTTAGTTCGCAAAGAAAGCTAATAGAGGATGAACGGCTGCCGGAAGACGGTGCTTATCTGGTTGCTCCTGCCGGAAGCATGGTGATGCCTGTCGAGGCGGTAAAAGAACAGGAAAGATTAACAGGTTCCTGGTCGGATTATGAATACTGGTATCTGGATCTGGATGGAATTGATGCAGTGCTGGTCAGGACTGAAACTGATGCAACGGTTTTTAAAAAGCGCCCGGAACAACTGGAACCAAGGTTACTTGGAGGAGAAGAAATAGCTATCGTAAAAACAGGGGAGGGACCGGTCTACCGGGGTAAACTGCCGGGGCTGGTGTTCTCAAAAAATGAACAGGAAGAACTGCGCTCTTATGGTGTGCGCCTGGACTGGGCCGGGGTTGCTAAATATGTTTCTTTAGATACCCCGGGGGCGGTTATCTGTAAGGATGATATTATTTTTGTACCCCTTGCCGTTCTCTTCGGCGATGTATATGGAGTATGCGGGATTACTTTGATTTACCGGGAGAGCGTCCTGTGGCATCTAAAGTGTGTCGTGGTGCCCGATTTGACATTAGAGTTTGATCGGGGAATATACAGCCCTCAAGATGGAAAAAGAGAAACAGGGCGATTGGAATTAAGTTCGCGGCATTATTTTACTTTCTTCGTCCGGCCCCCGGCGCAACTGGTCGAAAGCTCACCCGGCAGGACCCTGGTTGAGTTTGATACCCGCCAAAACCAGATTGTTGGACAATTGGGTTATTCTATAGATCAAGATAACGACTTCCGGGTGGAAGTTTATATAGATATTCCCGCTGTTCGTTGGCGGGGTAGTGCCGATATTCCCTGGAAAGCGGAAGTCGAAGAGATTTGGCATGAAGAACTGGGTGAAATCGAGGTTAAATTGCCGGCGTGTATTTCGGGAATGGTTAAATTGGCATTAGACAATGGGCGGCAGGTTATCTCCCGCCAGATAAGAAAAGGAGTTGCTGTCTTTAATTTGCGCCAGCTCAGTGACACCCTGTGGAGTGGGAGTGATAACCTGCCGGTTCACGATTTATATCTAAGTTTTCAGGATAATACTATTCCGGCGTGTCTTTTGGTGCGCGTGCGGATGCGCTGGCAGGTTGCCGATATTTCTATAGTGCAGAGGTTAGAGGGCGAAAGACGTATCGTTGTTCTGACCTGGCAAGATTTCGGGGTAGTTACCAATAGAATTGTACGTTTGTGGCCGTTAGGGTTGCCAGGGGCAGATATGCTTGAACGCCGTGTCCCTGACGGCGTATCCAGGGTGGAGATTAGGGAACATTACAGGCGGTTACCGGCGGGCAGCTACAGGCTGCAGTTTACTATCGATGATCCCTGGGAAGAAGATGAAGTTTTACTGCCAGAGCCGGGTAGCGAAAATTGTATAGATGTAATGCTTGGCGATAAATAGGTACTAGTGCTACATTAGGTGTAGATGAAAAAGGGTTCCGGGAAGTGACTGAGTTTGGAACCAAGCTTTTTGGCGAAAAGTTTGAATGGATCGAAGATAATCCTGCCCGGCAGGATGTGGTAGTGGCCTTTAAAAAACATTTAAAGGTTGCTGAGAGCAGTTGGGGTAAACCCGGGAGTGAGCTTTACGGCAAATGGTCGGAAGTTATTGATGGCGATGAGCCAGACAAGATTGAAGGGTTAATAGCCGCCGGGTTGGAATCAGGTATTCCCCAAAATATTTTAACCCTGGCGCAAAAAGATTGCCGGGGGGAATGGTCCAGATTTCTTTATCTGGTACTTTCGGGAGACAGCAGGGTTATTACCCTGCAACAGAGACTGGAACAGGGGCCTTGTTTTCTGCAGGATGTTGCCCGGGAATTATTTCCCGGGGTCCAGGACGGTCAAAACCGCCTGGTGGCATTGGTTTATTTGGCCAATAAGGCCAGGCTGGAACCCGGAAGCCAATCCCTGCTGCCGGCCAGATACCATTTATTTATCCGGGCACTAGAAGGTGCATATGTTTCTTTGCTCCCTGAAAAGAGGCTTTATCTGGAACGAAGGGAACAGATTAAAGGTGCAGATGGCAGAATGTTTCCCGTATTTGAAGCGGCTACCTGCCGTCAATGTGATGCACTGTATCTTGTAGGCGAAGTGGTACGTGGAGGGGAACACGATATTCTTAAACAGCCGGGCAGGCGTTTCTATGAAGACAATAACAACCTTGTCTATTTTTTGCTCCTTGACGATAAAATGCCGGTTCCAGAGAATGAAGATGAAATAGTGGCAAGCGGTGAGGATATACCGCCAGGAGAGGAATATCTTTTATGTGGTGGGTGCGGGGCCGTCAGGCCTAAAACTGATGCTGCAACCCCTTGTAGTTGTGGTGAGAAAAGCTTATTTTTGGTAATTAAAGTCTCCGCTAAAAACGGTAATGTATATAAGTGCCCGGCCTGCGGGAGCATTAATTCTCTCGGTTCCGTGGTGCGGCGGTTTGTCCTCGGTGCGGAGGCGGTTACCAGCGTTCTGGCGACTGCCCTTTACCAGCAGATACCGGAGCAGGTGGAAGTATTGCAAGATGATGATACTGAAACAGACGACTGGGAGGTTCCCGACAATATAAGCTTTCACAAAAGTAATCGTCGCCTGCTTATTTTTTCCGACAGCCGCCAGGATGCCGCTTATTTTTCTACTTATTTGCAGGCTTCATACAATCAAATTTTGCAGCGCCGCCTAATTATCATGACGCTGGAGAAGTATAAAAGCCAGGTGGTGGCCAATGAATGGCGGGTAAACGATCTGGCAAACTTTGTTAAAAGGATGTTGTATGATCTGCAATTGTTCCCGCAAATGAGTATGCAGCAGTTGGAAATAGAAGCATGGAAATGGGTGCTGCATGAATTCATTGTCAGCGATCGCATTATCGGCTTGGAAGGGCTGGGTTTAGTTGGTTTTGTGCCGGTATTACCGCCGGGTTGGAACCCACCCAGGGCTTTGCGTAAAGAACCGTGGAATTTTACGGCTGCAGAGGCTACTGATTTAATCATGATTTTGCTGGACACGGTCCGAAAAAGCGGCGCCGTTCGTTTTCCGGATGTTGTGGATCCCCGGGATCCTTTCTTTGCACCTAGAAATAAAGAGTTTTATTTTAAAGAAAGCATGTCTTACCCCGGACGGGTTTACAGTTGGACTCCTACCCGCAAGGGTGGCAATAACTCCCGTATGGATTATTTATTACGCCTGGCTGCTGTGCAGGGCGGGATTGACCGCGAAAAAATCGAAGATCTGCTGATGCAAATTTGGAACCGGTTGTTAACGGGTGAAAGGGCGCCGTGGAAGGGCCATTTTTCCAGCCATCATGAGTCCCAGGGCCTGGGGGAAGTATACTGCCTGAAACCGGAATACTGGCGGGTGCTGCCGGCAATAGTTGATGATACTGTTACCTGGTATCGCTGCAGCAGGTGCCGGCGCCTGACTTTATATAACATTAAAGGTGTTTGCCCGACTTACCGGTGTGATGGCCAATTAGTCGCCTGCAATCCGGCTCAGGAACTGGCCGGCAATCACTACCGAAAATTGTATCTGGATATATTGCCCCTGGTCATGCAAACCAGTGAACATACAGCCCAGCTTACTACAGAAAAAGCTGCTGAAATACAGCAAAAATTTAATGAGGGGCAGATTAATGTTTTAAGTTGTTCTACTACCTTTGAGCTGGGTGTTGACGTGGGAGAACTGGAAACCGTTTTTATGCGTAATGTACCACCTTCGGCTACCAATTACATCCAGCGGGCCGGCAGGGCAGGGAGGAGAACAGATTCTACGGCCTTTGTCCTTACCTTTGCTCAACGTCATTCCCATGACTTTGCTCATTATAATGAACCCCTGCGAATTATTAAAGGCGAAATCCGGCCGCCCCATATAAAGATTAGCAATGACAAAATTATAAAGCGGCATATGTATGCCGTCGCCCTGGCAATGTTTTGGAAGTTAAGGCCGGAGTATTTCGGGCAGGTCAAAACCTTTTTCCCTGAATCCGGTGAGACGGCCTCCCAGGCGTTAGGAAAATTGTTGCGTGATAAACCCGGGGAATTACAAAAAAGTCTTAGTAGGATTATTCCCAACGAGATGCAGGAAAGGCTGGGGGTTCATGACTGGAGCTGGCTGGACGGGCTTTTAGATGAAACCGATGGCGTACTGAGCAAGGCAGAGGCGAAGGTAATGGCGGATTTGCGCGAATTGAAAGCCATTGAAGCAGAGTATAGCAGGACCAAAAACCACTTGAAAGCCCAGGCCGTCCATAAAACCATTAATACCATTGAAAAGCGTTATATTCTAGATTTTCTGGCGCAACAAAATGTAATTCCCAAGTATGGCTTTCCGGTAGATGTGGTGGAATTACAGATTTACCATCACGGTGAAGAAGCCAGGGGTCTGGAGCTGGATAGGGATCTCAAAGTTGCTTTGTCTGAATATGCACCTGGGAGTCAGGTGATAGCAGGAGGCAAATTATGGACCAGCAAGTATATTAAAAAACTTCCAGACCGGAATCCTGTGGAATACGCCTATGCGATCTGTGATTATTGCGGGTATTACCAGAGCGATATAGCTGAAAAAAATACGCCTATGGATACCTGCATTTGTGGTCATAAAGTCGGCAATAATCGCGGTATTTTTATTAAGCCAGACTATGGTTTTATTGCCGGGCAACCTGAAAGGCCTACCATGACCAAACCACAAAAGACGTATACCACCAGGAAATTCTTTGCTCAGGAAGAAAATATCGAACAGGAAATTACCTTGAGTTTAAACGGTTTCAAGCTCAATTTGCAAGCCGGCGCCGGCAGGCTGGCCGTAATTAATAGTGCCGGGAAGAGGGGGTTTAAAATCTGCCAGTCTTGCGGCTATGCTGAGGTTAATACCGGGGAGCCCCTGGGTCCCCACGAGACGCCCTGGGGGAAAAAATGTAAAGGCAGAACTGCCCGTTATTCCTTGGGTTACGAGTTTTACACCGACGTTTTAAGAATATGGTTTCCGGAATACCATGATCAACGTGAGGGTTTCTGGGAGTCTGTCTTATACGGCATTTTAGAGGGAGCCTGCAGTGCCCTGGACATTGAGCGCCAGGATGTCGATGGTACTTTATACCCCTATGCAGGCAATCCTTACAGCCCTGCCCTGGTATTATTTGATGATGTGCCGGGTGGCGCAGGCCATGTTAAGCGGATTGCAGAAAAAGATAATCTGATGCGAACTTTGCAGCGGACGTTGGCGATACTCTCCAGATGCGAATGCGGTGGCAGTCTGGCCAACACAAGTTGCTACGGTTGCCTGCGCAATTATACCAACCAGTATTGCCATGATAAACTGAACAGGGGCTATGTAATAGAGTTTATAAAGAAACTGTTAAACAGTTCTCCTTGAGACAATGCTTTGGTTTTCTTTCCAGATGGCTAGTTGCCGGTTAGATAAAAATCTTCGGTGCACTTAAGGACGGCCTTCCGGGCAAAAGCGCCCGGGTCTGCCACGCCGGGGACAATCGCCGCGCCCTGCGTATGTTTTTGGGGGATGATGCGGAGCTGGTGAAATAGACCTGTATTTTTGTGCCTGTTACTCCGAGGTGTAATATGGTAAAATATAAAAGAAGGAGAATTACCGGGGTATAAATAGTGGACAATGGATAATCTATATTTTGAAGTCATCAGCAAAATGGGCAAAAGGATCAGGACGACGAAAACGTACTGGGAAAAGTTAATTAATGAAAAACATCCCTCGATGAAGGGAAGGGAAAAAGAGGTTCAGGAATTAAAGAAGGTGAGCTTGTATGGAAAAGATTAGGCTATATTACGACAAAGAAGCAAACACATTAAATGTGTGGTTTGACGATCCTGAAAAAGAGTATATTTGTGAGGAAACCGGTGAAGAGGTTATTTTAATCAAAGACAAAAATGGAAAAGTAATCGGCTTTGAAAAGCTTAATTTTTTTACATCTAATGTTAATATAAATGAGCTTCCTCTGGAGGCCGCTATTATTTAAGTAGACCTGGCCGACATTTAATAAATTTGCCCGCAAAAATTCCACTCTTGAAAGTTTCTCATCCTCCCCAAAAGGGGCTCAAAGAGGAAAGGGCAAATACCTCTATGCCCTGGTTTTTGGGCTTATATTCCTATTTTAGGTGGAGCGGACCTAAATCATAAATGGCAAGTAAAGCTCTAAGCACAATTTTACGCAGCGGGGTCGGCATAAACTTTGCATATCCAATTACCATGGTGATGATATAAGTGTTTCATTATTAATCGGAATTTTAAAATAAACAGATATTAGCAAAGAAGAATGGGATAGATTGAGTGAATGAATAAAACTCATTTCTATAGTTGTATATCGCAGTTGCAAAGCTGATGGCATTTGGTCCAGCGAAGAGCTGGTGATTGGGTAAGATTTCTGCAACTGTCATGCCGGGAAGAGTGGATCAGGCTCTTTATAAGGAGGGAAATGGTAATGCAGTCGCCAATTTACCAGGAATGGGTAAGGGAAGAGCGGGCAGAAGCGGAAACTAAAGGCAGGATGGAAGCTCAAAAAGAAACGATTCTTAAATATCTCTCGCGCAGGTTTGGGGATCAGCCGGCTGACCTGGAAGAAAAGGTGCAGAAAATAGGTGACCTCCAAATCCTGGATCGCATTCTAGATGAGCTGTTTACTGCCGGGACTATAGAAGAAGCGCGGGCAGTTATTTTAGGAAAGATCGCCGGGAGCCTCCAGTAGGTGCTTGTAGGAGCGGAAACACTTAATTCTAGTTGGAGTCGCCGGCTGAGATTGGGGATGAGTATAAGTTGTCTGGATAATAAAGTCCCATTACGTAAGCCGCCAGGCGGCCCCGAACCCCGTCATCAGGTCGGTGTGGGAACCCTGTTGTTTGGAGGATTAAACCATGCATGACAAGTTAAGGCGACTTATAGACCGCTTATTTAGAAAAATGATTGTACCTTTCCTTGGTGCTGGCGTTAGTTACAATGCCGATCCAGATGGACTAACTAGAACGCCAGATATGATTAGACGTTTGGCACAAGAATTAATATTAGAAGCTGAAAAATCTACCGAACTAGCAAAGTTTTTATTATGCATCTGTGGCAAACAAGATGGGACAGAAGATGATCTTTGCATAGATAAGTTATGTAATGCCGGTATGGCTGTTCTTGCAGAAGTTTATATACATCTACATAATGAAGTTAAAGCCTGTAATATTTTAAGGGTTGCCGAGTTTTGTGATTTAGAACCTACCCCGACGCATTGCTATATTGCCTATATAGCACGGGAAGGCTATATAAACGAGATTATTACTACGAATTACGATACCTGCATGGAAAAGGCATATGAAAAAAGCTTTAATAGAAATTTTACTAGTCGACAGGTAAGAGTGGTAACGAATTTATCTGAATACCGTCATTTTATCGATGATAGTAATCCCAAATACCCACTTCTACATATTTATAAAATTAATGGTTGCGCTAAAAAGTTTAAAGAAGATCCCCAAAACGAAGCTGCTAATATTGTTCTTACAGAACGCCAATTGCAGAACTGGCGCGAAAATAAATGGGCCCAGGACATGTTCCGTGACCGATGCCGTACGCGGTCGATATTATTTTCAGGTTTTGGAAGCGAGGATATATTAGAGGGTATAAGAAATCTTATTACAGACCCTGCTAAAATAAAAAAAGAAGCAGTTCATTGGAAGAAATGGGTGGAGGAAATCTATCAATGATAGAGCATTTCAAGGAACTTTCAACCAAGATAAATGGGATACCTATTAAATGTCAAAGGGAGTACTTTGAAAATGATGGAGCATTACCACCTTCTTTATTAATAACCTCTCCGGTTATGGTAGTTGCCATTTTTGCTCCTGATGCAAATAAAACATGGAATGAGCAACATGCTGCTTCATTTAAAAAGGCAGTCAGAATGATTAATTACGTTATTCAATACCATGATACTCATCAAAACCTCGTTGTAATATATGTGGCACCTGATAAAGAACACTATAAAAATGCTGAAAGAGATTTTGTTAACCCATCGTTTACTGAGGGGGAATATGTTCTTTATTTATTTCGTGAGGAAGATATAAAAAAAGTAGACAAAATACTTTCGTTATTTGAAAATATCCAATGGCGAATCGAAAAAATAACCTTTGAAGAATGGTTAGAGGCTGTCTTGAAAATTCAGGACAACAAACTCGTTAAAGAATGGTTGCAGGATTTTTTAGAGGAATTGTTAAAAAAAGAGATAGCCCTTGATTTACGTCAGGTAATTATAGATTCAATTCGCCAAAAAGCAGAAGAAATAGTTCGGCAAATAGAGGGAGGTTCTCGCAATGGAAGAAACGATCAGGATAAAAGAGATTACACTGAGGGCTTTAAGTGTTTTTTTAAAAAGCAGTCAATTAATTGTGATGCCGATGTCATAATTCTTACCGGAAATAATGGTTTTGGTAAAACTTCATTTATTGAGGCCCTCGAACTTATGGCTACAGGGAAAATTGAGCCGCGGATAGGTGAAAATAGCACTAAGAGGCCTTTCGAGAACTATATCAATAAGAATTTGTTATCAGGCGAAGCCAAAGCCAGGATAGAGGTCAAATGTCAAGACGGGCGAGTTTTTCAAGCAACGCTATTACCGGAAAGATTAGATGAAGAAAGTACTCTATTTCCACTCAATGGTTTTTCAACTTCATTTGTACGCAGTAGTTGTTTTTTTTATCAGGATGGGATAGAGAGTACATTTGGCAGGTCCCAGGAAGGAATTCAAGGAATAGCTGATGCTTTCGTAGGCGATTTTCCTAATAGGGAAATCCTGCTGGATGCGCTGGTAAAAGCGGCCGCTGAGGTCGAGAATATTCGAAGTAGCTTTCGAGCCAATTTAGGCAATGAGGATATTTTAAAAAATGAAGCGGCTGAGCAGGCTGGGAATTTACAAGCAATCATAGAATCAAATGAGTATCTAAAACAGCTAATTCCATTCCCAGCAAAGTTGGTTATCACGGGCAGAAAATTTGCCGCCCGGTATAAGGAAAATTTACAAAAATGGGTTGCAGCTTTAACCGGGCATGAACAGGGAGACCAGCCTGTATGTAAATTACTTGAGGAAGCAATTAAAGCAATTGAAAGTATAAGGAAGCAAGCTTTAGCTGATA
Organism: Moorella sp. E306M; assembly: GCF_006538385.1. Classification (NCBI taxonomy): domain Bacteria; kingdom Bacillati; phylum Bacillota; class Clostridia; order Neomoorellales; family Neomoorellaceae; genus Neomoorella; species Moorella sp. E306M. The sequence continues at coordinate 1,026,435 of NZ_BJKO01000001.1, read as the reverse complement.
TACCACCACAAGCTGATATAAATGAAGGAGTTGCCAGGTTAAAAGAATTATTGGATAACCTTCCTGATTTTTTTCCTGTAACTGAAACTTCCCCGAAGGAAGATATTGCCTTAAAAGAGCTTACTGAGAAGGAAAAAGCCCTTGAACTAGAGCTCGCCAGGATCAAGACGCAGATGGGGCTTCTTTTAAGTGAAGAACAACTACCTATTCCAGGTACAAATATTTCAACCTGGATGGGGGAAATCCCCCTTATTGCTTCAATCGATTATATGTTAAAGGTAAAGGCTAGTTCCCCGGAAGTAGTAGTTGATGAGATATGGTCGATGTTGGAAAAGCATGGTTGTGATTGGAGCGATAAATTAAAAAGTAAGTGGCTTCAATATAAACAACTCCATGACGAAGCCACGGCAATTACCCAAAAGATATTTGAGATTAGAAAAGAAATTACTGGTATAAAGAAAAAAGAGGCGGATTTTGATAATCTTTTGCAAGCCCTCAAATTATGGAGTGCCATTTTTGGAGCTCCTTTAGAAAAAGTAAACTTGGAAGATGGTACTGGATATGATCTTAAAAAGGCCCGTATGATGCTAAAAGAAAAATTCGTGAATATAAATGCTGCTGAAACAATGACAGCTTGGAATAAAGTATTGGAGTATCTACATAAATGGCAACAGATTGGACAAAAGCTAGAAACAATTAAATTAAATTGGACCCCAGCAGCAAGAGAAGCCGATAAAAAGCTTTCAGATTTTATTAGCTGGGCCACTAAGAGAAATTTAGATAAATGGATCGAGGCAATAAAAGGGAATGCTTTAAGGGAAAATTATATTTCTCAATTAAACCAAGCCCTTGAGTATATTCTTTTTCAATTCGGTATGGGTAAAGATCTGGCCAAAAATGTTCATTTTAAACGTAGTAATGGTAAGTTATATATACAGAGGTGGTCTGAAGATAATATAATAAGAGAAACAAATATTTTTCCTACTTTCTCGACAGCCCAAATAAATCAATTGGCAATTGCCTACATGCTTGCCCTTAATTGTGGGGTTAAAAATCATCCATTAGGTTTTATTTGCCTGGATGATGTATCTAGCGCATTTGATTTAAATAATCTTGCAGCCGATGCCCATCTAATTCGCATGTTGGCTTATGGTAACAATCAGAGGCGCCAAGTTTTTATTACCAGCCATCATGATATTATCACTTCACGACTTTTGCCCTTACTATTGCCACCTAGTGGATTTAGACTTAAAGTGATTGAATTTACTTCTTTCCGGCCAGAAACAGGACCAGAACTAAGGTTTTATGAATGTAAGCAGGCAAGATCAGGGTACATAGCCTTGCAGAATGTTTTTAAGGTGAAGGCATGATTACCCTGTTATTTGCCTCTGCACCGGTCTGCTGGGGTAAATTTATTCTCTTGGAGATGATAGTGCTATGAACTGGCAGCAACTCTGTATGGAAAAAGACTGGTGAACGGGATGGAATACGCCTGTGGCTCCAGGTTGTTCTATGGTAAAATAAAAAAAGGAGAATTATCCCTGAAGCCCTCAATCGATCTCCCGATCAAACGTTTGGTCCAAATTCCTGCAACGGTCATGGGGGAACTGTAACGAATGAACATCGATCACGACCGGCTTTTTAAGGAACTAATCGAGACCTTTTTTGCTGAATTCATGCAAGCCTTTTTCCCCCGGGCATATGAAGCCATTGATTTTACCCATGTAAGATTCCTACAGCAGGAAGTCTTTACCGACGTCACTGCCGGCGAAAAACACGAGGTCGATATTCTGGTAGAGACCCGCCTTAAAGGCGAAGAAGGCCTGATTATGGTTCACATCGAGCCGCAAAGTTATGTGCAAAAAGAATTCAACGAGAGGATGTTTATCTACTTCAGTCGCCTTTACGAGCAATACCGCTGCAAGATCCTGCCGATAGCCATCTTTACTTACGACCAGGTACGGGACGAACCCGATACATTCACAAGTGGATTTACTTTTCTAGACGTATTGCGCTTTCGTTTCTATAAACTGGAACTAAAGAAGCTACCGTGGCGGGAATATATTCACAGCAACAATCCGGTAGCAGCCGCGCTTCTTAGTAAAATGGGTTTTAAAGATGAAGAGAGGGTGCAGGTAAAGTTAGAATTCCTGCGCATGCTGACCAGGTTAAAACTGGACCCGGCGCGGATGGAGATGTTGGCCGGATTCTTCGAGAGCTACCTGAAGCTAAGCCAGGAGGAAGAAGAAAGACTCAACTGTGAACTGGGTAGAATTGATAAGAAGGAGGCTGAGACAATCATGCAGATTACTACCAGTTGGCATGAAAAAGGCCGGATGGAAGGCAGAATGGAAGGTAGAATGGAAGGTAGAATGGAAGGCCTGAAGGAAGGCCGGATAGAAGCCCAAAAAGAAACGATTCTTAAATATCTCTCGCGCAGGTTTGGTGAACAGCCGGCTGACCTGGAGGAAAAGGTGCAGAAAATAAGCGACCTCCAAATCCTGGACCGCATTCTGGATGAGCTGTTTACTGCCGGAACTATAGAAGAAGCGCGGGCAGTTATTTTAGGAAAGATCGCCGGGGACCTCCAGTAGGTGCTTTTAGGCTCCAAACAACTGCGCTGCCGGCTCCGGAGTACGCCTAACGGGCAATTTGGGGATCAGCGGTAAGGATGGGCAGGTTTTCTAGCCGGGCGTGGGTAGCAAGAAGCTGAAAGGCCTTGTATATCACGTAAATATGGGTTACACTTATTTACGTGGAGGTGTTTAAAATGGAATATCAAAATATTACTTTATCCCTACCTAAGCAGGTACTGCAAAAGGTTAAGCATATAGCTATAGAGAGGCAAACCTCTGTGTCGGGCCTTTTGGCTCGAACCCTTGAGGAACTCGTCCGGCAAGAAGATAGCTACGCCAAGGCTCGCGAACGCCATACTGCTTTGTTAAGAAATGGTTTTTGCCTTGGTACCGAGGGTAGAATTACCTGGCGGAGAGCAGATATCCATGAACGATAATTTAAGGCGCCAGTTCGTCGATACTAATGTCCTCGTTTATGCTCATGATATCTCGGCGGGTAAAAAACATGAGAAGGCCAGGGATCTTATATTAAGTTTGTGGGACTCCCGTCAGGGCTGTATTAGTCTGCAGGTGCTGCAAGAGTTTTACGTGACGATAGTTCAAAAGGTAGCAAAACCGGTTGCGCCGGAAACGGCCGCAAGGATAATTGCCGATTTAGGCCAGTGGACACTGCATGTGCCTGATGTCGAGGATGTTCTGGAAGCTATTGAAATCCAGCAGCGGAATGAATTATCATTTTGGGATTCGCTTATTATCTGCAGCGCCAAAAAGTTGGGCTGCGATGTTATCTGGACCGAAGACCTTAATACCGGCCAGCGTTACGAAGGGATAGTGGTTTTAAACCCGTTCCATCTGGACTAAGCAATCTGCTGATTTGCAAGAAAAATTGCAGCCGCTTACAGCGGCCCAGATTTACAGCTTCTTTGCCGATGTGCCTTAATCCCGGTCTTGAGGAGAGTGCAAAAGGGGGAGTTGCCGGCCTTGCGCTATGGACGGCAACTGCGCATACCGGCGAGCGCTTTAGAAAAATTAGGACGCCCAAAGTGAAGGAAGGTAGGAGTTTGGAACGGTTTAAGTTCTATTCCTTGACTGATGAGGAGAAGCATAGCCTGCTTCAAAGAATTGCTGCCTGCTTAAAAGGAAGAGAGGAGATAGCCTTTGCCTATCTTCACGGTTCTTTTCTCTGTGAAGGTCCTTTCAGGGATATTGATCTGGCCGTTTATATCAATGATGAGAGGATAGATTCAGATTACTTCCTTTATGAGATGCAGTTGGAAGATTCCCTCCGGCAGCTCATTCCTTTCCCAATCGATGTCAGGGTTATTAATAGAGCTCCTTTATCCTTCAAATATACCGTTCTAAAAAACGGTTACCTGTTAATAGAGAATGTCCCCAATATCAGAGTTGATTTTGAGGAATACACGCTGGATAGGTATTTTGATTTTGCCCCGTTTCGGAAACGCTATTTAAAGGAGACGCTTGGCCTTGAAATTTGATGCTTTAAAAGCCGGCAGCCCTAGATGCACGGCGCGGTCCATTTTTTACGCTACCGTGAGGTTGATTTTCTTTAGAAAGGAAGCACGTGGGCATAGCTGATGCTGTTTTTAGGTCACGCGGGTTTGACCCTGGCGGCAGCCAGGGTGATAGAAAAGGTGATGGGTTCAGGCGGCAGGCAGAGGCCGGGCGGCAGGATGCGGCCGCCGGGGCCGATAGATTACCGCCTGTTCCTTATCGGTTCTATGCTGCCGGATATTATCGACAAGCCCCTGGGCGGGGTGATTCTTAAGGAAACCCTGGGTAACGGCCGTATCTACGCCCACACCCTGGTTTTTTTATTATTTGCCTGGGCCGCCGGCCTGCTGTGGTGGCGGCGTTGCCGGCGGCCGGGGGGCCTGATCCTGGCCGGGGGTAGCCTCATGCACCACCTGCTGGACGGGATGTGGCGCTACCCGGCTACTTTCCTCTGGCCCCTGTACGGCTGGGGCTTTCCCCGGGGCCGCCCGGAAGAGTGGTTCTGGCAGTGGCTGGCGGGGCTCCTGCACGACCCTTCTGTGTATGTGCCGGAAGCAGCCGGCGGTATCGTTCTTTTGTTCATTTTTGGACAGCTTATCTGCCGGGGAGGGGTGATGGCGTTTTTGAGGCGGGGCAGGTTGTAATAGACAGGCTTGAGTGTTTGTAGTGGTTTGATGGTAAACTTTTCTTATTGGTTTTGGTTTTTTAGGAGGAATTACCAAAAATGGCGAATATAGCAAGTGAACTGGAGGGAGTTAACAAAATTTGCCTCTGAAAGGCTCGTTACGGGCGGGTCCGGAGGGGGCGTTAGGAGGGTTAGATGTGCGCATCAAGGGTTTATGGTCGTACCTGGCCGTTGTTGTTTGCCTGAGCCTGGTGCTGGCCGGCATCCCGGCCGTGCCTCATGCCGCGGCGTCGTCTAGCGACCCGGTAGGCGAGCTGGTTGAGAGGCTCCAGCCGGTGTATAACTGCCTGGATGACGGGGATAAGGCTGTTATCCAGGAGGCGAAGAATGAGATTGCGGGGCTTGATAAAAACGTCATTGAGGGTATTATAGCTAGCAATGGGCTAATAACCCAGGCAGTGACTTCGCGCCTTGGTGATAATGCCGTCTCTACTCTAGCTGAAATGCTTAAGGAAGCAGCAGCCATTCAATATTCCACAGATGCAGGCGAACTTCAAAATAGACTACAGGCTTTTCGCAGTACATGGGGTTCGACGGTGAGCAATCTTCTGGGAGAAGGTGTCACCCTGGACGACGCTTGGCAGTTTGTAATAGATACGGAGCGGGCGATGCCGGGGGTGCTTAAAAACAATCTGACTGACCTGTCTGGATTCATCCGGGATAAAAACTACAACGAGGTTTTAGAAGCCTTCGAGCAGTACCTGCGGCAGGCAGCCCTCAGCGTCCAGTCGCCCTTCCGGTACAGTATTGAGCAGCTCGGCTGGAGCGTCGAAAAGCTGGTCAATGTAAAGGACGCCCTGCGTGATACAGTAGATGGTAAAGCCGCCGAGCAGGCCCTGTTGAAAGGCTACATACGCTCGGTGACGGTACCGCAGGAGAATACTAGCGTGCCTATTTATGCCGGCAGCACCAAGGCCTACAACCTTAAGGTGCAGGTACCTGGCGGGAGCACGACCTTCAATATTCCAGGCAGCGTGTTGAAATGGAAATCATTAGATACCAGTATTGCCGATTTTGATAATTATAGTAATATCCTCCGGGCCAAAGCAGGGGGAACGGTCAAGGTACGGGCGTTCCACCCTGGCAACATGGCCGACAATGCCTGGCTGGCTGAATTTACCGTGACAGTTCAGCCACCTATACCTGTAACAATTGGAACACCGGTAGAAGTTAATTTAGGAACTCAGTTAAGTGACCTTGTCGATCCATCTTCTGGCGAACTCAAGGAACCTGCTACCTTGACTTTCGGCGATGATGCTAGCATCCAGATTGTTCTGCCAGCAGGGTTTAAATTGCCAGCCGATGCCAAACTAACAGTTGAGAAAAAAGATGCTAATAGCGTACAACCACCACCGTCTGGCGTTGCAATCAGCGGCGAGGTTGTTGATATTTCCTTTCCCAAAATGCCGGCAGGCCAAAAGGTGACCATCGGCCTAAAAAGAAAAACCGATACAGATAAAGTTGCCATTTTCTACCTAAATAACAACAAATGGGAATATCAGCCGAGCTGGCTGGATGGGGATATCGTTAAAGCGGAAGTTGAACACTTCTCGACTTACGCAGTTCTGCAGGATACCACCCCGCCGGCTAATGTTACCCTGACCAAGGGGAATGTCACCAGTTCCAGTGTGGTATTGAATTTTTCCGCTACTGACATTTCGGGGATCAAGGGTTACGACATTATTCGCAACAACAATAAAATTAACGCCCAGCTGATAACAGGCAACACTTATACTGACACCGGCCTTAGCGCGTCAACAACCTATACTTATAAAGTAATAGCCTATGATAATCTGGAGAATACGGCCGCAAGCCCTGAACTTATTGTAACCACTAGCGCTGCTTCCGGCGGCGGAGGCGGTGGTGGCGGCGGCACCTCCCAGACCGGGAAATCCACCACTACCACCGACTTCGGCCAGGTAACGGTCGACAAATCGACGGGCAGCGTGACGACCACAATCGATGCGGCCAAAGCGGCCGAGCTGATCGCCCAGACTTCCGGCCCGGTGGTCTTTAAGGCCGACATCCCGGCCGACGTGACCGTCAAGACCGCTACGGTGGAACTGCCGGCCGCCGTCTTTACCAAAGCCGCGGAAGCCGGTAAGGCCCTTTCCCTGGAAGTGGCCGGCGTCAAGGCGCTTCTCCCGGCAGGAGTGATACCGCCGGAGATCCTGGCCGACCCGGAAACAAAAATTAATTTCGCCTTCCAGGTCCTGGATGAAGCAGAGGCCCGGGCGTTTACCGGCGGCCTCCCGGCCGGCATGCGCCAGGCGGCGGACGTTATCGAGATCGACCTGTATAGTGTTAAGGGCGACGACCAGCAGGCGGTAACCCCGGCCAAACCGGTAACCCTTACCTTGACCTATCGCCCGCAGGGTGTGGACGCCGACAAGCTGGGCATCTATCGTTACAATGTAGCTGCCGGCGCCTGGGAATACAGGGGCGGCCGGGTCGATAAGACCACCAATACTATCAGCGCCGTCCTCAATTCCTTCTCGAAGTACACGGTGCTGGCCTACGATAAAACCTTCAGCGACATTCAGGGACACTGGGCCCAGCGGGATATCGAGATCATGGCTGCCCGCCACGTTGCGGCCGGCATCACGACCAGCGAATTCAATCCGGAAGGCCAGGTGACGCGGGCGGAATTTACGGCCTTCCTGCTCCGCGCCCTGGGTATCAGTGAGGATAGAACCGCTGCCAATCCCTTTACTGATATCCAGCCCGACGATTGGTACTACGGCGCCGTAGTGACTGCCTCCAGGACCGGCCTGGTGGCCGGCTATGAGGACAGCAGCTTCCGTCCCGATCGGGCCATCAGCCGCCAGGAGATGGCCGCCATGTTGAGCAGGGCCCTGGCTTACGCCGGCCGGAAAGTGGACGTTACCGGTCGGATGGATGATATCTTGAGCAGGTTCAGCGACAGCGGCAGCATTGCGGCCTGGGCCAGGGAGAGCGCGGCTGTGGCGGTAGAGTCCGGGCTGATTGTCGGCCGGACGGCCACCACCTTTGTGCCTCTGGGCAATGCCACCCGGGCGGAAACGGTGGTCATGCTCAAGCGGCTGCAGGACCGCATCTAAGTCTAACTTGCTTGCTAAAAAAGGTACGGGGGATGCCCTGCCGCAGGCGGGCATGCCCCCTATTTTTTAATCGGAGGGGAGAAGGTTGCTGCGGAGGGTTTCTACGAGGGTTTTTACCTGCTGGACGCTGTTGTTCCTTATGCTGCTGTCCCTGGTGGGAGGGCCGGCCGCCCCGGCCGCGGGGCTGGATCTCCCCGGCCTGTATGACCGGCTGAAGGATGATCCCGCCTACCAGCCCTATCGCCAGGAACTGCTGGAAGAGTACCGGAAGCTGAATAGCAGTGAGCAGGCCATGGACAGCGACATCCGTTCCTTCCTGGCCGATGTGCAGGATCGGCTTGCTAATGCCGATACGAGCAGCCTCAAGGATGAAGACGACGTGAACGCCCTGGTCATGGAAACGGCGGCGGAAGTGCTGCTGACGGGTAATTACAGTACCCTGGCCAGTGCCCTGGCGGCAACTTCTGACATTCAATCCATCCTGAAGGGCAATTTCCCGCCGGCCCTGGAAGCCGTCCGGGAGCAGATTGTAGCCGCCCTGCTGGGGAGCACCGGGCAGGCCGTATCCGGCGGGGGCGGGGCGGCAGTGCCTCCGGCCGGTACGGGAGAAGAGATCCAGCGCGACGCTGCTGCGGGAGTTGTTACCTGGCGGGTGAGCCCGGAGGCGGCCGCCGGGATAAAGGATAACAAGCTGGTCCTTTCCCTGGCCGGGGAGACTGTTCCTACCCGGACCTTTTCTCTGCCGTCTGATCTGCTCCGGGACCTGGGGCAGAAAAAGGCGGAGCTGGAGCTGGACTACGGCCCGGTGGTCCTGACCCTGCCGCCGGCCTCCCTGGCGACTTTGAGCGACTTCGGAGCAGTAGACCTGACGTGCCGGCAGGAGAGCCCGGACCCGGCGCAAGTAAAAGGCATCAACGGGCCGGGCTACAGGGCGGCAGGCATGGTTTATACCCTCACCGCCGGGGATAAGGCGGGGCTCCCGGCCGGCATCCCTGCCAGGATAAAATATGAAGAGCGGCAGGGGTTGGACCGGGACCTCCTGGGCGTTTACCAGGTGCAAAGCGATGGTTCCCTGGTTTATCGCGGCGGTCATGGGGTGGAAGGGAATCCCTACCTGGAATTTGCCCTCCCCGGGGACGGGAGTTACATCGTCCTGGAGTACCGGGCTGATTTTGCCGACCTGGCGGGCCACTGGGCGGCCAGGGATGTAGAGATTATGGCGGCCAGGCATATCGCCGCCGGCGTGGGGGAGGGGCGGTTTGAGCCTGACCGCGAGATTACCCGGGCCGAATTTACGAGCCTCCTGCAACGGGTCCTGGATCTGCCGACGCCGGGGGCGGCAGCCGGCTTTAGCGATGTGCCGCCTGAAGCCTGGTACGCTCCTTCCGTTGCCGCCGCTGTCCGGGCGGGGCTGGTGCACGGGTACGAGGATAAGACCTTTAAGCCCGACAATCCGGTGACCAGGGCGGAAATGGCGGCCATGCTGGCCAACGCCCTGGCCTTGAAAGGCCTGGCGGTGCAGCAGGAGCCCGGCCGGGTGGAAGCCGTCCTGCAGAACTATAAAGATCAGGCGGTTGTTCCCTCCTGGGCTCGCTCGGCCATGGCGGCAACAGTAACGGCCGGGATTATCGGCGGCCGCGATGACGGCCTGGCGCCCCTGGAGCACGCCACCAGGGCCGAAGCCGTAGTTATGCTGAAGAGATTGATGGATAAAGGTTTTGCGCCGGGATTGTAGGCTAAAGTTCCTTCCGGATAGTCCCTGGTCATAAATCTATGCAGGGTTAAAGACGCGTTACCCGGCTGGTATGGGTCGGCCAGGTAGTCGGCCGGGTCGGTGCTGAGGATGGTACCGATATCCCGCGCCAGCTCACCTATCTGGAACATCAGGTAACACAGCTTCTGCATAGTAGCACAGGCAATATTGATAAATTGGCAGTCCTGGGGTAAAATGGGATAGAGGAAGGTGACTGAAATGGCGAAAGAGGTTGTTGTGAAAATACCTGACGATGTCTATGAAAGTTTAGGATGGAAAAAAGATTTGGCAGGGGAAATATTAAAGAGGCTGGCTGCTGCATTATACGCCGAAAGGAAGGTTTCTTTGGGCAAGGCTGCTGAAATGAGCGGGGTGTCTTATAGCGCTTTTTTAGATGTCCTTGCTGAAATGGGCATTACATTGAATTATGATGAAGAAGAATTAGAACATGATTTGGAAACCGTAAGGAGGCTATTGGCGCGTGAAGGTAATAGCTGATACTTCCACGCTAATAGCCTTGTCCCATTTGCGACAGTTAGATTTGGTAAAAAAGCTGTGGAATAAGATTTTTATACCGGAAATGGTTTATGAGGAAGTTTTGCAAGGAGGTCCTGGAGGCCCTGGTGTTCAAGAAGTAGAAAACGCCGTGAAGGCTGGGTGGTTGATAGTTCATAAAGTGCAGTCAAATAGAGAAGTGGCCTTCTTGATGACGGTATTGGGACCAGGTGAAGCCGGGGTTTTGGTATTGGGGAATGAGCTCGAAGCTGACCTGCTTATAATTGACGAAAAGAAGGCGCGGCGTATTGCAGTTCAAGCCGGGTTTGAGGTGTTAGGAGTGCTAGGTGTAATCAACTTAGCGGTAAGCAAGGGTCTAATTAATCGTAAAGAAGCGCCAGCAATGATTGATATTTTAAAAAATAAAGGGTTCCGTTTGGGAGAAGGCCTGGTTGAGAGGTTTCTTAAAAGTATGGAGATCCAGTAAGTGCCGGTGCGCCGGTGCTTTTTGATTCCCCTTTTGAGAATTGAAAAAAGCGCCGGTGCGCGCTGATGGATAAAGTAGGCTGGAGATAGGCCCGCGTGTTGACACTGCCCCTGCCTGATCTAAATGGTGCCCCACACCCATGAACTTGCTGTTGCCGGGGTATACTAGATTTGACTGACAGCAAGGGAGTGGGCATGATGGACGATACTTCTTTACGGGAAAAGGTGCGGCAGATTTTGCGCGAGGATAAGGATCTGCGCGGTTACGGCCTGAACGCCGACGTGGTAGCGGGCGAGGTCCAGCTCCAGGGGATCGTCGATACCCTGAAGGAGAAGGAGCGGGCCGAAAGGCTGGTGCGGCAGGTTCCGGGGGTGAAAGGCGTAGCCAATGCCGTGGCTATCAGCACCGACGGGGCCATCAGGGACGAGGACGTAACCATGGAGGTCCATGAAGAACTGGACTTAGATCCGCGCGTTGACCTGCGCCATATTGGCGCCGAAAGCGTTGACGGCCACGGCACGGTGGTTTTAAAGGGCCGGGCGGAAGAGCCGGTCGAAGTGGAAGCGGCCCGGGAGGCGGCAGCTAAAGCCCGGGGCGTGACCCGGGTGGTGAGCCAGGTTAAGGTAGGGGAAGAGGAAATGAGCCTGGAGGATATTTTCCACCGCCAGGTGAACAATGATAGGGAAGAGTAAGCCTTGATTTACTTATTCAAGCAGGCGCGATACTTGATTTAAAAAATTTGCGGCTCTATTTCAATGAGGGGTAAACAATATACCCTTGTCTCACTTCCAGGGGGACCGTAGTAAAAGAAGACGAGGGTCGATTCGTCCTGTTCCGGTCTCTCCGGGTGGCAGGGGAAGAGTTCGATAAAGCCGTGGCGGCGCAGGTTTGCCGGGGTTTCTTTCGCGAGCTCCGGCATATATTTTTCTATGGACCGGGGAGCGGTTATCTGCGCCATGCAGTTTGAGCGCTCTTCCTGTGTCAGTGGCGAGGGCGGCATCCAGCCCGGGTAGTTCCGGCTGCGGTCGCGGCAGAGAAAGTCGAATTTAAGGAGCTGGTAGAAACGGTCCAACTGGCGGGCGGTAAGGGGGTAAAAGCGTTCCGGCCATACCGCGCCCGGTGGAGTAGGGTGTCCCGCCTCCCTTTGCGCGCCCGGTTCTTCCAGGTACGGTTCTCCTGGCGCGGCGGGCCGGGCCATACCGGCGGGGCCGGACAGGCCGGCGGCAAAGGCGGCCAGAAGCTCAAAAAGGTCCCGCTGGCGGTGGCCGCGGCGCAGGAGGCCACGGGCCTCCCACCAGGCGGCCAGGGTCTCGTATAGGGTGAAGCAGCTGCCGTCAAAGGCGGTCGCAGCCAGGTAGGCCAGGGCGTGGTCGGCCAGGTGGCTGTTGCCGTAATGGCGGAGCAAGGTTTCCACGCTGTGGAGGCGGAGCATTTCTTCGTAGGTAATGGTGCTGCTGGCCAGTACCTCGTAGGGCGGCCGGTCGATGAAACGGTAACCGAATTCCCGGGCCCGGGCGCGCAGGCTCGTGCCTTTCAGGAGTTTCAGGAAGCCGAGCTGGATCTCGTGGGGTTTTAAGGCCGCTACGGCGTCGAAACTTTTGCCCACGCCGGCGTAAGTTTCCCCGGGCAGGCCGGCGATGAGGTCCAGGTGCAGGCGGATGTTCTCCATTTCCCGCAAGCGGCGGACATTGGCCGCCAGGCGCTCCCAGTCCTGGCGGCGATTGCAGAGGACGTTTACCCCGGCGTCAATGGTCTGGACGCCGATTTCGAACTGGAACAGACCCGGCGGTACCTGGTTGAGATGGGCCAGCATCTCTTCGTCCAGGCGGTCGCCGGCGATTTCAAAGTAAAAACGGGCGCGGGGCCTGCGGGAGAGGAGGAACTCCCAGATGGCCAGGGCCCGTTTTTTGTGGGCGTTGAAGGTACGGTCGACGAACTTGATCTCCCGGACGCCGGCCTTGAGCAGGCGTTCCAGGTCGTCCCGGACGCGTTCCAGGGAGAAATAGCGCAGGCCCTCCGTAGCGGATGAGAGGCAGAAACCGCAGGCGAAGGGGCAGCCGCGGGAGGTTTCGTAGTATACCGTGCGCTGGCGGAGGTCGTTGCCGGCGGCGTGCAGGTCTTCCTGGTAGGGGAAGGGGATGGCGTCCAGGTTGCTGGGAAGCGGCGCCGGCGGGTTGACGACAACCTCCCCGCCCTGCCGCCAGGCCAGGCCGGGGATGGTTGCCGGGTCGGGTACGGGCCCCGCGGCAGAACTCCCCGCGGCCGGCCGGGCTATGGAGGCGGAAATGGGTTCCTCCCGGCCCCCTGCCGGGAGGTGCTGTTGCCCGGCCAGTTGTTCCATGAGGGCGCGGAAGGGGATTTCCCCTTCGCCGGTGATCACCAGGTCAACCTGGGGGTTTTGCGCCAGAAAGGCGGCCGTGTCGAAGGAAACCTCCGGGCCGCCGCAGAGGATAGGGAGGTCCGGGCGGACGGTTTTGAGAATCTGGATCACGGCCAGGGTGGGGTCGATATTCCAGATATAGCAGGAAAAAGCCACCAGGTCGGGCCGGTACCGGTAGATAGCGGCGGCGATATGTTCCGGGTGGTCATTGATGGTGAACTCATCCAGGATAAAGGTGTGGGGCAGGTCGCGGCAGCAGGCGCGCAGGTAGCGCAGGGCCAGGTTGACGTGGATGTACTTGGCGTTGAGAGTGGTTAACAGGACCCGCAAAGGTATACCCCCGTAAATTAGAAGTCAGAGACAAGACACCCATGCCGCTGGTGCGGCACGTCGGCTTACAATCCAGTATCTTCGGGCTCTACTGTTAGGATTTCCAGGCTTGCCAGGCACTCCTCGACGAGCTCCGCCACGGCCAGGTTCCTTTCGGCCGCCTCCACCCGGGCCAGGGGCGGTTTGGTGGCCGGGTGTTTGGGGACAAAAAGGGTGCAGCAGTCTTCGTAGGGCCGGATGGAGATGTCGTAAGTGCCGATGCGGCGGGCTACCTCGATGATCTCGCTTTTGTCCCAGGCTACCAGGGGCCTTAAGACCGGCAGGTCGACCACCTTGTTGATGACGGCCATACTCTGGAGGGTCTGGCTGGCCACCTGGCCCAGGCTTTCTCCCGTAAGGATGGCCAGGGCCTCCTCTTTGGCAGCCACCGCCCCGGCGATGCGGAACATTATGCGCCGCATGATGGTGACGTAAAATTCCTCCGGGCAGTGCTGGCGGATGGCCTTCTGGATATTGGTAAAGGGGGCTACCACCAGGCGGAAAGGTCCGCTGTAGCCCGCCAGGACCCGGCAGAGGTCGATGACCTTTTCCTTGGAGCGTTCGCTGGTAAAGGGGAAGCTGTGGAAATGGAGGGCCGTGAGCTCCAGGCCCCGTTTCATACCCATGTAGCCGGCCACCGGACTGTCGATGCCGCCGGAGATCAGGAGCAGCCCCCGACCGGTGACCCCCACGGGCAGGCCGCCGGGTCCGGGGATGATGCGGGAGTAGATGTAGGCTCCTTCGTCGCGGATTTCCACATGGATAATCCGGTCGGGATGGTGAACGTCTACCTTCTGGCCCTGGCTGTGGGTCAGGAGATAGGCTCCCAGCTGCCGGTTGACCTCCGGCGAGGCGAGGGGAAAGCGTTTATTGGGCCGCTGGGTCTGGACCTTAAAGGTGGTGCCGGGGGAATCCTTTAAAACGGCCAGGGCGGCTTTTTTGATGGCTTCCATCTCCAGAGGAGCTGTAGCTACCGGGCTCATGGAGACGATGCCGAACACTCGCTGCAGGCGCCGGGCTACGGCTTCCAGGTCGTCATGCAGGTCAACGAAGACGCGGCCGAAGGTCTTGCGCATCCGGCGGGGCGGCAGGTCGCCCAGGGCCCGGCGCATGTTGTCCAGGAGTTTGTCCTCAAAATAAGGGCGGTTATTGCCTTTCAAGCTGATCTCGCCATAACGCACCAGTAAGGATGTATACATGAAAATTTCCTCCGCACATAGCTATCTTGCTATTCGTAAACAGTCTTTTTTCCTACAAAGCCCACAGTTCCGTTACACATTCCTTTATAGCTTCGACAGCAGGGGTTACTTCATCAGGAGTATTTAGGGCCCCCAGGCTGATGCGGATGGCCCCTTCCAGGCGCCAGCGTTCCAGGTGCAGGGCTTTGAGGACGTGGCTGGCCTCCTGCTTGCGGGAGTGGCAGGCCGAACCGGTGGAGACGTAGATGCCCCTTTGCTCCAGCATGTGGACCAGGACTTCCGCCCGGACGCCGGGGAAGGAGACATTCAAAATATGGGGGGCGCCTTCCTCCGGAGGGGGCCCGTTAATTCGCGCGCCGGGGATGGATTCCAAGAGCCTCGTAGCCAGCTCGATTTTTATTTCCCGCATTCTGGCCACCCGTTCCTCCATGTGAGCGGCAGCAAGCTCGGCTGCCAGGCCAAAGGCGGCAATACCCGCCGTATTTTCTGTTCCCGCCCGCCGGCCGGCTTCCTGGTCACCGCCAACGAGTAAAGGCTCCAGGCGCAGTCCTTCCTTTATATACAAGGCACCGGTACCTTTGGGCCCGTGGATTTTATGGGCGCTGAGGGATATAAGATCAATACCTGGCTGCTGACAGTTCAAGGGAATTTTGCCGTACCCCTGGATGTGGTCGACATGCAGGACGGCCCGGCTTTTGCTGCGGACCAGGCGGGCAACCTCCTCGACAGGCTGCAGCGCTCCCGTCTCATTGTTAACGCTCATAACGCTTACCAGGATAGTATCTTTCCTTAAGGCGGCTTCCAGATCGGCCGCACTGATGACGCCCCGGGAGTCTACCGGGAGATAGGTAACCTCGAAACCTTCGGTCTCCAGCCGCCGGCAGGCGGCCAGCAAGGAGGGGTGCTCGACGGCCGTGGTGATAATGTGGTTACCCTGGCGCCGGCGGGCGCGACTGATACCCCATACGGCCCAGTTATTGGCTTCGGTGCCGCCGGAGGTAAAGTAGACTTCCGAGGGCCGGGCGCCTATCAGGCCGGCTACCTGGCGGCGGGCGTGAGCCAGGGCCTTTTCAGCGGCAATACCCAGGCCGTGGAGGGAAGAGGGGTTACCGTAATTTTCCACCAGCATTTTATGCATTACAGCCGCGATGGCGGGCAGAACGGGTGTGGTAGCACTGTTATCCAGGTAGATGGCTGGCTGCAAGGCGGCAAATCCTCCCTTGGCAATGGCTGTTTCTCACTAGTATTATACAACAAATGGTCGCGACTTAAAGGCCCGTGGCACCACTCCTGGGGTGCAAGCATATTGTAAATTAAAATTGTCACCTTTGAGGAGTGGCGCTCATGCAAAGGGTAGATAGAGCCCTATCGAGGTACCGGGAGGATCTTTTGAGTTTGCCTAACGTGGTGGGTGTAGGGAAGGGATTTAAGAGCGTCCGGGGCGAGATAACCAAGAAGCCGGCAGTTGTAGTCTTAGTCAAGGAGAAATTACCGGTTGCTAGATTACAGCGGGGGTCCAGGATACCCCGGGTACTGGATGAAGCGGACACCGATGTCCTGGAGGTAGGGGAACTGCGGCTCCTGGGCCGTACCGATTACCAGCGGCCGGCCCGGCCGGGGATGAGCATCGGCCATTATAAAATTACCGCCGGTACCTTCGGGGCGGTGGTGAAAGACCGGCAGACGGGGGAACCCCTCATCCTTTCCAATAACCACATCCTGGCCAACATTACAAGCGGCCGCGACGGCCGGGCCAGCATCGGCGATCCCATCCTCCAGCCCGGTCCCTATGACGGCGGCACCAGGGATCAGGTAATCGGCTACCTGGAACGCTTTGTACCTATTCATCCTGTCGTTCAGGAGGTTACCTGCAGTCGAGCTTTGCGCTTCCAGGAAATCCTCAACCGCCTGGTGCACCTGGTACGGCCCAATTACCAGGTCAGGATGCAAAAAATGACGGCGGCCACCAATATTGTTGATTGCGCCGTGGCCCGGCCGGTCAGTAAAGATGTTATCCAAACGGAAATCCTGGATCTGGGGCCGGTGAAGGGTGTCCGGGAGCCCGAGCTGGGCATGGACGTAGTAAAGAGCGGGCGTTCCAGTGGCATCACCCGCTCCACCATTAAGGTTCTCCAGGCCACCGTCAAGGTACTCCTGGAAGAAGGGTTAACCGGTATGTTCAGCGACCAGTTCGTTACCGGCCCTCTTGCCCAGCCGGGGGACAGCGGCTCTCTGATCCTGGACAAGGAAAATTACGCCGTCGGCCTCCTTTTTGCCGGTTCGGACCAGACTTCGGTCGGCAATCGCATTCAAAATGTCCTGGAGCAGCTGGATGTTGAATTTTAGCTCCGCGGTTCGCTGCTTTCCCCGGCTCAAGCCTCCATGGCTCCTGGGTCGGGGTTAAATTTATGCTACATAGTCAACTGGCCGCCAGGCACGTCAACTATTTGCAGCACCTTTTCTTCTTCACCCGTGATGGCGTTGATATATGAGAGGTAATAGGTATCATCGAGCTTGGTTTTAACTTCATAGGTGAGCTTTTCTATCCCCCCGGGCAGGGGTATCAGGGCCAGCCGGACGCCTTCAACCTTGAGGCCGGAGTTAATTTTGGCCCGGGCCTCGGCTGGGGTTAGCTTTGGTTTGGGCAGCTGGCGGTTGTGATGAGCCATATAGTAGGGTGTCGCGTCCCAGCCGGTAATTTCCCCGTTGTCCAGGGCTACCTTGACCTTTACCTGGTCGGGATAAAGGAGGACATCGCCTTCTTTAGCGGCGAAGGTAATCACCTGGCTATTACCGGTGCGCACGGTATACGTGGGCTGCATATTGGCAAAGCCGTGGGCCTTTAAGAAAGCCGTGGCCCGCTCCAGGGCTTTGGCAGCGTCGAGGGTGGGAGCGCCAACCGACCGGGTATTGAGGAGGGAAATGATTTCCCCGCCCTGTTTGCTGACATCAATGTGCACTATCACATTGGGACGCCGGTTGTCTATTAAGTTAAGGGCAAAGGTGGGCAGGAGGCCGTTGCTGGTCCGGGTGGCCTGGACGCGGTAACTGCTGTTGCTGGCGTCGTTGGCAAAGGCAAGTGCTTTGCGTTCAGCCTCAGCCTGGGAGATCTCGCCGCCCTTAAGGCCCAGGGGGCGCGGCTTTTCCAGATGATCGGAAAAGGGACCGTCGTAGTTCAGGCTGGGCAGGGTTTGCAGGCGCCGGTCGGCGTTAACGAAGCCCTCCAGGGGCCCGGCCTGGGCCTGGACGGGAACGGCCAGCCTGGCAATGGTCCTTAAGGGCTGCGGCATCCGCGTGCTGTAGAAACTGCTCCAGCGCAAACCTTTGCTGGCTACCTGGCTTTCCGTCTGGCGGAGATCCAGGGCTAGCCGCTTCATTTCATCGCGTAACCTGGCCAGCTGTTCCCTCTCCTGGGGGCTTATTTCCCCGCCTCGGGCTAGCTTTTGCGCCAGGTAGTTGCTGTAGTCGCTGGTCTGGGCCAGGAATTTGCTGGTATTGATGGGCTTTATGCCCGGGGTAGGCAGCTGGCTTAAGGACAGCTGGGCGGCAGCCG
Source organism: Moorella sp. E306M (assembly GCF_006538385.1). Taxonomy (NCBI): domain Bacteria; kingdom Bacillati; phylum Bacillota; class Clostridia; order Neomoorellales; family Neomoorellaceae; genus Neomoorella; species Moorella sp. E306M. Next base: position 1,008,346 of record NZ_BJKO01000001.1, on the reverse strand, counting down.
CCTGGTTCCAGGCTTCCGTCAGGTGGACGGCCTGCTGGCGGGGAGAACTGCTGGCCAGGGATTTACCTATACTGACCTGGGCCTGCTCTACGTAACTCAAGAGGTTATAGAAGTCGCGCTGGCCGCCGGCCTCTACGGCGTTGGCCAGGGTTAAACGGTTGGCCCTCTCCCACAGGCCCCAGCCGACGGCCATTAACAGGGCCAGGGTCAGGACAATGGTAGAAATCCTGCGTTTCAAGTTAAAGCACCATCCTTTCGGGGTTTAACGGGCAAAGACGTGGTTACCGATCTGGGTAATAATGGTCCTGGTCCAAATCCAGGGGCTGACGGGCTTGGCCGGGTTCCAGAAGAAAAGGGCGCCGTAGGTGGGGTCCCACCCATTCAAGGCATCGGCGGCAGCCGCGGTAGGTGAAGCCAGGTTGGTGACCTGCCAGATAAGGCCATTGTGGACGCTTTCAAAGGCCCAGGGTTCGTAAATCACGCCGCTGATGCTGGTGGGGAAGAGGGGGCTGCGCACCCGGTTCAAGACGACGGCCCCTACGGCTACCTGGCCCTCATAAGGCTCGTTGCCGGCTTCGGCAGCAATTAACCGTGCCAGGAGGTTAAGTTCATCCCCCACAGCAACCGGTACCCCGGCCTGGGTGGGGAGGGCTCGGGGGACATGCCCCTGGCGATAAAACTGCCACAGGGCGGCACTGATTAAGATGACAACCAGGAGAACCGGTATGATTAAGCGGCGGCGGGAAGGATACATAGATTTTCCTCCTTGTTTCCTTATTCCGCCTTTAGTGTGGATGGGCAGCCAGGGCCTTATACGTAAAAAAAGCGCTGGATAGCGCTCTTTTTAGTTACTGCGAAAGCGATTACTGCGGGTTTGCTGGGGCGGGGGATTTTCCTGCTTAGGTACTGTTTCCTGGGCTTCTTTTTCTTTGACGCCCCTACTTTCTTTGGCACTCATGAGCAGATTCATGAGGCTGGTGAGTAAGGCCGGGTTTTTGCCCAGCAGGCCGGCCAGGTCGGCTGGCGGTTTGACATTGCCGCCGCTTCCCTGGCCCAGGACGGCATTTAAGGCTTCCTGGATGACGTTGCTGCCCTCCGCCTTGGCCGGTATGGCGACATTACCGTGCAGGAGATTTAAGATACCCAGCAGATCGACCAGGCCTAACAGTCCGGCTATCTCATTAAAGTTTAGGGCCTGCTGCTGGGGGCCCAGTAATTGGTGCAGGACTTCAAGCAGATTGGTCTTTTCCACTGCGGCCACCTCCACAAATCCTTCCCTTTAATATATGCGGGAGGTAATCAATCAAGCGCTGCACCAACATTGTTTTAGTTGCATATTTTTAACTATAGAGGATTGCTTTTCTCATTAAATTGAAACGGGAGGGAGCAAGATGGCCGATTATATTGTCGATCCCAATCTCCTGGCCGTTATCCAGAGCCTGAAGCCCTATATGAACAGCCGGGCTCTCCAGTGTACCGAAGTGGCCGAAACGCTGCTCGAGATCTTAGCCAGTGAACAGGCCCGGCGGGTCCAGGAAAAATTACAGAGTTTACGCCAGGAGTACAAAATGGCAGTGCAGGCGGCGAAGGCAAAAAAACCGGGTGATAAATGAGATGATAAACAGAGAGGGCGGGACCCTTTCTCTCTTTTTTTAATTCTAATTTTATTGCTACTGTCCACCGGCAGCTTTCCCGGGCCCGGCACCTCTCCAGGAAGCTCGGTTAAGTATAACTCAGGCGGACGCGGGCCGGTCCACCTTCCCGGGGATTTCCTGAAGAAGTGGCAGCAGGTGTCCCGGGGCTGGAACCGGCAGCCGGCGGCCTTTCGCCGGTGGGGGGGCGCAGGGGGGAGTGGACGACAGTCAGGCTGTTTAAGATTACCTCTTCTTCCCAGGCAAGATGGCCGTTTTCGTAGCGGCGGCGGCGGATTTCGGCTCTGGGGATAAAGGCGGAGACTTCATGGGGCAGGTCGTAAGTCAGGCGGCGGATTATCCGGATGACGGCATTATCTACGTGGAGCTCAACTTCATCGGTATTCAGCGGGCATTCCGGCAGCAAGGGAGACACCTCCTTTGCTGCCAGTATATGTAATAGGGGAGGAAAAGGCGCGGGCTGAACAGGTCGCCGGGTATAACGCCAGTTTTAAGGGCCGGTCCCCGTCAGGGGGCCGGCCCCGGTCTTAACTGGCCTTGCTTTCCGTCTTCGTTTCCTCTTTAGCCTTATCCTTATATTCCTGGCTGCGGTTTTCGGTGGTATAGAAACCGCCGGCCTTGTAGATGACGCTGATATTATGCCCGATCAGCCGGTGTACAGGCCCGCCGCAGGTGGGGCATTTCTCCAGGGGAGGGGCGGTAATGCGCTGCTCCTGTTCAAATACCCCGCATTTGGCACATTTGTATTCGTAGATAGGCATTGTTACCACCTCCGCTTGTCTGTATATAGGTCTAGCTTTGGTTATACGCCAGGAATTCAGATTTGTCAAGATAGCTCTTGGCCTGTCACGGCGGCCCGGTCATACCCGGGGTAAAGGAGCACCCTTTCTTTTACCCTGCCTGGTGTAAAATAGAGCCATTTTACCGCTTTTTTACTCCTGGAACCGCCTTTTGTTTATGTTATTATTATAATTGCTGGCCGGACTCTGCAGCTTATTTATATCTGTTCCCGGAGGAATATGGAGTGAAGCTTTATGGGCATAACCGTCAGAGAGGCTTTAAAGTTGGGGGGCCTGCAGAGGGCCACCCTGCTGGCTGGCGAAGCAGGACTAGATAATGTTATAAAATTTGTAGATATCCTGGAGATACCTGATCCCCGCGGGTGGCTCAGGCCCAATGAATTTATTATTACAACAGGATATGCGGTAAAGAACGACCTGGAAGCGCAGTTGAATCTTTTACGGGAGCTGGCAGGGGCGGGCGGAGCCGGCCTGGCCATAAAGTTCGGGCGGTTTATCGGCGCTGTTCCGGAGGAAATGTGCCGCCTGGCCGGCGAGTTAAAGCTGCCCCTCTTGAGTGTGCCTGATGACGTCCCGTATGTGGAGATCACCAATCCACTGATGGCGGCCATTGTCAATGAACAGGCAAGGCAGCTTGAGTATTCGGAGAAAGTCCACCGTAAGCTTACCCAGGTGGCCCTGGAGGCCAGCAATCTCCAGGCCGTTGCCACAGCTCTGGCCGCCCTGGTGGAGCGGGAAGTAGTTATTTGCAATGAGGAATTCAAGCCCCTGGCAGAGGCGGGTAAGGGCCCATCTTCGGAAACCTTTCAGCTGCCGCCTGAAGAAGCCAAAAGGCTCAATTTGACGCAGAAAGCGGTAGAAGTAGCCCTCTGGTACAAAGGGACACGGCGGCGGTATTTTGCCTCTCCTGTTGACGTCAGGGGCCGGCGCTATGGCTACGTAATGGTAGAAGGGCAAACGCCCTTGAGCGAATTAAACCATATCGCCCTGGAGCATGCCGTGACGGTAACTGCCCTGCAAATGGTCAAGGAAGAAGCTGTGGCCGAAGTCCAGCGGAGCCTGCAGCGGGATCTGCTGGAGGACCTGATAGCCGGGGCCTTTCGCCATCGCGAACTGGCCGTCAGCCGGGCTGAAGCCCTGGGTATTTTTCTAGAGGAACCCAAGGTGATCATGGCCATCGACATAGATGATTTTAGCGGTTATCTCTTGCACCGGCCCGAAGCCTATGAAACAAACGCTGAAAAGCTAAAACGCAATTTTCACCGGTCAGTAAATTCCTGCCTTGCAGCCTTAGAACGGCGGGTTTTAACGGTCCAGCGCAGCGACAGCGTTGTAGCCATCTTACCGGCGTCAGCGGAGGAAGGGCAAGCCAGAGTGGGCTGGAGCAACTTAAGAATTAAGCTCCAGGAACTCGCTGTGGAAATTCAACAGCAAATTGCCAGGGAGTTGAACGGCGTAACTGTATCCGTGGGTATAAGCTCTGTAGCCCAGGACCCTATGGAGATCAGCAAGCGCTACCAGGAGGCTAGAAACGCCATAAGGACGGCCAGGCTTATCAAAGGAAGAGGCGCCGTAGCGTTCTGGGAGGATGTAGAATTATACCATGTTTTGGGGCAATCGGGCCGGGCCCTGGCCAGGTTTTACCACTCGATTCTGGGATCGCTGGATCGTCCGGAAGTCAAAAACCGTGAAGTCCTGCTGGAAACTTTACGCGTTTATCTCGAGTCTGAGGGAAACGTAATGGCTGCAGCCGAAAAGCTGTACGTGCACCGTAATACCCTGCGTTACCGGCTGCAGCGAATTGAAGAACTTCTCGGGCGCGATCTGGATTCGCCTGACGAAAGACTAGCCATCTGGCTGGCCCTGAAGGCCCGGGCACTCCTCAAATCTGATAAATAAATTGTGCTGGTTGCATAAAAATGAACCCGATATATTCATACCGCTTGGCCATAGATACCAGGCGGTTATTTTTATATAATCTCATCTCAGGTATTATGTTGAGCATTATCAAGGAGGCTTTAACGTGCTGGCAGTTATTCGTGTCCTCACTACCCAGGACGAAAATTTACTTAATGCCCATGGGCGCATAATCACTGCAAAATATGGGCTGCCGACCCGGAGCTACTGTATACCTGACCAGCCGGAGGGCATATATAATGAAGAAACTGAAAGAATTGCCGTTCCCAAAATAGTGCGCCTGGCTCGCCAGGCGGAGGAAGAAGGGGCTAAGGCGATTTTTATTAGCTGTGCGGCCGACCCGGCCCTGCAAGAGGTGCGGGCGGAATGCAAAATACCTGTCATTGGTGCCGGTTCAGCGGCCGCCGCCGTAGCACTGGCCCTTGGCAGGAGGATTGGCGTCTTAAACCTGACCGAGGCTACTCCGGCGGCGGTAGCTACCGTCCTCGGCTCCCACATGGTTGCCGAAACCAGGCCGGAGGGGGTGAAAAATACCAGGGATCTGCTGACTCCGGCGGGAAAAGAAAAAGCCGTTAAGGCTGCCGGCGAACTGGTTAGTAAAGGGGCCGACGTCATTGTTTTCGCCTGCACGGGTTACTCTACCATCGGCCTGGCCGGAGAAATCAGAGAACGCCTGAGGGTAAGGATTGTGGATGCAGTAGAAGCCGGCGGAGTGGTTGCCAGGTATACTTTACAAAATTAGCAAGGGAGAAGGGGAATTATGGAAGAAAAATTGTTAACAGAAAAACATCCCCGAGCTTTTGAACCCGTCGTTCTTATTTTAAATATTATTCTTTCGGTTCTCGGGGCAATTATCGGCCTGCAAATATTAACAACCCTTGGGGTGACCCCGAATACTTCCATTATCGGTGTGCTGGTGGCTATTGCCCTGTCCCGGATTCCGGCAGGGTGGCTGGCCAGATACCGATCCATTCACCGCCAGAATCTGGTCCAGTCGAATATCTCCAGCGCTACCTTTGGGGCGGCCAATTCTTTGCTGCTTCCAATAGGTATTCCTTACCTGTTTGGCCGGCCCGACCTGGTTGTCCCGATGCTGATTGGTGCGACCATGGGTATGCTTATTGACCTGGCTATGTTGTACTGGTTCTTCGATTCCCGTGTTTTCCCCGGCAAAGCGGCCTGGCCGCCCGGCGTGGCTGCAGCCGAAGCCATCTACGCCGGCGACGAAGGCGGCAGGAGGGCCTGGCTTCTGGTCTGGGGGACTATTATCGGTATTATTGGCTCCTACTTTAAGGTTTCCATGTCTGCTTTTGGCGTAGCCTTCATCGGCAATGTCTGGGCCCTGGCCATGTTTGGTGTTGGCCTGCTGCTCAGGGGTTATTCTACCACCCTTTTTGGCGTGGATATCAACAAGCTCTATATTCCCCACGGGATGATGATCGGTGCTGGCCTGGTGGCAGGCATCCAGATCCTCTTCATTCTTCTTAGGGGAAGAAAAGAAGGAAGGATTCATGCAAGCGCTGATGCACCCGGCGATTACACCCGGAGCGAAGAACATGTCAGCAAAGGTTTAGTCCGCGGTTTTGGCCTTTATGTAGCTGCCGCCCTTATTTTGGCCTTCCTGGGCGGCCTCTATACGGAAATGCCGGCCTGGCAGCTTGTTTTCTGGGCCATCTTTGCTGCCGTTTCCTGTATCCTGGCAGAATTCATCGTTGGCCTTTCCGCCATGCACGCCGGCTGGTTCCCGGCTTTTGCTACGGCACTGATTTTTCTCGTTCTAGGTATGGCCCTGGGGTTCCCGGCCCCGGCCCTGGCCCTGCTGGTGGGATTTGTCGCCTCGGGAGGACCGGCCTTTGCCGACGCCGGCTATGACTTGAAGGCCGGCTGGATTTTAAGGGGTGAAGGACGTAACCGCGACTTTGAGCTGGAAGGGCGCTGGCAGCAGTTCCTGGCCGGCCTGGTAGGGCTGGCGGTGGCCTGGGTAATGGTCACCTTGTTCCATGATGTATATTTTCGCCAGGATTTGTTCCCTCCCGTCGACCGGGTGTATGCGGCCACCATTAAGGCGGGCGTAGACGCTGCTATTATCAAAAACCTGGTGCTGTGGGCCATTCCCGGAGCCCTGATCCAGGCCCTGGGCGGCTCCGACAGACAGATAGGGATAATGTTAGCTACCGGTCTCTTAATCCTCAATCCCATGGCGGGTTATGCCGTACTGGCCGGCATTATTATCCGCGTCCTGGTTCTCAAGTTTATGGGCAAGGAAGCCGAAACGCCCATGACCATCCTGGCCGCCGGTTTTATCGCCGGCGATGCCCTCTATGGCTTCTTCAACTCGGTATTCAAGGCTAAATGGAAGTAATGAGGAGAGACCCGGCAATGAGCTTGAAGATGACGCTTGATTACGAAGTTATGGAAGCGGCCGTACTGGGCGGGGCTGTTCTGGGGGGCGGCGGTGGTGGTTCCATGGAGCTGGGACGCCAGGCCGCCCGCCTGGCTCTAGAGCTGGGCACCCCTGTATTAATACCAATTGATGCCCTTGCTGACGATGCCATGCTGCTTACCGTTTCTGCCGTTGGAGCGCCGGCGGCCAGGACGGCCTTTGTCAAGCCGGTGCATTATATACGTACCGTGGAGTTGTTCAGCAAAAATACAGGCGAAAAGATTCACGGTTTAATTACCAATGAATGTGGCGGCCTGGCCAGCGTTAACGGGTGGCTGCAGGCCGCGGCCCTGGGCATACCCGTGATCGATGCCCCCTGTAACGGCAGGGCCCATCCCACCGGGGTCATGGGCTCCATGGGGCTGCATAGAGTTGCCGGGTATATCTCCCGGCAGGTGGCAGTCGGCGGCAGTCCCCAAACGAATAGCTATATTGAGGTTTTTGCCAGCGGTTCCCTGGAGGCAACCGCCAGTATGGTAAGGCAGGCTTCAATACAAGCCGGCGGGCTGGTGGCCGTAGCCAGGAATCCGGTTACGGCAGGGTATGCGAAGGAAAATGCTGCCCCCGGCGCCATAGGCAAGTGTATCGCTGTGGGCAGAGCCATCCTGACCAATCGCGCTAAAGGCCCCCTGCCGGCAATCGAAGCGGCAGCGGAAGTTTTAGGCGGTGCCATAATTTTTACCGGGAAAGTGGCTGCCGTTAGCCTGGAGACCACCGGCGGCTTTGATGTTGGTAAAGTAGTAGTCCAGGGCGAACGGCAGATGGCGGAACTTACCTTCTGGAACGAATATATTACTCTAGAAATTGAAGGTGAAAGGAAAGGCACTTTTCCAGACCTGCTGGCAACTATGGACCTCAGTAGCGGTTTGCCCCTGTCTTCGGCAGAAATCCAGGAAGGGCAGGAGATAGCCATTTTGCACGTTCATCGTGACAGGTTAATTCTGGGAAGCGGCATGAAGGATCCTGACCTTTTTCATGTGGTAGAAAAGGCTACCGGAAAAGAAGTAATCAAATACGTATTCGCTGGAAGAGGGGTGTAACAGGATGGCTCTTAAACAGGTAATAGAAGCTTATGAACTTCTTGACAGCGCTTATGTTGATGGCTATGAGGTGGCAGGCTTACTTAAAAAGGCCGGCCTGGAAGACGTAGAGGTAAAGCGGATTGCCGGCGCCAAGGGTTTTACGGACTTTATCAAAGTCAGGGTACCGGGAAGCAGTGGTAAGGTTAAAGGCGGCAGCGCGCCGACCCTGGGGATAATCGGCCGGCTGGGTGGCCTGGGCGCCCGGCCGGAAAGGATAGGTTTTGTGTCCGACGGCGACGGCGCCCTGGCTGCGGTGGCTGCCGCCTTGAAACTGGGGACCATGCAGAAGAAGGGGGATATACTGGCCGGGGATGTGATTATTGCTACCCATATCTGTCCCAATGCGCCGACCAGGCCTCATGATCCCGTGCCCTTCATGGATTCGCCGGTGGATATTGCTGCAATGAACCGCCATGAAGTCGACCCGGCCATGGACGCCATTCTTTCCATTGATACAACCAAAGGCAACCGGGTTATCAATCACCGCGGTTTTGCTATCTCGCCGACGGTTAAAGAGGGGTATATCCTGCGGGTTAGTGAAGACCTGCTCGACCTGATGCAGATTGCAACCGGCAGGTTACCGGTAGTCTTCCCGGTTACTACCCAGGACATTACGCCCTACGGCAACGGCCTTTATCACCTGAACAGCATTTTGCAACCTTGCGTAGCCACGGCGGCGCCGGTAGTGGGGGTGGCCATTACAGCCGAAGTGCCGGTCCCGGGCTGCGCCACCGGCGCCAGTCACCTGGTAGATATTGAAGCTGCCGTTCGCTTCTGTATCGAAGTGGCCAAGGCCTTCGGCCAGGGTAAGTGCCGCATTTACGATGAGGAAGAATTTGAGCGGTTGAAGGCCCTTTACGGTCCCATGGACCACCTGCAGACTTTGGGTAAAAGCTAAAGTATGCCCGCGTATATAACGGGTTACCGTCCCGGAGGGTAGTTGAAAAGACCTGTGGTAGTACAGCAAGCCTGGTAGAGTATGCGCCCGGAGCCGCAGGGTGTCATCGGCACCGGGCCTGTGCCTGGAAAAAGGGCAAGGGAGGGGTCCTGGAATGGTACGTAAAGTAGGCGCTATTACCATCGGGCAGTCGCCCCGCGTTGATGTCGTGCCGGAAATAGAGGCAATTCTTGGGGACAGAATAGAAATAATCGAAGCGGGAGCCCTTGACGGTTTAAGCCATGAAGAAATAGCGGCCCTGGCGCCGGGACCGGGGGACTACGTCCTGGTGACCAGGTTGCGGGATGGCAGTTCGGTAAAGCTTGCCGAGCAGCGTATTTTATCGTTAATGCAGGCCCGGATTGACGAGGTGGTTGCTGCGGGCGCCGAGGCTGTTTTATTGCTGTGTACAGGAGAGTTTCCTCCTTTTTCCTGTCGGCGGTTAATTTTGCAGCCCCAGCTAATCCTGCATCATTTCACCGCTGCCGTCGCGGCCGGGCGACGGCTGGGGATAATAGTTCCTGATCCGGGCCAGGTAGAGCAGGCCGGGGTGCGCTGGGCCGGAATGGGTAGCGCCCTGGCAGTAGAAGCCGCTTCGCCCTATGGACCTGTAGAGGCCATATGGCAGGCAGCCGCCAGGCTACAGGAGTGGCAGGCGGAATTGATTGTCCTAGATTGCATGGGCTTCAATATGGACATGAAAAAAGAAATCATGAAGCGTACCGGCATTCCAACCATACTGCCGCGCACGGTTGCCGCGCGTGTCATTCTGGAATTATTATCCTGAGGAGGCGGCCGGCTTGCAAGACCTGAAAACAGTAGCCAGGGAGCTTTTGCGTACCAATATGGCTTTAAAGCCCGGTGAAACTTTGCTGGTGGTGACCGATACGGCAACAAGCACTATTGGCGAAGTGATTTTCCAGGCCGGTGAAGAAAGCGGCGCCCTCGCGACACTTATCAAGATGCCTCCCACGGACAGGCCCGGGGCCGAGCCGCCCCCGCCCGTGGCGGCGGCTATGGCCAGGGCCGACGTGGTTATTTGTCCTACCAGGAATTCCTTAACTCATACCCAGGCCCGGATCAAGGCCTGCCAGGCCGGGGCGCGGGTGGCCACCATGCCCGGTATTACCGAGGATATGTTTTTTACCGGGGCGGTGGCGGCCGACTATGATCAGGTGGCCCGGCTGGCTACAGAACTTGCCCGGCTGCTTACAGAAGCCAGGACGGCCGTTTTGGTCAAAGAAGGCCTGGAATTGCAGCTTTCCCTGGTCGGGCGCCGGGGTATAGCCAGTACCGGCTTGTACCGCCAGCCGGGTGAAGCGGGTAATTTGCCTTCCGGCGAGGCATACATCGCTCCCCTGGAGGGAAGCGCGGAAGGTGAAACGATTATTGACGGCTCCGTGGCGGGTATTGGCCGGCTGAGGAGCCCTGTCAGAGTAACTATTCGCCAGGGAATTTTAACGGCTGCTCAGGGCCCGGAAGGGCAGCGGCTGCTGGAGCTATTGGGGAGTGCTCCTGAAGCCAGAAACGTGGCCGAACTGGGCCTAGGCACCAATGACCGCGCCAGGGTCTCAGGCAACATTTTAGAAGACGAGAAGGTATACGGGACCGTTCATCTTGCCTTTGGTAATAATACAACCTTTGGCGGCACGGTCAGGGCGGGAGTGCATATTGACGGTGTTATTATGGCCCCCGACCTGTACCTGGACGGGAAACTGGTCGTTTCTCAAGGAAAACTCATAGTTTAATGTTCTTCCCCCCTGCAACCCGCCTGTCAAGGCGGGTTGCAGTATCTCGTAACCACAAGTTGCCGGCCTTCTCCAGGAGGATTCGGTCACCGGGTGGCGAATATATCCCTTCTGTAACCTCAAGGGAAGAAGGGATTTTTTTGTTGCGCCGGCGTTACCAGCCAGTCCTCTGGGCAATGCTGATTATCGCCACCCTGGCCGCCGGGGTGGTAATTACGAACCGGGTACGCCTGGAAGAAGCCAACCGGACGGTTACCCTGGCGGTTGACTTCCAGCAGGTGCAAAAATTAGCCCAGTGGAGTGGTTTGACTACCAGGGAAACTTTAAGCCGTTTGCAGCAGCAGGGAGCCAATGCCGTCCTTTTTAAGGAGCAGACTATAGAGGATCTCCAGCAGCAGGTCTGGGTCCGGCCGGGAACTGAGGCTGTCCTATACTTCCCGGCTGCAGTACAGAAAGAAGTACGCCCCGAGTATACCTACCTTTTTACCAGCGACAGGAAACTTGCGCAGCGCCTGGAACTGCAGCTGGAAAATAAAATCCCCGGCGAGGTGCAGGTGCTGGCCGGCAGCGACTTCGTAGCTCTGGGTATACCCCTCTCCACAGCAGAGCTAAAGGAAGTGGGCCTGGGCTTCCCGGAACGGGAGATGGCCATGGCGCGGGAACTGGGTCTGTTCCTCATTCCCCAGGTGCGGTGGTGGTATGGCGCCAACGCCGCTTCCCTGGCCGCCACTTTAAGGCCCCTTTTTGCCTACCAGGACAGCATCGTTGCTTTGCTTTTCAATGATAAGAACCTTCCCGGTTACCCCCATTACCTGTTTAACCTGGCGGCCCAGGTGGAGCAGCTCAAAGTCCCGGTGGGCCTGATTGAATTTTTCCCGCAACAGGGCCTCAGTCAGCTGGTCGTGCTTCTGGATAAAAGGGCTCTGCGGGTACACAGCATCAGTGGTGATGAAATGGCCACGTTGCCCCCGGCGGCGGCCCTGGAACGCCTGGAGCTGGCAGCCAGGGAAAGGAATAACCGCATTCTCATCGCCCGTTTTAAGTTTACCCCGGGATCGACAAACTGGCTGGAGGATAACCTCCATTTCGTTGGGGAATTAAGAAGAGTAATCCTCGCCGGCGGCCTGACCATAGGCCGGGCGGAGCCCTTCTCATCATTTCCTTTCTCACGCCTGTGGCTGTATTTAACCGGCCTGGGTGTCCTGGCTGCCGGGGTTCTTTTAATGATGCAGTTTGGTTTACTTCGCCTGGGTTTAGCTTTAGGTTTCCTGGGCCTTGTGATCTGGACGGGGGCCCTGGGGCTGAATCACCAGGTGCTTTTAGCCCGCAAGGTAATGGCCCTGGGGGCGGCCATTATTTTTCCCACCCTGGCCGTGCTCATGGCCTGGTCCCCGGTACCGCGCAGTTTAAAGGCCGGGATAGCCGTCACCTTGCGCACGGCCCTGCTCTCCTTCCTGGGGGCGTTGTATATTGCTGCCATTCTGGCCGATAATACCTTTATCTTAAAGATTAATGAATTCAGCGGTGTTAAAATTGCCTTTGTCGCTCCCTTGTTTTTATTTACGGCGGCCGTGATTATCCGGCAGGAGGGGCGGGGGGCCGGCGCTGCCCTGCAGGGCTGGCTTGATGCCGGCCTCACCGTAAAGCTGGTACTTCTGGCCGTGGTGGTGGCCGCTGCCGGTGTCCTTTACCTCAGCCGCAGCGGTAATGAAGGGGTGGGGCTGTTACCTTTTGAAGGGCAGATGCGCTCGTTCCTGGGGAACGTTTTACTTGCCCGGCCGCGGACCAAAGAGTTCCTCCTCGGCTATCCCTTTTTGCTTTTAAGCCTGAGCCTGGGTTACCAGCACCGTTATCTTCTCTTCTGGCTCCTGGGCCTGGTGGGCCAGATCTCCCTGGTTAATACTTTCTCGCACATTCATATTCCTTTCCTCATTTCGTTATTACGGACCTTTAACGGCCTGTGGCTGGGGCTTCTGATTGGTTCGCTGCTGGTTACAGCCGTAAAGCTGGGGGCGGGAAGTTTAAGGAGGAACAGGGCATGGCCAGGGTAGTTATCTCCGGCTATTACGGCTTCCAGAACGCCGGTGATGAGGCCGTCCTTTACAGCATGGTCCAGGCCTTGCGTTCCTTTGTGCCCGGTTTGGAAATTACTGTCCTATCTCACTGCCCGGAGCAAACAGCAGCGAGCCTGAACGTTGATGCGGTAAACCGCTGGCAGTTGACGGCGGTAGCCGGGGCCATGCGCCGGGCCGACCTGGTTATCAGCGGTGGTGGCAGCCTTTTCCAGGATGTTACCGGATGGAAGAGCCTTCTCTACTACCTGGGCGTGGTGGTCCTGGCCCGGCTGCTGCGCAAGCCGGTAGTGGTCTATGCCCAGGGCCTGGGACCGTTAAAGCGCACTTTTAGCCGCCGGCTGGCCGGCAAAGTCTTAAATAGCGTCCAGCTTATAACCCTGCGGGACAGTGAGTCGCGGCAGCTCCTGGAGGAGCTCGGGGTGAGACGGCCGCCGGTCTACGTTACGGCCGACCCGGTTCTGGGCCTGGAACCGGAGAACCTGGATTTGCGAAACGGGCAGAAAAAATGGCAGGAGCTGGGATTGACCGGACCGGTAATTGGTATTTCTGTCCGCTCCTGGCCAGGGACCGGGAACTGCTGGCCGGCGCTGGCCAAGGTGGCTGATGACCTGGTGGCCGGCGGGTGGCAGGTTTTATTTTTACCTTTCCACTTTCCCGCCGACGTCGATGCCTGCCGCCAGGTGGCCCGCTTGATGCATCAGCCGGCAGCCATTTTAAGGGAAAATTTGGACCTGGCGACTATTATGGGCCTTATGGGCCGGCTGCAATTTTTAATTGCCATGCGCCTGCACGCCCTGGTCCTGGCAACAGTTATGGGAGTGCCCTTTTTGGCCCTGCCCTACGATCCCAAAGTGGCTGCCTTTGCCCGGCTGGTGGAACAGCCGGCCGTGGGTTCCCTGGCAGGGGTAACCTGCCAGGGCCTCACGGCGGCAGTTCAGGAGGCTCTGGCTCGCCGGGAAGAGCACGGCCAGAGGGTCAGGGCGGCAGCGGCCGAACTGCGGCCCCGGGCCCTGGATACCGCCCGCCTGGTTGCAGAGTACCTGAAGAAAGGAGCCATAGACGGCTGACAGCTAGAGAAAATGGCAGCAAAAAGTAACGGCAAGTATGCCCGGGTACCGGCAGGGACACCGGTGGCCCGCATGGCCAAGGCGGCGAGTATCGTCCTGCTCTTGAACCTGTTGAGCCGGGTGCTGGGTTTTGTCCGGGATGCCAGCATTGCCGCCCGTTTTGGCGCCGGCCCGGCTACCGACGCCTACCTGGTAGCCTATACTATTCCTTTTTTCCTCCAGACCATCCTGGGGATGGCCTTTGTCACGGTGATGGTGCCGGTTGTGACTGCTTACCTGGTCCGGGATGACCGCGACCAGGCCTGGGCAATAGCCAGCGCTGTCGGCAACTGGACGTTTTTAATCATGACCCTGCTGGCGGCGGCAGGTGCCGGCCTGGCTCCCTGGCTCGTCCAGGTCCTGGCCCCCGGATTTGCGGCGCCTGTTTATGACCTGACGGTGAAACTTACACGCATCATGTTCCTCTCCTTACCCTTTATGGGTACAGGGATGCTCATTAGCGGCATTTTAAACGCCGGCTATATCTTTACCTCCCCGGCCCTGGCACCGGCGGTCAGCAACCTGGTCATCATTGCTACCGTAGTCCTGGCCGGGCAAGCCTTTGGCATTACCGGGCTGGCCGTAGGGACAGTCTTAAGCTTTGCCGCTTACCTGGCTATACAGTTACCCGATTTACCGCGTTTGCAGTTCCGTTACTCGTGGCGCTTGCTCTCCCATCATCCGGCAGTTAAGAGAATAGGCCGCAACTTGTTACCGGTATCTTTGAGCCTGGCAGTGGTCCAGCTGTACCTGGCCACAAACCGCTTTTTTGCCTCCCGGCTGGCAGCGGGGAGTATTACGGCTCTGGACTTTGGTAATCGTCTGGTAACTTTACCCCTGGGCATCTTTGTGGCCAGCGTTACTACGGCTGTTTTTCCTTCTCTGGCCGAGCAGGCGGCCCGGCAGGATCGCCGGGAAATGGCCCACCTGGTTGATCGGGGCCTGGGGCTGGTGGCCCTGACTATCATGCCGGCGGCTGCCGGGCTCATTGTCCTCCGGGAACCCCTGGTGCGGCTGGTTTTTGAGCGGGGGGCCTTTGATCCCCGGGCGACGACCATGACGGCTGTTGCAGTTTTATTTTATTCCCTGGGCCTCCTGGCCCAGGCCGTGCACCCCATCCTGACCCGGGCCTTTTATGCCCTCCAGGAGGTAGTCGTTCCGGTAACGACTGGCCTTTTCTCCGTGACGTTAAATATCATTTTCAGCTACCTGCTGGTACCGTACCTGGGACATGGCGGCCTGGCCCTGGCCAATTCCCTGGCTGCCAGCCTCTATTCTCTATTGCTTTACCTGGCCCTGTACCGCCGCCTGCCGGAGCTAAAGGCGGCTGCCCTGCTGGGCTCTACGCTGCGCACCGGTATGGCAGCCGTAGGAATGGGCCTGCTGGTTTGGCTGGCCGGGAGGGGCCTGGGTGTATTTGCCTGGTCACAATCCCTGCTGGGATTATTTATCCGGTTAACCGGATTAATAGCCATCGGAGTTTTCATCTTTTGGGGATTAGCCCTGCTATTACGGATTGAAGAGGTCAATCTCATCAGCTTTATGCTCCGCCGCCGGCTGCACAGGTTTTTTTAGACAAGCAGGAATATGGGGATAAATGGCGAATAAAACCAAGTAATATTGTCTAAATCAAAACCCTAAAAGCGAAGTGACGTCATGGACCTGACGGCAATACAGAAAGTATTACCGCACCGCTATCCATTTTTGCTGGTTGACCGCATTCTGGCAGTAGAGGCAGGTCGGCGAGCGGTAGGACAAAAAAACGTCAGCGGCAACGAATGGTATTTCAGCGGCCATTTTCCCGGGCAGCCGGTAATGCCCGGGGTTTTAATCATGGAGGCCCTGGCTCAGGTTGGAGCGGTGGCCCTTTTGAGCCTTCCCGAATTCCAGGGGCGGGTGGTCCTTTTTGGCGGCATGGACGGGGTTCGTTTCCGCCGCCAGGTAGTCCCGGGTGATGTGTTAAGGCTGGAGACGGAGATTATCAAGCTCAAAGGACGGGTAGGCAAAGGCTACGGCCGCGCCTGGGTGGGGGAAGAGATGGCGGCGGAAGGCGAGCTGCTTTTTGCTGTAGGCGAAAAGATAGAGTAGGGAGCTATTTCAGAGTAACCCTTCACGGCGGCACGCCGCCGCCCTGGGTGACCCAGCACTCAACTTGCAACACCTATGACAAACGAGTTGCGTGCTGGGCGCTCCTTAGGGGTTTTGGTACGGGTGTGACTATGCCAGCCTGCGGGAGAGTTATTTTCGGAGGAGGAACCGAAGGTGAATATCCTGGCCCTTGCTCTAGCGGGGGTAATTAGTTTTTTGCTTACACCTTTACTTTGCCGGGTGGCGCCCCGCCTGGGGGCCGTCGATAAACCCGATGCCCGTAAAGTTCACCGTACTCTCATGCCCCGGCTGGGAGGCGTGGCCATCTACGCCGGTTTCCTGGCGGCCTTTTACCTGCTCGGTTACCATGGCGAGAAATACCTGGGCCTCTTGCTGGGCGGTACCTTTATCATGCTGGTGGGGCTGGTCGATGATATTAAAAATATAAGTCCCAGGCTGAAATTAATGGGGCAAATTGTCGCTGCAGCCATCCTGGTAGCCTTCGGCGTGCGGGTGGAATTTCTCACCAACCCCTTTGACGGGCTTTTTATTCTGGGCAAACTGGCCATTCCCGTAACTATTTTTTGGATAGTAGGCGTTACCAATGCTTTAAACCTGGTGGACGGCCTGGATGGCCTGGCCGCCGGGACTTCCTTTATCGCCGCCGTGACCATTGCCATGGTGGCCTGGCTTAACGGGGAAGTAGTAGTAGCCCTTCTTTCCCTGGCCCTGGCGGCCAGTGTGCTGGGCTTTTTGCCCTTTAACTTTCACCCGGCACGGATTTTCATGGGAGACAGCGGTTCTATGTTTTTGGGCTTCAACCTGGCGGCCCTGGCTACCATCGGCCTGACCAAGAGCGCGACAGTGGTTTCCCTGTTTGTGCCAGTAGTCATCTTAGGTTTGCCCATCCTGGACACCACCCTGGCCATTATCCGGCGCTTTCTCAACCACCAGCCCATCTTTGCCCCCGACAAAGGCCACCTGCATCACCGCCTGCTGGCCCAGGGTTTAACCCAACGCCAGGCCGTTGGTGTCATCTACCTGGTGGATGCCTGCCTGGGGGGCAGTGCTGTGCTCCTTACCAGGCTGGCCACGGATCAGGGCATGCTTATCCTGGTGGGCCTGGCCGTGATAATCCTGGTGGGTTGCGATAAACTGGGGGTCCTTGGTAGAAGGCACCTTACCAGGGTTAAGGCCCGGCATAATTCTTTACACATACTGTAGGGGCAAGGTGATGGCTGTGCGCAACTATTATTTAGTCGTTGTTGTTCTCCTCCTGGCTCTGGCCCTCGGCCTGGCGGGCAGCGCCGGCGCGACGGCCTCTACGGCCGGACTGCAGGCCGACCCGGTAGTTACCCGGAGTTACGTCCAGGAAGTCGTCGACAGCCGCTTAGCACCCCTGCAGCAAGAAATTGAACGGGCGCAACAGCGCCTGGCCGCCCTGCAGCAACGGGTAAATAACCTGGTGCCGTAGAACGGCACTGGCGGTCGCGAGCTTAAACTCGCGGCCTTTTTGCATTTATGGAGCTTATTGGGAAATAATACGGAAATGAAGTCTTGGAATAACGGGGGAATACAGATGAACGACTTGCTCATTGAGGCGCTCTTAATCCTGGCTTTTATCGTGGCCGGCATTGGCCTCCTTTTTTATCTCCACAAGCGGGAATTACTCTAAACTTACTTTAGTTAGGGGGGGAATTCATGGAGTACCTCGAGGTATTTCTCCAGACCATCCTGGCCTTTGCGGCCATCCTGATCTACACCCGGATTCTCGGCAAACAGCAGATTGGCCAGCTGACTTTTTTTGAGTACATTAACGGCATCACCTTTGGCAGTATAGCTGCCGTGCTGGCAACCGATACAGATCCCAAACGGACAGGAATTCACTTCCTGGGCCTTACCCTTTTTGCTTTCCTTACCTGGGTAGCCGGTTATGCCGTTATGCTAAGCCGCCCAGCCCGCAAGCTTATTTCCGGTGAACCTACTGTAGTCGTGCATAACGGAAAAATCCTGGAAGGAAATATGAAAAAAATGCGGTATAATTTTGATGAGCTGGCCATGCAGCTGCGGCAAAAAAATGTATTTGATATTGCTGATGTTGAATATGCTATTCTGGAGCCTGACGGCGACCTGAGCGTTTTGCTGAAATCCCAGAAACGCCCCCTGACACCGGCTGACCTCCAGCTGCCGACTCAG
Source organism: Moorella sp. E306M (assembly GCF_006538385.1). Classification (NCBI taxonomy): domain Bacteria; kingdom Bacillati; phylum Bacillota; class Clostridia; order Neomoorellales; family Neomoorellaceae; genus Neomoorella; species Moorella sp. E306M. Next base: position 990,302 of record NZ_BJKO01000001.1, on the reverse strand, counting down.
TACGAGGGGATACCGACGGAACTGATTATGGATGGGGAGATCCTCTTCCAGAACCTGAAGCAAAATAAACTGGATGAAAAGTGGCTCATCCAGCAGCTCCAGGCCCAGGGTGTCCAGGATATCAGCCAGGTTGACTATGCCGTTTTGAGGAGCGACGGCTCCCTGTATGTCAATATGAAAGAAGACGACATTGTCAACCCGGTGGATATCACCGACGCCCCGGAAAGCCCGGTGAAGCAGGAGAAGGAAGAACAGGATAGGCCCTCCTAAAGCCTCAGGCCGCTTCCGCGAGGATCTGGGGCGTGCCGGACAATGCCAGCCTGTGACAAAGTTATTTTCGGAGGTGGTAGTATTGACCATCAAATTTGGTACTGATGGATGGCGGGCCATCATTGCCGAGGAATTCACGTTTGCCAATGTCCGCCTGGTTACCCAGGCCGTCGCCAATTACCTGCAGAGCGAGAAAGGGCAGGGGGAAGTCGTTATCGGTTTTGATAACCGTTTCCTGGCCCCGGAATTTGCCGCTGCTGCAGCCGAAGTATTGACGGGCAACGGTTTTACCGTTTACCTGCCTTCCCGGGCCGTACCAACGCCGGTGACGGCCTGGGCTATTAAAAAGTATGGGGCTTTAGGAGCATTAATGCTTACGGCCAGCCATAACCCCCCTGCTTACTCCGGGCTCAAGTTTATACCCGATTATGCCGGGCCGGCCGTGCCGGCGATTACTGAAGCTATTGAAAAAGAAATAGCGGCTGTAATGGCTGGAGGTAATATTAAACGCCTGGAACTGGCTGAGGCCCGGCAAAGGGGGCTGGTAAAGGAACTGGACCCCCGAGAAGCCTATCTGGAATACCTGCAGGGTCTGGTTGATGTAGCAGCCATCAAGCAGGCCAGGTTAAAAGTTGTCGTTGACCCCCTGTATGGCGCGGGGCTCGACTATCTGGATGAATTTTTGCAGCGGGCCGGCTGCCAGGTACATACCCTCCATAACTACCGTGACCCCCTTTTCGGCGGTTCCCTGCCGGATCCCAGCGCCCGCGGCTTAAGCGAGCTGGCCTGGCAGGTCCGGGAAACGGGAGCCGACCTGGGGCTGGCCCTGGACGGCGATGCCGACCGCTTCGGCGTTGTCGACGGGGACGGTACTTACTTTACGGCCAATGAAGTCCTTTACCTGGTCCTGGCCCACCTGCTCTTCCACCGGCAATACCGGGGACCGGTAGCCCGGACGGTTGCTACCACCCACAACCTGGATCGCCTGGCCGCGGCCCATGGCCTGAAAGTTATTGAGACTCCGGTGGGGTTTAAGTATATTGGTGAGGCCCTGAGGAAGCATGATTGTATCCTGGGGGGCGAGGAGAGCGGGGGATTAAGCATCCGCGGCCACATCCCGGAAAAGGACGGCATTCTGGCCACGGCCCTGGTTGCCGAGCTGCGGGCCGTCCAGGGACGCAGCCTTAAAAGTATCCTGGCGGATTTACAGGAACGCCACGGCCGGCTGGTCAGCCGGCGGCTGGACCTGAAGGTAGCGCCGGAGGTCAAAGCGCGGGTTTTAAAGGAACTGCCGGATTTTACCCCGGCCAAGATTGCCGGCATGCCGGTGACCGGGCGCCTGGCAGTTGACGGGGTTAAATTCCTTCTGGCTGACGGCAGCTGGGTCTTGCTGCGGCCGTCGGGTACGGAGCCCCTCCTGCGGTTGTATGTGGAGGCGCCCGACGACGAGCGCCTCCATCTCCTCCAGGAAGACATAATTTCCGCCCTTAAGCTTTAAAGTATCTGTTATATTCGTCGGCCGAAAGTTCCCGGTAACAGCTGGGACATAATGCCCCTTTACCGGGAACTTCTACGGCATTTTCCAGGCCGAAGCGCTCCATAAAGCTTAAAGAAGCGCCGCAGCGCAGGCAGGCATCGCTGGCGGCCGGCATCAAGGTCACCTCCTTTCACCACAGGCTGCCCCTGCCGCATAAGATAGAGCAGGGGTGAGTGACGTGGGCTACCAGGCACCGGTAATCTTGCTGGCAGCTGTCATGTTACTGGTCTTAGTCTATGGTTTGTTCTGGTGGCGGCAAAAAGAATTAACCTTAACCTATCCCTCACTGGCACTCCTGGTGGGTAACCAGGAAGATTTTCTCGAAGGCCTCCTGCGACGGTTCTGGTGGTGGTGCTACTGGTACGGTTTGCCCTGGAGGCTAGTGGTAATTATCGATGCGCAGGCTCAGGCGTCTCTTGCTATCTTGCACTATTTTTTTTATCCCTATCCCTTTTTGCGAGTAATTTGCGCCCGGGAAAAAGGGCTTTTAACGTGGGAATTTTCGACTGGCTCTGGCGGTCGGCAGGCGCACTTTTTAGATATTCGGACAGAAAAAGATTTTAACTCTACCTGGACCAGGATTTACCGGGCCTGCCTAAAAAATAAATTGACGGAAGGAAAAAATAAACCTGATGGCGAAATAGACAGCCAGAGTCAAGTTTAAGGAGAGCGGTTTCATGGACGAAGGGCGCAGCCGGGAGGGGTGGCTGGCGGGTTTAACCCTGACGGTAGGAGGGGTACTTTTAACCCTGGCAGGTCCACCGGGCCCGGCTGTCTGGTGGGGTTTAAGCTGGAGTATAATCAACGGTCTGGTCCTGGTAACCGGAACCTTTTTTAGGAGCCGGCAGGGGCAGTTCTTCCTCCTGGGAGTCAACCTCGTCCTGGCCGGCAGCTGGTTATTTGCCGGGGGCGGGGCGGGTACCCCTCTTTTTCCTTTCCTGCTGCTTTTGCCCCTGCTAGTGCCCCTTTACCTGGGCCAGAAGCAGGTTGTTGTTGCAGGCCTGGTGATGGTTCTATTTCTTGGACTGTACTGGTATATTAAGGCTGGGCTGCCATTAAACAGCCATTCTCTGGCCCTCTGGGGAGGCTGGATTACCCTGGCAGGCTTTTGCTTTTTTGCCTGGCTCAAAATACTCGATGAAGCTTTTAAGGTTTCTTCCCTCCAGGCTGAGGTGGACCACTGGCACCGGGAATATAAACGCTCCCTTTCCCAGCTGGCTGCTGTGGAGCTAATGGCCGTGACCGACGACTTGACCGGGCTTTTTAATTATCGCTACTTTGAGCAGAGCCTGGAGCGGTTGTTAAGTCCCCAGCAACAGCTGCGGTCCCTGGCTGTTTTAATGATAGATATCGATCATTTCAAAGAAATCAATGATTCTTTCGGCCACCTGGTTGGCAACCGGGTACTGGTGGAGTTGGCGGCCATTTTAAAAGAACATACCCGGGAGCAGGATATTGTTACCCGTTTCGGCGGCGAAGAATTTGCCATTATTTTGCCCGGTACCGACTACCGGGGAGCCCTTCAGGTGGCGGAAAGGATACGCCGGGCCATAGCTGAGCATAGCTTCAATAAAGCAGGGGCGCCCGTTCGTCTGACAGTAAGTACTGGCATAGCCATCTGGCCTGAAGACGGGCTCAATAAGGAGGAACTGGTCGCCCGGGCCGATCTCGCCCTTTACCAGGCCAAGACTACGGGGCGCAACAGCGTCTACCCGTACCGTATGCTTAAAGCCGAAGCCGGGCCGTAACCCTGCTTGGTTTGAAGGAACCTGTGACAGGATTATTTTCGGAGGAATCACTTCAGGTTATTTCCGAGGAGGTGGGGATGACTGTGGAGGGGAGTTATACCCCGGTTTTTTGCTGGCAGGGATTTGTATACCTGGCCTGGGGAGACCGGTCCGGCCGGGTGGGGATCAGCCATAACCCCGGGCTGGACCGTACTTTCTGGCTGCAATACGGCTACCGGCAGTTTTCGTTGTTAACGCCGCCATTACCCCTGGGTACGGCGGCTTTTTTATGCGAATGGCTGCAGCGCTATCTGCCTTTAAATGGAGAGCCGCCGTGGCAGGAGGCCAGGGCCCTGATAAACAAAGCCCGGGTGAAACTGGGCCTGCCTCCCTGGCCTTTGCCGGTTAATGGCTTGCCCTCCCCCCGCCCGGCGCCGGCGCAAGCAGAGCTGGCCCTGGTGCAAAAAAACCTGGCCGGCCGGATCCTCTGGCGGGAAGAAATAGCCATGGCCCTGGCGGAAAAGAAAGAGGCAGTAACTACTCCCCTGGAAGACCTTCTTCACTGGCTCTACCTGGCGGGGGAGGTAACCCTCCTGCCGGGAGTTGGTTATGACCCCAATGGTGAGCCCCGCTGCCGGCGCTGTGGCCAGGCCTCAAGGTTATTAAAGGTAGCCTGCAGTGCCTGCGGGAGTGGGGACTGCCTTGTCTGTGAAGGGTGCCTTACCATGGGACAGGCCCGCCGTTGCCGCCCCCTGTATGCCCGTCCCTGGCCGGCCCGGCGGGCAACGGGAAGGCCCGGCCTGGATGCCCGTCCCCGGCTCAAGTTTACCCTGACACCGGCCCAGGTGGACGCCTGCCGGGAAGCAGAAAACTTTGTTTTCCAGGGAAGGGAAAAGGAGTGTTTACTCTGGGCCGCCTGCGGCGCCGGTAAAACGGAGGTGGCCTGCGGGACTATTGCCGCGGCTTTGAGCCTGGGGAAAACCATTCTTTATGCCTGTCCCCGCCGGGAGATTATCCGGGAGCTGCAGGTACGGCTAACATCTATCTGGCCGGAGCTCCGTATTCTTGCCCTCTATGGCGGGAGTTCGGATAAATTCGGCGAGGCCGACATTATCCTGGCTACCACCCACCAATCCTTACGTTTTTACCGTCGTTTTGACCTGGTAATTCTCGATGAAGTCGATGCCTTTCCCCTGTCCGAAGACCCCATGCTTTATTATGCTGTTGAACGGGCCCGCCGGGAAGACGGCCAGGCCCTATTATTGACTGCTACCCCACCGCCCGGGCTGGTAGCCCGGGTGAGGCGCCGGCAGGTCAAGGTGATTTACCTGCCGGCCAGGCACCACGGCCATCCCCTGCCGGTACCGGAAATCCTCCGGGACCCTTTTTTAAGCCAGCCTGGAGCCAGGCATCTCCCTCGCTTCCTGGTCAATTGTTTGGACCAGACCCTGGCGGAAAAGGCCCGGCTCATTATCTTTGTCCCGGCTGTTAAACTGGTAGAAGAAGTGGTTGCCTGGCTCTTACAGGAACGCCCGGGGCCGGACCCCAACCGGCCCTGGGTACAGGGTTGTTATGCCGCCCACCCCAGGCGGGATGCAATTATCGCCGCCTTTCGCCGGGGAGAGTTTCCCGTGCTGGTGGCGACTACTGTTATGGAGCGGGGGATTACTATTCCTCGCCTTAATGTCCTGGTCCTTTATGCCGATGAAGAAAGGGTTTTTACTGTCAATACCCTGATCCAGATGGCCGGGCGGGCCGGGCGCTCGTCGGCCTATCCCACCGGCCGGGTATGGTTTCTGGCCAGGCGCATTAGCCCGGCCATGGCCGCAGCCCGCCGCCAGATACAGGAGTTCAACCATCTCGCCCGCCGGCGGGGTTACTTACTGGCTGATGAGAAGTGAGGGGAGGCGTCTTATGCTTTTCTCCTGGCTCTTTCCCCGGTCTAAATCCTGCGTCTGGTGCGGCCGGCCGGCCCCCGGGGGATGCTTTTGTACCGCCTGCCGGCAGCAGCTCCTGGCCTGGCGGCAGCACTACCGTCCCTGCCTTTACTGCGGCCGCCTCCTGCCGTTGGGAAAGGAGACGACCTGTCGCCAGTGCCGGGAGGAATTGCCCCCCTTCCAGAGGGCCCGGGCTGCGGGCCCTTACCAGGGGTTATTGAAAGAAATGATCTGGGCCTTCAAGTACCAGGGTCGCCGCTCCCTGGCCAACCCCCTGGGACGCCTTTTAGCCGGGGTAGTTGTCAGGGAACTGGGGTCGGGACGTCCTGACCTGGTAATTCCGGTCCCCCTCACCGGTGCCCGCCTGCGGATGCGGGCTTTTAACCAGGCTGAGCTCCTGGCTTTGGCCCTGGGGCAGGAGCTGGGCCTGCCGGTTGACGGGGATGTAATGTCCAGGATCAGGGAAACGGCGCCCCAGGTCAACCTTTCCCGGAGGTCCAGGTGGCAGAATTTAGCCGGCGCTTTCCAGGTAACAGCACCGCGTAAAATAACAGGCCGCCGTTTGCTCCTGGTGGATGATGTCCTGACCACCGGGGCAACGGCCAGCGCCTGTACCCATGCCCTGCTGGCTGCCGGAGCCGACGGTGTGGCTGTAGTTACCCTGGCTACGGGGATCGAAAATCTTCCCTGCTTTTCAGCATAGATAGTCATAGCGAATGCTTATATCGACAAAATTTTAGGCCTTCCACATTTCCTTCCACAGTTCCAGGGCAGAGATTGCAACTTATTAACAGAGTTATCCACTTTATCCACAGGTTTAGGGATTAAAAAACAAGCTTACGAAAGTAGGTTTCGACAACCAAAATATGGCAAATTCTTTTGAGAATGATTTGACAGCCAACTATAACCATGTTAAGATGGAATTGCTTGAGGGTGCTCCCGGCCTCAAGGGAGAATATTTTAGGAGGAATGCTGATATAATGCTCGGCAAGGTTAAATGGTTTAGCCCGGAGAAAGGTTACGGTTTTATTGAGAAGGAAGACGGCAAGGACGTCTTCGTACATTTCTCCGCCATCCAGGGTGAAGGTTTTAAGACCCTCGCTGAGGGGCAGGCGGTGGAATTTGATATTGTCGAAGGACCCCGCGGTCCCCAGGCAGCCAATGTGATTAAACTGTAGCCTACCAGGCCCCGGCTTGTGCCGGGGCCTTGCTGGTATTTTAAGGGCAGGAGGCAGGAATTTGCCTTCCTGTGAGGAATAATATCTATACGGACCAGAAAGGAGTGCTTGTGAAGGATGAAGATTGTCATCCGCGGCAAAAACTTTCCGGTAACCGACGCCTTAAAACAGTATATCGAAAAAAGGTTGGGCAAAATTCAGCGGTACCTGGAAGGAGTGGATGAGGTCCAGGTTAATCTATCAGTGAATCGGGACTCCCATGTTGTGGAAGTAACTATTCCCCTCAATGGCTACCTGCTGCGGGGGGAAGAGGCTACCGGTGACATGTACGGGTCTGTTGACCTGGTAGTAGAAAAGCTGGAAAAGCAAATTGAAAAATATAAAACCAAACTGGCCAGGAAGCTGAAGAACGGCACCATAAAGGAGCTACCGGCCGAAAATCCAGAAGAAGTCACTCCCGAGCCGAAATTAATCAGGACCAAGCGCTTTCCCATCAAACCCATGCCGGTGGAAGAAGCCATCCTGCAGATGAACTTGTTGGGACATAATTTCTTTGTATTTTCCAATGCGGAAACGGAAGAGGTTAACGTCCTTTACCGCCGCCGGGATGGTAACTACGGTTTAATTGAGCCGGAATATTGATACAATAACAAAAGAAATCTGGTGATTTTGGGAGATATTGGTCGCAAATTAACAATATCTCTCTTTTTTGTCCGTACTTTTCCCTTTTTTAGCAGGGAATTTTATCCCGCCCGCGAATTATAGATCCGGAAACTAGAGAAATAGGTGAGGGATTTGGCGGAGGCGAAGCAGGCACCGGGGGTTGCCGCTTATGAAAGGGTAATCTGCCAGATAAAGGATGTCCTGGGGGCGCGGCTGGTAACAGCTCCAGATGGGACTATCAGTGAAATACATATCATGACCGCTAGCAACCGTAATCCCAAACAAATTGTCCGCGACGTAGAATCGGCCCTTCTTATTCAGCTGGGAGTTACCGTCGACCATAAAAAGATCAGTGTAGTCCAGGTAGAGGGACGGGAGTTAACGGGAGAGGTGGCTGAAGATAAGGCCCCTTACCGAGCAACATGTATACCCCTGCGCGTTGTGAGCATAAATCTCTTTACCCGGGGACTGGAAGCCGAGGCAACAGTTGAACTGGAAGCCGGCCTTGGTGGTGCTATCTACCAGGGGTATGCCTGCGGGCCCAATACGCCGGCGCGCCATCTCTGGCTGGTGGCAGATGCTACCCTGAATGCCATTGAAAAGTCGAGCTGCGGCATGTGGCATCTGGCCCTGGAAGATCTACTGCTGGTGGAAGTAGCCCATCGCCGGGCCGTCGTGTGCGTTACTGTTTTAGTTAGCCAGGCAGGATATGAATACCTGGCCGGTGTGGCCCTGGTTAAAGAGGATGACCGCCAGGCTGCCGCTGAGGCTATCTTGAAGGCCCTTAAGTGCCGCTCCTGTGGATACAGGCCGGCAGGGTAAAAATTCCGAAGGCGAGGCCAAACCTTAATTGCTCCTGGGCCCGATTCATGTTACAATATAGACGATAAGGTTTATCCTTTATGGAAAGGAACCGTTATGGTTCCTTTTGTATTGAGGTGACGAAATTAATGCTGGGAATATTGCGTAATCTGCTTGATGATAATGCCCGGGAGATAAAAAAATTAAGCCGTCAGGTCGAGGTTATCAACGCCCTGGAGCCGGAAATACAGGCCCTTGCGGACAACGACCTCCAGGCCAAAACGGCCGAGTTTCGCCGCCGGCTGGACAACGGCGCCAGCCTGGATGAACTGCTGCCGGAGGCCTTTGCCGTGGTCAGGGAAACCTCAAGGCGGGTCCTGGGCCAGCGTCACTTTGATGTCCAGCTCATGGGTGGAATTGTCCTCCACCAGGGTCGCATTGCCGAAATGAAGACCGGAGAAGGAAAAACCCTGGTGGCCACCCTGCCCGCCTACCTCAACGCCCTCACCGGACGTGGGGTGCATATTGTCACCGTCAACGACTACCTGGCCCGGCGGGACAGCGAGTGGATGGGCCGTATTTACCGCTTCCTGGGGCTGAAGGTAGGCCTGATTGTCCACGGTCTGGACGCGGCCGCCAGGCGGGAAGCCTATGCCGCCGATATAACCTACGGCACCAACAACGAGTTCGGTTTTGACTACCTGCGGGACAATATGGCCCTGCATCCTGAGGAGATGGTCCAGCGGGAGCTGAATTATGCCATTGTCGACGAGGTGGACAGCATTTTAATCGACGAGGCCCGTACGCCCCTCATTATTTCCGGCATGGCCGAAAAGCCCACGGAAATGTATTATACCGTGGCCAGGATTATTCCCCGCTTAAGGCCGGGGATAGATTATACAGTGGATGAAAAGGCCAAAGTAGCCACCCTGACGGAAGCCGGGGTGGCCAGGGTGGAAGAAATGCTGGGGGTGGACAACCTCTACGACGATGCCAATATCGAGCTTTCCCACCACGTCAACCAGGCCCTCAAAGCCCACACCTTGATGAAAAGGGATCGGGATTACGTGGTCAAGGACGGCCAGGTTATTATCGTCGATGAATTTACCGGGCGCCTCATGTTCGGCCGGCGCTACAGCGAAGGCCTGCACCAGGCCATTGAAGCCAAGGAAGGCGTCAAGATTGAACGGGAGTCCCAGACCCTGGCGACCATCACCTTCCAGAACTACTTCCGGATGTACCGTAAACTTGCCGGCATGACGGGTACGGCAGCCACGGAGGAAGAAGAGTTCCGGAAGATTTACAACCTGGATGTGGTGGTGATTCCCACCAATAAGCCTATGATCCGCAAGGATTACCCTGATGTCGTCTACCGGACGGAAAAGGGTAAATTCGAGGCGGTAGTAAACGAGATCTGCGAGCGGCATGCTAAAGGGCAGCCTGTGCTGGTGGGTACCATTTCTATTGAAAAATCAGAACGCCTGAGCGAGATGCTAAAAAAGCGGGGCATACCACACCAGGTACTGAACGCCAAGTACCATGAAAAGGAAGCCGAGATTATTGCCCAGGCCGGCCGGCTGGGCGCGGTGACCATTGCCACCAACATGGCCGGCCGCGGTACCGATATCATCCTGGGAGGCAACCCGGAGGCCCTGGCCAAAGAAAGGATGCGGAAGGCTGGTTTTAACCCAGAACTGATTGCCGCGGCAACCGGGTTTAAAGTGGAAGGAGAAGACCCGGAGGTAGAGGCGGCCCGCCGGGCCTACCAGGAGTTCCTGGCCCAGGCCCAAAAGGAGACAGAAGCCGAACGGGAAAAAGTAGTGGCCCTGGGAGGTCTCCACATTATCGGCACCGAGCGCCATGAAAGCCGGCGCATTGACAACCAGCTGCGCGGCCGCGCCGGCCGCCAGGGCGATCCCGGCTCCAGCCGCTTTTACGTCTCCCTGGAAGACGACTTGATGCGCCTCTTCGGCTCCGATAGTTTAACGGGGATTCTCGACCGCCTGGGGATGGATGACACGACACCCATCGATCACCCGCTGGTGTCCCGCTCCCTGGAGCAGGCCCAGAAAAAGGTGGAGGCCCATAACTTTGACATCCGCAAGCACGTCCTGGAATATGACGACGTCATCAATAAGCAGCGGGAGATTATTTACCGCCAGCGGCGGGAAGTTTTAACCGGCGCGGACCTGCGCCCAACTATTGAAGACATGATTAACACCGTCGTAGACCGGACCGTCGACCGCTTTGCCGGCGAGAGCAAGTACCCCGAAGAGTGGGACCTGGCCGGCATGCTGGACTACGCCGAACAGCTCTTTTTACCCAACTGCAACCGCGAGGCGCTAATCCAGGCCATCCGGGAAATGGAAAAGGAAGAAGTCTACGGGTTCTTAAGGGAAAAGGCGATGGAGGCCTACCGGCAGCGGGAAGCAGAACTGGGTCCGGAAAATTTGCGCACCATTGAGCGCCTGGTTCTCTTGCGGGTAGTGGACATCAAGTGGATGGATCACCTGGACGCCATGGACCAGCTGCGCCACGGCATCGGTCTCAGGGCCTACGGCCAGCAGGACCCCCTGGTAGCCTACAAGTTTGAGGCCTACCAGATGTTTAACGACATGATTGCCTCCATCCAGGAAGACGTCGTCCGCTATCTCTACCGGGTCAAGGTTGTCCAGCCGGAGACCGAACGGCCCCGTCACGTGGTAGAAAACCGTTATGCCGGAGAAGAAACTGGCCCGCGGCAGCCGGTGCGCCGGGAGCAAAAGATCGGCCGCAACGACCCCTGCCCCTGCGGCAGCGGCAAAAAATACAAAAAGTGCTGCGGGGCAGGGAAGTGAGGGGCTGGCTTTATTTTCGCTCGCTCCGTGGCCCTTGTGGAGCGCCCAGCACTCAACTTGTTTGTAATAGGTGTCTCTTCGCTAACAAAACCTTTGCGAGTTGAGTGCTGGGTCAGCCTTCGGCTCGGGCGGGGTTCCCGGCCTATTCGGCATCCTTGCCTTTAGAATCCGGCCGAAGGCCTCGCTGTCCTCGGCCCCGCCCTCGCTCTCCGGCACAGCCTGCGGCCGCTTTGCCACTCGGTTTAAGCTCGCTCGCTCCAAATTAAAGCCTTCCCGTCAAAAAATAGTTTTCTAGAGGTGATCAGCCATGCTACAGGACTATAAAGGCCGCCTGGAGGATTTAGCCCGGCGGCTGGAAGAATTGAGGGTTTCCCTTTGACCTGGAAGCAGCAGCGGCAGAAATAGAGCGCCTGGAAAAAGAGATGCTTAAACCCGGCTTCTGGGAAGACCGGGGACGGGCCGAGGCTGTGGGCAAACGCCTCAACTACCTTAAAGAGAAACTGGCCCGGTACCAGGAACTGGAGAGGAAATACACCGACGTCCGTGAACTCTGGCAGCTGGCCCTGGCCGAAGAAGATACTTCCATGGAGGAAGAGATCGCCAAAGAACTGGCGGCCGTGGAAAGCCAGGTAGAAAAAGAGCTCCTGGCCACCCTTTTGAACGGCCGCTATGACAGCCACAATGCCATCCTCTCCCTGCATCCCGGTGCCGGGGGCACGGAATCCCAGGACTGGGCCGCCATGCTCCTCAGGATGTACAACCGCTGGGCCGAAGATCATGGCTACCAGGTGGAACTCCTGGATTACCTGGAAGGGGAGGAGGCGGGGATTAAAAGCGCCACCATCCTCGTCAAGGGCGAGAATGCCTATGGCTATCTCCAGGCCGAGAAGGGCGTCCACCGCCTGGTGCGTATTTCTCCCTTTGACGCCGCCGGTCGCCGGCATACTTCCTTTGCCTCCGTCGACGTTATCCCCGAGGTGACGGCCGATGAGGAAGTGGTCATTAATCCCGACGATTTAAAGATCGATACCTTTCGCTCCCAGGGTGCCGGTGGCCAGCACGTCAACAAGACGGATTCGGCGGTGCGCATTACCCACCTGCCCACGGGCATAGTCGTTACCTGCCAGAACGAGCGTTCTCAGCACGCCAACCGCCTTGCAGCCATGAAAATCCTCCAGGCCAAGCTGGCGGCCCTGAAACGCCAGGAGCAGGAGGAGGAGCTGGCCCGGATCCGGGGTGAGCAGCGGGAGATAGCCTGGGGGAACCAGATTCGTTCCTACGTCTTTCACCCCTACAGCCTGGTCAAGGATCACCGTACCGAGGTGGAAACAGGCAACATCCAGGCCGTCATGGATGGCCAGCTTGACCCCTTTATCCACGCCTATTTACATTGGCAGCGGCGCCAGAATGGCTAAAAGCCCGGCTTCTAAAGCCGGGCTTTTACCTTGACATGGCGGGCGGTTTAGTGTACGATGAAATTGGGTCATTTGGGTCTTTTGGGTATAATATTTGGGTTTCTGGGCATTGCTAAAGGAAACTATACCAGGAAAGGAGAGGGGTTAAGTAATGGTCGCTGTGCGTGCCAACCTGGACCTGGCCAAAAGGTACGTGGCCGAAAAAGTTTTACGGGAAGCCTTCGGTTACATGGAAAAAAATCCAGAAGAGAATTTCCCCCGCCTCTTACATGTGGCCCGGATGCTGGCCCGGAAAGAGGTACATAAGCAGCAGATCGCCAAAGTCCTGGAGGCTTACCGGCAAAACCCCAGCATCCACGCCTATGTGAACCGCCTTTTTAACCTGCACCCCAATGTCAAGCAGCGCCTTATTTACAACTGGTTTGTCAACGCCATGCTCCTGGGTATCCCTCGCCAGCAACAGGTGGAAAAGGAGACGGGAGTACATATCCCCAATTTTTTCCTTCTGGACCCCACCAGCGACTGCAACCTGCGCTGCCACGGCTGCTGGGCCGGGGAGTATGCCCACCATGACAGCCTGGAACTGGACCTGGTGGACCGCCTCTGCCGGGAGGCCAAAGAAGTGGGCATCTACTGGCTGGCCATGTCCGGGGGCGAACCCTTCCGCTGGCCCCACCTCTTTGAACTGGCAGAAAGGCACCCGGATATGGCCTTCATGCTCTACACCAACGGTACGTTGATTGATGACGCCGTTGCCGACCGCCTGGTGGAAGTGGGCAACATTACGCCGGCCATCAGCCTGGAAGGGTGGCGGGAACGCACCGACGCCCGCCGGGGTAGAGGCGTCTTTGACCGGGTCATGAAGGCCATGGACGCTTTAAGGGAACGTGGGCTGGTTTTCGGCGTTTCCCTTACCATTACCCGGGAAAACGTCGAGGAAGTGACCAGCGATGCCTTTATTGATTTCCTGCTGGAGAAGGGTGTTGTTTACGGCTGGAGTTTCCACTACATTCCCATCGGCCGGGAACCCAATCCTGAGCTCATGATCACTCCCGAGCAGCGGGCCTACCTGGTGGAGCGCGTGGCCTATATCCGCAACCACAAAGGCCTGCAGCTGGCCGATTTCTGGAATGACGGCGAACTGACCCTGGGTTGCATCGCCGGCGGCCGCCGCTACTTCCATATTACCGCCAGCGGGGATGTAGAACCCTGCGCCTTCATTCACTTCTCCCTGGATAATATCAAAGAAAAAAGTTTAATGGAGGTGCTCCAGTCGCCCCTCTTCCGGGCCTACCAGCAGCGCCAGCCCTTCAGCGATAATTTATTGCGTCCCTGCCCCTTAATCGACGTTCCCGGAGCCTTAAGGGAGATCATTGCCGCCACAGGAGCCAGACCTACCCACCCGGGGGCGGAAACGGCCTTAAGCGGACCCATTGGCGCCTACCTGGATACCAATGCCGCTCGCTGGGCCGCAGTTGCCGATAGAATCTGGCAGGAACGCCATCCAGTGGAAGCAGAAAAAGAATTGACAGCCGGGAAATAAAAGGATATGCTGGGGGTAGCAAGTTATGGGAGAGGGACGCCTATGCTTACCAGACGACGATCCCAGTTCCTGGAGAGAATAAGGGAAATCTACCAGGAAACAGGGGAGCCAGTTCATTATATTACCGTAGCTAAAGCTTTGCGGGTCAGCAAGTGGACAGCCTACGATGTCTTGCTGGAGCTGGAGAAGGAAGGTTTCCTGGAACGGCAGTATGTCGTCAACAGTAACGAAAAAACGCCGGGCCGCTCCATGATTATGTTTGTTCCGACCCCCCTGGCCGAAAGTCATGCTACTTTTGCCCTCGACTGGCAGGAGGCCCGCTCCAGGTTGCTGGAAACCTTAAGCAACCTCTTACCCAGGGAGGCCGGTCGGGTGGCGCGGGAACTGTTAGATGAGATGCCCGGCAAGGCCCATCCGGTAATTACCAGCGCCTACACCCTGACTATCCTGCTGGTGTATTTAAAATCCCTGGGGGAAAAGGCCCTGCAGCTGGTGCGCAGTGCCCTCAAAAAAGCGCCGCGACCGGAGGCCGGGCTGCTCCTGGCGACGGGTACGGGATGGGGCCTGGCCGCCAATATGCTGCCCCAGGGTAACCTGGCCGGACAGCTGGCTGCTTATTTAAGCCGCCTCCAGGAGCAGATCGAAAATTTAACCGGCGGCGAGCACAAACTGCTGCTGGATTTTCTTCATGAAGCCCTGGAACGGGCCAGTTAAAAGACAAAGCCCGGTGCTGTATCAGCCCGGGCTTTTAAACTAAATGGAGGCTTAAGCCTATGTCCCTGCGGCGCCGCTATATTCACCTGCACCGTTACCGCCAGGTAGTGAATGTCCTGGCCCGCTATGGTTTTGGCTATCTCCTTGACCAGCTGGGGCTGGGCGAGCTAATCTTAAGGCGACCGCGGCGGGAAGCCCCCATATCTCCGGGAGCGCGCCTGCGCCTGGCCCTGGCCGAACTGGGTCCTACCTTTATCAAGCTGGGGCAAATTTTGAGCACCCGTCCCGACCTTTTGCCACCGGATATCATTGCCGAGCTGGCCCGCCTCCAGGACCGGGTGCCGCCTTTTCCCTTCGCCGAAGTTAAACAGATGGTAGAAAAGGAGCTGGGCCAGCCCCTGGAACAGCTCTTTCACGAATTTGATCCCGAGCCCCTGGCGGCCGCCTCCATTGGCCAGGTGCACCGGGCCACCCTGCCCGGGGGCGACCAGGTCATCGTCAAGGTCCAGCGGCCGGGTATAGCAGAAAAGGTGCGGGTGGACCTGGAA
This sequence comes from Moorella sp. E306M, assembly GCF_006538385.1. Taxonomy (NCBI): domain Bacteria; kingdom Bacillati; phylum Bacillota; class Clostridia; order Neomoorellales; family Neomoorellaceae; genus Neomoorella; species Moorella sp. E306M. The sequence continues at coordinate 975,132 of NZ_BJKO01000001.1, read as the reverse complement.
ATTCTCTTTGACCTGGCCCGCCTGGCCCAGCGCCATACGGCTTACGGCCAGATCTATGACTTCACCCGGATGGTAGAAGAATTTGCCCGATCCATGGAGGGAGAACTCGATTATACCCGGGAAGGCCGCCATGCCGATCGCCTGCGGGAAAACCTGGCCGGCAACGCCCAGGTCTATATTCCGGCCGTTTACTGGGATTATACCACTGTGCGGGTGCTTACCCAGGAATATGTAGAGGCGGTAAAACTAAACGATCTGGAAGAAATCGACCGGCGGGGTTATGACCGCCGGCGGATAGCCATCAATCTGGCCCGGGCCATTTACCAGCAAATCTTTGTGGATGGTTTTTTCCACGGCGATCCCCACCCGGGGAACCTGGCGGTACTGCCGGGGGAAGTGATTGTCTTCATGGATTTTGGCCTGATGGGGGTTTTAAGCGAGGAGCGCCAGGAGCAGTTTGTCAACCTGATGCTGGGCATCATCCGCCGGCGCAGCCAGGATGTCCTGCGGACCCTTCTGGCCATGGGCGTGGTGCCGGACGGGGTGGATAGGGCTGCCTTGAAGCATGACATTGAAACCCTACGCGATCGCTATTACCACCTCGCTTTAAGCCAGATCAGCCTGGGCCGGGCTGTTGAAGAGCTGCTCAAGCTGGCCTTCAAATATCGTTTACGCCTGCCGCCGGAACTAACTATGCTGGCCAAGACCCTCATTACCCTGGAAGGCCTGGGTCGGGAGTTGGACCCCACCCTGGAACTGGCCGAGCTGGCCGAGCCCTATGGCCGGGAACTCTTACGTCGGCGCTTCAGCGCCGGGGCCCTCTGGCAGGCCCTGGTTGATAACCTGTCTTTGACCTGGGAGATTTTGCAGCACCTGCCCCGCCAGCTCCAGCATATTGTGGAAATGCTGGAAAGGGGAGAATTAACCCTTAAAATTGAACTCCTCAATTTACGCTCCCTGGTGCGGCAGATTGACCGGATTATTAATAAACTAACCATGAGCGTAGTCCTCCTGGCCTTTAGCATCATCATGGCCAGCCTGATTATCAGTACGGCCCTGGGAGCGCCGGGGAATAGCCTCTTCTTCCGCCTGCCCACCCTGGAGATCGGTTTTGGCGCTGCCGGTTTAATGCTTTTGTGGCTGCTGGCGGCCATGTGGCGGGGTGGCCGTGATTGAATAATGTCTTCTGTAAAGGCGAACAATGGAGGTAAAAAGCGGGGGGATGGCCATGCCTTACAGAATAACCAATGCCTGCATTGCCTGCGGTGACTGCACGGTTGTTTGCCCCCGGCAGGCAATTGTAGAGGACGGCAGTACCCATGGTAACAGCGGCAGCAATTCCCAGGAGAGAGATGCCGACGGGGTTATGACCGGTTCCCCTGGAAATCCGGCCGCTTTTTTCCGGATAACGGCTGACTGTGATCTTTGCGGCTGCTGCCGGGAAGTTTGCCCGGCCGGGGCCATTATCTGGCAGGATTAGGCAGCGGGAGTATGGAGCAGACTAAATTGCTGTTGCCGGGCAGGAAAATGGCCTTTTCTGACGAAAAGTAATAACGTTCCAGGGGGTAAGTGGTTTTGCGGCGCAAGGAATGGCTTGACTACCTGGGCATTACAACCGGTACCTTGATTACCGCCCTGGGACTGGTGCTTTTCCTGGTTCCCAATAAAATTGCCGCCGGCGGCGTCAGCGGTCTGGCCACAGTTCTCCATTATGTCTTCGGCTGGCCGGTGGGCCTGACCATGCTGGTCCTCAATATTCCCCTTTTCCTGGCAGGTCTTAAGGTTTTGGGTTGGAACTTCGGCCTCAAGACCCTCTACGGTACCATTATGCTTTCCGTATTTACCGACGCCCTGGCCCTGTGGCTCCATGCGCCTACGGCCAATGCCCTGCTGGCCTCTATTTACGGCGGCCTCATGAGCGGTGTGGGGCTGGGGGTTGTTTTCCGCTCCGGCGGGAGCACCGGTGGTACCGACCTGGCGGCTCTTCTTTTTGGCCATTTTCTCCATATAAGCTCGGGGGTGGGCTTGCTCCTGGTTGATGCCCTGGTAATCAGCCTGGCGGGCCTCACCTTTAATGTAGAACTGGCCCTGTATGCCTTCCTGGCCCTGATTTTAACCAGCCGGGCCATTGATGCCATCCAGGAGGGCGGCGGCTATGCCAAGGCAGCGATTATTATTTCCGATCATGCCGAAACTATAGCCCGGCAGGTAATGGAAGAGCTGGACCGCGGCGTAACCGGCCTGGCTGGCCGCGGCCTTTATACGGGCAAGGAACGGGAAGTTTTACTGGTGGTGGTGCAGCGGTCCGAGGTCAGCCGTCTGAAAAGCCTGGTGGCGGCCGTTGACCCGGAGGCTTTTGTCATAGTCAGCAATGTCCATGAAGTTCTGGGCGAAGGTTTTCGCCAGTGGCGCAGGTAACGGCGCCGGGAGGGGCCCCTCATGGACGGATAGCGTTCCCCCTTAAGCTTACCCCATCTCAACTTACGCAGGAGGTATGATAACCCTTGCTTAATGATTACCAGGAATTAACAACCACAGCGCGACGGTTGCGGCGGCATATTATCAGGATGATTGGTGCGGCTGGCTCCGGCCACCCCGGCGGGTCCCTGTCGGCGGTGGAGATCATGACAGCCCTTTATTTTAAAATCATGCGCCTGGACCCGGCCCGCCCGGACTGGCCGGAGCGGGACCGGTTTGTCCTTTCCAAAGGCCATGCCGCCCCGGTTCTTTACGCCGCCCTGGCGGAAAGGGGCTTTTTCCCGCTTGAAAAGATCACCACCCTGCGCCAGCTGGGCAGCCCCCTGCAGGGCCACCCGGACCGTAAGGCCCTACCGGGAGTGGAGGTTTCCACCGGCTCCCTGGGCCACGGTCTGGCGGTAGCCAACGGCATGGCCCTGGCCGGCCGCCTGGACGGACGGGATTACCACGTCTATGTCCTCCTGGGCGACGGCGAGCTGGAGGAAGGCATGGTCTGGGAAGGGGCCATGGCCGCCGCCCACTATCGTCTGGACAACCTGACGGCCATTGTCGACCACAATCATCTCCAGATTGACGGCCGGGTAGAAGACGTCATGTCGCCGGAGCCGGTGGCCGATAAATTCCGCGCCTTTGGCTGGGAAGCAAAGACCATTGACGGCCACGATTTCAGCCAGATCCTGGCCGCTTTTGAATGGGCGCGGGAAGTGAAGGGCAAACCGGCGGTAATTATCGCCGAAACCATCAAGGGTAAAGGGGTCAGCTTCATGGAAAACGAAGCCGGGTGGCATGGTAAAGCCCCCAAGCCCGAAGAAGTAGAAAAAGCCCTGGCCGAGCTGGCCTAAAATTTAGCGGAGGAAGATATATATGACCAAGATTGCAACGCGGGAAGCCTACGGCAAGGCCCTGGTGGAGCTGGGACGGCAGAACGAACAGGTGGTAGTTTTGGATGCCGACTTATCCAAGTCCACCATGACGGCTTATTTCGCCAAAGAATTTCCCCAGCGCTTTTTCAATATGGGCATTGCCGAGCAGAGCCTCATGGGCACGGCCGCCGGCCTGGCCTTGAGCGGCAAGATCCCCTTCGCCAGCACCTTTGCCGTCTTTGCCGCCGGCCGGGCCTACGACCAGGTGCGGAACGGCATCGCCTATCCCAAAGTAAATGTTAAGATCGCCGCCACCCACGCCGGCCTCACCGTAGGCGAAGACGGGGCCTCCCACCAGGCCATCGAAGACATCGCCCTCATGCGGGCCGTACCCAACATGACGGTCATCGTCCCGGCCGACGGCGAGGAAACCAGGCAGGCCGTCTTTGCGGCCGCCGCCCACCAGGGGCCGGTATACCTGCGCCTTGGCCGCCCGGCAATACCGGTTATTTATAACGCGGATTATCAATTCCAGATCGGCCGCGCTCATACCCTGCGACAGGGGAAGGATGCGGCCATCATCGCCTGCGGCGTCATGGTCCATGAGGCCTTGAAGGCGGCGGAAGAACTGGCGGCAGCGGGTCTGGAAGTCATGGTCGTCAACATGAGCACCATCAAACCCCTGGACCGGGAGGCTGTCCTGGCGGCGGCGGCCACCGGGGCGGTGGTGACAGCCGAAGAACACACCGTCATCGGCGGTCTGGGGAGCGCCGTGGCCGAGGTCCTGGCCACGGAAAAACCCGTTCCCCTGGCCATGGTCGGCATCCGCGACACTTTCGGCGAGTCCGGCAAGCCGGACGAGCTGCTGGCAAAGTATGGCCTTACGGCACGAGACATCGCGGCGGCTGTGAAAAGGTTGAAGGGAAGCGCATCGACATTAAACCGCCCCTGAGGAGGCGGTTTTTACTTTTTGCGCGGGGGCAAAGCGCCCCCCTGGATACCAGGGTAGAGTTGGCGGTCAGTCAAAGTAATATTGATAATTTGGAAAATATAAGGTATAGGGGCTGGCTTGAGCGGTGAATAATATGAATGCAACGAGGTCTGTTCTTCGTTTGATCGACATGCCGTATACTTTTTCCGGTACTACCAATATACCTATTGTGTCTTCTTCTCCTTGTACGCTTTAAGCTTGCGGTACAGGACGGTCCGGTATATACCCAGCCTTTCTGCGGCCTTACTTATCTTACCACCGCATTCTTGGAGTACGTATTCGATATACTGTTCTTCAACCTTTTGCAGGACCTCTCTGAGCGTTCCTTCCAACCCCAGGAGCTTGAAAATCCTGTAGGATGCCAGAGCGGGGGATTCGCCGTGGTAATCGGGACGGGGGGTGGTAACGCCTTCGATAGAGGAGTTGATAACCATGCGCTCGATAACATTGCGCAGCTCGCGAACGTTGCCCGGCCAATCGTGGCTCAGGAGGGACTGCAGTCCCTGATAGTCCAACTCACAATCCGCTCCGTATCGGCTGTTAAACTCTTCGAGAAAAGTAAAGGACAGGGCGACAATATCCTCGGGTCTTTCACGTAGAGGGGGCAGGTGAATGGGAAACACGCTCAACCGATAGTAGAGGTCGCTTCTGAACTCACCATTGCGTACCATATCCTCTAGGTTTCTGTTAGTAGCGGCGATTACCCGGACGTTTACACTCCGCACCTGGTTACCCCCAACCCTTCGGACCTCACCGGTTTCGAGGACCCGTAAGAGCTTTCCCTGCAGTCCTATGGGCAGTTCACCGACCTCATCGAGGAACAGGGTGCCTTTATCGGCGCATTCAAACAGCCCTGCTTTACCTTCGGGCTTGGCGCCGGTAAAGGCGCCCTTTTCATATCCGAAGAGCTCGGATTCCACCAGGTGTTCCGGTAAAGCGGCGCAGTTAACGGTGATAAAAGCCTCATTGGCCCGCTTGCTGTGACGATGGATGTATCTTGCCAGTACCTCCTTACCGGTGCCGGTTTCTCCGGTTAAAAGGACGATGGTATCGGTCTGAGCAACCCGATAAGCCTTGAGCAGGACCTGCCGCATGACCGGGCTTTCGGCGATTACCGTCAGGGGCTCTTTTGGCCCATGCGGCAGGCTCATTACGTCCTGCACCTGTCTGGCCCTTTCGCCCGGCTTCTTGCCGAACTTGTCGTCCAAATCAAGGAACTTGCCCGTGGTAAGAATAAGCTTGACTTCGTTGTTTTCGTCCAGGATAGGCGTGCTGGTGCTGAGAAAGGTTAAGTTCAGGCGGGTTCGGACCAGGCCGCTCACGGGGGCCTTCTTTTGAACGGCTTCGAGGGCGTAAGAACGATTATAAATTCCCTTATCCACCAGTTCACGGACATTCGCGCCGATCAACTGGTCTAGAGACATGCCCAATGTCAGGGCGGTAGTTGAGTTGGAGAGCAGTACGGTGCCCGATGGGTCGATAATGAATATCGGGTCCGGCAGTCCTTCGAATACGGCCCGTAGACTGGATTTATTAAGCTCGATGTGATGACCGTCTTTAGAATCCGAACCGAGTAATTCAGGTAATACCATGATGTACCTCTACCACCCCTAAACCGGCCCATCGCCTTATCTCTTGATCCGGGAGTTCGACGTCTGGTTCGAACGGGTTTCCCGTATGGCTGTCAGCCGATGCATTAATCCTCCCGCATTAGCCCTCCCGGCGGAGACTAAAAACTACAGTGGTATTAGGATCGGGACATCCCCATTGCGTGGGTTCACCTTCTTTGGCCCAATAAAAATTACCGTTGTTAAGGAGCACCATGGCTGCAGGGAGGAGAGCGCCAAGGGCCCATGGGCAGAGTTCTGGAGCTCTTTCACGGGTGAAAATAAATTTCTCCCCGACTTTGTGCCCGGCCGAACAATTCCCACCGCGTACCTCTATGATCTCCGCAATCACCTTACTCATGCCGTTTTACCTCCCCCATAAATGTATTGTTATACCCAACACAATAGTATGGGAATATCGCTCTTTCATAGCAACTCCATCGGCATGGTACCGCTCCAAGTACAGTATAGCACATAATAGACGACAACCCAACACCTATTATGTACCTCAAGAGGTACATAATTGCGGAGCGAAGGAGGCATCCGATGAATAATAGTGTTCTCTTTCACGGTCTGGCATGATTTTTGAATAAACATGTTCTGCGCAACACAAAACGGACCAAAGGAGGGTTCCTAATTGAGTAAAATCAGAACCGCTGACGAGGTGGCTGCTCTAATTCCGGATGGGGCGACAGTAGCAGCTGCCGCTTTTGGATTGGCGGGCTGGCCGGAGGAGGTTGCCCGAGCTATTGAAAAGCGTTACCTTGCTACCGGGCATCCTCGTGACCTAACCCTGGTACACGGCTCGGCCGTGGGCGACTGGAGAGAGAAAGGCACTACCCGCTTAGGCCACGAAGGGTTGGTGAAGAGGTGGATCGGGGCGATCATAGGTTCATCGCCCAACATGTGCAGGTTAGTGGAAGAAAACAAGATCGAAGCCTATAACCTGCCTCAAGGGGTGATCATCCATCTCTGGCGTGAAATAGCCGCCAAGCGGCCCGGGGTCATCACCAAGGTCGGTCTGGGGACCTTTGTAGACCCACGAGTGGACGGCGCAAGAATGAACTCCAAAACTACGGAAGACATAGTGAAGGTCGTCGAGTTTGAAGGGGAGGAGTACCTCTTTTATAAGAGTTTTCCCATCAACGTAGCCTTAATACGGGGAACAGTGGCAGACGAAAACGGCAACCTGACCATGGACAAGGAAGGGATTCTGGTTGAAGGGTTGCCATTGGCTCAAGCAACTAAGAACAGCGGCGGTATAGTGATCGCTCAAGTAGAACACGTTGCTAAGGCTGGAACCCTCCACCCCAAACAGGTAAAGGTACCAGGTATCCTGGTCGACTATATCGTGGTCTGCACTAATCAGGAGTATCACTATCAGACCGAGGGCACCTATTACAACCCTGCCTTTGCAGGGGAAATAAAGGTTCCCCTGCAGGCGATACCGCCCCTGCCCTTGGACGAGCGCAAGATTGTTGCGCGCCGCGCCGCCATGGAGCTCATCCCGGGCGCGGTGGTAAACCTGGGCGTGGGCATGCCTTCCGATGTGGCCGCAGTGGTGGCCGAGGAGGAAGCCGTTGACTTGATTACCTTGACTACTGAGGCAGGGAGCATAGGAGGCGTTCCCGCCAGCCTGCCCCATTTCGGGCACGCCTACAACGCCGAAGCAACCCTTGAGCATCATGCCCAGTTTGATTTCTACGATGGCGGCGGCATTGACGTGGCTTTCCTGGGCCAGGCCCAGGTAGACGCCGAGGGCAATGTCAATGTCAGCAAGTTCGGCAAGAGGGTCATGGGTTGTGGTGGCTTTATCAATATCAGCCAGAATTCCAAGAAGGTGATCTTTTGCGGTACTTTTACCGCTGGTGGCCTGAAAGTGGGGATTAAAGACGGCCAACTGATTGTCGAGCAGGAAGGGAAGGCAAGGAAGTTTGTTTCTCATGTCGACCAGATAACCTTTAGCGGCAAATATGCGCGCAAAACCAAGCAGTATGTCCTTTATATTACTGAGCGTGCCGTATTCAAGTTGGAAGATGAAGGCCTTACCCTTATCGAGATCGCTCCAAACGTCGACCTGGAGAAAGACATTCTATCTAAGATGGAGTTTACCCCACGCATTGCGCCGAATTTGAAGAGCATGCCACAGGAGATATTCCTGCCCGAGTGGGGTAAGCTGCGCAGTATACTTGAGGCTAAAAAGAGGTAGGTGAACTATGATGATGGATTTCCTCTTGACCCCGGAACAGCAGAAATATCAGGAGTTAGCCCGTAAGTTTACCCGGGAATATATACTTCCCGTTGCCGACGAGTACGACCGTAAGGGAGAGTTCCCCTGGCCGATCGTAAAGGCGGTTAAGGAAATAGGGCTTAACTGCATGACGGCTCCGAAGGATTATGGTGGGCCGGGACTGGATTCTGTAACCATATCGGTTGTTATGGAAGAATTTGCTTACGGCTGTGGCGGTATCGCGACTACCCTGGGTGGAAACGGGTTGAGCTCATATCCGGTGCTCATAGCCGGTACCGAAGAGCAGAAGAAGCTCTTTTTTGGCATCCTGGTGCCAGGAGGCCTGGGTGCATTTGCCCTTACCGAACCCGGCGCTGGTTCCGATGCAGGCGCTGTTTCTACTGTAGCCAGGAAGGTTGGGGACGAATACGTAATCAACGGTACCAAATGTTTCATTACCACCGGTGCCATGGCTGACGTGTTCATCGTTTTTGCGTCTACCAACCCCTCTCTCAAACATAGGGGTTTGAGCGCATTCATTGTCGAGCGGGACCGGGAAGGTATCGCCATAGGCCACGAGGAGCATAAGATGGGCATTCGCTCCTCCAACACGGTGGAAGTACGGTTTAAAGACACGCGCGTACCGGCAAGCCACCTTCTCGGCAAAGAGGGTGACGGCTTCAAGATCGCCATGCAGACTCTGGACATGGCCAGGCCCATCGTCGGGTCCATTGCCGTGGGCATAGCCCGTGCCGCTTTGGAAGAATGCATCAATTATGTCAAGACCAGAACCGACGGCGGTAAGCCCCTGGCGGCAGACCAGGCGATCCAGTTCCGCCTTGCGGATATGGCCATCAAGGTGGAGACGGCAAGGCTGATGGTGCGCAGGGCCCTGGTCCTCAAGGAGGCAGGCCTGCCGTACTCTAAGGAGTCGGCTATGGCCAAGACCCTGGCGGGTGACGTGGCCATGGAAGTCACGGCAGAAGCCGTAGAGATTATGGGATGCTTGGGCTACAGCAAAGATTCCAGGGTCGAGAAGCTGATGCGTGACGCCAAGATTACCCAGATCTATGAGGGCACTAACCAGGTGCAGAGGATAGTTATCGCCAACCACCTGCTCAGATAGTGTGTACTGGCCGGGCAGGGCTTGAAGGCCAAAGGAGGTAGTAAACGTGCGATACCCGCTAAGTGAAGAGCACATCCTCATCCAACAGAATGCCAAAGAGTTTGCCGAAAGGTACGTGGAAGCCGAAGCACAGGCCATCGACCGGGATGGGACGCATCCCCGGGAGCTGGTAAAGAAGATGGCCGAGCATGATTTCTTTGGGCTTCCGTTCACCCAGGAGTACGGCGGGGCGGAGGCGGGGTTCCTCAGCTTCGTTCTAGCCGTGGAGCAGATTTCGAGGGCTAGCGCGTCTGTAGGCGCCATCCTCGTCAATCATAGCGTTGCGACCTACGCCATATTTCGCTGGGGAACAGCCGGACAGAAAGAATCGTTTCTTCCGGCCATGTGCAGTGGGGAAAAACTTGGTGCCTTCGCCCTCTACGAGTCCGGTGCTGCTCCGGGCTGCGGTGAGCGCCGGTTGACGGCGCGCAAGACTGCGGACGGCTTTGTTCTAGAGGGAACAAAGTACTTCGTAGCCAACGGTGGAGTGGCCGACTACTACGTGGTTGTAGCCCAGACCTTATCCGAGAAGGGCCCCGCAGGCATGAGCGCTTTTGTTGTGGACGGGAAAGCACCCGGTTTGCGGGTCGTCCGGCAGGTGGAAACCATGGGCTTGAAAGGATGCCAAACGGCAGAGATCGCCTTTGAGGGCGTTATGGTAACACCAGACCGGCTCCTCGGACCAGAGAACGGGGCTGCGGAGATGGTCAAGGAAATCCTTGCCATCAAGAGAATTGCGGCAGGGGCTCAGGCAGCCGGTATCATGGAAGCCGCCCTATCTGAGTCGGTTAAGTACACCGGGCAGCGCGTCCAGTTCGGGCAGCCCATCGGCAGGTTCCCGGCCATCCAGAAGATGATAGCCGATATGGCGACAAACCTGAATTTGGTGCGGCTGGCCGTGTACAGCACCGCCGAACTGGTGGACAAGGGCGAGCCTTTTGAGGCGGAGGCAGCAATGGTGCATATGCTCGCCGCCAAAGTGGGTCAGGCCGCCAGCATCGATGCCATTCAGGTCCACGGTGGGTACGGTTACAGCCAGGAACTTCCGGTAGAGAGGTTTTTCCGGGATGTCAAAGGGGTGTTAATTTCAGACACCCTTATGGAACAGCCGGAGCGTATCGTGGCCGGAAGCGTCATGATTTAAGGTAAAGTCGTTATTTTGGAGGGAATAACATGGCCAATGTTATTGTCTGTTACAAGTGGGTAATCGATGAGAAAGATATTCGCATGAACCCGGATCGCAGTGTCGATACCAGCAGAGCTCAGCGCAAGATCAGTGAATATGACAAGAACGCTATAGAGGCGGGTATAAGAGCGGCGGCCAAACTTGGAGCCAGTCCGGTGGGCTTGACCTTTGGGGGGACCGAAGCCAAGCAGTCCTTGAAGGATGCTCTGTCTCGGGGCCTTGAGGCCGTGTACTGGATCGGTCACCCGGCAGCTGGTACGGCCGACGGGCTGTTGACGGCCAGAGTCCTGGCGGCTGCCGCTGAAAAAATTGGCGACTACAGCTTGATCGTGTGCGGTGAGGGCGCGAGCGATACTTACGCCCGTCAGGTCGGTCCGCGCCTGGGCGCGTTGCTGGACTTGCCGGTGGTTACGGCGGTGTGCGATATGGAGATAGACGGCGAACAATTGATAGCAACGCGCAAGCTTGAGGATTGCATAGAAAAGGTAAAGGTTAGCCTGCCGGCAGTGATAAGCGTTCTACCCGAGATCAACGAAGCTCCGGTTCCCACCTTAAAAGCGGTCCTGGCTGCCGGCAAAAAGCCATCCCAGGAGTTTACACTCCAAAGCCTGGGCCTGAAAGAGGAGGAACTACAGCCAGGGACGAGCGTGACCGGTGTACTTGCCTACGTAATGGACCGCAAGAACGTCATCTTGAAAGATGGAGACGTTGCAACCAGGGTTAAGGAATTTGTTACCTACCTCAAGAAGGAAGGGGTTATCTAACATGGCGGGAACCTTTGTGGTTTATTCCGATAAGACTGCGATAGCAATTGAGCTTATAGGATTCTGCCGCGGTTCGGGTAAGAGAGCTGTAGCTCTGGCCTTCGATGCGGCTGCGGCGCAGGAATACGCTGCCCGGGGTGCCGAAAGGGTGCTATTGATCGAATGCGGGCAAAACCTTCCGGAAGCTTACGCGAAGGCGGTAGCCGGCGTTCTTGAACGGGAAGGGGCTGAAGGCTTTATTGTAGGCAGCACTGTCAGGGGTCGGGAGATGGCGGCTAGAGTGGCCGGCTACCTCGAATGGCCCCTCGTCAGTGATGTCTCGAAGTTGGTGTGCGAGGAAAAGGAGCTGGTAACCGAACGACCTGCCTATGGTGGAGCCGTGGTGCAGCAGGAGAGAGTTAAGTTACCGGCTGTCGTCACCGTACCTGCTGGCAAATTTGAGCCGGCAGCTACCTCCGGAGCAGGCGCGGAAGTGGTAACCCTTGAAGCGCAGCCGGATGAGCGGACCGTTCTTCTAGAGCGCGCATCGGTGGAAAAACAGGGCGCCGACCTCGGTAGTGCGGAAAAGATTGTGTGCGCTGGCATGGGGTTCGCAAAGAAGGAAGACCTGAAGCTGGCTTTTGACCTGGCAGCAGTTATCGGTGCGGAAGTCGGTTGCTCCAGGAGTGTAGCCGAAGAGCGCAATTGGCTGCCGACGGACGTATACATCGGCATTTCCGGGGCAACGGTGAAACCGCGTTTGTATCTGTCCATAGGCGTGTCCGGCCAGGTTCAGCACGTCGTGGGTATCCGCGACTCCCGTGTCATTGCTGCCATCGACCTTAACGAAAACGCACCGATATTTAAGGCTGCAGACTACGGTATCGTCGGTGATCTGTATGAAGTAGTTCCTGCTCTGATTGAAGCACTTAAGAATTGCTGAAATCGTGTAGGGGAGAGATTGTATTGAGCAGTGCTGAAAAATTTGATGCCATAGTCGTAGGCGCAGGACCGGCAGGCAGTGCCTGCGCTTACGTTCTGGCCCGTGAGGGCAAGGCGGTACTCCTGGTGGAGCGTGGGGATGCGGCCGGCGCCAAGAACGTTAGTGGCGGCAGGCTGTATGGTCACGCACTGAAGGAGTTGGGAGAAGAATTTGATGTAACTGGTGGGGTGGAGCGTAAGGTAACCCGCGAAGAGATTATGGTCATGTCAGGTGACCGCTCCGTAAACCTATCCTACCAGGATCCTTCATTCAATCGTGAAGGAGCTTCTCATCCAAATTCGTACACTGTCCTGCGGGCCACCCTCGATGGTTGGATGGCCTCTAAAGCGGAAGAGGCAGGAGCTATTCTGGCTTGTGGTATTAGAGTGGACGACGTGCTCGAGGAAAACGGCCGGGTAGTGGGCGTCAGGGCCGGAGAGGACGAGGTTTACGCAGACGTAGTTGTGGCAGCGGATGGGGTCAATTCTCTTCTGGCCCAGAAGGCTGGGCTAATTGATGAGATCCCCCCCCACAACGTTGCGGTAGGGGTCAAAGAGGTAATTGCGCTACCGCCGAACGTTATAAAAGAGCGTTTTCGGGTCTGCGAGGATGAGGGAGCTGCCCTGTTGATCCTCGGCTGTACCGGAGGGGCTAAGGGAGGAGCCTTCCTTTATACCAACAGGGAAAGCGTATCATTAGGGTGCGTAGCTTCCCCCGAAGATGTGGCCCGCAAGGGTAAGCCCGTCCACCGGCTGCTGCAGGAGCTCAAAATGCACCCTGCCGTATATCCGCTTATCGAAGGCGGCGAGACGGTTGAGTACTCTGCTCACCTGGTTAGCGAAGCCGGCATCCGCGGGGTTCCCGGTAAACTTTCTCGCACCGGCATGCTGCTGATAGGAGACAGCGCCGGTTTCGTCATCAACCTCGGTTACACTATCAGGGGCATGGACCTGGCCATATTGAGCGGTATTGCCGCTGCCAGGGCGGTTCTATCTGAGGCCGAGCCGGCCAGAGTGGGCGATGCTTATGTCTCGGAGTTAGAGAAGCTAAAGGTCCTGCCGGCCATGAGGGCCGTGCGAGGCTACGTGGACCTGCTTGACATACCGCGCCTGTATGAACGATACCCGCAGATGGCGGTAGAGCTTTTTATGCGCTTGTTCGCAGTAGACGGTGAAGTGCCTCCGCGCTTGCTGGAGGTGGTTAAAGGTACCCTCCGTACGGCTAACCTGAGCTTATGGCAACTTCTAAAGGATGTCTACAGGGGGATCAGGATCTGATGTCTATTCGTGCCATGGATACTCCTGAACTGCTAAGCATAAACAAGTTTAACGTGGATGAAAAAGAGCCTCACATAAGGCTTGATAAGTCCAAGTGCAGGACGTGTCAGGATAAGCCTTGCCTGGTGGTATGTCCTGCAGGCCTCTATCGGCTAGAGCAAGAGGGGGAGGTAAGCTTCGATCACGCAGGCTGCCTTGAGTGCGGTACGTGCCGGGTCATGTGCAAAAATAAGGGGATCGCGAGCTGGAACTACCCCAGGGCTACTTTCGGGGTACAGTATAGATTTGGTTAATGCCTTATATTTCAAAGTTAGCTTGAGGAGGTGAAGGTCCCGGCCTAAGATTTATCCAAGATGGCAGTAGGTAGGCAGCGTGATATCTAAGGACTTTAATTAAGAAAGGGAGGGGCAGACGAATAACATGAGTGAAAACAGGAAGTTTTACGGGTGGACTCTTGTAGCAGTGCTGTGGGTTATCTATCTTCTAAACATGGGGTTCCCCCTGTACGGCGGCTCCATCATTAACAGCTATATGCTGCAGGAGATCCAGATGAGCAGGGGCACTTATGGTTTTGCTTTTACACTTCTTAATATCTTTGTCGGCGTTCCTGCCTTTATTGTCGCGGCGTGTGTAAGCGCCATCGGCGCCCGTTATACCTTTATGGTAGGTTCTGCACTTATCCTATTAGGCGGCTTATCTATGTCTTTCCTGGTCAAGCAGCCCTGGCATTATCTGATAGCTTTCGGTGGTATTATAGGAGCAGGAATAGGTTTCAGCACCATAATGCCCATTACCACCTGTATAACCAGCTGGTTCAAGCGCTATCGTGGCCGGGCCATGGGCATCGCCATGACAGCGTCCGGGTTTGGCGGTTTTATTGCTTCCCCTCTGGTCAACAGGTTCATTGCGGCCACCGGCGGCAACTGGAGGACTGCCTGGCTGTTCATCGCAGGAATAGCCGTGGTAGCGGGCCTGATAGCTTACCTTTTGGTACGGGAGCGGCCTGAGGATATGGGGCAGGTTCCGGACGGAATGATCGAAGATTCATCCACTGTGAAATCCGGCCTGCACACCACCTACCAATGGAAACCCGAAGAAGCCTACAGAACGGCTTCCTACTGGCTCATTGTCGTGGCGGCTTTAGGCACCTTCTATCCTTTCTTTTTCATGACCGCCCACTGGGTTCTTCATCTCAAAGGCCTGGGGATTTCGCCCGCCAGCGCTGCCTGGGCCATGGGATTGTTCACCCTTGCCAGCATCGGCGGCAGGCTTCTCGGTGGAGTTCTGGTAGACTACTTGCCGGCCCGGTACGTCTTTATCATCGGCACCTGCTCTACTCTGGTGGGTTCCTATATAGCCATAGGTGCCTCCCAGCTACCTTTGGCAATAGCAGCGGCGATCCTCCTGGGTGTAGGTTTTGGGTGGAATTACGTTACTCAATCCACCATGATCGGCAATTACTTCGGTCCGGCGGCATTCCCAAAGCTTAACGGAACCCTCCTGACCATAAGCCACATTATCGCCGTATGGTCCGGGTTAATAGCCGGCAATCTCTACGATGCATACAAGAGTTACACACCGGCCTTTACCATCCACATACTGATCAGTCTGCTGGCGATCGTAGCAATTTTCTTTGCTAAGCCCCCCGCGAAGACTAACGCTTAGTAGTGACTTGCAACTATGACCGGGCGTGGGACCGTATGTCCTCCGTCCGGTTTTACTTGGCCAAGTTAGTGAAGGAGTTCGCAAAACCTCTAAGATAGTAATTATACATGTAATTTCTAACGGATATACTAGATCGGAATTAGGAGGTTGTGCGGGAGTGAGCGCCACACCTGCCTTTAAAGCCGAAGCAAAGCAGCAATTACATGAAGATGATGTAATGTCCTGGCCAAATGTAGTGAGGTTCCTTCTATTTAACCTGTTCGGGATTTTCCTGTTCTTCGTTCCATTTAATTTTCGGGGCGCCAATTCGATTACCCTGGACCACCTGGTGACGGGTATAATCAGGCTTCTGCCCGGTATTGCACCACTTGCCGCACTGGCTCTAATCGTCGCTGGGGCAATTCAACCTTTTTATAGTGGAACATGGAGGCGCAGTACGGCCGACACGGTGTTTTCGTTTATCAAATTATGTGGCATACCCCTGGGGCTGATGGCCTACTTTGAGATCGGTCCTGCCCGTCTGTTACAGCCTGACATGCTACCCTTCCTCTTTAAAAAGATATGTATACCGCTGGGTTTCATAGTTCCAATAGGAGGCGCGTTGCTAACTTTTATCATTAATTATGGCTTGCTGGAGGCAGTAGGCACTCTGATGTGCCCGGTTATGCGTACTGTGTGGCGTTTACCGGGTAGGGCCGCAATAGATGCCGTAACTTCGTTCGTCGGTAGTTTCTCTATAGCCATGTTTCTGACCAACCGGCTCCTTAAAGAAGGAAAATATACCATTAGAGAGGCTGCCGTCATTATCACTGGTTTCTCTACGGTTTCGGTGACGTTTATGGTTATCGTAGCCAAGACCATCGGTTTGATGCAGTTATGGAACACCTTTTTCTGGACTTCCCTTTTGGTGACCTATGCGGTAACAGCAATAACAGCGCGTATTTATCCTTTAAGTACTCTTCCGGATGCGTATATAGGCAAGCCCTCCCCGGAAGAATGGGTAAGTGATAATTTATGGCGAGCTGCGCTATACCGGGGTATAAAGCAGGCAGCCACAGCTGGCAATCTGTGGCGCCATATAGGGCTCAACTTCAAGGACGCTGTTGTCATGGCCATGCGTTTCCTTCCGGTTGCATTGCCGGTAGGGTTGATTGCCTTGGTGCTGGCCAAAATGACACCCGTGTTCGATTTCCTGGGTTACATCTTTTACCCCTTTGCCGCAACGTTGCGCTTACCAGAACCGCTTCTGGTTTCCAAGGCATGCACCATTGCCATGGCTGAAATGTTCATTCCTAACTCCATTGTCGCCGCAGCCGGTGCTCCCCTTGCAGCAAAGTATACCGTAGGTGTGGTATCCATATCGACCATCCTGTTTTTTGCCGGAACCATCCCTATCGTGGTGTCTACCGATGTGAAGCTTTCAATGAGTAGCATTGTGCTCATCATGATCGAGAGAATCATTCTTTCTTTGGTAATAGCGGGTTTGCTCAGCATGATACTCTTCTAGACCCCTATAGTGTCGAAGATCCTCTCTAATAGCGTTGTGAAAAACCAAATCCTTGAAACCCTTGCGCAACAAGCTGTTGCGCTTATTGTTCACCTGGCAACTGTCGAACTCGGCGTATACCACAATTATAAAGGTAGTGCCGGGCACCTAACTTATTAACTTATCGAGCGCCTCCGGCCCCGCGCCGGTGGGCTTTTTCTTTTCACCGGCGGTACACGGTTCAGTTCCGCTTCATGTCAATCCCCTGCTGGATGTGGTATAATACAGCTACAGGAGGATGAACTCGTGCCGGATAAAAGAGAGCCCCACCATTCCCACGACAAAGGATACAAGCAGCTATTCTCCAGCAAGCGGGCATTTCTGGAATTGCTCAAAACCTTTGTCCATGAGGAATGGACGAAAGACATAGATGAAGATAGCCTGGTACGGGTGGAGAAATCCTACATTCTGCAGGACTTTAGCGAGAAAGAAGCAGATATCGTCTACCGTCTGAAGACGAAAGGTAACGACGTGATATTCTATGTTCTGCTGGAACTGCAGTCCACGGTGGACTACCTGATGCCCTTCCGGCTGCTGCTGTACATGGTAGAGATATGGCGGGACATTTACAACAACACGCCGGAGGGCGAGCGGGAGCGCAAGGGATTCCGGCTGCCCGCCGTCGTCCCGGCGGTACTGTACAACGGGGCGAACAACTGGACCGCCGCCCTGCACTTCAAAGAAATACTGGCCGGGTACCGGCAATTTGAGGAGCACGTATTAGACTTCCGGTACATCCTATTTGACATAAACAGGTACGATGTAGAAGAACTTTACCAGGCGGCCAACCTGGTTGCCAGCATATTTGCGCTGGACCAGAAGATGGACGCGGGAGAATTGATCAGGCGGCTGCGGAAGCTGGCCGGCGGGCTGAAGAACCTGGGCCGGGATGAATTCAGGCAATTTGCCACCTGGCTTTCCCATGTATTCAAAGCCAGGCTGCCGGAGCCGGTACAGGAAAAGGTTGACAGGATTATTGGCGAAGTCAATCCGTGGGAGGTGGAAAAGATGATTACGAACCTGGAAATAACCCTTGAAGAGATGCAACAGCAGGCAGAGATGCGCGGGTTAATTAAAGGCAGGGCTGAAGGCAGGGCTGAAGGCGAGGCGAGGGGCAAGGTTGAAGCAACACAGGATGCCATCTGCAAATACCTCAAGAGGAGGTTTGGCGATGCATCAGCCGGCCTGGAGCAGAAAGTCCGGGAGATGACCAGCCTGGAAGTGCTGGACAGCGTCATGGAGGAATTATTTGCCGCCAACACACTGGAAGAAGCCGGGGACATCATCCGGGAAGGTATCAATAAGTCCCTTCAGTAGTCCTGGTGGACGGTGTCGATTGGAGTGCCGGGCACCTAACTTATTATAGTGCCAGACAAATTATAACAATAACCACCAACCAAAAGGATTTTTGCTAGTTGTGTCGAAAACAACCCATGTGGTTGTTTTTCTTTTTCCCCTGGAGGTGCAGGTTTGAGTTTCATCCAGTTTTATAATGTCACCAAAGTTTACCCGCCAAATATTACCGCTCTCGATGACCTCAGCGTGAAGATAGATAAAGGCGAATTTGTCTTTCTGGTAGGACCCAGCGGGGCCGGGAAGACGACCTTTATCCGCCTCCTTTTCCGGGAAGAAACGCCCACCAGGGGGCAGATTCTCATTGGCGGCCGGAGTATTGCCCGCCTGAAAAGGAGTGAAGTGCCCTTTTTGCGGCGCAATATCGGCATCGTTTTCCAGGATTTCCGCTTACTACCCGAATGGACTGTTTTTGAAAACGTAGCCTTCGCCTTACGCGTAATCGAAGTTTCTCCCCGGGAAATTAAACCGCGGGTCGAAAAGGCCCTGGAACGGGTGGGCCTGAGCCACCGGGCGCGGATGTTTCCCCACCAGCTGTCCGGCGGCGAGCAGCAGCGAGCGGCTATCGCCCGGGCCATCGTCAACAATCCTCGCATCCTGGTGGCCGATGAACCTACCGGCAACCTTGACCCGGCAACGTCCAGGGAGATAATGAAGCTCCTTGAAGAGATAAATTACCAGGGGACTACCGTGATTATGGCCACCCATGCCTGGGATATTGTCAACAGCATGCGCAAGCGGGTTATTGCCCTGCAACAGGGCCGGCTGGTACGGGACGACCGGGAGGGGGCCTACGGTTATGAAGCTTAGAACGGCCGGTTATTTCTTTAAACAGGCCGGTATATCTTTGTGGCGCAATTTCTGGATGAGCCTGGCGGCAGTAGCCAGCGTAGCTATTTCTATGTTTCTCCTGGGAGCCTTTTTGCTCCTGGTTTTTAATGTCAATTATATTGCCTCTAGCCTCCAATCCAATGTTGAAATCGCCGCTTTTCTCCAGGTTGATACCCCCCGCCAGGAAGCTTACCAGATCCGGGACCAGGTTAAGACCATACCCGGTGTGAGGGAGGTAACCCTGGTACCAAAAGAAGAGGGTTTAAAGCAATTGAGCCAGCAATTTGGTGGGCAGGAGGAGCTGCTGGAAGCTACCGGTGGCGTCAACCCTCTGCCCGACTATTTACGGGTCCGGGTGGACGACCCGGAAACCATTCACGAAGCGGCGCGGATCATTGCAACCTTGCCGGGGGTAGAAAAGGTAAATTACGGCCAGGAGGTTGTCGAACGCCTTTTTGCGGTGGTACGCTGGCTGCGCTGGCTGGGAGCGGGTATTGTCCTCGTTCTGGGACTGGGGGCCCTCTTCCTGATAATCCTCACCATCCGCCTGACAGTTTACTCCCGCCGGCGGGAAATCAGCATCATGAAGTATGTAGGCGCTACCGACTGGTTTATTCGCTGGCCCTTTTTCCTGGAAGGCCTTTTTTTAGGGCTGGCGGGTTCAGGGTGTGCGGCCCTGACTGTTTATACCGGTTACAACTTGCTCTTAACCAGGGCGGGGGCGGCCCTGGTTTTCATACCCCTCCTTAATGACCGGGGACTGTTATTAAACAGCGTTTTAAGCCTGGTGGCCGGGGGTGCCCTGGTAGGTGCCCTGGGCAGCCTTCTATCCATCAGGCGTTTCCTGAAAGCCTGATCAAGCGCAGAAGGGAGGTGAAGCCATGCGCAATAAAATTACGGCCTGGTTGATGCTGGCGTTTTTTGCCCTGGGTATGCTACCAGCCTACGGTGCTACCCTGGATGAACTGAAAAAGCAGCAGCAGCAAATCCAGCAGAATATCGAGGAAAAGCAAAAGCTCCTGGAGCAAAAGAATGATGAAGGGGAAGCCCTCCTCCGGCAGCTACAGCAATTGGAACAGGAGATCAAGGAAAAGGAGGCTCAGATAGCCAGGCTGGACCGGGAACTGGCGGCAGCCCAAGAAAAAGTCCGTAAAGTGACGGCTGAGCTCCAGCAGGCGGAAGCGGCCCAGGAAAAACGCATGGATATATTGCGGAGACGCCTCAAGGATATTTACCAGGTTGGCCAGGTAAATTACCTGGAAGTCCTCCTCCATTCCACCAGCCTGGAAGATTTCCTGGTGCGCATGGAACTCCTGTCCAAGATTGCCCAGGGTGATATAAAGCTCGTTCAGGAAATCAAGGCTGAAAAGGAAAAGATTGCCGCCCGAAAGGCGGAGCTGGAAGCCGAGCGGGATAAGATTGCCCAGCTACGGCGCCAGGCTGACGGTGAACGGGTGCAGCTGGCTTCCCGCCAGGAAAGCCGGCGGCAGCTTCTGGCCCAGGTCGAGGCGGAGAAAAAGCGAGTCGCCGCGGCTCTGGATGAAATGGAAGCCCTGGCCCGCCAGATTGCCGCCAAAATTCGGGCTGAGCAAGCCAAAAGCAAGCGCCAGCTATCACCCGAGGGCACTAAGGGTATGCTCTGGCCGCTGCCGGGTTATACGGCAATTTCTTCTCCCTTTGGCTGGCGCATCCATCCCCTGCTGAAGACCAGGCGCTTCCACGACGGCGTTGACCTCCCGGCTCCTGCGGGTACGGAGATCATTGCCCCGTTAGACGGCCAGGTCATATCTACCGGCTACCTGGGGGGATACGGCAATCACATTGTCATCGATCATGGCGGGGGGTTGTCCACCATGTACGCCCACCTGTCGGCAATTCTGGTCCGGGATGGCCAGGAGGTAAAGAAAGGCCAGGTGATTGGCAGGGTAGGTTCAACGGGTTGGAGTACAGGCCCCCATCTCCACTTTATGGTCCTCCTCCAGGGTGAGCCCACCAACCCCATGAATTATTACTAATCCTTACTCTTCTTACATATAATTGGGTGAGGATTAAAGTAAAGTTAAAAAGCAGGCGGTGGTTGGCTTGCCAAGGATTTGGCGGCAGGTAAAGAGCGGGTTAGTGACTCTCTGTGTCCTTGTCACCTTGACCCTGGGGTTTGGAGTGGTCACCCACTTCCAGGAAGTTCAGCAGCTGGTTAAGACCTATACCTTGCTGCGCTTCCAGGCCTTGGAGCCCATCAATACGGACAAGCTTATGGAAGGGGCCATCAGGGGCATGGTGGATGCCCTTGATGACCCTTATTCTACATATCTTGACGCTAATACCTACCGGCACCTCCAGGAAAGCGTTAGCGGCAGTTACGGCGGCGTCGGCCTTCTTATCACCCTGGATGAGAAAGATAAGAGGTTGATGGTGGTTTCTCCTTTTAAGGGTACGCCGGCCCAGCGGGCGGGGATTAAAAGCCGGGATTATATCATAGCAATCGACGGCCGCGATACTACCGGTATGGACCTGGAGACGGCCGCCAACCTGATGCAGGGACAACCGGGTACCAAGGTAGAACTCACTATCCTTTCAGCAGGCGAGACTAATCCCCGCAAGGTAACCCTGACCCGGGAGATTATCAAGGTACCGACGGTGGATGGCAAAATACTTCCCGGCCATCCCAGCATTGGTTATATCAGCCTGACCATGTTCAATGAACAGACGGCCGGCGACCTGGGGCGGCAGCTGGACGAGCTGCGCCGGCAGGGGATGCAGAAGTTAGTTCTGGATTTGCGCAATAACCCCGGCGGCGCCCTGCCCGCTGCCGTCGACGTAGCCAGCTATTTTGTGGCTGAGGGGCCGGTGGTTTATATCGCCGACCAGAAAAATACCGAGGCTCTTATGGCCCGGGGGTATGCTAAACCCCTGCCCCTGGCGGTCCTGGTGAATAAAGGCAGCGCTAGCGCGGCGGAGATTGTGGCCGGAGCCATCAAGGATACGGGCAGCGGCACCCTGGTGGGCGAGACGACTTTTGGTAAAGGTATAGTACAGACGATCTTCCCCTTACCCGGCGGTGCCGCGGTGAAGATAACTACTCACAAATACCTGACACCGGGCAAGCATGATATAAATAAGAAGGGGATTACCCCTGATTACGTAGTACCCATGGACCCCCAGCTGGAACAGCAGGTCCTGGCCCACGCTCCTGACCTGGAGCGGGATGTACAGTTGCAGAAGGCGCTGGAGGTGCTGGAGAAATAGGTCATATAACGGACAGCATCTCGAAAACTACTGACCGGTGGCAGGTCAGATAACGGAGTTGGAAGAAAAAAGACTTCCCAGGGGGCACATGTTATAATTGAGAAGGTGCCCCTTTTTTATAACCGGAACAGGGAGGAGGAAAACTGATATGCGCCGCATCCTTTTTGTCATCGATATGCAGAATGATTTTGTCGCCGAAGGTGGGGCTTTAAGTTTTCCCGCTGCCAGGGAAATAATACCTTTCATAACAGGCAAAGTGAAAGAAGCCCTGTCCCAGGGCCGGGAAGTGCTTTTTACCCTGGACTCCCATGTCCCCGGTGATGCCGAATTTCAAAAATTCCCGCCCCATTGTTTAGAAGGAACCCCCGGCCAGGCCCTGATTCCTGAGTTACAGGCGCTAATTGCCCCTTATGAGAAGACAGGGCAGATTAAATTGCTCAAGAAGAACCGCTATAGCGCTTTCTTTAACACGGATTTAGACGCCTGGTTGGGGCTGGTGACGGGCAGCTTTAAGGAAAAGGTGAGCCAGGTCGATCTGGTGGGCGTGTGTACTAACATATGCTGCTTCTTTACGGCGGAAGAACTGGCCAATCGCGATATCCCTGTTAAAGCCTTTGCTCGGGGCATGGCCTCCTTCGACCCTGCCGCGCATGGATTTGCCCTGGAACAGATGCAGAGCGTTTTAGGTATTCAGGTAGTCGAATAAAGTACCGGGATAGTCGTGAGGTCGGTTAGCCGGGAGCAGTGCAGTATGGCCAGTGGTGAAGGTTACCATGAAGGAAAAGCTCAAAAGAGTAGCTCTAAATTGTTATGTATATCGCTGGGAAGACAGCCCGGTAGCGATTCATATTTACCTGAATGAAAAACTCCTATCCGCCTTTACGGAAACTGAAGCCCTCGAGCAGCTTTATAATGCCTCCCTTTTACCCGGGGTAGTGGGGCCGGTAATCGGCATGCCCGATATCCATACCGGCTACGGATTGCCCATCGGCGGGGTGATGGCTGCCGACTATGAGCGCGGCGTCGTCTCCGCAGGGGCGGTGGGAATGGACATCAACTGCGGCGTGCGTTTATTGACTACCAGGATCCCGGCCGCGGCTGCAGGTGGTGACATAATATCCAGGTTGCTGGCGGCGATTGCCCGGAGAGTACCGGCGGGGGTGGGGTGCGCAAGCCGGGTCAAAGAACTGCGTCGGGCCGATTTAGAAGCCGTTGCCGCCGACGGTGCCGGGTACTTCATCCAGGAGGGTTTTGGCCGCCGGGAAGATAGGGAGAGAATAGAAGACGGCGGTTGCCTCCCGGGTGCCGACGTGGCTGCCGTGAGCAGGGCGGCGCGGGAGCGGGCCGACCAGCTGGCCACCATCGGCGGCGGCAATCACTTTGTGGAAATCGGTAAGGTGGCGGCCGTTCTGGAGGAGGATACGGCCGTCAGGTTTGGGCTCTATAAGGACCGCCTCTACGTTTTAATCCATACCGGCAGCCGGGGCCTGGGCCACCAGATTTGCACCGATTACAGCAACCTCATGTGGGCCAATGCGGAACGAAACGGCACCCGGGCGCCGGTCAAGGGCCTGGCTTGCGCCCCCATCCATTCGCGCGACGGCCAGAATTACCTCAAGGCCATGGCCCTGGCTGCCAATTATGCTTTTGCCAATCGCCAGCTCATTACCCACTTTGTCCGGGAAGCCTTTGTTGAAGTTTTAAAAAAGCCGGAGGAAGAACTGGGCCTGGACCTTCTCTATGACGTGGCCCATAACATTGCCAAAAGAGAAAAGCACGGCGCCAGGTGGCTTTTAGTCCACCGCAAGGGGGCGACCCGGGCCCTGCCCGCAGGGCATGAGGGTAATCCCCGCTGTTACCTGGCGACGGGCCACCCGGCTATTATCCCGGGGAGCATGGGCACCGCCTCCTATGTAGTGGTAGGGACCAGCGCAATAGGGAAGACTTTCTGCTCGGTCAACCACGGCGCCGGTCGGGTTATGTCCCGGAAAAAAGCCCGGCAGGAATTTTCTCGGGAGGATTTATTGAACCAGCTCGGCGGTGTCGTTGTCGCTGCCCGGGATATTAAATTCTTAAAAGATGAAGCGCCCCTGGCCTATAAAGATATCGATGTAGTTGTCGCTACCCTGGCGGAAGCCGGCCTGACCCGGCCGGTGGTCAGGCTGCAGCCCCTGGGGGTGCTGAAGGGTGAAGGGGAGGAAGCTTAAGAAAGCGAGATGGCCGTTAGTGTGGACGTATGAACCGTAGATATAGCATTGAATAAGGGTCGGCCGTCGTCTACCGGCGGGGGCAGAACAATGGTATTATAAAAAGTCGTGTGAGTAGGTATGATTAGATAAAAAAGGCAATTTGTTGAGGTATAATAGAACCAGGGCAGGAGAAATTTGAGTTATCATGGACAGAGTCGCCGGTTGTTACGAAAAAGGCGTGCCGGGGAGGGCTGCCGAGTTAAAGAAAGGGGGTTAGACGCGATGGCAACGGAATTTAGAGGTATAACTCCGGAATTATACCATGCCATTATAGCTATAGTTGATCAGCGCATGGCGGAAATCAAGGTTACCCGTGCAGATTTCGATGATCTCAAAGATGTAGTCAAAGAATTGGCCGAAGCGCAGAAGCGTACCGAATATAAATTAGAGGAGCTGACCGAGGCCCAGAGCCGTACTGAGGTAAGATTAAAGGAGCTGGCCGAAGCGCAGAAGCGCACCGAGGCAAGGATGGAGGAGCTGGCCGAAGCGCAGAAGCGCACCGAGGCAAGGATGGAGGAGTTGGCCGAAGCGCAGAAGCGCACCGAGGCAAGGATGGAGGAGTTGGCCGAGGCCCAGCAACGAACGGAAACGGAATTGCAGCAGCTGGCGCGTCAGGTGGGTTCCCTTTCCGCTACTATGGGTTTTGGCCTGGAGGATATAGCCAGGGTTTGCCTACCAGGTTATCTGGAACGTAACCAGGGTGTAAAGATAGATAAGCTTACCAGGAAATATGTAGACGTCGGCGGCGAACCGGTGGA
This sequence comes from Moorella sp. E306M, assembly GCF_006538385.1. Taxonomy (NCBI): domain Bacteria; kingdom Bacillati; phylum Bacillota; class Clostridia; order Neomoorellales; family Neomoorellaceae; genus Neomoorella; species Moorella sp. E306M. Next base: position 949,962 of record NZ_BJKO01000001.1, on the reverse strand, counting down.
AATCGATCTTTTTGGCTCCGGGACAAAAGCTGGGCGACCGGTGACGGTGATTGGCGAGGTAAAGGCACGCATCTACAGCCGGGAAGTAAAAGCCTTTGCCCGTAAGGTGGCCAGGGTACGAGCATCACTCGAGGGCGAAATACTAAAAGTAATGTTCGGCTACCTGATTCACCCATCGGCTTCGGAATTAGCGAGCCGGGAAGGGATAATCCTGGTAGCTTCTTATGAACGCTAAAAATGACTGTCACAATATACCCTCGACACAGTATGATCGGCCTGGGTAGTATACCCCGGGCCGCTGTGTTATAATAGCTCCCGGAAGGGGGAAGCGCCATGCCGCCCTTTATCCTGAAGTCAGATTACCAGCCGCGGGGCGACCAGCCCCAGGCCATTGCCGCCCTGGTGGAAGGGTTGCAGAAAGGCTACCGCCACCAGACCCTGCTGGGGGCGACGGGTACCGGCAAGACCTACACCATGGCCCAGGTCATCCAGGCCGTGCAGCGGCCCACCCTGGTCCTGGCCCCTAACAAGACCCTGGCGGCCCAGCTCTGCGGCGAGTTCAAGGAGTTTTTTCCCGACAACGCCGTCGAGTATTTTGTCAGCTACTATGACTATTACCAGCCGGAGGCCTATGTACCCCAGACGGATACCTATATCGAAAAGGACAGCTCCATCAACGACGAGATCGACAAGTTGCGCCACTCGGCTACCGCCGCCCTTTTTGAGCGGCGGGACGTCATCATTGTGGCCAGCGTCTCCTGTATCTACGGCCTGGGTTCGCCGGAGGACTACAGCACCCTGATGCTTTCCTTACGGGAGGGCCAGGAATACGACCGCGATGCCATTTTGCGGAAGCTGGTGGACATCCAGTACAGCCGCAACGATTACGATTTCAAGCGGGGTACTTTCCGCGTCCACGGCGACGTTATAGAGATTTTCCCGGCTTCCTATCATGAAAAGGCCGTACGGGTGGAAATGTTCGGCGATGAAATCGAACGCCTGCTGGAAATCGACACCCTGACGGGAGAAATCCTGGCCCGGCGCCGCCACGTGGCCATCTTCCCGGCCAGCCACTATGTGGTGGAAGAAAGCAAGATGGAGCGGGCGTTAAAAAGCATTGAGGCCGAACTGGAGGAACGCCTGCAGGAACTGCGGCGACAGGGAAAGCTTTTAGAGGCCCAGCGCCTGGAGCAGCGGACCCGGTTTGACCTGGAGATGATGCGGGAAGTTGGCTTTTGTAAAGGCATCGAAAACTATTCCCGCCACCTGACCGGCCGGGCGCCTGGGGAGCCGCCCTATACCCTGCTGGATTACTTTCCCGACGATTTCCTGTTGATCATCGATGAGTCCCATATCACCGTGCCCCAGATCGGCGGTATGTATGAAGGCGACCGTTCCCGCAAGCAGACTCTGGTAGATTATGGCTTTCGTTTGCCCTCGGCCCTGGACAACCGGCCCCTGACCTTTGAGGAGTTCTGCCAGCGCATTAAGCAGGTAATTTATGTCTCAGCGACGCCGGGTCCCTATGAACTGGAACACTCCCAGCAGGTGGTGGAGCAGATCATCCGGCCCACCGGCCTGGTGGATCCCGAGGTCCTGGTGCGGCCTGTAAAGGGGCAGATTGACGACCTGGTGGGCGAGATAAATAAGCGGGTGGCCCGAAATGAGCGCGTCCTGGTGACGACCCTGACCAAGCGCATGGCCGAGGATCTAACCGATTACCTGCGCGAAGTGGGCATCAAGGTGCGTTACATGCACTCCGATATCGGCGCCATTGAGCGGATGGAGATCATCCGTGACCTGCGCCTGGGGGTTTTTGATGTCCTGGTGGGGATCAACCTGCTGCGGGAGGGGCTGGACCTGCCGGAGGTTTCCCTGGTGGCCATCCTGGATGCCGATAAGGAAGGCTTCCTGCGTTCGGAGCGCTCTCTGATCCAGACCATCGGCCGGGCCGCCCGCAACGCCAACGGCCAGGTCATCATGTACGCTGATACCATTACCGCCTCCATGCGGCGGGCCATAGATGAAACCAACCGCCGCCGCCAGATACAAATTGAGTACAACCGCCGGCACGACATTACCCCCCGGACCGTCAGCAAACCGGTGCGGGATATTATTGAAACAGCGGTGGTCGAGGAGCCGGCCAGGTACCAGGCGAGCCAATCTCAGGCTAAGAAAAAGAAGAAGGGCCACTTTAGTAAACGGGAGCTGCAATCCCTGATTAGCCAGCTGGAGAAAGAGATGCGCGCTGCTGCCAAACAACTGGATTTTGAACGCGCTGCCGAACTCCGCGACGCTATCCTGGAACTACGGCTACAAGCCGGGTAAATTGAGGCGAGCTGCCGCATCCCGGTAACGGCAGGACAAGGTTTTATCAACCATCGACATAGAGGTCAAGTAGAATTACTTCCGGTATAGTTGCTACCGCTGTATTAATTTTAGACCAGGTACGATCATTACCGATAATTGCCCCACACCCGGCTGTTTTTGCTGTGGCAATAATAAGGGCGTCAGGAAGACGCAAGTTTGTTTTTGCCCGGATGGCTGCAGCCATTTGGCCAATCTGGCGCGAAATAGGGATTACCTTGAGGCCTGGAAAATCGTCCAGGAATAATTTTACCATAGTTAGCGCTTCTTGATTATCTTGCTTTAGAGGCCCAACCAGGAGTTCTGTTTCGGTAATTACAGAAATGACAGCTTCTAGATTTTGTTGTTCAAAAAGGCCAAATAAAGGATTTAAGATAGTATCGTAAGGGCTAATACCCTGCAAAAAATAGATTATGGTACTTGTATCGAGGAGTAAGCGCTGGAAACCGGCAATCTTGTTTAAGAAGGCGTCTTTTCCCATGTTTCGCGTTCCTTCCCGACATAGACGTCTATCTCTTCTTTGGTTTGTCCGTAGATACCCTTTAATGATCCGGCCAGCAATTCAGTATAACTTTTAGTTTTGGGCCATATGATAAGCTTATCCCCATGTACTTCCAACAATAATTTTTGTCCCGGCTGGATACCAAGCTTTTTATAAATGGCGGCAGGTATGGTTATTTGGCGCTTACTGGAAATTTTTATGATGGCTTGATCCATTTCATTTCCTCCAAATCATTTTCTTACTTACTATTATACGGCCGGTAAGTGTACTCTGACAACAACTTACCGATAAATGATTTTAATTCTGCCTGTGAGGTAGCAGGACAGGTGCCAAAATCAATTATTATGGGTGATAATGTTGCATTTTATCGCCGATCTCCACGTCCACTCCCGTTACTCCCGGGCCACCAGCAGGGATGCCACGCCGGAGAACTTTTACCGCTACGCTGTTTATAAAGGCGTGACCCTGGTGGGCAGCGGCGATTTTACCCACCCGGCCTGGCGGGAGGAGCTGAAAAATAAGCTGGAGCTGGCGGAGGAGGGCCTTTACCGCCTGAAGGAGGAATTCTGCCGGGCGGTAGAGGAAAATACTTCCTCTGGGCTGCCGCTTTTAGGGCATAAGGGTAGCAACCTGGGCGGCTACTTCCCTAATGGTTACTCAAGTTATGTTCCCGTTGACGCTGACGGACACCCTGTGGTGCGCTTTATCATCAGCGGGGAGATCAGCACCATCTATAAAAAAGGCGGGCGCACCCGTAAAGTCCACCACCTCATCCTCCTGCCCGATCTTGAGGCAGCGGAAGCCCTCAGCCGCCGCCTGGAAGGGATCGGCAACCTTCATTCTGACGGCCGGCCTATCCTCGGCCTGGACAGCCGCCGGCTCCTGGAGATGACCCTCGAGGCCTGCCCGCAGGCCATCTTTATCCCGGCCCATATCTGGACCCCCCATTTCTCCCTCTTCGGCGCCAACTCGGGGTTTGACAGTATGGAAGAGTGTTTTGAGGACCTGGCCGGTTACATCTACGCCGTGGAAACGGGCCTTTCCTCCGACCCGCCCATGAACTGGCGCCTTTCCGCCCTGGACCGCCTTACCCTGGTTTCCAATTCCGATGCCCATTCTCCTCGCCACCTGGCCAGGGAGGCCAACATCTTCAACACCGAGCTTTCCTACCCGGCCATCCGCCGGGCCCTGCAGGAAAGGGAAGCAGCCAATTTCCTGGGAACGCTGGAGTTCTTCCCCGAGGAAGGCAAGTATCACTATGACGGCCATCGGGCCTGTAATATCTGCTGGCCGCCGGCCCGGACGCGGGCGGCAGGTGGAGTGTGCCCCGTCTGCGGCCGCAAGGTGACCGTCGGCGTGCTGCACCGGGTGGAGGTACTGGCCGACCGGGAAGAGGGTGTTCGCCCGCAGGGCGCCCGCCCTTACGAGAGCCTGGTTCCCCTGCCGGAGGTGCTGGCGTCGGCCCTGGGGAGGGGTACCGCTTCTAAAAAAGTCGCCGCCCTTTACTTTGACCTGCTCCGCCGCCTGGGCCCGGAACTGGTAGTGCTGCGGGAGGCTCCCCTGGAGGCCATCGCCCGGGTGGCGGGGGCGTCGGTCGCTGAAGCCATCCGGCGCATGCGCGCCGGCGAGGTAGAGAGGCAGCCGGGCTTTGATGGCGAGTATGGCCGGATCCTGCTGCTCCGGCCGGAGGAGAGGGAGTATTTCGTAGGGCAGGCCAGCCTGTTTGGGGAAGCCGGGGAAATTGCTGCCGCAGCAGCTACAAGTACCTGCCAGGCAAGTACAGCCGGGAAAAAGACTAAACCCGGTAAGGCCGTAAAGGAGAATGCAGCGGCAAAGGGCAGCGATGCGGCAGCGCAGGCGAGGCGGCGGGCAGCTCCGGAGGGGTTAGCCGTGCCGGCAGGGGGAGGGGTGAAGCCATCTATAGCGGCGGACCCGGGCCAGCCGGCAGGCCCTGCCGGTGGGGAACCTGTTCCGGTTAAGGCGGCAACAGGCGCTGGCGTTCCCCTGGCCGGCCTCAATGAGGAACAGCGGCTGGCAGTCACCGCGGCAGAGGGGCCGGTTATTGTCCTGGCCGGCCCGGGTACGGGTAAGACCAGCACCCTGGTTCACCGCCTGGCCTACTTAATAGGGACGCGAGGCATTGCCCCCGGCCAGATTACGGCCGTCACCTTTACTAATAAAGCGGCCGCCGAAATCCGACAGCGTGTGGTTGAACTGTTGGGGGAGGCCGGGGGGATTGAGGATTTAACCATTGGCACCTTTCACAGCATCTGCCTGGACCTGCTGCGGTGCTGGCCGGAACAGGACCGGGCGATAGCTCCGGCCTTTGCCGGCCGGGAGCAGCCCACCGTCCTTGATGAAACCGACGCCAGGAGCATTCTGGCAGAGATCCTGCAGGAAAGCGGGAGGGGCGGCTCCCGCCGGGCCCTGAAGCTGCAGCGGCAGATTTCCCTTCTCAAAAGCCGTGGCCTGCTTCCTTCATCCCCCGGCGTCCCGGAAGACCTGCGGCCAGTTTACAGCGCCTACCAGGAGCGGCTGGCCGAATACGGTGTCCTCGATTACGATGATCTCCTGCTTCTGGCGGTTGATTTGCTGGAGAGATGGATAGCTGCCGGGGAGGACACACCGGAGGTTAAAAGGTTGCTGGCCCGGTTTACCTACCTCCTCGTTGACGAATTCCAGGACGTCAACCCGGTCCAGTACCGGCTGATCAGGCTGTGGAGCGGCGATGGCGGCAATCTCTTCGTCATCGGCGACCCCGACCAGGCCATCTATGGCTTTCGCGGGGCCAGCAACCGTTTTTTCCGGCAGCTCCAGGAGGACTTCCCGGCAGCACGGGTTTTCCGGCTAACCCGCAATTATCGCTCCACGCCCACCATCCTCCGGGCGGCTGCGGCCGTAATCGCCCATAACCCGCATCCTGGCCTTAAACTTCCGGGCGACAAGGTTCTTGTCGCCGCAAAGGAGGAGGGGCCCCCGATCCTTCACGTGGAGGTCCCCGGTGAGATGGCTGAGGGCATCGCCATTGTCAGGGAGATCGGCCGCCTGGTAGGCGGCACCACCATGCTCCAGGCCCACGGCCAGGGAGGCATGGTACCTGTGGAAGTCCCGGGGGGCAGGGAAGGAGAAGCCCTCGGTTTTGCCGATATAGCCGTCCTGGCCCGGACGGGGCGCCAGTTAGAGACCCTGGAAGAATGTTTCCTGAAGGAGGGGATACCCTACCGGCTGGTAGGCCGCGAAAGCTTCCTGGAAGACCGGCCGGTCCGGGAGGCTCTGGCCTTTTGCTGGTGCCTGGTCAACCCGGAAGACGATTTCCATATTTATCGCTGCCTCGGTGGGGGCCCCTTTGGCCAGGATAAAAGAGATATCGCCCTGGTCCGGGAGACAGCCAGGCAAATGCATTGCCCGGCCTGGCAGGCCATAGAAAGGTTAACGGCAGGCGAGGCGTCGCCAGGGGCAGCAGCCGGGAAGGGTTTGCTGGCCTTCAGGAATGCCGTGGAGACCTGGAGGACCATAATGCGCCAGGAACCTCCTGAGCGCCTTCTGGCCCGCTGGATTGAGGAGCATAACCTCCAGAAAGTGGCCAGCATGAACCGCCTGCTGCGGGTGGCAGCGCGTTTTAACGACCTTTCTGCCTTCCTGCGCGGGGTCGTCCTGGCCGGCGAAGCTGACCATGAGCGCTGGGGCAGGAATGTAACTGCCCCCGAAGCAGTAAGCCTGATGACCCTCCATGCCGCCAAGGGGCTGGAGTTTCCCGTGGTCTTTATAGCCGGTGTAGAAGACGGATTGTTGCCCCTCAAAGAGCGCCCTGGCGTTCCTCCGGATGATGGAGGAGATGTTGACGTGGAGCCTTCTATAGTGGTGAGCCCTACCCAGGGAAGCGGGGAAATTTTGGCCGAGGAACGCCGCCTGTTTTACGTCGGCCTTACCCGGGCGCGGGATATATTGATCCTGGTATCATCCCGCAGCAGGACTATTGCTGGCAGAAAGGTACCTTCCCGGCCCTCTCCTTTCCTGCTGGAAATACCTCCGGAGTGCCTGGAGAAAAAGGTCTGGACCGGAAAGGCACAGGGGAAGCATGATGATGACGAAGGGAAATATAAACAACTCAGCCTGTTTTAAAAATGAGACTTAAAAACCAACACCCTTAACGGAATTACCAGGTTAAGGAACGCCTCCGGGTGGCGGTTATATCTGCAGCAGCGCCAACAGCCTGCCCGGCTACTCAAGCTGGAAAACACCCTGGCTATGCGGGACGCCATTAAGAAGTATGGCAAGTAGTAAAATGGAGCTTAATGCAGGGGGTATAATAGGCCCCCCCCCGCTTAAGTTAAGTCGTTTTTTCCCGGCCGGGTTGAATACCCGGCTTTTTTGCAAGCTGCCGGCGTTTAAGGGGGACATGTATGCCCCACATGGTGTTTATGATATAATATGGCGGGGAAGCAAGGTATTACCCTGGCCAGGTTTTACGCCTGGCGCAAGTCCAGTGAATTTCCCGAGGGGGTGTAGTATGGCCACCGATAAAATTGTCATCCAGGGGGCGCGGGCCCATAACCTGAAGAATATCAACGTCACTATCCCCCGGGATAAACTGGTAGTCATTACCGGCCTGTCGGGTTCGGGGAAGTCTTCCCTGGCCTTTGATACCATTTATGCCGAGGGGCAGCGCCGTTATGTCGAGTCCCTTTCTTCCTATGCCCGGCAGTTCTTAGGCCAGATGGACAAACCTGACGTTGACTTAATCGAGGGACTCTCCCCGGCCATATCCATCGATCAGAAAACGGCCAGCCATAATCCACGCTCCACGGTAGGCACGGTGACGGAAATCTACGACTACCTGCGGCTGCTTTTTGCCCATATCGGCCGCGCCCATTGCCCCCGGTGCGGCCGGCCCATTACGCCCCAGACGGTTTCCCAGATGGTGGACCGTCTCCTGGCTTACCCGGAAGGGACCCGTTTCCAGATAATGGCTCCCATTGTCCGGGGCCGCAAAGGGGAATACCGCAACGTCCTGGAGGAGATTCGCAGGCAGGGCTACGTGCGCGTCCGTGTTGATGGCGAGATCCGGGAAACGAGCGAGACTATCAACCTGGCTAAGAATAAAAAACATACCATAGAAGTAATCGTGGACCGCCTCCAGGTGCGGCCGGGGGTGGCCACGCGCCTGGCCGAATCCCTGGAAACGGCCTTAAAGCTTGCCGATGGTATTGTCCTTATCGATATCGTCGGCCAGGAAGAGCTGCTTTTAAGCGAGAAATTCGCCTGCATCGAGTGCGGCATCAGCCTGCCGGAAATCACGCCGCGTCTTTTTTCTTTTAATAATCCCTACGGCGCCTGCCCGGCGTGTACCGGCTTGGGTGTAACCATGAAGGTCGATCCCGACCTGGTCCTTCCTGATCGCGACCTGACCTTAAGGGAAGGGGCCATTGCGCCCTGGAGCCGCAGCAATAACGGCTACCAGCAGATACTGGAGTGCCTGGCCGAACACTACGGTTTCAGCCTGGACGTGCCCGTGCGGGAGCTCAAGCCGGAGCACCTGCAGGTCATCCTTTACGGCTCCGGGCAGGAGCGGATTAAATTCCGCTACACCAACCGTTTTGGCGACCGGCGCACTTACGAAGCTCCCTTTGAGGGGGTCATCCCCAATCTCGAGCGGCGCTACCAGGAAACCCAGTCGGAGTGGTCGCGGGCGGAGATTGAAAACTATATGAGCCAGCAGCCCTGCCCGGCCTGCAAGGGGGCGCGGCTGAAACCGGAAGCCCTGGCCGTCCGGGTGGGGGGGCTTAACATCTGCGAAGTCGCGGCCCTGAATGTCCGGGCGGCTGCCGGGTTTTTGCGCAGTTTAAATTTAAGCGAACGCGAGGAGATAATCGCCCGCCAGATTTTAAAAGAAATCCTGGCCCGGCTGCAGTTCTTGCTGGATGTTGGCCTGGACTACCTGACCCTGGACCGGGCGGCGGCCACCCTCTCCGGGGGAGAAGCCCAGCGCATCCGCCTGGCCACCCAGATCGGGTCGCAGCTCATGGGGGTCCTGTACATCCTGGACGAGCCCAGCATCGGCCTGCACCAGCGGGACAACGCCCGCCTCATTGCCACCTTGAAACGCTTGCGGGATCTGGGCAACACGGTCATCGTCGTCGAGCACGACGAGGATACCATGCGGGCCGCCGACTATATCATCGACATCGGTCCCGGGGCCGGCGAGCAGGGCGGCCGGGTGGTGGCGGCCGGTACCCCGGCAGAGGTAATGGCCAATCACCGCTCCCTCACCGGCCAGTATTTAAGCGGCCGGCGGCGTATCCCGGTGCCGGCAAGGCGGCGCCGGCCGGGCGACAAATGGTTGACCGTTAAAGGCGCCCGCGAGCACAACCTGAAAAATATCGACGTCAGCTTTCCCCTGGGCCTGTTTATCGGCGTTACCGGTGTTTCCGGCTCCGGCAAGAGCACCCTGGTCAACGAGATCCTCTACCGGGCCCTGGCCCAGCGCTTGAACGGTGCCCGGACTAACCCGGGGGCCTTTGCGGCCATTACCGGCACCGAGCACCTGGACAAGGTCATCGAGGTGGACCAGTCGCCCATCGGCCGGACGCCGCGCTCTAACCCGGCCACCTATACCGGTATCTTTGACGATATCCGCGCCCTTTTCGCGGCCACCCCGGAAGCCCGTGCCCGGGGCTACAAACCGGGGCGCTTTAGCTTTAATGTCAAGGGCGGCCGCTGCGAGGCCTGCGGCGGCGATGGCATTATAAAGATTGAGATGCATTTTCTGCCCGACGTTTATGTACCCTGTGAAGTCTGCCAGGGGAAGCGTTATAACCGGGAGACCCTGGCCATAAAATACAAGGGCAAATCCATTGCCGACGTCCTGGCTATGACAGTGGACGAGGCGGCGGAATTCTTTGCCGCCATTCCCCGCCTGCACCGGCGCCTCGCCACCCTCCAGGACGTGGGCCTGGGCTATATAACCCTGGGCCAACCGGCCACCACCCTTTCCGGCGGGGAAGCCCAGCGGGTGAAGCTGGCGGCGGAACTGGCCCGGCGCAGCACCGGCCGGACCATGTACATCCTGGACGAGCCCACCACTGGTTTGCACATGGCCGACATCGAGCGGTTGCTGAACGTCCTGCAGCGCCTGGTGGATGCCGGCAATACGGTGGTGGTTATCGAGCACAACCTGGATGTCATCAAGTCGGTGGACTATATCATCGACCTGGGCCCCGAGGGCGGCGAGGGCGGCGGCCGGGTGGTGGCCGCCGGCACTCCGGAAGAGGTCTGCCGGGTGGCGGAATCCTATACCGGCCAGTTCCTGGCCCCTGTCCTGGAGCGGGATAAAGAGAGGCAGGCGGGCCGGGACCTGGAAGGAAGCCCGGAGCACCGGCCTCCGGGCGGGCATCAGGACCTGCCCCGGGTAGTAGGGCAGGAGTAGATGAGGAAGGGATACCATGGACCTGGAGGAGAAACTGGCGCGCTTGCCGGATCACCCCGGCGTCTACCTCATGCGCGATGCCAAAGGCGAGATCATTTATGTCGGCAAGGCCGCTTCCCTGAAAAACCGGGTGCGCTCCTATTTCCGCGGCCAGCACCCGCCGCGGACGCAGGTCTTAGTCAGCCATATTGCCGACTTTGAGTATATCCTGACGGATAACGAAGTCGAGGCCCTGATTTTAGAGTGCAACCTGATTAAAGAACACAGGCCGCGGTACAACGTCAGTTTAAAGGACGACAAAAGCTACCCTTATATCAAAATTACCACCCAGGAACAGTTTCCCCGGCTGCAGATCACCCGCTCCCTGGTCCGGGACGGCTCCCGCTACTTCGGCCCCTATACCAACGTGGGGGCTTTGCGGGAAACCTTAAAACTCCTGCGCGGCCTTTTTCCGGTACGCACCTGCCGGGAGACGCCCCTGCAGCAGCGCAGCCGGCCCTGCCTCAACGCCCATATTAACCGCTGCCTGGCTCCCTGCAGCGGTAAGGTCAACCCGGAGGCCTACCGGGAAGCGGTAGACAATATTGTCCTGTTCCTGGAGGGGAAGCATACCACCCTGGTAAAGGAATTAAAGGAAAAGATGGAAGCCGCCGCCGAACGGCTGGAATTTGAAAAGGCAGCTAGGCTCAGGGACCAGCTGCGGGCGGTGCAGGAAGTCTGTGCCCGCCAGAAAATTACTGACGCCGGCGGCGATGATGCCGATGCCGTAGCTTTCGCCCGGGAAGGGGAAGCGGCCCTGGGCCTCATCTTCTTCAGCCGGGGGGGTAAGGTTATCGGCCGCGACCATTTTTTCCTTACGGGGACAGAGGGCTTATCCCGGGGCGAAATTATGGCAGCCCTGCTGAAAGAATATTACAGCCGGGGGGTGGAAATTCCCCCGCAAATCCTCCTCCATGACGAACCGGATGACGCCGCCACCATCGCCAGCTGGCTGGGCCGGCTGCGCGGCGGCCGGGTCGAGTTGAAGGTACCCAAACGGGGCAGGAAGTTAAAGCTTTTGCAGCTGGTCCATGAAAATGCCGTCAGCCTCCTCCAGGAGCACCTCCTGGCCCGCCAGCGCCAGGAGGAAGGTGGCAAGGCGGCCCTGATGGAACTGCAACAGGCCCTTGGCCTGCCGCGGTTGCCGCGGCGCATGGAAGCCTATGATATTTCCAACTTCCAGGGGAGCAGCCCGGTGGGGGCCATGGCTGTCTTTGTGGACGGCCGGCCGTTGACGTCGGCCTACCGCCGCTTCCAGATCAAGACGGTCAAAGGCCCCAATGACTTTGCCTCCCTCCAGGAGGTTTTAAGCCGGCGTTTCCGCCGCGCCGCCGGGCAGGACCCGCGTTTTGCCGAGTTGCCTGATTTCGTCCTGATTGATGGTGGCCTGGGCCAGCTTCACGCCGCCCGGGAGGTGATGGCGGCCATGGGTGTGGCGGCCATTCCTACCTTTGCCCTGGCCAAGGAAGAGGAACTGCTGTTCCGGGAGGGCAGCCCCGAACCGGTACGCCTGCCCCGGGATAGCCGCGCCCTGCAGCTCTTGCAGCACCTGCGGGATGAGGTGCACCGCTTTGCCATTACCTACCACCGCCAGAAACGGGAAAAGGGCGCCTACCGCTCGGTGCTGGATGACATTCCCGGCGTAGGTCCCAAACGCAAAAGAGCCCTGCTGCGCCATTTTGGGTCTGTTGCCAGGATAAGCCAGGCAACTTTAGAAGAACTGCTGGCCGTAGAGGGGATGAACCGGGCAGTAGCGGCCCGCATCCTGGAAGGCCTGGGGAGGAAAAATAATGGGGAGAATCCGGCTGGTAGCCCTTGACCTGGACGGGACGCTGTTAACTGACGATTTGGTTATTGAGCCGCGGGCTAAAGAAGCCATAAAGAGAGTCCGGGAAAAGGGCATAACTGTAACCCTGGCTACGGGGCGCATGTTCAGCTCGGCCAGGCCCTACGCCGTGGAGCTGGGCCTGGATTTACCGCTCATTGTTTACCACGGCGCCCAGGTGCGCCACTCAGGGACGGGGGCAATCCTTTTTGAGCGCACCATTCCTTTGGACCTGGCCCGGTGTCTAATCACGCACATTCGCCAGTTTGGTTATGCCTATAACGTTTACCTGGATGACCGGCTCTATGTAGATAAGGTTCAGGCCGAGAATGAAGAATATGCCTGGCGGGCCGGGGTGGATTTACACCAGGTAGAGGATATGCTAACCTTTCTCCAGGAGGAGAAAAGAAGGCCCCTGAAGATCGTCGTCCTCCGTGACGGCCCGGAACTGGATCCCCTGGAAGCCGCCATCCGGCGGGACGTGGGGGAGGGGGTCTACCTCACCCGGTCACTGCCCCATTACCTGGAAATGCTCAACCCCGAGGCCAATAAGGCCCGGGGACTCCAGGCCCTGGCGGACCGGGAAGATATCCGGCCGGAAGAGATCATGGTATTTGGTGACAGCTACAACGATCTCCAGATGTTCCGCTATGCCGGCCTGGCGGTGGCCATGGCCAACGCTCCGGCGAAAGTCCGGGCGGCCGCCGATTATGTCACCGGCAGCAATAACGACGGCGGTGTGGCCCGGGCTCTGGAGAAATTTATCCTGGGAGGTTGACCTTTGCTCCAGTCCTTCCGGGCTGATTACCATGTACATACCCGGCGCAGCGACGGCCGGGCGAGCACCCGGGCTATGGTGGCGGCGGCCCGCCGGGCCGGGCTGGAGGAAGTGGCCCTGACCGACCACGGCCCGCGTAATATCGGGGTGGGCGTCAATGCCGCCGGCGTATTCCTACGCCTGAAAAGGAAAGTGGCGACCTGGGAGTCCCCGGGTATCCGGGTGCTGGTGGGTGCCGAGGCCAATATTGTCGGTATAAACGGGGAAATAGACATCCCGGCCGTCGTTTACCGGCAGCTGGACCTCCTGCTGGTGGGGCTCCATCCCTATGTCCTGCCCCGGGACTGGCCGGCAGCCCGCGACCTGGTGCTGGCCAACCAGCTCCAGGGACGCAGCCGCCGCTGGCGGGAAAGGGCCGTGGAGGCCAACACGCGGGCTTTAATGGCGGCCATGGAAAAGCACCCTGTCTTTTGCCTCACCCACCCGGGCCTGGGGATGCCGGTGGATATTGAGCCCCTGGCCCGCGCCTGTGCCCGTACCGGTACCCTGTGGGAGGTAAATACCGGCCACCTTTACCAGCGGCCGCAAGAGCTGGCCCGGGCCGCCCGCTGCGGGGTGAAATTTGTCGTCAACAGCGACGCCCACCAGCCCGCCACTGTGGGCCGCCTGGAAGAGGGGTGGCAACTCCTGCGCGCCGCCGGGGTACCCCCGGAGCAGGTAATAAACTTGCGTCATTGATGCTTTTAAGGGAGGGGAGATTAGTGACGGCAAGCAACTATCCTCGTCTCGTCATTGTAACCGGCCTTTCCGGCGCCGGCAAGACCCAGGCTGTGCGCTGCCTGGAAGACCTGGGCTTTTTCTGCGTTGACAACCTGCCCCCCTCCCTGATACCAGGGCTGGTTGATCTCCTGGGGCAACCCGCCAAAGAAGGGGAAGGGATAAACAAGGTAGCCCTGGTTATGGACATCCGCGGCGGCCAGTTTTTTGACGGCCTGGAGGAAGCCCTGGCTTACCTGGACGGCCGGGGTATTCCCTACGAGATCCTTTTCCTGGAGGCGGCCGATGAAATCCTGGTGCGGCGCTATAAAGAAACCCGGCGCCGTCACCCCCTCTCCAGCGGCGGCCAGATTTTAGAAGGCATTATTGCCGAACGGCGGCGCCTGGAAGAGCTGCGGGGTCGGGCCAGCAAGATCATCGATACTTCCGAACTGACGCCGCGCCAGCTTAAAGAGCAGGTAAGCGAACTTTTCGGCGACAGCCGGCGGCAGCTGGTGATTAATATTATTTCCTTTGGCTATAAATACGGCATCCCCCTGGATGCCGATCTGGTTATGGATGTGCGCTTTTTGCCCAATCCTTTTTATAACCCCGCCTTACGCCCCTTTACCGGTCATGATCGCTGTGTGGCCGAGTTTGTCATGTCGGCCCCGGAGGCGCGGCAGTTTATCGAACAGTTTGCCGCCCTCCTGCGCTTCCTGATCCCCTATTACCAGCAGGAGGGCAAGTCCCACCTGGTCATTGCCATTGGCTGTACCGGCGGTCAGCACCGCTCGGTAACCCTGGCCAATAAACTGGGAGAAATACTCCGGGGCGATAATTACGACGTAGTAGTCAAGCACCGGGATGTAGTGCGTTATCTGAGCAGTGGTAGCAGGAGGTAGGAAGGCGGCGCAGGAGCCAGACCCCGGGCTGCCTGGCAAGGGTAAAGGTAGCGAGGGACAAAAAGGCCGGGCCCGTATAATATTTGGGAGGGGTGAAAGGTGGAGGGTTTAAAATGGCTTTACCCGGGTTTAAAAATTAAACGCTGGCTGCTGCTGGCTGCCGTGGGCCTATTTTTGTTGGTTTCCGGGTTGACAGTTATCCTGGGGGTTACTTTATTAGCCTCGGCGGAAAGGGGCGTTACCTGGTTTATCCTCCATACCCTGGGGGCCCTGGGATCACCTTTACTGGGAGGGGTGGCGGCTGCCGGTCTGGGCGTGGCCCTTATCGTTCTGGGGCTCCAGCGCCTGGCCGGCTCGGTTTTTAAGGTCCTGCTGCCCGGCAATACCGGTAATCCCTGGCAACTTTTTTACCGGCGCCAGTACCTGGCGAAAGGCCCCCATATAGTAGCTATCGGCGGGGGCACGGGGCTGGCCGTCCTCCTGCGGGGGCTGAAAAAGTACACCCGGAATCTCACGGCCATTGTAACGGTGGCCGACGACGGCGGCAGCTCCGGCCGCCTGCGCCAGGAGTTAAAAATCCCGCCACCGGGGGATATTCGCAACTGCCTGGTGGCCCTGGCCGATACCGAAAGCCTTATGGAGGAACTGTTCAGTTACCGCTTCCGCCAGGGCGAGGGCCTGGCCGGTCACAGCCTGGGAAATCTTCTCTTGGCGGCCATGACGGATATGGCCGGCGATTTTGACCGGGCCATCCAGGAACTGGCCCGGGTGCTGGCGGTTGGCGGCCGGGTTATTCCCTCCACTACCAGCTACGTCGTCCTGGGAGCCGAAATGGCTGATGGTACTACCATCCTGGGGGAAAGCAATATCCCCCGGGCCGGCAAGCAGATTAAAAGGGTGTTTTTACAGCCGTCCACCTGCCGGCCGCCGGCCGCCGCCCTGGAAGCCATCGCCAGGGCTGATGCCATTATTATCGGCCCTGGGAGTCTCTACACTAGTGTCCTGCCCAATTTACTGGTGCGCGATTTGACGGAGGCCCTGCGCCAGGCCCGGGCACCGGTGTTTTATGTTTGCAATATCATGACCCAGCCGGGGGAAACTGACGGCTATACAGTTGCCGATCACCTGCAGGCTATTATTGATCACTGCGGCCCCGGCCTGGTGGATGTAGTTATTGCCCATCGCGGCCCTATTTCCCGCGGCGCCTTAAGGCGCTACGGCGAAAAGGGGGCGCGCCCGGTCCCGATCAATGGACCGGCGGTGGCCAGGATGGGTGTTGAGCTGCGTACGGGCTGGCTGGTGGACGAGACCCATTTGGTCCGGCACCACCCTGAACGCCTGGCCGGCCTGATTATGGAAGAGTTTTACCGCCACCATTCCCGGCGCCGGCAGCGTTTTGGTTATCTGATCCGGGAGAAGTTTCGTAACCTGGGCGTTTAAGCAGTGCCTTATGCTCACTGCCTCCTTTTCCCTTCCTGGCTCACATTGCTAACCTCGCAATTACGGAGTGGGGCTTATGGCCATATCTTTCTCCCATGAAACTAAAGAAGAACTGGCCCGGGTGAAAAAACAACGGCCCTGTTGTGCTGAGGCTGAATTGGTAGCCATTTTACGCCTGGGTAAACCGGCCCCTTTACCAGGAGAAGAGGGAATCCTGCTGGCAACCACCCACGCGGCCATAGCCAGGAGGGTTTACTCCCTGGCCAGGGCGGTGCTGGGCCTGCCGGTCCAGGTAAATACCGAGCGCCGGAGTGGTAAAGGCCGGCCGGTTTTTAAGGTCATAACTCCGGCCGGCAAAGAAGCATTAAAGGCCTGGCTGGCCGCCAGGAACTGGGTGCCGGCGCACCAATGTTGCCGGGTCGCTTACCTCCGGGGTACCTTCCTGGTAGCCGGCTCTGTCAATAAACCGTCGGCAACCCATCACCTGGAATTTCTCGTCGAAGGGGACGAGGAAGCTGCCCGCCTCCAGGACATTATGCAGCAGCTGGAGCTCCAGCCCCGTCTCAGCCGCCGCCAGCGCGGGCTGGTCCTTTACCTCAAAGACAGCGAGCAAATTGTCCGGGCTTTAAGCCTGATGGGGGCTCATAGTGCCGTCCTGGCTTATGAGAACGTCCTCATTTTTAAAGAAATGCGTAACCGGGTCAATCGCCTGGTAAACTGCGAGACGGCCAACTTGAGCAAGACCGTAGAGACGGGTTTACGCCAGGCAGAAAATATTCGCTACCTGGTGGCTACCCTGGGCTGGGAGGGATTACCTGCCGGCCTGCAGGAGATAGCTGCGTTACGTCTCCAGCACCCGGAAGCAAGTTTAAAGGAGCTGGGGGAAATGCTGGTACCACCGGTAGGGAAGTCAGGGGTCAACCACCGCCTGCGTCGCCTGGAATATTTAACCAGGCAGGTGCGGGCCCGGAGGGGGAGGACAGATGCGGCGAACGACAACCTGCCCTGTTAGCGGGCATAACGCCATGGCCACCTGGCGCCAGGTTGCCCCTTTTTGGCGCGTAGCCTGGAATTTTTTTTGGATTGAACTCAGCCGCTTTTTACCCTTTTTGCGTCTGAAAAACTGGCTATTACGCCACCTGGTGGGGATGGATGTAGCGCCGACGGCTGCCATAGGGGTTATGGCCATGCCGGATATCTTAAGGCCGGATCTCATTCATATTGGCCCCGAGAGTATTATTGGTTATAATGTCACTATTCTGACCCATGAGTTTTTGCCCCGCGCCTTCCGCCTGGGGGCAGTGGAAATTGGCGCCTGGGTTCTCATTGGCGCCAATGCCACCATTTTACCAGGGGTGCGCATTGGCGACGGAGCTATTGTCGGAGCCGGAGCGGTAGTTACCCGGGATGTCCCGGCAGGGACCATGGTCGGCGGCGTCCCGGCGCGGGTGATAGGCAGGGTGGATGGTGATACCCGGGCATCTCGCCCGGGGCCGCCTTTTTCTCTGGAACAAGACCCTCATGCCGCTAACGCGGCACCATCAGAAGGATGAAAATAACGGGCTGGCATTTGTTTGGAGCGAGCAAAAACAATGCCAGCCTGGAGCGAAGTTATTTTCAGGGTAGAAACTGCTCCCTGGAAGGAGATGACCGGTGGGGAGGAAGACAATGGGAAATAACTGGTTAAAGCGCCTTCTCTGGGAAGCACCCTACCAGAACTGGTTCTTGATAACCCTGGCGGTTGTCAATCTCCTGGGATCGATTTATGGTTACTACTGGTACCGGGAGCAGCTGGCCAGTACTCCTTTAATATGGTGGCCCTTTACCCCCGACAGCCCCCTGGCGACAACCCTTTTCGGCCTGGCCCTCATCATGGCTTGCTACCGCCGGGAAAGCGGCTTGCTGCGGGTGGTGGCAGCTGCGGCTGTGATTAAATACGGGCTGTGGGCAGTAGTAATAATCAGTGACTACTGGCTGTCGGGGGCACCGGTGACGTTGGTAGAGGCCGGCCTGTGGCTCTCCCACCTGGGTATGATGGTTGAAGGCTTCCTCTTCCTGCGGCACTGGCCGGTCGCTCCCTGGCAGCTGGCCCTGGTGGTCCTGTGGCTGGGGATAAATGACTTCGTTGACTATAGCCTGGGGATGCACCCGTACCTCTTCAGCCCCGGCCAGGAAAGCCTGGCCCTGGTAACGGCCGCCGGCTTAAGCCTGGCTTTAAGCATTTACTTGGCCTGGATAATAAATTGGTCCCGCGGGCAGGAAAAACAGCGGTAAGGGACGAATAGTATAAATTAAAAATATTTGCCGGGAGGAGGAGAGCGGTGCGCGAACGCCTGGGCCTTAACCTGGAACAGACGCAAAAGCTAATCATGACACCGGAACTGCGCCAGGCCATTGTTGTCCTGCAGCTCTCCACCCTGGAGCTGGCTGAATACGTCCAGCAGGAACTACAGGAAAACCCATTACTGGAATTAAGGGATGAAGAAGAAGTTGCTGCAACCGATGAAGTGGTAGATGACCCGGAATCCTTTGAGATTGACTGGCAGGAATATTTCCAGGACGGCAGCGACCTGGGTTATGTCAGCGTTCCCAGGGAGGAACGTCCGGAATGGAATTACCAGAACTTCCTGACCGGCCAGCCCACCCTGCAGGATCATCTTCTGCTCCAGCTAAAAATAGCGGCCACCTCAACCCGCGAGCTGGAGATTGGCACCTTTTTAATCGGCAATTTAGACGCTAACGGCTACCTGAAGATTAGCCTCAAGGAAGCAGCCGCCTGTTTAAAGGTTTCCCCTGCGGCCGTCTGGCGGGTACTGCAGTTAATCCAGCGTTTTGACCCCCCGGGGGTAGGAGCCAGGAATCTTACGGAGTGCCTCCTGCTCCAGCTGCGCCAGCGGAAAGACGCTCCGCCGGCAGCAGAAAAAATTATCCGGTATTTTTTAACCGATGTCGCTGGAGGACGGCTGAAGCGGATTGCCCGGCGCCTGAACTTGAGTCTCCCGGAAGTCCAGGCGGTGGTAGATTATATTCGTACCCTGGACCCCAAGCCCGGCCGCTCCTTTGGCGGCGGCCAGGAGAACCGCTATATTGTACCCGATGTAATCATTGAGCGGGTCGGCGGGGATTACGTGGTTCTGGTCAATGACCTGGCCATGCCGCGGCTGGGCATCAACCCTCTTTACCAGGCCTTAATGCGCCAGGATGGAAGCTGCGACCAGGCAACCCGGCGTTTTATAGAAAGCAAGCTCAATGCCGCGGCCTGGCTTATTCGCAGCCTGGAACAGCGCCGGCTGACCCTTTACCGGGTGGTCAACTGCCTGGTGCAGGAGCAGCGGGAATTCCTGGATAAAGGCTTAAAATACCTGAAACCTCTGACCATGCGCCAGGTAGCCGCCTCCTTAGGCATCCATGAATCGACCGTCAGCCGCGCGACGGCGAATAAGTATGTCCAGACGCCATGGGGAGTGTTTGAATTAAAATTTTTCTTTGCCAGCGGTGTAGCAAAAAAAGGCGGTGCTGCCGCCGCCGAAAGTATCAAAAGAATAATTGCTGAAGCCATCAGCCGGGAGGATACCACCAATCCCCTTACGGACATACAGTTGCAGGAACTGCTGCAGCAGCAGGGTATCAAGATTTCCCGGCGGACGGTAGCCAAGTACCGCGACGAGCTGGGTATCCCGGCGGCAGCCAAAAGAAAACGTTATTAGAACTTTCAGGGGACAGGCGCTCCTTGAAACTTTAATTGTGTCTATTTTCAGAGGAGGATTTTAGCGATTTGTGTTGAATAGTGACTAAAGTTACAAGCCGTGTTATAATCATAAATTCTCCTTACCTATGGTATAATAACGTTGGTTTAGCTGGAAAAAGTGGCAAGGATTGATTGCTCCTGAGGAGCCATTCTTGCAATAATACTAGAAGGAGGAATAATACATAATGGCAGTAAGGGTAGGTATTAACGGCTTCGGGCGTATCGGCCGCCTGGTGTTTCGGGCTTCCCTGGAGAAACCCGAACTGGAAGTTGTAGCCATCAATGACATCACCGACGTCCAGACCAATGCCCACCTGTTGAAGTATGACTCCGTCCATGGTCGCCTCAATGCCTCCGTTGAGGCCCGGGAAGACAGCATTGTTGTCAACGGCCGCTCCATTAAGGTCACAGCCGAACGGGATCCGGCCAAACTCCCCTGGAAGGAACTAGGTGTAGACATTGTCATTGAATCTACCGGTGTCTTTACCGATGCCACCAAAGCGGCGGCCCACCGCCAGGCAGGGGCCAAAAAGGTCATTATTACCGCCCCGGCCAAAAACGAAGATATCACCATCGTCATGGGTGTCAACAATGACAAGTACGATCCCGCCCAGCACCATATTGTTTCCAATGCCTCCTGCACCACCAACTGTCTGGCCCCGGTGGCCAAGGTGCTCCACGAAAACTTTACTATCCTGCGGGGCCTGATGACTACCGCCCATTCCTATACCAACGACCAGCGCATCCTTGACCTGACCCATAAGGACCTGCGGCGGGCGCGGGCCGGTGCCCTTTCCATAATTCCCACCACCACCGGCGCTGCCAAGGCTATTGGCCTGGTTTTACCCGAACTGAAGGGTAAGCTGAACGGCCTGGCCATGCGGGTGCCGACCCCCAACGTTTCCGTCGTGGACCTGGTAGTGGACCTGGAAAAACCAGCTACAGTTGAAAGCATCAATGCCGCCCTGAAGGCCGCCGCCGAGGGTCCCCTGCAGGGCATTCTGGGTTACTGCGAAGAACCCCTGGTTTCCCGCGACTTCAACGGCGATCCGCGTTCCTCCATTGTCGATGCCCTGTCCACCATGGTTATCGATGGCACCCTGGCCAAGGTGGTGGCCTGGTACGACAACGAATGGGCCTACTCCAAACGGGTCGTCGACCTGGCGGCCTTTATGGCTGCTAAAGGGCTGTAAAGGGACGGTCGCCGCAAGGCGGCCGTTTCGCATGCCGGGGCAATTAGGGTAGCATAATGAAGAAGTAGGAGGGCACAATCCCCTCTCCCCGGTGCCAGCCCCTCATGGGGGCTGGCGCCCCCGCCATCGAACCATGAATTGTAGAATATTATTTTCCGAGGAGGTTTGACTGGTGGCCAAGTTAACCCTGAAAGACCTGGAACTCCATAATAAACGCGTCCTGGTACGGGTCGACTTCAACGTTCCCCTGGAGGCAGGCCGGGTAACGGATAACACCCGCATCCGGGCGGCCCTGCCGACCATCCAGTATCTTATTGACCACGGCGCCCGGGTAATCCTCATGTCCCACCTGGGGCGCCCCAAGGGCAAAGTCAAGGAAGAGCTGCGTCTGGACCCGGTGGCCAGAGAGCTGGAAGGCCTCCTCGGCCGGCCGGTACATAAGGTCAACGATTGTATTGGCCCTGAAGTGGAGGCCGCGGTAGCGGCTTTAAAACCCGGCGAGGTTCTCCTCCTGGAAAACCTGCGCTTTTACCCGGAAGAAGAGAAAAACGACCCTGAATTTGCCAGGAAGCTGGCCTCCCTGGCCGACCTTTACGTCAACGACGCCTTCGGCGCCGCCCACCGCGCCCATGCTTCCACGGAAGGGGTGGCCCACTACCTGCCGGCGGCGGCCGGGTTCCTGCTGCAGAAGGAAATCGAAACCCTGGGCAAGGCCTTGGCCGACCCGGAACGGCCCTTTGTGGCCATTATCGGCGGGGCCAAGGTATCCGACAAGATCAGCGTTATCCGTAACCTCCTTACCAAAGTGGATACCCTGATTATCGGCGGCGGCATGGCCAATACCTTCCTGCGGGCGAAAGGTTATGCCATGGGCAGGTCCCTGGTGGAAGAGGATCAGGTCCCCCTGGCGCAGGAGCTTATGGCCACGGCAGAGCAGCAGGGGGTAAAAATGCTGTTGCCCCGGGACCTGGTGGTGGCCCAGGAGTTCAAGGCCGATGCCCCCCACCAGGTAGTGGCTGCCAGCGCCGTCCCCGACGGCTGGATGGCCCTGGACATCGGCCCCGAAACGGCGCAGGATTTTGCCAATGCTTTGACCGGTGCCCGGACCGTCGTCTGGAACGGGCCCATGGGCGTCTTTGAAATGGAACCCTTTGCTCACGGCACCGAGGCTGTGGCCCGGGCTGTGGCGGCCGTGGACGGCATGACCATCGTCGGCGGCGGGGACTCGGTGGCTGCGGTAGAAAAGGTAGGCGTGGCGGCAAAAATAGGACACATTTCCACCGGCGGCGGCGCCTCCCTGGAATTCCTGGAAGGCAAGGCCCTTCCCGGGGTAGTGGCCCTAACGGAAAAATAGGGTGAGGGAGTGATTAACTTGCGCCGACCAATTATTGCCGGCAACTGGAAGATGCATAATACGACTGAAAAGGCCAGGGAGCTGGTTACCCTGCTAAGGCCCTTGGTAGGAGCCACCGACGTGGAAGTAGTCGTCTGCCCGCCCTTCACGGCCATAGCGGCAACAGTCAATGCCGCTGCCGGTTCCAATATCTCGGTAGGCGCCCAGGACCTTTTCTGGGAAGACTGGGGCGCCTATACCGGTGAAGTGTCCGGCCCCATGCTGAAGGATCTGGGTTGCCGTTATGTGATTATCGGCCATTCGGAGCGCCGCCAGTATTTTGGCGAGACTGATGCCACCGTCAATAAAAAGCTCCATGCCGCCCTGCGCCACGGTCTGGTCCCCATCGTGTGCGTCGGCGAAACCCTGGCCGAAAGGGAAGCCGGTAAAACCCTGGACGTGGTCCGCCGCCAGGTCCAGGAGGGTTTGAAGGGGCTGGAACCGGACCAGGTGGCAACCCTGGTGGTGGCCTATGAACCCGTCTGGGCCATTGGTACCGGCCGGACGGCTACGGCAGCCGACGCCCAGGAGGTCATCGCCTTTATCCGAGAGACTTTACGGGCCATGTATGGCGAAAAGGCGCAGGCCACCCGCATCCAGTACGGGGGCAGCGTCAAGCCGGAAAATATTGCCGAACTCATGGCCCAGCCGGATATTGACGGCGCCCTGGTAGGGGGCGCCAGCCTGGACGCCATATCCTTTGCAGCCATAGTCAACTACAAGGAACACTAGCCTGAAGAGGGAGGACCGGGCGGTGCCCGTGGTGCCGCCTATCCCGTAACTCCCCAATAAAAGTAGGGAACAGGAGAAGTTATCTTGGTAAATGTTAATCGTCCTTTAATGTTAATGATCCTCGACGGTTTCGGTCTGGGTCACCCGGGGGAAGGCAATGCCATCAGCCGGGGCCGCTTGCCCAATTACCGCCGGCTGCTGGCCGCATACCCCCATACCCGCCTCCAGGCTTCCGGGGAAGCCGTGGGCCTGCCGGCAGGCCAGATGGGCAATTCCGAAGTAGGACACCTGAATATCGGCGCCGGCCGCATTGTCTACCAGGAATTAACCCGCATAAGCCGGGCCATCCGCGACGGTTCCTTTTTTACCAATGAAGTGCTCCTCAAGGCCGTGCGGGCGGCGAAGGAACGGGACGGTGCCCTGCACCTGATGGGCCTGGTCTCAGACGGCGGCGTCCACAGCCACCTGGAGCACCTTTATGCCCTCCTGGAACTGGCCCAAAGGGAGGGAGTGGAGCAAGTCTACATCCATGCCTTCCTGGACGGCCGCGATGTACCCCCGGCCAGTGCCGCCGGGTACCTGGAGCAGGTGGAGGCCGAGTGCCGGGAACGGGGGATAGGGGCTATCGCTAGCATCATGGGCCGTTATTATGCCATGGACCGGGACCGGCGCTGGGAGCGGACGGAGCGCGCCTACCGGGCCCTGGTGTTGGGGGAAGGGCACCGGTTCCCTTCGGCGGCGGCGGCCATCCAGGCTTCCTATGACCGGGACATTACCGATGAATTCGTGGAACCTTCCGTAATCACCCGCGAAGGCAGGCCCCTGGCGCTGGTCCGGGATAAAGACAGCGTGATTTTCTTTAACTTCCGCGCCGACCGGGCGCGGCAGCTGACCCGGGCCTTTGTGGACGGGGAGTTTGAACCCTTTGACCGCCCCGGCGGGCGCCTGGACATCCAGTTTGTCTGCCTGACCCAGTACGACGTCACCATCCCGGCGCCGGTAGCCTTCCCGCCCCAGGTTTTGACCAACGTCCTGGGCGAGGTCATAGCCAATAACGGACTGAAGCAGCTACGCATTGCCGAGACGGAAAAGTACGCCCACGTCACCTTCTTCTTTAACGGTGGCGTGGAAGAACCCTTCCCCGGCGAAGACCGCTTGCTCATTCCTTCACCCAAAGTGGCCACCTATGATCAAAAACCTTCCATGAGCGCCCGGGAAGTTACGGATGCTGTCCTGGAACGCCTGGACAGGTACGACTTTATCGTCTTAAACTTTGCCAATCCCGATATGGTCGGCCATACCGGCGACCTGGCAGCGGCCATTGCTGCCGTGGAAACGGTGGACGAGTGTATCGGCCGCATTGCCGCGGCCATGGAGGAACGCCGGGCGCCGCTCCTGGTGACGGCCGACCACGGCAACGCCGAAGAAATGCGGGAACCCAACGGCGAGCCCCATACGGCCCACACCAGCAATCTTGTACCCTTTATCCTGGTCGATGCCGGCTACCGGGACGCTACCTTAAGGGAAGGGGCTCTGGAGGACGTGGCCCCAACGGTACTGGACATTCTGGGGCTGCCCCAGCCGGTGGAGATGACAGGGAAAAGTTTGATAGAAAAAGCAAGTTAATACGGAGGTGCTTCTTAGTGACCATTATCAACGATATCTACGCGCGGGAGATCCTCGATTCCCGCGGCAACCCCACCGTAGAGGTGGAGGTATTCCTGGAAGGCGGCGGATGGGGCCGGGCGGCCGTGCCCTCGGGGGCTTCCACGGGGGCCTATGAAGCCGTAGAGCTCCGGGATAAAGACGAAAAACGCTACTTTGGTAAAGGTGTCCTGGACGCCGTCAACAACGTCAATGCCATCATCGCCCCGGAACTGGTGGGCATGGATGCCCTGGACCAGCGGGAAGTAGACCGGCAGCTCATCGAGCTGGACGGCACCCCCAACAAGAGCAAGCTGGGGGCCAATGCCATACTCGGGGTTTCCCTGGCCGTGGCCAAAGCGGCAGCCGATGCCCTGGGCCTGCCCCTGTACCGTTACCTGGGCGGGGTCAATGCCCATACCCTGCCGGTGCCCATGATGAACATTTTAAACGGCGGCAAGCACGCTGATAACAACGTCGACATCCAGGAGTTCATGGTCATGCCGGCCGGTGCCAGCACTTTTGCTGAAGCGCTTCGCATGGGCGCCGAGGTCTTCCACAGCCTGAAGGCCGTCTTGAAGGCTAAAGGGCTGGGTACGGCTGTCGGCGATGAAGGCGGCTTTGCCCCCGATTTGCGTTCCAATGTGGAAGCTATCGAAGTAATCCTGGAAGCCATAACCAAAGCCGGCTATGAGCCGGGTAAAGACTGCTTTATTGCCCTGGACCCGGCTTCCACGGAGCTTTACCGGGACGGCAAATATGTCTTTGCCGGCGAAGGCGTCACCCGCACCAGCGCGGAGATGATCGACTTCTGGGCCGATCTGGTAGAGAAGTACCCCATTATCTCCATCGAAGACGGCCTGGCCGAGGACGACTGGGAGGGCTGGCAGGAGCTTACCAAACGCCTGGGCCATAAAGTCCAGCTGGTGGGCGACGACCTCTTTGTTACCAATACGGAACGCCTGCACCGCGGCATAGAGACGGGTGCGGCCAATGCCATACTCATCAAGGTCAACCAGATCGGTACCCTGACGGAAACCCTGGAAGCCATTGAGATGGCCAAGAAAGCCGGCTACACGGCCGTTGTCTCCCACCGTTCCGGAGAAACGGAAGATACCACCATCGCCGACATTGTAGTGGCCGTAAACGCCGGCCAGATCAAGACCGGCGCTCCCTCCCGCACCGACCGGGTGGCCAAGTACAACCAGCTCCTGCGTATTGAAGAAGAGCTGGACGCCGCCGCCCTCTACCCGGGCCTGAAGGCCTTCTACAACCTGAGGAAGTAGCTTCCTTTAGGAAAAAGAAACCCCGGCGTGGTAAGCCATGACCGGGGTTTAATATATCCTCAGAACCAGCCCTTGCGCCGGAAGAAAAAGAGCATTACCCCGGCCAGCATGGCCATGACCCCTAGGACGGTAAAATAGCCGTAGCGCCATTCCAGCTCCGGCATATAGCGGAAATTCATGCCGTAGATGCCGGCGATGAGGGTTAAAGGCATCATGATTGTGGTGATCACCGTCAGGACCTTCATGATTTCATTGAGGCGGTTGGAGGTCAGGGAAAGGTAGATTTCCAGGGTGGAGCTGGCCAGGTCATGGAAGGTTTCCACCTGGTCGATGAGGCGCAGCATTTCGTTGTAGATATCCAGGAAAAAGACCCGGTTTTCCGGTTTTACCAGCTTGAACTCGGGATAGGCCAGGAGGTTCAAAATATCCCGCTGGGCGCCAAGAATTTTGCGCAGTTTAATGGCCTGGCGCCTTAAGGTAAAGACTTGATTGAGAATCTGCCGGGTGGGCCGGCGGAAGACTTCCTCCTCCAGGTATTCGATTTTGCCTTCGGTGCGGTCAAAAAAGGTAAAAAAGGTTTCTGTCAGGGGTTCGAGCAGGCTGTAAAGGATAAAGTCGGTGCCTTTCTGGAAAAGCTGCGGGTCCTGGCTGTACTGGCGCCAGAGTTTAGTTACGAACTCCAGTTCTTCCTGGTGGACGGTAACGATATACCTGGGCCCCAGGAAGACATTGAGAGCCGTAGTCAGGGAACGCTGGCCGGCCTTTACGCAGCGCAGGGTGAGGAAGGCATATTCATCATACTGGGCGATTCCGGGCCGGTAGTGGGGGTGACGGCAATCTTCTACGGCCAGGGGGTGAAAATGGAAGAGGTCCGTCAAGAGGTCCAGTTCCGCCGGGGCCGGCTGTACCAGGTCCAGCCAGGTAAACTCCTCGCTCTGCCGGGGCTGGAAACCAGAGGGCAGATTTTTCCTCAGTCCCTGTTGCGGGTGAAAAATTAAGAGGCGCTGCATGCAAATCACCTGTAGCCGGGTTTTCTTTAGTTTACCACAGGAGCGGCTGACAAGTACCGGGTTACTGAAATATTTTCCCTGACAATATTGTTCCGGCGGGGGAGAGGGTGTTAAAATGGTAGCAGGGGTAATTAAAATCACGGGGAAGAGAAGCTATTGTCCAAACGTACTGCGGGTATAAGCTTACTGGCTATTGCCGCTTTTCTCCATGGGATTCACTACCTGGCGGCCGCCATCTTCGCTTCGGGAGTATCATCCTGGAGTAAAGATCTATTCCGTTCTATGCTCGGCTATACAGCTCCCGGCCTTGCTGGCTGGGCTAAAATAGCCCTGGCAGTGGGAATTATTTACTTATTTTGGGCGGAAGTTGAAGCATGGCGGCAAAAAAAGTAGCTACATCCATATACATCGGCACCTCCGGCTACAGCTACCGCGACTGGGTGGGCTATTTTTACCCGCCAGGGCTGGCGGCGAAAGATATGCTGCCTTATTACGCCCGGGAATTTAACTTTACCGAGGTCAATTCCTCCTTTTATGCCCTGCCGCGGCCCCAGAACCTGGAGCAGATGGCCCGCAGGGTGCCGCAGGGGTTCATCTTTGCCGTCAAGGCCTACCGTACCCTGACCCATGAACGGGGCGTCAGCCTGGCCAGCGACAGCCGGCAGTTGCGCCAGGCTCTCCAGCCCCTGGTGGACCGGGGCCAGCTGGGGGCCGTCCTGCTCCAGTTCCCCTTTTCTTTCCGCAATAACCAGGCCAACCGCGAGCATTTAACCAGGCTGAAAGAACTTTTACCCGACCTCCCCCTGGTGGTGGAATTTCGCCACAACAGCTGGGTGAATGACGCCGTTTGGGATTTCTTACAGCGTCACGAACTAGCCTATACCTGTGTCGATGAACCGGCCTTGCCGGGATTGGTGGGGCCGGTGGTCCGCTGTACGGCGGCAGTGGCCTACGTCCGTTTTCACGGCCGCAATGCGGAAAAGTGGTGGCGGCATAAAGAGGCCTACGAGCGCTATGATTACCTTTATAAAGAAGCAGAGCTAAAAGAATGGTTACCGGGCATAGCTTACCTGGCCGGCCGGGCGCGCCAGGTCTTTGTGGCCTTTAACAACCACTACCACTCCCAGGCAGTAACCAACGCCAGGATGCTGAAGGAATTACTGGCCGGGGTTTAAAGGATGTAAAAGTAAAGCCTCCCCTTTTCCAGGGTGCAGGCAACCCGGTCCTGGTCCTTCAGATAGCTTAAAAATGCCGACACGCTGGTCAGGTTGAGGAAGTACTGGGGAATGTCCATAGAGATATTCACCTGGACGGCCAGCTCTGCCAGCAGGTCTTCCCGGGTCAGGGGCCGGGCCAGGAGTTCGGTAATCATGTCCAGGCAGGCATGAATTTGCCGGCGGTTTTCCGCCAGGACGGGGGCCGGGTCGGTAATAACCTCCGGGCTGTGGGCCGGCAGTAAATACTTAATCTCCAGGTCGGTGAGACACTCCAGGGTGGTCAGCTGGGCCTTGATGTCCTGCAGGTAGGGTAAAGGATATTTGGCCAGGATGGCCGGATGAAAGACAGCATCGCCGCTAAAAAGGACACCATCGGGGGTCAGGAAAGCCAGGTGGCCGGCGGTATGCCCCGGGGTGGCGATGGCCTGGAGGCGCTGGTCCAGGAGCTTCAAAGGGCCGGGAGCAATGGTACCGTCGACCTCCACCGGCCGGGCGACTAAAAGGGGGATTTTAATTTCCTCCAAAGGCTGAGCACCGTACAGGGTTTTTACTCCCAGCAGGTTATCTTCCATAAATATTTTTTCCCCGGTGGAAGCCAGGATTTTCAGGCCGGGATAAAATTCCTTTAACAGCCGGTGGGCGCCACAGTGATCGGCGTGGCCGTGGGTGGTCAGGAGGTATTTGGGTTTGAGGCCGCTGGCCGCCAGAGCGTCCTTGATTTTGTGGGCAATGGTATTGTTGATTCCCGAATCGATCAACAGGCAGTAACCGCTTTTAGTACTATACACGCCTGCATTGGTGGCGCCGGGGACATAGTAGGTATGGCCATGAATTTTTACCAGTTCCACCCTGCTAGTTTTCCTTTCCGGTATAGTGGTAACAGCGCTACTGCATTATTTTAACATATTTACATTCGCAGGGGGAAATTACCGGAGGGCATAAAAAAGTGCCTCCCGGCACTAATCGTTAATGGAGACAAAGTCTTTACAATAACCATCCTCGTTGCGGGGCGGGTAAATGAGGCCACAGCAGTTGTTGTCTAAGCAGTGTATACATTCTGTCATTTCACACGGTATACTTTTACTGCTTTGGGTAAGAGCCCTCATAACCTTTTGTCCCTCGCGAAAGATTTCTTTACCGCTATTACCATAAACCTCCTGGAGCATCGCCCTTTCTCCCCTCCCTATCCTAAGCATATTGTATCATGTATACACTAAATCCCCAAATGCTTTTATAGTTTATTTTACCATGATTAGTTGGGTTTTCCGGCCCGCAGGTTGATGTTTTGGTCGCGCAGGAAGATTTACGTTTTTCCTTGCTTAACCGGGCAATTATTTGTTAAAATTATGACGTCACGGCAGCGCAGCAGGGAGGTGAAGTTGTTGCTGCATACCATTATCCTGATTATTGATATACTGGTAGCCCTGGGACTGATCGCTGCGGTCCTTTTACAATCCGGCCGGAGTGCCGGTATTTCTGGCGCCATTGCCGGCGGCGCGGAAGCCATCTTTGGCAAGAAAAAGGGGCTTGATACCTTTCTCAACAAGGTTTCAGCAGTCCTGGCCGGTTTGTTCCTGCTATTGACTCTGCTCCTCTCGGTTATTTAATTGACCAAACACCCTGGGAGGTTAATTTACCATATTTGCAGGAGATTTATTTTACCAGGTACATTCCTTGGCGAAATGAAACTGTATGGGCGGCGGCGCCCAATTTTTTTCATGGAGGTTGATTTTTAATGAACCGGCAGGAAGCGTTGCAACTAATGGAGAAGCACGTAAAAAATAAAAACCTGCGCAAGCACGCCCTCGCTGTGGAGGCAGTAATGCGCGCCCTGGCCCGGCACTTTGGCGAGGATGAGGAAAAATGGGGCCTGGCCGGTTTGCTCCATGATATCGACTACGAGAGCACCAAAGACGATCCCGACCGGCACAGCCTGGTGGGGGCGGAAATGCTGGCCCGGGAAGGTTTGCCTGAAGAGGTGGTTTACGCCGTTAAGGCTCATAACGAGCGCCACGGCCTGCCCAGGACGGACTTGATGAGCAAGGCCCTGTATGCTACCGACCCCCTGACGGGCTTGATTGTAGCCGCGGCCCTCATTCGCCCCGAAAAGAAACTGGCTATCGTGGACGTTCCATTTTTAATGAACCGTTACCATGAGAAATCCTTTGCCCGCGGGGCCAGCCGGGAGACTATAGCCGCCTGCAGCGAGCTTGGTCTCTCCCTGGAAGACTTCATGCATATCGGCCTGGAAGCCATGAAGGAAATTGCCGGCGAACTGGGCCTTTAGACAGGATACCCGGTAAGCAACCGGGTATCTTTTTACCTGTACAGCAGGAAATAATATAGCGAGGAAATATATCTCATCCATGAAACATTGAGAAAGGAAGCCTGTATGGACAAAGAAGAATTATTGTCCCTCATGCGTACCCGTTCCTACCGGCCTATGACGGCGGCGGAGCTCATGGCCGCCCTGGGAGCAAAGGATGAGGAAGCCTTCCGGGAATTGCTCCATTCCCTGGAACAGGAGGGTTATATTGTCCGCACCCGCAAGGATAAATACGGCCTGCCGGAAAAGATGGGCCTGGTCAGCGGCCTCCTCCAGGCTTCAACCAAAGGTTATGCCTTTGTCGTGCCCCGGGAAAAAGAGCAGGCCGATGTTTATATTAGCGCCCTTAATCTCAACGGGGCCATGCACGGGGATCTCGTTCTGGCCAGGATTTTACCCGGTACTACGGGGCGCAGGCGGGAGGGAGAAATCATCCGCGTCCTGCAGCGGGCCAACAAGCGAGTAGTGGGAACCTTTACGGCTGCCGGTCGTTTGAGTTTTGTAGTGCCCGATGATGCCCGGTTAAACCAGGATATCCTTATTCCTCCCGGTAATTCTCAGGGTGCCAGGGAAAAGGATAAAGTCGTCGTGGAAATTACCCGCTGGCCGGAGGCCCGGCGCAATCCCGAGGGCCGGGTGGTGGAAATCCTGGGCCAGGCGGGCCAGCCGGGAGTGGACGTTTTAAGCATTATCAAAAAGTACGACCTGGAGCCTGAATTTCCCCCTGAGTTTTTACGCGAAGCCGACGGTTTAAGCAAGAATTTTGGCCCCCGGGAGCTGGCCGGGCGCCGTGACCTGCGGGAATGGCGCCTGGTAACCATTGACGGTGCTGACGCCCGCGACCTTGATGACGCCGTGTCCGTGGAGCTTTTACCCGATGGTAATTACCTCCTGGGAGTACATATTGCCGACGTCAGCTTTTACGTCCGGGAAGGCAGTGCCCTGGACCGGGAGGCCTTCAACCGGGGGACGAGCGTCTACTTTGTGGACCGGGTTATCCCCATGCTGCCGCCCCGGTTATCCAATGACATCTGTTCGTTAAATGCCGGGGAAGACCGCCTGGCCGTGACGGCCCTGATGACTATCACGCCGCGGGGCACAGTAAAAAGTTACGAGCTTTTCCCTTCAATTATCCGCGTGCGCGAGCGCATGACCTACGACGCTGTCCGGCGCATCCTACAAGACGGCGATCCGGAACTCCTGGAGCGTTACCGGGAACTGGTGCCGGATTTCCGGCTCATGGCCAGGCTGGCGGCAATTTTGCGGCAGCGGCGGGAGAAACGGGGGGCTATTGATTTTGATTTCCCGGAGGCCAAAGTGGAACTTGACGACCAGGGCCTGCCGGTGGCCGTTATCCCGCGTCGGCGTTCGGTAGCCGAAGGGATTATTGAAGAATTTATGATTGCCGCCAATGAAGTGGTGGCCCGGCACCTGTACGAGCTGGCCGTTCCTGCCGTTTACCGGGTCCACGAGGAACCGGCAACGGATAAGATGGAAGAACTGAATAAGTTTCTGGCCTTCTTCGGGCTGCAGATCAGGCCCGGGCGGGAGGGGCGCGTTAAACCCCGGGCTTTCCAGGAAATCCTCCTTAACGTCAAAGGGCGGCCGGAGGAGCGAGTCATCAGTACCGTAATGCTGCGTTCCATGATGCACGCCCGTTACGCCGGCCAGTGCCTGGGACACTTTGGTTTGGCCTCGCCTTACTACTGCCATTTTACCTCGCCCATCCGCCGCTACCCGGATCTGGTTGTGCACCGCATTTTGCGGGAGACCTGGTCCCCGGCAGGTTTAACGGCGGACCGCATGGCGAAACTCGACGCCTTTGTGGCCCTGGCTGCGGCCCGGGCTTCGGAAAGGGAAAAGGTGGCTGAGGAAGCCGAGCGGGAAGCCCTGGATATGAAGAAGGTCCAGTATATGGAACGCCATGTGGGAGCCACTTTCCCCGGAGTTATCAGCGGTGTGGTACCTTATGGCTTCTTTGTGGAATTGGAAAATACCGTCGAAGGCCTGGTCCATGTATCTACCCTGACTGACGATTATTACCATTATCAGGAAGACCAGCTAGCCCTGGTAGGCGAGCACACCGGCAGGGTATTCCGCATCGGCCAGCCGGTGGAAGTGGTGGTGGCCAGGGCCAACGTTGAGGCCAGGCAGGTGGATTTTGAGCTGGTCAAACCGGAAGCTGCGGTAGAGACCGGGCGCGGGCCGGTAGCCGCAATAAAAGGCCGGCGGAAGGATAAAACGCGAAGAAAGGAAACTGTCCCGGTCGGGAGCAAAACCGGGAGTAAAATTATCGGCCAGAAACGGCGTAAACGGAATAAAGCCTCCCGGGGCCGTTTATAATAGCCGTAGATATTACTCTTTCTAGCAAAGGAGGCAGGGTTATGCCCCGGCGTGTAGCAGTGGAAAAGGATCTCAGCGCTATTGGCGATCACCTGGCAGAAAACGGACTCGAGGTCGAGCGGGTGGAAATGACCGACCTGACGCCGTCCCGCTTGCAGGGCTACGGGGCCGTCGTTATCAGCGGGCAGACAACCAACTTTATGGGCATGGAAGATATAAAAGCAAAAGTGCCGGTAATTGAAGCCGCAGGCAAGACCGCGGATGAGATTACGGCCATGGTGAAAGAACGCCTGCAGCTGCAAGATTAGGTAGAAACTGGGGCGGCCCCTTGACGTTACCCCTGTTTGGTGTGTTATAATAAAGCAGGCGGGAAAGCAGGAGTGACATCGATGGGCCGCCAGGTAAAAATTGTGACGGACAACCGTCGCGCCCGTCACGATTATTTTATCTTAGAGACCTATGAAGCCGGTATTGCCCTTACCGGTACGGAGGTTAAATCTCTGCGTAGCGGCAAGGCCAATATCAAAGATAGCTACGCCCGTGTCGAAAATGGCGAACTGATTCTCCATGATATGCACATTAGCCCCTATGAACAGGGGAACCGCTTTAACCACGAACCGCGCCGGCCGCGGCGCCTGCTCATGCACCGTTACGAGATTCAGCGCCTGTACGGCAAGATCAGGGAAAAGGGCTTGACCCTGATACCGTTAAAGGTGTATTTTAATGAACGCGGCCGGGCCAAGGTTGAGCTGGCCCTGGCCAAAGGTAAGCGCCTCTACGATAAAAGGGAAGCTATCGCCGCCCGCGATGCCCAGCGGGAAATCGCTAAAGCCTTCCGCGAACGGCAGAAGTTTTAACGGGGGGGCGTAATGGTTTCGACGGGGGTAGCATTGGCAGTAGTAGCCAGGCGAGATCCCACCTGCTCGTTAAACGGTGGAAAGGCTATAAGTGCCGAAGATAATTTAGCTCTGGCTGCTTAATTTAAAGCAGCCCATCCGCCTGGTCCCGGCCTGCGGGGACCAGTGCCGGGTGTCAAATTTAGCAGGCTACCGGCAGGGCCCCGGCCTGGGGGCCTCAAGGGAAATCCTAATCAGGCTGGCCTGAGGGCATCCGGTTTCCGGGAGGCCCGATGGCGAGATGTAAAACGGAAACTATCCTGGTAGAAGCTACTGTGGGTGCACCTTCGGACGGGGGTTCGACTCCCCCCGCCTCCACCATCTGTATGCAGGATTTTGAAGGTTACTTCAAAATCATTCTCATAGATAATAACCCGGTCGACGTAGCGATCTATGAGGGCCTTTGCAGTAAGCGTATCATCAGCCTTAAGGCTCTTATATTCCTGCTCAAGATAGGCCAGTATCATCTCGCGAGTGATGGTGCTGGCTTTTGTTTTCCTTTCAATCTCCTGAATCCTATTGACCAGGATAGCTTTTTCATTTTCCCGCTGGGCCAGCCTGTTAGTTAACTCTGCTGAGCCCGCTCCCTCTTCAATAAGGTCCAGGATATTATTAATTTTCGCCTGCACTTTAGTTAACTCTGCTTTGAGATACACCAGTTCCTTTTCCGACTCATTGCCCAGGCTGCTCATACCTTTATGAATTTCAGTGGCCAGCACGGGGAACAGCGTCGGGTTCAAAACCTTCTTCTCCAGTTCTTCCAAGACCAGACGCTCAATAATATCTTTGCGAATCATCTTGGCCTTGCATCCATGCTTGCGTTCACGGTTATTGCAAATATAATAATCGTACCTGGTCTTATTCCCCCAGGTCCCGCCGTTTTTACCTACCATTTTAAAGCCGCAAAGACCGCACTCTATCTTACCAGTCAGCAGGTATTCGGAGATAGCCTTATTATGGGCCCGTTCTCCTGGATCGCGACGCCTTTTTTCAATCCTCGCCTGTACCCTGTCCCAAAGTTCCTTGTCAATAATTTGCGGCATGCCGCCGGGGATGCGGATAATCTGATCCGCGGGCTTACTCTTACGGTTATTACGCTTGCCCTTTACTTTATGAATAGCCCGGTTAAAAATGTATACACCCACATACTTTTCGTTACGAAGGATATCGGAGATAGAATTCTTACAGAATGCGCCTCCAGTTTTAGTCTTAAAACCCTTAGCATTGAGTTCCTTAACAATGGCGTCATAACTGAAGCCTTTGTCATACATTTCAAAGATAAGCCTTACAGCCTGAGCTTCTTTTTCATTAATTATATAGGTTCTGGTAGTAGGGTCCACATCGTATCCTAGAGGTGGCCGGCCGCCGTTATGTTTACAGTTACGAGCGTTTTCGGCCATACCTTTCATAACTTCGCGGCCCAGGTTTAAGCTATAGTATTGATCCAGGCTTTCAAAAATGCCTTCCATAAGAAAACCTTCGGGGGTATCATCACAGAGCATGGGCTGAGTGACGTAAATAATGCTAATCCCATTTTCCCGTAAGGCTTTTTTATAGATAGCTGCATCCCATTTATTGCGTGCAAACCTATCTGATTTATGGACCAGTACGGCCTCAAAGTCGCCGTTTCGGCTATCAGCAATCATCTGAAGAAACCCATCCCGGTCATCGCTGGTGCCAGTTTCGGCTTCGTCTGTATAGACTCGGATAATCTGATAGCCGTTCTTGGATGCCCATTCCCGGATATCATGGAGCTGGGCGTCAATGCTTTCTGACCGTTGATTATCGCTGCTATAGCGGGCGTAAGCGACCGCTTTCTTCATTATGCCGTCCTCCTTAAAAGGGTAGGTCATCCTCATCTATTTCAATATCTTCTTTTGTAGCAGCTGTTTTACTTTGAGTCTCAAGAATCTCCTTAGCTTTTTCCCATGGAGCCAGGAGCTTCATCCGGTAAAAGGTAGTTTCGCTACCGCATATGGGACAGTATCGAGCATTGCCAGGAACGGGGCCGCAACTTCCCTTTATAATAAACTCATTGCCATTAATATCGACTTCTGTCTTATCAATACATTTATTAATCAGGTATGTACCGCAGATCGTACAGTAATCACCTTTATAATTAATCTCCTCATTGTCACACCTGGGGCATTTTATAGCTCGTCCATTTTCGTCCAAATCATATCCATCATTATAGATCATTTTGCCTTCCCCCCAAATAAGCTTATTCCCACAGATGGGACAGTACTTTGCTTTAGAAGATATAAAGCCGTATCCACAGTGATTACATTTCTTTTGATAGATAAAATCATAAAAATTAGCTATAATCGGCGATCTTGGATCAACGTAAACCCAATTAAATATTAAATCGAAGAGCCTTGAAGCCTTAAATTTGGCGGCCTTCCTGGATAGTTTACATCGCTTTTCTATAACAGAATAGTTAGTCCACCCGAGGCTTAATAGTACCTCAGAGGGGGCGAGGGTTTCCGAAGCAAAAATATCTGCTTCTGTTTCAAGGATATCATACTCCTCATCGGTAAGACCACCACGGGCGAGAATGGTTTGGTCAAATTCTTCCAAATGCTTTAAATATATATGCCCAATTTCATGCATTAAAGAAAACCTTATTCTTCCAGGAGAACGGATTTTGTCATTATAGGCAATTGAATAAAGTCCGTTTTGATAGATCGTAAATGCATCTTCGCTTCCATAAGCCTCTATGACGTCTTTTAACATCACCCCATGTTTCTTGGCGTAGTAATCATAAGTTCGTACCGTCCATTTATTGCGAGCTATTATTTGCATGGGGTCAACTGGTAATCTATTGATTTTTTGTTTAGCTATAAATTCAGCTATTTTAGGACGAATATAATCATAACGTACTTTATTTATTTTTACTGGCATCCTTTTTTGCCTCTTCAGCCATGGATTCCGCGAGTTTTTGTAGAAGATCTTTTTTATCAAATGATAATTTGCGACTGGCTCGAGCAATAGCTCGAATTTGGGGATCCTTAATTAGTTCCTGAGCTTCCCTAATGAGATTAGCTTCATCGTCGGGAATTCCTGTTTGGTTTTTTAATAAGATATCAACAGAAACCCCCAACGCCTTGCTTAGCTTATATAGGTTATCTATACTAGGATTTCTTCGGCCATTTTCAATGTCTGATATAAACGAAATGGAAAGGCCTGTTTTTTCGGCAAGTTGTTTTAGGGTGTAATTATTTTTAGTTCGTAGATGCTTTATTTTCAGCCCTATTTCCATGTATACCCCCCTTCCCGTTGATGATTAGTTCCATTATAACTTTTTACGCTATCAGTGTAAATGTTCACTTAGGGCGTAAAAAACAGAGATAATGCGAAAAACATAGAATAGCAGGATATAGCTAATTTAATCTGCCTATAGCGTACAATATGGTTATTTTTGGACTTTGTTATTACGCTTAATGCGTAGTATGATTTACTCATCAGGCGTAACAATTAAGGGCGGAGGATAAAAGATGGAAGCTACCATTGGCTCTATTATAAGGAGAAAACGAGGAGAAAAAGGAATTTCGCAAACCAGGCTTGCTACGAGAATTGGTAGAAGCCCGCAATTAATATGTGACATTGAATCGGGAAGGAAAAAGCCCAGTATAGATACGCTAATTGCCATAGCTAAAGAGCTAGATATTTCTCTAGACGATATTTTTTTTAGGAAATAATTACGCATTAAGAGTAATCTTGTTAATGAGGAAGGGTAATCACGTGAGTAATCTCGTTCTAATTAAATCAGCGAACTTCGGTAACGTACAATGTGATTTCTACAGTGACAACAAAGAGATCTGGATGACCAGGGAGCAAATAGGAAGGGCTTTAGAGTATGCCGATCCTGGTGACGCCATTAGAAAAATTCACGAAAGGAATAGGGATAGGTTAGACAGATTTTCAGTAACGGTCAAACTGTCCGGTACTGACGGAAAACTCTATGATACATATCTTTACTCCGCCAGAGGCGTCTACGAAATCTGCCGCTGGTCACGCCAACCCAAAGCCGATGCCTTTTATGACTTCGTATACGACATCTTAGAAAGTCTACGAACTGGACAGACCCAATTAACCCATGCCGGCAAACAAATTCGCCCGTTCAAAACTCCAGAACAGATCCAACTTGAACTAGAGACCAAAGCCCGAAACGCCCGGGTAAGGGAAGCTAACCTCTACCGCAGATTGGCCAAAGAATTTCGGAAGCAGCTTTCAGAACAGTCCATCCAGCAGTTGGTCGGCCTGGCCGCCGCCGTTGCCCATGGCAAGCCTATTCTTCCCATAACTGAAATTGAAAAAACGTATAGCGCTGAAGATATCGCCCGAGAAGCAGGCGTTAGCGCTAACAAAGTTGGTAGGATTGCCAATCAGTATGGGCTCAAAACTGCCGAGTATGGGATAAGCATCTTGGATAAATCCAGGTATAGCAACAAACAGGTAGCAACGTTCCGGTACAACGAAAAAGGGCGAGCCAGGTTATTAGAGGTTTTAGGGAAAAGGGGAAAACCCTAATGTTAAGCGTTGCCGTTGTACGGATCCGCAAAAATTATCGGGGAGAGGTCATAGAAGAAAACATAAAAATTACATCCGATAATCCCAGTTTGATATTAGAAGACTTTGGACGAATATTTGCAAAAGCTCTTACCGGTAATCCGCATTTTATAAAATTTTGTGAGGACTATAGAAAAATTGATTGTCTATCATTGCAAGGAGGTGATAATCCAGTTGACCTGTGACCAGGAAAGAGAAGCGATTGAGGTAGTGGCTGAACGGGACTGGAGGAAACTGGCAGAGTTAATCCACGCAAAAAACGAACGCGGATTCACCGAGTTTGTACTGCGTGAACTTTATCTCCAGGCAATGACTTTTGGTATGTAAGGAGGCCGTATTTGAAAGTCCAGATCAGAAAGGGGGTGCGAAGATTGTATTTATGCTGGAACTGCGGTCTTTGGCAAGGGGAATCCAATACTCCAATGGAACCCAGTCGGTTGTGTCCCGCTTGTGAGAAAGCCATGAAACAACAAGCAACAAATAAAAAGACCGGCCTCTAAAGCCGGCAACCAGAATTAAGCTACACCCTCATTTTAGCACAGCAAAAAATGGGGCGTCAATCGGAGGGGCAAGCAAGTGACAATGACTGAAATTAAGAAGCTGGCACAGATAGTTCATGAGGAACTGGGATATGCACAACATGCAGCTGAAAGATTTCGCTTCGCCGTCAGGGACTGGGACTATGCTGCCCGGCGGATGGACGAGTTAATCAACAGATTAAACAGTGTCTCCCAAAGCTTTCAAGCATTATGTAAAGACTTGATGGAAGAACTAAAACGGGAGGAAGAAACGGCATGAAAATACTCGCCTATCGTGGTAAGGTCCGGGACTTCCGGTTATTCCTGCTGATGATGCGGTTATACCTGCAATAGGAGGGGGACTAAGTGCTTACATCAATAGAAGGCCTGCTGGCCCAGTACGAGACGAAAATACTTAAGGCAAAACTCCTGGAATTTCCGGCCCTAATCCGGGCACAGAAAGATAAGGTTGCCCAGGCTCGGCGGGAACTGGCCGACGCGGAAAAAGTCCGGGTAGAAGCTGAAGCTCTGCTAATCGCCGCCATTGCTGCCGAAGTGAACCCTAACAACGGCAAGCCGGCTTACAGCAACGCTGAGGCCAGGGCAGCCGAACTGACCCGGCGTAAAAAGCTGGACCCTGATTACCAAGTTGCGGACATGGCCGTCCGCGATGCTGAAGCCAAGCTAAACGCTGCGCAATTTGACCTGGAGCAGCTGCAGGACCAGTTTAAGGCTTACCGCTACATTGTTGACCTTACCGCCCGCGAACTGGCCCTCCTGGCGGCCGGCGCTAATGAGGACCAGGAAGAACTGACCAAAGAACCCTTTTAATAAAACCTTAAGGAGTGTGATTCCTAATGGCAATACCGGAAAGCAATCTGGTGCTCCACAATTCGGATCTCCAGTTAACCGAAGTGGACGAGCAGCAAATTGCACAGTTGCTGCAAAACGAGGTCCAGACGGCCCTGGAGAACATTGACCCCCGGCCGCCTCGGGTAAAGATTTCACGGGAAACCCAGTCATTCCTTATGCCGGACGGTTCAACAGCGAAAAGTCTAACCGGGATTATAGTGTACCATCACAAAGCCAGGGGATACTGGGAGACCGAGGGGCAGCAGGTACCTACCTGCAGCTCCATGGACGGTAAAACCGGCATCGATGCAAATGGAATTGAGCATCCCTGCGCCAAATGCCCTAAAAACGTTTTTGGCAGTGGTAAAGACGGTCACGGCAAAGCTTGTAAGGAGATGCGCTGGATTTACCTGCTGCAAGAAAATGAAATAATTCCCTCCAGGATTAGCTTGCCGCCCACAAGCCTGGGGAAATTTGATGCCTTTGTAACAGCCCTAGCTCAGAAGCGGATGGCTCCTATCCAAAAGGTAGTCAAACTATCATTAGAAACTGCAGAAAGCCGGGGCTTCCGGTACTCAGCATTAGCCCAACCGGAGGTTATCGGGGATACACCTCTGCAGAAAATCCCGGAGTTAATCCGGATGCGTGAAGCTGTCGTTACGGCGGCCCGTAAGGCTGGCATTGACGCCGAGGATTACTATGACACCGGCGAAAACTTTACCACTTCCGAAGCCACTGGCGCCGATGAGCCCTTCTAACCACAAAAAAGGCCGGGCCTCACCGGCCCGGCCCCCCGAAGGGGTGATTGAAATGCATATCAAGTTGCTGACAATAGAAAACTTCCAGAGCCACCAAAAAACAGCCATTGAGCCGGCGCCGCCAGGGCAGCTGACCGTCATCGTAGGCCCCAGCGACTCTGGCAAGACCGCAATAATTAGGGCGCTCCGCTGGCTCTACTACAACGTTCCCCAGGGCACCGACTTTATCCGTGTGGGTTGCAGCTTCTCCCGCGTGACCCTGACCCTGGAAGATGGCACCAAAGTTATCCGCGAAAGAACTAAATCCAGAAATACTTATAGCATAGTTTCGCCTGTTAGTAAAGAGCCGCAAGTCTTTGCCGGCTTCGGCAATACACCCCCTCTAGAGATACAGAAAACAACCGGAGTAAGACCAACGCGGATCGGCGACCTGGAATTGACCCTCAACCTGTCGGAACAACTAGATGCCCCCTTTCTGGGAAAATCAATCAGTGCCGGGGCCCGGGCCAAGGTCCTGGGCAAGCTCGCCGGCACCGAAGAGGTAGACTATGCTGCCAAGCAGCTGGCCACGGACCTTTATCGCCGGGGGCAGGACGAGAAACGGCTGACTGCTGAAATCGCCACCCTGGACGAGCAAATGAAGCAGTATGATTACCTGCCTGCCCTGGCAGCTAGAATTGGAGCTTTAGAGCAGATCGTCGCAGGGATAAAAGCGGCCCAGGAGCGCCGCCGGCAGTTGGCCGAGAAAAAAGAAGCACTCCGCCAGGTGACCGCGGGGATAACCGCGGCGAGACTTACCATCCAGCGCTGGCAATACCTTGACCTGGCGGAGTATGCCCTCGCCATGGCCGAGAAGGCCCAGGCACAGAAAAAACTGCTGCATCAGCTGGCCGGCAAGCTCCAACTGGTTACCAGGGAGATTTGGCAGGCCGAAAATACCATAGCTAGGCTTGCCGGACTAGAGCTGGCAGGGGAAATCGCCCAGCAGATGGAGGCCGAAATCGTACGGTTGTATAAGATTGCGTCTTATAATACTTCCTTAGCCGGGATAGAACACACCTTATGTCTGGCTAGAAAAACAATTGAAAA
Organism: Moorella sp. E306M; assembly: GCF_006538385.1. Lineage (NCBI taxonomy): Bacteria > Bacillati > Bacillota > Clostridia > Neomoorellales > Neomoorellaceae > Neomoorella > Moorella sp. E306M. The sequence goes on along the minus strand of NZ_BJKO01000001.1, from coordinate 908,350 downwards.
ACATGCTCGCCTATCCGAGGCAGAAAAAATAACTGAGCAGGTAACCACGGCAATAGAACGTCGGGCAACCCTGGCCCGTATCGGCGCCCTATACCGCCAGGCAGAAGCGGCCCGTAACCAGGCGGCTACAGCAGTACGCCGGCTGGCCGGAGTGAATGAAGCTGAGGAACTCCTGACCAGGGCACAAAACGCCCACGGGCGCCGGGAAAAAATTGCCGAACTGGTCGGCCGGCTGCGGCAGGCAGAAACTGAAGAGAAGAAGGCTAAAGAAGCGGTAGTCCTGTGGGGACAGCAAATCGTAAATCTAGAAGCTGCTTACCAGGAACAGTTAATTAAGGTTGGCAAGTGTCCGCTGTGTGGTGGAGACATAGACCCGGAAAGACTACGGGAGGCTGTCTGATGGCATACAGAAATTGTGACGAGGCTTGCCCATGTTTGAAGTGTCCCATTTTAGCTTGCTGGAAATGCTTGATAAACCCTGAATACTGCCCCAATCAAGGGAACCAAAAATGCAAGGAGGCTATATGAAATGGCAGTTAATGCGCCTTCCATCGATATCACCAACCGCTTAAACAACCTGAAAGCCCAGATCGAGCGCGGCAAAATGGAGAAGGCCCGCGCCGAGGCAAACCTGGAAAGTTATACCAGACAACGGGATGAAATTATCGCCCAGCTGGCAGAACTAGGTGTCACCCCTGAAAACCTGGACGCGGAAATCGCCCGGCTGGACCAGGAGATCACCGAAAACCTGGCCCGGGCGGAAGAATTGCTCCGGGGATAGGAGGAGCAAAGCAGATGGACATCGCCTCCTTAGCCCGGATAGAAACCGGCCTGGCGGCCCTGCGGTCTCAATACCAGCAGGCCGCCGGCCAGCTTACCCTCCTGCAGAAGCAGAAAGAAGCAAAACTTCAGGACCTGGAACAGGCCCAGGAAGATATCCGGGTCTGGCAGCTTGTACAGGCGTTGTTTACTAAGGTTTCCGATTATGCCCGGGAGCAGCTGAAACGCCGGGTTGAACAGACCGTCACTGCAGCCCTACAGGCCGTTTTTGCCGACGATGACCTGGAGTTCCGGATCGAGATGCGCACCGTGGCCGGCCAGCCGGCGGCCGACTGGCAGGTGGTGAGCAGGTATGGGGATACGGTTGTAGCGGCCAGCCCCGAGGACGGCCGTGGAGGCGGCATAACCGACGTGGTGAGCCTGGCCCTGCGGTTAGCGCTTATGGAACTGGCCAGGCCGAAGCCCGGCGGTCCGGTACTGCTGGACGAGGTAGGGAAGCACGTGTCCGCCAATTATGCCCCGAACGTGGCGGTCTTCTTGAAAGAATATGCCCGGAAGACGGGACGGCAGGTAATTTTAATCACACACCAGGCGGCGCTGGCCGAGGTAGCCGATGTGAGCTACCAGGTGAGCCAGCGGGACGGTATAAGCGAGGTGCGGCGGGTATGAGCGCTACGCTAGTAATCTGCGGAGATCTCCATTACCGCGGAAGTAATCCCCGAGGACGGCTGGACAATTTTCAGGAGGCCCTGGATGCCAAGTTGCGAGAAGTATTTCATGTTGCCAGGGACAAGGAAGCAACGGCAATCATTATCCCCGGCGACATATTCGACAGTTTCAATACTTCCTGGAGCGTAGTAGCGGACCTAGCATCTTTATTGACCGAGCAACCTTGTCCGGTACTTACAGTCATGGGTAACCACGATATAGCCGGGGGCAATCAGGAGACGGTGCGGCGGACGCCTTACGGCCTGTTGGCAAGGTTAGGATTAATCCGGGATTTACAGATGGAACCGTACGAATTTTCGCCGGAGTATAACCTGATTATTACTATTACTGGTCACGGTTACAATACCGAAACAGATGTTGATATGGGGCAGTTTACCCCCCCGCCGGACGATTATCCTGAAATTAGATTTAAAATACACGTTGTCCACTCAATGCTTTTGGAAAAGCCACCGGGGTTTGATATGCGGCATACTCTGGTGAGAAATGTCAAAACAACTGCTGATGTAATCATATCCGGGCATTACCACCTGGGTTTCCCTGAGCATCCGGCAATGTGCGTTGACCGGGATGATGGAGTAATGTTTATCAACCCCGGCGCCCTATGCCGGCTGGCGGCCACTCCGGCGGAAATGGACCGACCTATCGGGGTAGTCCTGGCAGAAATATTCAATACGGGAATCGAAGATAAGCCAGGTATGACATGCCAGTTTATTCCCCTGCAATCAGCCCGGCCGGGTTACGAAGTTCTTTCCCGCGATCACCTCGAAGCCGAACAGGAACGGGAAGAACGCATCAACCGCTTCCTGGGTCTCCTGGCCGCCGAAGGAGAAGCGAAGTTCCTGGAGATCCAGGAGATTATCGACGACATTGCCAAACGGGAGGAACTGCCGGCAGCAGTGGTCAAGGAGGCCCTGAACCGCATTGGCCGGGCCAGGGAAGCCCTGGGAGGGAGAAATACATGACACAAACTGAAGCTATCCAGCATCTCAATAATAGACTAGATAAGTTTAAACTTCCTCACGGGAACGTATTGCCTGGTTTTTATATGTGGTCCCGAAGAGATGTGGCTGCAGTTTCTACTGTGCTTGACGAACTGGCCAAACTTCAATATCAAGTAGCGGAAGTGCGCGGCTTTTTGAAAAAGGAATTACGATTTATACCAGACTGCGGTGGCGATTACTGCTGCCTTGTCGATGACACGCAGAATGAACCTGAAGATTGGCCGGCCGGGGACTGCCCTCATAAAGGATATTGCAAAACCTTTATCGAGATTGAAAGGAAACGAGATAAACTGCTTGCCAGATTAGAGGGGGCCTAGATCGGTGATTTCGGCAATAGCTAGAGAAGAGGTGAGCATGGAAAAACTAAAAGGCCGCGTCATGCGGATCATTTTCAGTAACCCTGCCAACGGGTACTGCGTCCTTTCCGTCCGTTGTCCCGGCCAGGATGTTACGGCTGTAGGCTACATGCCGTCCGTCAGGGTTGAAGACGAATACGAGTTCACCGGCACGTGGAAAAGCCACCCCAAGTTTGGCAAACAGTTTGCTTTCTCTGGATACGAGGTAATTATGCCTTCCAGCAAGCAGGGGATTATACAGTACCTTTGTTCCGTAGCTACCGGCATCGGCCCGGTTAAGGCCGGGCGCATCGTGGACACCCTGGGGGATGACTGCCTGGATAAAATCCAGGCTGACCCCAGGGTGCTGGAAAAGGTGCCCGGCGTTACCCCGGAACAGGCTGAGGAAATCCATAAGGCTCTAACAGAGAACCGCGTCCTGGCTGAGCTTACTTCCCTTATCTGCGGCCAGGGCATCACTCCCAGGCTGGCGGCGAAAATATACCAGCAGTACGGGGCGGAAAGCCTGGATATAGTTAAATCCAACCCCTACGTCCTGGCCGACGAGATGTTTGGCGTGGGCTTTAAGACGGCCGACCGTATTGCCCGGGCGGTGGGGATTCCGGAAGACAGCCCGTACCGGCTTGAGGCAGCGGTAAAGTGGCTGCTGTCTGAAGCCGGCAACGACGGCCACTGCTACCTGCGGCCCTCTGAGATTTTAGCCAGGCTGCCGGAGGCCCTGGGAACGAGGGTAGAGGTGGCCCCGGTGGCGGAAGCAGTAAAGGCCCTGCAGGAACGGGGAGAGGTTGTCCGGGAGGGCGACTGCATTTACTATGCCGGCATGTACGAGGCGGAAAAGGAGTTTGCAGGCAGGGTGAGGGGGATGGCGGAAAGACTATCTGGAAGCGAGGCGGCACAGGAATGAAACACCGTAGTCGGTTTCTATTTGTGACGATTATCGTGGTGGCTTTGGTAGCAATCTGCAATTACTCGGCTGCGGGCAGGTTGGAGATAGAAGAAAAGGAACCGAAAAGATATTCGCTTTATGTAATCCAGCCCGGAGATACATTGCGGGATATTGCCGGCAGAGTATTGCCGAAGCTGGACAACCAGAAAGCTTTAAAGGAACTGGAAGATCTCAACGGCCTGGAACCCGGACAGGAGCTCAATCCGGGGGATATCATCACTATCCCAGATACGAACGGTGAATTGAGCGAACCTGTGGGACCAGTATATTCTTCCCCGCAAGCGGCCGATGAGGCCTCCAAAGCATTAGAAAAGGCTATGCAGGAAGCTGCCCGGGTGAAAAGGTATCAGTTTGAAACCTCCCGCGGGATAAAAAGCCGGGAACTAGTCTTGGAGATAACGGCTTATACTGCGAACGACCCGGGCATGGACGGCAGGGGCATCATGTTTACCGGCCTGCCGGTAGACCGCGGTGCCCTGGCGGTAGACCCGCGAGTTATTCCCCTGGGTTCGGTGGTCTGGATCCCGGAAGTGGGGTATACAGTAGCTCTCGACGTGGGCAGGGCGATAAAAGGGTATAAGGCCGACCTGTATATCCCGGATAAGATGAAGGCCTTAGAGTGGGGCCGAAAGATGGTAAGAGTTAAAGTATTAGATTAAAGGTAGTTATTTAAACCGGAGGGGATAATCATGGACATTGATACCAGCCGCTTGTTAGTGCTCCCCGAGTGGGGCGGCAAGTACGTCATCAACGAAGCCTACCGGCCTATCGCGGAGGCCCTGGTGAAGAAGTACCCGGAACTGCGGTTTAAGCTGGTGGATGAAATTCTCTTTGTAGACAATACCGAGGACAAAGGCAAGCAGAAAAACAAGTACAAGAACGCCCAGATCGGAAAAATCCCCGAAAAGTACCGGGAGATAATAACGCAGTTAACCGGCCGGAGTTTTAGCTACATTATGGAGTTTTACAAGCGCAACATCGAAACAATGAGCCGTGAGCAGATAATCGCCCTTGTCTACCATGAACTGCGGCATATCGGGGCGGATGGGGACATTATCTTACACGACATTGAAGATTGGGCCAATATGCACTACAAACTAGGCCCTGATTGGGCCAGCACCATGCGGGGGATTCCTAATCTGCTGGATGAAGGCGTTGACTGGGACAGTATAACCGGGCCAAGTTTGTTTAATAACCTTGAACCTGATAACCTTGAACAGCCGAGGCTCAGGGCGGTGAAATAGCCGAACAGGGGGCAAATAATAGTGGACTTTTCCGGTTTGATTGCAGCCACTGAAAGCAACTTGGGTATTACCTACGCCGATGCTCAACGCGAGGCTATATTAAAGGCCTTAACCTACAATCTCAGCATTGTTACAGGTGGTCCCGGTACGGGTAAAACAACCGTTACCCGGGGGATCCTGGCCGCCTACAAGCAGCTTCACCCGGATCATTATATTTACCTTGCCAGCCCTACGGGCCGGGCCGCAAAGCGGCTGGCGGAGGTGACCGGGCATTATGCCTCTACTATTCACCGTTTATTACGCTACCAGCCGCAATACGACTGTTTTGAGCACGACGAACTAAATCCCTTGCCTGGCCCCGGCCTGCTGATTGTAGACGAAGTAAGCATGATGGACCTCCTGCTGGCCAGGGATTTATTCAGAGCCATACCAGACAACCTGCAGACCGTCCTTATCGGCGACGTAGACCAGCTCCCCAGTGTAGGTCCTGGCAGTGTCCTCCGCGACCTGATAACCTCGGGCATAGTGCCCACCACCCGCTTAAATTACGTCTACCGTCAAGCCGAGGGTAGCGGTATCGCTCTGTTGGCCGATGCGGTACGGCAGGGCAGGTTGCCGGCCAACTGGACGCGCCTACCGGACGTGGAGGTTATTATGGTTGAGGACCGAGACCGAATACCGGAGATTGTGCGGAATAAAACCCTGGCGGCAGTTAAACAGTACGGCCTGATGGGGGTACTGGTCATGGCCCCAATGAAAAAGGGCGTTGACGGCGTGGCTAACTTGAACGCGGTGGTACGAGAAACCCTGAATCCGGCCGGGGAAGATAAACCCGCGATACGGCTGAGCAGCGGAGAATACCGGCAGGGCGACAAAATAATGGTAGTTAAAAATGACTACCGCCTGGGAGTATTCAACGGTGACCTGGGAATAGTACGGGAAATAGTAACCTGCAAAGAGCGGGGTATCCTGGTGGATATTGACGGCACGGATGAGCCGGTGTTTTTTAGCGACGATGATGAAAGCGCCGACCTGCTTACCTTGGCGTATGCTAGTACGGTGCATAAAGCCCAGGGCGGTGAAGCGCCGGTGGCCATTGTAACGTTAAGCAGAGGGCATTGGATAATGTTAGAAAGAAATCTGCTTTATACAGCGGTAAGCCGGGCAAAAAAGAAGCTGGTACTGGTCTGTCAGGAGGACGCCGTTGATAGAGCTGTAAAGAATAACAGAGCAATAAAGCGGAACAGCAGGTTGGTAGAGTTGTTGAAAGCGGGATAAATCGAAGTTATGTAGTCAGTGGCATGGTGTGACGTGGCCTGGTACGGTCGGGCGGGGTCAGGCTAGATGTGGCATGGTCTGGCGAGGTAAAGCAAGGTATGTCTTGGCACGGCAAGGTTTGATATGTTGAGGCATGATCTGGAGCGGTGGGGTGGGGGCAGGCTTGGCGTGGCGCGGCAGGCTCAGGAATGGTTTGGCTGGACGTGGCGCGACAGGGCTTGGTGCAGCAGGGCGGGGCTTGGTGTGGCATGGCCAGGCCAGGCTCGGCGTGGCAGGGTTTATTTAATTTAAAAGAAAGGAGCAGCATAACATGGCTACCCAAAAAGTTACAGCCGTCAATAATGTTTCTAATGATGGAGCAGCGGCTATCATGGAACCTTATTTAGTCGAAGTCACCATCCAGGGAACTGCGGATATTTTATTTCACCGCTGGAGTAACGAAGATGTAGAAGCTAAAGCCAATGCAGCTAAAAACAGTACCGCTAAGAAAACAGACAACTTGGAAGCTTATGTTTATCGCAATGAAAAAGGAGAAATTTGTATTCCTGGCAAGTATCTTCACGGGGCAATTATAGGAGCAGCCAAATTTAAGCAAGACCCTAGAAGCCCACGGAAAAGCGCGCAAGACCTTTTTAAAGCTGGGATAGCTCCATTGACCCCCCTGGCCAGTTTAGGCGTTAAAGAATGGGATTACCTTGACAAAAGCAGGGTAGTCATTCAAAGAAATGCGGTTACGCGGATTCGCCCTGCCATGCTGGCAGGCTGGAAGGCAACGTTTTTAATGCAAGTATTATTGCCTGAATATATTACGCCACAGTTATTAAATGAAGTTATTCAGCAAGCAGGAAGACTTATCGGGATTGGCGATTATCGTCCCACTTATGGCAGATTTGCCGTAATCAAATTTGAAGTTATCACTGACAAGGAACAACAAAAGAAAGCTGTTTAACGATATTAATTTCTGCCGCCAAGAGATAATCCCCATTCCCGGGGAGAGGTGAAACCATATTGGCTACTATAGACGAGATCCTTGCAAACGTAAACGTAGAAGAAGTTTTCCGGGGTAACGGCGTCAACCTGCGCAAGCAGCACGGTGACGAATGGGAAGCGGACTGCCCTTTCTGCCGGGAAGAAAAACACTTTTACTTCAACAGAAGAACCGGGAAGTGGCTCTGCTATAAGTGCAACGAGAAAGGCGGCATTACTTCCTTTCTGGCCAGGGCCAGGGGGATAAGCGGGAAGGAAGCATTTAAAGAACTTGCTGAAATGGCCGGGCTCAAATGGGAGGTCAAGAAGCCTGCACAAAAGGCTGAGGCTTCTTCACAAAAACCTGGTTTAACCCTGGTAAGAGGCAAGAGTAATAAAAAAAACTCCAAGAACAGCAAAGATGGGAAGCAGGAGGAAAACCCTCCGGCAACCCAGGACCGGCCATCCCAGGTTAACACCTTCATTTACCAGCGGTTTATCGAGCTAACAACCCTGACGGGGGCCCACCGGAACAAGCTAAAAAGCCAGCGCGGTTTCACGGATGAAACTATAGATAGATTTATGTTTCGTTCCGGTGGTCCCCAGGTGCAGGGGGCGGTAGAAAAACTCCGAGAAGAATTCCCTGAAGAAGAACTTAAGACCAGCGGCATCCTGGTAGAGGTTAACGGTAGCCTGGCAACAAACAACCAACTTCTGGACGACCTGGTGCTAATACCCTACTTAGACGAAACCAGCATAGTATACCACCTGCGGCCACATAAGATAGGGTTTGAAGGTCTGCCCATCCAGCCTTACTGCCGGCTACTCCTGGTCGGTAACCCGGAACATATAATCTTGACTGAGGGCGAATTCAAGGCGGTTGCCCTGCACCAGTGGGGCTTCGCAGCCCTGGCTGTTCCGGGAATAAGCAGCTTCGGCGGCAAAAACTTGGATCGCCTGGTAGAACTGCTACGGGAGTTCCAGGTTAAAAGGGTTACGGTGATCTTTGACAACGAGATAAAAGATAACCCGGCCTTCCCGAACTTCAAAGAAAAAGTCGAGGACCGCTACGACACTCAATTTTGGTCCTACATAATGGCCTACAAGCTGGGCCGGGCGGGGTTTATTGCCCGGGTCGGCTGGCTGCCGGACGAGTGGCGGGTTAACGGTAAGATCGACTTTGACGGCGCCCTGGCCCAGGGCCGTACCCGGCAGGAAATTGAGCAGGTCATCGCCAGGGCACTGCCACCAGAGGAATACCTGGACAGCCTGTCAGAAGAAGCAAAAAGGATTGTCCGGCGCAAGATAACCCGGCATTTTACCAGGGTGCCGGTGCGCCGGGAATTTAATAAATACGTTGCTACCAGGCACAAGGGGAGTGAGACTTATGAAGAAACGATTTCTAATTTCGTAATTAATATCAAGTCCTCTTTCTTCACGCCAGACGGCGTTATACGCAACGTAGAACTGGTTAACGAGTACGGCGAAGTTTCAGCAGTATTCCCCCTGGAGCCGCAAAACATGGCAGGGGTGAACGAGTTTAAGAAGTTCTGTTTCAGCAAGGGAAATTACGTCTTTGAGGGGACAAGCCAGGATTTGTTAAATGTGTGGAAGTTAGAGTTTCTGCGTGACAGCGGAGAGTTAATTTACATGCCGGACCGAATAGGCCGGATAAATAAAGATTTATGGCTTTTCGGCAACCTGGCCATCCACAAAGGCAAGGTCTACCGGCCAGACAACGACGGCATCATCTGGATTGACGGCAAGGGGTACAAACCTCAATCCCTGCAGATCGGCGCCAGGGGAGAAAGCATCGAAGATGCCATCCCGGCCCTGCGGGAAACGCCGGTAGATATTGTCGATATTGCCCAGAAGCTCCGGCAGTCGATAGGCGGGTACGAGGCGTACATGGGGATAGGCTGGGTGATAGCTACTATCTTCAGCGAGGATATATTCCAGCAGTATAAATGCCTGCCGATACTATTCCCGCACGGCAAGCGGGAAAGCGGCAAATCGACCTTCATGCGGTGGATCATGGCTTTCTTCGGTATCGAAAATGACGGCGTGGGGTTAAGTGAGACGAGTCAAAATTACATCGCCCGGGCGCTCAGCTACTACAGCAGCCTGGGGGTATGGTTCGACGAGTACCGGAATGAGGCCAGGATAACCCAGAAAGATGGTTTCTTTAGGTCGGCCTACAACCGACAGCTTTCAGGCAAAGGTACGGCGACAGCCTTCCAAGCAAGGGGGTTTGCAGTACATGCTACGGTGGCGATCAGCGGCGAGGAACTTCCAAAGGACAACGGTTTATTTACCCGGTGCATACCGTTGCAGATTTCAGCTTATAAACGCGACCGGACCTGGTACGACTGGCTCAACACTAATAAAGAGCGATTTTCAGGATTTGTGTACTGGCTGATTACAAATTATGAAAGATTGAAGCCGCAGATCCTGGCCAACATAGCAGAGTTGAAGCAAGCATTGCTGGCTCTGGACGTCAGCGACCGGACAGCGGAGAACTGGGCCATCTGCGCCGGGGCCTTTGATACCGTCGTATTGCAGGATGAGGAATTTATCCGGTGGGTGGGTGAGACGTGCAAGCAGATCAAACAAGCCGGCGAGGAAGAACACATGCTGAACCAGTTCTGGAGCGATGTCAACTATTTGGTGCTTGACGGGGAAATAAACTACCTGAATTTCTTCGGGTTGTATGAAGACGAAGGGGAAGCAGGTCGCTTGGGGGTTTATCTCAGGGGTCTGTATGACGCCTGGGCGAAATACTTCCGGCAAAAAACGGGCCGGGAGGCATTTGATAAGCAATCTATTTTAGGGTATCTGCAGAAGGAACCCTATTATGTGAAAGATGGAGTAATCAATAAAAGATTAAATGGAACGCCGCGGAAGGTTCATATGCTTGAAATAGCTCAAATGCCAGAAGTCTTACTAGACCTTGTGGAAACTATCAGAGCCAAAGAAAAACCACTGGAACAGGCTCCAGCTTTTTAAAAGGCGTTACCTCCGTTACCTCTAAGGTAACGCAAAGGTAACGCCCCAGGTAACACCCTTCAGACCTTGAAATTACTAGTTTTTTTAAGGGCATGTTACCTTGTTACCTGGAATTAGGGTAGAAAAAATTTTTGAGATAAAAAGAGGGGCGTATACCAGGTTCCCCTCCGATTACCTCAATAAATCTTCTCACTCCAAAATATGTTACCTCCCGCTGTAGAGGTAACGAGGTAACAAAAATACCCTCATGGGGTAACTAAAACGAGCGATTTCAAGGCCTAAGCTACTGTTACCTCGAGCGTTACCTGGTTATCCACAGAGGTAACGTGCACCCCAAAAACATAGCAATAAGAAGGCCGGTAATTTATGAAGTCCAGGTAACACCTAAAAATTACCATTAATAAATGATAGGGGGTATAGGTATGGGGCGCTACAGTCAGATTCTCCAGGGCCAGTCCGCCGGGCAAACCAATACCGGCCCCGGTCCCAGCAGCAATAACACCCCGGCCGGCCAGCCGCCCAAATTCAAGTTTATCCCTCTCAAACCGCCGCCGGATTGCGAGACTTACTGGCATGACCCACGCCCGGACCTGGCCGAGGACCACGAACTATGGATCAGGGTGCTGACCGAAGCCTACTGGTACTGCCAGGGCGACCCCAAGCTGGAGCAGCTTTATAGTACCCTGCATGGGATACGGTGCGGTGGAGCCAGGGTGCAAGAAATGCCTACAGGAAATTTGAAGCTGCTACCCGGAGAATGGAAGGAGGATGAGTGGAGGCAAGTGACAGCAAAATACCTGGGGCCGTATAAGGAAGAGGTAAAGGCGATTTTAATGCTGGCGCAGGCAACAGAAGTGAAAATAAAAGATTTGCCGGCAGAGGTGAGGGAATGGCTGGGATTAAAACCTGAAATAGAACAAGGGAAGTTGTTTTAACCGAAAATAGGGAGGGTTTCAATCTTGACCATCGTCATGGGTATAGACCCCAGTTTGACCAGCACCGGCCTGGTGATCCTGGAAAACGGAAACCTTATCTTACACGAAACCCTGGAGGTAAAAGAAAAAGGAATTGCAAGACTGTTAACCTTGCAAAACATCCTGGAAGAGAGATTAGTCGCATATAAACCGGATCTGGTAGTAGTCGAAGGATATGCCTTCGCCCGGAGTAACCAGGCCCACCAGATGGGCGAACTGGGCGGGATGATCCGGATGCTGTTGACGCAGAAGCAGGTACCCTGGATTGAAGTGGCGCCGACGCAGGTAAAGAAGTTTGCCACGGGGAAGGGGAACGCGGCCAAAGAACTTATTCTCCGGGATGTCTACAAGAGGTGGGGAATAGAGTTTGACAACAGCGACGAAGCGGACGCCTTTGTGCTGGCTAGAGTCGGCCAGGCTGTCCTGGGGGATATCAAGGGACTGACCCAGGAGCAGGTGAAACTCATAAAGGCCATTAAAAAAGCGAAAGAAACGGCCGCATAGAGGTGAGGAGGTATGGGCCAGAGCGGCCACAACACCAGCATAGCTAAAAGCCGTCTGGGCTGCCGGCTGCCATATGAAAGCGCGGCTGTGGGCGACGGCTACGCTTCCCCGGGGCCGGTGGTTACCTATCGGCTCGATCCGGAGGAGATAGCGGCAAAGTACGGCCCGCCGGTCAAAATTAGAGAACGGCCTTTAAGCCGGAAGGCGGTTATCTATGCGGTGGAACATAGTACAAGCCCGACCGGGGCGGCCAGACTGCTTAAGGTAAGTCGGAAGCATTTTTTAGCGGAAATGGTCCGGCACGGCATAGCTGCGCCGGCAATATGGAGGGAGGAAGAAACCGTGACCGAAACTATCGAGTCCACTGGAATCCCAGAAGTACAGGTAGAAGTGCAGGCAAAAAACCTACGCCCCTGGAAGCCCTGGAAAAAGGTATCCCCCTAGATCAGTGCCGGCAGATGCGACCGGAAGACCTGACCAAAGAGGTTGCAGAAAAGTTGTTAGCAGCTGGGATTTCCAAGAAACAGATGATGAAGCTATATGGGTTTATGAGTGTCGGCACCTTTTATTACCGGCTGACGAAATGGGGGCTGCACAAAAAGGGGCAAGAAAAACCTGGCGTTGCCGGCCAGGAAGCTGCGCGGCCGGCCGAACCGGCAGAAGCAGAACCATCAGAATCAGAAAAACAGGAAGGCATTACTGTCAGCGAAGCTCTTCAACGGCTTCAGGCGGCCAGGGAAAATGTAAAGTGCTTGACAGAATTGCTGGAGGATGTAGCTTGTGAACGATTTTTTACGCGAGAAGTAATTGCAAACTTGGAAGAACTGCGTTCAAAATACACTACTGAAGCGACCAGGATAGAGCAGGCGCTATCGCAAACGAGGGTGGTGATATAGTGGCCGGACTGAATATCGTCAACAAGCGCAAGTCTCCTTTATCGCCCGAAGAAAACGAAAGACGTTTAAAGCTTTGGCGCCAGGGCCTGACGGACAGCGAGATTGCTAAAGTGGTTGGCTGCCATCCGGGTAGTATCCGGGATTGGCGAAATATAAGAGGATTGCCCCCGAACGGGCCTGCAATAGCAAATAACCTTGAATTTAGCCCCGGAGAAAGACTTGAGGTAGGCCTGCCTTATGGGCGGGGAGAAGCTAATACGACAAAGTGGCACCGGGGCACAGTGCTGGAAGTGTATCCCAGGTTCACCATAGTGCAGCTTGAGAAATACCGGGTAACGGTGAGCCCCTGGGAGTTAAAGGAAGGCAGCGTGAAGGTACGACGGCTGGAGAGGAAGGCGGGATAATGAAAAATTACCTTAATCGTGCACAGAGAGAGTTGTTTATTATGCTTGCTGGCACGGCAGAGTGGCTCGAGTGCCAGGCGAATGAGATGCGGGATAAAGAACATCGAAAGTGGCTCAAAACGGCGAAGTCTTTCGTGTGGAAAGTGACCGATGCCCTGGCGAAAGAAATCCCGCCGGAGGCGTGGCAAAGGATACTGAAGCAGGCGGGGCAGTGCGATGTCGTCTTGGCGCCGAAAGGCGTTGCGAAGAGCAGCAACCTGGAGGACGTCTACCTACTAGCCGACTTCGCGATCGGCGGCTGGTGTAGGCAGTGCAGGGATAAGGCGGAGGGGTGCGAACTCCGTGATGTACTCCTGCGGCTGAAAGTGCCGGGTATGAATGAGGAAGGGGATTGCGAATATCGCCAGACATGTCGGGAGGCGGTGTAAAAAATAGACCTACGAAGAACAAGTATCCGAGCAGTTAGCGTTGTTTTGATTAGATTGACCCGGCGGCGCTGGGGACGCGTCTCCGTAGCACGGCGGGGGAGGCCGGGTTCAAATCCCGGCGCCGGGTCCAATTTCCTAGAAAGGATTGATGGATTTATGAATTTTTATCAGTACCAGCTGGCTGCCGAGCGGACGGCTAAACAAATACCAAAGGAACAGCGATACGTTAATTTCGCGATGGGCCTTGCCGGCGAAACCGGTGAGGTGGTGGACTACCTCAAAAAGGTTTGCTTCCACGGCCACCCGCTGGACAAGAATAAGTTGGCCGAGGAGTTGGGGGATTTGCTCTGGTATATAGCCACTATCGCTAATACGGCCGACCTTTACTTAGACAGGATTGCCGATCGGAATATCGAGAAGCTGAAGAAGAGGTATCCTGAAGGATTCAGCGAGGAAAGAAGCCGGGAGAGGGCTTATTAGGCAGTATGTTTAGAATGCGAAGGGAGAGGTGAAGAAAAATGTCAAAAATTTATTTGGTTACAATATCAATTTTCACAGACGACAATGGCACAAAAGAAAAAATTAAGAACGACTTTGAAGAACTTCTCACAGGAAAGTTGTCTTGGGGTCATATTGAAGTGAAAGAAGCAAAAATTGTAGTGGCTGATTAATTACGCATTCTAAAGAAACTGCGAAGAAGGAAGCAAGTATGGTTTATATAAGCGAAGCATGTTCCTCATGTAAAGATGAAGAGGACATTAGGAAATGTCCTCAGTGTGGAAGTACCAAGGTGGATGTGTGTGAATTTCCTACGTGGTGGCGACGGTGGCGGTGTTTAGAGTGTGGATGGGAAATGCGGGCATATAATACGCTAGAATAATTTGTTAAGTGCGCATTTCAAAGAAAGTGCGAAAGAGGAGGCGGTCCACATGGGGCAACGTTGATCTGTCCTCGCTGCGGCGGCCCGGTACATGAGGTGTTTTTCGGCGATGAGATCCGCCGTTGGCGGTGTATGAATTGCGAGAGGCTTTTCGCCGAGCCCGAATGGCAGCTGGTAGGTGACGAGCTTACCCGGGTGTGGTCGCCATGAGCCAGCGAGTACGAATGACTAGGCACGCCGCGGACCGGGTAGAAATTCGCGGCGGGAAAAACCCTAAAAAACTCGGTAACAAAGTTGCCCGCCGGCTGCAGGGGATGCTCAGGGTAGGCGTCAAGCCAAACGAGCGGCTGGGGGTGAAGGTACCCGTCGAAGATGGCTTGGTGGCAATATGCGTGCCCAGTTTGTTTGGCGGCTGGGACGTGGTGACGGTAATCAGGGAGGAAGAAAAAACAGGGTAATATCCCCCGGGCCTGATCACCCCGGGAAATAAATAAAGGAGACCGGTCTCCAATCTACCTTCTACCTGCAAAGGAGGATTGGAGAAACATGGAACAATTATTAAATCAACTTGTCCAAGTAATGACGGAGTTTTGCCCGAATATAGACCCTATGCAGGTTAGGGTAAGATTGGCAGGGTTATTAGCCGCATACGATATTAAGCCAGCGGTAATAACGGCCGGGCATCCGGATATAGCTGAAAAGGCCAGGTTATTTTTGGCAGCTAAAAAACTAGAAGGCTTAAGCCAGTATACTCTTGATGGTTACGCCCTTGATTTAAAGATTTTCGGGAACTATGTGCAAAAACCGGTTGAAGCCATCACTACTGCCGATATCCGGGTGTTCCTGGGGCAGTTTGAGCACCTTAAAATGAGCTCGATAGCAAAGAAGCTGTCCGTCCTTAAAAGCTTTTTCGGCTGGCTGGTTGAGGAGGAAATAATCCCCCGGGACCCGACGAGGAAGATTAAGCCGCCCAAGGCTGAGAAAAGATTACCTAAGGCTTTGGGTATTGAAGAACTAGAAATGATTCGCGAGGCCTGCCGGACGCCGCGGGAAAGGGCCCTGGTGGAAGTACTGTATTCTACCGGCTGCCGGCTGGGCGAAATTCATCAGCTGAACCGCCAGGATATTAACTGGGAGCAGAGGTCATGCAGGGTGGTCGGGAAGGGCTCCAAAGAAAGAGAGGTATTTTTCAGCTGGAAAGCAATCCATTACCTCAAAAAGTATTTACAGAGCCGGGACGATGCCCACCCAGCGCTGTTTGTGACCGAGAGAAAACCGATCCGGCGGTTGAGTCGGCGGGCTATCCAGCGGGAAATTAAGTTGATTGGGGAACGGGCCGGGATCCAGAAGAACGTACATCCTCACGTTTATCGCCATACCTTTGCTACCCTTACGTTAAACCAGGGGGCGGATTTAGTTGCCGTGCAGTCGTTGTTGGGACATGCCAATCCGGCTACGACCCAGGTCTATGCTCATTTGTCCAATGAGCGGCGCAAAGAGCAGTATCAGAAGTTTTTGGTGCAGTAATGGACGTTGGGCACTGAAAGAAGGTGCGATATGATAACGATTGGTGAGTATATCGCGATTAAGCAGCCGGCAGTATATGGTGAATTAGTGTGCTGGGAGTCTAGGGAGTTATTTTCGGTGGCCCGCGCCCGGGTGATGGGCAGGCTGAGGTTTGGGGTTTTGAAACGGTTGATGGAAGAGCGGCCTAAACCGGGTTTGGGTGGATTGTTGCCGGGGGAGAAGGCTGTTTAAAGGGAGGTAGTTAGGTTGACAAAACAGGAATTTCGCAGGGTCGAAGCATGGTTATACTCTATTCCACGAATGAGAATAGCGATTGAAAATCTAAAATCGGAGCTAGAAAAGCTTGATACGAAAGCAGCCTCACCTCCTACCTGGATGAGTAATCCTAATGCGATACCGGTACGTGGCGGAAATTTGGACAGCAAGCAAGAAAAGTGGCTGGAATTTATGGATGAGTATCCTTTACGCCGGCAGGAGATATTACAGCAAATCCGGGACCGGGAACAGCAGCTGGCCCATTTTGAAAAAGTAATGGAAATGCTTAGGGCAGAGAATGGCCAGTATGCTCAGTTAGTGAAAGCAAAGTATATTGAAAAGGTACGTCCGGACTGGGTTATTTGGGAAACGATGCTGTTTGTTGGCAAAACTAAATTCTATGAGATGCGTCAATATGTGGTCAAGGCTTTCTTTGATTGTCTGCCAGCCCAGTTTTTAGAGCGAACAAAAAGCGGACAAAAAATAGCCTAAAATGTGTTATGCTCTAACTGTGGAGCCGTCCGGGAGGGCGGCTGTTTAGTTTGCAGGAAATTATCCCCTTTTGCCGAATAGTAGTAGGTGGAAGGGGGAAAACTTATGAAGTTAACTCCATTAAGACAGTGGATTTGTGATACCTGTGGAGAAGTTATCCAAAAACCAGAGGATGGGTATGTGCAGTTTCATCAAGATGAAAATGGTAATTATGATGACTTTATTATAGTACATCACTATAGCGCCTCGCCTTTAAAGGGAAAATTTGAAAAAGGTTGTTACAGATACGATCTTGATTTAGATTTAAAACATTTCCTTGGAGAAAAAGGCTTAGTAAGGCTATTAAGTTTAATTGACGTAGGGCAACATATAAATCCGAAACTGGATAAACCGAGAGCGAGTAATATACGCAAATGGGTAAATTTTGTTAGAAGATTACAAACCCCTTATTATGAAGAGGCAAGATTATATTGGGAACTGGCAGAACAAGATGGTTTCTTTGATGGTGCTAACGAGGTTTGGCCTTACTTGCCCGATACTCTTAAGGAACTTATAGAGAAGTATAGCGAATAATAATGCCAACGAGTTCTATAGGTCATTACAGGAATTTATCTTCCTTTTGCCGAATAATGGTAGATAAAAAGGCAAAAGGGGGACATATTTTATGGCTGATGCGTTATCAACTAAATATTGTTTTTACCAAGAAGTACCTATTCCAGAACACCTGAATAAAATGTTAATCACTCAAGAAAAGCCACTTTTTGCGGTAAAAACTATCCGGGATGTTGCGATTTTCACCGACAAGAGAATTTTAATTGCTGATAAGCAAGGAATTACAGGGAAAAAGATTGAGTACTGCACAATTCCTTATAAATCAATTGTCACGTACTCAATTGAAACGGCTGGTACTTTTGATTTAGATGCCGAAATAAAACTTAATTTAGCTGGGGGTTACAAAGTAGAGCTACAATTTATGAAAGATAAACGTATGGAAGAGCTCCTTTTTAAGGTGTATGATACTATTACAGAATATATGTTTGCATCGCTTACTTAGAGCAAAGAAAGAGCCGCCGAGCTCTTTTCTTTTTTGCCTTTTTAGCACGGGTCCTTCTGGAGGGAGCGGCGGTCACGGGTCTCGCGAGCCCCGAAAATTTTCTAGCGACAGCGAAAAAAATTACGCTTCCGCTTCCGTTTACGCTATTAAAAATTAAGGTGGTGCAGTCATGGGTGAAGGAGGAAAAAGGATATACAGTACATCTGAATTAGCGGAAATACTTGGCTTGACCGACCGGCGTATCCGCCAACTTGAGCAGGCGGGGATTATTAGTAAATTATCCCGCGGGAAATTTGACCTGGCGGCATCTGTGAAACAATACATAGCCTGGATAAAGGCCAGCAGTACCGAATCCGATGAAGAGCTAGACCTCAAAAAAGAGAAGACCCTTCTCACCCGGGCCAACCGCCAGAAAGTAGAACTGGAGCTGCAGATCATGCGCGGCGAGCTGCACCGGTCAGAGGACGTCCGGCGCGTCATGAATGATATGCTGGGGGCTTTCAGGGCCCGGTGCCTGGCCATACCGACTAAAGCGGCGCCGCGTCTACAGGGCCAAACAGACTTGGCGGTTATCCAGGATATAATCAAAAAAGAAGTTTACGAGGCCCTAATGGAACTATCAGACTATGACCCGGAGGTGTTCTACGCCCGGAGTAAAGACAAACTGGCAATCGAGGATGAAGTAGATAACAAAGAAGAGCCTCCAGCGAAGGAGACGCCGCGGCGTGGCCGTCAGAAAGCCAAAAAATGACACTCTGGGTCTATTTAAAGAGATTGCCCGGGTTGTAGCGCCGCCACCGGAATTAACGGTTTCGCAATGGGCTGACCTTTACCGCCGGCTGTCTCCAGAATCATCCGCAGAACCTGGACAATGGCGGACAGACCGGGCCCCATACCAGCGTGAAATAATGGATGCAGTTAATGATCCGGCCGTAGAAACGGTTGTAGTTATGACCAGCTCTCAGGTTGGCAAGACAGAAATACTTTTGAATATTATCGGTTACCACATAGACTACGATCCAGCGCCAATCATGTTGGTCATGCCGACGGAAAAGCTAGCCGAAGCGTTTTCAAAAGACAGGCTAGCTCCAATGATAAGGGATACTCCCACGCTACGGGGGAAAGTAAAGGATGTTCGCAGCCGCGACAGCAACAATACCCTGTTACACAAGAAGTTCCCTGGTGGCCATATTACCTTAGTAGGGGCCAACTCTCCTTCCAGTCTTGCCAGCCGGCCCATCCGGATTCTCCTGGCCGACGAGGTGGACCGTTTCCCGGCCAGCGCCGGAACTGAAGGTGATCCCCTAACTTTAGCCGAAAAGCGTACAACGACGTTCTGGAACCGGAAAAAAGTATTCGTATCCACCCCTACCATCAAAGGTGTAAGCCGCATAGAAGCGGCTTTTTTAAATTCTACTCAAGAAGAATGGTGCTTACCGTGTCCCAGCTGCGGCCGGTACCAGCCTCTGACCTGGGCACAGATCCGGTTTGAGGACGTCACACATGAGTGCCTGTACTGCGGCGCCCGGCATGGGGAATTTGAATGGAAGGGCGGCCAGGGCAAATGGGTAGCTAAGGAACCTACTGCAAAGACACGCGGTTTCCACCTGAACGAGCTTGCTTCTCCATGGAAGCGGTGGGAGAAGATTATCGAAGAATTCAAGGAAGCTTACAACGAAAAAAAGAAGGGCAACATTGAAATGCTAAAAGCCTGGGTCAATACTACCTTGGGTGAAACCTGGGAAGAAGAAGGGGAAGGGATTGAAGCTGAGGATTTAATTAAGCGCCGCGAGCGGTATGACTGTGAGGTACCTAATGGTGTTCTGGTCCTTACCTGCGGCGTGGACGTGCAGGATAACCGCTTGGAATATGAAATAGTCGGCTGGGGACTGGAACGTGAAAGCTGGGGTATCCAGTACGGGGTCATTATGGGCGATCCCGGTCAAGAGCATGTCTGGGAAATGCTCGATGCCGTATTAAACAAGACTTATATCCGTAAAGACGGCCAAATACTGCAGATAATGACAACCTGCATTGACTCAGGCGGTCACCATACCAAGAAAGTCTATGAATTTTGCAAGGAACGCGAGTTCCAGCGCGTATGGGCGATAAAAGGCCAGGGCGGGAGTGGGGTGCCCTATATTCAGCGGCCCAAAAGGCGTAACGATGCCGGCGTCTGGCTCTTCGGGGTGGGCGTGGATGTAGGAAAAGACATGGTTTCATCCCGGCTAAAAGTACAATTTGAAGGACCAGGATACTGCCATTTCCCCGCCGAACCCGAGAAAGGCTATGATCAGGCGTATTTTGAGGGGCTGACAGCCGAACACCGGGTTGTCCGGTACTCAAAAGGCAAAGCGGTTATTCACTGGGAAAAGCGGACTTCTGGAGCCAGAAACGAACCTTTTGATATCCGGAATTACGCTACTGCGGCCTTTGAAATACTCAATCCACCTTTAGAAGTACTCAAAAAACAACTAGAAATTACAGGAAAAAGCGTCGAAAATGGACCCAAAATCACCAAAAAGAAGGCCGGATTAGTATATAAAGGCATTGAAATATAGGCGAAAACGGGGTGATTTTTATTGTCTACCCGGCTTGAAACGCTACAGAGCCGCCTGCAACAGTATTTAAACTGCGAGGCGGCTATTTTATCGGGCGCCCAGGAATACATGATCGGCTCCAGAAGGCTTACCAGAGCCAATCTCCGTGAAATAGGCAATATGATCCGTTATTTGGAGCAAGAAATTGCTAACGAGCAGGCTAAATTGGCGGGCGGCGGCAGGAACCGCACCATTGGAGTTGTTCCCCGGGACCTGTGAGGAGGGGGTGAGGGATGAACCTGATAGATAGGACTATAGCTTATTTTTCTCCCCAGGCTGCTGTCCGGCGTATTGCTGCGCGTAAAATGCTCCAAATCCTTGCCGCCGGGTACAGCGAGGGCGGGGCTTCCACCAAGAAGAAGAGCATGCGCGGCTGGACGGCCGCGGCCGGTAGTCCTAAAGACGATATTGACCTTAATCTAAATACCTTGCGAGCCCGGTCCAGAGACCTGTTCATGAATACTCCCCTGGGTGCTGCCGCGCTGAAGACGCCCAAGACGAACGTTATTGGCCCTGGCCTGCGCCTGAAGGCGCGTATTGATGCGGAATATCTGGGACTTACCGAAGAGCAGGCCGACGCCTGGGAGCGCCAGGTGGAGCGGGAATTTGCGCTGTGGGCTGAAAGTAAATATTGTGACGCGTTGCGGATATCGGATTTCTACGACCTGCAGGGTATTGCCTTTTTAGGCTGCCTGATGAACGGCGATGCCTTTGTTCTTTTTAAAAGAAACCAGCCGACAGCCTGGATGCCGTATACCCTCCGCCTGCATTTAATCGAGGCGGACAGGGTATCTACACCCTGGGCCAATGTTCTCCTGGGTAGCATTGAGGGGGTAAATCCCGAGAACGGTAATCAAATTATCTCGGGCGTTGAAATCGACGATAAGGGGATGGTCGTCGCTTACTGGATATGTAATTCTTACCCCATTACAACGGGATTGGACGCCGCAAAACGTAAAGAGTGGGTGCGAGTGGAGGCCTATGGTAGCGAGACTGGCCGGCCTAATGTCCTGCACCTGATGGATGCGGAACGGGCCGAACAGCGGCGCGGCGTGCCTTACCTGGCCCCGGTCATAGAGTCGCTGAAGCAACTGACCCGTTATACCGAAGCCGAGCTGATGGCTGCCGTCATCGCCGGCATGTTTACCGTATTTATTAAGTCTCAAGGGCCATCGAGCGACATGCCTTTGGGAAGTATGATCCCTGATGACCAGAAGATTGCCGCCGACGATCAGACTGTTTATGAGCTGGGGGTTGGGGCAATTAACGTATTAAACCCGGGCGAGGATATTGAAGTTGCCGACCCTAAGAGGCCAAACAGTTCTTTCGATGCCTTTGTCAACGCCTTGTGCCGCCATATCGGCGCTGCTCTAGAAATCCCCCAGGAGCTTTTACAGAAATCCTTCCAGTCGAGTTACAGCGCCAGCCGTGCGGCCCTCCTGGAGGCCTGGAAGATGTTCCGTACTCGGCGGAGCTGGATAGCCAAGGATTTCTGCCAGCCGGTATATGAGGAGTGGCTGGCGGAGGCCGTGGCAATCGGCCGGATCCGGGCCCCAGGCTTTTTCTCCGACCCGGCTATCCGGCGGGCCTGGTCAAGCGCAGAATGGAACGGGCCGGCCCCGGGTCAGGTTGATCCTCTGAAAGAAGTCCAGGCGGCCGGCGAGCGCATCAAGCTGGGACTATCTACCCGGGAGCGCGAGACCATTGAAATTACCGGCGGCGATTTTGACCGCAATATTAAGCAGTTAGCCCGCGAGACTACCCAAATGCAGCAGGCCGGGATTATAGAAACAGGAGGTGAACCGCTTGAATAAGTTCTGGCGGTTTAAAAACATTGGCGGGGATGAACCGGAACTTTTGCTTTATGGTCCCATCTCCGAGACCAGCTGGTTGGGGGATGAGGTTACCCCAAAGCAATTTGCCGAGGACCTGAAGGCGCTCGGTAATATCAGCAATCTTACCGTGCGGATTAACTCTGCCGGCGGCGACGTCTTTGCGGCAAACGCCATTTACACTATGTTAAAGGACCACCCGGCTAATGTTACTGTCAAGATAGACGGGGCTGCTTTAAGTGCAGCCACCGTTGTGGCTATGGCAGGCGATATAATTAAAGCTCCGGCTAACGCTTTATTGATGATCCATAACCCTCTTTTAGTCCTTTTTGGCTATTATTCAGCAGAGGAACTTGAAAAAATGTCCGAGGTCCTGGATACGGTCAAGGAAAGCATTATAAATGCTTATGTAGCCAAGACCAAGCGTGACCGCAAGGAACTTTCCAAAATGATGGACCGCGAGACATGGATGACTGCAGAAGAGGCCAAGGCAGAGGGTTTTGTGGATGAGATCCTTTTCGAGGAAAGTGTTGATGCTTCGGCGACAAACGATGGGCGCTACCTCGTGGTCAATTCGGTGCTTCATGATCTAAGCCGTTATCAGACCAGGCCCTCTTTGGGTAAGGGGATTACCGTTGCCGCAAGTGTTAAACCGGTTATCCTGGCAGCAAATAAACAAGCGTCAAAAGAAATTATTAAGGAGGGTGATGACACCTTGGAAATCAAGACCGTTGACGAACTCAAACAGCAGTATCCCGAACTTTGTAACCAGCTTGTAACTGAGGCCAAGGCCAGTGAACGGGAGCGCATTAAGTCCATTGATGAAATTGCCGCCACCATTGACCCGGTACTGGTAGCTAAGGCTAAGTACGAAGAACCCATGACGGCCCAGGAATTGGCGTATGAGGCTCTGAAAGCAGATGCCGCCAAAGGGAGGAAGTACCTGATTGACCGGGACCATGAAATTAAGGCTTCCGGTGCAGATAAGGTCATTGCCGCAATTTCGGAAGGCCCAATTGGGGGCGAAGATGAAAAAAGCCTTATTGATAAGATTGTTGCCGCAGCCAACCAAAAACGTGCCAAGGAGGTTAAGAAATAATGGATCTCTATACCAAACAGGCAGATTCCGTCACCTATGATAATTTAATCGCCGGGACCAGCATCCCTTTGGAAATCAAGTCTGTAACGCTTAAAGCCGGCCAGGGCATCCTCAAACGCGGGACCGTCCTGGGCATCATCGCTGCCTCGGGATTGGCCGTCCCGGTTAACAGCGCCAATACCGACGGCAGCCAGTCGGCAGACTGCATCCTAACGGATGATGTGGATACCGGCGATGCTGGGGCTACTACCAATGTCGTTGCCACTGCTTACAGTTCCGGTTTGTTCAACCGTAAGGCCCTGATCTTCGGCGGTACGGACACCGCTGCCAACCATGAAACCCGGCTGCGCGAGCTTGGGATTTTCCTCAAGGATAATATCCCGTACTAATTGACAGGGAGGTAAGGCAATTGAACATCAATATTTACCGCACCCAGACCCTTATCGCTGCCGTTGAAAGGTTAATGCCTGTCCATACATTTTTCCGTTCCACATTCTTTCCCGGTAGCCTGACTTTTGTCACCGAAGAAGTAATGCTCGACTATAAAAAGGGCAAGCGCAAGATGGCGCCCTTTGTCGCCCCACGGGTAGGCGGTATCACAATGGACCGGCAGGGTTACCGCACTGATAAGTACACGGCACCTAAGATTGCCCCCCAGCGTGCCCTGACCGTGGATGACCTTGTTATCCGTGGTATGGGCGAAAACATTTTCAGCCAGCGTACCCCGGCCGATCGGCAGGCAGAGCTTTTAGGCCGCGACCTGGCCGAATTGGACGAGATGATTACTCGCCGGGAAGAATGGATGTGCCGGGAACTGCTTTTCAACGGGAAAATCGTTATGAAGGGCTTCATCGACAGGAACAATCAGTCTTATATTGAGCAAGTACTGGATTATGGTTTCACCAATAAAGAGGTCCTCACTACGGGTTCTCTCTGGAATGAGTCCGGGGCCACTATTTATGCCGACCTAAAACGCTGGCGCCTGGAAGTCATCCAAAAGTCCGGGCGGGCTCCTACGATCTGCGTCCTTGGCCAGGAAGCCTGTGATGCTTTCCTGAACGACGCCGACATCCAGAAGAAGATGGACCTTCGCAACCTGTATCTCGGCCAGATCAATCCTGTTATCCAGAGCGATGCTGTAACTTATATCGGCCGGCTGCCTGAATTGGGCCTTGACCTCTACACCTATAACGATTGGTTCCTGGATGACGATGGCAATGAGTATCCCATGGTGCCGACCGATCATGTCCTCCTAGCCCGGCCTGGCATGGGCGAGTTTCTATATGGTGCAATTACTCAATTAGAAGGCGACCAGTTTGTGACCATTGAGGGTGCCCGGGTGCCTAAGAGCTGGGCAGATAATCAAAACGAACAGCGTATGCTGCGGCTGAGCAGCCGCCCTGTTCCCAAACCGGAAGATGTAGACGACTGGTTTGTCGCCAAGGTCCTGTAAGGGGTGATAGCATGGCTGTCATTGTAAAAGCCTTTCGTGTTCGCGCCGGGGAAAAGACTTATTTCCCCGGCGAAACTATTAAAGGACTGGACCCCAAGGTGGAACAAAAACTCGTCGCAGAAGGGTTTTGCGAATACCCGGTTGCGGTTCGAGTAGAGGAAGCCTCTGCTCCCGATGCCGGTCCAACCGAAAATCCTGTTGCACCGGAGGAAGAAGGGCCGGCAACCGACCATCCCTTAGTCCAGGGCGGTAAGAAGAAAAAATGACCTTCAAAGATACGATCCAGCAGGACATCGGCATTTTCCTTAACCTAGGGGAGTTTGCCGATGTCCATGATATCAACGGGCTTAAAATTCCCGCCGTAATAGACAGCAATATCCTCAAGACCCGGAGCAACGATAAAACGGAGCAATATGACGGTGTTTATAGGAGTGAAATTGCGGTTTATGTTAGGGCTGACGACCTGCCGATGCGTCCGGTTTTCGGTCAGGAAATTCTGCTAGATGGTAAAGCTTACTTAGTGGACGAATGTAACGAAGAGATGGGCGTCCTGGAGATTGTTTTAGGGGCGAATGAATCGTGATTACAATAAGCGCCGAACAGCTTGCCCGGGCCGAAGTACTGCTGAAAAACGTCCCAAATGGCGTTTCTAAGGCCGTCGTTTCCGCCTTAAATCGGGCGGCTGAGAGCGCCAGGGCCGATGCTGTTAGAAAGGTGCGGGAACGGTACTATATTAAGGCTCAGGATGTAAGGTCCGAGATCAAAATCACCAAAGCTACCCTTGATAACCAGGCCGCGATTATCCACGCCACCGGGGAACCGGTACCCCTATCAAAGTTTCGCGTCACACCTGCTAAACCGCCGGCAAAGCGTAGGAAAAACCCCATTATTGTCAGAGTGGTCCGGGGTGGCGGCGGTCCGGTCAAGGGCGCCTTTGTCGCTCAGATGCAGTCCGGCCACATTGGCGTTTTCCACCGGGCCGGCCGGGCGCGGTTGCCGATTATCCAGCGCTTTGGCCCCTCGATACCGCAAATGCTGGGGCATGAATCGGTTGTCACCTATGTCGAAGAACGGGCGCAGGAACTTTTGGAAAGCCGGCTGGAGCATGAAATCGAAAGGCTACTAAGAGGTGTGGGTAAATGATTACACCAGTTTTGCTGGTAGACGAACTGCGAGATTTTATTGAGCCAATTGTCCAGAACTACTGGCTGGAGACTAATATGGGGACAAGCAAGCCACCCCAGGTTATTACCGGTTATTTACCGCCCAAGGACCCGACCAAAGAGGATCCGGATTTTCCTTTTGTAATTGTGAGGTTGTCCGACGGCACCGATGAGCAGGATGGGGCGACGATTACGGTTCATATAATCGTAGGTGCATACTCCAGGGACAGCCAGCAAGGATGGAAGGATGTGGCCAATGTTATTCAGCGCATCTGGACGGAGCTGTTCAAGAGGCGGACAATAGGCAATAAATTCCGGGTAGAGTACCCTATGAAGTTTGAAATACCGGAAGACCAGCCTTATCCTCATTGGGTGGGTATAATGACTACCACCTGGACGGTCGCTCACCCGGTACTGGAACCTGCACTGGAGGGAATTGACTATGAGTAAAATTGCAAAGGCCGCTCCAAAAGAACCGGAGCGGCTGATTTATTGTGGTCCTAATATTCCTGGCGGTGTGCTGCAGCGCTATACCGTCTATAAGGGTGGGCTGCCGGCGCACCTGGGGGATCTTTTTGCAAAGTGCCCGGCAATCAAAAGGCTATTCGTCCCGGTGACTGAACTGGCCCGGATAGAGAAGGCAATTGCAACCAGAGGGACCCCGGAAAATGCCTTCTTTAACGAAGCTTTGCAGTTTATCTTGAAGGGTGGTGCATAATTAATGCCCTACATGCACGGTGTTTACACTACGGAAATCCCTACTTCCGTTACCCCTCCGGTTCAGGCCACCGCCGGATTGCCCGTGGTATTTGGGACTGCCCCGGTAAACCTGGCGACGGAACCGGCGCCGGTAAATAAGCCGGTACTCTGCTATACCTATGAAGAGGCCGTCAAGCAGTTCGGTTACAGCGATGATTGGCAGAAATATACCCTTTGCGAGTTTATTAAATCTCACTTCGCCCTATTCAATGTGGCGCCGGTGGTGCTGGTGAACATCCTGGATCCGGCAACTCATAAGAAGAGCGTAGCAGCAGAAAGCGTTACCCTGGTGGACGATCAGGCTACGCTGGCCAATGACGGAGTACTTAAGGATACTGTAGTTGTCAAGAGCCAGGATGGTGCTACTACCTATGTCGCTAATACGGATTATACGATTGCTTTCGATGATGCTGGGAGGGCAGTAATCTCCCGGTTGGCGACCGGTGCTATTGCCGCAGGGGCTACCCTGACGGTCAATTATGACCACCTGGATCCGAGCATGGTCACCAGTAGTGACATTATTGGCGGCGTAGATGCAACGACTGGAGCCTATGAAGGCCTGGAATTGCTGAATCAGGTATTTCCGTTATTCCGGCTGGTGCCCGGCATGGTCCTGGCGCCCGGCTGGTCTCATGACCCGGCGGTGGCCGCGGTAATGGTAGCCAAGGCCAGTAACATCAACGGCCATTTCAAGTGCATCGCCCTTACCGACGTGTCAACAAGCGAAGTTAAGAAATATACTGACGTGCCCAATTGGAAAGAGACCAATACCTATACTTCCCCGCGGCAGGCGGTATGCTGGCCGAAGGTGAAGCTCAGCGATGAGGTATTTTACCTGTCAACCCAGCTGGCCGGGGTAATCTGCCGGACCGATGCGGAAAACGATGATGTTCCCTATGCTAGTCCCTCGAATAAGACCCTCCAGGCCAACGGCGCTGTACTGGCTGACGGGACGGAGATCACCCTGGGCCCCGACCAGGCCGCCTACTTGAACGGCCAGGGGATTATTACGGCCCTGAACTTCATCGGTGGCTGGAAGGCCTGGGGCAACCGTACCGGCGCTTACCCGGCAATTACTGACCCTAAAGACGCCTTCCTCCCGGTGCGGCGCATGTTTGACTGGATCGCTAACTCCCTGATCCTCATGTTCTGGCAGAAGGTCGATTACCCGATTTCGCGGCGCCTGGTCGATACCGTTGTCGATTCGGCCAACATCTGGCTCAACGGCCTGGCAGCCCGGGGGTTCATCCTCGGTGGCCGGGTGGAGTTTATTCAGGATGAGAACCCGACTACAGACCTTATGGACGGCATCATCAGGCTGCATGTTTACGTGACTCCGCCGTCGCCGGCCCGGGAGATTGATTTCATCGTCGAATATGACCCGCAGTATCTAAAATCGCTGTTTGCCGCGTAAGGAGGTGTGATGCTTGAACCAGGTACCGGAAAAACTGATTAACTTCCGTGTTTATGAGGATGGGGTTGACCTCCTGGGCATAGCAGACGTGGAACTCCCTAGCCTGGAGGCCATGACCGAGACGGTGAAAGGCGCCGGCATCGCTGGAGAGGTGGAGAGCCCGGTATTGGGCCATTATAACAGCATGACTTGCACCATTAACTGGCGTACAGTTGTTAAGCCTACCGTCCACCTGGCTGAACCGCGGGCACATAACCTGGATTTCCGGGGTGCAACCCAGGTTTATAACGCCGGCTCGGGAGAATACCGTGTACAAGCCCTTAAAGTGGCCGTAAGGTGTACCCCTAAAATTACGGAATTAGGTAAATTGGACGTTGGGACTACTGCCGATGCATCGAATGAATTTGAAGTCCTTTACTTGAAAGTTTCTATCGATGGGAAAACTATCGTGGAAATCGACAAGTACAATTATATCTGCATCATCAACGGCGTGGATTATATGAGGAAAGTGAGAGAGGCCCTAGGACTGGAATAACTAAAAGGCCCGCTGCCGGGAAATAGCAGCGGGCTTAATCACTTTGGAGGGAGAGTACAATCATGGAAAAGGTTATTCTGAGCAGGCCCTATTCTTTTGAGGGCAAGGAGTATACGGAATTGACCCTGGACCTGGAAGCTTTAACGGGCAAAGATATGATAGAGGCTGAGAAGGAAACGAGAATTCTATTGCGAGACAATCCTCCTTTAGCTGAAACCTCTAAGGCTTACTTAGCAGTATTAGCTGCAAAGGCAGCTAAAGTTCCACTGGATTTAATCGTAGGTTTGCCTGTTAAAGATTTTTCCAGTGTTACCATGACGGTGCAGAATTTTTTATTCGATTATCCATCCGGCCTGGACGGTTCAGGCTTGAATTGATGGATATATGCTTAAGACTTTCTATTGATACCTGTACGCCGGTTCCCTTCTGGCTGTCTCTGCCGATAAATGATTTAATGGACTGGATCCAGGCGCTTATCGAGATAAAGAAACGGAGGCCGAAGGAGGCGCGCTAAAAGATGGCTCGTACATTTGAAATAGCTATTGAGCTTGCCGGGAAAATAAACTCTTCCCTGGGGCGCGCCTTCATGACATCCAGCGAGCGCCTGCAGGAAATGAACCGGCATATATCTTCCCTACGGGCAGACATAAGGAAGCTGGAGCAGGACCAGAAGAAAGGGGCCATCAGCACCGAAGAATATGCTGCAGCTCATGCCAAACTTACTGCTCAGTTACAGAAGGCGGAACAAGCTCAGAAAAGGTTCGCTAAAGCTGTTAATCTTCAACAGAGAGTCACTGATTTCCGCGTAAGGATGCGGGGCAACCTGCTGGATGCAGCTGCGATGGCAACTACCATAGGGGCGCCTGTCTACGCGGCCATGCAATTTGAGTCCGCCATGGCTGACGTCAGGAAGGTTGTAGACTTTGAGACACCCCAACAGTTTAAAGCAATGGGTAAGGATATCCTCAATCTTTCAAAACGCATCCCTATGGCCGCAAATGGACTGGCGCAGATTGTCGCCGCCGGCGGGCAGGCCGGCATTGCCAGGGACGAACTCCTTAGCTACGCAGAAGCAGCTGCTAAGATGGGTGTGGCCTTTGATATTACCGCCGAAGAAGCCGGCCAGACTATGGCCGAATGGCGTTCGGCCTTTAAAATGAACCAGGAGCAGGTCAACACTCTAGCCGACCAGATCAATTACCTGGGCAACACGACAGCGGCCTCGGCGCCTAAAATTGCCGAAGTGGTACGCCGGATCGGCCCCCTGGGCGAGGTTGGCGGTGCCGCCGCTGCCCAGATTGCCGCCCTGGGCGCAACCATGGTTTCTGCTGGTATTCAGGAAGAAATAGCGGCAACCGGCATCAAAAACCTGATCCTCGGTCTTACGGCAGGCGAAGCGGCGACCAAGAGCCAGGCGGAGGCCTTCCAGGCATTGGGGCTCGATGCGAAAAATATGGCCGTAATGATGCAGAAGGATGCCCAGGGAGCTATCTTGAAGGTGCTTCAGGCCTTGCAGAAACTTCCTAAGCATAGGCAAGCCGCGGTCCTTTCTGACCTGTTCGGGAAAGAAAGCATCGGGGCTATTGCACCGCTTTTAACTAACCTGGATGCCTTAAAAAAGAATTTTGAGCGGGTCGGTGATGCCACGCAATATGCCGGCAGTATGCAGAAGGAGTTTGAATCCCGGTCAGAGACCTCGGAAAACAGATTGCAACTATTGAGGAACCAGGCGACGGCTTTAGGAACTTCTATAGGTAATATTCTTTTGCCTCCTTTAAATAAATTGATGGGTGCGGCGGCAAATTTGGCGGAGAAAGTCCAGGGATTTACGGAAAGGTATCCGAACTTGACCCAAGCAATAGTCATCGGAACAGCAGCAGTACTTGGATTAAGCATTGCATTTACAGCATTGGGATATGCGGCTGGTATCCTTATATCTCCATTTTCCACTATTTATATGTTGGCCACAAAGTTTGGGATAATCAGCAGAGTGGGGGCCATTGCCACAAAGGCTTGGGCGGCGGCTCAGTGGCTATGGAATGCAGCCCTATCTGCTAACCCCATAGGACTAGTGATTATTGCTGTCTCGGGTTTAATTACGGCTGGATATTTACTAGTCAAGAACTGGGAGAAGATAAAAACATTCTTTATTAACTTTTGGAAAGACCCCTTAGCTGCTCTAGATAGTTTTATCCAAAAGATCTACGAAAAAGTCGGCAAAGTAGTAAGATGGATAGGCTCAAAATTGGGATTTGGTGGTGGGGATGTAGCAAGTTCGGGAGGTGTTGGTGGCTTTCGGGCCATTGAGGGCCACGCCACAGGCGGTATCTACGACAAGCCACATATCGCCTGGTTTGCCGAAAGGGGTCCCGAAGCGGCAATCCCCCTTGATGGCTCCTCCAGGTCGTTATCTTTATGGGCTCAGGCCGGTGAGATGTTAGGTGTTAGTCCGGCCGGGAGTACTATACAGATAACTTTTGCTCCTGTAATACATGCGCCTGGCGGTGATCCAGGCGTCATCAGGCAAGTGTTAAAAGATTCCAGGGACGATTTTATGGAACGTTTTCAGGCTATGCTGCGCCAGGAGAGGCGGTTGAGCTATGAATGAGTATGTGACGGTGCAAGGCGATACCTGGGACTTGATTGCCCTGCGCGTTTACGGCAACGAGAAATATATGACTAAACTGATTGAGGCCAATCCCCAATACCGGAAAACGGTCTTTTTTTCTGCCGGCGTTAAGCTGGTCGTTCCGGAGATTACAACTCCAATTCCTTCGAGCCTGCCGCCCTGGAAGCGAGGCGAGAGCTGATGCAGTTTGCCCGCCGGGCAAAGCTTAGCTTAACCTACAACAACAAAGACATTTCAAAGGACCTGGCGCAATATCTCCTTGGTTTCTCCTATACCGACCATGCCAGCGGCAAAGCCGACGACCTGCAAATAAACTTGGAGGATAAGGCTGGATTATGGAAAGCCGATTGGATGCCGGAAAAAGGGGCTACCCTGCAGGCCTCCCTCCAGGTGCAGAATTGGGACCTGGCCGGCCAATTTGAAGTATTGCCTTTGGGAACGTTTGAGGTTGACGAAATAGAGTGCGCCGGGCCGCCGGAAACGGTGACGATAAAAGCCCTTTCTGTACCGGAATCCGCTTCTCTCCGCGGCGAAGATAAGACCCGGGCCTGGGAAAAAACGAGACTTTCGCTTATTGTCAGGGATATCGCCAGCAAAGCCGGCCTGGGGTTATTTTATGATACTGATGATGACCCGGAATACGACCGGGTAGATCAGACGGAGCAATCGGATCTGGCCTTTTTGATGAAGCTCTGTGAGGACGCCGGGCTGTCACTCAAGGTGACGGGACAGCAGATAGTAATCTTCGACGACCGCAAATATGAACAGATGGCTCCGGTGATGACGATCATTCGGGGCGTATCATCTATAGAGTCATATCAAGCTACCTCTGCGACCCGGGAGGTCTATTCCGCCTGCCGGGTTGAGTACCAGGGCGGCACGAAGAAAGAAAGTATTGTTTATACCTACAGGCCCCCTAACCGGCCGGCAACGGGAAAAACCTTGGTAATCAATGAACGGGTTACGAGCATTGCCGAGGCCGAGCGCTTAGCGAAGAAGCGTTTGCGCCAGCAGAACAAAGAAGAGGTAAAGTTTAGCCTGACCATGATGGGCAACATTGCCCTGGTGGCCGGGGTGACGGTAATGCTCCAGGGCTGGGGTAAGTTTGATGGTAAATATTTTGTGGAGACAGCCGAACACAGCGGCCCGGGATACACGGTTAAGCTGGACCTGCGCCGGGTGCTGGAGGGGTATTGATGGATAAAAGCATAATTCGTGTAGGGCGAGTATCATCGGTGAATCCCGCAACGGCTACGGCCCGGGTGGTATTTGAGGCCCAGGGTGTAGTTTCTTACGATTTACCGGTCCTCCAGCGCCAGACACTGCGAAATAAAGATTACTACCTGCCTGATGTGGGGGAGCATGTGGTCTGCATTTTTTTGCCCACCGGCAACGCTGAGGGGTTTATCCTGGGGGCTATCTATTCCGACGAGGACCAGCCGCCAGCGAGCAGCCAGGATAAGAGGATAGTCCAGTTTGAGGACGGGACAAGGATTGAATATGACCGGAGCACACATGCTTTGACCATTAATGCCGTCGGCCCAGTAAACATTGTAGCTGCCGGCAATATTAACGTGACGGGGGACGTTATAGCAGATGGTATAAGTTTAAAAACCCACGTCCACAGCGATGTTACGGCTGGCACCAGCGACACTGGCCCGCCGAAGGAGGGAGGCTGATGATCGGTAGCCTTGGTCCTGTGGTGTTTGAGACTTCCAGTGAAAAACTAAGGACCTTTGATAATTTTAAACGCTCCGGTAGCGGTCGCTGGGCCAGGCATGAGATAATGCATCAAAAACCCAAAAGGGAGTTTTTAGGTCCCGGGGATGAACAAATAAGCTTTACGGTACGGTTCGACGTGGCCTTTGGGGTAAACCCTGCCGATGAGATTTTTGTTTTGCGTTTCCTGCGCGACCAGGGAATTGCAGTGCCTTTAGTCCTAAATGGCCGGCCTGTATCTTATGAAAGCTTATGGGTCATTGAAACTATCAATGAAAGCTGGACTAAGATAGATAACCGCGGGCGCCTTTTAGCTGCGGAAGTAGAATTAACCTTGAGTGAATATGTCCCGCCCCCGCCGCCGGAGGTGACGGTTTAGATGGAATATGAGGTCCTGGCTACCCCCGGTGAAATTGACTTTGCCCCACAATCTACGTTGGCTGAAATCCTGCAGAATGTGCGTACTATCTTGACTACGCCTAAATATTCGGTTCCACTTAACCGGGAATTTGGGGTTACTTCAACCTGGCTGGATGACCCTCTGCCGGTGGCCCAGGCGAGGCTG
The DNA here is from genome assembly GCF_006538385.1 of Moorella sp. E306M. Classification (NCBI taxonomy): domain Bacteria; kingdom Bacillati; phylum Bacillota; class Clostridia; order Neomoorellales; family Neomoorellaceae; genus Neomoorella; species Moorella sp. E306M. Next base: position 874,862 of record NZ_BJKO01000001.1, on the reverse strand, counting down.
ACGGCAGAAATAATAGCTGAGGTTCAACGGAGGGAGCCGCGGGTAAGAGTAACCCAGGTAACCTTTGAAGGCGACGCCCAGGAGGGTATTCTTCGCCCGAAAGTGAGGGTGAGGCTGGTTGAGCAGCTTGAGCAACTTGCCTGAAATAGAGTTTGTTTCTACAGATGTTAGCCAAATTGAGGCTAATGTCATTACTACCTACGAGGGTATTTCGGGGCGCAAGCTAGCCCCTGGGGATCCGGTGCGCCTTTTTTTGCAAGCCATAGCAGCCATAATCTCTCAGCAAAGGGTGTTGATTAATTATGCCGCCAAGCAGAATCTCCTGGCTTATGCCGCTGGGGACTATTTGGATCATATAGGGGCCCTGGTCAAAACAGAGAGGCTGCTCGAAAAAGCCGCTCAGACTATAATCCGTTTTACTCTATCGGCTCCCCAACCGCAGGCGGTAACTATACCCGCCGGTATCCGGGTAACACCCGGGGGGCAGATATTTTTTGCAACGATCCAGGCAACAGTAGTGCCGGCCGGGACCACGCAAATCGACATACCGGTGGCTTGTACGACGCCGGGTATAATCGGAAATGGCTGGCAGATAGGGCAGATAAACAAGCTGGTAGACCCCCTGCCATGGATCCAAAGGGTTGAGAACATTACCGTAAGCTCGGGCGGCGCTGACGTCGAGTCTGACGATGCTTTCCGTGAGCGTATCCGTCAGGCCCCCGAGGGCTTTTCCGTCGCCGGACCAGAGGAAGGATACCGGTATTGGGCCCGGACGGCGCATCAGTCTATTGTTGACGTTTCGGTTACTTCGCCGGCACCGGGGCAAATTGAAATCCGCCCCCTGCTAGAGAATGGCCAGATCCCCGGGCAGGAGATATTGGACGCCGTTGCTGCGGTTTGCAACGATAAGCGCATCAGGCCGCTTACTGACCAGGTGGTAGTTTTAGCTCCTGAAGTGGTCTACTATAACATAGAACTGATTTATTATATAGCCCAGGCAAATGCCGCCATAGCGTCAGGCATACAGGAAGCAGTAAATAAGGCAGTAGATGATTACGTGGCCTGGCAAAGGTCTAAATTGGGCCGGGATATTAATCCCTCAGAACTGACTGCTAGGGTGATGGCTGCCGGCGCAAAACGGGTAAATATCATCTCGCCCGCTTTTACTGCGGTTACACCTGCCCAAGTAGCTATCGTCGGAACGATCACAGTCACCTATGGGGGCCTGGAAGATGACTAGTATCAGGGATATTCGGCTGGCCGATATCCTACCCCCAAACATTGCTAAAGACCCTAAAGTAAGCGCCGCGGCTCAGGCCCTGGACGGTGAATTGCAAGCCGTAACAGCTGCAGTGGATCAATGTCTGCTTTTAGCCAGGATAGATGAGCTGCCTGAGCCGGTAATCGATCAGCTGGCCTGGCAGTTTCATGTTGACTTCTACGAGCCGGATCTCCCATTGGAGCAGAAACGTTCCCTGGTAAAGGGCACTTTAGACTGGCACCGTCGCAAGGGAACACCAGCGGCAGTTGAAGAACTGGTTACAGCCATTTTTGGGGACGGGGAAATTCAGGAGTGGTTTGAATACGGCGGCCAGCCGTATCATTTTAAGGTATTAACCACTAATACTTCAGCAACAACCACGGATGTTCAACGGTTTACAAGAGCTGTTGAATCCGTCAAGAATGCTCGATCTGTTCTTGAGGCCATAGAAATTACAGCAACTGATGAGCTCAATATGTACTTTGGTAATGCGGTCCACATTGCAGATTATCAAGAGATAAGGCAGGTGGTTTAAATGGGTGCTTTCGGCGGCCTTATCCTTACAAACAAAGGAAGGAATTTGCAAGCGAAAGCTCAAACCGGTGTGCAGTTAAACTTTACCAAAATAAAAATAGGCGACGGAAGCCTTAGTGGGCAAAGTATTGTGGATTTAACCGACCTGATCAGTACAAAAAAAGAGCTGACGATATTAGGCCTTCAAACGCTGGCTGGAGGAAAGGCCAAACTTCGTAGTTACTTCTCTAATACAGACATTACTACGGGCTTTTATTGGCGGGAGCTTGGAGTTTTCGCCCAGGATCCTCAAGAAGGTGAAATACTTTACTGCTACGGGAATGCTGGTGCAAATGCTGAATACATTCCTGCTGGTGGAGGCCCTGACGTAGTAGAAAGATATATTAACGTTATTACCCTTACGGGAAATGCATCCAATATATCTGCTACTCTGGGATCGGAGATATACGTTACTCAGGCTGATTTTGAATCACACGCCAGCCGTCATGCCTCTGGTGGTGCTGATCCACTGGCCCCAGCAGACATAGGAGCTGAAACACCGAACGGTGCACAAGCTAAAGTTGATGCCCACGGAGGGGCTATCCAAACTCATGGTGCCTCAGGGAGTTATTATTTAGCGAAAACCAGCAGGACGGATCAACTCCCTGCCTGGGCTGACATCCCGGACAAGCCTTCCAGCTTTACGCCGAGCGCCCATAAAAATACCCACGCCACCGGGGGCGCGGATGCCCTGGCCCCCGGGGATATAGGGGCGGCGGCCCAGGCGGATTTTGCTGCGCATTTGGCCGAGATTGTGACAACACCGCAACCCAATAAAATTTTGCGGTTAGATGGGAACGGTAAACTACCAGCAAGCATAACAGGCGATGCTAATAGTGTGGGAGGAAAAACCATAGATCAAATTTTACTTACTGGTAGAGATTATTATGTAAATCAAACAACCGGAAGTGATACTAATAATGGCGATAGTTCGGCTCCTTTAAAAACCCTCCAAGAAGCTATTAATCGCACCCCAATAGGGGGTACTTGTCGGATAGTTTTGCAGTCAAATTATACGATGGACAGTCTTTTAAACATATTATTTAAACGGGTTATAATAGACGGGTTGTCTAGTTATACCCTATATATTCCAATAGGGACGATAAATGATTCAAGTAATAATAATGTAGGTACAGGAATACTATATCCTATTAACCTTGGGCATTTTGCATTATTAATAATTCGTAACATCACGTTAACAGTGAATGCTGATCTCATTAGTTCAGGTTTAGGGAATCAATGGTATTGGAATAATGCCAGGGCTTTTATAAAATGTGCTGGAGCTACGCTTAGTGAGGCAGGACTTTTTTCAGTCACTCTATCTATAGTAACTGTTAATCCTACCAGTAACTTTGTTATTGTAGGTAGCCAGGGAGGGGTAAACCCTTATTATAATGGTGGTGCCGTTTACTTTGGTGAATACTCTGTTACCTATACTTCTACTCCTACTGGTTTTTCTAAAGTTAAGGGTGTACCCGTGATTAATACAACAGTCTCGTAGGGAGGATTGGATATGCTTTACTCTTTTAAGTATAATGGCATTGAATATGTAAATTTCGACTTGGATGACTTCGAAGTTATACAAAAGTTAATCGAGAAAGGAATTCCTCTTGAAGTAATAAATACGATTAAGAATTCAGGACAACCACCGACTCTAGAGGAACGAGTAACAGCACTTGAAGAAGCATTGTTAACCTTGGTAGGGTTATAGGTAAGGTTGTAGGAGGAGACAGCTTATGTATACGTTTCTATTAAACATGTGGATTATGCGGAAGATAACCGTTGATCAAGTACAAAATGCGGTAACCAAGGGTTTTATAACGCAGGAGCAAGCCGAGGCAATTCTATCAACATCTCAAATGGCGTCTTAGGACTTTTATGCGCAGCAAATGGGCTAATAAGGAAAGGAGGGCTCCGATGGATATAGAAATGGAGGAGTTTATTACGAGTTGTCTTGAACTTGGTAAAGAGCTTTTGGATAAAGAACATCTCACCGAAAAGGAAAAGCAATTCTTGGCGAAATTAGATTTAATAGCAAATAAGTACTTGGGTTAACTAGGCCGCCCACTCGGGGCGGCTTTAATTTTGGGAGGGGAAGAACATGGGTTTTCAGTTTGTGCCTGGCGCAATCCAGTCGCCCCCGGATCCCCGGGACTATATCTACTCGCAGATGGTTGCGGCGCCAGAATTGCTGGCATCATTCTTCTGGCCCCGTCTGCCAGTTCGGGACCAGGGTAAATGGGGCACCTGCGTCGGCCAGGCGGCGGCCGGCGTCAAAGACCGGCAGGAGTCGGTCAACTATCCGTCCAGGGGCTACAGGTTTAGCCCTCTTTTTATTTATGCTGAGTGCAAACAAAGAGACGGGATTCCTAACCAGGAGGGCACTTATCCGCGGGTGGCCATGGCTGTACTTAAGGATATTGGTACCTGCAAGGAGCAAACCCTGCCTTACAGCCTTATGGCGAGCCCTTTGCCGCCAGTGCCGGAGGCCGCCGTCACCGAAGCTAAGCAGTTCCAGATAGGCGCCTATGCCCGGATCCAGACTCTGGAGGAGATAAAAACTGCCATCATGCGCGACGGCCCCGTTCTGGCGGCCGTCTTTGTTTGCGATAACTTTATCGAGTGCGAGCCGGGTGGATTTATCGACCTGCCGGAAGGCTCCTGGCGCGGTGGCCATGCGATCCTTCTTGATGGCTGGGATGATAACCTCGTCCATACTTATAAAAGCGGTGTTACCAGGAAAGGTTTTCTCCGTTTAGCCAATTCATGGGGTGATGGATGGGGTGACAGCGGTTATGGCTACCTGCCTTACGATTTTCTGACCTACCGAGACCGTGACTTAGGGATACCCTTCTTTATGGAGGCCTGGAGCAGTGTTGATGTAATTCTCCCGCCTAAGCCGGCATCTAAAGTGGAACTTTGGATAGACAGTACCCGTGCCCTGGTAGACGGGGAAGAAGTTATCCTGGATCAGCCACCAGAAGTTGACCCGCAGAGCAACCGGACCCTGGTACCGTTACGTTTTTTAGCCGAGATACTTGGCTGGAAGGTAGTGTGGAACGAAGGGGAGCGAAAGATAACGCTGACCAGATAGAGAGGGGGGTGCCCCATTGAATGTCGAAGAAAGATTGGGGGCGTTAGAAGTGGCTGTGGCGAGGCTGGAAGAAAGGGTGGACGGGCATGAAGAATACCAACGCAAACAAAATGGCTCCATCCAGAAAATGGAGGCCCGGATTGATAAGATAGGAGAAAGGTTTGACAAGCTTTATTTTTGGATTATAGGCATTTGCGGCGGCCTGGCGCTAGATCTATTTTTGCGCCTTATTGGGAGGTGATCGGCCGTGACCGTTGCCAACGTCCCTGAAGCGGTAATGATGGCCCGGCGTAGTCCGGAGGATATCCATTACATCGTTATCCACCATTCTGGGACCCCAAACGGGAATGTAGCTATCTTCCGCGATTATCATATCCACCAGCTAGGCTGGGGGGATGTGGGTTATCATTACGTGATTTGCAATGGTAACGGCGGCCCGGACGGCGAAGTACAAGAGGGCCGCAATATCCTCTTTGCCGGCGCCCATGCGCCCGGGAGGAATAACGATTCGGTAGGCATTTGCCTGGTAGGAGACTTTACACAGAGCAAGCCTACCAGCGCCCAGATGCTGGCGCTGTACGGATTGATTAAGGATTTGATGCGGCGGTATCCTATCACTCCGGACCGGGTGCTGGCTCATAAGGAAGTAAACGAAACGGATTGTCCCGGTAGCCTGGATGTGGCCGCTATCAGGGCCGCTTTGATCCGGCCGCCGGCGCCGAAAATCCGCGTTGGCAACATTGAGCTAGAAGGTATTATGGTTGACGGTAAGGTTTATGCGCCGGTAAGGGCGCTTATCGATGCTCTCAACTATCGAGTAGATTGGGATGAGGCTACCAGAACCGTTAATATTACTCAGGGAGGTAAACAATAATGGACTTTTATAAGCTCCTTGTCGTGGCCGCCGTATTAGAGGCCCTGTGGGAGACCTGCAAGATGTTCTGGCAGCAGGGGAAAGTATCTGCCGACCGCATTGGCGCCGTTGTACTCGGCGTTTTTTTATGCGTAGCGGCGGGAGTGGACTTTTTCAGCATGGTAGGTGTCCCTTTGGCCGTCCCTTATGCTGGCATGGTGCTGTCCGGCCTGCTGGTAAGCCGGGGAGCTAACTTCCTGCATGACTTCCTTGGCACCCTTGAGGGACTGAGGAAAAATGCTGGTTAGGATGATCGCCGGCAAAGATCTCTACTACCCCGGCGAACTCGTCTCCCTCGACGACGCCTCAGCGCAAGCATACATCTCCGCTGGCGTGGCCGAGCCGGCACTGTGCCCGGGAGCGCGGTGTATTGCCGGGAGTGCGGGTTGCGGCGGTGGAAGGAATGAGAGAAGCTCCTGGGCCTGCGGGTTGACCGCGGGTCCGGGGGCTTTTTTTAGTAACCTTGCAGGATTTTTATGGTCTATGGAGAATATTTCCTATAAAAAAATAAGAGTTTGTCAATAAGAGCGTGATGGTTTAAATGCTTCAGCCTATTAATTTGGTGTTTCCTGAAGACTTATTAAAATTACCAAAAAGTTTGCTAGAAGAAGCATGTGTTATTTGCGGAATACCCAATGATACTCCAGATGTTAGTTTGGCAGAAGCTGTTTTTGATACCTTGAGGAACGGCGAGGAAGAAGTAAAAAACAAAGTTTTTGAGCATATTAAGGATAAAATCTTTGCAAGCAGAAGGGCCATTACATGGCATAGACTTCCCGAACATGCAAGAGAATTAGATATTGTTACTGCTATGCGGGAGCGGTTGGGTATTAACCCATTTGAACGTATAATCGAAAGAAATCCAGATAACCTTGGAGCAACAGCCCAGATAGTAGGTGCTTGTCAATATGGTGAGGGTAGACGATATTTATTAAGATATTTAGTTAAAGTTAGGGTACAACGTACATTCGGGCTACAGTTTTCGACTAGGACTATAGGTGGCCTTGTCAGCGCATTATTAGATTTAGAAAACTGCATTCTCGAAATTAGGGATGATCCTAAGTATGTTCCGCGTATTTTAAGAGAAATTGCCCAACTATTCGATGGTACAAGTCGTGAAGCTATAGACTCCTTTAGGATTGCCGACCTTATTGAGCCCTTTGGTGGTAAGATAGGGGACATGGCCGATGCGTTAGGCGGTAACCTTATTAGTTTCGAATCAAGGCCGGAGCTTTTCTTCGAGGGAGAATTAACTGAAGAACAAATTTCTGCAATATCGAATGTCCTTATCGGTATTAATAATTATTTTGAAAACCAAGATATTGAATGCCTTATAAATGTATTAAACGAGAGTATTGACACCCTATCGGTGTTTGAAGGAGTTCCGTTTTTAGCCATCCTGCTAGCAGGGATGGAGAAATTAGGCTTAAGCGTTAAAGAATTAGCAGATGTGCGTTCTTTGCCGTTACTAAATGCTTTAAGGCCCCATTTACAATATCAAGGAGGATTTATTCGATTTCCTGTAAATGAAAATGGTGTGGTAGAATATCATACTATAAGGGTTGGGTTACAAACTAATAGTATTAGCTTTAGAACTTTTGCTACCGAACAGGCTATTGATTTACTAAGGAAGAAGATATTGCTTGAGAATTAAGAAAGGAAGAAGGGGTAAGGCTATGAGGCAATGGGATTTAGATAAAGTAGATAAATGGGTTGATGAAGTAGCATTACTGCCTATTGCCAAGTTTTACCCCTCGGCGGTTGCTAAAGATGTGGGTTTGCCTGTACAGGAAGTATTTATTAAGCTGCAGGAATTAGTTAACCAAAAAAAGTTAATATGTATATGGGAAGTGCGTTGTCCGGAGTGTTTAGTAACCATTAATGAATTAACTAGCCTTGATTTATCAAAAGCCAGTATCTGTTATCTTTGTGGTGATGAAATTATAACATCACCGGAGATAGTTTTCCCGGCATTTAAAATTAATCCGCAGTACAAAGCCTATATTAAAGAAAGCGCTAAAAAAAAACATCCAGGCGAACCCAAGAAAATTTTTGGGGCTTACAGTCGCAATCGCAAGCTTTATCATTGCCACAGTTAATCGATGGAGAAACATGGCAAAAACTAATAAAGTCTGGTGCCAGCGTAATACAATTAATACAAATTATTAATCCTCAGAACGTAGATTTAAATTCCCAAAATGTAGGTTACTTAGATCAAAGTACCTATCATATTGAAATTATTAAATCATATAGTCCAGAACTGGCCAGTATATTGGCTCAGTTAACCGATATTACGGAACTTAAAAGCGAACTTAATAAATTGTTAGAAAGTTTATCAGAAGCATATACTTGCCCGCCAGAAAAGAAAAAGTTTAGTTTTAATAAACTAGCTCAAAGGGTAAAAGATTTCTCTGAAACTGTAAAAGCGGCTGCTTATCTTACACCTATGGCTTTAAAATTAATACAAAAAGCCATTGAAATAATTTGTGGATTAATAACGGGTAATGGCATACAATTATCGGATATTCCAAGTTAACATACGAGTACACGATCCGGGAGCCCACCTCCCGGCGTCTACAAATTATGCACTATTATCCACGGTTCCACCCCGGCCCAGGGTGGCCGGGGGTTTTGTTTTTGCCCGGTTATACCTTCGGTTGTGACGTTTGTCTGGCTAACCGGGAGCACAACCGAAGGACAAACTAATATCCATAAAAGCTTAGTATATCAAGGCTTTTAGCGGTATTTAGAGTAAAATCAGGAATTATATTTGCGACTATAGTAGAGTTAGTTGGCGTTTTAATTCTTTATTTGGGAGAAAGCAGGCAGGAATAACCGCCTACCACGTGGAATATATTGAGAGGATAGTGATAGGCGTGGCGGTGCGGAATAGGTTAAAATACTGGCGGCACCAGCTGATGATAGATACCCAGGCTGAATTTGCTGAGTTATTGGGGGGCAAGGAGAAAAGCAGGACCATCAAAGCCCTGCAATACCGGTTCTGGACTTTTGGGAAATGCTGGGATTTCTTAAACTATTAAAGAAGAATTCCATGTTGATAGCTCTTTTGCGGATAGCAAATCATTTCTGCATACTACTTGGAACGGTCCGCCTCCACCATCTGTATGCAGGATTTTGAAGGTTACTTCAAAATCATTCTCATAGATAATAACCCGGTCGACGTAGCGATCTATGAGGGCCTTTGCAGTAAGCGTATCATCAGCCTTAAGGCTCTTATATTCCTGCTCAAGATAGGCCAGTATCATCTCGCGAGTGATGGTGCTGGCTTTTGTTTTCCTTTCAATCTCCTGAATCCTATTGACCAGGATAGCTTTTTCATTTTCCCGCTGGGCCAGCCTGTTAGTTAACTCTGCTGAGCCCGCTCCCTCTTCAATAAGGTCCAGGATATTATTAATTTTCGCCTGCACTTTAGTTAACTCTGCTTTGAGATACACCAGTTCCTTTTCCGACTCATTGCCCAGGCTGCTCATACCTTTATGAATTTCAGTGGCCAGCACGGGGAACAGCGTCGGGTTCAAAACCTTCTTCTCCAGTTCTTCCAAGACCAGACGCTCAATAATATCTTTGCGAATCATCTTGGCCTTGCATCCATGCTTGCGTTCACGGTTATTGCAAATATAATAATCGTACCTGGTCTTATTCCCCCAGGTCCCGCCGTTTTTACCTACCATTTTAAAGCCGCAAAGACCGCACTCTATCTTACCAGTCAGCAGGTATTCGGAGATAGCCTTATTATGGGCCCGTTCTCCTGGATCGCGACGCCTTTTTTCAATCCTCGCCTGTACCCTGTCCCAAAGTTCCTTGTCAATAATTTGCGGCATGCCGCCGGGGATGCGGATAATCTGATCCGCGGGCTTACTCTTACGGTTATTACGCTTGCCCTTTACTTTATGAATAGCCCGGTTAAAAATGTATACACCCACATACTTTTCGTTACGAAGGATATCGGAGATAGAATTCTTACAGAATGCGCCTCCAGTTTTAGTCTTAAAACCCTTAGCATTGAGTTCCTTAACAATGGCGTCATAACTGAAGCCTTTGTCATACATTTCAAAGATAAGCCTTACAGCCTGAGCTTCTTTTTCATTAATTATATAGGTTCTGGTAGTAGGGTCCACATCGTATCCTAGAGGTGGCCGGCCGCCGTTATGTTTACAGTTACGAGCGTTTTCGGCCATACCTTTCATAACTTCGCGGCCCAGGTTTAAGCTATAGTATTGATCCAGGCTTTCAAAAATGCCTTCCATAAGAAAACCTTCGGGGGTATCATCACAGAGCATGGGCTGAGTGACGTAAATAATGCTAATCCCATTTTCCCGTAAGGCTTTTTTATAGATAGCTGCATCCCATTTATTGCGTGCAAACCTATCTGATTTATGGACCAGTACGGCCTCAAAGTCGCCGTTTCGGCTATCAGCAATCATCTGAAGAAACCCATCCCGGTCATCGCTGGTGCCAGTTTCGGCTTCGTCTGTATAGACTCGGATAATCTGATAGCCGTTCTTGGATGCCCATTCCCGGATATCATGGAGCTGGGCGTCAATGCTTTCTGACCGTTGATTATCGCTGCTATAGCGGGCGTAAGCGACCGCTTTCTTCATTATGCCGTCCTCCTTAAAAGGGTAGGTCATCCTCATCTATTTCAATATCTTCTTTTGTAGCAGCTGTTTTACTTTGAGTCTCAAGAATCTCCTTAGCTTTTTCCCATGGAGCCAGGAGCTTCATCCGGTAAAAGGTAGTTTCGCTACCGCATATGGGACAGTATCGAGCATTGCCAGGAACGGGGCCGCAACTTCCCTTTATAATAAACTCATTGCCATTAATATCGACTTCTGTCTTATCAATACATTTATTAATCAGGTATGTACCGCAGATCGTACAGTAATCACCTTTATAATTAATCTCCTCATTGTCACACCTGGGGCATTTTATAGCTCGTCCATTTTCGTCCAAATCATATCCATCATTATAGATCATTTTGCCTTCCCCCCAAATAAGCTTATTCCCACAGATGGGACAGTACTTTGCTTTAGAAGATATAAAGCCGTATCCACAGTGATTACATTTCTTTTGATAGATAAAATCATAAAAATTAGCTATAATCGGCGATCTTGGATCAACGTAAACCCAATTAAATATTAAATCGAAGAGCCTTGAAGCCTTAAATTTGGCGGCCTTCCTGGATAGTTTACATCGCTTTTCTATAACAGAATAGTTAGTCCACCCGAGGCTTAATAGTACCTCAGAGGGGGCGAGGGTTTCCGAAGCAAAAATATCTGCTTCTGTTTCAAGGATATCATACTCCTCATCGGTAAGACCACCACGGGCGAGAATGGTTTGGTCAAATTCTTCCAAATGCTTTAAATATATATGCCCAATTTCATGCATTAAAGAAAACCTTATTCTTCCAGGAGAACGGATTTTGTCATTATAGGCAATTGAATAAAGTCCGTTTTGATAGATCGTAAATGCATCTTCGCTTCCATAAGCCTCTATGACGTCTTTTAACATCACCCCATGTTTCTTGGCGTAGTAATCATAAGTTCGTACCGTCCATTTATTGCGAGCTATTATTTGCATGGGGTCAACTGGTAATCTATTGATTTTTTGTTTAGCTATAAATTCAGCTATTTTAGGACGAATATAATCATAACGTACTTTATTTATTTTTACTGGCATCCTTTTTTGCCTCTTCAGCCATGGATTCCGCGAGTTTTTGTAGAAGATCTTTTTTATCAAATGATAATTTGCGACTGGCTCGAGCAATAGCTCGAATTTGGGGATCCTTAATTAGTTCCTGAGCTTCCCTAATGAGATTAGCTTCATCGTCGGGAATTCCTGTTTGGTTTTTTAATAAGATATCAACAGAAACCCCCAACGCCTTGCTTAGCTTATATAGGTTATCTATACTAGGATTTCTTCGGCCATTTTCAATGTCTGATATAAACGAAATGGAAAGGCCTGTTTTTTCGGCAAGTTGTTTTAGGGTGTAATTATTTTTAGTTCGTAGATGCTTTATTTTCAGCCCTATTTCCATGTATACCCCCCTTCCCGTTGATGATTAGTTCCATTATAACTTTTTACGCTATCAGTGTAAATGTTCACTTAGGGCGTAAAAAACAGAGATAATGCGAAAAACATAGAATAGCAGGATATAGCTAATTTAATCTGCCTATAGCGTACAATATGGTTATTTTTGGACTTTGTTATTACGCTTAATGCGTAGTATGATTTACTCATCAGGCGTAACAATTAAGGGCGGAGGATAAAAGATGGAAGCTACCATTGGCTCTATTATAAGGAGAAAACGAGGAGAAAAAGGAATTTCGCAAACCAGGCTTGCTACGAGAATTGGTAGAAGCCCGCAATTAATATGTGACATTGAATCGGGAAGGAAAAAGCCCAGTATAGATACGCTAATTGCCATAGCTAAAGAGCTAGATATTTCTCTAGACGATATTTTTTTTAGGAAATAATTACGCATTAAGAGTAATCTTGTTAATGAGGAAGGGTAATCACGTGAGTAATCTCGTTCTAATTAAATCAGCGAACTTCGGTAACGTACAATGTGATTTCTACAGTGACAACAAAGAGATCTGGATGACCAGGGAGCAAATAGGAAGGGCTTTAGAGTATGCCGATCCTGGTGACGCCATTAGAAAAATTCACGAAAGGAATAGGGATAGGTTAGACAGATTTTCAGTAACGGTCAAACTGTCCGGTACTGACGGAAAACTCTATGATACATATCTTTACTCCGCCAGAGGCGTCTACGAAATCTGCCGCTGGTCACGCCAACCCAAAGCCGATGCCTTTTATGACTTCGTATACGACATCTTAGAAAGTCTACGAACTGGACAGACCCAATTAACCCATGCCGGCAAACAAATTCGCCCGTTCAAAACTCCAGAACAGATCCAACTTGAACTAGAGACCAAAGCCCGAAACGCCCGGGTAAGGGAAGCTAACCTCTACCGCAGATTGGCCAAAGAATTTCGGAAGCAGCTTTCAGAACAGTCCATCCAGCAGTTGGTCGGCCTGGCCGCCGCCGTTGCCCATGGCAAGCCTATTCTTCCCATAACTGAAATTGAAAAAACGTATAGCGCTGAAGATATCGCCCGAGAAGCAGGCGTTAGCGCTAACAAAGTTGGTAGGATTGCCAATCAGTATGGGCTCAAAACTGCCGAGTATGGGATAAGCATCTTGGATAAATCCAGGTATAGCAACAAACAGGTAGCAACGTTCCGGTACAACGAAAAAGGGCGAGCCAGGTTATTAGAGGTTTTAGGGAAAAGGGGAAAACCCTAATGTTAAGCGTTGCCGTTGTACGGATCCGCAAAAATTATCGGGGAGAGGTCATAGAAGAAAACATAAAAATTACATCCGATAATCCCAGTTTGATATTAGAAGACTTTGGACGAATATTTGCAAAAGCTCTTACCGGTAATCCGCATTTTATAAAATTTTGTGAGGACTATAGAAAAATTGATTGTCTATCATTGCAAGGAGGTGATAATCCAGTTGACCTGTGACCAGGAAAGAGAAGCGATTGAGGTAGTGGCTGAACGGGACTGGAGGAAACTGGCAGAGTTAATCCACGCAAAAAACGAACGCGGATTCACCGAGTTTGTACTGCGTGAACTTTATCTCCAGGCAATGACTTTTGGTATGTAAGGAGGCCGTATTTGAAAGTCCAGATCAGAAAGGGGGTGCGAAGATTGTATTTATGCTGGAACTGCGGTCTTTGGCAAGGGGAATCCAATACTCCAATGGAACCCAGTCGGTTGTGTCCCGCTTGTGAGAAAGCCATGAAACAACAAGCAACAAATAAAAAGACCGGCCTCTAAAGCCGGCAACCAGAATTAAGCTACACCCTCATTTTAGCACAGCAAAAAATGGGGCGTCAATCGGAGGGGCAAGCAAGTGACAATGACTGAAATTAAGAAGCTGGCACAGATAGTTCATGAGGAACTGGGATATGCACAACATGCAGCTGAAAGATTTCGCTTCGCCGTCAGGGACTGGGACTATGCTGCCCGGCGGATGGACGAGTTAATCAACAGATTAAACAGTGTCTCCCAAAGCTTTCAAGCATTATGTAAAGACTTGATGGAAGAACTAAAACGGGAGGAAGAAACGGCATGAAAATACTCGCCTATCGTGGTAAGGTCCGGGACTTCCGGTTATTCCTGCTGATGATGCGGTTATACCTGCAATAGGAGGGGGACTAAGTGCTTACATCAATAGAAGGCCTGCTGGCCCAGTACGAGACGAAAATACTTAAGGCAAAACTCCTGGAATTTCCGGCCCTAATCCGGGCACAGAAAGATAAGGTTGCCCAGGCTCGGCGGGAACTGGCCGACGCGGAAAAAGTCCGGGTAGAAGCTGAAGCTCTGCTAATCGCCGCCATTGCTGCCGAAGTGAACCCTAACAACGGCAAGCCGGCTTACAGCAACGCTGAGGCCAGGGCAGCCGAACTGACCCGGCGTAAAAAGCTGGACCCTGATTACCAAGTTGCGGACATGGCCGTCCGCGATGCTGAAGCCAAGCTAAACGCTGCGCAATTTGACCTGGAGCAGCTGCAGGACCAGTTTAAGGCTTACCGCTACATTGTTGACCTTACCGCCCGCGAACTGGCCCTCCTGGCGGCCGGCGCTAATGAGGACCAGGAAGAACTGACCAAAGAACCCTTTTAATAAAACCTTAAGGAGTGTGATTCCTAATGGCAATACCGGAAAGCAATCTGGTGCTCCACAATTCGGATCTCCAGTTAACCGAAGTGGACGAGCAGCAAATTGCACAGTTGCTGCAAAACGAGGTCCAGACGGCCCTGGAGAACATTGACCCCCGGCCGCCTCGGGTAAAGATTTCACGGGAAACCCAGTCATTCCTTATGCCGGACGGTTCAACAGCGAAAAGTCTAACCGGGATTATAGTGTACCATCACAAAGCCAGGGGATACTGGGAGACCGAGGGGCAGCAGGTACCTACCTGCAGCTCCATGGACGGTAAAACCGGCATCGATGCAAATGGAATTGAGCATCCCTGCGCCAAATGCCCTAAAAACGTTTTTGGCAGTGGTAAAGACGGTCACGGCAAAGCTTGTAAGGAGATGCGCTGGATTTACCTGCTGCAAGAAAATGAAATAATTCCCTCCAGGATTAGCTTGCCGCCCACAAGCCTGGGGAAATTTGATGCCTTTGTAACAGCCCTAGCTCAGAAGCGGATGGCTCCTATCCAAAAGGTAGTCAAACTATCATTAGAAACTGCAGAAAGCCGGGGCTTCCGGTACTCAGCATTAGCCCAACCGGAGGTTATCGGGGATACACCTCTGCAGAAAATCCCGGAGTTAATCCGGATGCGTGAAGCTGTCGTTACGGCGGCCCGTAAGGCTGGCATTGACGCCGAGGATTACTATGACACCGGCGAAAACTTTACCACTTCCGAAGCCACTGGCGCCGATGAGCCCTTCTAACCACAAAAAAGGCCGGGCCTCACCGGCCCGGCCCCCCGAAGGGGTGATTGAAATGCATATCAAGTTGCTGACAATAGAAAACTTCCAGAGCCACCAAAAAACAGCCATTGAGCCGGCGCCGCCAGGGCAGCTGACCGTCATCGTAGGCCCCAGCGACTCTGGCAAGACCGCAATAATTAGGGCGCTCCGCTGGCTCTACTACAACGTTCCCCAGGGCACCGACTTTATCCGTGTGGGTTGCAGCTTCTCCCGCGTGACCCTGACCCTGGAAGATGGCACCAAAGTTATCCGCGAAAGAACTAAATCCAGAAATACTTATAGCATAGTTTCGCCTGTTAGTAAAGAGCCGCAAGTCTTTGCCGGCTTCGGCAATACACCCCCTCTAGAGATACAGAAAACAACCGGAGTAAGACCAACGCGGATCGGCGACCTGGAATTGACCCTCAACCTGTCGGAACAACTAGATGCCCCCTTTCTGGGAAAATCAATCAGTGCCGGGGCCCGGGCCAAGGTCCTGGGCAAGCTCGCCGGCACCGAAGAGGTAGACTATGCTGCCAAGCAGCTGGCCACGGACCTTTATCGCCGGGGGCAGGACGAGAAACGGCTGACTGCTGAAATCGCCACCCTGGACGAGCAAATGAAGCAGTATGATTACCTGCCTGCCCTGGCAGCTAGAATTGGAGCTTTAGAGCAGATCGTCGCAGGGATAAAAGCGGCCCAGGAGCGCCGCCGGCAGTTGGCCGAGAAAAAAGAAGCACTCCGCCAGGTGACCGCGGGGATAACCGCGGCGAGACTTACCATCCAGCGCTGGCAATACCTTGACCTGGCGGAGTATGCCCTCGCCATGGCCGAGAAGGCCCAGGCACAGAAAAAACTGCTGCATCAGCTGGCCGGCAAGCTCCAACTGGTTACCAGGGAGATTTGGCAGGCCGAAAATACCATAGCTAGGCTTGCCGGACTAGAGCTGGCAGGGGAAATCGCCCAGCAGATGGAGGCCGAAATCGTACGGTTGTATAAGATTGCGTCTTATAATACTTCCTTAGCCGGGATAGAACACACCTTATGTCTGGCTAGAAAAACAATTGAAAAACATGCTCGCCTATCCGAGGCAGAAAAAATAACTGAGCAGGTAACCACGGCAATAGAACGTCGGGCAACCCTGGCCCGTATCGGCGCCCTATACCGCCAGGCAGAAGCGGCCCGTAACCAGGCGGCTACAGCAGTACGCCGGCTGGCCGGAGTGAATGAAGCTGAGGAACTCCTGACCAGGGCACAAAACGCCCACGGGCGCCGGGAAAAAATTGCCGAACTGGTCGGCCGGCTGCGGCAGGCAGAAACTGAAGAGAAGAAGGCTAAAGAAGCGGTAGTCCTGTGGGGACAGCAAATCGTAAATCTAGAAGCTGCTTACCAGGAACAGTTAATTAAGGTTGGCAAGTGTCCGCTGTGTGGTGGAGACATAGACCCGGAAAGACTACGGGAGGCTGTCTGATGGCATACAGAAATTGTGACGAGGCTTGCCCATGTTTGAAGTGTCCCATTTTAGCTTGCTGGAAATGCTTGATAAACCCTGAATACTGCCCCAATCAAGGGAACCAAAAATGCAAGGAGGCTATATGAAATGGCAGTTAATGCGCCTTCCATCGATATCACCAACCGCTTAAACAACCTGAAAGCCCAGATCGAGCGCGGCAAAATGGAGAAGGCCCGCGCCGAGGCAAACCTGGAAAGTTATACCAGACAACGGGATGAAATTATCGCCCAGCTGGCAGAACTAGGTGTCACCCCTGAAAACCTGGACGCGGAAATCGCCCGGCTGGACCAGGAGATCACCGAAAACCTGGCCCGGGCGGAAGAATTGCTCCGGGGATAGGAGGAGCAAAGCAGATGGACATCGCCTCCTTAGCCCGGATAGAAACCGGCCTGGCGGCCCTGCGGTCTCAATACCAGCAGGCCGCCGGCCAGCTTACCCTCCTGCAGAAGCAGAAAGAAGCAAAACTTCAGGACCTGGAACAGGCCCAGGAAGATATCCGGGTCTGGCAGCTTGTACAGGCGTTGTTTACTAAGGTTTCCGATTATGCCCGGGAGCAGCTGAAACGCCGGGTTGAACAGACCGTCACTGCAGCCCTACAGGCCGTTTTTGCCGACGATGACCTGGAGTTCCGGATCGAGATGCGCACCGTGGCCGGCCAGCCGGCGGCCGACTGGCAGGTGGTGAGCAGGTATGGGGATACGGTTGTAGCGGCCAGCCCCGAGGACGGCCGTGGAGGCGGCATAACCGACGTGGTGAGCCTGGCCCTGCGGTTAGCGCTTATGGAACTGGCCAGGCCGAAGCCCGGCGGTCCGGTACTGCTGGACGAGGTAGGGAAGCACGTGTCCGCCAATTATGCCCCGAACGTGGCGGTCTTCTTGAAAGAATATGCCCGGAAGACGGGACGGCAGGTAATTTTAATCACACACCAGGCGGCGCTGGCCGAGGTAGCCGATGTGAGCTACCAGGTGAGCCAGCGGGACGGTATAAGCGAGGTGCGGCGGGTATGAGCGCTACGCTAGTAATCTGCGGAGATCTCCATTACCGCGGAAGTAATCCCCGAGGACGGCTGGACAATTTTCAGGAGGCCCTGGATGCCAAGTTGCGAGAAGTATTTCATGTTGCCAGGGACAAGGAAGCAACGGCAATCATTATCCCCGGCGACATATTCGACAGTTTCAATACTTCCTGGAGCGTAGTAGCGGACCTAGCATCTTTATTGACCGAGCAACCTTGTCCGGTACTTACAGTCATGGGTAACCACGATATAGCCGGGGGCAATCAGGAGACGGTGCGGCGGACGCCTTACGGCCTGTTGGCAAGGTTAGGATTAATCCGGGATTTACAGATGGAACCGTACGAATTTTCGCCGGAGTATAACCTGATTATTACTATTACTGGTCACGGTTACAATACCGAAACAGATGTTGATATGGGGCAGTTTACCCCCCCGCCGGACGATTATCCTGAAATTAGATTTAAAATACACGTTGTCCACTCAATGCTTTTGGAAAAGCCACCGGGGTTTGATATGCGGCATACTCTGGTGAGAAATGTCAAAACAACTGCTGATGTAATCATATCCGGGCATTACCACCTGGGTTTCCCTGAGCATCCGGCAATGTGCGTTGACCGGGATGATGGAGTAATGTTTATCAACCCCGGCGCCCTATGCCGGCTGGCGGCCACTCCGGCGGAAATGGACCGACCTATCGGGGTAGTCCTGGCAGAAATATTCAATACGGGAATCGAAGATAAGCCAGGTATGACATGCCAGTTTATTCCCCTGCAATCAGCCCGGCCGGGTTACGAAGTTCTTTCCCGCGATCACCTCGAAGCCGAACAGGAACGGGAAGAACGCATCAACCGCTTCCTGGGTCTCCTGGCCGCCGAAGGAGAAGCGAAGTTCCTGGAGATCCAGGAGATTATCGACGACATTGCCAAACGGGAGGAACTGCCGGCAGCAGTGGTCAAGGAGGCCCTGAACCGCATTGGCCGGGCCAGGGAAGCCCTGGGAGGGAGAAATACATGACACAAACTGAAGCTATCCAGCATCTCAATAATAGACTAGATAAGTTTAAACTTCCTCACGGGAACGTATTGCCTGGTTTTTATATGTGGTCCCGAAGAGATGTGGCTGCAGTTTCTACTGTGCTTGACGAACTGGCCAAACTTCAATATCAAGTAGCGGAAGTGCGCGGCTTTTTGAAAAAGGAATTACGATTTATACCAGACTGCGGTGGCGATTACTGCTGCCTTGTCGATGACACGCAGAATGAACCTGAAGATTGGCCGGCCGGGGACTGCCCTCATAAAGGATATTGCAAAACCTTTATCGAGATTGAAAGGAAACGAGATAAACTGCTTGCCAGATTAGAGGGGGCCTAGATCGGTGATTTCGGCAATAGCTAGAGAAGAGGTGAGCATGGAAAAACTAAAAGGCCGCGTCATGCGGATCATTTTCAGTAACCCTGCCAACGGGTACTGCGTCCTTTCCGTCCGTTGTCCCGGCCAGGATGTTACGGCTGTAGGCTACATGCCGTCCGTCAGGGTTGAAGACGAATACGAGTTCACCGGCACGTGGAAAAGCCACCCCAAGTTTGGCAAACAGTTTGCTTTCTCTGGATACGAGGTAATTATGCCTTCCAGCAAGCAGGGGATTATACAGTACCTTTGTTCCGTAGCTACCGGCATCGGCCCGGTTAAGGCCGGGCGCATCGTGGACACCCTGGGGGATGACTGCCTGGATAAAATCCAGGCTGACCCCAGGGTGCTGGAAAAGGTGCCCGGCGTTACCCCGGAACAGGCTGAGGAAATCCATAAGGCTCTAACAGAGAACCGCGTCCTGGCTGAGCTTACTTCCCTTATCTGCGGCCAGGGCATCACTCCCAGGCTGGCGGCGAAAATATACCAGCAGTACGGGGCGGAAAGCCTGGATATAGTTAAATCCAACCCCTACGTCCTGGCCGACGAGATGTTTGGCGTGGGCTTTAAGACGGCCGACCGTATTGCCCGGGCGGTGGGGATTCCGGAAGACAGCCCGTACCGGCTTGAGGCAGCGGTAAAGTGGCTGCTGTCTGAAGCCGGCAACGACGGCCACTGCTACCTGCGGCCCTCTGAGATTTTAGCCAGGCTGCCGGAGGCCCTGGGAACGAGGGTAGAGGTGGCCCCGGTGGCGGAAGCAGTAAAGGCCCTGCAGGAACGGGGAGAGGTTGTCCGGGAGGGCGACTGCATTTACTATGCCGGCATGTACGAGGCGGAAAAGGAGTTTGCAGGCAGGGTGAGGGGGATGGCGGAAAGACTATCTGGAAGCGAGGCGGCACAGGAATGAAACACCGTAGTCGGTTTCTATTTGTGACGATTATCGTGGTGGCTTTGGTAGCAATCTGCAATTACTCGGCTGCGGGCAGGTTGGAGATAGAAGAAAAGGAACCGAAAAGATATTCGCTTTATGTAATCCAGCCCGGAGATACATTGCGGGATATTGCCGGCAGAGTATTGCCGAAGCTGGACAACCAGAAAGCTTTAAAGGAACTGGAAGATCTCAACGGCCTGGAACCCGGACAGGAGCTCAATCCGGGGGATATCATCACTATCCCAGATACGAACGGTGAATTGAGCGAACCTGTGGGACCAGTATATTCTTCCCCGCAAGCGGCCGATGAGGCCTCCAAAGCATTAGAAAAGGCTATGCAGGAAGCTGCCCGGGTGAAAAGGTATCAGTTTGAAACCTCCCGCGGGATAAAAAGCCGGGAACTAGTCTTGGAGATAACGGCTTATACTGCGAACGACCCGGGCATGGACGGCAGGGGCATCATGTTTACCGGCCTGCCGGTAGACCGCGGTGCCCTGGCGGTAGACCCGCGAGTTATTCCCCTGGGTTCGGTGGTCTGGATCCCGGAAGTGGGGTATACAGTAGCTCTCGACGTGGGCAGGGCGATAAAAGGGTATAAGGCCGACCTGTATATCCCGGATAAGATGAAGGCCTTAGAGTGGGGCCGAAAGATGGTAAGAGTTAAAGTATTAGATTAAAGGTAGTTATTTAAACCGGAGGGGATAATCATGGACATTGATACCAGCCGCTTGTTAGTGCTCCCCGAGTGGGGCGGCAAGTACGTCATCAACGAAGCCTACCGGCCTATCGCGGAGGCCCTGGTGAAGAAGTACCCGGAACTGCGGTTTAAGCTGGTGGATGAAATTCTCTTTGTAGACAATACCGAGGACAAAGGCAAGCAGAAAAACAAGTACAAGAACGCCCAGATCGGAAAAATCCCCGAAAAGTACCGGGAGATAATAACGCAGTTAACCGGCCGGAGTTTTAGCTACATTATGGAGTTTTACAAGCGCAACATCGAAACAATGAGCCGTGAGCAGATAATCGCCCTTGTCTACCATGAACTGCGGCATATCGGGGCGGATGGGGACATTATCTTACACGACATTGAAGATTGGGCCAATATGCACTACAAACTAGGCCCTGATTGGGCCAGCACCATGCGGGGGATTCCTAATCTGCTGGATGAAGGCGTTGACTGGGACAGTATAACCGGGCCAAGTTTGTTTAATAACCTTGAACCTGATAACCTTGAACAGCCGAGGCTCAGGGCGGTGAAATAGCCGAACAGGGGGCAAATAATAGTGGACTTTTCCGGTTTGATTGCAGCCACTGAAAGCAACTTGGGTATTACCTACGCCGATGCTCAACGCGAGGCTATATTAAAGGCCTTAACCTACAATCTCAGCATTGTTACAGGTGGTCCCGGTACGGGTAAAACAACCGTTACCCGGGGGATCCTGGCCGCCTACAAGCAGCTTCACCCGGATCATTATATTTACCTTGCCAGCCCTACGGGCCGGGCCGCAAAGCGGCTGGCGGAGGTGACCGGGCATTATGCCTCTACTATTCACCGTTTATTACGCTACCAGCCGCAATACGACTGTTTTGAGCACGACGAACTAAATCCCTTGCCTGGCCCCGGCCTGCTGATTGTAGACGAAGTAAGCATGATGGACCTCCTGCTGGCCAGGGATTTATTCAGAGCCATACCAGACAACCTGCAGACCGTCCTTATCGGCGACGTAGACCAGCTCCCCAGTGTAGGTCCTGGCAGTGTCCTCCGCGACCTGATAACCTCGGGCATAGTGCCCACCACCCGCTTAAATTACGTCTACCGTCAAGCCGAGGGTAGCGGTATCGCTCTGTTGGCCGATGCGGTACGGCAGGGCAGGTTGCCGGCCAACTGGACGCGCCTACCGGACGTGGAGGTTATTATGGTTGAGGACCGAGACCGAATACCGGAGATTGTGCGGAATAAAACCCTGGCGGCAGTTAAACAGTACGGCCTGATGGGGGTACTGGTCATGGCCCCAATGAAAAAGGGCGTTGACGGCGTGGCTAACTTGAACGCGGTGGTACGAGAAACCCTGAATCCGGCCGGGGAAGATAAACCCGCGATACGGCTGAGCAGCGGAGAATACCGGCAGGGCGACAAAATAATGGTAGTTAAAAATGACTACCGCCTGGGAGTATTCAACGGTGACCTGGGAATAGTACGGGAAATAGTAACCTGCAAAGAGCGGGGTATCCTGGTGGATATTGACGGCACGGATGAGCCGGTGTTTTTTAGCGACGATGATGAAAGCGCCGACCTGCTTACCTTGGCGTATGCTAGTACGGTGCATAAAGCCCAGGGCGGTGAAGCGCCGGTGGCCATTGTAACGTTAAGCAGAGGGCATTGGATAATGTTAGAAAGAAATCTGCTTTATACAGCGGTAAGCCGGGCAAAAAAGAAGCTGGTACTGGTCTGTCAGGAGGACGCCGTTGATAGAGCTGTAAAGAATAACAGAGCAATAAAGCGGAACAGCAGGTTGGTAGAGTTGTTGAAAGCGGGATAAATCGAAGTTATGTAGTCAGTGGCATGGTGTGACGTGGCCTGGTACGGTCGGGCGGGGTCAGGCTAGATGTGGCATGGTCTGGCGAGGTAAAGCAAGGTATGTCTTGGCACGGCAAGGTTTGATATGTTGAGGCATGATCTGGAGCGGTGGGGTGGGGGCAGGCTTGGCGTGGCGCGGCAGGCTCAGGAATGGTTTGGCTGGACGTGGCGCGACAGGGCTTGGTGCAGCAGGGCGGGGCTTGGTGTGGCATGGCCAGGCCAGGCTCGGCGTGGCAGGGTTTATTTAATTTAAAAGAAAGGAGCAGCATAACATGGCTACCCAAAAAGTTACAGCCGTCAATAATGTTTCTAATGATGGAGCAGCGGCTATCATGGAACCTTATTTAGTCGAAGTCACCATCCAGGGAACTGCGGATATTTTATTTCACCGCTGGAGTAACGAAGATGTAGAAGCTAAAGCCAATGCAGCTAAAAACAGTACCGCTAAGAAAACAGACAACTTGGAAGCTTATGTTTATCGCAATGAAAAAGGAGAAATTTGTATTCCTGGCAAGTATCTTCACGGGGCAATTATAGGAGCAGCCAAATTTAAGCAAGACCCTAGAAGCCCACGGAAAAGCGCGCAAGACCTTTTTAAAGCTGGGATAGCTCCATTGACCCCCCTGGCCAGTTTAGGCGTTAAAGAATGGGATTACCTTGACAAAAGCAGGGTAGTCATTCAAAGAAATGCGGTTACGCGGATTCGCCCTGCCATGCTGGCAGGCTGGAAGGCAACGTTTTTAATGCAAGTATTATTGCCTGAATATATTACGCCACAGTTATTAAATGAAGTTATTCAGCAAGCAGGAAGACTTATCGGGATTGGCGATTATCGTCCCACTTATGGCAGATTTGCCGTAATCAAATTTGAAGTTATCACTGACAAGGAACAACAAAAGAAAGCTGTTTAACGATATTAATTTCTGCCGCCAAGAGATAATCCCCATTCCCGGGGAGAGGTGAAACCATATTGGCTACTATAGACGAGATCCTTGCAAACGTAAACGTAGAAGAAGTTTTCCGGGGTAACGGCGTCAACCTGCGCAAGCAGCACGGTGACGAATGGGAAGCGGACTGCCCTTTCTGCCGGGAAGAAAAACACTTTTACTTCAACAGAAGAACCGGGAAGTGGCTCTGCTATAAGTGCAACGAGAAAGGCGGCATTACTTCCTTTCTGGCCAGGGCCAGGGGGATAAGCGGGAAGGAAGCATTTAAAGAACTTGCTGAAATGGCCGGGCTCAAATGGGAGGTCAAGAAGCCTGCACAAAAGGCTGAGGCTTCTTCACAAAAACCTGGTTTAACCCTGGTAAGAGGCAAGAGTAATAAAAAAAACTCCAAGAACAGCAAAGATGGGAAGCAGGAGGAAAACCCTCCGGCAACCCAGGACCGGCCATCCCAGGTTAACACCTTCATTTACCAGCGGTTTATCGAGCTAACAACCCTGACGGGGGCCCACCGGAACAAGCTAAAAAGCCAGCGCGGTTTCACGGATGAAACTATAGATAGATTTATGTTTCGTTCCGGTGGTCCCCAGGTGCAGGGGGCGGTAGAAAAACTCCGAGAAGAATTCCCTGAAGAAGAACTTAAGACCAGCGGCATCCTGGTAGAGGTTAACGGTAGCCTGGCAACAAACAACCAACTTCTGGACGACCTGGTGCTAATACCCTACTTAGACGAAACCAGCATAGTATACCACCTGCGGCCACATAAGATAGGGTTTGAAGGTCTGCCCATCCAGCCTTACTGCCGGCTACTCCTGGTCGGTAACCCGGAACATATAATCTTGACTGAGGGCGAATTCAAGGCGGTTGCCCTGCACCAGTGGGGCTTCGCAGCCCTGGCTGTTCCGGGAATAAGCAGCTTCGGCGGCAAAAACTTGGATCGCCTGGTAGAACTGCTACGGGAGTTCCAGGTTAAAAGGGTTACGGTGATCTTTGACAACGAGATAAAAGATAACCCGGCCTTCCCGAACTTCAAAGAAAAAGTCGAGGACCGCTACGACACTCAATTTTGGTCCTACATAATGGCCTACAAGCTGGGCCGGGCGGGGTTTATTGCCCGGGTCGGCTGGCTGCCGGACGAGTGGCGGGTTAACGGTAAGATCGACTTTGACGGCGCCCTGGCCCAGGGCCGTACCCGGCAGGAAATTGAGCAGGTCATCGCCAGGGCACTGCCACCAGAGGAATACCTGGACAGCCTGTCAGAAGAAGCAAAAAGGATTGTCCGGCGCAAGATAACCCGGCATTTTACCAGGGTGCCGGTGCGCCGGGAATTTAATAAATACGTTGCTACCAGGCACAAGGGGAGTGAGACTTATGAAGAAACGATTTCTAATTTCGTAATTAATATCAAGTCCTCTTTCTTCACGCCAGACGGCGTTATACGCAACGTAGAACTGGTTAACGAGTACGGCGAAGTTTCAGCAGTATTCCCCCTGGAGCCGCAAAACATGGCAGGGGTGAACGAGTTTAAGAAGTTCTGTTTCAGCAAGGGAAATTACGTCTTTGAGGGGACAAGCCAGGATTTGTTAAATGTGTGGAAGTTAGAGTTTCTGCGTGACAGCGGAGAGTTAATTTACATGCCGGACCGAATAGGCCGGATAAATAAAGATTTATGGCTTTTCGGCAACCTGGCCATCCACAAAGGCAAGGTCTACCGGCCAGACAACGACGGCATCATCTGGATTGACGGCAAGGGGTACAAACCTCAATCCCTGCAGATCGGCGCCAGGGGAGAAAGCATCGAAGATGCCATCCCGGCCCTGCGGGAAA
Source organism: Moorella sp. E306M (assembly GCF_006538385.1). Lineage (NCBI taxonomy): Bacteria > Bacillati > Bacillota > Clostridia > Neomoorellales > Neomoorellaceae > Neomoorella > Moorella sp. E306M. The sequence goes on along the minus strand of NZ_BJKO01000001.1, from coordinate 849,293 downwards.
CGCCGGTAGATATTGTCGATATTGCCCAGAAGCTCCGGCAGTCGATAGGCGGGTACGAGGCGTACATGGGGATAGGCTGGGTGATAGCTACTATCTTCAGCGAGGATATATTCCAGCAGTATAAATGCCTGCCGATACTATTCCCGCACGGCAAGCGGGAAAGCGGCAAATCGACCTTCATGCGGTGGATCATGGCTTTCTTCGGTATCGAAAATGACGGCGTGGGGTTAAGTGAGACGAGTCAAAATTACATCGCCCGGGCGCTCAGCTACTACAGCAGCCTGGGGGTATGGTTCGACGAGTACCGGAATGAGGCCAGGATAACCCAGAAAGATGGTTTCTTTAGGTCGGCCTACAACCGACAGCTTTCAGGCAAAGGTACGGCGACAGCCTTCCAAGCAAGGGGGTTTGCAGTACATGCTACGGTGGCGATCAGCGGCGAGGAACTTCCAAAGGACAACGGTTTATTTACCCGGTGCATACCGTTGCAGATTTCAGCTTATAAACGCGACCGGACCTGGTACGACTGGCTCAACACTAATAAAGAGCGATTTTCAGGATTTGTGTACTGGCTGATTACAAATTATGAAAGATTGAAGCCGCAGATCCTGGCCAACATAGCAGAGTTGAAGCAAGCATTGCTGGCTCTGGACGTCAGCGACCGGACAGCGGAGAACTGGGCCATCTGCGCCGGGGCCTTTGATACCGTCGTATTGCAGGATGAGGAATTTATCCGGTGGGTGGGTGAGACGTGCAAGCAGATCAAACAAGCCGGCGAGGAAGAACACATGCTGAACCAGTTCTGGAGCGATGTCAACTATTTGGTGCTTGACGGGGAAATAAACTACCTGAATTTCTTCGGGTTGTATGAAGACGAAGGGGAAGCAGGTCGCTTGGGGGTTTATCTCAGGGGTCTGTATGACGCCTGGGCGAAATACTTCCGGCAAAAAACGGGCCGGGAGGCATTTGATAAGCAATCTATTTTAGGGTATCTGCAGAAGGAACCCTATTATGTGAAAGATGGAGTAATCAATAAAAGATTAAATGGAACGCCGCGGAAGGTTCATATGCTTGAAATAGCTCAAATGCCAGAAGTCTTACTAGACCTTGTGGAAACTATCAGAGCCAAAGAAAAACCACTGGAACAGGCTCCAGCTTTTTAAAAGGCGTTACCTCCGTTACCTCTAAGGTAACGCAAAGGTAACGCCCCAGGTAACACCCTTCAGACCTTGAAATTACTAGTTTTTTTAAGGGCATGTTACCTTGTTACCTGGAATTAGGGTAGAAAAAATTTTTGAGATAAAAAGAGGGGCGTATACCAGGTTCCCCTCCGATTACCTCAATAAATCTTCTCACTCCAAAATATGTTACCTCCCGCTGTAGAGGTAACGAGGTAACAAAAATACCCTCATGGGGTAACTAAAACGAGCGATTTCAAGGCCTAAGCTACTGTTACCTCGAGCGTTACCTGGTTATCCACAGAGGTAACGTGCACCCCAAAAACATAGCAATAAGAAGGCCGGTAATTTATGAAGTCCAGGTAACACCTAAAAATTACCATTAATAAATGATAGGGGGTATAGGTATGGGGCGCTACAGTCAGATTCTCCAGGGCCAGTCCGCCGGGCAAACCAATACCGGCCCCGGTCCCAGCAGCAATAACACCCCGGCCGGCCAGCCGCCCAAATTCAAGTTTATCCCTCTCAAACCGCCGCCGGATTGCGAGACTTACTGGCATGACCCACGCCCGGACCTGGCCGAGGACCACGAACTATGGATCAGGGTGCTGACCGAAGCCTACTGGTACTGCCAGGGCGACCCCAAGCTGGAGCAGCTTTATAGTACCCTGCATGGGATACGGTGCGGTGGAGCCAGGGTGCAAGAAATGCCTACAGGAAATTTGAAGCTGCTACCCGGAGAATGGAAGGAGGATGAGTGGAGGCAAGTGACAGCAAAATACCTGGGGCCGTATAAGGAAGAGGTAAAGGCGATTTTAATGCTGGCGCAGGCAACAGAAGTGAAAATAAAAGATTTGCCGGCAGAGGTGAGGGAATGGCTGGGATTAAAACCTGAAATAGAACAAGGGAAGTTGTTTTAACCGAAAATAGGGAGGGTTTCAATCTTGACCATCGTCATGGGTATAGACCCCAGTTTGACCAGCACCGGCCTGGTGATCCTGGAAAACGGAAACCTTATCTTACACGAAACCCTGGAGGTAAAAGAAAAAGGAATTGCAAGACTGTTAACCTTGCAAAACATCCTGGAAGAGAGATTAGTCGCATATAAACCGGATCTGGTAGTAGTCGAAGGATATGCCTTCGCCCGGAGTAACCAGGCCCACCAGATGGGCGAACTGGGCGGGATGATCCGGATGCTGTTGACGCAGAAGCAGGTACCCTGGATTGAAGTGGCGCCGACGCAGGTAAAGAAGTTTGCCACGGGGAAGGGGAACGCGGCCAAAGAACTTATTCTCCGGGATGTCTACAAGAGGTGGGGAATAGAGTTTGACAACAGCGACGAAGCGGACGCCTTTGTGCTGGCTAGAGTCGGCCAGGCTGTCCTGGGGGATATCAAGGGACTGACCCAGGAGCAGGTGAAACTCATAAAGGCCATTAAAAAAGCGAAAGAAACGGCCGCATAGAGGTGAGGAGGTATGGGCCAGAGCGGCCACAACACCAGCATAGCTAAAAGCCGTCTGGGCTGCCGGCTGCCATATGAAAGCGCGGCTGTGGGCGACGGCTACGCTTCCCCGGGGCCGGTGGTTACCTATCGGCTCGATCCGGAGGAGATAGCGGCAAAGTACGGCCCGCCGGTCAAAATTAGAGAACGGCCTTTAAGCCGGAAGGCGGTTATCTATGCGGTGGAACATAGTACAAGCCCGACCGGGGCGGCCAGACTGCTTAAGGTAAGTCGGAAGCATTTTTTAGCGGAAATGGTCCGGCACGGCATAGCTGCGCCGGCAATATGGAGGGAGGAAGAAACCGTGACCGAAACTATCGAGTCCACTGGAATCCCAGAAGTACAGGTAGAAGTGCAGGCAAAAAACCTACGCCCCTGGAAGCCCTGGAAAAAGGTATCCCCCTAGATCAGTGCCGGCAGATGCGACCGGAAGACCTGACCAAAGAGGTTGCAGAAAAGTTGTTAGCAGCTGGGATTTCCAAGAAACAGATGATGAAGCTATATGGGTTTATGAGTGTCGGCACCTTTTATTACCGGCTGACGAAATGGGGGCTGCACAAAAAGGGGCAAGAAAAACCTGGCGTTGCCGGCCAGGAAGCTGCGCGGCCGGCCGAACCGGCAGAAGCAGAACCATCAGAATCAGAAAAACAGGAAGGCATTACTGTCAGCGAAGCTCTTCAACGGCTTCAGGCGGCCAGGGAAAATGTAAAGTGCTTGACAGAATTGCTGGAGGATGTAGCTTGTGAACGATTTTTTACGCGAGAAGTAATTGCAAACTTGGAAGAACTGCGTTCAAAATACACTACTGAAGCGACCAGGATAGAGCAGGCGCTATCGCAAACGAGGGTGGTGATATAGTGGCCGGACTGAATATCGTCAACAAGCGCAAGTCTCCTTTATCGCCCGAAGAAAACGAAAGACGTTTAAAGCTTTGGCGCCAGGGCCTGACGGACAGCGAGATTGCTAAAGTGGTTGGCTGCCATCCGGGTAGTATCCGGGATTGGCGAAATATAAGAGGATTGCCCCCGAACGGGCCTGCAATAGCAAATAACCTTGAATTTAGCCCCGGAGAAAGACTTGAGGTAGGCCTGCCTTATGGGCGGGGAGAAGCTAATACGACAAAGTGGCACCGGGGCACAGTGCTGGAAGTGTATCCCAGGTTCACCATAGTGCAGCTTGAGAAATACCGGGTAACGGTGAGCCCCTGGGAGTTAAAGGAAGGCAGCGTGAAGGTACGACGGCTGGAGAGGAAGGCGGGATAATGAAAAATTACCTTAATCGTGCACAGAGAGAGTTGTTTATTATGCTTGCTGGCACGGCAGAGTGGCTCGAGTGCCAGGCGAATGAGATGCGGGATAAAGAACATCGAAAGTGGCTCAAAACGGCGAAGTCTTTCGTGTGGAAAGTGACCGATGCCCTGGCGAAAGAAATCCCGCCGGAGGCGTGGCAAAGGATACTGAAGCAGGCGGGGCAGTGCGATGTCGTCTTGGCGCCGAAAGGCGTTGCGAAGAGCAGCAACCTGGAGGACGTCTACCTACTAGCCGACTTCGCGATCGGCGGCTGGTGTAGGCAGTGCAGGGATAAGGCGGAGGGGTGCGAACTCCGTGATGTACTCCTGCGGCTGAAAGTGCCGGGTATGAATGAGGAAGGGGATTGCGAATATCGCCAGACATGTCGGGAGGCGGTGTAAAAAATAGACCTACGAAGAACAAGTATCCGAGCAGTTAGCGTTGTTTTGATTAGATTGACCCGGCGGCGCTGGGGACGCGTCTCCGTAGCACGGCGGGGGAGGCCGGGTTCAAATCCCGGCGCCGGGTCCAATTTCCTAGAAAGGATTGATGGATTTATGAATTTTTATCAGTACCAGCTGGCTGCCGAGCGGACGGCTAAACAAATACCAAAGGAACAGCGATACGTTAATTTCGCGATGGGCCTTGCCGGCGAAACCGGTGAGGTGGTGGACTACCTCAAAAAGGTTTGCTTCCACGGCCACCCGCTGGACAAGAATAAGTTGGCCGAGGAGTTGGGGGATTTGCTCTGGTATATAGCCACTATCGCTAATACGGCCGACCTTTACTTAGACAGGATTGCCGATCGGAATATCGAGAAGCTGAAGAAGAGGTATCCTGAAGGATTCAGCGAGGAAAGAAGCCGGGAGAGGGCTTATTAGGCAGTATGTTTAGAATGCGAAGGGAGAGGTGAAGAAAAATGTCAAAAATTTATTTGGTTACAATATCAATTTTCACAGACGACAATGGCACAAAAGAAAAAATTAAGAACGACTTTGAAGAACTTCTCACAGGAAAGTTGTCTTGGGGTCATATTGAAGTGAAAGAAGCAAAAATTGTAGTGGCTGATTAATTACGCATTCTAAAGAAACTGCGAAGAAGGAAGCAAGTATGGTTTATATAAGCGAAGCATGTTCCTCATGTAAAGATGAAGAGGACATTAGGAAATGTCCTCAGTGTGGAAGTACCAAGGTGGATGTGTGTGAATTTCCTACGTGGTGGCGACGGTGGCGGTGTTTAGAGTGTGGATGGGAAATGCGGGCATATAATACGCTAGAATAATTTGTTAAGTGCGCATTTCAAAGAAAGTGCGAAAGAGGAGGCGGTCCACATGGGGCAACGTTGATCTGTCCTCGCTGCGGCGGCCCGGTACATGAGGTGTTTTTCGGCGATGAGATCCGCCGTTGGCGGTGTATGAATTGCGAGAGGCTTTTCGCCGAGCCCGAATGGCAGCTGGTAGGTGACGAGCTTACCCGGGTGTGGTCGCCATGAGCCAGCGAGTACGAATGACTAGGCACGCCGCGGACCGGGTAGAAATTCGCGGCGGGAAAAACCCTAAAAAACTCGGTAACAAAGTTGCCCGCCGGCTGCAGGGGATGCTCAGGGTAGGCGTCAAGCCAAACGAGCGGCTGGGGGTGAAGGTACCCGTCGAAGATGGCTTGGTGGCAATATGCGTGCCCAGTTTGTTTGGCGGCTGGGACGTGGTGACGGTAATCAGGGAGGAAGAAAAAACAGGGTAATATCCCCCGGGCCTGATCACCCCGGGAAATAAATAAAGGAGACCGGTCTCCAATCTACCTTCTACCTGCAAAGGAGGATTGGAGAAACATGGAACAATTATTAAATCAACTTGTCCAAGTAATGACGGAGTTTTGCCCGAATATAGACCCTATGCAGGTTAGGGTAAGATTGGCAGGGTTATTAGCCGCATACGATATTAAGCCAGCGGTAATAACGGCCGGGCATCCGGATATAGCTGAAAAGGCCAGGTTATTTTTGGCAGCTAAAAAACTAGAAGGCTTAAGCCAGTATACTCTTGATGGTTACGCCCTTGATTTAAAGATTTTCGGGAACTATGTGCAAAAACCGGTTGAAGCCATCACTACTGCCGATATCCGGGTGTTCCTGGGGCAGTTTGAGCACCTTAAAATGAGCTCGATAGCAAAGAAGCTGTCCGTCCTTAAAAGCTTTTTCGGCTGGCTGGTTGAGGAGGAAATAATCCCCCGGGACCCGACGAGGAAGATTAAGCCGCCCAAGGCTGAGAAAAGATTACCTAAGGCTTTGGGTATTGAAGAACTAGAAATGATTCGCGAGGCCTGCCGGACGCCGCGGGAAAGGGCCCTGGTGGAAGTACTGTATTCTACCGGCTGCCGGCTGGGCGAAATTCATCAGCTGAACCGCCAGGATATTAACTGGGAGCAGAGGTCATGCAGGGTGGTCGGGAAGGGCTCCAAAGAAAGAGAGGTATTTTTCAGCTGGAAAGCAATCCATTACCTCAAAAAGTATTTACAGAGCCGGGACGATGCCCACCCAGCGCTGTTTGTGACCGAGAGAAAACCGATCCGGCGGTTGAGTCGGCGGGCTATCCAGCGGGAAATTAAGTTGATTGGGGAACGGGCCGGGATCCAGAAGAACGTACATCCTCACGTTTATCGCCATACCTTTGCTACCCTTACGTTAAACCAGGGGGCGGATTTAGTTGCCGTGCAGTCGTTGTTGGGACATGCCAATCCGGCTACGACCCAGGTCTATGCTCATTTGTCCAATGAGCGGCGCAAAGAGCAGTATCAGAAGTTTTTGGTGCAGTAATGGACGTTGGGCACTGAAAGAAGGTGCGATATGATAACGATTGGTGAGTATATCGCGATTAAGCAGCCGGCAGTATATGGTGAATTAGTGTGCTGGGAGTCTAGGGAGTTATTTTCGGTGGCCCGCGCCCGGGTGATGGGCAGGCTGAGGTTTGGGGTTTTGAAACGGTTGATGGAAGAGCGGCCTAAACCGGGTTTGGGTGGATTGTTGCCGGGGGAGAAGGCTGTTTAAAGGGAGGTAGTTAGGTTGACAAAACAGGAATTTCGCAGGGTCGAAGCATGGTTATACTCTATTCCACGAATGAGAATAGCGATTGAAAATCTAAAATCGGAGCTAGAAAAGCTTGATACGAAAGCAGCCTCACCTCCTACCTGGATGAGTAATCCTAATGCGATACCGGTACGTGGCGGAAATTTGGACAGCAAGCAAGAAAAGTGGCTGGAATTTATGGATGAGTATCCTTTACGCCGGCAGGAGATATTACAGCAAATCCGGGACCGGGAACAGCAGCTGGCCCATTTTGAAAAAGTAATGGAAATGCTTAGGGCAGAGAATGGCCAGTATGCTCAGTTAGTGAAAGCAAAGTATATTGAAAAGGTACGTCCGGACTGGGTTATTTGGGAAACGATGCTGTTTGTTGGCAAAACTAAATTCTATGAGATGCGTCAATATGTGGTCAAGGCTTTCTTTGATTGTCTGCCAGCCCAGTTTTTAGAGCGAACAAAAAGCGGACAAAAAATAGCCTAAAATGTGTTATGCTCTAACTGTGGAGCCGTCCGGGAGGGCGGCTGTTTAGTTTGCAGGAAATTATCCCCTTTTGCCGAATAGTAGTAGGTGGAAGGGGGAAAACTTATGAAGTTAACTCCATTAAGACAGTGGATTTGTGATACCTGTGGAGAAGTTATCCAAAAACCAGAGGATGGGTATGTGCAGTTTCATCAAGATGAAAATGGTAATTATGATGACTTTATTATAGTACATCACTATAGCGCCTCGCCTTTAAAGGGAAAATTTGAAAAAGGTTGTTACAGATACGATCTTGATTTAGATTTAAAACATTTCCTTGGAGAAAAAGGCTTAGTAAGGCTATTAAGTTTAATTGACGTAGGGCAACATATAAATCCGAAACTGGATAAACCGAGAGCGAGTAATATACGCAAATGGGTAAATTTTGTTAGAAGATTACAAACCCCTTATTATGAAGAGGCAAGATTATATTGGGAACTGGCAGAACAAGATGGTTTCTTTGATGGTGCTAACGAGGTTTGGCCTTACTTGCCCGATACTCTTAAGGAACTTATAGAGAAGTATAGCGAATAATAATGCCAACGAGTTCTATAGGTCATTACAGGAATTTATCTTCCTTTTGCCGAATAATGGTAGATAAAAAGGCAAAAGGGGGACATATTTTATGGCTGATGCGTTATCAACTAAATATTGTTTTTACCAAGAAGTACCTATTCCAGAACACCTGAATAAAATGTTAATCACTCAAGAAAAGCCACTTTTTGCGGTAAAAACTATCCGGGATGTTGCGATTTTCACCGACAAGAGAATTTTAATTGCTGATAAGCAAGGAATTACAGGGAAAAAGATTGAGTACTGCACAATTCCTTATAAATCAATTGTCACGTACTCAATTGAAACGGCTGGTACTTTTGATTTAGATGCCGAAATAAAACTTAATTTAGCTGGGGGTTACAAAGTAGAGCTACAATTTATGAAAGATAAACGTATGGAAGAGCTCCTTTTTAAGGTGTATGATACTATTACAGAATATATGTTTGCATCGCTTACTTAGAGCAAAGAAAGAGCCGCCGAGCTCTTTTCTTTTTTGCCTTTTTAGCACGGGTCCTTCTGGAGGGAGCGGCGGTCACGGGTCTCGCGAGCCCCGAAAATTTTCTAGCGACAGCGAAAAAAATTACGCTTCCGCTTCCGTTTACGCTATTAAAAATTAAGGTGGTGCAGTCATGGGTGAAGGAGGAAAAAGGATATACAGTACATCTGAATTAGCGGAAATACTTGGCTTGACCGACCGGCGTATCCGCCAACTTGAGCAGGCGGGGATTATTAGTAAATTATCCCGCGGGAAATTTGACCTGGCGGCATCTGTGAAACAATACATAGCCTGGATAAAGGCCAGCAGTACCGAATCCGATGAAGAGCTAGACCTCAAAAAAGAGAAGACCCTTCTCACCCGGGCCAACCGCCAGAAAGTAGAACTGGAGCTGCAGATCATGCGCGGCGAGCTGCACCGGTCAGAGGACGTCCGGCGCGTCATGAATGATATGCTGGGGGCTTTCAGGGCCCGGTGCCTGGCCATACCGACTAAAGCGGCGCCGCGTCTACAGGGCCAAACAGACTTGGCGGTTATCCAGGATATAATCAAAAAAGAAGTTTACGAGGCCCTAATGGAACTATCAGACTATGACCCGGAGGTGTTCTACGCCCGGAGTAAAGACAAACTGGCAATCGAGGATGAAGTAGATAACAAAGAAGAGCCTCCAGCGAAGGAGACGCCGCGGCGTGGCCGTCAGAAAGCCAAAAAATGACACTCTGGGTCTATTTAAAGAGATTGCCCGGGTTGTAGCGCCGCCACCGGAATTAACGGTTTCGCAATGGGCTGACCTTTACCGCCGGCTGTCTCCAGAATCATCCGCAGAACCTGGACAATGGCGGACAGACCGGGCCCCATACCAGCGTGAAATAATGGATGCAGTTAATGATCCGGCCGTAGAAACGGTTGTAGTTATGACCAGCTCTCAGGTTGGCAAGACAGAAATACTTTTGAATATTATCGGTTACCACATAGACTACGATCCAGCGCCAATCATGTTGGTCATGCCGACGGAAAAGCTAGCCGAAGCGTTTTCAAAAGACAGGCTAGCTCCAATGATAAGGGATACTCCCACGCTACGGGGGAAAGTAAAGGATGTTCGCAGCCGCGACAGCAACAATACCCTGTTACACAAGAAGTTCCCTGGTGGCCATATTACCTTAGTAGGGGCCAACTCTCCTTCCAGTCTTGCCAGCCGGCCCATCCGGATTCTCCTGGCCGACGAGGTGGACCGTTTCCCGGCCAGCGCCGGAACTGAAGGTGATCCCCTAACTTTAGCCGAAAAGCGTACAACGACGTTCTGGAACCGGAAAAAAGTATTCGTATCCACCCCTACCATCAAAGGTGTAAGCCGCATAGAAGCGGCTTTTTTAAATTCTACTCAAGAAGAATGGTGCTTACCGTGTCCCAGCTGCGGCCGGTACCAGCCTCTGACCTGGGCACAGATCCGGTTTGAGGACGTCACACATGAGTGCCTGTACTGCGGCGCCCGGCATGGGGAATTTGAATGGAAGGGCGGCCAGGGCAAATGGGTAGCTAAGGAACCTACTGCAAAGACACGCGGTTTCCACCTGAACGAGCTTGCTTCTCCATGGAAGCGGTGGGAGAAGATTATCGAAGAATTCAAGGAAGCTTACAACGAAAAAAAGAAGGGCAACATTGAAATGCTAAAAGCCTGGGTCAATACTACCTTGGGTGAAACCTGGGAAGAAGAAGGGGAAGGGATTGAAGCTGAGGATTTAATTAAGCGCCGCGAGCGGTATGACTGTGAGGTACCTAATGGTGTTCTGGTCCTTACCTGCGGCGTGGACGTGCAGGATAACCGCTTGGAATATGAAATAGTCGGCTGGGGACTGGAACGTGAAAGCTGGGGTATCCAGTACGGGGTCATTATGGGCGATCCCGGTCAAGAGCATGTCTGGGAAATGCTCGATGCCGTATTAAACAAGACTTATATCCGTAAAGACGGCCAAATACTGCAGATAATGACAACCTGCATTGACTCAGGCGGTCACCATACCAAGAAAGTCTATGAATTTTGCAAGGAACGCGAGTTCCAGCGCGTATGGGCGATAAAAGGCCAGGGCGGGAGTGGGGTGCCCTATATTCAGCGGCCCAAAAGGCGTAACGATGCCGGCGTCTGGCTCTTCGGGGTGGGCGTGGATGTAGGAAAAGACATGGTTTCATCCCGGCTAAAAGTACAATTTGAAGGACCAGGATACTGCCATTTCCCCGCCGAACCCGAGAAAGGCTATGATCAGGCGTATTTTGAGGGGCTGACAGCCGAACACCGGGTTGTCCGGTACTCAAAAGGCAAAGCGGTTATTCACTGGGAAAAGCGGACTTCTGGAGCCAGAAACGAACCTTTTGATATCCGGAATTACGCTACTGCGGCCTTTGAAATACTCAATCCACCTTTAGAAGTACTCAAAAAACAACTAGAAATTACAGGAAAAAGCGTCGAAAATGGACCCAAAATCACCAAAAAGAAGGCCGGATTAGTATATAAAGGCATTGAAATATAGGCGAAAACGGGGTGATTTTTATTGTCTACCCGGCTTGAAACGCTACAGAGCCGCCTGCAACAGTATTTAAACTGCGAGGCGGCTATTTTATCGGGCGCCCAGGAATACATGATCGGCTCCAGAAGGCTTACCAGAGCCAATCTCCGTGAAATAGGCAATATGATCCGTTATTTGGAGCAAGAAATTGCTAACGAGCAGGCTAAATTGGCGGGCGGCGGCAGGAACCGCACCATTGGAGTTGTTCCCCGGGACCTGTGAGGAGGGGGTGAGGGATGAACCTGATAGATAGGACTATAGCTTATTTTTCTCCCCAGGCTGCTGTCCGGCGTATTGCTGCGCGTAAAATGCTCCAAATCCTTGCCGCCGGGTACAGCGAGGGCGGGGCTTCCACCAAGAAGAAGAGCATGCGCGGCTGGACGGCCGCGGCCGGTAGTCCTAAAGACGATATTGACCTTAATCTAAATACCTTGCGAGCCCGGTCCAGAGACCTGTTCATGAATACTCCCCTGGGTGCTGCCGCGCTGAAGACGCCCAAGACGAACGTTATTGGCCCTGGCCTGCGCCTGAAGGCGCGTATTGATGCGGAATATCTGGGACTTACCGAAGAGCAGGCCGACGCCTGGGAGCGCCAGGTGGAGCGGGAATTTGCGCTGTGGGCTGAAAGTAAATATTGTGACGCGTTGCGGATATCGGATTTCTACGACCTGCAGGGTATTGCCTTTTTAGGCTGCCTGATGAACGGCGATGCCTTTGTTCTTTTTAAAAGAAACCAGCCGACAGCCTGGATGCCGTATACCCTCCGCCTGCATTTAATCGAGGCGGACAGGGTATCTACACCCTGGGCCAATGTTCTCCTGGGTAGCATTGAGGGGGTAAATCCCGAGAACGGTAATCAAATTATCTCGGGCGTTGAAATCGACGATAAGGGGATGGTCGTCGCTTACTGGATATGTAATTCTTACCCCATTACAACGGGATTGGACGCCGCAAAACGTAAAGAGTGGGTGCGAGTGGAGGCCTATGGTAGCGAGACTGGCCGGCCTAATGTCCTGCACCTGATGGATGCGGAACGGGCCGAACAGCGGCGCGGCGTGCCTTACCTGGCCCCGGTCATAGAGTCGCTGAAGCAACTGACCCGTTATACCGAAGCCGAGCTGATGGCTGCCGTCATCGCCGGCATGTTTACCGTATTTATTAAGTCTCAAGGGCCATCGAGCGACATGCCTTTGGGAAGTATGATCCCTGATGACCAGAAGATTGCCGCCGACGATCAGACTGTTTATGAGCTGGGGGTTGGGGCAATTAACGTATTAAACCCGGGCGAGGATATTGAAGTTGCCGACCCTAAGAGGCCAAACAGTTCTTTCGATGCCTTTGTCAACGCCTTGTGCCGCCATATCGGCGCTGCTCTAGAAATCCCCCAGGAGCTTTTACAGAAATCCTTCCAGTCGAGTTACAGCGCCAGCCGTGCGGCCCTCCTGGAGGCCTGGAAGATGTTCCGTACTCGGCGGAGCTGGATAGCCAAGGATTTCTGCCAGCCGGTATATGAGGAGTGGCTGGCGGAGGCCGTGGCAATCGGCCGGATCCGGGCCCCAGGCTTTTTCTCCGACCCGGCTATCCGGCGGGCCTGGTCAAGCGCAGAATGGAACGGGCCGGCCCCGGGTCAGGTTGATCCTCTGAAAGAAGTCCAGGCGGCCGGCGAGCGCATCAAGCTGGGACTATCTACCCGGGAGCGCGAGACCATTGAAATTACCGGCGGCGATTTTGACCGCAATATTAAGCAGTTAGCCCGCGAGACTACCCAAATGCAGCAGGCCGGGATTATAGAAACAGGAGGTGAACCGCTTGAATAAGTTCTGGCGGTTTAAAAACATTGGCGGGGATGAACCGGAACTTTTGCTTTATGGTCCCATCTCCGAGACCAGCTGGTTGGGGGATGAGGTTACCCCAAAGCAATTTGCCGAGGACCTGAAGGCGCTCGGTAATATCAGCAATCTTACCGTGCGGATTAACTCTGCCGGCGGCGACGTCTTTGCGGCAAACGCCATTTACACTATGTTAAAGGACCACCCGGCTAATGTTACTGTCAAGATAGACGGGGCTGCTTTAAGTGCAGCCACCGTTGTGGCTATGGCAGGCGATATAATTAAAGCTCCGGCTAACGCTTTATTGATGATCCATAACCCTCTTTTAGTCCTTTTTGGCTATTATTCAGCAGAGGAACTTGAAAAAATGTCCGAGGTCCTGGATACGGTCAAGGAAAGCATTATAAATGCTTATGTAGCCAAGACCAAGCGTGACCGCAAGGAACTTTCCAAAATGATGGACCGCGAGACATGGATGACTGCAGAAGAGGCCAAGGCAGAGGGTTTTGTGGATGAGATCCTTTTCGAGGAAAGTGTTGATGCTTCGGCGACAAACGATGGGCGCTACCTCGTGGTCAATTCGGTGCTTCATGATCTAAGCCGTTATCAGACCAGGCCCTCTTTGGGTAAGGGGATTACCGTTGCCGCAAGTGTTAAACCGGTTATCCTGGCAGCAAATAAACAAGCGTCAAAAGAAATTATTAAGGAGGGTGATGACACCTTGGAAATCAAGACCGTTGACGAACTCAAACAGCAGTATCCCGAACTTTGTAACCAGCTTGTAACTGAGGCCAAGGCCAGTGAACGGGAGCGCATTAAGTCCATTGATGAAATTGCCGCCACCATTGACCCGGTACTGGTAGCTAAGGCTAAGTACGAAGAACCCATGACGGCCCAGGAATTGGCGTATGAGGCTCTGAAAGCAGATGCCGCCAAAGGGAGGAAGTACCTGATTGACCGGGACCATGAAATTAAGGCTTCCGGTGCAGATAAGGTCATTGCCGCAATTTCGGAAGGCCCAATTGGGGGCGAAGATGAAAAAAGCCTTATTGATAAGATTGTTGCCGCAGCCAACCAAAAACGTGCCAAGGAGGTTAAGAAATAATGGATCTCTATACCAAACAGGCAGATTCCGTCACCTATGATAATTTAATCGCCGGGACCAGCATCCCTTTGGAAATCAAGTCTGTAACGCTTAAAGCCGGCCAGGGCATCCTCAAACGCGGGACCGTCCTGGGCATCATCGCTGCCTCGGGATTGGCCGTCCCGGTTAACAGCGCCAATACCGACGGCAGCCAGTCGGCAGACTGCATCCTAACGGATGATGTGGATACCGGCGATGCTGGGGCTACTACCAATGTCGTTGCCACTGCTTACAGTTCCGGTTTGTTCAACCGTAAGGCCCTGATCTTCGGCGGTACGGACACCGCTGCCAACCATGAAACCCGGCTGCGCGAGCTTGGGATTTTCCTCAAGGATAATATCCCGTACTAATTGACAGGGAGGTAAGGCAATTGAACATCAATATTTACCGCACCCAGACCCTTATCGCTGCCGTTGAAAGGTTAATGCCTGTCCATACATTTTTCCGTTCCACATTCTTTCCCGGTAGCCTGACTTTTGTCACCGAAGAAGTAATGCTCGACTATAAAAAGGGCAAGCGCAAGATGGCGCCCTTTGTCGCCCCACGGGTAGGCGGTATCACAATGGACCGGCAGGGTTACCGCACTGATAAGTACACGGCACCTAAGATTGCCCCCCAGCGTGCCCTGACCGTGGATGACCTTGTTATCCGTGGTATGGGCGAAAACATTTTCAGCCAGCGTACCCCGGCCGATCGGCAGGCAGAGCTTTTAGGCCGCGACCTGGCCGAATTGGACGAGATGATTACTCGCCGGGAAGAATGGATGTGCCGGGAACTGCTTTTCAACGGGAAAATCGTTATGAAGGGCTTCATCGACAGGAACAATCAGTCTTATATTGAGCAAGTACTGGATTATGGTTTCACCAATAAAGAGGTCCTCACTACGGGTTCTCTCTGGAATGAGTCCGGGGCCACTATTTATGCCGACCTAAAACGCTGGCGCCTGGAAGTCATCCAAAAGTCCGGGCGGGCTCCTACGATCTGCGTCCTTGGCCAGGAAGCCTGTGATGCTTTCCTGAACGACGCCGACATCCAGAAGAAGATGGACCTTCGCAACCTGTATCTCGGCCAGATCAATCCTGTTATCCAGAGCGATGCTGTAACTTATATCGGCCGGCTGCCTGAATTGGGCCTTGACCTCTACACCTATAACGATTGGTTCCTGGATGACGATGGCAATGAGTATCCCATGGTGCCGACCGATCATGTCCTCCTAGCCCGGCCTGGCATGGGCGAGTTTCTATATGGTGCAATTACTCAATTAGAAGGCGACCAGTTTGTGACCATTGAGGGTGCCCGGGTGCCTAAGAGCTGGGCAGATAATCAAAACGAACAGCGTATGCTGCGGCTGAGCAGCCGCCCTGTTCCCAAACCGGAAGATGTAGACGACTGGTTTGTCGCCAAGGTCCTGTAAGGGGTGATAGCATGGCTGTCATTGTAAAAGCCTTTCGTGTTCGCGCCGGGGAAAAGACTTATTTCCCCGGCGAAACTATTAAAGGACTGGACCCCAAGGTGGAACAAAAACTCGTCGCAGAAGGGTTTTGCGAATACCCGGTTGCGGTTCGAGTAGAGGAAGCCTCTGCTCCCGATGCCGGTCCAACCGAAAATCCTGTTGCACCGGAGGAAGAAGGGCCGGCAACCGACCATCCCTTAGTCCAGGGCGGTAAGAAGAAAAAATGACCTTCAAAGATACGATCCAGCAGGACATCGGCATTTTCCTTAACCTAGGGGAGTTTGCCGATGTCCATGATATCAACGGGCTTAAAATTCCCGCCGTAATAGACAGCAATATCCTCAAGACCCGGAGCAACGATAAAACGGAGCAATATGACGGTGTTTATAGGAGTGAAATTGCGGTTTATGTTAGGGCTGACGACCTGCCGATGCGTCCGGTTTTCGGTCAGGAAATTCTGCTAGATGGTAAAGCTTACTTAGTGGACGAATGTAACGAAGAGATGGGCGTCCTGGAGATTGTTTTAGGGGCGAATGAATCGTGATTACAATAAGCGCCGAACAGCTTGCCCGGGCCGAAGTACTGCTGAAAAACGTCCCAAATGGCGTTTCTAAGGCCGTCGTTTCCGCCTTAAATCGGGCGGCTGAGAGCGCCAGGGCCGATGCTGTTAGAAAGGTGCGGGAACGGTACTATATTAAGGCTCAGGATGTAAGGTCCGAGATCAAAATCACCAAAGCTACCCTTGATAACCAGGCCGCGATTATCCACGCCACCGGGGAACCGGTACCCCTATCAAAGTTTCGCGTCACACCTGCTAAACCGCCGGCAAAGCGTAGGAAAAACCCCATTATTGTCAGAGTGGTCCGGGGTGGCGGCGGTCCGGTCAAGGGCGCCTTTGTCGCTCAGATGCAGTCCGGCCACATTGGCGTTTTCCACCGGGCCGGCCGGGCGCGGTTGCCGATTATCCAGCGCTTTGGCCCCTCGATACCGCAAATGCTGGGGCATGAATCGGTTGTCACCTATGTCGAAGAACGGGCGCAGGAACTTTTGGAAAGCCGGCTGGAGCATGAAATCGAAAGGCTACTAAGAGGTGTGGGTAAATGATTACACCAGTTTTGCTGGTAGACGAACTGCGAGATTTTATTGAGCCAATTGTCCAGAACTACTGGCTGGAGACTAATATGGGGACAAGCAAGCCACCCCAGGTTATTACCGGTTATTTACCGCCCAAGGACCCGACCAAAGAGGATCCGGATTTTCCTTTTGTAATTGTGAGGTTGTCCGACGGCACCGATGAGCAGGATGGGGCGACGATTACGGTTCATATAATCGTAGGTGCATACTCCAGGGACAGCCAGCAAGGATGGAAGGATGTGGCCAATGTTATTCAGCGCATCTGGACGGAGCTGTTCAAGAGGCGGACAATAGGCAATAAATTCCGGGTAGAGTACCCTATGAAGTTTGAAATACCGGAAGACCAGCCTTATCCTCATTGGGTGGGTATAATGACTACCACCTGGACGGTCGCTCACCCGGTACTGGAACCTGCACTGGAGGGAATTGACTATGAGTAAAATTGCAAAGGCCGCTCCAAAAGAACCGGAGCGGCTGATTTATTGTGGTCCTAATATTCCTGGCGGTGTGCTGCAGCGCTATACCGTCTATAAGGGTGGGCTGCCGGCGCACCTGGGGGATCTTTTTGCAAAGTGCCCGGCAATCAAAAGGCTATTCGTCCCGGTGACTGAACTGGCCCGGATAGAGAAGGCAATTGCAACCAGAGGGACCCCGGAAAATGCCTTCTTTAACGAAGCTTTGCAGTTTATCTTGAAGGGTGGTGCATAATTAATGCCCTACATGCACGGTGTTTACACTACGGAAATCCCTACTTCCGTTACCCCTCCGGTTCAGGCCACCGCCGGATTGCCCGTGGTATTTGGGACTGCCCCGGTAAACCTGGCGACGGAACCGGCGCCGGTAAATAAGCCGGTACTCTGCTATACCTATGAAGAGGCCGTCAAGCAGTTCGGTTACAGCGATGATTGGCAGAAATATACCCTTTGCGAGTTTATTAAATCTCACTTCGCCCTATTCAATGTGGCGCCGGTGGTGCTGGTGAACATCCTGGATCCGGCAACTCATAAGAAGAGCGTAGCAGCAGAAAGCGTTACCCTGGTGGACGATCAGGCTACGCTGGCCAATGACGGAGTACTTAAGGATACTGTAGTTGTCAAGAGCCAGGATGGTGCTACTACCTATGTCGCTAATACGGATTATACGATTGCTTTCGATGATGCTGGGAGGGCAGTAATCTCCCGGTTGGCGACCGGTGCTATTGCCGCAGGGGCTACCCTGACGGTCAATTATGACCACCTGGATCCGAGCATGGTCACCAGTAGTGACATTATTGGCGGCGTAGATGCAACGACTGGAGCCTATGAAGGCCTGGAATTGCTGAATCAGGTATTTCCGTTATTCCGGCTGGTGCCCGGCATGGTCCTGGCGCCCGGCTGGTCTCATGACCCGGCGGTGGCCGCGGTAATGGTAGCCAAGGCCAGTAACATCAACGGCCATTTCAAGTGCATCGCCCTTACCGACGTGTCAACAAGCGAAGTTAAGAAATATACTGACGTGCCCAATTGGAAAGAGACCAATACCTATACTTCCCCGCGGCAGGCGGTATGCTGGCCGAAGGTGAAGCTCAGCGATGAGGTATTTTACCTGTCAACCCAGCTGGCCGGGGTAATCTGCCGGACCGATGCGGAAAACGATGATGTTCCCTATGCTAGTCCCTCGAATAAGACCCTCCAGGCCAACGGCGCTGTACTGGCTGACGGGAC
This sequence comes from Moorella sp. E306M, assembly GCF_006538385.1. Taxonomy (NCBI): domain Bacteria; kingdom Bacillati; phylum Bacillota; class Clostridia; order Neomoorellales; family Neomoorellaceae; genus Neomoorella; species Moorella sp. E306M. Next base: position 830,856 of record NZ_BJKO01000001.1, on the reverse strand, counting down.
GGAGATCACCCTGGGCCCCGACCAGGCCGCCTACTTGAACGGCCAGGGGATTATTACGGCCCTGAACTTCATCGGTGGCTGGAAGGCCTGGGGCAACCGTACCGGCGCTTACCCGGCAATTACTGACCCTAAAGACGCCTTCCTCCCGGTGCGGCGCATGTTTGACTGGATCGCTAACTCCCTGATCCTCATGTTCTGGCAGAAGGTCGATTACCCGATTTCGCGGCGCCTGGTCGATACCGTTGTCGATTCGGCCAACATCTGGCTCAACGGCCTGGCAGCCCGGGGGTTCATCCTCGGTGGCCGGGTGGAGTTTATTCAGGATGAGAACCCGACTACAGACCTTATGGACGGCATCATCAGGCTGCATGTTTACGTGACTCCGCCGTCGCCGGCCCGGGAGATTGATTTCATCGTCGAATATGACCCGCAGTATCTAAAATCGCTGTTTGCCGCGTAAGGAGGTGTGATGCTTGAACCAGGTACCGGAAAAACTGATTAACTTCCGTGTTTATGAGGATGGGGTTGACCTCCTGGGCATAGCAGACGTGGAACTCCCTAGCCTGGAGGCCATGACCGAGACGGTGAAAGGCGCCGGCATCGCTGGAGAGGTGGAGAGCCCGGTATTGGGCCATTATAACAGCATGACTTGCACCATTAACTGGCGTACAGTTGTTAAGCCTACCGTCCACCTGGCTGAACCGCGGGCACATAACCTGGATTTCCGGGGTGCAACCCAGGTTTATAACGCCGGCTCGGGAGAATACCGTGTACAAGCCCTTAAAGTGGCCGTAAGGTGTACCCCTAAAATTACGGAATTAGGTAAATTGGACGTTGGGACTACTGCCGATGCATCGAATGAATTTGAAGTCCTTTACTTGAAAGTTTCTATCGATGGGAAAACTATCGTGGAAATCGACAAGTACAATTATATCTGCATCATCAACGGCGTGGATTATATGAGGAAAGTGAGAGAGGCCCTAGGACTGGAATAACTAAAAGGCCCGCTGCCGGGAAATAGCAGCGGGCTTAATCACTTTGGAGGGAGAGTACAATCATGGAAAAGGTTATTCTGAGCAGGCCCTATTCTTTTGAGGGCAAGGAGTATACGGAATTGACCCTGGACCTGGAAGCTTTAACGGGCAAAGATATGATAGAGGCTGAGAAGGAAACGAGAATTCTATTGCGAGACAATCCTCCTTTAGCTGAAACCTCTAAGGCTTACTTAGCAGTATTAGCTGCAAAGGCAGCTAAAGTTCCACTGGATTTAATCGTAGGTTTGCCTGTTAAAGATTTTTCCAGTGTTACCATGACGGTGCAGAATTTTTTATTCGATTATCCATCCGGCCTGGACGGTTCAGGCTTGAATTGATGGATATATGCTTAAGACTTTCTATTGATACCTGTACGCCGGTTCCCTTCTGGCTGTCTCTGCCGATAAATGATTTAATGGACTGGATCCAGGCGCTTATCGAGATAAAGAAACGGAGGCCGAAGGAGGCGCGCTAAAAGATGGCTCGTACATTTGAAATAGCTATTGAGCTTGCCGGGAAAATAAACTCTTCCCTGGGGCGCGCCTTCATGACATCCAGCGAGCGCCTGCAGGAAATGAACCGGCATATATCTTCCCTACGGGCAGACATAAGGAAGCTGGAGCAGGACCAGAAGAAAGGGGCCATCAGCACCGAAGAATATGCTGCAGCTCATGCCAAACTTACTGCTCAGTTACAGAAGGCGGAACAAGCTCAGAAAAGGTTCGCTAAAGCTGTTAATCTTCAACAGAGAGTCACTGATTTCCGCGTAAGGATGCGGGGCAACCTGCTGGATGCAGCTGCGATGGCAACTACCATAGGGGCGCCTGTCTACGCGGCCATGCAATTTGAGTCCGCCATGGCTGACGTCAGGAAGGTTGTAGACTTTGAGACACCCCAACAGTTTAAAGCAATGGGTAAGGATATCCTCAATCTTTCAAAACGCATCCCTATGGCCGCAAATGGACTGGCGCAGATTGTCGCCGCCGGCGGGCAGGCCGGCATTGCCAGGGACGAACTCCTTAGCTACGCAGAAGCAGCTGCTAAGATGGGTGTGGCCTTTGATATTACCGCCGAAGAAGCCGGCCAGACTATGGCCGAATGGCGTTCGGCCTTTAAAATGAACCAGGAGCAGGTCAACACTCTAGCCGACCAGATCAATTACCTGGGCAACACGACAGCGGCCTCGGCGCCTAAAATTGCCGAAGTGGTACGCCGGATCGGCCCCCTGGGCGAGGTTGGCGGTGCCGCCGCTGCCCAGATTGCCGCCCTGGGCGCAACCATGGTTTCTGCTGGTATTCAGGAAGAAATAGCGGCAACCGGCATCAAAAACCTGATCCTCGGTCTTACGGCAGGCGAAGCGGCGACCAAGAGCCAGGCGGAGGCCTTCCAGGCATTGGGGCTCGATGCGAAAAATATGGCCGTAATGATGCAGAAGGATGCCCAGGGAGCTATCTTGAAGGTGCTTCAGGCCTTGCAGAAACTTCCTAAGCATAGGCAAGCCGCGGTCCTTTCTGACCTGTTCGGGAAAGAAAGCATCGGGGCTATTGCACCGCTTTTAACTAACCTGGATGCCTTAAAAAAGAATTTTGAGCGGGTCGGTGATGCCACGCAATATGCCGGCAGTATGCAGAAGGAGTTTGAATCCCGGTCAGAGACCTCGGAAAACAGATTGCAACTATTGAGGAACCAGGCGACGGCTTTAGGAACTTCTATAGGTAATATTCTTTTGCCTCCTTTAAATAAATTGATGGGTGCGGCGGCAAATTTGGCGGAGAAAGTCCAGGGATTTACGGAAAGGTATCCGAACTTGACCCAAGCAATAGTCATCGGAACAGCAGCAGTACTTGGATTAAGCATTGCATTTACAGCATTGGGATATGCGGCTGGTATCCTTATATCTCCATTTTCCACTATTTATATGTTGGCCACAAAGTTTGGGATAATCAGCAGAGTGGGGGCCATTGCCACAAAGGCTTGGGCGGCGGCTCAGTGGCTATGGAATGCAGCCCTATCTGCTAACCCCATAGGACTAGTGATTATTGCTGTCTCGGGTTTAATTACGGCTGGATATTTACTAGTCAAGAACTGGGAGAAGATAAAAACATTCTTTATTAACTTTTGGAAAGACCCCTTAGCTGCTCTAGATAGTTTTATCCAAAAGATCTACGAAAAAGTCGGCAAAGTAGTAAGATGGATAGGCTCAAAATTGGGATTTGGTGGTGGGGATGTAGCAAGTTCGGGAGGTGTTGGTGGCTTTCGGGCCATTGAGGGCCACGCCACAGGCGGTATCTACGACAAGCCACATATCGCCTGGTTTGCCGAAAGGGGTCCCGAAGCGGCAATCCCCCTTGATGGCTCCTCCAGGTCGTTATCTTTATGGGCTCAGGCCGGTGAGATGTTAGGTGTTAGTCCGGCCGGGAGTACTATACAGATAACTTTTGCTCCTGTAATACATGCGCCTGGCGGTGATCCAGGCGTCATCAGGCAAGTGTTAAAAGATTCCAGGGACGATTTTATGGAACGTTTTCAGGCTATGCTGCGCCAGGAGAGGCGGTTGAGCTATGAATGAGTATGTGACGGTGCAAGGCGATACCTGGGACTTGATTGCCCTGCGCGTTTACGGCAACGAGAAATATATGACTAAACTGATTGAGGCCAATCCCCAATACCGGAAAACGGTCTTTTTTTCTGCCGGCGTTAAGCTGGTCGTTCCGGAGATTACAACTCCAATTCCTTCGAGCCTGCCGCCCTGGAAGCGAGGCGAGAGCTGATGCAGTTTGCCCGCCGGGCAAAGCTTAGCTTAACCTACAACAACAAAGACATTTCAAAGGACCTGGCGCAATATCTCCTTGGTTTCTCCTATACCGACCATGCCAGCGGCAAAGCCGACGACCTGCAAATAAACTTGGAGGATAAGGCTGGATTATGGAAAGCCGATTGGATGCCGGAAAAAGGGGCTACCCTGCAGGCCTCCCTCCAGGTGCAGAATTGGGACCTGGCCGGCCAATTTGAAGTATTGCCTTTGGGAACGTTTGAGGTTGACGAAATAGAGTGCGCCGGGCCGCCGGAAACGGTGACGATAAAAGCCCTTTCTGTACCGGAATCCGCTTCTCTCCGCGGCGAAGATAAGACCCGGGCCTGGGAAAAAACGAGACTTTCGCTTATTGTCAGGGATATCGCCAGCAAAGCCGGCCTGGGGTTATTTTATGATACTGATGATGACCCGGAATACGACCGGGTAGATCAGACGGAGCAATCGGATCTGGCCTTTTTGATGAAGCTCTGTGAGGACGCCGGGCTGTCACTCAAGGTGACGGGACAGCAGATAGTAATCTTCGACGACCGCAAATATGAACAGATGGCTCCGGTGATGACGATCATTCGGGGCGTATCATCTATAGAGTCATATCAAGCTACCTCTGCGACCCGGGAGGTCTATTCCGCCTGCCGGGTTGAGTACCAGGGCGGCACGAAGAAAGAAAGTATTGTTTATACCTACAGGCCCCCTAACCGGCCGGCAACGGGAAAAACCTTGGTAATCAATGAACGGGTTACGAGCATTGCCGAGGCCGAGCGCTTAGCGAAGAAGCGTTTGCGCCAGCAGAACAAAGAAGAGGTAAAGTTTAGCCTGACCATGATGGGCAACATTGCCCTGGTGGCCGGGGTGACGGTAATGCTCCAGGGCTGGGGTAAGTTTGATGGTAAATATTTTGTGGAGACAGCCGAACACAGCGGCCCGGGATACACGGTTAAGCTGGACCTGCGCCGGGTGCTGGAGGGGTATTGATGGATAAAAGCATAATTCGTGTAGGGCGAGTATCATCGGTGAATCCCGCAACGGCTACGGCCCGGGTGGTATTTGAGGCCCAGGGTGTAGTTTCTTACGATTTACCGGTCCTCCAGCGCCAGACACTGCGAAATAAAGATTACTACCTGCCTGATGTGGGGGAGCATGTGGTCTGCATTTTTTTGCCCACCGGCAACGCTGAGGGGTTTATCCTGGGGGCTATCTATTCCGACGAGGACCAGCCGCCAGCGAGCAGCCAGGATAAGAGGATAGTCCAGTTTGAGGACGGGACAAGGATTGAATATGACCGGAGCACACATGCTTTGACCATTAATGCCGTCGGCCCAGTAAACATTGTAGCTGCCGGCAATATTAACGTGACGGGGGACGTTATAGCAGATGGTATAAGTTTAAAAACCCACGTCCACAGCGATGTTACGGCTGGCACCAGCGACACTGGCCCGCCGAAGGAGGGAGGCTGATGATCGGTAGCCTTGGTCCTGTGGTGTTTGAGACTTCCAGTGAAAAACTAAGGACCTTTGATAATTTTAAACGCTCCGGTAGCGGTCGCTGGGCCAGGCATGAGATAATGCATCAAAAACCCAAAAGGGAGTTTTTAGGTCCCGGGGATGAACAAATAAGCTTTACGGTACGGTTCGACGTGGCCTTTGGGGTAAACCCTGCCGATGAGATTTTTGTTTTGCGTTTCCTGCGCGACCAGGGAATTGCAGTGCCTTTAGTCCTAAATGGCCGGCCTGTATCTTATGAAAGCTTATGGGTCATTGAAACTATCAATGAAAGCTGGACTAAGATAGATAACCGCGGGCGCCTTTTAGCTGCGGAAGTAGAATTAACCTTGAGTGAATATGTCCCGCCCCCGCCGCCGGAGGTGACGGTTTAGATGGAATATGAGGTCCTGGCTACCCCCGGTGAAATTGACTTTGCCCCACAATCTACGTTGGCTGAAATCCTGCAGAATGTGCGTACTATCTTGACTACGCCTAAATATTCGGTTCCACTTAACCGGGAATTTGGGGTTACTTCAACCTGGCTGGATGACCCTCTGCCGGTGGCCCAGGCGAGGCTGACGGCAGAAATAATAGCTGAGGTTCAACGGAGGGAGCCGCGGGTAAGAGTAACCCAGGTAACCTTTGAAGGCGACGCCCAGGAGGGTATTCTTCGCCCGAAAGTGAGGGTGAGGCTGGTTGAGCAGCTTGAGCAACTTGCCTGAAATAGAGTTTGTTTCTACAGATGTTAGCCAAATTGAGGCTAATGTCATTACTACCTACGAGGGTATTTCGGGGCGCAAGCTAGCCCCTGGGGATCCGGTGCGCCTTTTTTTGCAAGCCATAGCAGCCATAATCTCTCAGCAAAGGGTGTTGATTAATTATGCCGCCAAGCAGAATCTCCTGGCTTATGCCGCTGGGGACTATTTGGATCATATAGGGGCCCTGGTCAAAACAGAGAGGCTGCTCGAAAAAGCCGCTCAGACTATAATCCGTTTTACTCTATCGGCTCCCCAACCGCAGGCGGTAACTATACCCGCCGGTATCCGGGTAACACCCGGGGGGCAGATATTTTTTGCAACGATCCAGGCAACAGTAGTGCCGGCCGGGACCACGCAAATCGACATACCGGTGGCTTGTACGACGCCGGGTATAATCGGAAATGGCTGGCAGATAGGGCAGATAAACAAGCTGGTAGACCCCCTGCCATGGATCCAAAGGGTTGAGAACATTACCGTAAGCTCGGGCGGCGCTGACGTCGAGTCTGACGATGCTTTCCGTGAGCGTATCCGTCAGGCCCCCGAGGGCTTTTCCGTCGCCGGACCAGAGGAAGGATACCGGTATTGGGCCCGGACGGCGCATCAGTCTATTGTTGACGTTTCGGTTACTTCGCCGGCACCGGGGCAAATTGAAATCCGCCCCCTGCTAGAGAATGGCCAGATCCCCGGGCAGGAGATATTGGACGCCGTTGCTGCGGTTTGCAACGATAAGCGCATCAGGCCGCTTACTGACCAGGTGGTAGTTTTAGCTCCTGAAGTGGTCTACTATAACATAGAACTGATTTATTATATAGCCCAGGCAAATGCCGCCATAGCGTCAGGCATACAGGAAGCAGTAAATAAGGCAGTAGATGATTACGTGGCCTGGCAAAGGTCTAAATTGGGCCGGGATATTAATCCCTCAGAACTGACTGCTAGGGTGATGGCTGCCGGCGCAAAACGGGTAAATATCATCTCGCCCGCTTTTACTGCGGTTACACCTGCCCAAGTAGCTATCGTCGGAACGATCACAGTCACCTATGGGGGCCTGGAAGATGACTAGTATCAGGGATATTCGGCTGGCCGATATCCTACCCCCAAACATTGCTAAAGACCCTAAAGTAAGCGCCGCGGCTCAGGCCCTGGACGGTGAATTGCAAGCCGTAACAGCTGCAGTGGATCAATGTCTGCTTTTAGCCAGGATAGATGAGCTGCCTGAGCCGGTAATCGATCAGCTGGCCTGGCAGTTTCATGTTGACTTCTACGAGCCGGATCTCCCATTGGAGCAGAAACGTTCCCTGGTAAAGGGCACTTTAGACTGGCACCGTCGCAAGGGAACACCAGCGGCAGTTGAAGAACTGGTTACAGCCATTTTTGGGGACGGGGAAATTCAGGAGTGGTTTGAATACGGCGGCCAGCCGTATCATTTTAAGGTATTAACCACTAATACTTCAGCAACAACCACGGATGTTCAACGGTTTACAAGAGCTGTTGAATCCGTCAAGAATGCTCGATCTGTTCTTGAGGCCATAGAAATTACAGCAACTGATGAGCTCAATATGTACTTTGGTAATGCGGTCCACATTGCAGATTATCAAGAGATAAGGCAGGTGGTTTAAATGGGTGCTTTCGGCGGCCTTATCCTTACAAACAAAGGAAGGAATTTGCAAGCGAAAGCTCAAACCGGTGTGCAGTTAAACTTTACCAAAATAAAAATAGGCGACGGAAGCCTTAGTGGGCAAAGTATTGTGGATTTAACCGACCTGATCAGTACAAAAAAAGAGCTGACGATATTAGGCCTTCAAACGCTGGCTGGAGGAAAGGCCAAACTTCGTAGTTACTTCTCTAATACAGACATTACTACGGGCTTTTATTGGCGGGAGCTTGGAGTTTTCGCCCAGGATCCTCAAGAAGGTGAAATACTTTACTGCTACGGGAATGCTGGTGCAAATGCTGAATACATTCCTGCTGGTGGAGGCCCTGACGTAGTAGAAAGATATATTAACGTTATTACCCTTACGGGAAATGCATCCAATATATCTGCTACTCTGGGATCGGAGATATACGTTACTCAGGCTGATTTTGAATCACACGCCAGCCGTCATGCCTCTGGTGGTGCTGATCCACTGGCCCCAGCAGACATAGGAGCTGAAACACCGAACGGTGCACAAGCTAAAGTTGATGCCCACGGAGGGGCTATCCAAACTCATGGTGCCTCAGGGAGTTATTATTTAGCGAAAACCAGCAGGACGGATCAACTCCCTGCCTGGGCTGACATCCCGGACAAGCCTTCCAGCTTTACGCCGAGCGCCCATAAAAATACCCACGCCACCGGGGGCGCGGATGCCCTGGCCCCCGGGGATATAGGGGCGGCGGCCCAGGCGGATTTTGCTGCGCATTTGGCCGAGATTGTGACAACACCGCAACCCAATAAAATTTTGCGGTTAGATGGGAACGGTAAACTACCAGCAAGCATAACAGGCGATGCTAATAGTGTGGGAGGAAAAACCATAGATCAAATTTTACTTACTGGTAGAGATTATTATGTAAATCAAACAACCGGAAGTGATACTAATAATGGCGATAGTTCGGCTCCTTTAAAAACCCTCCAAGAAGCTATTAATCGCACCCCAATAGGGGGTACTTGTCGGATAGTTTTGCAGTCAAATTATACGATGGACAGTCTTTTAAACATATTATTTAAACGGGTTATAATAGACGGGTTGTCTAGTTATACCCTATATATTCCAATAGGGACGATAAATGATTCAAGTAATAATAATGTAGGTACAGGAATACTATATCCTATTAACCTTGGGCATTTTGCATTATTAATAATTCGTAACATCACGTTAACAGTGAATGCTGATCTCATTAGTTCAGGTTTAGGGAATCAATGGTATTGGAATAATGCCAGGGCTTTTATAAAATGTGCTGGAGCTACGCTTAGTGAGGCAGGACTTTTTTCAGTCACTCTATCTATAGTAACTGTTAATCCTACCAGTAACTTTGTTATTGTAGGTAGCCAGGGAGGGGTAAACCCTTATTATAATGGTGGTGCCGTTTACTTTGGTGAATACTCTGTTACCTATACTTCTACTCCTACTGGTTTTTCTAAAGTTAAGGGTGTACCCGTGATTAATACAACAGTCTCGTAGGGAGGATTGGATATGCTTTACTCTTTTAAGTATAATGGCATTGAATATGTAAATTTCGACTTGGATGACTTCGAAGTTATACAAAAGTTAATCGAGAAAGGAATTCCTCTTGAAGTAATAAATACGATTAAGAATTCAGGACAACCACCGACTCTAGAGGAACGAGTAACAGCACTTGAAGAAGCATTGTTAACCTTGGTAGGGTTATAGGTAAGGTTGTAGGAGGAGACAGCTTATGTATACGTTTCTATTAAACATGTGGATTATGCGGAAGATAACCGTTGATCAAGTACAAAATGCGGTAACCAAGGGTTTTATAACGCAGGAGCAAGCCGAGGCAATTCTATCAACATCTCAAATGGCGTCTTAGGACTTTTATGCGCAGCAAATGGGCTAATAAGGAAAGGAGGGCTCCGATGGATATAGAAATGGAGGAGTTTATTACGAGTTGTCTTGAACTTGGTAAAGAGCTTTTGGATAAAGAACATCTCACCGAAAAGGAAAAGCAATTCTTGGCGAAATTAGATTTAATAGCAAATAAGTACTTGGGTTAACTAGGCCGCCCACTCGGGGCGGCTTTAATTTTGGGAGGGGAAGAACATGGGTTTTCAGTTTGTGCCTGGCGCAATCCAGTCGCCCCCGGATCCCCGGGACTATATCTACTCGCAGATGGTTGCGGCGCCAGAATTGCTGGCATCATTCTTCTGGCCCCGTCTGCCAGTTCGGGACCAGGGTAAATGGGGCACCTGCGTCGGCCAGGCGGCGGCCGGCGTCAAAGACCGGCAGGAGTCGGTCAACTATCCGTCCAGGGGCTACAGGTTTAGCCCTCTTTTTATTTATGCTGAGTGCAAACAAAGAGACGGGATTCCTAACCAGGAGGGCACTTATCCGCGGGTGGCCATGGCTGTACTTAAGGATATTGGTACCTGCAAGGAGCAAACCCTGCCTTACAGCCTTATGGCGAGCCCTTTGCCGCCAGTGCCGGAGGCCGCCGTCACCGAAGCTAAGCAGTTCCAGATAGGCGCCTATGCCCGGATCCAGACTCTGGAGGAGATAAAAACTGCCATCATGCGCGACGGCCCCGTTCTGGCGGCCGTCTTTGTTTGCGATAACTTTATCGAGTGCGAGCCGGGTGGATTTATCGACCTGCCGGAAGGCTCCTGGCGCGGTGGCCATGCGATCCTTCTTGATGGCTGGGATGATAACCTCGTCCATACTTATAAAAGCGGTGTTACCAGGAAAGGTTTTCTCCGTTTAGCCAATTCATGGGGTGATGGATGGGGTGACAGCGGTTATGGCTACCTGCCTTACGATTTTCTGACCTACCGAGACCGTGACTTAGGGATACCCTTCTTTATGGAGGCCTGGAGCAGTGTTGATGTAATTCTCCCGCCTAAGCCGGCATCTAAAGTGGAACTTTGGATAGACAGTACCCGTGCCCTGGTAGACGGGGAAGAAGTTATCCTGGATCAGCCACCAGAAGTTGACCCGCAGAGCAACCGGACCCTGGTACCGTTACGTTTTTTAGCCGAGATACTTGGCTGGAAGGTAGTGTGGAACGAAGGGGAGCGAAAGATAACGCTGACCAGATAGAGAGGGGGGTGCCCCATTGAATGTCGAAGAAAGATTGGGGGCGTTAGAAGTGGCTGTGGCGAGGCTGGAAGAAAGGGTGGACGGGCATGAAGAATACCAACGCAAACAAAATGGCTCCATCCAGAAAATGGAGGCCCGGATTGATAAGATAGGAGAAAGGTTTGACAAGCTTTATTTTTGGATTATAGGCATTTGCGGCGGCCTGGCGCTAGATCTATTTTTGCGCCTTATTGGGAGGTGATCGGCCGTGACCGTTGCCAACGTCCCTGAAGCGGTAATGATGGCCCGGCGTAGTCCGGAGGATATCCATTACATCGTTATCCACCATTCTGGGACCCCAAACGGGAATGTAGCTATCTTCCGCGATTATCATATCCACCAGCTAGGCTGGGGGGATGTGGGTTATCATTACGTGATTTGCAATGGTAACGGCGGCCCGGACGGCGAAGTACAAGAGGGCCGCAATATCCTCTTTGCCGGCGCCCATGCGCCCGGGAGGAATAACGATTCGGTAGGCATTTGCCTGGTAGGAGACTTTACACAGAGCAAGCCTACCAGCGCCCAGATGCTGGCGCTGTACGGATTGATTAAGGATTTGATGCGGCGGTATCCTATCACTCCGGACCGGGTGCTGGCTCATAAGGAAGTAAACGAAACGGATTGTCCCGGTAGCCTGGATGTGGCCGCTATCAGGGCCGCTTTGATCCGGCCGCCGGCGCCGAAAATCCGCGTTGGCAACATTGAGCTAGAAGGTATTATGGTTGACGGTAAGGTTTATGCGCCGGTAAGGGCGCTTATCGATGCTCTCAACTATCGAGTAGATTGGGATGAGGCTACCAGAACCGTTAATATTACTCAGGGAGGTAAACAATAATGGACTTTTATAAGCTCCTTGTCGTGGCCGCCGTATTAGAGGCCCTGTGGGAGACCTGCAAGATGTTCTGGCAGCAGGGGAAAGTATCTGCCGACCGCATTGGCGCCGTTGTACTCGGCGTTTTTTTATGCGTAGCGGCGGGAGTGGACTTTTTCAGCATGGTAGGTGTCCCTTTGGCCGTCCCTTATGCTGGCATGGTGCTGTCCGGCCTGCTGGTAAGCCGGGGAGCTAACTTCCTGCATGACTTCCTTGGCACCCTTGAGGGACTGAGGAAAAATGCTGGTTAGGATGATCGCCGGCAAAGATCTCTACTACCCCGGCGAACTCGTCTCCCTCGACGACGCCTCAGCGCAAGCATACATCTCCGCTGGCGTGGCCGAGCCGGCACTGTGCCCGGGAGCGCGGTGTATTGCCGGGAGTGCGGGTTGCGGCGGTGGAAGGAATGAGAGAAGCTCCTGGGCCTGCGGGTTGACCGCGGGTCCGGGGGCTTTTTTTAGTAACCTTGCAGGATTTTTATGGTCTATGGAGAATATTTCCTATAAAAAAATAAGAGTTTGTCAATAAGAGCGTGATGGTTTAAATGCTTCAGCCTATTAATTTGGTGTTTCCTGAAGACTTATTAAAATTACCAAAAAGTTTGCTAGAAGAAGCATGTGTTATTTGCGGAATACCCAATGATACTCCAGATGTTAGTTTGGCAGAAGCTGTTTTTGATACCTTGAGGAACGGCGAGGAAGAAGTAAAAAACAAAGTTTTTGAGCATATTAAGGATAAAATCTTTGCAAGCAGAAGGGCCATTACATGGCATAGACTTCCCGAACATGCAAGAGAATTAGATATTGTTACTGCTATGCGGGAGCGGTTGGGTATTAACCCATTTGAACGTATAATCGAAAGAAATCCAGATAACCTTGGAGCAACAGCCCAGATAGTAGGTGCTTGTCAATATGGTGAGGGTAGACGATATTTATTAAGATATTTAGTTAAAGTTAGGGTACAACGTACATTCGGGCTACAGTTTTCGACTAGGACTATAGGTGGCCTTGTCAGCGCATTATTAGATTTAGAAAACTGCATTCTCGAAATTAGGGATGATCCTAAGTATGTTCCGCGTATTTTAAGAGAAATTGCCCAACTATTCGATGGTACAAGTCGTGAAGCTATAGACTCCTTTAGGATTGCCGACCTTATTGAGCCCTTTGGTGGTAAGATAGGGGACATGGCCGATGCGTTAGGCGGTAACCTTATTAGTTTCGAATCAAGGCCGGAGCTTTTCTTCGAGGGAGAATTAACTGAAGAACAAATTTCTGCAATATCGAATGTCCTTATCGGTATTAATAATTATTTTGAAAACCAAGATATTGAATGCCTTATAAATGTATTAAACGAGAGTATTGACACCCTATCGGTGTTTGAAGGAGTTCCGTTTTTAGCCATCCTGCTAGCAGGGATGGAGAAATTAGGCTTAAGCGTTAAAGAATTAGCAGATGTGCGTTCTTTGCCGTTACTAAATGCTTTAAGGCCCCATTTACAATATCAAGGAGGATTTATTCGATTTCCTGTAAATGAAAATGGTGTGGTAGAATATCATACTATAAGGGTTGGGTTACAAACTAATAGTATTAGCTTTAGAACTTTTGCTACCGAACAGGCTATTGATTTACTAAGGAAGAAGATATTGCTTGAGAATTAAGAAAGGAAGAAGGGGTAAGGCTATGAGGCAATGGGATTTAGATAAAGTAGATAAATGGGTTGATGAAGTAGCATTACTGCCTATTGCCAAGTTTTACCCCTCGGCGGTTGCTAAAGATGTGGGTTTGCCTGTACAGGAAGTATTTATTAAGCTGCAGGAATTAGTTAACCAAAAAAAGTTAATATGTATATGGGAAGTGCGTTGTCCGGAGTGTTTAGTAACCATTAATGAATTAACTAGCCTTGATTTATCAAAAGCCAGTATCTGTTATCTTTGTGGTGATGAAATTATAACATCACCGGAGATAGTTTTCCCGGCATTTAAAATTAATCCGCAGTACAAAGCCTATATTAAAGAAAGCGCTAAAAAAAAACATCCAGGCGAACCCAAGAAAATTTTTGGGGCTTACAGTCGCAATCGCAAGCTTTATCATTGCCACAGTTAATCGATGGAGAAACATGGCAAAAACTAATAAAGTCTGGTGCCAGCGTAATACAATTAATACAAATTATTAATCCTCAGAACGTAGATTTAAATTCCCAAAATGTAGGTTACTTAGATCAAAGTACCTATCATATTGAAATTATTAAATCATATAGTCCAGAACTGGCCAGTATATTGGCTCAGTTAACCGATATTACGGAACTTAAAAGCGAACTTAATAAATTGTTAGAAAGTTTATCAGAAGCATATACTTGCCCGCCAGAAAAGAAAAAGTTTAGTTTTAATAAACTAGCTCAAAGGGTAAAAGATTTCTCTGAAACTGTAAAAGCGGCTGCTTATCTTACACCTATGGCTTTAAAATTAATACAAAAAGCCATTGAAATAATTTGTGGATTAATAACGGGTAATGGCATACAATTATCGGATATTCCAAGTTAACATACGAGTACACGATCCGGGAGCCCACCTCCCGGCGTCTACAAATTATGCACTATTATCCACGGTTCCACCCCGGCCCAGGGTGGCCGGGGGTTTTGTTTTTGCCCGGTTATACCTTCGGTTGTGACGTTTGTCTGGCTAACCGGGAGCACAACCGAAGGACAAACTAATATCCATAAAAGCTTAGTATATCAAGGCTTTTAGCGGTATTTAGAGTAAAATCAGGAATTATATTTGCGACTATAGTAGAGTTAGTTGGCGTTTTAATTCTTTATTTGGGAGAAAGCAGGCAGGAATAACCGCCTACCACGTGGAATATATTGAGAGGATAGTGATAGGCGTGGCGGTGCGGAATAGGTTAAAATACTGGCGGCACCAGCTGATGATAGATACCCAGGCTGAATTTGCTGAGTTATTGGGGGGCAAGGAGAAAAGCAGGACCATCAAAGCCCTGCAATACCGGTTCTGGACTTTTGGGAAATGCTGGGATTTCTTAAACTATTAAAGAAGAATTCCATGTTGATAGCTCTTTTGCGGATAGCAAATCATTTCTGCATACTACTTGGAACGGTCCGCCTCCACCATCTGAATCCACAGACACCTTGAAGGTGACTTCAATGGTTTTTTTATGATGATCTTCATATTCAGGTATATATTTTTGAGGTATCCAAATGCCAGCGAGTACCATATACCTGGCTTTTGTCTGCCGGCTTTCATCACAAAATACCCGGATAACCTTACGCTTGTTAGATGGCAATAAAGGTTCCTCCCTCAAATATCCCTTTTTCAACTCTTACCTTCCTACCTCAAACACCGCCGCCACTTCCCTCACAAACAAATCAGCATTTATTACTTGAAAACCTGTCATATATAAGACAGCTTTCATGCAGAAAAACACCCTTATCTTTTTTCCTTTTAGGCTGCAGAGCGAAATCAAACCAAGGAGGAACTGGGCACTCAGAAAAAGGACGAGATGGTAATTTGGGGCATGTTGTTTATGATGTACCCCACAGAGGTATTTCTGTAGTCTACGTCAGGAGAGAAAAAAACTGTCAGTCTGAGCGATAGGAAACGGTCAATCACTCAATATGGTGGCCACTTTGCTTAAGGACACGGATTGCTAAACCAAGTTGTTCCTCTTTAACCAGCAAATAATCCGTATCATAGGTCGATATCGCAAAAATACTTATTCCCGCCTTAGCCAGGGGGGTAACCAGTGATGCCAAAATTCCCGTCAAAGAAAAATCTAAGGGACCTTCTATTTTCAAGCATCGCCACCCCTTTTCGCAAAGGACATTTACGGGTACATCTTTCTGGGAACAGACAATTGAAAGCTCAGAATGGGTTCGAGTGCAAGAGAAAAAACTGCTCCTCTGTGCCCATTCCGGTAGTGGAGCATCCCTGTCCAGCCTGCAGATAGCAAGTGTGTCGTCCATTATTGCCAGCTTTTGCTGTTGCATTCTACATCACCTGTCCACGTATTTAGTATTGGCGAAGCCTCGCATATGATTAAAAGATAATTCGTTGTATGATAAAAATATTCCTTCTGACGGTTTTGCTGTTTATGTGGTTACACATTCCAGGATGAGGTAGAAGATAATGAGGACGGACGTTTCGCCTAATGTTTGCGTCCTATTTCGCCAGAGTAGTGCGAGGCTAATCCGCCATTATGTATATTTATAGATTTTCCGGGGAAAATATCCTTGAGGTGATAGTAAATGGTTTTAGAAGGTCTGGCGGGACCAATTGTTTTGCTGGGCGGGTTGATTCTCATGTTTCTGGTTGTACCCTGGGAGCGAGTTAAGGAACTGGCCCTCATCGGGTTGGTGGGCGGATTAGCCCTGGCTTTCCTGGTAGTTTACCTGATGCAAAACTACTTCGGTTTCTGGACCTTCCGCCGCGTTGATTTGGTCAGTATCGGCGGCATACCCCTTTTCCTGGCGGCAAGCTGGTTCCCGCTAATAATTGTCTTCAGCCATCTCCTGGCCCAGTACAGGAGCATTTTGCCGGTGGTGCTTATCCTGCTGGCTTTTCCTCTGGGTGCCACCTTGCTCCATCTGCTCCTGCGGGCCAACGGCATGCTGCTTTATCGCAACTGGAACCTGCCCTTAACTTTCATTCTCTCCTTAGGTATCCACCTGTTGATAATGTCTTATCTTTATGCAACGGGCCGGTTGGAGAACTTACGCGGGCTTACCCAAACTCAAACTTAAAGGACCCCGGTATTTTTACCGCAACTTGACCGCTGGAAAAACAGATCAATGTAATAAAGTCAGCCCGGGTGTTAAGGCTGACTTTATTTATGTGCGCCTGGCATCGCACTGAACCGCCGGAAGCGGGGGAACGAAGCTGCGTTGTGAGCAGGCATAGGGCAACCGGCCACGGCCACCTTGAACCTGTGGTGAAACAATATCGGCCCGGCGTTCTGGCCTGTCAGGTAACGGTCAAGCCCGGTAGTTTCAAGAACTTTGGCCAGGGCACGGGCGAGGGTCCCATCGTTAAATAATGTTAACGGGCAGCTGGAGGCACCCCATTTTAGTCCATTTTACGGTTCTACGCCAGCTACATTAGTGAATTATATCACATAAGGAAGAGGCATGGAGCGGTTAGATTTAATTAATGTTTAACTGGGCAGGAGATTTCCTGTAACTGTCGAATAGAAACGAAATGGTTGCTAGGTGATGGAAGTAACAGGCTGTTGAATAATAGGGAGGAGATCTAAGAAGCAACAATGGACGTCCCCTTATCAGAACCCGCCCGGCAATACGAAGACGAAATAGATTTAAGGGAAATTTTGCTGGTCCTCTGGCGCCAGCGCTGGATGATTACCTTTATCACTCTGGCTGCCGTATTAGCCTCTATCATTGCCAGTCTAGTGTTGCCCCCGGTTTATAGAGTAGAAGCTCTGATAGAATTAGAAAGGATAGACGCAAAAGCCTTGCAACAAAATGAGGGAAAAGCAATACTTGAGAGCCAGGCTCTCTTAACCACAGCCCTGGAGCAGCTGGCAGTCCCGGCGGACCCTAAAAGTTTTAAGACCCGGGGGGAAGCGATCAAAGATACCAACTACCTCAAGTTTTTCCTGGAGGGCCGGGATCCCAGTCAGGTTGCAGCCGTGGCGGCTAAAATGGTGGCCCTTTTTATTGAAGAGAGGAATAAAGTGTATGAGGAGCGTCGGGCGTCGCTGGAAGAAAATCTACAAAAAATAAGCCAGGATCTGGAACAATCCAATGCTGAGAAAGAAAAAATTAATGCGCTTATCGCCGGCCTGGAAAAGGCACCTTTAAGCGAAGTCGAGCAGAAACTTTATACCCTGCAGCTGGTCCAGTTACAGGGAATCCAGGCCCAGGAGAAGGTTGGACTGATAGGGCAGTATCTTTCCCTCCAGGACAGGCTTGCCGCCATGCACCCGGCCAGGATTATCGATGACATCAGCGAGCCGGAAAAGGTCAGGCCCCGCCTGTTACTCAATGCGGCTGTGGCCCTGGTCCTGGGTATAATGACGGGTATTTTCCTTGCTTTAGGCCGCAACTGGCTGGCAGGACCCTCCTAAAATTGAACGCCGGGGCGAAAAATATGGTGAAACCTTAAAAAGCTGGGAGGGTCAATATGCAAAAAGGCAAAAAGGTTCTAGCTCTGATAGCAGGTGTGGCTCTGGTGTTTTCCTTTGTCCTGCCTGCCTGGGCCAGGGGAGGAGGAGAAAAGGGCAGGACGTGGGAGTATGAGTTGGAACTGGAAGCCGGGTTACAGGATGATGTACAGCAGGATGCTGACCAGGAGCAGGAAAGAACGAGGGAGAGGGATCGCGAAAGGGAACAAATAAAGGTTAAGAACGGGAAAAGTGTGGCGAAGCACGTATATAGAGGCGTTGAGAATGCCCTGTTACATGTGAAAAATCCGGTAGCACGTGCTGCTTTGACAGCAATCCTGGAGGGACGGAGCGTAGCCGAAGCAGTTTATGAAGCCAAGGCGCAGCTTGATACCTGGAAGGACGCAGAAGAGATTGTTGACGTCACGGAGCAGCTGGAAAATGCCGTCGAAGCCGATACGACCCTTGATGCTGCCACCCGGGCGCAAATTAAGAAGCAGCTGGGCATGATGTATTTTAAGGCCGGCAAGTTTAAGGATGCCCGGGAACTGCTGGAAGACGTACTTGAGGAGGAGCCTGATGACGAAGAGGTTTACCGGCAATTAGATCAGGCTTATGCGGCCAGCGGTGAACTGCAGGTAAAGGTTTTTATCAAAGGGAAAGCGCTGCAATTTGACGTTCCTCCCCGGATTGAAAACAGCAGGGTCTTGATACCTGTACGGTTCCTGGCCGAGGGGCTGGGCGCAGAGGTAAATTATGATAATGGTGTTGTAGTAATTACCAATAAGGGCTCTACCATTCGCCTGGCAATAGGGAGCAATAAAGCCCTGGTAAACGGAGCGACGGTTTATCTGGATGTCCCGGCCCGGGTGGTTGACGGCCGTACCCTCGTCCCTTTAAGATTTGTCATGGAAAAATTTAAGGCTAAAGTAGATTATTATGACGGCAGCAACCTGGTGGCCGTGCAGCCTTTATAAAGCATCAGTTGACGAGGTAACTTTAAGGGCAAGAGGCCATTCTTCATCCCGATCTTTGATAAGCACCTCGGGGAATGAAAAAAATGGGTTGACAAAAGTTCCTCCCTGGCTTAAAATATCAACTAAGGCAGAACGAGAGGAGTATTGATCCAAAGAAGGACGCTTGTTGACGGGAGATACTATCAAGAGGCGTTTCATATTGCCCAAACATGTTATCCAATGATGGAAGCAAGGTAAAGGCGCTTTTCAGGAGTTCCGTCTTCTGAAATAGCGCTTTTTTATTCTATTGGCATTCTATCGGCCAGGATTATTAAACCTTTTTTAAACGAGTGCAAGGGTGCTTTAAAGGAGCAAAGCTGCTCCAGGAAAAGCACCCTTTTTACGTTTTGCAGGAAAGTCCGGCCGGACGATAAGATACAGGTCATCTTCAGCCGTTACAGCAGGCATGGAAACTGCAGCGGCTGGGGTGTATAAACAAATGCAGGTTTAGGATTTTGCATTAAAAACAATAAATATGGAGGGTTGATTATGACCAGAAAAATTGCCATTTACGGAAAGGGTGGGATTGGCAAATCCACCACCCAGCAAAATACCGCTGCCGCCCTTGCCTACTTCTATGGGAAAAAAGTCTTGATTCACGGTTGCGATCCCAAGGCGGATTGCACACGGTTGATTCTCGGCGGCAAGCCGCAGGAGACGGTGATGGATACCCTGCGGGAGTTCGGAGAAGATGCGGTGACCGTCGACCGGGTAGTAAAGACCGGGTTTTGCGGGATCAAGTGCGTCGAGTCCGGAGGGCCGGAACCGGGCGTCGGTTGTGCCGGCAGGGGTGTAATCACGGCCATCAGTTTGATGGAAGAGCTGGGTGCTTATACACCGGACCTGGATTTCATCTTTTTCGACGTACTGGGTGACGTTGTCTGCGGCGGTTTTGCTATGCCGGTGCGTGAAGGTAAGGCCCAGGAGATCTACATTGTGGCCTCGGGGGAAATGATGGCTCTTTATGCCGCCAATAATATCTGTCGCGGTATGGTCAAGTATGCCGAACAGAGCGGCGTCAGGCTGGGGGGTATCATCTGCAACAGCCGTAACGTTGATGGGGAGAGGGAATTGATGGAAGAGTTTTGTTCTCGCATCGGTACCCGGATGCTCCACTTTATTCCCCGGGACAATATCGTCCAGAAAGCGGAATTTAACCGCCAGACGGTGACCCAGTTCGATCCGGATTGCAACCAGGCCCGGGAGTACAAAGAGCTGGCCAGAAAAATCATTGATAACGATATGTTCGTCATTCCGCAACCGATGACCATGGACGAAATGGAGAACCTGGTGGTCAAATTCGGGCTGCTGGACTAAAAACCGGAAGCCTCAAGAGAAGATGAAAATTTATATACGGGGGTTATAGCTATGAAAATGCTCCGGGCTATCATTCGTCCCGAAAAAAGCGAAGAAGTGGTAGATGCCCTGGCTGAAGCCGGATACGTGGCCCTGACCAAAATGGATGTGGTCGGGCGGGGTAAACAAAGAGGTATTCATATGGGCAGTATCTACTACGACGAACTGCCCAAAGTAATGATCATGCTGGTAGTGGAAGACAGCCAGGTGGAAGAAGTGGTAGCGATCATTACCAGGTCAGCCCATACCGGAAACTTCGGTGACGGCAAAATCTTTGTCACACCGGTGGAAGAAGCCTACACCGTACGGACAGGTTCCGCCGGGCTGTAGGGAAAGGGTGATCTCCTTGAAAGAAATAGTTGCCATCATCAGGCCCAATAAAATTAACGCTACCAAAAAAGCCCTTGACGTGTTAGGTTTTCCGGGTATGACCGCCTGCAAGGTAGTCGGGCGGGGTAAGCAGAAAGGCATTCTTGGGGAAGTAGCCTTCACCGTCAGCCCCGAACTGCAAAACCAGGAGGGTGGGATGAAATACGTGCCCAAAAGGATGCTTTCCCTGGTGGTAGACGATCAAGACGTGTCCCTGGTTGTGGCGGCAATCATCAAAATCAACCGTACCGGCCAGATTGGCGACGGGCGTATCTTTATATGTCCTGTTGAGGAAGTAGTACGTATACGCACGGGGGAAAAGGGAGAGACGGCCATCTGATTGAGAGGGTAGGGGATATTTTCCGTTAGGGGGGAAGAAGAACATCATGCCGATGGTAAAAATGAAGTGCAACGAAACGATTCCCGAGCGGGATAAGCATATTTACCGCACCGAAAAGGAGAAATCCATAATTCCGGCCTGTAATATCGCCACCCTTCCCGGGGATATGACCGAGCGGGGGTGTGCTTTTGCCGGTGCCCGCGGGGTCGTAGGCGGACCAATTGCCGACGTCATCCAACTGGTTCATGCGCCCGTAGGTTGTGCCTGGTACACTTGGGGTACGCGGCGCCATCTGTCCGACTTTTATCTCTGGGCTACGCCCACTCGCCTGACCAATGTTGCCTTCAACCGCCGCTACTGCGTGTGTACCGACATGCAGGAAAAAGACGTTGTTTTTGGAGGCATGAAAAAGCTGGAACGGGCCTGCCTGGACGCCATCCGGCTCTTCCCTGAAGCAAAGGGCCTGATTATTTTTACCACCTGCACCACCGGCCTGATCGGCGACGACGTGCAGGCGATAGCCCGGCAGGTTGAGAAGGAAACCGGCAAGCTGATCTTCACTTCCGAATCACCTGGTTGCTCCGGGGTGAGCCAGTCAAAAGGTCACCACGATTTTAACACCCAGTTTTACCGGCAGATACGGCAGTTAAGGGAGCGCCGGCCGGAGCTGAAAATGAGCGAAGAAGAAAAAACGCCCTATGACATCTGCCTGATTGGCGAGTACAACATGGACTGGGATTTAAAGGTGGTGAAGCCCCTCTTTGAAAAAATCGGCGTGCGCGTTGCAGCCGTTTTTAGCGGTAACGAGCGCATCGAAAACCTGGTCAAGATGCCCGACGTAAAATTAAACGTGGTGCACTGCCAGCGTTCGGCCGAGTATATCGCCCACATGCTTGCAGACGGGTTTAACATTCCCTTTATTCGCGTCTCCCTTTTCGGGATTAAACAGACTGCGGAAGCGCTGCGGAAAACGGCCGCCTTCTTTGGCCTGGAGGAGCGGGCCGAGGAGGTAATTGCTGAAGAAATGAAGCGGGTAGAGAAGAGCCTGGCTTTCTACCGGGAAAAGTTAAAGGGCAAGCGGGTGGCCATTTACGTTGGCGGGCCGCGGGTCTGGCACTGGATCAAGCTGATGGAGGAACTGGGGATGACCGTGGTGGCCGTCGCCTGCACCTTTGCCCACCAAGACGACTATGAAAAGATCAACGCCCGGGCGCCGGAGGGAATGCTGGTTATCGACAACCCCAACGAGTTTGAAATCGAAGAGATGCTAAAGAGCGAAAAACCGGACCTGTTTTTAACGGGACTAAAAGAAAAGTATATCGCGCGCAAGATGGGTATTCCTACGGTAAACTCCCATTCTTATGAAAAAGGTCCTTACGCCGGCTTTGTCGGTATGGTTAATTTCGCCCGGGATATTTACCAGGCCCTTTATGCACCGGTTTGGCAATTCCAGTGGGGCCTTGACGGTGCTCCATTAAAAGACGAGGGGGGAAGGGCATGCAGCTAAAGGAAATTCCAATTGCAGGCATACCTTACGATCAGATAAAAATCGCCAAAGTCCCGGCCACGCCGGAGTATTGTGAGCGGCCGGCAGAGCTGATCCCCTCCACGAGCAGGAGTGTGGTGATCAATCCCAACCGTACTTGTATGCCCCTGGGAGCCATGTGGGCGGTGCTGGGAGTAAAAAAGGCAGTTCCCTTTGTCCAGGGCGCCCAGGGTTGTACCACCTACGTGCGCTATACTTTCAGCCGTATTTTTAAAGAACCGGCCGTTATCGCCACCGCCTCCTTCCATGAGGATGCAGCGGTTTTTGGCGGCCGGCGCAACCTGGTGGAGGGCATTCGCAACCTGGTGGTACGTTACTGGCCGGAGTTGATTGGTGTAGTGACCACCTGTTCCAGCGAGATTATCGGCGACGATATGGTCAGCTTTATCAAAATGGCCAGGGCCAACCTGCGCAAAGAGATCGGGGCGGAAAAAGCGGACCAGATCCCCATCGTGCTGGTTAACACCCCCAGCTTTGCCGGGTCCCACGTGGAAGGTTATGACCGCGCCTCCCGTGCCTTTGTGGAGACCCTGGCTACCACCAGAGGGGAGCCCAACGGCAAGGTAAATATCATCCCCGGCCTGCTCTACCCGGGCGATATCCGGGAGATCAAACACCTGCTGCGCCACATGGGTATAGAAGCGATAGTGCTCTTTGATATTTCCGATACCCTGGACGCTCCCCTGGAGCCGCCAACGTCCGTCCCCTACTGGGCTCCCGGCGGCACTGAGGTAGAGGAAATTAAAGATATGGCCAATTCGCTGGCCACCTTTGCCCTGCAGCCCCACGCCGGCCAGGCCGGGGCCCGCTACCTGGAGCGCAAATACGGCGTGCGTGCCGTGGTGGGGCCGCCGCCGGTGGGAGTACAGGGCACCGATGCCTTTTTAAAAGCGTTGCGGGAAATAACCGGAAAACCCATCCCCCGGAGCCTCTTAGAGGAAAGGGGACGTTTGGTTGATTCCCTGGCCGACACCTTGCATCACACCATGATGAAAAAGGTGGCTGTTATGGGGGACCCTGATATCGTGCTCGGTGTCACTCGCTTCGTGCTGGAAATGGGTATGGAGCCGGTGGCCCTGGCCGGTGGTACGGCCAGTAAGACCTTCGTCCACGATGTAGAGGCTATCCTGGCCGAGGCAGGGTATGAAGGTGAACCGCCGCTGATCATCAACGGCGGTGACCTGTTCGAGTTTGAGGAGTACCTGAAAAAACAATCGCGCCTGGACCTGATCATCGGTAATTCCCGGGCCGTAGACATCTCCCGTGAGCTGCAGGTACCACTGGTGCGGGTAGGTTTTCCTATCTATGACCGCTTCGGATATCAAAAACGCCCCATTGTCGGTTACCGGGGTGGGGAGATGCTCCTGGCGGAAATTGTCAACAGCATGCTGGATTACCAGTACCCGGATGACCGTACCCAGCAGCTGTAAGGAGATGAGGGAGGCAAATGCTCATTGAAACAATGCCCGAACGGGCCGGACATCTGGAGCCGGCGAACCTGCCCGCGTGTGAGCGGCGTACCTTACCCGGGGTGATCTCCCAGCGGGCCTGCCTGCTTTACGGAGCCCGCTGGATGCTGGCGGCCATCAGGGACGCGGTTCACCTCATCCACGGGCCGGTGGGTTGTGCCTACTACAGCCAGACGGTACGACAAAAGAATTACAAGGTGTTTTCTACCGGTCTGGGAGAAAAGGAGATTATCTTCGGCGGCGGGGAAAAACTGGAAGAGGCTATCAGGGAAGCAGTAAGTTTGTATCCCCGGTCGTCAGCCGTGCTGGTTTACACTACCTGCGCGGCAGGACTGATCGGTGAAGACGTGGAGGCGATCTGCAAACAGGCGGCGGCTGCCCTGGGCCTGCCGGTGGTGCCGGTCAACTGCCCGGGTTTTGGCGGGGTGAGCCAGGGTGACGGGCACGATGTCGCTGCGGCAGCCCTGCTGGAGCATTTTATCGGGCGCGGTTCTGCCGGGACTCCCCTGGAAAACAGTGTGAACATCCTGGGCGAGTTTGATGTTCAGGGCGATTTGAAGGAAATTGAGCAGCTATTGCAGCGTCTCGGTTTAAATATTATCTGCGCCGTTTCCGGCCGGGCAACGGTAAAAAATTTGGCCCGGGCTCACCGGGCCCGGCTCAACATCGTCCACTGCGGGCGTACCGGGCGCTGGCTGGCCCGGAGGATGGAGGAGCGCTTCGGTATTCCCTGGCGGAAGGTATCCTTTTTCGGTTTGGACGCAACCGCGGCGGCACTGCAGGCCATCGCTGCTTTCTTTAACCGTCCGGAGGCGGCCGCGTGGGTAGAAAAGGAGGCGGAAGCCACCAGGCAGAGGGCGCTTCCTTACCTGGGACGCCTGGCGGGCAAACGGGTGGCCCTGTTTTTTGGCGCTTCCCGTATGGGTTCCATGGCCGGGGCCTTCAGGGAATTGGGTATGGAGGTGGTTTTATGCGGCTCCCAATTCGGCTGTCAGGAAGATTATACCGAATCCCGCCGCTGCCTGGGCCGGGGAACGCCGCTGATCGATGACGCTCACCAGCGGGAGCTGGAGGAATTCTGGCACCGCTACCGGCCGGATTTGCTGGTGGGGGGTACCAGGGAGAGATTTGTGGCCCATAAGATGGGAATACCCTTCCTGGTCTTTCCCCAGGAAACAAGCCCTTATGCCGGCTTCAACGGTTTTGTGCATCTGGCCCGGGAAGCGGCGGCCCTGGTGGGAGCGCCGGTGTGGCGGTTGAGCAACAACGGGCTCTTGCGGGAAGAAGGAGAAGAAAAGATGGCTGAATATGTACGGTATGTGGAGAGGGGGAAAAAGGAGAATGGGAGATCCAGCCTATGAAGAGATAACCAGGGAACATCCATGCTACAACAAAGCCGCTGCCAGGTGGTTCGGGCGCATCCACCTGCCGGTAGCGCCGGACTGTAACATAAAGTGTCGCTATTGTACCCGGCTCTACGATTGCGCCAATGAAAACCGACCCGGCGTGACCAGCCACCTGATGGCCCCTGGGGAAGCCCTGCAGCACGTGCAGCGGCTGGTGGAAAGGGACAGGTGCATTCGGGTGGTAGGCGTTGCCGGTCCCGGGGAGCCCCTGGCCAATAAGGCCACGATCCATACCCTGCGGCTGGTACATCGCCGCTTTCCGGGGCTGATAAAATGTATCAGCACCAACGGGTTGTTGTTGACCGAAAGCCTGCCGGCGCTGCGGGAAGCAGGGGTGCGGGCGGTGACGGTGACGGTGAACGCCGTTTCCCCGGCGGTAGGCAGCCGGATTTACGATTACGTATCTTACCGGGGACGGGTATACAAGGGAGCTGCCGCGGCGGAACTGCTGTGGCGGGCCCAGCATGAGGGTATTCGCCAGGCCCGGGAATTGGGCATGGTCGTTAAAGTAAACAGCGTGCTCATTCCCGGAATCAATGACTATCACCTGGAAGAGGTGGCCCGGGCGGTGAAGGCGGCCGGGGCGCATGTCATGAACATAATTCCCCTGATTCCCCAGGGGGAATTTGCCGGACTGCTGCCACCGCCGCCGGCGCGGGTCAACCTGTTGCGCCGGAAGTTGTCGCCCATTATTGACCAGATGTCCCACTGCCGGCGCTGCCGGGCGGACGCGGCGGGGAGGCTGGGATGAGATTTTATGCCCTGCCCTGGAGGTGAGGCTGATGCGGGTGCGGGTTGTGGATACGACCTTGCGGGACGGGGAGCAGGCCCCGGGGGTGGCTTTTAACCTTGAGGAAAAGGTAACCATTGCCCGGATGCTGGACCGGCTTGGCGTAGCGCAGATTGAGGCCGGCACGCCGGCCATGGGGGAAATTGAGCAACAGGCTATAAAGGCCATCGTCAGGATGGGCTTAAAATGCCGGATCAGCACCTGGAACAGGATGCTATGGGAAGATATCCGCGCCTCCCTGGCCTGCGGGGTACGTGATGTGCATATTTCCGCTCCCGTGTCGCCCATTCAAATCCGGTACAAACTGGGGCAAAGTCACCAGTGGGTGCTGGAGCGCTTGCGGCAGGCCTGCCTCTATGCCATGGACCACGGCCTGCGGGTGACAGTGGGAGCGGAGGACGCTTCCCGGGCAGACCCCGTTTTCTTGCTGGAGTTTGCCTTCCTGGCCCGGGAACTGGGGGCGGAACGGCTGCGTTACTGCGATACCGTGGGTGTTCTGGACCCGTTCACCACCTTTGAGCGTCTTGCCTGGCTGAAAGAAAAAATAGACCTGGAACTGGAGTTTCACGGTCATAACGACTTCGGCCTGGCCACGGCC
Organism: Moorella sp. E306M; assembly: GCF_006538385.1. Taxonomy (NCBI): domain Bacteria; kingdom Bacillati; phylum Bacillota; class Clostridia; order Neomoorellales; family Neomoorellaceae; genus Neomoorella; species Moorella sp. E306M. The sequence continues at coordinate 804,092 of NZ_BJKO01000001.1, read as the reverse complement.
AACGCCCTGGCGGCCGTCAAGGCCGGTGCTGGTTGGGTGGATGCCACCATCTGCGGACTGGGGGAAAGGGCAGGGAACGCCGCCCTGGAGGAGGTGGTCATGGCCCTCAAGCACCTGCACGGGGTCGATCCCGGCTTCAAGACGGAAAGGTTACGGGAAATCGCCGCGTATGTGGCCCGCGCCTCAGGGCGGCAACTGCCTGCTTGGAAACCGATCGTCGGCAGCAACATATTCGCCCACGAATCAGGCATTCATGCCGACGGCACCCTCAAAGATCCCCGGACTTATGAGGTATTCGCGCCTGAAGAAGTCGGCCTGGAGCGGCAGATTGTAATCGGCAAACACTCCGGCACCGCCGCCATCAAGGCAAAGTTTGCCGCATACGGCATCGCCTTGAGCCAGGATGACGCCGCAGCCATGCTGGAACGGGTGCGGGCGGCAGCGGTGCAGCTTAAGCGCTCCCTTGACGACAAAGAATTGGTTTATCTATATGAGGACTACCTTCTCCACCAGGCCGCCGGGACAAGATCAGCACCCCAAGCGGTAGCAGCAGCGAGCCAGGAGAAACGGCCTGAATCACCTCTGCCTTCCGTGCAGCCTTTATAAAAAGCATAGGAAAAAAATCGAAGGGGAGCCTCGCCCGGGAGCGGGCTCTTTTTTTGCCATCGGTGTGCTATAATAATAGTTATTAACAACGGATTATATTAGCTAGAGGGAGTCCGGTGCATGATCGGTAAAGTCAATGACGATTTTTTCCGCCAGGCCATTTTACCTCATGCAGGGGCTGGAGCCCCGAGGTAGTGGTAGGGCCGCGCATGGGCGTGGATGCGGCTGTCCTTAAAATAGGAGAGGAGTGCCTGGCTGTTGCCGAAGACCCCATATTCCCGGGGGCCACGATGTTCCCCGAAATTGTGGCTAAAGTCAAAGCCCTGGCAGCAAAAGTAGAAGAACTTGGTTAGGAGAGAAAACGTGGCCGCCTTAAAGGGGCTACGGTTTTAACCTGTACCGGCCCGGACGAGCAAAATATTAAAGAGCCAGAACTGGCCTGGAGGTGTCCTTTTTGCAGTACGAACCTGTTGCGCCTATTCGCTGGCAGGACGGCCAGGTGGAAATGATTGACCAGACGCGCCTGCCGGAGGAGCTGGTCATTATCCGGCCCCGGACGGTAGAGGAAATGTGGGATGCTATTAAAACGCTAAAGGTCCGGGGGGCACCGGCCATCGGCATAGCTGCGGCCCTGGGCCTTTACCTGGCCATCAAGGATTCCCGGGCCAGGGACAGGGCTGAATTTGAGACCGAGTTAAAGCAGGCTGCCGCTTACCTGGCCTCGTCCCGGCCAACGGCGGTCAACCTTTTCTGGGCCTTGAAACGGGTTCAGAAGGCCGTTGCCGCCGCCACCACCACCAATGATGTTTCTTCCTTGAAAGATCTGGTGTTAAAAGAAGCCCTGGCCATCCGCGACGAAGATGAAGCCACATGCCGGGCCATTGGAAAAAATGGCGCTGCCCTCCTCCAGGATGCCGAAGCCGTCCTCACCCACTGCAATGCCGGCACCCTGGCTACCGCCCGCTACGGTACGGCACTGGCGCCTATTTATTACCTGGCATCCCGGGGCAAGGTGCTCAAAGTGTTTGCCGATGAAACCCGGCCCCTTCTCCAGGGAGCAAGGCTTACGGCCTGGGAACTGCACCAGGCCGGTATCCCGGTTACCCTGATTACCGATAATATGGCCGCTGCCGTCATGGCCCGGGGCCTGGTCCAGGCGGTCATCGTCGGTGCCGACCGCATTACCGCTAACGGCGATGTGGCCAATAAAATCGGCACCTACGGGGTGGCAATACTGGCCAGGGAACACGGCCTTCCCTTTTATGTAGCAGCTCCGGCTTCTACCTTTGATTTAAGCCTTTCCAGCGGTGAGCAGATTCCCATTGAAGAAAGGGACCCGGCGGAAGTCAGCCACTTTGGCCTGCGGCCCACGGCGCCGGAAGGCATCAACATTTTTAACCCGGCCTTTGACGTGACGCCGTACCGTTATGTGACCGCTATTATTACCGAAAAAGGCATTATCAGGCCCCCGTATAAAGAGAATATCCCGCGCGTGCTAACCGGTGAAAGCAGGTGACAGCCGTTTACCCTGGGCGACGGATGAGCATAATATAAAAAATTCACCCCAAAGGAGGCCGGGCGTGCATATGGATAAGGAAAGAGAAATCGACGAGCAGCGGCGGTTGGCTGAAGCCCTGGGGGAGGAAGAAGAGCAAAAGAGGGAGCAGTTCGCCCGCGGTATCTTGCGGGAAAGGGAAGGCATAGCTGCTGAAAGGGAGAAATTCCTCCACGACCTGAAAACCGGGTCCATCAAGAAATTGTAGCTAAAAAAGAGGCCATTTGCGGTTGGGCAGCAGGTGGCCTCTTAAAGTATTTCTAGTTCTATGATAAAATTGTTAAATAGTGGACAGTATACCAGGTTGGAAGGAGCGTGGTCCGGGTGCGCATAGCCATTATCGGAGGGTCCGGGGTTTACGATCCAGGAATTTTAAGCAATATCAGGGAAGAAAGGGTTGAGACGCCTTATGGTACGGCCGTGCTTAAGGTCGGTACTTATCAAGGCGAGGAAATAGGTTTCATGCCCCGCCATGGGGAGAAACATACTGTACCTCCCCACAGGGTGAATTACCGGGCCAACATCTGGGCCCTGAAGATGTTGCAAGTAGAACGAGTCCTGGCTACGGCCGCCGTCGGTTCCACCAACCCCGACTACAGGCCGGGGGATTTTGTCATTGTCAATGATTTCCTCGATTTTACCAAAACCCGCACTTATACCTTTTTTGAAGGCGGCGAGACGGGGGTAGTCCATACGGATTTTACCACGCCTTACTGCCCTGAGCTGCGGCGGTTGCTCGTGGAGACGGCTGCTGCCCTGGGGATCAAAGCCCACGACGGCGGCGTTTATGCCTGTACGGAGGGACCCCGCTTTGAAACCCCGGCCGAGATCCGTATGATCCGGCAGCTGGGCGGGGACCTGGTGGGAATGACCAACGTCCCCGAAGTAATCCTGGCCCATGAGGTGGGCCTGTGCTATGGCCTTATAGCCATGGTAACCAACATGGCGGCCGGTATTTCCGCCACTCCTTTAAGCCATGCCGAGGTCCTGGAGATCATGGACCAGAACGGCAAGAACCTGCGAGAGCTCATCATGCAAACTATCCCCAGGATACCCCGGGAAAGGAACTGCCGCTGCAGCCTAACGGGTGGAAAAATTGAAGTCCACGACTAGGGTGGCGCTACTGCTGCCTCCAGGTAAGTCAGAGTACGCGCCGCCGCATCCAGGCGGGCGCGGATACCCAGGGGCAGGGTGGCCTGGGTGGCCAGGTGGCCGGCGGGCAGGCCGTAGAAACAGGGAATACCCAGGGGGGCCAGGTGGTCGGTTATAACTTCCAGGAGGCCGGGTTGAAGAGAGGGATTTTCGCATCCGGTACAGAAACCTAGAACAATCCCGGCCGCAGCTTCCAGTTTATGAGCCAGCTTGAGCTGGGTGAGCATGCGGTCGATGCGGTAGGGGGCCTCATCCACTTCTTCTATGAAAAGAATTTTCCCCCGGGTGTCAATTTCAAAGGGTGTACCCAGGGTGGCAACTACCAGGGACAGGTTGCCGCCGGTGACTATTCCCTCGGCCCGTCCGGGAGTAATGGTCACCGGTGGGGGTAATCCAGGCGCCGGCGGGATGCTGCCCAGGGGTGAAGCAACCGCCAGGGCCCGGCAGAGGCTTTCCCTAGTATAGGGGGGGAGGGCCTTACTGCCCAGTTCGGGATAGAGCATGGGGCCATGAAAGGTTACCAGGCCGGTCATTCTGTTGAGGGCCAGGTGCAGGGCGGTAATATCGCTGTAGCCCACTAAAATTTTAGGATGGTAGCGGATAAGGTTGTAGTCGAGGTCAGCCAGGAGCCGCAGGGTGCCGTAACCGCCCCGGAGGCATATTATGGCCTTTACTTCCGGGTCCTGGAACATCTGGTGCAGGTCGGCCAGGCGCCCGGCATCCCTGCCGGCCAGGTAGCCGGTGGCTTTGCTGATATGGGTGCCGGTACGTACTCTGTAGCCCAGGCTGAGCCAGAAGTCGATCCCCCTGGCCAGGTACGCCGGGTCTGGCAGGGGACTGGCCGGAGCAATGATGCCAATCGTATCGCCTTTTTGAAGGGCCGGCGGTTTAATAATGGGAGTAGTTGCGGACATGGTGCTTCCCTCTCCTTGTAGTTGAATTCCCGGGGTTGCAGCAGGCCCCCTGGTCCAATATATATGCTCTATTAAAATAAAAACGGCAGGGTGTACCTGCCGTTTGCCTATAATTTCACCGGGCAGCTATTTGCGGGTGATGCCGTCGGCGTTCTTTTGAGCAGAACCCTTGGCAATGAAAGTCTTGCAGCAGGTTTCTGCCGAAGACTTTACGGGGGTAGCTGAAATACTACCGGCCATAGGGGCATCGACATTCTGGGGTTGAGAATTGCTGATGGCATCGGAAGTAACCAGGATTTGCGAAGCGTCACAGACGTTACCGCTGGACCAGTAATGGCAGTTGTTAACGCTGCAGGTAATGCGCGGCATGAAGGGCACCTCCAAAGAATTGATTTGTTTTTTAATACAATTTCCTTGAAAGAGCCTTTTTATGCGCTGCTATACTTGATATAATTTACAGCCCACCGGTATATACTAATTTTGAAGTTTTAGTGAAGTTCCTTGACAAAGGTGAAGCCAGTAAATAAGATGGACTTAAACAACTACAGGCAGGGGGTATGTCAAACTCAACCCTGAACTTGCTAAAAATAGTTGAGGAGGTTATTATATATGATGTGGGGATATTATGGCAACTGGGGGATGGGCCTCTGGATGCTGGTCTGGTGGGTGTTACTAATTGGCATCCTGGTCCTGGCGGTTTATGGCCTGGTAAGCCTGTTTAACCGCCGCACCGGCCAGCAGCCCGCGCTGCGTCCTGACCCCCTGGCAATATTGAAGGAACGCTATGCAAGGGGTGAAATTACCACCGACGAGTACCACCGTATGCGTGAGGAACTCAGGGAGTGATATGTTCAATTCCATGTTCTGGGGAGCTCTTCATGGCGGTCATCAACCGCCTCCACTGCTTGTGACTTCCTATTTCGGGGGAGGGTGGCTATGCGACGCCAACTTGGCAGCGATGCCGGTTTAACGGCGCGAATGTTTTTGACCATGTTTTTACTGGCAGCCCTGTATCTCTTTTTCCTGGCCGTCTTGTGGCAGGCCGGGGTGAGTTATACAGGTATTATCATTTTTGTCGGGATTATGCTGGCCGTCCAGTATTACTTTTCCGACCGCATGGTTCTCTGGTCCATGGGTGCCAGGGAGGTATCTCCCCGGGAAGCGCCGGAACTCCATGCCCTGGTGGAAAGGCTGGCCGCCCTGGCCGATTTACCCAAACCCAGGGTAGCTATTGTTGATACTCCCATGCCCAATGCCTTTGCCACCGGCCGCAGCCCGGCCAATGCCGTCGTGGCAGTGACAACCGGGATCCTGGAACGCCTGGATCCCCCGGAACTGGAAGCCGTCCTGGGTCATGAATTGAGCCATATCAAAAACCGGGATATGACGGTGCTGACGCTGGCTAGCTTTTTTGCCACCGTTGCTTCCTTTATCGTGCAAAACTTTTTCTACTGGGGCGCCTTTGGCGGCCGCGACCGGGACGAGCGCAACAATACCATGCTGGTTTACCTGGTGTCCCTGGTGGTCTGGCTGGTCAGCTACTTCCTCATTCGTGCCCTGTCCCGTTACCGGGAATTTGCTGCCGACCGGGGCGCGGCCATCCTTACCGGTGCGCCGGGCCAGCTGGCCTCTGCCCTGGTAAAGATCAGCAGCAGCATGGCGCGCATCCCTGACCGGGATTTGCGCCAGGCCGAGGCCTTTAACGCCTTCTTCATTATCCCGGCCTTAAACAGCAACAGCATCATGGAGCTTTTCTCTACCCACCCGTCTCTGGAGCGCCGCCTGGCCTACCTGCGTAAACTGGAACGGGAAATGGAGGAATGGCGGTGAGCTTCTGGGACGCCCTCCTGGGGCGAACCCGGGTACCACCGGCGCGCACGGAGCCCCTTTTCGCCCTGAGCACGGCCATTGTCACCCTGGAAAGCGAGCTGGGCTGGCAGCCCTGCGGCCGCGCAGGGGTAGTCCTGCGGCCCGGTGAAGACAGTTTTTTTACCACCACCCAGGAAGAGACGGAGGAACTGGTATCCCTGGCCGCCCGGGAAATGGAAGGCCGCCTCGAGAGTAAAAAGGATGAATATGGCTACCACTGGCTCATCTTCGCCGATCGTGACTGGGAGGATCTGGTCGCCCTGGCCCACATGGCGGGTCAGAATTTTAAGGAGAAGGGTGCCGGCGACCGCCTGCTGGCGGCAGTTTTCAAGCTGCAAAAAAAGGACCAGGTCCTTTATCTCATTTTCAGCTACAAGAGAGGTGCTTTTTATCCCTTTATCCCCGTTGATGAGCACAATAAGAAGCGGGATAATGCTGGTGAAATGCGCCTGGCGGCTTTAATGGATAAGGAACTTCCCTGGGAAAAGGATATCACTCGCTGGTACCCCCTCTGGGGTTGCCCGGTATAATCCACGAAAGGAGTTTTATACTATGGGGATCCTGTCGCGCATGTCGACAATTTTCAAATCTAAGATGAACAAAATCCTCGATCAGGTAGAAAATCCCCAGGAAACCTTGGAGTATTCCTACAACCGTCAGCTGGAAATGCTCCAGAACGTCAAACGTAACCTGGCTGATGTCGTTGCTTCCAAAAAACGTCTGGAACTCCAGGCCGTCAAGTTGAAGGACAGTCAAAAAAAGCTGGAAGATCAGGCCCGCCAGGCCCTGCAGCTGGGGCGCGAGGACCTGGCCACTACCGCCCTGGAGCGGAAAGCAGCCATCCAGCAGCAGCTGGATGGCCTGCAGGAACAGATTAAAGGGCTGGAAGCGGAACAGGCAAAACTTGCTGCCGTAGAGGCCAAGCTTCAGGCCAAAGTGGAAGCCTTCCGGACTAAGAAAGAAATAATCAAGGCCCAGTATTCGGCGGCTCAGGCCCAGGTCAAGATTGGCGAGGCGGCCACCGGTCTGTCGGAAGAGCTGGCCGACGTCTCCCTGGCCATCCAGCGCGCCGAAGAAAAAACAGAGCAAATGCGGGCCCGGGCGGCAGCCATTGACGAGCTGGTAAACTCCGGGGTCCTGGAAGATGCCCTGGAACCGGCCGACCCCCTGGAGCGGGAGCTGAAACAGGCTGGCGCTGCCACCCAGGTCCAGGCGGACCTGGAGCGCTTGAAGAGAGAGGTGGGCAAAGCTTGATAATCCGTATTTTATCGGAAGGCCAGTACCGGCTGGAAGGGGAGGCCTTGAGCGAACTCGACCGGCTAGATGACAGGCTGCTGGATGCCCTTGAAGCAGGCAACCCTGAGGAATATGATAACAGCTTCCGGGAGGTTCTGTCCCTGATCCGCGGGCGGGGCATACGCATTCCTGATACGGAACTGGTAGAATCGGATCTTATCCTGCCGGCACCGGATACTACCTTTGAAGAGGCCCGCAACCTCTTTGCTGATTACCCGAGGCATCTCAGCTAAGATAAAAGTAGAGGATTTTAAAAGCAGGTATCTTAATAGATACCTGCTTTTTGCTGGCGCTATATGGTAAATTATGGTATAATAAGAAATAAAATACAATCCAGCGGAGGGGAGAAAAATGCGTAAAGCCAGTTTGGCCGGTCTTATCATGTTTTTCATGCTGCTGCCGTGGGGAACAGCCTGGGCCGGGCCGGCGGAGAGCTCACTTCTGGCCCTGTTACCGCCGGAAAAGGCCAGGGCACCAGCATTAACCCGGGGCGGATTTGCTGTTATGCTGGTGGCAGCAGCTCGGATTAAAAGTGAAGTTCGCGACATCAACCTGCCCGATGACGTCCCGGCCGGTAGCTGGTATGCCCCGGCTTTACAAGCCCTCTGGCAGGAGGGGATGATTCATGGCTATCCCTACGGCAAACTACGTCCCGATCAGGAGATAACGAACCTGGAGGCGGTTATTCTTACAGCCCGGGTACTCGGACTGCCCAATGAAATCAGCTCGCCCCTTACCGAATTGCAACCAGGCGATATACCCTACGGCTTCAACCAGTATGCCTTTTTCCATCGCCAGGGGTTATTGCCGCCGGGGGGGCCAATGGCCTTCTTAACGCCGACCGCCGCCGCCGGCTGGTTGGCTGAAGTCTTTAACTCTGACCCCCGGGCCAAAGATCTAATGGATAAATGTCGCCAGGCCCTGGCCAGGCAACAGGGTATTGCTACCCGGGGGGAGGCCAGTATTAAATTTCACAGCCGGCCGGGTTTGCCGGTTACGGCGGAAATAGACCGGCTGGCAATTAAGGGAGAGGTTCTCAATGAAGTTCTCCTTCCGGGGCAAATGCACCAGGTTGCTGCCCTGGAACTGGAAGGCCGTAAGGCCCTGCACATTGAACAGGTCGCTAGCAATGGCAACCTGTATCGCCGGGTTGCAGAGGCTCCTGGCCAGATAGGTGACTGGGAGCGGTTAAGCCTGGCTCCTGATATTACCCTCCTGATGCGCCAGCAGCAAAACCTGGGGCTGCCGGCAAACATCTTTCCATACTTACGCTACCGCTACCTGGGCATAAGTAAAGTTGCCGGCCAGGAAGTCCTGGGGATCAGTTTTTATAGCCGTTTGCATACAGCTGGGCCTGTTACTGAACTCCTACCACCGGCAACCCTGGGTGAGGGACTGGCAGCCTATCTTAACCCGCCGGAAAAACTTATCCGCTCCTTCTCTTACTGGGGTTTAGTTTACGTCAATCCCCGGACCTTTTTACCCGTCAGGAGTGTCATCAACCTCGTCATGGCCTTTGCCCCTGCTTACCGGGGGCAGCCGGCACCTATGGCGGCCATGGAATTGCGCTACCGGATAGATAGTTATACCTATCAGGGTATTAAGATTACCCTACCGGTTCCGGTGCCGCCGCCAGTAAAGGAACACTAGCAGGATAAGGCCCGCGACGATAACCGCATCGAAGCGGTGGAAAATAGAGCCCAGGGCTTCCCAGCTGGCCCCTAACTCACGGCCGGCATAGACCAGGAGGATGGACCAGGGCAGGGAGCCCAGAAAGGTATAAATGACAAAGCGGACGAAGGGCATGGCGGCAATGCCGGCCGGCAGGGAAATAAAAGTCCGGATAACGGGCATCAGCCTGGTAAAAAAAACGGTTGCTTCGCCGTAGCGTTGAAACCACTTTTCTGCTACGGCGAATTCTTTTTCGGAGAAAAAGACATAGCGGCCATATTTTTTTAAAAAAGGGCGGCCGCCCCGGAGCCCCACAAAGTAGGCGACAATGGAACCAATGGTACCGCCAATGGTACCGGCCAGGACGGTTCCCCAGAAATTGAGCTGGCCGGTGCTTACCAGGTAACCACCAAATGGCAGGATTATTTCGCTGGGGAGAGGTATGCAGGCGCTTTCAATGGCCATACCTATGGCAATACCTGTATAGCCGAGGCTGGCAATGAACTCCGTAATGGCATGAAAAATGGGCGCTAAAAGATTCTCCAAGGCGGGTATCTCCTCCTCAGGTGGGCTTCTACCTGCTGGTATCTGCTGGCGTTCTGGATAATTATATCAAGCTTACAGGCAGGTAACAAGGCTTTATTCAACTCCAGCAATGATCGTTGCTTTTACCCGGCTTTTCCTGCCGAGCAACCTTCTCTTTTGGCCCGGCTTACGTTATAATAGCCTTATCTTACTACCGTTTAAAGAACAGGGGGAGGAGCAAGGTAGCTTTGTCAGTGGTCGAACTGTTAAAAGAAAAAATCCGCCAGGAAGGGCGGGTCATTTCCGAAGATATTCTTAAAGTGGATTCCTTCTTAAACCATCAGATTGATCCGGTATTGATGCTGGAGGTGGGCAAGGAGTTTGCCCGCCGCTTTGCCGGTACCGGTATTACCAAGGTCCTGACGGTGGAAGCCTCGGGGATAGCTGTAGCCCTCATGACAGGTTTGAGCCTCCGGGTACCGGTGGTTTTTGCTAAGAAAAAGCAACCTTCCACCATGGATGGCGATACTTACTGCGGCCGGGTGCGTTCTTTTACCAAAGAGGAGGTCATAGACATAGTAGTGGCCGGTAGCTACCTGGGACCGGAGGACCGGGTGTTGATTATTGATGATTTCCTGGCTTCCGGGGAGGCGGCCCGGGGACTGTTAAAGATTATCGACCAGGCCGGGGCCACCCTGGTGGGCATCGGTACTGTTATTGAAAAGGTCTTCCAGAGCGGCGGCGAGACTTTACGGGAGCAGGGCATTCGCGTGGAGTCCCTGGTGCAGATCGGCAGTCTAACAGGGGGGCAGATTGAATTTTTAAATTAATTTTTATCCGGTTGGCAGGATTTTTTTATCGGATGGCGAAATACATATCTAACAACTGGAAAAGTTGCTTCCGAGTTGCCGCTTCCCTCCGGGAAGGGCAAACGTCAGGGCCGGGGAGCAATCCCTTGACCTGCTATTGGGCAAAGGAAGGTACTCTTAGAAATAGGTAAGAGTACCTTTTTGTTTGGCGCAGGTTTTTCCGGGCCGGGCGACCTGACCACCGGGCCGGTCCGCAGTAGTGACCCTACGGCAGAATAAACTACCGCACCTTTCCTCTACCATGTTATACGGGAGGTGGGAGATTTAGATTTTAAGCTGAGATGTCGCATTTATATGCTAAATACCGAAGGGAGGAATAATTTTGGCGAAGCTTCTGGTGGTCGATCAGGAAAAATGTACTGCCTGCCGCCGCTGTGAGCTGGCATGCTCCTTCAAACATACCGGTGCATTCAACCCGGCTGCGGCTCGGCTGTCGGTGGCAGCCTTCCTTGATGATGATTATTACCTGCCGGTAGTCTGCCAGCATTGCGATGAGCCGGCCTGCCAGGCCGTCTGTCCGGCCGGAGCCATCAGCCGCGACGGCAAAACAAATGCCGTGGTGATCAACGAAGATCGCTGCATAGGCTGCCGCATGTGTATCATGGCCTGTCCTTTTGGCGGAACAGATTATTCGGTGTCCGAGCAAAAGGTAGTCAAGTGTGATCTCTGCGGGGGCGAACCGGAGTGTGTCCTTAACTGTCCCTGGGGAGCCCTGGAGTATAAAGAACCGGCCGGCCAGGCATTGAGCAAGCGGCAACAAATAGCCCGCAGGGTCCAGGCTGCTCTACGGGAGGTGGGCTAAGATGTACGGCTGGGTTGGTCAATTGCTGCGGGTTGATTTAAGCAGCGGCGAGTGCAAGGTGGAGAAGCTTGATCCGGTTTTGGCCCGGGATTATGTTGGCGCCCGGGGACTGGCCAGCAAGATTCTTTATGACGAGGTCGATCCCGGCGTCGACCCGTTGGCACCGCAAAACAAGCTCATTTTCATGACCGGTCCCTTAACCGGGACGGCGGCCATTTCCGGCAGCCGTTATAACGTCGTTACTAAATCGCCCCTTACGGGAGCCATTGCCGCCTCCAGCTCCGGCGGTTATTTTGGCGGCGAGCTGAAATATGCGGGCTTTGACGGGATTATTTTGGAGGGGAAGGCCGCCGAACCTGTTTACCTCTGGATTGAAGATGGTGCTTGCGAACTGCGGCCGGCCGGGGAGCTGTGGGGCAAAAATACCCACGAAACGGAAGACGCTATCAAAGCAGCCACCTGCCCCAATGCCAGGGTGGCCTGCATCGGCCCGGCAGGGGAGAAGCTGGTGCGCTTTGCCTGCGTTATCAATGACAAGCACCGGGCTGCCGGCCGTTCGGGCGTGGGCGCCGTCATGGGCTCGAAGAACCTGAAGGCCATCGCTGTCCGCGGCCACGGCGGTGTTAAGGTTGCGGACGGGCCGGCCTTCCGGGAGGCGGTCCTGGCGGCCCTGGCCAAGATTAAGGCCAATGACGTTACCCACGGCGGCCTGCCGGCCTACGGTACCGCCGTGCTGGTCAATGTCATCAACGCCCATGGCGGACTCCCGACCCGCAATTTTCAGACGGGCGTCTTTGCCGGGGCGGCCAAAATCAGCGGCGAGGCCCTGGCAGAAAGTTACCTGGTACGCAAGAAGGGCTGCCTGGCCTGCCCCATCGCCTGCGGCCGCGCCACTCTGGTTCCCGGAGGTCCTTTTGCCGGCCACGGTGAAGGGCCGGAGTACGAGGCCCTCTGGTCCATGGGCGCCGACTGCGGTATTGACGACCTGGCGGCGGTGACCAAAGCCAACTTCCTGGCCAATGAGCTGGGCTATGACCCCATTACCTTTGGCTCTACCCTGGCCTGCGCCATGGAACTTTATGAGAAGGGCTACCTGCCGGCGCAGGATACCGAATTGCCTCTAGAATTTGGTAACGCCGCCGTGCTGGTAGAAACAGCGCGCAAGGTGGGTTACCGCGAAGGCATCGGCGACCTCCTGGCCGAGGGTTCTTACCGCCTGGCCGAGCGTTACGGCCACCCGGAGCTCTCCATGAGCAGCAAGAAGCAGGAATACCCGGCCTATGACCCGCGGGCCATCCAGGGCATCGGCCTGAATTATGCCACCTCCAACCGCGGCGGCTGTCACGTGCGGGGCTATACCGTCGCCGCGGAGGTGATGGGCATACCGGTGCAGGCTGACCCTCTTTCTGCTGAAGGGAAGGCGGCCCTGGTGAAAGCCTTCCAGGACCTTACCGCCCTGGTGGATGCCAGCGGCATGTGCCTCTTCACCACCTTTGCCCTGGGAGCGCCGGATGTCGCCGGCATGCTGGCCCCGGCTACCGGCGTGCCCTACACTGAGGAGAGCGGCCTTCTTGTCGGCGAGCGTATCTTCAACCTGGAGCGGCTCTTTAACTTTGCCGCCGGGCTGACTAAGGCCGATGATACCCTGGCGCCGCGCCTCCTGACAGAACCTATGCCTGAAGGACCGGCCAGAGGCAAGACTTCCGCCCTGGCGCAGATGCTGGCCGAGTACTACCAGCTGCGCGGCTGGGACGAGGAGGGCCGGGTGACGGCAGCCACCCGGGAGCGGCTGGGGCTGTAAGTAGTGGAAGTAGAACTCCTTAGTTTCTTACAGCGGGCGGCCGGGGAAAGTCGGGTAGATATAGAAGCAGCTACTATCGAGCAGCTCCTGGCTGCCCTTATCTCCCGTTATGGGGAAACTTTCCGCCGGGAACTCATGACCCCGGATGGGAAGCTAAAGACCGGCATCGCCATCCTGGTGAACGGTCGCAATATCAACTTCCTCCAGGGGCTGAATACGTCGTTGGTTCCCGGGGATAAGGTGACTATAATTCCGCCGGCTGCCGGCGGGTAACAGGGCGGAACAGAAGGGGCGGTCCTGGTGGTGCCCGCCCCTTCTTTTTCCAGGAGCAGACCGAATTTAATAGGAACCCTTATGGCGGCACGCGGCCGCCAGAAAAGGCATGAAAATGTCTGGCTGGCATTGGCTGGAGGCGAGTGTGACAGTGCCAGCCTGCGATAGAGTTTTTGGGGGGAGTGGCAGGGAAAGTTGGTGGCTGACGCAATGCGCTATTTAATTCTTGGTAACAGCGCCGCCGGGGTGACCGCGGCCGGAACCATCCGCCGCGCCGACCCGGCCGGGGAAATTACAATTGTCGGCGACGAGCCCTACCCCTATTACGCCCGTGTTCTTACATCTTATTACCTGGGCGGGCTGGTCACCCGTGACAGGCTCTGGCTGGCAGGTGAAGAATGGTACAGGGAGCAACGGATCCGGCTCATTACTGGCCGGCGGGCGGTAGCAGTCGATACTGGAAGCCGTCGGGTAGGCCTGGACGACGGCAGGGAGCTTCCCTATGACCGCCTGCTGGTAGCCACCGGCGCGGCACCCCAGCAAATTGACTTTCCCGGTAAAACCCTCGCCGGTGTTTTTACCCTGCGGACCCTGGACGACGCTGCCGCCATCCGTAAATTCGCCCGGCCTGGGGGGCAGGCGGTAATTGTCGGTGGCGGTATGGTAGGCCTTAAAGCGGCTGAAGGCTTGCATGCCAGGGGGCTTAAAGTACGCCTGGTGGTATCATCGGGCCGGCTCCTTTCCCAGGCTCTCGATGATACCGGCGCGGAACTGGTGCGCCGGGCCATGGCTAACGCCGGGTTTACCATCCACCTGCGGGAAGATGTCGTTGCGCTGGAAGGCCGGGAAAAAGTGACGGCCGCCGTCCTGCGCTCCGGGGTTACGGTACCGGCGGACGTAGTGGTTGTGGGCAAAGGGGTGCGGCCCAATGTGCCCTTCCTTCAGGGGAGCGGGATCGACGTGGACCGCGGTGTCCTGGTGGATGATTATCTGGCTACAAACATTCCCGGCATCTACGCCGCCGGTGATGTGGCCCAGGCTTACGACTACGCCTGGCAGGAGCCGCGCCTCAACGCCATCTGGGGCAACGCCGTGGAGCAGGGCCGCCTGGCCGGGCTCAACATGGCCGGGCATCATACGGCTTACCGCGGCGGCATCGGGCGGAATTCCCTGGTGGTGAACGGCCTTGGGGTGATCAGCGGCGGCATCGTCAACCCGCCGGGAGAGGGGTATGAGGTGGTGACCCGCCTGGACGAAAAGCGGTCCTGCTACCGCAAAGCCGTGCTCCAGGGCCGGCGGCTGGTCGGTATGGTCGCTATCGGCCCACCTAGCGGCGCTGGGGGGTTCCAGTCCCTTATCGGCCGGGAGGTAAAGGAAAAATATATCGTCAGTTTCCTGGACGGCAGCTTCACCTGGGCCATGGTAGGGCGGTGACTTACGAGAGCGGGGCGGGACCCGCTCTCAGTTTGTAAGTAACGTTTTATTCAGCTGGAAATTATGCTAAACTAAAAAAAGGAGCGTGATAAATTGCATGAGTATTGTAAAGAGGATACTGTGGAATTTGTCGCTGAGCGGATAGAACGTCGGCTGGCAGAAACGAAAGCTGATATTGAGGCCAGAATTGCGGCCATGGAAACACGGCTTACATGGAGGCTGTTTGCCTTCTGGATAGGCCAGGCAGCTTTTTTCTACGGATTGGTGAAAGTCTTTCTGGCTAAATAGGAGCGGGTATAACAGGGCCCCCTTTACACTGTAAGGTGACCAGTATGGATAAAAAAATCTATAAGCAATTAAAAAGCTACTTTAATGAGCAACAAAATATACGTATGGCCTTTTTATTTGGTTCCCGGGCCAGGGAGCGGGCAGGAGCCGACTCGGATGTAGACATCGGGGTATACCTTGAGCCCGGTTATACCAGGCGGGATATTTACCAGATGTGGAACGAACTCGAGGATATGCTGGGCCTTAAAGTAGACCTCCTGGTTCTTAATGAAACAACGCCCTCCCTGGCCTGGACGGCTTTAAAGGGGAAGCGCCTGTTTATCCGGGATCAAAGTTTTTATATCCCGTATATGCTGGATATTTCCCGTGAAGCCGAGGATTTCCAGCAGTTTTTGCTCGACTGGTGGCGCTGGCGGATGAAAATTAGGGGGTCGGTATAAATGGCACCTAACCTGGACATAAAATGGGAACTTATCAAAGATTTTTTAGCTACTGATATTGCTAATATGGAGCAGTTCAAGTTACAGGTAGAGCAGAGGTTGATCGCCCGGGAGAAAGAAGGCGAAAGTAGAAGTTAATGGTAATGGCGGGTGAAAATGGTGTTTTGCTAATACTTCGATGGTAGCAGGATTAGGGTCTATGGGAGTGGTATTATGTCTCACCTGGGCCTGGTGGCTCCCTATGCCGGCCTGGCGGCTCTGGCAAGGCAGGTGTGCGCGGAGCTGGGAGAGGACGTAACCATTACCATCGGCGACCTGGCGGAAGGGGTAAAGGTGGCCCGGGAACTGGCAGCTAGAGGTGCGGAGGTTATTATCAGCCGCGGCGGTACCGCCACCCTTATCAGCCGCCATGTAGAGGTGCCGGTGGTGGAGATTGCCGTCAGCGCCTTTGACCTGGTCCGGGCCCTGGCCGAGGCCCGGGAAATGGGCCGTTATATCGGCGTTGCCGGTTTCCGTAACGTCATTTACGGCACCAAAAGCCTGGAATCAGTCCTGGGGGTCCATATTGAAGAGTTAATTATTGAGGCCGAAGAGGGCGCAGCCGGGATTATTGCTGAAGGCAAGGCTATGGGGCTGGAAGTTATCGTCGGCGATGCCGTATCCGTCCGGTCGGCCCGGGAACTGGGCCTCCAGGCGATACTCGTCACTTCCGGCAAAGAGGCCATCAACCAGGCCATACGCGAGGCCCGGGAGGTGGCGCTGGTACGCCGCCGCGAGCGGGCCCGAGCCGAGCAGTTCAAAGCCATTCTGGATTTCGCCTATGAGGGTATTGTGGCCACCGACCAGGAAGGCCGCATTACCCTGGTCAACCCGGCGGCCGAAAAGATCCTGGGCCTGACGGCATCCCGGGTAGTGGGACGGCCGGCGCGGGAGGTTCTGCCAGGCGTTCCCCTGGACCAGGTGCGGAAGTCAGGGCAAAAGCGCTTGGGGGAACTGCACCGGGCCGGCAATACCCTGGTTGCCGAGAACGTGGTTCCGGTAATTACCGGGCGGGAAATTGTCGGGGCTGTGGCTACCTTCCAGGATGTCAGCCATCTCCAGGCCGTGGAAACCAGAGCCCGCCAGGAATTGTATCTCAAAGGCCACGTAGCCCAGTTTACCTTCGATGATATCGTTACCTGTAGCCCGGTCATGGCCCGCGTTATCGAGCGGGCGCGCCAGTTTGCCGCCGCCGAAGCCACGATTTTAATTACCGGCGAGACCGGCTCCGGCAAGGAAATGGTGGCCCAGAGCATCCACAATGCCAGCCAGCGGCGGGAAGGGCCTTTCGTAGCGGTCAACTGCGCCGCCGTGCCGGAAAACTTGCTGGAAAGCGAACTCTTCGGCTACGAGGAAGGAGCTTTCACCGGTGCGCGCAAAGGTGGTAAGAAGGGTCTCTTTGAACTGGCCCACCGGGGTACCCTTTTCCTGGACGAGATCGGCGAGCTGTCTTTAAACCTGCAGGCGCGACTTCTACGGGTACTGCAGCAGAAGGCCATTATGCGCGTCGGAGGTGACCGGGTGCTGCCGGTGGACGTGCGCATCATTGCTGCCACCCACCGCAACCTGGAAGAAGCCGTGGCCCGGGAAACCTTTCGGCGTGACCTGTATTACCGGTTGAACGTGCTGCATATAAAACTACCGCCTTTGCGGGAACGTTTAGAAGATTTACCGTTACTCATCAAAGCCCTGGTCGAAAAAATCAGCCGGCGTTCCGGGCGCCTGCCGCCGTTATTCAGCGAGGATGTCATCGCCCGGTTACAGGCCTACGACTGGCCGGGCAACGTCCGCGAGCTGGAAAACATCATCGAGCGCCTGGTGGTCCTGCGCAGCGGCCAGGAGGTGGAGCCTGCCGATCTGGAGGAGATATTGGGGCCGGTGGAAAATAAGCCGGAGCCCGGCTTGCAGCTTGTTTTGCGGGGCACCCTGGAGGAAATGGAGGCGGAGATCATCCGCCGGACCTTGGCCCTCACCAATAACAATAAAGACGAAACCTGTCGTCGCCTGGGGCTTAGTAAAACTACCCTCTGGCGGCGGCTAAAAAGCTGGCAGGAGGGGAAGCCTCGACAGGTTAGCGGCAGTTGAAATATTTTTTTCTCAGGGGGGATTATAATTCAAAATGAAATATGTCAATCCAAAATGAAATTTACCTAATCTATGGCCAGAGTAATAATTTATCTGGCCATAGTTTTTTGCCCTTTTCAAAATGAAATTTTCCGCTTAGCCATAAAGCATGGCATAATACCCTTGCTTCAAAATTGCACGCCAATACTGCCATGGCACGCTTCTTGCAATTATATCATGATGACTGCCGCACCGGAGCGAGGGTATTAAATGGAACACATAGCCATCATCGCCGACGACTTAACCGGCGCCAACGACACCGGCGTCCAATTTTGCAAGCATGGTTTCCGCACCATGGTAATTATAGATGCGGCTAACGTGGGGCAGGTGGGTAGAGACAAAGATGTTTGGGCGATTAACGCCGACACCCGCCACATGACAGTCCCGGAAGCTTACCGACGCGTTTACGAGATTGCTTTAAAGCTAAAAGAGGCGGCTGTCAGCCGGGTTTATAAAAAAATTGATTCTACCCTGCGCGGCCACCCCGGCGCCGAGCTGGAAGCCGTGATGGATGCCTGGCAGGCCGGGCTTGCCCTGGTAGTACCGGCCTTTCCGGCCAACAGGCGGGTGGTGGTAGACGGCCACCTGTTGATAAGTGAAAGTACAGCGATGGCTGCGACTTCCGCAAATTGTATTCCTGATTGTAGCGGGCAAGTTCTTTGCCATATTCCCACCGTTTTGCAAAAAGAAATGAACCGTCAGGTAGGGCAGATTAACCTGGCGATGGTGCGCCGGGGAGGGGAAGAACTGGCAAACGCCCTGGAAGCCGCCAGGGCAAACAGCCAGGTGCTGGTCCTGGATGCTACCAGCGAAGAGGACCTGATGAATATCGCCCGGGCCATCAGCCACGTTCGGCAGGATGTCATTGTGGCCGGTGCTGCCGGTTTAGCCGCCCATTTAACAATGGCCTGGAATCTGAAACCCTTGACATTTCGCTCCTTTAGAAGAGAGGGGACGGTGCTGGTAGTAGCCGGTTCACGTAATCCGGTTACTGCTGCCCAGGTCCAACGGCTGGCTGAATTTAGCGCCTGCCTGCCGGTACAGGTAGACACGGCGGCTATCCTGGCCGGTAATGAGGAAGCAGAAATAAAGCGAGTACTGCAGGAGGCTGCAGACCGTGAAAATAAGGACCTGCTCATAATCGCCGTTGCTAACCTCTTCCAGCTCGCAGGAACGGATGCAGGCGCGGGAAAAAACAGCAAGTCCATCGCGGCAGCCCTGGGGACTATCACTAGCCGCCTCCTGGGTAGTCGCAAAATAAAAAGCCTGGTGGTTACCGGCGGCGATACTGCCGTCCATGTCTGTCGCGCCCTTGCAGCCCGGGGAATTAATCTGAGTGCCGATCTTCTGCCCGGCATCCCCATGGGTTACCTGGAAGGCGGCCCGGCCGACGGCCTGCCCATTGTTACCAAAGCCGGCGGTTTTGGTCCCCCGGAAGCTTTTATTGAAGTGTTTCGCTATCTTACCCAGGAATAAAACCCTGAGACGGAGTTGAATGGAAATGGTAAAACCTTTAATTGCTATCACAGCAGGTGATCCCTGTGGTATCGGCCCGGAGATCACGGCTAAAGCCCTGGCCCTAGCGGAAATCTACGAACAATGCCGGCCCCTGGTTATAGCCGATGCCGGATTGATGTGCGAAGCCGTCAAGATTGCCGGAGTAAACCTGGCCGTAAGGGCGGTAACCAGTCCCGCTGAAGGGCGTTATGACTACGGTACCATTGATGTCCTGGACCTGCAGAATGTAGACTTAAGCCAGCTCGAATATGGCAAAGTGACCCGGATGGGGGGTGAAGCAAGTTTCCAGTATATAGCGAAAGCTATCGAACTTGCCCTGGCGGGAGAAGTCCACGCCGTCACCACCGGTCCCATTAACAAAGAGGCCATCAACCTGGCAGGGCATCATTACGCCGGGCACACGGAGATTTTCGCCGATCTAACAAAGACACGGGATTATTGCATGATGCTCATCGATAAAAATTTCCGGGTTTCTCATGTAACCACCCATGTGGCTTACAGCCAGGTGCCGCTGCTGATAAAAAAAGAGCGGGTGCTGAAGGTAATCGAGCTTACTCATAATGCCCTGTTGAAAATGGGCATTGCCAGCCCCCGCATCGCCGTGGCGGGTCTTAACCCTCATGCTGGCGAGGACGGCCTCTTTGGCCGCGAGGAGATCGAAGAGATCAGCCCGGCCGTCGCCGCCGCCCGTAGCCAGGGGATACATGTCGAGGGCCCCATTTCACCAGATACTATCTTTGTGAAACTTCGCGGCGGTCAGTACGATGCCGTAGTAGCCATGTACCACGACCAGGGGCATATCCCCACCAAGGTTATCGGCTTCCAGTACGACGACGCCACCGGCAAATGGGGCTCTGTTGCCGGCATCAACATTACCCTGGGCCTGCCCATCATCCGTACTTCTGTAGACCATGGCACGGCCTTCGGCAAGGCGGGAAAAGGTACGGCCAACCCGGAAAGTATGGTGGATGCTTTGAAAATGGCGATAAGACTTGTTTAAGGGAACTTGAGATTCCAGTACAAATAATAAAAAAGTAGGAGGCTAACAGAAAGGATGGCTTATGAATTTCGCGGTGAATACGATGTGGCCGTATGTGGAGGTGGTACCGCTGGTACCCTGGCCGCTATATCCGCGGCACGTAACGGAGCAAAAACGTTATTGATTGAACGTACTCCTTTTTTAGGCGGCGTAGCAGTAATGGGTTTTTGGCCCCACGTTTTTTTTACCCGTACAGGTAAAAAAGCAGTAGGGGGGTTGGCCCAAGAAATTATAGATGAATTGATTCGTCTGGAAGGTAGCTTGGGGCACCTACGGTATGAAGGCGGTCATCTCTATACAGTTACTCCTGTCGATTGCGAAGTTCTCAAAGTTGTTTTAATAAAGATGGTATCTGAAGCCGGTGTCGATGTGATGTATAACGCGACGGTTCGCGATATTTGTATGCAGGGTCAGCGGGTTACAGGTTTGATTATACAAACCAAAGGAGGGACTTTCCTGGCCAATGCTAAAATGATAATTGATTGTACTGGAGACGGCGATGTAGCCGCTATGGCAGGAGCTCCTTTTAATAAGGGCCGGGAAGATGGTAAGACCCAGCCTGTCAGTTTAATAATGCGCTTAACTAACGTCGACTTAATAAAAATGGCCGAGCAGGTGCCAACCGACAAACCTGTTTTGTGGGCTAATAAACCTCATAGTAATAAAAAGACGCCAGTTTATTTTCCTGGAAGGCTGGGACCATGGGATGATACAGAAGAGGCCCAGCAGTTATTTACTGATAAAAACCACCAAATATTTTGCCTGGCTCCTTGGGTCTCCGATGTGGTCGTCAATACATCAAGGCTTGTGGGTATAGACGGCATTGTATATGATGAAGTTAACCGGGCCGAATTCAAAGCCAGGCTTCAAATCTATGCTATATACAAATTTCTACAAAAATATATTCCTGGATTTTCCGAATCAAATTTTATAGGGGGTTACATTCTAGGTGTTAGAGAGACAAGGAGATTCATTGGTGATTATGAATTGACGGAAGATGATGTTTTAGCCGGCCGTAAATTTGACGATAATATTGGTCTTGGTGCGTATCCTCTTGATATGCATGATCCTGATGGAGGGAATGTCACCTTTACTCAAATTGGCGGCGACGGTTCTTACGGTATTCCTTATCGTTGCCTTGTTCCAAAAGGTGTAGAAAATGTTTTAGTGGCTGGTAGGTGCATATCAGCAACTCATAAAGCTTTAGCTTCGGTACGCTCTATCGCTTCATGTATGGTGATGGGCCAGGCCGCTGGTCTCGCTGCAGCCATTGCAACTAGAGAAAAGAAGAGCACAAAGGAGGTTGATGTTCGCTATCTTCAAACGTGTTTGCAGCAACAGGGGGTAATTCTTGCTTAAAAAATCAGAGCAAAGTAGACAATTTAATCATTAAGGAGGTTTTCTTAGTGAAAGCTTGGCGTATATTTTTAGGTATTTTGTTACTAACAATAATGGGAACTATATTTGCGGGATGTGGTAATAATAGTCAAAAGTTAGATAACGCAGGGAAGCAAGTTTCGAATGAAACAATTGAATTAAAAATTCGTAGTGGTTCACCTTCAGGAACATGGTATCCCGCAACAGCGGCTATGGCGGAATTTTTACCCCAACAAATTCCCGGTCTAAAAGTAACTGTTACACCTGGAGCTGGTCAATCCAATGTGGAAGCTATTCAAAACGGAACGGCAAATTTTGCCTTTGGCAAGGCAGCGGCCACCTATCAGGGTCTTCAGGGGCTTCCACCTTTTAAGAATAAGACAGATAAAGTTAGGAATATCGGTTATCTTTATGATGAAGCTTTTCACATTGTAGTACGGGCGGATTCAGGTATTAATTCTATATCTGATCTCAAAGGCAAATCCTTAACAACCCAAACCAAGGGAAATTTAGCCGAAGAGATGACCAGGGATGTTTTAGCAGCTTATGGTCTTAGCTACGAGGATTTTAAAAAAGTAACCCAGGTTGGTTATGCTGATTCCGTGCAACAGATGAAAGATGGTTTAGTAGATGCCTTTACCTTCGCTACCGCTACCCCAGCCTCGGTACTAATGGATCTTGCTTCTGTACGTGACGTAAAGCTTTTGAGTATTGATAAGGATAAATTACAAATTTTACAGCAAAAGAACAACGGCTATATTGAAAGAATAATTCCTAGAGGTACCTATAAAGGCCAGGATGAAGATATTTTAACTATTGGATCTGCAATTCATATGATGGTTCCCAGTACTATGTCGGACGATTTGGTTTATAAGTTAACCAAAGCGATAGTAGAGAATCGGGACAAACTTGGCGAGGTTCATTCCGCCTATAAAGGACTGACGCCCGAAAAAATGGCCATAGATATAGGCATTCCTTTTCACCCGGGAGCTGTGAAATATTATAAAGAGGTAGGGGCTATGAAATAGCAGAATATACAGGAGGCTTTGTTGATGGCAGTAGAATCTGGAGGAAAAAGACAATTTGGTTCTATTGGGAATAAACTACTTAATATCATCTGTCTAGCGTTTGCTTTCTTTCAGTTATATACCGCTGCCTTTGGGAATCTTGATTCCCTTAGGCAGCGTTCCATCCACCTTTTATTTGCAGCTTCGTTGGTATTCATCCTTGTACCGGCCAGTAAAAAAAGCAGTAGAAAAAAGTTATCACTTTTTGACATTACTATGCTTATTTGTATACTGGCTCCAATTGGTTATCTACTATTAAATCACAATGCCATTTTGAACCGGATGTATTATGTGACACCCCTAGAGTGGTATGAATATTTATTTGGGGCTATGATTGTAGTTGCGGTATTAGAGGGTACAAGGCGCATAATGGGTCCAGCACTTCCTGTTGTTGCCATAGTTGCGATTACTTATGGTTTTTTGGGGCAATATATTCCCGGAAATTTTGGGCATAGTGGATTTAATCTAGTAGAAATGATCGACCAAATTTACTTTACGACAGAGGGTATATTTGGCGTGCCCTTGGGTGTTTCGGCTACTTATGTTATTCTCTTTATCATTTTTGGCGCGTTTCTCCAAAAATCAGGTATTGCCGATTATTTTATGGATGTCGCCTCAGCGCTCACTGGAAGAACGCGAGGTGGTCCGGCTAAAATGGCTGTAGTAGCAAGCGGACTTTTTGGCTCTATTTCCGGTAGCGCTCTTGCTAATGTTGCTACGACAGGCCAAATAACTATTCCAATGATGAAAAAGATAGGCTATCGCCCCCATTTTGCAGGCGCGGTCGAAGCTGTGGCTTCTACCGGGGGGCAGATTATGCCACCTGTGATGGGTGCAGCAGTATTTATTATGAGCGAGTATACAGGAATACCTTATATAACTATACTAAAGAACGCTATCCTGCCTGCAATCCTCTATTATGCCGCTGTGATGTTTATGGTGCATTTAGAGGCCGTTAAGACAGGTCTAAAAAGTTTAAGTAGCGATGAATTGCCTAAAATCCGTAACCTGTGGAAACGGCTTTACTTATTTATTCCTCTTGTTGTAATCGTCGGTACTTTAGTAACGGGCTTTAGCCCTATGTATGCTGTTCTTGTCTCTTTAGTGTCTATTCTTTTAGTCGCCGCTATTAAACCAGAAACCCGTATGGGCATTAAAGCTATTGTGCAATCGTTAATAAATGGGGTACGCGGGGCTTTAGAAGTAGCCATGGCCTGTGCTTGCGCCGGTATTATTGTGGGTATCGCAAGCTATACTGGTCTAGGGTTAAAAATTACCTCGGTATTAATAGATGTTGCTCAGGGGAACTTTACGTTGGCATTGATAATAACAATGGTTGCCACCTTAATTCTTGGCATGGGTCTACCTACGACGCCCGCATACATCGTGGTAGCTGCCCTGATGGTTCCAGCTCTGATCAAGCTAAATATCACCACAATAGCCGCCCATCTTTTCGCCTTTTATTTTGCCAATATAGCTAATATCACTCCGCCGGTAGCTCTTGCTGCATATACGGCCGCAGGTTTAGCTAATGCTGATGCTTTTAAAACCGGTATAACGGCCTTTAAGCTTGGTATAGCCGCTTATATTGTTCCATTTATGTTTGTTTTCAATCCGGCTCTTTTGTTAATAGGAATAAGTCCGGCGGCTTTAGTACAAGCGGCTATAACTTCTATGGTTGGTGTTTATTTCCTTGCTGCGGCAACTGAAGGCTGGCTTCGTGGTAAAACAAATTTATTGGAAAGGTTATTGTTATTTGGGGCTTCAGTTATGTTAATTAATCCGGGTATATTAACGGACTTAATGGGGCTAGTACTTGGTGGGATAGCAATGGTATCTCAGTATTTACGCTATCAAGTTTCTAACTCTAATAACCCAGAGGTATCTACTAAATGGATAAAATAGATAAATCGGCATCAGTTTACGTCTGATTGCGGCTTCGCCTTAACGCTTAAAAGGAGTTAGTAAAAGTGAAAAAAATCAGTTTGCAGATGCCCTATGGACAAAATGAGATATCTTTTACCATTCCTTTTAATAGCTTGGTAGCTATTCTAAGACCTACCTTTAGTATGAAAGTAAATAATCCATTAGAAGAAATAATCTATGCACTTGAACATCCTGTGGGGTGTCCCCCTTTAAAAGATTTAATTTCACCAGGGAAAAATGTGGTCCTCCTTTGCGACGACAACACCCGCCTCACGCCAGCTAATCTCATTGTTCCCATCATTCTCAGGGAATTAGCAAGCGGTGGCGTACGCAAGGAAAATATTAAGATCCTCATGGCTTTGGGAACCCACCGACCTATGACCCTGGGAGAATTGCAACAAAAATTGGGTGCCGAAGTATTAGGGCAGGTAGAAGTAATAAACCATGACTTCCGCAACCCGATGGCTCTCTATGATTTCGGCCTTACGGCCAACGGTACGCCGGTAAAGGTAAATCGCTTAGTTCTTGAAGCAGATGTTGTTATTGGCATCGGTAGTATCGTTCCCCACCACATCCCCGGTTACAGTGGCGGGGCAAAAATCGTCCAGCCCGGGATTTGTGGTGAAGATACTACAGCGGCCACCCATTTATTGAGTGTGCGGACCCGGCGTAACATGCTGGGGATGGTGGAAAATAAAGTACGGGAAGAAATGGAGGCTATAGCTGATAAAGCGGGAGTAAAGTACGTGTTTAATACGATTTTGGACCCCCGAGGGCGAGTGGTTAAAGCCTTCTTCGGCGATATCCGCCAGGCCTTCCGAGCCGGGGTGGAGATCAGCCGGCAGGTTTACGGTATCCCGGCGCCGGGTCGTACGCCTATTGTCTTAGCCAGTTCCCATCCTTGCGACATTGAATTCTGGCAAGCCCATAAGACATTATATCCGTGCGACATGCTGGTAGAAGAGGGAGGGACAATTATTATCGTCACCCCCTGCCCGGAAGGAGTGGCGGTCACCCACCCGGAGATGCTGGAATTTGCCGGCCAGAGCCCGGAGGATATTGACGCCCAGATTGAGGAGGGGATTATAAAGGATAAGGTAGCCGGGGCCCTGGCCCTGGCCTGGGCCAAGGTGCGGCAGCATGCCGAGGTTTGCCTGGTTTCAGATGGTATAAAAGCCGAAGTGGCGGCTAAACTCGGATTTAAGCACGCTGATACTGTAGAAGAAGCCCTGGACCGGGCCTGGGCGCGGTTGGGAAAAGGAGCCGGGGTAACAGTATTAACCCATGGAGCTGATACATTGCCCCTGTTGCCGGAAGATGGCTAAAATGTGGCCAACTCCCAGAAGGTGGAGTTGGCTACTTTTTTTGCATATACGTCATTCTTAATACTTCTTGACATCTGCGCTGTAATGCTGTATGCTGTAAATAGCGAGGTGATGGACATGGAGTACAAATATCGCACCCAGCTTTACCTGGATGAAGAACAGTATCAATTTTTAAAGGAGCGTGCCGCCAGCTATAATACCAGCATGGCTGAGGTAGTTCGGCAATTGATAGCTAAAGAACAAAACAAACAGGAAGAGATCGACCCTGAGGACCCTATTTTTCACCTGGGGCAGAGAAGTATTTCCACCGGACGCAGCGATGGCTCGGTAAATCATGACCGGTATATTTACAGGCAATGCTGTGGGGACAGGTAACATGCAGCAACAGCAGTTGAGGAAAAAGGAATTTCTATTTATTGATACTTCAGCCTGGATAGCTCTTTATGATAACGACGATCTTCATCACCGGTCTGCAGTGAATTTTTTTACCCCTGATAACTTGCGGGACTACAGGCTTATCCCTGTAACTACGAACTTTGTTTTTGCTGAAGTTTATGCCTATTTCTGCCGGAATAATAGTGCGGCTATTGCAATAGGAAAGTCGTTAAAGGCGAGTAAAATCCTTAGAATTGTACGGGTAGAGGAAGCGGATGAAGTAAAAGCCTGGGAAATAGCGCAAATGCATGCTGATAAAGGTTTTAGTTATACAGATTGTACCAGCTTCGCCGTTATGCAGAGATTGAACTGCCGCCAGGCTTTTACTTTTGACAATCATTTCCGACAGATGGGTTTTGAGGTTTTACCAAAGAGCGAGAAAATAGATGAATAAGGAGATGGCGAGATGGGCAGAACGAGAAAAATGCGCCGGCGCGAGCGTCGTTATCACAGGCTGCTGACATTAATTGAAGAACTGTACGAAAACCAAAGGTCGATGATAGCTGTTTTAGGCGAACATATGGTAAAAATACGTACGCTGTCCAGGCAGTTAGCAGCCATACGCGAGGAGAAAAAATCCGGACAAGAGGGAACCAATGAAAATAGTTAGCTTTATTTTAAGAATGACCGCTCCGTATCAATCTCTAGATGGACAGGCCAACTAAGAATTGCTAAAATAAGGATAAAGCGCTGGCAATTGGGAGAGATGGAGATAATGGAGGAAAAAATTGATGCCCTTTATGGGCTGGTACAGCAGATAGCTATAGAGCTTAAGCAGACCAGACAGGAGCTTAATACAACAAGAGGGGAACTCACGGAGCAGATTAATGGTGTACGGGAAGAACTCACGGAGCAAATTACCGGGGTACAAGAAGAACTGCGC
This sequence comes from Moorella sp. E306M, assembly GCF_006538385.1. Lineage (NCBI taxonomy): Bacteria > Bacillati > Bacillota > Clostridia > Neomoorellales > Neomoorellaceae > Neomoorella > Moorella sp. E306M. The sequence goes on along the minus strand of NZ_BJKO01000001.1, from coordinate 776,864 downwards.
GGGGAGATTGCCGGCGTCAGGGGAGAACTGTTGGAGAAGCTCACAGGAGTTCGTGAGGAACTTCAGGAGCAGATCGCCGGCGTACGGGAAGAACTCACGGAGCAGATTAATGGTGTACGAGAAGAACTCACGGAGCAGATTACCGGGGTACAAGAAGAACTGCGCGGGGAGATAACAAACGTCCGGAAAGAGCTGCGTGGGGAAATAACCAATGTCAGGGAAGAGTTGCGCGTGGAGATTGCCGGCGTCAGGGAAGAACTGCGCGGGGAGATTGCCGGTACCCGGACGGAACTGGGCGCTCAGGTTACAGATGTCCGCAATGAGCTCCACAACACTCGGCAAGAGCTTGGCGCTCAGATTACAGGCGTCCGGGAGGAACTTTATGATACCAGGCGAGATCTTACAGATAGGCTCAACAGGATGGAGCAGCGGCTGAACGCCACTTTTAATCAGGTCGGCATGCTGAGCGAATTCCGGGTGGAAGTCCTGCACAAACTGGAGGAGCTGGGGGAAAGCCAGAATTCAATGTCAGCCATGCTGGGGGAGCATGATATTAAAATTCGCAACTTATCTAGCAAGCTGTCCAAATTACAGTTAAATATTTTAAGGAGGTCCGGTTAGATGCAGTGGTTAGGCCATGCGAGTTTTTACCTGGAAACCCCGGCGGGGGTGCGGCTGGTGACCGACCCTTATGGACCACAGGTTTCACCAGCGGCACCGGTGGTCACAGCTGACGTGGTGACCATATCCCACGAGCACTTTGACCACAATTACCTGGATAATATAAAGGGTAACCCGGAAATTTGGCGGGGTTTGACACCGGATGGAGATTGGGCTAAAGTTAATCGTACCTTCAAAGATGTCCATGCTTATACCGTACCTACATATCACGATGAGGCAGCCGGGGCCAAACGAGGTAAAAATGCCGTTTTCGTTCTGGAAATAGGGAATCTGCGCCTGGCCCACCTTGGTGATCTGGGACATGTTCTGGGTGATGAACAGGTGCAGAGAATTGGCCGGGTGGATGTATTGATGATCCCTGTGGGCGGGTACTTTACCATTGACGCCGGCCAGGCCTGGCAGGTGGTGGCGGCACTAAAGCCGCGGGTAGTCCTGCCCATGCATTACCTGGTTCCGGGCATGCAGGGTTTCCCCATTGCCGGGGTTGAGGAATTTACGGCCGGCCGGTCCAATGTACGCCGCTTCGGGGAGGGGAAAATCGACCTGCGGGCCGAGAGTTTGCCGCAGGAAACGGAAGTCTGGGTTCTGGCGGCCAGCCAGCCGCGGGTTTAAAATAAGGGATTTAACCTGATAGAGGATATGCCTCCAGATCCCCACCGTTGGATTCGTTATTTCCCAACGGTGGGGATTTATATTTATATACCACTTGATCTTTACAGGGAAAATGTTAGAATGAAAATAACGGCAGACAAAAGGGAGGCGATTATGTGGAACAATTACGTACGACAGTTAGGATGCCGGCAGAGCTGCTCAAAGCTATTGAAGCAGTACGGGACCCAGAAGAGTTTCCGACCTTAAGTGATTTTGTGCGCAGGGCAGTTGAGAAATATGTTCGGGAATTAAGGCGGGCAAAGATCGCGGCAGAGTGCAAGCGGCTGGCAGAAGGAGAAAACCTGGTTACCCTTGTCGAAGCTGATCTGGCTGATTATGCAGGGCGTATGGAGCAGGCTGAAAGGGGTGAACTCTGATGCCCGGTGAAGTACCACGCCCGGGGGACATTTTTAGGGTAAGCCTGGAGGGAACCGGCCACGTCTTGCGAGGACCGCATTACGGGGTAGTGGTTTCCGATGAACCCTTCAACTACCTTTCGACGATAGTTATCGTACCACTTTCTTCCGGGGCTAAACCTGCTTCCTTCCGGCCAGAAATATCTTTGCACGGAAAGGTAACCAGGGCCCTGCCGGATCAGCTCCGGGCCGTGGATAAACACCGGCTCAAAGAATACCAGGGCAGTGTGGCAGGCACTTCCTTTTTTTATACCCTGCAAGAGGCGCTTAGGGAGCTGCTTGCCTTATGAAGAAAGAAAAAGATCGACGCGGCTTAGCTGCCAAAAGTGGCGCTTCCACAGAAAATGGCCCTTCCTACCTTACCGTGGCCCGGGAAGCCGTAGTCGAACTTAAAATTGAGCGTTCCCGCTTCATTGGCCATGTCTGCGAAGTAGATAGTGAGGCGGCGGCCAGGGAATTTATTGCCCGCATCCAGGCCGAGCATCGCCAGGCGACCCATAATTGTTTTGCCTACCGGCTGGGGACAGGGAAGCAAGAAATAACCTATTACAGCGATGCCGGCGAGCCCAGCGGTACAGCCGGGCGGCCAATTTTAGGCGCCATTACCAGCCTGGGCCTGACCAACGTGGCGGTAGTGGTGACCCGTTATTTTGGCGGCAAAAAGTTGGGGGTGCGGGGGCTCATCGAGGCCTACGGCCAGGCGGCGCGCCGGGTCCTGGAAGAGGCGGGGAGCATCCAGCGGGTCGTGACCCGCGAGCTGGAAGTAACCTGCAGTTATGCCGAGCTGGACCGGTTGCTCTACCAGGTTCACAGCCACGGCGGGAAAGTGGTAGAAACGGACTACGACAGCGAGGTCCGGTTAAAGGTTGCCGTGCCCGTCTCAGCATGGGAGAAAATGCAAGCACTGCTCGAGAAAAGGTAATTGACCCAGTACCTTATCAAGGCTGCCGACATTAGTTTTCAATACGGTTTGCCTATGGCTGATGCCATATTTTACACTGTGACCAGCATGTATGGGAGTCAAATAGTGACAAGCGATAAGCACTCTAAAGGCCTGGAGATGGTAATTATTTGGACGGCTACCCATGATGCTTTAAATGAATGGGACCCCAGCAACGGTGCCCTTTTTTTCTTTAATCCTGCCACAGCCACTAGTGCCTGGATCTGGACGCGGCCCCAGATAACCCGGATTGGGGTCAAGTCGCTACGAACCAGTGGGGCTGGCCAAGTTACCCCGCAGGCTCTTCCATAAATGATAAAGAGCGCTCTGGGTAGACTGCCACTTGATGTTTTCCCGTTCACCGACAAAAAGCTCCCGTTGTACTTCTACCTTTCCCTGGATATCCAACCCTATATAAACCAACCCTACCGGTTTAGCCGGGGTGCCGCCGCCGGGGCCGGCAATGCCCGTAATGCCAACGCCGATATCCGCTGCAAAAGCCCGGCGTACGCCCCGGGCCATGGCGGCGGCAACTTCGGGGCTGACGGCACCATGAGCGGCCAGGGTTTCCTCCTCTACTCCAAGAAACTTTATTTTAGCTGCATTACTGTAAGCAACCATGCCGCCCAGGAAGTAATCGGAACTCCCGGGGATATTGGTTACCCGGTGGGCCAGCAGGCCCCCGGTACAGGATTCCGCTATGGCCAGGGTCAGGCGTCGCTTTGCGAGGATGGCGCCGACGACCCCTTCCAGGGTATCATCGTCGCTGCCAAAGAGATGCTCACCCAGGCGTTCCCGGATGGCTGTTTCCAAGGGCCGTATTAATTCCCGGGCTTGTTCGGCGCTGCCGGCCCGGGCTGTCAGGCGTAAGGTTACCTCGCCGGGCGCGGCCAGGGGTGCCAGGGTGGGGTTGTCGCCGTGGAACAGGTCTTTAATGGCTTCTTCCACCGCAGATTCTCCCATCCCGACAATCTTCAGCACCCGGGAAAAGATAACCTCCCGTCGGGCACCGTAGGGTTCCAGCAGGGGCAAGAGCCGGTCCGCCACCATGGGTTCAAACTCCCGCGGTGGTCCCGGCAATAAAGCATAGATCTTGCCCTCATGTTCCAGGAAAACACCGGCTGCCGTGCCATAGGGGTTATTCAGGGCCCGGGCTCCGGCCGGGAGCAGGGCCTGCTTCAGGTTGCTGGACGGCATGGGTCGCTGGCGGGCGGCAAAATAACGGATGACGTTTTCCCGGGCGGCCGGGTCTTCCACCAGGGGTAAATTCAAGGCTGCGGCCAGGGCCTCGCGGGAGAGGTCGTCTTCCGTCGGTCCCAGGCCGCCGCTGACGATGATCAGGTCGGCCCGCCGGCGGGCGTTATCGATAGCTTCACGGATGCGCTCCAGGTTGTCGCCGACTACCACCTGGCGGTAAAGGCTGATGCCGGCCGCTGCCAGCTGCCGGCTCAAATAGGCGGCATTGGTATTGATTATCTGGCCCAGGAGCATTTCCGTACCGGTGAAAATGGCTTCAGCGAGCAAAGGAAACCTCCTCCCAAATTAAAAGAGCGCCCAGGTACTGGCGCTTAAAGTTTAATGGACAGTTTCAGCAGTTGCACTTGTGGGTCCGTGTTCCGCGGCGGTGCCCAGATTATTGACGGCAGTTACTAGGAAACCCAGGACCAACCAAGCGGCCAGGAAAAGTACTATTTGCCACTTTTTCATATTGCCCCCCAACCTTTCTGTGTTGCAGCTTTCACTCCCGCCAACAAGTATACCAGAGGCTTTTACCAGTTGCAATGGCAGGAATGCGGCTATATAATGCTGGTTGAAAGAAACTTTTGTTCCAACACAAGTTATTCTTATGGTGTGAGTAAATTTCTTAAGTTTTTCTTAGCTTGTCTTAAACATTTTTTTAAATTTCTATTTTATAATTATCCCAGGAAGAAAGGATAGGAGGTATGAAAAATGTGGCAGCACTCAGGTAGAGCTAGAATCACCGTCCTGGCGGTTTTATTAATCTTCCTGGCCGGGGTGGCGGCAACAGTAGGTTTTTACCAGATCACCGGAGCGGCGGCCGGAACCCAGCAGCCCTTATATCAGCACGCAGTGGCTGCCAGCGACGCGGTATCAGCCAGCATCCCGGCGGGACTGGGGCCGGAGGCTATTGCTGACATTGTGGATAAAGCCGGCCCGGCAGTGGTGCGCATCGATACGATTACGGAGACGCGGGTGGCCAGCCCCTTTAACGACCCCTTTTTCCGGCAGTTTTTTGGCGACCAGTTTGATATCGGTCCCCAGGAACAGCGCGGGCTGGGTTCGGGTTTCATTATTTCCCCGGACGGCTATATCCTGACCAATCAGCACGTCATTGACGGAGCCAAGCAGGTCAAAGTAACCGTTGTTGGTTATGATAAACCCTTTAATGCCAAGGTAGTGGGCGCCGATGCCCCCCTGGACCTGGCTGTCCTGAAAATCGATACCGGCAAGCCGTTACCTTATCTAACCCTCGGTGATGCCAATAAGGTTCGCGTTGGTGAATGGGCCATCGCCATCGGCAACCCCGATGGCCTGGACCATACAGTAACGGTGGGCGTTATCAGTGCCAAGGGCCGGCCCATCGATGTCCAGGACCGACATTATGAAAACCTGCTGCAGACAGATGCTTCTATTAACCCCGGCAACAGCGGTGGCCCCCTGCTAAACCTCAAGGGTGAAGTGATTGGTATCAATACCGCCGTTAACGCCAGCGCCCAGGGGATCGGTTTTGCTATCCCCAGCAGCACAGTACAGCCGGTCCTTAATGACCTGATGAATAAAGGCAAAATTGCCCGGCCCTGGCTGGGAGTAGCCTTGGCCACGGTCACGCCGGATATAGCCGAAATGCTGGGCCTGCAGACTGCCGAAGGGGCCCTGGTGGGTCAGGTAGAGGCCGGCAGCCCGGCGGCGAGGGCGGGTATTCAGAAATATGACGTGATCTTGCAGCTGGATGGCCAAAAGATAAAGGATGCCAGTGATCTGGTAAATAAAGTCCAGGCCCTGAAGATCGGCCAGCAGGTGCAGCTCCAGGTCTTCCGCCGCGGCCAGCTGCTGGATATCAGCGTTGTCCTGGGCGAAAAGCCGAGCCAGTAAGCGTCCAATCACAGGTGACGCCAGGTAGAAAGGCAGAGGTTAGAAAAAAGGAAGCCATGTGGCCCAGAAAGGCCGGGTTAGACGGCACCATTCAGCGTGGTCCGGACGACTGAAACCCCGGGAGTGATTTCTCCCCGGGGATTTTTATTTTTCTTACAGGCGGTAGTGTCTTTCGGACCATGGCTATTTTCGCCGCCAGGGCAGGCGCAGGCGCAAAAACAGGGGCGCCAGGGCCGGACGGGAGATAAAAAACGGCCGTGAAGGGGAAAAAGGCCGCGGGTTCGGCCGGGGAAGGGGTGACGGTTCTACCCTGCCCAGGACGCTGTGGTGGCGGCTGTAAGCAAAATAAACCACCAGCCCCAGAGCCATCCAGATGGCGAAACGGATCCAGGTTAAACGGGGTAGGTTGAAGAAAAGGTAAAGGGCAAAGGCCATGGTCAAAAGGGACGTCCAGGGCATGAAGGGTACTTTAAAGGGCCGTTCCAAATCGGGCCGGGTGCGCCTTAAAATGAGTACACCCAGGGAAACGATGAAAAAGGCCGACAGGGTACCGACATTGGCCAGCTCGGCGATAAGGCCAATGGGCAGCAGGCCGCCGATGAGAGCGATAAAGGTACCGACGACTATGGTTGTCAGCCAGGGAGTATGGTAGCGGTGGTGGACCCGGGCAAAAAAGGGGGGCAAGAGGCCATCGCGGCCCATGGCCATAAAGACCCGGCTCTGGGCAAAGATGGTTACCAGGAGGACGCTGGTCAAACCGGCCAGGGCGCCAGTGCCGACAATTAGCGAGGCACCCCTCACACCGGCAGCCAGAAGACCGGTAGTTACCGGGGAGGGGGTATTGAGCTGGGTGTAGCTTACCAGGCCGGTCAGGACTATAGTTACGGCGATATATAATAAGGTAGAGATGGCCAGGGAGCCGATGATCCCCCGGGGCAGGTCTTTACTGGGGTGGCGCACTTCTTCGGCCGCCGTAGAAACAGCGTCAAAGCCGATATAGGCAAAGAAGATAATGGCTGCACCGTGGATGACACCGGGGATGCCAAAAGGGAGAAAAGGACGCCAGTTGGCCGGGTTAAGCCGGGGAATGCCCAGTGCCAGGAAGGCCAGGATTACCAGGATTTTGATGGCTACGATAATTTTGTTAGTCCTGGCGCTGGTAGTTGTGCCCCTTATGGCTACCAGGGTCATGAGGGCGGTAATGAGGATGGCCGGCAAATTAATGAGGCCGCCGCTGGCAGGAGAATTTACCAGGACCGCAGGCAGGGCAATCCCCACGGACCTTAGCATATCAGTGAAATAACCGCTCCAGCCGGCAGCCACCGCCCCCGAGGCTACCATGTACTCCAGGATCAGGTTCCAGCCGATAATCCAGGCAATAATTTCACCTAAAGAAGCATAGGCATATGTATAGGCGCTCCCGGCCACCGGGATCATGGCGGCCATTTCGGCGTAGACCAGGGCCGCCAGCCCGGCGGTAATGCCGGAGAGGATAAAGGAAAAGACCAGGGCCGGGCCGGCATAATTGGCCGCCGCTACTCCAGTCAGGACAAAAATACCAGAGCCGATTATAGCTCCTACTCCCAGGGCGATTAATTCCGGCGTGCCAATACTACGTTTTAACTTTTCATTGTCCCGGCCTTCCTGCATAAAGTCTTTAATGCTTTTAGTCCGCCAGATACTCACCCGGCTCCCCCCTTAAAAAGTGCTTAAACTTATTATGCACCTGACCTTTTTGCCTATGCGTGTGGCAGGAGAAAGGGTGGTGTTGTCGAAATAAAGGGCAAGGCGGTGAAGCGATGCCCAAAAAGATCCTCACCGGTGCCCTTATTGGCCTGCTGGCCCTGGTCATTTTTTCCGGCCCGGCAGCAGTGCCGGGGCCAATTCAATCCCTGCCGGAGATCATTGTTAAAGAGATCACATTTAAAGAGGTGGTCCTGGACCCGCCACCCCTGGAAGCAGGGGGGCATATACTGGTATCGGCGGGAGATTTTTTACCCCTGGCCGGCGGCAGTGCCGACTGGTACAAGAACAGGGGTATTTTACGGGGAAGCAAAGGAGCTGCCGTAGCCGCCGGCAGCCTGGCAGCCGAGGTCGATGGAGTACCCCGGCGGCTTGACGTGGCCCCGGTCCTGGTAGACGATAAGCTTTACATACCCTTAAACCTGGCTCTGGAGGTACTGGGACTGCCTGACGCCGGCAGAATGGGAGCTGCTCCAGAGCAGGAAAGTACTGATATACGCCTCCCTCCCCTCAAGGGTCGGGCCGGCCTGCATTTCCGTTATTATCCCGTGTATGACCTTCAGGCCAGGTACGATCCTGCCAGGGGGCAGCTTGCAGGTGAACTCCTCCTGGCTTACCAAAATCCTTATCTTGTACCTCTGCGGAAACTATATTTCAATCTCCCGGCCAATGCTCAGTATGGTAATGGAGCGAAATTAACAGTTAGCAGGGTTTATATAAATAACCGGCCCGTTCCCTTCAATTCCCGGGGTAGTTCCCTGGAAATATTCCTGCCCTTGAACCTCGCTCCCCGGGAAACCCTTTTCCTCTCCCTTTCCTTCACTACCCAGGTACCGCCAGGGGCAGCGCGCCTGAGCCGCAACGGGGACCTCCTGATGGCAGCCGGCTGGTACCCAATCCTTGCCCCGCGTACCGGCGATACCTGGACAGGGGTTGCCGGTACATCCTACGGTGACCCATATTTTGCCGCTGATGCTTATTACCGGGTGCGCCTGGCTATGCCCCCCGGTTACCAGGTCCTGGCCAGTGCCCGGGAAACAGGGCGGCAGGAAGAGGGTGATTGGACCGTCTGGACCTTTAACAGCGAGTACCCCATCCGGGAATTTGCCTTTACGGCCGCTCCTGACTTGCAGTTTACCACCCGCCAGGTGGGAACGGTCCAATTGGTGACAGCCGCCCGGGATGAGCAGGCAGCGGCCGCCCTGGAGGCAGCCGGCCGGGCTTTAGAATTTTTCCAGGCAATTTATGGACCCTATCCCTACAGCTACCTGCACCTGGCTTTTGTCCCCCTGGATAACCTGGCCGGCATGGAATACCCGGGCTTTATTATTTTAAGTAACCGCAAAAATTATAGTCCTGCTACCGTTGTCCATGAGGTTGCCCACCAGTGGTGGTACAACTTGGTGGGGAACGATAGCATCCATGCGGCCTGGATTGACGAAGGCCTGGCCGAGTACAGCACTCTCCTTTTTTACCGCCAGCGCGATCCGGTCCTTTACCAGGCTAAACTGGCCGAGATCGGGCGCCTGGCGGAACAGACAGCTCAACCTATTAACTTATCCCTTGAGGAATATGGTAATGAGCAGGTCTACCGCCAGGCCGTCTATAACCGGGGAGCCATATTCTGGTTGGAGCTGGAAGCTGTCGCCGGTACAGCCAGGCTCCAGCAGGCCCTGGCTTATGTCCAACGTTATTACCGCTATGAAATCGTCCCTCCGCAAGCTATGATTGCTATTCTTACATATTATGGCAAACTGGCGGCAGCCAATTTTACGTCATATTTACGGAACTAACGGCCCTGAAAAACGTCTAATAAAGTAGAAAGTACTGCATGAAAAAAAGCGGGCAGGAGGGGCGAACCGGTATGAGCCAGGCAGGTAAATTTGTGGTGGGGCACTGGCCCTGGGTGGCCAGGATTGGCAGGTACCCGCGGGCGGTCTGGCCGGTTGCGTTGCTGCAGCTGGGGTACCTGGTGGTAATAGCTGCTTTAATGGCGGTTGTAACCACCATTGGCGGTGCCGGCTGGCTTCAGTCTGGAACTGCCGGGCCGGAGATAAGCTCCCCGCCTTCTCCAGAACATTACCAGATGGCCGGTGGCGATCCGGGAATGTCTATCGCCCCTGTTGAACCCGTGGCTATACCGCCACCCCCACCCCGGCCGGCGCCGGCCGCCCCGGAGCCGCAGTCCCAACGCGGGCTCCAGCCTCTGCGCCAGGTACCGGGGGCCGGCCGCCGGGTGGCCCTGACCTTTGACGACGGCCCTTTTCCCCGGTGGACAGGACGTTATTTAGCCGTACTGGCAGCTACCAGAACCCAGGCCACTTTCTTTATGGTCGGGCGACAGGCTGAAGCCCACCCGGAGCTGGTCAGGGCAGCCCTGGAAGGCGGCCACGAAATAGCCAGCCACTCCTGGCGTCATGCCAACCTGGGAAAGGTGACCCGGGCTGAAGCTGAGGCCGACCTCCGCAAGGCGGCTGCCGCCCTGGAGAAAATAAGCGGCCGGCCGGTAAAATATTTCCGTCCCCCTTATGGCGCCATGGGACCCAATTTGCTGGCTGCAGCAGCCGGGCTGGGCACCCCAACAGTTACCTGGAGCGTAGATCCCCGTGACTGGTCCAATCCCGGCCCCGGGGCCATCGTCCAGCACGTCCTGGCTAATGTCCGGGATGGCGGCATTATCCTCCTTCATGAAGGCCGTCCCGGCACCTTGGTGGCCCTGCCGCTCCTGATTAAGGGGTTACGGGATAAAGGCTATGAACTGGTAACCATATCCGAGCTGATAGCCCGGGGCGAAAAAACCGGTAATAGTACTACTGCCGTGGAAAGCCAATAGGAGAACTTCTTAATTGGTATATCTTGCATAATAATGGCTTCCTGCGTTATAATTAAGGCGAAAATAGAAAAAATTCCCCGAAAAGGCAAACCTGCCGAAAGGCAGGGGCGCAAAGCTACAGGGTCTAAAGCCCGGCTACGGGCCAGGACAGCCAGTTGCCGCGGGTGGGACGGGGCTACCCAGGGGGTAGCTTTTATTATTTATTAACCAACCGGAGGAGGGGTTTCCATTTATGCGTTTGCACTTATTTAAAAAGAAAGGCCGGGCAGGGCAACCGGCGGGTCAAGAGCCGCCCGGATTACCCCGCCCGGTAAAGGCCCGGGTAGGTTTTTTCAGCCGCTGGCGGCTGGGAAGGAAATTAACAGCCGGCTTTATCCTTATCATTATGATTTTTGTTGCCGTAGTGGTCTATGTCAATTTTAATCTCCAGCAGGTAGACCGGCTTTCCCGGGAAGTAACCCTGGCCCATGAGCAGAACATGCTCTTTACCGAGATGACCAACGCCGTGTGGGATGCCTACCGCCGGGCCACCGATTACATAATCAATGGTTCCCAGACCCATGTGGCGGCCTTTGACGACGCCATGAAGCGTTTCAATGACGCCCGCGCCCGGCTGGAACAACAACAACTCGACAGCCAGGTGGCCGGGTATCTCGCGGCCATGACCCAGGCTGCCAAGAGTTTTACCGATACCTTCAAGAACAGCATCGTCAACACCAGCCAGGAAGACCGCATGGCGGCCCTGCCTATTTTGAGTTTCCAGATGGGGGCCTCCCTGGATAACATCAACAATATCGCCAACCACATGGCCAAAGGAATGATCGATAAAAACACCCTAGCCGAAAACCGGCTAACGGCCGCTGTGACGGGAGCGCGGGCAGTACTGGTAAGCGGCCTTCTCCTGGCTCTGATTCTGGGGCTGCTGGTAGCATGGTTTATCAGGCGCATGGTCGGTAAATCCCTGGGCCAGGTAGCTGCCTACGCTACGCGGATCGCCGGCGGTGATCTCACTGCCGAACCCCTTCAAGTTATAACCAACGATGAGGTGGGCAAGCTGGCCGCTGCTTTTAACACTATGGGAGAAAACCTGCGCCAGCTTATCGGCCAGGTGCGGGAGATGACTAACCAGGTGGCCGCGGCCAGCCAGGACCTGGCCCGCATGTCCCAGGAGCTGGGGGACGCCGCCCGCCAGGTGGCCGCCACCACCCAGGAAATGGCCAAAGGCGCCGAAGACCAGGCCCAGCAGGTCAGCGAGACGGCGGCCGCGACTGACGCCCAGGTGACCAGGGTGGAAGAAGTCCATCGCAACACCGAGGATATGGCAGCCGCCTCCGACCAGGCCGCAGCTAAGGCCAGCGAAGGTGCCCGGGCGGTGGCCGAAGCCACCCAGCAAATGGAGGCCATCTCCATGCGCATGGAAAGCCTGGCCGGGGCTGTAGAGGAGCTCGGAGCCCGTTCCCAGCAGATTGGCCAGATTGTAGGTGTTATCTCCGGCATTGCCGAGCAGACCAATCTCCTGGCCCTGAATGCGGCCATTGAAGCGGCCCGGGCCGGGGAACAGGGACGCGGCTTTGCCGTCGTTGCCGATGAGGTGCGGAAACTGGCCGAGCAGTCGGCCGAAGCCACCAAACAGATTGTCGGCCTGGTGCAGGAGATCCAGCGGGAGACGGAGCGCGTGGTCAACAGCATGGCCGAAGGCTCTAAGGATGTCCGCCAGGGTACGGAAGTGGTGGGCCGTACGGGTATGGCTTTCGCCGCCATTGAACAGTCCATCCAAACCCTGGTAAGCAAGATCAAAAATGTAGCTGTTAAGGCGGAAGAAATGTATGCGGGTTCCCGCCAGGTCAAAGGACGGGTCGAAAGTATAGCCGCCGGTATTGAAGAGATGGCTGCCAGCACCCAGCAGGTTTCCGCTTCCACGGAAGAGCAGACGGCAGCCGTGGACCAGATCAGTCAGGCGGCCCAGCAGCTGGCCGTTGCCGCAGGTAACCTGGAAAAGGCGGTGGCCCGGTTCAAGCTATAATAGTGCCTGTCTACGACTTTTTGCTCCCGCCTCCTGTTTCAGACGCGGGCCTGGAAGGTTTCACACTCGGTATCGCGGTCGTTGTGGGCGCTGGAGGTATTTGGCGTTCCTTGGACGGCCACGGTAATACTGTCGGCGTGGCAGTTGCCGTCCTGCCAGTAGATGCAATTGGCCACCCGGCACTTGACTTGAGGAGGCATATTCATTGCTCCCTCCATTATTTATAATCAGGGCGGGGAAACTCAGTCTGAACGACCGGTTACTCGGAATCAGGTTTTGCCAGCAACTTTAGCCTGGCCAACGGAGATAAAAATATACCTGCTTTTAAAGGAATTTCCCTAGCAATGCAGAATTTACCTGTGAGATAAAGAGGGGTGGGATACTTATGGCAACGGAAACAGCAGCGGAAATCCAGCTGGTTGTTTTCCAGCTGGCCAGTGAAACTTACGGCGTTGATATTAACCACGTCCAGGAAATCATCCGCATGCAAAACATTACCCAGATTCCTAGGACCCCGGCTTTTATCGAAGGGGTAATCAACTTACGCGGCCGCATCATCCCGGTGATTGATCTCCATAAACGCTTTGATCTGCCACGGGCCGACATCACGAATAATACCAGGATTATGGTGGTGGAACTGGGGCGGGTGACGGTGGGCATGATTGTCGATTCCGTTTCTGAAGTGTTGCGCCTGCCGGCTACCAGCATTGAGCCGCCTCCTCCCATGATAAGCGGCATTGATGTAGCCTATCTCAAGGGTGTGGGCAAGTGGAATGAGCGGCTGATTATCCTCCTGGATCTAGAGCGGGTGCTGCGTGAGAGCGAGCAGCGCCAGCTGGAGCAGGAAATAGCTGCCGGAGTGGATGCAAGATGAGCGAGCTGGACATGTCTCAGTACCTGGGTATTTTCCTCGATGAAGCCGGGGAGCAGCTCCAACAGCTGGATGAAGCCATTGTCAAGCTGGAGCAAACCCCCGATGACCTTGACCTGCTAAACACTATCTTCCGGGCGGCCCATACCCTGAAGGGATCTTCTGCCTCCATGGGTTTTAACCGCCTGGCCACCCTCACCCATCGCATGGAAAACGTGCTAGAACTCTTACGCCAGGGGAAGCTCTCCGTTTCCCGGGAGATCATTGACATCCTCCTGGCCAGCCTGGATAGACTGCGGCTGTTAAAAGACAGCATTGCTGCCGGCAACGGAGAAGAGGGCGAGGTAGAAGATATAGTTGCCCGCCTGGAAGCCGTTCTGTCCGACCAGGCGGGAGCCAGTCGTCGGGAAAAGGCACCTGGCGGCGAGGCCCTCACCCTCGACGATGTTGAGGAGAATGTCATCCGCGCAGCTCAGGTGAAAGGGTTTCAGCCTTATGAGATCCGGGTGCAGCTCGAAGAAGGTTGCCAGATGAAGGCGGCCCGGGCTTACCTGGTATTCAACAATCTCAAGGACGCCGGTGAGATTATCAAAAGCGTCCCCCATACCCAGGACCTGGAAGCCGAAAAATTTGACGATACTTTTACCCTGCTCATTGTCAGCCGGGAAGATGCCGACACCCTGGCCAATATCGTCAAGTCTATATCAGAAATTAAAGATGTAACGGTGCGGCCTATCGTCCTCGCGGATGAACATGAGGCGGCAGCGGCCGTCCCTGCCGCCGACAAGGGCATGGATGCGCCTGGCGCCAGGGCTAATGGCCGGACAGGGGAGCTGCGCGTCACCCAGACAGTACGGGTAGATGTCCAGCGCCTGGAAAACCTTATGAACCTGGTCGGTGAACTGGTCATTGATCGCACCCGCCTGGCCGAAGTGGGCAACGGGTTAAAAGCCCGCCTGGGCAACGAAGAGCTCCTGGAAACCCTGGAAGAAGTCTCCCTGCACATTGGCCGCATTACTTCCGACCTCCAGGAAGAGATCATGAAAGCGCGCATGTTTCCTATTGACCAGGTCTTCAACCGCTTCCCCCGCATGGTCCGGGATCTGGCCCGGAAGGCCGGCAAAGAGATCGACTTTATTATTGAAGGCCGGGAAACGGAACTGGACCGCACGGTTATTGAGGAAATCGGCGATCCACTCATCCACCTGCTGCGCAACGCCATCGACCACGGCATTGAAGAGCCGGCAGCCAGGCTGAAAGCCGGCAAGCCTCGCCACGGCACGGTTCGCCTGCGGGCCTTCCACCAGGAAAACCAGATTGTCATAACCGTAGAAGACGACGGCGCCGGTATGGACCCGGAAAAGATAAAAGCCAGGGCCGTGGCCAGGGGGCTGATCAGTCGTGAGGCGGCCGCCAGGCTTGGTCCCCGGGAAGCCCTGGATCTCATCTTCCTGCCGGGCCTTTCCACCTCAGATAAGGTCACCGATGTTTCCGGCCGCGGTGTGGGCATGGATATTGTTCGTAACCATCTGGAAAAGATCAACGGTACCATTGACATCCGCACCACTCCTGGCCGGGGGACGTGTTTCACCATAAAGCTGCCCCTGACCCTGGCCATTAACCGTTCCCTCCTGGTCCAGGCCGGCGGGCGAGTCTATGCCTTCCCCCTGGCCAATGTGGTCGAAATTATCAGCATCACCCCGGACGACATCCAGTACGTCCATCGCCAGCAGGTGGTAGTCGTACGCGGCCGGGTGCTTCCCCTCATATACCTGGGTCAAGCCCTGGGCGTGGCCGGGGCTGTACCGGCGGGGGAAAATTATGCCGTAGTTATTGTCGGCCTGGCGGAAAAACAGATCGGCTTTATTGTCGACAACCTTATCGGCGAGCAGGAGATTGTCATCAAGTCCCTGGGGAATTTTATCGGTAAGATACCGGGCATTGCCGGGGCCACCATCATGGGCGACGGCAGCGTGGCCCTGATCTTGGATGTCCGCAGCCTGGTGAATGACCTGGGGGTGGAGGCTAGCCGTGAACTGGCCAGTTAAGGTACTGGTCGTTGACGATTCCGCCTTTAGCCGGCGGTTGCTGATTGACATCTTAAAAGCTGACCCCGGCATCCAGGTAGTGGGTTATGCCCGTAACGGCAGGGAAGCCCTGGAAAAAGTCGCTTCCCTGCAGCCCCAGGTGGTAACCCTGGACCTGGAAATGCCGGTCATGGACGGCCTGACGACACTGAAAAACCTAATGGCCAGCACTCCGGTGGCCGTCATCATGCTCTCCGCCCATACGGCTGCCGGGGCTGAAGTGACCATTCAAGCCCTGGAGCTGGGTGCCGTAGATTTTGTCCTGAAACCGGTAAAACCCGGAGACATAAAAGACCTGGCCAGGATCCTGCCGGAAAAAATTAAGGCTGCGGCCAGGGTGCCGCTAGGGCGTCTCTGCCGGGGTAAACCTTGCCGGGAAATTATCCCGGCACCTTTTATTTCTCCCCGGCGGGACAGTGTAGAGGTTGTAGCCATTGGCACCTCCACGGGAGGGCCGGCGGCGCTGCAGCAGATCCTTACTGCCCTGCCCGGCGACCTGCCTGCCGGCATCGTAATTGTACAGCACATGCCCCCTGGTTTTACCGGCCCCCTGGCCCGGCGCTTAAATGAGCTGGCGGCCCTGGAAATCAGGGAAGCGAGGGCAGGGGATGTTGTCCGGCCCGGACTGGCCCTCATTGCCCCGGCAGGTAAACAAATGCTCCTGGAACGGCACGCCGGCAGCGTCCGGGTGCAGCTGGCTGAAGAGGCTGAAGTGCCCACCCTCTTTAAGCCCTCAGTAGACGTGCTCCTGCTCTCCGTGGCCAGGATATACGGCAAAAGGAGCCTGGGGGTGGTACTTACGGGTATGGGGAACGACGGCGTCCGCGGCCTCAAGGCTATTAAGGAGCTGGGCGGTCAGGTTTTAGCCCAGGATGAAGAGACCTGTATCGTCTACGGCATGCCCCGGGCAGCGGTGGAAGCCGGCCTGGCCGATCAGGTCCTGCCCCTGCCGGCCATAGCCGGGGCTATTGTATCCCTGGTTGCGTCACGTCCTTAATTTCCTGTACTTGCACTGGATATTTACCTGTTCCCGGCCGGGTAAAGATCATTGCTAACTTACCGATATAAAACTTATATAAGCTGAAAAACACCAAACAGGGGTGTAAGAGCTTGAAGATTACAGGACAGGGACCGGTAGTATCCTGGAACCGGGTGCGTGCAGCCTACCAGCAGTCTGCCGGCGTTAAAGGGCAGGATCGAGTGGATAAAGCTCCCGCGAGCGCCGACACCGTCCAGCTATCGGCCGGAAGCAAGCTTATCCGGGAATTAAGGACCCACCTGGAGGAAGTAAATGATACCCGGGCCGGCCGGGTAGAAGCCATCCGTGCCGCCGTAGCCGCAGGAACTTATAACGTATCGCTGGAAGAGTTGGCCGGCGCCATCTTGAAGGAGATAGGCCGGTGAGGGAACTGGCAACAGTGTTGCAGGCAGAGCTGGATGTAGTGCGGGAACTGCTGGCAGTTTGCCGGCAGGAGCAGGACGCCTTGGTGGCTGACAATATAACGGCCATCCGGGAAGCAGCCGGGAGAAAAGGAGAATTGGCCCGCCGCCTGGCGGTCCTGGAAGAGGAACGGCAGCAGGTGATGGCCGGCCAGCCTGGTACACAGGAAATAGAAAAACTGCGTGACCTCTTGAGGCAGGCGGTGCGGGAACTCCAGGAAGCCAACGAGACGAACCGCCTGCTGGCGCGTCAGTCCCTGGCTTATGTGCAGAAGATGCTGGCCTTGCTGATGCCGGCGGTCCCTGCTCCCGTTGTCATGGACCGGTTGGTGTAGATAAAGTACTTGCCCCGCATCTTGAGGGCGGGGTTTTGCCGGCTTGGCTGTGATTAGTTCCGTAGTAAAGGGTGAAGAGCAGTGCCAGGAACATTTTTTGGCTTTAACACTGCCCTGCGCGGCATGCAGGCCCAGCAGCGGGGCATTTACACGACTGCCCACAATATCGCCAACGCCAACACCGAGGGCTACACCCGCCAGCGGGTGGTTCTGGCTACCCTGCCAGCCTATCCCGTCCCATCCATGAACCATCCCGGCGGCCAGGGCTGGCAAATCGGCACCGGTGTCGACAGCCAGGAAACTCGCCGTATGCGGGACGAATTTTTAGACACCCAGATCCGCCGGGAAACCGGAACCCTGGGGCAGTGGGAGCAGATCCAGGATGTCTTAGAGCAGGTGGAGATTGTCTTTAACGAGCCTTCAGACACCGGCCTGAGCACTCTGATGAGCCAGTTCTGGGCCGCCTGGCAGGAACTCTCCAAGTACGCCGAAAGTTCCCCCGTAAGGACCACAGTGGTGGAGACAGCTAAAGCCCTGGCGGAGGCCTTTAACCACAGCGCCGCCCAGTTAGAAACGATTAAGAACGATATTGACCAGACTATTGAATTGAAGGTCAAAGAAATAAACTCCCTGGCCCAGCAGATAGCGGATCTAAACGGGCAGATCAAAAATATCGTCACCGTCGGTGACCAGCCAAACGATCTGCTAGATCAAAGGGATTTGTTGCTGGACAGGTTGGGTAAGATGATTGATTTTACTGTTACTACATCTAGTAATGGCACCATTACCATTACATTAGGTGGTGGAGGAAACTTAGTAGAAGAGGTAGATGGCAGTACTACCATTCATAAACTTAAATCTTCAGGTTCAGATGTTAGTTGGGTAGAGGAGGACACTCAACCACCTTTAACTATTTCTAATGGCGAGTTGTTTGGTTTACAAAAGGTCAAGAGTGAAGTAGAAACCTATTTAACAAATCTAGACACTCTGGCCGGCGAACTGGCAACGGCAGTGAATAATGAACATAAAAAAGGTGTGGATTTATCCGGAACAGGAGGAGAAGATTTTTTCGTTGCTGAGGATGGAGGCTCGATTACAGCAGCCAATATCCAAGTAAACCCTAATATTCAAGCTGATGTTACCAAAATTGCAGCAGCAACCGCCGGGGGTGGGCCAGGCGACGGCAGCATTGCCTTGGCCATAGCCCAACTGCAACATAAGTTGATACCAAGTCTTTCCAATGCCACCTTCGACGACTACTACAAAAACTTCACCGCCAAGTTGGGCGTCGACGCCCATGAAGCCGTCCGCATGACCACCAACCAGGGCGTCCTGGTGGACCAGCTAACCAACCGTAAAGAATCCATCTCCGGTGTCTCCCTGGACGAAGAAATGGCTAATATGATCCAGTACCAGCGGGCTTACGAAGCCGCGGCCAGGATGATTACCACCCTGGACGCCATGCTTGATAAAATCATTAACGGCATGGGGGTAACCCGTTAACCGAAGGATAAAAGCGGCAGGTGGACGTATTAAAACACTGCAACCTCTGTCCCCGGGCCTGCGGGGTTAACTGCCTGGCCGGTGAATGCGGTTTTTGCCGGGCCGGAGATCTGCCGAAGGTAGCTAAAGCATTTCTGCACGCTTACGGCTGCCGAATATGAAACAGTCCTCGACTACTTTGAAAACCTTGGCCTTGAAAATGGCTATTATCAGGAGCTAGAGACAGCTACAACGGCCTATATCCCTGAATTTTAAGATTACAGGTTTAAATGGAGTTGCAAAATTTTAGGAGGTGCGCTATACTAAAAGAGCCTCTAAAGAACGTTGGCCTGGCCTACTACTAACTATCTCCCCTGGGATAGCCCTGGTAAGTATGGTACATGCCCGTTAGCTTTAGGGAGACTATCTTGTGGGGAGAAGTAAGATGTTTTATCAGGACAAAACCTTGACCTGCAAAGAATGCGGCAAAGAGTTTATCTTTACGGCCGGCCAGCAGGAATTTTTCGCTGAAAAGGGTTTTACCAACGAACCGTCCCGGTGTCCCGATTGCCGGGCCGCCCGGAAAGCGCGCCAGGGCGGTAGCCAGAGGCGCAACGATTTCCGATCCGGTCCCCGGCAGATGTACAGGGCTATTTGCAGCCAGTGCGGTTCCATTACGGAAGTGCCTTTTGAGCCCCGTGGCGACCGGCCGGTATACTGCCGGGAGTGCTACAACAGCATGAGGGTCAGGAATTACCGTTAGCTTGGGAAGCCTCCGAGGGGCTTTAGATGAAACCCGGCTTGGCACTGAAGCCGGGTTTCGTACTGGTTGTTATCTTTCCAGGATCAGTACCATCTTTCCCGGTTCCAGGGATATATTTTTAAACTTTAAACCATAATCCGGGGGCGGTAAATTCAGGATCAGCTTGTCCCGCGGCAGGAGCTCGGTCCAGGTGGAGGGATCAAGGGGCAGGCCGGCGAAGGCCACATTTTGCGGGGTAAATAGGAGTTGGTGGGGGCCATAAACCTGGAGGGTACCCTGGATCTCAAAATCAGGTCCCGGTATTTTTATAACTTCACCTGGCAGGACCAGGCGGATGTCCCGCAGTTGTGCTTGCGAACCCAGTAGGGTTTTATTGAGGTTTTGCTGGCTGAAGGCAGCTACTACCTCGCCTCGGCCTAAATCAACCTGAATAGAATCCGGCCGTAAGCTTCGCCAGGGCAGGGCTGGCAACTGTTGCAAAAGATATTGCAAAGCCGGCAGGGCTCCGGCCCAGGCTTTCTCCAGGGCCAGCAGGTCCCGGGCCCAGGTGGTATTTTGCTGGCGCAGGGCTTTAAGCTTCTTTTCCTGTTCTTCCTTTAGTGCCGCCAGATTTTTTTGAGCCGCCAGGCAGGCTTCCCGGGCCAGTTGCAGTTCCCTTTCTTTGGCCGCCACCAGGCTGCTTTTTTCCCGGGCTAGGCTGGCCAGGGCCAGGTTATGACGGACGATACCGAAGAAATGACCGGCCAGGTGCTTTAATAATTCCCAGCGGATAAAAAAATCAGGCAAGTTGTTACTTAAAAAAGCGGCCGTTATAAAGGGAGAAGAGCCATAGATGTAAAAAAAGCGTAAACTGCGGCCGAAATCCCGGCGCCCGGCAGCCAGATCAGCCTCCGCCCGGTCCAGTGCGGCCCGGGCAGCCCGCAGCTCTTCCTGGACAATTTCCAGGCGTTTTGCCAGCTCCTGGTTCTCGGCAGTGATCTTTTGTAAGCGCGCGTCCAGGCGCAGGATATCCTGCAGGATACGGCTTTCCTGGTTCTGGCTGTCCTGAAGGCGCTGCCGTAAGGCATCTTTTATATCCACGGCCCCGGAGGCGGGAATATTAACGGCCAATAAAAAAAAGAAGATCGTCAGCCAAACTATCCGGCGGCGCATTGTTTTCCCTCCCGGTTATAATATTCGCCAGGCAAGGGCTAAATCCTGCTGTCGATGGAAAAAGATGTAAAATTTATCCATTAAGTCGACCTTGACAGGCTTATGCGAAAAGATTATAATAAAACCTGCATTGATAGTAAGGGCGTGTAGCTCAGTTGGGAGAGCGCTAGAATCGCACTCTAGAGGCCAGGGGTTCGAATCCCCTCACGTCCACCACAAGGTTTTATAGGGGCGCGTAGCTCAGTGGGAGAGCGCTTGACTCACATTCAAGAGGTCGCAGGTTCAATCCCTGCCGTGCCCACCAGGATAGTTAAGCAGTTTCAAGGGCTTCAAGCATCGTGAACAGCTTCCTGTTAGGAGAAACAGGAAGCTGTTCACATTTTGTTCACCTGCAACCCAGGGCCGGCAGTCATGAGTTGCCGGCTACAGGGGGGCTAAAATATGGGTACCCAACCTGACGAACTGGCTGCTTATTATGCGAAAAAATACCCTTTGACTTTTACCGACGATTATTCAAAAACTGACCCCTTCCTAACCGAGCTTTATAGGGAAGCCTGGCAGGTTGCTGTCCGAGCTGCGGCCATATTAAAAGAGCGATATGGTGCCCAAAAAGTGGTGGCCTTCGGCTCTTTGGTTGATCGATCCCGCTTTTCGCGCTGGTCCGATGTTGACCTGGCGGCGTGGGGCATCCCGGACAACCGGTTCTACGCCGCAGTGGGGGTGGTGACGGGTCTTAGTGAAAAGTTTAAAGTTGACCTAGTTGACCCGGAAGACTGCCGCGCATCTTTACGCAGGGCTATAGAAAGCGAAGGGGTTGAGCTATGAAAAAGAAGTACCTTGCCCTGGTCGGCCGCATCCGAGAGGAGCTCGCTGAAATCCAGCAGGCCGTCGACCGCGCCCGAACAGGATAGGAACGCTATCAACTTACAGGCGATGATTTTTACCTTGACAGCGTAGCTTTTAATCTTCACAGCTTTTATACGGGGCTGGAGAGGATTTTTGAACTAGTTGCCATCAATCTGGAGCAAAGTAAGCCGGAGGGGCAAAACTGGCATCAGAGCTCCATTGAGGAGATGCCTCTATGACGGAATTGGACACGCTTACCGAGGTCGACCTCCGGCAAGTTTGGGGTAATGAAGCAAAGGATTTTACCCCGTGGTGAAATCAAGCCCTCTGGGGGATTACCAGAGGGCTTAGTATTTGCTTCTATGGCAACCGTGTAGCAGCGATATCCCCCAAAATTGATACTCACCCCGCATACTCCTCAAATCTATGGCGATATTACGGAAGTTCTCATTAAGACCAGCAATAATAGCTGGCGAAAAATTGAAAAATACCATGGGCAGAAACTTACTATAGAGGAGATTCGTGCTCTGCAGTCCCATCGGTGATTATGCCGTGTTTCTAGGGGGATTACTTGCAAACAGCACACTTGGACGGAAATGAAATGGGAAGGTTTAAAGAGTTACGGTAAAACATCGTCTGAGACCTGGAGCGCGGCGATAAAGGCGGCGATGTTCTTGGCCGGGACGCCGGTCCGTTCGGCCAGTAGTTTGACCAGCGGGTCGTCGGCCAGGGAATAATAGTTGGCCAGGGGTAAATGGTCGGTGGCTTTACCGAGCCCTACCAGCTCGTCCAAGGAAACACCAAAAAGCTGGCCAAGTCTAATCAGCGTCTCCAGGCCTGGCTGCTTTGTCCCGCGCTCCCAGTTGGCTACGGTGGGACGCTCTACGCCGACCATCTTGGCCACATCTTCCTGCCGCAGGCCCCTCCGCTGGCGTAACTGCTTTAGAGACTCCCCGAACTTCAGCACGATTATCACCACCTATCTCAATAATTTGCTTCTAGCTTGTTAAATCTTCTGCTCTCTTAGATTTTCATTTTTTATGATGAGGTCCAAGAGGGCAGATGAAGCCTAGTTATTGTGATAATGCGGCATCGCAAAACGAAGGCCTATGTGAGTTTTACCCGTGGCTTGTATGATATGACCAATGGTTAAATTTCCAGCTGCTCATTTATGTTTTTGTAAAAAGTGTTTGATCCTTGCGGTACCTTTGGGACAATCACGGTAGAACCGATAGCGGGGCAGTTTCATCACCTCCTGCACTACCTACTGCCTTTTTACACTTTGAGACAATAACATTTCCAATTCAGGGTCTTGATATTTTACTGCGAGCCTAGGTTTCCAATGGAAACATTATATGCATAGAATCCCGCCCTTACTTAAAATATAACCTATGGAGAACGCTCGCTCACAGCGGAATATTAATAAAGGGACAGTTTAGCATTATGATTAGGATGAAAAACCGTCCCGGAGCTGCAACATAAATATACTTATCCAATTATAACCTTTTAGAAGTGTTGTGAGAAACCCTTTTAAATCACAGCTGGCCGCAGTAGTGGTGCCATTGCTAATAAGGATACGAGGCCGGTTGCCGAACACCTGCCACTAGAATTCATGAGCCTTCATCGTTCGACAAGATTTTTATGTGGATAGCCATCTTCTATTGACAAGTTCCCAAAAGAGCACATATAATGTTTCC
Organism: Moorella sp. E306M; assembly: GCF_006538385.1. Lineage (NCBI taxonomy): Bacteria > Bacillati > Bacillota > Clostridia > Neomoorellales > Neomoorellaceae > Neomoorella > Moorella sp. E306M. The sequence continues at coordinate 753,790 of NZ_BJKO01000001.1, read as the reverse complement.
TAAAGGCACAAAAAGGCGAGTGATACGCCTGAAAAGGAGGCAGCCGATGCGCACTGCCCTGCGCAAGGCGCGGCTCAAGGCCGGCCTGACACAATCAGAACTGGCCCACCAGGTGGGGTTGAGACGTGCTTCCTACACCAATATTGAGAAGGGGCACAAAAACCCTTCCGTGAGTACCGCTCTCCGCATCGCCCGGGCCCTTAACCGACCGGTTGAGGAGCTCTTTGCCGACGAGCTCTATGCCTTCCATGGTGCTCGGAGCGGGAGAAGGGCGATGGGCGGTTGATCGTCGGGAGTAAATATTGCCATTGCTGCCGCTGATTATGCATCTGGCCGCGGTCTGGAGCAACACCTTGGAGCCGAACCATGGGCTGGACTTCGGCATCCTCACCCTTAAAATAAAGTCCTGAGCTTTTTAAATAGGGTAACAGACTGGGCAACGTCGACTGCTAGAAGTCGTTGGACATCTTAAGGGGGAGCGAAATATGGTTGATGGCCCATTAACTGAAGAAGAAATTAACGAGCTGTTAGCTGCGTATGAAGAACTAACAAGCCGGATTAGAGAGGGCAAAGTTCTACCGCTCACGGATCTGTCTATACAGGAAGAAACGGTAAATAAGAATAATAAGAATTATTCCTGGGAATAAAGGGTGTACATTTTTGTGAGTAAGCCAGGTAATACCAAAAGTTAAAAAGGTTGTTATCAGACACCGTTAAGGGCAAACCAGTCGAAAGACTGGGGCGCAAAGCCGTGGGCCTAAGGCTTGTATAAGCTATGGCTGTCAGGTTGCCGGTGGACCTTCTTAGAGACGAAGGGAATTATGTTGGCTCTTAGAGGGAACAGGTAACCTGTCCCCTTATTTTTTTGTTAGACGGAAATTATTTTCCTTTACTCAGTATCCTACCCAAACAAAGTTTATATCGAAGGGATACCTTGCGAACCAGACAAGTATCGGTACTTAGGGTTAGAAACGCTCATAAGTTTTTTAACGGGACAGTTTGCCCGAGGTATTGTTTTTGGAGAAATGGGCAAGGAGGGATGGCTACATGAAAAATGGAAATAAACGGATAAATAGTTGAAAATAGCATTTAAATTTATTTAATAACACTTAAAATGTTAAATTCAGGAGGACTGATAACCATGGCTATTGATGCCACCAAAACACTAGAGCCATTACCTTCTGCTAGTCGAGGGATATACAGCGATACCAGTAAGAGTGGAGCAGTCAAAGAAAGTGACAAAAAGGAAATGGAGTTACGGAGGAGGCAGGCACGTACTTTTGCGAAGCAACAACAGATTGCCGAGCGGATAGCCAGCGCGACGGAACAACTTTCTTCTGGCGTAGAAGAGGCTTCCAATGCAGTAGAAGAATTGCGCACTGCCATGGAGCAGATAGCCAGCGGAGCACAAGAGGCCAGCGGTGCTACCCAGCAGTCCCTGTCCGCTATTCAGGTTATTGGCGAAGCTGCCAAGGTGTCGGTAAAGCAGACCCGGGAATCTCTCACTCGTTGTGAAGCCATTAGAAACCTGGTGAGCCGCACGAGTGAGGATATTGAGGTCCTGATACAAGGGGTAGACGCCAGCGCCGCCAGGAGCGAGGAGTCGGCTATGCTGGTAGCAAAGCTGGAAGAAGAAGCGTCCAAGATTGGCGAGATTGTCCGCACCGTGGTAAGGATAGCTGACCAGACCAACCTTCTAGCCCTGAACGCTGCGATTGAGGCGGCGCGGGCTGGGGAGCACGGCCGCGGGTTTGCTGTAGTGGCGGACGAGGTAAGAACCTTGGCAGAGACTTCCGAGAAAGCGGCCAGCGACATTCGGAAGATAGTCGGTAGCGTGCAGGAAGACGTGCGAACGGTGGCTGAAGCCATCAACAAGGCGGCTGAGGTAGCCAGGGGTGAGACGGAAAAAGGCAAGGCCATCACGGAAGAGCTTAAGAAGATAGCCGCTTCTGTAGCCAATGTAGTGGAAGGAGCTACCAGAATCGAGCAGCTGGTCACGGAAGTAGAAAAAGCGGTAGCCGAGTTCGAGAAAGGTAGTGAACAGATAGCTGCTAATGCTGAGGAGCAGGCCAGCGCCGCCGAGCAGGCCTTGCAGGGGGTTCAACAACAGGTCCAGGCACTAAACGAAATAAGCAATAATAGCAATAATTTAGCAGATTTAGCTGATGAACTCAAGCATTCGACCGATGTGGTCAAGTCAGCAGAGGGCCTGGCGGCGGCGGCAGAAGAACTCTCCTCGGCCATTGAGGAGGCCAGCCGTTCGGCAGAAGAGATTAATGCGGCCCTAAATCAGATGGCGAAATCGGCAGAGCAGCAGGCTTCAGCGTCCGAGGAAGCCTCCGTCGCCATCAAGCAGATCGAAAAATCGATGGGAGTAATTGCGAAGGAGGCCGATGATTCCAGAGCGGCAGCAAAGGAGCTCAGCGACTTGCTGGCTGCAAATAAAGTCAGGGTAAATGAGCTGATTAAAGGCATCAGGCAGGCAGCAGCAACCAACCTTGAGAACGTACAGAAAGTTAACCAGCTGGAGCGGAACGCCCGCATGATCGACAAGATAGTAGACACCATTGCGAGCGTAAGCATCCAGACCAACATGCTGGCAGTAAGCGGCGCTATTGAGTCAGCCCGGGCGGGTGAATACGGCAAGGGGTTCGCGGTAGTAGCTTCAGACATCCGGAACCTTGCCCAGGAGAGTGCCCGCAATGCTGAACAGATTAAGGAAATGGTAAAGGGTATTCAAGAGCAAGTAATGAACGTACTCCGGGACATTACTACTATTGGAGATGTAGTTCAAAAGGAAGCGGAAAAAGCTCAAAAGACAACGTCCGACCTTGACCTTATCGAAGCCGATATGCGGGTGGTAGTTGATGGTGTGGAAACGGTTAAAAAGCAGGCTGATGAAAGCCTCCTGAGGGTGGAAGAAGCAGCCAAAGGAGTAGAACAGATAGCCACGTCTGCCCAGGAAGCCAGTAAGGCGGCACAAGAAGCAGCCGTCGCCAGCCGCCAGCAAGCGGAAGGCATGAAGGAGCTTGCCCAGGCTATCGAGGAGATTGCAGCCATGGCGGACGAGCTCCAGCAGGGCTAAAGGAATAGGGGTAAACGAGGAGGAAAGTATATGGCAGTAGCCGGTGGGTCGGTTGCAAGCTCTGACCAATACGTGGTGTTTCGCTTGGGCGAGGAAAGCTACGGCATAGCAATAGAGTACCTCCAGGAGATCATTCGCGTTCCGTACGTGGTGAAGGTGCCCCTAACGCCCCCGTACATGCGGGGGCTCGCCAACCTGAGGGGCAACATTCTCCCGATTTATGACACCCGCCTGCGGTTAGGTATAAACGCTACGGATGATGACGAGAGCAACCGGGTGATAGTTGTTAATGCTGGAGGGAAGCAGGCGGGCTATGTAGTGGACCGGGTAGAAGGCGTTATAGATATTCCCAGGGAGGCCGTAGAGGAATTCCGGGAAAAAGGTGATACTGGAGGTTACGTAACCAGGGCAGCCCGTGTGGGCGAGGGCAAGCTTGCCCTTCTTATAGATATGGACAATATGCTTAAAGATATAGGTTTAAACGACAGCAGGATAACTTCTATCAAAGGCAATAAAGATTACGAGAACCCTGGTGCTAAAGAAGAAGAAAGCAGTGCCGAGGAAAACGAGCAACAGCTTTTGACCTTTCAGGTAGGAAAAGAAGAGTACGCTTTGGACATCGCTGACGTTCAAGAGATAGTGCATTTGCCGGAAAACTGGAATGTAGTACCTGATGTTCCTCCCTATGTCCTGGGACTGGTGTCGCTGCGGGACAGGGTTTTACCCCTCATCAGTATGAGGAAGCTTTTCGGCCTTCCGGAGGGTGATGTTCCTGGTGGCAGAATAGTAGTAGCGTACGTAGGGGAAGGCAAGAGAGTAGCCGTTGGTCTAGTAGTGGACAGCATAGCTGAAGTTTTGAGAGTGGCAGAGCGGATATTGGAACCGGTGCCTTCCGTGGTGCGTTGTGCCGGGGATGAATTTGCTGCCATATGCCGGCTGGCAGACGAGCGCATGTTATTTGTACTTGACGCCTCCAGACTGTTACGAGATGTTGCGTTTCTTACGGAATGGGAACAGGGAGGAACAGAGGAAGCAGGTGCTTCTAGCCGGAGGGTGTTGGAAGAGGAGCGGCAGCTTGTGACTTTTTTCCTGGATGAGGAAGAGTTTGCTCTGCCCATAGACAGCGTCCGTGAGATAATTCGCGCAGGCCGTATAACCGTCGTACCCAGGATGCCGGACTTTGTGAAGGGGATATTGAATCTTCGAGGGAGTATAGTGCCCATTATCGACTTGCGGTGCAAATTCGGCTATCCCGAGAGAGAAATAGATGAACAGGTACGAATTTTAATCTGCGAAGGGAATACATCAGTGATGGGCCTGATGGTCGACGGCGTAAAGGAAGTAGCCAAAATTAGTATGAGCAGCATTGAAGCCACGCCTCAAGTTTTAGTGAAGGACAGTATCCAGTCTTTCGTTGCAGGGATAGCCAAGTTTGGCGGCGAGCGTAACGTAATACTTTTAGACCCGGCGCGTGTACTGTCCTGGGAAGAGCGCGACAAACTTATAGAAGCGGTGGAGGAGACGGATAGCGGCAGATGAAGCCTATACGGGTACTCGTAGTAGACGATTCGGCTTTCATGCGAAGAGTTATAAGGCAAATATTAGAGGGAGCACCCGATATCGAAGTAGTGGACGTGGCACGGGATGGGCTGGAGGGTACGAAGAAGGCCATTACCCTCCAGCCCGACGTGGTTACCATGGATATCAATATGCCGGGGATGGACGGCCTTACCGCCCTGCAGCATATAACCGCGAAGACAAAGGCCAAAGTAGTCATGATATCTTCGTTAACCAGGAAGGACGCGCTTATAACGCTAGAGGCCCTCGAGCTGGGGGCGGTGGATTTTATAACGAAACCGGACGGCACCATATCGCTGGGTATAAGCCGGCTTGCGGATGAGATTATAGGTAAGGTGCGGGCGGCGGCTAAAGCGCGGGTGCGTACGAGAACGCCTGGTAGAAGGGTTCCCCGTGTGGAAAAACGAGTCCCGGTAACTACTGTCACGGACCTGGACTGGGTAGTAATGATAGGCGTATCCACGGGAGGGCCCAGGACTCTGGAGGATATACTGCCGTACCTGCCCGGGGACCTGCCTGCCGGAGTGGTAGTAGTACAGCACATGCCGCCGCGCTTTACTGCCAGCTTTGCGCAACGCCTCGATCATTGTAGCAACTTGCATGTGCGTGAAGCCCAGGAGGGAATGAGATTGAGCAACGGCTTGGCGGTAATTGCTCCTGGGGGCTACCATCTTATGTTCAGGCGGCAGGGTGGGGCTGTTACCTGCTATTTATCTCTCAGGCCGGAGGACGACGAATTTCGGCCTTCAGTAGATGTAACCTTGCGCGCTTTGATGGAGGCGTTCGACCCCAAGCGTATCATTGGGGTCCTCCTTACAGGAATGGGAGACGACGGTGCGGATGCGATGGTAGAATTAAGAAAGCGCGGCGGCTGGACTGTAGCCGAGAGCGAGGAGACGGCGGTAGTGTGGGGTATGCCCCGTGCCGCGATAGAACGTGGGGGCGCGGACGTAGTAGCCCCCAGTTATGAGATAGCGGACATTATACGGCGGAAAGTCGGAAACAGGTAGGTGTTGATGGGAGAAGGCTTTAGGTATTTTTGCGGCCCTCCTTCGGGATACTGGCCGCGATGGAGGGTAATAACGGTTCATGCTTTAGGCCGAAGCAGGTGTCCTGGGAGCTTATGACGGGCGTAAAATTGCCTGCTAGGAGTATCAAAGGAGAAGGGCGATGACTAAGGCAGAGTTTGAACGCCTGCGGGAGTACATATATCAAGAATCAGGTATTTACTTTGAGGACAGCAAAGTCTACTATGTAGAGAAACGCGCCAGGCAGCAGGTGGAGAAGTACGGGTTCAAGGATTTTACAGCTTACCTGGGAGCCCTGAGGTTTGACAGTACGGGCAAGATGCGGCAGGAACTGCTGAACAGTATTACCGTTAACGAAACTTACTTTTTCCGCGAGTATGAACAGTTGAAGTGCTTGGCGGAAGAAATCGTACCTCTCTGGTGCCGGAACGGTGTAGGACGCAGCGGCGTCAAGATATGGTGTGCGGGATGTGCCTCCGGTGAAGAAGCTTATACCCTGGCTATCGTAATGCAGGAGATGGCGCCCGACATACACTGGGAGATATACGCTACCGATATAGATACGGAGGTATTAAATAAAGCCGAAAAAGGCATTTATAATCACTATGCTGTCCGCCAGGTGCCTGAAGTCTATCTTAAGCGATACTTTAGCCCTTTGGGTGATAAATACACTATATCTTCCTTGTTGAAGCGAAAGGTGAAGTTTTCCCACTTAAATCTTGTAGACGATGCTGGAATGCGCAAGATGAAGGGCTTTCACGCTATATTCTGTCGCAATGTCCTGATATATTTTGACGACCTTTCCCAGCGGCGGGTGGTCTTGCACTTTTATCAGGCCCTGGAGCCCGGAGGATATGTGTTCTTAGGACATTCAGAGTCTATGAGCCGGATAACAACTGTTTTTAAGCCGGTGCGGTTTAAAAATGCTATTATATACCAGAAGTAGCAACCTGGAAGGTTAAGCCGGCATTTGGCGAGGGAGCGTAATATGGAGAAGGGGTCCAAAACTTTAAGGATTACGGCTCACGAGCTTGGGAGCCGCGATGTGTGGCCTTTGCTGCGGGAGATGGAGGAAAAAGGGTGGCTTGAACAGATAAATCTCTTGGATTACGGCGAAGAATACAGCCTGGAAATTGTAGTCAGGTCCGAACAAAACATAGAACCATCCGAGCGGCTAATAAGGGACTACTTAGAGGGCAAAACGGTCGTGACCGATACTACCCGTATAGCGCGTGATGTGGGCCGGGAGATGGTAGAAACCAAGACGGTCAGGGTAGAACAGGGTAAAATAGACAAGCTTTTAGCTCTGGCGGGCGAGCTTATAGTTAGCACCAACGTGCTCGCTCACTTAATAAAACGTCTCGAAGAGCTGGGTTTGCCGGTTGAAATGGTAAGGGAGTTCAAAGAATACCAGTCGGCGCTTAGTCGAACAAGCTGGGGGATTCAAGATGTAATTATGGATATGCGGCTTATGCCAGTGGGTTTTGTGTTTGAGCGGTTCCGCCGGGTAGTACGAGAACTGGGGCAGGAACTGGGGAAAAAGGTACAGTTTAAAGTTCTCGGCGATGAAGTTACCATAGACCGCAACGTTGCCGCTACTATATACGAGCCTCTTCTCCATCTAGTCCGTAACGCTATTGATCACGGTTTAGAAGGGCCCGAAGACAGAATTCGGTCAGGGAAGCCCCCGGAAGGAGAACTGCTTTTGAGAGCGGAACGCAAGGGGGAGCACGTGGTTATTACGGTGAAAGACGACGGTACGGGGATTGACGCTGAGGTGGTCAAGCGTAAGGCGGTGAGCCGTGGATTAATAACTGAAGAACAGGCAGAGATGATGGGCTTTAACGAGGCTTTGGAACTCATATTTGCACCTGGTTTTAGTACAAAGGACGAGGCCGGTGCGGTTTCCGGACGGGGTGTAGGCATGGACGTAGTCCGGGAAACGGTAGAACGGTTAGGTGGGAAGGTAAAGGTGCGCAGCGAGGTGGGGGGTGGCACAGAGGTAGCCCTGGAACTGCCTATCTCGCTGAGCATAACAAAGGTTGTACTCTTGGATTGCGGCGGTCTGTACGGAATCCCGGTAGGGGAGGTAAAAGAGATCGTAAAGGTAGAAGCCTCCAGGCTTCACTCTTTAAAAAAGAGTGAAGTAGTTGTCTTGAGGGAAACCATATACCCCGTGGTCCGGCTTTCTCGTGTACTTGACACTAAGGTAGAGGAGGTAGAAAGCGATGAACTTACACTAATAGTCCTGCTGGCAGGTGTTGCAATAGCCGCGCCCAAAGTTTTAGGCGAACAAGATGTAGTGTTAAAGAACCTACCGTCCCAGCTTTACCATTTGAAGTTGTTTACTGGTGCGGCAATACTAGGGAACGGGGACATTGCTCTGATTTTAGATACTAGTGTCGTCGGAAGGATGGTGTAAACTCCTGTGGAGATTGACTTGCTGCGTGAGTTTTTAAACGAAGCTCACGAGCAATTGGACATGTTAGAGCAGCTGTTTTTAAAGTTAGAGGAAAGCGATAATAGGACCATTGATGCGATTTTCAGGATTGCCCATACCCTCAAAGGCTCAGCCGCTTGTGCAGGACTTAAAGATGTAGCAGAGTTCGCCCATAAGATGGAAACTTTACTTGACAGTATTCGGAAAGGTGAAGTGGTGATAAGCGAAAGTGTCTGCAACCTTTTGCTTCAATCCGGAGATGTCTTAAGGGCGCTGATACATGGTGTTGAGGAAGGGCTGGAGAATTATGTTCCTCCGGAATACAGTACGATCGTGAACGAGCTTGAGCGCGCCTTTGCCAGAAGTTTCATTTCTGCGCGGGAGAATGACAATACCTGTGAAAAATTGCTCGTGCGGGTTGGGCTTGACCGGTCTTCAGAAATGCGTGCCGCCAGAGGGTTTGTGATACTGAAACGGCTGGAAGACATGGGCAGATTGAAGTTTTCGCGGCCTTCGGAGAACGAATTGCTCAGCGGGCAGGTAGTTCCCGATGCCATACTAGTAGTTGTAGAGGGCGATATGGAGGATCAAGATCTCTATGAGTGTATAGCTGGATATCCGGACGTAACAGACGTCGATGTTAGGTACATGGTGGAAGTACGGGAAACCGATTGGATGAGATATAAGGAATATGTAAGTGTACTGGAATCAAAGGGGAAACGTATAGTCCTCGACTTCGTACCCGGTACCCTGAAGCTTGATGGCGGTGCTTTGAGGTTTCTTAGCGAAGCCTTGCGACGCGGGTGGCTCCTGCATTCAAACGACGACCTTACTTATAGAGTGCTAAGTCGGATAACGTTAAAGCAAGTGGGTTGAGGAGGCTTTTTTCGTGGGTAGAATAATATACTTGACCTACATAGGGCACAACGGAAAGGTTCAATTGCCGCGAAGGGTTTTGGATGAGCTTAAATGGAAAGAAGAAGATTGCTTTAAAATTGAGGTTAAAGGACAGGGCAAAGTGGAAATTAGGAAGAGTAAGTAACAACCTGAGCGGCCTCTGTTAATTCTCGGACAACACCGCAGAAATTGACTCCGGTAAAAATATAGTTTACCATATTGTCAATAGCTACCTGAATTTAAGGGAGGCCAATCAGGGAGTGAAGGAAAAACTTCAGCAGGACATGAAAGAAGCCTTGAAAAACCATGATAAAATCCGGTTGCAGACTATCCGCATGGTATTGGCCAGTATCAAAAACGCCGAGATCGAAAAAATGCATCCCCTTTCGGACGAAGAGATGGCTGCCGTTATCCAGCGGGAAATAAAAATGAGAAAGGAAGCTTTAGAACAGTTTGCCCGTGGGAGAAGGGAAGACCTGGTCCGGCAGGCTGAAGCGGAGATCAAAGTCCTGGAAGACTACCTGCCCGAGCAGCTGAGCGACAGCGAACTAAAAGCCATCATCCAGCAGACTATCAGCGAAGTAGGGGCGCAGTCGAGCAAGGAAATAGGGAAAGTAATGGCCGCCTTGATGCCTAAAATCCGCGGCCGGGCCGACGGCAAGAAAGCCAACGAAATGGTAAGGCAATTACTGGCTTAAGAGGTACCTGCTTGTTAGGAGCTACAGGATTCCTAGCTTTAAGGACCCCGGTTTTTATCCTTCCGGTAAACGGTACCATGTACCACGGCGATGGCTTCGCCCTGGCTGCTGTTTACAGTAATCCGGTAAACGCCCGTCCGCCTGGTGAGGTGCTCTTCCCGGGCTTCAGCTACAAGCCGTGTTCCTGCCCGGGCTGGTGCCAGGTAATTAATAGTTACCGAAATAGCTACGGCCGGGTTGCCGTGGGAGTTGCTGGCTAATCCTAAGGCCGTATCGGCCAGGGTAAAAATGGCGCCTCCGTGACCGATGCCATGAAAATTGAGCATGTTTTCCGTGATGGTCATGGCCACCCGGGCATAGCCGGGGGCCAGTTCCAGGAGCTCAATTCCTAGGGAACGGGGAAAGGTATCGGAGGTATACCTTTCTTTTACTGCCTGCAAGAAATCCATCGATTTACCCCTCTCAAGTGGCTTCCCGGCGGCGGGCTATGACATGGTATGTCCTGCCGTCGCTGTCGCCGCGGCCCTGATAGTCGAGGCCGTAATCCTCTAAAAGCTTTATTAACAGGTCCGCCTGATGGGCATCGGCGGCCTCCATGGTAATAGTAAGGTGGTCTCCCGGGTTAAGTTCCGGCAGGACGTCCCGCAGCCGGGCTAGATCGCTGCTGGTAATGGCGGTACCCATCCTTAAAGAAATATCAGGCATAAGGGGCCTCCTCCCTGACTTTTTCTTTAGTTTTGCCGGGGAAGAGGCCTTTTAATGCCTTTATTTATTCATCACTGTAAGCAGCCGCACCAGCCGTTCGGCAGCATCGGCCAGGAGGGTGGCGGCGTTTTCCAGGCAGTATGCTAAAGGTACCGGCCGGGGGACGATGCTCATAAAGCCCTTAATGCCGTGGTCATAGACGGTGCCGGCACCTTCGCCGATAGAACCTACTAGGGCGACCACCGGGATGCCGTATTTCCCGGCCACCCGGGCAACGCCGGCGGGAACTTTACCAAAGGCCGTCTGGTGGTTGATTTCTCCTTCGCCGGTGATGACCAGGTCGGCGCCCCTGGCCAGGATGCCGTCGAGATCTACGGTTTCTATAACCAGTTCAATACCACGCCGCAAGCCGGCGCCCAGGAAGGCTACCAGGCCGGCTCCCAGGCCGCCGGCGGCACCGGCTCCGGGCAGTTCCCGGACGTCTTTCCCCAGGTCTCGCTCAATTGTGTCCGCCAGCCTGGCCAGGGCGGCATCCAGGCGGGGGACCATTTCCGGCGTGGCGCCCTTCTGGGGACCGTAGACCGCCGATGCTCCCCGGGGGCCGCATAAGGGGTTGTCCACGTCGCAGGCTACCAGGATTTCCGCTTCCTTTACCCGCGGGTCCAGACCCTGGATTTCAATGCGTTCCAGTTCCTCCAGCCCGGCAGCGCCCGGCCCGATATCCTGTCCCCTGGCATCGAGAAGTTTCACCCCCAGGGCCTGGGCCATACCGGCGCCGCCGTCATTGGTGGCACTGCCGCCGATGCCCACAATTAACCGCCGGCAGCCGGCGTCCAGGGCCTGGCGGATGAGCTCACCGGTACCGTAAGTGGTGGTAAACAGGGGGTTACGCTTTTCCCGGGGTACCAGGGGCAGGCCCGACGCCTGGGCCATTTCCACCACGGCGGTGGTACCATCCCCCAGGATACCCCAGGCGGCCCGAACCGGTTCCCCCAGGGGACCGGTGACGGTGGTGGTGATTATCCGGCCGCCGGTTGCGGCTACCAGGGTAGTTGTTAAACCTTCACCGCCGTCGGCCATGGGCACGGTGACGGTTTCTGCCTCCGGGAAAACCCGTTTGATACCTTCAGCTATAGCCGCCGCAACTGCGGGCGCGTCCAGGCTTTCTTTAAAGGAATCCGGAGCAATGACAATACGCTTCATTTTTTACCTCCAGTTCCAAAAACCTTAAAAACCTTCTTTAAATATTCGCCGGGAATGTAAAAATACCTCCCATCCCCAGCCTTGACACTTAAAAAAAGCATATTTATAATGAATGTAACGGCGAAAATTTGTTATTTCACAATCCTTCGTTAGGTGAGGCTTCTGCATAGACAGACGCCACTGCCCGGAAACGTCGAAAGACGCCAATGGGTCAACAGGTATTACCGGCTTAAGGTTTTACCTAATGTGGCTGAGAGTTTTCTCTAGCTATGCACGTGCCAAAGCTCAACGAGTGGGGGTTAATAGGGCTATTGATGAACTCTATGTCTTCCCACTTGGGAAGACTATTTTATTGGTTGGGAGGTGAACCCCGTGGCGCGGGCAACGAACCTGGCTTTAACTATGATTATGGCAGCCCTTTTAATCGCCTTTGCCTACTTTGCCTACCAGGGCCACCAAGCTGTTGCCCTGGCAGGAGGGACAACAGTTGTTACCAGCATAGGCATCCTGCCTTATTACGCCTTCCGTTCCTTTTTAAGGATGCTGGGCGCATATATCCTTTCTTTTATCTTTACTCTTACTTATGGCTACAAAGCCGGGACAGACCCACGAGCCGAGCGCTGGCTCATTCCCATCCTGGATATCCTCCAGTCAGTGCCCATCCTGGGGTTCTTCCCTGCCGCTGTTTATTTTTTTGTCTCCCTTTTCCAGGGAAGCCTCCTGGGGGTGGAGCTGGCTTCCATCTTTCTTATTTTTACCAGCCAGGCCTGGAACATGACCTTCGGTTTTTATGAATCATTGACGACAATTCCCCGGGATCTTAAAGAGGCCGCTGATGCCTACCGGTTGACGGGTTGGCGCCGTTTCCAGAAACTATACTTTCCCGCCGGTATTCCTAAACTGGTCTATAATAGCATTCTATCCTGGAGCGGGGGCTGGTATTTTCTTATTGCCGCTGAAATTATTGCTATTGGTCCCGCTAGGTACTCTCTACCGGGTCTGGGTAGTTACCTCATCCGGACTACGGAAGAGGGGGATTTGGGGTTGACGATAGCAGGACTTTTAACCCTGATAACTTTAATAACTCTGATGAATATTTTTATCTGGCGTCCCCTCTCCATCTGGGCCGAAAATTTTAAGTATGAATTTGACAGTGGCGGCGCAAGATTAACCAGGGGATGGGGTTACCGCCTCTGGCACGAAGCCCCCTTTTTCCGGGAATTCAGGCGTGCGCTTATATCATTGGGAGCAGGCTTAAGTATTATAATAGAAAATATGTACCAAAAGATTTATACCTGGAATGGTAAGGGGCTTAATTATCAGCGTTATCTCACCTTGATTTGGCACTTTATTACTTGGTTAATGATTTTACTGCTGGGCGTGGCCCTATTCCGCGGTCTGGTGGCCCTGGGTACCCTGTTCATGATGCCCTGGCAGCCTGAGGTCTTCAGCATCCCCAAGGCCATTTTCTTTTCTTTTTTACGTTTACTGGCAGCATACATTCTCTCCCTTGCTTGGACAGTCCCGGCGGCCATCTGGATTGGCCATAATGAGCGGGTTTATGAAATCATGACGCCTGTTTTTGAAGTTCTAGCTTCAGTACCGGCAACGGCGTTATTTCCTATTATTGTTTTTATCCTGGTAGGGATCACAGGAGGTATGAACTTGGCAGCTATTATCCTCGTATTGACAGGTATGCAATGGTACCTCCTTTTTAACCTTATTGCCGGGGTAAAAAGCATTCCCAAGGATTTAAAAGAGGCAGCAGCCGCTTTTGGTCTCCAGGGAACCAGGTATCTACGCCGGGTAGTTTTACCAGCTTTGGTACCCTCCCTCATAACAGGCAGTATCACATCATGGGGGGGCGGCTGGAATGCCCTGATAGTTGCTGAATATGTTGTTTATGCCGGTCAGATTTACACTGCTTTTGGTATTGGATCCTTGTTGGATACTGCCATTTATGGGAGCGGCAGCTTCCAAATAATCTGGTCCAGTCTCATAGCCATGGTAGCAACTATCGTCTTTCTCAACCGCTTTTTCTGGCGGCGCCTGTACGAAATAGCTGTTGCCAGGTTTACTATAGGAGATTAACGGGGGTGGTATGGTTGGCTTTACTCGAAGTAAACCATGTTTATAAAACCTATACTGACGCCAACCGGTCCCTCACAGTTCTTAATGATATCTCTCTTAACGTCGCTAAGGGTGAATTTGTCTGTCTGGTAGGCCCGTCCGGTTCCGGCAAGAGTACTCTGCTGAGGATGGTTGTTGGTCTGGACCGTCCATCTCGGGGACAAATATTTTACCGGGGAAAACAGGTAAGCGGTGTTATGGATAAGATGGCTATTGTTTTTCAGTCCTTTGCCCTGCTGCCATGGTTAACAGTGATGGAGAATGTGGCCCTGGGTTTGGAGGCTAAAAATATCCCGCGGGCTGAAAGGGAGAGAATAGCCAATAAATATATTCAAAAAGTAGGGCTGGACGGATTTGAGGATGCTTACCCGCGGGAACTTTCCCGGGGCATGAAACAGAGGGTGGGTATTGCCCGGGCCCTGACCATGGAACCGGAACTCCTCTGCATGGATGAACCCTTTTCCGCCCTGGATGCCTTTACGGCCCAGAACCTGCGGGAGGAGCTTTTAGACCTGTGGCTGGATGTAACGCTTCCCGTAAAGTCGGTCCTCATGGTGACCCATGGCATTGAGGAAGCTGTCTTCATGGCCGACCGGGTGATTGTGCTGTCCAAAAGGCCGGCCCGGATACTGGCCGATGTCCGTATAGACCTGCCTCGCCCGCGTAACATGAAGGATGAAGCCTTCGCCCGGGTTACGGATAAAATATACTCGCTTTTGTTCTAAGAAGAAACAAGGGGACGGGTAACCGCCCCCTTTTAACTTTACAAAGCCTCGGCTATTTAGCTGCTAGCCAGGGAAATTTACCTTTGCTCCAGGGGAATATACTTTCTTTTACCAATCACATTTTTGTAGGCCGGTCTGATAATCCTGCCTCCACTTACCAGTTCTTCCAGCAGGTGGGCACACCAGCCGGAGATCCTGGCTATGGCAAAAATTGGGGTATAAAGCTCCACGGGAATATTTAACATCTTGTACACAAAACCCGAGTAGAAGTCCACATTGGGAGCGATAATCTTTTCATTTCCTTTTTTAGAGGCAAATAATTCGGGTCCAACTTTTTCTATGGTCAGGTAGAGGCCGAATTCATCTTCCATGTTTTTCTCTTTAGCGAGTTCAGCAGCCTTGGCTTTTAATAATACAGCCCGGGGATCGGACAGGGTGTAAACGGCATGGCCGAGGCCATAGATTAATCCTTTTTTGTCAAAGGCTTCCTTGTTGAGAATTTTGGTCAGGTAATATTTAACTTCTTCTTCATCGGCCCAGTCTTTTACATTGTTCTTTATATCATCCATCATTTCCATAACTTTAATATTGGCGCCGCCGTGCTTAGGCCCCTTTAGTGAACCGACCGCGGCCGCAATAACGGAGTATATATCTGTCCCTGTCGAGGAAACAACATGGACGGTAAAGGTTGAGTTGTTCCCTCCGCCGTGCTCAGCATGGAGTACCAGCGCAAGGTCCAGCAATTCGGCTTCCAGACGGCTGTACTGGTTGTTAGGCCTGATCATGTATAGGAAATTTTCGGCAGTGCTCAGCTCTTTTTGCGGTAGGTGAATATACAAACTTTGATTTCCATGATAATGGGCTTTAGCCTGGTAACCATAAGCCACCATGATGGGGAAGCGGGCAATCAGCTCAATACTCTGCCTGACGACGTTTTTGATACTTAAATCATCCGGGTTTTTATCATAGGAATAAGATGCTAAAACGCTCCTCGCTAATTTATTCATAATATCATTACTAGGGGCTTTTAAAATCATATCTTCAACAAATCCATCAGGGAGGCTGCGGTTTTCTGCCAGGAGATTGCTAAAATTAACCAGGTCCTGACGGTTAGGCAGTTCTCCGAAGAGAAGGAGATAAGAAACTTCTTCAAAACCAAAGCGTCCTTCCGCTTGGAAATTCGTGACAATATCCCAGATGTCAATTCCCCGGTAGAGCAACCGTCCCTGATCGGGAATCCTTTCGCCTTCATCTAGAATGTAACCGTGGACTTCCCCGATTTCCGTAAGCCCTACCAGCACGCCGGTGCCATCGCTGTTGCGCAAGCCCCGTTTTACATTGTATTTTTCATATAAAGTAGGCTCGATGTAATTATTTTTTTCAGCCAGTGCAGCAAGTCGTTCCAGGTAGCTCTTGTCTTCTATCTGCACATTAATACATCCTTTCTACTACAAGGATAAAGTTATTTATCCCTTATATATTCTTCACCAAAACTTGTTTTCCTTTTTTGGGGGAAATATAGGCTTAAGCTACCCCTCCTGAAGGCCTGGTGCAGCCCGGGGTAGAAAAACCCAGGTTGTTCCTTGGATGCACTTAATTTCTAACTAAATCCCGGTAATAAAAGTTTGGATCAGGTGCTGAATCCTGTTCTAAGATCTGGTATAATATGATAAAATAGTGGTACCTGAAAATGGTATCTAAATAGGGGGTCATAGCCACTGTGGACGCCGGGCCTTTACCCCAGGTAGGTATAGGGATGGTCATTGGCCTGCTCGAAATGCTGGAGGATGTCCGGGGAAGAGAAGATATCTTTAAGCTGGCCGGCAGTCTTTCGATGGAACTGGATGATATCGGGCCGGTCATAGAAGCGGCTAAGGTGCTGGGCTTTATTGAAACTACCAACGGTGATATTACCTTGACCGGGCTGGGTTCCCAGCTACTAAATGCCGGCATAAATGAGCGTAAAGACATAGTTGCCGGCCGGCTGCAGCAGCTGCCGGTCTTTAAAGAGGTCCTGGAGCTAATTAACTCCAGGCGTGGACGGCAGGTGCGGCGGGAGCAGGTTATCAGCCGTTTTGCCCGCAGGATGTCTGATGAGGATGCTGAACTCCTGTTTAAAACCCTTGTGGACTGGGGACGGTATGCCGGGATTATCGGTTATGATACTAAAGGTGAAGTTTTATATTTGGATGAGGAAGAATAAAGATATGCAACTGGCCCTTGACAAACATATCAAGGGCCAGTATAATAGACAGTGCTGTGGGGCTATAGCTCAGTTGGGAGAGCGCTTGAATGGCATTCAAGAGGTCAGGGGTTCGACTCCCCTTAGCTCCACCAGAAAAGAAAAGATGCCGCATAAGGAGCGGCATCTTTTATTTTTATCACAGGAGAATAGCAGTATAGGTTCCGGGAAGAGGGATTTTATGGTCAAGCTGCCTGAAAATCTGATCAAAGCTCGTTTCCTTATCCGGCCCAACCGCTTTACCGTAGTAGCGGAAAGGGGCGGGCAGCATTTAACAGCTTTTCTGGCCGACCCCGGGCGGCTGGCAGAATTGCTGTTGCCCGGAACCGAGCTTTACCTGGCCCCGGCGCAAGCCGGGGAAAAGCGGAAAACTGCCTACGACGTGGTTTTGTTACACCGGAACGGCACCTTTATTTCTCTGGACAGCCGCCTGCCCAACCGCCTTTTTGCCGCTGCCTTCCGTTCCGGCGGACTGGGGGCCTTTCAGGGCTACCGGCAGCTAACGGCGGAAGTCCGGGTCGGCTCCAGCCGCCTGGATTTTTTGTTGACCGTGGGAGGGGAGAAAGAGGCGGGACTACCTGGTGAAGGATTACCACCGTGTTATGTTGAGGTCAAGTCAGTAACTCTGGTAAACAGCGATAGGGTGGCCCTGTTTCCCGACGCCCCCACCAGTCGCGGCAGCCGCCACCTGCAAGAGCTGATGGCTTTGCGGGACAGGGGTTGCCGGGCGGCGGTGGTGTTTATAATCCAGCGGGAAGACGCCCTGATCTTTGCTCCCAATGAAGCCACCGATCCTCTTTTTGCCCGGACTTTGCGGGAAGCGGCGGCTGCCGGGGTCGAAGTTTATGCCTATCGCTGCCGCATCAGCCCGGTGGCGGCCCGCCTCAGTACTGCCGTACCTGTAAAGCTGGCCTGAGCGACCTTTGCTGCAGCTTGCGTCATTGCTGGTAAAAAATGTCCCCGTGAAGGGCAGGAAATTTGCGGTATGCGTCGAATAGTTACCTCCAGGTGAAGAGAAAATGACAATTCCTTAGCACATAAGCTGGGTGGTTTTGGGCAGCGGCTTTTTAAGTTTGGCCATCAGCGCCTGGCTGGCCCCGGTAACGAGCCGGGCCAAACCGATAAACTCTCCTGCTTTGCGGCGCAAGTTTCACCGGGTGGCCGTAAGAGTCACGATAACAGTGCCGGTAATGTTGCTTTACATAAGTGGGCGACGGCCCACCCTGGCCCTGGCCGGGGCTGCCGGCCTGAGCTGGCAGGGTGCCATTATTTATCTTGCCAGCGTAAGCCGGCAGAAGGAGGTGAAACCGGGATGAAGCGCCCGGCGGTGGTCTTCCTGACGGCGGTTGCTTTTATGGCTACCTTTCTGGCCTATATAAATGCTGCCTCGGCCTATTATGGATTGGTATGAACGTGAGGTACCTCCAAGTTTAAGAAAGTAAAACATAAAGTTAGAGAGGTGGATTTTATCACCTCTCTAAAATTTATGGAGAAGGTTTAACATGAAATGGAAGGAAGAACGGAACCGGAAGATAGCTAAATATGTCTTATTCTTTTACCTGGGTGCTTTGACTGTTATGGCTATATCCCTGTTAAGCGCCCTTGAATTGACATATTTTCCTAAAAGGATGTATCTAAATTATCCGGTAAGCGGTCTCTTCCTGGGTGTTTTCGCTTTAGCAGGAATACTTTATCTCACCAAAAAAGATTATGTGACAGTTCTTACTTCGAGCGAACCGCCACGTACCATCAGCTTGCTGATAAGCATTCTTATCTGGGCCTTTACCATAGCTATCGTCTTTATATCGGACTTCCACGGCAGTTCCTTTAAAGTCCTTTTCTTTGTCCCGGTGATCTATGCAGCTATAAATCACGGTCAAAAATATGGCCTTATATTTTCTTTATTATGTGTCATGCCCCTTATTATTTCTGACTTGCTGCATTACTCTCCTGAAGGGGTCAATAAAGCCCTGGAAGCCGATCTGGTCCTCAGCTTAATTATTTTTATGGCCGCCTGGCTCATCGGGGGATTTCTGGATATTGAAAGGGAAACCATTAAAAAGCTGGCAGAGATGGCAAACAGGGACGACCTGACAGGCTTATGGAATAAACGTTATTTTTACTACGCCCTGGAAGACCTGTTTACCCGGGCTAAAAAGGAAAATTTAAACCTCTCCCTGGTTCTTGCCGATGTTGACTACTTTAAAACGTACAACGACGCTTTGGGTCATCTTGAGGGAGATAAGGTTTTAAAGAAAATTGGCGAAATTATTGGCCGGGCAGTACCAGAGGGGGCTGTAGCTGCACGTTATGGAGGCGAAGAGTTTGCGGTACTGTTGCCCGGGTACTCCAGTCAGCAGGCCCTTATTGTTGCTGAACAGATTCGTAAAGAGGTCGAGAATTACTCTTTCTTTGGCCAAGAGTATCAACCGGCCCAAAAGATCACCCTGTCTCTGGGTATTGCTACTTACCCTGTTCATGCTAAAACATCCACAGAGCTTATTCGCCGGGCCGATGATGCCCTCTTCCGGGCCAAATCGGTACGTAAGAACAGGACGGAGATTTATTTTTCCGTTTTAGACGAGCTCTGCGCCGCATATAACAGTACGGGTGAGGACCTGCTTAGTACTTTGAAGACCCTGCTCAGTGTCATCCAGGCCAAGGATCGCTATACACGAGGGCATTCCGAACGGGTTACAGAGTATGCAGTAGTTGTTGGCGAATATCTCAATTTACCTGGAGAAGAGTTAAATACCTTGAGGCTCAGCGCTTTTCTCCATGATATCGGTAAGATAGAGATAGAACGTGAACTTTTAAACAACCCGCTTCCTTTAAACGAGGAAGAACGTTTGCTTTTTCAGCAACACCCGGTCTGGGGAGCGGAAATAGTTCGTTCCGTACCCCTGCTGGGCAAATGCACCCCCATTATTCTTGCCCATCACGAGAATTTTGACGGCTCAGGTTACCCTTGTGGACTGAAAGGCGAGGCTATACCCCTTGGTGCCAGGATTTTACGAGTGGTAGACAGCTTTGACGCCATGGCGACCAATAGGCCCTACCGCCGGGCTTTAACTGTCAGCCGTTGCCTGGAAGAACTCCGGCGAGGGGCTGGAACCTTATATGATCCAGAAATTGTTACGGCCTTTCTCAATGTTTCAGAACGCATTTTTCGCCTGCTGGCAAGTTAGGAAATATTGGCGGCCGGCCGCGCGCGGGAGGATTCAGTAGGTCGAGAGCTAAATTTAATGTTAAGCTGAAAACGTTATAAAACTATATGGAAGCAGGAACTGGTATGGCTGTTTACCGGCTGGATACATGCGGGGAAATGTGCCCGATACCGATTGTGCGCACAAAGGTCAAGCTCAAGCAGCTGGCCCGGGGCGATATTCTCATTGTTACCAGTGACCACAGTTGCACCAGCCAGTCCCTGGCCGAAACAGTGCAAAAAATGGGGTACCGCGTCGAGGTCAGGGGGGTGGCCAACGGCATCTGGGAAGTTGTAATTGAGAAGGGTTAACCTGACTGGCCCGGGTTCAAGGTAGAGAGAAGCAGAAGAAGAGATACATGGGGGCTGGCTAAAGGTTTAACAGAAAGCCTTCTTATTAGTTAACAAGAAACGAAAGAACTTCTTTTGCAAACTAGTGGCCGGTTTACCGGCCGGGTAAACAATATTAAAGGTGCTGCGAAAGGAAATGCCGTCCACCTGCAGGGCTTTTAAAGTGCCGGCATGAATTTCCCGCCGGATGGCCAGGCGGGAGAGGAGGGAGACCCCGTGACCGGCAGTAATGGCCGATTTAATGGCGTCGTTCGAATTTAACTCCAGGACGACATTCAGGTCGGCAATGGTTAGACCCTGCCCGGCCAGGGCGCGGGCAATCACCCCGCGGGTACCGGAGCCCTCTTCCCTGAGGATTAAGGGCAGGCGGCAGAGTTCTTCTAAAGTCACCCTTTCCGGGCCCTGCCAGCCGGCAGGTACAATTAAAAGGAGTTCATCTTCAGCTACACCCCGGGTGGCCAGGCCGGGCTGGTCGACAGGTCCTTCAATGAGGCCGATATCAATGGTTCTATCTAGCAATTTCTGGATGGTTTCTTCCCGGTTGCCGACCAGCAGCTTGATATTGGCATCGGGGTATTTTTCTTTAAAGCTGTAAATGGTGCAGGGGAGGGCATAGCTGCCAATACTGCTGCTGGCGCCGACAATGAGGCGTTCCTGGCCGCTCTTCCAGTTGTTGAGATCGCGTTTTAGATTTTCTGCCAGCTGGAGAAAGGTCTGGCCGTACTCGTAAACGATTTCCCCCAGGGCCGTTAACTCCACCCCTTTGGTAGTGCGGGTAAAGAGCTGGACTTCCAGGTCGTTTTCTAGGAGCTGGATTTGATAGCTCAGGGAAGACTGGGACATGTGCAAGATGCGAGCTGCTTCGGAAATGGATTTTACCTGAGCTACCGTGCAAAAGGCGTGCAGGTGGTTAAGGTTCATGGACCGGCCCTCCCTGCCTGATGGTTACAGTTTTATTATAGCATATGAAACCACCTGAAGGATAAGGCGGTAAGTATCATGGTAACAGAGCTGCAAAAGGAGTTACGATTGGCTAAACAGGTTAAGCTCAATCTCAGGTCCCAGGAACCTTACGCCCTTGGTGCAGCCCTGCTCGCTGCCGCTATCTACTGGTGGCTGCAGGGACGCGGACCGGGCCTGGGGGAAGCCTGGCTTTTTGGCCTGGGCTTTGGCTTTGTCCTCCAGCGCAGCCGCTTTTGTTTTGTGGCCGCTTTCCGCGACCCCTTCATTACTGGCAACACATCCTTGAGCCGAGCAGTGGTCATCGCCTTGATGGCAGCAGTCCCGGGGATGGCCCTGGTAGCATGGACAGGGGTTACCCTGGCAGATGTTCACCCGGCAGGCTGGCATACTGTGGCCGGCGGCCTCCTTTTTGGCGTGGGGATGGTCCTGGCCGGCGGCTGTGCCAGCGGCAATTTAATGCGGGTGGGCGAAGGGCACTTGCTGCAATGGCTGGTCCTGGCTGCCTTCATCGGCGGCTCCCTCTGGGGAGCCCATGATTTCGGCTGGTGGCAGCAGGTAAGTATCAGCCGTTCCCCCACCCTGTTTCTCCCCGAAGTGCTGGGCTGGGGGCCGGCCCTTCTTATCCAGCTCCTAGCCCTGGTGATGGTGTACCTGGGCTTAAACCTCCTGGAAAGGCGTTCCTTTCCGGGTTTTACCGCCGCCGGGAGACAGCGGCAGCCCTTTCACCTGCGCCGCCTGTGGACCCATCCCTGGCCTTATTGGACCGGGGGACTGGCACTGGCAGTCCTGGATGTAGCTTTAACCTGGCGCGGGGGCCAGCCCTGGGGTATTACCACCGCCTTCAGCTACTGGGGCGCCTGGCTCTGGGAGGCTTTTACCGGGGCGCCGCCGGGATGGTACTATTTTTCCCTGCCGGCCCACAGCCGGGCCTTGAGCCTGGGGTTTTTGGCTGAGCCCCGAACTCTTCTCGACCTGGGGCTCATTGGAGGAGCCTTTTTAGCCGCCCTGGCAGGTTCGGAATTTCGTTTCCACTGGCCGCGGCGCTGGCCCCTGGTGCCAGCTGCCTTAATAGGCGGGCTGTTGATGGGTTACGGGGCCAGGATTGCCATGGGGTGCAACATCGGCGCCCTTTTCAACGGCATCGCTTCCTTTTCCCTCCACGGCTGGCTTTTCGGTTTGGGCCTGGCCGGCGGTGCTTACCTGGGGAGCAAGCTCCTCCTCCGTTTCCTGGTATAAACCTGCACCTATCGAAAGGTCTGGTGGCCGTCGAAGATACCGTTAGACAATTCATGAACCAGAAGACCGCCAGGCCGCATGATTCCTGGCCTAAGGGGAGCTTTTGCAGCTCCCCTTTCGCTTTACCGGAGCATTCCCGAGGGGCAGGAGAAAGGAATGTTGACTGGTAAAATATATTGTGAAAGTAACATTGAGGGCAAATGGCAGGGCGGGGATATGTGTTAGCGCCAACAGGAAACATTCATCCAGTTTCGGAGGTGAGGGCATGTTAGAACAAAGAATAAGCCGGCGAACCTTCCTGAAAGGCTCCCTGGTGGCCGGGGCCCTGGCCACCTTTGGCGGCATGCTGGTTCCCCGGGAGCAGGCGGGGGCGGCAGGGGCAGTAGCCCCTGAAACTTCCCGGACCGTTCCCACCATTTGCGAAATGTGCGGGGTTAAATGCGGTATCCTGGCTCATGTCAGGGAAGACCGGGTTTGGCGTCTTACCGGTAACCCCAGGGACCCCCAGAGCAGCGGCCGTTTATGTGCCCGGGGCAATGCCGGGATCAAAACTCTCTATGATCCCGACCGCCTGAAGGGTCCCATGAAGAGGGTGGGCGAAGGGAAGTTCCAGCCCATCAGCTGGGAGCAGGCTTTTAAGGAAATTGGCGCCAAATTACAGGAACTGAAAGGCCGTTACGGCCCCCAGACCCTGGTCTGGCTGGCTCACCCGGAGCTTATTTCTCCTTTAGAGAAGCATTTCATGGCTGCCTTCGGTTCCCCCAATTATACCGGCCATGGGCCGACCTGTTACAGCAGCCGTAACGTTGCTTTTGAGCAAATGTACGGCGGCGTTCCCGGGGTTGACTACCGCAATGTCAGGTACTACGTTGCCTTTGGCCGTAACCTCACAGGAGGTATTAAAAACCCTGACATTCAAAAGATAGTTGCCGCCAAAGCAGAAGGCGCCCACCTGGTGGCCGTAGACCCGAGGTTGAGTGATTTTGCCTTCTATGCCGATGAATGGCTCCCCATCAGGCCGGGTACCGATCTGGCCATGATTCTGGCCCTGATTAATGTTATCATTAATGAAAATCTGTATGATGCTTCCTTTATAGCCGAACGTACCGTTGGTTTTGAAGAATTGAAAGCCGGGGTGGCCGCTTATACCCCTGAATGGGCGGCCAAAATCACGGGAATAGACGCGGCGACCATCGGCCGCATCGCCCGGGAACTGGCAGCCGCCAAACCGGCAGCAGCCGTCGATCCCGGCTGGCATGCCGTTACCGGTTCCCAGTATTACAATAGCGTCCAGACGGCCCGGGCCGTAGCCGCCCTCAACGCCCTGTTGGGGAACCTGGGTGCCAAAGGCGGCCTGGCCTTCCCGTCCAGGATTAAGCTGGGTGATCCATCCAGTATCATGGGCCCCAAACCGCCGGCGGCGGCGGGGCCGCGCTGGGATGGGGCCGGCAGCGAGAAATGGCCTCTCAATAAAGCCCACGGCATGATCCAGGTTTTCCCTGAGAGGGTCAAAAAAGATAAACCATACCCTATCAAAGCAGTGGTAATCCAGCACCTGAACCCGGTGCGCTCCAGTACGGATTCCGGGGCCTTTATTGAGGCGTTGAAGCAATTGGAACTTGTGGTGGTCATCGATATCCAGATGAACGATACGGCCTACTATGCCCACTATGTGTTGCCGGAAGCCACCTACCTGGAAAGGTACGACCCCTTGATGACGGCGGGCAACAAAGTGGTGTTGCGCCAGCCGGCAGTAGAGCCCCTTTTTGATACCAGAGGTGCTGAAGAAATCATCGCTGGCCTGGCTAAAGCCGCTGGTTTAAGTGAGTACTTTAACTTTACCCTGGAGCAATATAACGACGCCCTGCTGGCTCCCCTGGGCCTGACCCAGGCGCAGCTGGCCCGGGTAGGGGTAGCCGAAGTAGAAGCCCAAAAACCCGATTACACCAAACTCAAGACGCCTTCCGGCAAAATTGAGCTGGCCTGCCAGGCCTTTGTCAAGGCCGGCAGCACCCTGACCCCGGCCTGGGAGCCGCCTCTGGTGGAACCGGGGGTAGACGAGTTCCGTTTCATCCAGGGCCATGTACCCATGCACACCCATACCTCTACCGACAATAACGCCTACCTGCACGCCATCATGCCGGAAAACGAGCTCTGGATCCATCCCGGCCGGGCCGGCAAGCTGGGCATCAAGACGGGGGATCTCGTCGAAGTGACTTCCCGGGTAGGCAAGGTTAAAGTGAAGGCCCGGGTGACGGAAGGCATCCATCCCGAGGCAGTTTTCCTGGCCCATGGCTTTGGCTGCGGTGTTCCTTTAAGAAAGCTGGCCTATAACAAAGGCGCCAATGACAGCGCTTTGATACCGATTATTACAGCGCCTGTCTCCGGGGCGGCGGCCCAGTGCGAAACTTTGGTGACGGTACGGAAGGCAGGGTGAGTTTAGATGGCTAAGTTTGGTATGCTCGTAGACCTCACGCGTTGTGTAGGCTGCCACGGCTGCACCGTGGCCTGCCAGGCCAGGTGGGACTTATTACCCCAGGTGCAGTTTACCAAAGTCCACCGTTATGAGATGGGTACTTTCCCCAAAGTCAAAGGCGGGGTGGTAACCACCCAGTGCATGCACTGCGACGATCCCCCATGTGCCCGGGTCTGTCCTACCGGAGCTACCCGGAAACGTGCCGATGGTATTGTTGTAGTTCATGAGCAGGAGTGTATCGGCTGCCGCTACTGCCAGTCGGCCTGCCCCTATGACGCCCGGAGCTTTAACCCGGAACGGAATATTGTCCAGAAGTGTTATTTTTGCTATGACTTTGTAGAGAACGGGCAAAAACCGGCCTGCGTGGACACCTGTATGGCCGCGGCCAGGATTTTTGGTGACCTGGAAGATAAGGGGAGCGAATTATCCCAGGCCATAGCCGCCAAAAAAGCCGTCCAGATTAAGGGAACTTCCATCTTTTACGTACCGCCGCGGAACCTGGATACCTCCGTCCTGCCGCCGGATTTCCAAGAACCCGGTGCCGTACGCATCTGGCAGGATATTGTCCACCCGGGCGGGAAGACCATTATGGGCCTGGCTGCCGGCGCCGTAATTGCCGGTTTAGTGATCAATAATATTAAAGGGGGCGGCAACAATGACTGAAGAAAGGGTGGAGCGCTTTAACCTGGCCGAGCGCCTGGGTCACTGGAGCCATGGTATCTCCTTTGTCGTCCTGCTGCTCACTGGTTCAGCCCTGGTCTTCCGGGGTTACGCCAGCTTGATAGGACCCGAAGGGTTGCGTCTCTTTCGCAGCATTCATCACGTTATGGCCTATCCCTTTACTTTCCTAACGGTAATTATCCTCCTTTTTGGTACGCCGCGAAGTACATGGCAATGGCTGAAGGAGTGCCTTACCTGGGGCCGGGACGACTTCCGCTTTATTGCCGCTTTCCCCCGGGAATTTTTCGGGCTGAAGGTGCAGCTCCCGGAGCAGGGCAAATTTAACGCCGGGGAAAAGCTCAATTCCCTCCTGACCATTGCCGGCTCTATTTTAATGGCCGCTACCGGCTGGATCTTGCTTCTGCGGGACAGCGTGGCTCCTGCCCTGGTGGCCTGGGCCCTGCCCCTGCACTCGGCCGGCGCCCTGGTCATGGGCGGGGTCATCCTGGGCCATATTTACCTGGCCCTGGGTCACCCCAATTCCCGCGAGTCCATCAACGGCATGCTATCGGGTAAGGTAGCGGCCAGGTTTGCCCGCGAACACCATGCCCGCTGGTACCGGAAACTAAGAGCTGGAGAGGATCAGGTGAAAGGACAACAAAAAATTGCTTGACAAGACCTGTCCGGTGTTGCCCTGGATTAATTCCAGGGCAATAATATTATTTTAGAAGGAAAAGGTTTGTTTTGTAGCGAAATAAACAGGAACTATGAGATAGACAAAAAGGTACAGGAGAGAAAAACAGTGGCAGGTGCAGGTCGCTATCAAAGGGGTGTCAGCGCCGTTATCCCGGCCTACAACGAGGCGGCTACGGTAGGTAAAGTAATTGAGACTTTAAAACAAGTGGCCAGCATCGCCGAAATCATCGTGGTCAGCGACGGTTCGGAAGATGCTACGGCCAGTATTGCCCGCCGTCACGGTGCCCGGGTAATTGAGCTAGAAATCAATGGCGGTAAAGGGGCGGCCATGACCGTCGGTGCCCGTGCAGCCCGGGAAGACATTCTGCTTTTCCTGGATGCCGATCTGGAGGGGCTGACGGCAGCCCACGTCGAGGCCCTGGTTGCCCCTTTGCTGACCGACAGCGCGGATATGACGGTAGGCATCTTCAGCCGGGGGAGGTCGCTTACGGATCTGGCCCAGGTGGTGGCTCCTCACCTTTCCGGGCAGCGGGCCATCCGCAAAGAACTGTTTCTGGCGGTGGGGGCAGAAAAAAGCCGTTTTGAGGTCGAAGTATTGCTCACCAGTGAAGCCCGCGCCCGGCGCTGGCGGGTACAGAAAATACCCCTGGCCAATATGACCCATATCATGAAGGAAGAAAAGCGGGGGTTGTACCGGGGTGTAATCGCCCGTATGGGAATGTATAAAGACATCCTGGGCTATATCTTGCGCCTGACGCGCAAAAAAATAAAAACACGTCCGGTAGCGATCCTGTTTTTACTGCTTTTCCTGGTGGCAGCCTTGAATTATGATATCCTGACCATGCGGGCTGCGGCAGCCGCAGCCCGGAATATTCCTGTTCTCGATCTTCCGGACGGGGGCAACCGCATTCTGGTCATTTCGCCCCACCCCGATGACGAAACCCTCGGTGCCGGGGGCCTCATCGCTGAGGCCAGAGACCGGGGGGATGCCATAAAGGTAGTTATTATGACCAACGGCGATGGTTTCCGGCGGGGAGTGGAAAAGTTCAACGGTCCTTTGCCGGCAGGGTCCAGTGACTTTTTGCAATACGGGCGCTTACGGCAGCAGGAAGCCCTCGCCGCCCTGGGAACCCTGGGAGTTAAAGCCGATGATGTCATTTTCCTGGGTTATCCCGACGGCGGCCTGGCCCCTATCTGGCTTGGTTACTGGGGGCAGGACAGGCCCTATACCTCCGTTTATACCCGCCAGGCGGCGGTACCCTATAAACTGGCTTTTGCTCCGGGTGAGCCCTATACTGCTCCGGCTTTATTGAATACTCTAGTAGCAATCCTCAAAGACTACCGG
Organism: Moorella sp. E306M; assembly: GCF_006538385.1. Taxonomy (NCBI): domain Bacteria; kingdom Bacillati; phylum Bacillota; class Clostridia; order Neomoorellales; family Neomoorellaceae; genus Neomoorella; species Moorella sp. E306M. Next base: position 726,127 of record NZ_BJKO01000001.1, on the reverse strand, counting down.
CCCATCGATATTTATGTAACTGATACCAATGACAGCCACCCTGATCACTGGGCCACGGGGGCCTTTACCCTGGCGGCTATAGGTAAAGTTCGGGGAGAAGATCCTTCTTTCAGGCCGTATCTTTATACCTTTGTTATTCATACCGGGACCTGGCAGATGTTGCCTGTAATCGAGCGGCAGGCTAAACCCCTGTTGCCCCCCGGCTATTTCCTGGGCCGGGGAACACCCTGGTATCAACTGCCTCTGTCGCCGGCAACCCTGGCCCGGAAGAAAAAGGCCCTGGCCGCTTACCGGACCCAGGAACTGGTCATGCCGACCTTCCTGGCCAATTTTGAACGGCCCAACGAAGTTTTCTCTCACCTACCAGACCAGCAGTTGGTACAGGATGATAGCAGTGCCGGAGGAGACGGCGAGCCAGCTTACTGGCCGGACTCGGCTCGGGTAGCACTAGATCCGGCTGGCGATCAGCTGACCAGGAAACTGGAGAATGGTGGCGATTTAAAGGCAGCTTACCTCTTGCAGGCCGGTAAAACTACCTATGTACGCCTGGATACCTGGGGCCGGCCGGGCTTTCCAGTGACCTATACAGCCAGCATCTACCTGTTGCCCGGTGAACCTGAGGGCCAGGTCCGGCGCTTCCTCTTGCAGGTGGATCCCGGTGAAAGGCAAGTCAGATGGCTGGCCCGACCGACTGGTTATAACCCAGGGGCTGTGCGGGTAATCTACCGGGAGCACAGTGTTGAAATAGCACTACCCGGCCTGGTGTCGCCGGGAGAGCATTACCTGATGTTTGCCGCCGCCACATCTATCGGTAAAATACCCCTGGACCGGATACCGTGGCGCCTTTTACGTGTAGGCGGGGGCGGTTTGTAAATGGCCTCCATCCTCTTTGGCCTGGAAGAAGAAGTCTTTATTACCGAACCGGACCGGCCAACCCTCCAGTCCCTGTACTACCTGGCCCGCCTCCTCTGGCGGGACCCGGCCGATTATTATACCCATACTGCTTGTAACTTTACCCGGGGCAAGGACCTGCGTTTCGGCCTCATGAGCGGCATTGAGATTTCTACCGGGGCCTTTGCGGCAATACCAGACCTCCTGGCCGATTTGCAGCGCCGTCGCCGGGAGCTGGCGGGTGTCTGCTCCGGCCTGATCGTCCCGGTGGGACACCTCTTCGACCAGGAGGAGCCTACCAATATCTGCGGCATGCACGTTCATATCAGCGGTTTCCCGGACCGCGAGCGGGCCTACCGCAACCTGGTCTACTTTTTGCCTCTCCTGGCCTTGCTGGTAATTAACTCTCCCGTTGCCGGCAACCGCTGTTACGGCCAGTCCTACCGGTGGGCAGAGGCTTTTGCCATCGGCCCTTTACGGGATGACAGGCGCTACCGTTTTCAGGATCTTATTGAATCCAAACGCCTGGGTACCCTGGAGATTCGGGTTTTCGACCCGGTGTGGGACCTGGAACGCATCCGGATTCTCCTGGAGTGTATCCAGGCCATCCTCCTGGCTGATGCAGATTATCCCGGTGATATAAAGGTTTATAATGGCCTTCGCCTGAAGGTAGCCAGAGAGGGTTACATAGAGGAATTACGCCCGGTTTACCGGGACTTAACCCGGCTCCTGCCGGTGCCGGAAGACCTGTTCCGCCGTACCCCGGCCGACACCGTCAAGGAACTCTGGCTCCGGGAGGGTACTCTGGCCACTTATGCCGCCCTGGACAATGCCTACCGCAATGGGGTCTTGAAGCCCCGGCCCTTGCGACCGGTAAAAGTCAGCTGGCCCTTGATGCTGGCCGGCTTTTGCGGTTATTATTTACCCAAAATGCCCTATAATATCAAGAAAGTGTGGTCGGAATGGTGACCTTTTTTAAGATCCTGGCGGGCCTTGCCGCCATCGGCGGTGGCATCTTCTGGTACCTGCGCAAGGTATGGTTTTATCGCGACCCGGTGCGGGTGGCGCCGCAAGAGGAAGGGGCCATCCTGGCCCCGGCCGACGGCAAAGTTGTCTATATCAAGCCCTTTCGCGATGGCCGGGTGGTAGCGGAGAAACTGGGCCGGCCCATTCCCATTGAGGAAATAATGAAAGCTCAGGGCCTTAGTAACAGGGGCTGGATCGTTGGTATCTATATGTCTCCCCTGGATGTCCATTTTAACTATGCTCCCATTGATGCCCGGGTGGAGAATATGGTCCATACCCAGGCCAGGGTGAATTTGCCCATGGTCGACCTGTGGGAATATATTCGCCTCACCTATCTCCGGCGGGCGGTAGATCTTTTCAGCCACCGCTACCGCCTGGTAAATGAACGATTGACCATCTTCTTAAGGGGCCGTGACGTGCAGCTGGCCATGGTGGAGATTGCCGATAAGTTTGTCAATAAGATCAAATGTTTTATCACTCCCGGCCAGGCCGTTACCCGGGGCCAGAAGGTCTCCTTTATCGAACGTGGTTCCCAGGTAGACCTGGTTATCTTCAAGGATGATGTAGAGTTTGCCGTCCGGGTGGGCCAGCAGGTTTACGGCGCCCGGACGGTGGTGGCCCGTTACCGGGCGGCAGGCAGGGCAGAGCAGTGACGGCCGTCCATGTCTATATGGCTCTCTTTGGCCTGCTGGTCGTTGAAGGTATGGGTGTCCCGGGCATCCCCTTTGAGCCGGTCTTCCTGGCCGCCGGTTATTTAATCGAGCGCGGGGAGATGAACTTTTGGGGGGCAGTGACGGTCGGCAGCGCCGGCAATCTCCTGGGCAACTTGATAGGTTACTGGCTGGGGGCCAGGCCGGGGCGAGGCATAATCGAACGCTTTCTCCACCGGGGCTGGGGTCCGGACGGCCTGGCCACAACCCGGGACTGGCTGGACCGCTTTGGAGCGGCGGTAATTATTTTTGCCCGCTGGTTTGGCCCCATCAGGACGCCGACCATCTTGGCAGCGGGTGTCCTGGGAATGAATCCCGGCATCTATGCCCTTTATTCAGCCCTGGGCGCCTTTACCTGGACTATGGCTTGGCAGTACGCCAGCTGGAAGGGGGCCCATTATCTCCTGGCGTGGTGGTACCTTTACCGCCGCTACGCCACCTGGTGGATGGATATCCTACTGGTCCTGGCATTCCTGGCGGTTACCGCCGGTTCTATCTATTATTGCTGGTACCGGCTAATGGTAAGAAATGGAAAAGAATAAGTTTGACAAATCCCGTATCTTGTGTTAAAATTATTTAGAACAAATGAATAAAAGCAGAGCGCTGAATCCCTTTTCAGGGAACGGGGGAACCAGTCTTTTGGGGTGAATCCCCGCGCTCAGTAGTCTTTACGTCTTCCCTAAAATCCCGTTATCCTAAAGGAAATTTTGGATAAAGCAAAGGAGCAACGGAAGAGAAACTGAGTGCGGGGTAGGGTTAGCTTTCGACCCGAACCCGGCAGCTAACTTCGTAAGCGTGGAAAGTGAAAGAGGCATCGTACCCCTTTAATTTCTTGTACCCAAAACCCCGGTTCAGGCCGGGGTTTTATTTTATAACAGGAAGGGAGGTAGAAACTCGTGAGTGTCTGTCCAAACAAAGGGAAGCTGATGAGTAGAGAAGCCAAAAGGGAAATTGCATTGCAAAGGGCAGCTGAGTTAAAGGCCAGGATTATTGATTACCTGGACGCCAGAGATACCATCCCCAGCGGTTTGGAAGTCGCAGCGGAGATTGAAGCCAGCCGGCAGCGGATTATGGCCTATTTTGGTGCCAGTGAAGATGACTGGCAAGACTGGCGCTGGCAATTGCAGCATCGGATTACCTCGGTTGACGTCCTGGGGGAATTAATTCCCTTAACCGAAGCGGAAAAGGAAGCCATCAAGCGGGTCGAGCGTACCTACCGCTGGGCCGTTTCGCCCTATTATCTTTCTCTCATGGGCAAAGATGCCAGCTGCCCCATCCGGCGGCAGGCCTTACCCAGTGCCGCCGAGTTGGAGGATAAGGTCGGGGTACTCGACCCCATGGATGAGGAGCTGACGTCACCGGCACCGGCCATTACCCGGCGTTACCCCGACCGCTTGATTATTAACGTCACCAACCAGTGTGCCATGTACTGCCGCCACTGCCAGCGGCGCCGCAATATCGGTGAAGTTGACCGGAGCCGCAGCCGCCGGGAGCTGGAGCGGGCCCTGGAGTATATTCGCCGCAACAAAGAAATACGCGATGTCCTGATCACCGGCGGCGACGCTTTAATGCTGAGTGACGCCACAATCGACTGGCTGTTAACGGAACTGGATAATATACCTCATGTGGAGATTAAGCGCCTGGGCACCCGGGTGCCGGTTACTTTGCCTCAGCGTATTACGGCGGAATTATGCCGGGTACTGGCCAAGCACCCGCCGATTTACCTTAATACCCAGTTTAACCACCCCCGGGAGGTTACGGCGGCAGCGAAAGCGGCCTGCGATCGCCTGGTGCAGGCCGGGGTGGTCCTGGGAAACCAGGCGGTTTTATTAAAGGGCATCAATAACCATCCCTTTGTTATGAGGAAGCTCAACCAGGAACTGTTGAAAATCCGGGTACGGCCCTATTATATCTTCCACGCCAAGCCGGTTAAAGGGACGACTCACTTTATCACTTCCATTGAGGAAGGCGTGGAAATAATGGAGCAGCTGCGCGGTTATACTTCCGGCCTGGCCGTACCTACCTATATAATCAATGCACCCCACGGGCTGGGCAAGACGCCCATTTTACCACAGTATGTGCTGGCCTGCAATGACGACCAGGTCATCCTGCGGACCTGGGAAAAGCGGACCCTCTTTTACCCCAACCTGGGATGCCAGAAAGAACAGACTAAGGCTTAAAACAAAAGCGCCGGGCAATTCCGGCGCTTTTTACATACCATCTCCCTGATGGGAGCCCGGTGACACATTAAAATCCAAATAAAATAAACGTAACACCGTTCCTGATACCGGACCATAATTTACCAAAATCTCTGGCATATTCGGCATAAAACAAGAGAATCCTTGTTTATTGACCGTTAAATTTTCCTGTGGTAGGATTAAGATTGGGTTAAATATAAACCAATATAATTATCAGGAAGGAAGATAAAAATTGAATGATTTGTTAATCAGGCGCGCGCGGCTCATGGATGAGCCGGGAACTGTTGATGTAGCCATTAAAGACGGATACATTGTTGCCGCCGGGGGAGGAGTGGCCGGCTCGGCCCGGCAAATGGTCGATGCGGCAGGGAGACTCCTGATACCGGCCTTTGTCGATGCCCATACCCACCTGGACAAGGCCCTGACGGCGCCCCAGGAAGGCGCAGGCTCCCTGGCCGAAGCCATTGAGGATTTCCAGCGGCGCAGCCGCAAAATGGATAAAAATGATTTTATCGACCGCGGCCGCCGGGTGCTTAAAATGGCCTTGCGCCATGGGACGGCTACCATGCGCACCCATATTACCGTCAACGAAGCCCTGGGCCTGCGAGGTGTTGAAGCGGCCCTGGAACTCAAGGAAGAATTTGCCGGGAGAGTTGACCTGCAAGTATTTGCCATGGCCGGTGAATTGGAACCGGCACCGGCACCACCTTTAAAGGAACTCATGGAAGAAGCACTGCGCCTGGGGGTAGACGGCCTGGGCGGTGCCCCCCACCTGTCCGAAAGGATGCAGGAATGGGTAGATTATATCTTTGACCTGGCCATGCGTTATAATGTCTTGATTGATTTCCACGTTGATGAGACGGATGCTCCTTCGGTTGCCTCCCTGGATTATATAGCGGCTAAAACCATCCAGACCGGCTTCCAGGGCCGGGTGGTGGCCGGTCACTGCTGCGGCCTGGCGGCTGTGGACGAGGAGAAGGCTATCCGGACCATTGCCGCCGTGAAAGAGGCGGGCATCAGCGTTATTACTTTACCATCTTGCAATCTCTACCTCATGGGCCGCCGGGATAAGGGCCTGGTGCGACGCGGGGTTACCAGGGTCAGGGAGCTCCAGGCAGCGGGAGTAAATGTAGCCTATGCTTCCGACAACATCCGCGATGCCTTCCGCCCCTTTGGGAACGCCAATATGCTGGAGGAGGCCCTGATTACCGCCCAGGTACTGCAGATGGGAACGCCCCTGGAGCTCAAAAACGTTATGAAAATGGGCACCTATAACGCCGCGGCCGCCATTGGCCTTAAAGCTTACGGTGTTAAAGCCGGTGACCGGGCCGACCTGGTTCTCCTGGATGCTACCAGCCCGGCTGAAGCTATCATTGGGCAGGTTGAAAAGGTCTGTGTCATAAAGGGCGGCCGGGTGGCAGTGCGGAACGACAAAAAAAGCGACATCATTATTTAGCGGTTGCGTCAGGGAAAAGCAACGGTTATACTACAAGTAGCAAGCGACATTTTTTTACTGTGGAGGAATGAACTTGTTAGTAGATCTCAATCCAATTGCCTTTCACCTGGGACCTATAGCGGTGCGCTGGTACGGCATCTTTATGGCCCTCTCTTTCCTGGTGGGTTCCTGGTACCTGTACCGGGAGGGCATGAAAAGAGGCCTGGAAGAAGACTTCCTCCTCAACCTGGCCATTATTGTCATTATCTCCGGCGTTATTGGGGCGCGGTTAATGTTTGTCCTGGCCAATTACCCCACATGGTTTATAACAGACCGCATCCAGATACTTAAAATCTACGAAGGTGGCCTCTCCTGGCACGGCGGCCTCCTGGGGGGGTTCCTGGGTGGCTGGCTTTATGCCCGCTGGAAAAGAGTTGATGCCAACCAGTTGGCGGACCTGGTGGTACCGGGTCTGGCCTTCGGCTATTTCCTCGTGCGTATCGCCAACATCTTTAACCAAGAGGTCTTAGGCCGGCCTACGGATTTTTGGTTCGGCCGCTGGCCGGCCCAGGTCATAGGTTCGGCCATTGGCCTCCTTTTACTGGCCCGTTATTTTTATGTCCAGAGCAAAAATCCACCCCACGGCTACCAGTTCTGGTCCTTTATTTTCTATCACCAGGTTTTACGGGCCGTTGTTGAGGAAACAGTGCGGGATAACCCCCTGGAAGTGTGGGGTTATATTGTTCCCCACTGGGGCCTGGGCTTCTTCACCCTGACCCAGCTTACCACCCCTCCCATCCTGCTTCTCGCTTATTACTTCATGCGGCGCTCGCGCCGGGCCGCCAGGTTAAAGTATCGCAGATGAAGGCGGCCAGCGGCAGCGACCAACCTGTCGCCGGCCATGACCTTATCCACCGCTGTCAGGGATTATTTTTAATTGAGATATAATCTCAGCTTTATTTGTTCTTAACCTGAGGGCGTTACAATTACAATTGAAAAGAACACAGCACCTCAGGGGGGTAGGACAAATGTTGAGACAAAAATTAGTTGCCCTGCTTAAAGAATGTTACTGGCTCCTGGAAAAGACAGTGGAAGGACCGCGGGAACTGCGGCAGATGCAGGAGCAGGTGGCGCGCAAAATCGCTGAATTTGAAGGCCGGCAGCAAGTTCAGGCCAATTTTGGGGTAAGTGGGGGCAAAAAAGTTGCTTAAAAAATATTAGCGGCGGGGTCCAGGCTTCAGAGACGGGACCCCGCCTTTCATTTTACCGGGCCCCCTTGACCAGCATATCAATGAGGTCGGGAAGAGGAGACCTGGACCGGGATAACCTCCAGGTAGCGCTGGAGGCAGTGGGGATGTGCTACAGCCAGGCCCCAGGAAGCGCCATAAGCTTCCAGGAGCGATAAAAAAGCGGGGGTATAGAGTAAATACCACCCGCCCGCTCACAGGGCCATTATGGTTCACCGGAACAGCCAGGACGCCAGAGCCACGGCTACCCCGGCCACGGCAACGATGGTTCCGATTATCCAACGAGTGGTGTTGTGCAGCTCCAGGTGGAGGCCGTCAATTTTGGCGTCCAGTCTGTCGAACCTGGTATCTTGTTTTTCTATTTTGGCATCCGTTTCTTTGCGTAGGTCATCAATCTTGGTATCGAGCTTTTCGTCAAGTCTGCCCAGCTTGTCGTCCAGCTTGCCCAACTGCTGCATGATCATGTTGAATGGGTCAAAGGAGGTACGGAAGGTGAATCCCTGCTCCTCGCTGCCAGCAGCCAGTTGCTTTCTGGTTTCGTCCTCGACCACAGCCAAGCCGCCTCCCCTCCCTTGCCCATATTCTACCACGTTTGCGGGAATGGGGGCAATACCTAGAACTCCGGGAAGCGAAGGTCAGCATCATCACGCCCGCCCAAGTGGTCAACTTCGACGACGAGGACAGCGAACTTGTTTCCGATATCTTTAATCTTTTCGCCCGGCACCAGCGGCGGAAAATCAAGAAAGCCATGCGCCGGGGCCGGGAAGAAGCCTTCCGCCAGGGCAAGTGGCCTGGACAGCCACTCTTCGGCTATCAACTAAAAACATTCCCCTTTACAGCAAGTGGATTGCCGAGTATCGCAAGGTGGCTCCTCATGTAACCATCGATTACCAGTCCATCGGCAGCGGTGGTGGTATCAAGGGTATCACCCTTATGCTTTCATCAAAAACCAGGCCGGTAAATTTGTCGAGCCTACCCTGGAAACCACGACGGCGGCTGCTGCCGGTGCCGCCGCCAATATGCCGGAAGATATGCGTGTTTCCATTGTCAATGCCCCCGGGGAAAACTCCTATCCAATTGCCGGATACACCTACCTGCTGGTGTATAAAGACCAGAAGGATAAGGACAAGGGTACGGAACTGGTTAAATTCCTGTGGTGGGCTATTCATGATGGGGAAAAGTTCGCCGAAGACCTGCTCTATGCGCCGCTGCCTGACAACGTTGTGAAACTGGCCGAAACAAAGATCAAGCAGATCAATTACAAGGGTGAACCGCTTTATAAGTAAATCCTCAGCAATATTGCCGGGGATGAATTGCAGTAATTACTGGACGGGCTGGAAGCTGAAACTTGATTCATACCAGTTGGAAAAGCCGCGCGTGGCGCGGCTTTAATAATCCTTAACAAGATATTAACATGGAGCTAATTTAAATATAACACCGGTTTTTTATAATAGTCTGTGGACAGGCAGAAAACGGCTGGTAGCATCATTAAAAAATAGGAGGAGAATTTTAAGTGCCCAGGAAGAAAAGCAAGCGGGTAGTTGTGCTGGTAATGGCGCTGGCGTTGCTAATGTTGGTGACCGCTTGCGGCAATAGCGGTGAAACCAGCAAAGGGCCGGGGGGGAGCAGCGACGGCAAGGCTCAAACCGTAGCCTTGAACGGTGCCGGCGCGTCCTTTCCCTATCCACTTTACAGCAAGTGGATTGCCGAATACCGCAAGGTGGCTCCCAATGTAACCATCGACTACCAGTCCATAGGCAGCGGGGGCGGCATCAAGGGTATTATCGAGGAGACAGTTGATTTCGCCGGCAGCGACGCGCCCATGACGGACGAGCAGCTGGCCAAGGCGCCGGGACAGATTTTTCATATTCCTACGGTTATGGGTGCAGTCGTAATCACCTACAACCTGGAGGGCGTCAAGACGGGCCTTAAACTGACCCCGGAAGTTATAGGCGATATCTTTTTGGGGAAAATTAAGAAATGGAATGACCCGGCCATAACTGCCATCAACCCCGGGGTCGAGCTGCCTGATAAAGAGATCACCGTCGTCCACCGCTCGGATGGCAGCGGTACTACCAATATTTTTACCGATTATCTTAGCAGCATCAGTAAAGAATGGAAGGAAAAAGTAGGCAAAGGTACTTCCGTGGAATGGCCTGCCGGCATTGGTGCCAAGGGTAATGAAGGCGTGGCCGGTACCGTTAAACAGACGCCGGGCGGTATTGGCTATGTAGAACTCGCCTATGCCGTCCAGAATCAGCTGCCTTATGCTTTCATCAAAAACCAGGCCGGTAAATTTGTCGAGCCTACCCTGGAAACCACGACGGCGGCTGCTGCCGGTGCCGCCGCCAATATGCCGGAAGATATGCGTGTTTCCATTGTCAATGCCCCCGGGGAAAACTCCTATCCAATTGCCGGATACACCTACCTGCTGGTGTATAAAGACCAGAAGGATAAGGACAAGGGTACGGAGCTGGTTAAATTCCTGTGGTGGGCTATTCATGATGGGGAAAAGTTCGCCGAAGACCTGCTCTATGCGCCGCTGCCCGACAACGTCGTGAAACTGGCGGAAGCCAAGATCAAGCAGATCAATTATAAGGGCGAACCCCTTTATAAGTAATTCTTAAGGAAAACATACAGCAGGGGGAATTATGGGCCCGGCCCATGATTTCCCCTATCTTTGCTTGCGGGGAGAATTTACCCTGGAGGTACGTCAAATTTAGAGGATTTCAGACAGTAAACGGCGAATATCAACAATGTTTATATATCTAGAGCTGGCGGAGGATTGTAAATGCAAAAGCCAAGCCACAAAAGCAGGCGGTTGGGCGATGCTGTCTTTCGCGGCCTTACCTTACTGGCGGCCCTGGTAATGGTAGGCCTGATAGTGGTTATTGCCATTCAATTAATCAAGGGATCCCAGCTGGCCTTTACCCGCTTTGGCCCTGGATTTGTTACCGGTTCCAGGTGGGACCCTGTCCACGGCAACTTTGGTTCTTTACCATTGGTTTATGGTACGGTTGTTTCTTCACTCATCGCCCTGATCATTGCCGTCCCTTTGAGCCTGGGGATTGCCATTTATCTTGCTGAACTGGCGCCCCAATGGGTGCGGACCCCCGTTTCTTTCTTGGTCGAACTGCTGGCTGCTATCCCCAGCGTTGTCTATGGTTTATGGGGGATATTTGTTCTGGTGCCCTGGGTACGGACAGTCTTAGAGCCATTTTTGCAAAAAACGCTGGGCTGGCTGCCCTTTTTTCAAGGCACTTATTATGGTTTTGGCATGCTGGCGGCCGGCATTATCCTGGCCATCATGATTATACCTACTATTTCTGCAGTTTCCCGGGAAGTTTTACTGGCCGTTCCCGTCTCCCAGCGGGAGGCCATGCTGGCTTTGGGTGCTACTCGCTGGGAGACGATTAAGATGGCCGTCCTTCCTTATGGCCGGTCGGGCATCCTGGGGGCTGTCATTCTCGGGCTGGGACGCGCCATCGGTGAAACCATGGCTGTAACTATGGTCATCGGCAACCGACCGCAGATTTCCCCGTCGGTTTTTGAACTGGCCCAAACCATTGCCAGTATTATCGCCAATGAGTTCAGCGAGGCTTTTGACGATCTGCACCTGTCAGCCCTGGTGATGGCGGGATTGGTCCTATTTATTGTTACCCTGTTGCTGAATATTATAGCCCGCCTGCTGGTGTGGCGCATAGACAGAGTACCGGAAGGGATGAGCAGGGAATGATTGCCGGACGAAACGAGCGCCGTAAGTTTATGAGCAGCCTGATGTTTGTGCTGGCCTTGGGTGCCACCGTGCTGGCCCTCGTTCCCCTGGGCAGCATTCTTCTCTATGTAGCCACCAGGGGCCTCATGGCCCTCAACTGGGACTTCTTTACCCAGCTTCCCAAGCCTGTTGGCGAACCCGGCGGCGGCCTGGCCAATGCCATTGTCGGCACCTTAATTTTAGTTGGACTGGCCTCTATAATGGGGATTCCCCTGGGCATTCTGACAGGCATCTATCTCTCGGAGTTTGGGCGGGGACGACTGGCGTGGCTGGTCAGATTTATCTGTGATGTCATGACCGGTGTCCCCTCAATTATTGTAGGTATCGTCGTCTATGGTACCATTGTCCTGGCCATGAAGCGCTTTTCCGCCATTGCCGGGGGAGTAGCCCTGGCCATTATCATGCTACCGCTGGTAACCCGGACCACAGAAGAGATGCTAAAACTCGTACCCAACAGCCTGAGAGAGGCTTCCCTGGCCCTGGGGGCCTCCCAGTGGCGTACCACCTACAGCATTGTCCTGCGTAGCGCCATGGGGGGGATCATTACCGGTTCCCTCCTCGCGGTAGCAAGGGTTGCAGGCGAAACGGCACCCCTCCTGTTTACGGCTTTAAATAGCCGCTACTGGCATACCAGCCTGGACCAGCGTATTGCCTCCCTGCCGGTATATATCTACACCTATGCCACCACTCCCTACGTGGACCTGCACCGGTTGGCCTGGGGAGCTGCCCTGGTGCTGGTGGCTATGGTCATGGTTACCAGCATCGCAGCGCGGCTGGCCGGCCGCAAGGCCAGCGGAGGAGGTAGATAGAGTATGGACACCAGATTGATGGCCGAGGATCTCAGCGCCTGGTATGGCCAGAATCAGGTAGTAAAAAACGTCACCCTGCCGGTATACGCCAACCAGGTGACCGCCATTATCGGCCCCTCGGGTTGCGGCAAGTCTACTTTTATCCGCTGCTTGAATCGGATGTTTGAGGTAATCCCGGGAACCCGTACCAGAGGCAGGGTGCTTCTGGACGGGGAGAATATCTATGATGATAAAGTCGATCCGGCGGAAATACGCCGCCGTGTGGGTATGGTTTTCCAAAAACCCAATCCCTTCCCTACTATGTCAATCTTTGATAATGTCGCGGCAGGACTTCGGCTGCACGGCCTGCCTCCCGGGACCACCGCGGAGGAAGTGGTGGAAAGGTGTCTGAAAATGGTGGGGCTGTGGGATGAGGTCAAGGACCGCCTCCGGGATTCTGGCGTCAGCCTGTCCGGGGGCCAGCAGCAGCGCCTGTGCATCGCCAGGGCCCTGGCCGTGGAGCCGGAAATTTTACTCATGGACGAACCCTGCTCGGCCCTCGACCCGGTTTCCACCCTGAAAATAGAAGAATTGATTAAAGGGCTCAAAGAAAGGTATACAATTGTAATAGTGACCCACAATATGCACCAGGCCGCCCGGGTGGCCGATTATACCGCCTTTTTTCTTAACGGCCAGCTGATAGAGTACGGCCCGACGTCGGATATCTTTACCAATCCCAGGGACCAGCGGACCGAGGATTATATTACCGGTCGCTTTGGTTAAACCATTGGTCGCGCTTTAATGAGCGACGGTTGCTTTCCAATCATCAGGGACCTTGCCTGCTGGCAGGTCCACATACCTAAGCCGATAGACGAGTGTTTAAAAATTGCAGGAGGCCGCCTGCCGGCGGCTTTTTTGCTGCTATAAAGGGGCGAACATAAGTACCCCTCCCATCGGCCGGTTTTTTGCAGGAATTCCAGGCCGGGCGGCGAAAGGATATAGCATACTATGGTACAAAAGCTGTTGCGCATTTAAATGGAGGTGGCGCCGTTGTTTCGCGTCCTGCACCTGGCGGATCTGCACCTGGGCTACCGGCCCGACCTGCCGGCACCGCTCCAGGAGGAAGTCTGCCGGGAGCGCAACGGGGTTTTAAAGGCGGCCGTAGATCTGGCCCTGGATCCCCGCCAGGAGATCAGTATGGTCCTCATTGCCGGGGACCTCTTTGACAACCATCAACCCGAGGCTTTCCTGGTGGAGGAAACCATCCGGGAATTGGGCCGGCTGGAAGCCGCCGGTATCCGGGTGGTGACGGTGCCGGGAAATCATGACGAAATTACATATAACGATGCGGTTTACCGCCGCGAAGCCAGGCGCTGGCCGGGCCTCCTGGTTACTGAACCTATGCCGGCGAAAGTGGCTACCTTAAATATTAATGGCGATGCCTGTCACCTGATGGCCATGGCCTACACGGGCGGTGTCAGCCGGGTTGACGGCCCGTTAAAGGATTTCCCTCCCGCGGGGGAGGACGGGGTAAACCTGGCCGTTTTCCATGGTTCCCTGGACTGGGACGGGGGAGAAAGGAGCCTGCCCCTGGATGGGGGAGCCCTGGCAGCCGCCGGCTACGACTATATAGCCCTGGGCCACATCCACTGCGGGGGACAAAAGCAGCTTGGCAGGGGCCGGGCCTGCTATGCGGGCATGGTGGCCGGGAGGAGTTTTGCCGACCCCGGCACCGGCTCCTGGACCATAGTCACCCTGGGAGACGGCCCGGCGCGGGTGGAGCAGGTACCGGCGCAGGTAACGCCCTGGCGGGTAGTTGAGGTGGATGTTACGGCGTTTCATGAACCGGAGGAGTTGGAGGCGGCAATCAGGGAATCCCTTGACCCTGGCGCCCTGATGCAAGTGCGCCTGGTAGGGACGATTGCCTTTGAGCTGGATCTGGAGGGCCTGCAGGCCCGCCTGGGCCATCTCTGTTCTTACCTTGAACTGGTGAATGATACGGAAGGGTGGGCACCGGAAGTCCTGGAGAGCCTGGCCGCCGAGCCGACCATCAGGGGCCTTTTTGTCCGTCGCCTGCAAGCAAAGCTTGCCGGCGCAACGGGACCCGGGGAAGCGGAGGTAGTGCGCCGGGCGCTTTTTCGCGGGCTCCTGGCCCTGAAGGGAGGCGGCGGGTCATGCCGGCTGTAACCTGGCGGCGGCTGAGCCTGGCAGGTTTTGGCTGCTACCGGGAGCAGGTGACTGTTACTTTCCAGGAAGGCCTCAACGTCCTGGTGGCCCCCAATGAAAAGGGCAAATCAACTCTCGTTGCTGGCCTGGAAGCCGTCCTTTTCGGGCTGCCCAACACTGTTAACCCGGAAGCCTTTGGCAGCGCCCGTTTTGCCAACCGGGAAGAGCCGGACCGGTTTGAAGGAGAAGTGGAGTTTCTGGTGGACGGCCGGGTATACGCCATAAAGCGGCAATTCAGCACCAACCGGGTAACCCTTAAGAGGAGGGGCGATCACGGCTGGGAGGAAGTCTGGCGGGGGAGCCACAACCCCGGCGCCCATAAGAAAATCCCCGCTTATGTCGAACACCTTACTGCTTTTCTGGGCATTACCTCCCGAGAGCTCTTTGAAGCCACCTTCTGCCTGGGCCAGCCCCTGCCGGAAGGGCGGGCTTTAAGCAGTGAGGTGCAAAAGCTTCTTTCCGGCAGCGGCGGCCACTATCAGGATGCCCTGAAAATACTGGCCGGCGACTTAAGGGCCCTGACCCGTTACTGCGGCGACCGGGGCGTGGGCAACAACGGGCGCAAAGATGCCCGGCTGGAGGAGCTGCAGGCGGAAATTGCCGCTTTGCGGGCGCAGCAGCAGGCAGCCGGCAGCACCATCGAGGAGCTGGCTGTCATACGTTCCCGGCTCCAGGAACTGGCGACAGAAATTAAGAACGTCCGGGCGCAACTAAAAAAACAGCAGGACCTGCGGGCGGCCTGGGATAGGTGGCGGGCCCTGCAGCTGAGGTACAAAAGCGCCCTGCGCGAACAGCAGCAGGCCGCGGCGGTCCAGGAGAGGGCCCGGGAGCTGGAACAGAAGATCCGCCGGCACCGGGAGGAGGCAGCCCGGCAGTATCCCGAGTGGGCCGCGGCCCCGGCAGGCAGCGCCGGCCAGCTCGACCGCCTGGTGGAGCTGGAGCAGGAAATAGCCCGCTTACAGGGCGAGGCGGCGAACTGGGAGGCGCAGCTCCGGGATTTAAATGAAGAACAGGAAGCATTAACGGCCAGGCTGCAGGGTGAGCTGGCAGCAGTGGCCAATCACCCGGACATCCTGCGGGACCTGGAGGACCTCCAGGGCCTCCTCAAAGAGCAGGAGCAGCTGGCCGGGCAGATACAGGAACTGGCGGCCCGGGCGGAAGAGGTGGCTGCTGAACTGGCCGACCTGCCTGATTTCAGCGTGCTGGGAAACAGCCCGGCTGCAGTCCTGGAGGGTTTACAAGTTGCGGCGCGCCAGCTCCTGGAGGACTGGGGCCGCTTTCAGGAGCAGCAAAACCGCTATAAGAAACTGGAAGCGGAACTGGCCGGGGATTTAAGCTGCTTTGCCGGGCTGCCGCCGGAAAAGGAAGCCCTGGTGGCCAGTTATGAGGCAACCAGGATCGCCCTGGAAAAGGAAAAAAAGGAGGCCCGGGAAGCCTGCCGGCGCCTGGAGGAACAAAAGGCGGCCTACCGGCGCCGCGAGGAAGAGTACCGGCGGGAATTCGGCGACCTGGACGCTTTAGGAGAGGAAGCCCTCCACGCCGCCACAGATAAACCCGGGCTTCTCGCCGAACTCCAGGCCCGGGAAGCGGCCAGGCAGGCGGCCCTGGCAGCCGGCTGCCGCCGGAGGCAGGTTTTAACCCTGGCCCTGGCCGGCGCCGGCCTGCTAGCGGGCCTGGCAGCCGGGCTGGCCACCGGCAGCTGGCTTCTTGCAGCGGCGGTTGCCCTGTTCCTTGGCGGCCTGGGCTGCGGCGCCGGAGCTTACCTGGGCCGTCCTGGCAGAGACATTCTGGACCTGACTGCAGAAATTACCGCCCTGCAGGAGCAGCTGGCGCAGCTGGATGCCATATTAGGCCCCTGGGCGGGGGCTGCGGCGGCTGAGCTGGGCGAGCTGCGCCGGCGCTTGCTGGAGCGGGAACGGGCGCGGGCGGAACTGGCAGCCCTGGCCGCTTCTCTGCCCGGCACGGCTGAAGAAGAGGCGGCCCGGCAGGCCCTGGAAGCAGCCGAGAAGGCGCTTCGGGACTTCCAGGCCGCTACCGCCGCCATCAGCGCCCGCTTTAACGATGTGACGGCAGCCTATCGCCGTTACCTGGCTGCCAGGGAAGAGATGGAGCGGCTGGCAGCCGGGATGGAGGCCTTTACCATAAAGGCCGTGGGAGCGCCGCCGCCGGCAGCTTTAACGGTACCCCTGGCCGGCCTTGGAACCCCGTGGCCGGGTCTGGCCCGCCTGGCGCGGCTGGCCGGGCAGGCCCCGGCCACGGTGGGCGAGCTTTTGACCTGGTTAAAGGAACTGGACCAATCCGCCTGGGAAGATTTCCTGGCCCGGGCGCGGCAGTGGGAGGAATTGACGGCCCGGGACCGGCAGGTAAAAGAAAAACGGGAGCAGCTCCTGCAGCCGGATAAAGAGGGGCGGACGGCCCTGGTACGCCTGGCGGCAAAGATCACCGGGCTGGAAAGACATATAGCCCCCTTTACAGCGGCTACCGCAGCCGGGGAAATTGCTCCCCTGCTGGCAGAGGCGGCGAGGATAAAAGAGCGCCTGGCGGAACTGGCCGGCCAGCAGCAGGCTGCCGGGAGCAGAGTTAAGGATTTACGGGGGCAAATCCAGGAGCTGGAACTTGAGGCGGAAGGCTTGCGGGAAGATCTGGCCGCCCTCCTGGCACCGGCCGGTGGGGATGCCGGTAAAGCCCTGAAGCGCCGGCAGGGCTATGAACAGCTGGCCCGGGAATGGCAGGGCTGGCAGGAGCAGCTGGCCGGACTCCTGGGCGAAGGCAGCCTGGAAGATCTGGCTGCAGCTTACCTGGATGCCGCCAACCGGACCATGGCCGTCCTGCAGGAATGGCAGGCTCTGGTCCGGGAGCACCCGGGCCTGCCCGAGCCGGGAGGGGAAACAAAAGGGGAGGAACTGGAAGAACAGTACAGGGCCCTCCAGGCAGGGATATTAGAAATGGAAGGCCGGCTGCAGGGGCTGGAAGAAGAAGAACGTCAGCTCCTGCGCCGCCAGTCCCAATTGGAAGGCGGCCAGATCGCCAACATAGCCATTGTTGCCGAGACCCTCGCGGCCAGGGAAAAGGAGCTGGAGCGCCTGGAGCTGGAGGCCGGTGCCCTGGCCCTGGCCTACCGTGAGCTTGCAGCCGCGGCCCGGGATTACAGCCAGAACTACCGCCGCGAGCTGGCCCTGGCTGCCAGCCGCTATTTTAACCTCTTTACGGGCCGGCAGGAGCGCCGGGTAGAGATCACTGAAGATTTCCAGGTCGAAGTCAGGGAAGGAGGCGTAGCCGTAGCCCTGGCCCAGCTCAGCCGCGGCGCCCAGGACCAGCTTTACCTCTCTTTGCGCCTGGCTATTGGCGACCTTCTGAGCGCAGATTTAACCCTGCCCTTTATCTTTGACGACTGCTTTGTTAACTGTGACGCTGAACGCCGCGAGCGCATCCGGGAGAGTCTCACGGCCCTGGCCCTTGAGCGGCAGCTGCTTCTTTTATCCCACGACCCGGATTTTGCCGCCTGGGGAACCCCGGTGCAGATCGAAAGCCAGGGAAGCCTGTTAAGTGCTACTTAATGACCCGCTTGTTCATAAAAGGGAGTGTTGAACTTGTCTTTACGTCTCGTCCTGGGCCGTGCCGGGTCGGGCAAGACGCGCTTTTGCCTTGAGGAAATAAAGGCCGCCCTGGCGGAGGGGCCGGCAGGCCCGGCCCTCATAATCCTTACCCCGGAGCAGGCCACCCTGCAGATGGAATTGGATTTACATAGAGCCGTCCCCTGCCCGGGCTTCAGCCGCGCCCAGGTCTTAAGCTTTCGCCGCTTGGGCTGGCGGGTCTTCCAGGAGGCCGGCGGCGCCGCCCGGCCCCACCTGGGCGAGATGGGCAAGCGTATGGCCCTGCGGGCCATTCTCAATGCCCGCCAGGGGGATTTGACCCTTTTCGCTTCCCTGGCGGGCAGTCCCGGCTTTGTTGAGCAACTCGCCCATACCATCGCTGAATTAAAGCTCTACCGGGTTGAGCCCGGCGAGCTCAAGCGGGTAGCCGAGCATTACCGGGAGACCGGCCGGGGGGAAACCATCCTTGGCCGCAAGCTTCACGATCTGGCCCTCATTTACAGCGAACTGGAAAAATATCTCGCCGGCCGCTACCTGGATCCCGACGATTATTTGACTTTACTCGCACGGCGGTTGCCGGAAGCAAGCTTTATTAAAGGAGCCCTGGTCTGGGTCGACGGGTTCAACGGTTTTACCCCCCAGGAAGAGGCCGTCCTCCAGGCTTTAATGGCCGCAGCCGGCCGGGTGACGGTCACCCTCTGCCTGGACCCGGCCTTAAGGCACCGGCAGCTGGGCGAGACGGAGCTCTTCCACCCCACCGGCGACACCTACCACCGCCTGCAGCGCCTGGCCCGGGCCGCCGGGGTTAATATCGAGGCCGACGTTTTGCTTACGGGTACGCCGCCCCGCTTCCGGGAGGCGCCGGCCCTGGCCCACCTGGAAGCCCATTTCGGCCGGTGGCCTCTAAAACCTTTGCGCGGCTCCCCGGGCGGCATCCGGCTGGTAGCGGCGGCCAACCCCCGCCTGGAAGTCGAGGCGGCAGCCAGGGAGATTTTGCGCCTGGCCCGGGAAGAGAACCTGCGTTTCCGGGAAATGGCCGTCCTGGTGCGCGATCTGGAGCCCTACCACGACCTCATTGTCAATACTTTCCGCGACTTTAACATCCCCTTTTTCATTGACCGCCGCCGGCCGGTAGGCCACCATCCCCTCCTGGAGCTGGTGCGGGCGGCCCTGGAAACCGTCCTGGAAAACTGGGCCTACGATCCCGTCTTCCGCTATCTTAAGAGCGATCTGGTACCCGTCTCCCGCGAAGAAGTCGACCTGCTGGAAAATTATGTCCTGGCCCACGGCATCCGCGGCCGCCAGTGGCTGGAGGAGCGTCCCTGGCAGTTTAAAAGCCGCCGCGACCTGGAAACTCCAGGCGCGGATGAAAGGGAAGAGGCCGTGGCGGCAGCCGTCAATAGCGCCCGGGACCGGGCCGCCCGGCATTTGCGGCGCTTTTACCGGGCCGTCCAGGGCCGGACGTTAACGGTGCGGGAGATCACGGCCGCTCTTTTTAGCCTGCTGCAGGAGCTCCAGGTGCCCCGGCAGCTGGAAGCATGGCACCGGCAGTCCCTGGCCGCCGGGGACCTCGATGCCGCCCAGGAACACGAGCAGGTCTGGGACGGCCTCATGGACCTGCTGGATGAGCTCATCACGGCCCTGGGGGATGCTGCCATGGAGCTGGCGGAGTATGCCGCCATCCTGGAGGCCGGCATGGAAAGCCTGAAACTCCGGCTCATTCCCCCGGCCCTGGACCAGGTGGTGGTGGGTACATTGGACCGTTCCCGCCAGCCGGAACTCCAGGCGGCCCTGGTCCTGGGTGTGGGGGAAGGGATGCTGCCGGCGCGGCTGCCGGAAGACGCCACCTTCAGCGACCGGGAAAGGGAGGAACTGCAGGCGGCCGGGGTAGAGCTGGCCCCGACCGGTTCTTTAAGGCTTTTCCATGAAGAGTTCCTGGCTTACCTGGCCCTGACCCGCTCGCGGCGTTTTCTCTGGTTGAGCTACCCCCTGGCCGACGCCGGGGGCCGGGCCCTGGCCCCGTCACCCCTGGTTCGCCGGCTGCGCCAGCTGCTGCCGGGTTTAGAAGAAGAAAACATTGGCCCGGATTTACCGGGCGGTGAGGCCGACCTGGTCTATCTGACCACACCGCGCCAGGCGGCCGGCCACCTGGCCCGTATTTTAAGCCGGAGACGCCCCCTGCCCGCCCTCTGGCAGGAGGTTTACCGCTGGCTGGAGCAGGACCGGGACAGGGAAAGGTGGCTCGCCCTCCTGGGCGGCGTCAATTATTACAACCAGGTGGAGCCCCTGGAGCCCGGGCTTGTAGAACAGCTTTACCCCGGGCCTTTACGGAGCAGCATCTCGCGCCTGGAGACTTATGCCGCCTGCCCCTTCCGCTACTTCCTGGCCTACGGCCTCAAACTCCAGGAAAGGCAGATGTACCGGGTGGACCCGGCCGGAATGGGCCAGTTTTACCACGCGGCCTTAAAACTCTTTGTGGAAGAATTAACGGGCAGCGGCCGCGACTGGGGCGAGGTGAGCGACGAGGAGGCGGCGGCTATCCTCAGCCGGGTGATAGAGGAACTGGCCCCGGCCCTCCAGCATGAGATTTTAAGCAGCAGCGCCCGCTACAACTACCTCCGCAAAAAGCTCGAGCAGACCCTGCAGCGGGTCCTGGAGGTCCTGAACGAGCACGCCAGGCGGGGAGAATTCCGGCCCCTGGCGGTGGAGGCCTATTTTGGCATGCGGGGAGACCTGCCGCCCCTGGTGCTGGAGGCCGTACCCGGCAGGCAGGTCATCCTGGAAGGCAGGGTGGACCGCATCGACGCCGCCCGTTACCAGGACCGGGCTTACTTGCGGGTTATCGACTACAAGAGCAGCCAGACCGGCCTGGAACTGGACAGGGTCTACCACGGCCTTTCCCTGCAGCTGCCCCTGTACCTGCAGGCGGCCCTGGCAGCGGCACCGGCGCTTCTGGGTGAAGCCGCCGAACCGGCCGGCATTCTCTATTTTGCCGTCAGAAACCCCATTTTAAGGCAGCGGGCGCCGGTCCGGGAGACTGTCGAGGTGGCAAGGCTCCGCCGCCAGGCCCTGAAAATGCGCGGCCTGCTACTGGCAGAGCCGGAGATTATAAGGCTCATGGATAAAGCAGTCGACCTGACCCCGGACCTCCTGCCCGTGCGGCTGAACAAAGACGGGAGCCTGCGGCGGGGCGCGCCGGCAGCCACCCGGGAGCAAATAGCGCTGCTCCTGGCCCTGGCCCTGGCCAGGGCCGCTAGTCTGGCCGGGGACATCCTTTCCGGCCGGATAGAGATCAGCCCCTATCGCCAGGATAAGGCAACGGGCTGTGATTTCTGTCCCTACCGGCCGGTATGCTGCTTTGACCTCCAGATACCAGGAGGTACCTACCGCCGCCTGGCGCGCTTGCAAGGCGAAGACTTCTGGAAAGCCGCCATGAGTTTCTTGAAGGGGGCCGGAGGGGAAGGTGAACTGAAGTGATGGGTGAATACCAGAAGCGCTCCTGGACGGAGGAACAGCTGGCCGCCATCCAGGCGCGGCAGGCCAACCTCCTGGTAGCCGCCGCCGCCGGTGCCGGCAAGACGGCCGTCCTGGTGGAACGGATTATCCAGCGCCTGACGGATCCGATAGCGCCGATTAGCCTGGAAAACATGCTGGTGGTCACCTTTACCGAGGCCGCCGCTGCCGAGATGCGCCAGCGGATAGGGGCCGCCCTGGAAGCGGCCGCCGCCCGACAGCCGGAAAATGAATTCTTAAGGCGCCAGCTCCTGCTGTTGAACCGCGCCCACATCAGCACCATCCACTCCTTCTGCCTCTGGGTCGTCCGGACCTATTTTTACCGCCTGGACCTCGACCCGGGCTTTAAGGTCATGGACCCGGCCGAAGCCGACCTCCTGCAGCTGGAGGTTATGGACCAGGTGCTGGAAGAATGCTTTGCCGCTGAACCCGAAGGAGGACCCATAACCGACCTAGCCGACAGCCTGGGTGGTCGCGGTGATGCCAACCTGGTGGACCTGGTGCTAAAGGTCTGGCATTTTACCCGGAGCCTCCCCTGGCCGGAAGCGTGGCTGGCGGAGGCGGCGGCAGTTTACCGCGTACCTGAAGGTACCCCCCTGGAGGCGCTGCCCTGGTACCGGGAGATTAAAGAAGTAATTGCCCTGCGGTTGCAGGAAGCGGCCTATTACCTGCGCCAGGCCGCGAGGCTGGCAGCCAGTCCCGGCGGCCCGGCCGTCTATCTGGACAACCTGGAAAGGGAGGAAGCTCAGGTAAGGGGCCTCCTGGATGAAATGGGCGGCTTTAGCTGGGACCAGCTGTGCCAGAAGCTTTCGTCCGTTACTTTCGGCAGGCTGAAAGCCGTCCGGGGCAGCAGCGTGGATGAAAGGCTGAAGGAAAAGGCCGTCCAGTACCGGAACCAGGCGAAAAAGCTGCTGCAAGAGCTGCAGGAAGAATTCTGCCGCGATGAAGCTGCCATCAGGGCCGAACTGGAGCGGGCCGGGGAACTGGTTGCCGCCCTGGTAGAGGTGGTCCGCCGCTTTGACACGGCCTTCACAAAACTGAAACGCCGCCGTGGCCTGGTGGACTTCGGCGACCTGGAGCACTTGTGCTTGCAGGTCCTCCTGGACGAAAAAGCCGCCTCCGGCGAGCTGCGTCCCTCGGCCGTAGCCATAGAACTGCGCCGGCGCTTTGAGGAGGTGCTGGTAGACGAATACCAGGACATCAACAGCATCCAGGACGCCATCCTGACCCTGGTTTCCCGGCAGGAAGGAGCCTGTTCCTGTGCCGGGCCGGGAGGGGCTTCCGGCCCGGCAGGGAACCAGCCGGCTGCCAAACCCAACCTTTTTATGGTCGGTGACGTCAAGCAGAGCATCTACCGTTTCCGCCTGGCCAACCCGGAGCTGTTCCTGGCCAAATACAGCCAGTACCCGGAAGGGGAAGGAGCGTTAAACCGCCGCATTATCCTCAAAGCCAATTTCCGCAGCCGCCAGGGGATAGTGGACGGCGTTAACTTCATTTTCCGCCAGGTCTTTTCCCGCCTGGTGGGAGAACTGGAGTACGACGCCGCCGCGGCCCTGGTGGGTCGGGCCGGCTATCCGGAGCATCCGGCGGCGGCAACGCCGGCTATAGAAGTATATATCCAGGAGAGACAGATGGAAGGAGAGGCCGGGGCAGACCATGGCGAGGATACGGCCGGCGCCGGGGAAGGGGCGGTGGACCCGGCAGGCGCGGCGGCCGGAGAAATGGACCTGGAAGAATTAACGGCCCTGGAGCGGGAGGCGCGGCTCGTAGCCCGGCGCATCCGGCAGCTGGTTCACGGGACCCCGGAACGGCCCGGGCCGGAGTTCCAGGTCTGGGACCCGGAAAGCAAAACCTACCGGGATCTAAGCTATCGGGACATAGTCATCCTGCTGCGGGCCACCAGGGACCGGGCGCCGGTATTCCTGGAAGCCCTGCAGCAGTGGGGTATCCCTTCCTATGCCGACCTGGGCAGCGGTTACTTTGCCGCCACGGAAGTCGAAACTATCCTCTCCCTCCTGCGGGTGATCGACAACCCCCACCAGGATATCCCCCTGGCAGCCGTGCTGCGCTCTCCCCTGGTGGGGTTGACGGCTGCGGAACTGGCCCGTATCCGCCTGGCGGCCCCGGGGGAAGATTTTTTCACCGCGGTGATGAAGGCCGCCGGGGCTGGGGATGATGGTTCCGGCCCGGAAACCAGGCAGCAGGACCTTGCCGCCCGCCTGCGGGAGTTTTTAGCCCGCCTGGAGAGGTGGCGGACTATGGCCCGCCGCCAGCCATTGGGGGACCTCATATGGCAGCTGTACCGGGAAACGGGGTATCTGGAGTTTGCCGGCGGCCTGCCGGGAGGCGCTCAGCGCCAGGCCAATTTACGCGCCCTCCTGGACCGGGCGCGCCAGTTTGAGGGTTTTGCCCGCCACGGGCTCTTTCGCTTTTTACGTTTTATCGAACGGCTGCGGGAGAATGAAGGCGACCTGGGTACGGCCCGCCCCCTGGGAGAAAATGAGGACGTCGTCCGGGTCATGAGCATTCATAAAGCCAAAGGGCTCGAATTCCCCGTGGTAATCGTGGCCGACCTGGGCAAAGGCTTTAACTTCCAGGAACTCACCGGCGATGTCCTCCTCCACGGCAAGCTGGGCCTCCTGCCCCTGTACCTTGATGCCGCTGCCGGCATTAAATACCCCACCCTGCCTTACCTGGCGGCAGCCCACCGGCTGCATCTGGAAGCCTTAAGCGAAGAGGTCCGCATCCTCTACGTCGCCGTGACCAGGGCGCGGGAGAAACTCATCCTGGTGGGCTCGGCCAGAAATTTGCCCAAACAGGCAGAAAACTGGTGCGCCGGCCTGTTTGTTGGTGGAGAGCAGCTTCCCCCCATGCTCACGGCCCGGGCGCGAAGCCCCCTGGACTGGCTGGCTGCCGCCCTGGCCCGTCATGCCCACGGCGCGCCCCTGCGGCAGCTGGCGGGGATAGATGAAGGCTGTCTCCTGGATGACCCGTCTTGCTGGCAGGTAGAAGTGGTGAAGGCATCGACCCTGCCTGCCGTTACGGGCGAGGTGCCCCGGAAACCTGCCGCAGTTACAGGATACAGCCCGGGAAATTCTTCCGGCATGGATGAGCAAGCAGCCGGGGGAGAAGCTGACCACGCCCGGCTGCGGCAGGAGGTAGACCGGCGCCTTTCCTGGGTATATCCGTGGCAGCCCCTGACGGCGTTGCCGGTTAAACTGGCCGTCACCGACCTGAAGCGGCGCTTTGATGTCTTTAATGAAGGCGATACCCCAATACGACCTGGCGGCAACGGCTTTACCCGCCGGCCCCTTTTTCTTCAGGCCAGCCAGGGCCTGACGGCAGCCGAGCGCGGCACCGCCACCCACCTGGTCCTGCAGCACGTCGACTTAAGCAAACCGGTGACGGGGGAAAGCCTGGCCGGGCTGCTGCAGGAAATGGTAGGGCGGGAGATTCTGACGCCGGAACAGGCAGCAGCCGTCGATACCGGCGCCATTGTCACCTTCTTTGCCGGTCCCCTGGGCCGGCGCCTCCTGGCCCGCCCGGAGAAAGTAAAGCGGGAATTCCCCTTTTCCCTGGCCGTGCCCGCCGCCGGGCTCTACCCCGGCCTGCCGGCGGAAGCGCTTGCCGGCGAAATCATCCTGGTCCAGGGTATCATCGACTGCCTGGTAGAAGAGGAAGACGGTTTTCTGCTCCTGGACTTCAAGACGGGCCGAGTTCCTCCCGACCCCCTGGCCGCCTACCGGGAGCAGGTGCAATTGTACGCCCGGGCAGTAGCAGTTATCTTTAAACGTAGTGTCAAGGATGCCTATCTCTATTTCCTTGATGGATGTGTAGAATTTAAGGTATTATAAACTCATACTGGCTTATTTCAATTTATCAAAGCCCATGAGTATCAATATTTGCCTCCAGCCTCCGGAAGGCTGATGGGAGGAGCAATTTGCATTGAAGGAGAAAGGAATTGTTGTCCTGTACGCCCTGCAATGGATTGTCTATCATATCGGCGTAATTATCTCGGCCCCGATAGTCGTGGGTAACGCTTTGGGACTGAATCCTGCGGAAATCGGTAAGCTGAGCCAGTTGACTTTCTTCTTGACGGGCATTGCCAGCTTAATGCAAATAAGGTTTGGCCACGGGGGATTGCTTATCGAAGGTCCGGCGGCTCCCTGGTGGGCTGCCTGTGTAATTTTGGCAGGAATAGCAAAGGAAATGGGGAGACCCCTGGCCAGCGTCCGGACAGATATTGAAGGGGCGATGATTGTTACCGGCCTGACCCTGGCTGTACTTGGGTCTATCGGCCTGATTAAGTGGGCACGTTCTTTTTTTACCAACCGCGTCACCGGGATACTTTTGATGCTGCTGGGTTTACAGATTGGCGGCGTGGGGATCAAAGGCCTGGCCGGCGGCGGGCTAAAGCTTTTTATAATCGGTCTTTTGGTACTGCTGATGGTAATCTACCTCACCCTGCATGGCAGGGGGCTGCTTAAAAACAGCGCCATTATATTGAGCGTGGCTTTTGGCTGGCTGTTAAGTTTTTTGGCAGGTGAAGTTATCCTGCCGGGTGGTAGCGCATGGTTTTCCCTGCCGCCCTTATTTCTCTGGGGGCCGCCTAGCTTTGAAATTGGAAGCGTAGTTTCATTCCTTTTGCTTGGCCTTTTACTGATTCCCAATGTTGTCGGCAGTATTGCCGCCCTGGAAGCTGCCACAGGCGAACGTTTACCGCTGAAAAAATACGACCGCGGGCTGGCCGTGAGCGGTACGGCCAATTTTTTGGTAGGCGTTTTTGGCGGAATAGGAACTATACCTTTCGCCATATCCGCGGGTTTAATCTCCTTTTCGGGAAATAAATCGCCAAAGCCCTTTATACTTTCCTGTGTTATATTTATAGCCATGGGATTGTTTCCCCCGCTGGGTGCCCTGGCCGGGAGTGTGCCTCAACCTGTTGCGGCGGCAGTACTGCTGGTATCAGGTTGCTCCCTGGCAATAATTGGTTTGCGGGATATGGTACGCGAGGAGATTACTTTACGGGAGAATTTTATTATTGGCTTGAGCCTGCTTTCTGGCATCGGCGTCATGCTCCTGCCGCACTCGCAGTGGGAGCAGATACCGGGGTGGGCGGCAGGCATATTGAGCAACGGCGTTATTGTAGGCGTCCTTGGAAGTATACTCCTTGAACATGTAGTGTTGAGGAAACCCCGGCAAACCGTTTCACAATCTATTACAGGCAAAGCTGGTCATAATTAGCAATTATCTCTCAAACAGATTGTCAATAGGGTAGGATTTTTGCCTGCTGGCGTCGAATACTTGTATTACTATGAGCAAGCAAATATCCAGGCGCCAGTTTTTATTAGGAACCGGTTCCTTGATGGCCCTGGGTTATCTGTCCTGGTTGGGGTTGATGCCAGGGATTATATCAGCTGGCAATAAAAACGGGACAGGGAAACCAGGAACGCCGGCAGGGCAAAGCCCCCCTTTACCCGAGCCGGTAGAATGCGACCTTGTATTCCGCAGTGGCCTTATTATCGACGGCAGGGGAGATAAAGCGTACTCCGGCAGTGTTGGCATTAAAGGGAAGCAAATCACTGCTGTAGGAGATTTCCAGGCCGCGCCGGGAGCAGTAGAAATAGATGCCAGGGGCCTGGTTCTCTGTCCCGGCTTTATTGATGTCCACTCCCACACTGAACAGTACCTGGCCGCCGGCGGCAGAGCGGAGATGCTGCTGCTTCAGGGGGTAACGACCCACCTGGGCGGTAACTGCGGCACTTCGGTGGACAGGGTAGGCTCCTTCCTTGGGGGTATCCATAAACTGGCCATCAACCTGGGTATCCTGGCCGGGTACAAACACCTGCGGCAGGCGGCTGTCGCCAGGGAAGGGCGGCAGGCCAGTGCCGGCGAAGTGGCAGCTATGCAGGACAAACTGGCCGTGGCCCTGCAGGAGGGGGCCTTTGGTCTATCGGTGGGACTGGAATACTGGCCCCAGACCCTGGCTACGACCCGGGAACTGGTTGAGCTGTGCCAGGTTTTAAAACAGTACGGCGGGTTTTATGCCACCCACATCCGCAGCGAGAGCGACCGGGTACTGGAAGCCGTAGAAGAGGCTTTAGAAATAGGGCACCAGGCAAGTGTCCCGGTGCAGTATTCTCATATCAAGACCTCCTTCCAGCGCAACTGGGGGAAAATGAAGCGGGTCCTGGGCCTCCTGGATGATGCCCGTCAGGGAGGGCTGGATGTAACCGCCGATGTCTACGGCTACACTTTTTCCAGCTGGGATCTGGGAAGCAAACGCCACTCGATTAGCGAAGACGACTTGATCCTTGCCCTGCAGCACCCGGCTGTAATGATCGGCAGCGACAGCGGGCTTGACAACCTGGGGCGAGCTGTTCACCCCCGTGCTTACGGCAACTACCCCCATATCCTGCGTACATACGTTTTAGATAAAGGGGTTATCTCTTTAGAGCAGGCTATTCATAAAATGACAGCCATGCCGGCGCGGCGGATGGAGTTGAAGGACCGCGGTCTCCTGGTACCCGGCTATAAAGCCGATGTGGTAGCCTTCGACCCGGGAACTATTGCCTCCCGGGCCACCCGGGCTAACCCCAACCGGCTGGCTGCCGGGGTACGCTGGGTGCTGGTAAACGGCCAGGTGGCAGTAAAAGATGGACAGCTTACAGGGTGCTCTGCCGGGGAAGTCCTGCGGCGCGCCTGAACCTGATAGGGGAAGGCCAAGCCGCTTTTCCTCCCTGGCCCATTTCCATATGTCACATCAAACGGGCGCGGCGGGTCAGGCTGGTGGAGAACCATACAGCCTAGGTCGAAGGGGAGCGTCTATTTTTTTGCGCCAGGATACCCGCATGAAGGGACCGACACATAAAGAAAATATGCATTTTTCGCATAAGAACGTATCTATTTTGGAATTACCCTTTGCTCCGGTCTTAAAATAAAATCAAACAGTCCTGGGAATCCTGGTGATAAAGTCCTTAAAATAAAAAGGACTTTTTAAGAAAAATGTCGAACAGTTTAAATCTACCCGGTTGCTCTGCGGGCCTGTAAGATTGCCGGCGAGCAGTTTTAAAATACGAGTCACCGGGGGAGCTGTCCGGATGAAACTTTTCGAGGTGATACCGGAGCGCTTGTTCCAGGTTTTCAGCGGCCGGAACCGGCATATTTACGCCGAGGCCCTGCTCCTCCTTTATGAGCAGTACCGGGTCAACCGCTTTGGCATTCAGTATGAGGTCATGCGGGATTTGATGCAGGAGCTGATCGAAAGCCAGGAGGAGGCCGGCCTGGTCTTCGAGGTAGAAGAGGAAGAGGAGCAGGAGCCTGCCGCCGGCGGGCTGTTTGACGGCAACGGCGAGGACCTGACCCGGCTGAAGGCCGGTGCCCTCTTACGCCGCCTGGACAGGTTGAAGTGGATCCAGGTGGAAGTGCGGGATAATTTCCGCCGCTACATCGTCCTGCCCCACTACGCCAGCCGGCTGCTGGCCGTTTTCCAGGAATTATGCGAGAACCGGACCGTTGAGTACCAGCGCTTTGCCTTCGTTACCTACCAGCTCCTTTCCGGCGAGGAGGCCAGGCAGCGGCCCGGCTTTGCTATACTGGAAGCCCACAGGATGACCCAGGAGTTCCTGGAGGAACTGCGGGTGCTGGCCAACAATATGAAGTACCATATGGAGCAGGTGGTGGCTAAAACTTCCATCCAGGAGGTCCTGGACCACCATTTTGAAGAGTACAAGGCCCACATCATCGACCGCAGCTACCACCGCCTCAAGACCTCGGACCACGTGTCCCGTTACCGGCAGCGGATCCTGGCCACGGTCCAGGAATGGCTCCTGGACTCGGAATGGCTGGCCCGGGCCGTGGAAGACGCCCTGCGCAACGAGTTTTTTGCCAGCAGGGAAGAAGCGGCGGACCAGCTGCGCCGCGCCCTCATGGACATTGAAGAGATTTACCGCGGCCTGGACGAGATTTTTTACCAGATCGACCTGCGCCACAACCAGTATCTGCGCGCCTCCTTTGAGCGGGCCCGTTATTTAAGCCAGCACAGCTCCGGCGTCGACCAGTACCTGGCGCGGGTCCTGGAATGGATGGCAGCAGGCATCAGGAGAGGCGACCTGCCGGCGGAAGATTGCCTGCCCGGCCTGTTCAACCTGATGCGCCTCAATCAATTAAACGAGCAGTCCCTGTATACGCCGCGCCGGCGGCGGGCGCCCCACCGGCCGGAACCCCAGGTGGTGGTGGCTGTCCCCGAGGAACTGAAAAGGCAGCTGCGGGAGCAGAACCTGCAGCGGATGCGGCAGGCCATCACCAGGGAAAAGGTGAGCGCCTACGTTCTGGGCCGCCTGGGGGAGCGCCGGGAGATGGGCATCGAGGAGCTGGCGCCCACCAATATAGAGGAATTCCTGTACCTCCTCTATGTTTACCTTTACGGCTACGACGGCCTGGCCGGCTACCGGCTGGTGCCGGAGGGTTCGAACCGTATTCTCGACATCGGCGGCTATCGCTTCTATGACCGGCGGGTAGTGCGGGTGGATACGGGCAGGAAGCGGCGGGCCGTTTGAAAGAAGGAGGGAAGCCGGTGCTGAATCTCGGGGAAAACCTCAGTGAACAGGAAACAGGGCGGCTGCGGGAGGTCATCAACCGCCTGCTGGCCGTTAATTTTTTAAACAAGGAACAGGAGCGGGAGCATTACCTGGTGGCGCGGCGCCACCGCCAGGTTCTGGAGGATTTTTTCCGCTTCCTCGGCTGGGAGATCGTCTTTGACGACCGCCACGAGTGCCTCTTTGTCCTGTCCCCGGAAGCCGGCTGCCGGCGCAACCTGACCCGGGAAGAGAGTATCTGGCTCCTGGTCCTACGCCTCATCTATCAGGAAAAGCGCCAGGGCCTTTCTTTGAGCGAGTTCCCGGTGACCACCCTCCACGAGATCCGGGCCAAGTATGAAGCCTTCCGCCTGCCCCTGTTTAACAAGACCAGGCTGCAGGAACTGGTGCGCCTGGGCACCCAGTACAAACTCCTGGAACCCCTGGATGACGACATCAGGTCCGACGACTGCGCCTTCCGTCTGTTCCACACCCTCCTTTACGCCGTCCAGGCGGATACGGTAGAAAAGCTGTATCAGAAGATCGCCGGTTATGAACCGGGGAAGGAGGAGGGATTGCTGGATGAAGTGGCTGCGCCGCCTGCGGCTGATTAACTGGCACTACTTTTATGACGAGACCCTGGAGTTCGGCCGCCAGACCCTCATCGCCGGCCGCAACAGCGCCGGCAAGTCGACCATCATCGACGCCCTGCAGGTTCTCCTGGTGGCCAACCAGCGGCAGATCCGCTTCAATTCAGCGGCTCACGACGAGGCCAGGCGCTCCCTCATCAGCTACCTGCGGGGCAAAACCGGCGGGGAAGCCAAGAAGTACCTGCGGGAAGGGGATTTTACCAGCTACATCGCCGCCGAGTTTTACGACCAGCAGAAGAGGGAAAACTTTGTCGTCGGCGTGGTGATGGACGTCTACGGCGACGATGCCATCGACGAGGAATACTTTATCCTGGCCGGGGTGAAGCTGGCCGCCCTGGATTTCTGGAGCCGGGCGGAGCGCTGGAAAAACCGGGAGGAGTTTCATCGCTATTGCCAAAACCTGCCGGGACGCCATATCTTCGAGCGGAGCAAAACCGGCTACCAGAAGGCCCTTTTAAACCGCCTGGGCCAGTTAAGCGAGCGCTTCTTCCCGGTTTTCGTCAAGGCCCTTTCCTTTAAGCCCATCCAGAACGTGCGGGATTTCGTCTACCAGTATATCCTGGATGAGAAGGAGCTGCAGCTGGACCTCCTTAGGCAGAACTTTGAAATACACGAGCGCTACCGGGCGGAGCTGGAAGCCCTAGAAGAGCGCCGGGAGCAGCTGGAAGCCATCTGCCGCCAGTTCGACACCTTTGCCCGGCTGCGGGATACGGTGGCCGTCCAGGAGTATGTCATCCGGGGCCTGAAGCACGCCCGGGAGGTAGAACTGCGGGAACACCTGGAGGAAGAGACACGCTTCCTGGCAACCGAGGTGGAGCGGCTGGGTCGGGAGCTGGACCTGGCGCGGGCCAAGCACCTTGAAGCCGGGCAGAAGGCCAGGGAGGCCTATCAGAAGTGGCAGGGCCACCAGGCCAGGCAGCGGGAGCAAGAGTTAAAGGAAGGCCTGGCCCGCGTGGATAAGGATTTGCAGGAGCAGGAGCGGCTGCTGGCGATCCTGCGCCAGACCCTCGACCGGGAGAAGGCCCTGCTGGCCGGCCTGCAGGAGATGGAAGCGGATGAATACTGGCAGTGGCAGCCGGGGGAGCAGGAGCGCCTGGGACGGGCCCTGGAGCTGCTGTCCGGATTGGTTCCGGCCGGGGACGCTGATTGGTTACCGGAGGAGGATACCGTGGCCGCGGTGCGGGATACCGGTCTTTTCCTGGCCGGCCTGCACAGCCGCTGCGCCCGGGCCGCCGGCCGCCTGGAAGACCGGCTGGCCCTGCTCCAGCAACAAAAAGCGGAACTGGAGGGGCAGATCCGCGACCTGGAGAACAAGAAGCGGCCCTACCCCCCGCACGTCCTCAACTTGAAAAGGCTCCTGGAAGAGCGCTTGAACAGGCGCTCGCCGGTCTGGATCTTCTGCGAGGAAATGGACCTGAAGGATGAAACCTGGCGGGACGCCGTGGAGGGGTATTTGTACACCCAGCGCTTCGACCTGTTGGTGGAACCCCGGGTCTTTGCCGAAGCCCTGGCCATTTACGAGAGAGAGAAAGGGAAGCACCAGGTAGAAGGAGTCGGCCTGGTGGATACGGAGAAGGAGCAGAAGTACCTGGGCACGGCGCAGGAGGGTTCCCTGGCGGAGGAGATGGTAACGGCCAACCCGGTCATCCAGGCCCACATCGACCATCTCCTGGGGCGGGTCATGAAGGCCCGGGACGAGCAGGACCTGCGCCGTTACCGCACTGCCATCACCAGGACCTGCATGTCCTATCACAACCTGGTAGCCAGGCAGCTGGAAAAACACCGCTACGCCGTTCCCTATATCGGCGCCCGGGCCATAGCGCGCCAGTTAGAGATCAAGCGCCGGGAGCTGGCGGAGACGAAAGAACAGATAGAGATGCTGCAGGGCAGGAGGGAAAAGCTGGCGGCCTGGCTGGAGCGCCTGGCCGACAAGAAGTCCCTTTACACCGGCATCAGCGAACAGCTGGACCTCCCGGCCCGCATCCGGCGCTTACAGGAGGAACGGGCCGCCCTGGCTGCGGAGCTGGAACGGCTGGACCTGGGGGAAGTGGAGCGGTTAAAAGAAGAATATTACTACTGGGAGCGCCGCGAAAAAGAGCTGTTGAACGAGATTACCGAAATCAGCGGATTAAAAAAAAGCCGCGAGAACGAGTTGAACCAAAAGCAAACGGAGCTGCACCTGCAGGAGACGAGGGTGCAGGAGGCCCTGGCCTTCTGGCAGTCCTGGCGGGAGCAGTATCCGGTGGAACTCCTGCCCCGGGCCGAGGAACGCTGGCGGGAGGTGGAGGGTCAGGACCTGCCCGCGGCCGGCAAGCTTGTCAACTGGGAGAACAGCCAGAAGGGCAATATTACCAGGCGGGAGCAGGAGTTCCAGCGCCTGCGCGACTTACGCCACGAGTACAACCTGCGCTACACCTACAACGCCGATCCCGGCGCCCCGGATAATGAAGCCTACCGGCCCCTGCTGGCGGAAATCGCCACGGTGGATATCCCCCGTTACCGGGAAAAGCTGGCCGAGGCTCTGAAGCAGTCGGAAGAAGAATTTAAATCCCATTTTATCTTTAAGCTCCGCGAGGCCATTGAAGCAGCGCGGCGGGATTTCAACGAGCTCAACTACGCCCTGAAAAACTTTCCCTTCCACGAGGACCGCTACCACTTTGAGATTAAACCCAGCGAGAGGTACAGGCGTTTTTACGACGTGATCATGGACCCCGGGGTGATGGAGCAGGGTTCCCTTTTTGAGCTGCCCGAGGACGACCGGGCGGCAGTCCTCCACGAGCTCTTTGAGAAGCTCATCCGCGGCGAGGCCGGGGAATTGGAGGAGTTCACCGACTACCGCAACTACCTGGATTTCGATATCGTGGTCACCAGCGGTGAACACCGCTATTCCTTCTCCCAGGTGCTGCGGGAAAAATCGGGCGGCGAAACCCAGACACCCTTTTACGTCGCCATCCTGGCGTCCTTCAACCACCTCTATGCTACGGGCAAGACCATCCGCCTGGTGGTGTTTGACGAGGCCTTCAACAAAATGGACGAGGAGCGCATCCAGACCAGCCTCCGGCTCATCAAGCGCATGAACCTGCAGCTCATTGCCGCCGTACCCGATGAAAAAATGCAGCACATGGCGCCGGAAGTCGATACCACCCTGCTGGTGCACCGCAACGGCTTCCACTGTTTTGTGGACATGATCAGCCGCCAGGAAGTGCTGGCCGGAGATGAGGTGCCAACCGGTGACGGGCAGCCGGATGGCCACAGCGATACGGCCGGGGGACGGGCAGAAGGGCCCGGGGGAGATGACGGTCAGTGGCGCCGTGCCGGCGGCACCGACGGTGAAGAAAGCGGCCTGCCGCGGCAAGGGGGTGTAAGGATTGGCCGGGACGGGCAGAGACCTGCAAGCGCAGTACCGGTACAAGATTCTCTCTTTGCTGATCAGTAAATACGAAGGGAGCCGCTCCTTTCAAACCGGCACTCCGGGCAAGCAGCGACCCCAGTTCGCCATGAAGAAGAGCCCCCTGGCCGGCGATTATTTTGATGAGATGGACCACCGCAAAAGGGAGGCCATCCACGCCGCCCTGGCCGAACTGGCAGCTGCCGGGGTGGTGGAGGTCACCTGGCCCCGCTTCCAGGAAGGCCGGCAGGTAGAAAAAGTATATTTAAACTTTGACGCCATCCCCCGGGCCTATGAGCTGGCGGGCCTGGTGCCCAGGGCGGAGCGGATCAGCAGGCTGCGCCAGATCCTGGCACCCCTGGCTACCCACCCCTGGGAGTGGGTGCGGCGATGGTGGGCGGAAGTGGACGCGGCCCTGGCCCGGCGCCGGGCGGCCGGCCTGGACCTGGAGGACCCGGAAGGTTATGGGGAACTGGTAAAGGTGCTCCTGGCCCTGCCGGGATTGGAGGACAGTATACCTGAGCGCATCTTCAGCCAGCGGGTTCTGGGGGATTCCAAGGCCTTCGAGCAGAGGGTGAAAAAGCGGCTGCTGGCCCTGCTCAAGTCCCACGGCCCAGAGGAATATGAAACCGACGCCGAATACCTGGACAGCGTCGGCTTGACCGATAATCCCAAAATGGTGCTGGTGGCAGGGGCCTTTACTTTCCGGGCGGGAGAAACGCACTTCCGGATGGACGAGCTGCCCGGAGGGTTGGGATTATCGCCTCAAACTGTACGGTCAATGAAAATCACGGGCGTTCCGGCGCGGTGGATTTTAATAGTAGAGAATCTGACCACCTACTACCAGGTGGTTCAGGAAGTTTATAATTTTACGCCGGCCGGCCTGGTTATCTATAGCGGCGGTTTTCCCTGCCGCGGGGTGCAGCGATTTTTAAATAGGCTTAAGGAATACCTTGATACTATTGACTCCACCAAGCCACCGATCTACCACTGGGGCGATATGGACTACGGCGGCATCCGTATCTTTGAATATATAAAGCGCAAATTTTTTCCCTCTTTACAACCCTACCTTATGGATGTCATCACTTATGAGAGGAGCCTGGAGGCGGGCATATCTTTTGGCGACGAATATGCAGCCAAACTTTCCAGGCTGGCTGCAGATCCCGCCTATGCTTCCTGGCGTCCTTTGCTTGAAGCCATGTTAAGGCACCGCAAGTGGATAGAACAGGAGTCCCTGCATTTCTTTCTACCTGACCTAAGCAACGAAGCAGGCTAGTCACTTTAGAGAAATGGTTTATATTCTCGTCCCAAAACATGACTACTGAGAGGGGCGAAAAAATATTTAGCTTTTACTGTAAATTTTTTACCGAGGCTTATTGACGCCCACGTCCATCTGGCTCGGGATGGGTATGACTTTAAGTTTTCGCTGGCGCGCTGGTCATATGGTAGGGCTATGGCAGCGGTGATAGAAAAAGAGCTGCAAGCTACTTTAGAAGCTGGCATTGTCGCCATCAGAGACGGAAGTGACGGAAAAAGGTTGGAACCTCAAGGCTAAATAAGGGTGGGTTATTATGGTCCTTTCTTAGGGCTGGGGGCTAAACGGTCCTGGTAATAAATGGTCCTGGTAACTGGAAAGGCTCCTGGAGGAGCTGGCAGGGGTGGCTACCCCTTTTGGCTCTCGGAGTATTGCGGGCCCACAAGATAGAGGTCTGTAAATTTTTTAGTCTTTCATGGAAAACATAACCTAAAAAGGAGGAATTATACTATCCTATGTCGAATATTGTTCATAGAATACTATGCACGTCTTTTATCATGGCTGAAAGGTTGAGGCAAACATATGGGGCGTTATTATGCCCATACACCAAATGCGCAGGAGGAGTGGCACGACCTGGCCTCCCACCTGGAAAAAGTAGCTTGGTGGGCGGAGGCCTTCGCCCAACCCTTCGGCGGTGAAGCCTACGCTGCTTGGGTCGGACTAATCCATGACCTGGGAAAGTTCAATCCCTCTTTCCAGGAATACTTGCAGGCGCAGTATCGAAAGGAGAAATATCCCCGCGTGCCTCATGCCATGTGGGGAGGCGCGTTAATTTATTGCTTTTTATTTAAACTAGCAAAAGACCCGGAAAGCTGGAAGGATATTGCCCTACCCGTTTGTGGCCACCATTCCGGGCTTGCCGCTGCCGGTCGCCTGGCTCAGGATTTGGAGGAATTCTTACAAAAGGAGCCCGGCTCTCTCCCTATTATGAAAGAGGCCCTGGCTTCGCTACCCAAGCTGCCGCCTTTTCGTGCTCTTCCTTTTCGAAACAGCACCCGCCGCGAACTTTTCATCCGTATGCTCTTTTCTGCCCTGGTAGACGCAGATTACTTGGACACGGAGGCGCATTTTGCTGCGGAGTTGACACAGGCGAGAAGAGACTGGCCGGAAATCCCCGATCTCTGGATCCGATTTATGAAAAAGCAGGAATCGTTTCTTGCGAGCCGTGATGATACTACCACAAACAGGATCCGCCGTGAGGTTTATGAGGCTTGCCTCCAGGCCGCTGAAGGCCCGCCCGGCATCTGGCGCCTTACCGTGCCCACCGGTGGCGGAAAAACGAGGAGCGGTTTAGCCTTTGCTCTGAAGCACGCCGTGCGGTACGGCAAGCGGCGGGTAATTGTGGCTATTCCTTATACCAGCATTATAGAGCAGACGGCGGATGCTTACCGGAAAATCTTGGGAAATAAAGCCGTTTTGGAGCACCATAGCCAGGTGCCCGTGTCCGAAGATGAGGGGCAGGACCCTTCAGCTTTGCGGATGCGCCTGGCGGCTGAAAACTGGGACGCCCCGATTATAGTAACCACTACGGTTCAGCTTTTGGAAAGCCTTTTTTCCAATCGTCCTTCAAGGGCCCGCAAGCTGCATAATCTGGCCCAAAGCGTCATCCTACTGGATGAGGTGCAGGCCCTGCCTCCCGAAATCCTTAAACCCACCCTGGATGTTTTGAGGGCACTGGTAGAGGAGTATGGGGTAACCCTCGTCCTTTCCACTGCTACCCAGCCCACTTTTGACGATACGCCCTATCTTCAGGAGTTTTACGGCCTGGAGGTGCGTGAGATCGTACCCCAGTACCGCAAGCATTTCCAGCTCCTGAAAAGGGTGGCTTACGAGCTGAGGGAGGAACCGCTCTCTTGGGAGCGCCTGGCGGACGAGATCCGGGAATTGCAGCAAGTGTTGGTGGTGCTCAATTCCCGGCGGGACGTGCTGGAACTGCTTAAGGCCCTGGATGACTTGCCGGATGTGTTTCACCTCTCCACCCTCCTTTGTGGGGCCCATCGACGCAGGGTGCTGGACGAAGTATCGCAACGGCTGGGAAAAAGGCCGGTGCGCCTGGTCAGTACCCAGGTAGTGGAGGCAGGGGTAGACCTGGATTTCCCGGTGGTTTATAGGGCGGTAGGGCCCCTGGATCGGGTGGTCCAGGCAGCAGGAAGGTGCAACCGGGAGGGGCGGCTGGCTGAGGGACGGGTGGTGGTATTTGAGCCGGCTGAGGGCAGGATTCCCCGGGGACCTTATAAGGCGGGACTGGAAAAGGCTCGGATTCTTTTAAGAGGACGCCTGGCCGAAAGCCTACATGACCCGGAACTCTACCGGCAATATTTCCGGAGGCTCTTTGCAGATGTGGACCTGGACAGGAAAAAAATCCAAGAATACCGGCGGGAATTGAACTATCCGGAAGTAGCCCGCCTTTACCGCTTGATTGAGGAGGAGACGGTTTCGGTAGTTGTCCCTTATGGTGAAGCCTGGCAGCGGCTTGAGGAATGGATGAAGGATCCAGGCCATGTGACCTGGCAGCGTCTCCAGCCCTACCTGGTCAGCCTTTTTCGATTCGAGACGGCAAAGTTCAAAAAAGAGGGCCTGCTGGAGCCTCTGGCGGAAGGGCTCTACCGCTGGACCGGGGGGTACGATGAGCGCCTGGGGTTGGTAGGGCCCGTTTATGACCCCGGCGATCTGATTGTTTGATCCCTCCCATGCCGCACCGTAAAGCAGGGTTGCATCCGGCCTCTGTGCCGGGTGAGGATCGAAACAAACATGGAGGTGTTCAGGTGGAGCGGAAAGGAATGGTTACGGTTAAAGTGTGGGGAAATTATGCATGCTTTACCCGCCCGGAATTCAAGGTGGAAAGGGTAAGCTACCCGGTCATAACCCCATCGGCGGCACGGGGTGTCCTGGAGGCTATTTTCTGGAAACCGGAGTTCCGTTATGAGATTAGAGCCATTGGCGTTCTCAAGAAGGGAAGCGAAATGGTAATTCTGCGTAACGAAATAGAACAGCGCCAGGGGAGCAATCCATTTTTTATAGAGGATACCCGCCAGCAGCGTTGCAGCCTGGTGCTTAAGAACGTGGCCTACTTGATTCGGGCAGAAATTGTTCTGCGGTCCTGGGCTACCGATCCGGTCTACAAGTATCGCGATCAGTTTAACCGCCGCGTGGAGAGGGGCCAGTGCTATCACCGACCCTATCTGGGAACCCGCGAATTCACGGCCTTTTTTGCCCCGGCCGGAGAAGGTGACCGGCCGCAGCCGCTGGACATGGACCTGGGGAATATGCTTTTGGATATCGCCTATGTGGAAGATCCAACCCGGCCGGAGATGGAGTTTGTCCGCCACGGGCCGGGCGGCGCGCGGCGCGCCTTCGGTTATCACCATGCGCTCTTTTTTGCGGCTCGTCTTGAGGTCGGCTGGCTCAAGGTCCCAGCGGAAAGGTACAGGGAGCTTTACCTGCTGGAGGGCGAGGATTATGTTTAAGGAACTGGTGGATCTGGGGCGCGATCTGGAAGCCCAGGATAAGCTTCCCCCAGCAGGATTTTATTATTACACGGAGCCCATCCGGTGGGTGGTGCACATTTGGCCAGGGTCTCCAATTAAAGTGTGGCTGGAAGAGGTTGAATTGACTAATAAACCCCGTCCATATGACCCGACCAGGACTTCGGGAGAAAGGGCTTTACCGTTTGTTCACGAGGCTGGCTATGCCTTGGGTGTATCTAAACAAAAAGGAGGGGTAGATAAGCGGGCAGCCAAAAAACATCAGGTGTTTCGGGAGTTAATTAAAAAGTTTTTGCTTTCGCCTCTGGTAAGTGATTTCGCACTTCGAGAGGCAGTTAGC
Source organism: Moorella sp. E306M (assembly GCF_006538385.1). Taxonomy (NCBI): domain Bacteria; kingdom Bacillati; phylum Bacillota; class Clostridia; order Neomoorellales; family Neomoorellaceae; genus Neomoorella; species Moorella sp. E306M. The sequence goes on along the minus strand of NZ_BJKO01000001.1, from coordinate 686,971 downwards.
TATGTTGTAGAAGTTCTGGATAAGGGTTTGGTGCAAAACGACCCACGTTTCGGTGAGGTTCAATCTAAAGATTGGGTTTCCTTTATGCTGGAAGATGGTCCTTTAGCCGGTCAGCACCTGTTTGAGCATTCTGAGGTCAGGAACTTCTGGATAACCGAACTCGAGGAGCGGTGTCTGGCAAACGATAAAAAAGGAAAATCGGTAACCGTCGTGGGTGAATGTGCAGTGTGTGGGTCTGTTGGAACACTAATCGGCAAGCTTCCTCTTCAGGTGAAGCTACTTAAAGGAACTGCACCCCTTCACTGCCTTAACGAAGATGCATTTGTTTCTTATCTTGCCGGGCAGAACATTTCGAAACAGGCTCATTTAGGTCTCTGTCTGGCATGTGGTGATATAGCTACCCGAGCTTTTAATTATTTATCAAACAATCCTAGGCATAGGAAAAATCTGGTGAGAGATAAAAACAAAGCTGATAGCTTGGCTAATCAGATGGCCATTTACTGGCTTAAAGCCCCTGCTCCCCTGCAGGTGGGGGATAGTTCCATTGACATGGAGGATCTTTTGGCCAACCTGGGGTCTCTGATGGTTGAAGAACGAATACAGAATAAGCCTCAGGCTCCTCCCGCTGATCTGGTCCAAATGAACCGCTTACTGGATCTGCCCTGGAAGCCCAGAGCAAGTGGTCTGAGGCTGGATGACTATGCTTTTTACCTGGGGGTTCTTTCGCCTAATGTAGGAAGGGTTGCCCTACGGGAGTGGTTTAGCGTTTCCCTAGAGGTTTTAAAAGAAAATCTGAGAAATTTCCTGCAGGCACTTACCCTGGTTTCTATAAGTGGAGATAGATGTCGACCAGTATCTATAGCCGTGCTGGCAGAAGCCTTAGATTCATCTGAACCAAATTTTATTCGAAGCCTTCTTCGAGCGGCCTACTTGGGATACAGGCCTTCAGCTGAACTTCTGGTCAAGGCAGTATCGCAACTGCGGGTTTTTTGGAGCAAAGGGAAGAGAGATAGGCCGGATGAGGAACGGCAGCGGCTTGAGTATATTCAAGCCCTGACGGCTCTGTTAAAGTTGGTGATTTCTTATGGAAAAGAGGAGGCTGTGAACATGGAAAAGCTGGATTTTCAGCGTTGCTCAAAACCTTACCTTTGCGGTCGTTTGCTAGCTATTTTGGAAGAAGCACAACTTCGGGCGGCTAGTTTTAAGCTAAACAACACCATTGTGAATCGTTTTTACGGGGCCGCCTCTACCGCGCCAGCTTCGGTATTTGGAAATCTGCTGCGTTTGAGTACCACAGCTCATCTCCCAAATCCGAAGGTAGGTATGGAAGTAAATCTCATGGTAGAAGAGGTCCTTTCACTGTTGGATGATGCCGAAGGTTTTCCAAGGATTCTCAAACTGCCCCAGCAGGCGGAGTTTGCTCTCGGCTTTTATCACCAGCGGGCTTACTTCCGTGCAACAAGAGGTAAAAGCAAAATCAAAGAATCCAACTAAAACTAAGGGGGAAAAACTGATGAACAGCAAGTATAAATTTATTTGTGATCCCCAAAAACGCTATGATTTTGTCTTTCTTTTTGATGTCCGGGACGGGAATCCTAACGGTGACCCTGATGCAGGTAACTTACCTCGGGTAGACCCCGAGACTATGCACGGCCTGATTACCGATGTGGCCTTAAAGCGCAAGATAAGGGATTACGTTGCCCTCACTCGGCCTCAAGAGCCAGAGTATGGAATTTTCATCCAAAGTAAGGTGGCGCTCAACCGGCTATACCTGGATGTACTTTACAAGGGCATAGAACCTCCCAGTGCGGTAGTAGAGGAGGACGAGGAACTTCTCGACTTTCTAGAGAAAGAAAGGGACGAGTTCGACTTCGATCCGGAAACCCGCCTTCTCCGTTACATAGGCGAAGGAACCAAAATAAAGGACATCCTGGAGGCTCTTAAGGGCGAAACAGAAATTAACAAGGACTTTGAGGCTAAACTTAAGAAAATAGCCGAGCCCTTGGCGAGCCGGATCAAAAACCTCCCTAAAGTGGGAAGGGAAAAAAGAGAGGAAGTTAAACAGGAGATGGCCCGCCTATACTTCGACATTCGCATGTTTGGAGCCGTACTTACCGGCGGAACTAATGCCGGACAGGTTCGTGGGCCAGTCCAGCTCACCTTTTCCCGTTCTGTAGACCCGGTCCTGCCCCTGGACCTGGCTATTACCCGTAAGGCAGTAACCAAGGAAGCGGACCGGCGGCGCAAGGAAACAGAGATGGCTCGTAAGCCCCTTATTCCATACGGCCTCTACCGGGCTCACGGATTTTATAACCCCTTCTTGGCCGAAAGGACCGGCGTATCGAAAGAAGACCTTAAACTTTTCTGGGAGGCCCTCCAGTATCTTTTTGAGTTTGACCGCTCAGCTTCCAGGGGTGAAATGGCGGTGCGTGGTCTCTTTGTTTTTCGCCACGAAGATAAGAAAGGCAACGCCCCGGCACACAAGCTGTTTGAGCTGGTAAAAGTGCGGAGGCAGGAAAGTGTGGAAACCCCCCGTTCCTTTGCAGACTATATGGTCGCTACTCCTCCTGAGGGGTCGCTTGACGGGATGGGTTTTGCCGGCGTCACCCTGGTCCGGCTGGTGTAAATATGCCCTGGGATGCCTCCGATTCCGTCCCTATCAGCGCACTGCAGCACTATGTATATTGCCCCCGGCAGTGCGCGTTGATCCACCTGGAACAAGTTTGGGACGAAAACCTCTTTACTTTACGGGGACGGCGGGTTCACGAGAATGTAGATCTGCCTCATGACTATAATGCTGAAGGAGTTCGAGTAGAGCTGGCCGTCCCCCTCTGGTCGGAACGTCTGGGGTTAATTGGCAGAGCGGACGTGATTGAGTTTCTGCCGGACGGCACTCCCTATCCAGTGGAATACAAGGCCGGTCCCCGGAAGGCCAGAAGGGCCGACGAGGTGCAGCTCTGCGCCCAGGCTTTGTGCCTTGAGGAAATGCTGGGACGACCAGTGCTCCGGGGAGCCCTGTACCATCACGGGTCACGACGGAGGCGGGAGATTCGCTTTACGTCCCAACTTCGCTCGCAGGTTGAAAGGGTGATCCAGGACGTGCGCCAGCTGCTCCAGGACGGTTTAATGCCCCCGCCGACGGCAGATGAACGCTGCCGAGATTGTTCCCTAGTGGACGCTTGTATGCCCTTTGCCCTGCGGGATCTCCCTGCCTGGCTGGAGCGTGAATGGAAGTGATGCATCAACTCCTTAATACACTGTATATCCAAGCCCAGGGCGCTTATATACACCTGGATCACGACACGCTAAAGGTGGAAGTCGAGCGGGTTGAGCGGCTTCAGGTACCCCTGCACCACCTGGGCGGACTGGCTGTCTTTGGCAACGTGCTCTTAAGCCCCTTTTTGATCCATCGCTTTGCTGAGGACGGTCGGAATATCGTCTGGTTTGACCAGAATGGCCAGTTCCGGGCCCGCCTTGCAGGACCGGTAACAGGCAACGTCCTTTTGCGGCGGGCCCAGTACGAGGCCTATAGAGATGCGTGCCACCGTTCGGCCCTGGCAGGCCGCTTTGTAGCCGGTAAAATTAGAAATGCCCGCCACGTGTTGCTAAGGGGTATGCGTGATAACCCGAAATTGGTTTGTCAGCTTGAACCGGCCGCTCGAGAACTGGAAGCGGCCTTGAAAGAGGTGAACAGGCCCAAGGATCTTGATGTAATACGTGGTATCGAGGGTCGGGCCGCCGCTGTATACTTTTCGGTATTAAGTTCGCTCATCTTGGTAGACGATCCCGCCCTACGCTTTGATGTAAGAACAAAGCGGCCGCCCCGAGACCCGGTGAACGCTTTACTATCCTTTGCTTATTCACTGCTCGTCAATGATTGTATATCGGCTTGTGAAGGGGTCGGGCTTGATCCCCAGATCGGCTACCTCCATGCCTTGCGCCCCGGTCGGCCTGCTTTGGCCCTGGATTTAATGGAAGAGTTTCGTGCCTTCCTGGCAGACCGGCTTGTGCTAACGCTGTTGAATCGCCGCCAGATAACGGAAAAGGATTTCCTGGAACGGCCGGGAGGCGCCGTCCACCTTACCGATCAGGCCCGCCGAACCTTTTTGGAGGCCTATCAGAAAAGGAAACAGGAAGAACTCATCCATCCTTTGTTAGGTCAACGGATACCCGTCGGGCTTCTTCCCCACATCCAGGCGCGCCTGCTGGCGCGACATCTTCGCCAGGATGCGGCCGAATATGCGCCGTTTGTTGCCCGATGAAGCGGATGGACATCATCGTTGCTTACGATGTAAATATGGAAAGCAAAGAAGGGCAGGCCCGCCTGCGGAAGGTGGCCACTATTTGCAAGAACTTTGGCCAACGGGTCCAGTATTCTCTTTTTGAATGCCGGGTAACACCGGCCCAGCTTGAAGAACTCATTTACAGCCTCCGGAAAGTCATTGATGAGAAACGAGACAGCCTCCGCATCTACATATTGCATGGCGGCCGGGAGGGTTCCCTCAGGGTTTACGGCCAGGACCGGTATGTGGACTTCGATGGGCCGCTGATTCTGTGAAGGCCCTGGCGGGACGTTGCGTCTGTACCCGGATTCCTTGCCGGGTGAGAATTGAAACGGTAAGGATTGAGCCAAAGATGGTGTGCGCGAAACCCCAGTGGAGCTACAAAATCCGGATGTTTCGCGATGCGGCATTTTTATGGACGGCCCGGGCAGTTACAGGAGCCCAGGCTGGTCAAAAAACGCCCGGGCCGCTAGGTTCGCGCTGGGTGGCCGCTAAAGCCGTCCAGAAAAAGAACTTTTGCGCGGTCTGTTGCACCCGGCTTCCATGCCGGGTGAGGATTGAAACACAAGCAGGCTGGAATAGTCCTGCACTCCTTCCGTGTTGCACCCGGCTTCCATGCCGGGTGAGGATTGAAACGAGCGACCCAGGATAGCCGGGATAGTGAGCCCGGTTGCACCCGGCTTCCATGCCGGGTGAGGATTGAAACGAGCGACCCAGGATAGCCGGGATAGTGAGCCCGGTTGCACCCGGCTTCCATGCCGGGTGAGGATTGAAACTTCATTACTTGTAAGACAGCGCGAATAGTAGTACGTTGCACCCGGCTTCCATGCCGGGTGAGGATTGAAACGCTTCTGCTTGCGTTTTGGCGTAATTTCGTCTAGCTGTTGCACCCGGCTTCCATGCCGGGTGAGGATTGAAACCATTGGTGTAGCAGGGAGGATTTGAACCTCCACCCTCGTTGCACCCGGCTTCCATGCCGGGTGAGGATTGAAACACTTTGACAGTAAACCCCCTTCAGACATAATAGCGTTGCACCCGGCTTCCATGCCGGGTGAGGATTGAAACAGACTGTTGCGCCCTGGCAACATGACTTCACCCCGTTGCACCCGGCTTCCATGCCGGGTGAGGATTGAAACCTGCGCTGTCTCGTCCGGCCTGTCCTGCCAGCTGTGTTGCACCCGGCTTCCATGCCGGGTGAGGATTGAAACGGTTAGCAACCCTTGCTTAGACTCCCCAAACACAGGTGTTGCACCCGGCTTCCATGCCGGGTGAGGATTGAAACATTTTTAAGGAGGATTATCCCCTATACTTGCGATTGGTGCCAAGGTGGGTTGTATTTGACGCTTTCTGGGAAGCTGTTTCTGCCTTTCACTAGCTCCAGAAGGTTGCGGGAACCATTTCCGATTTAGGCCAGGAACACAGGACGAGGCAAGAATGGAGCCGGTGATGGCCGCTTTACGAGAATTGTCCTGTCGGCCGGAAATTCAGGTTTTAGACCCCGGCAGTCACTGCGTGGTTCTTCGGGAATGGCTGGCTAAGAGACCGGATGTGGAAGCGGTTTACTCCAACCGCAGCGACGGTACCTTTATTTTCTCGCAGCCGCCAGCCGCCCTGGCCAACGCCCGGATCCGTCCCTGGTGGCAGAGGGCCATGGCCGGGGAAGAGTATATATCAACGGTGTATGTGTCAGCTATTACCCGGAAACCCTGTCGCACCCTGTCTTTGCCTATACGGGACGGCAGCGGCAGGATCGTTGGCGTGCTGGCAGCCGATGTTTCGCTGACGTGATCTTGAGAAATCATTTTCTGGGGTCATTTGCTTGAAGCCATGTTAAAGCACCGCAAGTGGATAGAACAGGAATCAGCAACGAAGCAAGCCAGCCACTTTGGAGCAAATGGGCTACTGAAGTGGAGCGAAAATTTCTTTTACTTCTACTGCAAATCCTTTCAGTAAGATGGATTTAGCCTGGCCCGTTTCTTCGACATGATGGACAAGGACGAAATTTCCCTCCTTTTGCTGAAAAACCTCAATGCTTTTATCTTCGGGATCTACAATCCAGTATTCTTTTACACCGCACCGCGCGTAAACACGGGCTTTTTTCTTTAAGTCATAATAGCCGGTAGAGGGAGAAAGAATCTCTATTACCAGGTCGGGTGCCCCTTTTATTTTTGTTGTTTCGATTATATGCATTCTATCCTTCGCGATAAAGATAATATCCGGCTGGTAGGTTTCTTTTTCCTCTAAAAATACATCTACAGGTGCGGTAAAAAGTATCCCCAAATCCTTTCCTGCAAGGAAAAACAACAGCTTTTCAATCAGACGCATTAGTATGATCTGGTGATAGGTATCGGGTGCAGGCGTCATAATGAGTTTACCTCCGATTAGTTGAAAGGGAGTTCCTTCCGGCAGCCTGGCGTAGTCCTCGTAAGTATAGCTGTTCTTAACGGGGATTATCATTTCTTCCTGGTAAATACCCATTGTAGTGCCCTCCTCTCATTATGACTTTCCAGCAGGCCTTTTCGGTAGCCACCAATCTAACTTTAGTATAGCCATTGCTGACCGGGTTTTTCAATCCTGGCGTACGGATGAATTTAGGTGGACAACAAACTTTAATTCTGTCCAGCGCTGGAGCAGGAATTTTTTCCCTTGGTGTCGAATTACTGCCTTACCACTGTTATACAGTAGTAATTTCCTACTAACCGGCCATGCCTTGAAGGCACAACCAATCATGAAAATAGAAAGAAGTGATTACAACAGCCTGATTTTCTGCTACATTGGAATTATCAGGGACAAAGGTTGAGTACATTTTGATGGTATAACCTCGAGTACTAACCTAACCTGATTGCCTTTGAGCACAGCCAATTGTCGCCCCTCGTTCTTAAGGACCTGGGAACAGCACGGGTGTTAAACTTCTTTCTTTCTCGGGCAATCATCCCTGAAATCCAATGAGGCAGGAGGAAGCTCATGCAAGACATTTTAGAAACCTGTTGTGGTCTGGACGTCCATAAAGATACTGTGGTTGCCTGCCTATTAAAAGGCAATATTGGCGAGGAACCGACAAAAACCATTCGCACCTTTTCCACCCTTCTTGCCGGACTTGATGAACTGAAAGCCTGGCTGGAAGCGGAGAACTGCCGCCATGTGGCCATGGAAAGCACCGGGGTTTATTGGCAGCCTGTATATAACGTCCTGGAAGAAGCCTTTGATGGCAGTATGGTTTTGATTGTTGCCAACGCCCGGCACATGAAAAACGTTCCCGGTAAGAAGACCGATATGAAGGACGCTGAATGGATAGCCAACCTCTTACGCGCTGGATTGTTGGAAGGAAGTTTTATTCCCTCCAAACCTATCCGGGAACTCCGTAATCTAACCCGGTACCGCAAAAGTATTATCGAAGAGATTGCCTCGCAAAAGAACCGCATCGAAAAGCACTTACAAAGCTGCGGTTTCAAGCTCTCCACCTTTCTCACCGATATCTTCGGGGTATCAGGCCGGGCGATTATGGATCACCTTTGCCGTTACGGGAAGATAACCGCCCGGGAAGTAGAGACTTTGGTAAAGGGTCGTGCCAAGTGCAAGCTCCCGGAAATCAAGCAGGCTGTCAATGGTAAAATGGATGTTCACCAAAGGGAGTTCCTCAAGCTTTTGCTGGGCTGGCTGGATCAGCACTACGAGCATCTTCGCCAGGTAGAACAAAAGCTGGAGGAAAAACTTAATCAATACCAAAGACAACTGGAGCAACTGGACGGTATCCCGGGTATTGACAAAACCGCTGCCGCCGCTATTCTGGCGGAAATCGGCCTCGATATGAGCCGCTTTAAAACTGCGGAACATATCTGTTCCTGGGCGGGCTTAAGCCCCGGCAATAATGAAAGTGCAGGAAAAAAAAGTCCACTCGTACCACCCACGGCAACACCTATCTAAAGCGGATTCTTTGCGAAGTTGCCTGGTCCATCACCCGGGTACGCGACAGCTATTTATCGTCCTGGTACTGGAAGGTCAAGCAACGCCGCGGGGCCAAGAAAGCCCTTATCGCTCTGGCCAGAAAGCTTCTGGTGATTATTTACAACTTATTAAAAAACGGTACAGACTACGACGAAACTGCATTTGAGAAAGCCAAACAAAAACAAGAAAGATTTCGGATCAAAAAAATTATTGCTGAGGCCCGGAAGCTGGGGCTCGAGGTAAGGGAAGTCGCCCAGGTCTGTTAACAGTTACACCTTCAAGAAGGATTAACCTGGCTGATGTAGGTTCATGCATCTGCTAGTTTATTATTGCCTTTTTACGCCCTACCTGGCAGGCTTATTTACTTGATGAAGATCGTTTGGTTGGGTTATTTTCGTGTTAAAAAAATTGGTACTCAATAGTCTTGGCCATCCTGGAGCTTAAAGGCATGATGAAATGGAACACACCAAGAAAAACCGGCAGCATCCCGAAATTTTGATTGCCACCCTGGGTGTGGAGCCTCAGGTAGTGACCATTACCCTTGACTGCTTGCTTGCCGGCGGTCGATCTATCAGCGAGGTCGCCGTAATCTATACAGAGAACCCGGCGGTACGCCAGGCCCTGGAGATAGTTGCCGGCGAGTTTGCGGGTCCCTGCTACCAGGGTATCGGTTTTCGCCCAGTTCCAGTAGCCTCAGGGAGAGGGAAAATACAAGATTTTTGCAACGATGCCGACCTGCGCGCTCTGCTGCGCACCCTGTATGGTGAGGTGCGCCGCGCCAGGCAACAGGATTTTATTGTTCACCTGTGCGTTTCCGGCGGGCGCAAGGTCATATTAGAGGTCAAAAATTTATTTGGCACACTTATGTCCGTCAGTATTTGACGGTTCAGGTTTTTATAATAGATGCTAGGCAGGTGCGCTAGCATTATTTCTATGACGTACTGCTACCGGTGAGGCAGAGGGAGTGAATTTATGCGCTTGACTGTTACCTTTAACGCAGCCGGTGATTTCATATTGCCTGTAGAATACAATCACCTTCTTCAAGCAGCCCTTTATCACAAGATAGAGCAACCAGCCTTGAGGAGTTTCTTACATGAACAGGGCTTTGAATTAGGCCGGCGGAAGTTTAAGCTTTTTACTTTCTCCCGCCTTCACGGGCGGTTGCGAGTCGATAGAGCTGGCCAGAAAATGATTTTTTCTCCGCCAGTAAAGTTTACGGTTTGCTCCCCCATCTCCTTTGTAGTGCAGGAAATGGGTAACGGCTTTTTGAAACAGGGACAGGTCAGGCTGGGGGATGCCCTGCTGGAAGTGGAACGGGTGGAAGTAATCGATATCGTGGTACGGGAAAGGGAGATCCAGGTTCAAATGCTTTCCCCCGTTGTGGTATACAGCACTCTGGAGAGGTCTGCTGGCCGTTACACTTATTACTATTCGCCTTTTGAGCCGCGTTTTTGCGAGCTCATTTTGGCCAACTTGGCTAAAAAATACCTGTTAATATTTGGCCGGCCGGGTGATACGCGCGATTTTAGCATTGCGCCAGCCGGGGTTAAGGAAAAGGATTTTAAAGTAGTTAAATACAAAGGCACGGTAATTAAAGGGTGGATGGGTACTTATCGCTTGCGAGGCGATCCTCAGCTTTTAGAGGTGGCTCTTAATGCCGGGCTTGGTTCCAAGAATTCCCAGGGATTTGGATGCTGTGAATACTCGCGACCTTCATAAGAAGTGATTTGCTAAATCGGCCCAGGAGCAATAACTAATTATTCCAGAACAAGGGGGAGGCGGAAAGAATGCTGGAGGCCATGTCCGAGCTGGGTAAGGTGCTGGCCGGCATAGGAAGGGAAGAATTCATATCTAATATACTGGAGCCTCTACCCAGTCAAACCCGTAAAGGCCAAACCCGAAAGGTAATTTTGTTAGATTTTGATACCCGGGCTGGCAAGATTAATGTAGAAGTGGAGGAGGTTAAGGAAAAAGAAACTCCTAAGAAATATCTCTGGATCGGCAATGCCAAGGGCAACAAGCCGCAAAGATCGGTAGCTACTCCTTCACTGAACTATATATTGTCCCAGACCTTACCCAATATAGCCCGAGAGTTGCCAGAAGGGAGTTCCTTAAGGGCCCAGGTGGAGAAGGTCATAACCCACTTTTACCGGGATATGCCGGGAGGTATGAAGGTCCTGGATGCTGAGGGTTTTGGCCTGACGGGAGAGAGCTTTTCCATGACAGGACTCCTGGAACAGGTTAAGGGGAATTCAAAAAACTTTCTCAAGAAATTAACCGACGCGGTGGAAGCCTGGATTAGGAAAAAATGGGGACTGAGTAAGGACGAGATTGCCCTGTGGGTGGTGAGTGTGGATGGAGTACCTTTAAGCTGCCACTCGGAGTATAGAGACCTTGTTTACCGCATTAAGATTGAGGATGCTTTAGAGGAAACTATCTCCGGTTGTTGTTCCAGTTGCGGCTTGCCGGGCCAAGTAGCAGTAGATGTATTCAAGGAGCTAGAATTTAAGTATTACATACTTGACAAAATTAGCTTTGCTTCGGGGGTGACAGAAAAAGGTTTCTACCATAACCTTACCCTTTGTGCGAGTTGCTACCGCAATCTACTGGCTGCCGAAAAGTTCGTCAAAAATTGGCTCAACACCCAAATAGGGAACTTTAATTGTTATGTCATTCCAGGCTTTCTTTTTGAAGCCTTACCGGCTAAAAAGGATTTGGAAGATTGGGCTGCCTACGTGATCAATACTATTAAGGTGGCCAATAATCTTAAGAGCCTTTACGAACTGGAAAAGGAACTGGACGAGTTCTTAGAGGAAGGTCCTTTGGACAATAAGGCTATACTCAACCTGTTATTTTATCACAAGCCCGCCGGTCGAAGCGAATTTAAAGTATTGCGTTTGATCAAGGATGTTTCTCCCACGCGTATTAAGAAGCTTGTAAGAAGCATAAACAAGGTTAGCGATGTCGGTAAAGGCTTACTGGGGGGTGAAAGCAGGGAATGGGTTATTGATTTGCACAAGATCTATTACTTAATACCTTTGAAGACCGGTGACGTAAACGAATACAAGAAAATACTGGACATCTACGATTCCTTGATTAGCGGGAGGCAGTTTGATTATGCCTTTCTCATCAATCAGTTTACCGAGCTAATTGCTATTTATCAGCTGCGGCGTTTCTCGAACAGTAATATCAGGGTGAAGGATGAGAAATATGTGGAATATAGTATGGCCATGGCGGTACTGCAAGCCAACCTTTTCCTGTACCTGTTGCGTAAATTAGGCCAATTAAAGGGGGTGACGGGTGTGAGTGAGGATTTTCAGCAGCTTAACGTGGACCAAAATATGAAATCATTCTTGCAGGAAATGGGATATAACGGGGCGCAAGCAGCTATGTTCTTGCTGGGGTATTTGATCGAGCAGGTGGGCTGGAGCCAGGCCCAGCATGGCCATGAGAATAAGCCGGTCCTGGAAAAGATCAATTATCAGGGTATGAGCCTAGCTCGCCTCCAGCATTTGGCCAATGTGGTTTTCAATTTGCTGCACCAGTACAAGATTCTTACTTTTAATGAGCGGCTGTATGCTGAAATGAAAAAAGTTATGGACCAGTACGTGAACAGCTGGCCTCTTTCCCCGGAAGAAAATGTTTTCTATCTCCTGTCGGGTTATTCCTATGGCGTGCGCCGGGCTGCCTCATACAAGGGCAAAGAAGAACAGGCATAGAACCATCTTGCCAAGGGGGTATGGGCTTAAATGGCCGAATTAGTAAAAAATAACGGGGAAATCCTTTACATCTACGATGCCAAGATGTGCAATCCTAACGGGGATCCCGACGATGAAAACCGCCCCCGTATGGACTATGAGCGGGAACGCAATCTAGTAAGCGATGTCCGCCTCAAGCGGTACATAAGGGATTACTTACAGGATAAGTTTAAAGATAAGGAACAGCAAATTTATATTACCAAGGCTGAGGGCGTGGTCAACGCCACCGAACGCCTCAAAGTTATTCTGGGCAAGAATAAAGTAGGACAGGAGGACATACCGGCCTTATCGGAGAAGCTTATAGACGTGCGGCTCTTCGGTGCTACTATGCCCATCAAAGCCGATGGCGGCAGAATAGGTTCTTCCCTGACTTTCATAGGACCAGTGCAGTTCAACTGGGGATACTCCCTTAACCGCGCTACACTGGTGGATTCCGTAAGCATTACTTCCCAGTTTGCTGCCGAAAGCGGTAAGGAGCAGGGCACCATAGGTAAAGATTACCGGGTATATTATTCCCTTATTGCCTTTCATGGCATTATAAGCGCCCGCCGGGCGGAGAAGACGGGCTTGACCGAAGCCGATATTGCTTTGCTGGATGAAGCCCTCCTCAAGGCCATCCCGTTGCTGGCTACCAGGAGCAAGATCGGCCAGTACCCGCGGCTTTACCTCCGCCTGGAATACAGGGATGCCGATACCTTCTGTGGAGACCTGCGTGAATATTTAAGCCTGGAGGAGACTACGGGTTTAAGGGAAATTAGCGATGTGAAGCTGCGTCTTGATGGAATGGCTGACTGCTTAAAAAGCATAGCTCCCCGAGTCGCTCGGGTATATTGCTGGCAGCACGAACACCTCTGCACGCTGTACCAGGGACAAAAAGTGAGGCTTCCTTTGTGGTTAGAAGGAGTGATAGGTAAGGGCAGAGTTCAGGTATTGCAGGCCTGAAACAGGAAGGAACGACGGCTTATGCAGGACATAGTGGTTTTCGACCTGGTCGGTCCCATGGCACATTTCCGTAAATTTTATACCAATTCCTCCTCCCTCTCCTATGCTTTTCCCCCCAGAACAGCCTTGATGGGGATAGTCGCTGCTATCTTAGGGTGGGAGCGGGATTCCTATTATGACTTACTGTCGCCCGCTAAGGCTCGCTTGGCTGCGGCCATCAAGGCGCCGGTGCGGAAGACCATTCAGACGGTAAATTATATACGGACCAAAAACATCAATGAAGTCAACGGCAGCGGGGGTGGTACCCAGATCCCCCTGGAGATACTTCTGCCTGCTCAGGAATTTACCAGCTTGCGCTACCGCGTATATTTTTACCACGCAGATAAGGAGATTACAGGAAAGCTGGCAGCAAATCTGGAAGAAGGGAAAAGCCGCTATCCCCTTTACCTGGGGCTAAGCGAATTCATAGCGAAGCCGATTCTGGTAGATTTGGTGAGTGAAAAGAGTATCCAGGAGGTGCAGCCGGGGAGGGAGGTCGAACTGGTGACAGTATGCAATGCTCAGGCCATAGAGCGGTTGAATTTTAATGGTGAGGGCGGTGACCTCCAGTATATAAGGGAAAAAGCTCCCCAAAGCTTTGGCCCTGGCCGGGAACTGCGGCCGCCAGTTTCCATAATTTACGAAAAGAACCAAAAGAAGCTGCGCGGTATATTTAAAGTCCCTGTATATTCCCTGCGCTATCGGGCGGGAGAGGAAGAGGTTGTGAGTTTCCTGGAGGTATAGGTAATGGAGTTTTACTCCCATCCCGGTAAACCGCTGGACCTGCATTTAAGGGAAGTGGCCATGGAAATGCAGGAATGCCTGCAGGACATCCCGGGGCCAGGGCGGGATGTCCTGCCATTGCTTGCCGCTGTAACGGGATTTACCCACGACTTTGGCAAATATACTACCTTTTTTCAAAGGTACCTTCTGGAAAAGGTTAGGGATGGTGACAAACATCACCACGCCTTTATTTCAGGCCTTTGGGGAAGTTACCTGGTAGCAACGCTACTAAAAAAAGAGGAAACCATCTTAGAAGCCACCTTAGCCTTTGCACCCCTTCTATGTTTTATGGCGATTACACGGCATCATGCCAACTTAGATAACCTGGAAAGACACCTAGTCAGACCTGGCGATTTAGAAGATCCTGAGCTTACAGAAGTCCAGCCGTCCTTAAGGTATAAATTGCAACTAGTCGAGGAACAGGTCGCTGACCTGTTTGCTCGGCGCGAAGATATTTTTCCCAGCCTGCTTAATGCCCAGGAACCCTTTAACTTTTTTTCTCCCGACCTACTGGAGACGTTTTGCTCTAGCTGGCGGGGAATATATGCCCAGCTTTACCGGCTGCACCGGCGCTTCAAACAGGCGGATGGCTTTACTAGGAGAAAGGCCTATTTCCTCCTGCTGGCCCTGTACTCAGCCCTGATAGATGCTGACAAGAGGGAAGCTGGGGGAGTAGGGGCTGTTCCCCGTTGCTGTCTACCTCCCGGGGCTGTGGATAGTTTTAAAGAGAAAAAGTTTGCTGCCTCCTCCAGCGATGACATAAATTCGCTACGGGAAGAGATTTACCAGAAAGTAACTAATACCATCACCCGTGTTTCTTTAGATCAGCATTTGTTTACTCTCACGGCTCCCACAGGCGCGGGGAAAACGTTGACCTCCTTGAGCGCCGCCCTACGGTTGAGGGAGCGCTTGCACAGGGAAAAGGGTTATAGTGCGAGGATTATTTATGCCCTTCCTTTTACCAATATAATTGACCAGACTTTTACAGTTTTTGGCGATGTCTTGCGAGCATCCCTCAAGGACTTCGCTGCTAAGGAAAGCAATTACCTCCTCAAGCACCATTACCTGGCCGACACCATTTATAAGCTGGAAGGGGAAAATGCGGGGGAAGAATTTAGCCTGGAGGAATCTTTATTGCTTATAGAGAGCTGGCAGAGCGAGATAATTGTAACTACCTTTGTGCAGCTATTACATTCCCTTATAGGCTTTCAAAATCGCATGTTAAAAAAATCGAACAAACTATTAGGGTCCATAGTTATTATGGATGAAGTCCAGAACATACCGGTGGAGTACTGGGAGCTAGTGCGGGAGGTGCTAAAGGGACTAGCTGAATACTTTGGGGCTTACATCATTTTAATGACAGCTACTAAGCCCTTGCTATTCAAGTACGGCGAGGCCATAGAACTGGTGGGCGATGAAGAGTTGGTCAGGCAATTTTTTAACCGGCTGAACCGGGTGCAGGTCCAGGTAGATTTACGTCCTAAACGGGTAGTAGAGGTGGCAGCTGAATTTGCTCGCCAATATGACCCTTCACGTTCTTACTTGCTTATAGTAAATACCATTAACTCTTCCCTGGAGCTTTACCAATGCATAAAGCAGTTTTTGCGGGAACAAGGGCACGAGCCGTTGATGTTTTATCTTTCCACCAACGTTGTACCCTTGGAAAGAAAAAAACGGGTCGAGGAAATCAACCAAGCTCTATCTTCTAAACAAAAGCCAGTAGTTGTCTCGACCCAGGTAGTAGAAGCTGGTGTGGATCTTGATTTTGATATTGTATGGCGCGATCTCTCCCCTATTGATTCCATCATACAGGCGGCAGGGCGCTGCAACCGGCACAGCCATAAGCGTGGCGGACTAGTACGCGTACTTCACCTGGTAGATGAAGAGGGGCACACCCTGGCTAATAGGGTATATGGGGCTATTCATTGCCATGTCGTCCGGAAGATTTTTGAGCAGTACAGCGAATTCACGGAAAAAGATTTTTTTGATCTCGTGGAAGAATTTTTCCGGATTGTGGAGGAGAAAAAGAGCAAAGACGAGGCGGCAAAAATAATTGCAGCCATGGAGGATTTATACTTCAGCGACCTGAATAATGAAGGCAGGATAACGGTATCTGACTTTAAACTAATTGAGGAATTGCCTTCGTATGTAGACGTTTTTGTAGAACTGGATGAGCGTGCCCGGGAGATATGGCGGTTTTACCAGGAAACAGTTTTGAAAGAAAAAGATCTGCTAAAACGAAGGCGCAACTTCTTGGGCTTCAAACGCGATTTTTACGAACGCATTCTTTCTGTCCCGGCCAAGCTGGCTTTGGGGCTGGACAGTGTCACCAGACCCTTGTACCTAAGCCGCGATATCCTGGAGAAATACTATGAACCGGAGACCGGTTTTCGGCGGCAGCTTGACGATGATCCTATTATACTGTGAAAAAACACTTGGCCAGAAAGCTGTATGTTGGAGTTTAAAGCATGGAAAAAGAAGGAAAAAATAACTGGTGCCCTAGTACAATAGTATATGATCTGCCCGCGCCAGGCCTGGCTCAAGGCCCGGCACGTGACACCTGACCAAGATAATGTGTATTTGGAAATAGGACGCCTGGTACAGGAGCAAGCCTATGAACGGGATAGGAAAGAGATATACATAGGGCACTTAAAAATAAACGTACTTCGAAAAAGTAACAAGAGTTTAGTAGTAGTCGGTGAAGTAAAAAAATCGTCCCGGGCGCGTGAGGCTGCCGGCTTCAGTTGGCTTTTTACCTGTACGAGTTAAAGGAAATGGGGGCCGAAAGGGAGTTACTCTTCTTTGCTAGCGGACGGCTGGGGCGAAAGGATAATACCCTGTGCGTTGAACTTGAAGAGGGGCACCAAATACTACCCTGTGGAGACTGTGGGCGATATTTATGTCTTGGGGGAGGTGGATAAAAACAAGAAATGCTTGGAATTTCTCTCACAAAAAGAAATACTGTTACACTTCTTTGATTACTATGGTTATTATGTGGGCAGTTTTTATCCTCGCGAACACTATAACTCGGGGCACATGATTTTGCGACAGGCGGAGCACTATCTGGATGGGGAAAAACGCCTGTGGCTGGCGCGGCAGTTTGTCCTGGGGGCAGTTAGCAATATAAGACAAGTTTTACATTATTATTACAAAAGAGGAAAGAATCTCCGGGAAATAATAGATGCTATAGAACCTCGGGAAACCAAGGTACCAAGTTGCGGTTCTATCGTGGAGCTTATGGCTATAGAGGGCAATATTCGCGAGTATTAGAGGACGCAAGAAGTTTTGTGTAAATGGTCAATACTACCAATAAAGGAGATGACCATTTATCCAAGACAAAGTAGGAAATGCGCTAGCCAAAGAACTGGCCAAATGTAGGACTATCGGTGACATCGAGGAAAAGCTGAAGGAACTATTCAAGGACACCCTTCAGCAGGTTCTGGAAGCAGAAATGGAGCAGCATTTAGGTTACCCCAAGCACTCCCTAGCGGGAATAAACTCCGGGAATAGCCGCAATGGCTACAGCAAGAAAACGGTTAAAACCGGGGCAGGCCAAACTGAAAAAGCCATTCCCAGGGATCGTAATGGTGAGTTTGAGCCCCAAATAATCCGTAAGTACCAAACTACCGCCAGCGAGCTGGAAGACATGATAATAGCCATGTATGCAAGGTATGTCTACCCGGGATATTGAGGACCAGATGAAAGACATTTACGGGATCGAGGTATCACCGGTCCTCGTTAGTAAGGTGACGGATAAAATCATTCCCCAGATAGTTGAATGGCAGTCACGGCCATTAGATCCTGTCTACCCTATCATTTACCTTGATGCCATTCACTTCAAGGTAAAACAGGATAACCGCATTATTAATAAGGCTGTCTATACGATTCTGGGTATCATCGTTACGGGTCATAAAGATATTCTGGGCATCTGGATTGGCGAGAGCGAAAGTGCCAGCTTTTGGCTCGGCGTACTTAACGATTTAAAAAACCGGGGCGTGGAGGATATTATGATAGTCTGTAAAGACGACCTAACGGCATTTTCTGAGGCCATAAACGCGGTTTTCCCGCAGACAGAGGTACAACTCTGCGTCATTCACCAGATCAGCAATTCCTTCAAGTATGTTTCTTACAAAGACCGCAAATCGCTAATGGCCGAGTTAAAGCAGGCATATCAGGCTTTTACCCTTGAGGAAGCGGAGTTAAACTTCATCGAGTTCAAGGATAAATGGCAGAAGAAGTATCCCCTTGTAATTAAATCCTGGGAGAAGAACTGGCTGGAATTAACGGTTTATTTCAAGTATCCGCCGGAAATACGCCGGATTATCTATACCACCAATACCGTTGAGGGCTATCACCGGCAACTGAGAAAGGTTACTAAAACTAAAACGGCTTATCCTTCAGATGAGGCTTTAAGAAAAATCGTCTATATGGCCACCCTCGACATTGCTAGAAAATGGACTATGCCGATAAGAAATTGGAGCAAATGCCTTCCCCAACTGGTAATCTATTTTGATGAAAGATTGACAGCAAGAATGACTATTTAACTGGCTTGCAAGGGAATATTAACTGAGTTCTTGGGGGGCTCTGCCCCCAAACCCCCGAGGTTTATCGCTAGTTCTCCCAGGGATAATTGGTACTGAGGCCTTAAAGAGGTGAGGGGATGGAATCGGTTATCGTGCCCCCCATTATCCCTGGCAGAATACTGGCAGGCGCTCAGGTTGCTTCTTAGCATTGCCCTATCCTCCTGCCGGCTAAGAGCCAGCTATAGTATCCCCATTTTATTGCTGCTTTGTCATTTACACAAAATGATTTACACTCCCTGCGGGACAAACTTTTTAAAATTTGTAGCCTACCTATAAGGGATTGAAACAGGATAAAATGCCTGAGATACATGCTAAAGGATATGATTTGTAGCCTACCTATGAGGGATTGAAACTTTCGGCACCGGCAGCGTTCGCAAAATGTTGATTGTCAATCTTCTGTTTGCTCGATCTGCTTTTGGTAAAAGGCTATTTCGTCCAGGCAGGCGTTTAGCTTGTATTGGGCCCCGGTTAATCCTTTGGTTACTCCTATTGATTCTTGGGCCGTCTGGTAGAGGGCCTGGGCTCTTTTCATCCCTACCCGGTGGTTACTGGCTTCTTTTAATGCAGTGGCTAATTCTTCGAGTTTATAGGCTAAAATTAACCTGGGGAAGGGACAGTTCCTTAAGACCCATTGGGCGGCTTTGCCTAACAGGTTTTTGAATACTTGCCCTAGCTCGGGGAAGTATTCGTTCAGGATGGCCTAGAGTTTGTTTGAAGGCGCTGTTTAGTTTCCGGCGTTGCTGCCGCCGGTTACGGTCAGGTTCCTTAGCTCGGCATATTTTCCTTTGGGCAAAAGGCAGTGGAGGAAATTTCCGTCCTTGACTACTTTGGCTATTATCCCGGCGTCTTTGCGATCGTTCTTGGTGGGGGAGTTACCTACTTCCTCTTTCCGCCTTTTGACGTGATAGGGGTTGACTATCACTACCGTATAGCCCTGCTCCTGGAGAAACCATGCTAAGGGTTTCCAGTAGTGGCCGGTGAGTTCCATGCCGATTACTACTTTTGTTGCCCTGGCTTTTTCTTTGGCTTCTTCCATTTTTGCCACTAGACGATAATAGCCTTCTTTGCTATTATGAGACTTGATGAAGGGTTTGACCACATCCAGTTCCATTTGGTTATAGATCCGTGCCCAGTGATTGTGTTTGGCTACGTCGATACCGACAATTATTACATCACCATGGACCAGTAATTTCTTTTGCACTTCATTCATACGGTTTCTTGCCTCCTGGTGGGTTTGTTTGTTTTGATCTATTTTCTTTTTACCAGGAGGCTTTTTTATTGGCAACATCTGCCTTAAATCATTACAGGAATGCTTGCATCTGAGGCGGGGGCTAAAACAAGCTTAATTATTCATTCGACAGACAGGAGGCAAAGTTTCCGACCACGGCAAGAGTTGATCCAGGGCGTTTTTATCCTCGAGGTCCAGGTTGGGGAGTATGTCTGCCGGGAAAGGTCTATACCCAAGCCTTTAAACTGCTGCTCCTGGCGGTAAAGGGGTAGGCCTGCCCCGTATTTCTGGGTCATAATGTAGGCCATGAGGGAGGGAGATACGGGGCTGCCAGGAAGTACGGACGCCGGAATAGGCGCCGTTATTACGGGAGTACTTATCTCTTCCCTCTCGCAGCGGCGGCAGGCATAGACGTAGCGCACATGTTTAACCACTTTCACCTGGGCCGGGATGACCCTAAGTTCCTGCCGTACGCGTGAAGAGTTGGCAGTTAGGGCTAGGTAAGGAGGCCGGGATGACCCTAAGTTCCTGCCGTACCCCGATGCTCATCTCATGCAAAGGACCGCCGTGAGCTTTGACAGACCCGTTCTTCTTCCGGTAGGCGGTGCTCTACTACTTCTACCGGCAGGTCTTCCAGGTTCATCTCCCGGCGGCTACGCCCTTTGCGGCATGGTAGGTGATGGTTTCCCAATCAGGCTCAGGCGCCTCCGGCCGGGCATCCGCTTCCGCTTCGTTAAAAAGTAAAAGCTGCTCTTGCAAAGGTGTGGTCCGTTCGCTGGAAACACCGAATTGCCGTTTCTTGCTTAAACGGAACTGCTCCATAAACCAGTTTAGCTTGGCGGTTAGTTCGGCATTCTCCCGTTCCAGCTGAACACAGCGCTCTTGCAGCTCTTCTATAGTCATGGCGGCGATAGCTTGCGAAGTGTTCATGCATTAATGATTCGACGAATCAGCCCAAATTCCTCTAGAATCAACCACAAACAGAAAATATTTCTTTCTGGCGATTTCTATTACAAGATGGTACGCGCTTTTACCTCGGGATGGGCTTTAGGCTGTTTTAAGGGGAGACCGTCAAGCAGCCAGCGGAGTTCCCGGCGGCTTATGGTGATGGTGGAAGAAGTGGTTGCTTTAGGCCACAGGAATTTGCCCTTCTCCAGCTGGCGGTAATAAAGCCAGAAGCCATTGTGTTCCCAGTGGAGGATCTTTAGTTTATCCCTATTGCGGTTACAGAAAACGAAAAGGCAAGAAGAGAAGGGGTCCAGCTCGAACCCTTCCTTGACCAGCACCGCTAACCCGTCAATGGACTTGCGTAAATCTGTGGCACCGCAGGCGAGATAAACCCGGTCGATGCCTGTTTCGTTTAGCATAAAGCTACCAGCACCTTAACCACCTGAGAAAGCAAGGCGGGATCAAAGCCGGATCTTACCTCGATGCTGGCCGGTCCTATTTTGACCAGTAAAGTATGGCCCTGTTCTATAGATGTCTGGTCTGTTACTTCTACCGGCAACCACCGATTTGATTTTCCCGAGGAAACTACATCCTGGTTTTTATACTTCCGCAGCCAGTACCATAATTGTTTGGGGCTAACGTCTTCATGGGTAGCGCACCATTCTCTGACTCTTTGCCCGCTCTTCTTGTATTCGGCTATCCGGGTTTCCCATAGTGCTTGCCGTTCAGCTTTGGTCATAAGGAAAAACCCTCCTCAGCGTGTTTTCTGAGAAGGATTATCCCCTAAACCTGGGTATAATGCCAAGGTGGGTTGTATTTGACGCTTACTTTTCAGCTACAGGCCCATTTTGCTCAAAGTACCTGCTAGGTTGTAGTAGCCCCTAGCTGCAGCCAATAATTCATCCACTTCAATATACTCATCGCTAACATGGGCCTGGCTTTCCCGGCCGGGCCCGAACCCGATGGTGGGTATCGCCAGGTTCCCCGCCGAACCGCTGCCGTTGGTGCAAAACCGATAGGTTTCAAGGGAGGGCTGCAAGCCTGCCTTGAAGAGGGCTTCTTGGGCTACGGCCACCAGGGGGTGCCCCTTATCAATACACCAGGCCCGGGCAAATTTTAGGCCTCTTAAAGTCTTGCCGGTGTAAGTAGTAATATCCAGGGGGGCCAGCATGACCTCGGCCTCAAGTTCCGGATCTTCAATCTGGCTTGCGTAAATTATGGCTTTAAGGGGCGCCAGAACCTGGTCCGGTTCTTCCCCCACTAGCAGACGCCTGTCGTAGGTTGCACGACATCCATGGGGAACTACCGAGGTTCCCGGGTAGGGCGACGAGATGATGTCTGTTAGTTCCATTATGGCCGGGCCCAGCAGGGAATCGGTGGGAAGCTCCAGGTGGCGAACGGCCTCTACCAAGGGCAACATTTTATACACGGCATTTACACCGACCTCCGGATTGGCGGAATGGGCCGCCCGGCCCCGGGTTTCGAGAATGATTTCAGCCCTGCCGCGCTGGCCAAAGTTGAGGTTTAGTCCGGTGGCTTCGCCGATAACCACTGCGGCCGGGCGTATTTTCGTTAGAATGTGGCTCAAAGCAACTCCTTCTGCCACTTCTTCCACCACAGTGCCGGTTACGTAGAGATCCCCGCCCCTATTTGCACCATCCTGGGCCAGGAAACCTATGGCACACACCATGGCGGCCAGGGCTCCCTTCATGTCGGCAGCTCCTCGGCCGTAGATTCTACCATCCACCAGTCGGCCCTGGAAGGGTGGGTGTTGCCAGGCCCAGGGTTCGGTTACATCCACCGTGTCCAGGTGGCCATCGAAAAGGATGGCAGGACCCTGCCCCTGGCCTGCAACGCGACCTATCACATTCCCCAGCTCATCGATCCAGGTCTCGGTATAGCCTAGAGAAATCATCTCCTGCTGGACCAGGGAAGCGATATTCTTTTCCTGGCCGGTTATACTGGGAGCCTGAATCAAGCGGCGACAAAAGTCGATAATACGCCTTTCCCTTTCAGGAGTTAACGTTTTAGCGCACCTCCATATAAGCTTTGAGAGACTTCCAAGCTGGCCTTGATAGTAGCGTCAATGCCCCTGCCGAAGACTGTCTAGGCCTTGGTACCGGTCATCAGGTTGGCTCCGAGGAGGTTATAATAGCTCCAGCTAATTCACCCGTAAATTTCCCCTTCCAAATAGCAACGCGTCCATTAACAATAACAGCTTCAATGCCTGTTGCAGTGCGGGTAGGTTCCTGGAAAGTAGCCTGGTCAGTAATAATTGCAGGGTCAAAGATGACCAGGTCAGCGTAATAACCAGCCTGAATTCGCCCCCGGAGATTAAGCCCCAAACGTGTAGCTGGTAATGATGTCATTTTTGCCACAGCTTCCTCCAAGGATAAGACTTTTTTATCTCTAACGTAACGGCCAAGTACTCGGGGAAAGGTACCATACAAGCGAGGATGAGTATGGCTACCTGAGTAAATCCCGTCACTACCAATGATAGTTGCCGGGTGTCTAAGGATCATTTCCAAGGTTTGTTCGTTAGCGTGATTAGTTTGAATGGCCAGATTACCACCTTCAATTTCAAACAGGTCCATCAAAGCATCGGCCGGATCACACCGGCGCTTGGCCCCAATCTCAGCCAGACTTAGGCCTATGCAATCTTCATTGTCCCTGTTTTTTACATTATTGATTATGAGCCTTTCAAATCCGAGAGAACTCACCATATTATCCCAGCCGGGCACGCCTTCCTGCCAGGCTTTTTTTATTGCCTGGCGTACAGTTTGGTAATGTAGGCGTTCCTGTAAAGCAGTTGTACCTCCTGCCACGGCCCAAGTGGGGAATAAGGAGGCAGCAGTTGTGGAGCCAGCTATATAGGGGTAAACATCCCAAGTTACATCCTGCCCTTCATCCCGGGCCTTATCAAGCATGGTCAGTGCCTGTTTTACCTTAGGCCAGTTGCGGGGCCCACAGGCCTTAAGATGGGAGATATGTACAGGTATGCCGGCTTCCCGGCCAATTTGCAGGGCTTCCGATATGGCTTCCAGAACACCTTCAGATTCGTTGCGAATATGAGTAACATAAAGCCCACCAAACTCGCGGGATACGCGGGAAAGGGAAATAAGTTCAGAAGTGGTAGCATAACAACCAGGTGGGTAGAGAAGGCCGCTGGATAAGCCCCTGGCTCCCTGCTCCATGGCCTCCCTTAGGATGGTTGACATAGCAGCCATTTCTTGGTTGTCGGCCTGCCGGTCTACCATCCCTAAAACTACCAGGCGAATGGAGCCGTGACCGACATAGGTAACAACATTAACGGCAACTCCTTGGTGTTTAAGGATATCCAGGTAACTACCCACATCTGTAGCCTGAAAATCAAAGGGTATTTGTCCTAGCACCGGGGCTGTATAAGAAAAAAACAACGCACAGCTGGCAGAATTACCAGGCACAAGGGAGATGCCACAGTTTCCTATAACTTCCGTGGTAACTCCCTGGGACAATTTGGGCCAGTCTGTTGGATCCTTTAGTAGTTCAGCATCGGCATGGCTGTGAAAATCGATGAAACCGGGGGCGACTACCATTCCGTTAGCATCAATAGTAGTAACCGCTGCTGCATGATCCAACCGTCCCAGCGCAACAATTTTGTCTGAACTTATGCCGACATCAGCAGAAAAAGGAGAGCGGCCGGTTCCGTCAATAACTAAACCGTTCTTAATAAGAAGAGAAAACATTTAAGTTACCCCCAAAATTATCATTTATCCCTATCCAGTATGCTAAAGTTTCAAGGCAGGAGAATGTATTCGGCTATCTGGGTTTCCCATAGTGCTTGCCGTTCGGCTTTGATCATAACAAAAAACCTCCTCAGCGTGTATTCTTAAAAGGATTATCCCCTAAACCTGAGTATGATGCCAAGGTGGGTTGTATTTGACGCTTACTTACTATTGCCTATTATATCTCAAGATTGATTTTAAAACGCAGAAAAACTGAGGGGTTGCACGAATTATCGTAAGCTCTGTTCTACCGGTATTATGGTCAGTGAGATTGGGCTTGGCTGTGAAGGGTTTGTTGGTCGAGATGAACTATTTAGCGCTTGACTTGGAGTTAACTCCAAGTATTAAACTAATCTTACAAAATATTAGGGAGGAAGATGTTACCTATGATGAATTTTGAATTTCATAACCCAACCCGGCTCATCTTTGGTGTGGGTTCGCTAGCGCAGTTAGGAAAAGCAGTACGTCCGTATGGCAAAAAAGCACTGCTTGTCATTGGTGGAGGAAGTGTAAAGAAAAGCGGAGCATTTGACCGAGCAGTATCCAGCCTGATAGCAGCGGGTGTTTCAGTGGTGGAATTCTCTGGTGTTGAGCCGAACCCCCGTCTGTCAACTGTGGTGCGCGCTGCAGAGCTGGCCAAAAAAGAAGCATGTGATGTGGTTATAGGTATGGGTGGCGGTAGCGTCATGGATGCCTCAAAAGTAATTGCAGCCTCAGTCCTTTATGAAGGACATCCCAGGGATATGCTTGTGCGGGCAGGAAAAGCGCCCAGACTTCCAGAGCGAGCTCTTCCCATTATCACTGTACCTACCCTGGCGGCAACTGGCTCGGAAATGAACAACGGTGCGGTGATCACGATTGACGATGAAGGAGAAAAGATAAAAACATTCGTTCAAGCCGAGGTTCTCTATCCTCGTGTGGCAGTGGTGGAACCTGAACTTACGGTGACAGTACCCAAGAATCACACAGCTTTTGGGGTGTGCGACATAATAACCCATGTGACCGAGGGTTATTTTAACGGTATAGACGGGACTCCTCTTCAGGACAGATTTGCCGAGGGAGTGATCCTTACTGTCTTGGAATGGGGACCAAAGGCGGTTAGCGATGGAAGTGACCTGGAAGCGCGCACTCAGGTGCAGTGGGCGTCGATAGTTGCCCTGAACGGCTGGGTACAGGCAGGCGTAAACATGGTGGCTCCGGTGCATATGATCGAGCACACACTTTCCGCACTCTACGATATCCCCCATGGAGCAGGGTTAGCAGTCGTGAACCCGGCTTGGATGCGCTTTGCTGCGAGGGTCCGTCCCGAACGTTTTGCCCAATTTGCTCAACGTATCTTCGGTCTTTCGGTAACAGGTAAAGATAGCTTGAGCCTGGCTATGGAAGGTATTAACAGGTTTGAAGAGTTTTTGCGTTCCATAGGTTGTCCCACGCGCCTGTCGGAATTGGGCATTGGAGAAATTACCGAGGAAATGCTTTTCCGTTATGCAGAAGAGACCCTGAAAGTGCTTCGGGATGAAGAAGGAAGGCTTCCAGGTCGTCCCCCGCTGCGAAAGGAAGATATTGTAGAAATACTGCGTATGGCAATGTAATTAATTAAACAGGAGGGATCAGTTATGGAAAAGGTCGTTTTAAACAATGGTGTTGAGATGCCTGTACTGGGCTTCGGCGTTTATCAAATTACCGACCTAACGCAATGCGAACAGTGTGTTTATGACGCAATTATGGCAGGTTATCGTTTAATTGATACTGCAGCCGCTTATATGAATGAAGAAGCGGTTGGTAAGGCTATTAAGAGGGCAATCGAGGAAGGTATAGTAAAAAGAGAAGAACTATTTATTACTACAAAACTTTGGATACAAGACGCGGGCTACGAGTCGACCAAGAAAGCATTTGAAAAATCGCTTAAAAGGCTTCAGCTTGACTATATCGACCTTTACTTGATTCATCAACCCTTTGGCGATGTGCATTGTTCTTGGCGGGCTATGGAGGAGCTTTATCGTGAAGGATTGGTTAGGGCAATAGGAGTCAGTAACTTCCAACCGGATCGTTTGATGGATTTAATAGTTCACCACGAGGTAGTTCCTGCTGTGAATCAAATTGAAATACACCCCTTCTACCAGCAAACAGAAAGCATCGAGTTCATGAAGAAATACAATATCCAGCCAGAAGCCTGGGGCCCTTTTGCAGAAGGCAGGAACAACATCTTTCAGAATGAAGTTTTGGTATCTATAGCCAAAAAGTACAATAAAACAGTTGCACAGGTGATTTTGCGGTGGCTGATTCAAAGAGGGATAGTCACAATCCCTAAGACCGTACACAAAGAAAGGATGATTGAAAACATAAGCATATTTGACTTTGAATTGAGTCAAGAGGATATGGAAAAAATTGCAACATTAGACACAAAAAAGAGCTTGTTCTTATCGCATAATGATCCGGAAACAGTGAAATGGCTTGGCACACTTAAATTTGATGTATAGTGGGCAAATGAAAAACAGTGATTTTGAAAGGAGTATAGGAATTGGCGTATTCAAAGTTTCTTATCGCTTATTTTTCTCGTAGGGGAAATAATTATGTAGGCGGCAGGATTTTAAACCTGCCGATTGGGAACACAGAGGTAGTGGCAAAGAAAATACACGAACTAACCGGTGGTGAGGTGTTCGAAATTAAAACAGTAAAGCCATATCCGGAAGATTATACAGAAACAACAAAAGTAGCACAGGAAGAAAAACGGCAGAATGCCAGACCGGAACTTACAGATAAACTAGATGATATAGATTCTCATGATGTGATTTTCCTCGGCTATCCCAATTGGTGGGGAACGATGCCGATGGCTGTGTTTACATTTTTAGAGTCTTATGATTTCGCGGGAAAGACCATTGTTCCATTTTGCACACATGAAGGCAGCGGAATGGGAAGCAGTGAGCGCGACATCAAGAAACTTTGTCCTAATGCAAAAGTACTGCCCGGTTTAGCCATTCGAGGAAGCAATGTTAACAAAGCAGACAAAGACGTTGCAGACTGGCTTAAGAGACTTGGTTTGATGCCATAAATGAAGGGGAAACACGAATGGACAAAACCGAACCAAGAAACTCAGGCAACAGAATAATTTTCCCGAAAGGGAACAAAATTACAAATGACTGTTTTATAGGAACAGTCTGGGTTGAAACATTGGTTTCTAAGGACAGCATCTTTAATTGTCCAATCTATAATGTTAACTTTGAGCCGGGTGCAAGAAATAATTGGCATAAACATCCTGGCGGACAGATTTTGCTTGTTACCGGAGGAAAAGGCTATTATCAGGAAGAAGGCCGGCCTGTACAGATAATCAAAGAAGGCGACGTTGTAAAAATCCAGCCGGATGTGAAACATTGGCATGGAGCGACTCAAAATAGTTGGCTTTCTCATATCGCGATTACAACCAATCCTCAAAAGGGTGAAGTTGAATGGATGGAACCTGTTTCTGATGAATATTATTTGCGACTTAAAATAGAAGAAGAGGCATAATATATTAGGGCAAACTTGATTTAGAAGCTTCGTTTTTTAAAATAGTAGCACGGCACGGGTAGTGCTACTATTTTAAAACCCTTGACCTAGAGTTAACTCCAAGTATTAAATAATATTGAACATTGGAGGTGAAACCACATGACGATTGCGGAAGTAAGCAAAAAATTTGGGCTTTCACCGGATACACTCCGCTACTATGAGCGTATTGGACTGATTCCCAGGGTAAATCGCAACGAAAGCGGTATCCGGGATTATACGGAGGAAGACTGTAAGTGGATTGAATTCATTAAATGTATGCGCAGCGCAGGTGTTCAAGTTGAAACGCTGATTGAGTATGTTACACTGGTCCAGCAAGGCGACGAAACTATAGAGGCCAGAAAACAAATCCTTATCGAGCAACGGGAGAAACTTCTTTCCCGCATTGAAGAAATGGCGAGAGCGCTGGAAAGGCTAAATTTTAAAATCGAACAATATGAAACTAAGCTTATCCCGGCAGAAAACAAGTTAAAAGGATTGGCGCACAACATGAAAAGACGAGCTGTTATGTGACGAGCTCAAGCAGGGAGTACGAGTTGATCCAAGGGTAGCGCCAAGGTTTGGGCCAACGTTGGGCCGTAAGCGTAAAATAACCCCGCCTGGCATCTGAGGTGGGGCAAAAACAAGCTTGATTAGTTCCCCCTGAAAAACTCAGGGCAAAAAGCCTTAGATTCACAGGAAACCGCATAATTCTTTATCAAAACAGAAGGAGTTACCATCCTCTGGATCGAATCTTGTAAGTGAGAGCAAACAAGAATAACCAGAAGGAGGAACTCCTATGAATAACATTCGCCACACCACCTCCTTTTCCTGCCGGGTGATCTTATGTTAAGGCTAAAAGATCCGCAACTCACCCTGTGGGATGCCCTGTTGCCAGCTGAGGTGATAGAACTAAACCCCGAACTGGCCAGAGTGGATGAACTTGCTCCAGTTCGGACAGGTCGTTGATGTCGAAGATGTTATCGATCACGCTTTCTTTGGGGAGCGTTTTTAGCTCCCATTATAGTTTACCTTGCTCAACCTATATGCTTCAGGTAAAATAAAGAAAAAGTCGCCAAGAACAGGGGGTGCGGGAAAATGAGCGCTAACCTGGCTGAGCTGGCGGCAGGCCGGGAACGGTACACCTACGCCGACTACTGCCGCCTGCCGGAAGGATCGCCTTATCAGCTTATTGGAGGAGAACTGGTAATGACGCCTTCGCCAACACCCTATCATCAGATGGTATCCATGAAGCTGGAGTTAAAAATGGCGGGCTATGTCCTGGAAAAGGGGCTGGGCATTGTTTTAGACGCTCCTGTCGATGTCTACCTCGGAGAAACAGAAACCTACCAGCCGGATATAATTTTCATATCCAATGAAAGGCTGGCCATTATCGAAGAAAAATGCGTCAAAGGCGCCCCGGACCTGGTGGTGGAGATTCTTTCGCCCGGTACAGCTTACTACGACTTGCGTCGCAAGTATAAGGTATACGAAAAGGAAGGCGTCAGAGAATACTGGATAATTGACCCCGGGAATAAAGGGGTACAGGTTTTTTGCCTGCGGGACGGGAAGTTTGCCCTGGACCAGGAAATAGAACAGCAGGGCACTGTTAAATCGCGGGTTATAGTTGGCTTTCAAATTCAAGCAGAAAGCATCTTCTGAACGTCATTCCCCGAAGTAGCGCTTTTTATTCTATCGGCAGGGACTATTAAACCTTTTTAATCAAAGCAAGGGTGCTTTAAAGGAGAAGGTTGTCATATCCATTGGTAACTAATATAATTTTGCTATCAATATGATAGCAAGGGGGGCTAATTTTGAATTGTTAGGAGCCGTCCTTTGCTCCCCGCCGCATTTGAGATTGCTTATGGTTGCAGGCGGACGCTATATGATAGCTTATATATTGTCCTGGCCATGGCCAAAAAAGGGGTCTTCATTACAGCAGATGAACGATTGGTCAACGCGTTACAGCATTTTGATAAGGTATAAATGCAGTCCCGAACAGCATCTTAATGCCAGGGAGGTTTTAGCGTGCAGCAAAGCAAATTCTCATTAAAAACGGCTATGTAGTATCCATGAATTCCCTCCGGCAGGTCTTCGCCGGCGGCGATGTCCTGGTGGAAGGGGATAAGATCGTCGCTGTCGGGCAGGTACCGGCGGAACTAATCAAACAGGATGCCGAAATCGTCGATGCCAGTGGCAAGATCGTCATGCCGGGACTGGTCAATACCCACGTACACTTGTCCCAGCAACTGGGGCGCGGCCTGGGCGACGATGTCGACTTGCCAACCTGGCTTCACGAACGCATCTGGCCCTATGAAAGCAGTATGGACCTGGAGGATTCCTATATCTCCTCCCTGGCTTGCTGATTGGAATTAATCTACTCCGGGGTGACGACCTTTGCCGAGCCTGGCGGCCAGGAGGTCGATGGTATGGGTCGCGCCGTTGAGGAAATAGGCCTCCGTGGCATTTTGGCTCGTTCAACCATGGACTGCGGCGAAGGGCTGCCGCCCAAGTGGCGGGAGAGTACCAACTATGCCCTCCGGAAACAGGAAGAGCATATCAAGCGCTGGCACGGCCAGGCTAACGGCCGCATCAAGGTTTGGTTCGGCCTGCGGACTATCTTCAACAATTCCGATGAGCTAATCAAACGCACCAAGGACCTGGCCGATAAATACGGGGTAGGCATCCATATGCACGTGGCCTAGATTGATGAAGAAGTACGCTTTGCTAAAGCCACCCGCGGCCATACCACCGTCGAGCACCTGGCCCACCTGGGAGTCCTGGATGCCAATTTCCTGGCCGTCCATACCGTCTGGCTGACGGAAAAGGAGATTGACCTTTTCCTGCTGCATGACGTTAAGGTATCCCACAACCCGGCTGCGGTCATGCGCGTCCTGGGCTTTGCCCGGGTGCCGGAAATGATAGATGCCAGGTTCTTTATGTCAAAGATGTCGCTTTCCTTTACATCCAGGGTCATTTCCTTTACATTAGATTAAAAGTAGGGGAAAATGAGGTGAGAACTGTGCCTATCGCCAAGATATCAGCTAAAGGCCAGGTAACTATCCCGGCAGAAATACGCAAATTTTTAGGTGTCACACCGGGTACGCATCTTCGCTTTGTGATCCGTGGCGACACTGTACAGATTGAAAAGGGTGGGCAGGGGATAGTCGCTCTGAAGGGTAGCGTGCCGGTTGCTGAGGAACAAGATTTTAAGGCAGTACGTCAGCATGCCATGGGGGAGGCTGCCAGCGAAATTGCCGGGGAAGGCAAAGACAATTGACGCCAATATCATATTTCGTTTTCTCTTAAATGATAACCCGGAGAAGGCTGAGCGGTGTTCAGCCCTTTTACAAAGGGTTGAATGCGGGGCAGAGCAAGTATTTTTACCCGACCTGGTCATTGCTGACGTAGTATGAACATTGGAAAAGTTTTATCGTCAACCCAAAGCGAGGATAAAAGAAATATTACTTCCCCTATTATCTCTCCGGGGTATGCGGCTTTCCAGCAAGTCGGTGGCTAGGAAAGCGTTGGAGTGGTATGTAGAAAAAACGTTGATTGGACGGATGCCTTTGTTGCCATCAGTATGGCAGCCGGAAACCGGATGGAGATATATTCTTACGATCGTCATTTTGATAAGTTTCCGAAAATTAAAAGGATTGAGCGCTCGACATGATAGAGGGCCTCCCATTCGGTGTCATCTCTGTTGGTTTCGAAGTCTGTCATAGTAGGAACTGCCTTTTTTGGAATTATTCATAATTTATGTTATATTTTGCTTCTAACCTTTTGATCTGTTCCTCCGCCTCTTTGATTTGATGTTTTAACTGGATTTCTGTTGGCTGGGCTGATAGCGCATGCTTTGCCACTGTTGTTATTCGTTCCGTCCCGGGATAACTATCTGCGCCTGATGAGGAACTTCAAAAGGGATGTCTTCCACCAGTTGCGACGTCTGCCCCCAACCCCCCGAGGTTTATCGCTTTAGTTCTCCCAGGGATAATTGGTATCTGGAAGAAGTGAGGGGGAGCGTCATCTTGATTCCCCATTATCCCCGGCAGAATTTCGGGAGGCGCTCGGGTTGCTCCTCAGCATTTCCTTATCCTCTTGCCGGCTAAAAGCCAGCTTAGTGTCACCATAGGTGATCGGCCATTTACACAAAATGATTTACACTCCCTCTCCCGGCGGCCATTTTGCTTTTTCCGAATCCGGCTGACCAGTTCACTTTCCCCCGGCGAAAAAAAGGGGGCCGACGCAGCAACTGCGCCGTTCAGAGTATGGCTTTCGCAAACCAATTAATTTGCCACCTTTTGCCCTTCGGAAAATTCCTCTGGGGTAAGGATCACCTGAAAAAATATCTCCACAAGCTTCGGGTCAAATTGCGTGCCTGCACACCGGCGTATCTCCGCCAGGGCTTCTTCGACCGTTTTAGCTCTTCTATACGGCCTATCGGAGGTCATGGCGTCAAAGGCATCGGCAATGGCTAAAATACGGCACTCGATGGGTATTTCATCCCCTTTGAGGCCCAAGGGGTATCCGGTGCCGTCCCATTTTTCGTGGTGTTTTAAGATCAGGTCGGCGATCCCCGCTAAATCCGGTGAGGCCAGGGCGATCCGGTAGCCTTTCTCCGGATGCTGGCGCATAATCTCCCATTCTTCATCTGTGAGGGGGCCTTTTTTGAAGAGTATTCTGTCGGGTATACCCACTTTACCTATGTCGTGGACCTGAGCCAGAAGAGAAAGGTTGGCCAGCTGTTGCGGCGAAAGCCCCATCTTTTCTCCCAGGATCCGGCATAAGTGCTGCAGGCGCCGGCCGTGCCCTTCAGTCAAATGGTCGCGCTCCGACAGTGCGGCAAGCAAGGCATTGACGATCTTGCTCCGAGCGCTGGTGCCGAGGTATAGTTTTTCCCGGTACATAAGATCGTCTGCCCTTTTATAGGTTTGCTTTAAAAGTTCCTCCGAATTGTACGCTGTAGCTATGCCGAAGGAGACGCTCAAAGGAAGCCGGGGATGTTTTCGATTGTATTGCTCAATGGATAAACGCAGGTGGTGCAGTATATTCGATCCCGTAGCCTCATCGGTGCGGGGCAGAAGGGCCACAAATTCATCTCCACCCACCCGTGCCACAATATCCGAGGGGCGCAGGGCTTTCTTAAGGATCTGAGCGCAAGCAATCAAGAGTTTATCGCCCTTATGGTGGCCCATGGTATCGTTGACAAGCTTCAGGCCGTTCACATCGGCTACTATTATGCTGATGGGATATTTGTTGCTCTTACCCAAGCGCTTGAGCTGTTCTTCAAAAAATGTGCGGTTGTAAAGACCTGTCAGCTGGTCATGGAGGCTAACATATTCCAGCTTCTGGGCAAACTTCTTTTTCTCAGTGATATCAATTATGTTCCCTAGTGTCACCCTCTGGCCTTCGTGCTGCAGGGAAGCCACTGTCTCCTCGACCCACTTAATTTCACCACATTTGGTAATAATCCTGAACTCGTAGGGTTGGGCAACCATGCCTTTTAACATCTTTACGGCGTTGCGTCGCACGGCCTCCCTGTCTTCCGGGTGTACGAGGCTCAAGGCTTCTTTGCCGATTAGTTCTTCCTGAGAGTAACCCGAGAGCTTTTCAAACCGGGCGTTTACCAGCCGAAACCTTCCTCCGTCGACTATATACATCCCTATAGGGGAAAGACTAAAAATACTTCTTAATAGCTCCTCTTCGCGTTTGCGTTCGGTGATGTCCCTCACGGTGGCCAGTATTGCATCTTTGCCCGCAAAAGTAATTTTCTTCAAACATATCTCCGCATCAAAGACTGTGCCGTCCACCGGCCGCCTGGCTTTCCATTCAAACCGCGGACTTTCTCCTTCCACCGCCTTTTGCCACCATTCGCGGAGCTGTTCCAGGGGATTGTCCGAGCTGGAGTAATCTTGGGCGATGGATAGCTTTACGGCCTCTCCTTTAGAGGTTATACCGTACATGCGCAACATGGTTTCGTTTACATCCAGTATTTCTCCTTCAGGTTCATGTATAAAAATAGCATCGTGGACGCTGTTGAAAATCGTCCGAAACGCTTCCTCCGCCTGGATCCGTTCGGTGACCTCGAAACATACTTCTACTATACCCTCAATTATTCCTTTCTGGCTTTTTACAGGGTAACCCCTTACAAAAAATTGCTTGCCTTCGTGGGGCGTCACTATGCCCTCCTGAGGCACGCCGGTCTTAAATGCGCTGATAACAGGACATCCGGCGCACGGTTCCTTCCTGCGGTGTAAGACTTCATAGCAAAGACCGCCTGTAAGCTCCTCACCTCTTTTTCCCGCGTACTTCTCTGCTGAGGTGTTGGCCCACAAAATGCGGTGCTCAGCATCCTGGTAGATCAACAGCTCCACTATACTGTCCAAAATGGTCTTCTTTTCCCAGTCTGATTCTTTTATTTTATTTTCCATTTGTTTGAGCGCAACCATATCTTCGATGCGGCGGGCAAAAATGTTGAATAGCCTTTTTTCCCGACCGGAAATCCGTGCTGAAGCTTCCAGAAATATTAAGCCCCGAACTCCGTGGGACATCAAATAAACAAACCCGTTCTCGCCGGGGTTCTTGATTCTTTCCGTGAATTCCTCGCCTTTTCTAAAACCCCATTTTCCCAGGCATATAAGCCTGCTGCCCTTATCAAGCATTATGGCCAGCCGGCGTATTCCTAGAAGCCGGCTTCCTTTCTCTACAATTTCTTGTATCAGATCTTCGTATTGCTCCGGGAAGGCAAAATTTACTATCTCGTATAAGGTCAAAAGCTCAGCAACATCAAAGGACACTATCTACCACCCCGCGGCCGCCACGATCGTCTTGTTATAAAACAGTGGAGTCCCTGAGACACTGCTTATTTCTCCGAAGGAAAGCATCCCTAAAACCGGAATTTCGGGTTTCAGCCTCCCGGCTATTGCCTCCATTTCCCCGGAGAAATCTTTGCCCAGCAATAAATAGCGGGAAACGCAATCAAACAAAATAAGAACTTTGGGAGTGACCGGGGTATTTAAGGCACCTTCCGCTACCCCCCCGGCGGCAGCAACTAGACTTTCAGCATCACCCTCCATGATAGTAGCAATGGTGTTTTCGGGAACTTCTGTAACAAATAAGATGCTTCCGTCTTCCTCTGCTTTCAGCGGGTCCCGAATGATAAATTTTCCCCCGGCAGCGGGCAAGCCCAAGGGGTATTGCATTCCGTAGTAAGGAAATCCGTTTCTGGTACAGCTGCGGACCAGAGCCGTATATCTCTCAAATGCCGGAATTCCGTCAATTTCATAAACTCGCCTGCCCTCCGCCCTGGTTATAGTAAAAGGCTCGCCTGCGGGGCTCCACCCATGGTCCAGCTCCACTTTAAAGTTTATCCCCCTCAATACTGCCGCAGCTACAGCATCACTGCCTACCCCTTCTTCGGTAAATTGGTAAGTGCTGTTGAATCGCAAATTATCCCCGCTGCCTCCTCCTATATACTTAAAGTCCGGCCCCATGGCATTATATAGTCCCCTCAATAGTTCAGAAATGTTGGCGCTCGATCCGTCCGGAAAAAGCAAAACAGTTCCGGGGCTGTCTCCGCCTTTTTCTAATAAAGCCTCGCCCGCTTTTTCACCTCTAGCAAAGGGGCTCGCGGATACATTTTTTTCCAGGTGGGTTACCGCTTCTATTCCTTCTCCGCCGATAGTACAAACACTCAGACCCCTGGCGTATACTTCAAAGCCAAAGATAATACCCGGTACCCAGGCGCCCACCAGGGGGGAATTACCTACCACCCTTACGGCGCCTACAATCACCTCTTCGGGGTCGTAGCCCTCAGTGGTCAAAACCAGCGTCAGGGCTGGTCGTCCGGTCCGGCCCAAAGCCTGCTCCAGAGCGCATTGTACGGCGGCCCTGGCATCGTATTCGTTGCTGAAGCCTAACCCCACACGCAAATCAGGTATTCGGGTCACCGGCCAATATGCCCCTCCTGTCTTCTCACTATAATTCGCAGAGCCGTTTCCGGGCGACGTCAACTTGACTATAAAGACTTTAACGCCAAAGACAGCATACCCACAGTTTCCCTGTCAAACAATGACCGTTTCTGCCCCGCGGCAAGCGGACGGGAACCAGGAAGCCCCTGTGCTCCCGGCTACACAAGGTGTGGACAGTGACCCGGAAGATGCCGCTACCTCGCACGGCAGCAAGAGTTTCTTCTGTCCTGTGGGCACGATCCATTCCTTCTCTAGCACATTTATTCTACAGGTTTCTGCCTTTTTCCTTTGTGGAGAGGAAAATTTTGAGCATAAAAGCCAAGGGCAGCACTTTATACAATATGCTTTGCCTTGACGTAAAGGGGTGTCCAGGGGGAGGGGAAGGGATACTAAAGCTTGAAAACAGCTCAAGCCAAAAATCAATTTTTGGATGTCACGAATAAGGATAAAAATGGTCGAAGACGGGATGAGCTTGGAGGAAAATATTAGTTTGCATCGAATTTCTAACTTACTTAATTAGTTCACTGAAAAAGTCCACTTTTTTACATCGCATAAGAAATGTTAATTCTGGACTGTAGTCCGAGTGAGCTTTCTAACTGCTTCACTTATCTTGTTATACAATTGTTGCCAACCTGTAAATGGTTCAAACGTCTCTAACGCTGGCGCGCTGGAGGGGAGGCTACTATTATTCTTCTGAAGTGTAAATATGGATTACGCCGCAGGATAGTACAGACGACCAGGACTTCCGGGAGCCAGCCGGCTGTGGAAGGGGTGAAACGGTCTTTTACTGCCGTGGGGCGGAGCTTCTCCTGGAAAAGACCGACAGCTGTGATAAGGGGATAACCGCAGGGATAGGAACTGTTTCTACGAAAAAGAAAAAATAATCCCAAAAAAGATGCACAAAGGAGACGGCAGAGCGCATGAACCCAAGCCAGCAAAAAGATGAACTTCACCAACTGGTGGATGCTCTCCCGGAGGAGAAAACCGGGACGGCCAGGAAACTTCTAGAACCCCTGCTTAATGACAGCAGAGGGATTCCGCCAGAAGGCTTAGTGGAGAGGCTACATCTTCTCGAAAGAATCATCGATTGCCTTCCGGATGCCACCCTTGCTGTGGACCGCCAGGGGAGGGTGCTGGTGTGGAACCGGGCTATGGAAGAAATGACAGGGGTCAAGAAAGAAGAAATCCTAGGCAAAAGCGAATACGCTTACGCGGTACCATTTTTTGGGAAACAGAGACCCATCCTCGTAAACATTTTGCTCGGCAATGGTAAGGATTGGGAGCAAGAGTACGAGAAAATAGAGAGGAAGGGCCATATTCTTGTCGGCGAAGGTTTTGCACCTTTCGCCTGCGGTGGCAGAGGGCTTCACTTCTGGACCCTAGTGGCCCCGATCTACGACGATAAAGGGAACCTGCTCGGGGCAGTTCAATGTATCCGCGACATTGGCGAGCGCAAGAGGATGGAAGAGGAATTGAAGCGCTGGAGCACCCGTGATGCCCTCACCGGGCTTTACAACCGCACGTTCTTCGAGGAAGAACTGCGGCGGATGGAAAAGAGCCGCTCTTATCCCATTAGCCTCGTTCTCTGTGACCTCGACGGCTTAAAAATAGTCAACGACATGCTGGGGCACGAGCAGGGTGACGAGCTTTTACGCCGCGCAGCAAAGGTGATCGCGAGTTGTCTCCGGGAGTCTGAGGTGGTAGCCCGAGTTGGCGGAGACGAGTTTGCCATAATCCTGCCGCAAACAGGACGGAAAACAGCTGAGGAAGTGGCCAGGCGTATAATTGAAGCAGCGGAAAGGGACTCTGCCCGGCACCCGGACCTTCCTTTAAGCATCTCCGTGGGGGCGGCGACGGCGGAAGATGCTTCGCGCCCGCTGCGGGAGGTGTACAAAGAAGCAGATGATGCGATGTATATGAATAAGCTGGCCAGCGGGAAAGACCCACGGGCGGCGGTGATCCGCGCCCTCAAGACAGCCTTAGAGGAGAAAGACTTTCACAATACGGAGCGCATGAAAGAGATTGCCTGCTTGCTGGGAGAAGCGGCGGGTTTATCGCGCGAAGAAATTGATAATCTCCGCCTCCTGGTGGACGTGCACGACATTGGTAAGCTGGCAGTACCGGACAATATCCTTTTAAAGCCCGGTCCTCTTACAGAAGAAGAATGGGAAGAAGTCCGGCGGCACCCTGAGGTGGGGTACCGTATTGCCCTCTCTTCGGGAGAGTTAGCCACAGTAGCTCCTTATATTCTTCAACATCATGAACGGTGGGACGGGCGGGGTTATCCTCAGAGCTTGCGGGGAGAACAAATTCATCTTTTAAGCCGCATCCTGGCTATAGTTGACGCCTACGATGCCATGACGTCGGAGAGGCCCTACCGCCGTGCGCTGGCGCACGAGGAGGCCTTGGAAGAGCTCAAGAGATGTGCGGAAAAGCAGTTTGACCCGCATCTTGTGGAGATTTTTGTAGAATTGCTGTCAGGGAAAAAGAACGCCGGGGCAAAAGTGGCACCGGGCCTGCATGGGATGTAAAGTATGCCCGTTTTCTTTCCAGGGCCTTGCTGGACAAACAGAAAGCAGAAAGCAATGATAGTATCAATGTCTATATTTAGCAGGAGCAGGTTCCGGGCTACTTCCCGTTTGCCTTTTAGTTCGCCCTCCAGTTTACCTTCTAATTTTCCTTGCGATAAAATCTCTTGCTTCATTTCATCCAGAGCTATTTCCAGGTTGCTAATCATCTGTTCCACCTCCAGAGGATTGTTGGCATCCAGGATGCAGTCCACTTTTGCCTGTATGCTGGCAGGCAGGACATAGGATTTGTTCACCAGGATGAGGTCGTCGGCCTCGATAGCCTCCACCCATTCTTCCCGAACGATGGTTTTCAGCAGTTCCAGAGAAACTCTTTTGTCGGAAAGGAGTTGCCCGTAACCTTTGTCGTGGGGGTGGTGGGGAGGCTGGAGCTGCCCGTGCAGGAGGAAGACACTTAAGCTCACCGCCGGAACAAATGTTTGAGCATATTATAACTCCGGCGGCGGGAAGAAAGCAAGAGGGAAGAGAACAGATGTAAGGAGGATTTTTACTAGCAGGGAGATATGTTAAAGTCTCTACAGGTTAAGTAAAGCGCCTTAATCTAACAATAACAGGAAGATGACACTTAGGAAAATTACCCTACAAACCAAGTGATGAGACAGGTGGGTACAGTTTGACGCTTACGGCTACTTTTTAACGATTTGGGCAGCCTATTTCCAAAAAGGCAGGATTCTACCTCTCGGTGAAGAATAAAGCATTGTTTAAAGAAGGCAAATCTTTGCAGATTGGGAGCGAAACTGTCGCTGCATCCTGGCCGCCGGTAAGATTGAGGTGTAAAGGTTAAGGAGGAAACGTTGATGCAAGCATCAATCATTCGCGATCCCAACCTGGCCCCCGAAGGCCGGTTGAAGATCGACTGGGTCCGCAACAACATGCCTATCTTAAATGAAATTCGCCGCGATTTCGAAGAACGCCGCCCCTTTGCCGGCAAGCGGGTGGCCATCTGCCTGCACCTGGAGGCCAAGACCGCTTACCTGGCCCTGGTCATCAAGGCCGGAGGAGCAGAAGTAGCCATCTGCGGTTCCAACCCCCTTTCCACCCAGGATGACGTTTGTGCCGGGCTGGCCAGCCAGGGGGTTGCCGTTTACGCCCGCCACGGCTGTACGGCGGAGGAGTACAACACCTTCCTGAACAAAGTCCTGGACACCAGGCCTAATCTCATCATCGATGACGGCGGCGACCTGGTTCATCTCCTCCATACCGGTCGGCGGGAACTCCTGCCGGAGATTATCGGCGGCGCCGAGGAAACGACTACCGGGATTTTACGCCTGAAGGCCATGGAAGCCGAGGGGGTGCTGGCTTTCCCCATGGTCGCCGTTAACAACGGCGACTGCAAGCACCTCTTTGACAACCGCTACGGCACCGGCCAGTCCACCTGGGACGGGATAATGCGCAACACCAACCTGACGGTCTGCGGCAAAACTGTGGTCGTGGCCGGCTACGGCTGGTGCGGCAAGGGTGTGGCCATGCGGGCCAAAGGTCTGGGCGCCCGGGTGATTGTCACCGAGGTCAACCCCATTGCCGCCAACGAAGCCCTTATGGACGGCTTCCAGGTCATGCCTATGCGGGAAGCGGCCAGGTATGGGGATTTCTTTGTTACCGCTACCGGCTGCAAGGACGTCATCCGCGGCGAGCACTACGCCGTGATGAAGGACGGGGCAATCCTCGCCAATGCCGGTCATTTTGATGTGGAAATAAATAAACCGGAACTGATGGCCATGGCCAGGAGCCACCGGGTGGCCCGCCGCAATATCGAGGAGTTTGTCCTGGAAGACGGCCGGCGCATCTATCTCCTGGCCGAGGGGCGCCTGGTGAATATCGCTGCAGCCGACGGTCACCCGGCGGAGATCATGGATCTCACCTTTGCCCTCCAGGCCCTCTCCCTGGACTACCTGCTGAAAAATGCCGGCAAACTGCCCGCCAGGGTTCTTCCTGTGACTGAGGAAATCGACCGCCGGGTGGCGTCCTTACGCCTGCGCTCCCTGGGGGTGGAGATCGATACCCTGACCGAAGAACAGGAACGCTACCTGGCCAGCTGGCGCCACGAGTAGGTGGTATTCTGGACCCTGCCAGGGAAGACCATAAAGTAGCAATGGAGGCTAGAAACTAGAGCGTGATAAGTTTTAAAGAAAGTAAAATTCCCTGCCCGGCAGGAAAACTCAAAATGGCAGGGAATTTTTTTATGTATGCTTTTAGTAAGGAGGTTCCCGGGATGTTACTCTGGCAACTGCCCCGGCGACATCGAGAAAGAATTGGGCAACCGGCTCTAGTTTATCAGGGTCAACAGATCACTTATGGCGAGCTGGTCGAATGGATCGATGCCTACGCCAGGCTCTTTCAGGAACTGGGTGTCAGGCCCGGCGAAAGAGTGGCCATCTGTTCTCCCAACTGCCCGGAATTCATCTACAGCTACCTGGGAGCCCTGCAGGCGGGGGCTATTGTTGTACCCTTGAACCTGATGCTGACCCGGGAGGAAATCGCCTTTATCATCCGGGATGCCGGCTGCAGCACTATGGTCATTCACAGGATGATTGTGGAGCGTACGGGCCTGGCGCCGCAGCAGGCGGCTGCTCTGGGCTTGAAACACCTGCTGGTCCTTGACGAGAAAACCGCGGCCAGGGCCCAGGCTGCGCCACCGGCACCGCCGGTGACGGCATCAGAGGAAGATATCTGCGTTTTCCTCTACACCTCCGGCACTACCGGTCGGCCCAAGGGAGCCATGCTGAGCCATAGAAACTTCCTGGCAGACATTGAAGCCATGGACGCCGTATCCAATCTGGGCCCGGAAAACAACTTCCTCTGCGTGCTGCCCATGTTCCACAGCTTTGCCTGGACGACCAGCGTCCTCCTGCCCCTGTACCTGGGCAGTACCATCACCATTAAAGAAAGCTTCCAGCCCAAGGATACGTTGAAAACCCTCACCGAAGAAAATATCACCGTCTTCTGCGGCGTGCCTTCCATGTATGCCGTTCTCCTGCGTATGGGCGAGAAGGGCCAGTTTAAGACCCTGAAGTTTGCTATTTCCGGCGGGGCTCCCCTGGCGGCAGAGGTCCAGCGCGGCTTTGAGGAAAAATATTCCTTTCCCCTGGTGGAAGGCTACGGCCTTTCCGAAGCGGCGCCGGTGGTCTGCCTGAATCCGCTGTACGGCGTCCGCAAGCCGGGGTCCATCGGCCTTCCCCTGCCGGGGGTGGAGGTTAAAGTGGTGGACGATAATGACCAGGAAGTACCGGTGAATGAAGTGGGAGAGCTGGTAGTCAGGGGTCCCAACGTCATGGCCGGCTATTATAACCAGCCGGAAGAGACGGCCGCCGCCTTAAGGGGTGGCTGGCTCCATACCGGTGACCTGGCGCGGCGGGACGAGGACGGTTATTTCTACATTATCGACCGCAAGAAAGACATGATCATCCTGGGCGGCTTTAATGTCTATCCCCGGGAGGTAGAGGAGGTCCTCTTAACCCACCCGGCCGTACAGGAAGCGGCAGTGGTCGGCGTCGGTGACCCGC
This sequence comes from Moorella sp. E306M, assembly GCF_006538385.1. NCBI lineage: Bacteria > Bacillati > Bacillota > Clostridia > Neomoorellales > Neomoorellaceae > Neomoorella > Moorella sp. E306M. The sequence goes on along the minus strand of NZ_BJKO01000001.1, from coordinate 645,115 downwards.
TCAAGGGTGAGACGGTAAAGGCTTATATTGTTTTGAAGGAAGGGGCCTCTGCCGACAGGCGGCAGTTACAGGAATTCTTAAAAGAATACCTTGCCGCCTACAAGATCCCCCGCTTATTTGAATTTGTGGCAGAGCTGCCCAAAAGCCCTACAGGCAAGGTGCTGAAAAAGCTATTGAAGGGCTAGGGAATCACCTTGAGTCCTGTCATTTTTTCGGTTAAAATGGTAACAGGCGGGAAGAGGAGTGGTCCCGGTGTCGGTGGCACCAGAGGTGGCAGGTTTGCTGGATCGCCTGCGTAAACACAGTATGACGACATACCAGCATTCCTGTAATGTCGGCAATCTGGCCTGCGCCCTGGCTGAGGGACTGGGGCTCCAGCAGGAAGAAGTGAACATCATTACCCTTGGAGGCCTGTTGCACGATATAGGTAAAACGCGGGTGCGGGCGGCCATTCTCCACAAGGCGGCGCGTTTGACGGCAACGGAGTGGGAGATCATGCGCCGCCACCCGGAATTCGGCGTCCAGATCCTGGCCGGTAATGAGAAATTTGAGGTCATTGAGCCCCTGGTGGCCTATCACCATGAACGCTGGGACGGGCAGGGTTATTGCGGCCTGGGGGGCAGCGATATTCCTCTGGGAGCCCGGATTATTGCCCTGGCCGATGCCTTTGACGCTATGACCTCCTGCCGGGCCTACCAGTATTCCAAGAATTTGCTGGACGGTATCCAGGAGCTGGCGGCAGGGGCCGGTAAGCAGTTTGATCCCCGCCTGGTGCAGCTTTTTTTCGATGTCATGCCGGATATTCTCAAACGCAATAGCCGCCGGGCCGGTTGAAGAAGGTACAGACAGCAAAGCCACCGGGTATAAAAAACCGGTGGCTTTTTAAATTTACCTTTTCTTGCGTTCCTTGTAGGCCTGCAACAACCTGCCGCCGGTGCCGGGGCTGTGGCGGCCGACCTGCATCAAGTAGGCAGAAACACTCCCCTCATAATCGAAATTTTCTCCGAGGAGGGCCAGCTCCAGGGCGCGGCGGGTGACGTTGATCACGCATTCTTCTTCGTGGTTGTCGCGGCAGTCCTGGCACTGCATTAAAACTTCAACCAGGGCAGCAATTAGATCCTGCTGGTAGTAGACGCGCAGGTCGTCCTGGGGGATCAGCTCATGTCCCCGGGGGATGCGGACGGTATTTTTCTGCCGGGCATAGGCCAGGGCCGTCTGGGCGAAACCAATCAGGCAATGGGCTTTATTACAGGTGCCGCATTCGGCCACCGTCTTGCAGCAGCGGTCGATGGCTCCCTGAATCTTTTCCAGGTCGACATTACGGGCAGTCATCATGCTAGACCTCCAATCTTAAAACCCGGCGAAGGCGAGAAAGTCATTTTCTTCCGGCGGGCGGTACCGGGTCAGAAAATCCTCAGGCGGCAGGAACGGTTCCAGCCCCACTCGGGCAATGGTGTTGCAGAGGCGCTCCCGGGGTTCGGCCAGGGCATCGTAACGTTCCAGGATAAAAGTGAGGAGATTTATGACCCCTTCCCCGGTAATGCAGGTGGCAATGGGACGGGCATGGATGGGTTTACGGCTGCCGCCCCGGCCGCCAAGGTAGACGTTATAGGTGTCGCTGCCGGTGGCAATAATGCCGTAATCGGCGCAGAGGGGATCGGTGCAGCCGCGGTGACAGCCGGCTAAGGCGATTTTAAAATCACAGGGAGTGGGACGGTTCATGAACCGGTCCTGGAGTTCCCCGCCCAGTTCGAAAACGTCGCTTAAAGACCGCTGGCAGAGGTCCTTGTTGCCGGCGCAGGCCTTGACATTGCGCACAATTTCGCCGAAAACGCCGACCCTTAAGCCAAGAGCAGCAACGCCGGCCCGTAAATCTTCCAGCTTTGTTTCCGGAATGACAAATATCAAAGTCTGGCGAGTGGTCAATTTACAGTACTGGCAATCAACGTTCCGGGCCAGTTCCCCCAGTCCGGCCAGCTGGGCAGAGGTAAGCACGCCGCACTTGGCGACGATGCCTACTCCCAGGTAACCGGAGCGTTGTTTAAAAATAGCGTCCCCCATTCTATCACCTCCAGTAGTAATAACTATTATTTCTTCACGGAAGGGAAAATTCCTGCTTATAAGGGAAACTCTGCCGGGCTATACTAAGGAGGAAAATGTGAGGAGGGATTAAGATCGAGATGGGTGCCGACAACGCTCCGCTGAGTTACCGCTGCAGCCGCTGTGGCAATACCTTTAAGGTCAACCCGGGCGGCGCCACTATCTGTCCTGTCTGCGGTTTTAACTGTGGCCCGGATAAGTGCCGGCAGATGGAAACCTCTGATGAAGGTTATTAAAGTTAAATTAAGTTAGGTAGAGGAGAACCGGATTATGCTGGCAAGCGAACTAAAGGAATGGGCGGCACGCCGGGGCCTGGTCCTGGGAATAGCCCTGGTCCGGCCCTTTGAATTTGGAGAGGAAGCTTTAAAATGGCGGGCGGAAAGAGGCCTAAAAACCCCTTTTGCCAACGGTAGCCTGGAAGAACGTTGCCGGCCCCGGCTCCTTTACCCTGCGGCTCGTTCCCTGGTAGTGGTAGCCAGCCCCCACCCGGAACCGGCCGTTCCTCCGGGACCGGGGGAGGGACTGATTGCCCGTTACGCCCTGGGACCGGATTACCACGCTGTACTGCAGGGCCATCTCCGGGACCTGGCCGGCCTTTTACAGCAGGCCGGTGCCAGTTTGACCGCCATCCAGGTGGATAGCGGCCCCCTGCTGGAAAGGGAGGCCGCTTACCTAGCCGGACTGGGATATTACGGCGCCAGCTGCAACCTGATTATACCGGGACTGGGATCGGGTGCCTCCCTGGGACTCCTGATAACCGACCTGGATCTGGAACCCGGTGTACCCCTGGAACCAGCTGCCTGCGAGGGCTGCGGTCGGTGCCTGGCAGCCTGCCCGTCGGGAGCTTTAGTAGCCCCTGGCCGCCTGAACCCGGAACGCTGCCTGTCCTACCTGACCCAGAAGCGGGGTGTGATCCCGGCGGAACTGCGCCCCTTTTTTAAGCAATATATCTGGGGTTGTGATGTCTGTCAGGAAGCCTGCCCGGCCAACCGGCGGGAAAGGGGGGGATTACGCGCAGAAATAACATCCGGTTCAGAGCAAAGGCTAACATGGCCGGACCTGGCTGCCATCGTTACTATGGATAAGGATCAATTTAAGCAAACCTTTGGTCCCACGGCTCTGGGCTGGCGGGGAAAAACAGTGCTTCAGCGCAATGCTGTCCTTCTCCTGGGCAACCGGGGTGACCCTCAGGCCCTGGCACCTTTAGCGCAGGCCCTGCGGGCCCCGGCCGCTGTGTTACGTGGGCATGCCGCCTGGGCCCTGGGGCACCTGGGTGCGGCGGGCCGCCCGGTCCTGGAAAAGGCCCGCCGGGAAGAAACCGACCCCTGGGTGTGCCGGGAGATTGAGGAGGCCCTGGCCTTCCAGTAGACGGCTGGCGGGCGTTGGAGTAATATAAAACCCCGGTTTCGAGTTTACCGGGGTTTTATATTGTCCATCTGGAAAACAGCCATTTTCATGCGTTGCAGGTGGCCGGCGTACTGCTAACGGCACTACTTTAAAATTTTAAAGGCCTCCGGTTCGGCCACAAAGGCCTCATACAATGTTTTATTTTTAACAATACTAACGGGCTGGTTGAGATTGGGGGCGGCAACCATCTTCAGGGCTACCGAATTTTGGTAGTGGGTATTTTTAACAAAGTCACCTTTACCGTCTTCGCCCTCCAGGTAGTAATAGGCGGCACCACGCTTCTCCCGGAAGGGACCGTAAAGGGAGGAAAAGTGGCTCTCAATGAGATTGGCCATGACCAGGGGTTGGCTGCCGGGGTTGATGGTTACATGGCCGTAGGCCGGAGGGATGAAGACTTTGTCGCCTTTTTTGGCTTCGACGGCCATAATTTCTTCTACTTCACCGCTGCGGTTATTTTTCTGCAGCAGGTAAATGGCTTCCCCCTCAAGTACTTCGTAGTACTCGGGATAGGTTTCGGAAGAGTGGGGTTTCAGCGGGTGGAAGTGCCCTACGGTTTTAATATACTCTTTACCAATGGTACCCGGCAGGACAACGGTTATATCGTAGCGGATGTCGTGCTGCTGGTACAATTGCCGGTCTTTTTCCAGGCAGACGCCCCGGTACATGTAATAAAGGGGCCGGTCGCTGGGTGGGACATCGGCATAGAGGACTGGTAGGGCATCAGCGAGACGCCGGATATCAGGTTCCGGGGCTAATACCCCGCTGGTAAAAGTTAAAAGACCACTGGGTTCCAGGGTAAAATGCTTCCCTAAAATCATGGAGGATGACCTCCCCGGATTATTTTCTTTACCATTATAACCTAATGGCGCTGAAAAACAACCCTTTTTGGGGCCAGGGACGCTTTGCTGCCATTTAGTTAGACTGCCTTTGCCCGTACATCTCCCGGAAAATGCGGGTAATAACCCTTTTTTCTTCTTCATCAAACAGTCGAGTCACGGAAAATTCCACCACGGTCGTCAGGGTACCATCGGGTAGCTCGTAAATCTCTGACTTGACAATGTGTCCGTAGCCCAGGACCTCCTCGCTTTTAGTCACAATCAGGGCCTCCATACCTACCGGGTGGGCCAGCTTATGGCCCTGGCGAAAGAATCCCAGGATAATATTACCACTGGTACGCTTCCATAGGAGCAGGTTTTCGCCGTCGCCTTTTTGCTCGTTGGGTTTTTGCGGCAGTTCATCCACCGGTAGGCGGATCAGCCAGGTAAACTCGTACTTGTACCCCACACCCATCACCTCGGCGATATTTTTTGCCAATCCTTATATAATCATTCGGCTTCGCTCCTTAGTTTTCCTGCTTCTGTCAGCGATCTTCTTTTTCCGGTTCATGATACATATTTATATAATACTCCTACCTTATATTCGCTGCTATTTTTCCTTTTCCCTGGAAAGGAGGAAGGGCCCGGTGAAAATCCTGCAACGCCTGGAGGAATACCGCCAGGAAGCCAAAAAGTTATACTGGGAAGGCACATTTGCCGATTACCTGGCCATGGTGATTAAGAATCCCCAGCTGGCTCGTCTGGCCCATGCCCGGATATATGACATGATTGCTGCCGCCGGGGTAGAAGAAGTCGACGGCGTCAAGCGCTACCGCTTTTTTAGCGAAGAAATCTTTGGGCTGGAGCGTACCCTGGAAAAGCTGGTGGAAGAGTATTTTCATTCGGCCGCCCGCCGCCTGGATGTGCGTAAGCGCATCCTGCTCCTCATGGGGCCCGTCAGCGGTGGCAAGTCGACCATTGTAACTATGCTCAAACGGGGCCTGGAAAGGTACAGCCAGACCGATGCCGGCGCCGTCTACGCCATTAAAGGATGTCCCATGCACGAAGAACCCTTACATCTCATCCCACGGGAACTCAGGCCGGAGCTCCAGAAGGAATACGGTATCTATATCGAAGGCAGCCTCTGTCCCGTCTGCCAGCTGATGGTCGAAGAGAAGTATAACGGCCGGGTGGAGGAGGTACCGGTGGAACGCATCATACTTTCGGAAGAGAAACGGATCGGAATCGGCACCTTCAGCCCTTCTGATCCCAAATCCCAGGATATTGCCGAACTCACCGGCAGTATCGATTTTTCCACCATTGCCGAATACGGTTCCGAGTCGGACCCCCGGGCCTACCGCTTTGACGGTGAACTCAATATTGCCAACCGGGGGATCATGGAGTTCCAGCTTACTCTTAGAACCATACAACGAGGCGTTAATAATAGAAAGTGCCTGGGTGTTCCAGGCGTTTAGCAGGAGGGGCGGAGAGAGGTTAAGCATGCAGTAACCTTTGCTGTTTTCTGCTGCACTTTTCAAGATGACCGGGCATGGGATTTCATCTCCGAGAAAATATACCGCAAAACAAAGGCCTTATCTGGTCAGGGCCAACATTGGAGCAACATCGGGGTATTGGTCCCATGTCCTATTATCCAAAGTACGCCCGTACCGGTGTTTTTGGATACCCCCCCATTGCTTAAAGAAGAATGGCACGTTTTGTTTCAAACACTGTTCCCGGATATTACGAACCCATTCAGCCCGCATTGGTCTTGCGCCGACGCCGGACTCTCCTCCCACAATGACCCAATGAATGTCTCTTAGGTTAAGGTTTTCGATTGGACTGAGTAAAGGTTCTAACGATAGGAATCGGACCGTAGAGGGTATGGCCCTTAGATCATCTATACGTCGGACAAAATTATTGTCTTCGACGGTTACGCCCATCCAAACATTTGGAGGCCATGGTAAGTAAGGGGCCAGTTCTCTCAATCTCTGGGACCTTTTGGTCAACACTTGGAATACATGCCAATCAGCCTGTTGCATAGTGGTAAAAACTTTTTGAATAAATTCCAAGGGAATATCCTCGTGAAAGAGGTCCGACATCGAGTTTACAAAAATCCGGCGAGGCTTCTTCCAAGTGAGTGGCAAGTCGATGAGGTCTTCGTGAAGTGTTAATTTGAACCCATTCTTGTATCGCGGGTTGCCCATGGCCTGCAACCTCTTAGCCATTACACTGGCATAACAATGTAGGCAACCATTGGAAATTTTAGTACAACCTGTAACAGGATTCCAGGTGGCTTCTGTCCATTCTATTTTTGATATTGCTGCCATTTACTGCACCTCCCCTCAATAGTTTACCATACAGGCCGCTTTAGTACAAATGTTCTTATTCTAATAATTATCAAATAGACTTAACTGTGGATTAAATTGGACCCTTAACACGTGGCGCATGATCTCTTCACCTACAGGATGTTTCCCAACCCATATTAGATAATACAGCTTAACCCTACGGGAATTCCTAATAGCGTCAGAGTAATGGACATATTTATAACCCAATTCCTTCAAACCACTGACATATAGTTCCATAAGACTTAATGCTGAATAGCGGGGATATTCAAGCGAAAATTTACGGCTATAAATATCCTTCCAGGCTTCGCTACCAAAATAGGCATTAAGAGTATCTATATCATTCGGGTTCAATTTGGCCGGATCATTGGGTAGCCGTCTTTGTAAATCCATCTGCAGAGGGAAATTAATGAATAGTTCTGTCCGATATTTTGAAAGAAGTTGGATAGTAGACCATTTTATGTGTGCACCACTTGGGTCAAGAAAGACAAATGTAGGAGCATAAGGGCTTATTTGGCGAAGGATCAACGGCATTACTTCATTGCAGTCGCCACAAATCACTTCTGAGGCGCGAGAAGGGTAGCGTGCCTGTAACTCTTTTAGCTTGTCAGCTCGGGAGGCATCCTTTTCGATAAAGAAACACTTTGAAAATGGCGGATTCGTTTCCAGCGCGATCTGGGCCGATCCTTTGATCTCCTCTCCTGTTTCTCTAACTATCCATTTGCCGGTGCCCGCAAACCCATCGATATAGTAACGGGACTTTGCCTTTTTGGTAGCCTTTGTAAAACTAGGAAGGTAGGACTGCAGATAACGGAGTTTCTCCTTTGCCCATTCTCCCACTTGGCCTTCCTCATCTCCGTACCCCACACGATATCCTCCTTTCTGCACTTTCTTCATTTATCTAAAAATGATATTCTGGACTTGTCATCTCTTGTCGAATCCTGCCTATACACCAAAACCGCCGAGTTCGGCGGTTTCTTACTTTATGACCTTATATCTCATCATATCTACCGGCAATCCAACCCTGGCCGCAAATTGCTCCAAGGTTTCATTTAGTTCCGGCTTTTCGTCCCATGTAATCAATTCTACGGTAAATCTGTTGGCTTCATACTCTACCCTGGATTCCATCAGAGTATGTTCTGCAAGGAAAAAATATCCCGCCCCCCGTGGAGACAATTGCCTGTGTCCCAATTCGTGGGCTAAAATGACACGTTTTAGCCATGCCGGGAGGTTGGAGTTAAGGACAATGGTAACCTTCCCGGCTATTTCAAGGATCAGGCCCTTAATCCTGCGAAAGGGGAATTCGTCAACGTCAATACCCATCTCCTGCGCCAGGCGATATGGGTCATTGGTTTTATATTTTTCTACTAATTGCTTAACAGATTGCCTGATGTAGTCCAAATAGGTCACCCGCTTGGACATGCAAAACGGTGTCATTTCAATCCTTGCCCGGTTTCAATCTTCACCCGCAAGGAAGCCGAGTGCAAATGAAAATTTATTTTTTATAAACATCTCCGCGCGGCCCAATAACCTCAATAATTATTAGTCGTTCTTCGATTTTTACGTTGTAAATAATCCTTATGTCACCAACGCGGTACCTGTACTTTTGGGTAAAGCCCCGCAACGGCTTGATATTTGGCCCGCTTACGGGGTTCGCGGAAATTGCCTCAATTGCAGTCGCAATGCGTTTTTGGGTGGCCCGATCAACGCGTTTAAGATAGCTGCGAGGCTGGGCTAATAGCTGGACTTTATAGGTCGAGTTCTCGCTTGAGTTCATCCCAGCTAACGCCGCCTTCCTCTTGCCCCTCATTCAAGGCTGCTCTTTCGCTTTCCGGCCAGTCCAGGTAAATGTAGTCGCGACATATGGGGCAAATGAATTCGTCATGCCAGACGTTTTCCCATGGCGTGTTAGGGTCATCTAAAAAGTCTGCCAGCACAAGGGGGGTGCCACATTTAGGACAGGTAGGATCGATATAGAAAGGTTTGTTATGCGGTCGCGGCATAGCTGCGCTTTCTGGATGTACGCTTTTAACCAGCCTTTCCAGGTACCTTTTGGCTCTTGCTACGTTTTGCTCCGGAAGCATGTCAACCAGGCGGTGAAGCTCTTCTTTGGGTAGGCTCATTAAGATCACCCCCTAATGAAACAACACGTTTCTTAAAGGTAAAGTTTGATTGCCTCTTGGACCCGCATTTCCAACTCGGCCAGGTTATCCGCTTGAGTATGGCAGCCAGGGAGAGAAGGCACCGAGGCAATATATTTGCCGTCTTCGTCTTGCTCTATTATGACTAGAAAACGGTGAGAAGGCAACTTTATCACCCTTATCTTTTGTTTTATTTTTCAGCTTCCTTCCTTCCTTTCTTATTCGCCATTATATACAAAAAGAGGTTATGGGTTATAATATTGTTATTAAGGGGGGGTGTAGTTATGTGTTCCTTCCAGGACGGTATCATTAATATAAATTTGTCCTTGAATGAAGCCTTGATAATTCTATCCAGCTTTAACGCTGTAGAAGCAGAATATGATCTAGACCCAGAAACACAAGCAGTAAGGGATAAAATACAACGAGCAATACTTGATTTTAAAAAAACGTTTCAACAATAAGTTTAACTAAAGAAAGCGCTTGTTCCGCATCCCATTGGTCAAGTTTTCCTGATTTACTATGAGCTGCGCTTCGTCTCAATTCATTAAAGGACTTTAAGCGATGGAAAAATCTATCATCCATTATGTTTTCGTTTTTCAATACTTCGGCTAAGCTAATAATGTATATTTGTTTCGGCAAAAAGTTTTCTCCTAAACGAGAGACCACAATAATTTTCAGCAATGTTTCTATTGATACTGCCGCGGTTGCAGTGCAAGCAAGATAAAGGCCATAGTTATAGGCTTTTATAGCTTCTTCGAGTTCATACTTGAATTCATCATTATTTACCTTTGCGATCACCGCTTCAGCATCATATAAATCAAGTTTTTTCTTTTTTTCTTTTTTCAAGAAAGAGTAATAGTGCCTGTCTGCAAGTTGACTGCCTTGGTATTTTGGTGTCCTCGGGTCATAGTGTGGTGGGGCATCGTCACCAAGAACGTACCAACTTATATCCCTTTCTATATAACTATCAAGGCCGGCAATTTTTAAAAGCCGATCTTCTTGTATATGTTGGGGTAGGTGATTTACCCGGTCATACTCTTCTTGGCTTTCGAGAAAATCTTCGAAAAGCCCGATCTCATCTTTAGCAGTTTTTGAGAGATCCAGGAAGCTTATTATTTCCATATTGCGAAAAATAGTAGCCACTAAAGTTGGTTTCATAAATGGAAATGCTTCTGGATTTTCTGCATACACCTCGGAATAATAACTGTTTACCCTGTCTCTATATGCCTGCAAAAAATCGGTGAAGTAAAGAAACATGTATTCCTTATATTGATCAAGATATTTAGTTTTATAAGGCAACTATAATGCCCCCTTTCCGAGTTATCGGGCTTTTATTTTAACCCGCCTTTTTCTTTCTCCCGCTTCCTCTTCTCCCTTTCCCACTTTACCTTGAGGTACGTTATAATATCCTCCTTATCTTCCTCATCCAGTGGGGCACCGTCAAAGTAGACATTGGCCTTCTTCAAAAATTCCTCCAGCTCCACGTTGGTTGGAGGGGTGTCTCGGTACCACCAGGAGGGGGTGGAGGAATTGGGCTGGTCTTTTTTCTCCGGCAAATAACCGGCGGCGGCCAGGAGTTCTTCATATGGGAAATTGTAAGCCTTAGAAAGGCCTTTTAATGTTTCTGGCGATGGCTTGATTTCTTTCCCACTCCGAGGATCGATCCCTTTTTCTAATTGGCTAAGATAAGCATGACTAATTCCCGCCCTTTCGGCGGCCTCACGTAATGGCTCATCACCACGTAACTGTCTTAGAAGCTTCGATAATTTAGTCATAAGAATAACCCTTTCCGTAAACCCTACATTACTTATTGTAAAGCATGTATTATAAAAAAATCTACTAAAAACAAGTTTGACATGCTTGACATGGAGTTAAACATGTTTTACAATATAGCCATAGGAGGTGAGGCCAGTGGAACTTAATAATCGGTTACGGCAAATACGTAGAGCTAAAGACATTACCCAAGAAGAACTGGCTAAAGCCGTAGGGGTTACAAGGCAAACCATAATTGCAATTGAAAAGGGGCACGTCAAGCGTCCGTCCGACGAAGTAATGTTGGCAATTGCCGAATATCTTGGATGTGACGTGACAGATATATTTTTTACCCCTCTTGTAAGACATGTCAAACAAAAGCACATTTCTACTTTAAATACTGGGACAGATGGCTGAAAGGAGGTGCCGCCTTGACCCCAGCCGAGCTAGCCGCGTTAAAAGAGCAAATTAAAGCGGAGCTTATGCAGGAGATGAGTAAGACCCCAAAGGCGCGATTCCCGCGGCCCTGGGACGAAGTGAAAGAAGCCTTTTTACCGCGCCTGGCTAATAGCAACCCTTACACCCAGTACCAAATTATTACGGCGATCTCAACTATTATCCGCTATTCCCTTGGCATCCAAAACGTGTCAATGCTTACCTATGACCAGGTTGAACGGGCTAAGGAAATTGCTAACAAGATACTGGATATTGCCGACCCCGCCCCAGCCGAGGCGTTAAACCAGTGAGGGGAGGTAGGAGGATGGAAGCAAATACTAGTAAGCTAAAAATCGAGCTCGAACTGGATACCACCCAGGCCGAGCAGGCTATTGCACGGCTGGAGGAAAGGCTTAGGAGGCTTTATGAGGTGGTGGCTGCCCTGGAAGGCCGAGTTCCAGAACAGCCGAAAACCAACTTAATAATCAACATGGATGCAACAATGGACGAGGAGGTGGCGCGAAAATTAACTGATAAACTTAAGGCTGCTCTGAAATCCTTTTAGCAAACTCGGTTAACATTTTTGCGCAGACTTTAGAAGCCGATTCAATAATTAACACGGCCAATTCGGCATAAGGCCCATTAGGTTGATTTGCATTACCCATAATACTCGATTTAAATTCTTCAAAGACTTTAATTCTGATTTCCTCAATTTCCTTATCAGTTATCACTTCATTCACCTCCGTTCCTCAAACTGGTAGCCTGGACACCTACCTGTTTCGACGAAGGGAAGGGGAATCCTGCCAGGGCAAGGAGGCGAACCCATGCCTCTCTACTTGATTAGAGTCACTGCAAAGCGTGAAGGGAGTCAAATTTCCACAGCAAGAGAGGAGGTGGTACAGGAGCTCCCGCCCGATTCGCACTACTGGGATGCGGCGGCAAAAGTGTTCCTGGATCAGATGATAGCTGAGGGTTTGTTGCCGGGGCCGGAGCAAAATCAGCCGAGGGAAGTAGCGACCTATAATGAGCCAGAATGCCGGAGGGTAAGTTAGGCGGCCCCACGGCAGGCAACTTGGGGGCCGCCGGGAGGGGAGGTAAAACCATGTTGACAGCAGAAGCGAGGGAGGCCGCAAAGGCCGAGTACCTTAACTACATTCGACGGCTCAATTTGACCGAGCTCATTGCAACCTTAACGGCCAGCGACGGCAAGGTTAGCTGGGAGGTCCGCATCACCAAACGGGGCGGGGAATACTTTGAGGTTTGCGGCAGATCGAGCCGGCTGGACCTGTATCTTATGCCGACAATCGGCGGCTACTTGGTGGCAGTGCCGAATTATCAACGAGCCGGCCTGGTGCCGGAGGACTGCAACGAGGGGGACATCATGGAGTATTGCGACATAGACAACCGCATTGACGCCATTACCCTGGCCACAGCGGTGCGATATCTGATCAGGCGAGGTTTTGCAGATGGGCCGCAGGGCTGAGCTTATCATCGAGCGGCGCTACGCAGACCCGCAGGACCCCGATTATGAACGGGACCTGGAAATTGTAGCAGACGCGTTGCTCAGATTGATCAACTCTAAAACCATAATAAATCAGAGAGGAAGTGACAGCAATGCTGCGAGAAGCACGCAAGGAGGCTGGATTGAGCAGAGAACAGGCAGCCTTCAGGTTGCATATCGGCAGCAGGACACTTACTAGCTACGAGACCGGCCAGACCATGGTGCCACCGGAGGTGGTGCTGAAGATGGCTGAGGTGTACGAGAGGCCAGACTTGCCGGCAAATTACTGCGCGATGATGTGCCCTATAGGGCAAAAAATTGCCTATCACTTTGAGAAGAACAACATTGCCACTATAGTTCTGGGGTTGCTTAAAGAATTGGAGGACGCCATTAACGTCAGAACCAGGTTGGTAAGCATTGCTGCTGACGGCCGACTGGAGAAAAACGAAAAAGGGGACTTCAGGCAAATCCTGCGAGAGCTTTGCGAGCTGGGGAAAGAGATCGAAGAAATGAGACAGTTCGCGGCAAAAAACGGCATCAGTATTGAGGACATTATGCCAAACCAAAAAGAAAAAGCGGCCTCACAAAAAGCCGCCAGCTAAAACCTCTACTTAAATTGTATCATCACGGCTGTATACTGTCAATCCGGCCCCGCCCCCAGGGGTGTTGGCTCAAACATAGCTGAGGGGCGGGGCAAACAAAGGGAGGATAAGCCAGATGGCTATAACTGTTAGTCAAGGCTCAGGAACGTGCGCCAGATGTAAGAGGAAGCTTACCAACCCGCACTCGGTCGCAAGGAGCCTGGGGCCGGTTTGCTACAGCAAGTCAGGTGGCGGTGCATTCGACGCCGACCTCCAGGCGGACGAAAAAGAGTGGGCCCGCCGGGAGCAACTATTAAAGGCTGGCGGCGAGATTGATCTGGGGGTCAACTGGGAGTACCCGGACCCCGGCAATATGATCGCAAGTTACAACATGCGGGTTAGTGTGCGGTATAGAGAAGGTGCTTACGAAGCATATGGGCATATCACCCTCGCCGGTAAAGAAGCACAGGAAATAGTTTTCGCGCGGGGACAGGATTTAAAAGTAATCTACCGCGAGGCAGTAGCCGCCGGTCCAACGTACACCGCTATGGCCTACCGGGCGCGGCAAGAAGCCGGGAGAGAGGCCATGCGCCAATGGCGCCAGTCACGGAAGGAGCGGATGGCAGGATGAGAATAGCGGGATTTGCCGGGAAAGTAAAGGATTTTCGGCTCTACTTAATCGCCATGCGGACCTGGCTGGCCTGGGAGCGGGCCGGGGCCAGGAAAAAGGAGGCCTGTTAGGTAATGACAACTGCAATTACTCAAATTGACCCTAAAAATGCTAATATGCTTGTTCCAACCCAACATCTCCAGCAGGTTAGCCCCTGGCATGCGGCCAGGACCAGCGTCGTACAGATTAATCCGGACCCAATGGCCGGCGACGTGTTCAAGGTGGGGAGCCGCTACAACGAAGCCAAGAAGAGTTATGAGGACCTGTTTAGCCCGGCCAAACCGGCGCTGATGCGGATCGCCGCGGCCGCCGGCATCGTCTGGAACTGGCGCGAGAGCGGCCCGCAGATTCTTCAGAAGGACTACGTGGTCTACAAGGCTGTGGGTGCCCTGCGCCTGCCTGACGGTAGCTGGCAGCCCATCGTGGCCACCAAAGAAATTGACCTCACTGTCATTGAAGAAGAAACCTACGAAGCCAACCTCAAAAAAGCCCTCGAATATGCTTCCGACCCCAAGAAGCAGGCTGCCTTGAAGGGTATGACGCCGGAGCAGTGGGCGCAGGCCCAGACCCGGGCCAACATGATCCAGTGGCGTAAAAACAAACTGATGCGAGCCGAGACCGGGGCCATGCTCCGGGTCATCCGGGCAGCCCTGGGAATGAAAAGCCAGTACACCCGTGAGGAACTACAGAAGCCGTTCATTGTTCCACGCATCGACTTCGCGCCGGACTACTCTGACCCCGAGGTGCGCCAAGCCATTATCCAGAACGGCATCCCAGCCATGGCACAGCTTTTTGGGCAGGCGCAAGCCGCAGTTATGCCTACAGGAAGATCACCGTTCGAGGCTTCACATCCAGCCCTGGCCGCCCCTGCTGAACCAGAGGAAGAAGTCTTCGTTGAGTATGAGAGTTCAGTGGAAGAGGAATTACCGGCTGATGGGTTCCCGGCGGAAGACGATCTGGAACCCTCTAACCCAACGTTGTTTGATAATCCTGCCTTATCAAACCCACCGGCACAAAACAGGGGACAAGGCAAGCAACAGGTGGTGACCTATTGCGCCAATTGCGGTGCGGAAATCACCAGCGCCAAGGTAGTCGAATATAGCCAGAAGAAATTCGGCAAGCCCCTCTGCTATAAGTGCCAGAACGGGGGTGCGCAGTAATGAAGATACTTTGCGCACCAGACCTACATTGCTACTGGCCGAATTACAGCCGCACCGGCGAGGACGGGACCCCATCCCGCCTCGCCGACTGGCGGCGTAGCGCCGAAGCCATCATTAAGGCGGCGGTCGAGCACCGCGTGGCCGCCGCCATCTTTCCCGGCGATTTCTTCCCCAACAGCCGGCCAGCGCCAGCCCAGGTGCTTGAGGTGGCCACGCTCTTCAACTGCCTGGAGGATGAGGGCATCCCTGTAGTGGGATGCGCCGGCAACCACGACCTCCTTGGTCCAGGGCAGCCGTCCCCCGTAGATGTGGTAGCGCGACTGGCGCCGGATGGGCACAGGTGGGGAATTACTCAACCAGGCATTGTGGACCTGGATTACCTGCAGGTTGTTGTGTTGCCATCCACAAAGTCGGTTAAAACCGATGCTGACCCTGCCGTGGCCGCCCAGGAAACCTCTCAGCAACTTATCGATATTGCCCGCTACTGGCTGGCCATGGTGGACCAGGCCAAACCCGCTATACTCATGGGCCATTGGGCCATCTCCGGCTGCCGGTTGGCTGCCGGGAATGTGCTGGCCGCCACGGAGCCCACGCTACCCCTGGGCGACCTGCAGGGTCTTCCGGTCCAGGCAGTTGTGATGGGCCACATCCACACTCCACAGATTATTGCAATCAATCCGGTAGTACTGCATACCGGACTCTTTGAACGGCACGACTTTGGTGAAGAGGATAACCAGCCCGGGTGCTATATCGTTGACCTTGATACCCAGGAAGCAGAATTTATTCCCCTGCCGGCCCGGAAATTCGTCACCCTGGACCTCAACAACTTACCGCCAAACACCTTGGACGATAAAAAGCGCATGGCCGAGCTCGTAAAGGATGCCGTGGTACGGGTGAAATACCGCTGCACCGAAGAAGATGCAAAGTTCATGGACCACACAAAGATAGCGCAAAAGATTAACGAGGGCGGAGCGTTCATGCTGGCCGGCATTTATCCCGACATAATTCGTTCCGAGCGCAGCCGGGAGGCAAGCATCAACGAGAGCACTTCCCCTATTGAGGCGCTAAAGAAGTGGCTGGCCCTGCGAAATGATCTCAGCCCAGAACTAAAGGTCAAAGTTATAGCCGCAACCGAGGGCCTTATAAAGGAGGTAGCGTAGATGGAACCGGTATTGCTGGACCTACAGAATTTCCTCAGTTACAAACGTGAAACTGTGGACCTCTCTCCCATTACCTGCGCCGCGCTTACAGGAGAAAACGGGGCAGGCAAGAGCAGCCTGCTGGACGCCATAACCTGGGCACTTTTCGGGCAGGGCACAAGGGGCGGAACGAAAGAGTTGGATAACTACGTCACCCGGGGCGAAAAAGAGGCCCGCGTTGAGGTGCAAATCAGGCTTAACGGGGCTACCTACAAAGTGGTACGCGGAAGAAGTATAGCCCGGAATAAGAGCACGCTGGAGTTCTTTATCCTAGACGGCGAAAACTGGCGGCCCCTATCAGGTAAGACCCTGTCTGAAACGCAGAAGGTTATCGAGGAAACCCTGCGCATGGACTACCGGACATTCACTGCCAGCGCCCTGGTGCTCCAGGGGCAAGCGGATACATTCACCGCCAATATGACCGACCAGGAGCGGAAGGAGGCCCTAGCCCGCATCCTGGGTTTAGACCTCTGGGACCGTATGCAGGAGCGGGCACGGGAAAGGGTACGGCAACTAAGGGCAGAGGCTCAGGCCATGGAGCTCAACCGCAAGCGGTTCCTGGAGTTGGTAAGCGAAAAGGACGGACTCGTTAGCCGGCAGGCTGCTATCAACCAGGAACTCGGCACCCTGGCCGCCCAGGTCGAGGATATATCTTCAAAAGCGACTGACCTGGAAGCCAGGCTAAAACAGAAACCAGTCCTGGAGCAAGCATTGGCCGACACCTGCAGGGCAATGCAAAAGGCCGTGGCGGAAATACAGGCCAACGACCAGGAGATGACCAGGGCCCGCCAGCAAATAGCGCAGGCCGAACAACAAATTAAAACCGCTGAAACTATCCTAGCACGCAGGGAAGAAATCGAGGTTGCCGTGGGGATGGAAGCGGAGATAGCCCAGGACGTGGCCGAATTCGACCGCCAGGCCCAGGAGTACATGAAGCTTCAGGGTGAGATAGCAAGGCTCCAGCAGCAGGAAGCGGCGTGGAACCAGAAGGTGGCGGCGGAAGTGGCAAGGCTGGAGGCCCAGGTCGAGAGCGCAGCCAAACAGGCCGGGCTGCTCGGGAGTGTTCCCTGCTCAGGTGAAGTCAAAAGCTCCTGCCCCTTGCTGGCCTCGGCCAGAAAAGCATCGGAGTTATTGTCTCAGGTCAAGGAAAGATTGGCTCAGTTAAAAACCCAGGCTAACCCTTACACCAAGCAACGCCTGGAGCTGGAGCAAACCTTAGCATCGCTGGAATATGACCAGGAAGCCCATAAAGCCGCCAGGGCCGCCTTGGAAGACGTGCGGAAGACGGCACGGCTTAAAGCAGAATTGGACGCCGCTGCGGAAAAGGTGGCGATGCTCACGGCAAGGATAGCGGAGCTCCAGGACCAGATTGCCGCCCTGGAGCAAAAGAACCAGGCCCTTTCCGCTGAGGTCGATAACCTCAAAGCCCGTGAGGCCAGTATTGTTCAGGAGATAGAGGCACTAAAACCGATAGCCATGGAGCTCTCTCAAGTGCAGAGCCAGCTCAACGACCTGCGCCGTCACGAAGCAGCCCTCCGGACCGAGCTGGGGAGAGTTGAGAGCTCTCTAGAGCAGGTAGCCAGAGCAGAAGCCGAGCTGGCCGAGCATGAGGAAAAAGCCCATGCGCTTAAAGAAGAGCTGGCCGTTTACGAGGTCCTTGACCAGGCGTGCGGCAAAAAAGGCGGCGTGCCTGCCCTGGTCGTCGAAAACGCAGTTCCGGAGATTGAACGGTTGGCTAATGACATGCTCTCCCGAATGGCCGGCGGAAGACTTGCGGTCCGCTTAGATACCCAAGCCGAGGGCAAGACCACCGGCACCATGCAGGAAGTATTGCGGATTACGGTGCTGGACGGTGGTATGGAGAGACCATATCAGACATACTCCGGCGCTGAACGCTTCATGGTGGACCTGGCCCTGCGAGTAGCGCTCAGTAAATTCCTGGCCCACCGGGCGGGAGCGGAAATAAAGCTGTTTGTGCTCGATGAAGGACTGGGAGCCTGCGACCAGGCCAACCGTCAGGCGGTAATGCAGGCCATCCAGGCCGTGGCTCAAGAGTTCGGGAAGGTGCTGGTCATTACCCATATAGCTGAGTTGCAAGATGCACTGCCTCAGAGGATTGAGGTCACGAAAGGACCGGATGGAAGTAAGGTGAAGGTAGCATGAGCATCACCTGCTGAATGGCCGGACGTGGGATGAAATGCCGGAGGTGAATCGGGGATGAGTGAATATAAAGCCTGTCCATTTCGGAAATCCATTACCCATTATGTGGGGGTAGACAGCGAAAACTTTCTTCCTTGCTTAGGGGAACAATGTATGGCTTGGGCTAACGCCACGAAGACGTGTTTACTGATCAGTGGATTGCGAGGAGCGATTTTACCATGATCGACTGGGCTGAAGTAACAGCGGCAGAGGTTAAAGAACACGGCACGCGGGTCGGGGATACCCTCGGCCCGCTGTCCCGGGAAATTTATACAGGGTGGCTCTACCAGGGCTATTTGGTAGTGGTGCATGAGACGGACGGCGATTTGGCGGCGGTATTTAAGCGGAGTAAAGATGGCTGGCGGCTAATCTGGCTGGATAGTATCAGCCAGGCCGGCCTGGCGATACTTACGGCGGCGGGTGTAAGGTGAGCTTTGGAGTATCGGGGGTGCAGTAATGGGGTGGGTTAAGATTGATGACGGTTTCGCACGGCATCCAAAAGTGGTAAGAGCCGGACCATTAGGTATGGCCATGCAGATAGCGGCACTATGTTATTGCAATCAATATCTTACAGATGGTTTTATCCCCCGATCAATTGTACCGGGATTAATTAACCTGGAAAACCTTAGTTTGGGTGTAGGCCAGAAAATAACCTGGGAGTTGGTGGTAAATGGTTTAATCACAGCTGGATTATGGGAGGAAGTGGAGGGTGGTTACCGGATACATGACTATTTGGACTATCAGCCAAGTAAAGAGCAGGTTCTGGCCGAACGGAAAGCTACGGCAGAAAGAGTAAAGCAGCATAGAGCTAAAAAGGCCGCAAGCAATAGTAACGTAAGAAGTAACAATGATGTAACGCCGTTACAAACAAATAACTACGGCGTTAGTAACAATACTCCCGATCCCGATCCCGATCCCAATCCCGTACCCGATCCCAAAAATAAGGGGAATACCCCCCCTGTATCCCCCCCAGGGGGGACCGGCGGCAAAGAAAGCCCGAAAACCGACTCTGGCAGCTTGACCAATGACGAGTATCAGGAGCACTCGACCGGTAACGACCAATGCCCCAAGAGGCACTCGGACGGCGACCAATGCTCCAAGAAACGGGCTGAGAAGAAAATCAAATATGCTGAATTCGTCAGCCTCACCGAAGAAGAATACTCGTCACTCGTAGCGAGACTCGGTAGCGAAACACGGGCTAAACGCTGCATAGAAATCCTGGACAACTACAAGGGGGCCAGCGGCAGGAAATACCGTTCTGACTACCGGGCTATTCTTAACTGGGTGATCACCAGGCTGGAAGAAGAAGAACAACGAAAAGGAGCGCGACAAGGGCAACAACAGAAGCAAATACCTCGGGCTTTTGCGGGCCTGATGGAACTGGCCGCAGAGGAGGAAGCTCAATTATGACCCTCAAAGAAGCTATTAAACTAGTGGCCTGGGCGACAGCAAACTTTCCTGCCATGCAGGAACGGGACATGAGACCTACGGCGGAATTATGGCACAGGATGCTTGCTGACATACCCTACGAGGTGGCCGAAAAGGCCCTAATGAGCGTACTGGCCAAAGCAAAATACTTCCCCACAGTGGCCGAAATCCGCGAAGCGGCGGCGGAAATAATCAACCCGCAGCTGCCGAGCGCGATGGACGCCTGGGGAGAAGTGGCGCGGGCCGTGAGGGACTACGGCTATTACCGGCAGGAGGAAGCCCTGAATTCATTATCCCCCATTACCCGGCGCGTTGTGGAGAATATCGGCTGGCATGAGATATGCCTTTGCGAGCAACCGGACATAATCCGGGGTCAGTTCCGGATAGCCTACGAGCAGTACGCAAAGAGGGAGAGGGAAGAAGCTATTCTGCCGGCCGAGGTTAAGCAACTAGCCGGGAATAGGGCCAAGATATTAAGCCTGGTTGACAAAATAGGCAAGGCGTTGCCTGGAGGTTCAGCAGGAGGGATAAGCAATGGCTAGACATACCCTGGTGCGCAAATGCGAGCATTGCCTGAAAGCCGATAAAAAATCTAACCACTGCACGGTTTTCACCGAGCCGGGCTGGATGTGGCGCAAAGGCAAATGCTGGGGATATAAGCCCAGGCTAATAGTTTACCTTGGCGGGAGCATCCATGGCCATAGCACCCTGAAGGAAGCTATGACCTGGCGCCTTTACGCGGCCGGCGTCCTGGAGGCGGCCGGCTACGAGGTGCTCAATCCCCTGCACCAGCCCAGGCCCGCAACAGTGGAGGCTATTATCAAGCGCGATCTGCAGGATATCAACCGGGCGGACATCCTCCTGGTGGAAATGGACCATAAGGATAAGCCCTATATAGGCACCAGCATGGAAATTCGCTATGCCTGGGAACGCAAGAAGGAAATTATTCTTTTTGGCCGGGCCAACAGGGAAAGCATTTGGCTGCAGTATCATGCATCAGCCTGGTATGAGGACCTGGGGCAGGCCCTAGCCTATCTAAAAGAGAGGGGGATAAAGCTTTATGGTGACCTTGAAAGAGTTAAACGAAGCCCGGGCGGAATGGCTGAGGGCGCAGCAGGGACTCGAGATGGCCGAGCCCGAGTTTGTGGAGGCGGCGGTATATAGGCTGATGGCGGCCGAAAAGAGGTATGACGCGCTAATCAGGCTGGCAAAGAAAGAAGGGGTTATCCGTGAAGCAAGTTAGTTTAGAGGCGGAGGGGCTGCTTACATGAGGAACTGGAGATAAGGCTTTTTACCGAGATGGAGAGTAAGGAGGCAACAGAATGATTAGCGCCCAGGCCAACCGGGGCCGCCCCCTGGAGGAGTTGATCATCCTTGCTAACCGCCAGTACCGGACGCAACACCTGGCGGTAATCCACAAAGTACCTACAGCCTGGATACCGCTCCGGGATAGCCGGGGCCGGGTAGTAAACGCCAAGGTGGAAGAAAAGGCCGTGGTAGATTTCTTAGGGACCTACCGCGGCTGGCCTCTCGCTTTTGACGCGAAACATTGTTCCGGGGATCGCATCAGGTGGGACCGGGTAGAGGACCACCAGGCCCAGTTTCTCGAGGACTGGGCCAGAGACGAGGGCATCAGTTTTATCCTGGTAGGGTTCGGGATGCAACGGTTTTTTGTGGTGCCCTGGGAGGTATGGCGGGAAGGTCTTCTGAGATGGCGATATGAGCATGGCCCAGCATCTATATCGGTGAAGCAGATGCAACACGAGTGGGAGGTCCGTCGGGGGGGCCAGATCGCCCTGGACTATCTTGCCATAGTGGACAGGTTATTTTTTCGAGGAGGCGGGGAGGAGTGAACAGGGAGAAGGAGCGCGTCAGACAGTGCCTCATGGCTAATTGCCGGGATTACCCGCGGTGCCGGGTCAAATGGGGCAGGGATTGCATCCGGCAGATGGGAAGAAAGATACCGCGGTTAAGGAGCTGGGGACCTGGGTTGATGGTGATATCAGTGGCTCCGGGAGAGGAAATAAGAGTTCGGCGGGTCAGTGGGGATCCGTATTACGGATAATGTTTAGAATGCGTAATAAAAGGGGGCGGTTACAATCATTGACCCTATAGCTCTTTTTAAAAGAATTACATCTGGCGAAATATACCAGATAACTATTGGAGAGGCAATATATACAAAAAGAATAACCCGTAGTTGGGTAAGTTGTGATATTTGTGGTAGGGATATTAGGTTTGGCACGAAAGATACGGTTTATTTGCAGAAAGGAAAAACCGGTAAACGATACTGCCTTAATTGCTTTGATAACTTGGTAAAAAATGCTATATCAAACGGTGAGCCAATAACTATTGACTTCAAATAACTACACATTCCAAAGAAAGTGCGTAGCCGGGAGGGGGACGAATGATTACCGTGGCGGATTATGTGGCCTGGAGGCAGCCGAGAATATTGGCTATACTGGAGGGTTGGCGCCGGGTGGAACGGCACTCGTTGCGCTGGTGGGCCATGCTGATGCAGGAGCGGCCCAAGCCGGGGCGTGGTGGGTTATTGCCAGGTGAGAAGGCGGTATAAAAAAATAACCCCCACCAGGGTTAGGAAAGCGCTCTGCAAATATATTATCTCATACTCCGGTGGGGGTGGCAAGGTGGACGAGGCGCTGTTTTGCAAGGTAGAGAGCATGCTATATAGATACTACCGCAAGTTGCAGGACCTGGAGCGAAAGAAGAAGGCCCTGGCCGGGACGGAGAAACGGATCACAGAAATAAGGAAACTCCTGGCCGAGGCAGACGACTTCATCCCGTCCTTTGGCCTGGTGGGTAATTATCTGGCCGTGGTAGGAGGTAAATCTGACGGCCCGCCGGCGGACCATACAGCCAGGGCATACGATGCCTATACTTACTCGGTTGAACGGCTGGCGGCCGAACTGGCCCGGCTGGGGAAGCGGCGGATAAGCCTGAAGCTGCGGATAATGACCCTGGAGACCGAGACGGAAGGGATTGAATTTGCGATAGGCTTGCTGGAGCCGGAGGAGCGGCAAATAGTGGAGCAGAAATACCTGTACCGGCGTAGCAACCTGCAGATAGGTATGGCCCTGGGGATGGATGAGAGTACTGTGAGATACCGGCGGCAGGTGATTGTGGAGAAGGTGGCCAGGTGGCTGAGAGTGAAACCTTAAAGGGGGAGCGACAATATGAAACATGAAATCATCAGGGAACCTAAATTTTACGGTTGCGCGACGTGCGGCACGTTACCTAAGGTAAGGTTGCCCAAGAATACACAGCTAGGGGTAGGGTTTGGAAGCATTGAGCTTGAGGCCGATGGGCAAATAGTCTGGTATACGATAAGTGAGCAGCATGGCGATAAAACTGTCAGGTGGCTGGAAAGAAAGTTTAAAAAGATATTGCAGTCGGCTGAGTGCGTTACGCTAAAATTTGACTGCCCGTTGCATGATGAAACATATGAGTATAACAAAGAGGATGGCCAGTGGTATTTGATAGCCCAGGGGCCGGGTTTCGCATGATGCCTTTCCCGAATTTTTCCCGAATTTTTTCCGAGTATAGGAGCTAAATTCTGCTATGATGACTACAGTGGAGCCGTCCGGGAGGGCGGTTCCTTTTTTGTTAGAAAAAAATAAGTGGCACTCATTCCGGAGCGTGATCTATTGTGATTGAATATATTGCTAAATGGGCAGAGCACTTTTTTGTTCTCCCCGTTAGGTGGTTCAGAATACATTACCGCAATTGGCGCGAATTAAGACAAAGGTGCAAGGTTTGCGGGTGCCGGGACAAGTTCGATTTTGACGTTCCTGATGAGGTTTGGCAGGCTGTAGTGCCGCCGAAGTACCAAAACCGAGTGGTTTGCCTGGCGTGTTTCGATGACTTTGCTAAAAAGAAGGAGGTCGATTATTCGGCCTCCATACAAGAACTGTATTTTGCTGGTGATAAAGCAGGACTCACGTTTCGAAAGGTTTAATAATCACAGGCTCCTTTGTTGGCCTGAGAAAGGGAGCTGAACTTATGAAAAAAACTCGTTAGAGATGCTGCAAACTATGTTGACTTTGCTAGTTTGATTTGCGCTGTAGCGGATCAGGCCTGCCGGGCCTATGGCCTAAATCCTGAACAATGGGCTAACATGCCATTAGGAAAACTCGTCGAATATTTGGAGTCTATGCCCAACAGATTGAAAGTAAAATTGAATTAATGAATAGATAACCTGCAAGTTTTTTGCAAGCCTAAAAGAAGCAAGCCGTGGTAATATGGTACCAGAGAGCCGTCCGGGAGGGCGGCTTTTAGTTTGCGGAAAAACCGGTAGCCGACGAGGCGGGTCAGTACACCCCGTACTTTGGCCAGGGGCGGGGGCCGGGGGTGAAAGGAGTGGCGGTACGATCATGGTTCTGTGGGTATGCGGGAAGAATGTGGCTGAGCTAGAAGAAGGCATTGTTTGGGAATTACAAGGTATCTTCACCACCAAAGAAGCAGCGGTTGCTGCATGCAAGAACGAACGCTACTTTATCGGCCCAGTCGAGCTCAATAAGCCTTTACCCGAGGAAACGACATCCTGGGTAGGATGCGAGTATCCGCTGGGGTGAGACTATGCCGAAGCGACTTCCTACACCATGCAATTATCCGGGTTGCCCAAATCTTGTGGAGCCTGGGGAGCGATACTGCCCGGAGCACAAAACGCAGCACTACCGTCGGCAGAATGAACGCCGTGGTACAGCCGCCCAGCGTGGCTACGATGCCCGCTGGCAGAAGGTGCGGGAAATGTACCTGCGTCAGCATCCGTTGTGTGAGATGTGCGAGAGAGAGGGCCGGGTTACACCAGCAACGATGGTACACCACAAGCAACCGATAAGGCATGGTGGTGAGGTACTGAACATGGAGAATCTGATGGCTGTG
Organism: Moorella sp. E306M; assembly: GCF_006538385.1. Classification (NCBI taxonomy): domain Bacteria; kingdom Bacillati; phylum Bacillota; class Clostridia; order Neomoorellales; family Neomoorellaceae; genus Neomoorella; species Moorella sp. E306M. Next base: position 620,486 of record NZ_BJKO01000001.1, on the reverse strand, counting down.
TGCAGAGCGTGCCATGATAGAATTCACTCGAAGAAAAGCTAAAATTGCCTGCTCAAGCTAGCTTGGCCAGCGAAAAGGGAACTCCCACCCCTGCTTGAGCGGGTTTTTATTTTGGGAGAAGCCATTTGAGGGAGGAATGGCTATGGCTATATGCCAGTATTGCGGAAACGAGTTTGTGCCTTCTAAGTACGCTGGAGGTAGGCAAAGGTTTTGTTCTAAAAAATGCAAGGACAAATGGGACTACGAAAACCCAAAATATCCACCAGTTGTTTGTAAGTATTGCGGTAAGAAGTTTATTCCGAAAGAGGCCAATCGAACGACTTACTGCTCAAGGGAATGTGCTTTTGCCGCTAAAGCTAAGAAATGTAGAACTTGTGGGAAAGTGATAACCGGAAGTCAAAGCGATTATTGTTCAGATGAATGCAAAGAGAAGGCGAATAACCGGGAGATTAAGTGTATAGTCTGCGGCAAGTTATTTAGAGGAAAAACTGGAGCAAAATACTGCTCAGATGAATGTAGAAAAGAAAAAGAAAGACAGAGGGCAAGGGAAAAATACCATCTTTATGAAGTGGAAATAAGTACCAGGGGGCTTCCAATCGTTACTACTTTTCACTCCAAGACCGCGCGCCCGCTCGTTTGCGAGAAAATGTCCCCGATGATGCTTAAGGGAGGTGAGCGGATTGCCAGCAAACGTGGTAACATTTGACAAAATGCAGGTAGGACGCAAGGGCAATGGCAAACACTGGACGAAGGCAGAGGTCGAACGCCGGAAGGCAGCCGCTCAGCTTATTACCCGTCAAAAGCCGAAAGCACCCAAGCCGCCAGCCTGGATTAAGCGCGGCAAGGTTGTCAACGATCCGGAAGTTTATGCCATCTGGCAGAGGGTAATCCGGGATGCGAAGGAGTTAGACCTGCTGGACGCCCTGGACGCCAACACCCTGGCTACCTACTGCAAGCTGGAAGTGGAAAAAGAGAGGGCTATCCAAGAAGGCAACGTAGCTCTGTTCGACCGCCTTGCCAAGACGTCCTTGACATACGCTAAAGCGCTGGGACTAACCCCAGAGGCCCGTGCCAGGCTGGCCAAGAAACGCGCCGACGAGGAAGTAGACCCGAATGCGGACCTCTTTGAATGAGCTTGAAAAACTCCACCCGACAACCCGTTACGCCGTTGAAGTGGTATCCGGGCTGCGTCCTGCCTGCAAGCGGGAATGGCAGGCCTGCGAGCGACACCTTAAAGACTTGCAAAGGCAGGGAACCGACGAGTTCCCTTTTGTTTTTGATGAGAGCCGGGCTAACCGCATATTTGACTGGTTCGAGAGATGTTGCCGGCATGTAAGGGGGCCGTTTGCCGGGCAACTCATTAAGTTGCAGGCCTTTCAAAAGTTTGACCTGGGCTGTCTGTTCGGCTGGGTTCACAAAGACACGGGCCGCCGCAGGTTTAAGAAGTCTTTCAACATGCGTGCCCGGGGCAATGTCAAATCCACCGAGATGTCAGGCATTGCCCTTTACGGCATGTGCGGCGACTGCGTATATCCGCCAGGGCACCCGGAATTGAAGCAGTACGAGGACAGCCCGGAAGTTGAATGCGCCGCTGTGGACCGGGAACAGGCCAAGCGGATCTGGCTGGATGCCAAGAGGATGGGTGAGGCCAGCCCCGACATTCTGAAGCGATTGCGGATCAGGCGGACATACGTCGAGCACCAGAGCCGGGGCGGTTGGCTGAGGCCGCTGTCGAAGGACACAAAGAACAAGGATAGTGGTGCCCCGTGCATAGTGATAATCGACGAGTACCACGCGCACCCAACATCAGATATTCATGACGTTCTATACTCCGGTTTCGGAAAACGCCAGCAGTCCCTGATGTGCATCATCACCACTGCCGGCAAGGACGCTGAAAACAGTCCCTGCAAGAAGGAGTACGACATCTGTTGCAAAATCCTCGACGGCGCTCTGATTGATGAAACCTACTTCGTAATGATCCGGGAACTGGACAAAGGCGACGACCCGCACGATGAAAGCAAGTGGGTAAAAGCCAACCCGGTCCTGCAGGAAGACAACGAATATTCCAGGATACTGCTTGAACAGATCCGGGCCGAACACAATCTGGCTTACGGCAGCGGTGATCCGGATAAAATCAGGGAGTTTCTGACCAAACGGTGTAATTTGTGGCAGGCTGACAGCGAAAATAAATACTTCTCCGGCTGCATGGACAAATGGAAAGCCCTTGCCGTACCGAGAGGTGAATTCCTGCGGCTTGTCCATGGCCGCGAATGCTGGTGCGGAATCGACCTTTCAAAGGCTATAGACCTTACGGCGGCAGGTTTTGTCTTTCGACTTGATGACGGTCGCTATGCCGTAACCGCCCACGGATTTATACCCGAAAACGCGGCCACAAAGCACGAACACACCGACCGCGTGCCTTACAAAGCCTGGGCACAGCAAGGTTGGTGCACGCTTACTGAAGGCGATGTAACAGATGATGAGTTCATCAAGAATTACATCCACGAAAAAGAGTTTGATGAGGAGTGGAAAATTAAAGAAATCTGCTTTGACCCCTACGGGGCCAGGCAGTTTGCAAACGACATGACCAAGAAAGGATACACCTGCGTTGAGATACCGCAGCGCAGAGGCATCCTGTCAGAGCCGACCAAGAAATTCCGGGAATTGACACTCAAAGGCAAAATCGTCCACGACGGTAGCCCGCTGTTAACCTGGTGCCTATCAAATGCCGTGGAAACCAGCGACAGCGACGGTAATATAAAGCTGTCCAAGAAACATAAAGACGACAGCCAGAGGATTGACCTGATGTCGGCATTAATCAACGCCTTTGTCCGGGCAATGTTGAACGAACAGCCGAAGCAATCGGTATATGAAGAGCGGGGGCTGCGTTCTTTATGAAACTCAAAATAACAGACGACCACATTCGCGAAGCCTGCCTGCTGGCGGGCTTTTGTTTGCTGACATATGGCATCTGGCAAATCTATCAGCCGGCCGCCTGGATTGTGGGCGGCTTAATTCTTGTATGGCTGGGAATGCCGCCGAAGCCGCCGAAGGGTGGGCAGTGATATGGGATTGCTTTCAAGACTGCTGTTCAAAAACTACACCATGGAGGACTTCGACCGGGACGTAAAAGCCTGGTTCGGTGCGGGCCAACCCACTATGGCCGGTGTAAGAGTGAACGAACAGACGGCAATGCGTTATATCACAGTCTATTCCTGCGTCCGCGTACTGGCAGAGACACTGGCCTCGCTCCCGTTGTTTGTGTACCGGAGGCGTTCCGATGGAGGGAGCGACAAGGCCCGCGATCACCCGGTTTATGGCCTGTTGCACGACCTGCCGAACGACGAGATGACGTCCCTCACCTGGCGGGAAGCGCAGATGGGTCACCTGGCGCTGTCCGGCAACTGTTACTCGATTATCACCCCCAACCGCCGCGGCCAGCCGGTGGACCTTTACCCCGTAGGCTGGCATTTGGTCGAACCGGTGAGAAACCAGGAGACAGGGAAAATCGAGTATCACATTAACGACCGGGGAAAAATCGAAGTTTTCCCCGCTGAGAGGGTTTTCCATATCCCCGGTCTGGGTTACGACGGCATCAGGGGGTATTCCCCGATCCGCATGGCCCAGGAAGCAATCGGATTGGGGCTTGCGGCAACCGAGTTTGCGGCGCGGTTCTACGCCCAGGGCATGAATATAGGCGGCATCCTGGAACACCCGGGCCAATTGAGTGACAAGGCTTACGAGCGCCTGCAACGGGATGTTGAAAAAAGCTGGTCGGGTCTGAAAAATGCCTGGCGCCCAATCATCCTGGAAGAAGGCATGAAGTTCAACCGTATTCCGATGCCTCTGACAGACGCGCAGTTCGTGGAAACCCGGAAGCTGAACCGGGATGAGATCTGCGGTCTATTCCGGGTACCACCGCATATGATTGCAAACCTGGAACGCGCGACGTTCAGTAATATTGAACATATGTCCCTGGAATTTGTTATGTATACTATGCTCCCCTGGGTGAAGCGCTGGGAGCAGACAATTAACTGGAAGTTATTTACTAAACAGGAACGCGAGCAGGGTTATTATGCTAAGTTTAACCTGTCCGGCCTGCTCCGGGGCGATGCCAAGAGCCGGGCCGAGGCTCTGCACATCATGCGGCAGGACGGCGTAATCAACGCCGACGAGTGGCGGGAGATGGAGGAAATGAACCCGATTGAAGACGGCAGCGGGAAGGTTTACCTTATCAACGGGAATATGATTCCCGTCAGTTCTGCCGGACAGGACGAGGCAAAGAGCGGCCAGGAGCCGGCAGAGCCGGCAAACGAACTGAAGCCGCTTAGAAAAATACTATGGAAAGGCAGGTGATTTAGCGTGAAGAGAAAGTTCTGGCAGTTCCGGGCCGCAGCCGATGAACCCAATGTCGGCGAGCTTCTCCTGTATGGCGTCATCAGCGACAGCAGCTGGTGGGAAGATGAAGTTTCGCCAAAGCAGTTCAAGGCCGACCTTGATGCGCTAGGCGACGTTGATGAAATAAAAGTATTCATAAACAGCGACGGCGGTGACGTATTCGCCGGGCAGGCGATCTACAGCATGCTGAAGCGGCACAAGGCCAAAATTACGGTTTACGTGGACGGTCTAGCCGCCTCTATAGCTTCCGTAATCGCTATGGCCGGGGATACGGTCTATATGCCGAAAAACGCCATGATGATGATCCACAACCCCTGGACAATAGCCTTGGGTACAGCCGACGATTTCCGCAAGTTAGCCGACGACATGGACAAAATCAGAGAATCTCTTATAGTGGCCTACCAGGACAAGAGCGGTCTTGACCGGGAAAAGATCATCGAGATGATGGACGCCGAAACCTGGATGACCGCCGAAGAAGCGGTTGAACTTGGTTTTGCTGACGAAATCGAGCAGGCTAAGCAGGTTGCGGCGTCAATAAGAGGCGACCGGCTGATCATAAACGGCCAGGAGTTTGACCTGCGGCGGTTCAAGAACCCGCCACAGATGGATTTCCTGCCGAAGTTTAAGGCTGGCGTGGTCCCCAATGACGTATCCCGGAAAAAAGCGCCGGAGAACGAGCCATGGGAGGCCCCGACGCTCTCCGATTTCACAAATGAATCCTGGGGCGACCTGTCCGACGCCGAAAAGCGCCGCATTGCCGGCCACTATGCCTGGGCCGCCGCCATGCCGCCTGAAAACTTTGGTGACCTTAAATTGCCGCACCACCGTCCCTCTGACGGCGCCGTGGTATGGCGGGGGGTAGCCAATGCCGCAGCGAGGTTGCCGCAGTCGGACATACCGGATGAGGACGTGGGCAAGGTACAGGCCCATCTCGGCAGCCACTACCGGCAATTTGACCGCACTCCTCCCTGGGAAGAGCAGGAGGACGCCTGGCGGGAGTATGTCCAGGTAAGCCGTATTTTGCGGGACCATACTGATCTCGATTTTGACCTGGCTGCGAGATGGCTGGCTCTCCGTGAGTCTCTGTTCCCGGAATTCAGAGATGCGGGCCGTGTTCTGTCGGCGGCCAACGAGCAGCGGATCAGACAGGCGAGGGACCTGCTGGATGATGTGCTCAACCAGCTGGCGACTGATAACGACGATCAAAACAATGACGCCGATGCCAGTTTGAACCAGCGGCAACCGCCGCTGTCTTTATTACAGCTGCAAATCCAAATTAACAAAAACAAAATCGGGAGGTAGAAAAAGATGAATTTACAGGAACTCAGGCAAAAACTCGGTAATCTGTGCGACCAGCAGCAGGCGATTGTTGACAAGGCTGTTTCCGAGGGCCGTGCCCTGACGGAAGAAGAGAAGAAGCAATTTGACAACCTTCAAGCGCAGATTGACGGATTAAACGAAACCATTAAGGCGGCAGAAGCGGTCCAGGCGCGGGCGGATAAACTGAACGAACCTGCCGACAAACCTTTCCGTCCGGCGCTTGACCCCAGGATTGACGCTGGATACAGGCAGCAGGACAAACTCGACGACGGTGGCTTCAAAAGCCTGGGCGAATTTATTCACGCCGTGCGCTTCGGTGACCCGAAAGGACGCTTAGATAACCTGCCCCGGGGCCAGGGCCAGGGTGGCGGTATTGAAGTGCCCGACGCTTTCAAAGCGCAGATCATGCCCTGGCGGTTTAAGGCGGAGTGGCGGATGGACGAAGGCGCCAGCGGCGGCTTTGCCGTACCGACCCAGTTCCGCGATGACATGTTGATGTTGCGGCCGGAAGAGGCTATCGTGCGGCCCAGGGCTACCGTCATTCCTGCCGGCGATCCGCCCGACGGGATGATTACCATTCCGGCCTTCGACCAGGGCGCTAAAGGCGTGTTTGGCGGCGTGGAAGTATACTGGGTCGGCGAGGGTGAAGAAAAACCCGAAACCGGGGCCGGCCTCCGAGAAGTTTCCCTGCAGCCGCATGAAGTGGCCGCCCACACGGTGGTTACCGACAAGCTGCTCCGCAACTGGCAGGCCGCTTCCAGCTTTATTTCCACTTTGCTGCGCAGCGCGGTCGTGGCTGCCGAGGACATGGCCTTCCTGCGCGGTAACGGCGTGGCGAAACCTATCGGCGTCCTGAACGGTGCCGGGACGATAGCCGTGAACCGGGCTGTTGCCGGTCAGATAACCTCCAATGACGTTATCAACATGCTTGCCAAACTCCTGCCCGAATCCAAGCAGCGGGCTGTATGGATTGCCAACCAGAGCGCCCTGCCGCAGATTGCCACCTTGCAGGACGCTGCGGGTAATTACATCTTCATCAAGGGCGATGCTACGCGAGGGATTCCTGACACCTTGCTGGGCATTCCCATCAGGTTTACTGGCAAGACCCCTGCACTGGGCCAGAAGGGCGACTTAATCCTGGTAGACTTCACGTACTACCTGATCAAAGACGGCAGCGGTCCATTCGTTGCGGCTTCCGAGCACGTCTACTTCAAGCAGAACAAAACGGTTATCAAAGTGTTCTGGAACGTTGACGGCAAAGGCTGGGTGAATGAACCGCTCACGCTGGAAGATGGCATCACCAAGGTTAGCCCCTATGTGGTGCTGGACGTACCGGCGGCCTAAAGTTAACAATTAACAAACTAACTGGGGAGGGATAAACCCTCCCCTCAACATTTGAAAGGAGAGATGTTTAATGACGAGCATGAAGCTTTCCGAACTGGTCCAGGTTAAACAGGCCGTTGTCCCCCAGGATATCGTCGGCGGCAAGACCAGCGCTTACTACAGCATGACCGGCATTGGGCGGGTCCTTGCTGCGCTTACTACTGGTACGATTGCCCAAACCAAGAAAGCAACTATCCAGCTTATGCAGGCCAAAGATGCTGCTGGCACTGGCGCAAAAGTCCTCGGAAGCGCCGTAGAAAAAGTTGTTGCTGACGCGGCTGGTGAGGCAATTTTCCTTACAGCGGAAGCCAAGGCGTCCGAACTTGATCTAGCTAACGGATACACACATGTTGCGGTCCAGGTAAGCAGCGACAACGCCACGGCTGTAAACGGAGCGGCGATCCTGATTTTCGGTGACCTGGCTTTCCGCGGCTAGGGGGTAAGGACAGATGCCTAGCTATCGAGTGATAGCCGAGTTTATTGATAAGGAAACCGGCCGGCGCTGCTTTCCGGGAGAAGTAGTGGACATAACTTCGTCTGCGAGAGTTAATAAGCTGGCGGGCATCGGCGTGATTGACCCGGAACCCGTAGAAACAAACGTCCAGGAAGCCGCTCAGGAAGATAGCGCGGAACAAGAGGGCAACGGACAGCCGCAGGCAACGGCAGAAGAGCAGCTAAGCGTCGTGCCCGAGGAAGAAAAGCCCGTCAAAGCAAAGGCCAAAGCGAAGTAGACAAATGGAGGGGGTGGTAGGCCTTGTTCCGGGGGCTCGTGCTTGTGTCTCCACCAACAGAGGAACCAGTCAGTCTGGCGGAAGCAAAAAACCACCTGCGAGTAGACGTCGCGGATGACGACGGCTTAATTTCGGCCTTGATTATCGCCGCCCGCGAATACTGCGAGGCCTTCCAGAACAGGGCCTACATCACCCAGACCTGGCAATTGTGGCTGGACGCCTGGCCGAATGGCAGCGAAATCAAGATACCCCGCCCTCCACTTCAGGCGGTGAACAGTGTCAAGTATTACGGCGCCGACAATGCCGAATACGTTCTGCCGCCGTCTGAATACATCGTTGATAGTGCGGGCGAACCTGGGCGCATTGTCCTGGCCTACGGAAAAAGCTGGCCGTCGGTCGCCTTGCGGCCTGCAAATGCGGTGTGCGTCGAGTTTGTGGCCGGCTACGGCGGCGCCGACAAGGTGCCCCGGCGGGTGAAGCAGGCGATGCTACTCTTGATAAGCCACTGGTACGACACAAGAGAAATTGCTGCAGTAGGGCATGTAACGGCAGAAGTACCGTTTACCGTTAACGCTTTGCTCTGGCAGGAACGGGTGGTGCCGCTATGAATGCCGGGGAACTGAGGCACCGTGTGACATTCCAGAAACGCGGCATTGACCCCACGACAGGCGGCCTGACCGGCTGGGTAGATTATGTGACGGTGTGGGCTAAAGTAGAAGACCTCTCCGGGCGCGACTACTTTCAGGCGCAAATGTTGGGCGAAGCCTCTTTGGTGACATCCAGGATAACGGTCAGGTGGCGGCCCGAAATAGATCCGCATATGCGCGTGAAGTTTGGTGGTCGGTTTTTTGATATAAAAGCTATCCTCGATCCCGACGGTCGCAGGAGGTCCATGCAGATCATGTGCGCCGAGGTGAGGTAAATGGCCCTGGGCGACCAGACGCGGCAGTACATACGGAACAAAATGGCCGGCATGTGGGGACTGCTGGAAGAAGAGGCAGCCGACCTGCAGGAATACGCGCAGGCCCATGCTGCCTGGATGGACCGGACAGGGGAGGCCAGAAAAGGTATACGCGCTGGGGTAAAGACGAGAAGGGGCGGTTTTATCCTTTATCTGGAACATACCACGTGGTATGCCCGCTTCCTCGAAAAAGGGACACAACCGCATGAAATAGAACCGGATGTCAAAAAGGCCCTGTCCTGGGCAGGGACGGAGCATCCTCTCGCCGGGAAAATCAGGCATCCGGGTATAAAGTCATACGCCGTGCTCGTACCGACTGTTGACGCGAACATCGGCCGTATTACAAGGGATATACTCGACTACTGGGGCGATTAAAATGCGCGCTACAATCAGGCAGATGCTCATAGAAAAAGTACCCCAGGTGCAGGGGCGGGTTTACGAACCCCACGTTGCCAATCCGGGTGCAGGAAAACCGTTCCTCGTTGTCAGGGAAGGAGTTCAGGACCGGGGCGCCGACTGGGCCGCTTTTTCAACCGTCGTTGAGGTATGGCCGTATGTTGACCGCACGACGTTCCAACAGGTTGATGCTCTGGCCGGAGCAGTAATTAACGTATTGCACAGAGCCCGCTTTACCGACAGCGGGGAGCAGTATTTGATAGATTACCTGGGCACCGTCGGCCAGGACTTTGCTGACGATGATTGGGATGCTATCACCCGGGGCCTTCGGTTCCGGGTTTTTGCTTTAGGTTGGCTCAACGGCCTCACCTACGACCCGGACCCGGTGTCTGTAATGCGCAGCTGGACTGCGGCGACCTGGCCGGAAGTGCAGACGGACCCGGCTACATGGTCCCCTGCAGATACAGCGCCTGGAGTTTACTGGAGGCTGGTGCGGCTAACACCGGTATCGCAAACGCAGGCGGTGAACTGGATTGAAGCGCAGATAACGGGCCACGTCCTGGCACCAAGCCCGGCGGTGCGGCTGTCCTGGGTGCGGAAGATTACAGAAGGCATAGTGAAACAGCGCAGGCTTAAAATGCTAGACGGAGGGCCTCTGGAACTGCTGAGAGTTGCCGCTGACAGCGAAGCCGACCCGATGAGGCAGGGGCAGGTACAGCTGACGGCAAGATTCGGAGTGCTGCAGCCTGCTGTCCAGGCTGTACTTCTGAGCAGGGCTGTTGTTGGCGGTGCGCTTACCGGGGAGGTGACGTAGTTTGGCTGAAGCGAAGAAAACCGTTGTTGAACAGCTACAAGAGTCCGTTTACAGCCGCGACGAACTTATTGCCGCGGCTGTTTCTTTTGGCGTGAAGCCGGAAGTAGTTGCTGGAGCTTTACGGCTGGCCGGCAAGGACAGCATGACGAGAACGGAGGCCGAAAAGGCGATTAAAGCATTCTTGGAAAGGAAGGTGTAGGTAGATGGCTGGTGCTGTATTTCAGGTAGGCGAACAAAAAATACGCCCCGGAGTGTACGTCCGAGTGACAAACATTGGCGAGCCGCCGGAGGCGATTGTTCCGCAGGGAATAGTAGCGGCTTTATTCCGGGCCTCCTGGGGGCCACTGGCACAGGTGACTTACCTTGAAAATGCGGACGCGGTTACTGCGACTTTTGGTTCTGCCGGCACAATTGACACAGCGCTTGAGGCCTTCCGTGGCGGCTGCCGCAGAGTTGTTGGCTACCGCCTGGGTAGTGGGGGCGCAAAGGCTGCAATTACTCTTAAAGATACCGCTGCTACTCCAGCAGATGTAGTGACTATCACGGCAAAATACGAGGGCGTGCGTGGTAACGATTTTAAGGTAACCGTGAGGGATTCTCTCACCGATACGACCAAGCGGGAACTCCTGCTTTACGAAGGAGTAACGCTGCTGCAGGTGGTTACCTTCGCGAAAGGTACCGGAGAGCCGCAGGCCCTGGTTGATGCAGTTAATGCCTCCAACAGCCCGTACATTACCGCTGCAAAGGTGGCGGATGGGAACGGTATTCTGGCTGCCGTTACCCAGCAGGCACTCACCGGCGGCCAGGACCCGACCGTAGACGGTGCAAGCTACAGCGCAGGGCTTTTGGCTATCGAAGCCATCGACTGGAACGTGCTGGCCGTGGACAGCGAGGACCCGGTAACTCATGTAGCGGTGCAGACCTACATCGACAGGGTGCGTAATGAAGGCAAGCGGGTTATCGCTGTCGTTGGTGAGCCGACCAGCGTGCAGCTTTCCACCAGGCTTACCAACGCCAAAGCCTTCAACGACCCGGCTATTGTCTACGTGGCCAACGGCTTCAAAGGTTCCGACGGCGTGATCCGGGAAGGCTACAAGGCTGCGGCCAGGGTAGCGGGTATGATTGCGGCGGCCAGCATCACGGAAAGCCTTACTCATGCGGTGGTACGAAATGCCACTGAACTTGTCGGCGCCCTTACCAATGCCGATATCGAACAGGCCATCCAGTCCGGCGCCCTGGTATTTACCATGAGCGCCCAGAAGCAGGTACAGATCGAGTACGGCATCAACACCTTTATCACCGTTACCGCCACCATGGACGCCGGCTGGAAGAAGATCCGCCGTGTGAGGACCAGGGACAACCTGATGGACCGCATTGCGGCCATCTGGGATCCGCTCATCGGTAAGATTAATAACAGCCCGGATGGGCGGGCTACGCTTATTGCCGCTGCCCAGGGCGTTATCAACAAGATGATTGCCGAGGGTGCGTTGCTCCAGGGGACGATTTATGAAGATCCAAACAACCCGCCCGCCGGCGATAGTGCCTGGTTTGTCGTACAGGTTGATGATTTAGACAGCGCCGAAAAAGTTTATATCACATTTGCGTTCCGCTTCTCGCCTGATACCCAGAGCTAACGGAGGTGGGATAAATGTCTGACGGGCGTTATGTTTTCCGCTCTTGCGTGCCTGATGGGGCTATTGATATAGCTAATGTAGCACCTGGCGACGTAATCAACCGCGCCTGGTCTTTCCGGGTGAATGAACCCCCGGATATCCAGGAGTTGCTTGATAGTGGAAGTCTAGACCCCCGAAATATTTTAAGGGGTTACGATGGTGAACTTTACGACGGCGACGGCAACTTTTTGGCCGAGGTGAATTCCTGGCAGGCCCAGATCAACTTTACTAATACCGACTACCAGGCCGCAGGGCAGAAAATTAGCTGGGCCATACCACAAAGCTACACCGTCACCCTGACTTTCACCGAGACGGTTATCCGCGACGCCACGCTGCTCCAGAAGGTTATTGCCGGGCTGAAGAAAGGCCAACCGGATGTCGTACTGAACTTTATGGGCGTGTTGCGGAGCCATGCTTAAAAGGAGGCCAGCTAAATGAACGAAGATAGGCGCGAAGAACTGCTTGCTGCTGAGCACACTATCCTCCAGGACGTAGCTGGTGTCTTGGAGGCTATGGAGACGATTACCCATTACGAAGTCTATGAGGTAATCCGGGAGGGTAAAAAGCTATTCTCTTTCCGGGTGCGGGGCCTTGACGATGAAGAGATGGAGAAATGCCGGGACCAGGCCACCAAAGTTGTTAAAAACCGTCGCCTGGGTGGCCTAACTATGCCTGGAGATTTTAATGCAGCCAAGTATAATTCGCTTATGATATACGCTGCTACCCACCCGGACGACCGGAAGTGGCTTTGGGATAACAAGGATCTATGGCAAAAGGCTAACGCTACTTCTGGATGGCAGGTAGTAGATAAGGTTTTGCGGCGCGGCGAGAAAGAAGCGGTTATAGAGTTAATAGAGCGTTTGAGCGGATACGGGACAGAAGAACAAGAGAACCTTGAGGAAACCTTAAAAAACTCATAAAGGCTGGGGGCCGGGCCGCTTTGCTTCACCACCTCTTTCAGCGGCTCAGTATTACCCCCGATGAATTCTACGCAAAACCCTACAAGGTGAGGTCCTTCATGCTGGCCTCCATGCAGGTACAACTTGAGGCCGAAGAAGAGGAACGCCGGGAGATAGAAAGGAGGGCGAGGGGCGGTGGCCAGTGAAGTTTACAGGGTAGAGATACCCATCATTGTAGACGACCAGAGCGAAGCGCCGCTTGAACGTGCCCGCGAGCGGGTGAGCCGCCTCGAAAAAGAGGCAAGAAAGCGCAACGAAATGATCCGCAAGCATTTTGAAAACGTAGCCAGACTTAAAATCGAACCGGTGATGCGGATAAGGGACAAACTCACGGCGGGCGTGCTCAAGGCGGACAGGCTTGTTAAGATGCTCGGGGCAGAACAGGCCGCCCCCGTCCTCGCCGCCCAGGACAAAGTTTCTGCCGTAGTGCTACGGGTTAACCAGCTAATTGACGCCCTGGAGAAAAACAAAGTTGACGTGCTGGCCGACATGAAGGGGCCGCTTATAGAGGAAATCAACGAGGCCAGGACCGCGCTGGTGGCTTTGAGCAAGGTCCAGTCCGCGCCGGTTGCGGAACTGCGCGGAAAATTGTTTGCGCAGCTTACCAGGGCGATGGCCGTGGCTCGGCAGCTCGACCAGGTAAGAGCGGAACCGCAGGCGAACCTGCGAGAGCGGGTCATTACTAAAGCGCGAGAGATAATGAGCGTTCTGCGGGGTTTAACGTCTCGGGCCTGGAACATAACCCTGGGAATTAAAGATACCGCCCTGGGTGCCGTCAGGCGGCTTACCAGCATAATAACGTCACCCCTGGGGTTGCTGGGCGTCGGGGTTGGAGGGGCCGCTGCAATTACTGGACTAATTAAAGCCCCCCTGGAACTGGCCGGCAATATGGAGCAAGCGCGGATCGGCTTTACTACCATGCTTGGCAGCGCCGAGAAAGCAACAGCATTCGTCAAAGACCTTCAACTCTTTGCCGCCAAAACGCCGTTTGAGTTCCCACAGTTGCAAGAAAGCAGTCGTCTGCTACTGGCCTTCGGATTTGCGGCCGAGGATGTACTGCCGATGATGACAGCTATAGGTAACGCCGCCGCAGGGTTGGGAGTAGGTGCCGAAGGCATTGACCGGGCTGTTAGAGCCCTGGGGCAGATGAGGGCCAAGGGCAAAGTTAGCGCTGAGGAGATTATGCAGCTGACGGAAATAGGCATCCCGGCTTATGATATATTGCAGAAAAAGTTCGGCCTCAGCGCAAAACAGATGGATAATCTAGGTAAAGCTGGTATTAGCGCTGATGCCGCGATTAAGGCCCTTGTGGAAGGCATGAATGAACGTTTCAAGGACATGATGAAAAACCAGAGTGTGTCTCTCTTTGGCCTGGGGAGCACCATTAAAGACATCTTCAACATGCAGATTTTATACCGGTGGGGCGAAGGCCTGCGCCAGGCTATTCAGCCTAGGGTCCTGCGCCTGGTGGAATGGTTTGAGCAGAATGGGGATACCGTAGAGCGATGGGGTAATACCCTTGAACGGACTGCCAGGGAAGCCGGCGAGGCGCTTATGCGAAACCTGGAAAGTGCATTTGGGTATATCCGGGCGCGTTACCTGGATAACCCTGAGTTTCAGCAGTTGGATTTTGCGGGGAAGGTTAATTTTGTCATAGACGACCTTACGGCCGTTTTTGACACCTGGTGGAACGGCCCGGGAGGGGCAAAGGTTAGGGATTTAGGAAGTAAATTAGGATCGAGTTTTATAAACTCTATGGGTAAAGCTGCTTTAGAGGCAGTTCTCAATCATCCTTTGCTTGCTCTGTTGGTTGGGGGATACCTTGGCTTAGCTACGCCAGGACCTCTTACGGTGAAAATAACCGTTGCGTTAAGTTTATTGGCAGCAGGAGAGGTATTAAAAATACTTAATTGGCTTGCTGAAAGAAGTCCTTTAAATCCAGAGCCTAAAATCAGACAACAACTCGAGGCCTGGGAAACGTTTGAGAAACGGAGAGCTACAGCACCTAAGGCAGAGCCTTTGTTTGGGGGGCAAAGCATAGTTCCGGCTCATGCCTTTGGTGGGATATATAGTAGGCCCCATATAGGTTTATTCGCCGAAGCTGGCCCAGAAGCTTTAATTCCTCTTTCTGGTCGTATGAGAAACAGAGGAATAGATTTATGGTATAGAGTTGGGTCTATATTAGGGACCCTGCCGATGTCGCCCAACATGAGTGGTTTTGCTGGGCCAATGCCAGTAGCGGTTCCTGCTACTGCGAACGTCGGCGGCTTTGGCAGAATAATTACTGGGCCAATCAATGTAACGCTAAATGTAACTGCTTCAGAAGGGCAGGATGTACTCCAGGTTATTAGGGCAAATTATAGGGTAATCGCGAATGAAGTCGCGGAAGTAATAGCGGAGGGGGTAAAGAGTAGCTATCAAAATATGCCAAAATAAAAGAAGGATTTTCCTGTCTCTTTGGCTAATTCCTCCATTTAAAGTTTTTATGGAGGTGGCTTTAGTAACATGCGGGTTGCTGCTTTGATTTTAGGACTAATCGGCAGCTTGCTGGGTTTGATATCTAGTTATTTAGTAGCAAATGTTATTAGCATAGCTAAAAGCTGGGCACAAGCGACGGGTGTAAACTTTACAGAAAACTGGGGACTAGTCGGAATTACCGACCCAGGCACTATTGAGGCTTTGGGATGGATTACGATGATTTGCTTTGTTGTATCTGTAGTTGGCGCGGCATTTGCCTTAAGTAAACCTAAAATAGCTGGTTGGGCTATGATAATACCAGCCGCAGTGGTTTTTCTTTTTGGTGTCGTTAACGTTACTATAGGGATCAGTTCTGTTTTTTTAATCTTGGCTGGAATATTTAGTCTTATAGAGGCAAAGCAAGAGAATCGAAACGTAGAAATAGAAGAAAATGAGGAGGTTTATACTGAAGACACTTCGCTTAAATCCCTGTTCAAAGCATGGTGGCAGGCCGGGAAAAAGGATGACCACAATTTAGGGGGCGACTAATAATGTGCGGCAAAAATGCAGATAAAGCTTATCTGCTAAAGCGTTTGAGTGAAAACATAAGCGGGTGATCCTCATGGATTTCTACCTCATCGGTTCTTGATAAGGAGGGAAAATTTTGGATAAACGCTTGGAAACTCCTGAGCATATCACTGCAATAGCTTTTCTTGAAGCGATATATCAAGATGATGTTGGTGCTTTTTGGAGGCTCCTAAGCTCGGAGGGGCGAGGATTTTTCAAGGGGCTCTGGTATGGGAAAGGAATATTTACCCTTGAAGAACTTAAGGGTCTTAGCGAAGAGAATTTCTTTATAAAAGAGCAGCTGAAGGCGGTTTTGAAAACTATTAGAGCTTCACTGGGAGAAAACTTCTTGAATAATGTAGGTATTAGCGAAAAAATTATCCAAGATGATGCTTTGCACAAAAGAGTAAAATTGATACCTAATATTGGTAAATCTGAGGTTGTTTTTATCAAGCCAACTTTGGTAGAGACGTTATTCATTCCACTTGTCTATGAATTAGAAGATAAAGAAAACCAAATGGTGGGGTATTGGAAAATCGATTATTTAAAAATGATTAAAGGGTAATCTCGGTGGGATGTAAACAAAAAAGGTAAAAATAGAAGAAAATGAGAGATCTATACAGAGGACACCTCTCTAAAATCTCTACTTAAAGCATGGTGGCAGGCCGGCAAAAAGGATAGCAGGTGATCGCCATGGACTTTTACCTCATAGCGCCCTCCGGGCGCTTTATTCATTTCCCTATCAACCCCGAACGTATTACCGCCCAGACCGGAAGCAAAATACAGACATTCGAGGTTATCGCCCTGGGTGACATTGCCCTTCCACGCGGCATAGTTCCAACCCGCTTTTCCTGGGAGGGTTTTTTCCCGGGAGAAGCGAGAAAGAATCTCCCCTTTATCAAGTCCTGGCGGCCGCCTAAAGAAATTATAGGGGACATATCAGCCATCCGTGCCAGTGGGGAGAAAGTGCGCCTGCTGGTGACGGAAACGCCAATTAACCATGACTGCTACATTGAAACCTTTGAGCATACCTGGGGCGGTGGCTATGGTGATGCACAATACCGTATTGAGCTGGTCCAGGCCAGGGACTTAAAGGTGTATACCGAAGCAGAGTGGGCCAATAGAGGGGCGCAGCAGGCAAGCGCGATAGTCCTGGCGGCGGCAACCCGGCCAGCTCCTCCGCCTCCCCGGACTTATACGGTTAAACCGGGCGATACTCTTTGGGCTATAGCCAAGCGTACCCTGGGCGATGGGAGCAGGTGGCGGGAGATTTACCAGGCGAATACTGCGGTGATAGGCAAAGATCCTAATCTTATTCGGCCAGGGCAGGTGTTAAGGATACCAGGAGCCACCAGCGGGAGTGTTATGGCATGATAGATACAGCGAAGATTAATTACGACCTGGTTGCGATTACGCCGCAAGGGCAAACACTCCACCTTAACGAGGTTTTGCGAAACCTGACCTGGGAAGAAAATCCCGGCGAACTGGCCGTCCGGCTGGAGGCCGAACTGCAAAACCAGCAGCTCCCCAGCGGGAGATGGCTTCACCAACAGCTCCCTTTGGGCGGGCAGGTATTCCTGTACGCCGATTGGGGCGCCGACCGGCAGGAGATTTTCAGGGGCACAGTGTTTAACTGGCATTACCGGACGGATCCTCTGGGACACTTCACCATAACCGCTTATGACCCCCTGATTTACCTGGCCAAGAGCAAGGATGACCGGTACTACTCTTCTGGGACCCTGGCCAGGGTAATAATTGAAGACATAGCTAAAGCCTGGCAAATACCCCTTGGAACAGTAGAAGGTCCGGATATAGGACTGGCCAAACAGGTATTCCGTGGCCGTACCCTGGCTGATATGATTTTCGATGTGCTTGACCAGGCGAAAAAGCGCGGTGCTGGAAAGTGGATAGTACGGAGCAAACAAGGGAAGATCGACATAGTGAGGCCGGGCCAGAACAGCCCGGTCTATCATTTTGGGGCGGATGACAGCGTAGCGCAAGTAGAGGACCAGCAAGATATAGAAGATCTGGTCACCAGAGTAAAAATTGTAGGTGCAGAAGATAAAGAGGGCCGGGCTCCGGTAGTGGCTACGCTAGACGGGCGAACTGAGTTTGGAGTGCTCCAGGACCTGGTCTACAAGGAGCAATATGACAACCTGGCGGCCGCAAAAGCGGCGGCCCAGGATATACTAGCCGAACGGGGACAGCCGAGAAAGAAACGGCGCATTACGGCCCCTGACTTACCCTTTCTCCGCCGCGGGGATAAAGTGCATATTGCAGCCGGGACACTAATCGGGTATTACCTGGTTGCCGGGGTAGTACACAACGCAAATGACCGGACCATGAGCCTGGAGGTCGAGGACGTTGGCTAACAGCGGGGTAAGCAAGCTGGCCCAGGTGATAGCATCAAGGATAAGCCAGCAAGTACAGAAGCCGGATGTCTTGGAGTTAGGTGCTATCCAGGCCGATATGAGCCTGCTGTTAGACCGGTTCCCGGTGCCAATACCGGCGGGGGATTACCTTATAGCTGATTGGGAGATGCGCCTGGAAATCCCGCAGGCTTCCCGGGTTATAAAAACGGCTTCTCCGGTTAATACTGACGGGACTGATATTCCGGGGACGACTACTTACTCTAACCTGCAGCGGCTAGATTTTCAGGCCTGGGACCCTGGGCAGGTGCAGGAGGTCCATTTAAATTTGAAAGCGAGTATAAAAGCGGGCGACCGGGTGCTGGTGGCCTGGGTGAACGACGGTACTGACCCGGTGGTGCTGTGTAAGGTGGTGACGTGATGCCGAGCTTATACCCTGCTTTCGAGACACCGCCTCTGGTAGAACAGCAACAAACCGAGCCAGCTCCCCGATATGGCAAGAGCTGGTTCTTTGATTTTGAGAAGGGGGACTTCGTTGTAGACGGCGCCGGCCGGGTGGCGCAGACCGACGGCCATACTGCCTGGGCTCACTGGTGCGTCAAGGCCGTCCTCACAGAGCGGTTTGGCTATTTGGTGTACGGCCCCGGTTATGGCTGCGAGTTGGAGCAGGCCAGGGGGCAACCATCGCGCCAGGCGGTTGAAGCGGAGTTGGAGCGGGTAATTACTGAGGCCTTGCTTGCAGATCCCAGGACAGAGATGGTCCGGGATTTTTCTTTTGCATGGCAAGGAGATGAAGTAATAGTGGCCTTTACGGTAGTTCCGGTAATTGGGACGCCCGAAAGGCTGGAGGTGAAGATAAGTGGCTGAGCTCTGGTTAGCCGATGTCTACAAAGATAGACGTGGTACTAGGTGGGTACCCGAGCGTTTAGCTACATTGCGTAACCTGTACCCGACTAAACCTAATGCAGAATTGGCTTTAATGTTTGGGGTATCGGAAACAGCTATACGTTCCGTTGCTCGCCGGTACAACCTTAAAAAAGATCCGGAGTGGCGTCGAGAACAACTAGCAATTATTGCTAGAGAAGTAGCGGCAATTTATGGCAAAATTAATGGACAGCGAAATGGACCTAAAAGCAGACGACTATTTTTTAATGAAAAGTATTTCTCGGGCGATCTAACCCCAGAATCAGCCTATTGGCTTGGTTTTATTCAGGCAGACGGATGCATTAATATCAAGCCACGATGTCAATCGTTAACCATTACAGTTGCATTGAAGGATATTAACCATCTTAGGCAGTTTTTGTTTGATATTAATGCTAATAAGCCTCCACGTTGTTATGAGAAACCAGTTGCTCGTTCAACCTGCGAGTTGGTATCCAGCCAGCTTGTTGGTGATTTGATGCGGTTGGGTATTAAACCTAATAAAACTGAATTAGGTACTTTCCCTATAATTGATGATGGATTGGCTAATCATTACTTACGTGGTGTTTTTGATGGCGATGGGAATATTTACATTCGACCGGATAGAAAACTGGATCCCACAATAAGCGTAGCCGGAAGTAGAGCATTTGCAGAGTGGATGCTTAATCTTGTACGTTCGTCTGTTGGAATCTTAGGCGGCACAATAACTAAGCATGTGAAAAGAGATATATGGTATGTTCGTTTTTCAGGACGAAACCAGGTTTTGTTGATCTATCAGTGGCTATATAATAACGCCACGAGATGGCTAGAACGGAAGCGCAGAGTATTTGAGCGGTTATACGGGGGTGGTATAAGTGGCCCAACTACCGCTCTATCTTGAAAACCAGACGTATGAAACCATTCTCCAGCGCATGCTTGATGCTCTGCCTTCTGATCTGGACAAATCGGAAGGCAGTTTTATTTGGGACGCCCTTTCCCCGGCGGCTATCGAACTGGCCCTTGCCGCTATCTGGACGCAGGAGGTCCTGCGGCGCGGATTTGTGCAGACCACGTTTGGCGAGTACCTGGACCTACGGGCAGAGGAATACGGCGTCACCAGGCGGCCGGCAGTCGCAGCTACTGGAACCGTAACATTTACCGGTACAACCGGAACGGTGATCCCAAAAGGTACACGGGTAAGCACTGTCAGCACCGAAGCAGCGCCCGCTGTTGTCTTTTCTACCACTGAGGAAGCTGTAATAAGCGAAAGCGGTAGCATAGATGTACCAGTTGTTGCAGAAGAACCTGGCAGCAATGGCAACGTCGCCCCCGGGTCTATCATTCTTTTGGTAGAGCCAGTAGCCGGTATCACCTCAGTAACAAATACCTCAGCCACGACTGGCGGCCTCGAAGAAGAAAGTGATGACAGCCTGCGGGCCAGGATTCTCGAACTGGCCCACAAAGACGAAGGCGATGGCAATAAGGCAGATTACGAAATCTGGGCCAAAGAGGTGAGCGGTGTCGGCTACGTGCTGGTGGAACCCCTCTGGCGGGGACCGGGGACGGTACGGGTGGTCATCCTTGATCAGGATGGAAATATCCCAAGCCCCGATCTTGTGGCCGCGGTGCAGGAATACCTGGACCCTGGCGGCCAGGGTATAGGGATGGGCAAGGCGCCAATTGGGGCCAAGGTGACTGTGGAAGCGCCTATGGAAGTCAACTTAACGATCACCGTTCCGACCCTGGCCGTGGAGAGCGGTTACACGGTGGATCAGGTCAAGGCCAATCTGGAGGCGGCGGCCAAGGCTTACATCCTGAGCGTTTCCCCCGGGGGAATAGTGCGCGTCAAAGACCTGGAGGCAGTAATTGCCAATGCTCCAGGCGTGCTTGACTTCGGCGACATCCTAATTAACGGGATCAGACAAAACGTGGAACTGGCGGTTGATGAAAAGGCAACTTTGGCGGGAGTGATCTACACATGAGCCGAGAGCCAGCCAAAGACCGGATGATTGAATACCTGCCGTTGTACTACCGAACCTCTAAAGTAATGGAGGCTATTTTATCGGCCCAGGGGCAGGAGATAGACAAGCTGTTTGAAGCGTTAGATCAGACCCTAGAGCAGTTTTTTGTAGTCAGCGCAACCTGGGGGCTAAGGTATTGGGGAGAGTTACTGGGTTTACCAGTAAACGAGACCTTGCCGGTGGATGAGCGACGCCGGCAGATATTGGCGAAGCGTCGGGGGGTAGCCCAGCCACTCCTAGTCATTTTGCAGGCGATTGCCCCTGAGCTTGAGGCTCGGTTTGGCGGGGACGTTATCCCTTTCGTGCGTCCCATCGAGCACAATGCCAGCGAATACGATTTTGGGCTTTTGGTGCCCACCCTGGAAATTCACAAGCCGGCCCATAAGGCTTATACTTTTCAACTCCTGCCGCCTGACCAGGCCAGCGGCTATGTCATATACGGCAATCACGCTGCCGGGCGGGGGAAAGTGGCTTTCCAGCCCGAGGCCGGGGCGGTTTATGCCGGCAGGTGGCCGCGGTGGAATACGGCGGGCCAGGCCAAGACTGGAAGCGTGACTGCTCGGGCGGCCGCGATCACCGGTGAGTGCCTCTTTCCAATGGCAGGAGTAAGCATTGGAAGCATGGGGGTTTCCGACGTAATCTTACCCGCAGTCGTAGGTGTAGGCGGGGCAATTTTCCCGCGATCAGGACAGTATAGAGCTGCGGAGCTACCAATAATTGCGGCTGCAGGGGCATTGGCAGCCCGAGCGGCCAGCATTGCCGGATTGGGTGCAACAGGCTGGGGTGCCACATATCCCTGCGGTACCATTCACGCCGGGGAGGCGGCCTGATGTATTTCCATGCGCTTTATGCGGGCACAGTACCCTGGGCTGATAGCAATGGGAGTATGATTTCGGTATTTGCTAGGGCTTCGCCAGCCATGTCGGCCGGGGAAGCTAATCCTCCTCGGGCGGGAACGATGCCTTTTGTTTCTTCCCGGGGAGCCCTAGCGCCAGCGGGAACGGTTGCTTCTGGCTCCGCCCAAGCCGGGCAAGGTTATACATTCCCGTGCGGCCCATACCATGCCGGGGAGGAGGTGGCATAGGTGCTTACATCCCACGCGCTGGAGGCCTTGGCCAAGGCGCTTGACGACCTGGTCGCATCGGCTGACTACACAATTGGCGGTCAGACGTATCAGACTAAAATACGGCGCTCGATAGTTTCTGGAACTACGGTACGCAAGCATATCTACCTGACCCAGGAGGACCCGGTTGGCACTGTAACGCGAGCCAGGCTCCTAGATGCCGACGGCCAGGTGGTGGCAGAAAGAACTGACCAGCAAGAGCATGAAGAAGGCAAAGGACTTCTTTTAGAGTTTAGGTTTACTATTTCCGAAGCTTAAGGAGGTGGAATGAATGCCTATAGCCGACCTGCGCAACCACGCATATGAACCCACTGAGTGGGAGGACCGGGTAGTCGACCAGGTAAGCGGCGAGGTTCTGGTAGAGGGCACGCCGGTGAACGAGGTAAATTTAAACAACATCGAATCAGCCTTACTACTAGCGCATTTGGACATTGGCTCCCTGGCAGGTTGCATGGCCGCCCTGGTCAGAAGCCTATTGAGCGAATTGGACAAGTATAAGCGCCAGAGGTTCATCCAGGGTCAGGCCACTATTACTGGATCTGGTGGAGAATATTTCGTCGATTCCGAGCCGTTCGTGACTGTGAGTTTGCCCACGGATGCCCTGGCGCAGTTGAACGCGCCGAACTATGATGTGCTAATCACGCCCATCAGTGCCAGTGACTGGGGAGCGATAGGCGAGCTGATCGTTTATGACAAGGCGCAGAACGGGTTTAAGGTCAAGATGACCGGTTCCGCGGAAAGTGTAACATTTATATGGACTATCATCAACCCATCCATTAGGTAGTAGGTAGGAGGTGGACTCAGTGATAATTACGCACTTAAACGAAGGCCCGAAGGCGGAATACAGCCTTAACGGTACGGTTCTAACGGTGCACGGAGTTTCCGTGGACCTGGCGGCCAGGCAGAGAGATGTCCAAACGGTGATAGACATCAGCCTCGGCTCCGATTTTGCGACGGCTGCTGAAGGAACGGGGGCCTGGTACGTAGCCACCATAGTTATTCCGCCCCGGGAGTACGACCTAGTAGATACCGGGCAGGTGGATGAAAACGGGAACCCGGTTATGACGCCAGAACCGAAGCCGTTAGATATGAACAAAGTCGAACTACGCCTGTGGGCGTTGCCCAGGCAATAAACCAAGGAGGTAGAGAATATGCCGTTCGTGTTTAGCATTAAAGACTCCTACCGCCAGGCCGTGGAGGCGGCCACCGGAGGAAAATGTACCGTTATGTATGATGATCAGGGGTATCCGTCTATCATGGTGCGGATACCTAAGTTTTATCTCGATGAAGTGATTGCCGGCGCTCCGCACCAGGTGCACCCGGCGTTTATTGTTAACGGCATCGAGAAGTCCGAGATCTGGATCTCGAAATACCTCAATGTAGTGCACAACGGCCGTGCATATTCCCTGCCCGGCCAGGACCCGGCACATTACGTAAACTTCGACACTGCCAGGAACTACTGCTTTGCTAAAGGTCCCGGCTGGCACCTTATGACCAACGCCGAGTGGGCAGCCATCGCTCTCTGGTGCAGAAAGGCTGGATTAATGCCTAGGGGCAATACGAGTAACGGGGCATCCTCCGATGCACCCTATGAGCGCGGAGTGCTAGCTTCAACCAATGAAAGTGGTGCTTACCGGACGCTGACTGGATCCGGGCCCGCGACCTGGAATCATGACGGTACGCCAGAAGGCATCGCGGACCTGTGCGGCAACGTCTGGGAGTGGGTGGACGGGCTCAAGCTGGTAAACGGCAAGATTTACGTCCACAATGACAACGATTACGACACCGGCAATAGTGAGGGGAATGTGGACGGCTGGGTGGATATGTTGCTCTATTTCGATAACACCACAGCTGGTGACGCAGATACTACGAGCCACGACGTTGGCGGTGACCCCATTCTTTCTAGCGATCGCACCAACCCGATGTATACAGGCGGCGATGTAAACGACTACTACGGTTACAGTTATGTTAATTTTGAGGCGCTAACTGCAGAAGCAGACGTCACAGTGCCGGATCTTCTTAAATACTTGGCAATATTCCCAGCCGATGCTGGCAACCATGGCGGCGACGGCCTCTGGGTGCGTAACTACGGCGAGCGCCTCCCGATCCGGGGCGGGCATTGGGGCGATGGGTCCTCTGCGGGGGTCTTCGCCCTGTCCCTGAACTTCGCCGCTCGGACTCGGGCTACAGCCTCGGCTTCCGCGCGGCTTTTATTCCCGTGTAATCTGGGTTCTGAAACCTGAAATCTGCTGGGCGGGCGACAGCCCGCTCTCCCAGTTCTTGAACACGGGGGTAAAAGCCTTGGCTGAGGAGTTGAAGGTTCTACAAAAAACCTACGACATGATCCAGTACGGATACATTTGCCTGCGGCAGTACCCCAAAAGCGAGAAACACACTTTGGCGGCCGAGACCAAGCGGGCCATGTTTGAGTTGCTAAAGGCCATCATCATGGCCAATAGGCGATACTACAAGAAGAACGCAATCCAGGAGGCTGACGTCCAGTTAGAAATCCTCCGCCATTATATACGGCTTGCAAAGGACCTGGAGTTTCTACCCATCAAAAAGTACGAGAACTGGTCTAAGATGACCACAGAAATAGGGAAAATGATTGGCGGCTGGCTTAAGTCAGCCCGTTAATCATTTTGGGGAGAAAGCCAAAGCGCCTCCCGATCCGGGGCGGGAATTGGGACAATGGGTCCAATGCGGGGGTCTTCGCCCTGAACCTGAACAACGCCCGCTCGAACTCGGACAACAACATCGGCTTCCGCGCGGCTTCGCCCTGTAGCCAGAAGTGGCCGGCTCACGGGCCGGCCTCCAGCGCGCAGGGGTAAAGGGGCTTTCTTCCCTGCCGCGCTCCCGCCAAAGCTCGGGACCGGCAAAAAACTGAATTGCCGGGAAGGCAGTTAGTAACCCGTGAGGGCGAAGGGTGCCACGCCCGGCGCCTCTTTTTAGAGGTGATGACATGAAGAAACTTAAGGGGCTATATCCCAAGGTCTACGATTTCGAGAACCTTCTGGAGGCCTACAAGGAGGCCCGTAAATGCAAAAGGTTTCAGGACGAAGTCCTGGCGTTTACCCGCAACCTCGAGGAAAACCTGATCAGCATCCAGAACGAGCTGATCTGGAAAACCTACAAGGTAGGCCGATACAGGGAATTTTTCGTCTACGACCCGAAGAAACGGCTGATTATGGCATTGCCATTTAAGGACCGGGTGGTCCAGTGGGCCATCTACAGGGTGCTTAACCCGCTTTTGGAGCGGCGCTATATCTCGGACAGTTACGCCTGCAGGGTGGGTTACGGGACCCACCGGGCAGCGGACAGACTTCAATACTGGCTCCGGTATCTGGCCAGAAGATACCCCAGGGTATACGTCCTTAAGCTGGACATAAGCAAGTATTTCTACCGGGTAGACCACGACGTTCTCATGGGGATCTTACGGCGGATAATAGCCGACGAGGACATGCTCTGGCTGCTAGAGACCATCGTTCGGTCAGAGGACACCAAATTTGGCATCCCCCTGGGCGACCACGGCTTCGAGTGCGAGAGGGTCGAGGGGGTCGGGATGCCTATTGGCAACCTAACAAGTCAAATGTTTGCCAACCTTTATCTGAACGAGCTGGACCAGTACGCCAAGCACATCCTGAAAGTCCGGTATTATATCCGCTACATGGACGATGTGATCATTTTGCACCCGGACAAGAAATATCTCTGGCGGCTCAAGGAAGAGATCGGCGCTTTTCTGCAGGACCATTTGCACCTGGTGCTCAACGACAAGACTACCGTCCGGACGGCGGACCAGGGGATTGACTTCTGTGGCTACCGGATATGGCCCACCCACCGCAAGCTCCGCAAGAGGACGGCCCTTAAAATGAAGCGGCGCCTGAAATACCTTCAGAGGGCTTATGCCCGGGGCGAGGTCAGCTTTGACGAGGTGAACGCCAGCGTGCAGTCCTACCTCGGGCTGCTCAAGCATTGCAACAGCTACAAGCTGCGAAAGAAGTTGTTTGACGACCTTGTTTTTGTACGAGGAGGGGATGCCGGTGAGAAAAACGATGATAACCTGGCCAGGAGGTGAGGCCCATGCCTGGGCCTGATCTCGCGCAATATGGTATTGCATTCTTCACGGTGGCAGGTTTGGTTTTCCTGGTAGCCCAGTGGTTCAAGCAAAAGAGTGACCAGGAGTTAGCCGAGGTGGTCCAAAACAATACCAAGGCCTTAGAGCAGTTAACTACCTTGATCCAGGTGGCGTTAGCCCGGCAGGAGGCTAAGATAGACGAGCTGCTCGAGCGGGCCAGGCGGTGAAAAAAGGGGTGAGAGCATGGCCAAAATCAAATGGGTAGGTTCGCCAAACTATAGTAGCCGCAATGGGAGAAAAATTGTTACCATAGTTGACCATATCACCGCTGGACTGATGCCTGGGTGCTTAAGTTGGATGCAGAACCCTAAAGCCCAGGCAAGTGCCCATTACCTAGTCACCAGGAATGGCGAAATCTACCAGCTTGTAAAGGAAGAATACGCCGCCTGGCACGCCGGAGCGGTAAATAAGCCGTCCTGGTCGTTATATGACGGCACGAACCCCAACTGCTATACCATAGGCATAGAACACGAGGGTTATCCGGATGAAGAGCTTACCGAAGCGCAATATCAAGCAACCTTGTGGTTACACCGTGATCTGATTAATAAGTACTCGATACCAATAGACACTGAGCACATCATAGGACATTACCGTATAGACAGCGTTAATCGGCCTAACTGCCCAGGGCCTAAATTTCCCTGGGACAGGCTGTTTAACGATTTACGGATGGGGGCGATTGACGTGGCTCTAGAAAAATGGATGATTGAGGGTGGGCAAGCCGCAATAAAAGATCTGGCGGCCAAAGGGCTTATTGCAAACCCGGAACGGTGGAGTTCCGAAGAAGAGCTGGCGAAGTCTGTGCCTGCCTATTTGTTTTGGATTATGTTGAGTAGAATCGTGAACTACAAAGCCCGGGAAGTGATAAAATGAAGTTTTCCAAGTTTATCGTCACTCTTGTGGTACTATTAAACATAATTTTCACGCTGGCTTTTTTGTATGCTTTTATGAAAGTTGGTGCCGAACCGACAGCCTTAATAGCAGCATGGTTTGCTTTTACGACGGGGGAATTATGGTTCTTGGCCGGCATTAAAAAGAAAGAGGTGGAAAGTGATAACAGTAATTATGAAAGGGGCGGCATATAATGCTTAAGCAAAAACTAACATCAAGGAAATTCTGGGCTGCCGTAGCCACGGCGGTCTTTATTGTTCTTTCCGAGGGGTTAGGGCTAAACATTGATAAAGACCTCTATTGGAAGCTTGTAGCTTTGGCCTTGGGATACACTTTTGGCGAGGCAGTTGTGGATGTGGCCCGGGCAAAAGGGGATAATTCCACCAGCGAAGGAAGTGCAGGTAGTGACAATAGCTCTGGCGAATAACGTTTGCCCGATTTGTGGTAGCGAGTGGGGGGGCTCCGGCGGGGAGCTATGCCCTGACTGCCAGCTCGATCAAGCCTTGCAGGAGGTGGCGGCTGGTGCTACTCCAGATGAAAACTAGCCGCGACCTCTATTATGCCGGTGAGTTGGTCGAGGTGGACAAAAATACCGCTGCCGAGTGGATCGCCGCCGGCCTGGCCGAGCCGGCAGTGTGCCCGGAGTGCGGGGCGCAGCTGGAGGCGCGGGGATGGGGAGCGGTTTGCCCGGAGTGCGGAAATCGGAAGTGGGAGAGTATTGCATAAAAAAGCGGCAGGAGTTAAACCTGCCGCGTAGAATATAACGATAAAGGTCGACGCCGGGGAAGCCCCCGGTGAGGTTATCTACAAGTTATGCACTATTATCCACGGTTCCACCCCGGCCAGGACGGCCGGGGGTTTTGTTTTTTAATTAAAAACTAGCCGGGGTTTATGCCCCGGCTTTCAATAATTGCCTAAGAAACCTTATAATAAATTCTGCTACAATTTCCCAATCAGCCGGATCGTCAGAATAAATCCTCTCTATTTCCATCTCCATGAGGCCACCCTCCCCGGTGCCGGATTGGTATAATATATTCAAGGCATGAGTTGTCCAAAAACAGGCATAAAATGGTAACGGGAGGGCACCGGGATGGCTAAAGCAGCTATCTACTGCCGGGTATCTTCGGAGGAACAAGCCGAGAGAGGGACAATTGAAGGCCAGGTCCAATATGCAAAAAAATACCTGGACCTCCATGGGCCGGAGGCCGGAATAACAGAATGGGAATTCTACCTTGATGAAGGAGTTTCCGGCACTGTAGCCCTCCCCGACCGGCCGGCCGGCGCCCGCCTGGTGGCCGATGCCCGGGCCGGAAAGTTTCAGGTGCTCTACGTTTACCGGCTGGACCGCCTGGCCCGGAGTGTAAAGCATGTATTGGATACATATGATCTTCTTGAGAAGCAGGGTATCGCCCTCAAAAGTATGACCGAGGCCTTCGATACCGGCACCCCGACTGGGAAGTTCTTCATGACCCTTCTCGCCAGCATAGCAGCCCTGGAGCGGGATACTATCCTGGAACGCACCCAGATGGGCAAAGACCGAAAGGCGCGCCAGGGGAAATGGGTCACGGGAATGCCTCCCTTCGGGTACCGGATCGGGGCCGACGGGTCCCTGGAGGTCTACAAGGAAGAGGCCGAGACGGTCCGGTTGATTTTCCGCCTCTACCTTGATGGCATGAGTACCATTGACATCGCCAAATATCTCAATGCCCGCGGCATCCCTACCCCGGCCAAATCCAAACGGACAAAAAACAAGAGTACTGGGAAGTGGCACGCCGGGCATATCTCTATCATTCTCCGGACCGAAGCCTATACGGGTACCTATACCTACTTAAAGCGGTCTAAACGCCGGAAGGATACTATTGAAATACCAGTACCGGCCATTGTGTCCGAAAAAGACTTTGTTACGGTTCAGGCCAAGCTTATAGAAAACGCCGACGCCGCCCGGGGGAGCCGGGGGCGTAACTACCTGCTTCGGGGACTTATCTTCTGCGGCAACTGCGGCCGGCGGATGGTCGGCAGTTCAGGCATGAGTAAAGAGGGGCGGGTTTACTATCGCTGTACCGGCGCCATAAACACAGGTGCTGGCCGGCTATGCAACGCGAAGATGATCCGGGCCAGGGACATTGAACAAGCCGTTTGGCAGGATATTGAGGAGTTTGCTAAGGATCCGGGAAAAGTCCGGGAAATTATGGAGGCTAAAATTAAAGAGAACAAGCAGGAATTGGACCCGGTAAAAGATGAGCTGGCGGGGCTGGAGAAAGCAATCCTCGAGAAACAGGCGGCCAGGGGCAAGGTGCTATCATTCTGTGCCCGGGGTGTAATCTCGGACCAAGAAGCCGAGGAGGAATTAAAAAACCTGGGCCGTGAGATTGAGACCCTGGTAGCCAGGCGAGATTTTCTTTTCAGCAAGCAGCAATCGGCCCAGCAGTTTGAGACTGAAGCCCTCACCGCCCAGGTTCTTATGGAGGACCTGGCGAAACGTCTGCAGGACGTTACTGATGAGCAAAGGGGAGAGATTATACAGGCCCTGGTTAAACGAATTGACGTTTATACTATCGAGGAAGATGGGAAGCGCCGGTCCAAGGTGGTCATCCAGTACAGGTTTGGGCCAGGCTCGGAAATGGCGTTGTATGGTTCTAAGACTAACAGGAAATGCTAAAATGTGATGAGAAATTTCTGTATAATCTCCTCAGCCTCTCCCAGGAGGGCAACTTTAAAGCCGGCCGTTTTGCTTTGATCTCAGCGGATGAGGTAATAATTGCCCACACCAATGAAGCAGAATACCGGGCCTTTATCAGCAACCCCAAGAATGAAGCCCTGCAGTCAAGGATTATGGTTATTGCTATTCCCTATAACCTGAAGGTGCGGGATGAGGTAAAGATTTATCAAAAACTGATCCGCCAGAGCGATATTACCGTCCACATTGCCCCCTTTGCCCTTCATGCGGCAGCCATTTTCTCCATCCTGTCACGCTTAAAGGAATCGAAAAAACAGGGTATGGACCTCTTGAAGAAGATGAAGCTTTATGACGGCGAGGATGTTGAGGGCTTTAAGCAAAAGGACGTCCTGGAACTCATGAATGAAGTCGAGGGGGAGGGGATGAGCGGTGTCGACCCCCGCTATGTCATCAACCGCATTTCCAGCGCCCTGATAACTGCCGACACCCGCTGCATCAATGCCCTGGATATCCTGAGGGCTTTGAAGGACGGCCTGGATCAGCATCCTTCCATAACTAAAGAAGATAAGGAACGCTTCATCAATTTCATTGCCATGGCGCGCCAGGAATACGACGAATACGCCAAAAAGGAAGTCCAGCGGGCCTTTGTTTACTCCTATGAAGAATCGGCCCGGGCCCTGTTTAACAACTACCTGGATAATGTGGAGGCCTATGTCAACAAGACCAAAGTCCGCGATCCCATTACCGATGAAGAGATGGATCCTGATGAAAAGCTCATGCGCTCTATTGAAGAACAAATCGGCGTTACTGAGAACGCCAAGAAGGCCTTCCGGGAAGAGATCCTCATCCGCCTTTCTTCCTATGCGCGTAAGGGCAAGACCTTTGACTATAACTCTCACGAGCGCCTGCGGGAGGCCATTGAGAAAAAGCTTTTTGCCGATATGAAGGATATTATCAAGATTACCACTTCCACCCGGACGCCGGACCCGGAGCAGTTGAAGCGCATTAACGCCGTTGTCGACCGCCTCATTTCCCAGCACGGCTATTGCCCGGTCTGCGCCAACGAGCTGTTGAAATACACCGGCAGCCTCTTAAACCGCTAGACCCGGGGTGATGACCATGGATACCCAGTACATCCTTTCGCGGGAAGACTGGTCCCTGCACCGGAAAGGCTATCTGGACCAGCAGCGGCACCAGGAAAAGGTGCGCGAAGCCATCAGGAAAAATCTACCCCAGATTATTACCGAAGAAAGTATTATCATGGGCAAGGGCAAAAAGGTGGTCAGGATACCCATCAGGAGCCTGGAGGAGTATCACTTTCGTTTCAATTATAACCAGGGCCGGAACGTTGGCCAGGGCAGCGGCGGTACCCGGAAGGGAACGGTCATCGGCCGCGAGGCCCCTGAGGGTGCCGGTAAAGGATCGGGAGCGGGCGATCAGCCGGGGATTGACTATTACGAAGCCGAGGTCACCCTGGAGGAAGTCCAGGAAATGCTTTTCCGGGACCTGGAGCTTCCCAATCTTCAGGAAAAGAAAAAACCCATCCTGGCTTCGCCCACCTATGAATTTCGCGACGTCCGCCGCAAAGGTCTCATGGGTAACCTAGACAAAAAACGCACCCTCCTGGAGAATCTCAAACGCAATGCCATGAAGGGGAAGCTCTGCATCGGCGGCATCACCCCGGAAGACCTGCGGTTTAAAACCTGGGAGGAAAAAATGCGTTATGAGACCAGTGCCGTGGTATTTGCCATGATGGATACCTCCGGCAGCATGGGGACCTATGAGAAGTATATCGCCCGGACTTTCTTTTTCTGGATGGTGCGTTTTCTGCGCACCAGGTACCAGCAAGTGGAAATTGTCTTTATCGCCCACCACACCCAGGCCAGGGAAGTCTCTGAAGAAGAATTCTTTGCCAGGGGCGAAAGCGGCGGCACCCGCTGTTCCTCGGCCTACCAGCTGGCCCTGGAGATTATTGATAAGCGCTATCCCCCGGCGGATTATAATATCTACCCCTTTCATTTTACCGACGGCGATAATCTTCCCAGCGACAATGAGGCCTGCCTGGAGGCCGTGCAGCAGCTCTTGCCCAAAGTAAATCTCCTGGGCTACGGGGAAATTGTCAACCCTTATTACCGCACCAGCACCCTGATGAATGTCCTGAAACGCATCAAGGATGAACGCCTGGTGACAGTGGCCATCAAAGATAAAAGTGAGGTTTACCAGGCCCTGCGCCAATTTTTTGCTGGCTCAAAAGGGAGGGAGCCCGGTGAAACAAGAATATAAGGCCCTTGCCAGAGCCATCGAAGTCATTCACGACCAAGCCAGGCAATTTGGCCTGGACTTTTTTCCCATGCGTTTTGAACTCTGCCCGGCCGATGTAATCTATGCCTTTGGCGCCTATGGCATGCCCACCAGGTTTACCCACTGGACCTTTGGCAAGCATTTCTATAAAATGAAGCTCCAGTATGACTTCAACCTGAGCCGGATTTACGAATTGGTCATCAATTCCGACCCCTGCTATGCCTTTTTACTGGAGGGCAATGACCTGATCCAGAATAAACTGGTCATTGCCCACGTCTTCGCTCATAGCGATTTTTTTAAGAATAATATTCACTTTGCTCCTACTTCCCGCCACATGGTGGAAACCATGGCCGCCCATGCAGCAAAAATAAGAGAGTACGAGTTTAAATACGGCCGCCGGGAGGTAGAGATTTTCCTCGACGCCGCCCTGTCCATCCAGGAGCATATCGAGCCCCCGGCCATTTTTCCGGTAGCGGAAGAGGAGGGGGAAAAGGACACGGGGCATCACCACCCTCCGGAGACACCCTATGATGACCTGTGGGCCCTGGACGGCAAACCGAAGGAACAGCCCAGGGAACGTACCCGCAAAATACCCCCGCGGCCAACAAAGGATATGCTGGCCTTTATCATGAAACACAGCCCCGAGCTGGAGGACTGGCAGCGGGACATCCTGGCTATAGTCCGGGAAGAAATGCGGTATTTCTGGCCCCAGATGGAGACGAAAATCATAAATGAAGGCTGGGCCACCTACTGGCACGCCCGCATTATGCGGGAACTTGATTTAACAGAAGAAGAAACCATTGAATTTGCCCACCTCCATGCCAGCGTCACCCAGCCGGGTAAAATGCAGATCAACCCCTATTATGTGGGCAGCAAGATCTTTGAGGATATTGAAAAGCGCTGGGATAAACCCTCCCAGGAAGAAAGAGAACGCTACGGCCGCCAGGGTGGGGAGGGCCGGGCCAAGATTTTTGAAGTCCGCAGCTGTGAAAACGACATCTCTTTCCTGCGCAACTACCTGACCCGGGAACTGGTGGAAGAGCTGGATCTCTTTCTTTACCAGAAGGTAGGGTCGGAATGGGTAGTTGTGGAGAAGGACTGGGAAAAAGTGCGGGACGGCCTAGTCAGCCGCCTCACCAACTGCGGTTTTCCCTATATCGTTGTTGAGGATGGCGACTACCAGCGCCGGGGCGAGCTCTATCTCAAGCATTGCTATGAAGACCTGGAACTGGATGTCCCTTACCTGGAAAAGACCCTGCCCTACGTTTACCTGTTGTGGGGCCGGCCGGTCCACCTGGAAACCGTCATTGACGGCAAGAAGGCTGTTTTTAGTTATGACGGCAAGAAAAATAGCCGTCGCTGATTTCCAGGCAGGATTTCCTTTTTTAATGTGGAAATATCTTTAATTATGTACGGCTGGAGAAATAAATATTTTGCTCTCAGATTTCTTGTCACTGACTTCTAAGTATGGGGGGAGTATGGTTGTACTGGAACGAAAGATACGAGTGTATGCCGGAGGAAGAGTTAAGGGAACTCCAGCTGGAACGCCTCCAGGCAACGGTCAAAAGGGCCTTTTTCAACGTCCCCTTTTACCGCAAAGCTTTCCAGGCCATCGGCCTGGAACCGGGCGATATTAAAAGCCTGGATGATCTCCAGAAATTGCCCTTTACCACCAAACAGGATTTACGGGACAATTATCCCTTTGGCATGTTTGCCGTACCTATGAGCGAAGTGGTACGCATCCACTCTTCATCGGGTACGACCGGCAAGCCGACGGTGGTCGGTTATACCCGCCATGATATTGACGTCTGGGCCGAGCTCATGGCCCGGGCCCTGGTCTGCGGCGGGACAACCCGTCACGATATTATCCAGAACGCCTATGGTTACGGCCTCTTTACCGGCGGCTTGGGGATTCATTACGGCGCGGAGCGCCTGGGCGCGTCTGTTATCCCCATCTCCGGCGGCAATACCAAGCGCCAGGTAATGATCATGAAGGATTACGGCAGTACGGTTCTTACCTGTACTCCCTCCTATGCCCTGCACATTGCCGAGGTAATGGCTGAGATGGGCATCAGCCCGGAGGAATTAAAACTCCGGTGCGGTATTTTTGGTGCCGAACCTTGGTCGGAAAACATGCGCCAGGAGATCGAGAAGCGGCTGGGGATCAGCGCTGTTGATATCTACGGCCTGAGCGAAGTTATCGGTCCCGGCGTAGGTATTGAGTGCCAGGAGAAGAACGGCCTGCATGTTTTTGGCGATCACTTCCTGGTAGAAGTCATTGACCCGGTAACGGAGAAGCCGGTACCGCCGGGACAGCTGGGCGAGCTGGTCATTACGTCCCTCACGAAAGAGGCCCTGCCGGTCATTCGCTACCGGACGAGGGACATCACCACTCTAATCCCCGGGACGTGCTCCTGCGGCCGTACTTACGCCCGGGTGGCCCGCTTCACCGGCCGGACGGACGACATGCTCATTATCCGCGGGGTTAATATCTTCCCCTCCCAGGTGGAGAGCGTCCTCCTGGAAATGGGCGGTACCGAGCCCCATTACCTCCTCATTGTCGACCGCCAGGGAGCCCTGGACACCCTGGAGGTCAAGGTAGAGGTTTCGGATTCCCTTTTCTCCGATAAAGTCCGGGGCCTGGAAGAACTGGAAAAACGCCTGGTCAGTGAGCTGGAAAGCACCCTGGGCATCAGCGTGAAAGTTACCCTGGTGGAGCCTAAAACCATCGATCGCAGCGAAGGCAAGGCCGTCAGGGTAATTGACAAGCGGAAGATATGAGAGGGGCGAGACTATGAAAATCAAGCAGCTCTCGGTTTTCCTGGAGAACAAGTCGGGCCGGCTGGCAGCAGTAACGCGCCTGCTGGCCGGGCAGGGGATCAACATCCGCGCCCTGTCCATTGCCGACACTTCTGACTTTGGCATTTTACGCCTCATCGTCAACGATCCTGAACAGGCCTACCGCGCCCTGAAGGAAGCGGGTTTCACCGTCAGCCTCACCGAGGTCCTGGGGGTGGAAATGCCGGACCGGCCCGGGGGTTTGAGTAACATCCTTTCTATCCTTGAAGAAGCCGGCATCAACATCGAATACCTCTATGCCTTTATCGGTAAGGGCGATAACGGTGCCCTGGTGATTTTCCGCGTCGAAGAGCTGGATAAAGCTATTACGATTCTCCAGGATAAGGGAATTACTATTGTGGAGGGTGAAAGGATCTACCGCCTCTGAAGATCCCACCTCTCCCTCCCAGTATTATGAAGGAGATGAAACCAAGTGGCCACTGCACCTCAATGCCGGGAAGCCATCCTGACCATTAAGCCCTACGTACCTGGTAAACCCATTGAAGAAGTCCAGCGGGAACTGGGGGTTAAGGATGTAATTAAACTGGCATCTAATGAGAATCCCCTGGGCCCATCGCCGGATGCCGTCCAGGCTTTACAAGAGGCCAGCGAGAGGGTTTACCTGTACCCCGACGGGAACTGCTATTACTTGAAAAATGCCCTGGCGGAAAAACTGGGTGTTTCCCCGGAGAATCTCATTGTGGGTAATGGAACTGATGAGATAATAAAAATGCTGGCCGAGACTTACCTCAACCCCGGAGATGAAATAGTTGTCGCTGATCCTACTTTTTCCGAGTATGAGTTTGCCGCCCAGGTCATGGCCGGTCGGGCCATCAAGGTACCCTGCCGTAGTTTCCGTCACGACTTGAAGGCCATGGCCGCCAGGATAACGCCCCGGACACGGATGGTCTTCATCTGTAATCCCAACAACCCCACGGGGACCATTGTCGGCCAGATGGTCCTGGACAGCTTTTTAAAGGAAGTACCTCCTTCCGTCCTGGTGGTGCTGGATGAAGCCTATGCCGATTACGTAACGGCCGAGCACTATCCTGACAGCCTGGCCTATATCCGCCACGGACGGGCCAACGTCATTGTCCTGCGTACTTTTTCCAAAATTTACGGCTTGGCGGGCCTGCGCGTGGGATACGGCGTGGCTGTGCCGGAAATTATCAGGAACTTGAACCGGGTGCGGGAGCCCTTTAACGTCAATCTCTTAGCTCAGGCGGCGGCCATTGCTGCCCTCAAGGATGAGGCCCATTACAAGAAGAGCCGGGAAGTAAATATAGAAGGCAAACAGTACCTCTACGAACAGTTTGCAGCCCTGGGTCTGCAGTATGTTCCTACAGAGGCCAATTTCATCTTTGTCGACATCCAGCGGGACAGCCGCACCGTTTTCCAGGAGCTTTTAAAAAGAGGTGTGATTGTCCGTACCGGCGATATCTTTGGCTATGATACTTACCTGCGGGTGACCATAGGTACACCGCGGCAGAATGAACGCTTTATCAAAGCCTTACGGGAAGTTTTGGGTCGGGCGTAAAAATCAGGAATATATCCCTCCTTTCCTTGATATTTATGTTATAGCAGGATTGAAAGGAGGGATTTTTTTGCGGGCAAGAAAATACTTGGCAGTTGCAGTGAGCTTGTTGCTTGTAGTTGCTTTGGCGAGCGGGTGCGGTTTAATAGATAGGTTGACGGGTAAGTCCCGGTCCCAGGTCCAGATCCAGTTGCCGCCGCCGGAAACCAGCACGCCGGCAACCGGGGCCGAAGAAAAGAAAGAAAGCACCAAAACTACCCAGGTTGTCCTCTATTTCAGCGACCCCACCGGGAATTACCTGGTGGCCGAGCAACGCACCATCCCGCTGGTAGAGGGTATTGCCCGGGCAGCCATTGAGGAACTCATTAAAGGACCGGGGCCGGGTTCGCAGCTCCTGCCGACTATTCCCAAGGGGACGGTCCTGAAAGATATAAACATCCGCCCCGATGGCCTGTGCAGGGTAGATTTCAGTAAAGAACTGGTGGCCAACCACAGCGGTGGTTCCCTGGGGGAAAGTTTAACCGTCTATTCCATCGTCAATACCCTGACCCAGTTTCCCTCGGTCAAACAGGTCCAGTTCCTGGTCGACGGCCAATTTGTTAAAACTATTGCCGGACATGTCGATGTTTCGGCGGCTATAAGCCGCAATGAAAGCCTCATCAAAAAGGAAGCGCAGTAATTATTTGTCTAAAAATGACAAATATGAGGTGCCTTATCGGGGCACCATTTTTGTTTTTGCAACAAAAAATGGCGATGAAGGAAGGAAAGAGTTGCGGCACAGCGAATAGTTATGGTAGCTGCAAAAATGAAAGGAGAAAGGAAGGGTGATGGACAAGCGCATACGTACGGGCCGGTGGGGTCTTTTATTGTTACTACTAGTGTTAATGTACATATTAACGCTGGGCTTAAAGGCCCTACCGGCCACAGCTGGCCCCGGTGTTACCCTCATCCTTAACGGTAACCGGGTTGACCCGGCGGTACCGCCTTATATTGACGACAACGGCCGCACCATGGTACCCTTGCGCTTCGTTATGGAGTATATGGGTGCGAGGGTGGATTGGGTAGAAAAAGAACAGGGTATTGTCGTTAACCGGGGGGCAACAATTTTAAAAATGTGGATTGGCAGCCGCCAGGCCTATGTAAATGGACAGGGCATCCTGCTTGATACCACGCCGGTATTAAAGGGTAATACGACCATGGTGCCGATCCGTTTCATCTCCCAGGCCTTTGGCGGCCAGGTGGACTGGAATGCTGCCTCTCAGACAGTCAGGATCACCCTGGGAACAGTCAAGGGCGCCAACCAGGTGCGCCTGACGGGCAGTTATGTTAATATCCGCTCCGGCCCAGGTCTGGATTACAGTATCATCGATGTCCTCCCCCGGGGGACGGTGCTAAGAAAGCTAGGGGAGATGCCCGACTGGTACAAAGTCCAGTTAAATGATGGCCGGCAGGGGTGGGTTGCAGCAGCCTATGCCCAACCGGTTTATGATAATAATCTGCCGGGGAACGGCGGGACGCCCGGTGAAAACCCGCCTACGGGCGGAACTCAGCCCTCGGACGAGACCACCTTGCCCGGCGACGACCAGCCGCCGACCGGACAACCCCTGGGCCTGGCGGTTATCGGCAGCCGGCCGGTAGCAATTTTGGCCGGTCCCAGCCCGGTGGAAAAGCAGGTGGGTACGGCCACTGCCGGCAGTAAACTGCCCATCTGGCAGCAAAAGGGTGACTGGTGGCAGGTGGAAATGACTAACGGCCGGCGCGGCTGGCTGGCTAGAGCCCTGGCCTCCTTTGCGCCCTACGAACCGTCGGGAAGTGAGCCTGATGGCCGGACGCCCGGCCTCCAGATTACCGGGGTAACAGTAGCGCCCGCAGGTGATGCCATCCAGGTTACCGTTAAAGCCACTGAGGTTTTTAATTATAAAACTTCCCGCTGGGACAATCGCCTGATTGTTGATGTTCCTGGCGCCCTCCTGGCCGTATCGGAAGGGCAGAAAACAGTGGAAGTAAACCGGCCTCCCGTGGCCAGGGTGCGCCTGGGGCAGTTTACGGCGGATACCGTTCGCATCGTCTTTGACCTTAACGGAGCCGCACGGATGAACGCCCGGCCGGCTGCTGACAAAAGCGGGATGATCTTTCTTTTAGAAAAGTCTTCCCTTAAGGGCAGTAAGATTGTCATCGATCCCGGCCATGGCACCGATCCGGAAGGGCCCGACCCCGGGGCCATTGGCCCTACCGGGGTTAAAGAAAAGGACGTCAATCTGGCTATAGCCCAGAAACTTGCCAGCCTGCTCCGGAAGGCGGGGGCCAGCGTTTACCTTACCCGCAATGGCGAGAACTGTCCCTATACCCTGGCGGGCCGGGCCTATTTTGCCAATGATGTGGGTGCCGACCTTTTTATCAGCATCCATTCTAATGCTTCCTATAGCTCCGACGCTTCCGGCACATCCACCTATTTCTATGCCCCGCCGGGTACGCCTCTCGGGGAGCAGAGGGAAGAGCGCCGGCGTCTGGCTACCGCCATCCAGGCCGCCCTGGTGGCAGCCATCGAAAGGAAAGACCTCGGTGTCCTGGAAGCCAATTTCTCTGTCTTACGCAATACCAACATGCCCTCGGTGCTGGTAGAGACGGCTTTTATCTCCAACCCCACCGAGGAACAGCTCTTGAACAGCCCGGCTTTCCAAGCCAGAGTAGCGGAGGGCATTTTTAACGGGATCAGCACCTACTTTGCCGATAATTAATTTTACCGCCAGTTGGCCACGTAGAGGAGCCTGCAGTGACTTGCGGGCTCCCTGCTTCTTTGTTACAATGGGGGAGCAGCAACCTGGGGGAGGGATACCGGTGCTGGCCCTGGTAGGAGGATACTTTTTAATTTTTTTGGCCCGGGTAACCGACGTCAGCATGGCTACTTTGAGAATGCTCCTTTTAGTCAGGGGCAAACGCTTTTATGCTGCCGGTATCGGGTTCTTTGAAGTTTCCATCTTTGTGGTGACTTTAAAATATGTAGTTGACCGCTTAAACGATCCGGCGAGCCTTGTTTTTTACGCCATGGGCTTTGCCACAGGCAATATAGTCGGTAGTCTCATTGAAGAAAAGGTGGCCCTGGGGCAGGTGACGGCTCAAGTAATCACCCTCCACAACCCCCTGGAGCTGGCCGGCACTTTACGAGCTGCCGGCTTTGGCGTTACTGTAACCGAGGGG
The DNA here is from genome assembly GCF_006538385.1 of Moorella sp. E306M. Taxonomy (NCBI): domain Bacteria; kingdom Bacillati; phylum Bacillota; class Clostridia; order Neomoorellales; family Neomoorellaceae; genus Neomoorella; species Moorella sp. E306M. The sequence goes on along the minus strand of NZ_BJKO01000001.1, from coordinate 580,843 downwards.
CAGGGCCGGGACGGTTGCCATCCCATTTTAAACCTTAGTTTTCCCCGCAGGCAGCTAAATGTCATCCAGCAAATGGTAAACAAGTGGGATCCGGAAGCTTTTGTGGTTGTCCATGAAGTAAGAACAACTTATGGTGGTTTTTGCCATTACCGGCGCAAAGGGAAATAGACATTAACGGTATACCTTTAAGCATATAATATGAGGTACTGCTCTTTAATATTAAGATAACGACCTCGATAAGGAGTTGAGGACGGTGCAGCCCGTCCAGCCAGTGGGGGTTTTTGATTCCGGAGTTGGGGGGTTGACGGTAGCCCGGGAGATTACCCGGCAGCTGCCGGCAGAGACCATTATTTACTATGGTGATACGGCCCACGTACCCTACGGTTCCCGGACTGTAGACGAACTGATAGGTTTTGCCGATGCCATAGCCGGCTTTTTAATTGCAAAAGGAGCCAAGGCCATTGTTGATGCCTGCAACACTACTTCCGCTGTGGCCCTGCCTTACCTGCAAAAAAAATATCATGTCCCGATTATTGGGGTAATTGAGCCCGGAGTAATAGAGGCACTGCGGGCCACGCAAAATGGCCGCATTGGCGTCATCGCCACTGAAGCTACAGTGGCCAGTAATGCCCATCGGAAAGCCATCCTCGCCCGTTCCGGAAAAGTCCAGGTTTTTGTCCGGGCGTGTCCCAAACTGGTACCCCTGGTAGAGGCCGGGCTGGTTTCCGGTCCCGAGGTAGAGGTGGCAGTGGCGGAGTACGTGGAACCCCTGGTTGAGGCGGGAATTGATACCCTGATTCTGGGGTGTACCCATTATCCCTTTCTGGCTCCAGTTATCCAGGAGGTGGCCGGCCCGGGGGTAACTCTAATCGATCCGGCGGCAGCTACGGTACGGGAGTTAAAGGAGGTGCTGGCTGCGGGCGGCGGCCTAAGGGGCGCCCACTGCTCCCAGGCCCACAGTTTTTTTGTCAGCGGTGATGCCCAATTATTTAGTAATGTGGGGATGCAATTGGTCGGCTGGCCGGAGCTTAAAGGCACCAGAAAACTGAAACTGGATTAAGGAGTAGCGACCATGGCCTTGACCAGAGTAAAGGGGCGTAGTCCGCGGGAGTTACGCCCGGTGACGATAGAACGGCATTATCTTAAGTACGCCGAGGGTTCGGTGCTGATCAGCATAGGTGATACGCGGGTCATCTGTAGTGCCACCGTGGAGGAAAAAGTACCACCCTTTTTACGCAACAGCGGCAGGGGCTGGATTACGGCCGAATATGCCCTGCTGCCCCGGTCGACCCGGGAGCGGACTGTGCGGGAAGCGACCCGGGGCCGCCCCAGCGGCCGCACCCAGGAAATCCAGCGCCTGATCGGCCGGGCTTTACGCAGTGTCGTCGATACGGCGGTTTTAGGTGAAAGAACCATCTGGCTTGATTGCGACGTCCTCCAGGCCGACGGCGGTACCCGGACGGCAGCCATTACCGGCAGTTTCGTAGCCCTGGCCGACGCCCTGGCCGGGCTGGTGGCGGCCGGGACCATACCCCGGTTACCCCTTCAGGATTTCCTGGCGGCTATCAGTGTGGGGCTGGTCGATGGCGAACTGCTGCTGGACCTGGACTTTGAGGAAGATTCCCATGCCAGTATTGATATGAATGTAGTTATGACCGGTTCCGGGCAGCTGGTAGAGGTCCAGGGAACAGCGGAAAAACAACCCTTCAGCCGGGAAGAAATGGCTGCCATGCTCGACCTGGCCGGGGAAGGGATAGCGCGGTTGATTGCTATCCAGCGCCAGGTCCTGGGGCCCCTGGCGGACCAGGTGGGGACAGGCTATGAGTAGGATAGTTGTAGCTACGGGTAACGAAGGGAAAGCCAGGGAATTTCGGGAGCTCCTGCGGGGACTGAATGTTGCTGTGGCAACTTTAAGGGATTTTCCCGGGTTGGCCCTTCCCGAGGAAACGGGCAATACCTTTGCCGAAAATGCCATTCTAAAGGCGCGGATAGTGGCAGAAAGCACCGGGCTGCCGTCCCTGGGGGACGATTCCGGCCTGGAAGTAGATTTCCTTAAAGGGGCGCCGGGGGTTTATTCCGCCCGCTTTGCCGGCGAACCATCTGATGACCGGCGAAATAACACTAAGCTGTTACAGCTTTTAGCCGGTGTACCTTGGGAAAAGCGTACGGCCCGTTTTCGCTGTGCCCTGGCCCTTGTTATTCCGGAAGGGGACATTTACCTGGCTGAAGGTACAGTGGAGGGCTCCATTGCTTATGAACCAAAAGGTGATTATGGTTTCGGGTATGACCCCCTGTTTTATTTGGCTGAATATGGTAAAACCCTCTCCGAACTTGGGGAGGAAATAAAAAACAACTTCAGCCACCGTGCCCGGGCCGTCCAGAACCTCTGGCCGGTTTTAAGCCGGCTGTGGCCGGGCGATAAAGCAGGGGGATAAAAGCTTTGACCGCAAGAGCCGGCTCAAGCACGCCCTGCAGGGCGCTAAGGGCCGATTATAATAAATATTGCCCCGCAGGGGAAAAATATTAATGAATTTGCCCGTTAGTGGCAAAAACTGTTTTTGACTTCAAGCATTTTTTACGGTATAATATGCTTTGCATGCGGGTGTAGCTCAATGGTAGAGCCCCAGCCTTCCAAGCTGGTTGCGTGGGTTCGATTCCCATCACCCGCTCCAGCAACAAGCGCCTGTAGCTCAGCTGGATAGAGCAGCGGCCTTCTAAGCCGCGGGCCGCAGGTTCGAACCCTGCCAGGCGCGCCAAAAAAGATAGGAAGATATGGTGGGTGTAGCTCAGTTGGTTAGAGCACCAGGTTGTGGCCCTGGGGGTCGTGGGTTCGAGTCCCATCTCCCACCCCATTTTTTTATCCATGCTGGGGCGTAGCCAAGCGGTAAGGCAACGGACTTTGGATCCGTCATTTCGTTGGTTCGAATCCAGCCGCCCCAGCCAGTATCTATGAGCCATTAGCTCAGTAGGTAGAGCACCTGACTTTTAATCAGGGTGTCCGGGGTTCGACTCCCCGATGGCTCACCATTTTTTTTGCGGGCGTGGCGGAACGGCAGACGCGCCAGACTTAGGATCTGGTGGGGTTCACCCGTGGAGGTTCAAGTCCTCTCGCCCGCACCAAACCTAATAAAATAAATTCAAGGCTTTCCGGGTTTAAAGCCCGGATTTTTTCTTTACCTATGCGCGATAGACTTGCGCGGCTTCGTTTTAGAGCCTTCAGGTAATGGCGGGGGTCCAGGTTCTTCCCCTTTGCCGCCAGGATTTGGGGTGAGTGGCATGGGCCGCCTAACTCATGGCAAACTCCAGGGGGATGTTGCCGGCAATAGTTAAGAACCTAGAAAAGATCAATGTTCCAGTTGTCTTTTTAGGGTGTTTATCTCTTCCAGATTCAGCCCCGTGGCCCTGATAATGGTGTTGACGTCGACGTTAAGCAGGAGTAAGTTTTTGGCTACTTCTAACTTTCCTTCTAACTTTCCTTGCAATAGAGTTTCTTGCTTCATTTCATCCAGAGCTATTTCCAGGTTGCTAATCATCTGTTCCACCTCCATGGGATTGTTGGCCTCCAGGATGGAGTCCACTTTTGCCTGTACGCCGGAAGGCATTTTAGGTTTGATAATGTGCTTCAGCCAGGTTGTTATATGACGGAACTCATCGGGAGTCATGGTCTTTATTGCTTCAGCCAGTTTTTGGAGGCGCATTACCAGCGTTTCCGGCCTGGCTTTTTGGTCCAGTAAAAATATGCTAGCGATTACATTGGCAGCTTTGACAAGGTCTTCTTCGCTGTAGCGATTGACATCAAACAGTATGTAACTAAAGTCCAGAATATACCCGGCAAACTCCTGGTAACTGCTTATCATTTCTTTGAAGGTGCTGGCTGCTGTCCAGTTGTTAGCCCCGTTGTAGAGCACCCCCGAGATGATGGGCGGCAGGCGGAAATTCTTGCTTTCCCGCTAGTTCTGCGGGTTGTTGTAGATTTCTCGCCAGATCTCGACCATATAGAGCAAAAGGCGGAAAGGTATCAGGTAGTCTACCGTTGACTGCAGCTCCAGCAGGATATAAAAGATGACGTTTTTATCCCTGGTCTTAAGCTTATAAACAATATCGGCTTCTTTCTCGCTGAAATCCTGGAGGACGTAGGACTTATTCACCAGGATAAGGTAGTCTGCGTCAATGGCCGCCACCCAGTCTTCCCGGACGAAGGTCTTCAGCAGTTCTAGGAATACCCTTTTGTCGGTCAGGAGCTGCCTGTAACCCTGTCGTGGGGGTGGTGGGAAGACCGGGGCTTCCATTCATTTTCCGGCACAGGAACACCTTCTTCCAGATGTAATTATATCATATTTTTGGGACAGTGAGGGATGTCGCCTGGAAGATGGCTTTTTTCCTGAAACGATTTTTCAATTGGGCGTAAGGCCGGTCCAACCAGGCGTGTTTTTCGTGCCCAGCTTGAGCGTTAACTTAGTGGTGAAAGGCCACTGCAGGTGGGGCAGCACTCGTCTGCTAGCCAAGAGATCCCTGGCCGTTACCGACCTAGGGGAAAAGCTGGCCTGGCGGAGAGCCGGCGATCCGGTGAGTTTATTCTTGTACCACTATTGCACCACAGGTAGTACCTTCCAGCCCGTAATAGCGAGTGTTTGTCCCTGATAAGGTTTCTCTATCCACCTTTTACCGCTATCTGGCCCAGCCGGACCTGGCGGTATCTTCCGCGGCCGATGCCGGGGAAAAGGAAATCAAGTGCTTTGCCTACCAGTGAGCGAATGAGCTCTGGTAGGGGGATATCATGTACGGCCCTTACCTTATCGTCTTTATCGACGACGTCTCGCGCCTGATTACCGCGCCCAGTTCTTCTGGGAACAGAACTATACCGCTGTGCAGATAACCTTAGCTCTCTTCGTGCTTTGCCATATTGTATACCTCCCAGATTGCGATATAATATTTGCGTAAGGTTCAAATGAGAGCGTAAAACCCGAGAGGTTATTAGCGTAAAATGGAATAACTTCTTTTGAGGCTTAAACGCATCTCTTAATATGGGGTTTGGTAAAAAATCTAAGGCGGTTACCACCAAAGGAGCAATTACCATGGAAATAGGTTCTACCATCAGGCATTTCCGTGAAGAAAGGGGCTATACCCTGGACGACCTGGCGGGCAGGGCGGGGATTTCCCCCTCATATTTAAGTGAAATCGAAAGAGGTCATAAGCGCCCCTCCCTCAAAACCCTGGATAAAATTTGCACTGCCCTCAATATTCCCCGGGAAAACCTTATACCCGCCGAAAACAGGGTCGGTCTGGGAGATAAAATCCGGATGGTGCGCCAGGAAAAAGGTCTTTCCCTCAAGGACCTGAGCGCAAAAACAGGTATTTCTTTCACTTATTTAAGCGAAATTGAAAGGGGTGTCCTGCATCCCGCCGCCGATACTTTGAGTAAGATTGCGTCCGCCCTGGAAGTCCCCCTCTCCCTGCTGGTAAGCCATACAGAAAACTGGATCGGGAAAAAACTCAAAGATGTCCGCGAATCCCTAGGGCTTACCCAGAGCGCCCTGGCAGCCCAGGCCGGCCTCTCGCCGGCAATGATCGGGCAGATTGAAGCAGGAAAAGTGCAGCCCTCCCTTAATACTATAGAAAAAATAGCCAGAGCCCTGGGAATTTCCCCTTGCTACCTGCTTATAGCCCGTGACCAGCTGGAAGAAATGCTGGCTTCCATGGGCCCGGATTTAAGGGAACTGCTGCTGAACGAGAATGTGCAGGCAGTACTCAGGCAGATCTGTTATTTAAATGAAAAACAACTGCGCTTTCTCTTGAAATTTATAGAGGTATTTAAACAGGCCCAGCTGGAGTAATTTTTTTGCCTCTTTCTTCGCCGAAAATATTTTTTGCGAAGAAATCATAAAGCATGGGAGGAAATTTTTCTTTCCTGGCGAATATTATTTACTGGAGGTGGTTGTGATGGGATGGTAAAAGGTTAGTTTGCAAAAATAACAACTAGTTCAAGACCGGGTATAAACAAAATAGAAAGGAGAATTATCCATGGAACAACCCAAACTGTCCGTTATCCTCCTCTCGGGAGAACTGGAAAAATTACAAGCAGGGTGTCTGGTAAGCTCAGTAGCTTCCATGTCGGGGATGGAAGTCAACGTTTTCGTAACTATGGAGGCATTAAAAGCTTTTCGTAAAGATGTAATCAATGCCAGGGAGTTTAAAACCGCCGGTGAGATAGGCCGGGAAATGCTCAATAAGAAAGTCGACCTGTTCTACCAGCTACTAGAAAACGCGAAAGACATGGGTAACCTGAAGGTATACGGCTGCGCCATGGCCATGGATTTGATGGAGTGGAAGAAGGAAGACCTCATAGATATTTTTGATGACGTAATCGGCGTTACGGCATTCCTGGGTAAAGCAGCCGGCAGCCAGGTCATTGTAATGTAAGTTAGATTCTTGGAGGGATAACATGTCCGAAGTAAATATCACGAAAACTATTGACGCCCGGGGCTCTTATTGTCCAGGACCGTTGATGGAACTGGTAAAAGCGATTAAGCGCGGTCAAATAGGGGACGTATATGAATTGTTGTCCAGTGATAACGGTTCGGCCAAAGATGTGCCGGAATGGGTCAACAAAATGGGACACGAGCTTGTATACTGCCGGAAAGATGGAGATTTCTGGCGCATTGCTGTCAAGAAAACAAAATAGCTGCTGGCCGGATGTTAACGGCCGGAGGGGGCGCAGGTAAACTCAAAGTTTAATTCCCTGCGCCCGCCCTGCCGGGTCTTTACTAAAGCTTACTGTTTAAGGGAGTGTCGTACGTGACCAGGCGCATCATCATTGTCGGCGGTGGCGTGGCCGGTACCATGGTGGCCAACCGGCTGGCAAAATCTATGGAAACCGAAGTTTATAACGGCGAGCTGGAAATAGTATTGATTGGTGATACAGGCAAGCATATTTACCAGCCGGGCTTCCTGTTCATGGCCTTCAATGAAGGCTTCCTGGAGCAGTTTGCCAGGGAAGAGAAATACCTGCTGCATCCCAAAGTAAATTTCGTTATGGACGCAGCGCGCCATATCGATGTTGACAGGAAAAGGGTTATTACCGGCAAGCAGTCCTTTGACTACGACTTCCTGGTTATAGCCACGGGGTCGTACCCCGATATGGATTCAGTACCCGGCCTGGCGGCAGGCGGCCACACTTTCTATACACCAGAAGGCGCCGAGAAACTACGGTATGAAATGCTGAATTTCCAAGGCGGCACCCTGCTGGTAACCATCGACGTGCCCCATAAGTGCCCGGTGGCACCCCTGGAGTTCATTTTTATGGCCGATGATTACTACCGGGAAGCCGGTATCCGTAACAAAGTGCAGTTAAAGTACACCTACCCCATCGGCCGCGTTCATTCCCTGGAGCCTGTTGCTAAATGGGCCGTAAAGGAATTCGAAAAGCGTGGTATTGAATATGAAACCTTTTTTAATCTGGAAAAGGTTGATCCCGAAAAGAGAATTGCTTACAACATGGACGGTTCCGAGCACCCCTATGATTTGCTGATTGCTATCCCGGCCCACCGGGGAGCTAGAGTAATTCAAGATTCCGGGCTGGGCGATGAAGACAGCTTTATCCCCACCGACCGTTACAGTTTAAAGATGGAAGGGCAGGATTGTGTCTATGTGATCGGCGATGCCACCGACCTGCCTGTCAGCAAAGCAGGATCAACCGCCCATTATGAAGCCGACGTAGTCGTGAAAAATTTAATCAGTGAATTAAAGGGATTGCCGGCCACCCATCGTTATAACGGCAAGGCGTTTTGTTTCATTGAAACCGGGTTAAATGAGGCTACGTATATCACCTTTAACTACAAGCAACCGCCGCAGCCGGTGCCGCCTTCAGAGATGCTGCACTGGTTCAAGCTCTCTTACAATGAAATGTACTGGCTGTCTGCCCGGGGGATTTTATAAGGGGGGAGTGAGGAAGGATGGCCCAACCTGCCAGGAAAATAATGGGAACTACCAGTACGGAGCCGGAACTATCCGGACGCTCGCGGGAAGTTTTGGATCTTATCAGTGCCGGTATGGATTCCCTGGAACCGCCTGTTATCCAGAATATGGTTGGCAATTTGGTCCGGCTTGGTGAAATGGCCGATGAATTCAACCGCCCGGAAATGCTGGATCTTTTCCGGGAGGTCGCCAGGGCCGGCAGCAACCTTCGCAGCTTAATTGCAGAAATAAGAGATCTGCAGGAGACGGGGACGATGACTACCTTGCTGGAGCTTGGGAGAGTGGTCCAGGCAATGAAAGATTCGTTAACAGCGGGAGTAGTCACAGGAGCTTTACAACAGATAGTTAATACCGTATTCATGATGGACCAGATTCAAACACTTAAGGGTGACAGGCTCATGACAGGTATGATCGCCGCTATGCAAGAAGCCGTTCAGGAGAATAAGGATAAATCCCCGCAAGGCGTATTGAGTCTGCTGCGGCAATTAAACAATCCGGAGGCCCGGAAAGGCCTTAGTATCTTCGCTTCTTTCCTGCAAAAGCTACCAGCGCATCTGGGTTCTACCAATTAGCATTTATGACAGGCTGCCGGCCGGGCAGCTTTTTTTGTTTGCCCGGAGATAAGGTGTTAATAAATTTTTGCCGAAAAAATAGATCGGCAGCAGGAATTTTCGTGGCGACAGCGAATAGTAAATATAGACTGACACATCTGGTGAGTATCTCAATCACTGAGTTGAAATCTGGGGGGCGGGCAAGTCGGGTGGAGAATTCATTCGCTGTGCGCAAGAAAAAACTGTATGAAGAAGTAATGGAACAAATATCCAGGCTTATTGAAAGCGGCAATTACAATGTCGGTGACCGTCTCCCCTCCCTGCAGGAATTGAGCGAGATGTTTGCCGTAGGCAAACCCACCCTGCGTGAGGCCTTGAGTGTGCTGGCTGCCATCGGTACCCTGGAGATCCGGCACGGCAGCGGTATTTTTATCAAACGTCTGCCCCTGAAGCCGCATTATGAAATTTTGAGCCGCCTGGGCGAGGTCGATAATGAAAAGCTGCTGTACTGGTTGGAATTCCGCCGGGCGGTGGAGGTAGAGGCGGCGCGCCTGGCCGCGGAACGCCGGGATGAAAACGACATACGGGCTATCGAGGAGGCCGAGGGCCGGATGGAGGAGGGCATTCGGCAGGGTAAAGTAGCTTCCCGGGAGGATTATCTTTTTCATTACCGTATCGCCCAGGCCACCCATAACCCGATTTTTACCCAGATCAGCATGACCAACGAGCCCATGCTGCAGCAGTATTTTGAACTGAGCTTACGCCAATCCTTGGCTACCCCCTGGCGCCGGGAATTGGTAATCGAAGAGCATAGGGAAATAATAGATAGTATAAAAAAGGGTCGACCACATGAGGCCCGCCGGGCCATGTTGGAGCATATTACCAATGTAATAAGGAAAGTTCAGTTGCTGGAAGGGATGAGCGGCAACAAAAGCAACAAAGAAGAAGGAAAGGTAGAAGATGAAAAAAATACGTAACTCCGCAGAGCTGTTTGCAGGTGTTAAAGGCGCCTATCCTCGGGCCATGTTTAAGGCAACGGGCTATCACAGAGAAGAGCTTAGAAAACCGCTAATCGGCGTGGTCAGCTCCTGGTCGGAAATGCATCCGGGCAGTTATCCCAACAAGGAGCTGGCCCAGTTCGTAAAGGCCGGGATCTGGGCCGCCGGCGGTACGCCGGTAGAATTTCATACTATTGCCGTCTGCGACGCCATTGCCCAAGGTGCAGGCATGCATTTCTCCCTACCCAGCCGGGAAATTGTCGCCGCCGAAATAGAGGTGATGGTCGGCGCCGGGGGTTTTGACGGACTGGTGCTCTTGCCTTCCTGCGACAAGTCGCCGGTGGGGATGCTAATGGCCGCAGCGCGGCTAAATATCCCAACCATTTTTTTGCCGCCGGGACCAATGTTACCTTATTTTAATAATAGCGAACAACGTGTTATGTCAGATATAAAAGAGGCTATGGGCGCATTAGAAGATAATAAAATTTCCGCCGAAGACTTTGCTGCCATTGAGGAGGACACCTGCCCGACGACCGGCGTCTGCGCCATGATGGGGACCGGCAACACCATGGGATGTGTGATTGAAGCCCTGGGGATGTGCCTGCCCGGTGCAGCTACGGTCCCGTCCGTCTTCGCGGGTAAACGGCGCCTGGCCAAACTTACAGGTGAACGCATTGTCGCCATGGTACGGGAAGGGTTGCGGCCGCGGCAGATTCTGACTGAGGCCAATTTCCATAACGCCGTACGCTTTGTTATGGCTACCGGCGGTTCCACCAATGCCGTGCTGCACCTGCCGGCCATTGCCTACGAAGCCGGTATAAGCCTCACTTTAGACGATATCGACACCCTGTCGGAAAGTACACCTTGCCTGGCTAAATTTAAGCCGTCCAGCAAGTATACCCTGTGGGACTTTTATGAGGCCGGCGGGGTGGGGGCTGTTTTAAATGAACTGGCGCCACTCCTTAATAAGGATTTTCCTACTGTCGTGGGAGACAAAATCAGTACTTATTTCCGTCCGGTAAAGCGGCGGGAGGTAATAAGGCCGTTGGCGGATCCCGTGCAACCCCGAGGGGGGATTGTCATCCTCAGGGGCAACCTGGCACCCGACGGCGCCGTAATTAAGATCAGCGGCGTTCAGGATGCGCCACGACGATTTGTAGGTACGGCCAAGACCTTTGAATCTGAAGAAGATCTGATGCGGCATATAGCAAACAAGCAGGTTAAGGCCGGTGACGTCCTGGTGATCCGTTACGAAGGTCCCCGGGGCGGTCCGGGCATGCGGGAAATGTCCATTCCCGCCGCCCTACTTACCGGAATGGGGCTGGGAGACAAGGTGGCCATGATCACCGACGGCCGTTTTTCCGGAGCCAGCCGCGGCTTTTGCATCGGCCACGTAACTCCGGAAGCCCAGGTTGGCGGGCCGATAGCCATCGTCCAGGATGGCGACCTGATTGAAATCGATATCGCCCGTAAAAGGCTCAATTTGCTGGTTGACGAGGCCGAAATTGCTGCCCGCCTGAGCCGTTGGTCCCCCCGGGAAGCACCGGTCGAGGAAGGGTACCTGGGATTATATTGCCGGCATGTGGGGCAGGCCGATAAAGGGGCCCTTTTAAATCCGGCCATCCTGGAGCAGTGATACCGGCGGAGGGGAGCGAGATATGGCAGAAGCGCTGCAGTTAAATCCACGTGACAACGTGGCGGTAGTTTTAAGCAATGTTCGGGGAGGGGAAGAAGTAAAAGTTATCGGGCGGGAAACATTAAAACTTACCGCAAAGGAAGACATTCCCTTCGGCCACAAGATAGCGTTGCTATTTTTAGAAGCAAATGGGGCGATTATTAAATACGGGGAAGAAATCGGCAAAGCCAGAATACCTATCCTTCCCGGAAGCTGGGTACATCTTCATAACGTCTACTGCGAACGCGGAAAAGAAGTATTATAAACTATAATATGCATATCAATAAGAAAAATAAATGGAATATGCTTATACATCAAAAAAACCAGTCAATGGCATCAACGGGGGGAAATTATGAGCAACAGACATTTTCTCGGCTACCCACGGGAACGGGGGTTGCCGGGTACGCGTAACCTTGTCGCCGTTATACCCTCCGTATTTTGCGCCAATGTCGTAGCCAGGCGTATTGCCGAGCAGGTGGCCGGGACCGTGGCCCTGTGTCACCCGGTAGGTTGCAGCCAGGTGGGGTGGGACCTGGAATTGACGGCGCGGGCGTTGAAGGGGGTGGGGCGCCATCCCAACTTTTACGGAGTTGTCGTAGTGGGTTTGGGCTGCGAGCGGTTTCGGGCTGAGGAACTCGCCGCCGCTATAGCTGAAGCAGGCAAGCCGGTAGAGATGGTGATTATCCAGAAGGAAGGTGATACTTTAAAAGCCGTTGAGCGCGGCACTCGATTGGCAGGCAGGCTGGTAAGCGAGGCGGCGCGCCAATCACGGCAAGAACTTCCCCTCTCCCAGCTCTGCCTCGGCCTTAAGTGCGGTGGTACCGACGCCACTTCAGGACTGGCGGCCAACCCGGCCCTGGGTTGGGTCACCGACCGCCTTATCGAAGCCGGGGGAGCGGCGATCTTTACCGAAGTCACAGAATTGCTCGGCGCTGAAGATATTTTGGCGCGACGGGCGGTTAATCGAGATGTAGCCGAAGCAATTCGGACAGTGATCAGCAACATGGAAGGCCGTCTCCGGACCGCCACCGGGTGGCAGGAACTACAACATCGCTCGGCCCTCATTTCGCCGGGCAATGAAGACGGCGGGGTGACGACGGTCGTAGAAAAAGCTTTGGGAGGGATTTATAAGGCAGGAAGTGCACCTATCAGCGGCGTGTTGGCCTATGGGCAGGAAGTTCCCGGCTCGGGGCTCTATTTACTGGATTGCGTCGGCCATGATGGTGAGGCCGTCACCGGGCTGGTGGCCTCCGGCTGCCAGGTGGTGGTCTTTACTACCGGACGCGGTACGCCGACCGGCTTCCCGGGAGTACCCGTAGTTAAAATGACCGGTAATTCGGCCACCTTTCAGCGGATGCAGACAAACATCGACTTTAACGCCGGTACGATCATTGAAGGAGCGCGCCTCGAAGAGGTGGGAGCAGAACTTTTAGAAAAGGTGATCCGGGTAGCATCCGGAGAACCTACCAGAGCCGAACTTGGGTACCATGATGAACTGTTCTGCATAACCCGTGATTATACTGCCGGCGTATCATATAACTGAATGTGGGGACATATAAGCCGGAAATTTAGAGGAGGTGGTTGAAGGCAGGGAAAAAGAAAACCCATTTTTCACCCGTCAGTGTAAAAAATTTACCGGGAGGTTGCTAAACATGTTTCGTCTTTACGGAATTTACGCACCCATTGCCACACCCTTCGACGGCGATGCAATTGCCTATGAAAAACTGGAGCATAACATGGAGTTCTGGTTGAAATCAAAAATGGCTGGCATCGTAGTAATGGGATCAAACGGCGAATTTGTCCTTCTCGGCAGGGAAGAAAAAGAGAGGCTGATCAATTTCTGCTGCGAGAAGGCGGCCGGGAAAAAAGCCGTCATTGCTGGAACGGGAGCAGAGTCCACGAGGGAGACAATCAGTTTAAGTAAAGCGGCGGCTGCCGCCGGCGTTGATGCCGTTCTGGTGGTCACGCCCAATTATTACAAGGGAAGCATGAATGAGGCTGCCTTAAAGAAATATTATTTTGACGTGGCGGATGCTTCGCCGGTACCCGTTATTATTTACAACATGCCACGCAACACGGGTGTGAATACCTCGGCGAAGCTTGTCGCCGAACTAGCCGGACATCCCAATATCATCGGTATCAAAGACAGCGGGGGTAATATTGTCCAGATTGCGGAAATTATCAAGAATGCACCGCCAGACTTTGCCGTTTTTGCCGGTTCGGCCAGCTTTTTGCTGCCCAGTCTGCTCCTGGGAGCTAAGGGTGGTACCTTGGCCCTGGCCAACATTCTACCCGATCAGTGTGCCGAGGTGCAGGAACTGTACGAAGCCGGTCAATTAGCGGCGGCCTGCGATTTGCAATTGAAGCTTCTCGAGATCAACGCCGCCGTTACTTCCCGTTATGGAGTGGCCGGTCTGAAAGCTGCCATGGATATGGTGGGCCTCTACGGCGGCGATCCGCGTCCGCCCCTGCTGCCCCTGGGAGCGGCTGAAAGGGAAGAACTGCGGGGTATCCTGGAGCGGACAGGCTTTTTCAACAAGCTGGCGGCTTAAAGTAAAACCGATTAAATGTGGGGTATGCAATAAAACGTGCAAACAAGTATTTTATTGTTTCTAACCTTGCTCAATTAAATGAAGGAGGATTTTCATGTATGGTTTTCGCATCATCGCTAATATTGAAAGGGCTTCTAAAGAACTCATTGAAGGTTTCCGCGGCCTTTGTACAGGTAACATAGCTGACGTGCTGGGTAGATTTCACACTACGATAGGCCTTAGGCATTTCAACAACCCTGGTTTGCACATGGTGGGTACAGCTTTTACTGTAAGGACTACTGCGTCAGATAACCTGATGATCCATAAAGCCATAAACATGGCGGAACCCGGGGACGTAATTGTTATAGAGGGAGAAGGTAATATTAGTAGGGCCCTACTGGGTGAGATTATGTGCCGCATGGCCCAGGCCCGGGGCTTGGCGGGTTTTGTGGTTGATGGAGCGATCCGCGATGCCGCTGGCATCAGAAATCTGGATTTCCCAGTTTATGCCAAGGGTATCAATCCGGCAGGGCCTTTTAAAGAAGGCCCTGGGGAAATTAATGTCCCCATTTGCTGCGCCGGTGCGGTTGTCCACCCAGGCGATATCCTGGTTGGAGATGACGATGGTGTGGTGGTGATTCCTAAGGAACAAGCGGAAGAGGTATTAGTTAAGGCGAAAGAAAAAGCTGTCGAAGAAGCTGAGATCTTTAAACAGATCGCCGCAGGTACTGTCGATCGTACCTGGGTCGATAAAATCTTGCAGGCAAAGGGATGTAAAATAATCATTTGATGGAAAGGGGGTGCAATATAATTGGCTGAGGGCTCCGTAAGGGTTGATGCCGAACAGCTGCGCCTCTTTGCCGAAGAGGTAATGATGGCAGCCGGCTGTGGGGAATATGACGCCAAAGTCGTTAGCGATCTGATGCTTGATGCCAGCCTGCGGGGTGTTGATTCCCATGGCATAAGTCGGCTTGGTATCTACAGTGAGCGGATTGCCAAGGGCCTCGTGGATGGTGTAACCAAAATCAGGATCGAGCGCGAGACGAGTATAAGTGCATTGGTCGACGGCGGCAACGGTTCGGGAGGGGTCATAGCATTGAAAGCCATGGAGCTGGCTATGCACAAAGCCAAGGAAAACGGCATTGGAGTGGTCGGAGTCAAGAATTCAAACCATTGCGGCACGCTGGCCTATTATACCGCCAAAGCAGCAGACGAAGGTCTTATCGGCTTTGCCATGACCAACGCTCCGACGACTATGGTGCCTTGGGGCGCACGTAAGCCCTGGTTCGGGACAAACCCTTTCTCCTATGCTTTTCCGGTTGCAGGGGATGACCCTATCGTTTTTGATATGGCCACCTCTATAGTTGCCAGGGGAAAAATTATCCTTGCCCACAAAAATAAGAAACCCATTCCCGAAGGGTGGGCCCTCGATCCGGATGGTCAACCCACCACTGATCCGGCAGCGGCTCTAGCTGGGATGGTGCTTCCTATGAGCGGGCCGAAAGGTTCAGGTCTGGCGCTCATGGTGGAATTTCTTTCCGGAATTATTACCGGAGCCTCCTTCGGACCGCACGTGGGGCCGCTCTATGATAACCCGCATGGCAAGCAGGATGTAGGGCATTTTTTCCTTGCTATGCGACCGAGCCTCTTTATCGATCTCGAATTATATAACGCTCGAATTAAGCAAGCCATCGCCGAAATCAAAGCTCTCCCGCCTGCGTCAGGATTTGATGAGGTCATGCTTCCTGGTGAACCGGAGAGGCGTAAGAAAGCTGAACGGTTAGCCAACGGAATACCCTTGAGTCTAGAAGTTTTCGAGGAACTGAAAAGGATAGGTGCCCATTATGGGGTAAAAAGGGTTTTGGAACAAATTACCTGCAGCAAGAATATTAAAAACTAAGGAGGGACATATGATATGTTGAAGTTGAAGAGGTTTAAAATTATGGCGATTTTGTTGGCTATGATGGTGATCTTTACCTTTACACTGGTCGGCTGTTCAGGCCAGGAAAAGCCAGTATCTGAGTCGGAAAAGGGTAAATCCGAACAGGCCAACTCGAAGTATCCGGAAGGACCGATCACTGTTATCGTGTCTTATGCTGCTGGTGGTGGTACGGATGTCGGTGCTCGTATTCTTCAGCCTTTCGCCGAAAAAGAATTGGGGACTTCGTTAGTTATCGTCAACAAGCCCGGCGGTGGTGGTTGGGTAGGTTGGAGTGAATTGGCCAAGGCCAAGCCCGATGGCTATACTATCGGTTTTATTAATACCCCAAATTTAATGGCGGGATATCTTGATCCTAAATTGAAACGCAAAGAAAATTTAAACAGCTTTATCCCAATCATTAATCAGGTTACCGACTATGGTGCTATTGCTGTAAGGCCAGATAGTAAGTTTAAGACCATCCAGGATGTCATTAAGTATGCTAAAGAGAATCCTGGAAAACTTAGTGTAACATCGACTGGATACGGCAGCGACGACCATATAGCAGCTTTAAAATTAGCCGAAGCCATTGGCAGCAAGTTTGAGATTATTCATCTCAACGGTGCAGCTGACAGCAGGGCTCAAGTTCTAGGAGGACACGTTGATATTCTCTTTGCTAATGTTGGTGAGGTTACCACTCTTCATAAAGAGGGACAGTTGAGAGTTCTGGCTGTAATGAGCGAGAAACGTTCCGAGTTTCTGCCCGACGTTCCAACTTTAAAAGAAATCGGTTATGATATCGTGAGCGCTTCAGCCAGGGGTATAGCCGCACCTGCTGGAACTCCACAGGAAATTATTGATTTCTTACAAGATAAATTGGAAAAAGCAATTAAAAATCCAGAACACATTAAAAAGATGGCACAGCAAGGACTGGCAGTTATTCCGATTAAAGGTGATGAATACATGAAATTACTTAAAAAGGACGAAGCGGATGTTAAGAAATATATGGGTTGGTAATAGGAAGGAGACGGGAGGCCATCCCGTCTCTCCTCCATATTAACCTCGAGGGAGGTAGCGGTTTTGAGTAGAGACCGTCTCTGGGCAATTTTCTTAATCTTGATAGCGGCTTATCTATATTATTATACCTACGGTTTTATTCCCGAAGCTGCTAAATACCCGCGCATTTTACTTGTTATGATGGTTTTTTTATCGTTAATTATGTTATTTAACTCTTCAAAAGCAAAAACAGGGGAAAGTTCTGATGAAAACCCCTGGCGAGCGATAATTACCTTTCTCATATCGCTTGGCTATTATGGTTTAATCTTTTTATTCAGTTTCCTACCAGCTACCCTGATTTTTCTTCCCGTCCTAATGTATGTAATGGGCGCAAGAGATTGGAAGATTATTCTGGTAACGACAGTCGCTGTTGAAGTTTTTATATACTTTATCTTTGTTTTGCAACTTAAAGTAGTTATGCCGTCAGGACTGGTAATGTAGGCACTCGTAAACCTCTAGAAAACCCCAGGAAAAAGTAGGGAAATAACCAATCGAAGGTAAGTGATTCTAAAAAATATAAGTTATGCCGGACGACTAAGCCGCCAGGGGCTGGCCCAGGACCTCAGCCAAGATGTCCCAGCCTTGAGCTGAAGCCTCAGCAATCCAGGCATCCTAGGTGCTGGTTCAAGGCCACCAGATGGCTGCGCCAGAACTAAGCCTCCTTGCACCTAACGCGACAACGTTCCAGCTCATAATCAACCTTGGCGCGCTTAAAAGAACGTTCGGCAGCGGAACGGTTGACGTAGACTTTCTTCCAGGCTAAAGAATGACGCGGCGTTTGCGTAAAGAGGCACCGTTCATCATGGGGCTTAGTATGAACAGTACGGCCATAATAAGGCGAAGGCGAGCAAGGACGAGGACAATTAATCTCCCGTTTAACACGCTTTCTGTCCTAGGACCGAGTCATGGCGACAGGGTAACAATAAAGAGGCAACTCATAGCGGCTATCGGCAGCGGTTAACTCATAAAGAGTATAACCGTAGAAATAAGTACTCCGGTAGCTGTCCTAACCCAAATGGCGTCGGGGTCTGTGTAACGGCGGAGGCAGGAACAGCGGAAGCCCTCTGTTCGCGGCAACGGCATACCTTCACGCCAGCCAGGCTGGTGCCCGTGCGCAAAGGAGAACCATCCCCGGCGATCATTAAAGCCGCAGGGTCAGGAACAAGGCCCAGGGCCACGGAGCGGTCCACACTAGCTATGGAAAAGATGAGTTGGATCAATCTCTCCGGTCTGAGGCTAAAGGACCGGCCCTTAATAGCTTGCTGCATCAATCTCCCCACGACACCTGGGTGTTTCGGGGCAAGCTTCTGACCAGACTTAAGTCTATCCTTAGGTTTCGCCATAAAAGGACACAGCTTAAGGCGGCGGTCACGAATTTTCGTGCTATCCTTCAGCTAACAGCGGTGGAAGAAATCATAAAAAGTACCGACGCCAGGCGTCTTATGCGGTTCGAAATCCGAAAGGATAGCCAGGACCTTATCCCGTTTGAGCATCGAGACCCATTGCGAAATACCAGCGATCTTCAAATTAGTCATCAATAACAAAGAACGCAGCAAGTTAACCGGCTCGTACTCAGCCGGGCGGCCAAAAGAAGAATAACAGGATAACAGGACACGTACTAACTCAAACGCCTATTTTCGGCACCTATTTATCCCTATACCCCATAGGAGCTGGGGAGAAAAAATAAACCTTTCTGAAGGGTTTAAGCACCAACGTTTGGAAGTTTCCGAGAACGTACGTAATCTAAAAAGGGGTGAGTGTTTTTGATTTTCCAGGCGCTATTTAATTTATTTAATCTGCAAACGATAATAGCTCTGGTAGGGGGAACTATCGGTGGCATAGTCATTGGCGCATTGCCCGGGCTTAGTGCAACTATGGGTGTGGCACTCCTGATACCTTTGACGTTTACCATGAATCCAGCTCAAGCTCTAATTATGCTGGCCTCTATTTATGCTGGTGCTGTGTACGGTGGGTCAATTTCGGCAATTTTAATTCATACACCTGGGACACCGGCATCAGCTGCTACTGCTATTGACGGCTATGCTATGACAAAAAAGGGACTTGGAGGCAAAGCTCTGGGAGTATCCACAGTTTCTTCAGGTATAGGGGGTTTCATTAGCGGGTTAGCCTTGCTCCTTATAGCACCTCCGTTATCAAAGATTTCGTTGATGTTCGGGCCGGCAGAATACTTCTTGTTAGCTGTTTTTGGCTTGACTATTATTGGCAGCCTTGTTGGAGATTCCGTAGTAAAGGGGTTAATATCAGGTGTCATTGGGCTCCTTGTAGGTTCAGTTGGGGTGGATATAATAAGCGGTTATCCCCGTTTTACCTTTGGATTGACCCCTCTTGAATCGGGGATCAGTTTTATTCCGGCTTTAATTGGACTTTTTTCCATGTCGCAGGTACTTACCCTTAGTGCCCAGAATAAAAGTGCGAACGCGGTTGAGATTGGCTCTCTTGGTAATGTACGTGTTACCCCTACCTTAAAAGAACTAAAAAATTTATGGATAACCATTTTGCGTTCTTCGATAATTGGCATTATCGTTGGAATGTTGCCCGGAGCGGGTGGTGATATTGCATCCTGGGTGGGTTATAACGAGGCTAAGCGCTTTTCTAAAGAACCTCATAAGTTCGGTACCGGAAATCCTGAAGGAGTTGCCGCTTCCGAGGCCGCTAATAATGCTGTATGCGGCGGCGCGCTGATTCCTCTTCTAACCCTGGGGATACCAGGAAGCGCAACCACTGCAGTAATGCTTGGTGGCATCATGATTCAGGGACTTATTCCGGGGCGTGAACTTTTCACTAAATATGCTGATGTGACTTATATGTTGATTATTGGCTTTATTCTTGCACAACTTGTTTTAGTCATTGTTGGCCTGGCTGCGGCGAGGTATCTCCCCATAATTACCCGCGTTCCGTCCAAGTATCTAGCACCGATCATTATTGCTTTATGCGTTATCGGTTCTTATGCTATAAATCTTAGTCTGTTTGATGTTGGCGTGATGTTTTTCTTCGGACTTTTAGGGTATTACATGAAAAAAAACGGTTTTCATCCGGCACCAGTAGTACTGGGAATAATTTTAGGGCCAATGGCCGAAAAAGGTTTACGCACAGCTCTCCAGCTTGCTCAGGGCAATCCTTTTAGATATTTCCTGACAAGCCCGCTCAGTGATATCTTAATAGCTTTGATCCTTCTGTCGCTGCTGTCGCCAATATTGATGGAGCGTTTTCGTCGCAACCAGAACATTCCTACAGAAACAAGTGATGGCATGGACGCTTAGTAATGAGAGGAGACTTTTGGAGCTTGCTCTGTCCTTCTCAGTTCCGACAGCGACGCTAGAAAAAGCTGATTTTCTCCTGATGAAGGCTTATTTGATTGAGATAGAAGCTTCTGCAATAATGCCCAAGGTAAAGGTAGAAAGGATGATAACACCAATATCCCTTAAACGGGGGTCCACTCCCGGTAAAAAAGTGCCGCGCGTATGTTTTATAGCAACCTAACGTTACTACCTGCAAGAAACCATGTAAACCATCATAAGTGAGGGGTAATTATGAAAATCCCAATGCCTTACGGAAGTGATTTTCTAGCTATAGAAGTCCCGCAACAAAATATCATAGGCATCCTAGAACCGCCTTCTTTTCCTCCTTTAGCCGATCCCAGCGCAGCCATTAAAGCCGCGCTGGCAAACCCCGTGGGTACCCGCACCTTGAGCGAACTGGCCCGCCCGGGGATGAAAGTAAGCATCGCCATTTCCGACGCTTCCCGCCCCAATATTGAAAAATGGATCTTACCGCACGTATTCAGGGAGTTAAACGAAGCCGGAATTAAAGACGAAGACATTACGGTTATTGTAGGCACGGGTTCCCACCGGCCGGCTACTACAGAAGAGATTGCTGCCATGGTGGGGGACAAAGTTAACAGTGTGCGCGTCATCAATCACTTTTCCGATACCAGTCCGTTAGTCGACCTGGGCCGGACATCGGGCGGTTACCCGGCCCTGGTAAATCGCTATTTTTATGAAGCCGATCTCAAAATCGCCCTAGGCACGATTTTACCGCACCCCATAGCCGGTTACAGCGGCGGCGGCAAGGCCATAGCCGTAGGGCTTTCATCAAGCAAAACTATCAGCAGCATCCATACCCCGGCCACCCTGGACGACCCACGCACCGGCCTGGGCAAGGTAGAGGGCAACCTCTTTATCCAGTTCGGCTATGACGCCGCCCGGCTGGCGGGCCTGGATTTGTTAATCAACGCCGTAGTTAATGAAAAAGAAGAGATTATTGACGTCATCTGCGGCGAGGTGGAGCTGGCCCATCGAACTCTGATCGAGCGTACGGCACGCAGGGTTTATGAAGCCTCTTTTTCCGCACCGGCAGACATTGTGATAGTTTCTGCCGGTCATCCCAAAGATAACAACCTTTATCATGTGGCGGCCGAGGCTTTAGGTGTAGTTGCCGGCAACGGCGTCCAACACCCCTGCGTTAAGAAGGGGGGTACGATAATCGTCGTATCTCCTATGGCAGAAGGTATATATAATGAAACGATGTTTGAATGTTTGAGTAAAGCGATACCGTCAGAAGTGGTAAGGGAACTTAAGACGGCGAAAATAGACCGGCCGGGGATGCACCGCGCCTACGCCACGGCGCAAATCTTGTGCGATCACGAGGTCATCTTTGCGGAAACGCAGTTGGACCCGGAAATTGCGCACAAGGTGCACATCAAGCCCATGGCCACTGTGGCGGCAGCCCTGGAATACGCCCTGGCTAAGCATGGTACCCAGGCCAGCATCCTGGTAGTAAAAAATTCTCACAGGTTGGTACCAGTCCTGGCAAGCGAAAGTTAGCAAGGAGGACCCGGTTATGGCTAAAGTCGTAGTAGTCGATCCCATCCATGAAGCAGGGATAAAAGTCCTGTTAGCGGCAGGAATGGAAGTGCTATTGCCGCAGCGTTACCCGGAACCTGCGGAAATAGAGTCTTTATTATTGGAAGGAGAGGGGATAATCGTCCGGACTTATCCCCTGCGGGTCGAGGTCCTGGAGCGCTGTAAAAAATTGAAGGTAATCGCCAAGCACGGTGTCGGGGTGGATAACATCGATGTTCAGTGGGCTACGAGCAAGAAGATACCGGTGATATTTACACCAGGTGCCGCAACCAGCGCGGTTGCCGAGCAGGCCATAGCCCTGATGTTGGCAGTGGCCAAGAAGATTATTCGCTGTGATGCCGAAGTAAGAAAGAATAACTACTATTTCAGGGATTCCCTGCATACAGTGGAGTTATCAGGAAAAGTTCTGGGATTGATCGGCAGTGGACGTATCGGCAGCATGGTGGGACGGATCGGTCATTACGGATTTAATATGGAGGTCTTAGTATACGACCCTTACCTAAGTGACCAGAACCTGATCGCTGGCTGGGGGCGGCAGGTGGCAACGCTGGAAGAATTATTGGGGGCGGCCGATTTTATTTCTATCCACTGTCCCTTGACGCCGGAAACTCGGGGCCTGATTAATAGCGAGCGGTTGCGCCGGATGAAAAAGACGGCCATCCTAGTCAATACAGCCCGGGGGCCGGTTATTGACGGACCCGCCCTCTATCAGGCATTAAAAGAGGGCTGGATTGCCGGTGCCGGCCTGGATGTCTTCCCGGTGGAACCGCCGCCGGCCGAGGAGCCCTTACTTGAGCTGGATAACATAGTAGTAAGTCCCCATATGGGGGCGGTGAGCGAAGACGCCATGATCCGCATGGCCACCGCTGCCGTGCGGGGAGTTATCGCTGTCCTGCAGGGACAGCGGCCGGAACATTTAGTCAACCCGGAAATCTATCGCGAGTAATACCGAATTCCTTGAAAATGTTACTGCGCACGACAAATGGAAGCCCGGTTGATTGAAGGGGCCCGCTTTATGAATAATTGGAGAGCCAATTTATACAGCGCCGTGACCGTCCAGGTGATGGTGACGGCCTCTTTCCATATCGTTACCCCATTTTTACCCTTTTATATCGCCGAACTGGGTGTTACCGAGGCGCGGTTTTTGAGCAGGTGGAGCGGTTTTTTATTAGGTATAACCTCCCTCTTTACCGGGCTCCTTTCGCCTTTTTGGGGCAATCTCTCCGACCGCTACGGGCGCAAGCCCATGCTTATCCGTTCGGCCGGCAGCATTGCCCTTTTTACCTTTTGCACCAGCCTGGCAACCAACGTCTATCAAGTTTTGCTTTTTCGCATTCTTCAAGGGTCCTTCAGCGGTTTTTCACCCGCCGCCATGTCCCTTATAGCCACCAGCGTACCGGAGAACTATTTAGGCTACTCATTGGGATTATTGCAGGCTGGTCAGGTGATGGGGTTTCTTCTGGGACCATTGGTAGGGGGCATACTCTCCGACTTTCTGCCGTACCGTCGCGTTCTGCAACTGGGCAGCCTCATGGCGGTTATAGCGACCCTCTTCGCCAGTTATTGCATTCATGAGCGTTTCGAACCCGGGCAATTTAAAGATCAAAAGGGGGTCAGGGCTTCTTCCGTTTTCTCCTGGCCATCTTACATCTACGTAATGTTCACGGTGATTTTCCTTTCCCAGTTTGCCACCCGGGGTGTGGAGCCCCTTTTACCCCTTTATGTACGAAACTTGGTAGGTAACTCCACGGCCCTAAATACTTTTTCCGGTTTAGTAGTTGCGGTCCAGGGTATATCTTCGATCTTGGGCGCCGCTTGGACTGGGAGGCTGGCCCCTCGGATGGGATACAAGAGGTTGCTGATTTTTAATTTATTCGGTGCGGCCTTGTTTTATCTACCCCAGGGCCTGGTCATAAACATCTGGCTGTTGATGGCCCTGCGCTTTATCCAGGGCTTTTTCTTGGGCGGGCTGTTGCCCCTGGTCAACGCGTTAATCGGTTTGCTTACCTCGACAGAAAAGAGGGGCAGTGTTTATGGTCTAACCTCCAGTGCCTTCTTCTTCGGCAATTTTTCCGGGCCTTTTGTTGCCGGTTTCTGGTCCGCCCACTTTGGCCTTCGGTCAGTTTTTTATGTGGCCGCCAGCCTTCTTTTCATTAACCTTATCTGGGTGCTTGTTGAGATAGGAGAACCCGCAACTTCTGGCGGCTCAAGATACAATTAAAGAAAAATTTTTACATGCGAAGAGGAACTTTTCGTATCAATGTTTTATAAATAGACGCATCAAATCAAAAAAGGTTTTGGAAAGTGATGCAAGTTACCTTAGCGATATAACTTATGCCCTTGTAGTTATTATATTGGCTGGAAATTAAATCATATTTAACTTTTAATCATCTGTGGGAGGGATTTATATTGGCTAAATGGAACGTTTACGTAACCCGCCTGGTACCGCAGCCGGCCTTGGATCTCCTGGCGGAGTACTGCGACCTGGAAATCAACCCTGAAGACCGAGTATTAACCCGGGCGGAACTCCTAGAAAAAGTCAGGGGACGAGACGGTGTCCTCTGCTTACTTACGGACATCCTGGATGACGAGGTCTTTAAGGCGGCTAAAGGAGCTAAGATCTTCGCCAATGTGGCTGTAGGTTTTAATAACGTCGACCTGGAAGCGGCTACCCGTCATGGCATCATGATCAGCAACACCCCAGGGGTCCTCACCGAAGCCACTGCCGATATGGCCTGGGCCCTCCTCTTTGCCGTCGCCCGGCGGGTAGTAGAGGGCGACAGGTTTACCCGCGCCGGCAAGTATAAGGGCTGGGGTCCCCTTCTAATGCTGGGCCAGGAAATCACCGGCAAAACCCTGGGAGTTATAGGCGCAGGCCGCATCGGCACTGCCTTTGCACGGAAAGCTAAAGGGTTTGACATGAGGATCCTCTACCATGATGTCCGGAGGAGTGAAGCCTTTGAAGCAGCCACCGGCGGCACCTATGTAGACAAGGAGACCCTCCTTAAGGAAGCCGACTTTATTTCCTTGCATGTCCCCTTAATGCCTTCTACCAGGCATCTGATCAGCACTCCTGAACTCAAACTGATGAAGAAGACTGCCATCCTTGTTAATACCTCGCGGGGCCCGGTAGTGGATGAAAAGGCTCTAGTCCAAGCCCTCAAAGAAAAGGAAATCTGGGGTGCCGGTCTGGATGTTTTCGAAAACGAACCGGAGCTAACCCCGGGCCTGGCCGAACTCGATAACGTCGTCCTCTGCCCCCATATTGCCAGCGCCACCTGGGAAACCCGGACCAGAATGGCCCTTATGGCCGCAAACAACCTGCTGGCTGCCCTGCGGGGTGAACTGCCGCCTCAGTGCCTGAACCCGGAAGTATATTACCAGCAGCAGGGCAAAAGTAATTTACATGTCAAAAGGATCTAGCTTTAATTAAAAAAGCGTTGGGAGCTTCTACTGGAGTTTAATTTGCTAAGCGGCGGCATAGCCGACCTTTACAGAACTGTGGCCGTGCAGGTAAAAGCAACGGCCACTTTTCGTTTTATTTTTTATGCCTATTAACAGGCCATAAAATAAAAATATTTTTCCGGTCAAGAAGGAATTTTGCCATCAATGGCGAATAAATAAAATAGACAGACACATCAGATCACAAAATAACAAAGTGATCTCATAGTAAGGAGCTGACCTTTGTGCGGGAGAACAAAGTAAAAAAAGCCCTGGCCGATGGCGAAGTAGTTATCGGCACCATGATCTCCGAGGTCAGGGGGCCGGGTATTATCACCATGCTGGCTACGGCCGGCTATGATTTCGTCTATATTGACATGGAACATTCCTCTTACAGCATCGAAACCGTGGCCGACATGATAGCCGTCTCCAAAGCCACAGATATCGTGACAATTGTCAGGACGCCGGGTTTGTCGCGGCTGGCCTTATCCCGGCCCCTCGATGCCGGGGCGGAGGGGCTCTTAATCCCCCAGGTAGAGAGCGAAGAAGAAGTAAAGAAAATTGTTGAGTACACCAAGTATTACCCCTTGGGGGAGCGCGGTATGGCCCTGCGGCGCGCCCATTCCAACTTTGCCCCGGTGAAAACGGCCGACTATATTAAGCTGGCCAATGAACAAACTTTAATAGTCATCCAGATTGAAAGCGAGACGGCCATCCGCGACCTGGAAAAGCTCGTAAGTGTACAAGGAGTGGATGCGGCCTTTATCGGGCCTGCTGACCTTACCCAGTCCTACGGCATACCGGGCCAGACAGGAGACCCGCGGATTACCGCCGCCCTTGAACGTTTTATCCGCGTTTGCAATGATCACGGCGTGGCGCCGGGCATTCACGTCTATGACATGGATAGCGCTAAAAGGTGGATCGACGCTGGTATGAGGCTGATAGCCTACTCCAACGATATCAGCATGATCGTGGATACAGGCCGCAGGTATACTGCCGAATTAAAAGAATATGTAGCCTCAAAGTGCTAGTTACGATGCTAAATTATGGGGGTAAATGCAATGGCAAAATTTGTACCCAGGGGCATTATCCCGGCCATGGCCACACCCACCGACGAATGGGGCAATATTAATGAGAGCGCGCTGCGCAAGCTGGTCAATCATTTAATTGAGGGCGGGGTACACGGCCTTTTCCCGGTAGGCAGCCAGGGCGAGTTTTTTGCCCTGACATTTGAGCAAAAGAAAAAAGTGATTGAGATAGTTATTGACGAAACCCGGGGCCGCGTTCCTGTTTACGCCGGCACGGCGGCTCTGACAACGAAGGAAGCCATAGAAACTACTAAAATGGCCCGCGACCTGGGTGTTGATGCCGTATCCATCCTGACGCCCTTTTTCACCAACCTGAGCCAGAAGGAGGTTATCGGGTTTTACCTGGACATAGCCCGGGCCGTCCCCGACCTGCCGGTATTGCTTTACTCCAATCCGGGCAGGACCAAGGTGCCTATTGCGGTAGAAACCGTCAAAGAGCTGGCTGCAGTAGACAACATTGTCGGCATCAAGGACTCCAGCGGCGACATGACCCTTACGGCCGAATACATCAGGGTCACGCGGGATATGGATTTTTCTGTCCTGGCCGGCCGGGACACCCTGATCTATGCCACCCTCTGCTACGGCGGCACAGGCTCCATTACGGCTACGGCCAACGTGGAACCCCGCATAGCAGTAGAAATTTATGAAGCCTTTATGGCCGGCGATCACCGGCGCGCCCTGGAGGCCCAGTACCGCCTGGCACCGCTGCGCCTGGCCTTTGAACTGGGCACCTTTCCCGTGGTAATCAAGGAAGCCTTGAATATGATCGGCATCGACGCGGGTAAGGCCATCCGGCCCGTTGGTCCCCTGACGGAAGAAAACCGGGCTCGCCTGCGGCAGGTCTTGCAGGATATGGGCGTAGTAAAAGCATAGGGTGGTGCGGGAAGTCAAATGAAGAAGAAAGTCTTGATCGTCCAGCCGATCCACGAAAGCGGCCTGAAGGTGTTTGACGACCGGTTCGAGGTGCGGGTCGCTCCCGACCCGTCGGTAGAAACAGTTAAACGTGAGATCAAAGGTGTGGAAGGCGTTATCGTGCGCACGGCACCTTTTACCCGGGAAATAATTGCGGCTGCCGACAGCTTGAAAGTCATTGCCCGCCATGGTGTGGGCGTGGATAACATTGATCTTCGGGCGGCTACGGAAAGGGGTATCCTGGTACTCAATACGCCGGATGCCAATGCCGTTTCCGTTGCCGAGCATACCCTTACCGCCATAGGTGCCCTGGCCAAGAGGGTGCTCCCTATGGACCGGGCCACCCGCCGGGGCGACTGGGAAGCCAGGAATGAATACAAGGCCGTGGACCTGGACGGCAAGGTGCTGGGTCTGATAGGTATGGGCAGGATCGGGAGCATGGTGGCCAGGAAGGCTGCCGCCGCCTTTAACATGGAGGTAATCGCGTACGACCCTTATGTGCGGCCCGAAGTGGCGGCGAAAAATGGAGTTGTATTATATGAAGATTTGGACCGCATCTTCCGGGAAGCCGATGTTATATCCATTCACACTCCCCTCACGGCTGAGACCAGGGGCCTGGTAAATGAGGCCAGGCTGGCCCTGATGAAATCTTCGGCTTTCCTGGTGAACTTCTCCCGCGGTGGCGTGGTGGACGAGGAGGCTCTGTATCGCGCTCTTAAAGATGGAGTTATTGCCGGCGCCGCCCTGGATGTTTTCGAGGAAGAGCCCCCCTCACGAAATCATCCGTTATTTGAGCTCGATAATGTGCTGCTTTCTCCCCATAGCGCGGCCCTGACTCAGGAATGCGTGGTCAGGATGGCCACCGGCGCGGCCCGGGGGGTAGTAGATGTACTTACTGGTAAAAGGCCACAATTTGTGGTTAACACGGAAGTTTTAAAGCAATAGTAGTAAAACATTTACCTGCTAAGCAAAGGGCCTTAAGGGGGTTGCTTGCAGGACAAAATAGGACGTGGCGGGTCGACTGCAAGGGGGAATTTATTAGTGGCCAGGTATTCCGTCCCCAATGGTAAAAAAATGGTGGAATTTGAGATACCGGATGGAGTAGATGTGACCGTCGTTGAGTCCCGGAAACTTCCCGTCCTTCCCGACGCGGAACGGGCGATAAGGGAGGCTGTCGCCAACCCTATTGGCAGCCGGCGTCTGCGGGCTATGGTGCAACCGGGGCAGAAGGTGGCTATAATCGTTACCGATATTACCCGGAAACTACCGGAGGACATTATCCTGTCGGTTTTAATAGAGGAACTGCTGGCCGGCGGTATCTGCGTGAATGATATTACCGTAGTGGTGGCTACCGGGACCCACAGGCCCAATAGCCGCAAAGAGTTAGTTGATATGTTTGGTGAGGAAAACGTCACCCGCCTGCGCTTCGTCAACCACAACGCCTGGGATAAAGAAGGACTGGTTTATTTAGGCAAATCTCAAAGAGGCATACCGCTGGTAGTCAATAAATATGTGGCGGCAGCAGATATTAAAATCTCCACCGGGGTTATCGAGACCCACCTCCTGGCCGGCTACAGCGGCGGCGTAAAAAGCGTGGCTGTCGGGGTAGCGGGGGCGGAGACTATAGCAGCGACCCACAATTACCAGGTGATGGCAGAAACACGGCTGGGGGTGATTGAGGGTAACACCTTCCGGGATTTCTTGACCGAGGCCGCTATGGCTATAGGCCTGGACTTTATCGTCAACGTAGTCCAGACCGGCAATAAAGAATTGGTCCGGGTGGTGGCCGGGCACCCGGTGGCGGCTTTCCTGGAAGGCGTCAAGACGGCGCGGGCCATGTATGAGGTGGAGATTGATCATCAGGCGGATATTGTCATTGCCGGCGTAGGTTACCCCAAAAACCGCGACCTTTACCAGGCTACCAGGGCGGCCAACACCTCTATCTTCGGTCCCCGGCCGGTGGTGAAAAAAGGCGGGGTAATCATTATTCCGGCCAGCTGCGAAGACGGCTTCGGCCACCCCGGCTACGTAGACTGGATGGCCGCGTCCGGTGGGCCCGACGACATTATTGAACATGCCGCGAAGGAGGGTTTTGCCCCCGGGGATCAAAAAGCACTAATTTTGGCTTGGATTCTAAAACAGGCGCGGGTGGTTGTGACCGATTGTGAAATTCCTGCAGGAGAATTAAAAAAGGTATATTTAGAAGCCATGCCTACTTTGCAGGAGGCAGTGAACAGGGAAATTGCGGGTAGAACCGGTGTGAGGGTAATTATAATCCCGGATGCCCTTCTTACTTTGCCCATTTTGCGAAAACAGCAACACTTATAATTTTATCTAGCCGGGGGTGGTGGCGGTGAAGAAACATATAAGGACGACGGGCGTCTTTTTAATCATCGTTGGCGTGGCTATAATGGTCGACTCTGTTATGGTGCTTAAACTTGGAAATTATCATAATCCGGATTCTGGCTTTTTGCCCTTTTGGTACAGTTTACTGATGGTAATATTCAGCCTGGTGCTGGTAATCAGTAATTTGGGTGCTGATGACCGGCCGCAACCTTTTTGGGAATCCCTGCAATGGGTAAATCCCTTAATAGCTGTCATAATTATAGGATTATACGGTTTTATTATGGAAAAATTAGGATATTTACTCGCTACTTTTATATTTCTTCTGGTATGGGAAAAGCTTTTGGAGCATGAAAAATGGTTGAAAACATTAGTTATTTCCGTCTTCGGGACCATTTCATTATATTTAATTTTTGAGCATATGCTGGGAGTCCCGCTTCCGGCAGGCATTTTCGCTCTATAGGGGGGCAAGTAATGGGTATTTTTGAAGGTCTTTTTAACGGATTTTCCATTGCCCTGCAGGGCTACAACCTTTTATTTGCCTTTATAGGCTGCTTGCTCGGCACGGCCATCGGTGTCCTTCCCGGCCTCGGCCCGGCGGCTACAATATCACTACTCTTACCGGTAGTTTATAAAATGAGTTCACCGGCGACATCAATAATTTTTTTGGCCGGAATTTATTACGGTTCGATGTACGGCGGGTCGACGACTTCGATTCTCCTTAACTTGCCGGGTGAGGCGGCATCGGTAGTTACCGCGATAGATGGCTATAAAATGGCTTTGAAAGGTCGGGCAGGAGCGGCGTTGGGAATTGCCGCCATTGGCTCTTTTATCGCCGGCACTATCGGGGTGATTGGTTTGAGCATAGTCGCCCCTCCCCTGGCCGAATTTGCCCTGCGCTTTGGGCCCCCGGAGTACTTTGCCCTCACCCTTGTGGGGCTTTTGCTGGCGGTATTTCTTTCGGGATCGTCCATAGTAAAGGGGCTTATTGCCTTACTCATCGGCCTTTTGCTGGCGAGCGTCGGTCTTGATCCCATTACCGGTAAGGTCCGTTTTACCGGTGGAATTATAGGCCTTCAAGGCGGTTTTGATTTTGTAACTCTGGCCATGGGGGTATTCGGCATCGGTGAGATTTTATATAGCCTCGAACAAAACATTAAAGGTGAGATTGTAACTACAAAAATCGGCAAAGTTTTTCCTACCATAAAAGATTTCATAGAAGCGAAATGGGCGATTATTCGCGGTTCGTTAATCGGCTTTTTCGTTGGCATCCTTCCCGGCGGCGGGGCCGTAATTGCTTCCTTGGCGTCCTACGCCGTGGAAAAAAGGTGCTCCAAGAAACCGGAAGAATTCGGACATGGGGCCATATGCGGCGTTGCTGGCCCGGAATCGGCGAACAATGCCGCCTCCAGTGCCTCTTTTATACCTCTCCTTACGTTGGGTATCCCCGGTAATGCCTCTATCGCCATGATTTTTGCAGCGCTAATGATCCAGGGGGTAACACCCGGACCTTTCCTTGTAAAAGAGCACGCCGATGTCTTTTGGGGAGTTATCGCTTCGATGTATATAGGCAATCTGATGTTGTTGGCCCTCAATCTACCCCTTGTGGGTCTCTGGGTTCAACTTTTGAAGGTTCCTTTTGGGATTCTGGCACCGGCGGTGGTATTGTTCACCTGTGTAGGCGTCTACAGCATCGCCAACGATACCTTCAATATATATGCCTTACTGTTCTTCGGCCTCCTGGGCTATTTTATGCGCAAACTTGATTTTGAGCCGGGTCCGTTACCTTTAGCCTTCGTACTTGCCCCCATAATTGAGAATTCTTTAAGGCAGTCTCTTTTGATGTCGGGCGGCAGTATGGCCATCTTTTTTACCCGGCCAATAGCGGCGACTTTGTTCGCTATCTTTATAGCTCTGGTGATTGCACAAGGTCTGCAATCGTTATGTCAGCGAAAAAGGTCGAAGGTTTCGCCGGGAATGAGCACCGGCGAAGTTTAATACAGCCTTCGTAAAGCTATCTACGGGAAATAAACTTAATGGAAAGGGGTAGATAATTAAGATGTATCGTAAGAAAGCCTGGAGAATATTGGGTCTGTTGATGGTCGCCCTGCTGGTGCTCCTTATTGCCAGCGGCTGCGGCGGTAAATCTGCTACTCAGGACAATACCCCTTCTCAAGAGAAGAACGAAGGGGCTGCGGCAACAAGCAGTAAATATCCAGAAAAACCCATCACCATTATCGTTCCTTATGCGGCAGGCGGTTCTACCGATGCCTTGGCCAGGGCCATTGAAAAGGTTTGGACCAAATACTGCCCGCAGCCCGTCATGATTGTTAACAAACCGGGCGCTGGTGCTGTTGTAGGTCGGGAATTTGTCAAAACTTCCAAGCCCGACGGTTACACCTTAATGATAGGCTACGGTTCAGGGGAAGACCTAATCGGTCCCCAGTTGCAAAAAGTACCCTACGATCCTCTGAAGGATTTCACGCCTATTGCCAGGATGTCGATCCACTCAACCATTATTTGTGTTCCTGGCAACTCCCAGTTTAAATCAATGAAGGAGCTTATTGATTGGGCTAAAACTAGTAATCAGCCCGTCACCGCCAGCGTATCGACGGCTACGGGCAACGTCAATATCACCATGCGCGGGATCGGCAAAGTTACTGGCATTAACATCGTTCCCATACCCCATCAGGGTGGCGCCCAAGCTATTACCGACCTGATCGGCGGGCATGCCATCGTGGGCGGCGGTTCCGGCAACGAAGTGGCGCCCCATATTCAGGCCGGCAGGCTGCGTCCTCTGGCTGTAGATCTACCGGAGCGCGATCCCGCCTTCCCGGATGTACCGACTTTAAAAGAGCAGGGCATTAATTTCTACAGCTGGGGATCGGTTAAAGGTATTGCCGCTCCGGCCGGAACTCCTAAAGAAGTGGTTGATTATCTAGCCGACGTACTGAAAAAGGTAAGCGAAGATCCCGAGTTTAAAGAGTCAATGAAGAATCTCCATCAGCCCATCCTTTATATGGGTCCCGAAGAATTTCAGAAATTCTTCAAAGAGGCCTATGACTATTTCGGCAAGCTGATTAAAGACCTGAATATAACATTGCAATAAAAGGTTGTAACCCTTCCC
Source organism: Moorella sp. E306M (assembly GCF_006538385.1). Lineage (NCBI taxonomy): Bacteria > Bacillati > Bacillota > Clostridia > Neomoorellales > Neomoorellaceae > Neomoorella > Moorella sp. E306M. The sequence goes on along the minus strand of NZ_BJKO01000001.1, from coordinate 548,346 downwards.
TTCCCGTAGATAGCTTTACTTTTTGAAAGGAGATATTTCCATGAAGCCCATGTCCTCCCGAGAAAGATTCCTTACTGCATTGAAAAAACAGCAGCCCGACCGGGTGCCGTGGTTTGAGAGTTACGTCCACCGAGGTCTCGCCGACAGGATTGTCGGGCGCAAGACCGATTTGCCGCCGGGCTGGCGTACCCCACCGGACTTATATAAAATTCTCTGCCTTGATACCATAACGTATAACTTCAGGCCCCCCTTTTATGCCATCATGGAGAAGAACGGCGACGTAGAACAATTGAAGGAAGGCCTGCTCAAGACCAGGGACGACTTAAAGGCTTTAAAGGAGTTTCTACCCGATCCTGAGAATCCGGATTTTTACAGGGGCGCCGAAGAACTTTTATCCTTTGCCCGGCAAAACGGCCTGGCGGCCATTGCTGGTATCAGGGTGGGGTTGAGCAACACGTACAACAGCATGGGGTATGAAAACTTCTCCTACGCCCTTTATGACGACCCCGGTTTTATTGAAGAAAGTATGGAATTGATCGGCGAGTGGTGTATTAAGGTTATTGAGCGGGTAAATGATTTAGGTTTCGATGCAGCCTATATTTCCGAGGACATAGCTTTTAAATGGGGACCGATGTTTTCTCCGGAACACTTCCGGAAATATATGCTGCCCCATATGAAAAAGGTAGTTGATCACATAGCTATTCCCAGGATATACCATACTGATGGCAATCCCCTGCCCATGCTTAAAGATCTGGTGGAAGAGCTAAACATCTGCGCCATTGCCAATCTAGAGCATGGTGCCGTTGATATTTTCCAGGTGAAGGAAGAATGGGGAGATAAGCTCTGCCTCATTGGCAACATGGACCTGCATTATACCTTAACAATGGGTACTCCCGAAGAGACGGTATTAGAGGCCAAAGAGAAGCTCGAAAAGGTGGGCAAGGGAGGGGGCTATATTATTTCCAGTTCTAATGGCTTGACAGAATACTGCAAGGCGGAAAATATATTAGCTTTAAACGGAGCAATACTGCGGTACGGTGTTTATTTTGAATAGCTAACTTCCCTACCAGGGTTTTTTATACCCGTTTGGTTCCTGGTTTTCAGTGAAAGGGGGGGTTAAGCAAATGTCGTAAAGAACCATATCAAATGGACGAGATATAATCTAAAAGGAGGCGTTAAAAATATGCCAAAATTCGCCGCCAACTTAACCATGCTGTTTACCGAAGTGCCTTTCCTGGAGCGCTTTCAGGCCGCGCGGGAAGCGGGTTTCAAAGCGGTGGAGTTTCTTTTCCCGTATGAATACAGCATGGACGCGATAAAGGGCGCGGTAGAAGAAAACAATCTCCAGGTGGTGCTTTTTAACCTACCTGCCGGCGACTGGGCGGCGGGTGAGCGCGGCATTGCCGCCAACCCGCAGCGGAGGGAAGAATTCCGTGAAGGAGTTAAGCAGGCAGTGGCCTGGGCCCGCGCCCTGGGCGTGCCGCGGTTGAACTGCCTGGCCGGCAAGAGGTTAGACGCCTTCACTTTTGAAGAGCAGTGGCAGGCGCTGGTGGACAACGTCCGCTATGCGGCTGGAGTTCTGGGAGAACATGGCTTAAACCTCATGGTGGAACCCTTAAACCATTACGACGTACCGGGTTTCTTACTTAACACGACCGGACAGGTTTTGCAACTGCTTGCCGAGGTTGATATGCCCAACGTTTATTTACAGTACGACATTTATCACGCCCAGAAAGTAGAAGGAAATCTGACGGCTATCCTGCGCGAGCATCTGCCAAAGATCGGCCACATCCAGATCGCCGACAACCCCGGCCGGCACCAGCCGGGAACGGGCGAGATTAATTATCCTTTCTTGTTGCGGGAGCTGGACAACGTCGGTTATAAGGGTTATGTGTCTCTGGAATACATTCCGGTACCGGACACTCGCCGGTCTTTAGACTGGGTGGCAGCGTACGGGTACAGGCTAGATTAATTTGGGGAGTGCGTTAGCCCCGATAAAAGGAGTATGCCGCTTGGGCGGCACATTAAAACCAGGTAAAAATTTTGGCGAAAGGGGTAAAAAGAAAAAGATGAGTAAAATTGGCTTCATAGGACTGGGCATCATGGGCAAGCCCATGAGTAAAAACCTGCTGAAGGCTGGCTATGAGCTGGTCGTATATGATATTATTAAAGAAGCAGTAGACGATGTAGTGGCCGCCGGCGCGGAACCGGCCGGTTCCTGCCGGGAGGTGGGCGAACGCTGCGATAAGTTTATCACCATGCTGCCCAATTCCCCCCACGTCAAGGAGGCTGTCCTGGGGCCGAATGGTTTGCTTGAGGGTGCCCGGCCTGGTTCAATCCTTATTGATATGAGCTCCATTGACCCTATGGTTAGCAGGGAAATAGCCGGGAAGCTGGCTGAAAAGGGCGTGCGTATGCTGGATGCGCCGGTGAGCGGCGGCGAACCCAAGGCCATCGACGGAACTTTGTCGATAATGGTCGGAGGCAAACAGGAAGACTTTGATGAATGTTATAATATATTAAAGGCCATGGGATCTTCCGTGGTCCGCGTCGGTGACATCGGCGCCGGTAATGTGACCAAACTGGCGAACCAAATTATTGTCGCCCTGAACATTGCCGCCATGTCCGAGGCCCTGGTCCTGGCCACCAAAGCCGGCGTTGACCCGGAACTGGTCTACCAGGCCATCCGCGGCGGCCTGGCCGGGAGTACGGTCCTGGACGCCAAGGCGCCCCTGGTGCTGGCCGGTCAGTTTAAGCCCGGTTTCCGGATTAACTTGCATATTAAAGACCTGGCCAATGCCATGGCTGCCGGGCATGAGGTGGGAGTTCCCCTGCCGCTAACCTCTGTTGTTATGGAAATTCTGCAAGCCTTAAAGGTTGATGGCTTGGGTGACGCCGACCACGGAGCCATCATTCGCTTTTACGAAAAACTGGCACAAGTTGAGGCAAGAAAGCATTAGTGGTCCCCCTTTGCGAGGTCCAGGCTGCCTGTAAGCCGCCTGGACCTTTATGCCAAAAACTTGAAAGGGCATGATGTGGAGAATGATCCGAACTTGAGCGGTGCCAGAGGGGCAATAGGACAGCGAGGTCTTAGTGGAAACATTTTGGTATAGGTGCGTGAATAACCATGAAAGACGGGCTAATCATCCGCAAGAAGAAAATGTATGAAGAAGTGGTGGAACGCATTACCCGGTTGATTAAGAGCGGGGAGTATAAAGTGGGGGACCGCTTGCCGCCCGTTCAAGAATTGAGCGAAATGTTCGGTGTCGGTACCCCCACTTTAAGGGAAGGCCTCTCTGTCCTGGCCTCCAGCGGCATCCTGGAGATAAGGCACGGTAATGGCATTTATGTCAAGCGCTTTCCCTTGGAACCAGAGGACCTGATGGCCAAATTAAACGAGGTAGAATACCAGCAGTTGCTCTCCTGGGTTGAGTTTCGCCGGGCGCTGGAAGCCGAGGCTGCTGCCCTGGCCGCCGAAAGGAGCGACGAGGCGGATTTAGAGGCCATGGAAGCGGCAGAAATAAGGCTGGAAGAGGAGATAACCAGGGGAGAAATCACCATCGAACCTGACTACCAGTTTCACAACAGCATAGCTTTAGCCACCAAGAATCCTATATTTATCCAGACTTCTACCACTATAGAGCATATTATTCGGCAGTATTTTCATTTGAGTTTACGCTACGGCAGGACCTTGCCCTGGCACCGGGAATTGGTGGTGACTGAACACCGGAAAATATTGGAGAACATCCGCAAGAGACGACCGCGAGAAGCGCGCAATGCCATGCTGGAGCACCTCGACAACGTCTCCGGACGGGTGAAGCTTTTGGAGAGCCTGGCCGGGGGTAAGCAAATTGATGATCGTTAAGATGCGTTACTTAATCAAACCGGAGTATAAATTTAATTCATTTTTAAAGAGGGCTTAATACAATTATAACCCTGGCGTGCTATTATAAAAGCGAGCAAAGCCCTCTGACCTCCTTTTTAATATATACCCTACCACACCCGGATTGCCCGGGTTGTTTTTTTATTGCCCCAAAAAGTGGTATATTTTGCAGGAAAAAAAGCATTAATGTCGAATAGCGTAAAGGGTTACCGCTAAAGGCAAACCCCACCGAAAGGGGGGGACGCAAAGCCATGGGTCTAAGGCTTTTACGAGCTAAGATCGCCAGGCTGCCGGTACTTTGATGCTGCTGCAATTTTTAAGCATGAAGACAGGGGCGGCCTTTGGCGATGAGGCTGTCCTTTATTTTTTGTCTTCCATGAGGGTTGCTTCGCGCATGTGATCATTGCCGGGAAGGGGTAAAATTAATGAATAAAACCATAGGGTTATTGTCCGATGGCCTGCCGGGATAAACTCGTTAACCAGGAAGTACTGGAAGCCCTCCTGGACGATTACCTGCGCCGTAAGACTTTGCCGGCAACCTATAAAAACTATCTTTTGAGGTTAATCGAAGGCCAGGTTAACATACTCGTTCACAATCTTTTACAAATGGTTGATGGCGAGGGCGTTAATGAACCTGGCCGCTGCGTTAAATTGTCACAGCCCGGTGGGCAGAAAACTTGACAGAACCGGAGCTATCTGTTAATATATCGCTACGGAAAGCGTGGTAGTGCCTGAATAACGGGCGGAAGTAGCTCAGCGGTAGAGCATCGCCTTGCCAAGGCGAGGGTCGCGGGTTCAAATCCCGTCTTCCGCTCCATATTTTTGGCTTGGGGGGACCTCGGATCGGGTTTTTACCTGTCCGAGGTGTTATTCTACTAGCTTGTTTTTTAGTAGGCGCGGCAGGAAAAGGTAGACAAAGCGGCGAAATAAAATTGCTGATAGTATTTTATGCTAAATGGATGGTCATAATGAATGGCGTCCAGTAGTCGGGAGCAGGGAGGAGCAAGTAGGTAATGAAGGCTACCGTCGAGAAGTTAGATAAGCATCAGGTACTTCTGGAAATTGAAGTTGAAGCACCCAGGGTACAGAAAGCCCTGGATCAAGCTTACCGCCGCCTGGTAAAGCGGGTAAACATCCCGGGTTTCAGGAAAGGCAAGGCACCGCGTTTTATCCTGGAACGGTATATCGGCAAAGAGCCTATCTATAATGAGGCGGTAGAAATTGTTATTCCACCGGCCTATAAAGAAGCAGTAGCCGAGCACCAGCTGGAACCCATCGATCACCCTGAAGTGGAAATAGTCAAGGTGGAAGAGGGCGAGCCTTTAATCTTCAAGGCCAGAGTAGAAGTCAAGCCGGAAGTCCACCTCGGCACCTACAAAGGCTTGGAAGTGGAACGGCCGGAAGTAAAAGTTAGCGAGGAGGATATCGACGCCTATCTGAAAAGCTTACAGGAGCGTTATGCTACCATCAAGAACATCGAAGATGAACCGGCGGCTGCGGGGGATATTGTCGTCATTGATTTTAAAGGGACGGTAGAAGGCCAGCCTTATCCAGGTTTAGAAGGAAATAATTATCATCTGGAATTGGGGTCGGGTACCTTTGTCCCCGGCTTTGAGGAACAACTGGTAGGTGCCCGTCTAAACGAGGAACGTACCGTTACCGTTACCTTCCCTGCCGACTACCACAAAGAAGACCTGGCGGGCAAGGAAGCCGTCTTCCAGGTTGCCATCCGGGGCATTAAACGAAAAGAGCTGGCCCCTCTGGATGATGAATTTGCCAAAGACGTCAGCGAGTGCGAGACTCTAGCCGAACTGCGCCAGGATATCCGCCGCCGGCTGGAAGAGAGACAGCGGCAAGAGATTGACGCTGCCGTAAGGCAAGCTGTAGTGGCCAAGGCCGTAGCGGCAGCCACGGTGGATTTACCGGAAATCATGGTTAAACGGCGGATCGAATCCCGGCTCAGGGAACTGGAACGCAACCTGCATGCCAGGAAAATAACCCTGGGGGAGTTCTTAAATAATACTGGTAAGACTATGGATGATTTAGAGAAAGAATTCCAGCCCGGGGCGGAAAGGGATGTAAAGACCGAACTGGTGCTGGAAGCCATTGCCAAGGCCGAAAATATTGCGGCCACGGAAGAAGACATTGAGGCGGAAATTGAGAAGATGGCCAGGATCTTCCGCCAGGATGCAGCCGAAGTACGGAAGAATCTGGGCGACTTGTCCCTCCTGAAATACGATATAATGATTAAAAAGACCATAGATTTTCTGGTCGAGCACAGTGTGGCCGTACCTCCCCGGGAAGGCGGAGAAGGGGAGACAGGAGAAACTGCTGCGACGGAAGGCTAAAAGGAGTAGAAGCGGTTGTGGAAGGAATTTTTACCATGGAGGTGGGGTAAGGAGTGTCAATCCTGGTACCGGTAGTAGTTGAGCAGACCAACAGGGGCGAGCGGGCCTACGACATTTATTCCCGCTTGCTGAAAGACCGGATTATCTTCCTGGGAAGCGCCATTGACGATCATGTAGCCAATCTGGTGATTGCCCAGATGCTATTCCTGGAGGCAGAAGATCCCGATAAAGATATCCACCTGTATATCAACAGTCCTGGTGGTTCCATCTCAGCCGGGATGGCTATCTTTGATACCATGCAGTATATCCGGCCCGATGTTTCCACCATCTGTGTCGGCCTGGCAGCCAGCATGGGCGCTTTTCTCCTGGCTGCCGGTGCTAAAGGCAAGCGTTTTGCCCTGCCCCACAGTGAAATTATGATTCACCAGCCCATGGGTGGCACCCAGGGGCAGGCGGTGGATATCGAGATTCATGCCAGGCGTATCCTGGCCATCCGGGATACATTAAACCGTATTTTAAGCGATATCACCGGTAAACCGGTGGAACAGATTGCCAGGGACACCGACCGCGATCATTTCATGACCGCCCAGGAAGCGAAGGAGTACGGTTTAATTGATGAGGTGATCACCAAGCGCGAGTTGCCCGGTAAATAGGGACAGCGAGGTGAACTAAAACCATGTATAAATACACGGACGATAAGGGCCAGCTGAAGTGTTCTTTTTGTGGTAAACTTCAGGACCAAGTCAAAAAGCTGGTCGCCGGTCCTGGCGTCTATATCTGCGACGAATGTATTGAGCTGTGCAATGAGATAATCGAAGAAGAACTGAGCGAGGATCTGAACCTGGAAATGGGCGAACTGCCAAAACCCAAAGAGATCCGGGAAATCCTCGACCAGTATGTCATCGGCCAGGATAAAGCCAAGAAAGCCATGGCGGTAGCCGTTTACAACCACTACAAGCGCATCAACCTGGGCATGAAGATGGATGACGTCGAGCTCCAGAAGAGTAACATCATCATGCTCGGGCCCACCGGCAGCGGTAAAACACTCCTGGCTCAGACCCTGGCCAAGATCCTGAATGTACCCTTTGCCATTGCCGACGCCACTTCCCTTACGGAAGCCGGTTATGTAGGCGAGGATGTGGAGAACATCCTGTTAAAGCTAATTCAGGCGGCCGACTACGATGTGGAGAAGGCGGAAAAGGGTATCGTCTATATCGATGAAATAGATAAAATCGCCCGCAAGTCGGAAAATCCGTCCATTACCCGGGACGTATCGGGCGAAGGTGTCCAGCAGGCCCTCCTCAAAATCCTGGAAGGGACCATCGCCAGTGTACCTCCCCAGGGAGGGCGCAAGCATCCCCATCAAGAATTCATCCAGCTGGATACCACCAATATCCTCTTCATCTGCGGCGGCGCCTTCGACGGCCTGGATAAGATCATCAAAAACCGCATCTCCCAGAAGACCATGGGCTTTGGTGCCGAAATTCACGGTAAAAAAGACATCCAGGTAGGCGATATCTTAAAGCAGGTCCAGCCGGTCGACCTATTGAAGTACGGTTTGATCCCCGAGTTTGTCGGCCGCCTGCCGGTTATCGTCACCCTGGATGCCTTGGACGAAGATGCCCTGGTCCGGGTCCTGACAGAACCCCGCAACGCCCTGGTGAAGCAGTACCAGAAGCTGTTTGAAATGGACGGAGTCACCCTTGAGTTTAAAGAAGATGCCCTGCGGGCCATTGCTAAGGAAGCCCTGAAACGAGAAACCGGCGCCCGGGGCTTAAGGGCCATCCTGGAAGAGATAATGCTTGACGTAATGTATGAAATACCTTCGCGGAACAACATCACCAAGTGTATCGTCACTAAAGATGTGGTCATGCGCAAGGAAGAGCCCCTGCTTTTGACGGTAGAAAGGAAGAAGAAAAAAGAAGAAACAGCTTGATGATAAAGGATGATAAAGGCGGTAGCGGGAAAGCTACCGCCTTTTTGGATAAAATCTTCCTTTCCGGATAAAACTTTAGGTAATCGAGATATCCGGAAAGGAGTAAAAGACCAATGTATGAATGGGGTCAAGGTCTGGGAGGAGTATTAAGTTTTATCCAGATATTTTTTGCCGTGGTAATCGGCCTCTATTTCTGGAACCTTTTGCGCAACCAGCAGGGCAACCGGGTCGCTGTCGAGAAGGAATCCCGTAAAGAACTGGAGAAACTCCAGCGTATGCGGGAAATATCCCTGTCGGAGCCCCTGGCGGAAAAGACGCGTCCCACCGCTTTTGAGGAAATAATCGGCCAGGAAGAAGGCCTGAAAGCCCTCAGGGCCGCCCTCTGCGGCCCCAACCCCCAGCACGTTATTATCTACGGACCCCCAGGGGTAGGCAAGACGGCGGCCGCCCGCCTGGTTCTGGAAGAAGCCAAAAAAAACCCCCTTTCCCCCTTTAAAGAGACAGCCCGGTTTGTCGAAGTGGACGGGGCGACCTCGCGTTTTGATGAACGAGGCATTGCCGATCCCCTGATAGGTTCCGTGCATGACCCCATCTACCAGGGTGCCGGTCCCTTAGGCATGGCCGGTATTCCCCAGCCCAAACCCGGTGCCGTTACCCGCGCCCATGGCGGCATCCTGTTTATAGATGAAATTGGCGAGCTGCATCCCATCCAGATTAACAAGCTCCTCAAAGTCCTGGAAGACCGGAAGGTGATCCTGGAGAGCGCTTACTACAGCACGGAAGACAGCAACATCCCCAGCCATATTCATGACATTTTCCGGAACGGCTTGCCGGCCGATTTTCGCCTGGTAGGAGCGACGACCCGCTTGCCCCAGGAAATCCCGGCCGCCATCCGGTCGCGCTGCCTGGAAGTTTTTTTCCGCCCCCTGCAGGCAGAAGAAATCGGCATCATTGTCCGCAATGCGGCCAGGAAGATAAACTTAACCATTTCCACAGCCGCCGTAGAAATAATCAAACAGTATGCCACCAACGGCCGCGAAGCCGTTAACATGGTGCAGCTGGCAGCCGGCCTGGCCCTGACGGAAAAGCGCCAGGAGATTACCCGCGAAGATGTGGAATGGGTGGTAACCAGCTGCCATTATACCCCCCGCCAGGACGGCCGGGTTTCATCTGAGCCCCAGGTGGGCGTGGTCAACGCCCTGGCCGTCTACGGTCCCAGTATGGGCCTTTTAGTAGAGATGGAGGCCAGCGTCAATTTTGCCGGCCACCGCCGCGGCCAGGTTACCGTTACGGGCGTCATCGAGGAAGAAGAAAGCGGAAGTAGCGACGGCCGCCGAATGCGGCGCCGGAGCATGGCCCGCAATGCGGTGGATAATGTATTGACCGTCCTGCGCAAGCTCTTACCGGTAGATGTGCGGGATTATGATATTCACCTCAATTTTCCCGGGGGAGTACCGGTAGATGGCCCTTCCGCCGGTATCAGCATGTTAACGGCTGTTTATTCCGCCTTTACGGATATACCGGTTAACAACCTGGTAGCCATGACCGGGGAAGTTTCTATCCGGGGCACTGTCCGGCCGGTGGGCGGCGTGGTGGCCAAGGTAGAAGCGGCCCGCCTGGCCGGGGCGAAAAAAGTGCTCATTCCAAAAGATAACTGGCAGGAAATATATCGCTCTTTTACGGATATCCAGGTAATACCCGTTCAAACAGTCAATGAGGTCCTGGAACAGGCCTTAATGCCGCGGACAAAGTCTAGCAGCCATGAAAGTTTCAAATCCCGTCCCCAGGTTTTAAGCGCAACGCCTTTGCCGTCTCATCCTTTAAGCTGCTAAAGCTATTGCAATAAGACGAATAATGCCGTAGAATATATTAGAATAATTACCTGGACAGATAAAAGTATATACAAGGGAGCACCGTGGAGGTGTAAAGTTTGAGCCGGATCCTTCCCCTGTTGCCCCTGCGAGGGGTTATTGTTTTTCCTTACACGGTAATTCACCTGGATGTCGGGAGGGAACGTTCGGTCAGTGCCATTGAGGAGGCAATGCTAAGGGACCGGGTTATTTTCCTGGCCATGCAGAAGGAGGCCCAGGATGACGATCCCGGGGAAGATGATATATATACTACCGGGACGATAGCTGAGATAAAGCAATTATTAAAATTACCCGGCGGCACCATTCGTATCCTGGTTGAGGGTATCCGGCGGGGAAAGATTAAGGAATATTTGAGCCATGATCCCTTCCTTAAAGTCGAAGTTGAGGAGGCTCCGGAGCCTGCCGAAACTTCCAGCGAAATCGAAGCCCTCATGCGCTGCCTGATCGATGAATTTGAGACCTATGTAAAGATGTCCAAAAGAATCCCCCCGGAGACGGTAGTGGCTGTCGTTAGCCTGGAGGAACCGGGACGGCTGGCCGATGTGGTAGCTTCCCACCTTAACCTTAAACTGACGGATAAACAGGCCGTCCTGGAAGCGGTAGATATTAAGGAACGCCTGAACCTCTTGTGCGAGATCCTGGCCAAGGAAAAGGAAATTCTGGAACTGGAACGCAAGATCAACTTGCGCGTCCGCAAGCAGATGGAAAAGACCCAGAAAGAGTACTACCTGCGCGAGCAGATGAAAGCCATCCAGAAAGAGCTGGGGGAAAAGGATGAAAGGGCAGCCGAAGTTGAGGAATTGCGGCAAAAAATTGAAGCAGCCAGGTTGCCCAAAGAGGTGCGGGAGCGGGCTTTAAAAGAAGTTGAGCGTCTGGAAAAAATGCCGCCCATGGTTGCCGAGGCTACGGTTGTCCGCAACTACCTGGACTGGCTTTTGAGTTTACCGTGGAACAAGCAAACCCGGGACCGCCTCGATATAAAAGTGGCCGAGCGCATCCTGGATGAGGATCACTATGGCTTACAGGAAGTCAAGGACCGCATCCTGGAATACCTGGCCATCCGCCAGCTGGCCAGGAAGATGAAAGGCCCCATCATCTGCTTTGTCGGGCCGCCGGGGGTAGGCAAGACATCCCTGGCCAAATCCATTGCCCGGGCCCTGCAGCGCAAGTTTGTGCGCATATCTTTAGGCGGGGTTCGGGATGAAGCCGAGATCCGGGGCCACCGGCGCACCTATGTGGGCGCCCTGCCGGGGCGGATAATCCAGGGTATGAAGCAGGCAGGTACCAGGAACCCGGTCTTTTTACTGGATGAAATCGATAAACTGAGCAGCGACTTTCGCGGCGACCCGGCTTCCGCCCTGCTGGAAGTCCTGGACCCGGAACAGAACTATATGTTTAGCGATCACTATATTGAAGCTCCCTTTGATCTCTCCAGGGTAATGTTTATTACCACGGCCAACGTCGAATACTCCATCCCGCGGCCGCTCCTTGACAGGATGGAGGTTATCCGCATCCCGGGTTATACCGAAGAGGAAAAAGTTAAAATCGCCGCCCTGCACCTGGTGCCCAAACAGATCAAGGAACACGGCCTGAAAAAGGACCAACTGGAAATATCAGAAAATGCCCTGCGCCGGATTGTACGGGAATACACCCGGGAAGCCGGGGTGCGCAACTTGGAACGGCAGATTGCCACCATTTGCCGTAAAACGGCCCGGGATATTGTCAGCGGTAAAACTAAAGCAGTTAGAATTACCGCCGGTAATGTAGAAGATTACCTGGGTATACCCCGTTACCGGCACACAGAAGCTTTCCAGAATGAGATGGTAGGGGTGGCCAACGGGCTGGCCTGGACTGAGGCCGGAGGCGAGGTGCTCAATGTAGAAGTTTCCGTCATGAAAGGCAAGGGTAACCTTACCCTGACGGGGAAACTTGGTGACGTCATGAAAGAATCGGCCTACGCCGGCTTCAGCTATATTCGCTCCCGGGCAGACACCCTGGGGCTGGAAGCCGACTTCCATGAGAAGCATGACCTGCACATCCATGTGCCCGAGGGTGCCATCCCCAAGGACGGGCCCTCTGCCGGAATCACCATGGCCACGGCCATGGCCTCGGCCCTTATGGGGGTACCGGTGAAAGGTGATGTGGCCATGACGGGCGAGATTACCCTCCGGGGCCGGGTGCTGCCGGTAGGCGGTATTAAAGAAAAGATCCTGGCTGCTCACCGGGCAGGGGTGAAAAACATCATTCTTCCCCGGGAGAATGAAAAGAACCTGGAGGACATCCCGGCCAATATCCGGCGCAAGCTCAACTTCATCCTGGTGGAGCATATGGATGAAGTCCTCAAGGAAGCCCTGGTGAGGAAAGAAGAATAACAGACAATACTTGACAGCAAGAGGCAGAAATCAGTAAGATAGTACCGTAGAGAGCGCCATTAAGGCTTATCTCCCCTCGTCCGTCCGGGCGGATGGGGGTTTTTTGTAGGTAAGGAGGCAAGCGTTTTGGCTGCGCTAGACAAGGTCTACGATCCTAAAGCCGTAGAAGAAAAATGGTACCGCTACTGGACTGAAGCAGGCTATTTCCGCGGTCCCCTGCCGGCAGCGGGCCAGCAACCCTTCAGCATAGTTATGCCCCCGCCCAACGTTACCGGGAGCCTGCACCTGGGACATGCCCTGGATAATACCTTGCAAGACATCCTTACCCGCTGGCACCGTATGCGGGGGGATGCCACCCTGTGGGTGCCGGGTACCGACCATGCCGGTATAGCCACCCAGGCCCGGGTGGAAGAAGAGCTGGCCAAGGAAGGTTTGAGCAAATATGACCTGGGCCGGGAGAAGTTCCTGGAGCGAGTCTGGGCCTGGAAGAACGAGTACGGTGACCGCATTACCAGGCAGCTGCGCCTCTTAGGTACCTCCTGCGACTGGAGCCGGGAGCGTTTTACCATGGACGAGGGCTGCTCCCGGGCCGTGCGCGAGGTCTTTGTCCGCCTCTACGAAAAGGGCCTTATATACCGGGGCAACTATATTATTAACTGGTGTCCCCGCTGCCAGACCACCATTTCCGATATCGAGGTGGAACACGAGGAAGAGGACGGCCGCCTCTGGTATATCCGCTATCCCTTTAAAGACGGTAGCGGCAGTATCACCGTGGCCACCACCCGACCGGAAACCATGCTGGGCGATACGGCCGTAGCCGTGAACCCGGAGGACGAACGTTACCGGGACTTAATCGGGAAAACCCTGATCCTCCCCCTGGTCAACCGGGAAATCCCCCTGATCGCCGACAGCTACGTCGATCCTTCTTTCGGCACCGGGGCCGTCAAAATAACGCCGGCCCATGATCCCAATGACTTTGAAGTGGCAGCCCGGCATAATCTCCCCGCCATTACCGTCATCGGCAAGGACGCGGTGATGACGGAAGAAGCAGGTCCCTACGCGGGTATGGACCGCTACGCCTGCCGCGAGAAAATAGTTAGTGACCTGAAAACCCAGGACTTCCTGGTCAAGGTGGAAGACCACACCCATGCCGTGGGGCACTGTTATCGCTGTGGTACTGTGATTGAGCCCCTGGTCTCACCCCAGTGGTTCGTGCGCATGGCTCCGCTGGCGGCACCGGCCATCCGGGCAGCGAAAGAAGGCAAGGTACGATTTATCCCGGAACGCTTCACGAAAATATATCTGAACTGGCTGGAGAATATTCGCGACTGGTGCATATCCCGCCAGCTCTGGTGGGGCCACCGCATTCCCGTCTGGTACTGCCAGCAGTGCGGTGAAGAAATATGCGCCGTAGAAGATCCTGTGGAGTGCCCGGCCTGCGGCAGTACGGCCCTGGAACAGGATCCCGATGTCCTGGATACATGGTTCAGCTCCGCCCTCTGGCCTTTTTCCACCCTGGGATGGCCGGAAGATACGCCGGAACTGAAAACCTTCTATCCTACTTCCGTCCTGGTAACAGGCCGGGATATCATCTTTTTCTGGGTCGCCAGGATGCTTTTCATGGGCCTGGAGTTCATGGGCCAGGTGCCCTTCCGGGAGGTTCTTATCCACGGCCTCGTCCTGGACGCGCAGGGGCGCAAGATGAGCAAATCCCTGGGAAACGGCGTCGATCCCATGGAGGTTATCGAAAAATACGGCGCCGACTGCCTGCGCTTTATGCTGGTTACCGGCAACACGCCAGGGAACGATCTCCGTTTTCATCCCGAACGCCTGGAGGGCACCCGCAATTTCACCAATAAAATCTGGAATGCGGCCCGCTTTGCCCTCTTGAATCTAGAGGACTTTAAACCCGTTCCCCTTGAGGCAAAAGAGCTGGCCCTGCCCGACCGCTGGATTTTAAGCCGTTTGAACCGGCTTATTCGCGAGGTCACGGAGGGCCTCGAGGCCTATGAAATCGGTGAAGTGGCCCGGCTCCTTTATGACTTTTTCTGGGGTGAATTTTGCGACTGGTATATTGAACTAATCAAACCCCGCCTGTACGGCAAGGATCAAAAAGCCCGGCAGGTGGCCCAGGGAGTCCTCGTGGAAGTCCTGGGTAAAAGCCTGCTGCTCCTCCATCCCTTTATGCCCTTTATTACCGAAGAAATATGGCAGCATTTACCGGGAAAAAGGGAGAGCATCATGATCAGCTCCTGGCCCCGGGCTTTGCCGGAGCGGGATGACGATGACGCAGAGAAGGCCATGGAACTCGTAATGGCTGTCATCAGGGCCATCCGCAACCTGCGCAGCGAAATGAATGTACCCCCGGGACGGCCGGCCGAGGTCATCCTGGTGGCAGAAGCGGAGGAAGATCGACAGATATTGCAGCAGGCCTCCCTTTACCTGGAAGTGCTGGCGGCGGCCAGCCCGGTGCAGGTGAAGGCTGCTTTATCCCAGCCACCCGCCCGGGCGGCAACGGCGGTCACCGGCGGCGTCCAGGTGTTCCTGCCCCTGGCCGGCCTGATTGACCTGGAAAAGGAACAGGCCCGCCTGGAGAAGGAACTCAAGAATACCCGGGCCGAGCTGGAGAAGGTGGAAAAGAAGCTGGCCAGGGTAGACTTCCGCACCAAAGCCCCGGCGGCCATTGTAGCCAAGGAAGAAGCCCGGGCGGCGGAATTAAAGAGCAAGATAGCGGCTTTGAGCCAGCGCCTGAGCTTCCTAAAGGGTTAGGAGGCGAAGGGGTGGATTATAAAGAAGCCCTTGAATTTTTGAGGCGGCTGACAAAATTTGGCTTTAATCTGGGCCTGGAGCGGATTAGAGAACTCACCCGCCGCTGCGGTGCGCCTCAGGAACGGTTGCGTTTTATCCACATTGGCGGGACCAACGGCAAGGGTTCGGTAGCCGCCATGGTTGCCAGTATCCTGAAGGAGGCCGGTTACCGGGTAGGTCTTTTTACTTCACCCCACCTGCATTCCTATACCGAACGGATGCGGATTAATGGCGTGCCTATCCCCGAAGAGCGCCTGGCAGCCCTCCTGACATGGTTTAAGCCGGTATTAGAGGCCATGGTGGCCGCAGGTTATGAACACCCGACGGAATTTGAAGTAAGTACGGCGGTGGCGCTGAAATATTTTGCCGAAGAGGGTGTTGACCCGGCAGTCCTGGAGGTCGGTTTAGGGGGGGCTATTGATTCTACCAATGTTATATCTTCAGCCCTGGTAAGTTGCATCACCAATGTAGGTATGGATCACATGGAGTACCTGGGGAACAATATAGCTGAGATCGCCAGGGTCAAGGCCGGTATCATCAAAGACGGCGGCGTCGTGGTGACTGCGGCCCGTCGCCCCGCGGCCCTGGAAGAAATCAGCCGTACCTGCCGGGAAAAGGGAGCCACCCTTTACTGCGTGGGCCGGGATGTCACCTGGCAGGAACGCCGCTTCTCCCTGGCCGGGGGTGAGTTTGACCTGCAGGGCCTGCTGGGAACTTATGAGGGCCTTAAAATCTCCCTGCTGGGCAGTCACCAGCTGGAAAATGCCGCTACAGCCGTTACTGTGGTTGAAGCTGCCGTGCGCCACCATGGCCTTGGGGTTACAGAAGAGCATATCCGCCATGGCCTGGTGCAGGCCTCCTGGCCGGGGCGGCTGGAAATTATGCACCGGGAGCCCATGGTAGTCATCGATGGCGCCCATAATGTTGATGGGGCCAGGACTCTCCGTCGGGCCCTGGAAGAATTATTCTCTTACCGGCGGCTGATCCTGGTGCTTGGCATGCTGGCTGACAAGGAGCGCGAAAAGGTAGTGGCCGAGCTGGCCCCGAAGTCCGCAGTGGTAATTGTTACCCGGCCCAATAATCCCCGTGCTGGGAACTGGCAGTCCCTGGCGGGCTTTGTGCGCCGGTATGGAGAACAGGTAGAAGTTATTGAAGAAATTCCTGAAGCCCTGGACCGCGCCTTGAATATTGCCGGTCCGTCTGACCTCATCTGTGTAACAGGATCATTGTACATGGTGGCAGATGCCAGAGAATGGCTTAAGAAGCTTAAAAAAGAGGATTCTATCTGCCGGTAGCGAATATCTTTTAAAGATTATTTGTGCAAGGCCATATTGAGCCATCAAGGGGGCAGATTCAGGTGAAAACCCTCAAAATTCCCGAAGCTACCATTATCCGGCTCTCGGTTTATTCCCGTTACCTGGCCCAGGTGGACCGGCGGGGAGTGACAACTATCTCTTCGGGGGAAATAGCCGACGGCGTTGGCGTTAGTCCGGCCCAGGTACGTAAGGACCTGGCCTATTTTGGCGAATTTGGTACCCGCGGTGTAGGGTATAATGTAAAGGATCTCTACTGGCATATCATCAAGATCCTGGGCCTCAATACCACCTGGTCGGTGGTCATCATCGGTGCCGGCAACCTGGGTACGGCCCTCTCCATGTATGGCGGCTTCCGGGAGCGCGGTTTTAAAGTGGTGGGAATTTTTGATAATTCTCCCCATAAAATTGGCTACCGTTTGAACGGCGTTGAAGTCTACCCTATGGAGCGCTTGAAGGAAATTATCGAACGGGAAAAGGCCCAGATCGCCATCATTGCCGTACCGGCAGAGTATGCCCAGGATGTCGCCGACCAGCTGGCCGGGACAAACATTCAAGGGATATTAAACTTTGCTCCTCGCGTGCTCAATGTACCGGAGCATATTGAACTCCGTAATGTTGACCTTTCCGTCAACCTGGAACTCCTAACCTTTAACCTGGCCCTGCGCCGGAGTATGAAGGGCGTGAGATAAACCCGCCGCTTCACGAGAACCAGGTACCAGGTAATGACGGCGAGCTGCCACCAGCGATGGCAGGAAAATTTAGGGCTGGCATTTGTCGGAAGCGAGCGACTTGGTCCGAACGGCGAAGCGGTCTCGGCGAAGCCGAGGAGCGAGGACGGGGCCGAGGACAGGATGTCCGAGGACGGCCTTTGAGGCAAGGATGCCGAATAGGCCGTGAACCCCGTCCGAGCCCGAGGCTGAGCCATAGACCGCTCCGTAAGGACCATGGAGCGAGCGAGACAAAGCCAGCTGCGACGGAGTGCCGTGTGGTATAAAGAAGGAAAAAGGAAGAATTTTCCAGTGAATAGGTTAATTCTGGCTTCGGCCTCACCGCGACGAAGGGAACTTTTGAGGCGCATAGGTTTAAACTTCGAAGTCCGCCCCAGTCAGGTGGATGAAAATAACTTCAGAGACCTGCCGCCGGCGCCCCGGGTAGAGCGCTTGGCCCTGGCCAAGGCCCGGGCCGTGGCTCATGCATGTAAAGAAGGCCTGGTAATCGGTGCCGATACCATTGTCGTCTGCCGGGGGCAGGTTCTGGGTAAACCGGCTTCAGCGGCAGAAGCCGCGGCGATGCTTTCTTTTTTAAGCGGCCGCACCCATACCGTTTATACCGGAGTGGCGGTAGTCAGAGCCCCGGGCGGCGAGGAAAAGTTTACCCACTCGCGCACCGAAGTAACCTTCCGCCACCTGGACCCGGCCGTAATTTCTGCCTACGTAGCCACAGGGGAACCCCTGGATAAAGCCGGGGCCTACGGCATCCAGGAACGCGGCGCCCTGCTGGTTGAAAGGATCAACGGCGACTACTTTAACGTCGTCGGCCTGCCCCTGGTGAAAGTGGTGGAGCTCCTGGAAGAGTTCGGCGTGGATGTGTGGGGAGGAGAGAGAGAGAATGACCGGGGAAGCAGCGAAAGGGACGACCATTAAAGAGATGCCGGCCGATTTGCGGCCCCGGGAACGGCTTTTGACTTCCGGGCCCCAGGCCCTGTCCAACGCCGAGCTTTTGGCCATCCTCATTCGGACGGGCACCAGGACCGAGACGGCCATCGACGTAGCAAGACGCCTGCTCTCCCGGCCCGAAGGGCTCCAGTACCTGGCCGCTGCTTCCCTGGAAGAGTTACAAAAAGAAAAAGGTATTGGGCTGGCCAAAGCAGCCGAGCTGAAAGCCGCCCTGGAACTTGGCCGGCGCCTGGCCGCCTTTAACCTATCCCGGACGGTGATTAAGAACCCGTGGGATGTAGCCGGCCTCCTCATGGACGAAATGCGCTACCTGGACCGGGAAAATTTCCGTACCGTTTCCCTGAATACTAAAAACCAGGTAATAGGGATAGATAGTGTCTCTGTAGGAAGCCTTAATTCTTCCCCGGCCCATCCGCGGGAGGTCTTTAAAGACCCCATCCGGCGCAGTGCTGCGGCCATTATCCTGGTCCATAATCATCCCAGCGGCGACCCCACTCCCAGCCAGGAAGACCTGCTGGTTACCCGGCGCCTGGTGGAGGCCGGCCAGATTTTGGGGATTGAGGTGCTGGATCATCTAATTATCGGCGACGGTCGCTTTATTAGCTTAAAGGAACGAAATTTACTATAGTGTACACCCGCTACAATTCTATTATTAACCTGTTGCCCTTACATTTATCATGTACTATAATGGGTGCGAATTAAGCAGGAAGGAGCTAAAGGTATGCTTTTCGCCCGGGATCTCGGGATTGACCTGGGGACGGCCAATACCCTGGTTCATGTCCGCAAC
Organism: Moorella sp. E306M; assembly: GCF_006538385.1. Taxonomy (NCBI): domain Bacteria; kingdom Bacillati; phylum Bacillota; class Clostridia; order Neomoorellales; family Neomoorellaceae; genus Neomoorella; species Moorella sp. E306M. Next base: position 529,349 of record NZ_BJKO01000001.1, on the reverse strand, counting down.
AAGGGCATTGTTCTCCGGGAACCATCGGTGGTCGCCATCCAGCGGGGAACGGGGAATGTCCTGGCCGTTGGTGAAGAAGCCAAGCGGATGATTGGCCGGACCCCTGGTAATATTGTTGCCATCCGCCCTTTAAAGGACGGTGTCATTGCCGATTTCGATGTTACCCAGAGCATGCTGCGGTATTTTATTGAGAAATCCATTTCCAAGGGATTCCTGGTTCGGCCGCGGGTAGTGGTAGGTGTTCCTTCCGGCGTTACGGCTGTGGAAGCGCGGGCCGTCCGGGAAGCTGCCTTCCAGGCCGGGGCCAAGGAAGCCTACCTGATTGAGGAACCTATGGCGGCAGCCATCGGTGCCGGATTGCCGGTTTACGAGCCGACGGGCAACATGATTGTTGATATTGGCGGCGGTACCACCGAGGTAGCCGTTATCTCCCTGGGAGGTATTGTCACCAGCCGTTCCATTCGCATTGGCGGCGATGAAATGGATGAGGCCATCACTCAGTATATCAAGCGTACCTACAACTTGATGATCGGCGAGCGGACGGCGGAGGAGATCAAGATTGAGCTGGGAGCGGCCTTTTTTGGTGATACTGAAGAGGACAGCGCCCGCAAAGATCGCACCTATGCCGTCCGCGGCCGGGATCTGGTCACCGGGCTACCCAAGACCATTGAGATTACGGCAACTGAAGTCCAGGAAGCCCTGGCGGAACCGGTGGCCGCCATCCTGGAGGCCATTAAGGTCTGCCTGGAAAGGACGCCCCCCGAGCTTGCTGCCGACCTTATGGACCGGGGCATCGTCCTGGCCGGCGGCGGTTCCCTGCTCTGGGGTCTGGACCGCCTGGTGAGCCAGGAAACAGGCATGCCTGTGAATATGGCCGAAGACCCCTTGACAGCCGTGGCTATAGGTACGGGTAAGGTCCTGGAAAATATTGAAGTACTGAAACGAGTGCTTTTACCGGCGCAGCGCGTAGGTTAAAGGGAGGGAGGAGCTTTGGGCCCTTATCGGCGGAAGCTCATTACCCCTCTCATCTTGATCCTGGCTGCCTTAAGTATTTATTTCATCATGCGCTGGACGGCCCTGGAACGGGGGCGCTTAAGCATTTTAGAAGGAGGCTTGCGGGATGCCCTGGCTCCGGCCGAAAGGGGTATTACCCTGGTGGTAAACAAAACCGAGGGGTGGCTGGCGGCAATCAAGAATTACAGCCGCCTCCAGGCCGAGAACCAGGCCTTGAAGCAGGAAATAGCTGCTTTAAAGGCGGCTAACATCCAGCTGGAAGAATACCGCCAGGAAAACAACCGCCTGCGCAACCTCCTTAAATTTACGGAAGTAAACCGCAATGCCTTTGACTTTACCGTGGCCCCGGTCATCGGCCGCAACCCTTCCAACTGGTACCATACCCTTACCCTGGGCCTTGGCTCCAGGGCAGGATTGCAAAAAGACCAGGTGGTAGTCACCTCCCAGGGAGTGGTCGGCCGGATCGTTGCCGTCACACCCCGGACGGCGGAAGTCTTGCTCATCCTGGACCGTGAAGGAGCCCTGGGTGGTATGATCCAGGTTAACCGGACGCCAGGCATCGTCGAGGGGAGCCCTGATTACCGCGGCTACCTGCAAATGATTCATATCGCCCGCGATGCCCCGGTAATGGAAAATCAGGTAGTCGTCACTTCCGGCCTGGGCGGTATTTTCCCCAAGGGCTTACTCCTGGGAACGGTGGTCAAAGTTTTGCCCGAGCCCGACGGGCTTATGAAACGGGCCATTATCGAACCATCGGTAGATTTTGACCGGCTGGAAGAAGTCCTGGTCATTACGCGGGTCAAGGGGGGCATTGAAGATGCAGTTCCTGGGGCTGGTGCTTCTGGGGCTGGCAGGACTTATCCTGGAGGCAACCCTGCTACCGGCCTTTAAGATGGCAGGAGTTAAGGCCGACCTGCTAACTGTTTTCCTGACCATTTTTGCCTTCCTTAAAGGGGCACCCCGGGGAGCTGCCATGGGTTTTATCTATGGGCTGTTGGAAGACTTTTATCTGGCTAAATTCTTAGGCCTCAATGCCCTGACCAGGATGGCTACCGGTTACCTGGTGGGTTTAAGTAAAGACTGGTTAAACCATGATAACCTGCTGGGTCCCGGTATCCTCACTTTTCTAGCGACCATTGGTCAGGGGTTTTTATTTTTACTGGTGGGGCATCTTGCTGGATTTAAATATCCCTGGCTGGCCGGGATGTTAACCGTCGTTTTGCCTATGGCCTTTTATAACGGCAGCCTGGCTCTGTTGGGATACAGTTTATATCAAGGGGGAGCAGCATGGGGGACCAGGAAAAGGAAAACTGGAAGCTGAAACTCTCCAGGCGCCTCAATGGCTACCTGGTAATTCTTATCTTTATCTTTATCCTCTTGACCTCCCGCCTGTTTTTTCTCCAGATTGTCAATGCCCAGGAATTCAGCAAACAGTCGGCCGAGAATCGCATCCGCATAAACCCCATTGAAGCCCGCCGGGGCGATATCCTGGATAGGAACGGCCAGGTCCTGGCCACCAGCCAGCCGGTATATGTGGTGACCATTCGCAGCATGCCCAACCAGGATCTGGATGGAGTCATTAACAACCTCTCCGCCCTGCTGGAGGACCCGGAGTTGACACCGGCGGCTATTAAAGAATTGATCAAAAATAACCCTATCCGTTACCGGTCGACGGAGATCAAAAGGCTCCCGGCCAGCGACCCGGTGGCCATTGCCACTGTGACCAGACTCGAGGAGCACCGCCAGGACCTGCCGGGGGTAAATATTATTGAGGAACCCCAGCGTTATTACCCCTATGGACCCCTGGCCGGCCATCTCCTGGGTTACGTCGGCCAGATAACCCAGCAGGAACTAGAAGACAGGAAAGAAGAAAATTACGGCCTCAACGATAAAATAGGCAAGAGCGGTATTGAAGCCTTCCTGGAATACAGTAACGAGGGCGGCCGGGAAATAGGCCTGCGCGGCAAGAAAGGCGCCGAGCAGGTGGAGGTTGACGCCTATAACCGTAAGGTCCGGGACCTGGTAACTCTGCCGCCCACACCGGGCGATACTGTTCAGCTCACCATTGACTTGAAGCTCCAGCAAACACTGGAAAAGGCCATGGACCAGGTGATTGCTGCTACAAAGAAAAAGAACCCCAAGGCCGGCGGCGGGGCGGCGGTAGTCCTGGATGTCAAGACCGGGGCGATCCTCGCTATGGCCAGCAAGCCCGATATGGATCCCAATGACTTTGTTAACGGCAACTATACCAGGAAGCAGGGCTATTATAACAACCCGCGCCTGAAACCCCTTTTCAACCGGGCCATTCAGGGGATTTACCCGCCGGGTTCGACCTTTAAGCCTATTACGGCCATGGCGGCCCTGGATGCCGGCGTGGTTAAGCCTCAGGATACCATTTACGACAGCGGCCGTTACTGGAAACCGGGTGGCATTACCTGCTGGGCGGTTCACGGCAATGTTAATTTATACCGGGGCATGGCCGTCTCCTGCAACACCTATTTCCAGTGGGCCGGGGAACTGGCCGGAATCGATAAAATCGACGAGGTGGCGCGGCAATTCGGCCTGGGAGAACCTACCGGGGTTATCGGCCTCCGGGGTGAAGCAGCGGGCATCCTGCCTTCACCAGAATGGAAAAAAGAGATTAATGCCCCATACTGGGACCGGTGGTTAAAAAATCAAGAAGACCGCATCGAAAAGAAGTATGCCGGTTTACTTGCGGCAGCCGCCCCAGAGGAAAAAAGCAAGCTGCTTGAGCAGAAGGAAAGGGAACTAAAGCAGGTTAAGGCCGAGTACCAGATAAACTATAACTTTAATACTACCTGGCAGCCCTTTAATACCTATAACACCTCCATAGGCCAGGGCGATAATAATTACACCATCATCCAGCTGGCCAACTATATAGCCACTCTGGCCAACGGCGGTACCCGCTGGCGCCCCTACCTGGTAGATAAGGTAATTGGCGCCGACGGCTCGTTAAAAAAACAATACCACCCCGAGGTGGCCGGGAGGGTTACGATCTCTCAAGAAGCTATGGCCCAGGTACGGCAGGCCATGCTGGAAGTGACCCGGGCGAGTGATGGTACTGCCAGTTTCCTCTTTCGCGATTTCCCGCCCGAACTTCAGGTGGCGGCCAAGACCGGCACCGCCCAGACAGGGCTGGCCGGTGACGACAGAAATAGCGATTTTTACGGGCTCTTTGTGGCCTTTGCTCCCTTCGATGACCCGCAGATTGCTATCGCGGTTATCATCGAATACGCCCAGCACGGCGGTGATTCCGCCGGTGTGGTGGCCCGGGCAGTCCTGGCCCAGTACTTTGGCCTGACGGATATCTTAAATAAGCCTTTTAACGGCGTTTCCGTGGAATAATGTCAGCTAGCGTCTCTTTTTGCTGAGAAGATGGGGAAAAAAGACCCCATCTTTTTTCCTGCTGCGGCAGGATTTACCTCACTGGTGTAGAAAATTAATAAAGCCGAAGCGGATTCTGCCGCCCGGTATCAAGGAGGAGAAGAGGCGTGTTTTCTTCAACTGGTAGTGACACCGGGGCAGGCACCCAGCAGGGGATAACGATGCCGGCTGCCAGGGGAAAACCGGGGTCGGACAACCATACCTTTCTGGTCTGCCGCACAGTGCGTTCCGGCCAGAGGTTAGAGTACCCCGGAAATGTGGTAGTTATGGGCGACGTTCATCCTGGCGGGGAAATAGTGGCCAGCGGCCATGTTATTGTCATGGGCACCTTAAAGGGAGTAGTCCATGCCGGGGCTGAAGGCAATGAAAAGGCTGTGGTCATGGCCTTCCGGCTCCAGCCCACTCAGCTGCGGATTGCCGGCTACATTACCAGGGCTCCCGATGATGAGGTCCAGGATGTCATGGGAGAACCGGAGATCGCCCGCATCCAGGATGAAGCAGTCGTCATTGAAAAATACCAGCCCGGCGGCGAAAAGCGATGGTTAAGCAGGAGCATGATTGAGGAAGAGGAGGAACAAAATGGGTGAAGTGATTGTCATCACTTCCGGTAAGGGCGGGGTTGGCAAAACAACTACCACGGCCAACCTCGGTACCGGCCTGGCCAGTCTGGGTAAGAAAGTTGTTTTAGTTGATACGGATATTGGTTTAAGAAATCTGGATGTGGTCATGGGCCTGGAAAACCGGATTGTGTATGATCTTCTTGATGTCGTCGAGGGCCGTTGCCGCTTAAAGCAGGCTTTAATTAAGGATAAAAGGCTGGAAAACCTCTACCTTTTACCAGCCAACCAGACCAGGGACAAGACAGCCGTCAGCCGCCAGCAGATGATTGACCTGGTGGCCCAGTTACGCGAGGAATATGAATTTGTGTTAATCGACTGCCCGGCCGGAATTGAAATGGGCTTTAAAAATGCCATCGCCGGGGCGGAAAAGGCCCTGGTGGTTACCACACCGGAAGTTGCCGCCGTCCGAGATGCCGACCGCATTATCGGGCTCTTAGAAGCAGCCGAAATGGAGGCTCCGCGCTTGATTATCAATCGCCTGCGGCCGGATATGGTGCGCAAGGGCGACATGATGGACATCGAGGATATGCTGGAGATCCTGGCTATTGATCTCATCGGCGTGGTGCCGGAAGACGAGTATATCGTTATTTCCACCAATCGCGGCGAACCGGCAGTTCTGGATAAGCATTCCCGGGCCGGCCAGGCCTACCGTAATATCGCCCGCCGTCTTTTAGGAGAAGAAGTTCCCTTCTTGAACTGGGACGCGGGGAGCGGCATCATGGCCAGGCTCCGCAGACTGATTGGCCTGGGTTAGGAAGGGGGCACGCGGGGTGCTGGAATTTTTGCTGCGTTTTTTCGGGCGAGATATTACAGCCAGCAAAAAGGTTGCCAAGGAACGCCTGCGCCTGGTGCTGGTTCATGACCGGGCCGGTGTTTCCCCTCACCTGCTGGAAGCCCTGAAAAACGATTTAATCAACGTCATTTCCGAATACCTTGATATCGATACTACGGGGCTGGAGGTTAGCTTAAATCACGAAAATGATTCCGTGGCCCTGGTGGCCAATATCCCCATCCTCAGGGTCAAGCGCACCTTTAAAACCAGTCCGGAGACCGCCGTTAAAGCATAAAAGTATCCCCCGGATTTTGCCGGGGGATTTCCTTTTACCGCTATTTTGTTATAGCCCGGCCATGCTTGCTGTTATATAATAATTACGGCCCCTTATTATCATGACTATCATTGACTCCCGTGAAGGGCAGGGGAAATAATGTTGGAGCGCCGCCTCTGGCGTAATCTCGATTATTATTTTGTGGGTAGCATTATCACCCTGTTATTAATTAGCCTGGCTGTTCTTAGCAGCGCTGCGGCCAACGTAGCAACAGATCCCTATTATTATGTTAAAAAACAACTGATATGGATTTTTGTTGGCCTAGCAGGGTTGACCGCAGTATTACTTATCGATTACGGGCAACTGAAACGCTATCAGTATCCCCTGTATATCTTGAATCTAATTTTATTGTCCGCGGTTTTCTTCATTGGCCATGAAGCTAAGGGAGCCCAGCGCTGGATCAACCTGGGCCCTTTTCTCCTGCAGCCTTCCGAATTTGCCAAGACCATAACGGTCATTACCCTGGCCTGCTTCCTGGATAAACGCCGGGGCAAACTTAACCGCTGGCAGGATTTAATCGTACCCTTCGCCTATGTAGCTGTACCCATGCTGCTAATTTTAAAACAGCCCGACCTGGGTACGGCCCTGGTTTTGCTGGCCATCCTTTTTGGCATGTTGTATATAGGAGGGGCCAACCCCAGGCTGTTATTATTAATCTCCGGCGGCGGCCTCCTCCTGGTCGGACTGGCCCTTTACGCCCACTTCCATTTCGGCCTGCCCCTGCCCCTGCAGGATTACCAGCTGCGCCGGTTGGTGGTAGTCCTCAATCCCTATAACGACGGCCAGGGCGGTACCGGTGCCGGTTACCATGTCATCCAGTCCCAGATCGCCATCGGCTCCGGCGGGTGGTGGGGGGTCGGCTTTCGCCAGGGTTCCCAGGTGCAGCTCAATTTCCTGCCGGAACACCATACCGACTTTATCTTCTCGGTAGTCGGGGAAGAGCTGGGATTCGTTCGTACTGTGGGTATTCTTGCCCTTTATTTCTTGCTCCTCTACCGCATGATTCGGATTGCTGCCCAGGCCAAGGACATGTTTGGCGCTTTGCTGGTGGGTGGCGTAGTCTCCATGTTTACCTTTCATATTTTGGTTAATGTGGGCATGACCATAGGTATTATGCCGGTGACGGGGATACCTCTGCCCCTTTTTAGCTACGGGGGGAGCGCTATGCTGGCCAATATGCTGGCCCTGGGGTTGGTTCTCAATGTTAACCTCAGGCGGCAAAAAATTCTTTTTTAGAGTTGTTCCTATTGACAAGGGGTAACCCCTTGTGTATATTAGTAATTGGCTGTTAGCACTAAGCTCAGGTGAGTGCTAACAACTCCTAAATGCTGTGAAAGGAGGAGTTTTCATGCTTAAACCGCTTGCCGACAGGGTAGTACTTAAGGTCCTGACCGGCGAAGAAAAAACCCAGGGGGGTATTGTTTTACCGGATACTGCCAAGGAAAAGCCCCAGGAAGGGGAAGTAGTGGCCGTCGGACCGGGCAAGATCCTGGAAAACGGTACCCGGGTAGCGCCGGAAGTTAAGGTTGGCGACATAGTAGTCTTTGCCAAATACAGTGGTACTGAAGTCAAATATGAAGGCCAGGAATATCTGATTATCCGTGACAGCGACATCCTGGCCATTAAGGAAAAATAAAGGAATTTAAAGGAGGTAGAAATCATGGCTGCCAAACAGCTGGCCTTTGATACGGAAGCCAGGCGCGCCCTGGAAAGAGGTGTCAGCGCTGTTGCCCAAGCGGTGAAAGTCACCCTGGGACCGAAGGGCCGCAATGTGGTCATAGAACGCAAATTCGGTTCCCCGGTCATCACCAAGGACGGGGTTACCGTAGCTAAAGAAATTGAGCTGCAAGATCCCTATGAAAACATGGGTGCCCAGCTCTGCCGGGAAGTCGCTTCTAAGACCAACGATGTCGCCGGTGATGGAACAACCACTGCCACCGTTCTCGCCCAGGCCATTGTCCTGGAAGGCTTGAAGAATGTGGCCGCCGGGGCCAATCCCGTCTTCATCAAGAAGGGCATTGACCGGGCTGTGGAAGCTGTGGTGGAAGAAATCAAGAAGATAAGCATCCCGGTGGAATCCAAGGAGAGCATAGCCCATGTAGCCTCCATTGCCGCCAATGAGCGCGAGATTGGCGAGCTCATTGCCGATGCCATGGAGAAGGTTGGTAAAGACGGCGTCATCACAGTGGAAGAATCCAAAGGTACGGCCACTACTGTAGAAGTAGTGGAAGGTATGGAATTCGACCGCGGGTATGTATCGCCGTATTTTGTTACCAACGCCGAGGCCATGGAAGCCGAATTTGAAGAACCCTATATACTTATCCATGAAAAGAAGATCTCGGCTATCAATGACCTGCTACCCCTGCTGGAAAAGGTAGTTCGTACGGGTAAACCCCTGGTTATCATAGCCGAGGATGTGGAGGGCGAAGCCCTGGCCACCCTGGTGGTTAACAAGCTGCGCGGCACCCTGAACTGCGCTGCCGTCAAGGCTCCCGGCTTTGGCGACCGCCGTAAAGCCATGATGGAGGATATCGCTATCCTGACTGGTGGCACCTTTATCTCCGAGGACCTGGGTGTCAAGCTGGAGAATGTTGACCTCCACATGCTGGGCCGGGCCAAGAAGGTCAAGATTGCCAAGGAAAAGACCACCATTGTCGAAGGTTACGGTAAGAAAGATGCTATTGACGGCCGCATAGCCCAGATTAAGAAGCAGATTGAAGAGACCGATTCCGATTACGACCGCGAGAAGCTACAGGAACGCCTGGCCAAGATGGCCGGCGGCGTAGCCGTCATCCGTGTCGGTGCGGCTACCGAAACCGAACTGAAAGAGAAGAAACACCGGGTGGAAGACGCTCTGGCCGCTACGCGGGCTGCTGTTGAGGAAGGTATTGTCCCCGGCGGCGGTGCCACCCTGGTCCACTGCATCCCGGCGGTAGAAAAGCTCCAGGCCGAGGGCGATGAGGCTGTGGGTGTCCGGATCATCAAACGGGCCCTGGAAGAACCCCTGCGCCAGATTGCAGCCAACGCCGGCCTGGAAGGTTCGGTTATTGTAGAACGGGTACGCAACGAAAAGCCCGGCATCGGCTTCGATGCTGTCTCCGAGCAGTATGTTGACATGGTGAAAGCCGGTATTGTTGACCCGGCCAAGGTTACCCGCAGCGCCCTGCAGAATGCGGCCAGCATTGCTGCCATGCTGCTGACCACCGAAGCCCTGGTTGCCGAGATACCCAAGGAAGAAAAGAATCCTCCCATGCCGCCCGGCGGTATGGATTATTAAAGTAGAAAAGGGCCTGGAGGTTATGTCCTCCAGGTTCTTTTTTCTACCCCCTTTTTAATTAAATAAATATAAAGGCGGGTGAAAATTGCTGCCAGGAGCTACAGGCCGGCGTTAAATGTGAAAATATGGCTTATATAATCTTAAATAGCCCTTGCGTTAAGAAACTATGAATAGTAAAATTATAGCAAAATTAATATGGAGGGGAGCTCCTGTTAGGGGCTGAGAAAGGGCTAGTGAGCACCTGACCCTTTGACCTGATCAGGGTAATGCCTGCGGAGGGAGAGTGAACGTTTACGACCGGTGTCCTCCTCCAAAGGAGCACACCGGTTTTTTTACTGGCAGAGGTTCTCATGAAGGCACCCTGCACCGGCGAACGAAGAAAATGAGAGATAAGTAGATCTGAAACTGGCGTGGCCAGTTTCCACAGAAATCCCACCTCTAACCTCCCACTTCGCACCTCTCATATACGGAGGTGTTGACCCTGGCCTGGCTTTATGTCATCACCAGCCGTCGCCTTGCTGGTGCCAGGTCTCTGGTAGACCTGGCTGCAAAGCTGGAAGGAGTAGATTACCTACAGCTGCGAGAAAAGGATTTAACCGGTAGGGAACTTTACCATCTGGCCCTGGATATAAAGCAGGTCCTGCCGCCGGGAACACGGCTGCTGATCAATGACCGGCTGGATGTGGCCCTGGCCGCCGGAGCCGACGGGGTGCATCTGGGCGAAAACTCACTGCCGCCGGCCGTGGCCCGCAGGCTTTTAGGGCCTGAGAAAATCATGGGGGTATCCGTCCACAGCGTGACGGCCGCCCGGGAGGCGGAGAAGGCCGGTGCAGATTACCTGCTGTTCGGCCACATATTCCCGACGGCTTCCAAGGAGGGAATCCCCCCCAGGGGGGTGGGAAGCTTGCGGGAAGTCGTTGCCAGTGTTGGTATACCAATTATCGCCCTGGGCGGCATCAATACCGCCAATGCCCGCCAATGCCTTGCCGCCGGGGCCAGGGGTGTGGCCGTGATGTCAGCCGTCATGGCTGCTCCCGACCCGGCCCGGGCTGTTGCTGAATTAAAGCAGACCCTGAATAAGAGGTGAGGAGTGGGAGGTGGGAAACGGGAGGGTAAAGTACATGGAAATACCGGGCTGGCATTTGTCGGCAGCGAGCAAGCTTCTGCCGAGCGAGACAATGCCAGCCTACGACAGAGTTGTTTGGGGGGAGGCAATATTATTATGCGCCTGAAGGTGAATGGCGAAGAGCGGGATGTAGCGGCCGGGCTGACGGTTGCCGAACTGCTGCAGGAGCTGGGGATCGACGGCCGTTACATGGCCCTGGAACGCAACCGGCAGGTTGTACCCCGGCAGGACTACGCAACAACTGTTCTTGAGGAAGGTGATGAACTGGAAATCATACGTTTTGTCGGGGGAGGCTGATGCCGGCCGAAGTCACCTTGCTGTTGAGGCCGGGTCGCTGGTGCAGGCAAATGCCAGCTATATACAAAAGTTCAAATTGCTACAGGGAGGAATCTTTTATGAATGATAAACTGGTCATCGCCGGCCGGGAGTTCAATTCCCGCCTGATGGTCGGGACCGGCAAGTACGCCACCATGGAGCTCATGCAGCAGGCTATTGCTGCCTCAGGGGCGGAGATAGTGACGGTAGCTGTGCGCAGGATCAATCTTCAGTCTCCGGGCCCATCCCTCCTGGATTACCTGGACCTGAAGAAGATAACCCTCTTACCCAATACCGCCGGTGCCACTACCGTTGATGAAGCGGTGCGTCTGGCCCGCCTGGCCCGGGAAGCAGGCCTTTCCGACATGGTCAAACTAGAGGTTATCGGCGACCAGGAAACCCTTTTACCTGACCCTGTGGCTACCATTGAGGCTACTCGCATCCTCGTCAAGGAAGGCTTTATTGTTTTACCCTACACCACCCAGGACGTAGTTGTGGCCCGGCGCCTGGTGGAAGCCGGGGCGGCTACAGTTATGCCCCTGGGTTCGCCCATCGGCTCGGGGCAAGGGTTGCCCAACTTTGATGCCATCAGGCTCATCATCGACCGCGTTAATGTCCCGGTGATAGTTGATGCCGGCATCGGTGCTCCCTCCGACGCCGCCCTGGCTATGGAAATCGGCGCTTCGGCCTGCCTGATCAATACAGCCATTGCTGAAGCTCGCGATCCTGTCCTCATGGCCACAGCTATGCGTGAGGCAGTAATTGCCGGGCGGCTAGGGTACCTCGCCGGCAGGATACCCAAGAAAACCTATGCCAGCCCCAGCAGTCCCACCGAGGGCATGATCGGCCGCGGCTAGGAAAGACACCCTTTCCCAACGAGCCGAGGGGCGGGGGCCCCGTCACATTTCCTATTCGGAGGTGTTTGTATATGAACGTGCCGGCTTATGAATACGACGGTGAGCTGAAGGCGATAGTTGATGCCGAAGCCATCGAGGCCCTCCTGGCAACGCCGCCCCCCGGAGGAGCGGCCCTGGATGCCATTTTACGTAAGGCCCGCTCTTTAAAGGGGTTAAGCCTGGAAGAAGCAGCCGCTATCCTTAATTTAAATGATGACGCTTTGCTGCCAAAGGTTTACCGGGCGGCAGCCGAGGTTAAAGAGCGGGTTTATGGCCGGAGAATAGTTCTTTTTGCTCCCCTGTATATCAGCAATCGCTGCAGCAATAACTGTCTCTACTGCGGTTTTCGCCGCGATAACAGGGACCTTAAACGCAGGCTGCTAAGTCCGGAAGAGATTGGTAAAGAAGCCCGGGCCCTGGCTGAGCAGGGCTTCCAGCGTGTCCTCCTGGTCGCCGGGGAAGGCCGGCCGGGTGCCGATGTTGATTACCTCTGCCAGGCCGTCGAGGCGGTTTACCGCTATTCGCCCCTGCGTATTGTCCACCTTAACGTTGCTCCCCAGACGGTGGCCGGATTTCGCCGCTTGAAGCAGGCCGGTGCCGGCGTTTACCAGTGTTTCCAGGAAACCTACCATCCTGCTACTTACCGGGTAATGCATCCTGCCGGCATCAAGGCCGACTACGGCTGGCGCCTGACGGTCATGCACCGGGCCATGGCCGCCGGATTTGGCGACGTAGGCATGGGGCCGCTCCTGGGCCTGTATGATTACCGTTTTGAGGTCCTGGCGGCCATCAGCCATGCCCGCAGCCTGGAGGAGGCGTTCGGCGCCGGTCCCCATACCATGTCGGTGCCGCGCCTGCGGCCGGCCCTGGGGGCGGCTTTAACTGAGGTACCCTATACTTTAAGCGATACCGATTTCCGCAAGGTTATAGCCGTTTACCGCCTGGCCTTACCATATGTCGGCCTGGTGCTCACTACCAGGGAGCGGCCGGAACTACGGGATGAGCTGGTGGATATGGGTGTTTCTCAGATTTCCGCCGGTTCCTGTGTCAGCCCGGGCGGCTACGCTGAACCTGAAGACCCGGCCGCCCAGTTTGAAGTGGGCGACCACCGGCCTTTGAGCGCCATGGTAGCCATGCTGCTGCAACATGGCCACCTGCCCAGTTTTTGTACCGCCTGTTACCGCTCTGGCCGTACCGGTAAACGTTTTACCGCCCTGGCGCGGGAAGGTGACATCCGGCGTTTCTGCCTGCCCAACGCCATCTTGAGTTTTCAGGAGTACCTGGTGACAAAAGCGCCGTCGGAGCTAAAGGCTGCAGGGGAAAGGGTTATTGCTGCGGCCATAGCTACCATTGCTGATAGCAACTTGCGGGAGGAGATCATGAAGCGCCTGGAACAAACCCGCCATGGAGAGATAGATTTACATTTCTAACACTTTCATTAGTCATACCTCCCCGGTCCGGGCATATACATAAATAAAGAAATATGCTTGTCCGGGGGGACGCAAGGTGCGGGATAGCTGGGACTGGGAGGAAGTTAAAGGGGCTCCCCTGGGTGGCTGGGCTGGGCCGGGGCGGACCGTACCGCCGTCACGGTTTCGACGCCGCTGGCTGCGGCAGGGGATCATTGCCGGCCTGTTATGGCTGGCCATAACCATACTTTTTCGCCTGGACGGCCCTGTGGTCCAGCCCCTGCAAATGGGCCTGCGTCATTACCTGGCCGACCCGGCGGCCGACTTTACCCCGGCCGTAGCTCAACTGGTACGTTCAGGGATGTGGCTGGATGCTTACGACCGCTGGGTTTTCCATTTTTTCAAGCCGGGAGCAGAGGCAGTCCCGGTGACTGCCGGCCAGGCTTTGCCAGCCATGGCTGTACCCCTTTCCGGGGATATCAGCCGCCCTTACGGTTGGATGGTTGCCGACGGCCAGCAATATTTCCATAATGGCATCGATATCCAGGCACCAGGGGGTTCAACTGTCCGGGCCGCCCTGGCGGGTAAGGTCATCAGGACCGGGGAGGACCCCGTCCTGGGGCTGGTCGTGGAAATCGATCACGGCCGGGGCCTGGTTACGGTATACGGCACCCTGGGCCAGGTCAAGGTCAGCCAGGGGCAGGCAGTGGAAAAGGGAAACGTGATTGCTACCCTGGCTCAAGGCCCGGTGGCCCAGCTCCATTTTGAAGTGCGGCAGGATGGCCGGCCGGTGGACCCTACAGCTTTATTAACTCCCCCAGGTAAGATGTAAACCATGCGCGCTGGTCGAGTGGGAACGGCAGAAATAATTTTCAACGATTATTTTCTGCTTCTCCTGGGCCTTTATTTTCTCGTGGGGGTTTTACCCCAGGCCTTACTTTTGTTTACGGCTGTGGCCTGGCATGAAGGCTGCCATGTCCTGGCAGCCTCCCGTCTCGGCTGGAAAGTGAAGAGCGTGGAACTCTTTCCCTTTGGTGGGGTGGCACGCCTCCGGCGGCCGCAGGGGCGGGATTTTACGGACGAAGCTCTGATAGCCCTGGCCGGCCCCGCGGCCAGTTTTTTCCTGGCGCTGGGGATAACCCTTTTTGACCTGTTGCTTAACTTAACGCCGGCCTGGCTCCTTTTTTTTCGCCAGGTCAACCTTATCCTGGCCCTTTTTAACCTCTGGCCGGGCCTTCCCCTGGACGGGGGACGTATCTACCGGGCCTTGAGGGCGAAGCATACCGGGCTGTACCGGGCAACTTTGGAAGGAGTTTACGGCGGCCAGGTCCTGGCTCTCCTCCTGGGCCTGGGGAGTATTGGCGGTTTTATCTTCCGGCTGGCGGATCTCCAGGGCCTGGCCCTGGCCTTGTTTATCTATTACGCCGCCAGGCGAGAAGGGGAGGTGGCACCCTATATGTTCTGGCAGGATTTCTGGCGGCAGCGGGGTAAGGAAGCTGTTAAAGGGGATCAGTTTAAAACCACCAGGGTCTTTTGGCTGGCGGCCGGCCCGGGTCTCACTCTGGCCAGGGTGGCGCGCTCCTTTTCTCCTCGATCTTTCAACCTGGTAGCCGTCATCGGTAAAGGGGGACGGCTGGAAGGTATCCTAACGGAAACGGAAATCATGCAGGAGCTCCTGGAAGGAGGAAATAATACCCTGGATGTCCTGTTGCGGAGGTAGGGCAGACTCGCCCCGCCTTTTTCTTTGGATACAATTTTCGTTCCCTGATGAATGGAAGGGATGGCTATAAAAACCTTCGGGGTATATTTTTTTTTGATTTCCTGTTATACTAATGACCAGGAAATTGAGTAGCGCGAGGCGAAGAAATTGCAAGGTATTGAGTTGGAAAAGTTATTGACCAAGGTTAGCAAACCGGCCCGTTACCTGGGCACGGAGTG
This sequence comes from Moorella sp. E306M, assembly GCF_006538385.1. Taxonomy (NCBI): domain Bacteria; kingdom Bacillati; phylum Bacillota; class Clostridia; order Neomoorellales; family Neomoorellaceae; genus Neomoorella; species Moorella sp. E306M. The sequence continues at coordinate 514,243 of NZ_BJKO01000001.1, read as the reverse complement.
GAATGCCATTCACAAGGCCTGGGAAGAAAACCCGGTGCGCATGGCTTTTGTTTATCCCGACCTTTACGAAGTAGGCATGTCCCATCTGGGTCTGGCCATACTTTACGGCGTCGTCAATGAGCGGCCCGGTATGCTCATGGAGCGAGCCTTTGCCCCCGGACCGGACCTGGAGGGACTGCTCCGGGAAAACCATCTTCCCCTCTTCAGCCTGGAATCTCACCGGCCTTTAACTGAATTTGATGTCCTGGGCTTTACCCTCCAGTATGAAATGAGTTATACTACAATTCTTAATATCCTCGACCTGGCCGGCATACCTCTTATGGCTTCGGAGCGGTCCGCGGGCCATCCTCTAGTTATCGGCGGGGGACCGGGAGTGGCCAACCCGGAGCCGGTGGCTCCCTTTTTTGATGCTTTCCTCCTGGGTGATGGCGAGGAGGCATTGCCCGAGCTGCTGGCAATGGTGGGCAGTTTAAAAAAAGAAGGGGCAATTAACGACCGCCGCCGGGTTTTAAAGGCCATAGCCAGCATGCCCGGTTTTTATGTTCCTTCCCTGTATGAAGTGGAATACAACAACGACGGTACCGTGGCCGCGGTTGTCCCCCGGGAGGAGGGCGTACCCGAGCGCGTAGTCAAACGGGTCATCCCTGACCTGGATGCAGCCTATTTTCCCACCCAACCTATTGTTCCCTTCCTGGAGGTAATTCATGACCGCATGATGCTGGAAGTCATGCGGGGTTGCACCCATGGCTGTCGTTTTTGTCAGGCCGGGGCCATTTATCGTCCGGTAAGGGAACGGGACCTATCCATCCTCCTGCGCCAGGCGGAAGAGCTGGTGCGCCATACCGGCCACGAAGAGATATCCCTTACCTCTTTAAGCACGGCCGACTACTCCCGGGTGGAGGAGCTGGCGCGGGCCCTGGCAGCTGCCTATGCCGATCGAGGCGTCAGCATTTCCCTGCCCTCTTTACGGGTGGACGCCTTCAGCGTGCGCCTGGCGGAAGCCGTCCAGCGGGTACGTAAAAGCACCCTCACTTTTGCTCCCGAGGCGGGCAGCCAGCGTCTGCGGGATGTGATTAATAAAGGCGTAAACGAGGAAGACATCCTGACGGCCACCGGCGAGGCTTTCCGGGCCGGCTGGCAGGCCATTAAACTTTACTTTATGCTTGGTTTACCTACGGAAAGGGAAGAAGACCTCCTGGGCATTGTTGATCTGGCGCGGCGCATTCTCGATCAGGGTAGGAAACTGGCACCCGGGGGAAAACCGACGGTCACCGTCAGCGTTTCTTCCTTTGTCCCCAAACCCTGGACGGCCTTCCAGTGGGAACCCCAGGACCGGGTGGAAGCAATCAAAGAAAAGCAGAAGCTGCTGCGCACCCACCTTAAAGGCCCGGGTCTGCGTTTTAACTGGCATGAGGCCGAGGTCAGCTTTATCGAAGCGGTTCTCTCCCGGGGCGACCGGCGTTTGAGCAGGGCGATTGTAGCGGCCTGGCGCCGGGGAGCTAGATTAGAGGGCTGGTCGGAATACTTTAATTACAGCTGCTGGGAGGAGGCTTTCCGGGAGACAGGCCTTGATCCGGCCTTTTATGCCTACCGTTCGCGCCGGGAAGAAGAAATATTTCCCTGGGACCACCTGGACTTTGGCATAGCTAAGGACTTCTTAAAAAGGGAACGCCGGCGGGCCTGGGAGGGCCTAGTCACGGCTGACTGCCGCTCGGGTCGCTGCACAGGCTGTGGCGTCTGTCCTGGCCTGGGGGTTGACCTGATCCTGAAAGGAGGGCCCCGGGACAGTGCGACTTAGGATAAAATATAGCAAGGGCGGCCAGGCGGTTTTCCTGGGCCACTTGGAGATGCTCCGCCTGTGGCAACGGGCCATGCGCCGGGCGGGGCTTCCCCTGGCCTACAGCCACGGCTTTAACCCCCACCCGCGCCTGGCCTTCGGTCCGGCCCTGGCGGTAGGGATAGAGAGCCTGGCGGAATACCTGGACATGGAATTAACGGCACCCCTCGACCCGGTTGAGGTCAAAGAGAGGTTACAGGCCGAGTTGCCGGCAGGTTTGGAAATCTTGCTGGTCTTTGCCATTTCCGACCAGGCCCCGGCCCTGACGGCCATTATTAATACTGCTGCTTACCGCGTTGCCTGGGAGGAGCCTCCCGACCCCAAAATCCTTCAGGAAAAAGCGGAAACCTTTCTTTCTCAGCAGGTGGTCCGGGTGAGCCGGCCGGGCAAAGAAGGCGCCCGGGTCAAGGATATCCGGCCGGGTGTTTTCCAGCTGGCCGTTAAACCCGGAGCCACCCTGGAAATGCTCCTCGAGTGCAGTTCCCGGGGGGTTGTCCGCCCGGAAGAAGTGGTTGGCGCCATGGCCCTGGAGGGACCCTCCCGGGTGATTCGTACCGGCCTGTTTATCCGCCGGGACGGCAGGTTGCTGACCCCGGAAGAGTATGTTGACCCGCAGTTTCCGGCCCGGGGGCGAAAATGCAGCGTTTTATGAGAAGGTAGAGATGGGTGAACAAGGAAATCTTAATCCAGGCAGATGCCGAAGAGACGGCAGTGGCCGTCCTGGAGGACGGCCGTTTAATGGAGATATACCTGGAGAGGGTTACAAAAGCGCATCTGGTGGGTAACATTTATAAAGGCCGGGTGGCCAACGTTTTACCCGGTATGCAGGCGGCCTTTGTGGATATCGGTCTGGAGAAGAACGCCTTCCTTTTTGTTGATGATACCACCGGCCTGGAAGCCCTGGAGGGAGAGATGCCCGGCCGCAGCCGGAGACGCATCAGTGATGTTGTCCAGGAAGGCCAGGAGATCCTGGTCCAGGTGGTCAAAGAACCCCAGGGGAGCAAGGGTGCCCGGGTCACCACCCAGATTACTCTGCCGGGGCGTTATCTCGTCCTCATGCCTACAGTTAACTATATCGGCATCTCCCGCCGCATCGGCAGTGAGGAGGAAAGGGAGCGGTTGAAAACTCTGGCGCGAGCGGTTAAACCGCGCCGCATGGGGTTAATCGTCCGGACGGCGGCCGCCGGCGCCGGGCTGGAAGAACTCCGGGAAGACAGCAGGGCCTTGAGCCGGGTCTGGAAACGTATTCGTGAGCTGGCCAGGCGGAGCAAGGCCCCGCGGCTGCTTCACCATGATGTGGAACTCTCTTTACGTATTTTAAGGGATTTATACACGGAAGATGTCGATAGGCTCCTGGTCAATTCCCGGGATACCTACGACACGGTTGTAGGCATCCTGGCCGGGCGTTCGCCGGAGCTGCGGCGGCGGGTGGTGTTAAGGGAAGGTGCCGACCTTTTTGCCCTCTACGGCGTGCAAAACCAGATAGAGCAGGCTCTGAAGCGCAAGGTCTGGCTTAAATGCGGCGGTTACCTGGTTATTGACCAGATGGAGGCCCTGACGGCCATTGATGTTAATACGGGTAAATTTGTCGGCCGCCATAACCTGGCCGACACAATCCTGACGACCAACCTGGAAGCAGCGGTGGAAGTAGCCAGGCAACTCCGCCTGCGCAACATCGGCGGTATCATTGTCGTCGACTTCATCGATATGGAAAATCCCGCCCACCAGGAGCAGGTAATAAAAGTCCTGCAAAGAGAACTGGCCCGGGATAAAACGAAAACCCAGATCCTGGGTTTTACCCGCCTGGGGCTCCTGGAAATGACGCGGAAAAAAGACCAGCAGGAACTGGGGAGTGTGCTGCAGCAGGACTGCCCCTACTGCCACGGTACGGGCAAGGTCCTGTCGGAAGAAACGGTGGCCCTCCAGGCCAGGAAAAAAATCCTGCAACTGGCCGGGGAGAGCCGGGCCAGGGCCCTGCTGGTGGAGGCCAATCCGTCTGTAGCTTCTTTGCTTATTGGCTCAGGGGGAGCCCACTTGCGCCTCCTGGAGCGGCGGGCCGGGAAACAGCTGATCATCAAGGGCGCTGAAAATCTTCACCTGGAAGAAGTAAACCTGCGGGAGCTCTTCGACCTGGACGAAATCAACAATGCCGCCCCCGTCAAAGCAGGCCAGATTCTGAAAGTTACCATCGAAGGGGCACATACGACCAACAACGGTGACGGTATCGCCAGGGTGGACGGCTTTGTCCTGGATATACCCGGCGGCGCCTCTTACCTCGGCCAGGAAGTTACGGTAGAGGTTACCCGGGTTTACCGCACTTTTGCCCGGGCGCGGCTCTTAAACGATGCTTGACAGGTGCTGGGAAGATGTGTTACACTGCAAAAAGCCGCACCAGAGTTTTAAACCGCTCGCCGCAGGTTTTAAAACCTTTTTAATAAGGTGCCTGACGGTGGCGAGTCTTAGCTTGGGGGGATTTCAGGTGTACGCCATTATTATGACCGGAGGCAAACAGTACCGGGTTAGCGAAGGCGACGTCATCCGGGTAGAAAAGCTGCCGGTTGCCGAAGGCGAAAAGGTAGTCCTGGATAAGGTGCTGGCCGTCGGCGAAGGGGCTGACCTGCAGGTAGGCACCCCTTACGTGAACGGCGCCAGGGTTACCGCTGCCGTAGAGGCCCATGGTAAGGGCAAAAAGATAATTGTTTTCAAGTATAAGCCCAAGAAAAACTACCGGCGCAAGCAGGGTCATCGCCAGCCCTATACCCGGTTGCGGATTGAAAAAATTGAGGTGCAATGATAAGGATTGTCTTCTGGCAGGAAAGGGGCGGGAGCCTTACGGGCTTCACCGTTACCGGCCATGCCGGTTACCGTCCTAAAGGCGAGGATATCGTCTGTGCCGCTGTATCGGCCCTGGCCCAGACGGCAGTTTTTAGCCTGAAGGACCATCTGGAAGAGGAACCCGGGGTAAGCATCCGGGAAGGTTTTCTGGAGTGCCGCTTGCCGGCTAGCTTAAACCCCGCCGACCAGGAGAAAGCCCGGGTGATTCTCAAAACTATAGAACTGGGGCTGAAGGCTATAGCCAGCGATTACAGGCAGTATGTAGCATTAGAATATAAAAACATCTGACTTCCGAAATCTAAGGGGGTGGGCGAGATGATGATGGATTTACAGCTTTTTGCCCATAAAAAAGGTGTAGGTAGTTCCCGGAACGGCCGCGATAGTGAGGCCAAACGCCTGGGAGTAAAGAGACAGGACGGCCAGTTTGTTAAGGCCGGCAACATCCTGGTGCGCCAGCGCGGTACCAAGATCCACCCGGGCCTGAACGTTGGAATTGGCAAAGACGATACCCTTTTTGCTCTGATTGACGGCATAGTCCGTTTTGAGCGTAAAGGCCGCGAGAAGAAACAAGTAAGCGTTTATGCCAGTTAAAAAGAACCCCTGGAAATTTCCAGGGGTTTCTGCTATGGACCGGCCCGTCAGCGCCTGGGACCACGGCAGGTGAATGTGCGAAAATAATAAGGGGCGAGGTGTCTGGCATGACCTGGCAGGCCGCAGAAGTAATATCTTTGCTACGCTCGCAAAGACACGATATCTTGAACCACCTGCAGGTAATATCCGGCTATCTCCAGTTACAAAAATATGACCGGGCTTTAACATATTTGCAAGAGGTTAATGCAGAGCTGGAGCAGTTAGGCCGGCTCATGCGCCTGAAACAACCCGATCTGGCCCTGCTAAGCCTTCTTAAAATGGAACAGGTAGCTGCCAGGGGTATAACCCTGACAATAGCAGTACATACCATGATGGAGAACCTGACCATGGATAATAATGTAGCCCTCGCCCTCTGGGAGGCAGCCTGGGACCTGGCCCTGGCCCTGGCCGGTGAAGGGAATACCCTTCAGGTTAGCCTTATTGAGCAGGAGGAAGGCTATTACCTATCCTTTAAAGTCGGAGTTCCGGCAGCAGTCCCTGCCGGAACCGTAAAACACCTGGCCGACCTGGCCGGTAGCCACCAGGTACCCTTCACCTGGCAACCGGAAACCGGAGAAATGGGACTGCTTTTGAGGAGCGGGTAGTGAGGGGCCGGAGTAGCCCATGACGTTACTCGCTGTTTTTGGCAATTAATGAAAAAGCAAGCGGGCTGGCTTTTGTCAGGAGCGAGCAAGACAATGCCAGCCTGCGATAGAGTTATTTTCGGAGGAGCGCTATCCCCTTGTTTTACGACGAAGCCAAAATTTACGTGCGCGGCGGCGACGGCGGCAATGGTGTCGTCGCCTTCCGGCGGGAGAAATATGTCCCCCGCGGCGGCCCCAGCGGCGGTGACGGCGGCCGCGGCGGCAGCGTAATCCTGGAAGCCGATGCGTCTTTAAGAACCCTGGTCGATTTCCGCTATCGCTCCCACTACCGGGCCGAGCGGGGCCAGCACGGTCAAGGGAAAAATAAACACGGCCGCAGTGCCCCGGATCTCATCCTCCGGGTGCCGGTAGGGGTGGTAGTCCGGGATGCCGCTACCGGACAGGTCCTTGCCGATCTGGTAGAGCACGGCCAGCGCGTCGTGGTGGCGGCCGGCGGCCGCGGCGGCCGGGGGAATGCCCGCTTTGTTTCACCGACAGACCGGGCACCTACCTATGCCGAGAAGGGCGAACCCGGGGAGGAACGCTGGCTGCTCCTGGAATTAAAGCTGCTGGCCGATGTCGGCCTCATCGGCATGCCCAATGCCGGCAAGTCAACCCTGCTTTCCCGTATATCCGCCGCCCGGCCCAAGATTGCCGACTACCCCTTTACCACCCTGACTCCCGTTCTCGGTGTGGTTCGGGTAGATGATGAAAACTCCTTTGTGGTGGCCGACATACCCGGCCTTATTGAAGGTGCCCACCAGGGCGCCGGCCTGGGGTTAAAGTTTTTACGCCACATCGAGCGCACCAGGGTCCTGGTCCACGTCCTCGACGTATCTTTACCGGCCGAAGAAGTCCTGGATAACTGGCGAACTGTCAATAAAGAGCTGGAACACTATAACCCGGAACTGGCCCGGCGGCCCCAGTTAATAGCCGCCAACAAAATGGACATCCCAGGCGGGGAAGCAAAAGTGGCTTACCTTAAAGAGCGCTTAAGCGATGCTTACCCTATTTTTCCCATTGCCGCCGCTACCGGTGCCGGCCTTGAGGCCCTCCTTTACCACCTGGCAGGCATGCTCAAAAACCTGCCACCGCCGGCACCTTTGCTGGAACCAGGGGAAGAAAAGGTGACAACCTTTGCCCCGGAAGAGATAACAATCACCAGGGAAGGGAGCGTCTTCCTGGTTAAAAATAGAGAAATCGAGCGCCGGGTAGCCATGACTTACCTGGATAACGACGAAGCCGTGCGCCGCCTGCAGGTCTACCTGCAGCAGAAGGGCCTCGAAGCCGCCCTGCGCCAGGCTGGCGTCTTCCCCGGCGCTACGGTAAGAATAGGTAAATATGAATTTGAGTACAGGGAAGAGGAATAAAGGTACTGAATGCCCAAAAGGTATGAATAAAGATGGTATCTGGCGGAAGCGAGGGGGATAATGCCAGGCAAGGGGGTGGTGGGTACAGGCGGAAGGCGACTTGGTTCGAGGCGTAAGATACTTACGCAAAGCCGCAGCGAGGCGGCGGTGAACGGGATGGGGATCGTAACGTAGCTTCAAGGATGAGAAGTACCACGCCCCGTAATGATTGTGCAAAGAGATAAAGCCAGGCCACCCCCGCCGCCGAGCAAGGCTGAGCGTAAAGTTTGCTAGCCGAGAACCACCGGAGCCTGAAGCCTGTACCCCCACACCCCAAAAAGCTGGAGTACAGATCAACCAGCAATCGCCGTTTTTGATAGAACCTTATTTTAGTAGGAGTGACGGGTTTGACGGAGAGGGAGTGCCGCGAGGCTCTACAACAGGCCCGCAGGCTGGTAGTTAAAGTAGGCACCAGCACCCTGACCCATAAAACAGGCAAATTAAACCTCGAACGCATGGAGCGCCTGGTCCGGGAACTGGTAGACCAGGTCAATGCCGGCCGCCAGGTTGTGCTGGTTACTTCCGGGGCCGTGGGGGCCGGCATGGGTCGCCTGGGATTGAAGGAAAAACCCCGGACACTGCCGGAAAAACAGGCCGCTGCCGCCGTGGGCCAGGGCTTGCTCATGCATATGTATGAAAAATTGTTCAGCGATTACGGGCTGCTTGTAGCCCAGATCCTTTTAACCCGGGACGATCTGGCCGACCGCCGCCGTTACCTCAATTCCCGCCACACCCTGGCCACCCTGTTACACCTGGGCGTGGTACCCATAGTCAATGAAAATGATACCGTGGCCGTGGACGAAATCCGGGTTGGTGATAATGATACCCTGGCGGCCCTGGTGGCCGGCCTGGTTGACGCCGATATTTTAATCCTGTTGACGGATATCGGCGGCCTTTTTTCCTCTAACCCCTTGACTGATAGGGATGCCACTTTACTCCGGTGTGTTACAGAAATTACGCCGGAGATTGAAGCCCTGGCCGGGGGGGCCGGTTCTACCTGGTCCACCGGCGGCATGGCCACCAAGCTCCAGGCCGCGCGGCTGGCCACCAGCTTCGGCATCCCGGTAGTGATCACCAGCGGCCTGGAGGGTGGAAGAATCAGCGCCGTCCTGCGGGGGGAAGAAGTGGGTACCATCTTTATCCCCCGGGAACACCGCACCCATACCCGTAAGCGCTGGCTGGCCTACGGCCCGGGGATCCAGGGCCAGGTCCAGGTGGATGCCGGGGCCGTCAGGGCCATATGCGGGGGGGGAAAAAGCCTTTTACCGGGGGGTGTGGTGGCCGTTTACGGCGACTTTGACCAGGGAGCCATTATCAGCATAATCGATCCGGACGGCAAGGAAATTGCCCGCGGTATGTCCAACTATGCGGCCGAGGCCATTCGCCGCATCCAGGGCAGGAAAACGAAGGAGATTGTCGAAATCTTAGGCTATAAAGATTACGATGAGATCGTACACCGGGATAACATGATAGTCCTGGTTTGAACTTACATCTCATATACAAAGGAGTGGCTGCCATGAATGTAGCCGCAGAAGTGCAGGCTAAGGGTAAGCTGGCCAAGGAAGCGGCGCGCATACTGGCTAACCTGAACACCAGTATAAAAAATGAAGCCCTGCTGGCCATGGCCCGGGCCCTGGAGGAGGAACAGGATTTTATCCTGGAGGCCAATGCCCGGGATATGGCTGCCGGCAGAGAAAAGGGGCTTTCCCGGGCCCTGCTGGACCGCCTCCTTTTAAACGAGAAGCGCATCAAAGATATGGCCGTGAGTTTGCGGGAACTGGTAGCTTTGCCCGACCCGGTGGGCGAAGTTACTTCCATGTGGACGCGGCCCAACGGCCTGCAGATCGGCCGCGTACGGGTACCCCTGGGGGTGATCGGCATTATCTATGAAGCCCGGCCCAACGTGACGGTAGATGCGGCGGGCCTGTGCCTGAAAACCGGTAATGCCGTTATCCTGCGCGGCGGCTCCGAGGCTTTTAATTCCAACCGGGCCCTGACCCAGGTCATCAGCCGGGCGGCAACGGCCGCCGGCATACCGGAGGGGGCCATCCAGTTAATTGAGACTACTGACCGCGAAGCTGTCAACCTGTTGCTCCGGGCCAATGAATACCTGGATGTCCTGATTCCTCGGGGAGGCGCCGGCCTCATCCGGACGGTGGTGGAGAATGCAACGGTGCCGGTGATTGAGACGGGTGTAGGCAACTGCCATGTCTACGTCGATGCCGCAGCCGACCTGGAGATGGCCAGAAACATCGTTATCAATGCCAAGACCCAGCGCCCCGGCGTCTGCAACGCCATGGAGACCCTGCTGGTCCACGAAAAGGTGGCGGCAGAATTCCTGCCTTCCCTGGCGGAGGCCCTGAAGGAAAAGGGGGTTGTTTTGCGGGGGTGCGAACGCACCCGGGAACTTGTCCCCTGGGCGGAAGCGGCTACCGAAGAAGACTGGGCTACCGAATACCTGGATTTGATCCTGGCCGTCCGGGTGGTCGACAGCCTGGAAGCGGCCCTGGAGCATATCCATACCTACGGCACCAAACATTCGGAAGCCATTGTCACCAGCAATTACCAGACAGCACGGGAATTCCTGGCCCGGGTTGACGCCGCCGCCGTTTACGTCAATGCTTCCACCCGCTTTACCGATGGTTATGAATTCGGTTTCGGGGCGGAAATCGGCATCAGCACCCAGAAGCTCCATGCCCGGGGTCCCATGGGTCCGGAGCAGCTAACAACTTTTAAGTATATTATCTTTGGTAGTGGACAGATTCGTCAGTAATTGTTAAAATAACAACATAGGGAACCGGGAGGGAGCTATGAAGACATTTAACAACAACCGGCGGGTAGGTATTATGGGGGGGACTTTTGACCCCATTCATTTCGGTCACCTGGTAACGGCCGAAGCCGCCCGCTGGGAATTTGCCCTGGAAAAAGTGGTGTTTGTCCCTTCCGGGCGACCTCCCCATAAAAAGGACTACCCGGTCACCGATTCGGAGCACCGCTACCAGATGACGGTCCTGGCTACGGCCAGCAACCCATACTTTGAAGTATCCCGGAGCGAGATTGACCGGGAGGGCTATTCTTATACCATCGATACAGTTCTTGAGTTTCGCCGCTTTTACGGCCCTGAGGTCCAGCTTTTCTTTATTACCGGTGCCGATGCCATCCTGGAGATCTTGACGTGGAAGGATGTCGACAGGCTCCTCCAAGAGTGCCATTTTATTGCCGCCACGCGTCCCGGTTTTCAGTTGAGCCGGCCAGGGGAGTCCAGACCCATGTTACCGGTTGAGGGTAGGCACCGTATTCATCTCATCGAAGTCCCGGCTCTGGCCATTTCTTCTACTGATATCCGCTGGCGGGTACAAAATAAAAAACCGATTAAATACCTGCTCCCGGAGGCGGTAGAAGAATATATCCACTGCCAGGGGTTGTACCGGCCCCGGAACAGTGGCGTATATGAAAAGAGCTAGGACTATATACTACTACTAACATCGAAGAAGAGGTGAAGTGCATTGGTGCGTACCCTGTATGTGGGCAACCTTCCCTGGGCCACAACTGAGGAAGAACTGGCCAGGGCGTTTGCGGCCCACGGCGAAGTGTTGAGCGCGCGGATTATTACCGACCGCCAGACGGGCCGGTCCCGGGGTTTCGGTTTCGTTGAAGTTAACGATGCCGATGCCGACCGCATGATCGCTGCCATGAATGGTACCGAACTTGGTAATCGCGTCTTAACCGTCAACGAAGCCCGGGCCCGTTCGTAAGACCCGGATTGAGTTTAACCTCCTATTTTTAAAAAAATAGGGGGTTTTTGTTAGCTGCCAGGCGGAGGTTAAAAAAGTGAAAAAATACCTGCAGCTTCTAGCAGCTCGGCTGCCCGCAGGGCGTTACCGCCACAGCCTGGGTGTAGCTGATACCGCAGCCGGACTGGCAGTAAAAAATGGTATTGACCCGGAACAGGCCCGCCTGGCGGGCCTGTTACATGATTATGCTCGAGATTTACCGCCGGAACAGCTCCTGGACCTGGCCGGGACTGCGGGGCTCATAACCTGTGATCTGGAAAGGCGACTGCCCGTTTTACTCCACGGCCCCGTGGGAGCCATGCTCCTGGAGCGGGAGCTGGGGATAACCGATAAAGCCATTCTCCAGGCGGTGGCCCGACACACAGTAGGGGCACCGGCCATGACACCGCTGGATAAAATTATATACCTGGCGGATGTCATTGAACCCGGGCGCCAGTTTGCCGGTGTCAATGCTCTTCGCAAAATAGCAGCAACTGACCTGGAGGCAGCTTTGTTGAAAGCCTTTGAAGCGAGTATTATTTACATCCTGGATAAAGAGCAGCCCCTCCATCCGGCCACGGTGGAGGCGCGCAACTACATTTTACTGGCCAGGGGAGGTTATTAATTAATGGATGCAGCCCGGGTAGCTGAGCTGGCGGCCAGGGCAATAGTTGAAAAAAAGGGACTGGAACCGGTAATCCTGGACCTTAGAGGTATTACCCTCATTGCCGATTACTTTGTTATCACCAGCGGTACATCGGCAACTCAGGTTCAGGCCATTGCCGGCCGGGTAGAGGAACTCCTGGGGGAAAACGGGGTAAAGCTCCTGCACCGGGAAGGCTGGGATGCCGCCCGCTGGATCTTACTCGATTTTGGCGCGGTGGTGGTACATATCTTCCAGGAAGAAGAGCGCCGTTTCTACGACCTGGAACGCCTCTGGCGGGATGCCAGGGTGATTAAAATAGATGCCGTTTAGCACAAGATAGCTATGCCGCTTTTGCGGTACCCAGCAGAAAGGATTAAAATAAAGGGCTGGCATTTGTTTGGAGCGAGCAATGCCAGTTTGGTGCGCAGTTATTTTAGGGTAAACTTTGGGAGTGACTGGTTATGGAAGCAAGGTATAATTTCAAGGAAATTGAACCCAAATGGCAGCGCCGCTGGGAAGCAAGCGACCTTTACCGGGTAACGGAAGATAGCAGCAAACCCAAGTATTATTGCCTGGAGATGTTCCCTTACCCATCCGGAAATTTACACATGGGGCATGTACGCAATTATTCCATTGGTGATGTTGTCGCCCGTTTTAAACGCATGCGGGGCTACAACGTCCTCCATCCCATGGGCTGGGATGCCTTTGGCCTGCCGGCGGAAAACGCGGCCATCCACCGTGGGATTCCGCCGGCGGAGTGGACCTGGAGCAATATTGCCAACATGCGCCGCCAGCTCCATGCCATGGGTATCAGCTACGACTGGGACCGGGAGGTAGCTACCTGCCATCCCAGCTACTACCGCTGGACCCAGTGGCTCTTCCTGCAGATGTACAAGCACGGCCTGGCCTACCGTAAAAAAGCCGCCGTCAACTGGTGCCCTTCCTGCGCCACGGTCCTGGCCAATGAGCAGGTAGTTGACGGCGCCTGCGAGCGCTGTCATACCCCTGTCATGCGCAAAGACCTGGAACAATGGTTTTTCCGCATCACTGCTTATGCCGAGCGGCTCTTGAATGATCTGCAAAAGCTGCCCGGCTGGCCGGAAAAAGTTAAAATCATGCAGGAAAACTGGATCGGCAAGAGTACCGGTGCCGAGGTTATTTTCCGGGTGGAAGGCAGTGGCGAGGAAATACCGGTATTTACTACCCGCCCGGATACCCTTTACGGCGTTACTTATATGGTCCTGGCTCCCGAACATCCCCTGGTGACGAAACTGGCAGCGGGGAAACCCCAGGAAAAGGAAGTAGACCAATTTGTCCAGGCGGCCCGCTATTTGAGCGATCTGGACCGGACGGCTACCGAGAAGGAAAAGGAAGGCGTCTTTACCGGTGCTTATGCCATAAACCCGGTCAATAACGAGCGGGTGCCCATCTGGATTGCCAACTACGTCCTCATGGAATACGGTACCGGGGCGGTCATGGGGGTGCCGGCCCATGACCAGCGGGACTTCGAATTTGCCCGCAAGTACAACCTGCCGGTCAAGGTAGTTATTCAGCCCCAGGGGCAGGAAATTGACGGCGCTACCATGACAGCCGCCTACGTCGAGGACGGCATCATGGTCAATTCCGGTCCCTTCAGCGGATTGCCTAACCGGGAGGGCATTCATAAGGTTACTGAATACCTGGAGAGTACAGGTAAAGGCAGGGCGCGGGTGAACTACCGCCTGCGGGACTGGCTGATTTCCCGCCAGCGTTACTGGGGCGCGCCCATACCCATGATTTACTGCGACAGCTGCGGCCTGGTACCCGTACCCGAAGAAGATCTGCCGGTCATCCTGCCCGAGGGAGTGGAGTTTAAACCGACAGGGGAATCGCCGTTAAAGAACTGCCCCGAGTTTGTCAACACCACCTGTCCCCGGTGCGGCGGCCCGGCGCGGCGGGAGACGGACACCATGGATACCTTTGTCTGCTCCTCCTGGTATTTCCTGCGCTACACCAGCCCCCGCAGCCAGGAGCGGGCTTTTGAACGGGATAAGGTTGATTACTGGATGAACGTGGATCAGTATATCGGCGGGGTGGAGCATGCCATCCTCCATCTCATGTATGCCCGCTTTTTTACCAAGGCCCTGTACGACTTTGGCCTGATAGGGGTTGAGGAGCCCTTCCAGAACCTCCTGACCCAGGGGATGGTCTTAAAGGACGGCAGCAAGATGTCCAAATCCAAAGGGAATGTTGTCAGCCCGGAAGAAATAATAGAGCGCTATGGCGCCGATACCGCCCGCCTCTTTATCCTCTTTGCCGCCCCTCCGGAGCGGGACCTGGAGTGGAGCGACCAGGGGGTGGAAGGTTGCTACCGCTTTTTAAACCGGGTCTGGCGTCTGGTTGCTGCTTACGCCGATGCCGTCCGCCGGGCTGGCGGCACCCCCGCGGTGAAAACTCCTGCCGACCGCGAGCTCTGGCGGCTCCTCCACGCCACCATCAAGAAGGTTACCGAGGATATCGAGCAGCGCTTTAACTTTAACACGGCCATCAGCGCCATTATGGAACTGGTCAACGGTTGCTACCGTTACCAGGACACCGTTGCTGCAAATGAACAAAACCTGCCGCTGATGGGTGAGGTTTTGCGGAAGTTAATAACCTTGCTGGCCCCCTTTGCTCCCCACATTGCCGAGGAGCTATGGCAGGGCCTGGGAGGGCGGGAGAGCGTCCACCTGGAATCGTGGCCTGCCTTTGACCCTGATGCCCTGGTGGAGGAAGAGGTAACCCTGGTGGTGCAGATCAACGGTAAAGTTAGGGACCGGGTGCAGGTTCCTGCGGGGCTGCCTGAAGAAGAAGTTAAGAAGCTTGTTTTAAAAAGGGAAAAAGTGGCCAGCCTGCTTGCCGGCCAGCAAGTGGTTAAAGTTATTGTGGTGCCGGATAAGCTGGTCAATGTCGTAGCCCGCCGGGCGAGTTGAAAGCGATCCGGCCATCAAGGTTGGTAGGCTCCGGGAGGGCAGTCACAGGTCTACCTGCGACCCTCCCGGCTTCCAGCACAGGGCGTGATTATAAAAGGCGGTATCCCACCCCATGGGTAAAAGAAGGTATCAACGGTTCCTGCCCTGTTTTCGTCAAAAAGGCTGGAAAAATGGCTCTAGTTAGGTTAAAATGTTGCGCGTAGCGAGGGAAACTGGAGAAAGGATGGATGGGATGTCTCTTAAACGAATTCTACAGTTAGTGCTGCTGGTGTTCGGTTCTTTTCTCGCCTTGAGCGATGTGGCCTGGGCATCTGGAGGAAATGAATTGGGCCATCTTTTACCCTGGTGGAGCGTACTGCCATTTGTAGGTATGTTGCTGTCCATTGCTATCTTCCCCCTGGTTAACGTCCACTGGTGGGAGCACAACATGGGTAAGGTAAGCGCGTTCTGGGCCCTGGTTTTCTTTATTCCCTTTTTAATCGCCTTCGGCAGCGGGACTGCTTTTTTCCAGGCCCTGGAAGTATACCTGCTTGATTACCTGCCCTTTATCATTCTCCTCTTTGGCCTATTTGTAGTCTCGGGAGGAATTATCCTTCGCGGGACCTTGCAGGGAACTCCGGCCGTTAACGTATTGCTCCTCCTGGTAGGCACCGCCCTGGCCAGCTGGGTGGGAACGACGGGAGCCAGCATGCTCCTGATCCGGCCGGTGATCCGGGCCAACGAGTGGCGGCGTTATAAGGCCCATATAATTATCTTCTTTATCTTCCTTGTATCCAATATCGGCGGCTCCCTGACACCCGTGGGTGACCCGCCCCTGTTCCTCGGGTATTTAAGGGGCGTTCCCTTCTTCTGGACAATGCGATTAATTGTTCCTATGGGATTTAATGTAATTATCCTCCTGGCCTTATATTATATCCTGGATAGTTACTTTTACCGTAAAGAAAGCGTCCCGGAACTGAAGAACGAGCGGGAACCCTTGCGTGTAGATGGGTTACACAATCTTATTTATCTCGGCATCGTTCTTGCTGCGGTTATTACCAGCGGCATCCTGGCCAAGAACCCTGCCTTTGCCGATCTGAAAACAGGTACCCTTTACGGCATCACCCTGTTTAGGCATGGGGAAGAAGCAGTGGTACTGCCTTACACCAATATAATCCGCGACCTGGCCATTCTCCTGGCAGCCTTCTTGTCTCTAAAAACTACTCCCCAGCTTATTCGCAAAGATAATCGCTTCACCTGGGGCCCCATCAAGGAAGTGGCCACCCTTTTTGCCGGTATCTTCATGACCATGATCCCGGCCCTGGCCATCCTCCACGCCCGTGGTGCGGAATTGGGCTTAACCCACCCGGCGCAGTTTTTCTGGGCCACGGGGGCCCTTTCCAGCTTCCTGGATAACGCTCCCACGTACCTGGTGTTTTTGACCACTGCCGCTAGCCTGGGAGCCGCCAGCGGCGTGCCGACCACTGTAGGGATAGTAGCTCCCAAGATGTTGCTGGCCGTATCCTGTGGGGCGGTGTTTATGGGGGCCAATACTTATATCGGTAATGCTCCCAACTTTATGGTGCGCTCCATAGCGGAAGAGAATGCCATCCGCATGCCGAGCTTCTTCGGCTATATGGCCTGGTCGATGGGTATTTTAATTCCCCTGTTTATCCTGGACACCCTCCTCTTTTTCCGTTAACCCTTAACAGGATTGCCATGCAGGTAATAGCTTTTATGGATAAAGCCGGTGCTCCAGCACCGGCTTTATCCATTTACTTCCCCTGACGGTACCACGTTAGCAGATGGTGGTTACTGGCAGCTTCGTACCCCTGCGAGGGGACTTTTGATATCTATTAGTGGTAGAATATGGCGCCAATGGCAGGAAAAAGACGATTCTAGTCGTATTTTTAATTGAGTAAGAACTTTTACCGGGGTGATAGGAAGTGTGGGAATGGGACGGCCGCGTGCGCTGGCTGGCCGCAGCCCTGGTGGCGGCCCTCCTCTTCGGCGCCGGTCTCCAGTACGGCCGCTGGCAGGAACGGCAAGCGGCAAAAGAGCTGCCCCGGGTTGTGCCGGGAGATAAAGCCGCGGCGGCTCTTACCGGGGACAAACCTGCCGCTGAGGACCAGGGGGCTAACGGTTCCAAACCACCGACCATCCAGGTCCATGTAGCCGGGGCGGTGCAGAGGCCCGGTGTCTACGAGCTCAAGGCCGGAGCCAGAGTCAACGAAGCAGTCAGCCTGGCAGGGTTATTACCGGAGGCCAATCCTAATGCCCTGAACCTGGCCGCGCCTTTAAATGACGGCCAGCAGGTGATTGTTCCCCGCCAGGGCGAGGCAGGGCCGGCAGGTGGTAGTAGCAATTTTTCCGGCCCGGTAACTTCTGGGGGAGGCACTGCCGGCGATACTGCTAAGACAGGCGGTAAGGTAAATATTAACACCGCCACCATGGCGGAGCTGGATAGTTTACCTGGTATAGGCCCTACCCTGGCCCAGCGCATCATCGACTACCGGAACCAGAAAGGCCCCTTCCGGACCATTGAAGACCTGCAGAATGTCTCCGGTATCGGGCCGGGCAGGTTCAACGACCTCAAGGATTTGATAACTGTTTATTGACCACCTGTGTTGATTCTTGACACACGGGTAACAGGACGGCAATACTTGACACGGGGGGAAGGTGAAGATAAACTTGCTATGTGACTAAATTCTAAGGAGAGTATGAGAATGAACTACATCCAGGCCATTGTCCTGGGCCTGGTCCAGGGCCTTGGCGAGTTTTTGCCTATCTCCAGTTCTGCCCATCTGGTTTTGCTTCCCTGGTTTTTCCGCTGGCCCGACCCGGGCTTAACCTTTGATGTCGCCTTGCACCTGGGTACGCTGATTGCCGTGGTAGCTTATTTCTGGCGAGACCTTATAGAATTGGTTGTTTGCGGCTTGTTTCAACCCAGGAGCCAGGACGGCCGCCTCTTCTGGTACCTGGTTGTTGCCTCCATCCCGGGGGCCATCTTTGGTTATCTCCTGGAAGACCAGGCCGCGACGGTTTTCCGCTCGCCCCAGCTCATTGCTTTAACCCTTACCTTGATGGGTATTGGCCTGTGGTGGGCCGACCGGGTGGGTCGAAAGACCCGGCAAATGGATGATATTACCCTGGCTGACAGCATTATTGTTGGTATTTCCCAGGCACTGGCCATAATCCCCGGCGTCTCTCGTTCCGGGATTACCATGTCCGCCGGGCTCCTTACCGGGATGCAGCGCGAGACGGCAGCCCGCTTTTCCTTCCTCATGTCGGTGCCGATTATTGCCGGGGCAGCCCTGCTGCAGTTAAAGGAATTAACCCTGGCTGCTATCAACCTGCCCTTTATCTTGGGGGTTCTGACGGCAGCCGTCGTCGGCTTTTTAGCCATCAAGTTTTTGCTCCAGTACTTGCGCCACGGCAGTTACCTCCTATTTACCTGGTACCGTATTTGCCTGGCCGCCTTGGTGGTAGCTGTTTTATGGTTACGCCGCTAAAATAGCTAAGAAATTTTATTTATTGACATTGGGGTTCCAGGTAATTATAATAAAAACAAAATAAAATAACGTAAGCAATGGTGCTTACAAGGCGATGAAGCCGCTATCATTTTTAAGATAGCGGCTTTATTATTATCCTAATGTTGGGAGCAAGTAAAGGCGCTAATCAGGGTGGATTGAAAGCCCCCTGGGGTAGCGCCTTTTACTTTTTAATTCTTTAACACCAGGGAGGGGGTAGCCATGGGCAAACAGGTCAGGAAGAGATGGTAATTTCGTTTAAAAAAGTTTGGGGGAGGTAAAACCATGCAAATTTCAAGATGCAGAATCGGTCTGGTTCTTCTCTTTGTAAGCGTTATGTTATTTCTCCCTTCTGTGGCCTGGGCCGGGGAGCCGACGGCTGCCAGCAACGCGACTGCCCTTGATACCGTCTGGACTTTAATAGCTGCTTTTCTAGTTTTCATTATGCAGGCGGGCTTTGCCATGGTCGAAACCGGCTTTACCCAGGCCAAAAATGCAGCCAATATTGTCATGAAGAACCTCATCGACTTTTGTTCCGGTTCCATCATCTACTGGCTGGTTGGCTTTGCCATCATGTTTGGCGTTGATGCCGGCGGCTTTATCGGGACCACCGGCTGGGGAACAACAGGCACCTTCGAACACCTGGGACTGGAGATCCCCCTCTACGCTTTCCTGATTTTCCAGACAGTCTTCTGCGCTACAGCAGCTACCATCGTTTCCGGCGCTATGGCTGAAAGGACGAAGTTTGTTGCTTACCTGATTTACAGCATCTTTATCAGTGCCGTCATCTACCCTGTAGTTGGCCACTGGGCCTGGGGCGGCGGCTGGCTATCCCAGCGCGGCTTCATCGATTTTGCCGGTTCCACTGTAGTCCACTCGGTCGGGGGCTGGACGGCCCTGGTAGGCGCGGCCATGGTGGGTCCCCGGCGCGGCAAGTTTGGTCCTGACGGTAGTGTGAGGGCTATTCCCGGCCACAGCATTACCCTGGGAGCCCTGGGCGTCTTCTTACTCTGGTTCGGCTGGTTCGGTTTTAACCCGGGCAGCACCCTTTCCGGTACCACACCGGACATTGCCCGCATCGCCGTCACGACTAACCTGGCTGCGGCGGCAGGGGCCTTTGGCGGCCTCATTCTGCCCTGGCTGCGTTTTGGGAAACCCGATGTCAGTTTGACTCTGAACGGTACCCTGGGTGGACTGGTGGGCATTACGGCCGGGACGGCTGCCGTC
Source organism: Moorella sp. E306M (assembly GCF_006538385.1). Classification (NCBI taxonomy): domain Bacteria; kingdom Bacillati; phylum Bacillota; class Clostridia; order Neomoorellales; family Neomoorellaceae; genus Neomoorella; species Moorella sp. E306M. The sequence goes on along the minus strand of NZ_BJKO01000001.1, from coordinate 494,782 downwards.
AGTCCCCTGGGAGCTGTGATTATCGGCTTCCTGTCGGGCTGCGTAACGGCCCTGGGAGTGGAATTTATGGATAAGGTTTTAAAGGTTGATGACCCTGTTGGCGCCGTTTCAGTTCACGGTTTTAGCGGTGCTTTTGGAACCATTATGGTCGGTCTTTTTGCCGTCGAGGGAGGCCTTTTCTACGGCGGCGGCGTCTCCCTGTTGATCACCCAGTTAATTGGCGTGGCAGCAGTTTTTGCCTGGACTGTACTTACAGCAGCCATCCTTTTTGCTATCATCAAAGTTACTGTAGGTTTGCGGGTATCTGAGGAAGAGGAAAGCGAAGGGTTGGATATTTACGAGCACGGTATCCAGGCCTACGGTGATTTCGTCATGCGTGGTACGCAAGTTCACTGAGGCAGGATACCGTAGTTCAATGGAAAGGCGGGGAAAAAATGAAAAAGATCGAGGCCATTATCCGGCCGGCCAGGCTGGAAGCTGTGAAAGAGGCCCTGGGTAAATACGGCATCAATGGGATGACCGTAACCCATGTTACCGGTTGCGGCCTGCAAAAGGGCAAAACTGAAGTTTACCGCGGCAGCCAGTATACAATTGACTTGTTACCTAAAGTTAAGGTAGAAATTGTTGTCCTGGATAAAGACGTAGATGAGGCGATTAACCTTATCTTGAGGGAAGCCCGTACCGGTTCCATCGGCGATGGTAAAATCTTTATATATAATATAGAAAATGCCATCCGTATTCGTACCGGTGAAATGGGTGAAGCAGCTATTTAAGGCAGAAGCTTGCCCGTGAGCTGGAGTAACGTTTTACTTTTGCCAGCGGTCTTTGGTTATCCCTTCGACGAGGGAGCCGGACCGTCTTTTTTTATCCCTGCCCGGATATTTAAGCCTGGCTCAAATGGTAAAATAAAATCATAACCGTATAAATTAAAGAAGGTGAAGCAGTGCTCAGAGTCACAGGTATCAAGATACCCGTAACAGATAAAGTGCCGGATCTGCAGGCCGCCCTTTTGCAAAAGCTCGGCATACCGGCCCGGGATTTACAGGGTTTTACCATTTACCGCCAGTCCCTGGATGCCCGTTCCCGGGAGATGATCTACTGGGTCTATACCCTGGATGCCAGGGTTAAGAATGAAAGCCGCCTGTTAAAGAAACATGCCGGCGATAAAACCATCTCCCGGGCTACCTACCCGGTCTATCAATTCGTCAAACCGGGCGAGGAAAAACTTGCACACCGTCCCGTAATTATCGGTACCGGGCCGGCCGGACTTTTTGCCGGGCTGCTTTTAGCCCGCCAGGGTTACCGGCCTCTCCTCCTGGAAAGGGGTGCTGATGTGGACACCCGGACCAGGGTGGTAGCCCGCTTCTGGCAGGAAGGTCACCTGGATCCCGGCTGCAATGTTCAGTTCGGTGAGGGCGGGGCTGGTACTTTTTCTGACGGCAAGCTGACGACTTTAATTAACGATCACCGCTGCCGTTTCGTCCTGGAGGAATTGGTACGGTGCGGGGCACCGGAGGAAATTCTGTATTATTACCGGCCCCATATCGGCACCGATATTCTGCGGTATGTAGTTAAAAATTTGCGTAATGAAATAATTCGCCTGGGAGGCGAGGTTTGTTTTAACGCCCAGGTTACCGGTATCGAAATAGGGGACAACCACCTCCAGGGCCTGGTTATAAATGGTACGGAAAAGCTGCCGGCAACGGTGGCCGTTCTCGCCTGTGGCCACAGTGCCAGGGATACTTTTAAATTGCTGGTAGAGCGAGGGGTGCAGGTGGGCCCCAAACCCTTTTCTATCGGGGTACGCATTGAACATCCCCAGGACCTGATTAATGTTGCCCAGTACAAGCAATTTGCCGGCCTGGAGGGACTGGGACCGGCCGACTATAAACTGGCCTACCACGCACCTAACGGCCGCTCGGCCTATACCTTCTGCATGTGCCCCGGGGGCACCGTGGTGGCTGCCGCCTCGGAACCCGGCGGTGTGGTGACCAACGGCATGAGCACCTACGCCCGGGATGGGGAGAATGCCAACAGCGCCCTCTTAGTGGGAGTAACGCCGGAGGATTTTGGCAGCGATCACCCCCTGGCCGGGGTCGAGTTCCAGCGCCGCTGGGAACGCCTGGCTTTCCAGCTGGGAGGGGAAAATTATCATGCCCCGGCCCAGATGGTGAGCGACTTCCTGGCTGGGCGGCCTTCTGAACAACTGGGCAAAGTTAGGCCTACCTATCGCCCGGGGGTAACCCTCCAGGAGCTAAAAAAATGCCTGCCTGATTATGTAGTGGCCACTTTAAGGGAAGCCATAACCGTTTTTGACCGCAAGGTTTACGGCTTTGCCCTGCCGGAGGCGGTGCTGACCGGGGTGGAAACCCGCAGTTCTTCTCCGGTACGCATCTGGCGCGATGAACGCTTTGAGGCCAGCATAGGGGGCCTTTACCCGGCGGGCGAAGGGGCGGGGTATGCTGGAGGTATTGTCTCCGCCGCTGTCGACGGCCTTAAGGTAGCTGAAGCCATCGTCAGCCGCTACCGGCCGCTAGAGTAGCTGCCTTTGACGCCGGGACGCAGGTATAAACAGGTGCAGCCGGGCATATATTTATTGCAGTTAAATGCAATGGATTTGCATTAATGGACGGGAAACCCTTGCCTTCATGGACTTATTGTGCTATCTTATAGATGCAAATCGTTTGCATTTAGGCGGTGCATTCATGGCTGGGAGGAATAATCTCGAGGAAACCCTTGCCGGAAGCGGTTACAAGCTGACCAGGCAGCGAAAGGCAATACTGGCGGCCCTGGCCACAACCGGAGAGCACCTTACCGCCGAAGAGGTGCATCAGCGGGTACAAATGACGTGCCCGGAGCTGAACCTGGCCACGGTTTACCGCAATCTGAACCTGTTAGCCGACTTAAAACTTATTGGTCGGGTGGATTTTGGCGACGGCCGCGCCCGCTTTGAAGCCCGGGCCGAACATCATCACCACCTCTTCTGCCTTAGGTGCGGCCGGGTCATAGAACTTTCTTCCTGTCCGGTGCAGCTAGATGAGAGTCTGGCCAGGAAGCACCGCTTCCTGGTAACCGGGCACCAGTTTGAAGCCTACGGCTACTGCCTGGACTGTGAGAAGTGCAAAGGAGGGTCCTAGAGCCATGAGTCACCTCCATATTCCCGACGGGGTCATCGCTCCTGCCTGGCTGGTCGTGGGTTATGCCGTTACGGCCCTTGCTTTAGCCCTGGCTGTCAGGCAAGCCGGTAGGGAAGACCTCAGGAAGAAACTACCCCGCCTGGGATTCGTCAGCGCCTTTATGCTCCTGGCCATGAACGTACCCCTGGGATTACTCCCGGTGCACCTGAATTTAACGGTCCTGGCGGGCATTCTCTTGGGGCCCTGGCTGGGTCTGGTGGCGGTTTTTATAGTCAATCTCATCCTGGCCCTCACGGGCCACGGTGGAATTACTGTTGTGGGCCTGAATACCCTGGTGGTCGGCAGTGAGGCGATTATGGGTTATTACTTATTCTTCGCTTTCAGGCAACGATTCCGCCCGGTAACGGCAGCAGCGGCCGCCACCTCCCTGGCCCTGGTTTTTTCCCTTTCCCTGATGTTTGCTACGCTGGGCCTTACCCGGATAGACCCGGTCCTGGTCTTCTACGAAGACCATCATGAAGAACAGGTAGTAGAAGCCAGCGGACCGGACATAGCCGCTGCCGGGAATGAAATGCACAACGAACCTGGGATATCCCTGGCGCGCCTGCTCCGGGTCGTCCTGCCTATCAGCCTGGCAGGTATAATTGTTGAGTCTGTGGTAACGGCCCTGATCATAGGTTACTTATTAAAAGTAAGACCCGGTTTAATCGACGGCCCGGCTCCACCGGTGGCTACGGAATAGATTTTTCGAGAGAGGGCGAAAAAATGCACCTGGCGGATATTGACTACCTGGCTTTCCGGGGCCATAGTTTCTGGCACCGGGCTTCGGCCACGGCCAAGATACTTTTTACCATCGCAGTAATTGCTGCCGTGGTACTGAGCAGCAAGCTTTTACCCCTTGTCTTAACCCTGGTTTTGCTGCTGGCCCTGCTGATCACGGCCGGTATACCCCTGCGCCGCTTTGTACACATACTTTTCTACCCGGCCTTTTTGGCCGGCGTTTTTGCCATGAGCCTGCCGGGTAACGGCTGGACGGGGCCGGTTCTGGTAATTCTTAAAGCAATCACTGCTGCCACTTCCATGGTCCTGTTGTTAACCACTACCGGTGTCCCCGCTATCTTTGCCTGTTTGCGGAGATGGCTACCGCCGTTCATCGCCGACGCCCTCTTTTTGACCTACCGTTCCTTCTTTATTCTCTTAGACCGGCTTGATAATTTTCTGACGGCCCTGAAGGTTAAGGGCGGCTATAACCCCCTCAAATTAATAGTCAACATGCGCAATGCGGCCGCTGCCCTGGGGGTGCTGCTAATCCATTCCCTGGATACCAGTGAGCGGATGTATCACGTACTGGCCCTGCGGGGCTACCGGCCGGGGAGTTTTTATGAAGGTAAATGGTACCAGCCTACCTGGTATGATCTGGGCCCCTTGCTGGCCGGGCTGGCTGTCCTTCTCTGGGTGGTGATGCTATGACGGAAGTGGTCAGGGTTAAATGCCTGCGCCATGTCTACCCGGACAAAACGGAGGTGAGATTTTGCGGGCTGGATTTTGTGGTCCGGGCCGGGGAGAGAGTAATGATTCTTGGTCCCAACGGTTCGGGAAAAACTACTCTCCTGGCTCACCTTACCGGCCTGCTTAAACCTGTTGAAGGCGAGGTCCAGGTCCTGGGGGTAGACCCGGTCAGGGAATTTGCTTCCTTGAGGCGGCGGGTGGGGGTGGTCTTCCAAAACGTGGATGAACAGATTATCGGGCCTACGGTCTGGGACGACATCGCCTTGGCTCCCAGGAACAGCGGTTTAAAGCCCGGTGAAGTCAGGGAACTGGTGGAGAACATCCTCCAGGCCATGGACATTTATCACCTGAAAGATAAAATCCCCCATTACCTGAGCGGGGGTGAGAAAAAGAAAGTGGCCCTGGCGGGGGCCATGGTCATGCGGCCCGAATTGCTTCTTCTGGATGAGCCCTTCGACGGCCTGGATCCCCGGTCGAAAAGGGAAATAATCCATCTGCTGGATCGATTTAACCACCAGTTCGGCACCACCATAGTGATGACCAACCATGATATCAACCTGGTGCCCTTGGTCGCCGACCGGATATATGTAATCAGCGAGGGCGTGATCCTGATGCAGGGCAGCCCGCGTGAGGTCTTTGCCCGGCTGGATATCTTACGCCAGGCCAACCTGGAACCTCCCCTCCTGGTGGAGCTCTTTGCCCATCTTTCCCGGGAGGGTATACCTGTAAACTTACCCCTAACCCTGGAAGAAGCCAGGCAGGAGCTGCTTCCCCTCTTAAAATCCGGCCTAACCTGCGCCCGTTATGAGGAAAGGGAACCCAAAAGGGTGGCCTGCCTGGAAGGCTAAGGGCCTTTCCGGCGGCGCCGGATTTCTACGGCGGCGTAATTGAAGGTCCCGGGCAGGGGTGCCCGGGGTTTTTTTACCCGCACCAGCACCTCTTCTACCGGGAAGCTGGTGAGGATTTTTTGCGCTACAGCTTCCGCCAGGGCTTCCAGGAGTTTAAAGCGTTGCCCGGTGACGGTCTCCCGAATCAGGCGATAAACCGCATCGTAATTAACCGTGGCCTGCAGGTCATCAGCCTGCCCGGCCGGGGCGAGGTCCAGGTAGAGTTCGGCATCGACGATGAAGGGCTGGCCGAGCTCTGCCTCGGCAGGGTGGCAGCCGTGGAAGGCATAGAATTCCAGCCCGTCCAGGATTATTTTATCTTTAACCATAAAGCCCTCCATGGAGAAAGGTTTAGCCAGTTATTTGCCCCGGATCAGCGCCATAGCCTCGGCCCGGGCGGCCTGGTCACGGCGGAAAAGGCCGCGGACGGCGGAGGTGATGGTCAGGTGCCCGGGCTTTTTGACCCCCCGCATACTCATGCATAAATGCTCGGCTTCAATGACTACTACCACGCCGTAAGGGTCCAGCTTCTCCATGATAATATCGGCGATTTGCGACGTTAAACGCTCCTGGACCTGGGGCCGCCGGGCGGCAATGTCCACTACCCGCGCCAGCTTGGAGAGGCCCGTAATCTTACCACGCGGTATATAGGCAACATGGGCTTTCCCAAGGAAGGGGAGAAAATGGTGCTCGCAGATGGAATAGAGGGGGATATCCTTGACCAGCACCATTTCTTCATGGTGCTCATCAAAGACTACCGTCAGTTCTTCCCCCGGGTCGCGGTTGATACCGGCAAAGATCTCGGCGTACATATCGGCAATACGACGCGGCGTTTCCCTCAAGCCTTCCCGCTCCGGGTCTTCACCTACGGCCTCGATGAGCATCCTTACCGCCTGGCGGATTTTTTCTTTATCCATAATTCTTCCTCCCCGGCGAATTACCATTGTTTTTTGTCATTAAAACATATATCTTACGGCCAGTCAATTCTATGGAGAAGGAATATGGTTTTCAAAAGCGAAATATGTTTCATCAGGAGAATGCGGGGGTGGAAATATGGCCATTGCGGCTACCTATGCCGAGCAATTGCGTTTTTTGGGTATTGGCGAGGCGGAGTTGGCCCTGATGCACGCAGAAAGAGATATATTTATGAAAGAAGCTGATACTGTAGTTAAAAACTTTTATGACCAGCTTGTTCAGTATCCGTACCTGGATGCTTTAATTAAAAACCACAGTACGATAGAACGACTATCAAAGACCCAGAAAGCTTATTTTATCAGCCTTACTTCGCCGGTCATAGATGAAGAATACATATCCTGGCGCCTGCACATTGGTAAGAAGCACCAGGAAATCGGCCTCTATCCCAAGTGGTACCTGGGGTCCTATCGCCTTTACTTCAGTGAGCTTCACCGCATTATCTGGCACTACCATGGCGATGATCCCGATCTGGCCCTGCGCTTGCTGGAGGCCTTTACCAAAAGGATTGTCTTTGACATGCAGCTGGCCATTGAAAGCTATATTATTGACCAGCTCCAGCACCTGACCCGTTTCCATGATGAAATCGCTGCCGTAGCCAGGATTATCGGCGATATCGCCGAGCAGACGAAGATCCTGTCCCTCAATGCCTCCATCGAAGCGGCCCGGGCCGGGGAGCACGGCCGCACCTTCACGGTGGTGGCCCAGGCGGTACGGGACCTGGCGGCCCGGACTTCCCAATCGGCCAAAGATATCACCCAGAAGGTCCAGGAGAACCACCGCATCCTGGCCAGAATGCAGCAAAAGGAGAAGTGAGAAAGAGTTGCCCCATGAGGATCTGCAGGCTTATCTTGCCTGCCTGGAACAAAAAAGACTGCTCCACCGGGTGAAGGTAGAAGTCGACCCGGTGCTGGAAATTGCCGCCATAACCGACCGGGTAGTGAAAAAAGGGGGGCCGGCCCTCCTCTTTGAACGGGTAAAGGGCTCACCTTTACCTGTAGTCACCAATCTTTTCGGTAGTGAGGAGCTGGTGAAAGCGGCCCTGCAGATCGCCGACCTGGAAGAACCGGCTGCGCGATTGAGGGCTTTACTCGATTTACCTGGAAAGGCCGGCGGCTGGCTGGAGAAATTGAAAAGCCTGCCGCGCCTGGCCGAACTGGGCCGTTTTCTTCCGCGCCGGGTCAAAACCGCCCCCTGCCAGGAGGTGCGGGTTGACCCTCCTTCCCTGGCGGAACTGCCGGTACTGCAGCTCTGGCCGGAAGATGGCGGTCGCTTTATTACCCTGCCCCTGGTTTTCACCCACGACCCGGTCACCGGCCGTCGCAATGTAGGCATGTACCGCATGCAGGTATTTGATGACCGCACCACCGGCATGCACTGGCAGCTCCACAAGGACGGGGCGGAGCACCTGCGCAAAAGCCAAGGCCGCCTGGAAGTAGCCGTAGCCCTGGGGGCCGACCCGGCCGTGATTTATGCCGCGACTGCTCCCCTGCCGCCGGGATTTGATGAAATGCTTTTCGCCGGGTTCTTACGCCGGGAACCGGTGGAGATGGTCCCGGCCTTAACGGTGAATGTCGAAGTGCCGGCCCGGGCGGAAATCATCCTGGAAGGTTATGTGGACGTCCATGAAAGGCGGCTGGAAGGCCCCTTCGGCGACCATACAGGCTACTACTCGCCGGCCGACTATTACCCGGTTTTCCACCTTACCTGCCTGACAATGCGGCGCCGCGCCGTTTACCCGGCCACGGTGGTGGGGCCGCCGCCCATGGAAGATGTCTATTTAGGCAAAGTAACGGAACGGCTCTTTTTGCCCCTGATCCAGCTCCAGCTGCCGGAGGTTGTGGACATTAACTTCCCGGCCGAGGGGGTATTCCACAACTGTGTCATCGTCTCCATCCGCAAAAGTTACCCCGGCCAGGCGCGTAAAGTCATGCACGCCCTCTGGGGCATGGGGCAGATGATGTTTACCCGGCTGATCATTGTCGTTGACGACGACGTGAATGTGCATGATCTTCAAGAAGTGCGCTGGCGTGTTCTAGGCAACATTGAACCCCGACGGGATACGGTAATCGTGGACGGGCCGGTGGACATCCTCGATCATGCCTCCGCCTATACAGGTTACGGCAGCAAGATGGGGCTGGATGCTACCCGGAAGCTGCCGGAAGAAGGGTACCCGCGGCCCTGGCCCCGGGAAGCGCGCATGAGCCGGGAGATTTTGGAACGCATCGACAGGAAGTGGCACGATTATGGCCTGCCGTAAGCTGAAGATCTTCCTGGAAATGATCAAGTTTGAGCATACCATTTTTGCCCTCCCCTTTGCTTACCTGGGTGCTTTCCTGGCGGCCGGCGGCCGGCCGACTCCGGCCCAGCTTGGCTGGATTACCTTGGCCATGATCGGGGCGCGGACGGCAGCTATGTCGTTAAACCGCCTCATTGACCGCCATATTGATGCCTTGAACCCGCGCACGGCCGGCCGGGCCCTGCCCCGGGGGCTTTTGTCCGTAGCCGAAGTGTGGCTGTATACCCTTCTTTCCTTTGGCCTTTTATTTTATGCCGCCATGCAGTTAAACTGGCTCTGTGTGCAGCTGCTGCCCATTGCCGTTTTTGTCCTGGTTATTTATTCTTATACCAAACGCTGGACCTGGGCCTGCCATCTGGTCCTGGGGCTGGCCGATGCCCTGGCTCCCGTGGGAGCGTGGGTGGCTGTCCGGGCGACCATGGACCTGCCGGCCATAGTCCTGGGCCTGGGCATGGGGAGCTGGGTGGCGGGGTTTGATATTATCTACGCCTGCCAGGATTACGATTTTGACCGGGAGTACGGCATTCATTCTATACCAGCCCGTTTTGGCAAGGCCCGGGCCCTGATTATCGCCCGCTGCCTGCATGCCTTCGCCATCCTGATGCTCGCCCTGGTGGGCGTGCTCCTGCACCTGGGTTTAATCTATTTCCTGGGGGTATTGCTGGCGGCGGCTATCTTAATCTATGAGCACCGCATAGTTTCCCCGGAAGACCTGTCGCGCTTAAATCTGGCCTTTTTAAACTTGAATGGCTATTTAAGCGTACTCATGTTTGTTTTTACCTTTCTGGCGTTAACCTGGCGGTAAAGGGTTACTGGAAAAAGGAGTGAAAAAATGCGCGGGAAACGCTTAATCTTCTTTTTGCTAACCTTGCTTATGGTTTTAATGGCAGCCGGCTGCAGGGCACCGGGAGGTAAGGCCAGGGGAAAGGAAAGCCTGAAGCTGGGCCTGATCCCGGTAGAAGACAACTTCCCCTTTTTTGTCGCCGAGCAGGAAGGCCTTTTTGCCAGGGCCGGGCTGAAGGTCGAGTTAGTACCCTTCAACAGCGCCCGGGAGCGCGACCTGGCCCTGCAGGCCAAAAGCATTGACGGGGAAGTGGCGGACATTGTGGCCACGGCCCTCCTGCGGAAAGGCGGGACGCCGGTCAAAATCGTCTCCCTGACCATGGGGGCAACACCGTCCGAAGGACGCTTCGCCCTGGTTACCCGGCCGGGCTCCGCTGTCAGCCGCCCGGAACAGCTCAGGGGAGCAACCGTGGGCATTTCGGAAAATACCATCATTGAATATGTCGCCGACAGGCTTCTGCAGGGCGCGGGGGTAGAACCCGGCAGCGTGCAGAAGGTGGCCGTGCCCCAGATCCCGGAACGCCTGCAGCTGCTCCTGGGGGGCAGGCTGGAAGCAGCCCTGCTGCCCGATCCCTTTGCCACCCTGGCCGAGAAAAAAGGCGGCCGGGTCATCCTGGACGATACGAAAATTGACCGCAATTTGTCCCAGGTGGTCCTTATCTTCCGGGAAGAAACCATCAAGGAGAAAGGGCCCGCCATCAAGAAGCTGCTGCAGGTTTATGCCGAGGCAGCCGGTCTGGTAAGCAGCCATCCGGATAAGTACCGGGAGCTATTTATTACCAGGGCCAGGATTCCCGCAGAGCTCAAAGATACGTACCTGTCACCCAAATTTTCATCACCAGGGGTGCCGGCAAAAACCGAGGTAGCCGATGTCCAGGAGTGGATGGTGGCTAAAAAATTACTGCCGGCGGCATACAGCTACGAAGAACTGGTGGACCCCACCTTTGTCCCTGCTGGCAGGGAGAATAAGTGATCCGGGTTTTTAATCTTGATTACACCTATTACACCGGCGGGGGGGCCGTACCGGCGCTGGTTGACATCAACCTCACCGTACCGGCGGGGCAGACCTGTGTCCTCATAGGCCCTTCGGGTTGCGGTAAAACAACCCTGCTCTACCTGCTGGCCGGTCTTTTGCAGCCCGCCGGGGGGGAAATATGGATCGGCGGGGAAAGAATAAAAAAGCCGCGGCAGCGGACGGCGATTATTCTCCAGGATTATGGCCTCCTGCCCTGGAAAACGGTGTGGGAGAACGCGGCCCTGGGCCTGGCCCTGCGGAAGTTCACCGCTCGCCAGCAGCAGGAGCGCCTGCAGCCTCTGCTGGCCGGTCTGGGGCTGGCCGGCCTGGAAAAACGCTATCCGGCCCAGCTGAGCGGGGGACAGAAACAACGGGTGGCTATTGCCAGAGCCCTCTCCCTGGAACCGGATGTCCTGCTGATGGACGAGCCCTTTTCCGCCCTGGATGCCCTGACCCGGGAGAGCCTGCAGCAGACCCTGGTAGAAATACAAAACCAGCGCCGGCTGACTACCGTGCTGGTTACCCATAACATCGAGGAAGCCGCTTTTCTGGGACAGCAAATTATTGTCCTGACAGGAGCGCCGGGACAGGTAAAGGCGGTCCTGGCCAACCCGGGGGCGGGAAGGGAGGATTACCGTTTTACCCCTGAATTCCATCAACTTTGCTCCCGCGTGCGCCAGCTCCTGCGAAAATAAATGTAGCACCTAATATTAGCACCGTGTCGCGGGGAGGTGTATAGTCCCGTGCCGGATTCCCGCCGGGCCCTATCCTACCTGGCGTCCATTCTTTTTTTATTTAGCCTCTGGTGGCTTGTGGCCGTATGGATCAACAACCCGGGCTTGCCGGGTCCCTTGTCGGCCCTCCGGAGCCTGGTTAAGGCGGGAGGGCCGGAACTGGCCCGGCACTTTTATATCAGCACCTATCGGGTACTGGGAAGCCTGGCTCTGGCCCTTATAATTGGAGTACCTTTAGGCCTCCTGGCCGGCCGCCACCGGGCCTTCGATTCCTTCCTGGCGCCCCTGGTCTATCTGCTTTACCCGGTTCCCAAGGTAGCCCTTTTACCTGTAGCCATGGTCCTCTTAGGCATTGGTGACACCACCAAGATGCTGGTCATTTTCCTGGTCATTGTCAACCAGATCTTGATTACAACCCGGGACGCGGCCCGGCAGATCCCGCCCCAGCTGCTGCTGTCCGTTGCTTCCCTGGGGGCCGGGAAAATCAGCCTCTACCGCCAGGTAATAATACCTGCCTGCCTGCCGGAGATCATTACTGCCAGCCGCATATCCCTTGGCAGTGCTATATCCGTTCTATTTTTAAGTGAGACCATTGCTGGGAACAGCGGCCTGGGCTATTTTATCCTGGACGGCCTGTTCCGGGCCGACTACGGCGCCATGTTTGCCGGGATACTAGCCATGGCCGGCATGGGGTTGGTGCTGTACATGATGCTTAATTTCCTTGAATATCTCCTCTGTCCATGGCAGCGGCTATAACTTGACGCCCCGGCCTCTGGCTTTCGACCACTGTTTTTGCCAGGCGTCGGGCCTCCTGGACGACCTGCCAGGCGGGGTCGTCCAGGACTGTGTCCCTGGCGGCGATAATCTTCACCACCTGGTCGATAATCTCTGGTTCGAGGCCAACCCTGGTCATGATCTCCCTGGCCAGGGCAGTGCTGCTTGCTTTTTCTCCGGCTGCACCCAGGTCGTAGAAGAGGCAGGCGGCGATGGCCACCAGGGGCTGCACGCCTTCTTCCCTGGCTATTTTTTCGGCAAAGCCGGCGGCCTTTAAAGCCAGGTTGAGCAATTCCCGGTGGTGGAAAAGATTTTTCCGGGCTTCCACTTCCAGCTTATCGCGGATCACCCGGGGCTGGCGCTGGTAAACAGCGGCCATTTCGCCCAGGCACTTGCTGGCGTAGGAACACCAGGCGGCACAGCCGGGATCAAAGCGGGGATTGGTTACCAGCTTGCGGCAGTGGGGACAGCGTAAGTTTACGTCGTCTTTCCAGAACTCAATCAGCCCGCCGCAGTGGGGGCAGGGTTCCTCGAAAATATCGTCGGGCTTCCAGTAGCGCCGGTCCTGGCCGGGGCAGCGTCCTAGGCTCATTTTTGGGTCCCCCCTTCAAAAATGTTACCTGCATACTAATACACAGGCTTCCAGGCAGCTATGATGGAGATCACATAGAAAGGGGATTTACCAGGATAAATGCCACCTGCAGACAAAGTAAAAAAAGTTTCTCTTCTGATCATTACCAGCTTGCTCCTCCTTTTAAACAGCCCAGTACCCGCACTGGCTGCAAGTACCGCCGGCCCTCCCGAGCTTACGGCTGCGGCAGCGGTACTGATGGATAGAGCTACGGGAAAGGTGCTCTTCGCGAAAAATCCCGACGAACGCAAGGCTCCGGCCAGTACCACGAAAATCCTCACCGCCATGATTGCCCTGGAAAAAGGCCATTTAAATGATGTGATCACTGTGGGACCAAACCCGCCCCGGGTGGATGGGACCCGGGTCTACCTGGTGGAAGGGGAGAAAGTCACCCTGGAAAACCTCCTTTACGCCATGCTCCTTAATTCCGGTAACGATGCCGCCCTGGCTATAGCCGAACATTACGGCGGTTCCCAGGAAGGCTTTGCCCGGCTGATGAATGAAAAGGCCGCTTCCCTGGGCGCCTTGAATTCCCACTTTGTTACGCCCAGTGGTCTGTCGGACCCTAACCATTATACCACCGCCCGGGATCTGGCCATCATCGCCCGGGCCGCCATGCAGAATGAAACCTTTCGCCGCATAGTAGCTACCAGAACCCGGCCCTGGCACGGCCAGGAATGGGAAACAACCCTGGTCAACCAGAACAAACTCCTCTGGAACTATGAAGGTGCCGACGGCGTCAAAAACGGGTATACTTCCGAGGCCCACTTTACTCTAGTAGGTTCGGCTACCCGGGAGGGGCAGAGCCTTATTGCCGTTGTTCTCGACGAGCCCAGTGCCCGGGCGGCCGAGGAGGACGTGGCTGCCCTCCTGGACTACGGCTTTAAGGAGTTTCGTTCTTTTCAGCTGGTCCGGCAGGGTGAGATAGTAGCCGTAGTGGACACGGGCAACGGAAAAAAGATAGAACTGGCCGCCGCCGGTGACCTGGCTGTAGTCCGCAAAAATGATAACAGCAGCCCCCCTACCGGCCAGCTGGAGTTATCTTCCCTGAAAGGGCCTCTACCTGCAGGTAAGCGAGTAGGGGAGATGGTTTTCCGGCAGGATGGGGAAGTAATAGGCCGCGTCGATATCATCAACCGCCAGCCCATCCCGGCCCGTTCCCTTAGCCTCAGCGATTGGTGGCTGCGGCTGAGTCTGGTAATGGGGGCGTTCTTCCTTTTATACCGCCAGGCGCAGGTTAAGCGGCAGCGCCGGCGGGTCTTCCGGAGCCGGGTTTTCAGCGATTACCCCTGAGCCCATTAAGGCCGCCCGGCCGCAGCCAGCCCCTGCTGGACGTACTGCTACCCGGACATATCAGGAGAGGAAGTTGCTTCCGGGCCGGATAGCCAGGGGAATGCCCAGGGCTCTGGCCGATACCGGGTCCAGGGCAGCCAGGTCGGTCTTGTTGACCTGGCGGACGGATTTCTTGCCCAGGGCCCGCACTCCTTCCATGATCTCGGCGTTGCACGCCCGTAAAAAATTGGCCAGATTATGGGCCGCCTTGTCTACATCCAGCCGGTCCTGATAGCGCCCCCGGGCAAAAACCACCTCGACCGGAGGTTCCCAGGGCATGGCTTTCAAGACCTGGGTGTGGGTGAGGGCGAAGAGGGCGATGGTACCGATATATACGGCGTCAGCCCCCAGGGCCAGGATTTTTAAAAAGTCGCCCGGGGTAACCAGCCCACCGCCGGCGATGAGGCTTACTTTGTCTTTTACCCCCTGTTTTTTTAGAAAAGTGGCCGCGCGGTTGACGGCGTAAACCGTGGGCACGCCAAAGTCATCTTGGACGATGGGTGGCGAGCCCTTGCTGGCCGCCCCGGCTCCATCGATGGCAATAAAGTCGACGCCTGCTTCCAGGAGGATGGCCAGGTCCTGCTCCAGGTCGTTGCCGGCACCGATTTTAGCGCCGATGGGGACACCGCCGGTCAGGTGGCGTAACCTGGTGACCAGGGGCGGCAGGTCTTTTTGCGGATCTTTAATGCCGGGCATACGGGCATGGGTAACAGCCGCCTGGCCGGGCTTGAGCCCCAGGAGGCGGTGTCCCCGGGGAGGTATCTCTTCATAATTGCTGCTGTGGCCCAGGCCGCCGATGGCTGCCTGGCCGAACTGGATCTCTATCATATCGGCCTGTTTTAGTATGTCCGGGTGATGATTCCAGCCGCCGCGGGTGTACTGGAGGATGAGGTGTCTGGCAGCCTCTCTCTCGGAAGGCAAGAAAGGCCCCTCCCCGGTATTGGTGGCAGTGCCGGCCAGGCTGGCCCCCCTGGCCAGGGCTATCTTGGCCTTTTCGCTTAAGGCCAGCCCGTAGGCCATGCCGGAAACGATGATGGGCATGCTTATTTTCAGGGGCCTGGCCGCCCGGGGCCCCAGGGTTACCTTTGTATCAACGGGAACGTTTTCCTCAACAGGAAGCCTGGCCAGCTGCGCCAGGTTAAAAATGAGGCCGTCCGTACCGGGGGAACGCCAGGGGCTGCCGAAAGGACGGTGGATGAGCTTCCCCTGCTGGGCGCGCAAATTGGTCTCCACAATTTTCTGGAGACCGGTACGGGCGGCGGCCGAGACAAACTCCCAGAAATTTTCCTCATACGGATCGGTCATCACTATTTTAAGAAAAGAATCGTGCAGGCGGTTCAGGAGGGGACGGCTGAAAAGCCATAGCCCCAAAAAGGTGAGGCCCGCCGAACCCAGGGCCACTTTCCAGAGATCGGTACTTCCGGCTTTTCTATTACCCATCTGACGCTCCGTTCCCTTGTGGATAATGTATTATCAGTATCTCCTTAAAGGCGAAAAATATATTCTCCGCTCATTACCGCGCCTGGAACTGGACAGACTAGGGCCAGGCAGGTGATAAAAACGAGCATGGATATCAAACGGGTTGTTTTTGAGCCGGCAGCCCTCAATTATCCCCTGGGTAAAAAACTATATCATGCTTTCCGTCAAAAAGGGCTCGAGATACTCTTTACTCCATCCCACAACCGGGTAACCTGCGTCCCGGGTAGATCAGTGCAAGAAAGTTTCATAGAAGCCAAACGAACCCTGGTGGTGGGGGTAAGACGAAGCAGGCATTTAGAAACCTGCAAACCTTCGGCCCACTACCAGTTGCCCCTGGCTACCAGCTGCCCGGCCATGTGTGAGTACTGTTACCTGTTTACTCATTTTGGACGCAGGCCTTACCAGAGAGTTTATGTAAATCTGAGCGAGATTCTGGAACTGGCCGGGGAATATATTGAGCGCAGAAAACCAGAGGTTACGGTTTTTGAAGCGGCAGCTACTTCAGACCCCCTTCCGGTAGAAAAATATACCGGTAACCTGGCCCGTACCATTGAATTTATGGGTAATCAACCCCTGGGACGCTTGCGCGTTGTCACCAAATTTACCGATGTAGCCAACCTTTTGGGATTAGACCACCGGGGTCATACCCGCTTTCGTTTTAGTATTAACGCCGCAAATATAATTAAGCGTTTTGAGCATGGTACGCCGCCGCTGGCAGAGCGGCTGGCAGCAGCCCTTAAAATTGTAAAGGCCGGTTACCTTCCGGGTTTTATCATAGCCCCCATTTTTTACCTGGACGGCTGGCAAGAGCAATACCGGGCTCTTTTTCAAGAAATTGCCCGGCAACCTTTATTGGCAGAACAAAACGATCTGACCCTGGAATTGATAACCCATCGCTTCACAAAAAAGGCGAAGACCACGATAGAAACTTTATTTCCAAAGACAGAATTGCCTCTCGATGAAGAGAACCGTACTTTCAAATACGGCCAGTTCGGTTACGGTAAATATGTTTACCCCGCTAAGGTAAAAACAGAGATAGAATCGTTTTTCAAAGAAATGGTAGCTACTTATCTACCCCGGGCGACTATTGAATACTTTATATAGCTATGATTATTAGTTTACAAGGCGCGTATTTTTACTCCCCGGGCGAGGTCTGCGCCGGTTAAATTATAAAGCGTATCCAGGAGGGCTACCTGGAAGCTGGCCGGCCCCTGGCTAACTGCCGCCGCCCTTTCAGCCGCCAGCCCATAATAGGCGAGGGCCGCGGTACTGGCCGTTACACCATCATCTTCCACGGCCCGGAAAGCGGCGATTATGGAGGTGGCAGAACAGCCGGTACCGGTAACAAAAGTCAGCAGCGGGTGCCCGTTGTCCACTGCCAGCAAGCGTTCCCCGTCACTGATGTAATCGGTGGCTCCCGTAACCGCTACCACAGTATTTAAATCCCTGGCTACTTGCTTGACCATGTCTGCCACCTGGGCAGGAGCCCCTGCGGCATCTACTCCTTTTGTATGCCCGCCAAAACCACCTATGCTGGCTATCTCCGAGGCATTGCCGCGCAGGATATCGATATGCAGTTCCTTGATAATTTTTTGCGCCGTCCGGGTGCGGAAAGGCGTTGCCCCGGCTCCTACAGGATCGAAAACTACAGGGATACCGGCCTTATTGGCTGCTTTACCCGCCAGGAGCATGGCTTCTACTACCTCTCCCGTCAAGGTTCCCATATTCAGTACTACCGCCTGGGCCAGGCGGGCCATATCAGCTACTTCTTCCCCGGCATAGGCCATGACCGGCGAGGCGCCAACCGCCAGCGTAACATTAGCCGTAAGATTGGTTACCACTAGATTGGTAATATGATGTACTAATGGCCGTTCTTCATATACCCTTTGCCGTCTCGCAGCTACCTGTTCTCCCCAGTTCATAATCCCCTTCCTTTCAAGGCACTTTTTACCTCGTTGAACTTTAGTATACCATAAAGTTCAAGCTGTGGAACGATAAATGCCGGCAGGAATTTTAACCTATCCTGGCGAAATTTGCCTTATGATTGATGCACCTTTAGTCCGGGCTACCCTGGCATATATATGCGGGTTGCTCCTGGCCTCACGAATAACAGTGGGGCCAGCCTGGTCCCTTGCCCTGGCTGTAATCCTCCTGGCTCTGGCTTACCTTTTCCGGCAGCCGCCGCGGCGGGCAGAGTGGCAGGTATTTCTCCTGGCCGGTTTTATGGCCCTGGGCTTCTTGATTAGCACCTGGGATAGCAGCCATCACCAGAGCCAGCTTACAGGCGACCGCGAGACCTTCCTCGACCTGACCGGTGTGGTAATAGAGGAACCCCGGGTTTACGCCAACCGGGTCGTCTATACCCTGGCGGCCCGGGAGATAAGGCAGGGAGACTACCATAAAAGGGTAAAAGAAAAGGTACAGGTTGTTCTTTACCGGCCGGTAGAGGGCGGGGAACCTGTACTTTACCGTTACGGTGATGTCCTTCGCGTCCACGGCCAGCTGGCGGCCCCGCCGGCGGCCCGCAATCCCGGTGAATTGGACTACCGCGCTTACCTGGCACGGCAGTATATTTATAACCGGATGGTAATAAGTGACCCGCGGGCCATAATCAAGCTGGGAACCATGCCGGGCCATCCCCTGGTGCGCCTGGCCCTGGCAGCTAAAGCCAGGGTAAAAACGGCCATCACCGCCGCCCTGCCGCCGCGCCAGGCAGGGATCCTGGCGGCCCTCCTTTTTGGGGATGTTAACGAGTTAACAGATACTGACAGCGATACCTTCAAAAACCTGGGAGTCTTTCATTTCTTTGCCGTCAGCGGGTCCAACACGGCCATTGTTTTACTTATACTGATGGCCATCGCCGGCTTCCTGGGACTTGAACGCAGCTGGGCAGTATTCCTGGGGCTTGCCGGGCTTATCTTTTATGCCGCCGTCACCGGCTTTACCCCATCTGTCAGCCGGGCCGGCATCATGGCCGGCCTGGGGTTGATAGCCTATCTTCGCCGGGAGCGGCGTGACTTTTACACCGCCCTGTCCCTGGCGGCCCTGGTAATCTTGCTCTTCCGCCCCCGTTCCCTGTATGACAGCGGCTTCCAGCTGTCCTTTGCCGCCGCCTGGGGCATTGTTTATTTTTATCCTTTGCTGGATGATCTCCTGGCCTGGCTCCCGCCCTGGCGGTCTTACCTGGTGGTCCCCCTGGCAGCGCAAGCATCCACCCTGCCCCTGGTGGCCTATTACTTTAACTTTGTTTCCCTCTTGAGCCTTCCGGCCAACCTTGTTACCGCCGGCCTGGTAGGGGTCATTGTCACCCTGGGGCTGGCTGCCTCTACCCTGGCCCTCATCACAACGGCCCCGGCAGTCATAATATTTGCCGCCCTGGGACCCCTGGTAAACCTCCTCCTGGCCTTCCTGAACCGCCTGGCCGGCCTCCCGAGCATAACTTTACCTTTAGCGACACCTTCGCCCCTGGCCGTGGCCGGTTATTACCTGGCCCTAATCCTTTGGCGGGAATTCTGGCTGCGCCGCCATGAACCCCGCTGGCAGGCTCTGTGGCAGTGGCACCGCCGCGAGCTGGGCCTGCTGGCCATCCTTACCCTGGCCACCCTCCTGATTTTTCATTATCATCCAGGACGGCAGGAGGAACTCAAGGTAACCTTTATTGACGTCGGCCAGGGGGACGCTATTTACCTGGCCACCCCTGCCGGCCGGCACCTCCTGGTTGACGGCGGCGGCCGGCCCTACGGCCAGGGCGATTTTGACGTCGGGGAAAGGGTGGTGGTACCTTTTCTCCACCGCCAGGGGGTACGGCGCCTGGATGTGGTGGTCAGCACCCACCCTGATGCCGATCATATCGGCGGCCTCACGGCTGTAGTCCGGGAAATGCCGGTATCCCTGGTGGTGGTCCCGCCCCTCCGCGGGGCCATGCTGGACGCCTACCGTCCCTTCCTGGCCGAACTCCAGGCCAGGGGGGTCCCCTGGCAGGAAGCCGGCCGCGGCGATACTCTGGCCCTGGACCCGGCTCTCAATATCCAGGTCCTGCACCCCGGCCGGGGAATCAGCGGCAGCAACTCCGACAGCAATAACAACTCCCTGGTGCTGAAGGTAATTTACCGGCAGTTCAGCTTGCTCCTGAGTGCCGATATCGAGGCCGAAGCCATGGCCGATCTTAAGGCCAGCGGGGCAGACGTCCGCAGCACCGTTTTCAAAGTGCCTCACCACGGCAGCCGCTACGGCCTGGAACGGGAGTTTTTAAAACAGGTGGCCCCGCAGGTGGTGGTGATTCCCGTCGGCGAGAAGAATAATTTCGGCCACCCGGCGCCGGAAATTTTAAGTTACTGGCAGGAGCAGGGCGTCCCCGTTTACCGCACCGACAGGCAGGGGGCGATTATAATCAAGAGCGACGGGGAACGCTGGCAGGTTGATACCACCATCCCCTGACGGTATTTACCTGGTTGCTAAAAAGAACCATGGCGTGCAGAAGGAAATAGTTAACTAAGGGCGAATATTTTATTACAGCACCCTATCTTACCTGGTGCACAGGCAATAGCTGGAAAACTGCATACTCACCCCGGGGGTGCCCGTGAGGGCTGAGAGGTGCTAACCGTGCACTAACCCTTGGAACCTGATCTGGGTCATACCAGCGTAGGGAAGTGGGGTCAAAGGTATGTCAAGATCACCTGCTTGCCGCAGGTGTTTTTTATTAAAAAGGGGGTAAACGCAAATGACGCAAATAGAGGCGGCCCGGGTGGGACAGGTAACGCGGGCCATGGAAAAGGTGGCGGCAAAGGAAGGCATCCGGGTAGAAGACCTGATGGCGGCGGTGGCGGCCGGCCGGGTGGTGATCCCGGCCAATAAAAATCACCGCAACCTGGAACCCTGCGGCATTGGCAAAGGTTTAAGGACCAAGGTCAATGCCAACCTGGGGACTTCCACGGCCTACCCGGATATTGAGCCGGAACTGGAAAAGCTTAGAGAAGCCCTGGACGCCGGGGCCGATGCCGTCATGGACTTAAGCACCGGCGGCGATATCGATGCGTGCCGGCGCCAGATTATTGCCCATTCCCCGGTTGCCGTCGGCACGGTGCCCATCTACCAGGCCACGGTGGAGGCCCAGGAAAAATACGGTGCCCTGGTGGAGATGACCGCCGAGGACTTATTTAGAGTAATCGAAAAGCAGGCTGAAGACGGGGTGGACTTCATCACCGTCCACTGCGGCGTTACCCTGGAAGTAGTCGACCGCCTGCGGCGGGAGGGGCGCCTGGCTGACATTGTCAGCCGGGGTGGTTCTTTCCTGACAGGGTGGATGCTGCACCATGGGGAGGAGAATCCCCTCTATGCCCAGTACGACCGCCTGCTGGAGATCGCCCGCCGTTATGATGTCACCTTGAGCCTGGGCGACGGCCTCCGGCCCGGCTGCCTGGCCGATGCTACTGACCGGGCCCAGATCCAGGAATTGATTATTCTGGGTGAACTGGTAGACCGGGCCCGCGAAGCTGGCGTCCAGGCCATGGTCGAAGGGCCGGGACACGTGCCCTTAAACCAGGTGCAGGCCAACATCCTGCTGGAGAAGAGGCTGTGCCATGAGGCGCCCTTTTATGTCCTCGGTCCCCTGGTAACCGATGTCGCCCCGGGCTACGATCATATAACGGCGGCTATTGGCGGTGCCCTGGCAGCAGCGGCGGGAGCGGACTTCATCTGTTATGTTACCCCGGCCGAGCACCTGGGCCTCCCCACCCTGGCTGACGTGCGGGAAGGGGTAATTGCCGCCCGTATTGCCGGTCATGCTGCCGACCTGGTCAAGGGTATTTCCGGGGCCTGGGAATGGGACCGGGAGATGGCCCGCGCCCGAAAAGCCCTGGATTGGGAGCGCCAGCTGGAGCTAGCCATTGACCCCAAAAAGGCGCGGCAGTACCGCCAGAACCGCAACGAAGCTGCCGCCGTTACCTGTTCTATGTGCGGCGATTTTTGTGCCATGCGCCTGGTGGGGGAGTACCTGGGCAAGCCGGTAGAAAAGTGCTAAAATGAAGGGAGAACCTTTTGGGGGCCAGCGCCCCTAGCAAAGGTTCCCCCATAGGGACTCGTGCCAGGGAGGACTTATCATTTGGACTGGCAGGAACTGGACAGGGAACTGGAACAAGGTAAGATAGCCCCGGTATATCTCTTTTATGGTAACGAAAGTTATCTCCTGGAACGGGCTTTAAAAACCCTCCAGGAAAAACTGGTCCCGGGGGAAGTAGCGGCCTTTGATTACCAGGAATTGGACGGCCGGGAGCTGACAGCCGGAACGATAGTCCTCGTGGCCGCTACCCTGCCGGCCCTGGCGCCCAGACGGCTGGTGGTAGTAAAAGATCCAGCCCCGGAAATATTGCAGGCCGGGGCGGGAGAACTCTTGGCCTATCTGGAAAACCCGGCTCCGACAACCTGCCTGATCCTGGCAGTTAATGGTAGTATTGACAAACGCTTAAAGCTTGTCAGGCTAATCCAGCAGACCGGCCGGGTGGTAGAATTTTTACCCCTTAAGGCGGCGGACTTGGAAAAATGGCTGCAGCGTGAGGCCCGCGAGGAGGGTTATATATTACCTCCGGCGGCAGCCCGGGCCCTGGTCCAGGCCAGCAGGGGAGACCTGCGCCTGGCCATGAATGAATTATATAAAGTAATGACCTTTACCGGGCAGCCGGGTACCATTACACCGGCAGATGTTGAGGTCCTGGTGCCGGCCGCGGCTGCGCAAACCACAATTTTCCAGTTAGTAGACGCCCTGGGGAACCGCAATGCCGCCCTGGCCATCAGCTCCCTGCGCCAACTGCTGGAAAAAGGCGAAGCCCCGTTAGGTATCCTGGCTATGCTGGCCCGGCAGCTGCGGCTAATTTACCAGTATCACCTGGCGGCGGATAAACGCGAGCTGGCCGCCAGGCTGGGAGTAAGGCCCTTTGTCGTGCAGAAAGTTGCTGCCCAGGCCCGCAATTTTTCCCTGTCTGCTGCCGCGCGGGCCCTGGAGGAATTATTAAAGGTAGATACCGGAATCAAAACCGGGCAGGGCGGAGCCGGTTCCCTGCTGGAAAAAGCCATCTGGACTATTATTAAAGGGGAGCATTAATGCTCCCCCAGCTTTACTCTTCACCAGCGGGTCGCTTCTGGTCCCTTCCCCGGACTGCTCCGGCAGTACCCCTGGCAGTACCGGGTGTATTAGTACCGGGAGTCGCAATTTCGGTACCAAATTCATAGGCGGTACCGCGGGTACCTTCGGTAGCAAGGCCCTTCCGGGTGGCTTCTTTTTCCGGGCGCTCTTTGGCGGCACCAGGTTTTTCCGGCATAAATTAAAGTCCCTCCCTTCTTAAAGCCTGTTTTTATTATGGCATGTTGAAGGGGGGAAAATACCGGCCTGCAACTGGGACCATTCCCTTATGCTGTCAAATTAAAAACCCCCTGTATAGGCGGGGGTTATGCTGCTCAAATTAAGCCGTAGGATTAAGCAGATGTTTTGTTAAACAGGCGCTGTAGTCTTGATTTTTTCCGGGCGGCAGTGTTAGGGTGGAGAACGCCTTTGGTAACGGCTTTGTCGATGGTGCGAATGGCCTGGCGCAGTTTTTCAGCAGCGGTACTATCTCCCTGTTCCAGGGAGGCCCGGAATTTTTTGATGGCCGTTTTCACGCGGGATTTGACGGCCTTGTTGCGTTCGGTACGAATGCGGGTCAGCTCTACGCGTTTGATGGCCGACTTAATGTTGGGCATCCCAGCTCACCTCCCGCCTTATTTTATCATGGCAACCTGGTAAAAGCAATATTTAACCAGATTGAGCCGGGTTTTCCCGCCGTAGCTCTTCGATAACTGCGGCCAGAACCCTGGCGACCAGGCGGGCGGAGCGTTCAGCTTCTTCCAGGGTATTATTATCGCTGCCGATTTCGAAGAGCAGGGCCCGGGGCAGGAGGTGCTGGTTGTAGCGTCCTTCCTGGACCCGGACACCCAGGCATAAACCGGGATAAAATTCGTCCATTTTTTTCGCCACCCGCTGGGCAAAGGCTTCATTCTGGCGCCAGTTGGGGTGTTCCAGGCGGGCATTGCTGCCTACGATAATGAGCACCTGGGCGACTTTCTGGTTGTTGATTTCCACTACCGGTGGTGCCGGCAGGCCGGCGTTGCGGTGGATATCCAGGGCTACCAGGACGGAAGGGTTTTCCGCCAGCATTCTTTTCAGGGTTTTTTCGGAATTGGCATAGGACCTGGTGAAGTCGGGATAATCGTGGATGGTAGTTGAACGTACTACCGGGACACCGTAGTCTTTACTTAAAGCTTCGGCCAGGACCGCCGCCACCTGGCTGACGCCGCCGTTTTTCCCGGGAAATTTAGCCTGTCCCTCACTCGGCTGGTAGGATTCCGCATTGTGGGTGTTGTATATAGCTACCAGGGGGTTTCCGGCGCTGGGGAGCTCCATTTCTGATGGCGCTGGCGGTACACTTTCCTCCGGCAGGGGCTGGGGTAATACATACTCTTCTTCGGTGGTTAAGAGGCGTGTTGATTCAGCGCTACCGGGGAAAACTACCAGGGGTGAGGCCAGGACCTGGACGGCAGCCGCCAGGGCTTCACTGGAATTATCCTGCGGGCTGCTGGCCGCGCGTAAAGCAAGGGTCGGCAGGCCCTCGCTTAAAATGCCTTCCAGCAGGGGCAGTGGTAACCAGGCAGAATAACCGGGTACTCCCAGGGATAGCTGGCGGCCGGCTTTAATCAAACGCCAGGTACCGGTAGCCAGGGAAAAAATAACCACCACTGCCACGAGAACTTTTACCAGGCGGGATAGAAAGAGTCTGGCCTGCCAGCGGGTAATAACGTGAATCCGCAACCTTTCCGCCCCCTTGCTGGTAGCCATTTTATTCCTCCGCGGGATAATTTAGACCTGGGGAGGGACCACGAGGGGCAATGTTTAGGAGCCCCTCATGGCGGTACGCTGCCACCAGCGAGGGAATGAAAAATGCCTGGCTGGCATTTGTCGGAAGCGAGCGACTTGGCCCGAGTGGCGAAGCGGCCCAGGCGAAGCTGAGGAGCGAGGGCGGGGCCGAGGACAGGATGTCCGAGGCCGGCCTCTGAGGCAAGGACGCCGAATAGGCCGGGAACCCCGCCCGAGCCCGAGGCTGAGCCGTAGGCCGCTCCACAAGGGCCATGGAGCGAGCGTGACAATGCCAGCCTGCGATAGAGTTATTTCCGGAGGAGGCTGAGCAGTGACTGAGGCCCAACTCAAGGATCTTTTGCAGGCCTATAAAGCCGGACAGGTTGACCTGGACACGGTTATGGGGCATTTAAAAACTTTAAAGGAAGAAGACCTGGGCTTTGCCAAGGTCGATCATCACCGTGCCTTAAGGAACGGCTTTCCGGAGGTTATTTTCGGCCAGGGAAAAACAAAGGAACATGTGGCGGCCATTGCCTCCCGCCTGGCGGCCGCCGGCTCAACGGTCCTGGTAACCAGGACTACCAGGGAAGCATACCAGGAGGTTGCCGCCCGCCTGCCGGCGGCTGAATTTAACGAACTGGCCCGGACCATCGTGGTTGCTGCCGGGGAGATCAAGCCTACCGGTGGTAGAGTGGCGGTTTTAAGTGCCGGGACGGCCGACCTGCCTGTGGCTGAAGAAGCAGCGGTGACGGCGGCGGTAATGGGTAATGAGGTTGAGAGAATTTACGATGTCGGTGTGGCCGGCATTCACCGCCTGCTGGGGCGGGTGGAGCTGGTACGCCGGGCTGATGTGGTCATTGTCGTGGCAGGCATGGAAGGCGCCCTGGCCAGCGTTGTGGCCGGCCTGGTGGACCGGCCGGTAATTGCCGTGCCGACAAGCATCGGTTACGGTGCGAGTTTCGGCGGGCTGGCCGCCCTGCTGACCATGCTCAACAGCTGTGCTGCCGGCATCGGCGTCGTTAATATTGACAACGGTTTTGGCGCTGCCGCCCTGGCCACGGCCATTACCCGCCTGAAAAAAGTATAATTTACCTCCTTTTTGGGCAATGCTATAGGCGAACCCGAAGGAGGTGATAAATATGACCAATTGGGTGGGTACTGTTGTCCGCTTTGTTGTCTCGGCCCTGGTACTGATGCTGGTAGGTTTTATCCTTCCCGGCATTAGAGTAGCAGGTTTCACCGGTGCCCTGATTGCAGCTGTGGTTATAGCCATCCTGGGCTGGCTGGCAGAAGCCGTCCTTGGCAAACGGATTTCCCCCCATGGTCGCGGCATTGTCGGCTTTATCGTCGCGGCAATTGTAATCTATCTTGCTCAATTTATTGTCCCCGCCTACTTAAGCGTGAACATCCTGGGTGCTTTACTGGCGGCTCTAGTTATCGGTGTAATTGATGCCTTTGTTCCTACCGAGCTGCGCTAGGAAATAGACTGCCGGGGCGGGCCGGGCTTTTAGCCCGGCCCGCTTTCTGCTATAATAGAGCCGGTTCTAGTGGAGTTACTCATGTTCCCGTATAGATGACAGGATGGCACTTCCTGCTTCTGACTTCCATTTTGTGGGGGAGGAAGTTGTTTAGTGACGGAGCTGAAAAATATCCGTAATTTCTGCATCATTGCCCATATTGACCACGGCAAGTCTACCCTGGCCGACCGCCTCCTGGAGTATACCGGCGCTTTGAGCAAGCGGGAGATGGTGGATCAGGTCCTGGATACTCTGGAATTGGAACGGGAGCGAGGCATCACCATCAAGCTCCAGGCGGTCCGCCTGAATTATCGCGCCCGGGACGGCCAGGAATATGTGCTAAACTTGATTGACACTCCGGGGCACGTGGACTTTACCTATGAAGTATCCCGGAGCCTGGCTGCCTGTGAAGGAGCGCTGCTCGTAATTGACGCGGCCCAGGGCATTGAGGCCCAGACCCTGGCCAATGTTTACCTCGCCCTGGAACACAACCTGGAAATTATCCCGGTCATCAATAAAATCGACCTGCCCAATGCCGAGCCGGAACGGGTACGCCGCGAGATAGAGGACGTCATCGGCCTGGACGCCGGTGAAGCCATCCTGGCCTCGGCCAAGACCGGGGTGGGAACGGAAGAGATCCTGGAGGCCATTGTCCGGCGCATTCCCCCGCCCCGGGGCGACAGAGAAGCGCCGCTGAAGGCGCTGATTTTTGATTCCATCTTTGACAGCTACCGGGGGGCTATCCCCTATATCAGGGTTGTCGAGGGCCGGGTGCAGAAAGGCGACCGCATCCGTTTCATGGCCACGGGGGCCGAATTTGAAGTCAATGAGGTGGGCATTTTCACCCCGGCGCCGCGGCAGGTTACAGCACTAGCCGCCGGGGAGGTAGGCTTTCTTTCCGCCAGTATAAAAAATGTCAAGGATACCCGCGTCGGCGACACCATTACCAGCGCTACCCGGCCGGCCGGGGAGCCCCTGCCGGGCTACCGCAGGGTAATGCCCATGGTTTACTGCGGCCTGTTCCCGGTGGACTCGGAACAATTTGACAGCCTGCGGGACGCCCTGGAAAAGCTGCAGTTAAATGACGCCTCACTAAGTTTTGAGCCGGAAACATCGGTGGCCTTAGGATTCGGCTTTCGCTGCGGTTTCCTGGGACTCCTGCACATGGAGATTATTCAGGAGCGGTTGGAAAGGGAGTACGGCCTGGAACTCATAACTACCGCGCCCAGCGTAGTCTACCGGGTGGTGCGCACTGACGGGCGGGTGGAGATGGTTGACAATCCCACCGCCCTGCCGGCACCTAACCTGATAGACCATATTGAAGAACCCTACGTCGAGGCCACCATTATGACACCCAAAGAATATGTAGGTCCGGTAATGGAACTCTGCCAGGAGAAACGCGGCACTTTCCTTAATATGGATTACCTTTCGGAGAAAAGGGTGGCTTTAAAGTACGACCTGCCCCTGGCGGAAATAATCTATGACTTCTTTGACCAGCTTAAAAGCCGGACGCGGGGTTACGCTTCCCTGGATTATGAAGTCAAGGGCTACCGGCCGGCGGAACTGGTAAAGATGGATATCCTTATTAATAATGAAGTGGTGGATGCCCTGTCGGTGATCACCCACCGGGACCAGGCCTACCACCGCGGCCGCGCCCTGGTGGAACGCCTGCGCCAGCTGATACCCCGCCAGCTCTTTGACGTGCCCATCCAGGCCGCCATCGGCAGCCGGGTCATCGCCCGGGAAACCATCCCGGCGCTGCGCAAAAACGTCCTGGCCAAGTGTTATGGCGGTGATGTGACGCGGAAGCGCAAGCTCCTGGAGAAACAAAAGGAAGGTAAAAAGCGCATGAAACAGGTGGGCACGGTGGACATCCCCCAGGAGGCCTTTATGGCCGTGCTGAAGGTAGGGAAGTCGTAGGCTTTGATGATAGTATCTGAGACTGGCTTTAGTTTGGAGCGAGCGAGCTTCTCCGAGCGGCGAATTGGCCTTGGTGAAGCCGAAGAGCGAAGGCGGGGCCGAGGACAGGAGGTCCGAGGCCGGCCTTTGAGGCAAGGACGCCGAATAGGCCGCCCAGCACTCACAGTAACCAAGTTACAGTAACCAGTTCTTCGGTTTATGCAGTCGCACTACCTTTGGAGGCACCTGAGTTTAGTGAGTGCTGGGCGCCTTAAGCCTTACGGCTGGAACCGTAGGCCAATCCGCAAGGGCCAGGGAGCGAGCGAAAACAAAGCCAGCTCCATTTACATCCATATCCCCTTCTGCATCCGCAAGTGCCATTACTGCGATTTCGTCTCCTATCCCGGCCGGCCGCCGGAGGAAATGGCCGCCTACTGCCGCGCCCTGGAGCGGGAAATGGACCTGGTTGCCGGGAAATGGCAGCCGGGACCGGCGGCCACCGTTTATATCGGCGGCGGTACCCCGACCCTGCTCCCGGCCCGTAATTTGGAGCAGGTCCTGGACGCCGTGGACCGCTTCTTCGGCCGGCAGCCGGGGGCGGAGGTCACCGTAGAAGCCAACCCCGGCACGGTGGATGACGCTAAACTCCGGGTCCTGCTGGCCGCCGGGGTTAACCGCCTTTCCCTGGGGGTCCAATCCCTCGACGACGACCTACTGGCGGCCATGGGCCGCATCCACCGGCGCCGGGACATCTACGAGGCCTTTGATCAGGCGCGCCGGGCTGGCTTTAGCAACATCAACCTGGACCTCATCTTCGGCCTGCCGGGCCAGACCCTGGACGGCTGGCGGGCTACCTTAAAGGAAGCCATTGCCCTGCAGCCCGAGCATATTGCCGCTTACAGCCTCCAGGTGGAGGAAGGTACGCCCTGGGGAAAACTGGCGGCTGCCGGCGAGTTACCCCTGCCCGGGGAAGAACTGGAACTGGCCATGTACCAGGAAGCCCGGCAAATGCTCGCCGCCGTCGGTTATCAGCAATATGAAATATCCAACTTCGCTCGGCCGGGGTACCAGTGCCGCCACAACCTCACTTACTGGTTAAACCAGCCCTATCTGGGCCTTGGGGCGGCGGCGGCCTCTTACTGGCGGGGCCGGCGCTGGCAAAATTATAGCGAGCTGCACCGGTACCGGCACGTCTTATCCCGCGGCCGGCTGCCCCGGGCGGAAATAGAAACCTTAACGCCTCACCAGCAGATGGCTGAAACCATGTTCATGGGCCTGCGCCTGATGGCCGGTGTAGACTTGGAGGACTTCCGGCAGCGTTTCGGCGTTGACGCCCGGGAAGTTTATGCCCGGGAACTGGCCGGTCTTTACCGGGCGGGACTGGTGGAGGAAAAGGACGGCCATTTAAGGCTCACCGAAAAGGGTTTACCCCTGGCCAATGAAGTTTTTATGCAGTTTGTCTAGCCTTTACTTTCCCTTGACAAAACGAAAGGCCGGTGGTATGTTTTAAGTAAGCTCTTAGCACTCTGGCCTTAAGAGTGCTAATAAGAAGGTGAGATCATGCGGATGGATGAGCGGAAAAAAAAGGTCCTGGCCGCCGTTGTTCAGGATTATATCCTTACTGGCGAACCGGTAGGCTCACGCACCATTGCCCGGCGGTACAACCTGGGAGTAAGTCCAGCCACCATCCGGAATGAGATGGCCGACCTGGAAGAAATGGGCTTGCTGGAGCAACCCCATACCTCGGCCGGCCGTATACCTTCGGATTACGGTTACCGTTACTACGTTGACTGCCTCATGGCGCCGGAAAAATTAACCCCGGCAGAAGAGGAATACGTGCGCCGGCGTTACAACCAAAAAATGCTGGAAATTGAGCAGGTCCTGGAGGAAACGGCCCGTTTACTGTCCGAGATGACCGCCTATACGGCAGTAGCCCTGGGTCCCTATCAAAATAATGCCATTCTGGAACAGGTGCAAATTCTACCTGTCCATTCAGCCAACAAGGCCCTGCTGGTAGCAATCACCAGTACCGGTATGGTCGAACACCGGATTTTTGTCATTCCGGAAGACGTAACGCCGGAGGATCTAACCCGTATCTCCAGGGTTCTCAATGCCAGTCTGCAGGGAATAGCTCTGGAAGAGCTGCGTCAGGCGGTATTGAGGGATATTTACCGGGAAGTAGCCGAGCACCGGGGTTTAATCAAACAGGTGATTGACCTTTTACAGCAAATTCTGGCCCTGGAAGGCGGGGAGAAAGTTTACCTGGAAGGCATCCTCAATATTCTAAGCCAGCCAGAGTTTAAAAATTTAGAGAAGGTCAAGGATATCTTGGCTTTTCTTGAGCGGGAAGAGGCGTTGAGGCGTATTTTTAATGCTGCTCCTGGAAGCGGCCTTACTATAAGGATCGGGCAGGAGAATAAAGAAGAAGGTATTGATAAATGCAGCGTAGTAACCATTAGCTATGCCGTTGAAGGGAAAATAATGGGGAAAGTGGGCTTACTCGGACCAACGCGGATGCACTATTCCCGGGTTATATCGGTTCTCCAGTGTGTAGCTGATAGTTTGTCCCGCGCTTTGGAGCAATTTTACCGCTAAAGTTAGAGGGCCACCTGGACAAGGCCGGTGCCTTTAGGTGCTGGCCTTTTTTACGAAAGGGAGTGACCATAAGAAGTTATGGATGCCAGTCAGGACAATAAAATGAATAATGGAACGGCAAGTGGGGAAATGGAAGAAAGGCTGACCAGCCCGGGAGAAGCGCCTGCCGGAGAGGCAGGGGAAGGAACAGGGCAGGAAACTAGCAGCCCGGCCGGGGCTGGAGCAGAGCCGGTCGAGGAAAGTAACGAAACGGTCGGAGAAGCCAGCCAGGAAGTATTAAACCGCCTTCAGGGGGAGCTGGCCGCTAAAACGGAGGCTTTAGCGGAGCTGCAGCAACGCTATTTGCGCCTGCAGGCCGATTTTGACAACTACCGCAAGCGTACCCGCCGCGAGTACGAGGAACTGACCAGGCTGGCCAATGCCCGGCTCATTGAGAGCCTCTTGCCCATCCTGGATAACCTGGAACTGGCCCTGGCAGCAGCTGCGGGGGCAGAAAAGCAGGCCCTGGAGACGGGGGTAGAAATGACTCTGCGGCAATTACAGGAAATCTTGGCCCGGGAAGGGTTAATGCCCGTAGCTGCTTTGGGTCAGCCCTTTAACCCTGAGCTCCATGAAGCAGTGGCGCGGGAAGAAACACCGGAGCCGGATAAAATAAACCTGGTGGTGGAAGAATTGCGCCGGGGTTATACTTTACATGGCAAGCTCCTGCGGCCGGCCATGGTCAAAGTGGCGGTAGCGGCCGGTGCCACCGAACAGGAAAACAAACAAGACCCTCATGCCGCTAACTCGGCACCAGCAGAAGGATGAAAATAAGTGGCTGGCATTTGTTTGGAGCGAGCAAAAACAATGCCAGCCTTGAGCGAAGTTATTTTCAGGGTAGAAGCTGGAGAACAGGAGGTAGATCACAATGGGTAAAGTAATCGGTATCGATCTGGGTACAACTAACTCCTGCGTAGCCGTCATGGAAGGCGGGGAAGCAGTAGTCATCCCCAATGCGGAAGGCGGCCGTACCACACCTTCCGTTGTAGCTTTTACCAAAGACGGGGAGCGGGTTGTCGGCCAGGTGGCCAAACGCCAGGCCATCACCAATCCCGACCGGACCGTCATGTCCATTAAACGCCATATGGGCACCAATTATAAAGTAAAAATCGATGATAAGGAATACACGCCGCAGGAAATATCGGCCATGATCCTGCAAAAGCTGAAGGCCGACGCAGAGGCCTACCTGGGCGAAAAGGTGACCCAGGCGGTCATAACGGTACCGGCCTACTTTACTGACAGCCAGCGCCAGGCTACTAAAGACGCCGGCCGCATTGCCGGCCTGGAGGTTTTAAGGATTATCAACGAGCCTACGGCCGCGTCCCTGGCCTACGGCCTGGACAAAGAAGAAGACCAGACCATCCTTGTTTATGACCTGGGCGGCGGCACTTTTGACGTTTCCATCCTGGAACTGGGGGATGGCGTCTTTGAAGTCAAAGCTACCAGCGGTAATAACCGCCTGGGCGGTGATGACTTTGACCAGCGGATTATGGACTATCTGGTAGACATCTGCCGCCGGGAGCACGGGGTGGACCTGAGGCAGGATAAAATGGCCATGCAGCGCCTGAAGGAAGCGGCGGAAAAAGCTAAGATCGAGCTTTCCAGCATGACCAGCACCAACATTAACCTGCCCTTCATCTCAGCGACGCCTAACGGTCCCATCCACCTGGATGTCAACTTAACCCGGGCCAAGTTTGAAGAACTGATAGCCGACCTGGTAGAAAAGACCGTCGGTCCCACCAGGCAGGCCCTGGCCGACGCCGGGCTGGAGCCCAAGGATATTGACAAGGTGTTACTGGTAGGCGGCTCCACCAGGGTGCCCCTGGTCCAGGAGACGGTGCGCAAGATCCTGGGCAAAGAGCCTCACAAGGGCATCAACCCGGATGAGTGCGTTGCCCTGGGTGCCGCCATCCAGGCCGGGGTCCTGGCCGGCGAGGTCAAGGACGTCCTGCTCCTGGATGTTACCCCGCTGTCCCTCGGCATTGAAACCCTGGGCGGCGTGTTCACGAAGATAATTGAACGCAACACCACCATTCCGACGTCCAAGAGCCAGATCTTTTCCACCGCCGCCGACAACCAGACCACGGTGGAAATTCACGTCCTCCAGGGCGAGCGGGCCATGGCCGCCGACAATAAAACCCTGGGCCGCTTCCAGCTGACGGGTATCCCACCGGCGCCCCGGGGCGTGCCCCAGATCGAAGTCAAATTTGATATCGACGCCAACGGCATCGTCCACGTCTCGGCCAAAGACCTGGCCACCGGCAAACAGCAGGCCATAACCATTACTTCATCCAGCGGCCTCACGGAAGAAGAGATCCAGCGTATGGTAAAGGACGCCGAAGCATATGCCGAGAGCGACCGCAAGCGCAAGGAGGAAATTGAAACCAGGAACCAGGCGGACTCCCTCATCTACCAGGCCGACCGCACCTTGAAGGAATTTAAAGACAAAGCAGACAAGGCCGATGTGGACCGCATCGAACAGGCCAAGAAAGAACTCCAGGACGTCATGGACAGCAAGAATACGGCTAAGATCAAAGAAAAGATGGAAGCCCTTTCCCAGGCCCTCTATACCCTGACCACGAAGGTGTACCAGCAGGCCGGTGCCCAGGCCGGCGGGGCCCAAGGTGGCAGCGGTTCTACCGGCGAGGCCAAACAGGACGGCAATGTCTACGATGCCGACTACAAAATCGTCGATGACGACAAGAAATAAAAGCCGGTGACCAGCCATGGCCAAGCGCGATTATTATGAGATCCTGGGGGTTTCCCGGGATGCCTCCGAGGCGGAAATCAAGAAGGCTTACCGCCAGCTGGCGCGCAAGTACCACCCGGATATGAACCCGGGGAATAAAGAGGCCGAAGAAAAGTTCAAAGAAGTCCAGGAAGCCTACGAAGTCTTGAGCGATCCGGAGAAGAGGGCCCGCTACGACCAGTTCGGCCATGCCGGTATGGAGACGGGCGGGCCCGGCTTCGGCGGTTTTGATTTCGGCGGCGCCGGTGCCGATTTCGGCACCTTTGGCGACATCTTTGACATGTTCTTTGGCGGCGGTTTTGGCCGCACGGCCAGGCGTCAAGGTCCCCAGCGGGGCGATGACCTGCGCCTGGATATAGAAATTTCCTTTGAAGAAGCCGCCTTTGGCGGGGAAAAGGAAATCGGCGTACCGCGCCAGGAAAAGTGCCCGGCCTGTGACGGCAGCGGCGCGGCGCCCGGTACCAGGCCCAGGACCTGCCC
Organism: Moorella sp. E306M; assembly: GCF_006538385.1. Taxonomy (NCBI): domain Bacteria; kingdom Bacillati; phylum Bacillota; class Clostridia; order Neomoorellales; family Neomoorellaceae; genus Neomoorella; species Moorella sp. E306M. Next base: position 461,010 of record NZ_BJKO01000001.1, on the reverse strand, counting down.
CACCTGCCACGGCAGCGGGCAGATCCGCATCTCCCAGAGCACGCCCCTGGGCCACTTCCAGACGATACGCACCTGCCACCACTGCCACGGCCAGGGGACCATTATTGAAACGCCCTGTCCCACCTGCCGCGGCCGGGGTGTAGTCCAGCGCACCCGTAAGATAAAGATCAAAATTCCCGCGGGGGTGGACACTGGTGCCCGTCTGCGTATGGCCGGCGAAGGCGAGAGCGGTATCCGCGGCGGGCCGCCGGGCGACCTCTATGTCTATATTAATGTCCGGCCCCATCCCTTTTTCCGGCGGGAAGGATATGACGTCCTCTGCGAGGTACCGGTAACCATGGTCCAGGCGGCCCTGGGGGACAGGATCTTGGTGCCCACCCTGGACGGTAAAGTAGAACTGAATATTCCCGCCGGCACCCAGAGCGGGGCCACCTTCAGGCTGAAGGGCAAGGGCATCCCCCGCTTGAACGGCGCCGGCCGGGGCGATCAGCATGTCCGGATTCATGTCGAGACGCCTACCAACCTTAATGAAAAACAGAAGGAACTGTTGCGGGAGTTTGCCCGCCTGTATGGCTGGGAGCCCAAAGGCACCAGGGAACAGGATAAAGGTTTCTTTAAGAAAGTAAGAGACGCCTTTATGGGCTAAAGCCCTGTCCCTGGTGGCTGGTAAGGTTATGTTCAGCTACCCTGTGGGAGGGTGAGCCGATATGGCCCACCATTTTTTTCTGCCCGGGCCTGTTGTTCCCGGCGAACCGGCCGTCCTGGAAGGGGAAAACGCCCATCACGCCCTCCGCGTCCTGCGCCTGCGGGTGGGAGAGACCATCTCCCTGGCCGACAGCCAGGGTCAGGGGTACCTGGCGGAAATCATCGCCATCCACAAAGACCGGGTGGTCGCTGCCGTCAAAGCCCCCCTGGAGAGCTCCGAGCCGCGGGTAAAAGTCACCCTCTACCAGGGCTGGCCCAAGGGCGATAAAATGGATTTTATCATCGAAAAATGTACAGAATTAGGGGTAGCCAGGATTGTCGTCCTCAATACGGAACGTTCCATCCCCCGGCCGGACCAGGTGGCCTGTGCCCGGCGGCGGGAACGCTGGCAGCAGAAGGCCCGGGCAGCAGCCCGCCAGAGCCGCCGGCACCTGATCCCCGCGGTGGACGGCCCCCTGGAGCTACAGGCAGCCCTGGCAGGGCTTAAACCCGGCACCTTGTTGCTGGTCCCCTGGGAAGAAGAACGCTCCTGTGACCTCAAGTCCATACTCACCGCAGTCCCGGAAGAACAGGAACTGGCCTTGCTTATTGGCCCCGAAGGGGGCTTGAGCCGGGCGGAAGTCGAACTGGCCCGTAAATTTGGTGGTTTACCCGTAACCCTCGGCCCCCGCATCTTGAGGACGGAAACGGCCGGCCTGGTCTGCCTGGCTGCCATCATGTATGCCCTTGGGGAACTGTCATAAACCCCGCTATTGAGGCAAGCAAGACAAGATACCTGTGCCGCTGGCGCGGCACCAGCAGATGGCTGAAAACAACAAGCTGGCATTTGTCGGGAGCGAGCGAGCTTCTACCGAGTGGTGAAGCGGCCCAGGCGAAGCTGAGGGATGGATGATAAGCGGGGCCGAGGACAGCGAGGCCTTCGGCCGGATTCTAAAGGCAAGGATGCCCAATAGGTCGGGAACCCCGCCTTAAGCCCTGGCTGACCCAGCACTCAACTCGCAACGGTTTTGTTCGCGAAGAGACACCTATTACAAACGAGTTGAGTGCTGGGCGCTCCACAAGGGCCATGGAGCGAGCGAGACAATGCCAGCCTGTGATAAAATTATTTTCAGGGTAGATCAGAGGTGAAACTCGTGCCCTCATCCCGAGTGGCCCTGGTGAGCCTGGGCTGCAAAGTCAACCAGAACGAACTGGAAGCCATGAGGCACCTCTTCCGGGAGGCCGGCTACGAGATCGTACCCTTCCCGGAAAAGGCCGACGTCTACGTCGTTCACACCTGCACGGTCACCCACATCAGCGACCGCAAGTCGCGGCAGCTTATCCGCCGCGCCCTCCGGGCCAACCCGGAAGCAGTAGTGGCCGTTACCGGCTGCTATGCCCAGGTAGCTCCGGGGGAGGTGCTGGCTATCCCCGGCGTCGATGTAATAGTCGGTACCCGGGATCGGCACCGGCTGGTAGAATTAGTAGAAAAAGCACGCGAAGAAGGTGCTCCGATTAACGCCGTCCGCGCCCATGAGCCCGGCGAAGCCTTTGAGGAATTGCCTCTGGTAGAGGTGAGCAGGGCGCGGGCTTTCCTGAAGATTCAGGAAGGTTGCGAGGAATTCTGTACATACTGCATTGTCCCTTATGCCCGCGGGCCCTTACGCAGCCGGGCACCAGAAGCGATTCTGGCCGAGGTGGAGCGCCTGGTAGCTGAGGGTTACCTGGAAATAGTCCTCACCGGCGTCCACACCGGCGCCTATGGCCGCGACCTTCCCGGAGGGATAGACCTGGCCGGCCTTCTGAAAAAAATCGTCCAGATCCCCGGGCTGCAACGCCTTCGCATCAGCTCCATTGATCCCCTGGATTTTACCCCCGAATTGAAGGCCGTGCTGACAGGGGAAGAGGTCATCTGTCCCCATTACCATATCCCCCTCCAGAGTGGGGATGATACCATCCTGCAAAGAATGGGACGCCATTACAGCAGCCATTACTACCTGGAGTTAATCGCTTCCTTGCGCTCCAGGCGGCCCCGGGCGGCCTTTACCAGCGACGTCATGGTCGGCTTTCCAGGGGAAACAGAAGAGCAGTTTCAAAATACCATGGCGTTAGTCAAGGAGGCAGCCCTGGCTGCGATCCATGTTTTTCCTTATTCCCCGCGCCGGGGTACGCCGGCGGCGGCCATGCCTGAACAAGTAGCCCCTGAGGTAAAAAAGGAGCGGGAACGGCGGCTCCTGCAGCTGGGGCGCCGCCTGGCCCGCCAGTATGCCCGGGAGTTTTTAAACGAAACCATGGCGGTCCTGGTGGAAAGACCTTTGCCCGGGCAACCGGGGGTTTATGAAGGCCATACCGACAATTACCTGAACGTAGCCTTTCCGGCGGAAATGGATTTGACAGGACAACTTGTCACGGTAAGGCTTAAGGAATTACAGGGAGGTTTAATCTGGGGCAGATTAGAAAAAGATGTTAAGGAGAAGCAGGAAAATGGCCCTGGAGAGAGAAATAAAGATTTAGTACAGCATTGAGAAGGGAGTAAATCACGTGGCCGAGGAATGTATCTTTTGTAAAATAGCCGGGGGTCAGCTCCCGGCCGAGGTGGTTTACCAGGATGAGCAGGTGGTAGCCTTTAAAGACATCCGACCGGTAGCCCCGGTACATATTTTAATTATCCCCAGGAAGCATATACCCGATCTCACGGCCATTACCCCGGAAGATAAAGAACTGCTCGGCCACATCCACCTGGTGGCGGTGCAAATTGCCCGCGAGCTGGGCCTGGCCGAGCGCGGTTTCCGCCTGGTAAATAATTGTAAAGAAGAGGGCGGGCAGGTTATTTACCACCTCCATTTCCATCTTCTGGGAGGCCGGCAGCTGAGAATCCTGGGTTGACGCCCAAGAAAGGATAGAGTATAATTAAAATCATGCTGAGCTTTTGAGGGTAGCATCCACCGGGTGGCGGGGGGAGGGAAGCAAGGGTTGAGCGAGGTTAGAATTGGCAAAAATGAATCCATTGATGCCGCTTTAAAGCGGTTCAAGCGTATCTGTCAGAAGGCAGGTATTCTTTCAGAAGCCCGGCGCCGGGAACACTACGAAAAACCCAGCGTCAGGCGCAAAAAAAAATCCGAAGCGGCTCGCAAACGTCGCTGGCACTGATGAAACAGAGTATGTTGCCTCCCTCTGGCGAATAATTTTCCCGGTGGCCAGCTTTCCTAGAAATACAGGCCCGGTCCGGCAGGACCGGGCTTTTTTACGGTCTTTTTTGCCCTGCCTTTGCATAAAGTATTGGCAGGAGGGGACAGGATGGGGAAAAATCGTTCCCGGCGCAATGTAATGGACAGAGCCCGGCGGCTGGAAAAGGCTGTTACCGAATATTTAGAGTTACCGGCAGACGCCGTCCTGGACCTGCCGCGCCTGACCCTGGTAGGCAACAGCCGGCTGGTAGTGGAAAACCATCGGGGCATCAGCGAGTACCAGCCGGACCTGGTACGCCTGAGACTCAGTACCGGCGAGCTGGAGATCAAGGGGACAGGCATAATCCTGCGGGAAATCAAGCCGGATGCCATCGCCCTGGAAGGTACCATCCAGTCCCTAAGATTTTTGTAATTATTTCCACAGGGGAGGAAGAAACCGGTGGCCTGGCGCAGCTGGCTGACTTACGTGGAGGGCTATCTGGTACTTACCATCAGCGGTGACGACCCGGAAGGCTTTCTCAATCTGGCCCTGGCCAGGAACATCAGCTTCTGGGATATTACCATTAACAGGAACGGCAGTATCCAGGCTAAAATGAAGGCCGGCGAATACCGCGCCCTGCGCTCCCTGGCCCGGCAGAGCCACTGCCGGGTCCGTATTGTGGACAAGCGGGGCTGGCCCTTTTTCAGCCGCCGCCTGCGGGGGCGGCAGGTGCTGCTCCTGGGTAGTATTTTCTTTTTACTGGCTATCTACCTCCTGTCCACCTTTATCTGGGTGGTGGAAGTCAGGCCGGAAAGCGGGCCGCTACGCCGGGTAACGCCGGCCCAGGTCCTGGCCGCGGCTAGGGCGGAAGGCTTAAAGCCCGGTGCCAGGAAAAGCGCTCTCGATATCCGCGTCCTGGAGCACGCCCTGGAGCGCCGTCTGCCTCAGGTAGCCTGGGTAGGTATCCGCTTCCAGGGTACCAGGGCCGAGATCACCGTGGTAGAAAAGGCAGCCCCTCCCGGGGAGGAAGCCTCTGACCGGCCGGCCAGTATTATTGCCGCCAAAGACGGGGTAATAAAGGATATCTTGGTCATCAACGGCGAGGGCAGGGTAAAGGCCGGTGATACGGTCCGACAGGGAGAAATACTGATTTCAGGCCTCATTTTACCCCCCCCGCCGGAAAAAAAGCCGGGCGAGGCAGCTTCTCCTGAGCAGCCCCTCTCCCCACCTCGGCTGGTTCGGGCGCGGGGTATTGTGCGCGCCCGGGTCTGGTATGAAGGGGAAAAAGAGATCAGTCGCCGGCAGGTCCAGGAAGTGCCAACCGGCCGGCAGCAAACGACGATAATGGTGCAGGTTCCCGGCCACCGCTATATCTTGAAAGGACCGGAACGGCCTTCCTATACCAATTACCGCAAGGAAAATAAAGTTATGGCTTTGCCATCCTGGAGGAATTTTACCCTGCCCGTCGAACTCATTATTACGACCTATTATGAAGTCCAGGTCCGGTACCGGCAGCTTTCTTTTGAAGATGCAGTAAGGGCTGCCGGCGAACAGGCCCTGGCGGAACTCAAGGAAAAATTACCACCTGGAGCCGGCATTACGGGTCAGAAGATAGTTCCCTTAAGCAAACCCGAAGATGAGGTAGTGCGTGTCCGGGCCTGGGTGGAAACGGAAGAGGACATCGGGCAAGTTGTTCCCCTTAGCGGCAATGGTTAAGAGGCCGAAACAAGGCGGCGGCATTTACCCTGGCTGCTGTATATGCTAAAATAAAATGATTAAGATTATACAAGGAGCTGATGGATAAAACCTTGACCAACAATTACGAAACCCGGCTGACAGTTGGCAGCAACGGCGAGGCTGTCAATCTTTTCGGTCATCAGGATGAAAACCTGAAATTTATTGAGAGCCATACTTCAGCCCGGATCGTAGCGCGCGGGAATGAACTGACTTTAAGCGGGACGCGCCAGGAAGTCGAGGAACTGGAAAGACTTTTCCGACAGTTGATTAAACTGGCCCATTCCGGCATGACCATTAATACAGCAATCATTAACTACACGTGGAACCTGGTCCGGCACCAGAATGACATGGCGGGCCAGACCGACCTGGCCCAGGCCCTGGGGGAAGTACTTTACGTTACTCCCCGGGGTAAACAGATTCGCCCCAAAACCCTGGGGCAGCTACGCTATGTCCAGGCTATGCGCCGTTATGATATTGTCTTTGGCATTGGCCCGGCCGGGACAGGGAAAACCTACCTGGCCGTAGTTATGGCCGTCAATGCCCTCCGGTCCCGCAGTGTGGAACGGATAATACTCGCCCGGCCGGCAGTTGAGGCCGGGGAAAAGCTGGGCTTCCTGCCCGGCGACCTGCAGGAAAAGGTTAACCCCTATCTACGGCCCCTTTATGACGGCCTTTATGATATTTTAGGTATGGAAACGGCACAAAAGTATATGGAAAAAAATATTATAGAAGTAGCGCCTCTGGCCTATATGCGGGGGCGTACCCTGGATGACGCCTTCATTATCCTGGATGAAGCCCAAAACACTACTTCCGAACAGATGAAGATGTTCCTCACCCGTATAGGCTTTGGCTCCCGGGCCGTCATTACCGGCGACGTTACCCAGGTGGACCTGCCCCGGGATACGACTTCCGGCCTGGTAGAAGCCCAGCAAATCTTAAGGGGTATTGAGGGCATTGCCATCGAGTATCTAACCGAGGCTGACGTTGTCCGCCATCCCCTCGTCCAGGAGATCATCAAGGCCTATGAGAGGAGTGACCGGATGTGCCATGGCAGCGGCTAAAAGGGTTAATGCACCCGCTGCTGGCCCGGCTTGGTCCTAAATTTTTGCGAACCAGGGTCATCTGTGGAATGGCCCTGTTTGCCGTTGCCGTAACCATTATGGCCCTGGATTACCTGCCGCAAAAGCTGGATTTAAAGGTGGGGCAGCCCAGCCCCCAGGATTTCAAGGCGCCCCAGGGCATTGTTTACGAAAGTGAGGTTTTAACCCAAAAGGCCAGGGAAGAAGCGGCCCGGCAGGTAACTCCCGTTTACCGGGTGGACAGCTCGGTAGTAACTACTTTAACAGATCAGGTAGATAATATTTTCCAGGCGATAAGGGAGATTAATAATAGTACAGGTAACAGCAGCGAACGGGTGGCACGTTTAAAGGACCGGTTAAGCCAGTTAAAATTAACTGCTCCCACCCTCCAGGCCCTGGCGGCAGCCGATGCCACTACCCTCAATAACCTGGCCGGCATGACCAAGAATATTGTCAGCCAGGTAATGAATGAGGCCGTACCCCAGGATGCCGTGAGTACCGCCAGGGACAAGATGCTGGCAGCCGTTGAGACGGCGGGAATAGAGGCCAGGTATAAACCTGCAGTGGTAGCCATTATCCAGAACCTGGAATTAAAGCCCAATCTCATCTATGACGTTGCCGCCACCATGCAAAAGCGGGAGAAAGCTGCCGCCGAGGTGAGCCCGGTCCAGGTAACCATCCGCCAGAATGAAAAAATCGTCAGCGACGGGGAACTGGTAACGGCGGAAGATATCGAAGCCCTGCAAAAACTGGGCCTCCTGCGCTCCGGGGCTTCCTGGGGAGCGCTATTTGGCCTTATCTTTTTCCAGGCCCTTCTGGTAGCCCTGCTGCTCCTGTATTTACGCTTTTTTAAACCGGATATTTATAACAACAACCAACTGTTACTGTTGCTGGGTCTATTATGGTTGATTTTCCTTATTTTTTCCCGGGTTGTGGCCGCCATCAGCCTGGGTGGCCGGGCAGAATTTACCCGCCTGGTAGGATATCTCATGCCGGTAGCCGCCGGTTCCATGCTGGTAGCCATCCTCATGGATGCCCAGGTGGCTGTAATTTTTACCGTCTTCCTGGCCCTGGAGGCCGGGATCATCGGCGGTAATCTCTACCAGTTTACGGCCATGGGTGCCGTCAGCGGCCTGGTGGGTATTTACTGTGTCACCCATTTAAGTCAACGTTCGGATCTCGCCCGGTCCAGCCTCTTTTTAATGCTGGCCAACCTGTTAAGTGTTATCGCGCTGGGACTGATGCTCAAGTCCACTCTGTCCCAGCTGAGCGTCGCCGCGGTCCTGGCCCTGGCCAACGGACTGCTTTCCACGGTCTTAACCATCGGCTTTTTGCCCTTTCTGGAGAACAGTTTCGGTATAACCACGGCGGTAAAGCTCCTGGAGCTTTCCAATCCCAATCACCCTTTGTTAAAGCGCCTGCTCCTGGAAGCTCCGGGCACCTACCACCACAGCATCCTGGTGGGGAACCTGGCCGAGGCGGCAGCCGATGCCGTGGGGGCCGATTCCCTCCTGGCCCGGGTAGGAGCCTATTACCATGATATCGGGAAGCTAAAGCGGCCCTACTTTTTCATTGAAAACCAGGTGACGGCCGAAAACCCCCATGACCGGCTGGCCCCGACTTTAAGTACCCTCATCATTTCCTGCCATGTCAAAGACGGCCTGGAAATGGCGCGGGAATATCGCCTGCCCCAGGTAATCCAGGATATTATTGCCCAGCACCACGGGGCTACTTTGATGACCTATTTCTACCACAAAGCCCGGGAAAACAGTCGGGGCGACAGTGTAAATGAAAACGACTTTCGCTATGAAGGGCCGATCCCCCGGAGCAAAGAAGCTGCCATAGTCATGCTGGCCGACAGCGTCGAAGCCGGCATCCGTTCCCTGCCCAGGCCCACACCCGGCCGCATGGAGGGTTTTGTGCGCAAGATTATCCGGGAAAAGCTGGATGACGGCCAGCTGGAAGCCAGCGATTTAACGTTTAGGGAACTGGCTGTTATCGCTGAGGCCTTTATGCGCGTCTTAAACGGCATCTTTCACACCCGGGTGGAGTACCCGGAAGTTGTCCTCAAGGAAATGGAAAGGAGAAAAAACCGTAATGGAGTGCTCCATAAACAATCAGCAGGATGATTACCCTCTGGGGGAAGAACTGATATCCTTACTGGAAAAGGTCCTCCAGGAGGCCGCTGCTGTGGAGGGAGTGGACCCGGGAGCCGAAGTGGGCCTGACCCTGGTCGATGACGCTGCCATCCGGGACCTCAACCGGACCTACCGAGGTATTGATGCCCCTACCGACGTCCTTTCCTTTGCTTTAGAAGAAACAAGTCCCGAGGAACCTGCTCATTTTGACCCGCGGGTGGACAGGCTCCTGGGGGATATCGTTGTTTCGGTACCCACGGCCGCCCGCCAGGCGCAAAACTACGGCCACTCCCTGGCCAGGGAACTGGCTTTTCTTACCGTCCACGGTTTCCTGCACCTCCTCGGCTATGACCACGGCACGGAAGATGCAGCCGCCAGGATGGAGGCGCGCCAGGAAGATATACTTGCCCGGGTGGGGCTGAAGCGGTAATGCCGGCCAAATTCCGGGCCGCTCTGGCCGGGGTTGTCTACTGCCTGCGGACGCAGATCAATATGGTCATTCACCTGGCAGCAATGATGGCCGTCATAGGGGCCGGCTGGTATTTCCACGTGCGGCCATGGGAATGGGTAGCGCTGGCCATAGCCATCACCATGGTCCTGGCTGCTGAAGCCTTCAATACAGCTCTAGAAGTAACCGTAAACCTTTATACGAGTAAATACCATCCCCTGGCGCGCATCGCCAAAGACGTCGCCGCCGGGGCCGTTTTAATTACTGCCCTGGGGGCGGTAGCCGTGGCGTACATCATTTTTGGCCCGCGCCTGGGTTTTTAGGCGGCTTACCCGGGCGCAGCATATTTTAAAAAGCCTGGTGGTGGATGGTGCGGTAGAGGATTCCGGCCGGCGGGGTACCATCAAGTAGATTCCAGGCAGCCAGGAGTTCCTTTAACCCCCTGCTGAGGGGATAAGCAGTTACTTCATGCAGGGGTATCCAGCCGGCGGCAGCAGCATCGGTGGCCGGGCATAAGCTCCCACCCCGGTATTCCGCCCAGAAATCAATCAGGACGTAATGGTACTTAATCCGGCCGTTGTCATCGGTATGGATGCTGTCCAGGACGGCGATGGGCGGTCCGGCAGCCACCTTGATGCCACACTCTTCGAAAACTTCACGTTCCACAGCCTCCCGGGCCGTTTCCCCTGTTTCCTGGGCGCCGCCGGGCAGGCTCCATAAACCTGCCGCCGGCGGCGTCCCCCGGCGGACCAGCAGGATGTTCCCTTCCTTGATGACCACCGCCCCTACCCCTACAATTGGGTGGAGGGGATAACTCCGTTCCATAGGCATGGCAAAACACCCCCGCCAATATTATATCCCAGGGGTAGAGGACGGGGCCAGGGGGCGTTAAAATTGACCGCCTGCTTAACTGAATGGTAAAATTAGATCGGGGAGGTACCTGCGGTGGCCTGTAATCCCGAAGATCTAATCGCAGCGGCGGCCGGAGCGAAAGAGAAAGCTTACGCGCCTTACTCTCGCTTTAAGGTGGGCGCGGCCCTGCTTACGGCCGGGGATAGGGTCTATACCGGCTGCAATATTGAAAATGCCTCCTACAGTTTGACCATCTGCGCCGAGCGGGTGGCCCTGTTTCAGGCCGTGGCTGCCGGCGAACGGGAGTTTGTCGCCCTGGCCGTAGTCGGCGGGGAACTCACAGCCTGTTTTCCCTGCGGCGCCTGCCGCCAGGTGCTGGCCGAATTTGCTCCCGACCTGGAAATCATCACCGGCCAGCCCGGTGGACCCGTTCATCGCCGCTTTTTAAAGGAACTGTTACCGGATACCTTTACCTTGAAATGAGGTGCCTGTTCCTTGGCCGAGGAGTATGTTTCCGGATTTGCCGGGCTTATAGGCCGGCCCAATGCCGGTAAATCGACCCTTTTAAACCAGCTGGTGGGCCGGAAAATTGCTATCATGTCCGATAAGCCCCAGACGACGCGCAATAAGATTTTAGGGGTGCTGACGACAGATAGTTGCCAGATCGTTTTTTTAGATACCCCCGGTATCCATAAGCCCCAGCACCAGCTGGGGGAGTATATGGTAGCTGTGGCCCGGAACACCCTGGCCGAAGTCGATGTCATCCTTTATGTGGTTGACGCTGCCGTCGCCCCGGGGGCCGGTGAGGAATATATCATTGAGCAATTAAAAGGGGTGGCTACCCCAGTAATCTTGATTCTCAATAAAATTGACCTGGTGGATGCCGCCACCCTGCAGCAGCGGGAGGACTTTTTCCGGGCCCGCCTGGATTTTAAAGCTGTCCAGGCAGTGTCGGCCCTGGCAGGTACCAATGTGGCCGCCCTGCCCGATTTAATCAGCCATTTCCTGCCACCGGGACCCCAGTATTACCCCCCGGAAATGGTCACCGACCAGCCGGAGAAATTTGTCATGGCCGAGCTCATCCGGGAACAGGTCCTCCGGGTGACCCGGGAAGAAGTTCCCCATGCGGTGGCCGTGGTGGTGGAGGAAATAGCCGAGCGCCCCAATGACTACCTCTACGTCGACGCCGTGATTTACGTGGAAAGGGATTCCCAAAAAGGTATTATCATCGGCCAGGGAGGGCAGCGGCTGAAAGAGATTGGCACCGGGGCCCGCCTGGAAATGGAAGCCCTTTTGGGCAGCAAAATTTTTTTAAATTTAAGGGTGCGGGTAAAGAAAAACTGGCGCCAGCAGGAACTGGCTCTAAGGCAGCTGGGATATGACCGCCGGCTCATCCAGTAGAAACCTGGTATAAGACCCGGCATTCAGGCTAGCCTAATAAGTGCCTGACCAGTAGGAGAAACCCGGAAAGGATGACACTTATGACATTAAACGAAGCATGGTGGCACCTGTTTACCCTGACGGGCAGTATCGAGGCCTATCTCCTTTACCGTGGCATCCTGGAACCGGTTGAATCCTCCCCGCCGGCAGCCCGCAGCAAGGTTAGAGTTAGCTTCCGGCCGGGCAAGGGGCCGGCTGCGGGGCCGGGGATTAAAATTTAGGCGGGAGGGAAATTTTTTCCGGAGGCATAGAAATGGCGGGTTATTTCCGGGCCGAAGGTATAGTCCTGAAAAGCAGGGACTATCAGGAAACGGACCAGCTGCTGACCATTCTGACCCCCAACCACGGCAAGATAGACGCCATCGTCAAAGGAGTGCGTAAACCCAAAAGCAGCCTGCGCAGCGGTACCCAGCAGCTCTGCCGGTCCCGCTTTTTATTTTACGCGGGCAAAAGCCTGGCCACCGTCACCCAGTGTGAGGTGCAATCGATCTTTGCCCCTTTACGCCAGGACTTGCGACGCCTGGCCTATGCCTGCTACCTGGTAGAGATAGCCGACAGCGTCGTCATGCCCGGCCAGGTGAATCCCGCTATGTACAACCTTTTGAAGCAGGGGCTGGAGCAGCTGGCCGTGGCGCCGCCGGCCCTGGTGGCCCGCGCCTTTGAAGCCCGGACGTTAAAAATCCTGGGCCTGGAGCCGCGCCTGGACCGCTGCGCCTCATGCGGGGGGGCTTTAAGGAGTGCCGAGCGGGTAACCGTAGCCCCGGCGGCCGGCGGCACCATTTGCCCGCAATGCCGCGGGCGGGAGGGCCCGGAGTACCAGGTAAGGCCGGGTAGTATAAAGATCTGGCAACAGTTAAATCATATGAACTGGCGGCATCTCCGGCGACTACGGATTAGCCCTTACCTGGCCAACGATCTGGAGGAAATTATGCCCGCCTTTTTGGAATACTATTTAGACAGGAAACTTAAATCCCGTGCTTTGATTAATGAAATAGGGGGGCAATGAAGATGACGGAACTGGAAAAGATCGACCAGCTGCGCGAGCGCTTAGGGATTAGCTACCGTGAAGCAAGGGAGGCCCTGGAGCGGGCCGGCGGTGATGTCCTGGAGGCCCTCATCCAGTATGAAGAAAGCGCCAAGGAAGGCTTCCAGAAGGAACTGGCCGGCTGGAGCGAGAAACTCATGGAGCGCATTCGCAGCATCCTGCGCCATGGCAATGTGACGCGGATTAAAGTAAAAAAGGATGGCAAAACCGTGGCTGAAATACCGGCAACCGTCGGGGCCCTGGGGATCATGGGTATCCTGGCCAGCAGCGAGCTGGCCATTCTGGCCGGCTTAAGTACGGTGGCGGCCCTCTTTAACCGCTATACCCTGGAAGTAGAGCGGCCCGACGGCAGGGTGGAAGAACATACCCTGGATGTGGAGAACCAAGTTGACAAGTAGAGGAGGTTTTTGCTAAATTATTGTTATGTGAGGCTGGCCAGGGGCCGGCCGCTATGTTGCCACGAAAAGTTAGCTCCCGTCCCTGGCAGGGCGGGGCTTCTTTTATTAAGAGGGGAGTAATTGCACTTGAATTTCCAGGAACTCATCATGACCCTGCAGCAGTACTGGGCGGCCCAGGGCTGTGTTATCCAGCAGCCCTACGACCTGGAAAAAGGAGCCGGAACCATGCACCCGGCGACCTTTTTACGGGTGCTGGGACCGGAGCCCTGGCGGGTAGCCTATGTCGAACCCTCCCGCCGGCCCACCGACGGCCGCTACGGTGAAAACCCCAACCGCCTCCAGCACTACTATCAGTACCAGGTCATCTTAAAGCCTTCCCCCGACAATGTCCAGGATTTATACTTAAAGAGCCTGGAAGCCATCGGCATCAATCCCCACGAGCATGACATCCGCTTTGTCGAGGATAACTGGGAATCCCCTACCCTCGGCGCCTGGGGCCTGGGGTGGGAAGTGTGGCTGGACGGCATGGAGATCACCCAGTTCACCTACTTCCAGCAGTGCGGCGGGTTTGACTGCCGGCCGGTGAGCGCCGAGATTACTTACGGCCTGGAACGGCTGGCCATGTACATCCAGCAGGTGAACAGCGTCTATGACATTGAATGGGTAGACGGTATCACCTACGGTGACATCCACCACCAGGCAGAGGTTGACTACTCCCACTACAACTTTAATGCTGCCGATACCAGCATGCTTACCGCCCTTTTTAATGCCTACGAGGCTGAAGCCAGGCGGGTAGTAGAACAGGGCCTGGTCCAGCCGGCCTACGATTACGTCCTCAAGTGTTCCCACACCTTTAACCTCCTGGATGCCCGGGGAGCCATCAGCGTTACCGAGCGTACGGCCTATATCGGCAGGGTACGCCACCTGGCACGCCTGTGCGCCGCCGCGTATCTAGAGCAGCGGCAAAAACTGGGCTATCCCCTGCTAACCCCTTCTCCTGCAGCTGTAGTCTCCGGCCAGGACCGTAAAGACGCCTACGATGTCAAGGAGGGATAGCCCGTGGCCCGCGATCTTGTATTTGAAATAGGTACCGAAGAGATTCCCGCCCGCTTTATGCCCGGGGCATTAGAACAAATGGCGACCCTTGCCGGGCAGCTTTTAGAGGAATACCGCTTAAAATACCAGCAGGTGACAACCTACGGCACCCCCCGGCGGCTGGCCCTTTACATAAGCGGCCTGGCCGAAGAGCAGGAGGAACTGGTGCAGGAAATCAAGGGACCGCCGGTAAAGGTAGCCTTTACTGCCGACGGCCAGCCCACGAAGGCCGCCCTGGGATTTGCCAGGAACAACGGCGTAAAGGTAGAGGAACTGGTCACCCGTAAAATTAACGGCGGGGAGTATGTCTTTGCCGTCAAGAAAGAAGCCGGGCGGCCGGCCCTGGAGGTCCTGCCGGACCTGCTTCTGGCCGTAGTCGATGGTTTAAGTTTTCCCAAGCCCATGCGTTGGGGATCCCTTGATATGCGTTTCGCCCGCCCCATTCGCTGGGTCCTGGCCCTCTTCGGGGAGGAAGTCGTTCCCCTGGAGCTGGCCGGCCTCGCTTCGGGCCGCCTAACCTACGGCCACCGTTTCCTGGCCCCCGGTCCCCATGAAGTACCGGCTGCTCCCGCCTACCTCCAGGTTCTGGAGAAAAACTACGTCCTAGCCGACCAGCACCGCCGCCGGCGGCTCATCTGGGAGCAGGTTACACAACTTGCCGCCCGGGAAGGAGGCCGGGTGGAGGAAGACCCCGACTTACTGGAAGAGATCAATTACCTGCTGGAATACCCCACGGCCCTAACCGGCCGTTTTAACCCGGAATACCTGAAGCTCCCCCGGGAAGTAGTCATTACCCCCATGCGCGACCACCAGCGCTATTTTCCCGTGTGGAATGACCGGGGCGAGCTCCTTCCCCTGTTTATAACCGTCCACAATGGCACGGCCGCCCACCTGGATACCATCAGCCGCGGCAATGAAAGGGTGCTGGCCGCAAGGCTCGCCGACGCCGCTTTCTTTTACCGGGAAGACCGGAAAATTCCTCTTGCAGACAGGGTGAACAAACTGGAAGAGATTGTTTTCCAGGAGAGCCTGGGGACCATGCTGGCCAAGACCCGGCGCATCAAGCGATTGAGCCGGATGCTGGTCCAGGCCCTGGACCTGCCGGGGGAGCTGGTCCCGGTTGTCGAGCGCACGGCGGAGCTGGCCAAGGCCGACCTGGTAACCTCCATGGTTTATGAATTCCCCGAGCTCCAGGGGATTATGGGCTCCTATTACGCCGCCCACGACGGCGAGGCCCCCGAAGTCTGCCAGGGCATCCGCCAGCACTACTGGCCGCGCTTTGCCGGCGACCGCCTGCCCGATTCCCTGACGGGTATGGTCGTGGGCCTGGCCGACCGCCTGGACACCCTGGTGGGCTGCTTCGGCGCCGGGTTAATTCCTACCGGCTCCCAGGACCCCTACGCCCTGCGCCGCCAGGCCGCAGGTCTGGTAACCATGGCCGTGGAGCTCGATTTGCAATTTTCCCTGGCCGGGGTCATTGCCGCCGCCTATGAAGGCTATACGGAGGCCGGCATCCGGCTGGCCCAGGATTTAACCGCCGTCCGGGAGCAGCTGGCCGGGTTCTGCCGCCAGCGGCTGGAGCATCTCCTGGCCGAAAAGGGCATTCGTTTTGATGTCATCCAGGCCTGCCTGGCCGCCGGCAGCGACGACCTGGCCGGCGTCTTCCACCGCGCCCGGGATTTAAACGCCTTCCGGGAAGAAGAAGGTTTTGCCGCCCTGCAGACGGCCTTCACCCGCGCCTTCAACCTGGCCCGTAAGGCCGGGGAAAGGTATGTCCTGCAGCCGGATGCATTGAAAGAAAAAGTGGAAATCGATCTTTACCGGGCCCTGGAAAAGGTACGACAGCAGGCGGAACCAAAGCTTAAGGCAGGCAATTACCTGGAAGCTTTAAAGGCCATGACCCCTCTGCGGGAACCCATTGACGCCTTCTTTGACGGCGTCCTGGTCATGGCTCCGGAAAAAGAAGTTCGCAACAACCGCCTGGCCCTGCTTCAGGAGGTAGTGGACCTGGTCTTCCAGGTGGCCGACTTTTCCCGCCTGGTATCCTAGCAAAAATTTTTAGATAAGCAAGAAGGAAAATGACCGGGCATGTGGTATACATTACAAAGTATACAGGCTGGGGGCCGGGAGGAGGGGTAAAAGGTGCAGCTTTCCCCGCGGCAACAGCAGATAGTGGCCATAGTTAAACGTTCCGGGCCCATTACCAGCCAGCAGATTGCCGAGGAGTTAAACCTGACCCGCGCTGCCCTGCGTCCGGACCTGGCCGTCCTCACCATGTCCGGCATCCTGGAAGCCCGTCCGCGGGTAGGCTATTTTTTAAGTACTAAGCCTTCCCAGGCCCTGGTGGCTGAAGAGATCAAAAAGATTAAAGTGGGCGACGTCAAGGGGCTGCCGCGGGTCATCAGGGCCAATGCCTCGGTCTATGATGCCATCGTAAACATGTTTATCGAAGACGTCGGTACCCTGATGGTGGTCGACGAAGAAGGTCACCTGGAGGGGGTCATCTCCCGCAAGGATTTGCTGAAAGCCGCCATTGGCGGCGGTGACCTGCAAAAGATGCCGGTCTCGGTAGTTATGACGCGGATGCCCAACATTATCTGCACCACACCGGAAGAAACCGTCCTGACAGCAGCTCGCAAAATAATTGAACATGAGGTCGATGCCCTGCCGGTGGTCCGCCCGGTGGATGGGCAGGGGAAAAAATTAGAGGTAATAGGCCGCCTGACCAAGACGACCATTACCAGGCTGTTTGTCGAACTGGGTGAAGGCGGCCGCTAGGAAAGGAGGGTTTACCATCGGCGTTATCTACGTCATTTCCGATTCGTTAGGGGAAACGGCCGAATATGTGGCCCGGGCGGCGGCCAGCCAGTTTGACGGCGGCGAGCTAGACATCCGCCGGGTACCCTATGTGACCGACGCCGAGCACCTGGAAGAGGTCATCAACGAAGCGGCACAGGAACAGGGCGTTATTGCCTTTACCCTGGTCCTGCCAGAACTGAAAAAGCGGCTGCTGGAACTGGCGGCAGAGCGGGGTCTGACGGCCGTAGACCTGCTCGGCCCCCTGATGGATGCCATTGCCCGGGCGACGGGGGTGCAGCCGCGGCTGGAGCCGGGCCTCATCCGTCGTCTGGACGAGGATTATTTCCGCAAGATGGAGGCCATCGATTTTGCTGTTAAATATGACAACGGCAAGGATACCCGGGGCCTCTGCCATGCCGACCTGGTGCTTATCGGCGTTTCCCGGACTTCCAAGACGCCGGTGTGTATGTACCTGGCCCACAAGCGCCTGCGGGCCGCCAATCTCGCCCTGGTGCCCGAGGTGCCCCTGCCCGAAGAATTGCTTTCCCTCCCAGCGGAAAAGATAATAGGGCTGACCATAGATGCCGAAAAACTGTACCAGATTCGCCAGGAACGCTTGAAAACCTTGGGTTTGCCGGGGCAGGCCGACTACGCCACCCGGAGTCGTATTGAACAGGAACTGGCCTATGCCCGTAAAGTCATGGACCAGCTGGGCTGCCCGGTGATTGATGTTACCAATAAGGCCGTTGAAGAGACGGCCGGTAAAATACTCCAAATTTATTATCGGAGGGAAGGTTATGGCAAGTAAAAAGTATGTCTACCTGTTCAGCGAGGGTAGGGCCGACATGCGGCGCCTCCTCGGCGGTAAAGGCGCCAATCTCGCCGAGATGACCAACATCGGCCTGCCTGTGCCTCAGGGGATTACCATCACCTGCGAGGCCTGCAATGAATACAACCGCCTGGGCCAGCAGTTCCCGCCCGGTCTGGAGGAGGAAGTTGCCGCCCGCCTTAAAGACCTCGAGGCCATCAACGGCAAAAAGCTCGGCGACCCCGAGAATCCCCTGCTCGTCTCCGTCCGTTCCGGGGCGCCCGTATCCATGCCCGGCATGATGGACACCATCCTGAATCTGGGTTTAAACGACGAGTCGGTTAAGGGCCTGGCCGCCCAGACGGGTGACGAGCGCTTTGCCCTGGACTGTTACCGCCGCTTCATCCAGATGTTTGGCAATGTGGTTCTGGGAATCGAACATAACAATTTTGAAGCTGTCCTGGAAAAACATAAAGAGCGCCTGGGCGTCAAATTCGACAACGAGCTGACCCCGGAAGCGTTGCGGGGAGTTATTGCCGAGTACAAGGATGTCGTCAAGAGCCAAAGCGGCCGCGACTTCCCCCAGGACCCCCGGGAACAGCTCTACATGGCCATCCGTGCCGTCTTCAACTCCTGGAACAATCCGCGGGCCATCGTCTATCGCAAAATCAATAAGATTGCCGATGACCTGGGCACCGCCGTCAACATCCAGACCATGGTCTTCGGCAACATGGGTTCCACCAGCGGTACCGGCGTGGCCTTTACCCGCAACCCGGCCACGGGCGAGAAGGGCGTCTACGGCGAATACCTCATCAATGCCCAGGGCGAGGACGTGGTGGCCGGCATCCGCACTCCCAAACCCATCAGCACCCTGAAAGAAGAGATGCCGGAAGTTTACCGCCAGTTTGAAGATATCTGCCAGCTCCTGGAGAAACACTACCGCGACATGCAGGATATCGAATTTACCATTGAGAAAGGCAAGCTCTATATCCTCCAGACCCGCAACGGTAAGCGTACGGCGGCCGCGGCCGTTAAAATCGCCGTCGATATGGTGAACGAAGGCCTGATTACCAAAGAAGAAGCGGTCCTCCGCGTCGACGCCGATCAATTAGGCCAGCTCATGCATCGCCGCATCGACCCGAAGGCGAAACTCGAAGTGGTGGCCAAAGGCCTGCCGGCTTCTCCTGGCGCCGCCTGCGGCCAAGTGGTCTTCGACGCCGATGAAGCCGAAAAGATGGGCCTCGACGGTCAGAAGGTCATCCTGGTGCGTACCGAAACCACCCCGGACGATATCCACGGCATCGTCCAGGCCCAGGGCGTGCTCACGGCCCGGGGCGGCATGACCAGCCATGCAGCCGTGGTGGCCCGGGGCATGGGCAAACCGGCCGTCACCGGCTGCGACGCTATTAAAATTGACGTAGAAAACAAGCGCTTCTTTATCGGCGACCTGGTGGTTAAAGAAGGCGATCTCATCTCCATCGACGGTTCCACCGGTAACGTCATGCTGGGTGAGGTCCCCCTGATAGACCCGCAGCTGACCGGTGAATTTGAAACCATCCTGGAGTGGGCCGATTCTTTCCGCCGGCTCAAAGTTCGCGCCAATGCCGACACGCCGGAAGACGCCAAGAGGGCCCGGGAGTTCGGCGCCGAGGGCATTGGCCTCACCCGTACCGAGCACATGTTCATGCAGGTCGACCGGCTGCCCGTTGTCCAGGAGATGATCCTGGCTAAGACCAAAGAAGAACGAGAAGCGGCCCTGGCCAAGCTCCTGCCCATGCAGCAGGGCGACTTCTACGGCATCTTGAAGGCCATGGAGGGCCTGCCGGTGACCATCCGGCTCCTCGACCCGCCCCTGCACGAGTTCCTGCCCAATATTGAAGAGCTGCTGGTGGATGTCACCCGGCTGCAAGCGACAAACGGCGATCCCAAAGAGCTGGAAGAAAAACAGGCCCTCCTGCGCGAGGTGCGGGCGCGGCACGAATTTAACCCCATGCTGGGCCACCGCGGCTGCCGCCTGGGGATCACCTACCCGGAAATCTACGCCATGCAGGCCCGGGCCATTTTCCAGGCTGTCGCCCAGCTGGTAAAGGAAGGGATCAAGGTTCTGCCGGAAGTGGAGATCCCCCTGGT
Organism: Moorella sp. E306M; assembly: GCF_006538385.1. NCBI lineage: Bacteria > Bacillati > Bacillota > Clostridia > Neomoorellales > Neomoorellaceae > Neomoorella > Moorella sp. E306M. The sequence continues at coordinate 441,189 of NZ_BJKO01000001.1, read as the reverse complement.
CATCCATGTCAACGAGTTAAAGCGCCTCCACGAACTGGTGGATGAAGTGGCCGCGGCTGTCAAGAAGGAGACGGGCGTTGACTTCGAGTACAAGGTCGGCACCATGATCGAAATGCCGCGCGCCTGCGCCACAGCCGATGAAATCGCCAGGGAAGCCGAGTTCTTCTCCTTCGGCACCAACGACCTCACCCAGACCACCTTCGGCTTCAGCCGTGACGACGCCGAAGGCAAGTTCCTGCACCAGTATGTGGACGAGAAGATCCTGAAAGAGGATCCCTTCATCGTCCTCGACTGCGACGGGGTGGGCAAATTCATGAAGATGGCCGTCGAACTGGGCCGCAGCACCAATCCCAAGCTGGAAGTCGGCATCTGCGGCGAGCACGGCGGCGAACCCAGCTCGGTGGAGTTCTGCCACCAGATCGGCCTGAACTACGTCAGCTGCTCACCCTTCCGGGTGCCGGTAGCGAGACTCGCCGCCGCTCAGGCCGCGTTGAAGGAAAAGAAGGACTAACTGGAACAAAAGGGAGAATAGTAGGAAAGGTAATATAGTAAAATTACAGGCTGCTGACTTTACACCGGTCGGCAGCCTTTTTTCGCACCTTAGCCTGAGCCTAAATTTTTTAAAAAAAATTTTATGAACCAGCAGGAGATGTTCGAAGTTTGGCGAATATGTTATAACAAAAGAACGATATCAAACAAAATAGCACATCATGGAGGCTTTATGATTTCCATCCAGCGCCGTAAAATCATTATCGATAAAATTAACTCAGGCATGCCCTTAAGCGTAAGCGAGCTCAGCCGGGAACTGGGCGTATCGCCAATGACCATCCGCCGGGATCTTAGCAGCCTGGAAAAAGAGGGCCTCCTCACCCGCACCCATGGAGGGGCGGTACCTGTTCGTGGCGGAAGTGCTGAAGAACCTTCATTCATAGAGAAAGTCAATAAATTTCCGGCTGAAAAGTTAGCAATTGCCCGTAAAGCTGCTGAGCTTATTGTAGATGGGGATACTATTCTACTTAATGCAGGTACTACCATTACTGCCCTAGCTCAACTACTAAAAGATCGCCATAACCTTACTGTTGTAACCAATACTGTCAATATTGCTATGGAACTGGCGCATAGTGAGGGCATCAACCTTGTGCTAACAGGTGGGAATATGCGTACTAAATCTTATGCCATGGTGGGTTCCCTCACTGAAAGAGTACTGCGTGAAATCCATGTCCAGAAGGCTTTTTTGGGTGTTAATGGCATAAGTATCGAGCATGGCCTTACAACACCCAATATGACCGAGGCCCATACAAATAGCTTAATGGTTGCTGCTGCTGACCAGGTGATAGTACTGGCCGATCATTCAAAAATTGGCCGGGTAACTTTATCACGCTTTGCACCTATTTCTGCAGTTAATACTCTAATTACCGACAGTAATGCTCCTCGTGACTTTATAGAAGAACTCACCCGACGGGGCATCCAGGTAATTGTTGCTTAAGGATGGTGCTGGCATTACGCTTGCTATGTTGAGTATAGCAAGGGGGTTTGCTTTCGTTTACACCCAGAGTAAACCTATTTTTGGCCTCCCTCAAAGTTTTAACTGGATTGGGCAGGGATATATTGGCCCTATCCCGGTTATCGTGTTGATTATGATTTTTTGTCTGGCTATAGCCCATATTGTCTTATCAAAAACCTGTTTTGGACGTTATATTTATGCCATTGGTAGCAACGAAGAAGTTGCTAAATTATGCGGTATTAATGTTGCTCGGGTGAAGTTTATTGTTTATGTAATCAGTGGCGTCCTTTCTTCCCTGGGCGGAGTTGTTCTGGCATCGCGTTTAGCAACAGGGCAACCAGCTGCTGCCAGCGGCTATGAATTAAATGCTATTGCAGCGGTTGTTCTGGGAGGTACCAGTCTTTCGGGAGGTAAAGGCGGTATTGGCAAAACCATTATCGGTATTATGACTATTGGTGTGATTAATAACGGTTTAAGCCTGCTGCGCATATCTTCCTATTGGCAATCCATTACCATGGGTTTAATCATTATGATTGCCGTAATACTGGATAAAATAAATACCCGCAAGAAGTGAGGAATGAAGATGTGGCATGCTGGTAGATAGCTGCTACGGTACCGGCCCCGTCAGTCAAGACATAGAAACGTTGAAGTAATATCCCCGGTGGTCGAAGCCAGAAACCCCCAAAGGATTTCTCAAAAAGAGCGATTTCTAGATAGACCTAAAAGTCCAAACCTGCCCTGTCTGCCCGGGCATCAAGCCGTAAAAGTACGCCGCAACCACAAAACCAATGAGCTCAAAGCCTTTGACTTCTCTAAAAGGCGAATACCGCCGGCATCGTCCGGCCATAGAACGAAAGCAAGCCTAGATGGTGCTCCATGGGGGTCCGTAAAGCCCGCTCCTTCGGTCTGGCTAAAGTCCGGCTACAAATACTCTTTGTAGCAGCTACTATTTTAACTACAAGCGTTTAATCAAAAATCTAGGAGAAGGCGGCAGGCGCCATAAAAACCAAAAATCAATGCCTAAGGTAATAACGGTTGGTGAGATCCTGCACCTGAAATTCCAGTTAATAGAGACCTGGCTCTTCTTGAGTATACCAGGAAATTGATTCTTGAGGAAAAAGACATCAAACGGCGAGCCGACAGCCTGTCGGTAGCCATATCAGTCGCGGAACGTTATTTTGATAGGGAAATTTTGCTCAATATCTTCCGGGAGGAATTTAAAATGCTGCTCAAAGAATCCAGCTTTGTCCAGGAATGGTATAATGAAGGCTTACAAAAAGGCCTTAGGGATGGCATGGAAAAAGGTTTAGCAGAAGGCCTGGAAAGAGGGCTGGAAAGAGGCCTCGAAAAAGGATTGGTAAAGGGCCTGGAAAAGGGCAGGATTGAGGCATTAAGGGATAGTATCCTTGAGGTCCTGGAAGAACGTTTTGGCGTCCTGCGATCTGGTATTGGCAAGAAGCTGGAGGAAATAGATGATTCGGCTGCACTGAAGTCATTATTCAAAATGAGCCTCAAGGTGAATTCCCTGGAGGAATTTGAAAAAATTCTTGGCCAGGTTTAGAAAAAGCGTCGGCAGGGCTCTTCCAGAATTCTGCTGCTGCTAACCGGTCAATTATCAAGTCTTCTACCCCGATTATATAAACCTCCAGGCCGTTTATTTCCACCGTCGTCAACTTATCTAAAGAACCGTCCAGGTATTCGTCGGGTATTTCCAGTGCCAGGTCCAGCTCTTCGTGATACCAGTGCCGCTCACCGGGCCGGTGTAAAAACCCATTCTTGCAAGAACAGCCCTGGCCTGCTCCCTGCCGTTGATGACCAGGTCCATGTCTTTGGTTGCATATCTACCTAAAGTGTAAAATTCCAGCGCCCGCCCGCCTACCAGAATGGTTTTTATAACTAAAGGTTTAAGGGCTGCCGTTAAAACAGCCAGTACCCCCAGGATTTAAAGGGTCCAGCATTGCCGCTAAATCTTTATCCATTCCATCTAAATTTTATGAATGCATATGGTAAATATTGTCAACCATTCTTGAACACATGCGTGAAAAAGTAACCCATAATGTGCAAATTTTAACAACTAACCGGTCTGACCGGGGCGATGAAAAGACGGATTTTGAGGATAAATTGTATTCCTTATACCCCTCCGTTCCCTTCCTGCCGCTTAAAGCAAGCCAGGCACGCTTTCAAACGGCCAGGATGACTTTTGGCGGCCAAAGCCTTTATTTTTTATGGTATACCATTTAAAATAGAGGCTCAAGAGGGTAGTATACGGATGGGGGGTAAGTGTAATGCTTGTGGCTGAAGTTCTCATAAAAATATTGGAAAGCGAAGGCGTTGAGGCCGCTTTTGGGATACCGGGTGCCAGCATTACGCCGGTGTATAAGTATTTGGCCCGGTCTGAAAAAATAAGGCATTACACGGCAAGACATGAAGAGGGTGCAGCCCATGCCGCCGACGGCTACACCAGGGCCAGCGGGAAGATCGCCTGCTGTATTGTTACCTCAGGACCCGGGGCGACCAACCTGGTTACAGGGCTGTACAACGCACAAATAGATTCCATACCCATGGTGGCGATCACCGGCCAGAATACCCGTTCCCAGCTTGGTAAAGAGGCTTTCCAGTGCGTCGATATAGTAAGTACGGTACGGCCTTATGTTAAAGGCGCCTGGTGCATTACCGAACCGGCCAGGGCGCCGGGTATCATCAGAGAGGCTTTCCGCGTCGCCAGGTCGGGTAGGCCGGGTCCTGTCCTTATCGACTTACCCCTGGATGTTCAGACAACTGATATACCATATGATCCGGAGCTGGACGCTCCCCTGCCATGGGATAAGCCTAAACCGCATCCCAGACAGATTGAAAAGGCTGTAGAGATGATTTTAGCCAGCAAATCCCCCATTATCCTTGCCGGCGGCGGGGTGATCATAGCAGGAGCTACCAGGGAGCTTTTAGAGTTAGCCGAGTACCTTTCTTTGCCAGTTGTAACTACCTATATGGGCAAGGGCAGCATGCCTCCGGACCACCCTCTTTACTGCGGCCAGGTAGGGATCCAGTGCAATACACCGTTCGGCAACAAAGCCTTCCTGGAATCTGACCTGGTTTTGGGCATCGGGTGCAGGTTTAATGACCGGCATACAGGTAACGTTGATATCTATACCCGGGGGCGAAAGTTTATCCATATCGATATAGAACCAACCCAGATAGGGCGCATCGTCAGCACCGATCTGGGCATAGTCGCAGATGCCAGGTTGGCACTGGCGGCGCTGCTGGAAGTTGCGAAAGCGAAAACCAGGAAAAGAATTCCCCGGGGCTGGGTAGCCGGGATACCGGAGCTCAGGGCACAAACCGAGCGCCGGCTGCAATTCGATAATGTTCCCATTAAGCCTCAGAGGGTGTTTCACGAAATAAACGAATTGTTGGGCGAAGACACGATTTTTACGGTCGGCTGCGGCGTTGTTCAGATATGGTCGGGGCAATTCCAGAAAATATGGCGGCCCAGGTACTACCTCCCCTCGGGGGGAGCGGGGACGCTGGGTTATGAAATCCCGGCGGCCGTAGGTGCCAAAATAGCGAATCCTGATGCCCGGGTTTGTGCCATCGTAGGTGACGGCGGCTTTACCTTTCAGGGCGAAGCCCTGGCCATGGCCTGCCAGTATGGTGTTCCAATTATAGTCGTAATAGTGAACAACGGCTACCTGGGCCTTATCCGCCAGAACCAGGCCCAGAATTATGGCTATGAATATGCCGTAGACCTGTGGTACGGCGACGGGAAAATAGATTTTGTCCGGGTTGCGGAAGGATACGGTGCCAGGGGAGAGAGGGTAACGCGACCGGAGGAGATAAAACCGGCGCTGGAAAGGGCAATGCACGCCGACATACCTTATGTGCTTGATATAATTGTAGAGAGAACAACACTTTGCTCCATGGGTACCAGCATTGACGCCATCCAGGAATACGAATAATAAACAGCCGGGAGGTGATCGTCCGGGAAATAATACGGGTACACCGGCCGTTATATTGTAAAAGTTACTTTGCACAGGAGGAATGTTTTTATGCCGAAGTTCGCCGCCAATTTAACGATGCTGTTTACCGAACTGCCCTTCCTGGAACGCTTTAATGCTGCCCGTAAAGCCGGGTTTAGAGCGGTGGAGTTCCTTTTCCCCTATGAATATGCCATAAACGACATCAAAAGTTTACTTATCGAAAATAACCTCCAGGCGGTACTTTTCAACCTTCCCGCCGGCGATTGGGCAGCCGGGGAGCGGGGCATTGCCGCCGACCCCGGGCGCAAGGAAGAGTTCCGCGCCGGCGTCAGGCAGGCAGTCGAGTGGGCCGACCAACTCAATGTCCCGCGTTTGAACTGCCTGGCAGGCAAAATGAACCAGGCTTTTTCCCGGGAAGAGCACTGGCAGACGCTGATAGAAAACGTCCGCTATGCAGCGCAGGCCCTGGCCGGAAACGATTTAAAGCTGATGATAGAACCCATCAATCATTATGACGTTCCAGGCTTTTTCCTTAATACCACGCGCCAGGCCCTGCAACTGATCAATGAAGTAAACATGCCCAATGTCTACCTGCAATATGACCTTTACCATGCTCAGAAGGAAGAAGGTAATTTAACGGTTACCTTGCGCGAAAACATTCAAAGGGTAGGACACATCCAGATAGCCGACAATCCCGGCAGGCATCAACCCGGTACCGGCGAAATAAATTATCCATTCTTGCTGCGAGAAATTGATAACCTGGGGTATGAAGGCTACGTATCCCTGGAATATATTCCCGAGCCGGATACTCTAAATTCTTTAGGCTGGATCACAGCTTATGGGTACAACTTGGAGTAAATTTTTGAAAAAAGGGGTAGAGAGTAATGAGCAAAATCGGGTTTATTGGTCTCGGTATAATGGGCAAGCCCATGAGCAAAAACCTCATCAGGGCAGGCTACCAGCTGGTTGTTTATGACATCGTTGAAGAGGCCGTCGCCGAGGTAGTTGCAGCCGGGGCGGAACCCGCCGGTTCTCCCCGGGAGGTAGCTGAACGCTGCGACAAATTTATTACCATGCTCCCTAATTCGCCCCAGGTAAAGGAAGTGGCCCTGGGAGACAACGGGATAATCGAAAGCGCGCGGCCGGGTTCTATCCTTATCGATATGAGCTCCATAGACCCCATGGTTACCAGGGAAATTGCCGCCAGGTTAAAGGAAAAAGGCATAAGGATGCTGGATGCACCGGTCAGCGGGGGCGAGCCGAAAGCCATAGACGGCACTTTGTCGATTATGGTGGGAGGACGGCAGGAAGATTTTGATGAATGCTATGATATTTTAAAGGCCATGGGGGCCTCGGTGGTAAGGGTCGGCGATATCGGCGCCGGTAATGTAACCAAACTGGCCAACCAGATCATTGTTGCCCTGAACATTGCCGCCATGTCCGAGGCCCTGGTCCTGGCCACCAAAGCCGGAGTGGACCCGGACCTCGTCTACCAGGCTATCCGCGGCGGGCTGGCGGGGAGTACCGTCCTGGATGCCAAAGCCCCCCTGGTAATGGCAAGAAAATTTAATCCCGGTTTCCGGATCAACCTGCACATCAAAGACCTGGCCAACGCCCTGGCTGCCGGGCACGAGGTCGGAGTACCCCTGCCCCTGACCGCGGCAGTCATGGAAATCCTCCAGGCCCTCAAGGTCGACGGCCTGGGTGATGCCGACCATGGCGCCATCATCCGCTTTTATGAGAAACTGGCCCAGGTGGAGTGTCACCCGTCCAATTCCACCATACGGCCGTCCAGGTAGAGAAAGGCAAGGTATACTTTCAGTTCCGGGTGGCGTTCTTTTAATATCCTGGCAGCCGCTTCCATATCCCGGCGCTGGCGGGCCAGCTGCTCTTCTACGGGCAGGTGGCCCAAATTGTAAGCGCCGCAGTCTTCATGGTGAATTAAATATACTTCTTTTATGTGATGGAGCCGGTAAGAATCCTCGACCAGATTTATTTTACCCTCACTGAGGAAATTGCGGCTGGCGCCGGGAAGGGACAGATAATCATACTTCCCGGTCAACCCTTTTTCCCGCAACCAATCAGCAACAGCAGCCTGAATGCGGAAATCCATGCAGGTTAAAACACAGGCCTGGCAGCCAGCCATGCTAGTATACCACCTACCCCTTCAATTATAAATCATGCTTCCAAAGCATAAAACCCCTTTGCCGTCCCCGGAACCCGGCCGGAAGATGTCCGGGTAGAGATCCGCCAGCAGGCCCTGGAAATTGAAGGCAAAGCTTCCCTGCCTGATGGCGGCCGGTACGTCTACCGCAGCTCCCACGTCCCAACTCTCACTTCTCACATTATAAAAACAGCAGCAGCTGGTCTAAAAAGGCCAGCTGCTGCTGTTTTCCTGGTCGTCCCGGACGACCAGGTAGCTGTCTCCGGCAGGAGCCCCGAAGGCGGCCGGGTAAGCTGAAGAGGTCGTCAGGGCGCGGTAGGGATTGCGGGCCGGAATGAAGCGGATATTGGGGCGGGCCCGGATGGGCTCCGGGGAAGTTAAGGAATCTAGTCCGGCCATTGCCTCTTCTTTACACTTCCTTTCAAATCAGCTGGCGCCAGCCCTGGCGGGAAAAGGTGACGTTGACCGGCGGTGCTCCTTCCCGGGGCTGGCTTTCCCTGGTGATGGTGCCGTTAAAAACGAAGGCATCCAGGCAGGGGATACTTTCAATAATGCCGCCGGTGGCCTCAAACTCCACCGAGTATTCCTGGGGTTTTAAGAGGGCGGCCGGGTTAAAGGGTTCCAGGAGCTTTAAATCAGCTTCATAATCCAGGTAGAGCTGCCACATGAGCATTTCCAGCCCTGGCGAGGGCCGGGTGACATGAAGCTTAATGTCCTCTACGGCCTCCCGCCGGGAGATCATGTGGTTGTGGGCATAGAGCCTCTCCGTAAGGTTCTTGATGATATCCTCTACGCGGTCGCGCTCATCTACCGGCATGTGCAGCTCCAGCAGCTTCCTGGCCAGAGAGCGGATCAGGGCGTAGTTGCGGTGCACGTTGCCCAGGGCCAGGGGATGAACTTTGTCCACCAGGCGGTTAAATACCACAGACAGGCTCCCTTCACTTTCCAGGCCGGCAATCTCCCGGGCCAGGGAAAAGTAGGCCATGACGTCTTCCACGCTGACCGGCAGGCGGGCGACCGGATTGGCCGGGTCCTCCGGGTTAAAGGCATTGGCCACGCTGGGGTCGATGGGTCCCAGCTCGCCCAGGGGCCCCATGAGAATCTCATCGGCCCCCAGGCAGAGGAGGGTGCCGGCGCTGGCGGCGCGGAAGGGCACCAGGACGCTAAGGTGGGGAGTAAACTCCCGCAGCAGGTTCACCAAGCGCCAGGGGGTCAGGACATCGCCGCCGCGGGTATAGAGGAAGAGATCAAGCCGGGGCCGCGGCCCCAGAGCCAGGAGGTGGCGGTAAAAAACCCGGATAACGTCGGGAGCTATGCGGGTGCCCAGGTTTTCCCGGTCGCCGGTAAAATAGCAGATAATGGCCGCCTGGCGCTCAGCTTCGATCTGTTCTAAAAGCGGCAGCCGCTCGGCCCTTCCCATGGGTATCGCCCTCCCAAGGCGGGGTCAAAGATAGTATTTCCCGCCGGGAGATGAAAAACACCATCGTTGCTCCTTAACCCGTGAGTTGTTATACTATATGTAATACAAGAAAGGAGTGGTAGGTCATGGATAGTATTTCCGGCAGGGTTTCCAAAATGACAGCTGTAAGATTACCTTTAAAGGTTATTCATAAAGGGTACTCTCTATCCATCGCCGACGTAACTAACGCTGCTCTGGCCATTTCGAGGAAGCTAGTTTTGGTTACGCGAAATACAAAACACTATCCCTTTGAACAACTCCTGATTAAGAGCTGGTAAAGGAAAAAGCTGTACCAGTCATGGAATAATGTCCCCACTACCGCATTTCTTAACTTTAGAAGCAAACTCCCCCTCACTGATCACCCTGAACCCCTGCTCCCGGAGGAGCGCCGTTGTAACACCGGGGCCGGGACGGGTAGTGCCGGTAAAGGTGCCGTCATAGATTAATTTGCTGCCGCACGAGGGGCTCTTTTCTTTTAACACCACCAGTTCCGCCCCGATTTCCCGGGCCTTTGTCAGGGTGGCTGCCGCGCCGCGGAGGAAGGCAGCCGTCACATCCCGGCCCTCTTTATCCACCACCCGAGCCCTGCCGGCCAGGACATCATACCCGTCACCGCCCCGGATTTCTGCCGGCGACCGGGGGATGGTTAAGCCTCCCAGGGCTTCCGGGCAGGCAGGCACGGCCTTGCCCCGGCGCACCAGCTCGGCGATGGCCGGGACCAGGTTGTGGCCGCCGCTGTATTTACACTTCTCGCCCGCCAGGCAGGCACTGACCAGGATCTTTTCCACGAAACATCACCCGCTGTCAATTTTAACTGTATTCTAAGGTACAAGTCAAATTGCCGGCTTACACCATAAGCAATATATGGTAAAATGATATCAATGCCTGAAGGGAGGAAGCAGTTATGATCATTACGACAACAAATACAATTGAAGGTCACCAGATTCGGGAATACTTGGGGATAGTGGCCGGCGAGGCCATTATGGGAGCCAATATCGTCCGCGATCTTTTTGCCAGCATTACCGATATTGTGGGCGGCCGCTCGGGAGCCTATGAAGAAAAGCTGGCCCAGGCCAGGGAAATCGCCTTAAGGGAAATGGCCGACAAGGCCAGACGCCTGGGCGGGGATGCCGTGGTGGGCGTCGACATCGACTATGAGGTAGTAAGGGAAGGTATGCTTATGGTTACCGCCGCCGGCACGGCCGTGAGGCTGGAGTAATCCGTGAGGCTGAAATAATCAATGAAAGAAGTTACCATCTACACCGACGGCGCCTGTTCCGGCAACCCCGGCCCCGGGGGATGGGGCGCCGTCCTGATCTACGGCGATAAACGTAAAGAGATTTCCGGGGCCGAGGCCCATACCACCAACCAGCGCATGGAGATCAGCGCGGCCATCGCCGCTTTGAAGGCTCTAAAGGAGCCCTGCCGGGTGCTCCTTTACAGCGACAGCGCCTATCTCGTCAACGCCTTTCGCCAGGGGTGGCTGGATCGCTGGCAGAGGAACGGCTGGCTGACGGCCAAAAAAGAACCGGTGGAAAACCAGGACCTGTGGCGGGAGCTGCTGCAGCTGGCGTCCCGGCACCAGGTGGAATGGTTAAAGGTGAAGGGCCACAGCGACAATGCCGAAAACAACCGCTGCGACGAACTGGCCCGGGCCGCAATTAGGCGGCTACTGAAGCAGGAAATTCCATCTTGATAGCGAATAATAATAGTCATATTAATTCTCGCCGGCGCCCCTGGCGTTGCCTGTTCACTCCGGGCAAGGCGCCTGCTGGTCTTTTACCTGTGACTGCGAGTATATGAAAGGAGGGCCTCTAATGGCCAAATGGTCCTGTTTAGCCTGCGGCTATGTCTATGACCCCCAGGAAGGGGACCCGGCCGGCGGCATTGCCCCGGGGACGGCCTTTGAAGACTTGCCGGGGGACTGGGCCTGCCCTAACTGCGGCCTGGGCAAAGAGAACTTTGAACCCCTGTAGCAGGTTACGGGCGGCGCTGCCAGCGCCGCTTTAAATATATCAGGACGGCTTTATTGCCGTCCGCAAACACCGGGCTCCAGTTTTGGCACCAGATTAAGCAGGAGAAGGGGCTTTGGCGGCGAACAAAATATAAACTGCCCGGGGTAGTGGAACTGAAGGAGCACACTAAGGCAAGGAATATCCAGCAAAGGGGAAATTGGTTATGTTAATTGTCGGTATTAACGGCAGCCCTAAGAAAGAAGGCAATACCGCCTTCCTGGTGCGGGAAGGGCTGGCGGCGGCCGCTGCCGCCGGGGCGGAGACGGCCCTTATCCACATTGCCGATGCCCTTGCCGACCAGAAAATCCCTTACTGCACCCAGTGCAGCAGCCCCTGCCAGGGAGCCTGTTCCCGCAATAACCGCCTGGGTGAAGCCTTCGACCTCCTGCGGCGGGCCGACGGGGTCCTCATAGGCAGCCCGGTTTACTTCGGCAGTGTCTCGGCCCAGCTCAAGGCCTTCTGGGATAAAGGCCGTATCTTACGCAAAGAAAAAGCCCTGTATAACGTCGTTGGCGCCGGGGTTACTGTGGGCGGCAGCCGCTTTGGCGGCCAGGAAACGACCCTCAAAGCCCTTTTTGACATGATGCTTATCCAGGGCATGATGATTGTCGGCGACGGCTTCTTCGAGGCCGACTGCGGCCATCAGGGCAGCTGCGGCCAGGCCCCGGCCGGGAACGACGATTTTGCCGTCGCCAGGGTCCGCCTCACGGGTAAGCGCCTGGCCGAGGTAGCTGCGGCCACCATGACCTTACGCCGTCACCGCGGTTAGGGGGTGAGGGTATGCTCCTGCGGGTAGAAGCTGAAAAGCGGGAAGAAGCTATCTTGAGTCCCCTGGCGAGTTTAAGCAGCCGTACCAGGGGCCGTCAAGTACCGGAGGAGCCCTGCCCCATTCGTACCGAATACCAGCGTGACCGCGACCGGATTATCCACTCTAAAGCCTTCCGGCGCCTGAAGCATAAAACCCAGGTTTTTATCGCCCCGGAAGGGGACCATTACCGCACCCGCCTCACCCACACCCTGGAGGTAGCCCAGATCAGCCGTACCATTGCCCGTGCCCTGCGCCTCAATGAAGACCTGGCTGAGGCCATTGCCCTGGGCCACGACCTGGGCCATACCCCTTTCGGCCACTCCGGTGAGGAAGCCCTAAACGAAGTAGTGCCGGGGGGCTTTAAACACAACCTTCAGAGCCTGAGGGTAGTAGAAGTCCTGGAAGGCGGCCGCGGTCTTAACCTCACCTGGGAAGTCCGGGACGGCATTGCCCACCATACCGGGCCGGTCAAACCCCAGACCCTGGAAGGCCAGATTATCTGTTATGCCGACCGCATCGCCTACATTAACCATGACATTGACGATGCCCTGCGGGCCGGCATCATTACCCCGGAGCAGCTTCCGGCTGATTGTTTAAAAATCCTGGGAAGCACCCACCGCCAGCGCATCGACACCATGGTGACGGATATAATCCGCTACAGCTGGGAGCACGGCCGCATTGCCATGAGCCCGGCGGTCCAGCAGGCCACGGATAAATTACGCGAATTTCTTTTTAAAAATGTCTATATCGGCTCCCCGGCCAAGGTGGAGGAAGGCAAGGCCAAAAATCTCTTAAAACAGCTCTACTTTTACTACCTGGAGCACCCGAAAGCCCTGCCCCCGCCCGTCCACGCCGGTGACGACCTGGCCCGGCGGGCCTGTGACTATATTGCCGGGATGACCGACCGTTTTGCCATCCTCCAGTATGCCCGGATCTTTGTTCCCTCCGGTTTTCCTTCCTGAAAGCAGGGAGAAAGCCGGGCGAGCCAAATAACTGGTTCTACCAAACGGCAAAGCGGCTTTCGGGGCATAAAAATGGGAAGGTGGCGGGAATCTCTTCGCTCGTCAGGCTATCCGCTCGTTGACGAAACGGCGGCAGGATTCCTTTCACCTTCCGGATAATATTTTAACCATACCATACGAATTATATACAGAGCAAAAAAAGGAATACCTTAACGGTACTCCTTGAGAAAAAGAGTAAAAAGGGAGGTTTAGAAAAGGATGAAGGTTGCCCTTCAACATATAGCATAGCATAGAAATATATAAAAGTCAGCACCCCGGTACCATGGCTGCACCGCAACAAAGATATAGCGCCAGGACACGCGCCGCTGCCGGGCACCTACTGCCGGGTTTTAAAATAGGGCTGGAAGATAGCCAGGATAACCCCCCGGTAAAGGACATAGAGGGCGCCGCCGCCAATGAGGGCGATTAAAATTAAAGCCACTGCCTTGCCCACTTTCCCACCTCCTGTTAATCTTATTTTGCGCCTGCCCTTTAGTTTATACAGGTTGGTGCGGAGTTCCGGTGCTCTTTATGTTTTCAGTTTACCGCCTGCCATCAAGCTGTATGCAGCCCGGTCAAGGTATAATCTGGTAAAGCGGGACAAATAATAGGAAAAAGCGAAAATAAGGCCCCAAAAAGAGGATATTTCATTCTAATAGCGAATTGTATTAGCACACGGGGTCCCGGGAGGTGGTGTCCATGACAGCCGCCTTCAGCCAGGAAGTGATCGATGAGGTAAAGGACAGGGTAGACATCGTCGAAATCATCGGCAGCTATGTCCGGCTAAAAAAAAGCGGCCGCAATTACGTCGGTCTTTGCCCTTTTCATAAAGAAAAGACGCCCTCCTTCACCGTCAGCCCTGATAAGCAGATGTTTTACTGTTTTGGCTGCGGTGCAGGAGGCGATGTTCTCGCTTTTTTGATGAAGCAAGATGGCCTCAGCTTTCCCGAAGCAGTAAAAACCCTGGCCGCCAGGGTGGGGATTGACCTGACCGGCGCTGAAGAATCGCCTGCTGCCAAGCGCCAGAGGGAATGGAAGGAACGCCTGTACCAGCTGGGGGCAATAGCTGCCAGCTTTTATTATCGCCTTCTCATGCGCCACCCCGTAGGAGCCGCGGCCCGCTTATATCTCCAGCAGCGGGGGGTAAAAGGAGAAACGGCGCGACTCTTTGAATTGGGATATGCCCCGGATACGGGGACGGCCCTGGTAGATTACCTGCGGCGCCAGGGTTTTACTCCTCGTGACATTGACCAGGCGGGCCTGAGCGCCTCCCGCCCCCCCCTGGGGACGGCCGACCGCTTCCGGGGGCGGCTCATGTTTCCCATAAAAGACAGCCGCGGCCGGGTGATTGGCTTTGGCGGCCGGACTTTAAGCGGGGGGCAGCCCAAGTATTTAAATTCCCCCGAAACAGTTTTATTTCACAAGGGCCGCCACCTTTACGGGCTGCACCTGGCCCTGCCGGGTATTCGCCGGAAAGGCCAGGCCATCCTGGTCGAAGGGTATATGGATATGATCGCCGCCTGGCAGCACGGTATTGATAATGTAGTCGCCTCCCTGGGGACGGCCTTAACTCCTGAGCAGGCCCGGGAGCTAAAAAAATACGCCCGGGAAGTGATCATCGCCTACGACGCCGACAGCGCGGGGGAAGCCGCCACTTTAAGGGGCCTGGACATCCTGGCCGCTGCCGGCCTCCAGGTGCGCGTCCTGCAGCTCCCGGAAGGAAAAGACCCTGATGAATTTTTGGCCGCCCGGGGAGCAGCGGCTTTTCAAGAGCTGGTAGAGACCAGCCAGAGCCTGATGGAATTTCGCATCAATAAAGCCGTAGCCGCCCATGACCCCACCCGGCCCCTGGGCAGGAAAGCCATTATGGCCGCAGTTCTTCCCAGCCTTCAACAAGTAAAGGACGTCGTCGAGCAGGAAGCCTATGTCCGGCTGTTGAGCCGTCATACAGGGATATCCGAGGCCGCCATCCTGAAAGCCCTGAGCCAGCCGCCGGCCAGGCACGGGAGGACAGGAAAAGCCATAGAAAAAGAGGGCCGGAAAGAAGACCCCGCGCCGGGAAAACGGGCCGGGAACCCGGGAGAGCTATTTTTACTCCAGGCGTATTTAAGCAGCCCTGGGCTGGCTGCCGGCATTGACGGCGAGCTGGGGGAAGACTGGGGTGACAGCCCGGCGATCCAGAGCCTCACCGCCTTCGTCCGGGAAAAGCGCCGGGAAGCACCGGAACTGGCCGGCCCGTCCCTGGCCCGTGTTTTAACCGGCCGGGGGGTGCCGGAGTGGGATGCCCTTATTGCCCGGCTTACCCTGGCCGATGGCCTGGGGCCCGTCCAGGAGCAGGCCGTCAAGAAAGCAATCCTCCTCTACAAGCTCCAGCGCCTGCAAAAACAGGAAAGGGAAATAAGAATTGCTTTGGCCCGGGCGGAAAACAGCGGCGCCACCGGCCGGGTCCAGGAACTCCAGGAGCAAATCTTTCACCTGCAGCAAACGATAAAAGCGATAAAATCCGGAAGGGGGGAGTAGCGGTGAAAGAAGAACAGCAAAGGCAAAAAGTCAAGGAGCTGATTGAAAAGGGCAAGAGCCAGGGCGCCTTAACCTATCGCGAGATTATGGATGCCCTTGAGGGAATCGAACTCTCCCCCGAACAGATTGACGATATTTACGAGCAGCTCAACCAAATGGGGATTGAGGTCGTGCCCGAATCGGTAGAACTGGAAGCACTGGAAAAAGAAGAGGGCGAAACCGTCGATACCGACCTCGATCTTTCGATTCCTGAAAACGTGGCCATTGACGACCCGGTGCGCATGTACCTTAAGGAGATTGGCCGGGTGCCCCTGCTGACGCCGGAAGAAGAAATCGAGCTGGCCAAGAGGATGGAGCAGGGCGACGAAGAAGCCAAACGCCGCCTGGCCGAAGCAAACTTACGCCTGGTGGTCAGCATCGCCAAACGCTATGTCGGCCGCGGTATGCTGTTTTTGGACCTTATCCAGGAAGGCAACCTGGGTTTAATCAAGGCGGTAGAGAAATTCGATTACCGTAAGGGCTACAAGTTCAGCACCTACGCCACCTGGTGGATCCGCCAGGCCATTACCCGCGCCATTGCCGACCAGGCGCGGACCATCAGGATCCCGGTGCACATGGTGGAGACCATCAACAAATTGATCCGGGTGCAGCGCCAGCTGCTTCAAGAACTGGGCCGGGACCCGACGCCCGAAGAAATCGCCAAGGAAATGGATGTCCCCGTAGAGCGGGTACGGGAAATCATGAAGATCGCCCAGGAACCGGTATCCCTGGAGACGCCGATCGGGGAAGAAGAAGACAGCCACCTGGGGGACTTCATCGAAGACGAGGATGCCCAGGCGCCGGCCGAGGCCGCTTCCTTTATGCTCCTCCGGGAGCAGCTGGAGGAAGTCCTGGATTCCCTGACACCCAGGGAAAAGCGGGTTTTACGCCTGCGTTTCGGCCTGGATGACGGGCGGGCACGCACCCTGGAAGAAGTGGGCCAGGAATTTGGCGTCACCAGGGAACGCATTCGCCAGATCGAAGCCAAGGCGCTGAGAAAGCTGCGCCATCCCAGCCGCAGCAAGAAACTGAAGGACTACCTGGAATAGCGGGAGTCGGTTCCCGATTTAGCATCTGACTGTTGACCGGGGCGGCATTTCTGGGTATAATATAATCGTTGGCTTTCCTCGGTAGCTCAATGGTAGAGCGCCCGGCTGTTAACCGGGTGGTTGCAGGTTCGAGTCCTGCCCGGGGAGCCAGAAAGGGCCCATAGCTCAACGGTAGAGCTGCCGGCTCATAACCGGTTGGTTCCTGGTTCGAATCCGGGTGGGCCCACCAAAAAAGAAAATAAGGCCAGCAGCGGAGGTCAGGAGGTGACCGTGAAGTGCTGGCCTTTTTTAATTACCGCCAAAACGCATATAGCGGCAGGGCGGCAGCCGGGAAGGCCGCCGGTATCAGGCTCCCGGCCCGCCTGCAGGCCGTAGCCGGCATGGTGCCGCCGGGCAGCCGTGTTGCCGATATCGGCACCGACCACGCCTATCTTCCCCTGTACCTGGCCGGCAGCGGCCGCTGCCCGCGGGTGATTGCCGTGGAAGCGGCGCCGGGTCCTTACCGGCGCGCCGTGGCCGCCGTGGCGGCCGCCGGCCTCCAGGAGCGGGTGGAAGTGCGCCTGGGAGAAGGCCTTGCGCCCCTGCAGCCGGGGGAAGTAGACA
This sequence comes from Moorella sp. E306M, assembly GCF_006538385.1. Lineage (NCBI taxonomy): Bacteria > Bacillati > Bacillota > Clostridia > Neomoorellales > Neomoorellaceae > Neomoorella > Moorella sp. E306M. The sequence continues at coordinate 424,050 of NZ_BJKO01000001.1, read as the reverse complement.
CAGTAACCATGGCCGGCCTGGGCGCCCTGACCCAGCAGGGGATCCTGGAGGCGGGGCGGGAGGTGCGGCAGGAGTTAAAACGCCTGATCCTCCAGCCCCAGGGGGAAGCCGGGCCTTTGCGCCGCTATCTCGCCGCCACCGGCTGGTATTTATATAACGAAGATCTGGTTTACGAGGCTGGCCACTATTATATCATCCTGGCCGCCAGCCAGGGTACAAGCCCGACTTACAGCGACCTGGAGTGGAGGATAGGGCCCCTCCTGCTGCAGCGCCGTCACCCCCTGCTGCGGGATTATCTCCTGCACAAGATGGAAAAGCTAACAGCAGCCGTCCGGCAGCTGGCCGCCGGCCGGGGAGAGCGCGCGAAAGAAAGGCTCATGGATTTAAGCCGGCAGCTGGAAGAGATACGGGAGGTGCTAGCATGGTTGCCAGGTGCAGCGAAATCATAGCCGTTATGGAAGCCCTGGCCCCGCCGGAACTGGCGGCGGAATGGGATAACGTCGGCCTCATGCTGGGTTCGCCGGAAGCGGAAGTCCGCCGGATCCTGGTCTGCCTGGACGTTACCATGGCGGTAGCCGCGGAAGCTGCCGCCCGGGGGGCCAATCTCATCATCAGCCATCACCCCTTATTTTTTCGCCCCCTTAAATCCTTACGTTTTGACAAAGCCCCGGGCGATCTGGTCCGGCGCCTCATCCAGGACAACATCATGGTCTACTCGGCCCATACCAATTTAGACAGCGCCGATTTGGGCGTCAGCTATCACCTGGCGGTAAAGCTGGAACTGGAAGATATCCAGGTCCTCCTTCCCACCCGCCGGGAGAAGTATTATAAGCTGGTGACCTTTGTGCCGGAAGACCATGAAAAGATCGTGCGGGAAGCCATTACCCGCGCCGGGGCCGGCTGGATCGGCAATTATTCCGACTGCACTTTCCGGGTGGCCGGCACCGGTACCTTCCTGCCCCTGGCCGGCACCCGGCCCTATATAGGCCAGGAAGGGGAGGTTACAGAGGTCAAAGAATACCGCCTGGAGACCATTGTCCCCACCGGCAGGCTGAAAGAAGTCCTCCAGGCCCTGCTGCAGGCCCACCCTTACGAGGAAGTAGCTTACGACATCTACCCCCTGGCCAACGAAGGCCCGGCTTCAGGTATCGGCCGCCTGGGGGTTTTATCCCAGGCCGTGCCCCTGCAGGAATTTGCCCTGCAGGTGAAGGAAACCCTGGGGGCGGCCCGGGTCAACGTGGTGGGGGACAGGGAACGCAAGGTAAAGAAGGTGGCCGTCTGCGGCGGTGCCGGCAGCGATGTCATGACCACCGCCCGGGCTGCCGGGGCCGACGTTCTGGTCACCGGGGATTTAAAGTTCCACGAAGCCCGGGCCGCCGAGAGTTTAGGCCTGGCAGTAATCGACGCCGGCCACTTTGCCACCGAGAGGCTGATCGTCCCGGCCCTGGTGACCTACCTGCAGGACCAATTGCAGGAGCGGGAAGTGATGGTCCTGGCCTCCCAGAAAGAGCAGGAACCGTGGTACGTACTCTAAATAAACATGGGGATTACCCGTCCTCCTTGACAGATTGCTATAAAGGGTGTTATATTTAAATCCGCTGAAGAAAAGTGGATAAGTGCTTTTGAGTAAACCGGATGGTCGCGGGCGATAAGCGCCTGGCGCGCCTGTCGCCTGAGGAAAGTCCGAGCTCCGCAGGGCAGGGTGCTGGATAACGTCCAGTGGAGGCGACTCCAAGGAAAGTGCCACAGAAACAGACCGCCCAGCACTCAACTCGACAGTTGGACCTCTTTCACTATAAGCGAACCTGATGTTTTAAATTCAGGTTTGTATATAAAAGTTTTCATCTGTCGAGTTGAGTGCTGGGCAAGGGTGGAAAGGTGAGGTAAGAGCTCACCAGCGGTTAGGCGACTAACCGGCTCGGTAAACCCCACCTGGAGCAAGACCGAATAGGGGGACAAAAGGGGTGGCCCGCCCCGTCCCCGGGTAAGGTCGCTGGAGGCGCCAGGCAACTGGCGTCCTAGATAGATGACCATCCAAGACAGAACTCGGCTTACAGGTTTACTCAAAAGCATATTTTTTATGGCTTATAGACTGCTGGCCGGAGTTATGGCTCACTGAGTGGAGTTATGTCTCACTTAAGTGAGCCATTCTCCTTATATCGCTCCACTTTACTGCCATAGTATTTTATGTCCTCCCATTATGCAAGCCTGGAAATGAACCCCGGCGCAGGGCGCGGGGGGCTTACCTATGGAAGAACAATTTATCAAACCGACTGAACGCGGCCAGGTAACTATACCTACAGGCCGGTCCTGGCGGAACTGGCCTGATGAAATAAAACTGGCCACCTTCGGCGGGAAGGATTTATATCCGGGCATTCTCACCAAGGTGGCCGCCTTACCATATGAGATGACCTATGCGTAGAATGTTTAAAAAGCATGTGATATAATTGATTACCAGAATCCCATAAAGCCGTACATAGCTATTTCGTACCATTGTGTGCAGGAGACGATTTTTTAGTCGCGAAAGTGAAGGTGTTCACTTTCGTGTTTGAGTTACCCGTCCTCGGCATAAAAGTCTGTTTTCAAGATTTTTTGCTCATCACTGAAAAAGGACGTCAGACGTTTAGGCCCCCCCTGTTTTTGTGTCTGGTTTTTGGGTTCATTATAGTATTTTGGGGAAGGGGGAGGATTAGATGTTGCCTGTTATCAAGCAGAAAGGAGGTTGCAATATTGAGCTCAACAAACAAAGCCTCAGGCAGTTATTTGACAGTCTGCCGGATGCTATATTCGTTACGGATCCTCAGGGCAATGTCTTGCTCTCCAACTCGACAACTGCCTTGACCCTTGGCATATCTCTGGACCAGTTGATCGGTTCCAATGTGAAAGACTTGGTAGAAAGAGGTTGCTACAACAAATCCTATGCTCTGGAGGCCGCCAAGAAAAAATGTCCGGTAGGCGGGCTGATAAAAACGCGGCTCAATCTTACTTATCTAAGCACGAGCACTCCTATATTGGACGAGCATGGTGAAGTGAAGCTCATCCTAATCACTGGCAAGTTTTTAGACTTGGAAGATAAACTGGTAAAGAGGCCTGGCGAAGGGGCTAAGCAGAGCCGTGATTTGTTAAACCTTCCTCACGACATCGAAGGACCACAAGTAGTCATAGCTGAAAGCCGCGCCATGCGTCAGGTTTTGCTCAAAGCCCTCAGAGTGGCTCAGACGGATACTACGGTCCTACTCACCGGAGAGACGGGAACGGGGAAAGAAGTGCTGGCCAGGTATATACACGGCCATAGTAGGCGGGCCCATGAGGCTTTTGTTACTGTCAACTGCGCAGCTTTGCCTGAGCATCTGGTGGAGTCGGAATTATTTGGATACGAAAGAGGTGCTTTTACGGGTGCCAAACCCGAGGGTAAACCGGGATTGTTTGAATGTGCCCATAAGGGTACTTTATTCCTGGATGAGATAGGAGAGCTGCCCTTTTATCTTCAGGGAAAGTTGCTTCGTGTGCTGGAGACGGGCGAGGTCAGGAGGCTGGGCAGCAACCGGGTAAGAGAGGTAGATGTAAGGATCATTGCTGCTACCAACAAAGATCTGCAGGAGATGGTCCGTCAAGGTATTTTCCGCAGCGACCTCTATTATAGATTAAGCGTTTTTCCCATAAAATTGCCTCCGCTAAGGGAAAGACCGGAGGATATATTGGCCTTATCCTTCAGTTTCTTAGATGAATTCAATAAGAGCTATGGGACAAACTGTGAATTGGATTACCAGGCTCTGCAGTCGCTTCTGACTTATGACTGGCCGGGCAACGTTCGTGAGCTGAGTAATGTTATAGAACGCATGGTGATCAATTCCACTATAGAAGGCCTGCCTTACGTCAGGCCCGGAGCTGAAAGTGATGGTTCTCAGACGGTATCTTATAAGATTTTTAAACTGTTAAGCTTGAAAGGTACCTTGAAGGAAGTTATGCAGCAGATGGAAAAACAATATATAAAGTACGTCCTGGACGAATGCGGCGGAAAAATCGGCAAGGCTGCGGAAAGGCTGGGAATATCTCGCACCATTCTGTACAGGAAGCTTAAGTCCTACAAGGAGAAAAAAGGTTAAGGCAGGGGTCCCGGAGAAGCTATGGATAAAGGCTTGTCTGGAGCTGATGATCACCTTTCGGAACAGCGGCGGTTAGGATTCCCTGGGCCTCCCTAGCGGGAAGGGAAACTTAAGAAGGGGACTGTACCTTACAAGGTACAGTCTTTTGTTTATATAATAACAAAATGTTACAAAAAAAGTACCATAGACAACTCGACATAGCATAAAGAAGTAGCCCGGGCTTGTAATCAAGGGATCGGCATGAAAGTTGCTAATAGAATAAGAGTAAAAAAATATGTACAAGCCAAGAAAAATTAACAAAGAATCGGGTGGTAATTTTGGCTGGTGGCGCTAAATACAGCCTTGTCAAATTGGAGGACCTCGACTACCAGGAATATGACGAAAGACGACCAAAGGATATTCTGGAACACGTCGCTGCAGCAGGTTCTCTCTTTTATGAACTTTTAGGTGCGAGGGGAGTAGTAGGGGTAACAGATACTACCAAGTATGTGTGGATAAAGGAGCCTTCTGGCTCACCGGTGAGCGTAGGTGTTAAACCCGGTCATCCTGTGCAGGAGGGTACGGTTACGTGGGAAGCCCTCCGGACCGGGGGAAGGGCAGAACGTCAGGTTTCAAAAGAAAACTCTCGTTTCGGTGTTGGTTACTACGGGATGGCTATCCCCATAATCGACGGGAACCAGGTAGCTGGAGCTCTGAATTTGATCTTACCTACCGCCACCCAGGATAGATTACGAGACATTGCCGGTGAGTTATTGAGAGTCTCTACGGAAGTCAGAAAAGCTGTAGATAGTGTTGCCCAAGCGTCTGGTGAGTTGGCTTCTTCAGCCCAGGAGATGGTGGAGCTTTCCACCGAACTGCATTCCGGTATACAGGTGTTAGAGGAAGTTATCAAACTGGTGCGCGAGGTGGCGGAGAGGACGCATCTTTTGAGCTTAAATGCAGCCATTGAAGCCGCCAGGGCTGCAGAACATGGCCGCGGGTTTGGAGTGGTGGCTGCCGAGGTGAGGAATCTGGCAGAAAAAACCAAACAGAACGCATCCCAGATGGAAGGCCGGATCAAACACATGAAAGCGGTAATGCAGTCAGTTATGGAAAGGATTAACAACCTGGGCCAGATGAGCGAGCAACAGGCTGCCGCATCGCAAGAGATAAGCAGTATGGTGGCTGTGGTCAACGAGAATGTGGCGGAAATTGAAGAAGTAGCCAAAGGTGGTTGTTTGTAACAGGGCGAATGTCTCCCAAAGACGCCCTTTGTGGCTCCAGCCGGAAATTTTAGGAGAGATTTCTTAAAGAATAGGGCTCTTGGGGGTGAGAGGGAGAAAGAAGGGGGGATACGGCGGCCAAAGTAATGGAAGAGGAAAACAATTAAAAAATATTATTAAACAAGGGGGAGAGTTTTATGGTGTATAACATTTCCCGCACCTCGCCCATCATTTTCGGTGTGGGCGCGGTGGAACAGGTGGGAACCAAGGCAAAGGAGCATGGCTGCCACAAAGTCATGCTGGTTACCGACGCGGGCATAAAGAATGCCGGTATTGCCGCTGAGGTGCGGAAACACCTGGAGGCCGCCGGCGTGGGAGTAGTGGAGTATGACAAGGTACCCTCCGATCCGCCGGACAACATCATAGAAGAGGCTGCCGAAATTGCCAGGCGTGAACAGGTAGACGGGGTTGTGGGTGTAGGCGGCGGCAGCGTTCTAGATGCAGCCAAAGGTGTTAACGTTTTACTGACCAATCCCCCTCCAATCACCAACTATTACGGCGTTTTTACGGCTAAGAATCTCGGAAAAGTACTTATTCTCCTTCCGACTACCTCCGGCACGGGGAGCGAAGTGACGGCCATTTCGGTGGTTACCAACAGCCGCACTCAAAAGAAGAGCGGGGTAATAGGTCCTTACTGCATGGCTACAGTGGCCATAGTCGACCCGGCTTTGACGGTCAAGATGCCCCCGTCGCTGACAGCGGGCACAGGTATGGACGCTTTTTCCCATGCGGCGGAAGCCTTGACTTCCGGCTTTGCCAATCCTATCTCCGATATCCTAGCCGAAAGGGCCGTAGAACTTATTTACAAGTATCTCCCCGTAGCTGTCGAAAACGGTGCGGACATGGAGGCGAGAATTAATCTATCCCTGGCCTCATTGCTGGCCGGTATAGCCTTTAACGATGCCCTGCCGCACTACGGGCATGCTATAGCTCATACGGCGGGGGCCCGCTTCCATGTGCATCATGGTATGGTATGCGGGTTAGCTTTGCCGGTAGTTTTGGAATTTGTTGCCGATGTACTCCCCGAGAAGGTTAAGATTATAGCCAAGTGTATGGGAGTAGAGGTAAGCGACGCTATGTCGCCACAGGAAATAGGGCGCAAGGTCCGGGAGGCTATCCAGGCCTTTACCGCCCGGATAGGTATGAAGACCCTTAAAGATGTAGGGATCGCAAAGACGGATCTGGAGGCCATAGCTGCGGACGTATTGACCGATGACTGTGCGGCCTTTGGACCGAAGAAGATCACCGTCGAGGAAGCGCGCAAGCTGTTAAGCGAGATGTATGCTTAAAGGCAAGGAATAAAAGGAAGACGGTCCTCCAGGCCGCAATGCCCTGGAGGACCGCCAAAAATAGATAGCAAATAAAAGACCTTTGAGGAGGGTTAAAGTAATGGCTACCCTGAAAGGTGGTTACTGGGGAAAAATTCTTAAGATCAATCTTACTAACAAAAAATGGAATGTCGAAGATCTGGACCCGGCAATAGCGGCCTCATACCTGGGTGGCGCCGGTCTGGGCATAAAACTGCTTTACGATGCCTTAGGACCGGGTGTGGACCCTTTAAGCCCGGAGAACGTGTTGGTAATTACTACGGGTCCTATGACAGGAACGGATGCTCCTTGCGCCAGCCGCATGGCAGTTGTTTCGCATTCTCCCTTAACAGGCGGAGTGGCCATGGCCTTGAGCGCGGGCCATTTTCCCGCGGAATTGAAATTTGCCGGCTATGATGTAGTTATTATTGAGGGCAAGGCCGAGAGCCCTGTGTATCTATATATAAAGGATGGAGATGTGCAGTTCAGGAATGCAGAGCGGCTCTGGGGAATGATGACCACTGACACCCAGCTTTTCATTAAGGAGGAATTGGGTGACCATAACCTACGTGTGGCCTGTATAGGACCGGCCGGCGAAAAGCTTTCCCGGATAGCCTGTATCATAAACGAGCGCAGGGCTGCGGGACGTAAAGGCGTCGGTGCGGTGATGGGTAGTAAAAACCTCAAGGCAATCGCCGTACGCGGTACGAATAAGGTACCGGTACAAGATCCCCAGGCTTTTTCTCAGATATTAAAGGACCTGCATAAGCTGATGCGTGACGATCCCGCCCTTTATCCCGGGCTTGGTAAGTTCGGCACCTCCCTTGCAGTTGACGTCACCTCGGCCATGGGCATCTGGTCGGCGAAGAACTGGATGGATACTGGCGTCTTCTGCCCGGCCGAAAAGTTGGGCAGCCAGCCCCTGGACACCTTTACCATAAGGCGTAATCCTTGCTACCGGTGCCCGGTAGGTTGCAGCCAGGTAAGGATTGCAAAAGATGGCTCGTATGCCAACGTGCTAACCGAGGGACCGGAGTTTGAGACTATTTATTCCCTGGGCAGCAATGTGGGCGTAGATTACGCCCCGGCAGTCATAGCAGCCGACCGCCTGTGTGATGAGTACGGGTTGGATTCCATATCCACAGGGGTCACCATAAGCCTTGCCATGGAGCTTTATGAGCGGGGCATGATCAGCAAAGAAGAAGTCGACGGGCTGGAACTGCGCTTTGGCAGTTATGAGAGCGTCCTGGAACTCATTCGCAAGATGGCCACCCGGGAAGGTGTCGGCGACCTGCTGGCCGACGGTTCGCGCCTGGCCGCCCAGCGTATCGGCAGGGGAGCGGACAGATACGCCATCCACATAAAGGGTCTGGAGCTTCCTGCTTATGATATCCGCGGCGCCAAGGCTCATGGTCTCAATTATATCACCTCTTACACAGGAGCCGACCACAACCGCGGCTACGCGTTCCAGGAAATTTTTGGCGTTCCCCTGCCTGAACCCGTAGACCGGCTGGAGATAAAAGGCAAGGGCAAACTCACCAAGTGGAACCAGGATTTTGCCGTATCCTGCTTTGACTCCCCGACCTTCTGCAATTTCCTCAATTCGGCCCTGGCCGTTGAAGGACCAAGAATCGTGTCCGGGCTAATAAACGCCGCCTCGGGGCTTTCCCTGACTGCGGAAGATATATGGCAAGCAGGGGAAAGGATAATCAATCTGGCCCGGGTATTCAATGCTCGAGAAGGTTTTAGCCGTGCCGACGATACCCTGCCGCCCAGGCTTATGGAAGAGCCCATTAAAACCGGCAACTCAGCAGGCCAGCGCATTTCCAGGGAAGACCTGGATAAAATGCTCGACGAGTATTATGAGGCTAGAGGTTGGGATAAGGAGACGGGGCTGCCGTCCAGTGAAAAGTTGGTGGAGCTGGGCTTAGCGGATACGGTAGCGGCAGTGGAGAAGGCCAGGGCCGCCTATAAGGGTGGGTCTGGCACCAAATGAAGATAAAGGTGGAGGTAATACTTGACCTGGCCCAGGTATTAGGACAGCGAGAAATTGAAGTGGAAGTTCCTGAAGAGTCGACCCTGCGCACACTGGTAAGGTACTTGACAGACAGGTACGGTGAAACGTTAAAAAAGAAGCTTATACGTACTGATACATGTGAACCGTACCCTTATTTCAGGTTTATGGTGAACGGAAGGGATATAGTTGGCCTGCAGGGGCTGGATACTCCTTTGGTGGAGGGGGACACCGTGTTGGTCATCCCCCCTGCCGCAGGAGGGTAGATGGTTCAAATGCTGCGGTCCGCAAGCAGTGGCCTCCTGAAAATGCCTTGAGGCTGGCCGCAGCTTTTATAAAACACAAAAATTCTTTGGGAGGTGTATTTTTATCATGCGTAAAGCATAGGCAGTGTATGGGCATTATATTTAGCCAGGGATTTTTGGGCGTGGGATGCAGTATCCTGGGATGTGTTACGACACCCTCGTGCCCAGTTCCACCGTTCTTCTGCTGGGAAGGGTAATCGAGGGTATTGAGCCATCTGCACTGACGCGGGGATCGGACCACCCTTCCTGCCGGGTGCCAAAATTATTTTCGATTCGACAATTTAAAATAGGGAAAGGAGTGATTATTGTGAAACAGGCAGAGGGCAAAATCAAGTTGGCCATATTGAGTATTGGTATATTGATGATGGGCGTAATAGGTATTGCGAGCGGGCTTTCGGTAATTGCCCAGCATTTCACCGATGTATCCCAGCTCTCCATCCAGCTGCTCATAACCCTTCCCTGCATTATTATTATTGTGGTTACCCCCATAGTAGGCAAGCTGCAGGAATACATTTCAATGAAGACTCTGGTTTTGTTCGGTATACTGTGCTTCCTGGTAGGAGGAGTTGTACCCGCTTTCCTTACCTCCTTCCCGATGATACTTGTATTCAGAGGTATATTGGGTGTTGGTGTGGGAACGGTACAGGTGCTTTCCCCGGCTCTGGTTGCAGCATACTTTGAAGGCGACGAGCGTTCAAATGTCATGGGCCAGCTGACTTCGGCTCAGATGATAGGGTGTGCCATAATGGTTTTTGTTAGCGGATATTTGGCCCTGGTTGGCTGGAATATAACATTCTATGTGCACCTTATCTCCCTTATTTCTCTGATATGCGTTGCGGCGTTTTTACCGTATACAAAGCCGATCAAGGCTGTCGCCGCAGAAGGCGGACCAGCCGAAAAGGTTCAGCTTACAGGGGCCGCCTTTGGATGGGCGATCACCATGCTCATATTCTTTATAGGCGGGATGATTCTGGCTACGTATCTGGCCTTCCTGGTAACCGCACACAATCTTGGAACTGCCGCTCAAGCCGGACAGGCAACCATGATTTTCGCTATCGGCGGATTTTTGATGGGCCTTATCTACGGCAAATTAGCCCAGTTCACCAGAAATAACAGTCTTGCAGCGGGGTTATTCATGGGAGTAATAGCTTATCTGATGGTAGCTTTTGCGCCAAATATATTCCTGGTGTATCTGGGAAGCCTGATATACGGTTTCTCGGTGACCACTGTTTTCGCCAGCATTATGGTTGGAACATCCATGTCTGTTAAGCCGGTTGCCGTACCCCTGGCTACTTCCATTGTGGTGGCCGGCCAGAACCTGGGTTCGTTTTTATGCCCGTACATCATAACCCCCATATCGGCTTTAATGAGTTCTGATATCAATATGTTCGCTTTTATAACCGGCGCAATTCTGTTCGGGATAATGGGCATTATCGCACTGATATGGGGCATGGGAAGAAACGCCAGAGAATCAGCACCGGTAAAATTTAGTGCATAAGTTTAAGGTGAAAGAAGCTCAAAGAAGATGTGCTAACAAGGGCCTCACCTGCGATACGGATGGACCCAAGGGTTGGTACCCGGTCGCCTGGCCGTAGGGTGGAGCCCTTAAAAATTGCTGCGCCCCACTAGAGCGCTCCGAGATAAGTAATATACTGCGCTTGACAGCCTGCCCCCGGGAGAATTAAAACTGGTACTTGTACAAGAGTTTTTCAAGGTTCGCGATCCGGGGCTGTTAAAAAGGTAGCCGTTAGGGCTGAAGCAGGAAAAAAGTCCATTTAGTCAATAATCAGGTCCACAAATTTAAACTCCAGGGTGTCCACCAGGCCGCGGTTGGTCAGACGCAGTTCCGGCAGGACCGGCAGAGAGAGGAGGGCCATGGTCATAAAAGGCGATACCAGGCGGCAGCCCAGCTCCTGCCAGGCCCGCTGGACGGCGGTAAGCTCTCCGGCGACTTCTTCCACCGGCCGGTCCGACATGAGCCCGGCAATGGGCAGAGGCAGGAGGGCCAGGATTTTGCCGTCCCGGACGACTACCATACCGCCGCCGCACTGGGCCAGGGTATTACCGGCCAGGGCTATGTCGGCATCGTTCATGCCGACAATGAGGAGATTGTGACTGTCGTGGGCGACCGTGGAAGCGACGGCCCCGCCTTGAAAGCCGAAGCCCCGGACAAAGCCCAGGCCGATGCTGCCGTTACCTCCGTGGCGCTCGACAACGGCTACTTTAGCCAGGTCCCCTGAGGTAGGGTAATAGCAATAATTTTACCTTTTGCCTGGCCGGGGCAAAGCCACGTTTGTACCGGCTTTTGCTATTTATTTCATATTCTACTTCGATTAAAACTAATTCCTGGGGCTGGAATGCCTTTGCCATCGACTACTGTTTGCTGCCGGGCTGGGTGATGAGGGCTTGGATAAAACAGACACCCGGAATGTTTGGCGAACGGCTAAAGGGGAGAAAAAGGATGGATATAGCCATTTAGCGATAACCAAATTTTTTATAATAGAAGAAGGAATATTTCAACAAACATAGAATATATAACTATACAAGATTGTTAGTACTCCCTCTGACTGTAAGCCATAACAATGCCACCATGTTAAAGGCATTTAGGAGGGGTGAGCTGTAGGATTAGAGTGATCAAAAATAAAGGAAGGTGGTGAGCATAGCAAGCACGCGTGAAGATTATACACATCTCAGGGAATTGGTAATTTATAAGAAAAAGACGGGGGAGATGGACGAATGGGTGACAAGGAAAAGCTTTTTCAGGAACGATTAAACCGTTACCTAACAGCACTAGACTGCGGCAAACCGGATAAGGTTCCCATATCCTTTTCAGTTGGTGAGTGGGCTGTTAATTACACCGTCAATACATTGCAAGAAGTATACTACAACCAGGAAACGTCTACCAGGTTAACCAATCAAGTCCTGGATGAGATTTTGCCTGATCTCGATTTCGATATTTTCGGTGGCGGTCCGGGTTTGTGGTGGCCCCCCATGTTTGATGCCATGGGTTCTAAGTTATACAAGTTTCCCGGTATTTATTTAGAAGAAACGTCTACTTTTCAGTACGTAGAAGAAGAATACATGAAACCGGAAGACTATGACGCTTTTATTGCCAATCCCACGGAATGGTTGGCTACCAAATACTTACCTACTATCAATGAGGAGTTTGCCGAACCGGAGTCGTATAGAGCAACTGTAGCATTAATCAAGAGTGCGGCTGCTTATGCCATGTCCGGTGATATGATGGGCAAGGCCTGGGAAAAGTGGACAAAAGAGTATGGCTTTGTCCCTAGCTCAAGTGGTTTTACCAAGGCACCTTTTGACACCCTTGGTGATGCCCTGCGGGGGATGAAGGGAATACTCCTAGACCTCCGGCGACGGCCTGATAAGGTTTTGGCAGCGTGTGACGCCATTGTTCCTCACAATATTGCGTACGCTATGATAGGTGCCCGTGGCGATACCACATTACCCTGTATTGCGCCTCTCCACCGCGGTGCTTACCCATTCCTGAGCTTGCAGCAATGGGAAAAATTCTACTGGCCGTCCCTGAAAGCAGTTATCGAAGGTCTCTGGGCTCAAGGCAAGAGGATGACCTTCTTTGCCGAAGGTGATTGGACACCTTATCTGGAAAAGATAGCCGAACTGCCTGACAAGAGTATCGTTTTTATCATTGACACCACTGATGCCAAGAAGGCCAAGGAAGTCCTTGGCGGCAGGTTCTGTCTGTATGGCGGTGTTTCCACGACGCTCTTGACCTATGGCACACCGGAACAAGTAAAAGAGTGTGTCAAGCGCCTGATAGGTGAGTTGGCCTGCGATGGAGGTTATATCCTCGCTCCTGGCGGGGTTGTTATGGGAGACGCTAAAAAGGAAAATCTCTTTGCCATGATCGAAGCAGGGAGAAAATATGGAGTTTATTAACAATAAGGGGGCGAAGATTGATGGGCGGGAGTAAGGTAAAGGCGTTTGTTCCAGCCCCGGGAACTTGTGTTCCATGGAGGATTAAAAAGGAAGAATTCGGTGATCTGCTCGGCAATGAGGAAATCGTTAAAGGCGAATGGGAAAAGCTTGATACTTTTGCATATGCGTTTATTTGGTTCTGGGTACAGCGCTAATTTCTGTCTAATTAGAATATAGAGAGAGGAGAAATTTTAATGTCAACAGTTACATTATCAAAAGCCATGGCTGAACTAGAAGGGATCAGGTTCTTGCACAAGTAAAGGAATTGTTGGGAAGTGGAGTTGCCCCGTTAGAGATTGTCAAGTTATTACAGGAAGGTATGCTGGAAGTCGGCAATCGGTTTGAGCGCGGCGATTATTTCTTAAGCGAATTAATTATGGCCGGTGAAATCATGAGAGGTGCTATGGATATACTAGAGCCTCTGCTAAGCGGGGAAAGTGGTGAACATAAAGGAACCGTTGTTATCGGCACTGTCAAGGGGGACATCCATGACCTGGGCAAGAATATCGTTATTATGCTGTTGAAGGGCGCCGGCTATAAAGTTGTCGACCTGGGAGTGGATGTGCCCAAAGAAAGGTTTGTCGAAGCTATTAAGGAAACAAATGCGCCTTTAGTGGGTATGAGCGTGCTTCTAACCAGCTGCCAGGGAGCACTTAAAGAGGTCATCGATGCTATCCGGGGAGCAGGTTTGGATACAAAGGTTATCATTGGCGGCAATTATATTGATGAAACCATCAAGAATTTTGCAGGAGCAGACTATTTTGCCACTGCGGCTACTGATGGACTGAAGGTGGCAGCGGAAATCTTTGGAGCATGACCATAAATAATTCGGGAGGGCAATATCTAATGGATAACAACTTCAAACCTTCTCTTTTGCCGTACCGCTGGATAATTCTAGTTGTTGTGTGGCTCGGCGCGTTTATAGGAAGTTATGCCCAGTTTCAACTACCCCCGCTGGCGTATAAGCTTATGCCTGAACTAAATTTAACGCCTAGCCAGTACGCGAGTATCCTGACTGCTCCGATGCTCCCGGCTGTTTTCTTCAGCATCGTGGCAGGGACCCTGGCGGACCGCTTTGGGGTAAAGAGGGTCGTTACGGTGGGTTTCATCTTTGCGACGGTGGGAATTTTTTTCCGCTATGTCGCCACAAACTACTGGCAGATGTTGATTTTGATGGCCCTGGCGGGGACCAGCTCGGCATTCTTAAATGCTAATATCGCGAAAATTCTAGGTGCGTGGTTTCCCCCGGAACAGCTCAGCAAGGCTATGGGGATTTACATTACTTCACCTACGTTTGCCATGAGCGTTGGCATGGCTACTACTGCGATGTTTTCCTCTATTAAGGCGGCCTTCATCACAGCGGGAATAGGCTGCATACTCACAGCTGTCATATGGGTGGCACTTGCCAAAGACAAACCCGAAGGCGCGCCGGAGCTGCCGGCCATGCCGGTCGCTCAGTACCTGGGCGTAGCTGCTAGAAGCAAAAACGTCTGGTTAGTCGGCTTGGCTCTCTTGTTCATGATGGGCGGTGCAATGGCTTTTTCCGGTTTTCTCCCCGATGCCCTCCACTCAGTAAGAGGAATAGACCCGGTTACCGCGGGTTTCCTGGCATCCATGGGAACCATTGGGACCCTTTTAGGCAGCATTTTGGGCCCGATTATTTGCGACCGTATTGGTTACATGAGGCGATTCTTGTTCTCTGCAGGAGCTTTGGGAGCAGTCACTATCTTCTATTCCTGGCAGGCGCCTCTGGGAGCATGGATATGGATGATGCTTATCTTGAGCGGAGTGCTGGCAGGGGCTGCCGGACCGATACTTATGTCCTTCCCCATGCTGCTTCCGGAAATAGGCCCCGTTTATGCCGGGAGCGCTGGCGGCCTCATGGCTACGCTGCAATTAATCGGCGCTGTAGCCATTCCTACCTTTATCATTGCGCCACTGGCCGGCCACAACTACTACATGATGTTCGGATTGGCCGGCATGAGCATCTTTTTGCTGGGAATAGTATCTTTATTCCTTCCTGAATTAGGTAGGAAAGCTATTGTTAAGCCTTCAGGTCCTTCACAGTCCCTCTAACTGTTCCTGGTGCTAGTGCACCAGCAGCCCTTTAAAGGTACAAGGGGCTGTCACTGGTGATATCTTAAGTTTGTTGGGGGAGATATGGTGGACGGGCAATGCAGAAATTGACGGTTTATTATGAAATAAAAGACTAAGCTAGTGGAGGGAGCAGAATGACGAATAAACTAGTAGATAACATTGCCAATCTACGTGAGGGGGAAGCGCTGGCGCTGGTCAAAGAGATGCTGGCAACCGGTACCGACCCGATGGTACTCTTGGAGGGATGCCGGGATGCTATGGAAATGGTAGGAGAACGGTTCAAGAAGGGTGTGTACTTTTTACCTGACCTGATTTACGCAGGTGAAATAATGAGGCAGGTTTCGGCCGAAGTCAAGCCCTACATAAACACGGCCGAAGCGGAAGGCAAGAAAGGCGGCAAAATCCTGATAGGGACTGTAAAAGGGGATATTCACGACATCGGTAAGAACATCGTAACTTTTATGTTGGATGTAAACGGTTTCGACGTCAGGGATATAGGGGTGGATGTACCACCGGAGACCTTTGTAGAGCATATAAGGTCCTTTGAACCCGATATTGTGGCCTTGAGCGGTCTCCTGACGGTGGCCCATACTACTATGAAGGAGACGGTGGAGGCTATTAAAGCTGCCGGGTTAAGGGAGAGGGTCAAGATCATGGTAGGCGGCGGCTCGATAGACGAGCATGTGCGGGTTTTCGCGGGTGCCGATGCGTATGGACCCGATGCCATGGCGGCTGTCTCGTTGGCAAGGCAATGGACGGGGGTGAAATAGGATGTCCGGATCTCCTGAAAAACTTCTTGAAGAACGCCGTAAGCGTTTCCTGGACGCATACGCAATGCAGGTGCCAGATAGGGTTCCTATTATGTTGAATTTTAGTTACATGCTGGCTCGTCTTGGTGGCGTCACCAAGCAGGAACTGCACGAAAACCCTGATAAGGCGCAGGAACTTCTTGAGAAATGGGCCCTTTACTATCAGCCGGACGCGGCCTTTGGCTTGGTGGGATTTGGTGGCCCGGAACCCAGCCGGATCCTTAATGACCGGCAGATCAAGTGGCCAGGCTATGGCCTGGGGCCGAACGAGCCGTTTCAGTTTGTTGAAGACGAGCACATGAAAGTCGAAGAATACGACGAGTTCATCGAAGACCCGACCGACTTCACCCTGCGGAAATTTTTACCCCGTATTTACGGCGCCCTGGAAGGGTTCACTTCACTACCGGCGCTTACGTCTATGTTGGGAGGATATGTGGCTCTTGGAAACCTTACTGTTCTCAACGCACCGCCGGTTCGTTCGGCATTGGACGCTTTATTTAAAACAGCGGAATGGTACTCCCGGATAATGCCCAAGATGGCCGAGTATGCTCGCCGGATGGAAACATTGGGCTTTCCATCGGATGTGCTTATGTTCGGGGTGACTGCTCTCGCACCTTTTGACCTTCTGGGCGACACCTTGCGCGGCATGCGGGGGATATTTTTCGATATGTACCGCTGCCCGGACAAGTTGCTGGCGGCGGAAGAAAAAATCCGGCGTTTCACAGTTAAAGATGTTCTCCAGACCGCCCGGATGACGGGGTTAAAATTTGTCTTTATCCCGTTACACCGCGGGTCTGATGGGTTCATGTCCCTCGAGCAGTTCGAGACCTTCTACTGGCCGCAACTCAAGGCGATGATGTTGGAAATCATTGATGCAGGACTGAAGCCATGTCCGTTCTACGAAGGCGTCTGGGATCAGCGCCTTGAGTACCTGCGCGAACTGCCCATGGGCAAGACCGCAGGCATGTTCCAGAACAGCAACATGTTCAAGGTAAAGGAAGTACTGGGCGACGTGATGACGATAATAGGTGGGTTCCCGGTGTCGCTCCTTGAGGGTGGAACCCCCGAAGAAGTCCGTGAGCACACCAGAAAGATGTGCAAGGTTCTCGGCAAGAACGGCGGTTTCATCATGTCCACCAGCACCGTAATGGACGAGTGCGATCCTGAGCTTGTCAAAGTGTGGGTGGACGCTACCAAAGAATACGGGACAGACGTGTGAAAAGCTATGGGTGCAATTACCATCTTGGACGATGGAGGCGGTTATACGGAGATTGACTTTCGGAAACAAGGAGGTTTAACAATGACGATGGACGAAAAACAAGAAGAAATGTTTGCTAAATGGCTTTCAGGGCAAGAGGTAAAATTTGAAAACGAGGAAGCGGAAAAGTCATATAAAGAAAGAATAACCCGACTAATAGATGCCATTCAATTGCAAAAAACACCGGACCGGGTACCAGTCTGTCCAGGTATTGGATTTTTCCCAATTTACTATACGGGGATAACTATGAAAGAAGCCATGTACGAATATGAAAAAGCGGTGGCTGCTTGGAAAAAATACGTTCTGGATTTTGAACCGGACGTTTCATCGAGCCCGGGTTTTGTTTGGCCTGGCAAAGTCCTGGAAATTCTTAGATATAAATTGTTGAAATGGCCTGGCTATAATCTTTCTGCAGATACTCCTTACCAATTTGTCGAAGGGGAGTATATGAAAGCCAATGAGTACGATGCTCTAATCCAGGATCCCACTGATTTCTGGTTTAGGGTGTATTTTCCACGGATCTTCGGGGCACTTAAGCCTTTTCAAAAACTAGCCCCTCTCACTGATCCTATTGCCATACCTTTTTTAGTGCCCTTTGGTTTACCGGAGGTACAGGCGGCCATGAAAAACCTTTTAAAGGCGGGAGAAGAGCTTTTACAATGGGCGAGTGTGATTGGTGCTGCGGGACAGGAGCTTCAAGCGAAGGGATATCCTAGCTTTTTTGGAGGAATAAGTCTTGCCCCCTTTGATATGATCGGCGATAGCCTCAGGGGTACCATTGGAATTATGGTTGACATGTACAGGCAGCCTGAAAAATTGTTGGCGGCCCTGGAGGTGATGACCCACCTGGCTATAAGGATGGGTATATATTCCGCCAGGGTTTCCGGCCACCCCATCGTCTTCATTGCTTTGCATAAAGGAGCTGATGGTTTCCTTTCAGACAATCAGTTCCGGACTTTTTACTGGCCAACCTTGAGAAAAGTCATTTTGGGTTTGGTTGAAGAAGGATTGGTGCCCTACTTATTTGCCGAAGGGGGCTATAATTCTCGCTTAGAAGTCATCCGTGATATACCGAAGGGTAAGACGATATGGCTTTTTGATCAGACCGACATGGCAAAAGCCAAGGATATACTGGGAGATGTAGCCTGCATAGCCGGCAATGTGCCCATTACTTTATTGACTTTTGGTCAACCGGAAGAAATAAAAGATTATTGCAGAAAGCTTATAAAAACTGCGGGTAAAGATGGCGGATTTATTCTTAGTAACGGGGCCGCAATCGACAATATTAAGCCGGAAAATCTGCACGCCTTAATAGAATCCGCAAAAGAGTTTGGGAGCTATCATTAGGAAGGTTCCTCGTGTTCTCTTTATTATAAAGCCACGGCCACGTTGCCACGTTCGTCCCTGACAGGATAGTATAAAGGGTGTTATATTTAAATCCGCTGAAGAAAAGTGGATAAGTGCTTTTGAGTAAACCGGATGGTCGCGGGCGATAAGCGCCTGGCGCGCCTATCGCCTGAGGAAAGTCCGAGCTCCGCAGGGCAGGGTGCTGGATAACGTCCAGTGGAGGCGACTCCAAGGAAAGTGCCACAGAAACAGACCGCCCAGCACTCAACTCGACAGTTGGACCTCTTTCACTATAAGCGAACCTGATGTTTTAAATTCAGGTTTGTATATAAAAGTTTTCATCTGTCGAGTTGAGTGCTGGGCAAGGGTGGAAAGGTGAGGTAAGAGCTCACCAGCGGTTAGGCGACTAACCGGCTCGGTAAACCCCACCTGGAGCAAGACCGAATAGGGGGACAAAAGGGGTGGCCCGCCCCGTCCCCGGGTAAGGTCGCTGGAGGCGCCAGGCAACTGGCGTCCTAGATAGATGACCATCCAAGACAGAACTCGGCTTACAGGTTTACTCAAAAGACCTTTTACTGGACTTATGGGTTATCACCTCTTCTTAGGGGTCACATTTTTAGACCCAGGAAGAGGTGATAATCTTTTTTAACGGGCTGTAATAAAAAACTCCCTCAGATAATCATAATAACAGGAACGCATTCTAAAGCCAAAGCCGGTTTAAAGGAGCAAGAGCCTTCTATCTGGCTGTAACTATTATCAGTGGAGCGGATTAATCAATTTTTCGGCCAAAATAATACATATGGGTTATTCTGGGTATACTATAATTAAATTTATAGTTCTATAGGAGAAAAGGGTATGGTTATCTGACAAAGGTTTTGTAAGCGTAAAATACCCCCCACCTATTATCTAAGGTGGGGCAAAAACAAGCTTAACTATTCATACGGCAAACAGGAGGCAGAGTTTCAGACATTCCACCCTGCAGGCACCTGATGGAAAAAAGAAGACATATTACTATCATCCTATAGAAAAAAATTCCGCCAGCAGATAAAAAATAATCTTCTCAAGAAGGCTGCAGTCCTGGGAATAAACTTGCCGCCGGATATACCCCTAGAATTACATAACGTAAAGGGGAGCGACATGAAAGTAGTTTATTATAAGGATACAGTAATCAAAGGCTGGTTGGGTAAATATATGCTAACAGGTGATCTGCAGTTAATTCGCCTGGTCTTTAGTGTGGGTATCGGCGCCAAAAATTCCCAGGGTTTTGGTATGCTGGAACCTGTAATTTAAGCAGGAAAAATGTCGTCGACCTTGAATAATGTAAAAATCCCTGGGGATCGACGACAGTGAAGATATCAAAAAATCCTTGAATTTACTGTATCCTTTACTTTAGATTAAGTTTTTGCTGGAAATATGCTATAATAAAAAAGCAGCCAAACTAGTATATAAATGGGTTCGCAGCCTACCTATGAGGAATTGAAACTCGCGTTTTACAAACCGGTCGATCCAGACGAACTGGTTCGCAGCCTACCTATGAGGAATTGAAACTCAGGCCGCAGGTGATTGTGGCCCTGGGTGCTTCGGTTCGCAGCCTACCTATGAGGAATTGAAACGTGCAGCCCGGCTCTATGAAGGCATGGAGCAGCGTAGTTCGCAGCCTACCTATGAGGAATTGAAACTGCCTCCACATCGAGGACACGGATGGGGCTTCATTAGTTCGCAGCCTACCTATGAGGAATTGAAACTTATCACCTTGTAAAAATTTTGATTGTACCCACGAGTTCGCAGCCTACCTATGAGGAATTGAAACTACGGGCGTCAATCATGCTGTCGCCCTTTACGACGAGTTCGCAGCCTACCTATGAGGAATTGAAACCGAAAAGTAATGTGGGAATGGTGGAGATGTAGAAAAGAGTTCGCAGCCTACCTATGAGGAATTGAAACATAGGGCTACAGCCATACTTGACAGCTACATGCACCGGTTCGCAGCCTACCTATGAGGAATTGAAACCGCTAAGATGCGTGACGACCATTGTGCGGTCATTCTGGTTCGCAGCCTACCTATGAGGAATTGAAACATGGGGCCTGTTCCGGTAACCCTGGTCCCGGCGGGTGGTTCGCAGCCTACCTATGAGGAATTGAAACCGATACCGCCGCCTCAAGAGCGGCCTCGTCAACGACAGTTCGCAGCCTACCTATGAGGAATTGAAACCGATACCGCCGCCTCAAGAGCGGCCTCGTCAACGACAGTTCGCAGCCTACCTATGAGGAATTGAAACAATAACCCCAAAAAAATATACGCCTCTTCGGCGTAAGTTCGCAGCCTACCTATGAGGAATTGAAACCGGAACTGACTGATCCACAGAAACAGCCGTTAATTGAGTTCGCAGCCTACCTATGAGGAATTGAAACCCCTCGCGTTCACTATAGTCGCCGTATATTATCGCAAGTTCGCAGCCTACCTATGAGGAATTGAAACGCGTGTCGCAGGATGATGCTGGCCGCGGCGGCCAGCGTTCGCAGCCTACCTATGAGGAATTGAAACTGGGCAATGTCTTCGGCTACCAAGCGCAGGGTATCGTTCGTTCGCAGCCTACCTATGAGGAATTGAAACCTCTGGCCAACATGCCGGCCCTGGTTGGCGGTAAGGTTCGCAGCCTACCTATGAGGAATTGAAACCTGGAACATCAGTCGCCATTGCAGGCCCTCTATACGTTCGCAGCCTACCTATGAGGAATTGAAACCCCGGCCTTTTTTGATTTAGGGGTGAGAAGATGAAAGTTCGCAGCCTACCTATGAGGAATTGAAACCCAGAAGTAATAATCCCAATGCTTCCGGGGTTCGCCGTTCGCAGCCTACCTATGAGGAATTGAAACACAAGTAACTAACAAAAGCCGTAAAAACCTAATAAGTTCGCAGCCTACCTATGAGGAATTGAAACTACAGTTAAGCCCGGAGATACTCTTTGGGCGATAGCTGTTCGCAGCCTACCTATGAGGAATTGAAACTCAATAAATCCGCACTCTGCCAGAACGGCAGGGGCTTTGTTCGCAGCCTACCTATGAGGAATTGAAACTATTTTTGCAAACGATTAGCCTAAAATTAGCCCATAAGTTCGCAGCCTACCTATGAGGAATTGAATCCCTCTACAGCAGTATATATCTGCTCGCTGCTATATCTCGTTCGCAGCCTACAACAAATAGCCACAGTACGCGAGCGCCTCATGAAAGAGCTTTATGGTGAGAACCAAAGTCCATTTAGTCAATAATCAGGTCCACAAATTTAAACTCCAGGGTGTCCACCAGGCCGCGGTTGGTCAGGCGCAGTTCCGGGAGGACCGGCAGAGAGAGGAGGGCCATGGTCATAAAAGGCGATACCAGGCGGCAGCCCAGCTCCTGCCAGGCCCGCTGGACGGCGGTAAGCTCTCCGGCTACTTCTTCCACCGGCCGGTCTGACATGAGCCCGGCGATGGGCAGAGGCAGGAGGGCCAGGATTTTGCCGTCCCGAACGGCTACCATACCGCCGCCGCACTGGGCCAGGGTATTACCGGCCAGGGCCATGTCGGCATCGTTCATGCCGACAATGAGGAGATTGTGACTGTCGTGGGCGACCGTGGAAGCGACGGCCCCGCCTTGAAAGCCGAAGCCCCGGACAAAGCCCAGGCCAATGCTGCCGTTACCGCCGTGGCGCTCAACAACGGCTACTTTAGCCAGGTCCCCGGTAGGGGAGGCCTGGAGCTGTCCGTCAGCAACCGGTACGGTGGTGGTGAGGTGGCGGGTAGTGACATTAGCCTCGATAATTTCTATCACCCGGACGCGGACCTGGCTCTTGCCTGCCGGGGCCGGCAGGCGGAAGTGGGCGGCTGCCAGGGGTTCCTTTAAGTGGACCGAATGACGCACCCGGTCGGGATAAGTGACGGCGGGGAGCTCGATTAACAACCGGCCGCCGGCGGCAACTATCCGGCCGTCGACCATGACTTTATCTACCTCCACACCGGCCAGGTCCTTCAGGAAGAGGATATCGGCACAGCGGCCGGGAGCAATGGCCCCCAGGTCCTGGGCGACACCAAAGCATTCGGCGGTATTAATAGTTACTGCCTGGATGGCCCGGACGGGATCAAGCCCCTCCTCTATAGCCCGCCGCAACACATGGTTTAAGTGCCCTGCCGAAAGCAGGGTTTCCGGGTGGGTATCATCGCTGACCAGGACGGCACGGCGGCTGTCGATTCTGGTTTCCGTCAGGCTTTTAATCGTGGCCTTAATATCGTGCCAGGCCGAACCTTCCCGCATCATGGCGTACATGCCCAGGCGCAGCCGGTTCAGGGCGTCTTCACTAGAGGTAGATTCGTGGCAGGAAGAGATGCCGGCGGCAGTATAGGCGGCCAGGGCCTGGAAATCACCCGGCAGCGCGAAGTGGCCGGTAACGGGTTTGCCGGCCTTTAAGGTGGCCTCCAGCTCGCCGTGCACACCGGGATCGCCGGCCAGGACGCCGGGGAAGTTCATCATTTCCCCCAGGCCGCAGACGCCGGGCCACCCCATGGCGCTGGCTACTTCCGCCGGGCCGAAGGCGGCACCGGCGTCCTCGAAGCCCGGGGCAGCGGGGACACAGGAGGGCATGGTGGCGAAAACCTTTAAAGGGAGGTCCCGGCCTTCGTCCACCATTAACTTTACCCCTTCCAGCCCCAGGACATTGGCGATCTCATGGGGATCCATGAATATCGCCGTTGTGCCGCCGGGAAGGACGGCGCGGGCAAACTGGGTTACCGTCACCATACTGCTTTCCACATGAACATGGCCGTCCATAAAACCGGGACAGAGGTAGTAACCGGAGGCATCGATTATTGCCGTTGCCGGGCCGATGCTGCGGCTGACATCGCCGACGCTGGCTATCCGGCCATCCTTAATGGCAATATCCCAGGGCAGGATCTCGCCCGTAAAGACATTGACGACTTTACCGTTTTTAATGACGGTATCGGCCGGGATTTTCCCGGTAGCTGCAGCCACCAGTTCCCGGGTAACTTCAGCAAGGGGACGCCGGGAAGAGAACACCGTATTCATCTCCTCTTTTTGGATAAAATTTGTTTTCAGTATAAAACTTTACTGGAGTAATGGCAATATTTTTCCCTCCCTTGCCTGGGCAAGGTCTATCTCCTATCCGCTTCCAGTACCAGACCTCAGCCCTGCCCGGAGAGGAGATTCGCCTTTGGAAGGAACGCCGTCCGGTGGATGACCCTTTCACCGTGAAAGTTCTCTGGGTGCTCGCAGCAGTCTTTGAAGGGTGTTGGTCGCTCATAAGTAGCCATTTAACTACGGTTTTCCGTCTATTGACATAAGAATCGCGGGAAGTTATAATAAAACCGCACCTGAGGGGTAAGCAAAGAAGCTTACAGGCAAAGGGGCCATCTATTCCAAGATAGATGGCTTTATTTTTGCCGTTACTAAGGAAAGTGAAGGCGGTTTCCCGGCACCCCTCCTTCAAAATTGGAACGGGCTGCCTGCGATAAAGGCGCAGCTGAAAAATTATTTTAAACCCCACCCTGGTTTAGCAGGAATAAAGATAAGTAAGTAGAATACATTAACACTAACATTAAAATTTTAACCATTATTAATGGGGAGTGGACGTGTGAATAATCAAACATCTAAATCGTGGCTTATACAAACATTAATCCTGCTAGGTGCTTTAGCAGGCGCCCTGCTGGTGGGCGCTGTGCTTCTGATTATAGCCGGGTCGGACCCCATAAAGGCTTACAGCGTTATGTTCGCCGGCCCCATCGGCAGCCAATTCGGCATCACGGAAACCCTGGTACGCGCTACTCCCTTGCTTTTAGTGGGGCTGGGTATAGTCATATCTTTCCGCAGCGGTATCCTCAACATCGGCGGGGAGGGGCAAATACTCGTTGGAGCTGTAACGGCCGCCGCCGTAGCCCTGGCCCTCCCCGACTGGCCTAAGGTTATCCTTTTACCCCTTGTTTTGCTGGCCGGCTGTGTGGCCGGCGGTATCTGGGGCGGCATCGCCGGCTGGTTAAAAGCCCGCCTGGCGGTAAACGAGATTTTGAGCACCGTCATGCTAAACCAAATCGCCCTGCAGCTCTACCTTTACCTGATAAGGGGACCGTTGATCGATCCCCAGGAGGTGGCCTATGGTACCGGCGTGCCGCAGACAGGCCTGGTGCCCAGGCAGGTTTGGCTGGCCCGTTTAATACCGGGTATGCGCTTGCATACGGGCTTTATCCTGGCGCTTGTCCTGGCCGTCCTGGTGTATATTTTTCTCTGGCGCACAACCATCGGCTACCGCATGCGGGCCGTCGGCGCGGGGCCGGAGGCCGCGCGTTACGGCGGCATCAGGGTAGAATTTTACCTTATTTTGGCTATCGCCCTGGCCGGCGCCCTGGCCGGCCTGGCAGGGGCGGTGGAAGTGCTGGGAGTCCACCATCGCGCCCTGGAGTCCCTTTCGGCCGGGTACGGGTTCAGCGGGATCGTAGCAGCCCTTTTCGGACGCCTCCATCCCCTGGGCACAATACCGGCCGCCATCCTGATAGGCGCCCTTATTTTAGGGGCCGACATGATGCAGCGGGCCGTTCACGTGCCGGCAGCCATAGTTATGGCCATCCAGGGCCTCGTCATCCTGTTTGTCGTATCCAGCGACCTCCTGCTGCGGAAACCCGAACTGCTGGCACGTATATTTACCCGCCATATTTTTCCCAGTTCCAAACAGGCAAAGGAGGAGGCAGGCACCGGATTATAATGGAAGACGTCATCAGTCAAGGACTAATAGTTGGCATACTGGCTACGGGGATTCGCCTGGCTACCCCCTTTTTACTGGCAGCCCTGGGTGAAATGTTTACCCAGCGCTCAGGAGTGTACAACCTCGGTATTGAAGGCATTATGCTCATGGGAGCCTTTATGGGATTTTTCGTAACCTGGCGCACCGGCAATATTTATCTCGGCATCCTGATCAGCTTAATCGTCGGCGCCCTGATGGGCCTGCTCATGGGTATAGTAAGCATAACTTTCAAGGCTGAACAGGGTATAAGCGGCATCGGCTTATACATGTTCGGCTGGGGGCTATCCGGGCTGCTCTTCCGGCTGTACGTAGGGGCCATAACCACCATTGAGGGTTTGCGGCCTGTCAAAATTCCCGGGTTGGGAGATATCCCCTATATTGGGACCATATTTTTCAACCACAACTGGCTTGTGTACCTGGCTTATATTCTGGTCCCCATATCCTGGCTTGTACTCTATAAAACCACCTGGGGGCTGAAAGTCAGGGCAGTAGGTACCACCCCGGAAGCGGCCGATACCCTGGGTGTCAGCGTAGACGGCATCCGTTACCAGTGCCTGATCCTGGGGAGCATGCTGGCGGGCCTTGCAGGAGCCTATCTCACGGTGGGCCAGGCCAACATGTATGCCGACTATATAACTGCCGGCAGGGGGTTTATTGCCGTAGCCCTGGTTTACTTCGGCCGCTGGAGCCCCTTTGGCATCCTGGCCGGCTCGCTGCTTTTCAGCATGGCGGATTCCTTCCAGCAGTGGGTGCAGGTGCTGGGCATCAGCGTGCCCTACGAGCTGGCGGTAATCCTGCCGTATGTAATCACAATAATGGCCCTGGCTGTATCCTTCGGCCGCGTCTGGGCGCCTGCGGCCCTGGGCAGGCCCTACGAACGCGGGACCCGGGGGTAAAAGCATTATTTTAGCTTGGTAATAAGAAGGGGGATTTATGGCATGAAGAAATGGAAGCGAATCTTAACTATCCTGGCGGCTGTCGTGCTGCTGGCCGCGCTGTCCGCCTGCGGCGGCAAACCTGCGGCCGACACGGCGAAAGAAGGGCAGGAAAAGAATCCGGAGAAGGTGCGCATCGCCCTGGTCCTGCCCAGCACGGTGGACGATATGGCCTGGAGCCAGTCTATGTATGAAGGCCTGAAAGCTGTGCAGGAGAAGATGGGTAAAGATAAGGTGGAGATTGCTGTGAGCGAAAGGCTGGGCAACGCCGTCGACGCCGGGGCGGCCATACGCCAGTATGCCAGCCAGGGGTATGACATTGTGATCGCCCACGGCGCCCAGTACCAGAGCGTGCTGCAGGAGATCGCGGCCGATTTTCCCAAGACCACCTTTGCCTACGGCACCGGATACCAGACGGCACCCAACATCTTTGCCTACGATCCCCAGGCCCAGGAAGGCGGGTATCTGCTGGGGATACTGGCGGCCAAGATGACCAAATCCGGGATTACGGGAATTGTCGGCCCGGTAGAATCCGGGGATGCCATCAAGTACAACTACGGTTTCCAGCAGGGCGTGGCGGCCGCCAAACCTGAAGTCAAAGTCCGCATCGCCTACACCGGTTCCTTTAACGATATCGTAGGCGCGGGAGAACTGGCCAAGGTGCATATGGATGCCGGCGCGGATATTCTGACGGGTTCTTCCCAGCAGGCCGTGGGCGCCATCCGGGCGGTGGCCGGGCGCAGCGGCAAGTACTGGCTGTCCACCGATATGGATCAATCCAGCATAGCCCCTGATACGGTCCTGGCCGCCCAGGTTTATCAATGGGAAAAGGTAGTCACCAAAATGATAGATTTAAGGCAGCAGGGGGTTCTGGGCGGCCAGCACCTGGCGCTGTCCATCGCCGACGGCACTTTAGAGCTTAAATATAACCCCAAGCTGGCCGATAAGATACCGCAGGAAGCCAAAGACGCCGTGGAAAAAGCCCGGCAGGCCATTGCCAGCGGTAGCCTGAAAATAGAGCTTCCCAAGGAACAGCCCAAGAAGGAAGAACAGCAGAAAAAGTAAAGGGGAAACCGGATGGCAGGAGAAATCAGGCATCTGGCAATGCGCGGGATTACCAAAAGGTTTCCCGGGGTACTGGCCAACGATCATGTCGACCTGGAAATACGAGCCGGGGAGGTACTGGCCCTTTTAGGGGAGAATGGGGCCGGCAAGAGCACCTTGATGAGCATCCTTTACGGCCTTTACCAGCCGGATGAGGGCGAAATCCTGGTCAACGGCCGGCCGGTAAAGATAACTTCTCCCCGGGTGGCCCTGGAGCTCGGCATCGGGATGGTGCACCAGCATTTTATGCTGGTGCCCACCCTTACGGTGGCCGAAAACGTGGCCCTGGGCCTGCCGTCTCCTAAAGGGGCTTTCCTGGATCTCAAGGCGGTCAGCCGGAAGATCAAGGAAATTTCCAACACCTACGGCCTGGCCGTCAACCCGGACGCTTACGTCTGGCAGCTGAGTGTAGGCGAACAGCAGCGGGTGGAGATAGTCAAGGTGCTTTACCGCGGGGCCAGCCTGCTCATCCTGGACGAGCCTACGGCGGTGCTCACCCCGCAGGAAGCCGGCGAATTGATCGCGCTGCTGAAAAATATGGCCAGGCAGGGGCGGCCGGTAGTATTTATCAGCCATAAGTTAAATGAAGTCATGGCCGTCAGCGATAGAGTAACGGTGCTGCGGGACGGCAGGGTAGCAGCCGTGCGGAAGACTTGTGCAACCTCGCCCCAGGAGCTGGCCCGGCTCATGGTAGGACGGGATATGACTCCTCCGGCAGCCAGGAAGCGGCGTCCTCCGGGGAAAACCGTCCTGGAGCTTAAGGAAGTCTGGGCCAACGGCGATAAAGGGACTCCGGCCCTGCGGGGGATATTTTTAGAAGTCAGGCAGGGAGAAATCCTGGGCCTGGCGGGGGTCTCCGGCAACGGGCAAAAGGAACTGGCGGAAGTTATAAGCGGCCTGAGAAAAGCAACTAAAGGCCGGATCCTTTTGGACGGGAAGGATATCACCAATTGGCCTCCGGAGAAGATAATCAAGCAGGGGCTGGGATATATCCCTGAGGATAGAATGCATGTAGGTACCATACCTTCCTTTGCCGTGTGGGAAAACCTGATCCTCAAAGACCACTGCCGGCCGCCTTATGCCAAAGGGATTTTCCTGCATAACCAGGGTATAAGATCGCGGGCCGCTGCGCTGGTGGAGAGCTTTGGCGTCAAAACCCCCGGCCTGGATACCCCGACCGGCCGCCTTTCCGGGGGTAATATCCAGCGGGTAATCTTGGCGCGAGAGATTACGCGTAATCCTTCCGTACTGGTGGCGGCCTATCCCGCCCGGGGGCTGGATATAGGAGCTACCGAATACGTCCGCCTGAAGCTCATGGAAGCCAGGGACAAGGGAATGGGGGTACTCCTCATTTCTGAGGACCTGGAAGAAATTATGACCTTATCCGACCGCATTGCCGTAATATATGAGGGACAGCTCATGAGGGTCATGGACGCGGGAGACGCCGACGAACGCTCATTAGGGCTCCTTATGGCCGGTATCCGGCAGGAGGCTTCTTAAGTTTTCGCTTGCGGCGAACCTTAAACGCGGTGTAAGGGCCCAAGCGGGTTTCAGGCTGTTGGCCAGGCAACAGGTCGACAGCCTTTCTTTTACGCCGTCTTATCCCCTTGCCGGCCACAGGCATCCTTAATTAACGCTTCGCCGGATAATCTCGTACATCTGCTTGATAAAACCGTCAACCTCGTTCTTCAAACGCTGGTCCACTTCGGGCAACCTGTTGAGCAGCGGTTCCAGCCTTTCCGGTATTAAATTAAAACCATAGATATTGCGAACCAGGTGCCGGAATTTACGGTATTCATCAAGTAAAGCAAAAGTCGTCCGGGTGATTACGGCCGGCCTGATACCGTTTATATCCAGCTTCATCTGCCGGAGCAAATCCTTATGCCATTCCTGACCGGAGGGCAGGCTGCCGTCTACCGCCTTAGCGATTTCCTCAAACATATTTTCAATACCGGTATAGTAGTCAAGTAGGACCGAAGCCAGGGCTCGCAAAGTAAACTCATCCGCCTGCCGTAGGCTTATCTCCTGCTGTGGTGTGGCCCAGAATCCCCTGGCCTGTAAGGTTTTCTTTAGCCGCTCCAGGTTTTCTTTTTCTTCATTAAGCCTTGCCTCCAGGATGAGCAGATCCCGCAATTTCATGCCAATTTCACCCCCTTTTCAGCAACTTTCCGGCGCAGGGATTCCGGTGCCTCTTCCTCGCAGAGCAGGTTCAACTCGAAAGGACCGGCTATGTTTTCAGCCTGAACCTGCATTTGCCAGTAGTGTTCCTTATCTTTAAAACCCCGTATCAGCATGTCAATATCGGAATGGCTGTTAAAGCCGCCCCAGGCAAGAGAGCCGAATAAATATACCTCGTCAACACCATACTTTTCCTTAAGCCATTTAGCCACGGCCCGGGCCCTGGCCTGGGCTTCCGCCTGCCGCTGACTGGCCAATAACTGATCCTCGGCCATAACCATCCGGCGCATAGCCATAAAATCAATGGGCTCCATGTTGCCCTCACCACCCTGGATTATATTCCATACTCCTCAGCTCTAACTATACCCTGAATCCGCGATAACAACAAGACATTTCCTTGGACCGATGATGAGGCTGGGGAAAAGTAGGGTTCGTTTATTAAATGGAGATCGCCCCTAACAATTCTTAGAAATTTTTAAGGTTTGACCACCGGCTTCCTGCTATAATTGGAAATTAGATATACCGGCAGCGCGGCAGCAGGAGAGGAGATTGACATGACAGCAGGTGCAGTCCCTGTAGCGCCCCCCCGTCCCAAAAAGCTCAAGTGGCTGCTGGGGGTTTGTTTATTTTTGCTTCTGGGCGGCGCCTTTCTGTGGTGGCAGCACGGGCGCCGGGTGCAGGTGACATACATAACATTGCCCGCCAGTCAGGGCAGCATCGTCAACACCATCAACGCCACCGGCACCATCGAGCCGGTCAAGAGCGTGAACCTGGGCTTTAAAAACAGCGGCATCATCAAAGCCATCTACGTCAAGCCCGGAGACGTCGTGAAAGCGGGCCAGGTCCTGGCCAGCCAGGACACCACCGACCTGGAGGCGCAGCTGGCCCAGGCCCGGGCCAATCTCAATAGCGCCCTGGCCAACCTGCAGGAACTCGAAGCCGGCCCCCTGCCCACGGACATCGCCCAGGCGGAGGCCAACGTGGAAGCCGCCCGGGCGGCATATAACAACGCCCAGGCCACGGTAGAGCGCAATCAGGCCCTGTACGAGGCCGGGGCGCTGTCCAAAGCAGAGCTGGACAGCGCCATCACCAACCGCGATTCCGCCGCCGCCAAGCTGCGCCAGGCTGAGGCGGCCCTGGAAGCTTTGAAGAACGGCAGCCGGCCGGAAGACATCGCCGCGGCGCGGGCGCAGGTGGAGGCCGCCCGGGTGCAGGTGACCCTGGCCCAGAGTAACCTTGACAGCGCCCAGCTCCGCGCCCCCTGGGACGGCATCGTCAGTGCCGTCAACGGCGAGGTGGGCTACCGCGTGGGCAGCAGCACGGACAACACCAGCTCCAGTTTTATTACCATGATTACCCCGGCCCTGCAGCTGCGGGCCCAGGTGAACGAGGCCGACATCAACAAAGTAAAGATCGGCCAGAAGGTAACCTTCACCGTCAACGCCGTGCCCGGCCGGGAGATGTCCGGGCAGGTGGCCTGGATCGCCCCCCAGGCCGAGACCGTATCCAACGTCCAACTCTATGACGTGGTTATATCCATAGACGAGGGTCTGCCCCTGAAGGCCGGCATGACGGCCAGCGTCGATGTCATCATCGCCCGCAAGGACAACGTCCTCACCGTGCCCAGGGCGGCCCTATCTTTTGCCAGCAGCTACCAGAACAGCAGCAGTAAAAACGGCAGCCCTGCCAACAGCACAGCGGCGGGTAGCTTTGGCAGCGCGGCAGGCCAGCGCGGCGGGCAGGGTGGCACATCTTCCGGCGGCGGTACCGGTACGGGGAAGAGCGAGGTAAGCGCTGAAGAACCCGGCGCCAGCCGGGCCACGGTGCTGGTCCTGGAAAACGGCCGCCCGGTACCCCGCCAGATCGTCACCGGCCTGAGCGACGAGAGCAGCGTGGAAGTCGTGAGCGGGCTGCAGCCCGGCGAGGCGGTAATCATCGGCACCAGCACATCCGCCAGATCGTCCACCGGCACCCAGACCAGGTCGTTCTTCGGCCCCGCACCCATGCAGAACCGGCAGCCGGCCCGGACGACCCAGGGGAGGTAACCGGCGTGGGCGCGCCAGTAATCCAGCTGCAGGGGGTAACCAGGATCTACGCCAACGGTGAAAACCGCGTGCACGCCCTGCGGGGGATCGATTTAGAAATCGCCGCCGGGGAGATGGTAGCCGTCATGGGCGCCTCCGGGTCAGGCAAATCCACCCTCATGCACATCCTGGGCTGCCTGGACAAACCCACCAGCGGACGCTACCTGCTCCACGGCCAGGACGTCACCAGGCTGGCACCGGACCAGCTGGCCTACATCCGCAATCGGCAGATTGGTTTCGTCTTCCAGAGCTTCAACCTCATCGGCAACATGACGGCCTGGGAAAACGTCGCCCTGCCCCTAATCTACGCCGGCGTCCCCCGGCGAGAAATGCAGGCCAGGGCACTTACCGCCCTGCGGCAGGTAGGGCTGGAAGGGCGAGAAAACCACCTGCCGTCCCAGCTGTCCGGAGGCCAGCAGCAGCGGGTAGCCATCGCCCGCGCCCTGGTGAACGATCCGGCCATCATCCTGGCCGACGAGCCCACCGGCGCGCTAGATACCCGGACGAGCGTCGAGGTAATGGCCATTTTCCAGCGCCTGCACCGCGAGCGCGGCCTGACGGTCGTCATCGTCACCCATGAGCCCGACATCGCCGCCTACTGCCGGCGGCTGGTACGAGTACGGGACGGCCTGATCGTCGCCGATGAGGTCATAGAACAGCCGCGGCAGGCGGAAAAAGAGCTGGCGGCAGTGCCGGCAGGGGAGGGGAAAGGATGAATCTCAGGGCGGCGCTGGCCGTAGCCTGGCGCGGGCTGCTGGCCAACAAGATGCGCTCCTTACTGACCATGCTGGGCATCATCATCGGCGTAGCGGCAGTAATCGTCATGGTCAGCATCGGCCAGGGGGCAACGGCCCAGGTAACAGAAAGGATAGCCCGCATGGGTTCCAACATATTGATGGTGCGGCCGGGGCTGGGGTTTGGACCGGTGCGCGGCGCCGCCGGGATCGAAAGCCTTACCCTGGACGACGCCACGGCCATAGCCGCGCTGCCCCTGGTGCGGAACGTCGCCCCGGAACTCAACCAGCAGGTGACGGCCGCCGCCGGCAGCCAGACCTGGAGCACCACCGTCAAAGGCACCAGCGCTTCTTACCCGGAAATAAGAAACCTGGAGACAGCAGTCGGCTCCTTTTTCACCCCCGAAGACACCGAACGAGCCGCCCTGGTAGCCGTGTTAGGGCCGACAGTAGAGGCAAACCTCTTTCCAGACGGCAGCAGCGCCGTCGGCCGGACCATCACCCTCAATAATCTAAGATTTACCGTAATCGGTGTGCTGGCGGAGCAGGGCGGCGGCATGGGAGGCCAGGATCAGGACGACATGATCTACATTCCCATCACCACCGCCCAGCAGCGCTTCACCGGCAGGCAGAACGTCCAGGTCATCAACGTCCAGGCCCGGGATGCTGCAAGCCTCAATACGGTGCAGGAAGAAATCGCCGCCCTGCTGCGGCAGCGGCACCGCCTCAGCAGCCAGCAGGAAGACGACTTCAACATCCAGAACATGACGGCCATCATGGAGACGGTAGCCGACACCACCAAAACCATGACCCTGCTGCTGGCCGGCGTGGCGGCGGTATCCCTGCTGGTGGGCGGCATCGGCATCATGAACATCATGCTGGTGTCCGTCACCGAGCGCACCCGGGAGATCGGCATCCGCATGGCCGTCGGTGCCACCAGCGGGGCCATCCTCACCCAGTTTCTCATCGAAGCCCTGGTATTGAGCCTGGCCGGCGGCGTGATCGGGATGCTGGCCGGCCTCGCCGGCAGCCGCCTGGTAGCCGTTCTGGCCGGCTGGCCGGCAGTCATCGCCCCGGCCTCCATCCTGCTGGCCATCGGTTTTTCGGCCCTGGTGGGGATATTCTTCGGCTACTACCCGGCCCGCAAAGCCGCAACTTCCAACCCCATCGAAGCCCTGCGGTACGAGTAGACTTAAAAAGCCCCCTGCAGTCACAGGGGGCTCAATTTATCTTCCCGGCGGAGGATTATGACGTCACCCTTGCGATCGATGAGCTGTGCGGCGACAGTACTGCCGCCTGGCTCTACCAGCAGGTAGCAGCTGTTTTTTTCACGGCAGACAGTACCGCGGGCGGAAAGTTTACAAAAGGTTTCCCGGCGGCGCTGGAGGGCAAAAATCGAAATTTTAACAGAAGGATTTTCCAAATGAGGAAAGAATATTTTAAATAAATCTCTTAAAGGAGGTTTTTTATGATCAAAAAGTATTTTTTCCTCGTGTTTGCGTTGTTCTTCTTTATAGCCCTGGGTGGGGCAAATGCGGTAGCGGCAGACATCGATGCCAGACCGCTTGTAGTCCAGGGAGCGATGGATCTGGAGATACAAGAACTGGTGAAAGCATTGGATAACCCCAAAGAAATAACCTTTGGCAGCTGGACTTTTTGGCAAGGAACGATTGACAATCTTCCAGTTGTTGTTTCCCGTACTGAAGTAGGTATTACTAACGCTGCCGCCGCTACGCTCTTGGCTATTGAGAAATTTCATCCTTGGGCTATAATCAACCAGGGAACATCAGGGGGCCACGACCCTTCTTTACACCGTTTTGATATTGTCTTAGGAGAAAAGGCCATTAATTACGGAAAGTTCAAGTCTAACCACCGGGATTATGGGCAGGGCACTAATCCTCTGGAGTGGATACCAGAAGATGTAAAATTGAATTTGGATGGCAAGAGGATAAGTTTTCACGGTTTTGAGGGCGACCAGGAATTATTGAAGATAGCCGAAAGTGTAGCCAGTAGCTATCAATACGGTCGGGTTGTCAGGGGAGTAATTGGCACTGCAGATGAATGGAACCGGGAACTAGATCGTATAAAATGGGCGCATGAACGACTTGGTACTTCAGTAGAAGAAATGGAAACAGCATCGGCGGCTCAAGTTGCCCGGGCATACAATATACCTTTTCTTGGTATTCGCATCTTATCAAATAGCGAACCCCAAAATGAAAACTGGGATCCCAAGGCAGGGGCCTATTGCCAGGAATATGTCTTGCAAGTGATTAAAGCCATAGCAAAAACAAAGAATTTGCAGGATTTAACACCTAACTTCAAAGTTTTCATTGACGGTTCTGAGGTTAATTTAAAACATACTCCCTTTGCCATTAATGACGTTGTATACCTGCCTGTCAGAGAAGTTTTCACCAGAATGGGCGGAACAGTCGCTTGGGATAATGAACAACGCTTAGCTTGGGTTAAATTAGAAGATAAAGATATAGTTATTAAAGCAACGAGTGAGGGCTTGTTGCGAGATAGCATCCTATATATGCCGGTTCCCATGATAGCTCAGTCAACTGATTACCATTTGATACTTAATGACTATGAAGTACGCCTTTACCGTTAAAAAAGAAGCACAAAGGTAATCACCCCCCTGCATTGAGGGGGGTGTTTTTTGCCGAAAAGGGCTTATACCGGGCGCTAAGGATGGTTAATAAAACATGAAAATGAAAAAGGGTATATGAGCCCAGGACAACTATTTAGCTAGTGAAATAAAAGATTAAGCTTCACTTATTGAAAGCTCCATTAAAATCAAAAAGGCGATACTGGTGATCTGGTTAACCAATTCCTTATAAAACTTACGCTCCTGGCGCCATATTTTATTTTTTTCGATAAAGGCGTTTATCAGGTCCTCGACGGGGCCGACGATAATTATTGCCAGGGCAATATATAGCGGTATCCGGGAACGGCCACTTAATAATTTCGCGAAACATTCGATTACAACTACAGTCCCTAAGAGGTAAGAAAGAGAGCCGAGAATTTTGTTTATATCATCAGTCATATAAAATCACCTGGTATAATTTGCCTCATACAGGTATATTATTCTTGACTATGTAAGAAGGTGTTAAACTAGCGGGGTGCTGCTAAAACTTAATAACAGATATAAGAGAATTACATAAGTTTTTACTTTAGCGTAGTCAAGGAGATGAAGGGATGAAGATAAGGATCTTTAGTTTTGCCCATATGCATGCCTACAGTTACGCCGGCGCCCTTACCCGCCTGCCTGGGTGGAGTTCGCTGGCCTAGCGGACGACGACGCCGGGCGGGGCCGCGCTGCCGCCGGGCAGTTTGGCACTCGTTACTTCCCTACGATTGACACCCTCCTAGAAACAGATATCGACGGGGTTATCATCTGTTCCGCCAATGCCGAACACGCCCGCCTGACCCTGGACGAAGCAGCCCATGGCAAGCATATCCTATGCGACAAAGCCATTGCTACCACCGTCGAAGATGCCACCCGCATGATCGCTGCCTGCCGGGAAAACAAGGTGGGCATTGCCTTTCCCTGCCGCTTTCACCTGGCGGCGCGACGGCTGCGCCAGGAAATCCAGGCCGGTAAGCTGGGCCGGGTGGTAGCCATCCGCGCTGCCAATCACGGCTCGGTGTCGCCGGCAGGTTTTTAGACCGGGAAAAGGCCGGAGGCGCTGTCCAGCATGACGACGGCCAGAGACTTTTCCTTGCAGGACGGTATCATCGTCCTGCCGGACCGGTTAATCGCCGGCGGTACTTTAACGATCTTTTATCGTCGGCCGCCTGATCTACGTAAAGCCCGGGGTAAAAGAAAGATACAAAATGTTATATTGACTAGCCACGATGGGTACGATTTTTAACATCGCTCGGATAGCAGCGTTGCGCAGGTTATTTCCCCGGTAGATCCTTAGCCGGGCGCGGTTCTGCCCAGGGTTTGGGCCAGGTCGTGAATGGCCGCCGTCAGGTCGTCGAGTTTTTTCTCCACCCTGACTAAGAGGTAAAAGGCGATGACCATGGGGAAGCCATAGTTGCCGATCTGGACCCAGAGGTTTTCCATGTCAGGCTCCCTCCTTTTCCTCGCTGAAGTTCCACTCCTGGACTACCTTTTCCCGGCCCTGGCCCAGGAGTTCCCCCCAGGCGGCCACGCATTCGCCGCAGAGAATAAGGTCGCCGATGAGGGCAGTATCCTCCAGGAGCAGGATTTTACCTTCCAGGGTCTGCTGGCGGTCGCAGCAGTTGCAGCGTCCCCGCCGGGGCCGGGCGAAATAACTAAATTTGACCTGCAGCATACCAGGAGCCTCCTCTTCTTATTTCCACCATTCGATGGTGGCGGTATGTCGCCATGAGCGGCTCCTCCAAAGCCACCTTGAACGGTTCCTGCTAAATTAAGGGGATGGGGTGAGCTGCGAGTACCTCAACCCGCTCACCCCATCCTGGAATAACTAACCGCAAAGCTTAAACAGCGATGATGTCGGTGACATCCCTGGTGACGATACGGGCCCCGACGATAGCCGTCAAGTCGCCGCCGGGCGAGGTAAAGATGTTCCTGGCCAGGATGAGGTCCATGACGGCCCGGACTTCAGCTTCGGTCAGGTTGTCGCGTGGGTCCTGGACGGCCAGGGTGGTGCGGCGGCCGGCGGCATTCTGGAAGATCAATTCCAGGCGTTTGGTAAGCATAACTGTTCACCTCCTATAGATTTACTTAGGCGCCGGCACTGAGGTCGTTCTCGTTAACGCGGCTGACGGCGTTAACGGGATGTACCTGCAAGCTGCCAATGGCCTGGGCGACGTCGTAGACATCCTGGTCGCTGGCAGAAGGTTTGACGCGGCTGTAGGAGCGCACCCGGTAAACGGGCTGCCCGTTGGCGTCGGTCCCGGTCTGCACCTGCAGGCGTAAAGTGGTGGCCAGCGGGGTACTGATCACAGCCATTTGTTTCACCTCCCTTCGGACGGCTACATCATAGCATGGTTGCCTGCAAAAACGAACTAATGTTTGCATACAATTACGAGCCAGAACCTGTCGTTAACCGCTAATACCGGCTGCTAAGGAAAGCCAATAAAGCAGAAAAACGAAAGCAGGAATATCGTACCAGGCGGATTACTTTAATATTAATTGTTCTTGACTTTCACGTCCAAATACGCGATAATTTAAACGAAAATAATAACGTATTTATTTACGCGTAAAGGCATATCATATAGAAAGGAGGATTTTTCAGTGGGAGGCTTCGTACCGGCTATGAAAGGTAAGCCGCTTTTCTCCAGCGACCAGATTGTTAACATCAGCGATTTACAGCGCAAATGGCGCAGTGTCGTAGAACCAAAATTGCATGAGATGCCCTTTTTAATGATGTTTTCCGGTTCCGAACCCAGGGCAACTATTTTAAGCTATGATAATTTTAAAAAACTCTGGGAAAAGGTTACTGAAGCCGCGGAACTGGAACTAAAATTGGAACTACTGTGCCGTATCCTCGAAAATGAAAAGGGCGGCCAGGCTTTGGTGCCCCTTGCTGAAGTAATTAAAAAGGCCGGTATAACCGCGGAGGATCTGGAGGCTGCTCCTGATGTCGACCTCGAAAATGATTGATCTTGTACCGGCCAATGTAAAGTTTTTTCCCGCGGCTGAAGCAGATTTCCTGGGATTGGATAAAAGCAGGCAGATAAAAGTAATTAAAGCCTTGCAAAAAATATCCCGGGCTCCCTCTGCATTTGGCAAAGAATTGGAAAACCAGGCCGGCAGGCCCCTGGCAGGATACCGGAGCGTTTATGTAGATAACAGGTCGCTCCGGATTATATGGAAGGTTACGGAACTGCAGGTAATAGAGGTCGTCATCATAGCCGGCATAGCTGAACGCGAAGGAATGCTGGCCTATAAACTGGTTTCCAGGCGCAGGGAAGAATTGGAGAAGTTTATCGAGGAACTGGTTAAGTAATAACAGGTCTTAATAAAATGCTAAGTAGTATCTTATCAAATAATATTGTTGTGGTAGAATAGTTAACGGGAGGTGGCAAAGATGCAGGAAGTAATGCCAGGCATCATTGTTGACCCATTAATTAAAGGGGGTAAGCCGGTAATAAAGGGTACGCGCGTACCGGTTGAACTTATCGTAGGCAAATTAGCCGGGGGCCTTACTTATGAAGAAATTATGGCAGAATACGACCTCAAAAAAGAAGATATCCTGGCGGCACTGCGCTACGCAGCTAATGTACTGGTGGAAGAACAAATTCTACTTAGAATACCAAACGAATTTACAATAACTCAAACTAACGAGCTTTTGTTATCTTCCCTCCGTATTTTGAGGGAAGTTGATATTGTAAGGAATATTGTCGTAATAGAACCCCGGAAGATAAGGATTAGAAAGAGAAGAATAAAAACCTCATAAATGCCATGTTAAATTTGGCTTTTCTCGTGGTCGAGCGGTAATCTAGCTGTCATAGGTCAATTCTAGCGGCCTTTTATCTCGGCAATCAAGAAGGGAATTTATCACGGTTCGGGATAGCGGCAATTCAGCCGGGGGGTTTCAGGGTTCAGACCAGCTCGTTTATAGCCGCCGTCAGGTCATCGAGTTTTTTCTCCACGCGGACAAGCAAATATATCCTTCTGATATTATTTTGGAAAGGCTACAGGGTAGATTGACTAAGAAAACGAGAGGAATACAAAGGAAAAAATACTGCAGACATTTTATTTGTATCTTAACGATTATATGAACTCCTGTAGCTAATTTTTATGGTTTGATATGACAAACATGCTCGGTTTCCGGTTGAAACAAAGAGATGATCAGAACCAGGCATCGTTATTCTAGGATACCTATCACGAACAAATGACTATGGATATCCCACTTATACTTTTGACAGCAACTTGAGGGGATATATTGGGTTCATGTGAACTCTAGCAGTAGAAAAATTCATATTGAGATGGTAAATCCTAAGGGATAGGTCTAACCATATCCCTTTTAGCTTTTTTTCTACCGCCCGGCGCGTTGTTGCCAGGCGGTTTTTTATTACCTTCCTGGCGATATGAACTAGCTGCGGAATGCCTATCTATGACAGGGAAATTTAGGTTTATGGCGAATAATGACATAAAAAACAGTATAGGGAAAACCGGTCAGAACGCGCTTTTTATTGACTACATAGCCTATATCCCTTTGTAGTATATGCAGGTGCGGTTGGTCTAAAAGTTCCGCCTGCCTCTTTACTGAGATTTCGGGGTGATGACGCTCCACCATTTCACGTCTTTTGACGGCGCTCGTTGAGTTCGGCAGATTTTTTTCAACCAATTGACCTCTATGGTCAACTGGCCGATCTGCTTGATCAGTTCCTCCTTCTCGGCTTCATACTGCTTTCTCATCTTTTCCAGTTCGCTGGCGCCGCGGGTGAAAAGGGAAGGGAGGTTCTCTATGGCCTCAGCCTTCCATCGGTGTAGTTGGGTGGGGTGGACTTCGTATTGAGCAGCGATCTCGGCTACTGTCTTCTCCCCACGGAGCATTTCCAACACGATGTTTGCTTTTTGTTCAGCTGTAAATTTTTTTCTCTTTTCCATGTCACCATTATAGCTTAATTTTTTTGTTTTTGTGTCTTAACCTATGGGTCCATTATAAACAATCCCATTCTCAAGGAAAAATGGGATACTGGGTCTGCTATTTATGGTAATCAGGTGAATCCGCTTGGAACAGATGTGTTAACCGATGTTGGCCCTTACGCAGTTGGTGTTACTGGTAGGGGTATTTGGTCAACAAATATGGGGGCAAGCCAAACAGTAAAAATAAACGCTTATGGATACTTTGATCCCTCTCTCAATTGGGCTGAAGAATGGATATATTATTAGTTTAACCTAACGGGGGGTCTATATGCTAATGCCTCCAGAGGCACCATGGTATGCCGGTTTCTACAACTCCTTCCTATTGCTAATTCCTATAGTGATTATAATTGTTTTTGGGATCTTATTAACGACGATTATTGTTTTATTGCTTAGATTGAAGAAAATGCAAGAAGAAATAACCATAAAATTGGACAGAATATCTAAAGAGGTTACGAACAGGATTAAGGAGAAATAACCCCTCACACTTAAAAGCAGTAAACCGACTGAACAACTTATGAATCGGGAAAAAATAGAGGGCGCTGTGCGTCTAGCTGGCGAACAGCGCCTTATAAAGGGAAAATTTTGTACTAAAGTGCGATTTCGAGCAGCCTGGAGGAGGGCATATGATCTGATAGCCTGATGGTGCTCCGGAAAAGCATTTCAAGCATAAGTTAAATGTTAGCTAAAACACGTTCTTTATTGCTACCGCCCGGCGCGTTGTTGCCAGGCGGTTTTTTATTACCCTTCCTGGCGATATAGAACCAGCCGCGGAGTGCCATTCTATGACAGGAAAATTTAGGTTTATGGCGAATAATGACATTAAATACAGTGTAGGGAAAACCGGTCCGAAAGGCTGAGACATAAAGCCATGCATTTCATCCGCCAAATACCGCATCATATCCTTCTAAAACCGCATTTTGCCCTAATTCGGGAGGAAAGAGAAGCCGGTCCAAGAATATCTTGGAGGTAAAAAATATGGATAAAATGCCGTTAATAAATTTGGCCTTACAGTCATTCCCGGAAAGTATCCTGTTATTGCTTTTTGGCTCAGGCCTATTTAAACGTTGTCCCAGCATTTACAGGCTACTAATTGGGGCGGCCCTTTCCTCCATAATTTCCTATTTTATCAGGAGATTGCCTTTTCCTTATGGCGTTCATGCCCTGATAGGGGTTGCGGTTTTAACTCTAATATTTTGGCTAATATTCAATTTGGATTTCAATCAAAGTTTGGTAGCATCGCTGGCAACCCTGGCCACCCTTGGCGCTATTGAAATAATTTTACTGCCAGTGGAGAGTCATTTATTAGGATTAAGCCGGTTTAGTGACGCCTGGCCTGATCCCAAATTGCGCCTGCTTATGGCCATACCGGAATTGATAATTCTATTATTAATAACATATTTACTATATAGGGATAACCGCTGTTTTAAAGGAGATTTGTGAATGGCTACCGCAAATCATAGTTACTGGTTAATCGCGGCCTTGCTAGGTCAGTCCTTACTAATAAACATTGCTGTCCAGAGCCTGCAGCTTTCCCAATATACCTACTATAAACCGATAGTCATAGGAGCGAACCTTGTTAGCCTGTCATTTTACCTTATGGTTCTCTTATTGATTAAAAAAATATCGGAATTAAAGCAGCAACAGCAAGTCCTGGAGCGAAAAGAAACGGAGCTGGACAGCGTTCAGAGCCTCTTGCGCACCGTACGCGCCCAAAGGCACGATATCATTAACCATCTTGACACTGTCTATGCCCTGCTTTCCTTGGGAAAAGAAGTCCCGGCCCGGGAGTACGCCTCGCATTTAGTGCAAATTGCGGGCAATACCAGCCACCTGATACGGTTGGAGCAACCGGTGATTGCTGCCTTCTTACAAAATAAACTCAATCAGGCTTTAACTAAGGAAATAACTATCAGTATGATATAGGCGAGCCAATTTGGAATACTTACGGTACCAAAACTGCAGTTTATTCAAATAATACCTGGGACTTCCCTTTTACCCAAAAGGATCCTCCAGGAGCGTGGGGCACCAGAGTGGGCTCTGACCTGTATGTAAACGGACAATTATTATATGACGATTGGTGGATCGATTTTTATTCAATATATTAATGTAAACAGAATACCTATTCCTTAGGTCTGAGCTTTTACAACGAATGTAAAGTGGGCTCAAACCTATTTTTACCGCAATGGGAGTTGATCAAAATGCTTTATAATAACCGTTCCCATATAAAGTGGCAATTACTTGCTATGGGGTTGATATTGGTATTTCTAATTATTATAGTGGGATGCCTTTATAAAGAGACCAAGGTTTTTTTGACGCCTGAAGAAGCATTGTTCTCTATCAATCAAGGGATGCGTATAATTGACAAAAAACCTTTAGGAAACGATTTTATCTTTTTTGCTAAAGAAAAAAACAATGATTATATAGTACGAGTGGAACATAAAGGAAACGGTTGGGTTGTAGTTCCCGGCATATCTTCTTCTTCTTCAATGCTGTCTGCGTCTGACAATATGAATGTAGGAATTGATACGTATAAAAGTGAAGATGAAGCAAAATCTTATACTCTAGTGTATGGAACTGTATATAATCCAAATATATTTGTAATAGAGATCCATTTTCCTGACAGCGTAATAATGAAAGAAATGGTTAATGGTGAAGGATTTTTAGTAGTTAGGGAAGGGTTTTACCTAAACAGGGGTGAAAAAATACGCGTGCTAGGATTGGATGATAAAGGAAATAAGATGTGGCAAAGTCAATAGTTTTATAAAGGGTGAGCAAATATGGACCCTGGGTGACCGGGAACCTAATTGGATCGAGTTATGTATTAATTCCAACTTTCCTTCTCTGCCAAAAGGAGGAAGAAATAATGTCACAAGTGCCCGGGTTCATCGGGTGGGCTTGCAAGCTTGCCATCACCCTGTTATTCTCGCTAATCCTTTGGACACAGGTGCCACTGTCCACAGGGCAAGCACTTGGGCAGAACCCTGGCGACCAAAGGAGTAACGAAACTGGCAATTCAGCACCGGCTTTTACAGATATCCAGGGTCATTGGGCGGAGACCGTAATTCAAGCAGCGGCGTCCGTTGGCTATGTGCACGGCTACCCGGATGGTACTTTTCGTCCTGATAATCCGGTCACCCGGGCCGAGGCGGTCACCTTTATCGTGAAAGCTCTGCAGCGGGTACAGTACCTACCAGATATTAACTTGCCGCCGGATATGATGGCCGAATATTTCCCGGATACTCGGGACCACTGGGCCGGGCAAAAAGGCTCCTTACCCCTTGCCTTTTCAGCCTCCCTGGTAACCACCGAAGATGCCCGGGCGGGCAACCGGTTTGAGCCCGATGCCCCTGCGACCCGGCTAGAGGCTGTCATATGGCTGGCCCGGGCCGTAAACCCCGCCCTGGAGGCGCGTCGTCGCATTAAAGAAGAGCGCCAAAGGGAAGGATGGTCGGCGGAGGCCCAAGCGGCTGTGCTCACGGGATTAGAAAACATCCGCTGGCCATTCCGGGATACGGTAGCAGAAAAAGTAAGAAGCTATGTTATGCAAGGGATTAAATCAGGGCTGATCAGTGGCTTCCCGGATGGGAGATTCGGTGGCAATGAAATCGTAACCAGAGGACAAATGGTCGCGATGCTACAGCGCTTGCAGCCGATAGCATCCCTGTCAACCCAGCATCCCGAGATTAACGAGCCCGTAATGCCAGAACGTGGTCGTATTATGGAAGCACGTCAAAGCTGGCCTCCGGCTGCAGGAAAATCGCCGCGTACTTTAAATGGCGATAATAAGGAAGACTGGCCGGCGCTGAACCGCTTGGTAATGGCCTTACGCAGTGTAGAAAAATTAGAACCACCGTCCGGGGTAGGCGATCTCCCGGTTGCACCACCGCACAGGGAAATGTTGTATATTCGTTTCGCCGATGGCAGTGAAGATATCCTGTATCCAGCAGTACGCTGTGAGACTACCCCCACAGGTGGACGACG
This sequence comes from Moorella sp. E306M, assembly GCF_006538385.1. Classification (NCBI taxonomy): domain Bacteria; kingdom Bacillati; phylum Bacillota; class Clostridia; order Neomoorellales; family Neomoorellaceae; genus Neomoorella; species Moorella sp. E306M. The sequence continues at coordinate 380,195 of NZ_BJKO01000001.1, read as the reverse complement.
CTGCACACCGGAACCGGATTGGATGATCCTTAATAGTCAGGTCGTTCACTCATCGTTACTGTGGGATTACTACCACGGACAGATGCAAATGGACATGCCACTTGTACTTTCGCCGGCAACTTGAGGGGATAGATTGGGTTCATGTGAACTCAAGCGATAGAAGTAATATAGAGAAAGCAAATCCGAAGGGATAGGTCTAACAATATCCCTTCTTCGTTTTTGACTAATATTGAAATTTGATCCAGCGTTATCTTTATCACAAGACTCGTTAATTATTGTGATACATTATAGGCCAAAAGGCAGGTAGCATGATGAACCGAAATAAATATCTCATATTTATATTCTTGGGTCTATTTTCCGTCGCTTGTCTGTTAGTAGTAATTGAATTAACCCTCAAGAAACAAAAAGTCGAGACAATCCAGGCGGCAGCAGAGGGAACAATTACGACTAAAAACCTTACCCTCCTTGAAAGAGTGTATGAGGACGTAGATAGTGATGGCAAGGATGAAAGCGTCGAATTGTATACCTCAGCCCAAAGGGGTCCGGATGGCTTAATGGGGTGGGATGATGGTCAACGATGGCTTTTACTTGTAAGAAAAGAAGGGAAAATATTTCCCCTGTTTAACGATTATGTGCAGTTGGGACAAATTGAATTCTGGATAGGTATCTTTAACAAATCTCGCATTATTAGCCCTGACGCCGGGGATTTAGAAAGGCATATTTATGTGATGCATACTAGTAATATTCAATTGGCTGACTATTACTGGGATCAAAAGAACCGTTGTTTTAATAAAAAAATTGTTTTCGACTCTAACGTATCGTATGCGAGATCTTTATTTAGATACGACCCCAGTCTAATTGAACCTGAACTTAACGTAAAATAATAAACAGTACGCTGTGAGACCCCCCGCAGGTGGACGACGTTGTACACCGGAACCGGATTGGATGATCCTTAACGGTCAGATCGTTCACTCATCGTTACTATGGGATTACTACCACGGACAGATGCAAATGGACATACCACTTATGCTTTCGCCGGCAGCCTGAGGGAATAGTGGGTTCAGGTGAACTCAATTCTATTGCTAACGCTGACGCGTTGCTGTCAGGCGGTTTTTTATTACCCTTTTGCCTACTTTATGTTGGTAAACATACTGCCTCTTACAAGCGATTTGATTTTCGCGGCTTCCTTAGGGCTACTGTTGCAGCTATTCACGCTACTGCCGGCAGGTTATAAATTGATGCACCATTATGACATGTTATTAATAAAAGTTACCAGCTCTATTACTAAAGGGGGGAGGTGATCCGGATGAGGAGACGCTTTTTATTTACCCTAGTGGCTAACTTAGCGATATTTGTCGCCCTGTTGGGGGTCCGGCCGACCAGCTGGCTGGCCTGGTACCAGCCGGAAGCTCCCCGGGAATTGCTGAAATAAATTACTAAGGGGGACAGGGAAGAAACCTGCCCCTTTAAAATTTGTCAAAGACCCCTGAACCGGCACTGCTGATTTCGTCTGGCAAAAACCGCATTATATCCGCTAAAAACCACATTATATCCCAAAAAAAGATCGGATTGGGTAAAATGATGATAAAATGGAAGCAGAAAATGAAAAGGGGGATGATTTATTGAGGGCATTAAATTGACTAAAGCGTGATTGTGAGCCAGAAAAGCTAAAGAGTAGGTGCCGTTCTGGTAGTTTGGTAAGGAAAAAAGGAGAATAAAATCAAAGCAGGGGGGCAAAATCATGAGATTATATCGCAATAAGATAATTATTCTAATTACATTTATGGTAATATTCCCCTTTATTGCGCATGCGGATGGTCCCGTTACGGATCCAAATTATACACAACCATTGAGCGAACGCACTAAAGCTCAAATAGAGCGGGAAAGGCAAAAAGAAGCTATTACTAAACGGATTATGGACATTTTCTATAAAGAGGAGCGCGGTGAGTTACCAAAAGGTTCTTACCATAAAGCCTTAGAGGAACTGCGTTCGGAAAAATACCTTCCCAGTCCCAAAGGAACTACCAAGGATATTTCAATCCAGGGCGGTTCAGGAAAAGCGCTTGTGTTAGACTTAGTACCCCAGGAAACGAATTATTATTGCGGTCCCGCTACTGTATATATGATGCTAGATTACCTTGGTGTCACCAATGGTCCTGAAGACCAACCTTTAACTCAGAGTAACCTGGCAAAGTATATGGGAACAAACACACAGGGTACAGATTTCAACAAGATTCCGGTATGCTTAAATGATTGGTGGGGACGACAATGGTATGTAAATAAATGGGCTCCAACTGCCCAGCAAGTTCATGATTATACGAAACTGAACGTTGATTTAAATTACCCTGTGAATTATGATGCCCACACAAGTTCAGAGAATGGTTATCTACCTGGATGGGAAGGCAAAGAGGTTTGGCATTACCTGGCAGGCGGGGGGTATATAACAGGGGGCGATGGAGATCCTGATGAAATAAATTACTGGGATACTTATGAGAACAATCCTGAGGCTTATGGTAATCATTGGGTCAAAGCCAGCGTGATGAGTGATGTGCTTGTAGATCGGGGAATGACCTATTAGTATAATATTAAGAGGACAAAGGGTAATAATTTAAAAACACCCTTTGTCCTCTCTATATTTTCTTTTCACTTATATGAAGTTGCAAAATAGGAGAGATCGATATGTCTAAGTTGAAATTAATCGCTCTTCTGGTCATCGGCCTATTAGTTTTGGGGACGGGGTCAAAATTTATATTATCTGGAACAACAACGAACAACGGTGATGTTGCCCGGGAGCAGTCAAAAGGAAGGGCAAGTATAAAGCCCCCGGAAAGTAAAGACCAAAAAGAAAACCCTGAGGAGAAAGAAACGATTCCCTATAAAACAGTACCCCATGCTATCACTGTCGCTGGCGTGAACCATGAAGGAGAGATTATTGTAACTCTACCCCATCCCCATAACCCCGGGGATATATCATTAACCTACTATTGTTTCGATCCATATGAGCAAAAGCTTTATGAGCTGGCCAGTCCCTTAAGTTCAAAAAGGAAGATTCATTCTATATGCAAATATGGACCCTGGGTGGCCTGGATTGAAGGGACTACCGATTTTGAATCCGAAGATTGGCTCCTGGCAGCCAAACACCTCCCTACCGGCAAGATAATCGAAATCAGCAAGAACAGGGTTGAGGAAATTAAGATCGAAGGCCCCGGGCCTTCTGGTATTCGCTATGAACCCGGGGATCTATCTATATTTGGCAATAAAATTACATGGGCACAATATGAAATTATAGACGGGAATTTGACAAGCGTCATATATATCTATAACCTCGACCAAGGGCGTCTAGAAGCAATCGAGGAGTTGCCCGGCGCTCCACGAGTTATATTAAACAGTCCGGACATATATGACAATAAGCTGGTTTGGTCCCAGGCGCGTTTCGTATATGAAGAAATACGGGCGGAAAGCGATGTGTTCTTTAAAGATTTAGTCACCGGAAAAAAGTTTCGCCTAACATCCAACCATTGCAGCTTTGCACCCCGGATAAATGGCAGGAATGTTACCTGGCTGGCCAGAGACACAAGAGTGGGTAAATACGGCGAAATTGTCAAATATAATTTAGATACTGATGAATCTATCCAGATCACCAATAATAGTGCCCATCGATACAGCACTACACCAACTATTGGAAATAAATTCATAACCTGGATGTGGAATGTTCGGGAGGAGGTCCAAGCATATGATCTGGAAATGAACGACGTCAGGGTTTTCGATACCGGTGTTATCGATTTGATTTATACCGGGGGGAATGTGCTGGCCTGGAGATGGAGAGACCCCTTTGAGATGTAAAAGTGGAGAAACAGGGAAACAGATCAAGTTCCCAGGAGTGAGGTCCGGTTCGTAATTATCGAACCTTAATTTTTTGAGAGGGCACAAATCCAAAAAGCGGGGCTGTCACGAAAGCCAGTCGTGCAGCCCCTTTCCTCTGTAATATTATAATGAGCTTTAAACTTGTTAAGTAGTGTGATACATTATAGGCAAAAAAGCAGATAGCATGATGGGTCCCCGCAATGAAAGCAGTCCCCAGCAGTCACAGGGGGCTCAATTTATCTTCCCGGCGGAGGATTATGACGTCACCCTTGCGATCGATGAGCTGTGCGGCGACAGTACTGCCGCCGGGCTCTACCAGCAGGTAGCAGCTGTTTTTTTCACGGCAGACGGTACCGCGGGCGGAAAGTTTACAAAAGGTTTCCCGGCGGCGCTGGAGGGCCCTTTCTCCGTCCAGCAGGCGCAGGGCCAGGGTATCCATATTTAAAAGGCAGGGCAGGACCTGGTTGCCGGCCAGGATCAGCCGGGTGCGAAAGAAGCCCTCGACGTAAGGCTCAAAACTTTTTACTTTGCTACCGACCACATAGCCTGTCCCGCCCTCATCGCGGCAGCGGGGCCGGCGCAGGCGTAAAGGTACCAGGACCATTTCCGGCCCCAGGACAATGGGGGCCAGGTGACTGCGGCCTTCCCTGGACCAGGCGGTATACTCCTGCCGCCAGGAAACCCCCAGATGAGAGGCCAGGGCCTTCAGGACGGTCTTTGTCCGACGGCGGTCCAGGATTTTTTGGCCGTCATCCAGCCAGACCTCAGTGTAGTTACCGCAGTCGTCGCCTGTGCCGTAGACCGGCACCAGGCAATTAAGATTTTGCCACAGACCTTTCTGTATCCAGCTGGCTGCCAAATATACCACCTCCTGCCTAAGTTATATTATAAACGAACAGAAGTTCGCCCATCAAGACGGCCATTAATCACGAATCGACATAACGGCAGCAGCCGGCCTGCGGCACCGGCTGGGGCTTCAGTTTACGGCCCCGGCAGCGGCTTTAGCCCGGCGCGGCCCTGTTCAAAGATTGGGCCAGGGCTTGGATGGCCGCCGTCAGGTCGTCGAGTTTTTTCTCCACCCTGACTAAGAGGTAAAAGGCGATGACCATGGGGAAGCCATAGTTGCCGATCTGGACCCAGAGGTTTTCCATGTCAGGCTCCCTCCTTTTCC
>NZ_BJKO01000001.1:0-375150 GCF_006538385.1 Moorella sp. E306M | reverse complement strand
ATGGCCGCCGTCAGGTCGTCGAGTTTTTTCTCCACCCTGACTAAGAGGTAAAAGGCGATGACCATGGGGAAGCCATAGTTGCCGATCTGGACCCAGAGGTTTTCCATGTCAGGCTCCCTCCTTTTCCTCGCTGAAGTTCCACTCCTGGACTACCTTTTCCCGGCCCTGGCCCAGGAGTTCCCCCCAGGCGGCCACGCATTCGCCGCAGAGAATAAGGTCGCCGATGAGGGCAGTATCCTCCAGGAGCAGGATTTTACCTTCCAGGGTCTGCTGGCGGTCGCAGCAGTTGCAGCGTCCCCGCCGGGGCCGGGCGAAATAACTAAATTTGACCTGCAGCATACCAGGAGCCTCCTCTTCTTATTTCCACCATTCGATGGTGGCGGTATGTCGCCATGAGCGGCTCCTCCAAAGCCACCTTGAACGGTTCCTGCTAAATTAAGGGGATGGGGTGAGCTGCGAGTACCTCAACCCGCTCACCCCATCCTGGAATAACTAACCGCAAAGCTTAAACAGCGATGATGTCGGTGACATCCCTGGTGACGATACGGGCCCCGACGATAGCCGTCAAGTCGCCGCCGGGCGAGGTAAAGATGTTCCTGGCCAGGATGAGGTCCATGACGGCCCGGACTTCAGCTTCGGTCAGGTTGTCGCGTGGGTCCTGGACGGCCAGGGTGGTGCGGCGGCCGGCGGCATTCTGGAAGATCAATTCCAGGCGTTTGGTAAGCATAACTGTTCACCTCCTATAGATTTACTTAGGCGCCGGCACTGAGGTCGTTCTCGTTAACGCGGCTGACGGCGTTAACGGGATGTACCTGCAAGCTGCCAATGGCCTGGGCGACGTCGTAGACATCCTGGTCGCTGGCAGAAGGTTTGACGCGGCTGTAGGAGCGCACCCGGTAAACGGGCTGCCCGTTGGCGTCGGTCCCGGTCTGCACCTGCAGGCGTAAAGTGGTGGCCAGCGGGGTACTGATCACAGCCATTTGTTTCACCTCCCTTCGGACGGCTACATCATAGCATGGTTGCCTGCAAAAACGAACTAATGTTTGCATACAATTACGAGCCAGAACCTGTCGTTAACCGCTAATACCGGCTGCTAAGGAAAGCCAATAAAGCAGAAAAACGAAAGCAGGAATATCGTACCAGGCGGATTACTTTAACTTTTGGCAAAGAGATGGAGAACCAGGCCGGCAGGCCCCTGGCAGGATACCGGAGCGTTTATGTAGATAACAGGTCGCTCCGGATTATATGGAAGGTTACAGAACTGCAGGTAATAGAGGTCGTCATCATAGCCAGCATAGCCGAACGCGAAGGAATGCTGGCCTATAAACTGGTTTCCAGGCGCAGGGAAGAATTGGAGAAGTTTATCAAAGAACTGGTTAAGTAATAACAGGTCTTAATAAAAGTACTAAGTAGTATCCAGTATGAACTACTCATCCAGGACGGTGTTACCGGCCTGGTAGAGCTTCCAGGGAGCTCTTAACTACGCAGCCATTATACAAAATTAACCTTGTAATCCATTGACGCGCTTAACATATGCTGGTATTATTGTTCATAAAGTAAGCATAAGATATGTCGAAATAAATATAATGGAGCAGTCGACATGGATAGCCATTACGCAGTCCTGGACTGTCTGCAAAGAAACGACAAGCTCACCCAGCGCGACATCGCCCGTTACACTGGCCTTTCCGCTTTCTGCGCTGCAGATCTGGCCGGTATAGACGGCCGCAATACCCTGGTAATCACCTGGCAGGCCGGGGAAGAATACCAGCCCCCGGGGATAGAAGTGGTGAATATAATCCCCCGATTGTAGGGATTAGGGAGTAGAAAAAAATAATAGACACTCATAGTTACATAAAATGGTATTAATTATTAGCGGTAGTAGAACTATTTAAGCAGAGGGCTTTTTAGTATGCTCTTTTAGCTTCTTTGTTGAGGGGAGGGTTAGCGGGTGGAAGAACAAAAAGACGCCAACCTGGCAATGTATGCGGACGAGCACGCCATGCGATTAGAGTTTGCCGATATTGTAAGAGTTGACGCTAACGCGGAAAGGGTTATTCTAACCTTTATTCAACGATATCCAGAAGCCGAGGCAGCAAACCGAACAGAAACTAAGCCCCCTATTCCTGGCGTCCAGTATATGCCGAATGGGCGTATCGTTAGTCGCGTGGTTGTGTCTTGGCCACATCTGATACGTATACGGGATATGCTTAATAAACTTATCTCCGAACGGGCCTCTGATGTAGTAGCTGCCGCCCAAACTATAATGGAAGGGAAAAAAGCTATTGATTCAGAAAAATAACATAATCCAATTCCCCGGCGGAGAACAGACTACTTTTGAACAAACGCCCCGTGATATTACCGTCAATGATGCTGGACTGCCCATTGGGAATATTATAAAAGAGGCATTCCTCGATAGGATTGTATTCGTACCAAGAGTTTCTGAGAGACAGGAGAATCTAAGAAACGAACTAATGCAAAGAATTGTCCAAACGGCGCAGGCAATTAATGAAACAGCCGTTACCCGGGAAGGGGAGACTCAGGTGGACTGGCAGGAGAAATATCTCGATAAGCTGGACCGTGATATCGGCGAAATCAAGCAATCGCTGCAAGCTACCGAGGAGCGTATTGCCGCTATGGTGAGCCAGACCCTGGGTGAAATCCGCGACCGCGATAATCAGCGGCACGCAGAGGTTCAGACCATCAGGGCCGACATGCAGGCTATACGTTCGGATAACGAGGAGACCCGCCGCTGGATAATAGGGATGGCTATAGCTACGATCCTGGGTATAGCTGCAATGGTTGTTACTGTTCTACTAAAGTGAAGGTCGGGTTCCGCAATTTGGCATTATAGCGCCAGGAGCCTGAAGAGGGTAATTTGTCCCCTCGCAAACGCGAAGAAGTTGAGAAACAGCTTCAAAGAAAAGATAAAATTGAAGATAGTGTGCTTATCAAATAGTATTGTTGTGAAAAAAGAAGATATCCTGGCGGCACTACGCTACGCAGCCATTATACAAAATTAACCTTGTAATCCATTGACGTTCCTAACATATGCTGGTATTATTGTTCATAAAGTAAGCATAAGATATGTCGAAATAAATATAATGGAGCAGTCGGCATGGATAGCCATTACGCAGTCCTGGACTGTCTGCAAAGAAACGACAAGCTCACCCAGCGTGAGATCGCCCGCCGTACTGGCCTTTCCGCTTCCTGCGCTGCAGATCTGGCGGGTATAGACGGCCGCAACACCCTGGCAATCACCTGGCAGGCCGGGGAAGAGTACGTAGTATTGCAGGGAATTGAAGTGGTGAATATAATCGACCGATTGTAGAGATAAGAGAGTATAAAGAAATTAAAAGGCACTCATAGTAACATATAATGGTATTTTATGGGGTAGTCCCAGTGTTGCCGATTATCCCTGCTACCAACAAAATCACTATCAGAGTTGTTAATAAACGGCAACAGGAAAGGGTAGTGCGGGCTGTTGCCGGGAAATGGAAAGATCGTCGTGACCTGGTCGACGATCTTTTGAAAATTCGGGAGGACGAAGATGACCGCCCGGGAACAAGCCTTGAATAAATATGTTATAGATACCGGAGTGACTTAAACCATGAAAGGCCTTATCCTCTCCGGCGGCAAGGGCACCCGCCTGCGGCCCCTCACATACACCACCACCAAGCAGCTCATTCCTGTGGCCAACCGGCCTATTTTATTTTTTGTCATCGAGCAGGTCGTCCAGGCCGGGATTAGTGACATCGGCATTATCATCTCCCCGGAGACGGGGGAGAGCGTGCGCCAGGCCGTGGGCGACGGCAGCCGCTTCGGCGCGCAGGTTACGTACATACTCCAGGAAAAACCGCTGGGGCTGGCCCACGCGGTACTTACGGCCCGCGATTTTCTTAAAGACGAGCCCTTCCTCATGTTCCTGGGGGACAACCTCATCCAGGACGGCGTGACCGGCCTGGTAGAGACCTTCCAGAAAGAAACCGCCGACGCCGCCATCCTGCTGAAGGAAGTCCCCGACCCCAGGGCCTTCGGTGTGGCCGTCCTGGACGGGGAAGGCCGGGTGACCCGCCTCATTGAGAAACCCAAAGAACCGCCCAGCAACCTGGCCCTGGTAGGCATCTACCTTTTCACCCCGGCCATCCACCGAGCCATTGCCAATATCCGCCCCTCCTGGCGGGGCGAGCTGGAGATCACCGACGCCATCCAGGAGCTCCTCCAGTCCGGCGGCCGGGTCCTGGCCCGCCGGGTAGAAGGCTGGTGGCTGGATACCGGCAAGAAGGACGACATCCTGGAGGCCAACCGGGCCGTGCTGGACGCCTACGCCCGCACCGCCATAGAAGGAGAAGTCGATGCCGGGAGCCATATCGCCGGCAGGGTCGCCATCGGCCCCGGCAGCAGGATAAAGAACACCACCATCCGCGGACCGGCGGTCATCGGCAAAGGCGTTACCTTGGAAGACTGCTTCATCGGCCCCTTCACGGCCATCGGCGACGGCAGCACCCTCACCAGGGTGGGACTGGAGCACTCCGTGGTCCTGGAAGGCTGTATTTTAAGCGACATTCCCCGCATTGAGGACAGCCTCATCGGCCGCAACACCCGCGTCCGCCGCGCCGCTGACGGCCGCCAGGCCCTGCGCCTCTTCCTGGGGGACGACGCGGAGGTCGCTGTTTAAACTCGCAAGAAAGAAGGATAGAATTATGGAACTTATCGACGGCGTAAAATTGCGGCAACTCCGGCTTATCCCCGACAGCCGGGGTTACCTCATGGAGATGCTCCGCCGCGACTGGGAAGAATTCATGCAGTTCGGCCAGGCCTACATCACCGCCTGCTACCCCGGCGTCATCAAAGCCTGGCACTACCATAAACTGCAGTGGGACCACTTTGTCTGCGTCAGCGGTATGGCCCGGGTGGTCCTCTACGACGACCGGGAAGGCAGCCCCACCAGGGGGCTGGTCAATGAGTTTCACATCGGCTGCTTAAACCCGGTGCTCTTAAAAATCCCGCCCCTGGTCTACCACGGCTTCACCGCCGAAGGACCGGAGACGGCTTTAATCGTCAATTTCCCCACCGAGCTTTACAACTATCAGCAGCCTGACGAGTACCGCCGGCCCTACAACGACCCGGCCATCCCCTACTCCTGGGAGGTAAAGCATGGCTAAACTCCTCATAACCGGAGCCGGGGGCATGCTCGGCCAGGCCGTGACCCGGGAATTCCAGGGCCGTAACCATATGGTTACGGCTCTAAGTCATGCCCGGCTGGACATAACCGACCTGGCAGCAATCAAGCAGGCCCTGGTAGAATACACCCCGGAAGTCATAATAAACTGCGCCGCCTACACCAAAGTCGACCAGGCCGAGACCGATTACGAGGCGGCCGTACGGGTCAACGCCCTGGGCGTAAGGAATCTCGCCCTGGCCTGTAAAGAGACAGGTGCCGTGCTGGTCCACATCAGCACCGATTACGTCTTCGACGGGCAAAAAAATGAGCCCTGGAATATCTATGACGAGAGGCATCCCGTTAACGCCTACGGTCGCAGCAAGTACCTGGGGGAACGCTTCCTGGAAACCATAGCGCCCCGTTATTACCTGGTCCGCACCTCCTGGCTCTTCGGCCCCGGCAGCCCGAACTTTGTCGAAACCATACTAAAACTGGCCCGGGAAAAGGAAACCCTTACCGTAGTCGACGATCAATGGGGCTGTCCCACTTATACAATAGACCTGGCCCGCGCCCTGGCCGGCCTGGTGGAAAGCGGCTGCTACGGCGTGTACCATATTACCAACCAGGGGGCCACCACCTGGTACCGCTTTGCCCAGGAAATCCTGGCCGCGGCAGGTGTTAAGACAAACCTCAAACCCGTTACCAGCGCCGCATTCACGCGCCCGGCCCGGCGCCCGGCATATTCGGTGCTGGACCTTTTCCCGTTAAAAGAAACCATTGGCTACCTCCTGCCACCCTGGCAGGACGCATTGATGCGCTACTTTGCTGAGAGGAGAAACACGGATTGGTAAAGTTGTTAGTCACCGGCGGCGCCGGCTTTATCGGCTCCAACTTCATCCGCCACATATTAAAAGAGCATCACGACTGGTACATAGTCAACCTGGACAAGCTCACCTACGCCGGCAACTTGGAAAACCTGAAGGACGTAGAGGACAACCCCCGCTATCGCTTTGTCCGCGGGGACATAGCCGATCGGGAGCTGGTCGACCATCTTTTCCGGGAAGAAAAATTCGATCTCGTCGCCAACTTGGCCGCCGAGTCGCACGTGGATCGCAGCATCCTGGACCCGGCGCCCTTCATCGAGACCAACGTCAAGGGCACCAAGGTGCTGCTGGAGGCCGCCCGGCAGCACGGCGTCCAGAAATTCCTCCAGGTATCCACCGATGAGGTCTACGGTTCCTTAGGGCCGGACGACCCGCCCTTCACCGAAGAAAGCCCAATCCGGCCCAATAGCCCCTACTCGGCCAGCAAAGCCGCCGCCGACCTCATGTGCCGGGCCTACTTCGTCACCTACGGCCTGCCGGTAGTCATCACCCGCTGCAGCAACAACTACGGCCCCTACCAGCACCCGGAAAAGTTCATCCCAACCATCATCCTGAACGCCCTGGCGGATAAACCCATCCCCGTCTACGGCGACGGCCAGAACGTCCGGGACTGGATTCACGTCGAGGACCACTGCCGCGCCCTGGACCTGGTTTTGCAAAAAGGGCAGGCGGGGGAGGTTTATAACATCGGCGCCAAAAACGAACACACCAACCTGGATATCGTAAAAACTATTCTCCGGCTCATGAATAAACCCGAAAGCCTCATCACCTTTGTCAAAGACCGGCCGGGGCATGATCGCAGGTATGCTATAGAGCCGTCAAAAATAGAGGCCGCCTTATCCTGGCAGCCCCGGGTGGATTTCACCTCCGGCCTGAAGGATCTCATTACATGGTACATAGAGCACCGGCCGTGGTGGGAACGGGTGAAAAGCGGCGAGTACCGGATATATGCCGAGAGGTGGTACGGGTCGTTAGCGAAATAGTTTGTCCAAACAGCGGAGGTGATTATGGTTATGAACCGCGCTGATATGCCTGTACAGGCTGCCGGCCGGCAAGAGTTACCTCTAAATCCGGCCCGGGCCGGGTTAGCGGGGCATACTTTTCGGCGGGTCCTGGAAACCGCTTTCATTATCGCCATAGACCTTTTAGGGCTGGCCGCCAGCTTCAGCCTGGCCATCCTGGTCAGGACGCAGGTTTTACCGGCGTTGAGCACGCTTTTTCCTCCCAAGCTTCCCGACGAGCTGGTAGCCAGCCTCTGGTGGCTGCAGGGGATTACCCTTGGCTTTTTTGCCTACGAAGGCTTATATACCACCCGCCTGCCTTTTTGGCGCGAGTTCAAGCAGCTGGTTAAAACCATTACCCTGGTTTTCCTGGTAGTTCTGGCGATAGTTTCCCTGGCCAAGATGAGCAACCAGATATCACGAACAGTTATCGTCATTACATACTTATTTTGCCTTGTAATATTACCTGTAAGCCGTTATGCAGGCAAAATATTTCTTGCCAGGCTCGGCCTCTGGCGCCAGCGGGTGCTGCTGCTGGGGGCCGGTAAGACGGGAGAGCTGGTGGCCAGGGCTATCAGCCGCGACCCTTACCTCGGGTACGAAGTGGCAGGTTTTTTGGAAGACGACCCGCGTAAAAAATACAAAACTTTCACTCTTAAGGGCCGCACGAATATTAGGGTCCTGGGGGGGTTTAACGATAGCCGGGAAGTAATGGAGCGCCTGGGAGTGCACCAGGTAATCGTAGCGGCGCCCGGCATGCCGGCCCAGGAGCTGGTGCAATTAGTGAACCGCTTGCAGCGGGAAGCCGAATCAGTGCTGGTGATCCCCGACCTTTTTGGTGTCCCGGTAAACAGCGCGGAAATAGACTATTTTTTTGAAGAGCAAGTGCTGGGCTTCCGTGTCCGCAACAACCTGGCAAGTCCAGTAAACACGTTTCTTAAGCGCGCTTTTGACCTGGCAGTGGGCAGCGTTATTTTATTAATCAGCGCGCCCTTGATGGCTGCCATTGCCCTGGCAGTGAAGCTGGACTCCCCCGGCCCTGTCATTTTTGCCCACAGGAGGATCGGCCGGGGCGGGAGGGAGTTCAAGTGCTACAAGTTCCGGACGATGGTGGTCAACGCCGAGGCCGTCCTCCAGGAATACTTGCGGAAAGATCCCGCCCTGCGGGCCGAGTGGGAGCGCGACTTCAAGCTGAAGAACGACCCGCGCGTTACCAGGGTGGGGAGATTCCTGCGGAAGACCAGCCTGGACGAGCTGCCCCAGATCTTCAACGTCCTCAAGGGTGAAATGAGCCTGGTTGGCCCGCGGCCCATTATCAGAAAAGAAGTTTTGCGCTTCGGGCCGTATATAAATGACTTTTACCTGGTGCGCCCGGGCATCACAGGTCTCTGGCAGGTGAGCGGCCGCAATGATATCGACTACCCGGAGCGCGTCCGCCTCGAATCCTGGTACGTACACAACTGGTCATTGTGGCTGGACATCATCATCCTCATCCGGACAGTGGGCGTAGTCCTGGCCCGGCGGGGGGCGTATTGAGTAGCAATAAAACCAGATTACATTTAAAGATATGATAAATAAGTTGAGATGGGGGTTATTATGGCAAAATGAAAAAAATAACCGTATCATTATTTAATAACAAAGGCGGGGTTGGAAAAACAACAATTGCTTGGTATTTAGGAACGTCACTTTCTCATTTGGGTAAGAAGGTGTTACTAATTGATTTTGATCCACAATGTAATCTTTCTATTGCAACTTTAGGCTCTGAAGGGTTTGCTTGTTATTTAAACACCTCCAATGAATATCCTTATGGAAAAACAATTAGGGCATTTGTGCAGCCTTATATACAGCAAAATAAAAAAATAGATAAAGTTTATGTTGCTAAGCCTAAATATTTACCCAAAGATGGACCAACTCCAGATATTGTACCTGGTGATTTTTGGCTCAATAACTTTGCAGATATTTTAAATGTTGGTACTGATGTTATTGCTGGCTCTGGTTTATATCGATTTTTAATTCTTCACAATTTGGTTGAACAAATAGAAATAAACAAAAAGGATAGTTATGACTTTGTATTAATTGACTTACCGCCATCATTTAATACATTGGTAAGATCAGCTTTATATTGTTCTGATTATTTTATAGTCCCATGTACTCCAGATTTGTTTTCAGCCTATTGTGTTGGGTTAATAGGTGAGGTATTACCGGATTTCATAACCGATTGGGAACAAGGGAAAAAAAGATATCTTTCCGCCAATCCATATGATGATGTAGTACCCACAAAAGGCCAACCAAAGTTTGGTGGATGGATTTTTAACGGTTTTGATACCAGAAAAAAAACGGGTTCAAGTATTGTGCAAGAGACTGGCGCCGATAAAGCTCAATTTGAAAAAATTTACTTAGCCATAAAGGAAAAACTTTTACCTAATTTACGCAAATTAAGTTACTATTCTTGCATTCCTGGTTTTGTTACCGCTGATCCAATAGCTAGGATTGAAGATTTAAATGTAATGGCGCCTGATAGTATTGTACAAAATATACCAATTAAGTATTTACCTTTAGCTAAACCGACAAGAGATATTGGCAGAGGGTCTTGGAGTCTAAGCCAAAGAGATCTTATGAGTAAAATAGACCAAGAATTTGATAATTTAGCTCGGTATATGATTAGTAATTTTTAAGAAACAATCGTTAAATTTTATGGACAAAGACCACTTTTACAACTGGGCCTTGAAACAAAAAGAACAAAGAGAATCCACATCATCAAAGAAACGTTAGAGTCTGCACCGGCAAAGTGACCACAATTTTTAAAAGTGAAAAGGTTTCGGCAATGCTCTTGTTCCCTCTTAACTTGCATCCTTTTTATATATAAGTTATCTCCGGGAGTGTTCATTTAAAAAATGCGTATTACTATAATCGGAATCGGCTACGTGGGTCTTGCTACGGCAGTAGCCCTTGCCTACCTCGGCCACAATGTGGTAGGTGTCGAAAAAGATCCTTATAAATTGAAACTGTTGCGAGAGGGCAAAAGTCCTATTCACGAACCCGGAATTGAAGAGCTGCTGGAGCAAAGTAAAGAAAAGCTAGACTTTACTGATGATATCGCTGGAGCAGTTGCAGATGCAGATCTGATACTAATTGCCGTGGGCACTCCTCCTAAAATGAATGGAGAAGCGGATATCCATTACGTTGAGGAAGCAGTCCGTCAGGCAGCTATGGGAATGGTTTCTGGATCGACCTATGTAATAGTTATAAAATCCACCGTACCCATTGGCACCGGCAGGCGGGTTATGCATGTAGTGCGTAAAACGCTGGCAAAACGCGGAGTAGAAGCAAATGTCCACGTCGCTTCCAACCCTGAATTTTTGCGAGAGGGGATGGCCCTAAGGGATACTTTGTACCCGGACCGGATAATCGTGGGGGCCGAGACGCCAAAAGCAGTTGAAGCTTTACTGCGCCTTTACAGGCCAATCTTAGAACAGACCTTCATCCCTCCACCGTTTCTGCCTCGCCCCGAGGGGTATTCCTTGCCTCCTCTGGTTACAACCGACCCCACCAGCGCAGAGTTGATAAAGTACGCGGCCAATGCTTTTTTGGCTCTTAAGATCAGCTTTATTAATGAAATTGCCGGGCTTTGCGAAAAAGTAGGAGCTGATGTAAAAGAAGTAGCAAGGGGAATAGGCTTGGACCCCCGTATTGGCCCCCATTTCTTGCAGGCCGGTCTGGGATGGGGAGGTTCATGTCTACCAAAGGATACCGCTGCCTTACTGGCGGTTGCTGCCGAGTATGGTTATACCATGCCCATTGTGGAAGCGGCCCGGGTTGTAAATACCAGGCAGCGTCATCTGATTGTGGAAAAACTACAGGGAGAACTTAAAATCCTCCGTGGCCGGATTATCGGCATTTTGGGACTGGCATTTAAGCCTGAAACAGACGATGTCCGGGAATCTCCAGCTCTGGATCTGGTTCGTATACTTACCGAACGGGGAGCCCATGTAAAAGTGCACGACCCGATAGCTATACCTAAAGCTAAAGTGGCTTTGGGAGAGTTGCCGGTTGATTATGCGGATGATCCTTATACCCTGGCTGAAGGATGCGATGCCCTGATTTTGGCCACGGAGTGGGAAACATACCGGCATTTGAACCTGGCTGTTATTTCTAGGCGGATGAACACACCTGTGCTTGTAGACGGCCGTAACTTTTTTAACGCGGAACAGGTTCGCCGGGCAGGTTTCATCTACCTGGGGGTGGGGAGATGAAACACGCGCTGGTTACTGGAGGGGCTGGTTTCATTGGAAGCCATTTGGTGGACCGATTCCTGGCAGAAGGTTGGCGGGTCACGGTGGTGGATAATTTCGACCCTTTTTACGACCCGGCCATTAAGGAGAAGAACATCGAGCCACACTTGCAACATCCGAACTACGTTTTGGTACGGGCAGATATTCGGGATCTGGCAACACTTAAGTCCAGATTAAGTGGAGGTTACGACGTTATTGTTCACCTTGCGGCTAAAGCCGGGGTGCGGTATAGCCTAAAAGATCCCGTCACGTACCAGGAGGTAAACGTTCGGGGTACCCAAAACCTGCTGGAACTGGCCAGGAAATGGGGTGCGAAGCAGTTTATCTTTGCTTCCTCTTCAAGCGTTTACGGAGTTAATCCAAACTTGCCCTGGCGTGAGGACGATAATGTTTTGATGCCCATCAGCCCTTATGCCGCCACCAAAGTGGCTGGGGAACTTCTGGGGCACGTGTATAGTCACCTTTACGGTATTCGCTTTATTGCTTTGCGTCTTTTCACCGTTTATGGCCCCCGCCAGCGCCCGGATTTGGCTATCCATAAATTTGCCAGGCTTATGATAAAAGATGAGCCTATTCCAGTCTACGGGGATGGTACTTCTTTGAGGGATTATACATATATTTCCGATATTGTTGATGGTATACTGGCAGCAATAAATTATAACAAGAATATGTATGAAGTGATTAATCTTGGAAGTAGCCGTCCAGTTCCATTATGGGAATTAATACAAGCCCTGGAGAAAGTATTGGGGTTGAGAGCAAAGATAGAGAGACTTCCTGCCCAACCGGGGGATGTACCGCAAACCTATGCCGATATCAATAAGGCTAGGGAGCTCCTGGGTTTCAACCCTAAAGTAAAACTCCCTGATGGTATCCGGTATTTTATTTTGAGCTTTTCGAAAAACGACATAACAACTCAATGATAGGGACAGGGAATTATGAATCTCTTTTAATTTTAGCGCCAATGTTAAATGTTACACTGGGAGCTGTATTTTTTAATGAAAATCACTGCCGTTTCAGGTGGAATGCGGAAGGTCTTAGCTCACCCTGTTACCCGTAATGCTCTCGCACTCTACGCCATACAGTTAGCCAATTACGTTTTACCCCTGGTTACCGTTCCTTACTTGGCACGGGTTCTCCGGCCCGAGGGTTGGGGGCTGGTGGCCTTTGCCCAGTCATTTGCGCTCTGGCTTTCACTCGTGATAGAGTATGGTTTTTCCTTCTCGGCATCCAGGGAAATTGCGCGCAACCGGGGGGATTGGGATCATATTGCGGGTGTTGTTGCCGGAGTGGCCGGCGCAAATAGCCTCCTTCTATTTGGTGCAACGCTTCTAGCGGCCTTAATTAGTGGAGTCGTTCCGGTTTTCCGCCGGCATCAATTGTACCTCTGGCTGGCCTTCCTAAGCGCAGCGGTCCAGGGGTTGAGTCCATTCTGGTACTTCCAGGGAATGGAACGAATGCAGTTGCCGGGGGCGATCAATGTGATCGCACGCGTTATGCATGCATTTGGCATTTTCCTCTGGGTGAAAGCGCCGGACGATGGATGGAAGGTGCTGGCCCTGCAGGCAGTAACCGGGTTTATAGCCCTGGGAATAACCGTTATCTTACTTTACCGGGAAGTGCCTGTACGTCTGCCGCACCTTGGCGGGGCGGTGTCTGCCCTGCGCATGGGATGGAGCATGTTCATTTTTCGCAGCGCCGTAAGCCTGTATACCACGGCCAACGTCTTTATCCTCGGCCTTTTTGTCCCTCCTGCGCTGGTAGGTTACTATGGAGGGGCGGAAAAGATCAGCAAGGCAGTATTAGGTTTAGTCGGCCCTCTTTCGCAAGCTATCTACCCGCGAATGAGCCATCTCGCAATGAATGAGCGGAAAAAAGCAGTGCATCTAGGCCGGCTAGGTTTTCTCATTATCGGCGGTGCGGGGGTGCTTTTGGGCTGGATAGTGGCAGTATTTGCCCCGCTTTGGGTCGACCTGCTCCTGGGACCAGGTTATGATGGCGCGGTTCCGGTGTTGCGATTGCTTGCCCTGTTGATACCTCTGGTTGCTATGAGTAACGTTATGGGAATTCAGTGGATGCTGCCCCTCGGTATGGATCGGGACTTTAATGCTGTTATTCTCAGTGCCGGAATAATAAATCTTGTGCTGGCCGTGTTTCTCGCTCCCCGCTTTGGTCCTTCAGGCATGGCGTGGGCGGTTGTGAGCGCGGAGTTCTTTGTGACCTTTGCGATGGCATGGATATTGCATCGCTCAGGTCAGGGATTCTGGCAGCCCATTAAGGAGGACTTGTCATGAAAATAGACTGGGTAATCGTGGGTGCAGGTTTTGCTGGGGCTACCCTGGCTGAACGGATTGCAACTCATTTGGACAAAAAAGTGCTGGTGGTAGAAAAACGCGACCATATAGGCGGAAATGCCTATGATGAATACGACGAAAGCGGCATCCTGGTGCACAGGTACGGTCCGCACATCTTTCACACCAATTTAAAGCATGTATGGGACTATCTTTCTCGTTTTACCAGGTGGCGGCCTTACTACCACCGCGTGCTGGCAGTGGTCGACGGGAAGAAAGTCCCTGTACCTTTCAATCTTAATTCATTGTACGCTCTTTTTCCACCCGGCCAGGCCGCTAGGCTAGAGGAGGCTCTTATCGATGAATACGGTTTTGGAGCCAGGGTTCCCATTCTGAAACTCCGGGAGAGCGAAAAAAAGGACCTGCGCTTTTTGGCTGACTATATCTACGAGAAAATCTTCTACGGCTACACGCTCAAGCAGTGGGGGCTGAAGCCGGAGGAACTCGACCCCTCGGTAACCGGTCGGGTCCCGGTTTACATTAGCAGGGACGACCGTTATTTCCAGGATAAATACCAGGCAATACCCGAGCATGGGTACAACCAGTTATTCCGCCGCATGCTGGCCCATCCGAATATTAATGTGCTTTTGAACACTGACTACCGGGAAATTGAAAACGAAGTGAAGTTCAGCCGCATGGTTTATACCGGCCCCATAGATGCCTTTTTTGATTATGTGTACGGCAAACTGCCCTATCGCAGCCTGCGGTTTGAGTTTGCAACCTTAGATCGGGAATGGTTTCAGGATGTGGGCACAGTCAACTACCCGAACGAATTCGACTTTACCCGCATCACCGAGTTTAAGCACCTGACCGGGCAAGAGTATAGCGGAACTTCCATTATGCGCGAATATCCATATGCCGATGGCGACCCTTACTATCCCATTCCCTGTCCAGAGAACGAAGCGCTCTATAAGCAATACCGCTTACTGGCGGAAAAAGAAAGTAATATTACTTTTGTCGGCCGACTTGCACAATATCGCTACTACAACATGGACCAAGTGGTGGATGTGGCACTGAAGACGGCAGAAGAAATTTTGAGGGGTATTTAAGATGGCGGTAATTAATATTGTCTTGAGTGAACTCGAAAAAAAGAAATTCGGTGGCGGGCAGTGGTGTGTCATTCAATATGCACAAGGACTTGCTGAGCGAGGGCATGATGTCATGATACTTCCCATGTTGCCGTCCCCGCTGCCGGAGTGGTTCCCGAAAGAGCGACGATTCTCGTATTTGGCCAATGACGATGTGACCATGAATGCGGTTCAATCTCTTTGTAATATAATTCTCCGCTTATTTAAATATCCGTTCAAAAAGAATAAATGGTTATTTAAAGAGGCGATCCACAGTGCTCTCCTTAATGTTGGGTATTTGAAGCCTGGTCTTTTTCCCTTTGAAATGTGGCGTGCATTAAGCTTGGCCTACGTGCGGCAACATATGCGTCCTGCTGATGTAACGATTGCGACGTCTTTCGAGACGGCACTCCCTGTTGCTCTCTATGGAAGTGGGAAAAAAATGTACTTTATGCAGCACTTCGAACCTTATTTCTATAAAGAGAAGAGAGGCGGAGAAGTATCCAGAAAGGAAGCCTTGGCGAGTTATCGACTGGGTTTGCACATGATCGCCAATTCCTCATGGCTGAAAGGTATGGTTCAAAAAGAAGTCCCTGGCGTCAAGGTGGACCTTTGCCTTAATGCGATCAACCACGAATACTTTTACGGCGAGCCTAAAGTCGATTGCCGAACGGACGAGGTGGTGCTCATCAGCTACGGCGGTCGAAATGTGGAATGGAAAGGTTTTAGGGAAATGGCAGAAGCTGTTCGTATTGCTCGCGAACAACTACCTAAAACTAAGCTACGTTGGCAGGTGTACGGCGATGCTGACTTGCCGCCGGACAACCCTATTGCGCCCTACGAACATCTGGGCTTCCTTCAACCAAAAGCCTTAGGAGATGCCTATCGGCGGGCAGATATTTTACTGAGCGCATCTTGGTATGAAAGCTTCCCGCTTTTTCCACTAGAAGCAATGGCCTGCGGGCTTCCGGTCATTACCACCCAACCTGGCACGGAGGATTTCGCAAAGGATGGTGAAACGGCTATCATAGTTGAGCCAAAGAATCCGGCTAGTATTGCGCAAGGGATCATTCGTTTAACCACGGACTGTGAATTAAGAATGAAGATCGCGCGCCAAGGGTGTCAAGTTAGTCGTCGTTTTACGTGGGAAAACTCTGTTCGTACTATGGAGCAAATTATATTGAACGCCCTGCATGCTTTATGATTACGCAAGAAGCTACTATCACCGTTGTCACCGTCACCTATGGCCGCCGCTGGTGCTTCCTGTCGAAAGTCCTGGAGGTATTGCTTACGGACCCGGCGGTGGTAGAAATTGTGGTCGTGGATAACGGTTCACAGGAAGATATTCGCTCTCATGTGTCAGAGCTGGCCTCGCCTAAGATCCACGTCGTATCGACAGGGCAGAATCTCGGCTCGGCTGCTGGATTCAAGCGTGGGATCGAAGAGGCGTATTCGCGTGCCAAAGGGGAATTTATCTGGCTTTTGGATGACGATAACCGCCCGGAGCCTGACTGTCTCCAGCGCCTGCTTGCCTACTACCGGGCTTTGGGGAATGAGCCGATGAACTGCCTGCTGGCGCTACGGGAGCGTCAGCGGGAGTTGGTGGATCTCGTCGAGCGTGGCTACAGAGCCGATCCGCGACCCAATTCCTTTTTAGGGTTTCACTGGCGGGACGTGCCGCGGAAAATCGCTAGGCGGGTAATGCCGGGACGGACATCCGTGAAAACCGGCACGAAGTTTCCGCTCGTTTCATTGACCTATGCCCCTTATGGCGGGTTTTTGTTCCATAGAAGTTGGGTCAAGTGGGTGGGCTTGCCCAACGAGCGTTTTTTTCTCTACGGCGACGATCATGAATACACCTGGCGTTTTACTCGACAGGGCGGGCGCATTTACCTCTGCGCCAACTGCCGCGTAGAGGATATTGATGTCTCGTGGCATCACCAGACTCATGACGCTCATCCATTCTTGTCGCCGCGTGCCAACGCCTTGCGGCTATTCTACAGCGCCCGCAACCGGGCTTATCTTGAAGCAATTTACCTGGTCCATAGCAGGGTGGCATACGGATTTAACGTGGTACTTTATGTGGGTTTTATGCTTTTGAAAAGCCTGATACGCGAAGGCGACAAAGTGGGCGTGCTTGGGCGCCTGCGCCTATTTCTCAAAGCACTACGCCAAGGTTGGGCTGGTGAATTGGGTATTGCCCAAGAGCCCGGTTTGAAAATATGAAAAAAGGATTTGAAAATATGAAAATCTGCCTTATCCACACAATGTACTATCCCTATTATGGTGGTGGGGCGGAGCTCACGGTGCAACAGATTGCCGAGGGGCTGGCCGCACGGGGGCATGAAGTGGTGGTGGTGAGCGTGGGTAAGCACAAAGAGACCCGCTTCCATAACAAGGTAAAGATTTATGAAATCGAACTGGCGAACCTGTATTGGCCCTTTGATCATTTCAGAGGCAAGACGCTGTTGAAGCCCTTCTGGCACCTTACGGATGCCTACAATCCCGTCATGGCCCGGCGGGTGGGAGAAATCCTCGATACGGAGCGGCCCGATGTGGTGCAGGCGCATAACCTTGCGGGCTTCTCTGCCGCCGTGTGGGTGACTGTAAAGCGACGGGGACTGCCGCTCCGCCAGGTGCTGCACGATTATTATCACTTGTGTGTACGCTCCACCATGTTTGCCAGAGGGCGCAATTGCGAGCGCCAATGTACAGTCTGCCGCGCATACCGCACCCCAAGTCGTCGCTTAAGCGGCCTGGTAGATGTGGTGGTGGGTGTAAGCCGCTATGTGCTGGAGGCCCATGTCTCCAGAGGACTTTTCCCCAATGCCAAGCAAAAGATCATCCACAATGGCTACACCATGCACCGCGCTGTGGCCCCCGGGCGTTTGTCGGAGAAAGTACGCTTTGGCTATATCGGCCGGTTGCATCCGACCAAGGGCCTGGACTTACTGATCGATGCTTTCCTGGCTCTTAAGTCCCCAGACACTGAATTGCTAATCGCTGGAGAGGGGGCGCCTGAATATGTCGCTGCCCTCAAGCAGCGCACGCAAGGTAAAGCGGTGCAATTTCTTGGGCATACCAGCCGCGATGCCTTCTATCCAGCAATCGATGTGCTGATCGTGCCGTCAATTTGGCATGAGCCTTTTGGCAAGATCGTCATTGAAGGAATGGCATGGGGTAAGCCGCTAATTGCATCATGCCGCGGTGGTATACCGGAGATGGTGGTGGACCAGGAGAACGGCTTCCTGTTCGAGCCCGACGATCCCGGCGCACTTCTAACTGCCATGGGTGCAATGCTTGCACAGCGGGACGCCTATCCTCTCCTTTCTGCTGCCTGTATTGAGCGGGCAAAAGAGTTTTCTGAAGAGAAAATGGTGGAGGCCTACGAGGCTTCGATATGGGAATCTTTAGCGGGGAGAATTGCACTGTGAAAAGCGAAGGAGCGAAACCGACATACTTTTCCCGCTTTGTGTTGTTGGCTCTATGCCTGTTTTTGACGGTCAAGGCCTTGGAAGGTCCCGTCCGCTATGCGCTGGTAAGTGCGGATATTGAATGGGCAATTTATGTACCGACCTTTCTGCTTATGCTGGTGGTATTGCTGCGGGGCTTGCTGGTAATGCACACCTGGCGGATAAGTCGCGTCATGCTGATCGTGACCCTGGCTCTCCTCGGGGCGAGCGGGTTGGGTATGGTGCTCATCGGCAATCCCGCCCAGGTGCTCTTTGGCATTTATGTTTGGGTGCCGTTTCTATTCGGTGCGGCGCTGGCGCAGGAGATTGTTCCGCATTTGCGGAGGTTATATTGTTTTTTTGTCCTGTTATGGTTGGTTTCCGTAGCCGGCGTATTCCTGAATTACTTTTTTGATTGGCCGTGGGCCGGTTTCGTATACAAGGTCAGTGGCATCAGCATCGAAGGTACTCGTAAATGGAGTACCTTCGGCATCGAGCGCCTGGCGGGTTTTGCCCGCGCTTCTTTCGAGGCTGCGATTATTATCTTTATTTTGTCGCTGCTTTTGCTGATCTACGGGAAAAACCGGTGGACCAAGCCCGCCGTGTGGTTGATTGGTGGCGGCGCCATTGTGCTCACCACGACCAAAGGCATTATGGCAGCCTATCTGGCAGTGACCCTGCTGTTGCTGGTGCGCCCCTGGACGCCGGCCTTTATCCTGCGTGCTGCACCGTTTGTGGTGGCCATAGTGGTTATGGCTTTTCCACTGTATTCCTGGACCCAGGACATCTCCTTGATTTTGAAAAATGAAGTCGACTGTCTATTACTGGCGTCATTCGAAGATCGTTTGACCTACACGTGGCCCGCTGCCAATGAACTGGTCTTTCAGCATGGCGCAGGTCCTGTAGGCCGCGGGGTCGGTGGGATCGGCGCGGCCCAGGATCGGTTCGAGAAAACGCTCTATAATCCTGCGGACAACCTCTTTGTATATCTCTTCGGTATTGCAGGCTACTTGGCAGTGATCCTTATGTTGCTAATTGCCTACCGCGTTTCCCGATTCGCGGGTGGCCGTCAGGGCGAAGCGACGTTCTTTTATCTCTTGGGGATGGGGATACTGATCTATGGGCTGACGACCAATGTGGTGGAGAGCGCTTATATGGGGATGTTTTTGGGGATTGTGGTGCGATCCGCGTCTTATTTTGGGACGGCGGCTGTACCCTCGAGGTTAGGGGTTGATTAAATGCCGTTGCCAATACGTGTTACGCGCCGAGGGAGTAGGATCAAGGCAACGATCCCAGTACTATCGTTATAAGCCTTCTTGATTTTCCCATGCGCAATCTGTTATGCCCAGCCGTTTCCTATCGGGATCGGTACAAATATTTATAAGCAGGGTCTTGAACATGATCTGCGGATCAAGCCAAAAGCCTGTTTCAGAGGAAAGCTTGGCAGCGTCTGCGTGATATATACAAAAGGCAGCCGAACTCCTAAAGGGGAAAGTTGGCTTATATGAGGTTTGGAACGAGTGGATCATAGTAAGACGCCTGTGACTCCAGAAAGCTACCTGAAATTAGTACAGCTGTTGAAGAAGGCGTAAGGTTTTGAGCAGGGTTATGTGGCCGGATCATCTATTGGCAAGAAGTAGGCTTGTAAGAAACATAATAGGAGTCATGCTTGAAATATTCTTCATGTATGGTGAAGACGTTGAGTGGCAGTTACGTGCCAGGCAGGGCGGGTATCGTTTGGTTTACTGCCCGCACTCAAAGGTTTGGCACAAGGAAAACGCTTCGTCAGGGTATAAAAGTCCCTTCGTGGAATATTATGGCACACGCAACTCCATCTGGATAGTTCGGCGCTACTATCTCTGGCGTCTGCCGGTGGCCGTATTCTTTCACCTGTTCCGCGCCGGTTGCCGGATCCTCACGGACAAATGGCAACAGGCCGCCGCTGTCTTAAGAGGAATTTTCTCTGGGGTTACTGCCAACTCAGTTTTATAAGAGAGAATTGGGAAGATGTAGCGTGTTCGCAAAAATGCCTGTTGACTCTCGTGTGTCACTTAGAAGATGCTGATGGCAATGAATGGATGGATGGATTCGTCGGCTTGCTTTGCTGGAAGGGAAATTAGTGGTGGTAAAAGACACTTGGGCATATCAGATTACAGGCCAACGAGTTACCTTTCCGCACAATTCCTTAAGACCTTTGAATTAGATAAGGGAGAGCATGAGCAGTGAGAATAGCCATTAATGCCCGCTTTCTAATCCAGCGGCTAACTGGTGTCCAACGATATGCGCGCGAAATAACTAGGGGAATCGCTAGACTTCTCGGTCCGGAAAATATTAAGCTAATTGCCCCAGCAGGTGCTGCGCCCGAGTTTGTGGGATTAGAAGTTTTTCACTACGGTGGTTTCGTAAGAGGCCACGCATGGGAGCAGGTTGTCTTGCCGATGGCGGTAAGGAGGAATCGGACGGACCTCCTGTTTTCTCCTGGTAATACCGGACCCATTCTTGTGAGTGATCAAGTGGTAACTGTCCACGATGTAGGGGTTTTCGCAAGGCCCGAAGGTTTTAACCCTAATTTCGTGCGTTGGTATCAATTTCTTCTCCCGCGGCTGACGCAGCAAGTGCGGAGAGTGGTTACCATCAGCGAGTTCTCCAAGCGGGAGATTGTAAAGTACCTTGGAATTTCTCCTGACAAAATTACGGTCATTCCTAATGGGGTGTCAGAACGTTTTACACCAATGGAACAAAGAGCTATATTAGCCTTTAAAGAAGCTAGGAGACTTCCCGAACGTTTTATTCTTGGACTTGCCTCCCGGGCACCGAACAAGAATTTTGGCGGGCTCTTAAAAGCCTGGCAGTACCTGTGCGAACGAACTGAGTTAAAAGATCTTTGGCTCGTGGTGGCCGGTGGCGTTTCTCGGACACTACAAATCGACCCGGCAAACGCAGGGATGCAAAACCTGCCATGGGTTTACGATTTGGGATACGTGAGTGATGAAGATTTACCGGCCCTCTACAATGCGGCCGATGTCTTTGTCTTTCCTTCCTTCTACGAAGGCTTTGGCCTTCCTCCGCTGGAGGCCATGGCTTGCGGTACACCGGTGGTCGTGTCAAGTACCGCATCTTTGCCTGAGGTCGTTGGTGACGCAGGAGTTTACGTTAATCCCTACGACGTTGAGGATATTGCTCAGGGCATTTACAGGGTGCTGACCGACCAGGAATTACGGCGCCAACTGCGGGAAAAGGGATTAGCCCGGGCTAAGCTTTTTACGTGGGAAAGGAGCGCCAAGGAAACCTTAAGAGTTTTCGAAGAAGTATTTGTAAGAAAAGAGGAGTAGCAGGAAATGGACCTTGCACTTGTCCACGGCTGGCTCATCACCATCGGCGGCGCTGAGTGCTGCCTGGAAGTATTTCACGAGCTCTGGCCGGAGGTGCCGCTTTACACGCTGGCTTAACATGGTTGTCGTACTAACTAGGCTAAAAATGGGGATGAGGAGACGTAACATGCGAATATTAATGTTGAGTACGTTATGTTTTCCACGCACTATGGGGGGCGTAGAAAACCACATATATTACTTATCAAAGGAACTGATAGAGCTTGGCCATTATGTCGAGATCTTCGTTCCTATTCTCGAAGAGGCATATCCCGCTAAATCTGTTTCTCAAAAAACCTATTTTGGCCTAACAGTACACGAAGTCACTCTCAATAATCCTGTGTTAACCGTCATCAATAGGCTACGTTCCTCCCTTGCAGGAGGTTCACAGTTGGGCCTTCTTTTCGCCTTCCTTCAGAAGTCTAGTTATCAAATTGCAAGTCGCTACGTGGCACACGTTCTTTTGGATGTGATGAGAACTCGTAGAATGGACCTCTTGCACCAACATGACTTTTCAGCAAATCTATTTTCAACAAAAATAGTATCCCGGTATTACCCTGTAATGTTGACTAACCACACTGGCGAGTTTTTACATATCAAGCGGCGGTGGTATGCTAGGCCATTCCTTAAGTTTGCTTTGAACCACTACAGCCGCATTATCGGACCCAGCCCTGAACTTGCCGAGATTCCCTACTTTCCGCATAAGTCGGTTTTTATCCCGAATGGCGTAGATACTGAGTTTTTTCAACCTTTAAGCGAAGAAACACGAAGGAAGAAAAGATTGGATTTAGGTTACAACCCGGAAGATTTTCTCATTCTTTGTCCGCGCCGGTGGGCGCCAACAAAAGGCGTAATCTATTTAGTCCAAGCAATACCACTTGTGGTCGAACAAATGCCCAACACCATGTTTCTATTCGCAGGCTCCGACTACCCTGGTTATCCTGATTACCGCAAGCAAATTATCGGTAGTCTCGATAAAATAAAGGCTGGCGGAATCACTAATTTCAGGCTGTTAGGCAATTTGGGGGCCGAAGATCTTCGCTTATTCTACCAAATAAGCGACGTAGTAGTCATTCCTTCCATACTGGAGGCCATTAGTCTCGCTGCATTAGAGGCTATGGCATGTGATTGCCCCGTTATTGCAACTCGGGTGGGCGGTATGCCTGAGATAATACAAAACGGAAGAACCGGCTTGCTGGTTGAGGCTGGTAATCCTGAAGCACTGGCTCAGGCTATATTAAAGGTAGGGTCGTTTGACAAGGATAGACAACGAGAGATGGGTCGAACGGCAAGACAGCTTGTACTAGATCGCTATCAATGGCGGAAAGTTGCCGAAGCAACTGTGAAAGTATACGAAGAAGCCATAAAAGGTAAGAAACGCTAAAGTATTCACTTCGTTCGCAGGCAAGAAACAAGCAATTCCTCGGGTACCAGGACGACGCCGCCGTGGCGGATTTGATGTCCCGGGCACGGGCTTTTGTGTTTGCCGCCGAGGAAGACTTCGGCATCGTCCCCGTAGAGGCCCAGGCCTGCGGCACGCCGGTCATTGCTTACGGCAAAGGCGGGGTGGAAGATACGGTAGTGCCTGCAACCGGGGATAACTGGGAGGCGGCCACGGGGCTTTTCTTTTACGAGCAAAGCGTGGAGGCGCTGGAAGCCGCGGTGAGGCAGTTTTTGGACTGGGAAGGCCGTTTCCGGCCGGAGGTGCTGCGGCGTAACGCGGAGCGTTTCAGCCGGGAGCGGTTCAAGCGGGAAATCGAGATGTTTGTTGACCAGAAATGGAGCGAAGCTGACCGCTTCAAAAAATAGCAGTGGCAGGAGGATAATTATAAATGCGTTGCAGCGTTGTTATCATGGCCGGCGGGTCAGGAGAACGCTTCTGGCCCTACAGCAGGAGAGAGAAACCAAAGCAGTTCCTGCCGGTGGCCGGCGAGGGGACACTTTTGCAGCAGGCGGTGCGCCGCGCAAGGTTGCTTGTACCCTGGTCAAACGTCTACATTGTGACCGGACGCCCGTACCTCGGCCTGGTGCGCGAGCAGGTGCCTGAACTACCGCCGGGGAACCTCCTGGTGGAGCCCGCAGGGCGGGATACTGCCCCGTGCATCGCCCTGGCCGCCAGCTTCTTAGAGAACAGGGATCCGGGGGCTGCCATGGTGGTTCTGCCCTCGGACCATATGGTCCTGGACGAGAAGCGGTTTGCGGCGGTCATCAAAGACGCCGTAGCTGCCGCTCAGAAGACCAAAGGCCTGGTTACCATCGGCATCAGGCCTACGCGCCCGGAGACGGGATACGGGTATATCCATGTCGGCCCCATTTCCCGGGTGGAAAAGGGTCGCGCCCTCAGAGTGCGGGAGTTTACCGAAAAGCCGGATTTGGAAACGGCCATGGCTTTTCTGGCCTCGGGAGAATACCTGTGGAACAGCGGGATGTTTGTCTGGGAAGTCGGGGTTATTCAGGAAGCTATTAAGCGCTACCTGCCCGAGCTGGCTGCCGGCATGCGGCCCATAGCGGAGGCTATGGGAACGAGTACCTTTGACGCAGTGCTGGACGAGCATTTTCCTCGCTTGCCCAAGATATCTATTGATTACGGTGTTATGGAAAAGGCCGATAATGTCTGGGCCGTTCCCGGGGATTTCGGCTGGGATGACCTGGGCACCTGGACGGCCCTGGAACGAGTTGCCGGGAAGGATATAGATGGTAATCTGGTACAGGGACAGGCGGTGCTGGTAGATACCAAGGAAACCATTATCCGCAGTGACAGCGATAATAAACTGGTGGTGACTTTTGGGCTGAAAGATACCCTGGTAGTGGACACGCCCGACGTGCTGCTGGTGGCTGATAAGAAGAGGGCCCAGGACTTAAAAGCAGTTTTAAATGAACTCCGGCGGCAGGGGCTGGACAGATTCTTGGGTAAGGCAGGGGAGAGGAGAGGAGAAGACCTTTGCACCTCCCTGGCCCGCGAGCATCCGGTAAAAGAAAAACCCTGGGGACGGGAGATCTGGTGGAGCGTCACCGAGGCCTATGCCGGCAAGATCCTGTATATCCGGGCGGGGCACAGCTTGAGCAAGCAGTACCACCGCCGGAAAAGGGAGACCATGCTGGTCATCCAGGGAAGCGGTTATCTGGAGCTGGGGGAAAAACGTATCCCTGTTGAGGCCAGGAAGGTTGTAGATATCCCGCCGGGGACCGTTCACCGTATTGAAGCTGCAACGGATATGATCTTGATTGAGATTTCCACACCGGAGCTGGATGATGTGGTCCGCCTGGAAGACGTGTACGGCCGCGTTTCCGGTAGTTGAGAAAGGGGAGGATGCTTAAGACTATGAACCCCCATGTCTTTAAAACTTATGATCTAAGAGGAGTAGCTGAGGTGGACTTTCCCGATGGGGAAGTAGAGCGGCTCGGCCGCGCTTTAGGAGCGTACTTTTTGCAGCGTGATCACAGGCGGGTAATTGTCGGGCGCGACAACCGGCGCCATTCCCTGCGCTTGCGGAACGCCCTAACGCGGGGCCTTGTTTCCACCGGCTGTGAAGTGCTGGACATCGGCGAGGTCATCACGCCCGTTTTTTATTTTGCCCATCACCTTTATGGATATAAAGCCGGGGTAATGATCACCGCCAGCCACAACCCGCCGGAAGATAATGGCTTTAAGATTTTCTGCGGGGAGAGCACCATCTACGGGGAAGATATCCAGCGCCTAAAGCTTATCCTGGAGCAGGGCGATTTTCCTCAAGGACAGGGGCAGGTAGTTTATGCCAGTCCACAAGAGGAATACATTAAATACATAACCGGGCGCATCCACTTGGAAAGGTCCTTAAAAGTGGCGGTAGATGCCGGTAACGGCACGGCCGGGCCGGTGGCCGTCAAGCTGCTGGAAGCCCTGGGGTGTGAAGTTGTCCCCCTGTACTGTGATCCCGATCCTTCTTTTCCCAACCACCACCCCGATCCCACGGTGGTAGAAAACCTGAGAGACCTGATACGCCTTGTTCGTGAAGCGGGGGCGGATGTGGGCTTAAGCTTTGACGGCGATGGCGACCGGCTGGGTGTGGTGGATGAAAAGGGCCGGGTCATCTGGGGCGATATCCTGCAGGTTCTTTTCTGGCGCGAGATCCTGCCCCGCTTTCCCGGAGCCCCGGCCATTGTGGAGGTTAAGTGCAGCCAGGCCTTAGTTGATGAAATAGTTCGCCTGGGTGGCAAGCCTTTCTTTTATAAAACCGGCCACTCCCTCATCAAGGCGAAAATGCGGGAAGTAGGGGCGCCTTTCACGGGGGAAATGTCCGGGCATTTCTTCTTCGCCGATGAGTATTTCGGCTTTGACGACGCGCCCTACGCTGCGGCCCGCTTGTTGAGGATCCTGTCCCGGTCGGGAAAACCTTTGTCGGCTCTCCTGGCTGATATTCCGCGGCTTTATTCCACACCTGAAACCCGTATTCCCTGCCCGGAAGAGCGCAAAGAGGAAGTGGTGCATGAGATTATCTCCTCTTTTCGCCGTGAGGGTTATGACGTGATTGATGTAGACGGCGCGCGTATCCAGTTTCCTTCCGGCTGGGGTCTGGTCCGGGCTTCCAACACCCAGCCGGTGCTGGTGGCCAGGTGCGAGGCAGGTAGCCTGGCGGATTTACAAGAGATCGCAGGCAAATTGAAAAACAGTCTTATCTGCGCGGGAGTAAAGGAATTCCAGTGGGATTTTCCGATGGAGGAATAAACATACGTCTGATTTAAATTAACTGCCGCTGTTTGCAATGTCTTGCTGGGAGATAGGTGTTGGCGTGTTAGCAATGAAGACGTTACTGGATATCAATATTACTGTTTCCCCGGAAACAAATTTGGTTTTATACTCAAAGAATGCCTCTTTCAGATGTTCGTTAGCAAATATCTGGTCGGGGATGGTGTTGCCCGCGCGGCTGTGGGGTTCACTCATTCTGGAGCGAACTCGTCTTGCTTACCGGCACCTTCCTGGTTCTACGAAGGGTCGTGAGGTGGCGGTATGGCTGGTCCTTTAGGAAAACAAACCGTGGCCCGTGCTGCGTCGGTGGTGATGGCTGCTACGGTGCTAAGTAAGCTTTTAGGGTTTGGCCGGGAGGCGGCCCTGGCCGCCGTTTTCGGCGCGAGCCGGGTCACCGACGCCTATCTCGTAGCCACGGTGATACCTTCGCTTCTCTTCGCTATCGTGGGCGCGGCCATCACCACCGTGGGCATTCCGGTGCTGAGCGAGTACCTTTACCGGGAGGAAAAGAGGTTAGAGCTGGCTTCCCTCGTCTGGAGCAGCTTCCACGCCATTGCGGCGCTGCTCCTTGTGATTTGTTTTGTAGCGGTGCCCTTCGCGCCGTGGCTGGTCAGGCTCCTGGCCCCCGGCTTCGGTCCCGATCAGGCCGCCCTTACGGCGGAGCTGGTGCGGGTAATGCTGCCGGCCACGGTCTTTATGGGGCTCTCCGGGTGGGCCCAGGGGGTGCTCAACGCCCACAAGCATTTTCTGGCCCCGGCGGCAGTCGGCATTCCGTACAACGTGATCCTTATAACCGCCATTTTTCTTTCGGGTTCCTTCTGGGGTATTGAGGGCGTGGCCTGGGCGACGGTGCTGGCCATCGCCAGCCAGTTCTTTATCCAGGTGCCCGTGCTGCGCGGCCTGGGGATCCGGTACCGGCCGGTACTGGACCTCCGGCACCCGGGCCTTACGAAGATGGCGGCCCTGGTGCTCCCGGTGCTGGTGGGGGTGGGCGCGGGACAGCTTAACGTAATCGTGGACCGCATCCTGGCTTCGGGACTGGCGGAGGGCAGCATATCGGCGCTGAACTACGCGCAGAAGGTGCTGCAGATCCCGCAGGGGCTTTTCGCTGCGCCGCTGATCATCGTTCTCTACCCGTCGCTAGCCGAGCGCGGCGCGGTGGGCGACCTGGCCGGGTTTAAGGAACGGCTCGCCCGCGGCCTGGGGGCGCTGGCCTTCCTGGCGGTGCCGCTCCTCGTGGGCGTGATCGTCCTCCGCCACGAGCTGGTGGCCTTCCTGTTCCAGCGCGGTGCCTTCGACGCGACGGACGCCCGCATGACCGCCGTTGCCCTCCTTTTCTACACCCTGGGGTTGCTCTTCCTCGTATGGCGCGACTATCTGGCCCGGGCCTTTTACGCGCTGCAGGACACCGCCATGCCAATGTGGACGGGGCTTGCGTCTGTGGCGGTCAACATTGGCCTTAACCTGGTTCTGGTCCGTTACCTGGCCCACGGCGGGCTGGCGTTGGCCACGTCCATCGCCGCACTGGTCGGTTGCGCGCTGCTGCTGGTCTTCTTAAGGCGGCGCCTCGGTCGCCTGGGCGGGCGTTATTTCCTGCTAGAGACGGCCAGGGTGAACGTAGCGGCCCTGGTGATGGGGGCGGTGGCATGGTGGCTGAATGTGGCGGCGGAGTTGCCCTTCAACCGGTTGGCGCAATATGCGGCCGGCTTCCTCGGGGGCGGCCTGGCGGCGTTTGGAACCCTGGGCCTGCGGATTAGTGTACTTGGCTGTGCCGGCGCCCTGGTGTACGCCGGCGCCTGCCGGCTTCTCGGTGTAAGGGAGATTTTTTATGTGCTGGGGTTGGTAAGGGAAAGGATGAGGTGGCTTTGGTAAATTATACTCCAAAGTAGTTCTTTTGCGTTTTGCTGCCAGTTAAGAAATTGCAGGAATGGTAACTGAGGCCCGGCTATTAAATTTAAACTCTGGCTGGTGTTTGGGAATGCAAGCTCTTATTTGTCTGCAATGCTGGAAATAAGGAGTAGAAAAAGATGCGGGTATTAGTGACCGGCGGGGCCGGATATATCGGCAGTCACACGGTAAGGCGGCTGCTGGAAGCCGGCCATGAGGTAATTGTGTATGATAACCTGAGCCGGGGGCACCGGGAAGCGGTGGCCGGGGTGCCCCTGGTCGAAGGCGATATCCTGGACGGGGAGCTGCTGCGGTCTACCCTGGCGCGCTATGGCTGCCGGAGTATTTTGCATTTCGCCGCCTTGAGCCTGGTGGGTGAATCGGTCCGCGACCCCCAGGCTTATTATTTGAATAACGTCGGCGGCGGCTTGACTCTCCTCCAGGCGGCTCTACATTGCGGCGTGCCCTACTTCGTCTTTTCCTCCAGCGCCGCCGTCTACGGCGAACCCCATGAGATGCCCATCCGGGAAGACTTTCCCCTGGAGCCCGCTAACCCCTACGGCGAGACGAAAATGGTCCTGGAGAAGGCCCTGGCCTCCTACAGCCGCGCTTACAATTTCCGCGCCATATCCTTACGTTACTTCAACGCCGCCGGGGCGTCACCGGCAGGGGATATCGGCGAAGACCACGACCCGGAAACCCACCTCATCCCCCTGGTGCTTAGGGCCATTATGACGGGTGAAGAATTAACGGTCTTTGGCGACGACTACCCTACTCCTGACGGGACGGCGGTGCGGGACTACATCCACGTCGACGACCTGGCGGCAGCCCACGTCCTGGCCCTGGAAGCCCTAGAGCAGGGCAACCCTACGGCGGCCTATAACCTTGGCACCGGCCGGGGCTATTCGGTTCTTCAGGTAATCCGGGCGGCGGAAAAGGTGACGGGGAAAAAGGTGCCCTACCGTGTCGGTCCCCGGCGGCCCGGCGACCCGGCGGTGCTGGTAGCCTCGGCAGAAAAAGCAATCGCGGAGTTAGGCTGGCAACCTCGATTTACAGAACTGGAGGACATCATTGCTACTGCCTGGCAGTGGCACCGCAGCAGGCCGCGGGGATTTAAAGGATAACTTAAAGACCGGCCTGCTTAAACCCGGCCGGTCTTTGATACCAGGGCGACCTTAAGCCCAGAGTGGAGCTTAAGTATCAATGTTTATATCAATGTTTAAGGGCAAGAACCCTTAGCAGTTCCTCCTCGCTGGTGATGTCCAGTATCTTTTCCGCCAGGTCATCCAGCTGCTCCACTGATAAAGTCTTTATCTTCGCTTCCACTTCAGGAGAGGTAGTGCCCAACCGTTTCCTTAACAGCCTTATGATTATTTCCTGCCGGCCTTCCTGCCGGCCCTTTAAATGCCAGGATGTGGTTAGTTCCATGACCCTTTGCACCTCCTCGGGTTGGAGTTCTTCCGGCAACTTCTCTTGCAGAGATTTTTCTTCTTCGGCGCTCAATACCAGATAGCTATCAAAAAAGGCGGTTATCAGTTCCATCCTTGCTGGGTCCAACTGCATTCTTGTCAATAGGCGCAAAAACTCGATTTTTACCTGCACCCGTTCCCGGGGCGAATAGTCCATCTTGCTTAACAATGCCGCTGCTACCGGGTTGGTGCTGTTGAGGTACTGCCGCCAGGGCAGTCTCTTGAGCTGTATTTTGTAAAACTCGAACTGCAACACCTTGAGAAACGGAAACTCTACTTCATGCCGGTTGGTTTCTTCTAACTTGCTGTCATGGGCAAAGACGGCGATGGGCAGCACCTTTTTCTGGTGTTTTTCGTAAAGCCTGCTGAAGTAAATGAACATGCGCCGGGCGAAGTCGGCCTGGCGGTAGGCCTGGGGCTCGATGTGGACCAGGACGCAGCCGTCTTCTCCTTTGATTTTGACTTCAGCGAGGATATCCACGTAGTGCTTGTCGCCAGCGGTAATATCGGTTATAATTTCCTGGGTTAAAAACCTGGTATCCGAATAGTCGATTAAAGCATGGGCTTTAGGGAAGAAGAGCTCCATAAACTCCCGGAAAAAAGTGGTCAGCAGTTCCTTGAACAGGCGGTCGTGATCAACGGGCATTGGCGGTTACTCCTGTTTTTCTTTATTTTACTTGAGAAGGCCCGGGTTGAGCAAGGGTTATTTTTTTAATATATTGGCAAAGGCCTGGCCCCGGAGCTGCAGTCCCATCCAGTTCCCTCGGCAAACCTGCAGATGTTATTTTTGTCATCTCGGGTGAACAGGGCGAACGGTGGGCTATCAGCATCTATGAAAACGCCCTTTACAGCTTTATGGCTCCAGGACCGGGGGATAGAAGTGGTGGGCATGGATATCCTTATCCTTACGTTATTTCAACGCCGCCGGGGTGTCGCCGGCAGGGGATATTGGGGACGGCGGTGCGGGACTACATCCACGTCGAGGACCTGGCGGCAGCCCACGTGCTGGCCCTGGCGGACCTGGAGCAGGGCGGGCAGCCCCACGGCGGCCTATAACCTTGGCAGCGGCCGGCGCTATTTGGTCCTGGAGGTAATAAAAGCGGCGGAAAAGGTGACGGGGCAGAAAGTACCTTACCGTGTCGGTCCCCGGCGGCCCGGCGACCCGGCGGTGCTGGTAGCCTCGGCAGGAAAAGCCATGGCGGAGTTAGGGTGGCGGCCGCGGTATACCGAACTGGAGGACATCATTGCTACGGCCTGGCACTGTTACCGCCGCAGGCCGCGAGGTTATTCTCAAGGTATCATTTCTTCCAGGATGTCGAGGGGGCGGTAAAAATGATGCAACTCAGGCTGTTTCTCTTCAAGTTCCGGCAGGTAAATTTGCCTTAACCATATCTTGGTGCATAAGGCCACATCCATCTCTAGTTGACGATTTTGGAGATAGTTTTTAAAGAAGGCGTCCAGAACCAGTCGCTCCCAGAAAAAATTCACCATATAAGGGATGCCGTAATGCCCCTAACAGTGTCTAGTTCATCTTCGTTAAGGAATACCAGCAGCTTATTAATAAAAGCCAGGGCCAACTAGGACAGCCGTTCGCCATACGTTGCCTACCCCTTTTCCTAGGGTAAGGGGTAGGCACCATCTCTTCATCCTCAACGTTTTCACGTAGACTGGATTACTTTTACTTTAGAACAAGTGATCAGATTTACTTTGCATAGTCGATCATTTTTTGTATTGACAAACGTAGTTTTCGAGAGGGTGGTGTAGGGGGGCCGTGTTTAGGTGCATTATTTGTCTAAGAGAGCTAGATAACGCAACTGCCAGTGAGGAGCACATTTTTCCGGAAGCGCTTGGGGGAAACATTACTATCAAAAACGTGTGCCGGGAGTGTAACTCCAATCTTGGCAGATATGTGGACGCTCCCTTAATCAACAATTGGTTGATTGAAGCGAAGCGGATGCTACTTTGTTTGCCGGGAAAGAGTGGAAAGATTCCCAATCCATTAGAAAAGGGATACATTGCCGGTGATCCGCAACACGAAGTTCGTTATGAATTCGATAGTAGCGGCAAACCAAAAAGACTCTATACGGTGCCGAAGGTCATCCGTGAGGAAATCGATACGGGAGAGCGTATACGAATTATCCTGGACAAAAGCGACGAGAATAGACTACCTATTATCCTGGAGAAAATCGCTCAGAGGGCGAAAAATAAGAGCTTGAGGATGGAGTTGCTCTCACGGAAGGAAGTACATGTTGAACATCCAACGATGGAACTGAATTTCACATTCAATCTGTGGGACTGGCAACGGGGCCTGCTCAAAATCGTCTATGAGCTGGCCTGCATGGAGTTGGGGCCAGAGTACTTGGAAGACCCTACCGCGGCGAAATTTCGTGCAATTCTCCGGCCAGAAACCCTTAGCCGAGAGCAAGCTTTACAGCAAGGCCTAAAGGGGACTATCCGCATTCTCGGGGGTGAAAAGCCGCTGCTTTTCCTCGTGGATAATCCAGATTGGATGGTTGGTGGACTACTGGCCACGGGCAGAAGCATTTGCGGTTATGTGAACCTCTTTAACATTTTCGAAGGCAGTATTGTGGTCACTGTGGAGCGGGAAAAATACTGGACGTGCCAAGATAATGGAATCATATGGGTGATAGATGTTCCCAATAAATCGGCCTCCAGGAACACCCTGATGGAACTTGTCAGGGCGTTCACTGCGGAGTCCTTTGAATAGATAGTCGTGGGCGGATAAACTGTAGCTAGTGCCATACCAGTTGCATACTAAATGGCATTAATTGGTAGCATGAAGATCAATACAGGCATTAGCAACTTCCTTTAACTTCCTGCTAGACCAGTGCAATAAAAAAGTATCATACTGGAGCCCTGGCGGCCCTGAAGCAGGGTAGCCCCACGGCGGCCTATAACCTGGGCACCGGCCGGGGCTATTCGGTCCTGGAGGTAATAAAAGCGGCGGAAAAGATGACAGGGCAGAAAGTACCTTACCGTGTCGGCCCCCAGCGGCCCGGCGACCCGGCGGTGCTGGTAGCCTCGGCAGGAAAAGCCATGGCGGAGTTAGGCTGGCGGCCGCGGTATACCGAACTTGAGGACATCATTGCTACTGCCTGGCAGTGGCACCGCCGCAGGCCGCGGGGATTTAAAGGATAACTTAAAGACCGGCCTGGTTAAACCTGGCCGGTCTTTGATGCTAGGGCGACCTTAAGCCCAGAGTGGAGGTTAAGTATAAAGTCTTTATCTTTGCTACAACTTCAGGAGAAGTGGTACCCAGGCGTTTTTCGCGGCCGTGCTTTTCGGGAATGTTTTAGGCAGCCGGGGCAGCGTGGTACCTTTATTCCAGCGCCAGATTGCCGCCGGGGGGCCGGTGACGGTGACTCATCCGGAGATGATCCGCTACTTTATGACCATCCCCGAGGCGGTGCAGCTCGTCATCCAGGCTGGCGCCCCTGGTCCTAATGCTACTTCCCATGAGCGGATCTTCATTGCCCGGCCGGGAGAATTCGATGCCGCCAGGCTGGAGCACTTCCTGGCGCTGGTCTCCCAGCCCGGCTGGCGGGCCGACATGGACGGGGTGGAAGAACTGCTACGTCTGGTCCTGCCGGGCTTTCGGGTAGAGAAAGGGCAGGAACGGTGCAGGTGGGGGTAGGCAGCGTTTCCAAATGGCCTGTCACGGATCCGGGATATTTTCTCCTGGTGGCTAAGGGAAATGTAGGGACTGGTCTTTTTATGCTAAGTGGAATAAAATAGTTTTAGAATAAAAACCTTCACGGAGGGATAATTGTGGAGAGCGTAGTATCTGCAAAGAAAGGAGTAGTAATTGGTCCTACACCCATTGTTCTGGCATATTTTGCTGAGAAGAAAAGAGGTACCAGGAAAGAAGTAACGAGGGTTGTTTTCCAGGTCGCTAAGCGGTTGGAAGAGACGACAATTCATATAAATGCTGTATTTAGGGGAAATATATCCGGGACTGGTGATGCCATTGTTAGTGAAACAGTAGATGAGGAAATATGGTATTGGCTTTCTAATCATTTTTTACGTGAATGCCCGGACCCAGGCGAAAATGATATATGCTTTGAAGCAAGCAAACCCTTTGAGGAATATCGTTTGGATAGGATATCGCAAAATTTAAGGGAGATAGGATGGCCTTCTGAAAAAGAAAGGCAGATTTTTTTAAGAGTATTAAGGGAGGTTATTTCTCTTGAACCATGGCGGGAAAACCTCTAAAATAATCCGCGATGTAGTGCATGGGTATATATCTTTATGCGAAAATGATCTACATATAATTGATACACCACTTTTTCAACGTCTAAAGCGTATCCGGCAAACAGGTGCCTATTCTGTTTATCCTTCAGCTAATCATACCCGCTTTGAGCATTCGCTAGGCGTTATGCATTTAGGCATCAAAGTTTTGGAATCATTAGGTATTGATGCGGATGAAAGGATATCCAACACAGTACGATATGCCTGTCTATTACATGATATCGGGCATGCCCCTTTTTCTCATCTCGGGGAGGCTTTTTATTCAAAAGAAGAGCTTATTAACTGGCTTAACATTGGTCTTAATAATGTAGGGCTAACAAATACTATAATGGGTTCAATGGGATCTCCACATGAATTATGTAGTTGCGCAATAGTCTTGAATAAATTTGCCGACAGGTTATTAAGCTATGGCGTTGACCTGGATTTACTTTGTCGAATGATAACGGGGCAAAAGTATAATACATCGGATAAATTTACAGAAGATTGTCTCATAGATATTCTTAATTCTGATTATTGATGTAGATAAGCTTGATTACGTTTTACGGGATGCTTTTATGTCCGGCGCTGAGCTAATAGCTATAGACGCTGAACGGCTTATTTCGGCATATACAATTCATAACGGAACATTGGCGTTCTCTGGTAAAGCCCTCAGTACTATAGGCAACCTTATATATGGAAGGAATGCACTTTATTTTTGGGTGTATAACCATCATATCACTGTTTATACTGATTTTCTTTTCCGGCGTCTTATTAAATACTTGATTAATACAGTACCTGAAGGGCGGGAAGAGTTATTTACCTATGAATCAATAGCGGAAAAGTTAGCAGATGACTATGATTTGATTACCTTTGTTCGTAAATATATGAGTATTGATGATTACGCCCGGGATCTATATAATCAACTATTTAACCGGGCTTTTTATAAATCGCTCTGGAAAACACCTTTTGAGTTCGAAGCAATAATAAAGGACCCTGCTCACCAGGATGCGTTCATCAGGCTTGTTGGCCAGTTTCGCAAAGAAGAAGACGGGTTAGAAGAACTTGAGCGAAGGATTATAGAAGCAAATAATGGCCTTACTAAGGGAGATTTCTATATTGCCGTTGCTGATTTTAAACCCTTTGTTCCTGTTGCTGGCAAGGCGGTTTATATTATGCTTGGTGATAAACGTAAGAGGTTCCAGGAGATCTTTCAGGAAAGTATCTATCAAAATCCTTTTCGTGAGATCCCTTACATTTTTGTAAAGAATGATCAGGTAAGAAATATTTTAATAAACAGGTTAAATGAGGGGCGGTTGTTGTAAAAAATGTGTCACCCCCTAGTTGACACTGGTTTTCACCAGCTTTTCCTTGGTACCTCAAACCGGGAGGGGTCCTGGGCAGCCGGGGCAGCGTGGTACCCCTTTTTCAGCGCCAGATTGCCGCCAGCGGCCCGGTGACGGTGACCCACCCGGAGATGACCCGCTACTTTATGACCATTCCAGAGGCGGTGCAACTGGTCATCCAGGCCGGCGCCCTGGTCCGTGGCGAGAATAAAATAAAAGGAGCTGTTGCCTCATGGAAGAAGTATCCTTACGAGAACTTATAGAAATCTTAATAAGACGCAAGCGGGTTATAATATTTATTACAGTTGTGGCGCTCATTACCAGTGGCGTTCTGAGCTTCTTTGTTTTGCCTCCAGTATATGAAGCCACGGCTACCCTGCAGGTTGATCTTCCTGCGGTGCCC
The DNA here is from genome assembly GCF_006538385.1 of Moorella sp. E306M. Classification (NCBI taxonomy): domain Bacteria; kingdom Bacillati; phylum Bacillota; class Clostridia; order Neomoorellales; family Neomoorellaceae; genus Neomoorella; species Moorella sp. E306M. Next base: position 339,501 of record NZ_BJKO01000001.1, on the reverse strand, counting down.
AAAACCCCGGAAGGGAACAGCCCGCTCGAAGCCCTGCTCCAATCGCTGGCTGTTGCCAGCCATCAGGCTTCCCTGGAAACGTACCGTTACCAGGTGACAAACCCAACTGTATTGGAACGTGTCCAGAAGAAGCTGGCCCTCGACCCTCAAGTCTATTCCCTTCAGGCATTGGCAAATATCATCAAGGTGGAAAATCCCAAGAATACGAATTTATTGGAAATACATGCAAATAACTCTGACGCCAGGTTGGCCAGGGATCTGGCCAACACTGTGGCCCAGGAATACATAGCTTTCATGCAGGACTTGCAGGCCCAGAGGCTAAACCAGGTGAGTTCCACCATTGAAGCCCAGCAAAACAAAGAAGAAGAAAAGCTGAATCAAGTCATGGAAGAATACCGGCAGTTTCTGGCTCAGCCGCGCAGCGTCAAGCAGCTCAATGCCGAGCTGGAAGCCAAAGTGCAGTTGTTGACGGAATTTAAAACAAATCTAAGAAAAACTCAGGTGGAGTTGGAAGGCACCCGTCGTGCTTTAGAAGCTGCCGAAACGAAACTGGCAGGAACGCCTGCTACCCTGAAGACTGTAAAGGTGGTGGGGGACGATCCATTATTGTTGAATATAACTGAAAGTAAAACCGGCCGTCCGTCTCAAGAAGTAGCCGGGCTTAAGCTGGAAGACGAAGAACCCAATCCAATTTATCTCTCTTTAGCGACACAGGCCAATACTTATAGGATGCAGGTAGCCCAGCTGCAGGAAAAAGTTACTTCTCTGCAGGAACAAATAAGAAGCACGGAAAAGGAGCTGCAGGCGCTGCAGGAAGAGCTCGCCGAAAAACAATTGATCGATGATAAGTACCAGGTCCAGATCAAAAATTTGCAGGAAAATTTCCGATCCTTACTGGTTCGCAGTGAAGAAGCGCGCGTTGCCGGTTCCCTGGATACTAGTGTCCAGACGCGTCTAATCGCCCCGGCCGTGGAGCCCTCGAGTCCCGTCAGGCCGAGAAAATTGTTGAATACGGCGGTGGCCACCTTGCTGGGACTAATGGTAGGAGTTTTGGCGGCCTTTTTCTTGGAAATGTGGAACGCGCCGGTGCCTGGAATTGAAAATATTAAGGGATAACCTACACATCTATGATTGGAAGGTGGTATGGCAGTTATACGAGTGCCAGTTCTCATTTTTTAGCCCAACCCGAGCCCATTGTCGCCGATTAAACATTCCGCAATCCGCCCATGGATTCAACACTCTAATAACGGGATAAGAGCCTAGATTTATTCGAAAAGATTTTTCTGTTATAATACAAACGTGATTCCTGGCAGCTTACGAAAATAGCCACTTCCTTTAGCCCCTGGTAGAATGAGGTGCGAAAGAGGTGGGCATCATGGCCAAAGTGACGGCGCCCTTTAAAAATGTGGCAGTCCAGTCCGGATCCCATTCTGTCTGATTTGTCGAAACGTATAAGGTGTGTTGGAAGAGGATGACTTGAGGAAACTTCGCATGGCTGCCCTTTTACATGATATTGGTCATTACCCCCTTTCACACGTAGGTGAAGCGGTTTTTATGCGCATTCAATTCGAGAAAGAGCAAGTTGTTCAAAAGAAAACACCCGATTTTGGAGAAAGTGCCTTGACCAGAGCAGGTGATAAAATCTTTGTTACAAATTATCGGTCACGCTGTCAAGCTTCATAGGCTCAAAGGTTATGGCTGCAACTCTGCAAAAAGCTGAAGGGTGGGCGGAGCAGGTACTGCCGTTGTTTGCAGGAGATCTCCATTCGGAACTGTGGTTCAGTTTTGCCCTTTATGCATCGAGAAGAACTATTAATATTTCTTTGGCCCAATAGACTACCGGCCAGTAGGATTTCAAGCATTCTCACTTGCACCATTTTAGAAGATATCCTGGGCCGGGAGCCGGTTCAAGTGGACCTGGCGGCCATGGCTGGTTACCTGGCGGGGGAAGTGATCCTGGTTACCGGCGCCGGCGGTTCCATCGGGTGCTGCGCCTGATCCTGCCGGGCTTTCGGGTAGAGAAAGGGCAGGAACTGGTGCAGGTGGGGTAGGGTGTTAATTGTCAGGCTCCCTTCCTGCCGCCTGGCAGGTTATGAAGTTTATAAACTCAAAATAGCAGGATTTCTACGGTTAAGCTAGAACCTATTTCCATTAGGTTATCTAACCTATATCGGGGGCATAATATGGTAAGGGTTTTTATAGGTTTTCATGGTACTAGTAAAGCAAGTGCTGATATGATATTATTGGATAAAAGATTTTTACCTTCAAATAGAGAAGATGAATGGTTGGGGAAGGGTATATACTTTTTTGAGGATGATCCTGACCAGGCTATTGATTGGTGTGTACGCGCCAGGAAATATAAAGAATGGGCTATCTTAAAAACTATTATTGAAGCCCAGGAGGTTCTTGATTTAACACGAAAACGGGAATGGGATATGTTTTTGTCGATAATAAAACAACTACAGGGCAAAATGAAGCAGACAAAGTATAAAGGAAAACGCCTTTTAAATGGTGTGGCTATAAATTTTATCTGCCAACAATTTCCTTATGAAGTGGTTAGAGCTGTTTTTCTTGTGCCCGGCCGGAGTTATCCGTACGACATTACTAATATTCCCCCGGTACAAATTCAAATATGCGTAAAAGAAGAACGGTGTATAAAATCTATTGAACAATGGAGGTGCAGTAACGGTGGATTTTAAAGAGGTAGTTGAGCAGATAAACCAATATCTTGCCCAGGTAACTATTGAACAATTTGAAAGGGATTTACAGAGGGCTGGTATTGAGCAATGTCCCGATATTGGGGAGGAAGCAGATAGTGAATGGCAACCAGAAAGGTTAATCGTTGAATATAGTATTCTTGAGGAACCATATAGCGACTTAACAAATGGTTATATTGCTATTGCAAATGGTGAGGCGGCATGATAGACAAGTCTATAGAGAGCAATTTGATTTTTCGGGGGTATAAAGTTTTACATTTATCTTATAAGTTGAATCAGAACTTTAAATCACAGAAGAATAAGTCTATACCGCTTGACTTCAAAGTACGGACTGAATCAACTGTTGATGAAACAAATAATGAGATTACCGTTGATTTATTTTGTAATATATTTGAAGAAAGCCCCGAAAAAGATAATCCATTTCACTTAGAAGTTAATTTACGGGGCTGGTTTAAAACTAACTCTACTGTTGAAAAGAATGAGTTGTATCGTTATGCAGAAATTAACGCGCCGGCTATTCTTTTTCCCTTCTTGAGAACAGTTGTTTCGAGTATTACTATGGCTGCAAATGTTCCACCAGTAATACTTCCATTAGTTAACATCAATCGTTTAAATGAGCTTCAAAAACAATAATAATCGCGCAATGGTCACTGAATTAAAATAGCACTTAGAAACAAGAAGTCGTTATGGAAGTTCGCCAGGCGAAAGGGAATAAATTTACTATCCTGCAGATTGAGAGAGCTTATTTACAAATGCAAGAGTGGGGCATGCTATCGCCGGAGGGAGAGGCGTAAAGCGCAACGTCCTAGGCAGCCGGGGCAGCGTGGTACCTTTATTCCAGCGCCAGATTGCCGCCGGCGGCCCGGTGACGGTGACCCACCCGGAGATGACCCGCTACTTTATGACCATCCCCGAGGCGGTGCAGCTGGTCATCCAGGCCGGCGCCCTGGTCCGGGGCGGGGAGATTTTTGTCCTGGATATGGGGGAGCCGGTGAAAATAGTGGACCTGGCACGGAGCATGATTATCCTGTCCGGCTACGAACCCGGGAAGGACATTGAAATCGTCTTTACCGGCGTCCGGCCGGGAGAGAAGCTCCATGAAGAGCTCCTGACGGCCGGGGAGGGGGTCAACGCCACTTCCCACGAGCGGATTTTCATCGCCCGGCCGGAGGAATTCGACGCCGCCAGGCTGGAGCACTTCCTGGCGCTGGTCTCCCAGCCCGGCTGGCGGGCCGACATGGCCGGGGTGGAAGAACTGCTGCGCCTGGTCCTGCCGGACTTCCGGGTAGAGAAGGGACAGGAACTGGTGCAGGTGGGTTAGGTTGTGTACCGTGTACCACAATATGAAAGCACTAAAACATAAAGGCCTGGGACTGTTAATTATTACCGCAGGTCTCTCTTTATTTTTGTTGACAACGAAAAGTTTCTGGTTACCATTTGTAGCCAGCTGGCTGATGGTAGGAGACAAAGATTTACAGCCTGCAGATGTGATTATTGTCCTCTCGGGTGAGCAGGGCGAGCGGGTGGCGACCGGCGTAAAGCTCTACCAGGAAGGCCTGGCTCCAAGGCTTCTGATGACCGGCGGCACCGTAGAATGGAACGTAGCAGCGGCTGACATCATGGCCGAACAGGCAAAATTCCTGGGGGTACCGGAAAAGGATATCATCCTGGAAAAGCGGGCTGCCAGCACCTATGAAAACGTCCTTTGTAGCCTTATGGCTCCAGGAGCAGTACATTATTTCAACGCCGCCGGGGCGTCGCCAGCAGGGGATATTGGGCACGGCGGTGCGGGACTACATCCACGTCGAGGACCTGGCGGCAGCCCACGTCCTGGCCCTGGAAGCCCATCATGGGGGAGCAGATGCGGCGGGATATGGTTGCCGGGCAAGGCGGCTGGGAAAAATAGGGCAGGTGCTTAAATATAGCTTTATGGTTGCTACGTTCATTAAACGGAGTGGGTACGGCGATGGTGCGGTGATGTTCGTCCTGAGCGGTTAAGTGCAATTTAATGCCGGAAATAAGTTCTGTTGTACCGGCAGCCAGCCGTGCATCCCGCTGCCTTACTTCTGTACCAAGTTTAATATTTTCTCGCGCTACGGGAAACTTTTTTCAGGGAGGGAATTTAAACTGGTAAGAAATCCTTTGCATCCTGATGGTAACGTATACCGGTAGCTGTATTCTCGGCAGCTTACGAAAATAGCCACTTCCTTTAGCCCCTGGTAGAATGAGGTGCGAAAGAGGTGGGCATCATGGCCAAAGTGACGGCGCCCCTGATGTCCCTGGATGCCAGCGGCGCCTTGGGGAAGGCCCTGGTTTTTGCCAAATGGAAGGGGATCAATTACGCCCGGCGCTATTTTGTGCCCATGAACCCCAATACTGAAAACCAGGAAAGGGTCCGCAGCTACTTCACTCAGGCGGTGACCAGCTGGCAGGGAGAGAGCCCTGAGACCAGGGCCATGTGGAACGCGGCCGTGCGCGGCCGGCCGCTGACGGGGATGAATTACTACCTGGCCCAGTATATCAAGTACCTATTCAGCCATAACGGCCAGGCCCCGGCCACACCCTTTTTACCTCCGGGCCAGCAGCAATCCTAAAAGATTAAGCTGTGGAAGCGGCAGGGCCAGATGTCTTGCCGCTTCTCCCCACTGCAGGCTAAAGCCTTCCTTGTGCAGGAGCGCTTGTCATTGCCTTTACCAGCAGGATATCAAGCCACATTTTCCATTCGTATGGAAACCGCCACGAAGGAACCTTCTATAATTTGTCGAATATCCCATTATAGCCTTGGTAGGGGGGCATCATGAATAGTGCTCTTGCTAATGAAAGGAGGAAATCATACAAACCCGTAACAACTTGGCCTTAGCGCTTGTCGTTGCCCTGGGGGCCTTTACACCCCAGGGACGGGCTCAAGAAAGCGGTCTAGCCGCCGGTTTTCTCCCGGCCGAGTTTCGTCCGGACTTCTATTGCACTAACTTTTACGTGCAGCCGGAAGAAGCCGCGCGCCAGGTGGCCGGTATCATCGGGCGCCCGGTAATCGACATTGAGGAGATCATTTTCCGAATACAACGCGAAGAAGCGGCGCGGATGATCCCTGGACAGGTACGGGGAGGTAAGACAGGGAGGAATGCCGGGGAGGAACTTCCCCTGGAAGAGGCAAAGGTGGAGATACCCTACCCTGAGCAACTAATCAGCGGACTAAGGGAGGAGATGATTCGCAAGGGTTTCAGTTGGGACGAGACGCACCTGAGGCGCCTGATGCTGGCCATGATGGCCAAAGCAGGCATTATGCTTCCCGAAGAAGCGTGGGCGGCATTGGATTCTGAAACTGATCCGGACATCCTGGGCTTCTTGCCATTTCTTCTCCATGGTTATCAGGGTTCGGCAGCGGAGAGAGAAATGTTATGCCATCTTTTTGCCAATCTGGGCGAGATCAAGCAGTGCTGGAAGAGTGGACGACCATGGATTTACAACGTGGATTAACGGTACCAGACAGGTGGTTAACTATACGTTGATTATATGTTATGATATATGATTCTAAAGTCTCTGGCTTACTCTTTTTGCTATCTTTGGGGAGGAAGCAACCTGCAATAACTTCAGTGGAATAAAGGACCTTTTACTGCAGGTAGTCTTCCAATTCGGACAGGTCGTTGATGTCGAAGATGTTGTCGATCACCTGCTGTAGTACGTACGCGTCCTGCTCCTTGATCCTGGCCACGTACTCCCTGGGAAGCCTGCGGAACTTTTTGCTCAAGAGTCTGATGGCTACGTCTACCAGAGACTCCTGCCGGCCCTCTTGCCGGCCCTCTTGTCGACCTTCTTGCCGGCCTTCTTGCCGGCCTTCTTGCCAACCCTCCTGCCGGCCTTTTATCAGGCCCTTTTCAAATATCCTCTGGTAACCGGCGGACTCTTCGATGTTCAGCACTTGTTCCACCTCCCGGAAAATAAGCTCGATCACCTGCCGGTCGTAAACCAGGCCGGCGAATATCTCTGCCCGCAGGAGCACGGCCTTTTTGGTCTCCCGGTCCAGGTCGCTGTTTAAAATATCCTCTGCGCACTGCCGGAGAAATTTCTCCCCCTCTTTCTTGCGCCTCTCCCTGTCCGCCAGGGGCAGCAAGGAACGCAGCTGCTGATGCGGGTGGTTTTTTAGCTCCTCATAGGTTATTTTACCCAGGTCGACCAGGCGGTAACGGTAGTCCAGCATGTTTTCGTTTCCCAGGCGGTAGTGCAGTTGGCCGGCCATGTTCATTTCCCACTGGCCGAAGTAGATAACCATCTGGTAGACCGGCAGGCGGTAGGTTTTGTGGATTTCCAGGGCGTAGCGCAACATGCGGTAGGGCATCTCGTCGTCGTTGCGGCTCTGGAACTCCAGGTGGATGACCATAGCACCCTGATCGCTTTTGGCCTTTACCACCAGGTCGGAAACCCTGGTTTCCACCTGGGGGAACTCGATTTTCAAGTCGCTGACTACCGTTGCTGGGATGTCGCTGAAGAAGTTGATGAGTTCCTCCGTCCCGCCGGCAAACAGGTCTTTAATTATGGTATCGTACTGGTTACCGCTTTTTTGTTGCAAACAAACCACCGCCTGATTTAATTTTACCAGTGGATTATCGCGGGGGCAAGAGCGCTTTTTTGTAGCTGGCAGGGAGAGAGCTGGGGCATGCGGTGTCCTAGGTCATTGGGAGATGGGCGCAGCGCTTGGCATGCAGAAAAAGCGATGAAACGTTACCTGGCAGGGGTTAGCATCGGCGAGCAGGCTCTGCCGCCAGGCTTTAACGGCCTGCTTCCTTGGAGCTGGATAGATAATCGTCCTTTTCTGCACGCCCTGCACGGATTGAATAACGTCGGCGGCTTGACTCTCCTCCAGGCGGCTCTACACTGCGGCGTACCCTACTTCGTTTTTTCCTCCAGCCTTGACCGGATTAAAAATATATACTAAGCTTAAAGAAAATGTTAATGTAACCATTAATGGGGGTGTTAAAATGGAACGCATTGCCGGCATAAATGAAGTCCGCCCGAAATTAACTTCCTTCATTGAATCTCTAAAAAATGATTCCCCGGTAGTTATTACAATCAACAGTGAACCTAAAGCTGTACTCCTGGATTACGAGAAATACCGGCTCTTGCAAAAAACCGCCGAAGAAAACAAAAGGTTGGCCTTAAAAACAGCCCTGGCTAAGATTAGATCCAGAGCAGCTACAAATGGTCTTACCCAGGCGGATATAGAAAAAGAAATTAAGGAGTACAGAGAGGGCAAATGAAAGTAGTTTTAGATACGAATGTAGTTATATCAGGCCTGTTGGCACCGGTAGGGCCGCCGACCTTTGGGCAGACGGGAAAATCGAAGTTGTAGTCAGCCCCGCGGTTATAACGGAGTATATGGGGGTTTTTCTCAGACCAAAGTTTGCCAAGGCCGGCACCGTGGAAGAAAGGCAGCAATTATTAGAAGGTTTTATTAACCTTGATAACACAATTTTGGTATTGCCTGATGTAGAAGTTAACGCTATTAACGCAGATCCAAGTGATAACCGTTTTTTAGAGTGCGCCAAGTCGGGGAAAACCAACTGCCTCATCTCTGGTGACAGCCATCTGCTTGCCCTGGGGGAATATGAAGGGATCCCCATAATCACCCCGAAGCAGTTTATAGAAACATTTTCTTTTGAAGAGTTGGCAACATAAAGGGGAAAGAGCGGAGGAATTTCTCGCTGCTACCGGCCTAACCGCAGAAGAATTGGCCCATATGGAAGATAAGCATCTACTGATGCCTCTTGAGAATAATGTGTACAATGACGATGACTTGATGGCCGCTAACGCACCCGGTATTTAGCGCGGATTTCTGCCCCCAGAACGGCCATTTCCGCTGACGAAAGGTTGGTCAACGCCCTGCTGCCCACTTCGCTTGGCCCATTTGTCCGGTCAACAACGTCCATCGCCTGGCAGTGGGAGCGGAAGCGGTAAAACTGGACTATATTTCTGGAGCAGAGATTTGTATCGCTTTTTCAAGGCTTAAGGTTAAAGAGGGAGGGAAATCTTTAAGGTTTGATGTGATTACCTTCACACCTTTTATTGCTGCAGTGGCCGCGATAAGACTATCAGCCATACTCATTGTTTTTCCTTCTGCGGCCCATTCCCGCCTTAGCGTTGCTGCGAATTCAGCAATTGTACTGTCGACGGGGAAGTTCCCAATTTTCAAGAAGAGTTTTCACGATTTTTTGGGCTTTAGGCGTTCGTGCTCCTGTTAAAAGCTCATGATAGACTATCACACTGCTAACCGCTGCGCCTGATAAAATTATTTTTTCCAACCAGTTACTGACTTTCGCGGCAAGTCTGCCGGTAAGATGATCGATTAAAACACAGGTGTCTATCAAATATTCCATAGAGACGTCTCCTTATCTTTACCGCGCAAGCCTTGAACCCATTTTGTTCCTCCAGTTTTCGTCCATTCGGGAGCATCCTCATGCGCCAAAGCGCCCCGGGTTTCTCTGAAGGCTTTAACTTGCATTTCCCGACGCAGTTTTTCGGTTACAGCTTCGACGATAAAGCTGTTGCGGTTTAGGCCGCGCTCTTTAAGATAGACCGTCATTTTATCTATCACTGTTGCGGGAAACCTTATATGGATCATTTTTGTTTCGGGCATTTTATAACACCTCCTGTTATTATACAATATAACAGATTATAGAAATAGAGACAACATGTAATTTAGCCTGTCTGGCTTAAGGATTACCATATAATAATGCTAGCAAAATGATAGCACAGGGGGTGCTGGTTTTGCCCGTCATCCTTATCCGTTTATGTTGGTTACCTGAAGGAAAAAGACCGGGAAAGGGAAGGGGAGCCGTCTGGCGGCAGTTCCAGGCGCAGGCCAGGGTGGAAGAGCTTTTGTTCCTGGCGCTGTCGGGCTTCCGGGCGAAGAAGGAAAATCCGCGTGCGCCTCGGCTGGGTGCCGGTCCACGATGACCTGGAGGGCATCATCTACTCCGCCTGGCAGTGGGAGCGGAAGAGGAATAGCGTCCCGGCTAGGCCCGCGACTATTTCACCCAGGCGGTGACCAGCGAGTAAGAGACCAGCGTGTAAGAGGATAGTCCTAAGATTAGGATCATGTAGAAAGCGACCGTGTGAAGCCTGTCGCTCCCGGCCTGCTAGGCCCTGTAGTATTTTTTGGAGATGCCCTCCACAGTAAACTTGGATTTTGCTTGTAATTATAGTGCTAGTAATGGTATACTTCTGGTAAGAAAATCTTTCTGGAAGTAAGGAGAAGGATGCTTCATGTCCAACCCCTTAGTGCGCTTAACTAGTAAAGGGCAGATGACTATTCCCCAAAGTATCAGAGAAACTTTGGGCCTGAAGGCAGGCGATTATTTGACCATCGTGGTTGATGAAGATGAGATACGTTTGAAAAAAGTCCAGCCAGTGAAGCCCTTGAGTAAAGAAGACCCTATATGGAAATTAGTTGGTGCCGGTAACAGTGGCCTTAAAGATGTCGCTGCCAAACATGATCATTACCTGGCTGAAGGTGAAGTAGAAAGATGGAAAAAATAATGGTAGATACCAGTGCTGTTTATGCCCTTATTGACCGTTCGGACGATTTGCATGAGAAGGCTAAGAATCTCTTTAAGAAATTAAGCGAAAAGGATGTTGATTTAATATTAACAAACTTTATTTTGGCTGAAACCCATGCTTTAATTTTGAGCCGTATAGGTCATGAACTGGCCCGTGAATGGGTAAAAAATTTGGTTTGGAAAATTGAACGTGTTAAAGAAGAAGATGAGAAGCGAGCCAGGGAAATCATAATTGCATATAAAGATAAGTCTTTTTCTTATACCGATGCTACTACCTTTGCTGTTATGGAACGACTAAAGCTGAATGTAGCTCTGGCCTTTGATAACCATTTTACCCAGTTTGGCTGGCAGTGTCTTGACGTTTGAGGAAGAGCCAGAACTCATATGTAAGTATGCGGCTTTCCAGCAAGTCGGTGACCAGGAAAGCGTTGGAGTGGTATGTAGAAAGAACGTTGATTGGACGGATGCCTTTATTGCCGACGGAATGGAAGCTGGAAACCGGATGGAGATATATTCTTACGATCGTCATTTTGATAAGTTTCCGGAAATTTAGAGGATTGAGCCCTGATACCTTGTTATATTTATTGCCTTGAGTTGGATATAACCGGCACCTTTCATGGAGCAAACAAGCTGTAAAAACGTAGGATCAGTTTGTAGTAGCTATCTTTGTACGACCGCTTTTAGCCAGTGTGGCACCCGTTTTTTGATATTCCCGAGGGGGGTACTGATGGGCATCTATCTGGGGCTGAGGGTTTTGCCAGATGCAATCGGGGCGGTGGAATGGGAGCGTTTTTATGACGCAGCCAAACAAGTGATCCAGGCCTTTAAACCGCAGCCGGTGCGCCTCACCGAGGAAGAAAAGTTTGGCTTTACGCGGCTTGTTCTTACGCGTAGCCCGGAGGGCCAGGATCACAAAGGCCGTTTTCTGGCCGTAGTCGGTGATGCCCAGACGTGGGAGTGTGCTGAGCAATTTCATATCTACCGCGGATTTACAACGTGGATTAACGGTATCAGACAGGTGGTTAACTATACGTTATCATTATCGAGCAAGCAAATTAAATTAAGTCATGGAGGAATACAGGCAGTTTCTGGCCCAGCCGCGTAGCGTAAAACAGTTAAATGCCGAGCTGGAAGCAAAAGTCCAGTTGTTGACATAAAAGCTTATGTTAGACTATTACATTGCTTAATGTTATAATGATGCTATCAGAATGATAGCAGAGGGGTGTTGGCTTTGCCTGACGTCCTTATCCGTAATGTTTCCAAAGAGGTTTTGGCAACTTTGAAGCAGCGAGCAGCGGCAAAAGGCAGGTCTTTGCAGGTGGAACTGCATAAAATTCTGGAAGAGGCTGCAGGTGAAAATGATTTGGATGGGGTGAAAATGGCGGCCGATATAAGGAAAAAGCTTTTGGCGGGAGGAAAAAGTTACAGCGACAGCGTTGAGCTGATCAGAGAGGACAGGGAAAGGTGAAAATCTTTGTCGTAGACGCCAGCGTCGCCGTAAAGTGGTATATCCCGGAACCTCACTGGGAGGCGGCTGTTGAGCTTTTGGAGAGAGCGGGTAAAGGCGAATGCCGTTTGTGGGCGCCGGAATTGATTTTTGCGGAAATAGGGAATGTCCTCTGGAAAAAGTGCACGCGCGGCGAGATCGACACGGAAGACGCACGCAGGATATTGGCGGCGATAACTCAAAAATTCCCTGCAAGGGTCGCTGAGATCCAGCCTCTTCTTCCTGCCGCTTTTGAGATCGCTAATGGCTACAGGCGTTCTTTATACGACAGCCTCTACATCGCCCTGGCCGTGGCCAAAAATGCGGTGTTTATTACGGTAGATAAAAAGCTGGCCAACGCTTTGTTACCCATTTCCCTGGGGCCGTATGTCCGGCTTTTGCAGGATAATGGACTATTATAGAGCGATAATATCAGTTATAATTTCCTGGGTGATCATAGCAGTTTGCACCAGCAGCGGCTTGAAAAGACGTTGTAGGAAAAGGGGTATTGGAATGCAGATTTATCAGGTTGAAAGAAATGATTTTTGCCCCTGCGGCAGCGGGCGCAAGTACAAGAAATGCTGCCTTCCGGCTGTAGAGGAAGCCACGCGGGCTGTCGGCCGCGAAGTAGGTCAGGGCCTTACTGCTCACGGCCAAGAGGTTTTGGCTACTGTTGGATTTATCTGCGGCTTAAAATGGGGTGAAGATATAAAACCCCTTGAACTCTCACGAGTGGGACGGCTTCTGAAAGAAGCCTGGGAAGAAGAGGATAATGCTTCGGAAAAAGCTTTTGGAGATTTTCTGGAAAACATCAGAAATAATTATATACGCCTGCTGCAGGAAAAGCCGCGGTTACGCATGACGCGCATCCCTCCCGACATCCTCCTTGAAATCGAAGCCCATCAGGAATCGGAGGAAGAACTAAAGGAGTGTTTGGCGCAAGTCGTAGCGGAAATGGTTAATGACGATGATTTTATAAGCGGTTGCATCATCGACATAGCCTATTCGCTGCACTACGACAGTTATACGGACGAGGAAATGAAAACCCTCCTTTCCGGTTTAGGCATGATTATTAACAAAGATACCCGTGAGGGATTTATCGAGGCTATCATGAGCGTCACTATGGAAGAATTTGATGCAACTATGGAGAAAATAAAGGCCCTGCAGGATTCTACCAGCGAAGAAGATCCGGAGTTTATAAAGAAACTGATGGAGATTTTAGAAGATCATATAGCCTTTGGCGATTATTTTTACACCAAACTCCTCAGGGGTTCCATAACGGCCATGGAGGCCATTATAAAAAAAGAGATAAAGTTAAACGTTCCTTTTTATGCTCTGGCCCGCGGTGTCTATACTCTAAAAAAGATTCCTGGCCTGTTTGAAAACGATTGGATAGCAGAGTGCCTGTGGGAAGAGAATGAGGCCGAACACTTTTTGCCCGCTATTTACCAGGTATTAGAAGAAAACAGGGCGAGTTTAAAAGATGAAGCCCTAGCGGAATCTCTAGAAAAATTCATCTTTGCTTCGCAGGTTGGCGTGGTCATAAATAATCCGGAATTAATCGAAAAACTTTATCATCTGTGCGTGTATAATTTCCTCAAGAATCCCCTTGAAACAGCTCCGGATACAGGCGGGGTATTTACCAGTATTGAAGATTTGTACCAGGAAGAAAAGGTTATCCGCTACGCGGAAGCCCTAAAAGCGAGGGGATTAGAAAAGGAAGCGGATTACGTGTTGGCCCAGTTTAGGACTTATTTATAATCAGGCAGGACCCTTGTACAGGGGTGAGGACAAGCGGGTGAGTCTCAAGCCTTTTATCCAGTTGCAAGGAAAAACAGCCCAGGAACGCCGGGCTGAGTGGCGCCAGTGGAAAAAGCTGGGGTACCGGGTGGCTGAACCCGACGGAATTACCATCTTCCATGAAAAAGAGGCTATCCGTCGGCTGGTGCTGGAAGCTTTTAAAAACATCGACGCGGACGTTTTTCTTTTTGGCTCTCAAGTAAGTGGCGCTGCCGATCCTTACTCTGATTATGATGTAGGGTATAATACCAATATGCCTGTACAGGGATCTATTCTAGCAACTTTAAAACATGAATTAGAAGAATTGCCTATACCTGGGAAGCAAAATATGCAAGCTCAGAGGCTAAACCAGGTGAGTTCCACCATTGAAGCCCAGCAAAATAAAGAAGAAGAAAAGCTAAATCAAGTCATGGAGGAATACAGGCAGTTTCTGGCCCAGCCGCGTAGCGTAAAACAGTTAAATGCCGAGCTGGAAGCAAAAGTCCAGTTGTTGACAGATTTCAAAACAAATCTGAGCAAAACCCAGGTGGAGCTGGAAGGCACACGCCGTGCCCTGGAAGCTGCAGAAAAGGAGTTGGCAGAAACGCCTACCACTTTGAAGACCGTAAAGGTGGTAGGTGATGATCCGTTACTGTTGAATATAACTGAAAGTAAAACCGGCCGTCCGTCTCAAGAAGTAGCCGGTCTTAAGCTGGAAGATGAAGAACCCAATCCAATTTATCTCTCTTTGGCGACGCAGGCCAATACATATAGGATGCAGGTAGCCCAATTACAGGAAAAAATTGCTTCGCTGCAGGAACAAATCAGAAAAACGGAAAAGGAGTTACAAGAACTGCATGGCGAATTGGCCGAAAAACAATTGATAGATGATAAGTACCAGGTTCAAATCAAAAACTTGCAGGAAAATTATCGTTCCCTAATGGTTCGCAGTGAAGATGCACGTGTAGCCGGTTCTTTGGATACCAGCGTCCAAACACGTTTAATTGCTCCCGCGGTCGCACCCACAAGTCCTGTAAAGCCGAGAAAATTGTTGAATACAGCAATAGCCGTAGTATTGGGCCTTATGGTAGGAGTTTTTACCGCCTTTTTCTTGGAAGCGTGGAATGCACCGGTCTACAGGAAAGGGGAAATTGTTGAATAAAGCCGCCCGTGTGATGGTAGATACTGAGAATTGCTTTAGTGTAAGGATATTTACTTTGCAGGGCATGACCGATAAGCTCAGGTTATTAAAGTATATAAATCTTCCCCGCATCAATCTTTATCGATGCGGCGATTTATATGATTATTTTTACGGGCCTATGGTGCCGTCCATGGGTTATTTAAAAGTATTCGACCTGCTTTATTATGACCCCGGCTTTATTTTGATGTATCCCCAGGCCGGAGACCCTTTTCACATACCACCCTTTCATGACCTCCCCAAGCTCGCCAGGATTTTTAAAGAGGCCGAGGAATGGGCTAACATCCTAGACGTTGGCGATGTTGGAGCGTTGAACGATAAAGTTGTGTCGGGAGAAATCAATGAAATAATCCTGGTAAATGAAGGCCTGCATGAAAAAAAGATTGCCAATATCGCCGACATGATATACGCGGGCAAAGATAAAATAAAAATTGTGCTTATTGCCGGCCCGTCTTCTTCAGGTAAGACTACTTTTGCCAGGAGGTTGTCAATACAGCTAAGAGTTTTAGGATTAAAACCTTACCCGCTGTCTTTGGACGATTACTTTGTCGACAGGGAACATACGCCAAAAGATGAAAGCGGGAATTACGATTTTGAGTCTATCAGGGCGCTGCACCTGGAGCTCTTTAACCAGCACCTTGCGGCCCTTTTAAATGGCGAAGAAGTAGAAATACCGCGGTTTAATTTTCGCACGGGATTGAGGGAATGGATCGGCAGGAAATATAAAATGGAAAAGGATGCCGTACTTGTGATTGAAGGCATTCACGGGCTAAATGAAATTTTGACTTCATCCGTGCCGCGCGAAAACAAATATAAAATCTATATCAGCGCCCTGACCCAGTTAAATATAGATAACCATAACCGCATACCCACTACTGACAGCAGGCTGATGAGGAGAATTGTTAGGGATTACCTGTACCGGGGCCGTGATGCCGCAACAACCATCCTTACCTGGCCGCAGGTCAGGGCAGGGGAAGAGAAAAATATTTTTCCTTACCAGGAAGAAGCCGACATTATGTTTAATTCTGCCCTGGTATATGAAATGTGTATTTTAAAGAAATATGCTGCACCTCTCCTGAGGGAGATACCCGTGAGCAGCCCGGCCTATCTGGAGGCTAAAAGGTTATTGACTTTTTTAAGTTATTTCCTGGAAGCCGAAGAAAATGCGATACCTAACAACTCAATTATAAGGGAGTTTATCGGTGGAAGCTGTTTTGAGTAACGTAAGGGGCTTTGTGCGTAACGGTTCATTGCACGGCCGGTAAAGTTCACCCCCTTGGTGCCGATATATTGGGATGAGGATATTTTATGGGGTGAATTAGGTGCGCATCACCAACCGCATGCTCGGGCAGAACGTCATCCGCAACATCAACCGCAACCTGGAGATCATGTCCCGCACCCAGGAACAGATGGCTTCCGGTAAGAGGGTTAACCGCCCCTCCGATGACCCCATCGTCGTCGCCCGGGTACTGGCCTTTAAAACCGCTATCGCCGCCAATGAGCAGTATAAAAAGAATATGGAAGACGCCAGGGGGTGGCTTGATGCCTCGGAAAGGGCTCTGGACATGGCCACTTCGACCCTTCAGCGCGCCCGTGAGCTGGCCGTCTATGGTGCCAACGGGACCATGCCGGAAGAATCCATGAAAGCCCTGGCAGAAGAAGTAGATCAGCTCATCGGTGAGATGGTGCAGATAGCCAACACTTCCTACGGTGGTCGTTTCCTTTTCGGCGGTAGCGTGACAACGGAGGCACCCTTTGATAGCGCGGGCAGTTATAAGGGGAATACTGACGCCCTTGAGTGGGAAGTTGCCCCCCAGGTGGTGTTGACGGTAAATGAAAACGGTGCGGCAGTCTTCAAGCAAAACGGCAACGATGTCTTCCAGTTGCTGGCAGATTTACGCGATTACCTGAAGGCTAACGATAATAATGCCGTCTCCGATACCCTCGACCGCTTCGACAGGGCCATCGACCACATCCTGGACATCCGCGCCGTCCTGGGTGCCAAAAGCAACCGCCTGGAGATGGCCACTGCGCGCCTGGATGATACCCAGATCAACCTTACCAAAACCATGTCCAAGCTGGCAGATATCGACCTGGCCGAAACCGTTATGAATTATAAAAACCAGGAAAACGTCTACCTGGCTTCCCTGGCCACAGGCGCCATGGTCCTGCAGCCAAGCTTGATTGATTACCTGCGGTAAAACCTGCCTTTAGCCCTTGCTTTTAGTCGCGTAAAACGGGAAGGAGAACCGGCGTTGAATTATAGACGAAGGACCGGTCTTATATTGCTGCTGGCAGCGGTAGCAATATTTTTTTCCTGCGGGAGGGCCATGGCTGCCGCAGCACCACAGATAACCGCTATTTCCCCGGCCAACGGACCTATTACTGGCGGCACCTGGATTAGCGTCAGCGGATCCGATTTTGCCGTTGGCGCTTATGTTTATTTCGGCTCCAACCCGGCTGCGGAAGTAATTTTTCGCAGCTCAAGCAAACTCGATGTTAAGACCCCTTCCAGTCCAACCTCCGGCCCGGTAGATGTCAAGGTAGTCAATCCTGACGGCCAGGAAAATATAAAAGTGGCAGGTTTTCGCTACGACCCGGTTATAACCGAAGTAACAACAGCGGAAGGCCGCACAGGCAGTACCGTCGGCGGCCAGGCAGTTACCGTCAAGGGCAGCGGTTTTCAAAATAACCTGGCCCTTTACATTGGTAACAACCAGGCAACGGAAGTGACTGTTTCTTCCGACGGCACAACCATCACCGCCCTGACGCCGCCGGGAACGGTGGGGAAAGTAGCAGTTAAAGTGGTCAATCCTGACGGCGGTACCGGGATTTTACCGGAAACCGACGAGAAAACCTTCGCCTACCGCTTGAGCCAGCCGGCCGTCACCAGTGTTTCTCCCGGCAGGGGCACCTGGATGGGCGGTACGGAGGTAATTATCCGGGGCCAGGAATTAAGCCCGGCAGGTGTTGTCCGTTTTGGCGGCACACCGGCTGTTGTTAAACAGGCCAACGGCATTACAGAGCTGGTGGTGGTGACGCCTCGCGGTTCGGTGGGCATCCAGGATGTCACTGTTACCAATCCCGACGGCCAGACAAGTGCCGTTACCGGCGATACAAAATTCGAATTTATCATCACCCCGGTTGTTGACGCAATTACACCAAACTACGGCAGCCCCCTGGGGGGGACGGAAGTAACCATTACCGGCAGCAATTTCCCGCCGGCAGGGCAGGTCGGCGTTACCTTCGGAGGCATAGAGGCCACGGTAACCGAGGTGGCTGATGGATATATTAAAGTGACCACCCCCGCCGGCGCCCCGGGTGCGGTGGATGTAGTGGTATATGACACGGCGGATATAGATAAGGCTTACAGGGTATTCCAGGGTTTTACCTATGTGACGGAAACGAGCAGCCCGGTTATTACCGGCATCACTCCCAGCGCGGGCAGTAAAGACGGGGGTACGGCGGTTACCATTACCGGCAGCGACTTTCGCGCCGGCGTTGACGTCCCCCTGAAGGTTAAGTTCGGCAATATCTATGCGGAACAGGTGACGGTAAAAAGTACTACCGAACTTCTGGTTATTGCCCCTCCCAGCCCGGTAACCGGGCCCGTAGATGTTACGGTAGAGAACCCTGATGGAGGAAAGTTCACCCAGCCCGACGGGTTTACCTACCTGGCGCCGGAACGGGTGCTGCTGATAACCAGCATAACGCCGAACCAGGGTTCCATGGAAGGTAATACACCGGTTATCGTTAACGGAGCCAACTTTATCGATCCCGCCGATCCTGCCGTCGAAAGCATTGAGCTCACTATTGGCGGCAACGCGGTAAAAAGTCTGACCTGGGACCCGGAAAACAAAGCGTATCAAGCCGTTACTCCTCCAGGCTATGGTACCCAGGACGTTATTTTAATAATCAAACGCTGGCAGGACGCCAATTTAATAACAGAAAAGGCTGTTTTGCCCGGCGGCTTTACCTATAAGGTGCCGGAAAGCCACCCGCGTATTACTAAAGTAGAACCTGCCGGGGGCCCCCTGTCGGGCGGCACCTTGATTACCATTTACGGCAGTGATTTCCGGGCGCCGCAGGCAGGGGAAACGGTCCAGGTTTATATCGGCAATCTGCCGGCCACCAATGTCCAGGTGATCGATAATACCCGGATTACCGCTGTCACACCGGCATCACCGGCAACGGGCATCAGAAATGTTACCGTAATCAACCCGGATTTAGCCACAGCGGTTTTACTCAACGGCTTTACCTACGTCGCTAACGCCATGACGATTGTCAGCGTTACCCCCGACAGGGGGCCGGTAGACAGACCGACTTTGATTACTATTACCGGCGCCAACTTCAATCAGGATAAGGACGAGCTGGGCAATATTAACATAGTGGTAGAAATAGGTACCCAGGAAGAAGGCTTTTTACCTGCTACCAATATCAACGTCAGCCAGGACGGCTCTACCATCACGGCAGAGACGCCCATTGCCACCGCCGGCACCAAGGACGTGGTGGTGCGCAACCGTTTTGGCAGCGCCACCCTGCCCCAATCCTTTACTTATTATGTGTCGCCCAGTACGCCGGTGATAGCAGGAATAAATCCATCCCTGGGGCCGACCACCGGGGGAACGCCCATCACCATCTATGGCGATAGATTCCAGGCGAAGGCTACCGTTACTATCGGCGGGCAGGCGGCAACCGGGGTAGAGGTAGTCAGTCCTATGGAAATTCGCGCTCTGGCGCCACCAGGCCTGCCCGGGAAACAAGATGTTGTTGTCACCAACCCCGACGGCGGGGAGGCTACCCTGCCTGAAGGATTTACATATATCAGCCATCCGGTGCTGGACGGCGTCTCACCCGGCCGCGGCAGTGTCGCCGGCGGCACCATTGTCACCCTGCACGGCGCCGATTTTTATCCCGGCATGCAGGTGTATTTCGGCAGCATCACCGAAGTGGTTTACGGTACGGTAAACGGTGATGTTTTCCGCCAGGTGCCGGAGGCGGACGTCCAGGTTATCGACCAACAAACGGCAAAGGTCCGCCTCCCGGCATGGCCGGAGGGCGTCGATCCGCAAGACGGCTTAAAGGTAGACATAGCAGTAGTTAACAGCGATGCCAGTTTGAGCAGCGACGGCGGGAGCTTTATAGCCGGGGATATCTTCACTTACTTCCAGCCCTTAACCTCCCCCCGGGTGGACCAGGTTACGCCCAATTTTGGTCCTGCCCAGGGCGGCAACGAAGTCCTGCTTACAGGCAGCGGTTTCCAGCCGGATGTAAAAGTCTATTTCGGCTGGGAAGAAGCCCGGGTCCTGGAGGTGACTCCCAATCAGGTCCGGGTCATCGCCCCGGCCAACGCCCCGGGCTTATACGATGTCACGGTAGTCAATGTTTACGATACAGGTATTTTTATCAAAGAAGATGCCTACGAATACCGCCAGCCCCTGACCTCACCCAGGATTACCGGAGTTTTTCCATCCCAGGGGCCGGCCCAGGGCGGGACCCTTTTGACCATCAGCGGGGAATATTTCTGGCCGGGAGTGCGGGTGTTTGTCGGGACTAACGAAGCCTTCCTTTATGTAAATAACGAAGGGCAGATAGTACCAAAAGAGATGGGGACACAAATTATTAGTCCCCTGGTGGCTTCCGGCGGCAAGGCCATTTATGTCCACACCCCTGAAGGACCGAAAGCAGGGGATAACTACCTTGTCGGGCCAGTAGACGTAACTATTGTCAATCCCGACGGGGGTAGCGCTACCCTGCGGGGCGGGTTTACCTACAAACTCCCCGATAGCCAGCCGGTCATAACCGGCGTCAGCCCGGCAGCAGGGACGACTAAGGGAGGCACCCCGGTGACCATCAGCGGCAGCGATTTCCGGGAGGGCCTGCAGGTATATTTTGGGGGTGCCGTCGCTACTGTCAAAAAGATTACCGCCGGCACCATCGAGGTGGTGACACCGGCCCATGATCCCGGCGCCGTGGACGTGACGGTGGTCAACAAGGACGGCGGCGTGGCCGTGGCTTACAGGGCTTTTGAGTACCTTGTACCGGGCAGTGAGCCGGTGATAAAAAGCGTAGAACCCCAGGCCGGCAGCGTCCTGGGCGGCACGGCGGTGACCATCAGGGGCGAGGATTTTCGTAACGGGGTCAGAGTCTTCTTTGGCGGCGTTGAAGCTGCCAGCGTTATGCGGGTTGATTACCAGACCATTACGGCCGTCACCCCGCCTTCCGCCGCCGGGACTGTGGACGTTACGGTGGTCAATCCCGATGCCGGTTCATATACCCTGCGTCAGGCCTTTACCTACCAGAGTTCGGTACCCCGGATCGATGCCGTGGTGCCGGAGCGCGGCCCGAGGGAAGGCGGCATTAGAGTAGTCATCCGCGGCGCCGATTTTATAGCGCCGGTGCAGGTCTATTTTGGCACGGTAGCGGCGGCAGATGCCGTGGTAAGCGAAGGCGGCAGCATGATTGCGGCGACCCTGCCGCCGGCGGCCCAGGGGCGGCTGGGTTCAGTAGATGTCAGGGTCGTAAACGGCGACGGCGCCGAGGTAGTGCTGCCGGAAGCCTTTACTTATGTAGTTCCAGACAGCCGGCCGGTCATTACCGGCATTGAACCTGCCAGCGGCAGCACCCTGGGCGGCAACTGGGTCACTATTACCGGCGAGGACTTCCGCGAGGACCCGGAAGTTTTCATCGGCGGCCAGCCGGCCCTGGAGGTAAAGCTTGTTGACGGGCAGACCCTGCGGGTGAAAACGCCGCCTCACAGCGAAGGACCCAAAGATGTTACCGTAACCAATTATGACGGCGGTACTGCTACCCTGGCGGCGGCTTATACCTACAAAGTGCCGGAAAGCCAGCCGGTGATTAAAAAGGTGGAGCCCAACCGGGGGCCTCAGATGGGCGGCACGGCCATCACCGTTACCGGCCTGGATTTCCGCGAGGGATTAAAGCTTTATATCGGCGGGGCGCCGGCCCAGGAAGTACGCCTGGTGGACTACAAAACCATCACGGCGGTGACCCCGCCCGGGACCGAAGGACCGGCCGACGTGACGGTTGTCAATCCCGATGCAGGCACCTATACCCTGCCGAAAGGCTTTACCTATTATCACGTGGAAGCCCCGGTTATTGACTCCATTACCCCCAGCGAAGGGCCGGCCACCGGCGGGACGGTCATTAGCATCAGCGGGAGCAAGTTCGCCCGGGGGGCCACCGTCCTCATCGGCGGTACTGCGGCCCTGGTTGTTGAATGGGTGAGCGATACCCTGATTAAAGCCACCACCCCTCCTGGAAACGCCGGGTGGCAGGAGGTGCGGGTGGTTAATTCCGACGGGGGCTGGGGTGCCCTGGAGCAGGGCTTTCGCTACCTCAAACCCAGGGGGGTGCCGGACGCGCCCTCGGGGTTCAGGGCCAGGGAGGTTGACGGCGGGAAGACCATAAAACTGACCTGGAGCGAGGTGGAATTTGCCGACTACTATGAGATCTGGGCCAGCAAGACACCAGGCGGCCCCTATGAATTTTTAACCCGCACCAGGGAGACGACCTTTTATAGCGAGGCCCTGCCGGAGGAAGCCGGCTATTTCTTCCGGGTGAGGGCGGTCAATGAGCTCGGCTATTCGGATTTTACCGAAGAAGAGTACGCCGAGGCTGAGGAAGAAGATGATGCCGACGAAGAAAATGATGGCGAACAATCGTACCCCGGAGAGGTAGACAGCGTAAAAATTATTACCGGCCGGGGCACCGTGGAAGCCACTTTAAACCGGGAGGGGCTTTTATCCCGGGACTACCGGCTGGACCTGGCTGCTGACGGGTCAAGGAACAGCCGGCTGTACATCGTCAGGGTAGCTGCCGCGGTGGCCGGGGAGGCCAGGGGCAGTTTGAGCATTAACACCGGGGAGATTAGCATGGCTTTGCCGGGTACGGCCCTCACTGAGGTCTACCGGAGCACCCTGGCAGGCTCCGATGAACAGGATGCTTGGGTGGAAATTATCCTGGAGGACAAGGGTCAGGGAGAAGCCGAAGCCCTCCTGAAAGGATTGCCGCCGGGAGCGCGGGTTGTGTCCCGCGTCTGGAGCATCAAGCTCCAGGGGCGGGTCGGGCGCCACCTTTATCCTCTGCTTTATTTCCCGGCGGGAACCCTTCTCTCCTTTACGTTACTGCCGGCGGCAGCCGGCAAACCCGTCATGTATTTCTGTACTCCCTATAACGTCAACTGGCAGCCCGTGAGCACTTTGTATGCGCCGCGCGTTGCCCGGCTGCATTTACCGGGGAAATATGCCCTGGTTGATTTGGGGGAGTAAACGATGCCATACCATAAATATCTTGCCGCAGTCCTATGCCTGCTGATATTGTTTGCCGCCGCCGTGCCGGCGGCCGCGGCCCAGGAAATAACCGGGGCAGGTTCCCAGGGGACATATTTAACGGGACAGGGCTCAGATGTAACGGCGGAATTGGTTACCGGCCAGACCTTTCGCGGCCTACCCTACCCGCAAAAGCGGCTGGCGGCGGTGCGCTTTACCGATACCCGGGGCCACTGGGCCTTTTTGCCCATTTTACGCCTGGCGGCCCAGGGCATTGTCCACGGCCGCGGCGGCGGGCTGTTTGCCCCCGAGGCGGCGGTGACCCGCGCGGAGGCTCTGATACTGCTGGCGCGGGCGGCGGGGTGGGAAGGTTCGGCCGCCACGGCGGCAGGTCAGGCAGTTGCCGCCGTGGTCCCGGCCGCGACCTGGAACCTGTTAACGGACCGGGAAAAGGCCTTTACGGCGGAAGAATGGCAGCAGCCGGCCCCACGCCAGGAGGTGGCGGCCTGGGTGGGACGGGCCCTGGGCGTGAGCCCGGCAGCATCTGGATTATATCCCTGCCTGGGCGCCTTTAGCGACGGGGATGAAGTCGACGATGAGCTAGCTCCCATGGTGGAAGCCGTCCTGCAGCGGGGCCTGATGACGGGTGTACGGGCAGGTGCCTTTGCCCCCCGGCAGGCAATGACCAGGGGGGAAATGGCAGCCCTCCTGGACCGCCTCGACAACGAGCTGGCTGCCGGCAGGGGTTCCCGGCGGGTAGAAGGCCAGGTAATGGACCGGGTGGAAACCTGGTCGGGCAACGGGGAGAAGATCATCACCCTGCGGGTAGCTACCTTTGCCGGCCCCGTCATCAACCTGGAGATCAAAAAAGATGCCGGCGGGAACTCCCTGTCAGATTTTATACTCTATAAAGCCGGACGTTTAACCCTGGGGCAAGAGCTGTCCGGGGGCGAGGCCGTCCGGCTCATCCTCCAGGGGGAATACGTCCTCCTGGCGGAAAGCACTGCCATGGCCGGGTCCCTGCGGGGTATGGTCCTGGCAGCCGGGGAAAAAGAACTGCTCCTGGTGGACGACCAGGGCCGGCAGTACCGCTATGCCGTCAGCCCCCACCTGGCGGTAGAAAGCAGGGGGTACAGCAGCGACCTCCCCCTGCCGGGCCAGGTAGTCAGCCTCACGGTCCAGGACGGCACCGTTACCCGGATAGTCCCCCTGGATGGAACAGGTACACCGGCATACATCCCGGGCGACACCAGGGTTGTTACCGGTTACGTGCGGGAAGCAGAGGCCGGTGCGATAGTAATAGTCGATGCGACCGGAAACGAAGAAACGTTCAAAATAACGGGGTCTACGACCATTAGCCGGGCCGGGCGCGCGATAATGCTCGCCGACCTGAAGACCGGTGACCCGGTCAAAGTGCAGGTTGATGCCGCCGGGCAGGCTCTTGGGATCCAGGTAGGGAACAGTACCGGCCGTCTGGGTAAGATATTGAAAGGAAAACTGGACCGGATAAATTCCTTTGACAACAAGATTGTCCTCCGGGATACCAGTGAGTTTTACTACGGTGCCTGGCTGCCCGGTGAGCCCCTACGGGTGGTGAGCCTGACCCGGGAAGCGGCAGCTTCCCTGGCCGGGACTTCCCGCGACCTGCTGGTACCCTACGGCCCCTATACCGGTGAAGTGATTGTAGTCCTGGCGGGAGGTCCCCAGGGTGAGGTTGGCGTTAAGGCCGTAAAGGTGGATGCTTCTACCAGGTTATTGGAAGGCTATCTGGATTATCTTTCCCTGGGGGGCAGGGAAATGCTGCTGGCCGGTGCCGTAGACCCTGTTGCCTTTACCCGGGAGAGTATAATCATTAAAAACGGCCGGCAGGTTGAGGCAGCCGACTTGGAGCTTGGCGATTACCTGTTTACGGTAGCGGCAGCGGTTCCCGGCGGTCGCCAGGCAGTGCTGATCTTCAGTGAAGATATTTTACCTTCCTCCTGGCGGCTCTACCGTGGGCGGGTAGAAGCCGTATCCAAAGAGGGCTTTGAGCTGGAAGACGTGGAAGAGATGGGCGGCCAGGACGACCGGCTTTACGACTGGGAAGAAACCGAGGATTACAGCATGGAGTTCCAGCTGGACTGGGAACCGGTTATCATGGACGAAAGCGGGACTTTGAGCCTGGACGAGTTTGTTGAGGCCCGATTTACCGGGAAGTATGATGGCTACCAGGCCTATACCCTGGTCCGGGAAGAAGAGGCCCGGGGTCTCCTGGTCCTGCCCCGGAGTGCCGTAGGCCCCACCATGACCAGCCTGGGCCGCCTGCAGGAAATAGACCCGGATAATGGAACTTTGACCTTGACGGCCGTCCGGGATTGGAGCCCGGGCTACAGCCAGTGGCAGGATCGTGATTATTCCCTGGAGCTGGATGCCCGGACGGCCCTGGTAGTGAAGGGGAGGGCCATGGCGGCCCTGGAAGACTTGCTCCCCGGCGATAACGTCTATGTCATCCACGACCAGAAGCAGGCCCTGGTGGTAGTGGCAATGGATTAGGTATGGAAATAGCCGTCTATGCGTCCGGCGACTTCCTGGGAAAAAGAAGGTACCAGCCGTAATATTTTCAGGTGAGGGTAGAGGTGGTTGGTGTGGTTGAAAACCGGCTGAGGGACAAATTTTGCTGGCTCATCTTTTGGGGTGCATTCTTCACTATATATTTACTGCATGCCCTCCCGGCCGCTGCCGTCGATTTTTACCGTTTCCAGGGCGGCATCAAGAACGAAAAGGAATATGCCGAAGTCCTTTACCTTACCGGCGAGCCGGTACTCCTGAAGGGTACGGTGCAGGAAAATACCAGCCCGGCCAGGAACGGTAAAATCACCAGCAGGGTTACCTTTAAACTGGAAAACAAAGAAAAGGGCATCAAGCTGAACCGGAGCTTGAACTTTGCTACGGAAGTAGAAAAAAATGGAAGGCAGGAAGTAAACACTACCACCCTGGAACGCTTCAACGAAACAATCACTGTGGGAAAGGACAGGTACACCCTGCATGACTTTCAATTCTCCCGGTCAGAGCTTTTGGACCACCAGCCGGCGGTTGATTATAAAAGCGGCAACTGGACGGCCCGGAAAGTCTACAGCCTTAATAACGACCAGGCCAGGGTGACTGTGGAAACCTGGGGGCAAACAGTAGGTTACAGCCATGCCTGGGGAAGCACCGAGACCAGCCAGGAAGAAGGCACGGTGTTTTTCAGCGGCAAGGTGGCTCTGGATAAGGAAACCCTTGTTTCCACTACGTGGAGCAGCAGTTTCCACCAGGACCTTTCTTACCGGCGCACCCGCTACCTGGAATACCAGGCCAACGAGCCCCTGGCCATCAGCTTTGCGGGGGGCTACGTCGAGAATACCCGGACCACCGAAACCCTGCATTACCGGGGCAGTTTTCCCGACCTGGAGAACGGCGTACTGGCCAGCAGCCGCTGGCTGAAGAAAGAGGGCAGTTACGAATTAAATGGCCTTGCCGGCAAAAACTGGTTGTGGGTGGCGGACCTGGCCGACATCCGCGGCCACTGGGCCGAGGCGGATATTCGCCAGATCTACGGTTTAGGCGCCTTTGAGGAAGAAGGGGATTATTTCCGGCCGTCGCTGCCCTTCTTCCGCGGCCAGTTTGCCCGGGCCCTGGTCGCAGTGCTGGACCTGCCCCTGCCGGACGAAGATTCGGGAGCAGCCCGGCTGCCGGGTGCCAGGGGGTTGACCACCGGCCGCATCCTGACGGGTCAGGGCGGCACGACTTACACCCGGCCGAACCTTACGGGCCGGGCCGGGCAATCGTCCCTGTTAGCCGGCAGGCTGGGCCAGGCCGCCCAGCCCCAGGAAAAACCCCTCTTTGCCGATGTCGCCACGACTGATCCGGCCTATAAGTATTACAAAGCCGTCTATGAAGCCGGAGTAATGACCGGTACGGGGCCGGGCCTTTTTGGCCCTACCGAGCCCCTGACCAGGGCCGAAGCCCTGGTCATCCTGGTACGGGCCCTGGGCCTGGAAGGCCTGGCGCCGGCAGGCTATGTGCGGACTCCCTTCCAGGATGACTGGGATATACCTGCCTGGGCACGAGCTGCCGTCTACGTGGCCAGTAAAATCGGCCTGATCCAGGGTGACGAGTACGGCTTCCTGAAGCCCAACGAAACCCTTACCCGGGCCGAAGCGGCAGTATTTCTCAACCGTTTTATCCACTATCTCCAGGAGGAAATGACCGCCGATTACCGGGAGCGGGTGCTGAATTTTAACTAGTGAAAGGCGGGTTTACCTGTGAGGGTACAGACGTCACGTTTTGGGGTAGTAGAGATCGATCCGGCGGAAGTGTTGACCTTTCCTAACGGCATCCCGGCCTTTGAACACCTGAGAGAGTTTTTCTTTCACCCCATCCCGGAAAACCCGGCCTTTACCTGGCTCCAGGCCGTAAGGGATCCGGAAGTAGCCTTCCTGCTGGTCGACCCCTTTCTCTTTTTCCCCGGCTATGAAGTGGAGATCCCGGATGGCCTGCAGAGAGAGCTGGAGATTAAAGCCGCTGCCGACGTCCTGGTCCTGGCCGTAGTGACCGTCCCCAACGGCGACGTCCGGCGCATGACGGCCAACCTGGTGGCTCCAATGATCATCAACAGGGCCGCCCGCCTGGGCCGGCAGTTTGTCATGGAGGGCACCAGATATACCACCCGGCACCCTCTGTTCCGGTGAGCTGCGGCCAGGTAACGTTGCCGGGAAGGCAAGACGGAACAAAGCAGGTGCTGTGGCGGGCGCGCCGGTGGAAAGGAGTTCGTCTTTTAAGGGAAATAATAAAGACGGGGGCCGGGAGCCATTATCCCTGACTGGCCCCGGCGAAGGAGCGGGTAAGCCGTGCTTGTCTTGACCCGGCGGGTTAACGAAACCATCGTTATCGACAACAGGATCAAAATAACCGTTGTTGGCATTGAAGACGATAAAATCCGCATCGGCATCGACGCCCCGCCGGAGGTGCCCATTGTCCGCGAGGAGCTGCTTGCTGCCGTCCGCGATGAGAATAAAGCCGCCGCCAGGATGCCGGCCATAGCGATCGGGGAGCTGCCCATGAAAACAAAGCCGGGTGAGCAGCAGTAACATTGAGAACCAACCTTTTGTATGATATGATCAATTCAGCAAATTGGTGTAAAGCGGCAGTCATGTCAACTACGTAATGACGGCAGGTGAAACTGAAATGAGCCGACAGGATAACCATAACCTGCTCAAAGAGGCCTGTACCCGGTACGCCGTCGCCGATGCCCGCCCTCTCCCGCCCGGCAAAATGACCTTTGAACAATTCCTTACCTGGGCCGATGAAGACACCCTGGCCGAATGGGTAGAGGGAGAGGTCGTCCTGATGACGCCGGCATCACTGAACCACCAAAGGTTGGCGGGCTTTCTTTATATGCTTATCAGGGAATTTGTCATCCAACATGATTTGGGGGAAGTGCTTTTTGCACCTTTCTTAGTACGCCTGCCGGACCCATTAAAAAGTGCACGTGAACCTGACTTAATCTTTGTAGCCAGGGAGCGCCTGCACTTGCTTAAGCCTGCTTACCTGAACGGGGCGCCTGATTTAATAATCGAGATAACCTCACCGGAAAGCCTTGAACGCGACCGGAACATTAAATTTAAGGAATACGAACAAGCAGGCGTGAAAGAATACTGGCTTATTCACCCCGATACTCGCCAGGCCGAGTTTTTCCAGCTCCAGGATGGCCGGTATCAACAGATACGGCCGGATGAAGACGGGATTTATACCTCCCGGGTGCTGCCGGGTTTGAGGCTTAACTTAAACAAATTGTGGGAAGAGGTACAGTGACCAGTGTTCGTGACCCTGTTCACTTCTCCCTGCTACAAACGGGGGTATTTTTGTGTCTATCGGAAATCCCAGGGTCATTATTGCCGGCCCTCTAATGCTGTTAAAAGCATTTTAGACGAAGTTAAAGGGTCATAATCTTGAAAGAAAATCTTACTTTAACCCCTCCAGCCTGGCGGTAAAATGTCGATATAATGTCATGGAAAGTAAATAGAAGTGAAGAAATAATATATAAGGCACCCAAAATAACTTAATATGGATCAAAGGAAGGTATATCCCATTGCACATTTTAGTAACCGGTGCCGGCGGTTTTATCGGTTCGCATCTTACGGAGAGGTTGGTTAGAGAGGGACATAAAGTCCGGGCCTTTGTCCATTATGATGCTCGCAATACATGGGGTTGGCTGGAGGAGAGTGAAGTCAAAGACGATGTTGAAGTCTTTGCGGGTGATATCCGCGATTATGACAGCGTCAGGGCCTCCTTAAGGGGGATAGAGGTAGTATTCCACCTGGCGGCCTTAATAGGGATTCCCTATTCTTATATCACGCCGGTTGCTTACATCAGGACGAACATCGAAGGCACGTATAATATTTGCCAGGCAGCGAGGGAAGAGGGTCTGAGAAGGGTAGTTCATACTTCTACGTCCGAAGTTTACGGAACGGCCCGGTATGTCCCTATCGATGAAAACCATCCCCTACAAGCCCAGTCACCTTACGCTGCCAGCAAGATTGGCGCCGACCAGCTGGCCCTGAGTTTTTACCGGTCTTTTGATTTACCGGTAACTATAATCCGGCCCTTTAACACCTACGGGCCACGCCAGTCAGCCCGGGCCGTTATCCCTACGATTATCACCCAGCTGTTAAGTGGCCGGGAGGAGATACGGCTGGGCAATTTGGCACCGACGCGGGACTTTAATTATATTGAAGATACGGTGAGCGGCTTTATCGCAGCCGGCCTTTCCCCCCATACCGTGGGTGAAGTGGTAAATATCGGCAGCGGCCGGGAAATAAGCATCGGCGAGCTGGTTGAGCTGATAGGACAATTGATCGGGATAAAGGTGAAAGACCGGGTTGATGCGGAACGTTACCGCCCTGAAGCGAGCGAAGTAGAGCGTTTATGCTGTGATAACCGCAAAGCGAACCGGCTGGCAGGCTGGCGGCCGGAATACTCGTTGAGGGAAGGACTGGCAATAACAATCGATTGGTTTAAAAATCACCTGGCTTTATATAAAGCCGGACAATATAACGTATAAGGCGGCGCCTTTTTGATGCAGGAAATTAAGATACCGTTGGACTGGCCTAATATCAGTGAGTTAGAGCGTGACTATATCTTAAAAGTTTTAGCAAGCGGCTATGTCTCTTCGGCCGGGCCCATGGTGAGGGAATTTGAGCGAAGTTGTGCTGGGAATTTTTAGAGGAGAAATCTGTTTCCTACTTATCCTCTGAAAACGATATTTACCCATCTATCCTTAACTGTTGGAGAAAAATAGTGCTAGAAAAATTGTAATCTTTTTACTAAAGGACGTGAGTTATAGGTGGAGTGGCATGGCTTAAGCGTTTTAGTCACTGGCGCTACAGGCTCTTTTGGACGGAAATTTGTAGAAATTGTTTTAAGGGAGTATAAACCTAGGCGGTTAATCATTTTTAGTCGCGATGAGCTAAAGCAACACGAAATGCGTCAGATTTATGATGACAAGGCAGCCGGTTCCCCGATCAGGTACTTCATTGGAGACGTGCGGGACCGGGAGCGACTATACAGAGCTTTTGCTGGAGTAGATATTGTTGTACACGCCGCAGCGCTGAAACAGGTTCCCGCCTGTGAATATAACCCATTTGAAGCGGTAAAAACAAATGTTTTAGGTGCCCAGAATGTTATCGAAGCGGCTATAGACAGGGGCGTAAAGAAAGTTATAGCCATCAGTACCGATAAGGCTGTAAACCCAGTTAATCTATATGGAGCAACCAAGCTTTGTGCGGAAAAAATGTTTATTCAGGCGAATGCATATGCCGGGGCAGGTGGGACACGATTTGCGGTTTGTCGATACGGCAACGTGGTAGCCAGCAGGGGTAGTGTTATTCCGCTTTTTGCACGCCAGCGTGAAAACGGTGTGGTTACCGTCACGGACCCCCGTATGACACGCTTTTGGATCACGCTGGAACAGGGTGTACGCTTTGTTTTGCGCTGTCTAGAGCTAATGCGTGGCGGGGAGATTTTTGTGCCCAAGATCCCGAGCATGAACATCATGGATCTTGTAGAGGCAGTGGCCCCTGGGTGTCGAGTTGAGTATATCGGGATAAGGCCGGGAGAAAAATTGCACGAAGTGTTGATTTCCGAAGATGAGGCCCGCCATACTGTAGATGTGGGCGATATGTACGTAATTAAACCACTACACCCATGGTGGCAAACAGGCAACTGGTCGGAAGGCACACCCTTACCAGATGGTTTCCGTTTCTCGAGTGATAAGAATGAGTGGTGGCTTAGGGTGGAACAGCTGCAAGACTTAATCGCAACATATGGATTTGCACCAGATGTTGAAAGAACGCCTCACGGAGGCAAACTGGAATGAAAGACGGTTTACAGCAATTTGACGGAACAAAAGTAAATGATGGGAAGCTTCAAGGAGATCGCTTTCTTCCCTATGCGCGGCATTGGGTAGACGCACAAGACATAGAGGCTGTATTAGAGGTGTTATCCTCCGAGTGGTTGACTACGGGACCAATGGTGGGGCGTTTTGAGGAAGCGGTTGCAGATTTTGTAGGTGCGAGAGAAGCCGTAGCGGTGTCGAGTGGAACGGCGGCGCTTCACGCGGCAATGTACGCCCTTGGCATAGGGCCGGGAGATGAGGTTATTGTCCCTCCGATGACTTTTGCGGCTACCGCTAACTGCGTCGTTTTCCAGGGTGGGACCCCGGTGTTTGCCGATGTGAACCCGGAAACCCTGTTGCTTGATCCCGAGCAGGTCCGCGCCAAAATTACGCCACGTACCAAGGCCGTGATAGCGGTGGATTATGCGGGACAGCCGTGTGATTACGATGCTCTGCGGCAGGTATGCGATAAATATGGGCTGGCCCTGGTGGCCGACGCCTGTCATGCTTTGGGAGCCACCTATAAGGGCCGAAAGGTTGGAACACTGGCTGACCTCACAGTGTTTAGCTTCCACCCTGCAAAGCACATAACCACAGGCGAGGGGGGCATGATTGTCACCAGCGACGCCGCTATGGCGCGGCGGATGCGTATTTTCCGTAACCACGGCATAACCGCCGATCACCACCAGCGAGCAACCCGGGGCACCTGGTACTACGAAGTGGTCGACCTGGGTTATAACTACCGCATCACGGATTTTCAGTGTGCTCTTGGCATAAGCCAGTTGCGCAAACTTCCGGCCTGGCTTGCCAGGCGGCGGGAATTGGCGCGCCAGTACGACGAAGCCCTCGCCGCTATACAAGGCGTTAGCCCGCTTAAAGTACGCCCGGAAGTTTCGCATGCTTACCACCTATATGTTGTGCGTTTAGATCGCGAGTATCTCCGCGTCGAGCGCGCCGGAGTTTTCAGGGCCCTGCGAGAGCGAGGTATCGGAGTAAACGTGCATTACATCCCGGTTCACTTACACCCATTTTACCGGGAAAAATTCGGTACGGGCCCGGGCCTTTGCCCGGTGGCAGAAGCCGCGTATGAAGAAATTCTTTCACTGCCCCTATTTCCGCAGATGATTGAAGACGATGTCAATACTGTAGTTAGATGTTTGGTGGAAGTAATTAATAAACGTGCTGGAGAGAAAGTGGAATGCGAATAGTGGCCATTATCCAGGCTCGGGTAGGATCAACCCGGCTCCCTGGAAAGGTACTAATGAATATTTTAGACAAGCCAGTGCTTTGGCATGTAGTTCAAAGAACTTCCCAATCCAAGCTAGTAGAGGAAGTGGTTGTCGCTACGACCACGAACGAGGCGGATCAAGCCATCGTTTCCTTATGCCAGGCGCAAGGCTGGCTTTATTTCCGGGGCAGTGAAGGAGATGTTTTAGACCGGTATTATCAAACCGCAAAGCAATATCACGCTGATGTTATTGTGCGCATCACCTCGGATTGCCCGTTAATCGATTCCGAAGTGATCGATCAGGTTATAAAGACGTTCATAGAAGGACAACCAAAGCTGGATTACTCCAGCAATACATTGCCCCCGCGAACTTTCCCGCGCGGCTTGGATACAGAGGTTTTTTCTCTATCTACTCTTGAACGCGCGTGGAGGGAAGATGCCAACCCGGCCACGAGAGAACACGTAACTCCCTACGTTTATCGCCATCCGGAGAAATTCCAGCTTCAAGGTATAACCAATAATGTAGATTATTCGTATATGCGCTGGACGGTGGATACTCTAGAGGATTTGACTTTTGTTCGCAAGATTTTCGAGTATTTCGGGAACAATGGGTTTACCTGGCGAGATGTGCTCTATGTGCTCAATGAACATCCGGAGTGGTTAAAAATCAACAGGCACGTTCAACAGAAGGTGGTGCCGTGAGCACTGAGAACCGAACGCTAATAATTCGTGCCGACGCTAATACCCGGATTGGCACCGGCCATCTAATGCGCTGCCTGGCTCTAGCGCAAGCCTGGCAGGAGCATGGCGGGAAGGCAGTCTTTATTACTGCTTGTAACAGCTCTGCTTTGAAGCAGCGGCTTCGGAATGAAGGGTTTGACGTAGTGGAATTGCAGTGCGCGCATCCGGATCCTGCAGACCTAAAAACAACAATGAGCGTGCTGGCAGCGCATCCCGAAGCCTGGCTGGTGCTGGACGGCTATCACTTTGATTCTACCTATCAGCGACTGGTTAAAGAAGCAGGCCATCGGTTGCTGGTCATTGATGACATGGCCCATCTTGACCGTTATTATGCTGACATCGTTCTGAATCAGAACATTCATGCTCATAAACTGCATTATATCTGCGAACCTTACACCCGGCTGCTTTTGGGTACGAAGTACGTGCTGTTACGGCGAGAGTTTTGGCCATGGCGGAATTACAAGAGAGAGGTTCCCGAAGTAGCGAAAAAGGTTCTGGTGACAATGGGCGGAAGTGACCCTGATAATATCACCCTGAAGGTCATCCGGGCTCTAGCTCAGATAGATATACCCGATTTGGAAGCGGTGGTTGTCGTCGGCCCGTCCAACCTACACAGGGAGACGCTGCACCGGGCGGCCGAATCCAGCCCGCTCTCGATCAGTCTGATTGAGAATGCTGCAAATATGCCTGAACTGATGGCGTGGGCAGATATAGCTATTTCGGCAGGGGGAACTACTGTATGGGAACTCTTGTTTTTGGGTGTTCCTACACTTACTTTGCCAATCGCTAATAATCAACGGGAAATTACGAGGGTATTGAACGAGTGGGGTTTCGTGGAGAGTTTAAAGGGTTTAAATTGGTTTCAAGATGCAATCGGTATAGACGTAGGTCGCCTAATTTACGAAAGACTGCAACGCATTATTTTGGATAATGATATTCGTATTCTCCTGTCACTGCGTGGTAGACAACTAGTAGATGGGTGTGGTGTACTGCGCATTGCAAATGTTCTTTTGGGGCAAGCAGTAGAAGATATCCATCTTCGTCCGGTCTTTCCTGAGGATTGTTCTCTTTTATGGGAGTGGGCAAATGATCCTGTAGTACGTACCTGTTCTTTCTCGTCTGAGCCTATACCCTGGATTCAGCATCTCAAATGGTTCCAAAGTAGAAGGAAAGATCCTAATACCGTGCATTTTATCGCCACAAATGAGGAATCTTGCCCTATTGGGCAAGTAAGATTCGATATACATGGAACAGAAGCTGAGATTTCATTGAGTTTATGTGAATCTTTTCGGGGACGAGGCTTTGGAACCAAATTGATCCGTTTAGCTGTTGGCGAGCTTTTTCGAATCACCCCGTCTGTGGTAACTGTTCATGCCTACGTAAAACCTACAAATCAGGCATCTATTCGTGCCTTTGAAAAGGCTGGATTTAAGATACATGGTGTAGAGGTAGTCCGTGGTGGACACGTGGCGATACATCTGAGTTTAGCAATAGACAATAATGTTACGCATTAAACATGCATTGTCAATAACTTAGGGGAGATATTTTTTGAAATCCTACATTGAGATTAATAGCCGAAAGATTGGTACTGATCATCCGGTATATATTGTGGCGGAGATATCTGCCAACCACAACCAAAAATTCGATCAGGCTGTCGAACTCATCAAAGCTGCTAAGGAAGCCGGTGCGGATGCGGTCAAGTTCCAAACATATACACCTGATACCATGACCATCAAGAGCGACAGGCCGGAATTCCGCATTGGGGGCGGAACGTTATGGGATGGCAAAACCCTCTACGACCTCTACGCCGAAGCGTACACTCCCTGGGAATGGCAACCTAAACTCAAGGAAGTGGCCGCAAACCTGGGG
This sequence comes from Moorella sp. E306M, assembly GCF_006538385.1. Classification (NCBI taxonomy): domain Bacteria; kingdom Bacillati; phylum Bacillota; class Clostridia; order Neomoorellales; family Neomoorellaceae; genus Neomoorella; species Moorella sp. E306M. The sequence goes on along the minus strand of NZ_BJKO01000001.1, from coordinate 304,226 downwards.
CTTGATTTCTTTTCTACCGCTTTTGATCCCACGGCTGTAGACTTTCTAGAAGAAATAGGAGTACTAGTGCATAAGATCGCCTCTTTTGAGATTGTGGATATCCCCCTCATAGAAAAGATGGCTCGTACCGGCAAGCCCCTGATTATCTCTACAGGCATGGCCACCCTGGGAGAGATCAAAGAAGCTGTCCAAGCTGCCCGTAATGCCGGGGCGGTCCAGATTGCTTTGCTTAAATGTACCAGTGCCTATCCTTCTCCGCCTGAAGAAATGAACCTGCGTACCATTCCGCATTTAGCTGAGTCTTTCGGTGTTCCTGTAGGTCTTTCCGATCACACTCTTGGGATGGCCGTACCCGTGGCTGCGGTAGCCCTGGGTGCTTGCATCGTGGAGAAACACTTTACGCTCTCGAGGAACATACCGGGGCCTGACAGCGCTTTTTCACTAGGACCGCACGAGTTCAAGGCAATGGTGGAGGCTATCCGTACAGCAGAGAAGGCCCTGGGTAAAGTTCACTACGGCGTGAGCGAACGAGAAGCCAGGAGCAGAGTTTTCAGACGCTCGCTTTTTGTGGTGAAAGACATGAAGGCTGGCGAAGTATTTACCGAGGAAAATATACGTTCCATTCGTCCAGGACATGGCCTGCATCCGCGGTACTTAAAAGATGTACTGGGACGTAGGGCCACACAAGATATTCCTGCGGGCACCCCGCTAACCTGGAGTATGGTGGGTTGAACGGTGGTCAACCGTGGGTGCTAACCATTTTTCATTATTTACGCATATTTTGGCTATTGTTTAGATTTATTAACCATTTGGTTTTGGCATGCAAAAAATGCATAACTATTTAAATTTTATATAGACATATGAGTGAACATCTAAAACTCTGAAAGGAACTAAATAATTTTGTCCGATTGACGATATTAAAAGATGCGAGAACGGAAGTCATGAAAGATCCTTTTTAGGGGGTGGTAGGTGACCAAAAGCAAAAGGATACTTATTGTTAGAGCATTTTTTATCATGTATCCAGAAGTTATTGCTGAACTAAGGTAACGGCAGGGATGCCAAAATTAATGTCAAGGAGGATGACTTTAGGTGCGTATCAACCAAAACATTTCGGCCCTCAATGCTTACCGGAACTTGACAGTTACCAATAACGCCCTAACCAAATCCATGGAGAAGTTGTCTTCGGGCCTGCGGATCAACCGGGCCGCCGACGATGCCGCCGGGCTGGCCATCAGCGAGAAGATGTGCGGCCAGATAAGGGGCCTAAACCAGGCGGTGCGCAATGCCCAGGATGGTATCTCCTTGATCCAGACGGCTGAAGGGGCATTAAATGAGACCCATAGTATTTTACAACGTATGCGGGAACTGGCGGTGCAGTCGGCCAACGATACCAACACTGCTACTGACCGCTGGGAGATCCAGAAGGAGATAAACCAACTTTCCGAAGAATTGACCCGTATTGCCAATACGACTGAATTCAACACCAAGAACCTTTTAGGCGGCAATTTTAATGGTACATTCCAAATTGGGGCCAATCAAGGGCAGAGTATAACGCTTCAGATCAACGGGATGACGTCAGAAAAACTAAATACACAGAATAGAGCGGCTGCATTAGCTCTGGACGGCGGCGTAACCAAGCTAGCAAGCGCTACAGTTGCTAGTGGCTTCGCTGATGGTGCCTATCAGTTAGAAGTAAGTATCGGAACTTCCGGGACCTATACTTTTAAGTTGTTGGATAGCGAAGGAACTCTTAAGACAAGCGCGAATGTCACTGGCACTGCCAGTTCAGTTAATTTAGTTGTTAGTGGTGCAACTTTAACTATTAAAGCCTCCGGCGGATTTAGTAATGCCGGAATTGCTGAAGGTACAGCAAAAGTATATGTTGTAGGGAAGAATAAAGGAATCAGTGTCATCACCCAGGAAAATGCCAATGATGCTATTACAATTATAAATAACGCCATCGAAGCTGTCTCTGCCGAGCGTGCCAAACTTGGTGCCTATCAGAACCGCCTGGAGCATACCATCGCCAATCTTAGTGTAGCCGCGGAAAACCTGACGGCGGCCGAGTCCCGCATCCGCGATCTAGATATGGCCCAGGAAATGATGGCTTTCACTAGGAACCAGATCCTCTCCCAGGCTGGTACGGCTATGCTGGCCCAGGCCAACGCCCAGCCGCAGACCGTACTGCAACTGTTACGGTAATCTTGAAGCAAAATTATATAATAAAGAAAGCCGGCCTGCAGGGCCGGCTTTCTTTGAAAGCCGGGGGAAAGATGCGGTTAATATTTGATGATGCGGAAATAACCCTAACAGAAGCGACCATTGAAGAAGTGTTACAAGAGGTGGCCCTTCTTACTCGCCAGGCTAATGAAGGGGGCCGTGTTGTGGCCCGTACCCTGGTGGACGGCCAGGAAGTAGCCGATCTGGAGGCTTTCCTCCGGGGGCGCATATACCCGCCGCCGGAAGTTATTAAGATTACCACCCTTACCCCCACCGCCCTGGTAAGCGAGGCGATAAATACTGCCCTTACATTTCTTCCGTCTCTGCACGAGGATATACTGCAGAAGGCCACAAAACTAGTTCAAGGGCAAAATATCGGCGGCGATTCCTGGGCGCGATTCCTGGAGGGGCTGGACTGGCTGAACTCTTTGCTTGCTGGCGTGCTGCAGCACCATCATTTAAGTGAGCCGAAAAAGAAAGAAGTTTCTTTCCTGGCGGAAGAATTGCGGCAGTCTCTAAGGGAAATGGCGGCTGCCTGGGAACAGGGGGATGTGGTAGGGTTGGCTGATGCGCTGGAGTACCGGCTGGCACCATTAATAGATGACTGCCTGGCATTTTTTACCTCATTAAGCAGCGAGGGGGAGCGCCGGTGAATCCAACAGCCAGCCTGATTTATCGCAAAAACGCTCGCCTGTTACAAAGGTATAGCCCGGAGCTGTTTCGCGACCTTGAAAAGGCAAGTTTACCTGACAAATGGCAAGTCATTCTGTCCCGCAGCGGGGAACCCACGGTGATAGTTATTACCCCGGACCAGGAATTCGCCCTGCATAGCCGCTATGATCCGAAACGGGAGGCTGAAACCTGGGCCGGGAGTATTAACGCCGATGCTGAGATGCTGGTCATCCTGGGCCTTGGCCTGGGCTATCACCTGGAGGCATTGCGGCGGTTGCATCCCCGGAAAACCATTCTGGTGCTGGAACCGCAGCTGGAGGCTGTCAAGCTCGCTTTTGCCACCCGAGATATGAGCAGCCTTCTTAAAAGCGGCCAGTTCTATCTCTTGGTTGTACCTGACCCGGGGGATGCAGCGGCCCAACTAGCCGCCATCCTGGCTGAAAACGCCGGTAAAAAGATATCTTTAGAGGCCCTGCCGGCTTACCAGAGGATTTATAAAGAATACTGGCACCGTGTTTGCCAGGAGGTCACCGACAGGCTGCGGCAGCGTCGGGTCAACTGGGCCACTACGGAAAACTTTATGTACCAGTGGTTGTATAATTATCGCCATAATTTTTTCTCCTATATAAATGCACCGGGAGTGAACCGCCTTTTTGATTCTTTTGCCGGCAGGCCGGCGATAATCGTTGCTGCCGGGCCATCGCTGGAAAAAAATATCCACCTCCTGCCGTCACTCAAGGAAAAAGCCCTTATCCTGGCAGCCGGGTCAGCTATCAGGGTTCTGGAGAAAAACGGTATTAAGCCCCACCTCCTGGTTTCTTTTGATCCAGGAGAAGCTAATTACCAGCACTTTGCCGGTTTCGATGGGAGCGATATACCCCTGGTTTACGCGCCGGTCATCTACCCCCGTATTATCCAGGAGTACCCGGGGCCGCTTTTAAGCTGCGAACTAAATGTATCCCCTTTTATTGAGTGGTTTGACGAGAAAATAGGCGACAGAAAAGGCATCCTCATCAGCGGGCCTTCGGTAGCCAACGTTTGCCTCGACCTGGCAGTGAAACTGGGAGCCAACCCTATTATCCTTGTGGGGCAGGACCTGGCCTTTACCAATAATAAAACCCATGCCGACGGCGCCAGGCATCAAAAGAGCATCGATCCTGAAAAGGGTAAGTATATCTGGGTAGAAGATATTTACGGTGGCAAGGTGCCTACCACTACGGCTTTTTATTCTATGCTGGTTTGGTTTGAGCAGTATTTGCGGGCTCTAGAGGGGAAAAGGCTGGTGATTGATGCTACCGAAGGGGGCGCCCGCATCCGAGGGACAGAAGTTATGCCCCTCCAGGAGGTTGCCGGTCGTTACTTGCAACAGGAGTTTGCCCCAGCAAAAATAATCGCGGAAAGGATTGCCGGTTACTCGCCGCCCGGGCCTGATCAAATGCGCCGGTTACGGGAGGCGCTGGATGAACTCGGGACCTCCCGGAAAGACCTGCGGTCCTGTTTTGAAGAGGGGATAAAGGTAGCCCAAAGCTTGCTGGAAAAATGCCAGAAGAGAACGGTAAAACCAGCCAATTATGAGAGGGCAAGGAGAAAATTTGCGAGCTTAGACCGACGCATAACGCAAAATACTTTTTACCGCTTATTTATTATCCAGGGCCTGGCCGCCCGTATCGATGCCATTAACCGGGTCCTTAGTGAAAGGCTGAACGAAGAAAAGGATTTGCCCGCCAAAGGAGGAAAGTTAGCTTCTTTATATTTAACATTCTTCACCGAGGTCGAACGTTACGCCGGCTATACTGAGGCTTTGTTAAAAGAAATAGCAGCAGGACTTGAAGAACGGGAACCAAGACTGTCAGAGGGTGAGACGGGGGACCGGGTTAATCAAAATCAGCGATAGTGTTCTGGCAGTTTGCCCCAAAACGCCTGCGCAGTTCCGCGTCCTTGGCTAAGAGCCGCCGGGTTATGTCCAGCCGCTTTGCTTTGGAGGGTATCATATCGGTATAAGGTTTAATCAAAGCGATTAATTGTTTAATCGTCGCCTGCCGCCCGCTGTCAAGGCCGTATCCATGGCCGTAAGGGAAGGGTTTTAAGCGTAAAGTCAGGCCAAATATCTTTTCCAGATGCTGGCGTAGTAAATCGTTTTCTTGTGCTGTAAAGGCAAAGGTATAAAAAGTAAGGCGCGGGAAGATATAAAAGCCGTCTTTTTTACGGCTATAGTTTATAACCAGGCTGCCATCATCCATAAAAAGGCAGGCCAGGCCTACTGGATGGGTAAGTAATTTTATATTTTCTGGTGTGAGGCATTTGCGATTATTGATGTAGAAGATGTTGTATAACCGGGTAAGAACAGGCAGGGATGGGCTACGCAAATGGTTGTCCTTTGAAATTTTAAAACCCAGTCCTTTCAGCTGTCTGGCTTTCCAAACCCGGTAGTCCCGTTGGGATGGGGCAAAATGTTCGCGATAAAATGCCTGGCGGCTACGCGGTGCGAAACTTAGGCAGCCATCGCCCATTAAGCTACCGACGATGATATTTAGTTCATACGAGTTTAGCTCAAGGTCCGGTAGATTATTTAAATATTTTTCTTCCTTGGCTTGCATCAGTTTTTTATGTAGCTCTTTCTTATAGCTATCGCTTTTTTTAATACCATAACGAGAGGCGAGTTTGCGCAACTTATTTTCGGTTATTCCCAGCTTTTCTGCCAAGAGCTTATTATCGGTATCGGGGTAATGTTGGGCTAAATAGGCTTGCAAGTCTTCATTTGACATCCTCGCACCTACTTTTATCAGGTAGAGAAAGGCTATTTTTAATATACCATACGAACTAATGTGCGTCAATACTCTTGTAGTCTAGAAAAAACGTAATAATCATCTCACAGCTTGACCAGCATCGAGGCGGGTTAAAGTTCCGCAAGGTAAGACTAGCTTTTGCAGATGAAAAGGCAGCTTAATTGTATTGCTTATATTATGGAAGATTCATTATTGGTACTCACTCAATAAGCGTACAAAATTAAGGTCATGCTTTACGGCATTGTACAAACGCTGATCAGCAGTAAAAAACTCGCATCCTTTCAACTGGGCCGCAACGATATAAGCGGCATCATAGGCGGTAATCTGATATTTGCGGCTTAAAGAAAAAACTTTTTCCGCCTCTTTTTCAATATCTATCCATATGATTTGCAAGGAAAAAAAATTCCTTTGCTGTTTTAAATAAAATTTCCTCGCTAATCCTGCCACGTCTGGCAGCTACCAAACAAGCATTGATTAGCTCGAGGACCAGCAATCTTGGCTCGCAAAGGCTGATCCGGCCTAAAGCGTAGTCCAGCATTAATTTCTTGGCCCTGGGGAAAGCTCGTCAGGAAAATAGGCGCAGAGAATAGCGCTGGCATCTGCTACGATGTCCAATGTTCCTACCTCGTTTCCAACTCTTTGCGCGAGTCTTGATATATTTCTCTAGCTGTTATACCCGCATCCTCCATGGCCGCGTAGAGTTCCTGCATAGCAAGAAAATTTTTAATGCGGCGCAGGCTGGCATATTCTTCGTAAGGAAGGAGGGCAGCTACCGGCTTACCACTTTTTTCCAATACCACGTTTTCCCGATCTTCCACTTGACGTATTACTTCAAGAAACTGTTCTTTAGCCTGGCTCACATTCATAGTCAGCATGATTGGACACCTCCACTAACCATATTATGTGACTATTAGAAAATGAAATCAAGCTGTAATTAGTTTTAGTTCAAATTTAAACCTCAAGCAGGACACTTATCTGTCGATATAATCCTCTAGGAGTTATTTTTACCCGCGGGGGTGGCAGTATTGCGGATCGAAGGAGTCGATCCTTTAATCCTAAACCAGGTCCAGAGCCAGACACAGAAACCGGCAGTGCAGGATGCTAAAAAGATTAATGTAGACAGCGAGCAGGAAAAGCGCCGGCAAGAGGGGCAGGCCGGGTATTCCCAGGGTAATTTAGAGCAGGCAGTAGAAAAGCTAAACGCTGCCACGGAGCTTTTCAACATTAAACTGCGCTTTAAGCTTGACCACGAGAAGGGCGAAATATATGTTTTGGTGATAGATGCCAAAGAAGGCAAGATTATCCGCCGCATTCCACCGGAAAACGTTCTGAAAGTAGCCAGCCAGATGCAACAGCTGGTGGGACTGCTCCTGGATGAGCTGATATAAGGGGTGTTCTAATATGGTGGGAAGCCTTTATATTTCCGGCCTGGCTTCGGGGCTGGATACAGACTCTATCATCAACCAGTTAATGGACATCGAAAGAATACCCCTGACCAGGCTGCAGCAGCGCAAAGACCAGTATAACGTGGAGAAAAACGCCTGGCACGATATTTATACACGGTTAAGCAACTTGCAGAGCAAACTCACCGATCTTAAACTTGCCTCCACCTTTACTGGCATGAAAGCCACCTCCAGCAATACCTCTGCATTGACGGCTTCTGCAGCCAGCAACGCTGTGGCCGGAAGTTATAAAGTAGGTATTATCCGGTTAGCCCAGGCCCATAAAGTGGCGAGCGTGGAGCAGTTAACGGCGGACGATAATAACAGCCTGGGTTTTAGTGGTACCTTTACCATTAAAGTAAATGGAATTGTAAGGACGATTACCGTCGATGCCGGTGATAGCCTGAACTCTATCAGCGCTAAAATCAATAAGAGCCCTGATGAAGGGGGAGCGGGGGACATTGTGACGGCCAGCGTCATTGACCACCGGCTTGTCATTGCGAGTAAAACAAGCGGCGCTAATGGGGGAATACAGTTTAATGATGATGCTACGACCCATATATTGAATAGCCTTAAAATAATAGATGCAACCGATACTACCAAGCTCCTGGCAGGTGCAGAGATTGCACGCGCCCAGGATGCCGAATTTACCATCGATGGCCTCACTATAACCCGCTCCTCCAATACCATTACTGATGTCATCCAGGGGGTTACCCTGAACCTCCTGGCTGTAACTGACACCGATGGTAATGGTACCATTGAAGCGGCGGAAACTTTGAGTTTGGATATAGGCAAAGATACCCAAAAAGCCGTCGATGCTGTTAAAGCTATGGTGGATCAATATAACTCGGTTATGGATTTTATCAGTACCAAAGCCGGGGATGAAGGCGATTTACAGGGTGATCCTACCCTGGCGCGGGTGCAGAGTTATTTATGGCAACTGATGACAGCTGAAATAGCAGGCATAACGGGTCCTTACCAGACCCCCTGGAGCATCGGCATTTCCACCGGGGCCACGGTGGGCAGTGCTTCGTTAACATTCGACCGCAGCGGTAAATTAACCCTGGATACGGAAAAACTGACGGCCGCTCTGGAAGATGACCCGGCAGCCGTCATGGCTGTCTTTACCAATGACAGCGGCACCGGGCTGGTTGACAGGCTGGATGATTATCTTACTTCCCTTGTCCGCTCCGGAGATGGCATTATTCCCTCTCGGGAAAAGTCTTTGCAAGATATTATGGACGACCTTGACGACCAGATCGCCCGCATGGAAGACCGGCTTGCTATAAAGGAAGAGCAGCTCCGGCGGCAGTTTACGGCTATGGAGCAGGCCCTGGCGGCTTTGCAGAGCCAGGGGAACTGGCTGGCCGGGCAGATTGCGTCCCTGAGCGCTTACCAGGTAAGGTAGTGTTTTTATTGAAGTAAAAGATACGGATAAGAGAAGGCTCTGCAACCCTGCCCGCAGAGATGACAGGCTTGAACAGCAGTATACGCCGAAATGCGGATAGAGAACGAGGTGCAACTTATGGCTGTAAATAATCCGTACCAGACTTATCAACAAAACCTTGTCCAAACCTTGTCCCAGGAAAAGCTGGTGCTGATGCTTTATGATGGAGCCTTGCGCTTTTGCCGCCAGGGGCTGGTTGCTATGGAAAAAAAGGATTATGCCGGAGTAAGCAATAGCCTGGGCCGGGCCCAGGATATCCTGAGCGAACTGATGGCGACCTTAAACAGGGATGTAGGAGAAATTGCAGAGAACCTCTATAAGCTTTACGACTTCATGTATCGTCACCTGGTCCAGGCTAACGTAAAAAAGAGCGCAACTATGATTAATGAAGTAATCGACCTGTTACAGCAGCTGCGCGACACCTGGGAAGAAGCGACAAAAAAATACCAGTCCCACGATTATCGCACCAGAGTTGGGATGAACTGGCAGGGCTGATAATGAGCGAGATAGAAATAGTGGCCAGGCGGCTTTTGCAGGCGTATTATCAGGAAATAGAACTGATGCAGGTATGGCAGCAAAACTTAGAGCAACAACAGCAAGCCATTCAAGCCGGCGTCTGGGATGAATTAAATAATCTCATAGCAGAAGCCGCTTCCTGGAGGGAAAGGCTGACCCGGGCGCGGCAGGCTACCCGGCAGCTTGAAGAATTCCTGGTATTAGTTTCAGGGTGTGAAGCTCTGGAGTGGGAAAAGATTGAGTTCCTGCCAGAGGCAACCCGCCAGGAGCTGGCCGGGGCTACCCGGCAGGTGCGATCCCTTTGGGAGGAATGCCGGCATTTGCAGGAAGCTAATCTAAAAAATATACAAAAAGCTATGGCAGCGATTAAGTTGGAATTGGAGCAGGTACAAACAGCCCGGCAAATGGCCCGGGCCTACAGACGGGAAAATAAAACCGCTGTACCCCGGTGTCTGGACCGGCGGCTATGAGTTAAGAAGGGGCAGCGAGCGGGGGCAGGAGAAGGAAGACCATGAGCAAGCAGATTGAAATAACAAAACTATCAAGCCGGGGGCAGGTAGTTATCCCGAAAGAGATCCGGCAGCAGCTGGGATGGGAAACGGGCGATCACGTGGCTGTGGAAGTGCAGGGGGATATGGTAATCCTGCGGCGCCTGCAGCTGGAAAGCTGCCGGCAAGAAAGGCACCAGCAGGTGAGGATGAGTTTAATCAAGTAGATGAAGAAACGGGTGCGGGGAAAGCGGTAAAAGCCCGGGGCTAATCTCCCGGTAAAATATCCTGGACGGGAATGTTTAGCCCCGGGAAAGCCAGCGGTGAAATATGGTCGCCGCGCCCGTATTCTTTAACCTCTCTATACCCGGAGGGCGAAGGCAGGCGATAGGCAGTCACCTGCTGCGCCTGCAGGTTAACCAGCCATACTTCCTTAACCCCACCCTTTGCATAGAGGTTTGCCTTTACTTCGCGGTCATAAGCCATCGAAGTGTCGGACACCTCGACTAACAACAATACGTCCTCCGGCCGGGGGTGGAAAGAAGCATAATAATCATCACGGGCCTTAAGCAACATCAAGTCAGGCTGGGGTTCCGAGTGTTGGTCCAGGCGTAAAGGGTTGTTGGTGTCTACCAGGGCATTATCGCCTATTTTGGTGCTAAAGATATGAAGCAGCCGTCTGACACACGCGGCGTGCCTGGTCCCTATCGGCACCATCTCTATAATCTCCCCCTCGATCAGCTCTACCCGGTCGTCTTCTCCCAGGATGCCTGCCCGGGCCATCTGGTAAAACTCCTCAACAGTAAAACGTCGGCGAGGAACCTCGACTGCCGCCATTCTTTAGACCCCCCTTTCTTCTGTCCTTCCCTTAATGTTATATATTATAGCCCTATATCCTTTCCAGGATGATTGTCGTATCTATACCGAATCCCAGGCCGGTTGGGATGGCTATATTATACCACAGTTGGAAGCGAAATCTTTAGAGGAAAGAAAAATAGGAAGCTGTTCCCGGAGGGGTGGAACGGCTCATTTTTTTGGTTGATTTTCTCCCGACATGCAGGAATTTGGCAAATCGTGTTGAATAAATATCGAAAATACAACGGTAAAATTTTCTTACTCCGGGCGTCAAGGGCAAGCTCTCCGAAAGGGGATGCGCGCAAAGCCATGGGTCTAAGGTCCGTGTCTTCCGGGGCAGGGCTTGTACGCTTCTTGTTTCTAGCCCCGGGGTGAAGGACTATGACTGCCAGGCCGCCGTTCCCGGTTCCTTTGAGACGCCCGGTAAACGGGCTTTTCTTTTAGGACTAAAGTCCCAGACTAATTTGGGCCTTAAGCCCGATACCCAAATTCCCATAGAAATGCTAAAGTGGTAACCGCTGGAGAAAAATATCGTTTTTCCGGGAAAGAGGGGGAAACCTGGATGTTTATGACGCCGGCTTTATATGTCCTGGAAAAGGCCCTGGACACGGCGGCTTTACGCCAGCGGGTCATCGCCCACAACATCGCCAACGTCAATACCCCGGGCTTCAAGCGCTATGATGTCTCCTTTGAAGAGAAACTCGGCCAGGCCCTGGGACTGGAGCCGGGTCTAACCCTGTACCGTACGAACCCCTATCATCTGCCGTCAGCCAGTCTGGATCTTACCCCGGAGGTTAATCAGGATAACAGCACCACGATGCGTCAGGACGGCAATAACGTAGATATCGACCGGGAGATGGTCGACCTGGCCCAGAACAGCTTGAACTTTAACTTTGCCGTCCAGCAGCTAAACGGCCGGCTGGCCATGCTGCGCTATGTGATTAACGAAGGGAGGCGGTAGGGGTGGAATTATTGCCGGCCCTGGCTATCAGCGCTTCCGGCCTTACGGCCGAGCGCCTGCGCCTGGATCTCATTGCCAACAATCTAGCCAATATCAATACCACCAGGACACCCCGGGGCGGCCCCTACCGGCGGCAGGTGCCGGTTTTTGCGGAGAAACTGCGGGAAGCGCTGGGACAGTCGCCGGACCAGGCTCCGGGCAGGGGAGTGGAGGTCGCGGCTATTGTTGAGGATAACACGCCGCCCCGCCTGGTATACGACCCGTCGCACCCGGATGCCGACCCTGACGGTTATGTGGCATTGCCCAATATCAATATCGTTAACGAAATGGTGGACATGATCACCGCCACCAGGGCCTATGAGGCCAACGTCACCGTCCTTAATGCGGCCAAGGCCATGACCATGAAGGCCCTGGAGATCGGGCGTTAGAGGTATGGTATGGCTGCCGCCCCAGCCATGAAGTATGAAAATATATGGCTGGGAAAAGGGGCTGGAGGGTACAGGCGGAGGGCGACTTGGTTCGAGGCGTCAGCAAACTCAGCGAAGCCGTAGCGAGGCGGCGGTGAACGGGATGGGGATCGTAACGTGGCTTAGGAATAAGAAGTAGCACACCCCGTGATGCATGATTGAAACGCCAAAAGTTTAGCCACCCCCGCCGCCGAGCAAGGCTGAGCGCTAAGTTTGCTAGCTGAGAACCACCGGAGCCCGGAGGCTGTACCCTCCAGCCTGAAGGAAGCTGGGTTATAACTTTCAGGAGGAAAATGCACATGCTCTATTCACCTGTATCCCTTTTAATGCCGGCTCCCCTTCAGGAGAGCCAGCAGTCCCGGCCCGTTCCCCAGGGTACAGGAGCCGTAGCCGGGTCTTTTGCAGAAATCCTGATGGAAAAACTGGGGGAAATCAATACCCTGCAGCAGCAGGCCGATGCCCTCACCCAGGAGTACCTGGCCGGTAAAATCGAGGACGTTCACCAGGTCATGCTGGCCCTGGAACAGGCCAACCTTTCCCTCCAGCTGGCCGTGCAGGTGCGCAATAAGGTCGTGGAGGCTTACCAGGAAATCTCCCGCATGCAGTTCTAGTGCCGTCCTTGAGCCGGGTCGGTAGCAGCGCGGCACTTGAGGGGAGAGCAGTTGCTTGCCCTGGACCGGCAGGGGGCGGTGCGGCAGGCGGTGAAAGTTAGGTGCAGGGGAGGCATTTTTTCCTGGTAGTGATATTAATTATGGTTAGCAAAGCAATATTGCCTTCCGGGAGCTCAAAATGAAGCTTAAACAAATTCTGGACAGGATAAAAAATTTCTGGCAGGGTTTAACTCCCGGGCGGCGTTCGGCCCTCCTGGCCATCAGTATAGCCGCTCTGCTGGGTGGCGCCTTTTTGCTGCAGTGGCTGCTGAAGCCCCAGTACGCACCACTGTTTACCAATTTGCAGCAGCGTGATGCGGCGGCGGTAGTGGAAAAGTTGAAAGAAATGAAGGTGCCCTACCGGCTGGCCGGCGAGGGGACGACCATCCTGGTGCCCAAGGACCAGCTCTACCAGCTGCGCCTGGACCTGGCCAGTGCCGGGGTTTTAAACAGCGGCCAGGGGTTTGAACTCTTTGACCAGAACAAGCTGGGGATGACCGATTTTGAGCGCAATCTAGATTACCAGCGCGCCCTCCAGGAAGAGCTGCGGCGGACCATCGTTGCCCTGGACGAAGTGGAAGACGCCAGGGTGCACCTGGTCATTCCCCAGCCCAGCGTCTTTCTACAGGAACAGCAGCCGCCTTCGGCGGCGGTAATGCTAAAACTTAAACCCCTGGCCCGTTTAAAACCGGAACAGGTCAAGGGCATCATGGAGCTGGTGGCGGCCAGCGTAGCGGGCCTCAAGCTCGAGAATATCCGCGTTATTGATATGTACGGCAACGTCTTGAGTGACGGCCTGGCCGGCAGCGACGCGGCGCCCTTAAGCCAGAAGCAACAAATCCAGATGGAACTGAAGAGACAGTATGAAAGGGACCTGGAACAGCGATTGCAAGCCATGCTGACCCAGATCCTGGGTCCAGGTAAAGCTGTGGCCATGGTCACCGCCGACCTGAACTTCGACCAGCAGGAAATTAAGCAGACGGTGTGGGGCAAGGAAGGCGCTTTGAGGAGCGAGCAAGTTAAAACGGAGCAGGGCAGTACCGGCGGCACCGGTGGGCCGGCGGGGACGCCGGCCAACACCCAGCCTCCGGTATACCAGGCCCTTAACCCGGCAACGGGGAATTATAATAAATCCGATACTGTTCATAACTATGAGCTTGACCAGACCCAGACCCATACCATCGTGGCTCCCGGCCAGGTAAGGCGGCTTTCTACGGCGGTGGCTGTCAACGGCCCGGTGACCCCGGCCCTGAGAACCCAAATACAAAATATCGTCGCCGCTGCTATAGGCTTCGACCAGGCCCGGGGCGATCAGATTAACGTTGAACCAATACCCTTTGACAACTCCCTGCAGCAGCAGATGGCGGCGGAGATGGAGGCCCGGCAGCAGCGCCAGCAACTGCTCCAGCAGTACCTTCTCTGGGGAGCGGCAGGGCTGGGGGGCTTGCTCTTACTGGTGGTGCTGGTCATGCTTCTGTTACGCCGCCGGCGACAGAAGACTTTACAAGCGGGGCTCCCCGGCGCGGCATTAACAGCTGGCATGCAGGCTGGTGTACCGGTAGAACCCCTGGTAGTTGAGCCGGTAGAACCGGTGGATGTGGAAAAAGAACGCCAGGAAGCCGAACGCAAGGCCAAACTGGAGCGCTTACGGGAAATCATCCGCCAGCGGCCGGAGGATGCAGCCTTACTTATCAGGGCCTGGCTGGCGGAGGACTAGGGGTGGCTTGATTGGCGAAGCAGAAAGCTCTTTCCGGCCTGGAAAAGGCAGCGATTTTTTTGATTACCATCGGGCCGGAGTTATCATCTTTAATTTTAAAACAAATGGCCCAGGAAGATATTGAGCGCATTACTTACCAGATTGCCAACACTACCTCTATCGACCCGGCAACCATGCAGCAGATTGTCGATGAGTTCCTGCAGCTAAGCGATGCCCATACGTTCATCCTCCAGGGAGGGATGAAATATGCCCGCGAGGTGCTGGAAAAAACCCTGGGGCCGGCGCGGGCTTCGGAAATTATAAAAAAACTTATGGCCACTTCCAAAATCCGGCCTTTCAATATGATCCGCAAGGCCGACCCCAAGCAGCTGGTAAACTTTATTTACAACGAGCATCCCCAGACTATAGCCCTGATCCTGGCCTACCTGGAACCCGAGCAGGCAGCGATAGTGTTGGGTGCCCTGCCGGACCAGGTACAGGCCGACGTGGCCAAAAGGATTGCCCTCATGGAGCGGGCTTCCCCGGAAACGCTGCGGGAGCTGGAGAGCATCATGGAACAGCGTTTGTCCTCCCTGGTGGAGCAGGACTTTGCCGTGGCCGGCGGTTTAAAAAGCCTGGTGGACATCTTGAACCGGGCCGACCGCAGCACTGAGCGGACCATCCTGGAAGCTCTGGAACAGGATGACCCTGAACTGGCCGACGAGATCCGCAAGCGCATGTTTGTCTTTGAAGACATCCTGACCCTGGATGATACCTCAATCCGCAGGGTTCTCAGGGAAGTCGATCTCAAAGACCTGGCCCTGGCCCTCAAGGCGGCCAGCGAAGAAGTGGCCAACCGCATTTACCGCAACCTCTCCAAGCGGGCCGGCGAGATGCTCAGAGAGGATATCGAGTACATGGGGCCGGCGCGCCTGCGGGATGTGGAAGAAGCCCAGCAGCGTATTGTCCAGATTATCCGGCGTCTAGACGAAGCCGGCGAGATTATCATCGCCCGGGGAGGCGAAGACGCCATTGTTGTCTAGGATACTCAAAAAAGCTGGAACTGATGGGGGTGAAAGAGAGATCCCCCTGCGCACCCTGCAGGTGGATTCAGCTACAGATTTAACCGGAGAGCAAGAGACAGGTAGCCCCGAAGACCGGACCGTAGTGGAAGCTGCCGCCCGGGAAGTGACTGCTGCCCGGGAAAAGGCGGCCGCCATCCTGGAGCAGGCCCGCCGGGAGGCGGCGGCCATTAGGGAGGCAGCCTTGGAGGAGAGGCAGAAAGCCCTGGAAGAGGGGCGTGCTGCCGGGGAGGCCAAGGGCTATCAGGAGGGTCTGTCCCGGGCGGAGGAGGAAGCTCTTAGTATCCGCCGGGAGGCCGAAGCCGCCCGGGAAGAAGCCCGGCAGGTTCTGGCAGAAGCGCAGAGGGCTTATCAGGAAACAATCAGCGCCGCTGAGGGTGACATTATCGAACTGGCCCTGGCCATTGCCAGTAAAATAATAGGCCAGGAAATAGAACTGCGGCCGGACCTGGTGGTAGAAATGGCCCGCCAGGCAATCCGCCAGGTGGCCGAGGGGCAGAATTACATAATTTACGCCTCCCCGGAGGCAGCCGGGACTATCCGGCAGCGCCGGGCCGAACTCCTGGCGGAAGCAGCGCCGGGGGCGCGGCTCCAGGTAATTGCCGACCCGAGCTTTAAGGCTGGGGGATGCCGGGTAGAGACGGAAAACGGCTTTATCGACGCCGGCGTCGACAGCCAGCTGGAAGAACTGAAAAAGATCTTCCGGTTGGACGCCCGTGCTGCTCATGCAGCACCTGCAGGAGAGGCCTTTTTCCGGGCGGGTGGTCGGCCGTGAGCCTGGCCATCGACCTCACTACCTACCGGCAGCGCCTGGCATCAGCCAGCCTCTGGCGCCGGGGAGGCAAAGTTACCCGGGTGACGGGCCTCACCATCGAAGCCCGGGGCCTCAAGGCTGCCGTAGGCGAGCTTTGCTATATTTATAACAACGGTGCGGCCCCTGTCGTGGCCGAGGTGGTCGGCTTCCGGGAAGAAGTAACCCTCCTCATGCCCCTGGGGGAGCTGGAGGGCATTGGACCCGGCTGTCGGGTGATGGCTGCCGGCCACGGTCACCTCATCCCGGCGGGAAGGGAGCTGATGGGCCGGGTCCTGGACGGCCTCGGACGGCCGATGGATGGGAGGCCCCTTGCAGGGGACGCTCTCCAGCCGGTCAACAATTCTCCTCCCCATCCCCTGGCGCGGCGGCGGATTAAAGAGGTCCTGGCCACCGGGATCAAGGCTATCGACGGCCTCCTCACCTGCGGCTGCGGCCAGCGGGTGGGCATCTTTGCCGGCAGCGGGGTGGGCAAGAGCACCCTCCTGGGGATGATTGCTCGCCACAGCACTGCCGATATCAATGTCATTGCCCTTATCGGCGAGCGGGGCCGGGAGGTACGGGACTTTATCGAAGGCGACCTGGGATCGGAAGGCCTGTCCCGTTCTGTGGTAGTGGTCGCTACTTCCGACCAGCCGGCCCTGGTACGCATTAAAGGTGCCTTTACAGCGACGGCCATTGCCGAGTATTTCCGCGACCAGGGGCAAAACGTCCTCTTGATGATGGACTCTCTCACCCGCTTTGCCATTGCCCAGCGGGAGGTGGGGCTGGCCATTGGCGAGCCGCCAGCCACCAGGGGATATACCCCTTCCGTCTTTGCTTCCCTGCCCCGGCTGGTGGAAAGGGCCGGCAACGGGGCCAAAGGTTCCATTACCGGCCTGTACACGGTGCTGGTGGAAGGCGATGATATGAACGAGCCGGTGGCTGATGCTGTGCGCGGCCTCCTGGACGGCCACATCGTCCTTTCCCGGAAGCTGGCGGCCAGGAACCACTACCCGGCCATTGACGTCCTGCAGAGCATCAGCCGCCTTATGCCGGAAATTACTTCCAGGGAACAACAGGATAAGGCGGGATACCTGCGGGAGTTGCTGGCTGCCTACCAGGAGGCGGAGGATTTAATTGAGATAGGGGCTTACCAGCACGGGTCAAACCCGAAGGTAGACGCGGCGCTGCAATATTATGATGCCATCCAGTCTTTTCTGCGCCAGGACGTAGATGAATACTATGATTTTAACGCCACCCTGGCCGGGCTGTCATCTATATTTACTTAAAGAATAATATCCCAGCTCTAACTTCTCATTTTCTCCATTTCATTTTCGGAGGCGTTACCCGGTGGCCGGTTTTCGCTTTTCCCTGGAAAGGGTACATTCCTACAAGGCATCCCTGGAGGAACAGCTAAAACTGCAGCTGGCCGCGGCCCGCCGCCGCCAGGAAGAAGAAGAGAAGCGCCTGGAACATTACCGCCGGCTGCGGGCCTGCCGCCAGGCCCTTCAGGGGGAGTTAACGGCAGGTGATTTACTCCAGGAAGCAGCGCTGCTGGAAGCCCTGGACAGCCGCATTGCCGGCCAGCAGGAAAAGGTGGCCCGGGCTCGGCTGGCAGTGAGGGAGAAATGCGACCAGGTGCAGGTGGCCATGCGGGAGAGGAAAGTCCTGGACCGCCTGCGCGACCGCCAGCTGGCTATCTACCGCTACGACCTGGCCCGGGAGGAACAAAAACAAATAGATGAGGTGGCAGGCAGCCGCTGCCATCGCTGCTCGGGTGAATAACCTTTCAATAATATACATCGCCGGAAGGGGGTGAAAAAAATGACCGTACAGGCTGTAACAAGAACTGCCGGCTGGGAAGCCCCGGTCCGGGAACGGGATTGGCGTTCAGGCGCAGGAAGCGATTTTGCCCTTTACCTGGCCGGCGTGCTGCACCGGCCTGGCTTAACCCAGTTTGCCGGCAGGCAGGAACTGTCCGGGCAAGATGAGGGCTGGCTAGAAACGGCCGGTAAAGAGGTCGATGCTGTAAGACCCGGGGGCGCCGGCAGGGGCAAAGCCGCTACCATGCCGGAGGACCGGGCGGGCCACAAGGTTTGCGAAACAGGACCGGAGGGTGCCGGTGAAGACCGGACACCGTCCGGGGTGAAATCCCGGCAAGGCGAAAACCAGTCTGTTGCTTTGAAGCAGGAGGAAGCCCCGGCGGGACAGCAGGGAGCTAAAAAGGCGGCAGGAGATCCTGTCGCGTCAGGCGAGCCTGATGCAGCTGCTGGTAAAGCGTCCGCTGCCACCGCCAGGGCCGGCAACTCGCACCGGAGCAACATGCCGGCGGGTAACGGGGCACCGGCAGGTGAGGTTAATCTCTTAAGCAAAGAGGGACCCGGTATCCTTTTTCCCGGCCGGAAAGCAGCCGGCTCTGAGGCTGTCACCGGCAAGTTCGCTGCGTCGGCGGCCACAGCTGCCCAGGGCAAAAAAGTGGCTGCGCTGGCGGCCGGGGAAGGAGCGGCGGTCTTGGCTGCCGCCGGTACCTCCGGAGCAGCGGGGGAAGAGGCAAGCCTTGCGCCGGAAGGTGTACTCATGGCCAGGGGAGATGGCGCGCCGGACTATGGCTCTAAAATAGAGGCCGCGCGCGGCTCAAAGGTCCCTGGCAGCAGGGAGGGTTTCCCGCAACCGCAGGGGATAACCGAAGGACAGGGCCAGGTAAAAGGTGGCGGCGCGTCATTTGCCCGGGCCGCCGGGGACTGGGCCGGTGCTCCAGGTGTGCAAGATGCCTTTAACCCTGCTAATCGCGACCCCGGAAGAAGCCCTGCCGGGGGGCAGAGGGGAACCGGGACTGCCGGTGGGCCGGGGATAGCCGGTAACGACAGCATAGGGGCCGGACAGGGAAGCTTTCCAGCCCTTTTCCCGGGGAACGGCCAGCAGGCCGGCGGGGTGGTATTACCTGTAAGCAACCTGCCGGGGGTTTTGGCCACTATCATGGCTTCAGCCCGGATGAGCCGGTCCGGCAGCCAGCAGGAATTAGAAATCCAGCTCCAGCCGGAAAGCCTGGGGAATATGAAGCTTAAGGCCACCCTGGAAGGAGGTCGGCTGGTCCTGCACCTGCTGGTAGAAAACAGCGAAGCCGCCCGGGCCCTGCAGGCGGCGGTGCCGGAAATGCGCCAGGCTGTTGCCCAGCAAGGTTTACGCCTGGACCAGGTCCAGGTCCAGGTGGGCGGTGAAGGACCCGGCAGCGGTTCTCAGGCCGGGGATAGCGGCGAACAGAGCCGGGGATCACCGGGCTGGTACCGGGGAATGCCGGGCTGGGCAGGACATGAGGAAAAGGAAACAGTTTCTGCCTCCTGGTACCGCCTGGATTACCTGGCGTAGCTATTATCACCAACCCATCCAGCTCGTTTTAAATAACACCTTGAAGCAGTAGGAGGGACCAGCGGTGATTACCAGCAGTGTGACGGCCGCCGGCACGGAGACAGTTACCAGTGTAACTTCCCATGGCTTGAGCAAAGATGATTTCCTGAAGCTCCTGGCAGCCCAACTGACCAACCAGGATCCTCTAAATCCCGTGAGCGACACCGAGTTTATCGCCCAGATGGCCCAATTCAGTGCCCTGGAGCAAATGTATAATCTTAACGAGAATTTCAACCTGCTGCGGCAGGACCTGCAGGAGAGCATGATGCTCCAGGCGGTAAGCATGATGGGCAAAGAGGTAACGGCCGTAGTTGACGACCAGACCTTTACCGGAACGGTCAGTAAAATTAGCTGGACAGCAGAGGGGATCATGCTCCTGGTCGGGGGGCGGCAGGTACCTTTAGAGGCCGTTGCGGAAGTAGCGATGCCCGCAGCCCAGGCGGATACCGCGCCTGCCGGTTAAGTGGCCGCCCGGGGCCGGTTGCAGGGTTCAATAAAGTGCAGGGCGGGTGAGCGCTTTTGAACCGCATCGAGGGGCAGGCTTTAAAACCGTCGGTCGCCCAGGTAGGCAAGGTGCCGGCAGCCGGGATGAGGCCAGGTCAGGATTTCCAGGCCATCCTTAATGAAAAACTGGCGGGCCTGAAGTTTTCCCGCCACGCCAGCGAGCGCCTGGAAAGCCGGAAGATAAATCTCTCACCGGAGCAAATGGCCCGCCTGGAGCAAGGTGTGAACAAGGCCGCCGGTAAAGGTGCCCGGGAGTCCCTGGTCCTGCTGGATGACCTGGCCCTGGTGGTCAGCATTAAGAACCGTACGGTCATCACGGCGGCCAGCAGGCAGGAACTACGGGAGAATGTTTTTACCAATATTGACAGCGCCGTTTTATTGTAGGGCCGGACCCCGGCGGGGAGGCCCGGGGCCGCCGACTGACAGAGGCGGCCCATGCAAGAAAGGGGGAATTTACCATGATGCGTTCGCTTTATTCCGGTGTTTCTGGATTACGTACCCACCAGCTGCGCATGGACGTCATCGGCGACAACATCGCCAATGTTAATACGGTAGGTTTCAAGCGGAGCACAGTGACTTTTAAAGACGTCTTCTACCAGACTCTCAGGGGCGGGGCGGCAAGCGATGCCAGCGGCCTGGGCGG
Source organism: Moorella sp. E306M (assembly GCF_006538385.1). Classification (NCBI taxonomy): domain Bacteria; kingdom Bacillati; phylum Bacillota; class Clostridia; order Neomoorellales; family Neomoorellaceae; genus Neomoorella; species Moorella sp. E306M. The sequence continues at coordinate 283,599 of NZ_BJKO01000001.1, read as the reverse complement.
TACCAACCCCCAGCAGATCGGCCTTGGCGTCGCCCTGAACAGTATTGACGTCGTCCATACCCAGGGCGCCGCCGCGTCCACCAACAACGGGACGGATTTGATGATCCAGGGTGACGGGTTTTTCCGGGTTTCTCCCGACGACGGCACGACGATCTATTACACCCGGGCCGGCGCCTTTCATTTTGACAATGAAGGCTTCCTGGTAAATGGTGACGGGTTAAAAGTGCTGGATACAGGTGGCAGTCCGATACAGATTGCGGACATGGCCGATCCAGATACCATGCCCCGGAGTTTCAGCATTGACAATAAGGGCTACGTCCATTATGTAGACAACACTGGAACAGCCCAGACACTTGCCAACCCTATTAGTATAGCCAAGTTTTCCAATCCGGGGGGATTAGAGAAAGTCGGGCAAAACCTATACGCTCGAACGGATAGCTCAGGCGATCCGAGTAATGATCTTGCCCCCGGTACAGGCTCCCTGGCCAACACCACCATCATCCCCTCGGCCCTGGAGATGTCCAACGTTGACCTGGCCCAGGAGTTTACCGACATGATCATTACCGAGCGCGGCTTCCAGGCCAACGCCCGGACCATCACTATCTCCGACCAGATGCTCCAGGAGCTGGTGAACCTGAAGCGCTAGTCTTTTCGCCTTAGAGACAGTAGTGACTGTAAAGCGTTATTTTCGAAGGAGCCACTCATGGCGAGGAGCTGTAACCATCGAGAGCATGAAAATTCCGGGCTGGCATTTGTCTGAAGCGAGCGACTTGGTCTGAGCGGCTAAGCGGCCGCAGGCTGTGCCGAGGGATGATAAGCGGGGCCGAGGACAGGAGGTCCGAGGCCGGATTCTAAAGGCAAAAATGCCGAATAGGCCGGGAACCCCGCCTTAAGCCCTGGCTGACCCAGCACTCAACTCGCAACGGTTTTGTTGCGAAGAGACACCTATTACAAACGAGTTGAGTGCTGGGCGCTCCGCGAGGGCCACGGAGCGAGCCAGACAAAGCCAGCCGGTGATAAGTTCTTTTCGAAGGAGGGCGGCAATGCATATGATCAAGGTTACCACCCTGGACAAGCGGGAGATAATCCTCAATGCCGAACTCATCGAGCGCATCGAGAGTGTTCCCGAAACAGTTATTACCCTTACCAGCGGTAAAAAGGTTTTAGTAAATCAGACGGCAGATGAAGTAATAGCCCGGGTTATTGCCTACCGGCGCCAGATCCTCCAGCCGGCGAGCACCCAGGATGAGGTGGAATAAAGGTTGCGGCGCATTGATTTCATGACCGTGATAGGAATTATTGCTGGAATCGGCCTTATGGGTGGAGCCCTGGTCCTGGGTGGTAACCTCAGGATCTTTTGGAGTGTCCCTTCCCTGATGGTGACGGTGGGGGGATCCTTTGCCGCCGTCCTGATTAATTTCAGCTTCCAGGATGTGAAAAACGTCTTTGCTACGGTAAAACAGGCCTTTACCACCGATCTCATGGAACCCGAGGAACTCATTGAGCTTTTTGGCGAGCTGGCCCGCAAGGCCCGGCGGGAAGGGCTGCTCGCTCTGGAGGATGATGCCAATCGGCTGGATGATCCCTTTTTCAGCAAGGGGATCCAGATGATGGTTGACGCCATGGAACCGGAGATGATCCGGGAGATCCTGGAAACGGACATGGCCTATATGGCCCGCCGCCACGAGAACGGTCAGGCCATCTTTAAAACCTGGGGGAATCTCGCCCCGGCCTTTGGTATGATCGGTACCCTTATGGGCCTGGTGCAGATGCTGGCCAAACTGGATAAACCGGAGGCCCTGGGGCCCAGCATGGCCCTGGCCCTGATCACCACCTTTTACGGCGCCATCATGGCATACATGATTTTCATCCCGCTGGCAGGCAAACTCAGCCTGCGCAGCGAGCAGGAGATGATGCTGCATCAGATGATGCTGGAAGGTATCATCTCCATCCAGTCCGGCGTCAACCCGCGCATCCTGGAAGAGCGATTGCGTTCCTTCCTGCCAGCCAAACCCCGGCAGCGGCAGGCCAGTGCAGGGGAAATAACCCGGGAAGAAGTCACCGGCAGGCAAATTTAAGAATATGAGGAAGGAACTGACCTGACCATGGCCATCAAAAAGGAGCGAAAGAAGGTAGAAGAAGGCGCGCCGGCATGGATGACTACATACTCCGACCTCATGACCCAGCTAGTGGTCTTTTTCGTCCTCCTTTTTTCCTTTTCCGTTTTGAACCAGCAAAAATTCCAGCAGTTTATTGCTTCCTACCAGGGAATGGGAATTTTGGACGGGGGTGTGTCGCCTATCGTCGAAACGGAGCCGGCGCCCCTTGATTACCCGCAGAATATTGATACGCCGGAGGCAACTGCCGCTCTGGCCAGGGCCAGGGAGATGATGGAGACCTACCAGACGGTCAAAAACTTCCTAGCGGCCAGCGGCCTGGAGTCTATGGTTGAAGTGCGCTACGAGGAACAGGGCATTGCCCTGGACATCAAAGAGCGTATCCTCTTTGATTCCGGCAAGGCGGATTTAAAGCCCGAGGCTGCCAGGTTGCTGGACAAACTGGCGGAACTTTTAGTACGGATACCCAATGAGGTGCGCGTCGAAGGCCATACGGACAACCGTCCCATCCATACCCTCCAGTTTCCTACCAACTGGGAGTTGTCCACAGCCCGGGCCGCCCGGGTGGTGCGCTATTTTATTGAGGAACATCATTTAAAACCGGAGCGTTTTGTAGCCGTAGGCTACGGTGAATACCGTCCCCTTTATCCCAACGACACTCCGGAGCATATGGCGGAAAACCGGCGCGTAGTATTGCTGATAGGGGCCACTCAGTAGCTCCGGTAAGATGCGGGACACAGCTGCAGTGAAGAAAGAGGTGGAGAAATGCCCCCCAGAGACGAAGCAGAAAAAAAAGAGAAGCAGGGCCGGCCATGGTTAACCATTGCTTTGCTCCTGGTAATCCTCCTTTTGAGCGGGGGTTACGTTTACTACTTTTTTTTCGGCGGCAGCAAGGGCGTGACAGCAGCGGCACCGGCCGGCAAACAGGCGTCGGTAATTATGCAGAAAATGAGCCTGGAGCCCATTGTTGTCAACCTGGCCGATCCGGGCCTGCGCCGCTACCTGCGGGCGAAGATTACCCTGGAGTATAGTGATGCAAGATTGACTACAGAACTCAATGAAAAACTCTACCGCATCCGCGATACCCTTATTTCGGTGCTGCGCAGCAAAAAGACCGATGACCTGCAAAATGAGGACGCCCTGAAGCGGGAACTTTTGACGGCCATTAATGCGCAGCTTATTGGCGGACAGGTTCAGGGTCTTTATTTTGAGGAATTTATCATCCAGTAGGAGAGTCTATTTATGCCTTTGACGGACGAGGAGATCCAGAAACTTTTAGAGGCCATGGCTGCCGGCGAGGACCGGCCGCGCATTGAAAAGGCCCGCTTTGCCCCCCTGCAGCCGGCCCCGGTAGCCAGGGTAAAGGCCAGCTTTGACCGCATCGCTGATGTTCCTTTACGCCTGGTGGCGGAACTGGGCCGGACGCGCCTGGCAGTTAAAGAGATCCTTGAGCTGAAGGAAGGGTCCGTTATCACCCTCAACAAGCTGGCCGGCGAGGCGGTGGAGGTCCGGGTCAATGGTATCCCGCTGGCCACGGGAGAGGTGGTGGTGATTAACGATGCCTTTGGCGTCAGGATCAACAACCTGGCAGACGTAAAGGAAGAAGGGCAGGACTAGGTATGGATCGCGATTTTGTCCTGGCTTTGCTGCGGTTGGTAATCTTTTTACCCCTGGTCCTGGGCCTGGCCTATGCCACGGTCCGCTTGGGCCTGGGCCGGGCTGCGGGAAGGGCCGTGGGGCCGGGACAGCTGGAATTGGTTGAAAGACTCCCTTTAAACAGTAAAAGCGGCCTGGCGGTAGTCCGCTGCGGCGACAGGCATTTCCTGGTCGGCCTGGGGGAAGGCGCCCCGGTTTTACTGGCAGAGCTGCCTGATTACCCGACGGTGACAGCGACGGCGGGGGAAGTAGCGGTGTACCCCCTTCAGTCCCTGGTGGAAAAGGAAAAAGAAACTTTTAACCCACCGGGTCCAAGGGGATTATTAACCACATGGTTGTCAACCTGGCAGAGGTTCAGGGGCCATGGAGATTAACAGTTTAATCCAGGCCACCGATCCCCGGCAGCTGGTGGATACCGTCAGAATCCTGGTCCTGCTGACGGTACTGGCCCTGGTGCCGGCCATCCTGCTGCTCATGACCTCTTTTACCCGGATTATCATTGTCCTGTCTTTCGTGCGCAGCGCCCTGGCCACCCAGCAAACACCGCCCAACCAGGTGCTGATCGGCCTGGCCCTGTTCTTGACCTTCTTTATCATGGCGCCGGTATATAACCAGGTCAAGACCCAGGCTATTGACCCGTACCTGGCCGGGCAGATCACCCAGGAGCAGGCCCTGGCAGCCGGGGCCAAACCGGTGCGGGAATTCATGTACCGCCAAACGCGGGAAAAAGACCTGGCCTTATTTGTCCGTATGTCGGGCATGCCCCAGCCCCGCACCCGTGACGACGTGCCCATGCACGTCCTTATCCCGGCCTTTATCATCAGCGAGCTGAAGACAGCCTTCCAGATGGGCTTTTTGATCTACATCCCTTTTCTGATTATCGACCTGGTAATTGCCAGCACCCTGATGGCCATGGGTATGTTTATGGTACCGCCGGTGATGATCTCCTTGCCCTTTAAACTCATGCTTTTTGTCCTGGTCGACGGCTGGTACCTGGTAGTAAAATCCCTGCTGGAGAGCTTTTAGGCCGCGCCGGCCCGGTCGGCCCGCCGGGCGTGGATTGAAGCAAACGGAACGGGGGGAGAAAAATGACCCAGGAGTTTGTCATTCACCTGGCCCGGGAGGCCCTGACCACCGCCCTGCTGCTGGCGGCCCCGGCCCTGGGCTTGAGCCTGATCGTAGGGGTGGGGATCAGCATCCTCCAGGCCACCACCCAGATCCAGGAGCAGACCCTGACCTTTGTACCCAAGATTGTCGCCGTCATCCTGGGGATGCTTCTCCTGGGCTCGTGGATGCTCAATACTCTAACCCAGTTCACCACCGAGATCTTCGGCAACCTGGGAAGTTTAGTAAAGTAGGTGCCCGGGCGGTAAAAAACAGGAAACCAGGCCGTTAACTTTTAGAAGGATGGGAACCGATGAGCTACCTTAACCAGGCTGAGTTTTTTTTCCTGGTCCTGGTGCGGGTCACATCATTTTTTGTGACAGCGCCTTTCTTTGGCATTCGCGGCGTCCCGGCCCTGGTGAAGGCCGGTCTGGGGCTGCTGGTAGCCATGCTTCTGTTTCCTGTGCTGCCGGCCGGGCAGCCGGCCTTTACCAGCGCCGGGACCTATGCCCTGGCCGTCTTAAACGAGGCCTTGGCCGGCCTGGCCCTGGGCTACCTGGCCAACCTGATCTTCAGCGCCATCCAGGTGGCCGGGCAGCTCCTGGACCTCCATATGGGCCTGGGGATGGCCAGCCTCTTTGACCCTCAAAATGCGGCTACAACTACCATAATGGGCCAGTTCTTTGCCATCCTGGGTTTGCTCCTGTTCTTCCAGCTGGACGGCCACCACACCCTGCTCCTGGCCCTGCAGGAGAGCTTCCGTCTCCTGCCCCTGGGGGGAGTGCATTTTGACGGTAATATCATCTGGACCGTGGTCAAGCTTTTTAGCGGTATGTTCAGCCTGGCGGTGCGCATCGCGGTCCCGGTAATCGTGGTTCTCCTCATTGCCGACCTGGCCTTAAGTTTAATTGCCAGGACGGTGCCCCAGCTGAATGTCTTTATCCTGGGATTTCCTTTGAAAATAGGCCTGGGGCTCCTGGTCTTAATCGCCATTTTGCCTTTACTGGCAACAGTGTTTCGAAATCTCTTCAGCCAGATGGAACATGACCTGGCCCTGTTACTGCGGGGTTGGCCCCGTTGATGGAAGGCAAAATAGACCTGCAGCTCTTTGCTGAAGAAAAGACTGAGGAGGCTACGCCCCACCGCCTTCAGGAGGTGCGCCGCAAAGGCCAGGTTGCCCGGAGCAACGACCTGAGCGCCGCCCTGGTCCTGTTGGTGAGCATCATCTGTCTCTACTGGCGCCGGGAAGCCTTTTACCTGGAGATGGCCGGCCTCATGAGCAGTGCTTTTCAGGAGGGTTGGAAGCAGGAGCTGGATGGGGCAACCCTGATAGCCATCTTCAGCCACCTTGCTTTTAAGATGGGCCTTCTCCTGGCTCCCCTGCTACTACTGGCGGCAGTTGTGGGCCTAGTGGCCAATTTTGCCCAGACGGGGTTTATTTTTTCCCTGGACCCCATAAGGCCGCGCCTGGAAAACCTGGACCCGGTGAAAGGGTTGCAGCGGTTCTTTTCCCGCCGCGCCCTCATGGAGCTGGTTAAGAGCCTGGGCAAGGTAGTAGTGGTAAGCCTGGTGGTCTGGACCCTGGTCAAGGGGCAGTTTAACCGGTTGTTGATGACCGTCGATATGAGCCTCCCGGCGGCCCTGGAACTGGTGGGCCAGCTCCTCTACCGGGTGGGGCTGGGAGCCCTGGCTGTATTTTTAAGCCTGGCGGCAGCCGACTACATCTTCCAGCGGCGCGAGTTTCAACGTAATTTAAGAATGACCAGGCAGGAAGTAAAGGAAGAAATGAAGCAGATGGAAGGCGACCCCCTGGTCCGCTCACGTCTGCGGGAGAAACAGAGGCGGCTCGCCCGGCACCGCATGATGCACGCCGTGCCTGAAGCCACCGTGGTTATTACCAACCCTATCCACTTAGCCGTGGCCCTGCGTTACCGGGAAACAGAAGGGGCGCCGCGGGTGGTGGCCAAAGGGGCAGGCAGCATAGCGGAGCGGATCAAGGCCGTAGCCCGCCGGCATAACATCCCCATCGTCGAAAACCCGCCGGTGGCCCGGGCCCTGTACCGCCAGGTGGAACTGGGGCAGGAAATCCCGGTGGCCCTCTACCAGGCGGTGGCGGAGATCCTGGCCCAGATCTACCGGCTGCGGGGGAGGATATAAAGAGCCATTTATGGAGGAGCCCCTCATGGTGGCTGACGCCTCCACGAGCGAACCATGAAAATGGAGGCTGAGGCAAAAGGCTGGAGGGTACAGGCGGAGGGCGACTTGGTTCGAGGCGTAAGTAAACTAATTTTGGGTGGGGATATGTCCCCACCAGAAGGCACATTTTTGGCAGAACGCTATTTCCGGAGGAAAAACTGCTCTATGGCAGCAAATACCGGCCTGCTGGGCGCCTTAAGGCGCCTCACCCCGTACAACGACATCCTGGTGGCGGCCCTGGTCCTGGGGGTAGTCATGCTTATCGTCATTCCCGTCAGCCCCCTGGTCATGGACATCCTGCTCATCGTCAACCTGGGCGTCAGCATGGTTATCCTTCTGACAACCATGTTCGTCTCCCGGAGCCTTGACTTTTCCGTCTTTCCGTCCCTTTTGCTGGTGGTGACCCTGTTCCGCCTGTCCCTCAACATCTCTTCCACAAGGCTTATTTTAAGCCGGGCCGATGCCGGTCATGTTATCGAAACCTTCGGCAGCTTTGTCGTTCGGGGGAATTATATCGTCGGCTTTGTCATATTTCTTATCATTACCATCATCCAGTTTATCGTCATAACCAGCGGCGCCCAGCGGGTGGCCGAGGTGGCGGCCCGCTTTACCCTGGACGCCATGCCCGGCAAGCAGATGAGCATCGATGCTGACCTCAATGCCGGCCTGTTAACGGAGGATGAAGCCCGGGCCAAACGGCGGGAACTGCAGCGGGAAGCCGACTTTTACGGTGCCATGGACGGCGCCAGCAAGTTCGTCCGGGGGGATGTCATTGCCGGCCTGATCATTACCGCCATTAACATCCTGGGGGGGCTGGCCATCGGTGTCTGGCAGCTGAAGATGCCCTTTATGGAAGCCCTGCATACCTATACCCGCCTGACCATTGGCGACGGCCTGGTTAGCCAGCTGCCGGCCCTCATGGTTTCCACCGGGACCGGCATCCTGGTGACCCGCTCCGGGGCTATGGACAATTTTGGCAGAGAGGTAATCGGCCAGCTAACGGGCTTTCCCCGTATTGCCGGTCTGGTGGCAGCCATCCTTTTCCTGATGGGCCTTTTGCCGGGGATGCCCCACCTGACCTTTTTTATAATGGCCGGCGGGGTGGGCTATGCCGCCTATGCCCTGGCCAGGGAGGAAAAGATGCAGGGCCAGCGCCGGCAGGAAGCGGTTGCCGCCCAGAAGGCTTCCCAGCGCCAGCCGGAGAATGTTTTGAGCTTTTTCCAGGTGGACCCCCTGGAAGTGGAAATCGGCTACGGCCTGATTCCCCTGGCCGATGAAACAGAAGGTGGCGACCTGCTGGACCGCCTGGCGGCCGTGCGGCGCCAGTGTGCCACCGAGATGGGCATATACGTCAGGCCCATTCGCATCCGGGACAACCTGCAGCTGCCACCCCATGGCTATATCTTCAAACTGCGGGGCGTGGAAGCGGCCCGGGGAGAAATCCAGCCTGGCTATCTTCTGGCCATGAATCCGGCCGGCAGCGACGGACCGCCGGGGGGCATACCTACCCGGGAACCCACCTTTGGCCTGCCGGCCTGGTGGGTACCGGCGACCAGGCGCCAGGAAGCGGAACTGGCCGGTTTCACCGTTGTCGACGCTACTACCGTCCTCATTACCCATTTGACGGAATTTATCAAAGCCCATGCCGCTGAACTCATGGGCCGCCAGGAAACCAGGGAACTCCTGGATAAAATCAAGGAGAATCACCCGGCAGTAGTCGAGGAATTGGTGCCCAATCTCCTGTCGGTAGGTGAGATACAGAAAGTACTGGCCGGCCTGCTCCAGGAACAGGTGCCCATTCGTGACCTGGTTAGTATCCTGGAAGCCCTGGCCGACGCCGCCCGTACCAGCCGGGATCCGGATTACCTTCTCGGGGCGGCGCGCCAGGCCTTGAGCCGCACTATCAGCCGCCAGTATGCCCGGGAGGGTAAGCTCACGGCCATTACCCTCCACCCCCAGCTGGAGCAGAAGTTGGCGGAGGCCATCCAGCCCACCTCCCAGGGTAATTTCCCGGCCCTGACCCCGGAGGAGGGCCGGGAACTTTTGAACAGGCTGGGCCGGGCCGTGGAGAAAGCCGCCACCGGCGGCGTCCAGCCGGTGATCTTATGCTCGGCCAGGATCCGCCTGCCCCTGCGGCGGTTGCTCCAACGTTCTTTACCTTATGTCCCGGTCCTGGCTTATAACGAGCTGGAACCCAGCCTGGAAATTGAGGCCGTAGAGGCGGTGAATGTGGTGTGAAGATTAAACGCTATCTTGCCCGTGATATGCAGGAAGCCTACCTGGCCATCCGCCGTGATCTGGGGCCGGAGGCGGTTATTGTGGCCACCCGCCGGGTACGCCAGCCGGGACTAAAGGGCTTTTTCTTGCCCCCCCGCATGGAAGTGACGGCGGCCCTGGAGGAGACGCCGGCAAGGAAACTGCCGGAACCGGCGGCGCCGGCAGGTAAGACGGCGTTACTGGCAGGGGCCGGCAAGACGGTGGTAGCACCGGCCGGGTCGGTCAACCCTGCCGGAGGAGGAAATAACGGCCGTCACAGCCTGGAGGTGCTGCAGCGGGAACTGGCCGAGATTAAAGCCGCCCTAAACCGCCTGGTACGGCCCGGCAGCGCTCCGGTACCGGAACAACTGTTAACCTTAAGGGAGCGCCTGCTGGCCCAGGAGCTGGAGGAGGAGCTGGTGGCCTTCCTTTTAAATGGCATTGAGGCCACCGCCGGGAAAGAGATTATTGCCGATGTCATCCGTACCCGCCTGGCCGACCACTTAAGCCATCAGGTGGCGTCCTCGTCCAGACAGCGGGTTCAGGCCTTTATCGGCCCCACCGGCGTGGGCAAGACAACTACCCTGGCTAAGATAGCGGCCCGCTACAGCCTTTATCAGGAGCAAAAGGTCGGCCTGATAACCCTGGATACTTACCGTATCGGGGCCGTGGATCAGCTCAAGACCTATGCCGAAATTATGGGCCTGCCCCTGGAGGTGGCCATGACGCCGCGGGAGTTGCGTGCATCCCTGGAGAACTTAAGACACTGCGATGTAGTTTTAGTTGATACAGCCGGCCGGGCGCCGGAAAACAAAGCTATGCTGGCGGAAACGAGGGGGTTCCTGGAGGTTGTCCCTGAGCGGGACGTATACCTGGTCTTGAGCTGCGCCACCAGGCGCCAGGACCTGCTCCAAGCCGTAGAAAATTTCCGCAGCCTCAAATACAACCGGCTGATTTTCACCAAACTTGACGAAACATGCTGCCCGGGGGTAATGCTCACCGTAGCCGCGGCGGCGGGAGTACCCCTGGCTTATATAACTACCGGCCAGGATGTGCCTGATGACCTGGAAGCGGCCGATCCCCACCTCCTGGCCCGGCGCATCTGGGAAGCGGTGGCTGAAGATGGACCAGGCGGGCAGGTTGCGTAAACTGGTATACAGACGGCTGGAAGAGCGGTCCAGGGTAATTGCCATAGCCAGCGGTAAAGGCGGCGTGGGCAAGACCAATATTGCCTTAAATCTGGGCCTGATCCTGGCCCGCCAGGGTCTGCGGACCCTCCTCTTTGATGCCGACCTGGGCCTGGCCAATGTGGATATCCTCATGGGCCTGGTACCCCGTTACAGCCTGAAAGAAGTCATCGGCGGGCAGTGTACTTTAGAAGAAGTGATTATCCGCGGCCCTCATGACCTGCTCCTGGTGCCGGGGGCCTCCGGTATCCAGGAACTGGCCGACCTGGACCCCCCGGCCCGCGACCGGCTTATTCATGACCTGGCGTTTCTAGCGACTAAGGTGGATATAATCCTGGTCGATTCTGGTGCCGGCATTTCCCGGACGGTTTTCAGCTTTGCAGCTGCCGCCGGAGAAGCCATTGTGGTAGCAACGCCGGAACCTACTTCCATAACCGATGCCTATGGTTTAATCAAAGGGTTGCAGCGTTTAAAAGTAAGCATGCATCTTATCGTTAACAGGGCTACCAATAAGCTGGAGGGGCAGCAGGCCGCCGGGCGACTCCAGGGTGCCTGCCGCCGTTTTTTGCAGCTGGAGCTGCCGCTCCTGGGGATTATTCCCGAGGACTCCCGGGTAGGTCAGGCGGTGCGCTGCCAGCAGCCATTCAGCGAATTGTTTCCCCGTTGCCCGGCGGCCCGGGCCCTGGAAGAAGCCGCCGCCAAACTTCAGGGCCAGGAACTGCCGGCAGGCCGGAGCCAGGGATTCTGGCAGCGCCTGGGCCGTTTGCTGGGAAGATAAGAAGGGGGGGTATCATGGCCAGGCCAAACTTTATTATGATAAATCAACCCATAATCATCAAAACTCCTGGCAGTAAAGATCTCCGCACCATTATTCAGGATACGCGGGAAGACGGCTTTGCCGTCCTTGCTCCGGGGAGTGATGAACTGGTCCTGGCACCGGGGAACGTTGTCGAGGTTGCCTGCAACCGGCAGGATGCCCGTTATGAATTCACTACTAAAGTACAGCGTTACCTGCCGGGAGAGCCCCCCCTTTACTACCTGGCCTACCCGGACGATTATCGGCGCATCCAGGCGCGCTCCCATGTGCGGGCCAAGGCGGCCCTGGAATTTCGTTATGCCGTCTGGCTGAAGGACGACTGGCCCTACCGCCCGCCCCGGCCCTATAAAAAGGGGGTAACGGTAGATATAAGCGGCGGCGGTGCGCAACTGGTCCTCCGGGACCCCGTTGAGGTGGGCGACCTCCTTTACCTGGAACTTCACCTGCCCGGTCGCCGCCGCCATATGCCCATGCGCCTGGCGGGGCGCGTCAAGCGCGTGGCCCCGCGGGAAATAGACGGCGTGACGCGTTATGAAGTTGGTGTGGCCTTTGAGGGTATCAGCGAAAGGCAGGAAGACCAAATCGTTGCCTTTGTTTTCCAGCGGTTGCTAGAAGAAAGGCGCCGGGGAGAGAGAGAAAATGGCAGTTAAGGATAGCGCCATGTGGGCCGCGTACCTGGCCGGAAAGGGAGATGCCGGGCGCCGGGAACTGGTCCTCAAGTACCTGCCCCTGGTGAAATACCATGTGGGCCGCCTGGCAGTCAAACCGCCGCGGCACCTGGACCAGGAAGACCTGGTTGGTTATGGCATAATCGGGTTGCTGGAGGCCATTGACCGTTATGATCCTTCCCGGGGCGTTAACTTTGAAAGCTTTGCCTCCCAGCGCATTCGCGGGGCTATCCTCGATGCCCTGCGCCAATCCCACTGGGCCCCCCGCACCCTGGTGGAAAAGCTGCGCCGGGTGAGCCAGGTGTACCGCCGCCTGGAGCAGGAACAGGGGAGCGAGGTAAGTGATGCAGTGGTGGCGGCGGCGGCAGGGATAACGGTGGATGAGCTCAAGGAACTCTTGGAGCGGGGTTCCCAGATGGCTGTCCTTTCCCTGGAAGACTTTCTTTTTGACCGGGAAGGGGAGGAGGGTTCAACCCGGGGAGAACTGCTGGCCGATCCCCAGAGCCCGGATCCTGCCGGCCGTTATGAGCAGGAGGAACTCCGCCGCGCCCTGATAGAGGGTCTCCAGCATTTAAACGATAAAGATCGCCTGGTCCTCACTCTGTATTATTACGAAGGCTTGACCTTAAAGGAGATCGGCAAAATACTGGGAGTCTCCGAATCCCGGGTCTGCCAGCTCCACGGCCGGGCAATCTTAAACCTACGCCGCTATTTAGCCGATTTTATGTAGGTGGTTAAAGTGGCATATCTCTTTTTAGTTACAGGAGCGATATTGATTGTAATTACCTGCCTGCCCGCTTTTAAGATACTACTGGGCGGGGAAGGGAACCGGGGGGCGCCGGCGGTTTGGGGTTTTGACTCCGAGGACGGCCAGGGGCAAACAGGTGGTGACGAACAGCTGGCCGAACGCCTGGCAACCCTCCAGGAAGAAGTAACCGCCCTTACGGCCAGACTGGAGGAGTTGACTGCCGCCTCCGAAGCGGTGCCAGGAACTTTTCGATCCTACCTGGCAACTGCCCTGGCGGAAGGGACTGCAGGAGCGGCAGCCACCGATCTTCAGAGGACGCCCGCCAGGCCGGCGGGAGAAAAAGCTGTACCCGAAAGGACAACGGCGGCCGGGCCGGCAGGGGGGACAACCCCTGGGCCGGAGACGTTAAACATTCAGGAGCAAATCCGCCTGGCCCATGCCGCCGGCGAGAGTATCGACAGCCTGGCGCGGCGGTATGGCCGGGGAAAGGGTGAAATCGCATTAATCCTCAACCTGAAGCGTTAAAGAAAAAAGGATTTTTTCTGGCTCCCTTCGGGCTGGGCCTGGGCCTGGGGTTTTTCCTGGCGGGGCTGATGTTGCTTATTTTCCAGCACGGTCCCACCAGGGAGGAAATTATTGCCCGGGCCCGCGAATACGGTATGGTCTTCCGGGAGGAAGTAGTCCCTTTCGCGCCTGCCTCCGGGGATAATGCCCCGCCGGATCAAGGGATAAAACAACAGTCCGCCGGGCCGCAGCAGGCCGCTCCCGGGGATATGAAAGGTGAAATCCTGGTTACCATCCCGGCGGGGGCCGGCCTGGAGGATATTGCCGCCCTCCTGGAAAAAAAGGGCGTAGCTGCGGCCGCGGCCTTTGAAGCCGAGGTGCACCGCCAGGGCGTAGAACAGAAACTCAAGGCCGGCTCCTATTATCTCCCCGCCGGGGACATAAAGGAAATTATCAGGCGGTTAACCAGTTAGTTAGCAAAAAAGCAGGGGCGGTAGTCATTGGGGGCTACTACCGCCAGTAAATGCCACTGTTGGCAGAAACATTTTCGGAGGGAGGGAAAACAATTGTTAAGGGGTTTATATCTTTCCGCTACCGGCATGGTGGTCCAGGAACTGCGCCAGGATGTCATAACCAACAACCTGGCCAACGCCGCGACGAACGGCTTTAAGGTCGAGACGGCGACCATCCAGTCCTTTCCCGAGATGCTCCTCCAGCGCCTGGAAAAGGGCCGTGTCACCCCGTTAGGCTACTTTAGCCCCGGGGTTATGGTCGACCGCATTCACACCAACTATACCCCCGGGCCCCTGGAAGAAACCGGCCGGGCCACGGACCTTGCCCTTGTGGATACTGCAGGGAGCACGCCGCCGGCTTTCTTCACCGTCCAGGCAGGGGGTACCGAGGCCTATACCCGCGGCGGTTCTTTCCAGGTAGATGCCTACGGCTTTTTAGTTACCCCGGAAGGCTACCCCGTCCAGGGAGAGTACGGCGCCGTCTACGTAGGCACGACCAACTTTAAGGTTGATAGCGGCGGTCAGGTATTGGTTAACGGTCAGGTTGTCGATCGGCTACGGATTGTAACTTTTGATGCGCAAACCTTACCCCTGCTCCAACGCCAGGGCAACAATCTTTTTACAGCCCCCCAGGGGGTGCAGCCACTGCTGGCTGCTAATTTCCAGGTCAGGCAGGGGTGGCTGGAGAAGGCCAATGTCAACGTCGCCCGGGAAATGGTGGATATGCTGGCCGTCTTGAGGAGCTATGAGGCCAACCAGAAGGCCATCCAGGCCGCCGACCAGACCCTAGGCAAGAGCGTCAACGAAGTAGGGAGTTTACGGTAGAGCCGTTCATGGCGGCGAGCAGCAACCATCGAAAGCATGAAAATTGCGGCCTGGCATTTGTCTGTAGCGAGCGACTTGGTCCGAGCGGCGAAGCGGCCCTGGCGAAGCCGAGGAGTGAGGGCGGGGCCGAGGACAGGAGGTCCGAGGCCGGCCTTTGAGGCAAGGATGCCGAATAGGCCGGGAACCCCGCCCGAGCCAGAGGCTGAGCCAGCACTCAACTCACAAAGATACTGTTGGCAACTATAGCTATTTTTCGAATGAGTTGAGTGCTGGCCGCTCCGCGAGGACCATGGAGCGAGCCAGACAAAGCCAGCCTGTGACTAAGTTATTTTCGATAGAGGAGGGCTAACAGATGATTGGCGCACTCTGGCGCGGGGCCAGCGGTATGCTGGCGCAGCAGCTTTCGGTAGACAGCCTGGCCAATGATCTGGCCAATGTTAATACCACCGGCTACAAGCAGGACCGGGTGGAATTTGCCGACCTGGTCTACCGTCCGGTCCAGGAAGGCGGCATGCCCGTCGACCGACCCCAGGCGCCGGCAGCAGCACCGTCCCTGGGCGCAGGAGTAAAAGTGGCTGCCATAGCAAAGGACTTTAGCCAGGGAACCCTGGTGAATACCGGCGACCCTTTAAGCCTTGCCATCCAGGGGGAAGGATTTTTTGCCGTTTATGGACCGGGCGGGGAACGGTTCCTTACCCGGGACGGCAACTTTCACCGCGACGGTGACGGCTATCTAGTCAACGCCGGTGGCTACTACCTGGATGTCCCCTTTACCCTGCCGGCCGGGGCGGAAAAGATCACTATTACCGGTGATGGCACGGTAACGGCGACAATTAACGGGGAAACCTGGTTTCTGGGAGAGATCAACCTCTATAACGTCCCCAATCCAGCCGGGTTGGAAGCCGCTGGCGACAACCTTTTCCGGGAAACGACCGCCAGCGGGGCGGCAGCTGCCGGCAGGCCCGGGACGGCAGGCCTGGGCATTATCCGTTCCGGTTACCTGGAGGCGGCCAACGTCGACCTGGCAGCAACTATGACCAGAATGATCCTGGCCCAGCGAGCCTACGAGCTGAATTCCCGTGCCGTACGGGTTGCCGATGAAATGTGGGGCCTGGCCAATAACCTGCGGCGCTAATCCAGCACTCAGCTTTAAAAAGCATCACTCGACATGCAGCTGGGTGCTGGACCGCCGCTTTGACGGGCACCCGGCTGCTGCAATCTTGTTAACCAGGGCCAGGCCGCGCCGGGCACCTTCATGATCGGGAACCCGTTCCAGGACAAAGTTATATTCCCGCCTTGATGCTTCTAAAAGACCCAGGAGCAGGTAGGTAGTACCCAGGTTGATGCGGCCCTCCAGGTAGCCGGGTTTAAGCCGGCGTACCCGGGTCAGGTGGTAGCGGGCGGCCCTTAAATTGCGGTTGTAGAGGAAATATGTTCCCAGATTAAAATGGGCCAAGTAATTGTCAGGGTTTAATTTGAGACTCGCTTCCCAAAAAGTAAGGGCACGTTTGACATCACCCTGCTGCCAGGCCTGGCATCCCAGGTTGAAATAGGCTTTCCAGTTGTCCCGGTCTATCTCAAGGGCGGCGCGGTAGAAAAGGGCGGCCAGTTGGGGACGCTGGTGCGCCAGAGAAAAATTGCCCAGGAGCAGGCAGAGGTTAGTTTCGCGCCGGGGGCTTTCTTTAACGGGATCAGGAAGACACTCAGGACAGAATCGCCATCCCGGGGGCAGGGCTTGCCCGCACCGGGAACAGTAAAGCATAGCAGGACCTCCTACCATAAATATATATTGTATTATGCCCCGGCCGGTGCTAAAATATGTAAGTCAAGCTGAAAAATAAAGAAAACGGAAGAGGTAGGCCCATGGCGGCAGAAATCAAACCAGAAGAGGTTAAAGTTGGCATAGCCGAGTGGCAGGTAGCCCGTGCCCCGGGGCGCCTGGTCACCCTTGGCCTGGGTTCCTGCGTGGGAATTGCCCTTTATGATCCTACCAGCCGGATAGGGGGGCTGGCCCACATTATGCTGCCCGACAGCAGCCAGTTCCAGGCCGGGGGCAACCGGGCCAAATTTGCCGACCTGGCCCTGCCGGACATGCTGACCGAGATGCTCCGCCGCGGCGCCAGGCGTAACAAGGTGGTAGCAAAAATAGCGGGGGGCGCCCAGATGTTTACTTCCGGCGACCGGCACCTTTCCTTTTTAAATATAGGCCAGCGCAATACGGCCATGGTCCGGCAGACGTTACAGAATCTGGGTATTCCCATTACTGGCACTGATACGGGCGGTAATTTCGGCCGCACCATGATCTTTGACCTGCTGAATGGCGAAGTACATATTCGCACCATCGGACGGCCTTTAAAGAAAATATAAAACGGAGGCACCTATGGACTTTGCCGAATTCAAGCGCCAGGTTCACCGGCGCTTAGGCCTTTACCTTGACGGTTACAAAGAGCCCCAGCTCAAAAGACGCATTGACAGCCTGATGTCCCAGCTTAAGGTACCGGATTACGCCACTTACCTGCGCCTCTTGAGCGAGGACAACCAGCAGTGGCAGCGCTTTATCGATAAAATTACCATTAACGTCTCGGAGTTTTTTCGCAACCCGGAAATTTTTGCCCGGCTGGAAAAAGAGGTCCTGCCGGCTTTACTGGGCCGCCACAAAAGCCTCAAGGTCTGGAGTGCCGCCTGCGCCGACGGGCCGGAGCCCTACTCGGTAGCCATTTTATTGGACGAGCTGGCACCAGCCGGCCGCCACCAGATTGACGCTACCGATATTGATACCAGCGCTCTGGCCGCCGCGCGCCGGGGGGTATATCCCGGCCGGGCGGTCCAGGCAGTTACCCGGGAACGGCTGGAACGCTATTTTCGCCGGGAAGGCGATAATTTTTGCCTCCAGGAAAAAATTAAACGCATGGTTAATTTCCGTCAGCACGACCTATTAAAAGATCCCTTTGGCAGTGGTTATCACCTGATCCTGTGCCGCAATGTTGTCATTTATTTTACCTCCGCTACTCAGAATGAGCTTTATCGCCGGTTTTACCAGGCTCTGGCGCCGGGAGGCGTCCTGTTTATCGGGGCTACCGAGAGCCTGTTTCAATACCGGGAACTTGGCTTTACCAAAATCGCACCATGGTTTTACCGCCGCCCTGAGGCTTAACCCGCGGAGGATGACTACAGCCAGCCATGGAGGGAGGACACATGGAACCCTGGGATAAACTCAATGCTCTCCACCTGGATGCCCTGAAGGAAATAGGCAACATTGGCGCCGGCAACGCCGCCACGGCCCTGGCCAGTATGCTGGGCAGCCGCATCCAAATGACCGTCCCCCGGGCCGGGGTATTACCCCTGCAGGAAATAACGGCCCTGGCCGGTAATGAGGAAGATCCTGTTGCCTGCGTCGAATTTACCGTTAATGGCCCGGCGCCCAGCAAGATATTTTTTCTCCTAGATGAGCCCAGCGCTTACCTGTTAATCGATCTTTTACTGGGTAAGCCCCAGGGTACCACCAGGGTACTGGATGAGATGGGGAGTTCCGTCCTGACTGAACTAGGTAATATCTTAACAGGCTCTTTTTTAAATGCTTTTGCCGAATTTTGCCGCCTGGAGTTTAAGCCTACTGTGCCTGCCTTTGCCTTCGACATGCTGGGGGCCGTGTTAAGCTCGGCCTTCCTGGAAGGGGGGTATTTTTCCGACCGTGCCCTGGTCATCGAAACCAGGTTTTACAGCGAGTCCGTTACCATCAGCGGCCATTTCTTCCTTGTTCCTGAAAACGCGGGTCTGGAGAAGATCCTGCAATCTTTAGGCCTGCAGCTGGGCTGAACGGAGTACATCGCCGGCGGCCGGGCGCCGGCGGTACGGAGGTAAAATCGTCTATTTATGGAGGGAGACTAGTTCATGGGAAAGAAAGTGTTAGTAGTAGACGATGCCGCCTTCATGCGCATGATGATTAAGGACATTCTTTTAAAAAATGGTTATGAAATAGCCGGGGAAGCAGAAAACGGGAAAAAGGCCGTAGCCATGTACCAGGAACTCCGCCCCGATGTAGTCACCATGGATATCACCATGCCGGAAATGGACGGCATTGCCGCCGTGAAGGCCATCAAGCAGATTGACCCCAATGCCAGGATAATCATGTGCAGTGCCATGGGCCAGCAGTTGATGGTCATGGAAGCTATCCAGGCCGGGGCCAGGGACTTTATCGTCAAACCTTTCCAGCAGGACCGCGTCCTCCAGGCTCTGGAAAAGGTCCTGGCGTGAGCAGGTGGTACTAATGGCCGAGGTCTTATCCCAGGCGGAGATTGATGCCCTGCTGCAGGCCCTCACCAGCGGGGAAGTCCAGGCGGAAACCATCAAGGATGAGGCGACGTCTAAAGTTAAAAAATACGACTTCCGCCGGCCCAATAAATTTTCCAAAGAACAGCTGCGTACCCTGTATATGATTCACGAGAATTACGGCCGCATGGTGGCCAACTTCCTGTCGGCTTACCTCCGGGCCAACATCCAGGTAAAGATTGTTTCGGTGGAGCAGATGACCTATGAAGATTTTATTCTTTCCCTGCCGACGCCGACCTTGATGAATGTCTTTACCCTGGAGCCCTTGAAGGGATCAGCCGTCCTGCAGGCCAACATGAATTTTATCTTTCCTATTATAGACCTCCTCTTTGGCGGCCGAGGAGAAATGCTGGCGTCCAAGAGGGACCTGACGGAGATCGAACTCCATGTCCTGCGGCGGTTAAATAGCCGTATCCTGGAACAGTTGAGCTATTCCTGGTCGGATATCCAAAATTTTTCACCTAAACTAGAAACCATGGAAACCAATCCCCAGTTTACCCAGGCCATTTCTCCCAACGAGACGGTGGCCGTCATTACCTTAAGCACAACGGTCGGCCAGAATGAAGGCCTGTTAAACCTGTGCCTGCCCTACATGCTCCTGGAACCGGTTATTTCCCGCCTGTCGGCCAGCCACTGGTTTGCTGCTCCCAGTGAAGGGGAAGCCAGGCCCGATTACCGGGCCGTGGTGGAACAAATCCTGGCCGGAGTACCGGTGGAGTTAATTGCCTACTGCGGCCGTACCCGGCTGCCGGTGCGAGATTTTATCCAGCTCCAGGTAGGGGATGTCATTACCCTGGAAAAAGTGGTGGGCGAAGACCTGGAACTTTACGTTGACGGTCATCTCAAGTTTAAGGTCCAGCCTGGGGTTGTGGGCCAGAAGATTGCCGTCCAGGTAACGGAGGTGGTATAAATGGCCGACTTCTTGTCCCAGGAGGAAATCGACGCCCTGTTAAACGGCAAGTTGGAACCACCAGCAGAAGAAGCAACTTTAACGGACATGGAAAAGGACGCTCTGGGCGAAATTGGCAATATTTCCATGGGCAGCGCGGCCACAGCCCTGTCGCAAATCCTGAATAAACGCGTCCTGATCACGACGCCGACTACTAAAATAATGACGCCGGCGGAACTTTTAGCTTCTTTCCAAGTGCCCTATATCCTGGTGGAAGTCAACTTCACCGAGGGCCTGCAAGGGTCCAACCTGCTGATCATGAAAGTCAGCGATGCTGCCATTATTGCCGACTTAATGATGGGCGGCAGCGGCCGGGATGTCCAGCCGGAACTGGATGAAATTAAGAGCAGCGCCGTGGCGGAAGCCATGAACCAGATGATCGGCAGCGCGGCCACTTCCATGGCCACCATCTTTCGACGCAGCGTCAAAATCAGCCCGCCCCGGTTGACAGCCGTACATTTTGGAAGTGAAAGCTACACATTTCCCTGGTCTGAGGACCAGGCAATAGTAATAGTATATTTTAAAATGGAAATTGAGGACCTGATTGACAGCCAGATCATGCAGGTCATACCGGTGGAAGTAGCTAAAGCTGAAGTGGCTATGCTTATGAACCCCCAGGCACCGGAAGCAGAACCGGCCGGGAAGGATACTCCTCCGGCTTTGGAAACCATGCCTGGTAGCCAGACAACGGGCCAGGCCGCTGCCCCCGTCACCCCGGTAGCTGCATCGGCGGCAGAGAAATCCGGAAATGGAGCAACCGCCGCATCCCCGGCAGCATCGGTACCCCCGGCTCCGGATCCCAATGAGCATCGTGGGCAGGTGTATGGTACGCCGGCGCGGAATATTGACCTGATCCTGGACGTACCCCTGGATGTGGAGGTCATCCTGGGGACGGCCATGAAGCGTATCCGGGATATTTTAAACCTGGCCCCGGGCGCCATAATCGAACTGGACCGCCTGGTGGAAGAGCCGGTGCAAATAGCCGTTAACGGTACCCCCATTGCCCGGGGAGAAGTAGTTGTCGTCAACGAAAATTTTGGCGTGCGGATTACTCACATTATGGATCCCTATGAACGCATTAACCATTTGCGGCAATAGCTCCTGACCGCCAGGGGATAAAAAATAAGCCGGAAGCCTGCTGGCTTTCCGGCCGGGGGCAGCTACAACTGGTTTTGCATAACCAACTGTTCAGCTTTTTCAATGGCTAGTCGGACCAGGTTGCCGCACTGTCGGGATGGTACGCCGCCCCATCCCTCCCTGACCACGGTGTCGTATACACCCAGCTCCCGGGCCAGTTCATACTTGAGAGCATCGGACATAACCCCGCGCCTTCTGGCCATGATCCAGCCTCCTTTTTGTACTGCCCTCCTATCAATTAGCTTCGGCAGATATCCTCCTCACCATACAAGACATTGCTGGTACGGATGTCATAATAGAGAAGAGAAGGGTACGCTTAAATTTAACAGGCCGGGTTAAAACCCGGCCTGCAAATTTAAGCCTAGTGGAGGCGCACCCGGTCGGCGCCGTGATCCTTCAAGATCCGGTTGGCCTGATCGGCGCGCTGGTCGTCACAACGGACGGAAACGAGGATTTTCCCCTGGCGGACGTCGTTTTCATATTCCCGACCTTCAGCTTCCGGAATACCCCAGTCGATAAGCCCGCCGGCAACGCCGCCTGTGGCCGCCCCTGAAAGCAGGCCGGCAATGGGACCGGCGGCAATAAGGGGACCCAGCCCGGGAATGAACAGGGCCCCGGCCCCGGCTGCCAGGCCGGCCAGGCCGCCCAGGACACCGCCGGTGGTAACACCGTCGCTGATGCCGCCGGCGTCAACGCCCATATTGAGGCCGCCGGCACCTTCCCGGTCGCCCGCCTCACCGCCCTTATCGCGGGCCAGGATGGATATCTCCTTGTCGAAGCCGGCCCGGCGCAGGTCTTCAACCGCTTCTTTGGCTACCTGTTCATTGCTAAAGACGGCAACTACTGTCTTGGCCATGTCTGTATCCTCCTTATGGA
Organism: Moorella sp. E306M; assembly: GCF_006538385.1. NCBI lineage: Bacteria > Bacillati > Bacillota > Clostridia > Neomoorellales > Neomoorellaceae > Neomoorella > Moorella sp. E306M. The sequence goes on along the minus strand of NZ_BJKO01000001.1, from coordinate 261,718 downwards.
AAATCCAAATTCAATCTTATTATGGCCTTTTCCCCGGGCCGTATACAGGTATAATTAAAAGAAAAAGTTACTAAAAAAATATTGTTTTAGAGGAGCAGGTGGGCGTGAAGTATGATGTCATAATCTGCGGTGCCGGGCCGGCAGGCAGTACCTGCGGCCGCATACTGGCCCGCCGGGGACTTAAGGTTTTACTTTTAGATAAGGCCAGGTTTCCCCGCTATAAACCCTGCGGTGGCGGTTTAACCGGCAAAGCGTTGCGGGAACTGGAACCGGGCTGGGAAAAATTAAAGGAAGATCGCACCCGGGAAGTTATTTTTTACCATCGCCAGGAGAAGCCCATTAGCATAACTTACCAGCAGCCGGTCATTCAAATGGTAAGCAGGGAAAAACTCGATGCCTGGTTGCTGGAGCAGGCGGCCGCCGCCGGGGCCACAGTCCGTGACGGCTATAAAGTAACGGCCGTGGCCGAAACGGCGACCGGGGTGACAGTCTCCGGGGAAGACGGTAGTATCATCCAGGGCGATTTCCTGGTCGGGGCTGATGGGGCCAGGAGCCTGGTGCGTAAGAGCCTCCCCTTTAATACCGGGACGGCTGCCGGTGTGACCTTGGAATGCGAGATTCCGGTTGACGAGGGGGTCCTGGCTGCCTACCGGGGCCGGGTGCATTTGAGCTACGGCGGCATCCCGGCCGGGTATGGCTGGATATTTCCCAAGGGGGACCACCTATCGGTGGGGATTGGCTCTTTTACCCGGCAGGTGAAGGGCCTGCAGCGCTATTTTTATGACTTCTGCCGGGGCCTGGGGCTGAAAATACCGGAGGGGATACGCTGCCGCGGTGCCGTTATTCCGGCCGCCAGCGGTAAGGCCGGTACTTTACATACGGGCAGGACGGTGCTGGCCGGTGACGCCGCCGGGTTGGTGGATCCCTTTTCCGGGGAAGGCATTTACTATGCTTTAAGGAGCGGCCGCCTGGCGGCAGAGGCGATTTCAGCCGCCCTGGCCGGCCAGGAGGGTCTGGAAAATTATACAAGGAAAATTCACGCCGAGATAATGCCACCCCTAGGCTATGCCTGGCGTATTGCCCGGGTAGTCTATGCCCTGACGCCGGTGGTGCACCGGCTGGTGACGGCCAACCCGAAGGTGGCCCGGCGCCTGGTGGATGTCCTTTTCGGCGGGGATACTTATGAAGACCTCTGGCAGTACCTTGTAAAGCGTTACGCCATCTTTCGTCTGGCCCGGTAAAAAACTGGCGGCCGGAATTAGCCCGGCAGCAATGTCTCCAGTAGCCTGGCCAGAAGGCTGGTAAAGGGCAGGGCAGCCAGGGAAGAGACCAGGTTAAACAGGGTGTGGAAGTGGGCTACCTGGCGGGGCAGGTCGGGCGTGAGCCAGGTAAGAAGCTGGAGTATTAGGGGCAGGAAGGGCAGGCAGAGGATGGCTCCGGTGACATTGATCACGAGGTGGGCCAGGGCCGTCCTTTTGGCCGCCCGGGAGGAAAAGAGGGCGGCAATGAGAGCCGTCAGGCAGGTGCCGATATTGGCCCCCAGGACAATATGCAGGGCTCCCGAGGGTGGCAGGACGCCGTGGCCGGCCAGGACCATGGCCATACCCGCAACGACGCTACTGGAGTGGAGTAAGCCGGTAAGCAGGGTTCCCGCCAGGATCCCCTGCCAGGGGCTGGCGGCAGCGATGCTTAAAAGCCCAAGGAGGGCAGGGCTGTCCCTAAAAGGCAGGAGAGAGGAAGTCATAAGGTCCAGGCTGAAGAAGATTAAACCTGTGCCAGCGCAGGCCGTCCCGGCAGCCCGGCTGGAGGGGACTAGAATTAAAGGGATGCCGACGACTAAAAGCGGCAGGGTAATTTTACTTAAGTTCAGGGACAGGAACTGGACAGTAACACAGGTGCCGACATTGGCCCCCAGGATTACCCCCAGGCTTTGATAGAAGGAAATAGCGCCGCCGTCTACCAGCCCCACGGTGAGGACGGTGACGGCCGTGCTGGACTGGACCAGGGCGGTAGCCAGCGTTCCCCAGATGAAGCCCTGCCAGGGCGTAGCTGTTGCCCGGCGGATCATAATTTCCAGGTATGAACGGCCCAGGGCCACCAGACCCCGGCGCAAAAGCTGCACCCCCAGGAGGAGGAGACTTACGCCGGCGGCAAACTGCAGGAGAGGGAAGAGCATTATTTCACCCCTTAGCTTTTATGTTGGGGGGCTTTTTTTTATGCCTGGCTTTTTTTCTATCAAAAAGAGGAATCTGGCCGGTAAGCAAGAATATTTAAAGAGAGTGTTTTTTGTGGCCGTTTAAGTTCTGGCAGGAACAAGGGAGAGGGTGAGGAGAATGGAACGGGTGGAATTAGCCGGTGCTTTACGGGAAAGCCAGGCTCTAAAGAAACAGGTAGAAGCCGCCAGCGGCGTCTCTTTAAGCGACTGCTACCAGTGCGGCAAGTGTTCCGCCGGCTGCCCGGTAGCCGCATGGATGGACTACACGCCGCGGCAGGTTATCCGTCTGCTGCAACTGGGCCTGGGGGAAGACGCGCTGAAAAGCCATACCCCCTGGCTCTGCGCCTGTTGCCAGGCCTGTTACACCCGCTGCCCCCGAGAAGTCAACCTGCCGCGGTTGATGGAAGCGGTACGCCAGGAAGCTCGCCGCCGGGGGATGATTAACGAGAAAAAGGTGGATATTTTTGACCAGGCTTTCTTAAGCAGCTTGGAACGTTACGGCCGCGCCCACGAGATGGGGCTCATAATCCAGTACAACCTGCAGTCAGGTCAGCCCTTTAAGGATGCCCTGCTGGCGCCGCCCTTGCTGTTGAAGGGTAAAATCAGTCCTATACCAGCGAAGATCAAGAACATCGCCGAGGTGAAGAACATCTTCGCCCGAGTGCGGGCTAAAGGAGGTGGCCGGCATTGAAATACGCCTATTATCCCGGCTGTTCCCTGGAGGCTACGGCCAAAGAATATAACCAGTCGGCTAAAATAGTGGCCAGACACCTGGGGGTGGAGCTGTGGGAGATCCCCGACTGGAGCTGCTGTGGTGCTACTGCCGCCCACAATAACGACCACCTCCTGTCCCTGGCCCTGCCGGCCCGCAATCTCGCCCTGGCCGAAGCCGAGGGCCTGGATGTTGCCGTGCCCTGCGCCGCCTGTTTTAACCGCCTGCGGGCTGCCGAGGCCGCCGTGCGGGAGTCGGAAAGCATGCGGACGACCATCAGTGAAATCATCGGCCGGGATTACCGGGCTACTAATAGGACACGGGCCTTGCTGGACGTTATGGTCAATGAGGTCGGCCTGGAGAAGATCAAGGAACAGGTGGTCAAGCCCCTGACGGGGCTGAAACTAGCGGCCTATTACGGCTGCCTCCTGGTCCGGCCGCCTAAACTTACGGCTTTTGACGACCCGGAAGATCCCACGACCATGGACCACCTTATTCAAGCCCTGGGCGGCGAGGCCGTCAGCTGGTCCTACAAGACCGAGTGCTGCGGCGGGAGTCTCGCCACCGCGCGGACGGATATCGGAGTGCGGATGATCTTTCAGATCCTGCGCCATGCCCGGGACGCCGGGGCAGAAGGTATCGTAACGGCCTGCCCCCTGTGCTTCTTAAACCTGGACATGCGGCAGAATCAAGCCGCCGCATCCCATGGCGAGCAGATCAATTTGCCCATCTTTTACTTCACCGAACTGATGGGTATAGCCTTGGGCTACGCGCCTAAAGACCTGGGACTGACCACCCACTTTGTTAACCCGGTCCCAATGCTTGAGGCCAGGGACATCCTGCGGCATCCTGCCACAAGGAGGGAAACGGCATGAAGCGTATTGGCGTCTTTGTCTGCCATTGCGGTACCAACATTGCTGCGGTAGTTGATGTCAAAAAGGTGGCCGAGGCCGCCAGGAGTTTTCCCGACGTGGTTTATGCCACCAATTACCAGTATATGTGCTCCGATCCGGGGCAGGAACTAATTCGCAAGGCCATTAAAGAACAGCGCCTGGACCGGGTGGTTGTTGCTTCCTGCTCGCCCCGGCTTCATGAACCCACCTTCAGGAAAACTTGTGAAAGCGCCGGGGTAAATCCTTACCTCTTTGAAATGGCCAACATCCGCGAGCAATGCGCCTGGGTCCATGCTAAAGATAAGGAAGGAGCAACACTAAAGGCCATTGAGCTGGTGCGGGCGGCCGTGGCCAAAGTCCGCCGCAATGTTCCCCTCTCTGCCGGTACCATTTCCATTACCAAGAGGGCGCTGGTCATTGGCGCCGGTATTGCCGGCATGCAGGCGGCCCTGGATATCGCCGATGCCGGTTATGAAGTCATGCTCCTGGACCGCGAGCCGACCATTGGCGGCAACATGGTCAAGCTGGACAAGACCTTCCCGACCCTGGACTGTTCTGCTTGAATAAGCACGCCGAAAATGGTTGCTGCGGCGCAGCACCCTAACATTCAATTAATGACCTATGCGGAAGTAGAGAATGTAGCCGGCTATGTGGGCAATTTTGAAGTAACGATCCGCAAGAAAGCCCGGTCGGTGGACCCTGTAAAGTGTACCGGCTGCGGTACCTGCTGGGAGAAGTGCCCCACCAGGGTGGACAGCGAGTTTGACCTGGGTTTAGGCAAGCGCAAGGCCATTTACCTGCCCTTCCCCCAGGCGGTGCCGGCGGTGCCGGTTATCGACCGTGAGCACTGCCGCCAGTTTACGAAGGGTAAATGCGGTGTTTGCCAGAAGGTCTGCCCGGCCAAAGCCATAGATTACGAGCAGCAGGATGAAGTTATCACCGAAAAATTCGGGGCCATTGTCGTGGCTACCGGCTATGACCTCTTTAAATGGGAAGAGGTTTACGGTGAGTACGGCTACGGCAAATACCCCGATGTCATAACAGGCATGCACTTTGAACGCCTGAACAATGCCTCCGGGCCTACGGGCGGCAAGATTGTCCGGCCCTCGGACGGCAAAGAACCCAAAACGGTAGTTTTCATTAAATGTGTTGGTTCCCGGGATGAGGCCAAGGGTAAAAGTTACTGCTCCCGGGCCTGCTGCATGTACACGGCCAAGCACGCCCACCAGGTGCTGGAGAAGATCCCCGAATCCCAGGCCATCGTCTTCTATATGGATATCCGCACCCCCGGCAAGGCTTATGAGGAGTTTCTCCAGCGTACTGTCCATGAAGGGGCCGTCTATGTCCGGGGCCGGGTGAGCCGCGTCTTCCAGGAGGGGGACAAGCTCATCGTCCGCGGTGAGGATACTTTACTCGGCCGCCAGGTGGAGGTGGCGGCCGACATGGTCGTCCTGGCTACGGCCATGGTACCCAGCGAAGGATGGGAGCAGGTAGCCAAGATGCTGGGTCTGCAGGTAGATAAAGATGGCTTCTTCCAGGAGGCCCACCCGAAACTCAGACCGGTGGAAACCTTTACGGCCGGCGTCTTCCTGGCCGGAGCCTGCCAGGGACCCAAGGATATCCCTGACACAGTATCCCAGGCCAGCGCTGCGGCTGTTAAGGTCTGCCAGCTCTTCGCTAAAGATGAAATGGCCACCGACCCCATGATTGCGGCGGTGGATGAAAGCATCTGCGCCGGGTGTGCCATGTGCGAGCCGATCTGCCCCTACAAGGCCATTTCCATGAAGACCATTACTGAACGGGTGGCCGGCAGGCAGGTGAGCCGCCGGGTGGCAGCGGTCAACAGCGGCCTCTGCCAGGGTTGCGGCGCTTGCTCGGTGGCCTGCCCGTCGAGTGCCATGAACCTCAAAGGCTTCACCAATGAACAAATACTGGCGGAGGTGGATGCGGTATGTCTGTAGCGGCCGAAGTCAAAGGCTGGGAGCCCAAGATTGTCGCCTTTTGCTGCCACTGGTGCGCCTATGCCGGTGCCGACCTGGCGGGCCTTAACCGCCTGCAGTACCCGGCCAATGCCCGGATCGTGCGGGTGCCCTGTTCCGGCCGGGTCAATCCCCAGTTTGTCCTGCGGGCCTTCCAGCGCGGTGCCGACGGCGTGCTGGTAGCCGGCTGACACCCCGGCGACTGCCACTATGTTAGTGGCAATTACTTCACCCGCCGCCGTTTCCTCCTCATGCAGCGGGTCTTGCAGTTCATGGGCCTTGAGCCGGAGCGTTTCCAGGCACGCTGGGTGTCGGGTTCCGAGGGACCCCGCTTTGCCGAGATAATCACCCAGATGACGGAGGACATCCGGGCTCTGGGGCCCAACAGAAAGTTGAGGGATGGCGCATGAGCAGCATGCAAGAACAAATGCGTGCCCGGGCCCGGGACTTACTGACCAGGGGCGAGGTTAAAATGGTAATCGGCTGGGAAAAGGGTACCTTCTGGTACCTGTCGCCCCCAGTCTTTATCACCGACCCGGGGGATTGCGACCGCCTGGTCTGGGATGAGTTTTGCACCAATAACCTGGCCAAGTACCTCCTGGACTACAAGCTCTCGGAGGAGAAAATCGCCCTCTTTGTTAAGGGCTGCGACGCCCGGGGCATTGTGCGCCTCCTCCAGGACAACCAGATTGACCGGGAAAAGGTCTACCTCATCGGTATTAAATGCCCCGGTGTGAAGGATGGCCGCCAGGCGGCCGCCCTGGGGGAAGAAAGACGTAGCGAGGTACCCCTGGCCGAGAAGTGCCGCTACTGCACCCATCCCGAACCGGTAATTTATGATGAGCTCCTCCAGGAGGATGGCGGGACCGCTATCAGGGAGGCAGCGGATGCCCAGGAGGGCCGGTTTGCTGAAGTCGCCAGGGTGGAAGCCATGTCCCCCGACGAGCGCTACGCCTTCTGGACAGGTGCATACGACCGCTGCCTGCGCTGCTACGCCTGCCGCAACATATGCCCGGCCTGCAACTGCCGCGAGTGCATCTTTGACCGCAGCCAGTCCGGTTGGTGCGGCAAACAGATGAGCCGCAGCGAAAATATGTTTTTTGCCATTACCCGGGCCATGCACGTAGCCGGCCGCTGCATCGAATGCGGCGAGTGCGAGCGGGTCTGCCCGGAAGGGATTCCCATTATGACCCTCAACAAGAAGATTATCAAAGACCTGAACGAGCTCTTTGGCGAATATGAAGCCGGGGTAAATTTGGAGGCCCGGCCGCCCCTGGGCCAGTATAAACTTGATGATCCCGAAGAATTTCACTAGGAGGGAGGTGGGGACATGTTAAAAATTGCCAAAGAAAAATTACCCGAACTTTTGCAGGCCTGGGCTGCAGGAGCTAAAGTTTTTGTTCCCCAGGAAAAAGGCGGGGTAAGCATTTTCCTGCCCTGGGAGGGTCAGGGGAAGCTTACCCTGGGAGAGGGCAATACCCTGGAGCCCCCCAAGGATCTCTTCTTCCCCCGCACCGAAACCATGTACCGTTACCAGGTGCAGGGGAAAGAGGCAAGCCTAACGGAGGTCCCCCCCCTGGAGGAAAAGCGGGTGCTGGTGGGTATCCGTTCCTGCGATGCCCGCAGCCTCCTGATTATGGACGATGTTTTCTTGACCCGCGGGTATGTAGATGAATTTTACCGCCAGCGGCGGGAAAATACCCGCGTGGTAGCCCTGGCCTGTAGTGAAGCCAGCCCCACCTGCTTCTGCACATCCTTTGGTATTGATCCCGGGCGGGCAGAAGGGGTCGATGTCCAGATGTGGCCTGTCGCCGAAGGGTACCTCCTGGAAGCCCTCACCCCGGCAGGCCAGGAACTGCTGGGCCAAGGTTCTTCCCTCCTGCAGGAGGCCGGCTCCGAGAATATACCGGCAGCAGCCAGAACAAGCCTGGCAGTAGAGGTAAGCGGGGTAACGGAAAAACTGCAGGGAATGTTTGAGCACCCCTACTGGACGGCCGTCAGCCGCAAGTGCCTGGGCTGCGGCGCCTGCACTTACCTCTGTCCCACCTGCCACTGCTTCGACATCCAGGGCGAAAACCGGGGCAACAGCGGCTACAAATTCCGCTGCTGGGATTCCTGCATGTTCTCGGAATATACCCGTATGGCCGGCGGCCACAACCCGCGGCCGTCGAAAAAGGAGCGCTTGCGCAACCGCTTCCTGCATAAGCTCCAGTATTTTCCGGAACGCTACGGCAAGTTCGCCTGTGTGGGCTGCGGCCGCTGCCTGGATCGCTGCCCGGTGAATGTCGACATTACCCGGGTAATCCGTGAGGTCAAGGAGGTGACCCTGTAATGGCTGAAACAGCGCGGGTCAACCCCCTGGTACCCAGGACGGGGCGCATTATCAAGATCGTGGACGAGACGCCCGATGTAAAGACTTTCCACATCACCACCGACAGCGGCAAGCCCTTTACGCCCCTGCCGGGGCAGCTGGCCATGCTCTCCCTGCTGGATGTAGGGGAAGCCATGTTCTCCATCACCTCCCAGGGACCGGAGCACCTGGAGCTGGCCATTAAAAGGGTCGGCATGCTAACCGATGCCCTCCATGAAGCTGAAGAAGGACAGACGGTAGGTATCCGGGGGCCCTACGGCAACGGCTTTCCCGTGGAGGAGCTTAAAGGCAAGGACCTGCTTTTCATCGGCGGCGGTATCGGCCTGGCACCGGTACGTTCCCTGATTAATTACTGCATTGAGCACCGGCAGGATTACGGCCACCTGTGGATCATCTACGGTGCCCGCTCGCCGGCTGATCTCTGCTTTAAGGACGACCTTTTCAATAACTGGCCGAGAGTGGAAAACTGCCGGGTCGACGTGACGGTGGATAAAGGCGATGCCGGCTGGCAAGGCCATGAGGGTTTTGTGCCGGCCTTCGTGGAAGAGCTGCATCCGGATCCGGCGGGGAGAGTAGCCATCACCTGCGGGCCGCCCATTATGATCAAGTTTGTCCTCCAGTCCATGGAGAAGCTGGGGTATAAAGACGACCAGATTATCACCACCCTGGAGATGCGCATGAAGTGCGGCATCGGCAAGTGCGGCCGCTGTAACCTGGGCAGCTGCTACGTCTGCCTGGACGGCCCCGTCTTCACCCTGGCCCAGCTGAAGCAGTTGCCGAACGAGTATTAAGTCTCAAGTTTAGTTAATGCCGATCATGTAAAGGGCTGGCGTATGTCCCGGAGCCGTGAATAGCGGAGCGCCGGTAACAGGACAGGCGAGGTGAGGTTACCGTTGCCGACGCCGAGGACGCCTGAGCGCGCCTTTGAGAGGGGACAAAGGCCGACTCATAGAAGGATAAAAAGCCTGCGGAACCAGGAGCCTGTTCATTGGCAATCCGCAGGCGGCGTTGCAACGGTCCGAACCGAGCCGTCGTCCTGTCGGCGCGCAGCTTCTGAACGGCGAAGGGACATGCGCCAGCCAAAAGGAGCTAACCATGCCAGCAGACTACCATATTCACGGGCTGGCCCATGTGGGGCCGCCCCATACCGTCGAACGCCTTTTACCATACGTAGAAGCAGCTAAGGCTACCGGCCTTACGGAAATAGGTTTTGCCGACCACGACCGCTACCTGGAAGGCCTCGATTTCAACGTCTTTCCCGAGCTGGAGCGGGTAACCGGGATGCCCGTCCGCGCCGGGCTGGAGGTGGACTTCCGACCCGGCAAAGACCACCGCCGGGAACTGGCCGGCCGCCCCTGGGATTACCTCATTGGCTCGGTCCATGCCATCGGTGACTGGGATTTCGACCGCCCGGGCCAGGAGGCGGGCTTTACCGCCTGGGATATAGACGAGCTTTATATCACCTACTTCGACCTGGTGGCCCGGGCTGCGGCAACGGGCCTCTTCCAGATCATCGGCCACCTGGACCTGATTAAAATTTACGGCCACCGGCCCCGGAGGCCGGTCCTGGAGCTGGCCGAACCGGCGTTAAAGGTGATTGCCGAGAGTGGTGCGGCTATGGAAATAAATACTGCCGGCTTATTTAAGCCGGTGGGGGAGATTTACCCGGCCCGGGAACTGTTGGAACGGGCCTTCAGCCTCAATATCCCCGTAACCATCGGGTCGGATGCCCACGCTCCCGGCGAGGTGGCCCGAGAACGACAACGGGCGCGGGAGCTCCTGCGCCGGGTTGGTTATACCTGCCTGGCCACTTTCTGCCGCCGGGAGATGGCGACGGAACCTATAGACTAGATAAACCCTTGTTAGGGGAGAAAACTCTTTTTATGATAAAATAGTGAAAGTTGCGGTTCAAGGGGAGTAGCCCCGGATATTCCGGTACCAGGTTCGTCAGCACGGCTGTCAAGCCCGGGCCTGGTAGGTAACGTGCGAGACCTTCACCGCCCGCAAGGGCGATGAGGGTTTTTTATTACTCTTATTAAAGCCAGATAATCAGGAGATATTATAGGAGAAGGGAGAAACTATGCTGGATGTAGTCTTGCTTTTAGTCAGCCTGGGAGTTATCCTTGTGGGGGCAGAAGGGTTTACCAACGGTGTCGAATGGCTGGGTAAGAAGCTAAAACTAACAGAAGGCGCCGTGGGGAGCATCCTGGCAGCCGTAGGTACCGCCCTGCCGGAAACGATGATCCCGATTGTTGCCATTCTCTTCGGCGGTGGCGGCCATGCCGGGGAAGAGATAGGTATTGGTGCCATCCTGGGGGCGCCCTTTATGCTCAGTACCCTGGCCTTCTTCATTACAGGTGTTGCTGTGATTGCTTATCGCAGTCGCCGGCCCAATTTCCCCAGGATGAACCTGGATACCAGGACCATGGGGCGGGATTTAAGTTTCTTTCTCCTCGTTTATACCGTGGCCGTCCTGGCCTCTTTCCTGGGGGCCCACATCTGGAAGCAAATAATTGCTATTGGGCTGGTGATAGCCTATGCTATTTATGCTTACCTGACGGTCACCAACGGTCATACCCTGGAAGAAGGGGAGGAGCTGAACCCCCTTTACCTGGCTCGGAAAGCAGCTGAGCCGGCTACGGTGGTTATTTTAAGCCAGGTGATCCTGTCCCTGGGGTTGATTGTCGGGGGTGCCCGTCTCTTCGTCAACGGGGTAGAAGACCTGGCGCGGATTATGGGTATCCCGCCCTTTGTCCTGGCCCTCATTATTGCCCCCATAGCCACGGAATTGCCGGAGAAATTTAACAGCATCATCTGGGTGGGCCGCGGCAAGGATACCCTGGCCCTGGGCAATATTACCGGTGCCATGGTCTTCCAGAGTTCGGTGATCCCGGCGGTGGGTATCACCATGACCAGCTGGGAGTTAACCCAGGGAGCGTTGATCAGTGCCATACTGGCTATTGCCTCGGCCGGCCTGGTGTTCCTCCAGATCAGCCGCAAGAAATACCTGACGCCCTACACCCTGGTGGGTGGCGGCGCTTTCTACAGCATCTTTGTCCTCCTGGTTATTAGTGGCTTTATCCGCTGAAAAAAGGTTGCTTAATCCTTACATAACAGGAAAAACCCGGTGTGCAAACGCCGGGTTTTTTAGTATACTGGAACAGGAAGGAAGGTGGCCTAAATATGCCCCGGGTAGTCGTAGTGGGTGGAGGTTGGGCGGGCTGTGCGGCAGCCCTGGCTGCCCGCCAGGCAGGTGCGGAGGTAATCCTCCTGGAGCGTACGGATATGCTCCTGGGCACCGGCCTGGTGGGAGGGATTATGCGCAATAACGGCCGTTTTACGGCAGCGGAGGAAATGATTACCCTGGGCGGGGGGAGGTTGTTCGCGCTTTGCGATAACGTTGCCCGGCACCGCAATATCCATTTTGCTGGCCACCGTCATGCCTGGCTTTACGATGTAGCCCGCATTGAACCCCTGGTCCGGCAGGCTTTGCAGGAAGCCGGTATTGATGTACGCCCTTTAAGCCGGGTGAATGCCGTCCAGGTGGCGGACAACAGCCTCCAGGCCGTCCGTACTGAAGAGGGCCGGACTTACCACGGTGAGGCCTTTGTCGACGCTACCGGTACGGCGGGGCCGCCGGCCAACTGCCGCCGTTACGGCAATGGGTGTGCCATGTGCATCTACCGCTGCCCCACTTTTGGCGGCCGCGTGAGCCTGGCCGCCCTGGCTGGGTTAAAGGAATATGCGGCTTTGAGGCGGGGCGGCGGCCGCGGAGCCTTAAGCGGGTCCTGCAAGCTCCATAAAGGTTCCCTGGCTCCCTGGCTGGTGTCCGAACTGGAGGAAAAAGGAGTGGCCGTCCTGCCCGTGCCGCCCGGTTTGCCAGCTAAAGGCGAACTGCTTCAGCGCAAGGCCTGTCAGCAGTATGCCCTGCCCGACTATGCGGCCAACGTTATCCTCCTGGATACCGGTCACGCCAAGCTTATGGCTCCCTTTTTCCCCCTGGAAGCCCTGCGCCGGATAGCCGGCCTGGAAAACGCCCGCTTTGAAGATCCCTATGCCGGCGGCACCGGCAATTCGGTACGCTTCCTGGCCATGGTACCCCGGGACGATACTTTACAGGTACGGGGCCTGGCCAATGTTTTCTGTGCCGGGGAAAAGGCCGGTCCCTTTGTCGGCCATACCGAGGCCATTGTCACCGGGACCCTGGCCGGTCATAACGCTGTGCGCCTACTGACAGGGAGGGAACTCCTGGTTTTGCCTTCTACCCTGGCTGTAGGTGATATAATTGCCTATGCCAGCCGCCAGGTGGATAAGGGCGATGGGCTCTACCAGCGTTTTACCTTTTCCGGGTCCGTTTATTTTGAGCGCATGCAAAACCTGGAGCTCTACACTACCGACCGGGAAGTTATCAGGAAAAGGGTGGCTGACCTGGCCGGTATTTTTTCTGTACCGTTGTTAGGAAGGAAATAGGCGCCAGGTGCCGAATAAGAATTGGTGGCGAGCCACCATTATTGCGAGTATAAAAATGACGGGCTGGCATTTGCCGGAAGCGAGCGAGCTTCTACCGAGCGGCGAAGCGGCCCAGGTGAAGCCGAGGGATGATAAGCGGAGGCGAGGACAGCGAGGCCTGCGGCCGGATTCTAAAGGCAAGGATGCCGAATAGGCCGGGAACCCCGCCTTAAGCCCTGGGTGATCCGCAGGCCGCGCCGCGAGGGCCATGGAGCGAGCACGACAATGCTAAAGTTATTTTGGTGAGGAGAGAAACCTTTTGACTGCAGAATTACTGGCCCTGTTCACTACCGCCTTTATGGTAGGGCTTTCCGGCGCCCTGATGCCAGGACCGTTATTGACCCTGGCCATTGAAGAAAGTACCCGGCGGGGAGTCAGCGCCGGCCCTCTCCTGGTCCTGGGTCACGGCCTCCTGGAATTACTCATGCTGTTCCTGCTTCTTCTCGGCCTGGGCAGTTTCCTGGCCCACCCCACGGTTAGCAGGGTAGTAGCCGTCCTGGGAGGGGCGGTATTGCTCTGGTTGGGGACAGGCATGATCCTTAGCGTCATGGCCGGCCAGGTCCAGTTTACCTTGCCGGGAGATAAAGATAATCTCCCGGCCCTGCCGCCGCGGCCGGTTTTACGTACAGTAACCGCCGGCGGTTTAATCAGCCTGGCCAACCCCTACTGGTTGCTCTGGTGGGCAACCATCGGCGCCGCCTTTGTCGCCCAGGCGGCCCGTCTTGGTGCCGGTGGGGTAGCTCTCTTTTTTAGCGGCCATATTTTATCAGACCTGGGCTGGTACTCGCTGGTTGCTGCCGGAATAGCCGCCGGACGCCGCGTTATCAGCCAGCGGGCCTACCGGTATTTAATCCTGGCCTGCGGGCTGTTCCTGCTGGTTTTAGGTGTCCTCTTTATTGCGGCCGGTTACCGCGGCCGGATCAGCCTGTAAAATAGCGAGAGAGGTGATCCCCTCATGGAAGTTTATGATCGTGCCCATGAACTGGCACGTGCTTTGAGCAGGAGTAACGAATATAGCGATTATCGCCTGGCCCGGGCCAAACTGGAAAGCAATCCCGCCAACCTTAACATGCTGCGGGATTTCCGCCGGCGCCAGTTGGAGCTGGAAATGGCCGTTTTAAGCGGGAAGGAACCGGATCCAGCTTTAAAGCAGGCTGTGGAGGAAAGTTACCGCATTATCAGCCTCAATCCTTCTATAACAGCCTATCTTGCCGCCGAAGAAAGGGTAGCCCGGCTGCTGGCCGATATCCAGAAAATACTACTTGATGCCATACCTGAATGGGGAAAAGATATGGGTGGTGAGTTTGACAAAAAGTAAAATATTAGTTTACAATAGAAGTGATAATTATTACCAACAAGCTGGTGAGGATTATGGAGCCAACAGGCAAGCGCATGACCAAACAGAAAAAAGTAATCCTGGACATCCTGCGTAATACCGATACTCACCCTACAGCCGACTGGATTTATGCCCAGGCGCGCAAAATTTTGCCCGATATCAGCCTGGGAACTGTTTACCGTAACCTAGGAGTCTTAAAAGAAGCCGGCGAGATTATGGAATTAAGTTACGGCAGCACCTACAGCCGCTATGACGGTAATCCCGAAAATCATTACCACTTTGTCTGCCTGGAGTGTGGCCGCATTACGGACCTCGATATGCCGGTGCACCACGAACTGGAAAAAGAAGCTGAAGCCAGTGGTTGCGGTAAAATTTTCTATCACCGCCTGGAATTTTATGGTATCTGCCCGGAATGCCAGCAGCAAAGGCAAGGCTAAAACCAGGTGCATAACCCCTGGTTATTTTTTTAAAGGATTCCCACATATAACCGAGAATTTAAATAAAGGCATTAATTTGGTCAGAGGTGGGGGCTGTGGCGGCCGATTGTATAAGGGTTGAAGGAAATACGGTAGAAGAGGCCATCCGCAGGGCTGCAAATCTCCTTAATGTTTTGCCTGAGGAACTGACGGTGGAAATAATCGATGCCGGGAGTAAGGGTTTTTTAGGCATAGGCTGCCGGCCGGCGGTGATATTGGCCCGGCCTGCCGGGGAAGTAGCAGTAACAGGGCAGGAGAGCAAGCCGCAACCTGATTTGGAGGCTGCCGGAGAAAGCAAGCCGGTTATCGAGACAGGTGACGGCGTGACGCCGGCGGGAGAGGAACGTCCCGCTTATGTCTGGGTTGAAGCGGAGCAGGTTCATATCGGCGGGGGGGAACTGCCGGCTACTATTATTCCCGGCGAACATTTCGAACTTTATGTTAACGGCCGTCCTATAGCCGGCGAGGCAGCCGTACGGGCCGGCGACACCATTACCGTCAAGCCCAGGGAGGAGCTAAAAGATGGCGAGTGGAAATTGTCGGTAGCCAGCGATGGCCTGATGGCGAAATTAACAATTAAACCAGGTTATAAACGGACCTGGAAGCTAAAAGACCAATCCCCGGCCAGCCGCCTGGAATTAAAGGGCGAACCGGTAGATGTAGTCCAGCCGGCCGTTACCCGGGAGGAGATCCTGGCCGAGTTAAACCGCCAGCAGGTTGTTTACGGGATTGACGAAGAAGCCATCCAGCAGGCGTGTACGGCGACCAGGGAGATGGAGATAGTCGTTGCCCGGGGCCAGGCGCCCCACCCCCCTGAAGATGCGCGGGTGGAATATCTTTTTTGTACCAGTGAAACTGCTAGAAGAGAAGTGGGCGAGGAGGAACGGGTGGACTACCGGGAGATGGTGGTCCGGGCCTCGGCGGCAGTTGGCGACCTCCTGGCCGTCAAGATACCGCCGCGGCCCGGCAAGCCGGGGATGACGGTTACCGGCAAAGCCATTCCTCCACCTGAACCGAAAGATGTCGAACTGGTGGCCGGGAAAGGGACGGAGGTTATCGATGGCCGGCGCTGTGTGGCCACGGCCGAGGGTCGTCCCCAGTTAAGCCAGCGGAAGGGGAAGGTAATAATTGATATTATCCCGGTCCTGGTACACCGGGGAGATGTGGACCTCGCTTCCGGTAACCTCAAGTTTAAAGGCTGTATCAATATTACCGGCAATGTTACCGAAACCATGCAGGTGGTTGCCAGCCAGGATGTCGAAATCGGTGGTGATGTTACCCAGGCCACAGTTCGCACGGGGGGATCCATTTTTATTCGCCACAACTGCATCGGCTCGCTCCTGATTGCCGGAGGTATGAACAGCATCTACCAGAGCGTGGAGCCAGTCTTAGCCGACCTGGTCGAGCAATTATCCCTTCTCCAGGCAGCCGCCGGGCAGCTGGAACAAGGCGCCAGGAGGCAGAGGGGACCGGCCTACTACCTGAACACCGGTTACCTGCTTGGTGTCCTGGTGGAAAATAAGTTTAAAAAGTTGCCCTCCCTGGCAGCCAGGTTGGAGCAAATCACCAGGAGTGCGGAAGGAGGACCGGAGGAACAGAAATTAATCCAGCTGGGGCGTGAACTGGCCCAGGCCTTCGGGACGCCGGCTGCCATCCAGGGCCTCGATACGGTAAAACTGGCCCAAATGGCGGCCGCCGTCGAGGAGATGGCCGCCTACTGCCGGCAGATACCTCGTGAGGGAGGCAATATTACTTTAAGCTATGCCCTCAACAGTAAACTCCAGGCCAGTGGTTGGGTTAAAGTTACCGGCCGCGGCTGTTTTAATACCGAGATTGTAACCGGGGGCAAGGTGGAGATCCAGGGCGTTTTTCGGGGCGGCAGCATTTATGCCGGTGATGATGTGTATATCAAAGAAATAGGCTCCAGCGGCGGGGCCAAAACCCTGGTAAGGGTTGCCGAAGGTAGGGTAATCAAAACCGGCAAGATCTGGCCGAACTGCACCCTGCAAATAGGCAAGCGTATCCGCCAGATTGATAATGAAGAAAATCAAGTGATGGCCTATTTAAATAGTGAAGGTGATATGATCCTGGGAATATTTTGATGTAAAAGAAGGTGCGGTTAAATGGCCGAGAACTGGGAATTTTTACGCCAGGTACCGGTATTTGCAGATCTAAGCCCGGAAGAGTTACAGCATATTGCTTCCCTGGCCCTTTTGCGCCGCTACCGTAAAAATATGTATATTTTTATGGAAGGCGAGCCCGGCGACGCTATATATTTTGTCAAAAAAGGGGCTATCAAGCTATTCCAGGTGCTGGAGGACGGCCGTGAAAAGATCCTGCACTTCGTCCGGGAAGGGGAAATCTTTGCCGAAGTCCTTTTATTCGAAGGCGGCCCTTACCCGGCCACGGCCGAGACCCTGGAAGATACCGAAGTAGGTATCATTCGTAACGCCGATATGGAAAGGCTTCTCAGCCAGCACGGGGAAATAGCCGTGAAAATCATTAAAGTTATGAGCCGGCGCCTGCGCCGGGCCCAGGAACATATCCGGGACCTGGCTCTTAAAGGAGCTTACGGTCGCCTGGCCAGCACCCTGCTCCAGCTGGCCAGGGATTATGGGACGCCCAGGGAAGACGGTGTTACCATTGATCTCAATTTGAGCCAGCAGGAACTGGCCAGCCTGATCGGTACTTCCCGGGAGACGGTGGCCCGGATTTTAAGCGACTTCAAACGCCTGGGGGCCGTGGGAGTAGAACGCCAGCGAATTACCATCCTGTCGCCCCAAAAGCTGGCCGGCTGGGATTAAGCCGCTAATACGGGATTTTATACCTCCCGCCAGGTAAATAATACTGTTTAATCATTAGCCCTTGCGAAAAGAAATAAAGGTATTATAAAATAATAACGAAAGCTAAAGGTTAAGGAGGGTTAAACAGAATGGATGGCCGGCAATCACCATCCGGCAGGCCGGAATCCAGCCAGGACTGGGTAGAGCGCCTGCAGTGGCTTGGTATTAAAGTGGAAGAACCACGGGAAAAGGGCGAGGATCACTCTGCTACCGTGTAAGGGATAATACATTGGCTTTGACCCTGCAGGGATCTCCAAACAAGGGGTAAAAACCTGCGGGGTTTTTTGTGTCTACCCCTTTTTACTTCCGGTGTGTTATCATAATATCCGGGAGGACCCCCATTCGCCATTTTTAGCAGAACCCTATATACACCAAGGGGGGTATACAAAGATGGAAAAGTTGCGCATCCTGGTAGCCGACGATGAAGCGGGCCTGCGCCAGCTGGTGCGCTTGTATTTAGAAAAAGAAGGTATGGTTGTTGCCGAGGCGGCCACCGGTCGCCAGGTCCTGGAGAAACTCCAGCAGGATAAATACGATCTCCTCATCCTGGACTTGATGATGCCCGACGGCGATGGGTGGAGTGTCTGCCGGGCAGTACGCCAGAAAATGGACCTGCCCATTATCATGCTTACGGCCCGGGGAGAAGAAATGGATCGTTTATTGGGTTTTGAGCTGGGAGCAGACGACTATGTGGTCAAGCCCTTCAGTCCCCGGGAACTGGTGGCCCGGGTGAAGGCTCTGTTGCGTCGGGCCGGGGCCAGCCCGCAGCGGGGAGAGCAGTTGCAATTTCCCGGCCTCAGCATTGATATTGCCGGCCGGGAGGTTAAAGTCGAAGGGCGGGTGGTAAACAACCTGACGCCCAAGGAGTTTGACCTTCTCCTTTTCCTGGCCCGGCACCCGGGCCAGGTCATGAGCCGGGAAAAGATCCTGGAAAAGGTCTGGGGTTATGATTTTTACGGCGACCTACGGACGGTAGATACCCATATCAAGAATCTGAGGGAAAAACTGGGCCGGGAGCGCGGGTTTATCACCACAGTCTGGGGTGTCGGTTACAAATTTGAGGTAGGTTCATGATCAGCAAAAGCATTACTACCAAGTTGTGGTTGCTCCTGGTTTCCCTGGTGGTGGTCAGCCTCCTGGCCATCGGCTTTTCCCTGCACCAGCTACTGGGTAATTTCTATTACCGGCAGCAGGTGGAAGATATGCTGGCTACAGGAGAGAAGCTGGCCCAGAGCCTGGCCGGTGCTGATGCCGGCAACCTGTCCGTTCATGCTGATATTCTCAGTAAGGTAGCCGGCGCCGGGGTGATGATCATTGACCGCAACGGCCTGGTAATTTCCTGCAGCAGTGATGCCGGGACAGGCATGGGTATGGGTATGGGTATGGGTATGAGGATGGGCCATGGCTGGAGTCATGGCCTGCACCAGCACGGCGACTGGCCGGCAGCCGGTATGCACCTGGACGGTGACGAAATCCGACAGGTGCTGGCGGGGAATACGGTTATCAAGCGGGGTTACCAGGACATCTTTAATACCAGGATGTTAATCGTGGCCGTGCCGATAAAGGACGCCGGGGGTGTTAACGGGGCGGTTATCCTGTTTGCCCCTGAGGCTTCTCTGAGTGCAGCTATAGGGGCTGTAGACCGCCTGATCCTTTATTCCGGCGTGGGGGCGGTACTGCTGGCCACCTTGCTGGCCTTTTTTGCCGCCCGTCGGGTAACCAGGTCCTTGAAGCAGATGAGCCTGGCGGCCCGGCAGATGGCCCGAGGCGATTTCAGCGGCCGGGTGCCGGTAACTTCCGAGGATGAACTGGGCCAGCTGGCCGGGAGCTTTAATTTTCTTGCCGAGGAACTGGCCCGGACCGTAGCCGCCCTGTCCCGGGAAAAGGAAAAGCTCGACCGGGTGGTCAGGGGTATGACTGACGGCGTCCTGGCCTTTGCACCTGACGGGCGGGTTCTTTTTGCCAATCCCCAGGCGGAAAAGCTCCTGGGGCTGTCCCTGCCACCTGGGTCGACGTTGCCGGCAGAACTGCTGGCACCCTTGCGGGCAGCCGCAGAAGGCGAAGATGCTGCGGGAGAAATCAGGTGGCGGCAGCAAATCTTTGCCGTCCGGGCTGCGCCCCTGCAGGGGGAGGAGCCGGGTAGACCGGCGGCCGTGGCTATTATCCAGGATATAACCGCCCAAAAACAACTGGAGCAACTGCGCCGGGAATTCCTGGCCAGCGTCTCCCACGACCTGCGGACGCCCTTAAGCTTTATCCAGGGTTATGCCGAGGCCCTGGCGGACGGCCTGGCCGCCGGGGAAAAGGAGCGCCAGGAGTATACCAATATTATCCTGACCGAAGCCGGCCGCTTGCGGCGCCTGGTGGATGACCTGTTTGATTTGAATAAAATGGCGGCCGGCCAGCTATCCCTGGAAATGGCCGATGTCGATATCGGGGAATTGCTGGCCGGGGTGGCCCGGAAATACCGGCCCTTGCTGGCGGAGCACAAGCTGGAACTGGCAGTAGAAATACAGCCTTCTTTACCGGGGATCCGGGCCGACGCCGGACGCCTGGAGCAAATCATGGCCAATCTCCTGGACAACGCCCGGCACCACACGCCGCCGGGGGGCAGGATCAGGATAACAGCCGGACTGGTTGGCAATGAAATTAAGGTCAGCGTGGCTGACACAGGCAGCGGCATTCCTCCGGAAGATCTACCTTATATCTGGGAACGTTTTTACAAGGTAGACAAGTCCCGTTCCCGCCGGGATGGGGGCAGCGGCCTGGGCCTCGCCATAGTTAAAAGCCTGGTGGAAGCCCACGGCGGCCGGGTGGAGGTAGAAAGCCAGCTGGGTAAGGGGAGTACCTTCAGTTTCTACCTGCCCTTGTAGATGTGATCTATCTGTGATATTGTCAGGGTGAAATCCATCTGTAAAATTGTCAGTATGAATAAGGAGAGGACTACTATTGATTCAACAAATTTTCAGTTTACCTTCAGTGCAGTTTCAGTTGTGGCACGGATAATATAAACAGAAGGATAACTATGAAGGTGGTATATCAGGAATGCAACAATTAAAGGGGATCAAAATATTAGTAGTGGATGATGAACCAAATATACTACAATTTTTGGAACTCGGTCTGCAAAATGAAGGATTTGAAGTACAGACCGCCCAGGACGGCGTTACAGCCATTACCCTGCTCAAACAATTCCAGCCCCATGTCGTTATCCTTGATGTCATGATGCCAGGAATGGACGGTTTTGAGGTGTGCCGGATGCTCAAAAAAATGGAGAATGTGGCGGTGATTATGCTGACGGCCAGGGATGAAGTAGATGATCGGGTGAAGGGGCTCATGCTCGGGGCCGATGATTACATGGTAAAACCTTTTAGTTTTGAGGAGTTGCTCGCCAGGATATATGCCAGGGTCCGCAATCAATTTCCCAACTTATTTGGGGAAGTGGTGATCGGGCCGTTTCATATTGATGACCGCCGTAAAGAAATCAAGTTCAAAGACCGGGTTTTGGAGCTCTCGCCAACGGAATATGAACTCCTCAAATTATTAGTTCTCAATCACGGGTTGGTTTTAAGTAAAAGGATGATTTTGGATAAAGTTTGGGGTTATGACTTCGGGGGAGAGGAAAATATAGTTGAGGTGTACATACGTTCATTGCGGGATAAATTAAACGACAAAGATCATCAATTAATACGAACCATACGCGGATCGGGCTACCGGGTTGATTTATCATGAACCGCAAGAAAAGCATTTCCTTGAGCTTGTTTTTTGCTCCCAATTCGCTCCGGGTTCAACTGCTATCCCGGTCACTGCTGATCCTTGCCGTTTTGCTGGTGCTTATTGGCCTGTTTCAATATGTTTTCATGCGGGAGTTTATTTATAGGAATAAAGCTGCCAGCCTCCAGAGCCAGATCATGTCAATTCCTCGCTTTGCCTGGGAGCAAGCCGGCCCGGGCCGCCTGGGAAATGGCAATATGCGTCCGCCGCGTATTTTTATTCCTGAGACAAAACTAGCGTTTATTGATGCCAGGGGTAATTTTACCGTTTTATCGAGTGGACCTGACGGATCAGATCCCCCGCGGCTGGAAATGGTAGAGTATTTAGATGTTTTAAAGAAAGGACCGGGGCTGCAATATAAAGTTATTGACGGCGCCGGGGAGGACGAACAATTACTGGTATTACAACCTGTCCCTTCGGCTCCGGGGGAAATGCTGGGCGTTGTTCAGGTCAGTACTTCAACCGTACCCCTAAAGGAACTACTGTTTCGGCAGCTGCTTATCTTTTTGCTCCTTTCTCTTATTGCCATGTTCTTCGGTTTGCTCGCTTTTCTGCCGGTGCTCAACAGGACGCTGGTTCCGTTAATCAACATGGTGGATACCGCGGAACAAATCGATGCCGGGAATTTGGCCAGGCGTTTTCCCACCCGGCAGGGGCAGATGGAAATCGATCGCCTGGCAGAATCCTTTAACGGGATGCTGGAGCGGCTGGAAGCTTCCTTTAAAGCTGAAAAAGAAACCCAGGAACAGATGCGCCGTTTCATAGCGGATGCCTCTCATGAGCTGCGCACGCCGCTAACCTCGATTCACGGGTTTTTAGAGGTATTGCTTCGCGGTGCGGCCAATCAACCGGACCAGCTGCAGAAAGCTTTAAAAAGCATGCACAGCGAATCGGCCCGCCTTAACAAACTGGTCCATGATCTTCTTCTCCTGGCCAAACTGGACCGCACGCCTCATATGGAGCTTAAGGAAGGCTTACTGGATACCGTGGTCCGGGATATGGAGCCCCAGCTGCGTATTCTGGCCGGCAACAGGAAGCTGGACTTATGCCTCGAGCCAAACATGAAATGTAAATTTGATACGGATAAAATGAAACAGGTGATTTTGAACCTGTTTCATAATGCGGTGCAGCATACGGACCCGGAAAAGGGTCATATCAAGATTTCACTATGCAGCCAAAATGGCGGTGTGCAGTTGTCCGTGCAGGATAACGGGCAAGGGATCAGTGATACCCATCTCCCCCACGTCTTTGATCGCTTTTACCGTGTCGATTCTTCGCGGACGCGCAGGCATGGCGGGGCCGGTTTGGGCCTATCGATAGCCAAATCTATTATCGAGGCTCATGGAGGGACGATAGGCGTTAGTAGCCGCGAGGGGGAGGGGTGCACCTTTTACGTATGGCTTCCCCGCTAACCTGGGCATTCATTCTTAAAAATCGTGCCGGTCCGAGCTCTACGACGGCATTCATACACAGCTTAGCTGTGGGTGAATGCCGTTTTTGCTGCAGGCCCAACTAGTCGGTGCGAGTTTTTCAGTATATATTCAGCCATTACTCAATCAAAATTCAGTTGCCATTAAGGGACAATTAAGCTTAAGGGGGTATTATTGTAATAAAGTGAAAAGGCCCGGAATTACCGGTGGATGTTCATAATGACAATGAAACATGAGGAATGAAAGGGGAAACATGACAATGAGATCGAAACAAGGTTCGCGTTTCGATATGATCTTGATATGCATCGCCTTATTATCCGCTTTCTTGAATATCTTCAACATCTGGAAAGACCAGTACGCCAACGCCTATTACACAGCAGCGGTCACCAGTATGCTGCAGAGCTTCCATAATTTCTTCTACGCTTCTTTTGATCCGGCCGGGTACGTTACGGTGGATAAACCGCCGGTGGCGTTCTGGATCCAGACGATATTCGCGTATATCTTCGGGGTGCACGGGTGGAGCGTGATTCTCCCCCAGGCCCTGGCCGGTGTCGGCTCCGTCCTGCTGATGTATTACCTGGTCAGGCCGACTTTCGGGAGAACAGCTGCCCGGCTCGCTAGCCTGGTTATGGCCTGTACGCCTATTGCGGTTGCGGTGAGCCGGACGAACAATATCGACAGCTTGCTGGTATTTGCACTCCTGACAGCTACCTGGATGTTGTTCCGGGGAATTCGCAATCAGAAGTCGGCCTGGGTGCTGGGAGCCTTTGCCATGATCGGTGTCGGCTTTAATATAAAGATGCTGCAAGCTTACATGGTCGTACCGGCTTTTTACGTGTTTTACCTGCTTGCTTTCAAGAGCGAATGGAAAAAGAAACTGGCCGTCGTTGCGGCGGCTACAGTGATCATGGTAGCAGTATCTATATCCTGGGCAGTAGCCGTAGATATGACCCCCGGGGAAAACCGGCCCTATGTCGGCGGCAGTCAGACGAACTCTGTATTGGAGCTGGCCTTCGGTTATAATGGCATATCCCGCCTTACAGGGATGAACCGGGGAGGGCCGGGTCCCGGTGCAGCGCCGGGCCAGCAACAAAAACAGCAGGATCAAGGAAACAGGCCGGACCAGCAGCAAATGCCGCCGGATGGAAACAATGCGCCTGTTCAGCAGACCGGGCAAACGGATGGCAGCAACATGCCCGGCTGGCAGCAGGTGCCGGGTGACGGTTACAGGATGCAGGGCAGGATTTTACCGGAAGGCGCCGGCCCGGGTGCCGGTGGGAGACCGGGCCCGGTGCCCGGTTTTGCCGGCGGTGCTCCCCCGGGCCGGGATGGGGGCGGTGCCTTCGGCACCGGCCAGCCGGGCCCGTTGCGGCTGTTTCAAAGTGAACTCTCGGGGCAAATCAGCTGGTTGCTGCCCTTTGTAGCGGTTGCCTGCGCCGGTTTGCTGGCAGGCATTCGCCGAAGAAAGCCGCTTACCACCAAAGAAAATGAGACGTTGTTCTGGCTGGCCTGGTTGCTACCGGGGATGGCATTTTTTAGCGTGGCGCGCTTCTTCCATCACTATTACCTGATCATGCTCGCCCCCCCGATTGCAGCCCTTGTAGGAGCGGGATGGGTGGAGCTCTGGCAGTTATACCGGGACAAAGAAGGCTGGAAAATGTGGCTGCTGCCGGCAGGCCTTCTGGCAACAACAGCTTTTGAGCTGTATATACTACAGCCCTACCAGGAGCATATCGGTACGGGTTGGCCTGCCGGCATTGGGGCGGCTGGGACGGGTTTGGTCCTGGTATTGTTGCTGGCCGTTAAGAAAGAGAAACTGATTTCTATCGCTGCAATGGCCGGGATGCTGGTCTTGCTGGCGGCACCGCTCTACTGGGCCGCCACTCCCCTTCTGTATGGCGGTAACAGCATGCTGCCCCAGGCCGGCCCCAGTCAGCGGGTACCTGGCCCTGGACAGGGCGGGAGAGGCGGGCCGAACTCCGGTGTTAATTATAAACTGCTTGAATATGTGATCAGAAATAATACGGGGGAGAAATACCTTTTTGCCACCACCGATGCCAATACGGCCGCACCCTATATCATTGCCACCGGGAAAGCCGTCATGGCTATGGGCGGATTCAGCGGTTCCGACCCCATCCTCACGGTGGAGAAGTTGAAACAGATGGTGGCCGGCGGGGAAGTAAAATATTTCCTAATCCCTTCGCGTTCCGGTTTCGGGGGCAGAGGTGGTGCCGGCAGCGAAGTTATAGAGTGGATCCGCGCCAACAGTAACGCGGTGTCGGAGGAGGAATGGCAGGAAGGCAGCTCGGACGGCTTTCCAGGTGGCATGGGCAGGGACGGCTCCCTGACCTTATATGAAATCGATGTGGAGGAGGGAGGAAAAGTATGAACACCGATGTCCGGTATTCAATAGTTATCCCGGTCTATAACGAGGAAGCTGTCCTCGAGCAGACCTACCGGCGCTTGAAGCAGGTGATGGAGCGGGCCAGCGAACCTTATGAACTGATTTTTGTAAATGACGGCAGCTGCGACCGCTCCGCTGAGATAATCAAAGGTTTTAGAACACAGGATTCTTCAGTGAAACTCATAACCTTTTCCCGGAATTTTGGCCATCAAATCGCGATTAGCGCCGGGATGGACCATGCATCCGGGGAGGCTGTTGTAGTAATTGACGCTGACTTGCAGGACCCGCCGGAACTGATCCTGGATATGATCGCGAAATGGAAGGAAGGGTATGACGTCGTTTACGCCCGGCGAACGCAAAGGAAAGGAGAAACTTTTTTCAAGAAGGCAACGGCCCATTTATTTTACCGCCTCCTACGCGCCTGCACGGATATTGATATCCCCGTGGATACCGGCGACTTCCGCTTGATCGACCGGAAAGTATGCGACCAGTTAAAACGGCTGCCGGAAAAAAACCGTTATGTACGCGGGCTGGTGAGCTGGGTCGGCTTCAAGCAAACAGCCGTTGAGTATGTAAGGGATAAAAGGTGGGCCGGGGAGAGCAAGTACCCGCTTAAAAAGATGCTCAAGCTGTCCCTGGACGGTATCACCTCCTTTTCATCCAAGCCTATAAAAATAGCAAGCTATGCCGGAGCCCTGCTTACCTTTGCAGGCTTAATCTACATGCTGATCCTGCCGCTTTTCGAGGTTTTTACCGGAACGCCCCTTGCCGGCTGGCATATAGTCCTGGCCATGCAGCTATTGTTGACCGGTTTTATCCTCCTGATGCTGGGGATTAACGGGGAATATATCGGGCGGATTTATGATGAAGCAAGGGACCGCCCGCTGTATATTGTGGAGGAATACTGCGGGATAAAGGAAAAGAATGGTGAATGAAGAATGTTGTCAAATTTTACCGATCGTCCTCTCCAGTTTTTTAAATTTTGCCTGGTAGGAGCAGTAAACACTAGCGTTGATTTGGCGGTATTTATTTTCCTTACCGCCTGGAGCGTACCGATGATCCTGGCGCAGGGCATATCATATACCTGCGGCTTATTGAACAGTTTTTTCATGAACCGGGCGTGGACCTTCAAACGACGTGGGCAGCCTGCCGGCCAGTTCGCCAGGTTTCTAGCGTTAAATGTTGTCACATTAACCTTAACTTACGGGTTGCTGGTGCTGTTTCACTACTACATGGCATGGTCGACGCTCGCCAGCAAGTTCGTTGCCACGGGCGTGGGTCTGGTACTGAATTTTACCGGCAGCCGCTTATGGGTTTTTAGTTGAACTACATAAATATAATTTGCGGAGGTAGTAGGATGTTCAAAAAAATGCGTAACCTGCATCTATGGATCGGGCTGCTTACTTCTGTCTTAATTCTTCTCGAGGCTGTCACGGGACTGTTATTAATCCACCCGTCACTGCTGGGCGAGCCGGAAAGGGCACCTGCAATAGAAAGAAGTGCCCGTTCTACTAACCCGGAAAACCCTGTACCGGCAGCGACAACAAGCTCCAGACCTGCGGTTACGGATAACCTTGGTGCAGAGGTGCAGGGAGGACGGCCAGCTTTCCACGAAACTGGTGCCGCCGGGGCAGAGGATGCCAGGAGCGGTCTGGTGGGACTTATTCGCGGGTTACATGCCGGCAGGCTTGGCAGTTTAAATATCCGCTGGGCTATAGAGCTGGCAGCTATTAGCATGATCGTCCTCACAGTTACCGGGATCTACCTTTCCATTAAAATTTTAATACGCAGCAATAAGTAGCTGGTAGAAGAAAGGAGCAAATGGAGTGGTGCAGCCTGAGTATCTGTAAGGCCGCCATGGCGGCCTCCAGATAAACAGGAAAATGTGAGGGGGCATTTTATATGAAGCCGGTGCTGGTAACCGGGGGCGCAGGTTATATCGGGAGTCACACGGTACAGGAGTTAATTAAAGATGGGGCCCTGGTGGTCGTGCTGGACAATTTGTCGACCGGCCACCTGGATGCGGTCCATGCCCGGCATTTTTACGAAGGTGATATTGCAGACACCGCGCTGGTGGAACACATTATTAAGGAACACGGGATTAAATCCGTCATTCATTTTGCCGCGAAAAGCCTGGTAGGCGAATCGCTGGCCAAACCGGAGCTATATTTTTACGAGAACACGGTCAAGTCTTTTATGTTCTTCGAGGCGGCTGTGAAAGCCGGGGTAAAACACATTGTCTTTTCCTCTACGGCCGCCGTCTATGGGATACCGCCGGATATTCCCATCAGGGAAGAAACCATGCTTGCGCCGATTAATCCCTATGGCGATTCCAAACGTATGATTGAAAAATACCTGGAATGGATGGGTAAGGTGCATAGCATCAACTGGGTGGCCCTCCGCTATTTTAACGCGGCGGGGGCCTCGCTTGACGGCAGTTTGGGCGAAGACCACCGGCCCGAGACTCACCTCATCCCGTTGGTCCTGCAAACCGCCCTTGGGCTGCGGGAAAAATTAGCTGTCTTCGGTACGGACTATAAGACAGCGGATGGTACATGCATTCGCGATTATGTGCATGTTGTCGACCTGGCTAACGCTCATATCCTGGCGCTGCAGGCGCTGGAACACGGTTTGCAAAGCGGTATATTCAATGTAGGCACGGGGAAGGGATATTCTGTGAGGGAGATTATCGCAAAATCACAAGCACTTACCGGCTATAAAATTGCCGTGGAATACGGAGAGCGAAGGGCAGGAGATCCCCCCGTCCTGGTAGCTGATAGTGCGGCTATAAAAGGTATTTTGGGCTGGGAGCCCGGATACAGCGATCTGGAAACCATTCTCTCTAGTGCGTGGCACTGGCATAGCACCCATCCAAAAGGTTACCGGTTATAGATTGAGTATTTAACGGTTTTTGAGAGGAGCAGGCAAAAGGTGGTCTTCAAAAAGGATATCTTCAGAATAAGCCTGGTTCTGATACTGCTTTTAGCAGGATTTTTATGCATTTATGCAATAGGGAATTATAACGGTAATAACGCCCCGGCCCGGAGCCGTATCGGACCTCGGGATACCATCCTGGCTGGAAGCAACCGCTTAGCGGATGCGCCGGCGCAGCTGCCGGGAAAGCAGCCCTCGCCTCCCAGCCCGGGCCTGCGCTTGGCGCCCCATAGTGGCAGCAGGGTGGATGCGGGTACGAATGGGGGTGCCAGGTATGCCCCGCAGCTGGCCGCCTATGCAATAATATTTTTTATTGCCTCAATAGCAACCTACTATTTTTACATACGTAAAAAAATAAAAATTCTTCCCGGCAATGAAAAAATATTGATGCTGGCTTTACTCTGCGCGGGGCTGCTGTTGCGGATTGCCGCCTCGACATTGATGGAAGGCCATCCCTTTGACATAAATATCTTTAAAAGATGGGCAACCGCTGCTGCCAGTAACCTCTTGCGAATTTATTCAAATGCCGGCTCAGTTGACTACCCGCCATTGTATATGTACGTTTTGTTTTTAATTGGCAAAATTGCCGGCCTGGAGGCCGTGCAGCCGTATTTCACCTTGCTGTTAAAGCTGCCGTCAATTTTGGCCGACATTGCCACGTCATACCTTATATACAGGCTGGCCAGGAAATATCTAACCCTGGAAAGCAGCGTCCTGCTGGCCGCGTTTTATATCTTCAACCCGGCTGTCATAATAAATTCCACCTTCTGGGGGCAGGTGGACTCCTTTTTTACCTTCATTGTTGTTGCTGCAGTTTACATGCTTACAGAAAAAAAGCCCGGCTTTGCCTCCGCCCTGTTTACTGCGGCCGTAATGATGAAGCCGCAGGGGATTATCTTCCTGCCGGTGCTTTTCTTTGAATTGGTAAGGGAAAAAAGGCTCAGCAGCTTCCTCGAGGCTGTATTTTTCGCACTGGTTACGGCCGTCGTTATCATCCTTCCGTTTACCTTGCAAAATGATGTGCTGTGGATTATCAAGCTTTTTACAAATACAATCGGCGAGTATCCCTATGCATCTGTCAACGCCTTCAATTTCTTTACCTTAATTGGGAAAAACTATGCTAATGACGCAGCACCCTTCTTTATCTTTAGCTATCACAGCTGGGGGATGATTTTTATAGTCTTGATCACAGCACTTTCATGGTATATTTACACTAAAGGGAATAACAAGACATTCGTTCCGGCAGCAGTGCTTCTCCAGATAGCAGGTGTATTCACTTTTGCCACCAGGATGCATGAAAGATATTTGTTTCCCGCTGCCGCCCTGGCAATTTTAGCATTTATTTATTTAAGGGATAAAAGGCTTTTGTTATTAGCCGCGGGTTTCAGTGCTATCATTTTCGTCAACACCCATCTTGTCCTTTTTGCCACCATTAACGGGATAAATTCGGCGCCTTATAGCCCGGTTGTTATTGCCACTTCGCTCTTTAATATTTTATTGGTTATTTACCTGGTAAAAGTTTTACATGAAAAGGCTGTTAATTAACAGCCAAATAAGATTAAGCAAAATATCAGGGATAGGATGGGTCAATTCGGCGGCCCTGGAACGATGCCGCCGTCGCGCCCGGCTCCTTTCCAGGAGGAAGAAGCCGCCTCTGCAGCCAGCAGGAAGACGACCGTGATAAAAGAAGCCCCACTTATTCATCATGTTCGCCCCGCGCCATTTGCCCGGCAATGCATCTGCTTTACCATATTGACAGCGAAAATAAACAATAGTAAAATACCAAAGAGGAAGCGAGATGAAGGCTGGCCTTTGTCTAGCCGGCGATATTTATTTTCAGGCCTGGACTAGTGGGGGTGAACGATGTGCCGACCTATGATTTCCGCTGCCAGGAGTGTGGTGA
The DNA here is from genome assembly GCF_006538385.1 of Moorella sp. E306M. Classification (NCBI taxonomy): domain Bacteria; kingdom Bacillati; phylum Bacillota; class Clostridia; order Neomoorellales; family Neomoorellaceae; genus Neomoorella; species Moorella sp. E306M. Next base: position 231,942 of record NZ_BJKO01000001.1, on the reverse strand, counting down.
ACGTTTTACCGTTAAGATGTCCTGGAAAGAAAGAGATAAAGCCACCTGCCCCGCCTGCGGCAGCCAGAAGCTGCAGCAGCTCTTTACCGGGATTACCATCCTGGGAGGCAGCAGCAATAGCGGCGGCTGCGCGGCGCCGGCCGGCAGCCGCTTCAGCTGAGGGGGTTAAGGGTAAGGGCCGTCGGCCCTTAAGTAAAGAGAAAAGGTTAGCATGCCCTGGTAATCCAGGGCTTATATTTTTAATTGACACTCAGCCGGTAGTTAAGTTATGATGGGGCAGAGAGGGGTGGACAAGATGGGCATGATGACTTCCCTGCGCCGGTTAAGTAAAAAGCGGCCGGTCCTGGGAATTTTATTTGTTGTTGTCTTAAGTATCGGGTTAATCGGTAGTTATGCCATATTTGCTGCTCCTAAAACACCGATGGTCACCCAGGAGGCCCAAGCGGATGCTGCCCAGCAGGCTGAGGCCCTGCAGAAGGCGGCCCAGGAGCAAATCAGCCAACTGGAAACGGAAATCAGCAACTTGCAAAAAGAGCTGCAGGCCAAACCCAACGATGTGGCTATCCTGCTGCAACTCGGTGATAACCAGTATAACCTGGGGACCCTTTATCTCTTTGCCAACGGCGACCAGGCCAAGGCCAACGAAAGTTTCAAGGCAGCCGTAGCCAGCTACCAGCAGGTGCTCAAACTTAATCCCCAGGAGAAGGGTATCAATTTGCGCCTGGCTGGCGCGGCCCTCTACGCCGGCGATACCGGGCTGGCGGAAGAAAATTTTCAGGCGGCCATTAAAGCCGACCCGGGGGATAATAATGCCCGTATGACCTACGGGATGTACCTGGCTTCCATTAAGGGCGACTTCCAGGGAGCCATTGACCAGTGGCAGGAAATTTTAAAGCATAATCCGGACAAGGACCTGGCCGACCAGGTCCAGGAAATGATCAAGCAGGCCGAAGCGGCCAAACAACAGGCAAGCCAGGCGGGAAACAGCCAGCCCCAGGCAGAAGGAGAGCAGGGGAACGGGAAGTAGAATAAAAGCCGGTCTATCACCGGCTTTTTTTATTTCGCCAGGGATGGGCGCGGCAGAGCAAAGTTGCCGGTGCTGATTTTTTCCAGGAAATGGTTAAAACGCTTGCGAATATTTAAATTCAGGGCCCAGAGAATGGCGGCGTGCTTTTTGGCCAGTCCCAGGCGGCGGGAGATGGAACCCAGGGAGTAAAATTCCTGCCAGGCCCAGTTAAAGCCTTCCTGCAGGGTTTTAGCACTCATGTTTTTAGGCTCAAAGACCACCTTGCTGATGGTATACTCGCTCCAATCATTGCAGGTGATGCGCCCTTCCCGCTCCAAGGCCTCCCTTAAGGGTGTTCCCGGGAAGGGGGTAAGGATGCCAAACTGGGCCGCCTCCAGGCGGTTGTCCTGGGCAAATTTGACGGTCCGTTCAAAGACGCTTTCATCGTCTTCATCCAGACCAAAGACAAAAGCGCCTTCAATGGCGATACCGTGTTCGTGGATCTTTTTGATGGCCTCCCGGTATTCATCTACCCGGTTGACGGCCTTACCTACGGCCTTCAGGTTACCAGGGGAGAGGGACTCAAAGCCGATAAAGAGCCCGATGCAGCCGCTGGCTGCAGCCAGCTGCAGCAGTTCTTCGTCCCGGGCGATATTCAGGGAACCCTGGCTGAACCATTTTACTTTCTTAGGCAGCCGGGCCAGTTCAGTGAAAAGGCGGCGGGCATAGCCGGGATGGCCGACGATATTATCATCAATAAAGGCGATTACTTCACCTTCCAGCCCTGCGACTTCACGGATTACCTCTTCCACCGGCCGAAAGCGGAAGCTTCTGCCGAAGAACTGGCTGACGGTGCAGAAAGAGCAGGCAAAGGGGCAGCCGCGGGTAGTCTGGACGGTATCGGGTACCAGGTAGCGGTCGCGGAGTAAAAGGTCCCGCCGCGGGTGAACCATATGTTCCAGGGAAGGGCGTTCATGCTGCCGGTAAATGGGCTGCAGCTTTCCTTCTTCCAGGTCGGCGAGGAGCCGCTGCCAGGAGCCTTCGGCTTCGCCGATGACAACCGCGTCGGCATGGGCGCCGGCTTCTTCTGGCAGGGCCGAAGGGTGCATGCCGCCCAGGACCACCCTGGCGCCTTTTTCCCTGAAGGCGTCGGCAATCTCATAGGCCCGGGGAGCCAGGGCCGTCATGGCGGAAATACCGACCAGATCGTACTTTGCATCGAAGTCGAGATCGGTTAAACTTTCATCCAGGATGGTCACCTCGTGCGTGGGTGGCGTCAGGGCCGCCAGGGTGATTAAATTTAAGGGCGGGAAAATGGACTTTTCCTTTTCGCTTTCCCAGAGGGGGTCATGCCAGGCCGGGGCGATTAAAGCAATTTTCATCTTAATTTACCTCCAGCAAAGGTTTTTAGCAATAATATGGCCATGACGGGAAAGATTCATGTATATCGTTCTCTTTTTAGTGTCGAAATCCTGCATTTAATGGAAGGGATGGGTAAAGTTGTGTCTTTTGGGTATTGATCTCGGCGGTACAACTATCAAAGCCGGGCTGGTGGATATAAAGGGACGGCTCCTGGTTAAGGGGCAGGTGCCAACCGGCGCAACTGAGGGAGCAGGGGCAGTTTTGGAACGCATCGCAACCCTGGCCGGTGACCTTGTACGCCGGCAGGGGCTGGCAATGCAGGATATAAAGGGGGCAGGTATCGGTATACCCGGCTCGGTGGATGTGGAAAAAGGGCTGGTCCGCCTGGCCCCCAACCTGTTCTGGCGCGATTTCCCCCTCCGGGCCGAGCTGGCTGCCCGGTTAAATTTACCGGTAGCCATTGACAATGATGCCCACGTGGCTGCCCTGGGAGAGATGTGGCAGGGAGCCGGGAAGGGTTTTAATTCCCTGCTCATGGTGACCATCGGCACCGGCATCGGTTCGGGGTTGATTATTGACGGACACATCCGGCGCGGCGTCTTTAGTTACGGCGCCGAGATGGGGCACGTTAAAATGATACCCGACGGACCTCAATGTCATTGTGGCGGCCGGGGATGCCTGGAAACCCTGGCCTCAGCGACGGCCATGGTGGGGCGGTTCCGGGAATACCTGGCTGCCGGTCAATCGTCCCGGCTGCAGGACAGCCCTGATCTCGGGGCCAGGGAAATCTTAGCGGCCGCCGCCGCAGGCGACGAACTAGCCACCCGGGTTGTAGACTTTGCTGCCAGTTACCTGGGTATGGCCCTGGCCAATGCCGTTTTATTAGTGGGGCCGGAAGCCATTATTATCGGCGGCGGCCCGGCCCAGGCCGGGGAAGTGATTTTGGCTCCCATCCGTAAATACCTGGCTGAAAGCTTAGGAGCCTGGCAGATTAAACCCTTACCGGTCCTGGCGGCCAGGCTGGGCAATGAGGCGGGGATCATTGGCGCCGCTCGCCTGGCTAGCTGCCTATAATTTATTTTTTAACAGCAAAATTTTATTTTTTACAGCAGGGATTCGGTAGCCAGTGTAGAATATAATAGAATTGATAGGACCACAGATGTCTGTCGGCAAAAATGTGTTCCTTTTACAAAGGAGGTGATAATTAAATATTAACATAGACTACAGATATTAGGGTTATTAAAAAGAGGGGGAGGAGTAAGGTTATGTTTTTACAGAGACGCCATCCGGTTGTTTTTGCGGCGATTTTATTGATTGCAGTTTTGGCCCTTACCGGGTGCGGTAAAACCCAGAGTGCTGATAAGGGCAGCGGGGAAAAAGAGCAGAAAAGTGCAACGGCAGATTATCCCGAACAGCCTATAACCTATATTATTCCTTTTAACCCCGGTGGCCAGTCGGATATTGAAGCAAGACGCCAGCAGCCATACCTGGAAAAGGATTTAGGGGTAAAAGTCAATATTACCTACAAACCCGGTGGTGGCGGGGCGACCGGGTGGGCAGAACTGGTCCTGGCCAAGCCCGATGGCTATACCCTTTGTGGTTTTAACATTCCCCATATTATCCTCCAACCTATGGAAAGAGGAAATACGGGCTATAAAACCGAGGATATTGTACCTGTAGCTGTTTTCCAGGCGACGCCCATTGGCTTGGCGGTTCCTAAAGACAGCCAGTTTAAAACCCTGGATGATTTTATCAAATATGCCAAGGACAACCCCAATAAGGTCACCATAACTGGTTCCGGTACCTATACGGGCCACCATATTACCTATTTACAGTTGCAGAAGTTGGCAGGGATTAAGATGACATATGTACCTACCACGGGAGCAGCCCCGGCCGTCCAAAACCTTCTCGGCGGTCACGTGCAAGCCATGCTGGGTAACTCCAATGATTTGGTACAGCATCAGGACAAAATCAGGGTACTGGCCATGGCCTCTGAAAAACGGTTTGCAGCTTTGCCTAATGTACCAACTTTCAAAGAACTGGGGTATAACATCATTGAAAGTATTGACCGTGGCGTGGCCGTTCCACCTAAAACCCCTCCAGAGATAATTAAGCGTTTAGAGAAAGCCTTCCTGGCGATTGCCAACAATGAGGAGGTTAAAAACCAGCAAATCAAACAGGGGTTTGTACCTGTAAGTATGGGTCACGATGAAGCTGTTAAATATATTAAAACCAAAACGGATGAATACAGCAAACTTGTCGATGACTTGAAGGCCACAGCCGGTAAATAGTTAATCCTACACTAAAGGCGAGCAATGAAATATTTGCTCGCCTTCCTTGAAACCTAGGGGAGGAGTAATATGGCGGAGTTTTTTTTAACAGCGCTTCAGAATATTTTTTTACCCCATAGCCTGTTACTGGCCCTGGGTGGGGTGACGGCGGGAATCATTATTGGTTGTTTACCGGGGTTGACGGCCACCATGGCCATGGCTGTCCTGGTACCCTTTACTTTTACCATGAACGCTGTTAATGGCTTGATAATGCTCGGAGGTATCTATGTAGGGGCAATTTATGGCGGTTGCATTTCGGCCATTCTAGTAAATACGCCGGGCACACCTTCAGCCATTGCCACTACCTTTGATGGTTTCCCCCTGGCCAAGAAAGGTATGGCCGAGCATGCTCTGGTCACGGCTGCCTTCGCTTCAGGGGTCGGCGGGCTTATTGGCACAGTGATTCTCCTGGTATTATCGCCTATTCTAGCAGCAGTCGCTCTAAAATTCGGTCCACCGGAGTATTTCTGGCTGGCGGTATTTGGCCTGACGATCATAGCCACCCTGGCTTCGGATTCAATATTAAAAGGCCTCCTTGGTGGTGCCCTGGGTCTCTTGCTCGGTACTATCGGCATGGCACCCCTGGGCGGTGATGTGCGCTATACCTTTGGCCTCCCGGAATTACAGGCGGGAATCGAGATCATTGTTGCCTTGATTGGCTTTTTCTGTATACCCGAGGTTTTACTAATGATCGAGAATCGCCTGGAGCGGTACAAGCTGGCTCAAGTAAAAACCCAAAAGGGAGTGGCATTAAAGGTTATCAAGGAGTTACTCCAGAAACCGGGTTTATTATTACGTTCATCCCTGATTGGAACTTTTGTGGGGATAGTCCCCGGTGCCGGCGGTAATATTGCCGGTTTAATATCATACAACGAAGCGGTCCGGTTTTCCAAACAACCCGAGAAATTTGGCACGGGAATTATTGAGGGGGTGGCAGCTTCGGAAGCCTCTAATAACGCCGAAGTGGGCGGTTCCCTGGTTCCTTTGCTTACCCTTGGTATCCCCGGAGGACCCCCGGCTGCAGTACTGCTGGGTGCTCTTTTACTCCAGGGAATGCGCCCCGGTCCAGAGTTATACGTTAACTTTGGCGATATCACCTATACCTTCATTTTCTCGTTGTTTATTTCCAACATTTTTATGCTGGTTCTTGGCCTTTACGGTGCCCGATATTTTGCCAGGCTCATTAATTTACCGGTCAATTACCTGGCCCCCTTTATTGTCTTCTTAAGCGTCATCGGTTCCTATGCCATTCGCAACAATATGCTGGATGTCTGGTTGATGCTTTTCTTTGGTCTGGTTGGCTATTTTACTCGTAAACTGGGATTGCACGCCGGGCCTATTGTTTTAGGAATGATTTTGGGCCCCATAGCTGAAAATGGTTATGTGCAAGCAGTACTTATGGGCAGGGCGGCAGGCTCGACCGTCAGCCTCTTCTTTATGCGACCTATTTCCATTGTTTTAATTATCCTCTCCCTGGTATCTGCCCTGTGGCCTTTCTTCCAACGTAAACGCCGGCAAAAAGAAGGGGTGAATACCCATGTGGAATAGCGATAGCCTGGCCGGTATTATATTTCTGATTATTGGTCTCCTGGCTTTGTACGGCGCACGCGAACTCAGCCACCTTGGCGGGGTATTTCCCCGTACGGCGAGTATGCTGGTAATCTTTTTTAGTCTCTTGTTGTTAATTAACAGCGGGCGCGGTGGTAAGCCTGTAGAAAAAGTTAAAGACCCGTGGTATGTTATTATCATCATTATCCTGGCCATCCTCTATATAGCTATAATACCCTATCTGGGTTTTCTTTTGACTAGCATTATTTTTATCAGCCTGGTAGCCTGGATGTTAAATAGTAACCGTCATGGGAGCCGCGCTATTATTATGGCGATAATAACAGGAGTAGGTATTTCTTTTGGTTTTTACGCCGTTTTTTCCTATATCCTGGCTGTACCCCTGCCTGCGGGAGTATTTTTTCAATAAAAAGACAGATTGAAAAGGGTTTAAAGGTTGCTATCGGATAGGGGCAGAATGAGCGAGTAGGGAGCGAAGATAGTATGAAAAAAATCCAGGTCCCCTGCGGGGAAGGATACCTAACAGGCGAGTTGCCGGCGGGCTTAAGGGTACACGAAATAACTCCCCGGGAGGTGGCCGGTGTAGCCGATGCTACTGCCGAGATCCGCCGGGCCTTAGAGAATCCTATAGGTAACCGGGGGATAGAAGAGCTACGCGGCGCCCAAAAAGTAGTTATTGTCGTCAGCGATCTGACCCGGCCGGTACCCAATGCCGTCATTTTACCGGTCCTGTTGGATAAACTGAACGCTATAGGAATCAGCGATGATCAGATTACCATCCTGGTGGGAGCTGGCCTGCACCGGCCGGCGCCGCCGGAAGAATTTCCCCTCATTGTTGGGCCCGAAGTAGCGGCCAGGATCAAGGTGATCAGCCACGACGCCTGTGCCCCTGGGATCTTGCGCCAGGCCGGCACCTCTTCCCGGGGGACGCCCATCTGGATCAACCGTCACTACCTGGAGGCCGACGGTTGCATCCTTATAGGTATGATTGACCCCCACCAGATCGTCGGGTACAGCGCCGGGGCCAAGTCCCTGGTCATCGGCTGCGGGGGGGAGGCTACTATCCGCGCCAACCATGCCCACCTGGTGGAACCGGAAGCTTCCCTGGGGCGGGTGGAGGGCAACCCGGCCCGGGAGGATATTGATGAAATCGGCGGCCTGGTTGGTATCGACCTGATCATTAACGTGGTCTTGAACAACCATAAAGAAATTGTCCGCGCTGTAGCCGGCCATTATCTGGAAGCCCACCGGGCCGGGGTGGTCGTGGCCCGTGAGGTCAGCGAGGTACCAGTCCCCGAAGTGGCCGACCTGGCCATTGTTTCCCCAGGCGGCTTTCCCAAGGATATCAACCTCTATCAGGCCCAGAAGGGCCTCTATCATGCCACGCCGGTAGTAAGAGAGGGAGGGATAATTATCCTCTGCGCCGAGTGCCGGGAAGGAGCCGGGGAAGATCGCTTTATTGCCGGCATGCGGGCCGGTAACACGCCGGCAGCAGTAATGGAATCCTTCCGTAGCCGGGAATTTCAGATGGGGTTTCATAAAGCCTTTCTCTGGTGCCGCTCCCTGGTCCATGCCCGGGTAATCCTTGTAAGCAGCGGGGTTGACGACGAGCTGGCCCGGGTAATGATGGTCCGTAAAGCGCCGGATCTTCAGGCGGCCATTGACCTGGCCCTGCAGGAGCTTCCAGGAGCCAGGGTAGCTGCCGTACTGCCCAAGGCCAATTCGACGATACCGGTGCTTTAATTGCTAGGTGGGAAGTGAGAATTGGGTAAAAACCGGAGGGTTGGAGATAAATTGATGATTGAAGTATGGGTAAACGGTAAACAACTCCAGGTTGATAGAGGTACTACTGTCACCGGCCTGCTGGCCCGGGAAGGCCTGCTGACTCCAATTGCCACCGTAGCGGTCAACGATAAGCTGTTACCGCGGCAAGATTGGGATTACCGCCTCCAGGATGGCGACAGGTTGGAAGTTATCAATCTAATGGAGGGCGGTTAAGGAGGAAAAGGCCGTCCCGTGGCGAATTAACCTGGGAGTACCTTATGAGAAAAAGGAGAATCCCCATGCCTTTACCTGGTAACTTCTGGGCGGCCGCTATAGGCAGCTTGCCCTATCAGGAGCCCGGACCTGCCCTGGAACTCATCTTTAAGAATATGCCCCTGGTACCCCACTGGCCTCAGTTACCCAGGCGGGGGCATCAGGAGCACTTTGTTTATCAGAGCCTATCTCCCCTGGTGCGCCTGGGATTGATTAAAGACGAGCCCGGGGAAATGCCGGTATTTACCGATGCCAGTCCTGATTGGGCCGCTAACCTGACGGCCTTTTACAGCCTTTACCTGGAGGCCGAGGCTGGTAGCGAAGAAGCCCTGGCGGCTTTTGCCATTCCCCGGGAAGCCGGAATCGGTTTTTATGCCCTGGTGGAATGCCTGGAACAGCATGGTCCCGGTAGAGCCCGTTTTCTTAAGGGCCAGGTAGCCGGCCCGGTAACTGCCGGCCTTTACCTAAGCAGCAGCTCCGGGCGCAGCGCCTTTTATGACCCCCAGCTAAGGGACCTCATCGTAAAGACTACGGCCATGCAGGCATGCTGGCAGGTCCGGGAACTGGGACGATTCGGGCTGCCGGTGCTGGTATTCGTCGATGACCCGGCCCTGGCCGCCTACGGTACTTCCACTCACGTAGCTTTACAGCGAGATGATCTGGTGGAGGCCCTGGCCGGGGTAGTGGAGGGGATCAGGGCCAAGGGCGGCTTGCCCGGTGCCCATTCCTGCAGCGGGGTGGAATGGCCCATCTTTTTTGAATCCGGTTACCAGATTGTAAGTTTTGATGCCTATAACTACTTTACTTCTCTCCAGGTTTTTGCCCCTGATGTGGCCACTTTCCTGGACCGGGACGGTGTGCTGGCCTGGGGGATTGTACCTACCTATGAGCAGGCCTGGCAGGAAACGGCAGCCAGCCTGGCTGTCAGGCTGCAGGGTGCAATTGAGGAGCTGACCCGGAAGGGTGTGGACCGGGAGCTCCTTTACCACCAGTCTTTGGTGACCCCGGCCTGTGGTACTGGCGTTCTAGACGTGCGCCTTGCTGAGCACATCTACAAGTTAACGGCCGGAGTGGCAGAACTTATGGGCCAGGAGCTATAGCTTGAGGAGCCGCTCATTGCGGCGAGCCTGCACTGGCATTTGCCGGCCTAAGATAAAGTTTTTCCTTGAAAAACGGCGAAAATATGTTCTATCATCAGAAAAACTCTCTATTTTGGAGGGTTTTTCTTTTTTAACAGGAGGAATTTTTATCCTGGCAGCGAATATATGTGGTGTAAAGTGGGGCATTGTGGCATGAAGTGGTAGGAAAGTGAGATGCCGCCCATGTTCATGGGGGAGTTCCAGCATACCATTGATGATAAAGGACGGCTGATTATCCCGGCGCGATTCCGAGAGGAGCTGGGAGAAAAGTTTGTAATCACCAAGGGCCTGGATAATTGTCTTTTCGTCTATCCCATGAGCGGCTGGGCGGAAATGGAACAGAAATTGCGTAGTCTGCCCTTTACCCGGTCTGATGCCCGTGCCTTTGTCCGTTTTTTCTTTTCCGGGGCCACGGAATGTGAGCTTGACCGCCAGGGGAGAATACTGCTGCCGGGGAATTTACGGGAATACGCCCACCTGGAAAGAGAAGTGGTCATTGTGGGCGTTGCCACGCGGGTAGAAATCTGGAGCCGCTCCCTGTGGGAGCAGTACTGCCAGGAAACGGCGGCCCAGTACGAGACCCTGGCCGAGAAAATCGTTGACTTCGATATATAGGGGTGGCTGCTTTGCCCTATGCTCACCAGCCGGTATTACTGGCGGAAGTTGTACAGTTTCTTGACCCGCGGCCCGGGGAAATCTTTGTGGATGCCACCGTTGGCGGCGGCGGTCACAGCGCCGCCATTTTACCCCGCTTGCTTCCCGGCGGGCGTTTAATCGGGCTGGATCGCGATGCCGAAGCCATTAACGCTGCCAGGGAGCGGCTGGCGCCCTTTGGAGCAGCTGTAGAATTGGTCCAGGCTAATTTCAGGGACCTGGTCCGGGTATTAGAAAGCAAGGGGATCAGGGCCGTTGACGGGCTTCTCTTTGACCTGGGGGTATCCTCTTATCAACTGGACAACCCGGAAAGAGGTTTTAGTTACCAGGTCGAAGCCCCCCTGGATATGCGCATGGGCCGGGAGCAGGAATTAACAGCGGCTACAATCGTTAATACCTGGCCTGAAGGTAAGCTGGCCCAGATTATCGGGGAGTACGGTGAAGAGCGCTGGGCCAGGCGTATAGCCGCCTTTATCGTAGCAGCCCGGCAAAAAGCACCCGTTACCACTACCACCCAGCTGGTAGAAATTATCAAGGCAGCAATTCCGGCCAGGGCGAGGAGGTCCGGACATCATCCCGCCAAGCGGACCTTCCAAGCCCTCCGGATTGCCATTAATGGCGAATTAGATGCCCTGCAGGCGGCCATGGAAAAACTGGAGCAGGTTTTAAACCCGGGTGGCCGGGTGGGGGTTATATCTTTTCATTCCCTGGAAGACAGGATTGTAAAAAGGACATTTCAGCGTTTAAGCGGCCATTGCACCTGCCCGCCGGAATTGCCGGTTTGTATTTGTGGCAGGAGGCGAGTTTTAGAACCGGTTACGCACAAACCGGTGACTCCAGCGGCGGCAGAAATCGCCGCCAATCCCAGGGCCCGCAGTGCAAAGCTCCGGGTAGCTCGGAGGGTTCTAAAGGAAAAGGATGGTGAATAAGCTATGTTAGCAGCACCACCACAGGAACTTGCCTATAAAACAAACCTGGCCCATAAGCAGGTAGCGGGAAGGAAAACGCCCCGGCCGCGGGTGCATAATAGGGCCAGGCAGAAAGTTGTGTTGCTGGGCCTTGTTTTGCTGGCTATCGGCATTGCCTTTGCAAAAACCTATCTGGCGGTACAGCTGGTAATAAAAGGTTACGAACTGGAAGCCCTGAAACAAGAAATCAATACTATACAAAGGGAAAATGAAAGGCTACAATTAGAGGTGGCCCGCTTAAAAGCACCGGAGAGGATAGCTGCCGTGGCTACCACCCGGTTGGGTATGGTGGAACCGCGGGAAGGGCAGCTTTATTATGTCCCGGGGAAGGCCGGGCAGGGCCAGCAGCTGCAGGTGGCAACAGGAGAACCGACCGGGAAAGGGGATGAAACAAAAGCGCCTGTTCACCAGTCCTGGCTGGCAGCCCTTTCCCAGGCTCTGCAAAACTGGTTGGAACCGGTACGTGTAGCCAAGGTTAACAGTTAGCTTGCCCGTGCCAGCTAACCAGAGCCGTTAAGTTTAAGTGCCGGGGCTACCGGCGGGCCGCCGGCGAGGGGCGAAGGGCATGCAAGCGAGTATCAATGTACGTAAGCGTTTAGCTTTTGCTTTTTTTATTTTGGCATTGGGATTGGTAACGGTTTTATTGCGGCTGGCATGGTTGCAATTTGTGCGGGGTGGGGAACTACAACAAAAGGCACTCGAAAACCGCCTCAATGCCATGCCGGTAGCAGCCCGGCGGGGGGTTATTTACGACCGCAACGGGCATGAACTGGCCATTAGCATAGCCACCGACTATATCGGGGCCTTTCCCCCGGAAATCAAGGACTCTGGTAAGGCTCAGGAAATTGCGGCTAAATTAGGGGCTATCCTGAACATCCCTCCCGATAAAATTTTGGAAAAAATAACCCGTAATACGGGTTTTGAATTTGTTGACCGTCAGGTGGAATTCGATAAAGCCCAAAGAATTAAAGAGTTGAAATTACCGGGGATTGAAGTCGTACCTGAGAGCCGGCGTTATTACCCCAACGGGTTACTCGCGGCCCATGTGCTGGGTTTTGCCGGTATCGATAACCAGGGTCTGGAAGGCCTCGAGGCCATGTACGATAAAGAACTGGCCGGGGAACCGGGCAAAATTGTTCTGGAATTTGATGCCCTGGGCCATGAAATCCCCAGGGCCACCCACCGTTATATACCACCGCAGAATGGCCACAACCTTGTTCTTACCATTGACCAGAACATCCAGTATATTGCTGAACGTGAACTTGACAAAATCATGGCCAGCCCTACCAGTCCCCGCAGGGCCAATATCATCGTCATGGACCCGAAAACCGGGGAAATTTTGGCCATGGCCAGCCGGCCGGCCTTTGATCCCAATAATTATAGTAAATATCCCAATACCCTCTGGGGTAACCCCCTGGTCCGGGATGCCTATGAGCCCGGGTCAGCCTTTAAGATTATCACCGCCGCAGCAGCCCTGGAGGAAGGGGTCGTCAAGCCGGGTGACCGCTTTTACGATCCTGGCTATATCAAAGTGGGGCCGGATACCATTAACTGCTGGCTGCCCGGTGGCCACGGCAGCGAGTCCTTTACTGAAGGAGTAAAAAACTCCTGTAATCCGGTTTTTGTCCAGGTTGCCCTGCGGCTGGAAGAGAAGAAAGCCGGCCTTTTTTATGATTACATCAAAGCCTTTGGTTTCGGTGAACCCACAGGGATTGATTTAACCGGCGAGGGGTCGGGGTTATTAATCCCCGAGAATGAACTGAAGCCCATAAACATTGCCACCATCGGTATCGGCCAGGGCATTGCCGTTACTCCCATCCAATTAATTACGGCCGTTGCGGCGGTGGCCAACGGGGGCCAGCTGATCCGCCCCCACCTGGTCAAGGAAATCCTGGACAATAAAGGTAATGTTATTAAAAAGTACGAACCCGAAGTGGTACGCCGGGTCATCTCGCCGGCAACGGCCAGGTTGCTCGGTGAAATGTTAGAAACCGTTGTCAGTGAAGGAACCGGGCGCAATGCCTATATTCCCGGCTACCGGGTGGGCGGTAAAACAGGTACGGCCCAGAAGGCCGGTCCCGGCGGGTACATGGAAGGAAAATACGTGGCCTCCTTTATCGGTTTTGCGCCGGTAAACGATCCTCGCGTGGTGGCCCTGGTAACCATTGACGAGCCCAAAGGATATCCTTATTATGGTGGGACGGTGGCCGCCCCCATTTTTCAGCGGGTGGTTAGCGATGCCCTCCACTACCTTAAAGTACCGCCCCAGTATGACAGCGAGCAGAAGGACCAGGAAAAGCCCCCGGCGCCGGTTACCGTACCCAATGTCGTCGGCCTTGACCTGGCTGCGGCCCGGGCTGAACTGGATAAGGCCGGCCTGGCCGTTCGGGTGGAAGGCAGTGGAGGACAGGTAATTGCCCAGGTGCCTAAAGGAGGAGCCGTCGTCCCGGCGGGAACCCATGTGATCCTGTACCTACAGGGCGATCCCGACAGGCCCCGGGTACCGGATGTTGCCGGCCTGCGGATTAGCGAGGCGGCGGAAATCCTCGAGGCTTATGGACTGGGCCTGGTACCGGAAGGGACCGGCCAGGCGGCCGAGCAGGATCCTCCCCCGGGAACAGTTGTCTCCCATGGCACAAAAGTAAGGGTCAAGTTCTTTGAACCATCCCTGGAAGCACTGGGACCGTAGTATAATAGCCCGGCGCTTGAGGCGCCGGGCTAAAACCATTCCAAGGTTAAATTGCCAGCAGATGGTAAAAATATAGCTAAACCACTCAGGGCAGGTAGGGGCGGGGACATATCCCCGCCAGAAGGCACCATTTCTGGCAGAACCCTTTTTCCGAGGAGGAACATTTTGCAGTGACCTTGGAGGAATTAGTAGCTGCTATAGATGTTATAGATTGCGGCGGCGAACAGCAGGTTCCCCTTACCGGGCTCCATTATGATTCCCGGCAGGTGCAGCCTGGTTTTCTTTTCGTAGCCATCAAAGGCTTTAAGACTGACGGCCACTTATATATAAAGGACGCTATAGCTAGAGGCGCGGTAGCCATCGTCCTGGAGGAGGAAGTCTCCTTGCCACCCGGCGTGGCCTGGGCACGAGTAGGTAACAGCCGCCGGGCCTTAGGTATGCTTGCGGCCCGTTTCTACGGTTATCCCAGCCGGCGGTTGCGCCTTATCGGAGTAACCGGCACCAATGGCAAGACTACGACCACCCACCTCATCCAGGCTACGCTGGAGGGCGCCGGCCGGCCTACCGGTTTGCTGGGCACCATCGGCAATCGCCTGGGCGATAAGGTCTTGCCGGCCGCCCACACCACCCCGGAAGCCCTGGACTTGCAGGCCCTTCTGCACCAGCTGGTTAACCTGGGGGCTCAAGGAGTGGTCATGGAGGTATCCTCCCATGCCCTGGCCCTGCACCGGGTGGAAGGGGCTGAGTTTGACGTGGCGGTTTTTACCAATTTAACCCAGGATCACCTGGATTTCCACCGGGATATGGAGGACTATTTTAAAGTCAAAGCCAGTCTTTTCCAGAACCTGGGCCAGGGTGTTAAAGGAGGACCCAAATACGCCGTCATCAACGGCGATGACCCCTACAGCGCCCGCTTAAAAACCTTGATCCCGGTACCCGTGATTACTTATGGCTGCAGTCCTGAATGCCAGGTCCGGGCCCGAGATATAAATTTGACAGCGGGCGGTGCTACCTGCCGGGTGACCTGGCCGGAGGGAGAAACGGAACTCGAACTCCAACTTACCGGTCGCTTTAATATTTACAATGCCCTGGCGGCTTTTACCGTAGCCTGGCGGGAAGGCATTGACCACGTGGCGATTGTGAAAACTTTAGGAGAAGTCAAGGGTGTACCCGGCCGCCTGGAGCAAGTGCGCCAGGGTCAGCCCTTCAATGTAGTCGTCGATTATGCCCATACCCCCGACGGCCTGGAGAATGTCCTCCAGGCGGCCCGGCAGGTAACCAAGGGGGATTTGATTGTTGTTTTCGGTTGCGGCGGTAACCGGGATCGGGGCAAGCGTCCCCTGATGGGTAAAGCAGCCGTCCGATTAAGCGATTACTGCATTATTACGTCTGACAACCCCCGCGATGAAGATCCGGAGGCCATAATTGCCGATATTCTTCCCGGGGTAGAGGAAGTACCCGGCGCCAGCTACCAGGTGGTGGTGGACCGGCGCCGGGCCATTGCCGCGGCCCTGGCGCGGGCCCGGCCGGGGGATATGGTGGTTATTGCCGGCAAGGGTCACGAGACCTACCAGATCGTCAAGGGCCGGATCCTGCCTTTTGATGATCGCCAGGTAGCCAGGGAAGAACTGGCAGCCCTGGGTTATACCGGGGAGGGAAGTTCATGTTAGCGGCAAAGGCCGGGGAAATATGTGCCGCCGTTCAAGGCCGGCTGGTTGGCGGGGAAGTGACAACCACGGTCAGGGGCGCCAGCACTGATAGCCGTTCCATCAAGCCGGGGATGCTTTTTATCGCCCTTAAAGGGGAGCGCTTTGACGGCCATGACTTTATCGGGGCGGCCCTGGCCGCTGGAGCGGCGGCGGCCATAGGTGAACACTTCCCGGCGGAAATAGTGGCCGGCCGGCAGCCGGAACAGGTCCTGATTCAGGTGGAGGACACCCTTAAGGCCCTGCAACGGCTGGCCGCTTTCCACCGGCAGAAAAATTTTAACGGTCCTCTCATCGCCGTTACCGGCTCCAGCGGCAAGACCACGACCAAAAATCTGGTGGCCGCTGTGTTAAGTTCGGGAATGAAGGTTTTAAAGACCCCGGGCAATTTTAACAACGAGATTGGCCTGCCCCTGACCCTTTTGAGCCTATCACCTGAACACGAGACCGCCGTGGTAGAGATGGCCATGCGGGGCCGGGGAGAGATAGCCGCCCTTTGTGCTATCGCCCGTCCCACCATGGGCATCATAACCAATATCGGTACGGCCCACCTGGAACGCCTGGGTTCAGTGGCCAATATCGCCGCGGCCAAGGGGGAACTTCTGGCCGCCCTGCCCCCCGGAGGGGTGGCCATTTTAAACGGCGACGACGAATGGTGCCGTAAGCTGGCAGCTACCTGCCCCTGCCGGGTAATCTTTTACGGTATCAGGAGCCAGGCGGATGTCATGGCCCGGGACATTACCGTCCTGGGAGCGCAGGGCACGATCTTTACCGCCGTTTTTCCTGAAGCAGAGATCCGGCTGCAAATACCGGTGCCGGGCCTGCACAATGTTTACGATACCCTGGCCGCCCTGGCCGCCGGTTACACCTTAAACCTGGCTCCGGATACCATGACCGCGGGGCTGAAAAACTGGCCGGCTGAAAACTTGCGTCAGGAGATGCGGCCGGGACCGGGGGGCTGCCTGGTTTTTAACGATGCCTACAACGCCAATCCCGAGTCCATGCAGGCCGCCCTCCAGGTCCTGGCCGCTCTGCCGGGCCGCAAGGTGGCCGTCCTGGGGGATATGCGCGAACTGGGACCCATGGCTCCGGCCCTCCACCGGGAGGTGGGCAGGTTTGCCGCTGGATTAGGCCTTTTTCGCCTGGTTACCGTAGGGGAACTGGCCCGGGAAATAGCTGCCGGGGCAATAGCCGCCGGCATGCCGCCGGGACAGGTTTTCAGCTGCGCCAGTCACAGGGAAGCAGCGGGGCACCTGCTGGATCTAGGGGCCGGGGATGTCGTCCTTTTTAAGGGCTCCCGCCTGGCGGGGATGGAGCAGGTCCTGGCCGCCTGGGAGGGGGAGGCCGATGGCTGAGGCTTTAAAAGCCCTGGGCCTGGCGGCGGGGATTACCATAATCCTGGGGCCAGCGGTAATTGCTATTTTAAAACGTCTGAAGGCCGGGCAGACTGTTCGCGATGACGGCCCTCGCCGCCACCTGGCCAAAACCGGTACCCCGACCATGGGTGGCATCTTATTTTTAACCGGCTTGACCGCCGCTTCCCTGGTAATGGCCCCGGTTTCACCGTTAATGTTATCGGCTCTCATTCTAACCTGGGGTTATGCTTTGATTGGCCTTGCTGACGATGGCTTGAAGGTAGTTTGCCACCGCCCTTTAGGCCTTTATGCCCGCCAGAAGCTGGGCGGCCAGGTGTTCCTGGGCCTGGTAGCCGGCGTGGTGGCCATGCTCTGGCTGGGCCGGGGCAGCGCCCTCCAGGTGCCTTTAACCGGTTTAACCCTGGACCTGGGCTGGTCTTACCCGCTGCTGGCGGCCCTGCTCATGGTGGCTACAACTAACGCCGTTAACCTGACGGATGGGCTGGACGGCCTGGCGGCCGGCATTACCCTGTGGGTGGCCCTGGCCTATGGCCTTATAGCCCTGGCTGCCGAGCAGCGAGAGATGGCAATATTTGCTGCCGCCCTGGCGGGAGGATGTCTGGGTTTTTTAGCGTATAATTTCCATCCGGCGAAAGTTTTTATGGGTGATACCGGTTCCCTGGCCCTGGGGGCGGCCATCGGTTTCCTGGCCATCATGACCCGGACGGAACTGGTATTGCCGGTCCTGGGCGGGGTTTACGTTATCGAAGCCCTTTCGGTGATCCTCCAGGTAGCTTCCTTTCGCCTTACCGGCCGGCGCCTCTTTCGCATGAGCCCCCTGCACCATCACTTTGAACTGGCCGGCTGGCCGGAAACGAGAGTAGTGCTTTTTTTCTGGGTCCTGGCCATAGTTCTGGCTGCAGCCGGGCTTTATGTTTTAACTATTTAAAAGTGGACAGGAAGAAGGTAGAAAAATGTCCTGGCAGGGCAAGAAAGTACTGGTAGTAGGCCTGGGTAAAAGCGGCCGGGCGGCAGCAGCCGAATTGGCCCGCCTGGGCGCCAGGGTTACGGCCTGTGATCACAAATTGCTGGAGGGGGAAGAATTAGATGCTTTAAGCAGGGCCGGGGTGGAGCTTATCTTAGGCCGCTACCCGGAAGTAGCTTTGCTGCAACCCCACCTGGTGGTAACCAGTCCCGGTGTACCTTCCTGGGAACCGCCCCTGGCTGGGGCGCGGCAGCTGGGGATTCCCATATGGAGTGAACTGGAGCTGGCCTACCGCCTCCTGCCGCCGGGGGTAAAGATAGCAGCCGTTACCGGGACCAACGGCAAGACAACTACTACGGCCCTGTGCGGGCAGATACTCCGGGATGCCGGCCTGCCGGTGGTAGTAAGGGGCAATATCGGCATTCCCCTGGTAAAGGAAATAAAGGAGATAGCTCCGGGAGGCTATGTCGTTTGCGAGGTCAGCAGCTTCCAGCTGGAGACCGTAGCCTCTTTCCGCCCGCGGGTGGCGGTGATTTTGAATATTACCCCGGACCACCTGGACCGCCATGGCGATTTAGCCGGCTATATAGCCGCCAAAGCTCGCCTCATGGCCTTCCAGGAGGCGGGAGATTTTGCCGTTTTAAATTACGATGATCCCTTAACCCGCGATCTGGCTGATAAGACGAAAGCCCGGGTATTATTTTTCAGCCGCCGGCAGCAGCCGGAGCCGGGTGCCTTTCTTAAAGACGATGTAATCTACGCCAACCTCGGGCACGGGGAAATCAGGTTGTGCCACCGGGCAGAGCTTTCTTTAAAAGGCGCCCATAACCTCGAAAACTGCCTGGCAGCTTCCCTGGTTGCCCTGGCTCTGGGGGTAAAGCCGGAACAGTTAATAGCCACTCTAAAAACCTTCCCCGGTGTTCCCCACCGCCTGGAACGGATAGCCGAAGTGGACGGTGTCCTCTATATTAATGACTCTAAAGGGACGAACCCCGAGGCGACCATGAAGGCTATTGAGGCCTATCCCAACCCCCTGGTCCTTATTGCCGGGGGGAGGAATAAAGGCAGTGACTTTACCCTGCTGGCTCAGAAAATGGCCGGCCGGGTCAAGTACCTGGTCCTGGTGGGCGAAGCGGCTTGCGACCTGGAGCAGGCTGCCAGGAGGGCGGGGATTGAGCATATCTACCGGGCCTCTGATTTTAAAGATGCCGTCCTTAAGGCAGCCCGGCAGGCCTCCCCAGGGGACATCGTCATGCTCTCGCCGGCCTGCGCCAGCTGGGATATGTTTAAAAACTACGAAGAACGGGGCGACCTGTTCAAAAGTATAGTACGTGAACTAGCGGAAAACAGCTACGGAGGAGGTAACCATCATGCGCCGCAGGGCGGGGCCCGTTGATTTCTGGATCTTACTGCCATGTGTGCTCCTGCTCGGGATAGGGATTATCATGGTTTTTAGCGCCAGCGCCCTTACTTCCTCCTACAACTATGGCGACCCCTACTACTTTTTAAAACGCCAGCTGGCCTGGGCGGCTATAGGCCTGAGCGGGCTTTTTTTTACCATGCAGCTTGATTATATCTATTTGCGCCGCCTGGCAGCTCCTTTCCTGGGGTTGGCCGTTATCCTTCTGGTGCTGGTCCTGATTATCGGCACCGCTTCCCGGGGTTCGGCCCGTTGGCTGGGGGTGGGCTCCTTAAGTTTCCAGCCTTCGGAAACTATAAAACTGGCCATGGTCATCTTCCTGGCAAGCAGCCTGGCCCAGAACCGCCAGCGTCTCCATTCCCTGGTGCAAGGGATAGGACCTTATCTCGCCCTGATGGCCATGGTGTGTCTCCTTATCCTGGCCCAGCCCGACCTTGGCACAGCTGTGGCCGTGGCCGGGACCACCTACTTCATGCTCATGGTAGGGGGGGCGGATAAACGTTACCTGGCCCTGCTGGCGGTCCTGGGGGTGGCGGCGGTGGCCCTGGCCATTATCATTGCCCCCTACCGTATGGCCCGTTTTACCGCCTTTCTAAACCCCTGGGCCGACCCCCGCGGGAACGGCTGGCAGACGATCCAGTCCCTGCTGGCAATTGGCTCCGGCGGCCTCTTCGGTACCGGTCTGGGCCAGGGGCGGCAGAAGCTGTATTACCTTCCGGAAAACCACACGGACTTTATCTTCGCCATTTTAAGCGAAGAGCTGGGGTTTATCGGCGCCGCCCTGGTGGTAATCCTCTTTTTAATCCTGGTCTGGCGAGGGTTCCATACCGCTTTTAAAGCTCCCGATGCCTTTGGGAGCCTCCTGGCCGCCGGCCTGACCATAATGCTGGCCCTCCAGGCCCTGATCAATATGGGGGTGGTCACGGGGATGCTGCCGGTGACGGGCATCACCTTGCCACTGGTGAGCTACGGGGGTTCTTCCCTGATTTTTACCTTGCTGGGTGTCGGTATTTTGCTCAATATATCCCGCTATGCCCGGCACTAACGCGGTGGCCGGTGCTGGTTTAGAGGTGAACTGCCCTTGCGAATTATTATTACCGGCGGGGGGACCGGCGGTCATGTCTACCCGGCCTTGGCTATTGCCCGGGGCCTGCACCAGGTACGGCCGGAGATAGAATTATTGTATATTGGTACAGGTAGGGGGCTGGAAGCCGATGTCGTTCCCCGGGCCGGCCTCCCTTTCAGGACCATTACCGTCCAGGGGCTGGAACGGCGCCGGATCTGGAAAAACGTCCCCGCCCTGGCGAAAATAGCCCGGGGCCTGGGAGAAGCCTGGTTTCAGGTGCGGCGCTTCCGACCCGATCTGGTTGTAGGTACCGGCGGCTACGTTAGTGGCCCGGTGTGCCTGGCCGCAGCCCTGCAGGGTATACCGGTGGTTATCCATGAACAGAATGCCTTTCCCGGCCTTACCAACCGCCTGCTGGCCAACATGGCCCGGGCCGTTTGCCTCACCTTCCCTGAAGCGGCAGGAAGTTTCCCCCGCCGTGCCCGCCTGGTAACAACCGGCCTGCCGGTGCGGCCGGAAATTCTCCGGGCCGACCGCGGCGTTAGCCGCCGGCAGTTGGGCCTCCCAGAAAATCAGTTCTTCATAGTGGTTGTCGGCGGCAGCCAGGGGGCCCGGAGCCTCAATCAGGCCATGTTGCCGGTACTGAAAGAATTGGCCGGGCGGCCTGATGTGAGTATACTTCAGGTAACAGGGCGCCGTGACTATGAAGGATACCTGCAGCAGGTGCGGGAACGGGGAATAGACCTGGACAAATATGGAAATATTACCATCAAGCCCTATGTTTATGACCTGGAGCATGCCCTGGCGGCGGCTGACCTGATAATCGGACGGGCAGGGGCTTCTTTTTTGGCGGAAATACTGGCCAGGGGCTTACCTTCAATCCTGATTCCTTACCCTCATGCTGCCGCCAATCACCAGGAGTATAACGCCCGGGCTGTAGCCAGGAAAGGGGCGGCCATTCTCATCCTGGACCAGGAACTGAAAGGCGGACGTCTCCATCAGATAATTAACCATCTCCTGGCCGATCGCGGGCGCCTGCAGGCCATGGCAGCAGCAGCGAAGAGATTGGGCCGGCCTGATGCCCTGGAGGCCATATTAGAAATAATTTTAGCCGAGCTGGAAAGGTATAAACGTTAATTCTAACGCAGGACAAGCCTGTATCCCGCCCCGGGAGTTGTCCTCCCATGCTGGGAACCGGCTGCACTCTTCTCAGGCACCTGTTATGCAGGCCATGCATATGATGCAAATGTAGCAGCCAGGGCGGGAGCAGCTTCGCGGAGGGAGATGAAAGATTTGGAAGCAAGGGGGTGGACCCACTTCGTCGGTATTGGTGGGGTGGGTATGAGCGGCCTGGCCCAGCTGTTGCTGGTCCAGGGTTACCGGGTATCAGGCTCGGACCCCAAGGAAAATCAATTTACCCGGCAACTGGCAGCACAGGGTGCCGTAATCTACCATTGTCATGAAGCAGGGAATATAGCTCCGGAAGTGCAGGAGGTTGTTATCTCCTCGGCAGTGCCGCCGGATAATCCGGAAATTATTGCCGCCTGCAGCCGAGGTTTACCCGTTATCAAGCGCGGGGAACTGTTGGCGCGGTTATTTAACGCCCGGCGAGGTATTGCTGTGGCCGGCGCCCACGGTAAAACCACTACCTCTGCAATGGTAGCCCTGGCCCTGAAGGAAGCCGGCCTGGATCCAACAGCCGTTATTGGCGGTTATGTCCGTGAGTTTGATGGTAATACATTGCCGGGGAGGGGACCTTATTTCGTAGCCGAGGCCGATGAAAGCGACGGTTCGTTTTTATGGTTAAAGCCGGAAATCGCCCTGGTAACTAATATCGAGAGCGATCACCTGGATCATTACGGCAGCCTGGAAAGAATCGTCGCCGCCTTCGCCGCATTTTTGGACCAGGTCCGTCCGAACGGCAGGGCCGTTTTGTGTACCGAAGATCCCCGGGTGGCGCTGCTTGCCAGGGGATGCAGGCGGGCGGTAATTACTTATGGCTTTAATGGCGAGGCCGACTACCGGGCCAGCAAGGTAACCTTACAGGGCCTTGGGGGACGTGCTACCATATATTACCATGAACGCTACCTGGGAGAACTCGTTTTAAAGGTACCGGGGCGTCATAATATTTTGAATGCCCTGGGGGCCATTGCCGTAGCTCACCAGGTGGAAATACCCTTTCCGGTCATTGCCCGGGCCCTGGAGGCTTTTCGTGGTGCCGGCCGCCGCTTTGAGGTCCTCTGGGATGATGGTGCTATCCGGGTGGTTGATGACTATGCCCACCACCCGACGGAAATTGAAGCTACCCTGGCGGCGGCTAGCCAGGTGGGAGCGCGGCGGGTGGTAGCCGTCTTCCAGCCCCACCGTTATACCCGGACCTACCACCTCTACCGGGAATTCGGGCGTGCCTTTAACCGGGCTGATATTGTCATTATCAATGACATATATGCAGCCGGGGAAAAACCCATGGATGGGGTAACTTCCCGGCTTATCCTGGACGAAATCAAAAGAAACGGCCACCCGCAGGTTTATTACCTGCCTACCCTGGAAGAAACCATGGCTTTTCTAAAAGAATCCTGTACTGCCGGGGACTTGATTTTAACCATGGGAGCCGGGGATGTGTGGCAGGTAGGGGTTCAGCTGGCCCGCTTCCTGGCTGCAAAACAGGCTTTTTGCGAGGTGGGCGCTTGATCATGCATCTAGCGTCCCTGGCGCGAGAACTACAGCAGGGTTTACAGGGAGAAGTGTTGCTCAACGAACCTCTGGCCCGCCACACGACCTGGCGCATAGGCGGGCCGGCCGATCTGCTCGCCCGGCCGGCAACCGGAGAAGAATTTGATTTCTGCCTGGATTTTGCGCGACGAAAGGGTTTACCCCTGCATATTATGGGTAACGGCTCCAATCTTTTAGTGCGGGACGGCGGTGTCCGCGGCCTGGTAGTCCAGACCAGGGCCTGGCGCCAGGTTGTGGTCCTGGACCAGGGCATAAAGGCCTGCGCCGGCGCTCTCCTTGCCCGGGTGCTGGAGATCGCCGTCCGGCATGGCCTGGGGGGCCTGGAGTTTGCCGCCGGTATTCCGGCCACCATAGGCGGGGCCGTGATCATGAATGCCGGTACTCCGGAGGGCTGCCTGGGAGATATTGTCCGCGGGGTGGAGGTAGTTGCCCCTGACGGCAGCCGGCGTTACCTGGAGGGCCAGGATATAACCTTTAGCTATCGTTCCACTTCCTTACGCCGGAATGAGACGGTTGTTGCTGTCGATTTGGCAATGACTGCCAGGGACCCCCGGCTTATCCAGGAAAGGGTGCAGGCAAATCTTGAGCGTCGGCGGGCCAGGCAGCCCCTGGAATGGCCCAATGCCGGCAGCGTCTTTAAAAACCCGCCGGGCTATTATGCGGGTCAGCTCATTGAAGAGGTGGGGGCCAAGGGGTGGCTGGCCGGCCAGGCGCAGGTGTCAACCAAACACGCTAACTTTATCATTAACCTGGGCCGGGCTACTGCTGCCGATGTCCTGGAACTCATAGCCAGGATCCAGGAGGCTGTAGCCAGGGCTTTCGGGATCAACCTGGAACTGGAAGTGGAAGTTTGGGGTGAAGGCCTGTAGCTAGGGGAGGGGTAGGCCTTGGAGGAGTGTCTGGTTATCAATGGGGGGCGGCGCCTGGAAGGGACGGTGACCGTCAACGGGGCCAAAAATGCGGCCCTCCCTATTATGGCGGCCATGCTCCTGGCGACAGGGGAGTGCACTTTGCGGCGCGTACCAAACCTCCAGGATGTTGCCGTGATGGCGGCCGTCATTCGCTCCCTGGGGCTAAAGATAGAACGAAGTAATACAGCCCTGCATGTGGGTCCGGCAACGGTAACCTCGCCCGAAGTAGCGGCAGAATTGATGCGGCAACTCAGGGCTTCCAACCTGGTTATGGGACCCCTCCTGGGGCGTTACCACTACTTCCGGGTTCCCTATCCCGGCGGCTGTGCCATCGGCTCCCGGCCCATGGATCTGCACCTGAAAGGTTTCAGGGCCATGGGCGCTGAAGTAACGGAAAATCAGGGCTACATTGAAGCCAGAACGACCGGCCTCCAGGGAACTTCCTTCTATTTGGACTTTCCCAGCGTCGGGGCGACGGAAAACCTGATGATGGCCGCCGTCCTGGCTGAAGGGGTTACCATCCTCCACAATGCTGCCCGGGAACCGGAAATCGTTGACCTGCAGAATTTCTTAAATAGCCTGGGAGCGCGGATTCACGGCGCTGGCCAGGATACCATCCGCATTGAAGGGGTTAAGGAGCTTAAGCAGGCAGACTATGAGATTATTCCGGACCGGATTGAAGCCGGCACCTTCCTGGCGGCAGCAGCTGGAGCCGGCGGCGATGTTTTTGTAAAGGATTGCCGGGCGGAACACCTTCTGGCCATCCTGGCCAAGTTAACGGAGATGGGGGCGAAGATTACGGTTAAAAGGGACGGCATTCGCCTCAAGAGCCCGGCACGATTAAAGGCCGTCGACTGCAAGACTTTACCCTACCCGGGTTTTCCTACCGATATGCAGCCCCAGCTCATGGCGTTGATGACGGTAGCCAGCGGGACCAGCGTCCTGGTGGAGAGCATTTTTGAAAATCGTTTTAAACATGCTGCTGAATTGCGGCGCCTGGGAGCCGATATTAAAATTGAGGGGCGGGTGGCAGTAATCAACGGCGTCCCGGGTTTAAGCGGCTGTCCGGTGGAAGCTTCCGACCTGCGGGCCGGGGCGGCCCTGGTGATTGCCGGCCTCATGGCTGAAGGGCAAACCCGGGTGGAAGGCGTTGCCCACCTGGATCGGGGCTACGAACAACTGGAAGTACGCTTAAGCAGTTTGGGGGCGGATATCCGGCGGCTAGAGGGGAGGTGAGAAGTTGGAGATGGGAGGTAAAAAATTTGGAAGGAATTAGCTATGCCAATCCATTCCATAAAATTCCATCTCTCACTTCCCACTTCTCACCTCCCCTTACTGGACAGGCCTGCATTTTCTGGTATAATGGCAGTAAATGAGGTGGGTAAATGGTTATCCAGGCCCATTCACCCCGCGTTTACCGGCGGCGCCGGCAGCGGATGCGCCGAATATTGTTTTTCTTATTAACGGTAACGGCCTTATTTTATTTTATCCATTCTGGTTTCTTTAGCCTGGAAAACATAGAGATTAAAGGAAACGAGCATATCCCCAGGGTTGAACTGGAAAATTTAATAGGCGTGGCCAGGGGCATTAACCTCTGGCAGGTGGATACTTCGGCAATTGCCAAACGACTGGCCACCCATCCCCTGGTGGCCAGGGCCAGGGTGAGCCGTCACTGGCCGCGGACCTTGGTCGTTCAAATCGAGGAAAGGACACCGGTGGCTATCCTGGTGCAGGATGGCAGCTTTTTACTCGTTGATGGCAGTGGTGTAGTCATGGAAAGAATACCGCGCATAGGCCACCTGCAGCTGCCCCTCATTTCCGGCGTGGGCAAGCTGGAGAATACCGGCCCCGGCAGGGAGATTAATCACCCCGGCCTGCAGGCTGCCCTGGCAGTGGTCCGGCAGGTGCCACCTGACGATTTAAACCAGCTTCAGGAGATAATAGCCTCTTCCCCTGATAACCTGCAGTTGATCTGGGCGGGCAATATCCTGGTTAAGTTTGGCGACGAGCAACAGGTGGCGGAGAAGCTCAGCAGGCTCCATGAAGCCCTCCGGGGCCTTGCCGGCAGGGAGGCTGTTGAGTATATTGATGTTAGTTTTGCGGGACCGCCGGTAGTAAAATTTAATCAGGTTGAAAAACAGGAGAAGAAGGGATGAAAAAAGATGTGGATACCCTTAATCGGCCTTATCTTTGGGGTATTGATTGGCCTCATGATACCCGTAAAGGTACCGGTTGTCTACAGCAAGTATATGTCGGTGGCCGTCCTGGCAGCCCTGGATTCCGTTTTTGGGGGCATTAGGGCCAACATGGAGGATAATTTTGATAATGCCATCTTTCTCACGGGTTTTTTTTCCAATACTTTGCTGGCGGCCTTTTTAGCTTATATAGGTGATCAGCTGGGGGTTGAGCTGTATCTTGCTGCCGTTCTGGTCTTTGGCATGCGTTTATTCCAGAACCTGGCTATCATCCGGCGCCACCTGCTGAAAAAGTGAGAAAATCTATTTGCAAAAAAAGGGAAAGCGAAAGTTATGTTGAATTCTCCTTCTTAATAGAAGCCCCGGGGAGCCTGGAGGTGCCAGAGTTTGCCCAAGGATAACGTGGTGGTCGGTCTCGATATAGGCACCACCAAGGTGGTTGCAGTTGTGGCGGAAATCACGCTACAGGGCCGCCTGAACATCATCGGCCTGGGGGAAACACCGTCCGGAGGCTTGCGTAAAGGTATAATTGTGGATATAGAAAATACAGCCCGGGCCATTGAAAAAGCGGTGGAACAGGCCGAGCGCATGAGCGGTTGTCATATTTCTTCGGCCTTTGTTGGCCTGACAGGTCCCCATATTGGCTCCGTTAACAACCGCGGGGTAGTAGCCGTTACCGGCGAAGACGGTGAAGTAGGGCCCGAAGATGTGGAACGGGTCCTCCAGGCAGCCCGGGTAATCCCCCTGCCGGCCGACAGGAGGATTATCCACGTCCTGCCGCGCCAGTATATTGTTGATGGCTATGATGGCATCATGGACCCCATCGGCATGAGTGGTTCGCGCCTGGAAGTGGAAACCCAGATTGTCACCGCAGCCGGGGCCGCCGTCCAGAACACCATAAAAAGCGTGCAGCGAGCCGGCTTGGCAGTTGATGAACTGGTTTTGAATCCCCTGGCCTCGGCCGAGGCGGTACTCCAGCAAGCAGAGAAGGAGCTGGGTACCGTTGTGGTAGATATCGGCGGGGGGACGACGGAAATCGCCGTAATCTCCCAGGGGTGCCTGTGGTTTGCCGCTGTTCTGCCCATAGGGAGCGAGCATATAACCAGTGACCTGGCAGTAGGTTTACGCACCCCCCTCACTCAGGCCGAGATCATTAAAAAGGAACATGGTTGCGTCCTGGCGGAGCTGGCAGCGGAAAATGAATTTGTTGAGGTGCCGGCAGTAGGGGGCAAGGAGAAAAAGCGGGTACCCAGGAAGATGCTGGCGGCCATTATCGAGCCCCGGGTAGAGGAGATTTTTAACCTCGTTCGCCGGGAGATTGACGGCTCCCATTTCCAGGGCCTTTTACCGGGAGGAGTGGTTTTGACAGGAGGCGGTGCATTACTCGAAGGAATAACCCAGCTGGCAAGCGAAGCCTTAGCCATGCCGGTCCGCCTGGGCTGGCCAGAGAACAGCGGTGGGCTGGCCGATATGGTGGCTTCTCCGGCTTATGCTACAGCTGTAGGCCTGGTGAATTACGGCGCCGGTCGCCTGGCCCATACCCAGGCGGCCGCCGCACGCGAGGCTATCTGGGAGAACTTCTGGTCACGGCTAAAAAACTGGTGGCGGGAACTTTTTTAATAAAAACATGAAAAATTATTATGGCCATATCGTGTTAAAGGAGGAGTTCGGGTGCTGGAATTTGAGGACGGTGATCTCAATCAATTTGCGGTCATTAAAGTGGTGGGGGTAGGTGGAGGTGGCAGTAATGCTGTTAATCGCATGATTGCTGCCGGCCTGCGGGGAGTAGAATTTATCAGCGTTAATACAGATGCCCAGGCACTGCGCCTTTGCCAGGCAGAACAGAAGATCCAAATTGGTGCCAAGCTGACCAAGGGCCTGGGGGCGGGGGCCAATCCCGAAATTGGTAAAAAGGCAGCTGAAGAAAGCCGGGAAGAGCTGGCCCAGCGTCTGCAGGCGGCTGATATGGTTTTTGTCACTGCCGGCATGGGCGGCGGTACAGGTACCGGGGCGGCCCCGGTGGTGGCCCAGATCGCCAAGGAGGCCGGGGCCCTGACTGTTGGCGTTGTTACCCGCCCCTTTAGCTTTGAAGGCCGGAAACGGGCCAAACAGGCGGAGGCCGGCATAGAGGAGTTAAAGACAAAGGTTGACACACTGATTATTATTCCCAACGACCGGTTGCTGCAGGTAGCCGATAAGCAGACCTCTATCCTGGAAGCCTTCCGCATAGCCGATGATGTGTTGCGCCAGGGCGTCCAGGGCATTTCCGACCTTATTGCCGTGCCCGGATTGATCAACCTGGATTTTGCCGATGTCAAGACCATTATGAGCGATGCCGGTTCGGCTCTGATGGGTATCGGCAGGGCTACTGGGGAAAAAAGGGCTGCGGAAGCAGCCAGGATGGCCATATCCAGCCCTTTGCTGGAAACCTCCATTGAAGGGGCTCGCGGTGTGTTGCTAAATATTACCGGGGGCACCAATCTGGGGCTCCTGGAAGTTAATGAGGCGGCGGAAATCGTGGCCGCGGCGGCCGACCCGGAAGCGAACATAATTTTTGGTGCCGTCATTGATGAAAGCTTGAAGGATGAAATCCGCGTTACCGTCATTGCTACCGGTTTTGAAGCCGTGCCGGCAGCCCAGAAAGAGGCAGCGGCAGCCCGGGATGTGGATCTTAATATTAAGCCCTTTAATATTGACGACCTGGACATACCAGCCTTCCTGCGGCGCAGGTAATTGTCTTTTAAACCTGTTACCTTTACGGTAACAGGTTTTTTATTACCCATTAAATGACAAAATTTTCCATGAGGAGGTTATATAATAAGTTATAGTTATGAAACTGCCATAATACTCATATCATGGTAATAATTAGCCTAACCTCCGGGAAAGGGAGGCTGATCTACCTGTGGTTTATTTAGATGTCCTGCTGGCCATTAACCTGGTAATGGATTACTTCATCCTCTGGACGACGGCCAGGCTGGGACAGTTGGCGACAACCGGCTGGCGGCTGCTGGCTGGAGCAGCGGTAGGAGCAGTTTATTCCCTGGTCATCCTGTTTCCCGGTGGCGAGTGGGGGCAGTCTCTGCTTGTTAAGATTTTATTTTCCCTCGTTATGGTCGTGGCAGCCTTTTATCCTTTAAACGGGCGGCGGTTTCTCCAGGCCCTGGTCTATTTTTACCTGGCGGCCTTTGCCATGGGAGGGGCGATGCTGGGGGCTATTTACCTGGCCGGCGGGGAGGCGGCAACACCGGTGATGGGGGGAATGATGGTTCTGTCCCAGAATATCCGTTACCCGTGGCTGCTGGCGGCCGTGGCTGCTGCCGGGCTGCTGGCCGTTCTTGGGACAAACTGGCTTAAAAAAAACTTCTGGCAGCAGGTACTGCGCCTTAAGGTGATCATAACCTTTGCCGGCCGGCAGCGGGCCTTAAAGGCCCTGGTTGATACCGGCAACAGCCTGCGCGATCCCCTTACCCAGAGGCCGGTAATTATTGTCGAATACAGCGCCCTTCAGGGCCTTCTCCCGGAAGAAATTATTAAACACTACAGCAGCCAGGAGGAGACCGACCTGGAAAGCCTGATAAAGTCCCTGGCCGGTTCGCCCTGGGCGACAAGGCTTCACCTGTTACCATATCATTCCCTGGGCCGAAGCCATGGTATGTTGCTGGGCCTTAGATCCGACGAAGTAATTGTCATCACTAACGAACGCATGATTAAGATAAAAAACGTCATTCTGGGCCTGTACAGGGAAAGGCTGTCCACGGAGGGGAATTATTGCGCCTTATTACACCCAGATTTGCTACAAGCCAGTATGGGCCTCTAGGGGGGAGAGCTCGTGCAGGAGCTGTTTGTAATTGCTAAATTAAAAATCCAGGCGTTTTACAGCCACCTGGTAGCCAGGTTGAAATGGTTGGGCGAAGTTTTTTATGTCGGCAGCAGTGAAACCTTACCGCCCCCCCTTTCCAGCGATGAAGAATCCGACCTTCTCCTGCGCCTGGAGGACGGCGACGCCGGTGTAAAAACCGTACTTATCGAGCGCAACCTGCGCCTGGTGGTCTACATCGCCCGCAAATTTGAAAATACCGGCGTGGGGATTGAAGACCTGGTCTCCATTGGTACCATCGGCCTTATTAAAGCTGTCAATACCTTTGATCCCAAGAAGCGCATCAAGCTGGCCACCTATGCTTCCCGCTGTATTGAAAATGAAATTTTAATGCACCTGCGGCGTAACAATAAAACACGGGCCGAGGTTTCTTTTGACGAGCCGTTAAACATTGACTGGGACGGCAATGAGCTTTTGCTTTCCGATGTCTTGGGGACGGAAAACGATATTATTTATAAATCCATAGAAGAAGAGATCGACCGCAAGCTCCTGCAGATGGCCATGCGGAAGCTCTCGGCCCGGGAGCGCAAGATTATGGAATTTCGCTTCGGCCTCCTGGACGGCGTGGAAAAAACCCAGAAGGAGGTAGCCGACATCCTGGGCATCTCCCAGTCCTACATTTCCCGCCTGGAAAAACGGATTATCAAACGCCTGCGTAAAGAGATCGCCAGGATGGAATAAAATGTCCGCCCTGCTTTTTCCGGGAGCTTAAATAGCTCCCTTTATTTTGCCCTTTTGCCGGGCCGGTATAAAAGCCGGGAGGCATGGTAATAATTATGCCAGAGCCACCGTCAGGAGGTTTCTCGCCAGTGATGCTCAATAAAGTAGAAATTTGCGGTGTGAATACCTCCAAGTTGCCCTTGCTGACCAGCGAGGAGATGCGACAGCTTTTTGAGGCCATGCAAAGGGGGGAACCGGAGGCCCGTGAAAAGCTCATTAAGGGTAATTTACGCCTGGTATTGAGTGTAATCCAGCGCTTTACCAACCGCGGCGAGTATGTCGACGACCTTTTCCAGGTGGGCTGCATCGGCCTGATGAAGGCCATCGATAACTTTGATCTGAGCCAGAACGTCAAGTTCTCCACCTACGCCGTACCCATGATCATCGGAGAGATCAGGCGTTACCTGCGGGATAATAACCCCATACGGGTCAGCCGTTCTTTAAGGGATATTGCCTACAAAGCTCTCCAGATAAGGGATGCGCTGGTAAATAAACTGGCCCGGGAACCTTCGGTAGCGGAAATAGCCAGGGAAATCAATCTCCCCCAGGAAGAAGTAATCTTTGCCCTGGATGCCATCCAGGAACCGGTATCCCTCTTTGAGCCCATCTACCATGACGGCGGCGATCCCATATATGTTATGGACCAGATAGGTGATGAAAAAAACCAGGATGGCAGCTGGCTGGAAAACATAGCCATCCGGGAAGCCATGAATAAATTAAACCCCCGGGAGCGCCTGATTTTATCCCTGCGCTTTTTTGAAGGTAAAACCCAGATGGAGGTGGCCGATGAAATCGGCATCTCCCAGGCCCAAGTTTCCCGGCTGGAAAAAGCTGCCCTGAAACATATGCGCAAGTATATATAAGAAGCCGGCAGCCGGCGGTTCGATTTCTTATTTACGGAGGTGGCAAGGAGTGTCTTTATTGAAGAAGTCGATATTATTCTTTGTCCTGGCCGGCTTATTATTCCTCGGCGGAGACGCGGCCTGGACGGACAGAAAGATAGCAGTACCGGCCTATAATTCCCATAACTTAATCCGGCTCCACGTCATTGCCAACAGCGATACCGTTGCCGATCAGGAGCTAAAACGCCATGTCCGCGACGCCGTTCTCACCAGTATAGGCCGGAACCTGGCGGTAGTCGGGGATATAGGCGCCGCCCGGCGGCTGGTGAGCAGCAATCTGGCTGCCATTACCGCTGCAGCCGAGACCCAAATCCGGCAGGAAGGACAAAATTATACCGTGAGGACGGAATTCGGGGACTTTGCCTTCCCCACCCGAGCTTACGGGGATATAACTCTCCCGGCGGGAAACTACGAGGCCGTTCGCGTGGTGATTGGCGCCGGGAAAGGGGAAAACTGGTGGTGCATCCTGTTTCCACCTCTCTGCCTGGTAGATGTCACCGGTAAAGTAAATGCCGGCTTCTTTACCAGCCGGCCGGTAATGGCCGGGGAGGAAGGCCCGCCAAAAGTCCGATTGGGATGGAAAATCCTAGAGATATGGCAATCCTCACGCCACCGCCTGGCGGGATTGCGGCCTTAAACCAGCAATGCTGGTTTTTCTTTTTTGGCCTTCGAGCTATATGTAGCTCATATAATTAAATATAACAGGAAGGCCCCGGGCTACAGCCGGAGGTGGTGACCGTGATCCGGGTGACCGAACTGCGCCAGCGGGAGGTAATTAATGTCATTGACGGTCGGCGGCTGGGGACAATTAAAGATATTGACCTGGACCTGGAGGCCGGACGGGTAAAAGCTTTAATCGTACCTGGACAGGGAGGCAGGTTTTTTTTCTTTTTCGGCCGGGAAGAAGATTTAATTATCCCCTGGGAAAACGTGGTTAAAGTAGGAGTTGATGTTATCCTGGTAGAAAGTTATAGCTGTACGTCCCCCGTGCACCGGGAAAAGGCTTAAGGAAGGGCGGCCTTATGTTATAATAAAGGCGGAGGGGATTCTTTTGGCGCCCTTTATCAGGGAGAACAGGGAAGGAATCGGTTACTGGCGGGTTGCCTTTTTAGAAGAGCAGGCGCCGGTGAAGGCTTTTTATAGCAGTCGTGCCGGTGGTGTCAGCCAGCCGCCCTATAGCAGCTTGAACCTGGGCTTGCATGTTGGCGATGAACCGGCAGCAGTGCTGGTCAACAGGCGAAGGCTGGCAGGGGTCCTGGACCTGCCCCTGGAGGGCTGGGTTGTCGGTGAGCAGGTCCACGGCAACAAGGTGGCCCTGGTGGCCCGGCAGGACGCCGGTCGGGGTGCCGTGGAACTGGCGGCGGCCCTGCCGGGTGTTGATGCCCTGGTGACGGCTGCACCGGGGATTACCCTGGTTGGCTTTTATGCCGACTGCGTTCCCCTTTACTTTGTTGACCCGGTAAAGGGTGTTATCGGCCTGGCCCACGCGGGCTGGAAAGGGACAGTTTTACAGGTGGGGAGCAAGGTGGTGGCCAGGATGGCAACTGAATTTAACAGCAACCCGGCTGACCTCCTGGCAGCCATCGGGCCGGCCGTAGGGCCCTGTTGCTACCAGGTAGATACGCGGGTGGCTGATGCGGTCAGGGAGCACCTCCCCTGGGCCGCTGAAGTTTTAATCCCGGATGGACCCGGCCACTACCGCCTGGACCTTCCCCGGGCCAATTTTCTGGAACTCCTGGCCGCCGGACTAAAGCCGGAACATATTGCCATAGCCGGTCTCTGTACCTGCTGCCAGGCAGATGCTTTTTTCTCTTACCGGGCGGCCGGTGGCCCCACCGGGCGCCAGGCGGCTTTATTATCCCTCTTGAGGTAGATACTATGAAGACAGCTTACAGTCCAGGCCTCCCGGCCCGGCCGCGGCAGCGCCGGCGGTGGAGGCGTATTATCTTGCCGGTACTGGGCTTGCTTCTTTTTACCCTTGTGGCCTGGTCGGGTTTTAAGGAGGCCTTCCAAGCTATTGCCTGGCACCTTTTAAAGGTCGAACGAGTTGATTACGGCGTCCTGGAGGACAATCTCTCTCTGGAGGTTTTTATTGCCAGGGAAGAGCAAGTTCTGATAGCCCCGGCGACAGGAACCCTGGTCCCGGTAGTCCCCGAAGGGGAACGGGTCCCGGTGGGAGCTACCATTGCCCGGATATTGCCAGTAGCCTCCACTCCGCCGGGGCAGGAAACCCTGGAAATCGAAGCCCCCTTTCCCGGCCAGGTTTCCTACCAAACCGATGGCCTGGAAAAGGCCATCCAGCCCGCCACCATTGGCAATATACAATATCAGGAACTAAAGCGCCTGGTGGAACTAGCCGCCCCGGTGACGGCTGGGGGTCAGGTGAAAGCCGGTACGGCCGTTGGCCGTCTGGTCAATAACCTGGCTCCCCTGGTAGTATATGCCCCCCTGGAAGAGTTTCCACCTGGCTGGCAGGCTGGCAAAAGAGTAACTCTTAAACTGCCGGGGGACGGGGACGAGGTGCGAGCCAGCATTACCCGGTTGCAGGATGAAGGTGAGCAAAAGGCCGTTCTCATGACTATCACTTCCTGGGATGAGCGCTGGCTGACCCCCCGTCGGCTGGAAGTAGCTGTGGTATTAAACCGTTACCGGGGCACAATATTACCTGCGGCTGCTTTGATTAACGGGCCGGGAGGGGCAAAGGGGGTCTACCTTCTGGCAGCGCGGGGAATCAAATGGCAGCCAGTTACCATTACAGGTCGGGTAGGGGATAGGGTAGCCGCCCAGAACCTGGAAGCCGGCGCGGAAGTCATTGTCAACCCGGGTCTGGCCCGGTGGCTGGTAAAGTAGCGGTGTTACATTTCGCCAGTTCAGCAGGATTCATTATAAAGATGTAGAAATTAAAGAGGATTGACGGAGGAAAAAAGATGGTCAACCTGGCAGAAAATATCGCTTTGGTACGGGAAAGGATAGCCGCTGCCGCCCGTCGCAGCGGGCGGCAGCCGGAAGAGATAACCCTGGTGGCGGTGACCAAAACCATTTCCCCGGAACGTATCCAGGAGGCCGTAAGTTTGGGCCTCAAAGACCTGGGAGAAAACCGGGTCCAGGAACTCCTGGCCAAGCAGCCCTACATAAGCGGTGTCAGCTGGCACCTCATCGGTCATCTCCAGCGCAATAAAGCCCGCCAGGTATGGGATAAGGTAACCCTGATCCATTCGGTCGACAGCCTGGAACTAGCCCGGGAACTGGACAGGCGGGCCGCGGTTGCCGGTCGCCGGGTTAACATCCTCGTGGAGGTTAATGTGGCCGGCGAGGAGAGTAAATTCGGCCTGGCACCCGAGGCGGTAATCCCTTTCATCCGGGAGCTCACAGGGTTTACCGGCCTGCACGTCCTGGGCCTGATGACGGTAGCTCCCCTGGTAGATGATGCCGAAGAGGTGCGGCCGGTTTTTCGCCGACTGGCAGGCTTACGGCGGGAGGTGGAAGCCCTGCACCTGCCGGGAGTAGACATGCGTTACCTTTCCATGGGTATGACCAACGATTTTGAAGTAGCCATTGAAGAAGGAGCCAACATGGTGCGAATAGGCACGGCCATCTTTGGCGCCCGGGTATAATTAATCTGCGGCGGAGGTGAGGGATATGGCCTTTTGGGATAGTTTACTTAACTGGCTGGGTTACGGCCACGAAGAAGGTTCCCAGGGCACATACAATCAGGTCAAGGAATGGGAATTGCCCCCGGCCCCATCTAGCCCCGGTAAAGCTAAACTGGTAAGCTTGCCGACGGCGCGCCAAACTTTACGCTTGGTAATTGCCCGGCCCCAGTCCTTTGACCAGGCGGCAGCTCTGGCGGAAAACTTGAAAAACTACCGGCCGGTAATTGTCAATGTCGAAGCCCTGCCGGTTGACGAGGCGCGGCGGATTGTCGACTTTCTAAGCGGGGCTACCTATGCCCTGGGGGGACGGGTGCGCCGGGTAACGAGCGGCATCTTTTTATTTACTTCCAGCAATATTGATTTGAGCGGTGACCTGGAAGAACAGGTGGCGGGCGGTATCAGCTGGTTGGAAGCAGCTGGCCGTAAATAGCAGGGAGGATTAAATGTTATGGAGGGTAATATTGGCTTTCTGGGTGCCGGCGCCATGGGGGAGGCCCTGATTCGCGGCCTGTTGCAGAGCCGCCAGATACCTGCGGCAAGGATCCTGGCCTGGGACATCCGGCGGGAAAGGCTGCAGGAACTGGAGGGTACTTATGGCCTGCAGACCGTGGTCGGCAGGGAAGAGCTGGCAGCAAGGGCGGATATTCTTATCCTGGCTGTCAAACCACAAAACGTGAAGGAGGCCCTGGGTGGCCTTATAGTCGGAAAGGAAAAACTGGTAATATCGATCATTGCCGGCGTTACCCTAGCCAGGCTGGCCTCTTACCTTGGGGAAGTGCCGATAGTGCGGGTGGTACCTAATACCCCCGCCCTGGTAGGGGAGGGCATGACTGCCCTGGCGGCCAACAAATTTGTGCAGCCGGAAGCTCTGGAGAAGGCTCTGGCCATTTTCCGCTCCGTCGGCCGGGCTATAGTTTTACCGGAGGAACAGCTCAATGCCGTCACCGGTTTAAGCGGCAGCGGGCCGGCCTATATTTATATGCTTATTGAAGCCCTGGCCGACGGTGGCGTGCGCCAGGGACTTGCCCGGTCGGTGGCTTTAGAGCTGGCGGCCCAGACCGTCCTGGGAGCGGCGCGGATGGTACTGGCCACCGGCGAGCATCCGGGGGTTCTGAAGGATAAAGTGACTTCGCCGGCGGGGACCACTATTGCCGGCCTGACTGTTCTGGAAGACCGGGGTGTGCGGGGAGCCATTATCCGGGCGGTAGAGGCAGCCACCTTGCGCGCCGAGAGCTTAAGTAAGGAGTAGAGTTCATGCAAATTTTATTACTGCTAATCCGAACTGCCTTTGAAGTACTAAATTGGCTGATTATTGCCCGTATCCTCATATCCTGGTTTCCCCATGACCCCTATCATCCTGTTATGCGCTTTATCTACGAAGTTACAGAACCGGTCCTGGCCCCCTTTCGCCGCCTCATGCCGCGTACCAGTATCCCCATTGACTTTTCCCCTATAATAGCGGTCCTGGTTTTACAGCTGGTAGAACGCTTGCTCATCAGTTTTATTCTGCACCTGGGATAGGAGGGGGATACAGTGCTGACGCCGCTGGACATCAACAAAAAAGAATTCCACCGCTCCTTTCGCGGCTACAGCTGCGAAGAGGTCGATGAATTCCTGGAACAGGTCTTGCGGGACTACGGCCAGGTTTACCGGGAAAACCAGGAGTTACGGGAGAAAAACCTGCGCCTGGCGGAGGAACTGGAGCGCTATAACAAACTGGAGCAAACCCTTAAAGATGCCCTGATCATGGCCCAGCAAACGGCCGATGAGATGCGCCAGAACGCCCAGCGGGAAGCCGGCCTCATTGTCCAGGAGGCGGAGAATAAAGCTAGGGAGATTTTAAACCAGGCCCGGCTGCAGGTGGAAAAGGCCGAGCGCTACCGGAGCGACCTGGAAGCTATGGCCGCAGCCTTTAAAACGCGACTGCGTTCTTTCCTTCAGGCCCAGCTGGAACTCCTGGCCGCTGAGGAGGCAGCAGCTTCTACTGTTGCTGATAGCCAACCGGGCGAGGAAACTATTTTTGAAGAGTTTAAGGAGTGACGACGTTAAGTGGATTATAGCAAAACCTTGAATCTTCCGCGGACCGATTTTCCCATGCGGGCCAACTTGCCCCAGCGGGAGCCGGAGATCCTCAAATTCTGGGAAGAACAAGATATTTACCGACAGGTACAGGAAGCCAACAAAGGCAAACCCAAATTTATTCTCCATGACGGGCCGCCCTATGCCAACGGCCATATTCATCTGGGGCATACTTTAAATAAAATCCTCAAAGACATCATCGTTAAATATCATTCCATGAACGGCTACGATGCGCCCTATGTCCCGGGATGGGATACCCACGGCCTGCCCATTGAGCAGCAGGCCATTAAAGACCTGGGGCTCAACCGTCGGGCCATTGATGTCGTAGAGTTCCGCAACCGCTGTCGCGATTACGCTTTAAAGTACGTCAACATCCAGCGGGAGGAATTCAAACGCCTGGGCGTCCGGGGCGACTGGGAACACCCCTATCTTACCCTGGAGCCGGAATACGAGGCCATCCAGATCGGCGTCTTTGGGGAGATGGCCAAAAAAGGTTATATCTATAAGGGGCTTAAGCCGGTCTACTGGTGCACCGATTGCGAAACGGCCCTGGCCGAAGCCGAAGTCGAATACGGCGAGAAGCGTTCGCCCTCTATTTATGTCAAATTCCCCGTAATCGATGCCCGCGGCCTTTTTGAGGCGGAGGGAAGCTCTGTCGTCATCTGGACGACAACGCCATGGACCCTACCGGCCAATGTAGCCATTGCCCTGCACCCGGAATTCAAGTACGTCCTGGTCCAGGTGGGGGATGAACGTTACCTCATGGCAGAGGAGCTTTACCGCCAGGTATTTGAATTGCTGGCAATTAAAGATTACCAGGTGGTGGCTGCCTTCACCGGTGCCGAACTGGAAGGGGTCGTCTGTCGCAATCCCCTTATGGATAGGGATTCGGTCGTTATCCTGGGGGAACACGTTACCCTCGAACAGGGCACCGGCTGCGTCCACACGGCCCCCGGGCATGGCCTAGAGGACTACGAAGTAGGCATGCGCTATAACCTGCCGGTGCTCTCGCCCCTGGACGACCGGGGCCACTTTACCCCGGAAGCCGGCCAGTTTGCCGGCCTGTTCATTGAAGATGGCAATAAAGCTGTGGTCAAGGAGCTGGAAGCCAGGGGGGCGCTGTTGCATTTCGCCTTTATCAAGCACCAGTACCCCCATTGCTGGCGCTGCAAGCATCCTGTTATCTTCCGGGCCACGGAGCAGTGGTTTGCTTCCATTGACGGTTTCCGCCAGCAGGCCCTGGCTGCCATTAAAGAAGTAAAGTGGATTCCGGCCTGGGGCGAAGAACGTATTTACAACATGGTGGCCGAGCGCAGCGATTGGTGTATCTCCCGCCAGCGGACCTGGGGCGTACCCATTCCTATCTTTTACTGCGTAGACTGCGGCAAAGAAATTATCAACGACGCCACTATCAGCCATCTACAGAAACTTTTCCGGGAATTCGGTTCCAATGTGTGGTTTGCCCGGGAGGCGCAGGAGCTGGTGCCGGAAGGGTTGAAATGCCCTGCCTGCGGTGGCCGTAAATTCCGCAAGGAAACGGATATCATGGACGTATGGTTTGATTCCGGTTCCAGCCACGCCGCCGTGCTCACCACCAGGCCGGAACTGGGCTGGCCGGCTGACCTGTACCTGGAGGGCAGTGACCAGCACCGGGGTTGGTTTAACTCCTCCCTGTCGACGGCAGTGGCCACCCGGGGCCGGGCTCCTTACCGCCAGGTTCTGACCCATGGTTTCCTGGTAGATGAGGAAGGACGCAAGATGTCCAAATCCCTCGGTAACGGCATCGACCCGGCGGATGTCATCCGGGAAAAGGGGGCCGATGTCCTGCGTCTGTGGGTGGCTTCGGCCGATTACCGGCGGGATGTAGCTGCATCACCCGGCATCATGCAGCAGCTGACCGAGGCTTACCGTAAAATCCGCAATACCTGCCGGTTCCTGCTGGCCAACCTTTACGACTTTGATCCCGGAAAAGATAAGGTAAGCCGGGAGGAAATGCTGGAAATAGACCGCTGGATAATGGATAAACTCCAGCGCCTGGTGGCCAGGGTCACGCAAGCCTATGAAGATTATGAGTTCCACGTGGTCTACCATATCATCCACAATTTCTGTGCCGTAGATTTAAGTGCTATTTACCTGGATATCATCAAGGACCGCCTCTATACCTGGCCGGCCGCCTCAAAAGGGCGGCGTTCGGCCCAGACGGTCCTTTATGAAACCATTAACGTGCTGGTACGACTGTTAACGCCGATACTCGCCTTTACCACGGAAGAAATCTGGCGTTATCTGCCGGCAACCCCCGGCAAGCCCATCAGTGTCCAGCTGGCCGGCTGGCCGCAGGTGCAGGATGCATTCCTGGATGACGAGCTGCAGGCCCGGTGGGATAAGATTTTGCAGGTACGCGATGTTGTTACCCGCGCCCTGGAAAGAGCCCGCCAGGAGCAGGGCCTGGGCAATTCCTTAAATGCCGCCGTCCACCTTTACTCTGATTCCGGGTTGTACCGGTTCCTCCAGTCCCTGGAGGGGGAGCTGGCGACCATTTTCATTGTTTCCCAGGCCGTTTTGCACGCTCCGGGAGAAGAAGCTCCGGCCACGGCCTTTGCCGCCGAAGACCTGCCCGAACTCAAGGTCGTGGTCGAGAAAGCTCCCGGTGAAAAATGTGAACGCTGCTGGATGGTCAGCTCCACCGTAGGCCGGGATAGCGATCATCCCACTCTGTGCGAGCGCTGTGCAGCCGTTTTGCGCCAGGCTTAAAATACAGCCATAAAAACAGAAGAACTGGCTATACTAAAAAAGCGGTTAACTTGCTGCCCAAAGATCGAGGCAGAAGTAATAGAGGAAAGGAAGGGCAGGGACGGTGAGGCTATTCCAGGCAGAAGACTTTTTGCCCGTGGAAGTTCCGGTGGGGGTTTCCGGCCGCCATATCCATCTCTGCCGGGAGGATCTCGAGGCCCTTTTTGGACCCGGTTATGAACTGACATTGTACCGGGAGCTCAGCCAGCGGGGGGAATTTGCCGCCAGGGAAACAGTTACCATCGTCGGCCCGCGCGGCGTTCTGGAGGGTGTACGGGTTTTAGGTCCGGTCCGGCCTTACTCCCAGGTGGAAATAGCTATGACCGACGGTTTCCGCCTGGGATTAAAGCCGCCAGTAAGGGAATCCGGCGACCTGGCTGATACGCCCGGCATAGCTGTGGTCGGTCCGGCCGGCGCCATCAACCTGCGCCGGGGGGTCATTCTGGCCGCCCGCCACATCCATATGGAAGAAGACCGGGCCAGGGCCCTCCACCTCCATGACGACCAGCTGGTCCGGGTTTGGGTGCCCGGGATAAGGGGCATGATCTTAGATAACGTTATTATCCGGACCAGCCCCCACTACCGCCTGGAGCTGCACCTGGATACCGACGAAGCCAATGCCGCCCTGCTGTCCGGCGGCGATAAAGTCAAAATCCTGCGTCCTTGAAGCAGGATTTTTTATTTTGGGTACGGGGAAAGCTATAAAGGAGTTTTTTAGGAGGAGTAAACCCTATTGGTTGATAATGAAAAGACAGCCGTTTTTCTGGCCGAAAAGATGCAGCAATTAATAACCGCCATAGAAAAAGCCAGCATCGCCGAGTGGATAGAACTCTACCGCCGGCCCTGGCGGCTCCTGTACCTCAACTTTGCCGCCGGGGTAGCCAGGGGCCTGGGTATAGCTGTGGGTTTTGCCATCCTGGGCGCCATTGTGATCTATATCATCCGCGAGCTGGCCCTGCTCAACCTTCCGGTCATCGGTAAACTCATTGCGGAAATTGTCCGCATGGTCCAGCAGGAGGTTTATTAAACTGGGAGGCTTTCATATGGATGCAAAATCCTTAAAGCATTTTCGCAGGAAATTGCTGGAAGAAAAGAAAAAGCTGCAGGAACAAATAGATTCCTTTAACAGCGGGGGATTGCGGGAGCCCCTGCTGGAGTCCACCCAGGAACTGTCCCGTTACGATAACCACCCCGGGGATCTCGGCAGTGAGGAATTCGAGCGCGGCAAAGACCTGGCTTTGAGGGATAACGCCCGTATCCAGCTGCAAAAGATAGACGATGCCCTGGAAAGCATCCAGGATGGGACCTACGGCTACTGCCGGGTGTGCGGTCGGGAGATACCCCGGGAACGGCTGGAGGCCATACCCGAGACAACCCTGTGTCTGGAGTGTCGTAAAAAAATGGAAGGGGCAGGAGACATCAACCATCGGCCCATCGAGGAGCAGGTTATCCTGCCTCCCTTTGGCGGCCAGGTCTCCGATCCCTATCAAAAGCACCCGGACGAGGAGGAAGCCCTCATGTATGATGGGGAAGATACCTGGCAGGACCTGGCCCAAACTATTGAACACGCCTCCGAATCCCGTAGCGGCGCCTACTTCGGCCCTCTGGATCTGGATGAAGACCAGGGCTATGTTGAGCCGGTAGAAGGCATCCCCTATTTTAAGGGTGCCGAAGGTATGTTTTATGAAGATACCGGGGCCTACATTGATGATGAAGGGTCTCCGGAGGAAAAGGCAATTGGCGATGCTGGCTGGGACCGGGTGGTGCGTGATGGAGACGAAATAGATAGTTAGTCATAGGGTATAGTTTCCAGGGTATCATTGGCCTTGCCAAAGGAAAAGACGGTGGTGGTATCCTTTTCCGGCAGCAATCGTTGAAAATCGCCGCAGTTGGTATCCAGGCCGTTCCTGGTGATGTGAATGGTCTCCAGCTTGCAGAAACCGGCCCCATCGTGGTGGACGCAGATATCTACCTCACAGTATATGCGGAGCAAAGTAAATCCCTCCTCCGAAAATAACTCTATCGCAGGCTGGCATTGTCTCGCTCGCTACCTGTGCCCTTGTGGAGCGCCCAGCACTCACTAAACTCAGGTACCTCCAAAGGTAGTGCGACTGCAAAAACCAAAGAACTGGTTGCTGTAACTTGGTTACTGTGAGTGCTGGGCCGCCTATTCGGCATCCTTGCCTTTAGAACTCGGCCGAAGGCCTCTTTGTCCTCGGCCCCGCTTATCATCCCTGGAGCTTCGCCTGGGCTGCTTCGCCACTCGGTAGAAGCTCGCTCGCTCCAGACAAAAGCCACCCCTCAAAAGTAGTTTACCCATAACGGCTGACGTGGTATGATAGAGAACTAGAGAATGGGGGAGAAGTTTATGCACAAGGCTTTGACCATTGCCGGATCCGATTCCGGGGGCGGAGCCGGTATTCAGGCCGACTTGAAGACCTTTGCCGCCCTCAAAGTTTACGGTTCCAGTGTGATCACTTCTGTGACGGCACAGAATACCTTGGGGGTGCAGGGGACCTTCGACCTGCCGCCGGAATTTGTCGGCCGGCAGATGGATGCCGTTTTAAGCGATATCGGTGCGGATGCCGCCAAAACCGGGATGCTGGCCAATGCCGGTATTATCGAAGTCGTAGCTGCCAAGGTTAAAGAGTACGGAATAAAGAATCTGGTCATTGACCCGGTAATGGTGGCCAAGAGCGGCGATCTCCTGCTGGCCCGGGAAGCGCGCCAGGTTTTGCAGAAAAAACTGTTTCCCCTGGCCCTGGTCATTACCCCTAACCTGGATGAAGCCGGCGTTCTCACGGGGCGCGAGATTAGCAGTGAAGATGAGATGGTAGCTGCAGCCCGGGAGTTACATGACCAGGGCGTACCCTATGTTTTAGTAAAGGGAGGGCACCTGGCCGGTGCGGCAACTGATATTCTCTTTGACGGCCGGGAAGTCCGGCGTTTTTCCGCTCCCCGCCTGGATAACCGCCACACTCACGGGACGGGCTGTACCCTGTCGGCAGCCATCACCGCTTTCCTGGCCCGGGGTTTGACGGTACCCGCAGCGGTAGCGGCGGCCAAGGAGTATATCCAGACGGCCATCAGCCAGGCCCTTGCCGTAGGTCAGGGCTGCGGGCCGGTACACCACCTGGCACCTTATTATTCCTGGGGGGATTGAGCGTGCCCTTTTTGTTGCTGGTAGCTCTGGTCCTGGGCATTGACCAGTTGAGCAAGTATATTATCCGGGTCAATTTCCAGCCCAATGAGAGCCTGCCGGTAATCAATTCAGTTTTTCATTTAACTTACGTCAATAATCCCGGGGCGGCCTTTGGCCTCCTGGCCTATAAAACACCGGTTTTTGTGACCGTGACCCTGCTGGTGGCGGTTGTCATCCTGGTGGCCTACCGCTTCCTGCCTCCGGACCGCATCCTCTTGCGCCTGGCCCTGGCCCTGATGCTGGGCGGCGCCCTGGGTAACCTCATTGACCGCCTGCGCTTTGGTTATGTAGTTGACTTCCTTGATTTCCGCATCTGGCCGGTTTTTAACCTGGCTGACATGGCTATCGTTGGCGGCGTTATTCTCCTCTGCTGGGAACTTTTGGGGCCGGCAGGTGAACAGGGGAAGAGCCTGTGAGCCGTCGCATAGAGCTGGAAGTCACCCCGGAAGACAGGGGAAAGCGGCTGGATTCCTGGCTGGCCGGGAAGCTGGAAGGGGTATCCCGTTCCCGCGTCCAGCAACTGCTGTATGCCGGCGAGGTTGCTTTCTCCGGAGGGGGAAGGCCGAAAGCCAATTACCGCCTGCGGGGTGAGGAAAAAATCCAGGTCAACCTGCCGGAGCCGGTGCGGCTGGAGGTAAGACCTGAACCCATCCCCCTGGACATCCTGTACGAAGATGAGGATGTTATTGTCGTCAACAAGCCCCAGGGCATGGTCGTCCACCCGGCTCCCGGCAATGAACATGGCACCCTGGTCAATGCCTTATTGTACCACTGTGGTGATCTGTCGGGTATAAACGGCGTCCTGCGGCCGGGCATAGTCCACCGCCTGGATAAAGATACCTCCGGCATCCTGGTGGCAGCTAAAAATGATGCGGCCCACCTGGGCCTGGCGGCCCAGGTCAAGGCCCATAGCATGAAAAGGGTTTATCTGGCCCTGGTCCACGGGGTAGTAACCGAGCCCCGCGGCCGTATTGAGGCGCCCATTGGCCGGCACCCTGTCGACCGGCAGCGCATGGCGGTTACTGACAAAAATTCCCGGGAGGCCATCACCCATTACCGGGTTCTAGAGCAGTTTGACCGGTATACTTTGCTGGAGGCGCGACTGGAGACGGGGCGCACCCACCAGATCCGGGTGCACATGGCCTTCCTGGGTCATCCGGTGGTAGGTGACCCCAAGTACGGCCCCCGCTGCTGCCCCTTTGACCTGCCGGGGCAACTCCTGCATGCCGGTTGCCTGGGTTTTAACCACCCCGTACGAGGCGATTACCTGGAGTTTACGGCACCGCCGCCGCCGATTTTTTTACGGGTTCTGGAA
This sequence comes from Moorella sp. E306M, assembly GCF_006538385.1. Classification (NCBI taxonomy): domain Bacteria; kingdom Bacillati; phylum Bacillota; class Clostridia; order Neomoorellales; family Neomoorellaceae; genus Neomoorella; species Moorella sp. E306M. The sequence continues at coordinate 187,282 of NZ_BJKO01000001.1, read as the reverse complement.
AACTTAAGGCGGGAGAAAAGGGGAGAGGGTAGATAAGATGCCTGACGGATGGGTTACTGTGGCCGTGAAGGAGAGGGTAGAAGCCCTGATGATCCAGGGTTTACTGGCGGCCGCCGGCCTGCCGGTGCGCCTGCTGGGAGAGCCCTTGGGAAACATTTACGGTTTAAATATAGGCCCCCTGGGGCTGGTCCAGGTTCAGGTGCCGGCGGGGGCTGCCGGGCAGGCGCGGGACATCCTGGCGGCAAGATTCCGGGGTGAAGCAGCCCATGACCGGTAAACATCAGAACCGCCTCAACGACCTCGACGGCCGGGAATGGCTGTACTGGACCGACACCCTCTACATTACCACCTATCCCCCCGATGCTACCCATCCTTTACGCAAACAACACGGGGCTATGAAGCCACCGGAGGTCATGGCGGAAATTATCCGTTTTTTTACTAAAAAAGATGAACTCGTCCTGGACCCCTTTGCCGGCGTGGGGGGAACCCTCCTGGGGGCGGCCCTGGCCGGGCGGCCGAGTCTTGGTTTTGAACTCGACCCCCGCTGGGTAGCCATCTACCGGGCCATCCAGAGCGATTTTATCATTGCGAATGGGGTTATCTGTCGCCGGGAAGAGGCGGTTGCCGGTGGGGAACCCCTGACCGGGGAAATGCGCGAGGGCGACTGTCTGTCCCTGCTAAAGGAATTACCCTCCGCATCTGTTCCGGTGGTAATTACCGATCCTCCTTACGGGATTAACCATGGCGCTACAGGCTTCAGTAAGGAGACCAACTTTAATATGCTTTCTCCTTGGCTGGAAAATGACCTGGGCCGGGCCCCTGACCTGCCCAGTTTCCTGGGGCGCCTGCAGGAAATCGGGCAGGAGATCCGGCGGGTACTCATGCCCGGCCGCTACCTGGTCATGCTGGTGGGGGATCGTTACCAGCAGGGAGAATATGTTCCATTGGGCTTTTTAGTGGCCCAGGCCATGCGTGAGATCGGTTTCAAATTTAAAGGGCTGAAGATCTGGTCCAACAAGGCCACCCGCCGCCACCTTAAGCCCTATGCTATAAAATCAGTCTTCGTACCCAATATCACCCACCAGAACATCCTTATCTTGCGGAAGGAATGAAGCAAAGTTGATGCAACTACTGGCTGTCGGGGCCCAGGTGGGTGCCCTGTTTTTCTATGTCCTTTTGGGTTTCCTGGGGCGCCAGCGTAAGATTTTAACCGCCCAGGGCGACAAAGTCATTTCTGACATTATTTTTTACTTTACCATGCCTGCCCTTACCATCACCTCCATGAACCTCAAGGTTTCCGGCCAGGAATTAACAAACGCCTTTCTGATCCTGGCCGCCGCTGTGGTACTGGTCCTTGGATCCTACGCCTTGTGCGCCCTGGCAGGGGCCTGGCTGCGCCTGCCGATGAAGACCAATTATGCCTTTCGCTTTACCACCGCCTTCGGCAATGTGGCCTACCTGGGCTTCCCGGTGGCCTACATTCTCTGGGGCCAGCTGGGGGTCTTTTATGCAGCCATGTATGCCCTGGGCCACAATGTCCTCTTCTGGACTTTAGGTGTCTGGTTAATGCAGGATCACCAGGAACACAAAGGCCTCGACTGGCGCCAGATTTTGAACATCAATGTCCTGGCCATTATCCTGGGCCTGGTCCTGGCCCTCTTCCATTTCCAGCTGCCGCCCCTTATTTTCCGTCCCCTGGATGGGCTGGGCCAGGCTACCATACCCCTGGCCCTCTTCCTGGTGGGTTCCATGCTGGCCGAATCTCCTATCCGTACCCTGGCCGGCAAAAAGATAGTTTACCTTATAGTGGCAGTCAGGTTGATAATCTTACCCCTCCTGGCCCTAGGGGCCATGTTCCTTGTCCCGGGCTGGGATAAGAATGTCCGCCTGCTGGTGATTATGGAGATGGCCATGCCAGCAGCTGCCATTGCCCCGGCTGTGGCGCGGAAGTATGACGGCGATTACAACCTGATCTCCGAAGGGGTGGTGGCTACCACCCTGGTTTCCCTGTTAACCATCCCTCTCTGGGCCTGGTTGTTAAATTACCATATATTGACATAAAGTTCCATTTTTCTGGCAGGAAAATCCAGCATGGGTGTCATATATTACCAGTTAAATAATGGTTAATACTAAAAACTGGAAGAGGTGACACCCGTGGCCAAAAAACCTAAAAATGCCCCGGCTCCCAAGATAACTAAAGTTAAAGTAACAGGAAAACTGGATTCCCTTACCGACCTGCTTAAATTACGTTTATTCGAGTACTCGCCCCAATCGATGGACGAGCTAGTCCAGGAAGCGCAGCAGCACCTGCTGACCAGCCATAATCTGGCCAAGATCCAGAAAAACGTGAACCGCTGCTTGACCAAGAACCCCTGCTTTCGCAGTGAAGGCAAGGGATTGTGGTGCCTGCGCCTGGACGGATTGAAGGAAAACGATGCCGCTCACCGCGTCCTTCAGGCCCATGGAGATGCCCTGCGTTTAAGTGAAATCAACGCGGAGTTAAAGGAAGCCGGCAAGCCGGAAGTACCGGGAGAACAAAAGCTGGTAGCCGATGGCCGTTTCTTGCGGCTAAAAGACGGCCGCTGGGGCCTCATCCACTGGGCCTATGTCGAACCGGAGCCGGCGGGAGATAAGTCCCCGCTCCAGCCGGTAAATGCGGCCGGGCCTACCGGTAACGGCCAGGAAACGCAGTCTCCGGGATCTCCAACCAGAACAGCGCCAGGCAAGGGCGGCAGTGGTCCCCAGTTAGTGGAAATGCCCCGGGCCGGCGAGCAGATTCTCCCCCTGGCCAAACCGGCACCAGCGGCTAAAGAAGGCGATTTTTGGGACAAGTTATTCCCCCTGAAGCACACCGGCGAGAAGGCGTCGCCACCGGCGGCCCCGAAATTTACGCCGGTAAAGAACGCCACCGTGGAACCGCCGGCCTGGGAGGAAATAGCCGCCGGGGCCGAAGCCGCCGCCCTCACTCTGGAAACAGAAAAGTTAACCCCGGCCCCCAAGGAATTTAGCCTCATTAACGGCGGTAAGGCTGCCGCCGGCCGCCAGGTGGAGCAAAAGGATGAAGAAAAAGAAAAGCTGCGCCAGGAAATAGAAGACCTGCGCCAGGAGAATAAAAACCTGTTAAGCGATCTGGAAAAACTCCACCGGCGTAAGGAAGAATTGCGCCAGGAGCTCACCCAGATAGAAGAACAGCTGGTAAACTTAAGGGTTGAGCGGGATACCTTGAAGAAAAGGGTCAGCCACCTGGAGACCCGCCTCATGCAGCTCCAGGGAACCCTCAATAAAACCGTCAGCGATGCCCAGGCCGAACAGGCGCGCCTGAAGCAACAGCTGCGGGAGCAGGAATACCGCCTCCAGACGACTCTCATCGCCAATGAAGACCTGGAACGGACGGTGGCCGACCTGCAGAAGGAACGGCAAGAGTTAAAACGCCAGCTCGCCTTCTGGCCGGTGCGCCTGGCCTTACGCCTGGCGGCTCTCTTCGGTTTTAGCCTGCCCCGGGAGAGGACGCGGGCCAGGGCCTACAGCCGCTAGGCCCTTGCTAAAAATGGCAATCATGGCTTATAATATTATTAAACCTTCACCCCGGCGAAAGCGGGGTATTTTTATTGAGGCAGGGTGGATTGGCTTTGACGGATGTTGTCCGGGCGCGGGGCCTGGTAAAGAAATATAACGGTTTTACGGCTGTCAAGGGGATAGATTTTACGGTCAGTCCCCGGGAGTGCTTCGGCTTTTTGGGACCCAACGGCGCTGGAAAAACCACCACCATCAAAATGATCCATTGTTTTACCCCTGTGACTGCGGGTAGTTTGGAAGTGCTGGGCTATGACGTGCGCCGCCGGCCGCGGGAAATTAAGGCCCGGCTGGGGGTAGTATCCCAGGAGGATAATCTGGACCCGGAGTTAACAGTAAAGGAAAACCTGCTTCTCTATGCCGGCTATTTCGATATCCCCCGGGGGGAGGCCCACAAACGCGTCCAGGAACTCCTGGCCTTTGCCGGCCTGGAGGAAAAGGCCCATATTGAGGTCGAGCACCTTTCCGGGGGTATGAAGCGGCGCCTGGCCATTGCCCGGGCCCTGGTAAATAAACCGCAGCTTTTAATTTTAGATGAACCCACCACCGGCCTGGACCCGGAAGCCCGCCACATGATCTGGGAGAAATTGCGCCAGCTAAAAGCGGCCGGTGTAACCCTAATTCTCACTACCCACTACCTGGAGGAGGCGGCCCAGCTGTGCGACCGGCTGGTCATTATGGACCGGGGGATAATCCTGGAAGAGGGGTCGCCCGGAGAGCTGGTCGAGCGCCATGTCGGCCGGGAAGTCCTGGAACTGGCACCGGTAGACGGCGAAGCCGGGTCCATTTTAACCCTGGTGGGTGGCAGCATCCTGGCCCACCAGACCATAGGCCGGACCCTGTATTTATATACCAGCGACGGCCGCGAAGTCTGGCGGCAGGTACAGGGCTTAAACGGTCACTTCAGTCACATGAGGTTACGGCCGGCTACCCTGGAGGACGTTTTCCTTAAGCTAACCGGGAGGGGCCTGGATTAATAAGATGGATATCTCTTACCGTGCCTGGAAAGTTTTCTGGCGTAATTTTGTCGTCTTTCGCAAAACATGGCTGACCAATATTATGTTCAATTTCCTGGAACCACTCCTTTATCTTGCAGCCATGGGTTACGGTATGGGCTATTACATTCCGGCTATCAATGGTATGAGCTACCTCCAGTTTCTAGCCCCGGGGCTGATTGCCTCTTCGGCCATGTGGGCTACGGCCTCCGAGTGTACCTATGACAGCTTTGTCCGCATGAAGTTTCAAAAGACCTACCATGCCATTGTGGCGACCCCGGTGAGCTTGGATGAGGTAGTGGTGGGGGAAATGCTTTTTGGGACCTTTAAGAGTGTCCTCTATGGTACGGTAATTTTACTGGTGATTTCCCTTCTTGGCCTGGTGCAGTCGCCAGCGGCCTTGCTGGTGCCCCCGGTCCTGGTGTTATGCGGCTTTGTCTTTGCCGAACTGGGGATGATCTGGACGGGCCTGGTACCCAAGATTGATACCTTCAGCTACTTTTTTACCCTGATTATTACCCCTATGTTTCTTTTTGCCGGGGTTTTCTTTCCCCTGGATGCCCTGCCGTTAATCGTCCAGCGTCTGGCCTGGCTGATCCCCCTTTACCATGTGGTGGAGCTGGTACGGCCCCTGGTCCTGGGGCAGTTAAGTCCGGAACTCCTGGTCCATGTAGCCTGGCTGGTAGTTTTTATTGCCATCTTTTTCTACCCGCCCCTTTACCTCTTGCGTCGGCGTTTAACGGGCTAGCAGGTTGTCCCGGAAGGGAGAATATGTTATCCTGGGTATAAGGTTAAAAAAGGGGGGCAATAACCATCGTAACCCTCGGCACTTTATTTAGCCCTTACGCATGGATACTCATTATCCTGGCGGCGATAATCATCTTTGGTCCCAAAAGGTTGCCGGAACTCGGTCGCGGCCTGGGCCGAACCATCAACGAATTTAAAAAAGGCCTCAAGGCTGACGACAATCCGGAGAAGAAATAGGGCATCCCATCCCCTGTACGGAGGTGGCAAAATGCTAAGCCGGCCTTTACTGGCCATAGACATCGGCGGCGGCACCCAGGATATCCTGCTCTACCGTCCGGACCAGCCCCTGGAAAACTGCGTCCAGCTCATTTTACCCTCGCCAACAGTAATCTGCGGCCGGCAGGTGGAGGCAGCCACAGCCGCCCGCCGGGACGTCTTCCTTACCGGTTACCTTATGGGTGGTGGAGCCCTGGTAGGAGCTTTGCGCCGCCACCTGGCTGCCGGTTTAAAAGTCTATGCTACGGCCGCGGCAGCGCGGACGGTTTATGACGACCTGGATAGGGTGCGGCAACTGGGCATTGAAATAACTGAGGGACCGCCCGGGGATGCAGTAACCATTAAGACGGGCGATGTTGATCTTGATACCCTGGCCGGTAGCCTGGCTCCCTATGGCGTCAGCCTTCCAGCGGAAGTGGCCATAGCCGTCCTGGATCACGGCGAGGCGCCGAAAGGCACGAGCGACCGCCTCTTTCGTTTCCAGCACTGGCAGCGCTTTGTTGCCAGCGGTGGTAGACTGGCAGACCTTCTTTATCGGGAGCCGCCGCGTTATCTAACCCGGATGCAGGCCGTACAGGAGCAGGTACCGGGGGCCTGGCTCATGGACACCGGCGCGGCCGCCCTGTGGGGTGCCCTGTGCGATGCCAGGGTAGCGGCCCATAGCAAGGAAGGGTTGATCGTTGTCAATTGCGGCAACCAGCACACCATTGGGGTTCTCCTCCAGGAGCAGCGGGTATGGGGCCTGTTTGAGCATCATACCAGCTGTTTAAGCGGCCACAAGCTGGCTAGTTTTGTTGAAAAGTTGAGGGCCGGGGAGCTTACCAATGAGGAAATCTTTAATGACGGCGGCCACGGATGTTATATTGATCCCGGTTACCGGCCGGGTGGGGGCTTCCGTTTCGTTGCCGTAACGGGTCCGCAGCGCCGGCTGACCATACACCAGGATTATTATTGGGCCGCTCCTTATGGTGACATGATGCTCAGCGGTTGCTTCGGCCTAGTGGCCGCGGTGGCCGGTGACACCCAAGGTCGTGTAAAATTTTAAGTAGGTAACAAAGAGCCCTTACCGGACCGTATCAAGCAGCCACTCTGCGCAAACAAGGTGTTCACCATAATTTCAATTAGGCCGGGATTCCAGTTAAGAAAATTCACTGACAGGCAGGGGCGGTAAGCTTTTAAGAGGTTTTTTAAGGAAACCTGCAGGAAAATAGAGTAACATGTCGAATAAAATATCTCTAGTACCAATTTTTTGGAGAAGGGTTGTCCAAATGAGAGGGTTTACCAACGTCAAAAGTAAAATAATTCCAATATGGGGGGGGGGGGGGGGTACAATTACCATAACCGCCTATTATTGGAAATAGACTTTCTCTATCTCCTCTATCTATCTCGCCTTCTTTTATACTGCCTCGCCCGAGGTAAAATTATTCTTCTTTTCCAAATTTCTCCAAACAGCGAACTTACTATCCCTTAGTATCCTAGTTCAAGGCAAACATACCGAAAGGCAGGAACGCAAAGCCATGGGTCTAGCCTCTTTAATGAGTATGCTAGCCAGGCTACAGTATGCCTTTATCTTTTATTGGCAATATATTCCTTTTCCGGTAGTAGTAAGGAAAAAATCCTGAAGGCCAATTACTGCTGTGAAGGCGAAATACATAAGTATGGTGGCAATCCAGGCAAACCCTTCCACCAGAATTTGGACTTGTTAAAGGGGGAGCAAAGTATGGTTGATGGCCCATTAACCGAGGAAGAAATTAACGAGCTGTTAGTCGCGGCCGAAGAACTAATGGCCAAAATTAAGGAGGGCAAAGTTCTAGCGCTCACTGAGCTACCTCTATCGGAAGAAGTCGGTAATAACGGTTCAATGGAGGAAAAAGAGATTGATTGTTATCCCAATAAGCGGCGGGGGCGCAAAGCTGTTGGGTCTACAGACGTTAAGCCATGATTGTTCAAACAGCGAGTTAAGAACTAGCGAAATCTAAACATAAGCTAGAACTTAAAAACTTCAAAGGAAGATCAATGTAATGCACGCTGGCATGATTCTTGCAACCAACCAACCAACCAACCAACCAACCAACCAACCAACCAACCAACCAACCAACCAACCAACCAACCAACCAACCAACCAACCAATATTAGTTGCTAATAGCATTAATAAGCTTATCAACTTTATAATCTGCTTAACAGTCTGCATTGCTGATACAGGCTCAGACGAGAAAACAACTGTTTCTTGCCCGAGCCTTGTTTTATGTAAACTAAAAAGCAGAGAAAGGAGGAAGTCGAGTTACTTGAGTAGCCAATTGGAGGGGACGGGGAGGTGCGCAGCAGGTCTGGAGAAAGCAAAGCGCGACGCTTAGCCTCTAAAGAAAGGAGAAAGGGTGCATGGCCAGGAAGCTGGTAGTCTTCGACCTGGCGGGTGAGCTTTACGGCCTGGACATATTCGATGTCCGGGAGATAGTCAAGGATACGCTCGTCACTCGAATACCGCAAACGCCTGAATTTGTAGAAGGCGTCGTCAACCTGAGAGGAAAGATAATACCGGTAATCGATCTGAGGAAACGCTTCGGTTTTGCAAAGGGGGAAAAGACGAAAGATGCCAGGATAATCATTGTAGACATAGCGGGGCAGGAAGCGGGGTTGGTTGTTGATTCCGTCAAAGAAGTGGCGGCAGTTGATGAAACCACTATTGAGACTACGCCCGATGTCACGACGGTAAACGCCGCCTTTGTGGAGGGTCTGGCCAAGAAGGACGATAAGATTATCATCATAATTAAACTGGAACTGCTCCTTGAAGTCGACGAGAAAGAAATGCTGGAGCGTATGCAATAGGGAGATGATAACCGAAGATTATGTCGGCTTTAGGATGATCCGTGGCGCCGCGCGTTCAGGCCAGCGCCGCTATCGAAGAAGCCATGAAAATGACGCGTATTCTATTACTTAATGTATATTGGGAGGAGATAGAGAATGTCTCTGAAAAGCATAAGAAGCAAGATTATGGCACTGACACTGATAGCTATACTAGCAACAGTACTAGTTCAATTGATTATTGCCAACGTTTCGCTGGCAAATCTTACCTTTAAGTCTCGATCAATAGTACAACAACACGTATTAAATGAAATAAAGAGTGGCCTCAAAAACACAGTCGATTCCATGGTATCCTCCTTAACCGATATGTATAAAAGTAATGCCGGCACTATACCGGAAGCTCAGCTTATTGAGCTTATAAGAAAAACGCTGGATGCCAGCAGGTATGGCGAAGCTGGATACTTTTTTGCTTACCGATATGATGGTATAAGGGTAGTGGCGCCGGAAAACAAGTCACAGGAAGGCCAGAACCTTTGGGACCTAACGGATAAATCCGGCAAGAAAGTGGTTCAGGAATTCATCAGAGTGGCCCAGAACGGCGGGGGATTTGTGTCTTACATTTGGCTCAACCCTAAGACTAACAAGGAAGAGGAAAAAATTTCTTATATAGCCCCTCTTAAACTTGGCAACTTCGAGTTAGCGGTCGGGACGGGCACTTATTTATCCATGGTAGAGGTTGCCCAAAATGATGTGGCCCGGGAGATTGCCCAGTCCAGAAAGGCCCTTTCCGGTTCTTTGGTTATTATCAGTATTATTGTTTTATTGATTTTGGCCGTAATTACTTATTTCTTTACTCGAACCATCACTACACCACTAATCCTGGCGGTCGACGACCTGGGGCTTATAGCCAACGGCGACTTCACCCGGCCGGTGCCTGAAAAATACCTACGCATGAAGGATGAGATAGGAAAGCTCGCCCGGGCCGTCGACCGTCTGCAGGCCAACCTCAGACCGCTGCTTTCGGGCCTTAGAGACGACGCTAAAACCCTGGCCGGCAACTCGGAGAACCTAAGCGCGTCTTCAGAAGAGATCGCCTCATCTTCCGGCGAAGTGGCCAAGGCCATCCAGCAGGTGGCCGCGGGGGCTTCGGACCAATCGAGCCATCTGCAGGAAATACTGGGTCTTGTAGAAAACATAACTGCAAATCTGGAGAAAGTATATACCGAACTTAGTCACGTTAAGACCAACAGCGAAGAGACCTCCAGGCTGGCGGGTGTAGGCAAGAAAGAGCTGGACGTCCTCATTGCCTCCATCAAGGGTGTTCACGAGGCCTTCAAGGTGGTTGCTGAGAAGCTGACGAGCTTGAGCGGTTCCGTAAACCAGATAGGCGAGATCCTGGAAGTGATCAACGGGATCGCGGAACAGACGAATCTCCTTGCCCTGAACGCGGCCATTGAGGCGGCACGGGCCGGGGAAGCTGGCCGCGGCTTCGCGGTGGTGGCGGAGGAGGTCCGCAAGCTGGCCGAGCAGTCCAGCGCTTCGTCGGATAAGATCAGGGTGCTGTTGAACACTATCGGTTCGGAGACCAATGAAGTAGTGCATACTTCAGAGGAAGTCAGCAAGCAGGTAGTCACGCAGCTGGAGAATGTAGAAAATACGGTCAAGGCCTTTGACGACATACTTGAAGCGGTGGCAGCCATCGCGCCCATGATCGAGGCGACTTACCGCGAGGTGGATAGCACGGTTAAAGCCAAGGACGTATTGCTGGACCGGGTCCAGAGCGTCAGCGCGGTGTCGGAGGAGGCTTCAGCTTCGGCCGAGGAGATCTCCGCGTCAGCCGAGGAACTGTCGGCCTCCACCCAGGAGATAGCCGCCAGCGCCCAGCAGGTCCTGGAGGTGGCCAAACGGCTGGAGGAACAGGTAGCGCGCTTCAAGGTGTAAATGGTCGTGCTTACCGGGACACCCTTTTAACTTGATTCTCAATACGGGGGAGTTTTCCAGCTCCCCCCTTTTGGTAATAAGGATAAGCTCACCGGGTTGTATGTACAACCGGGGAAACGCCGATAACGACGAAGCAAGTGGCTTGAGGAGGCTTTTTCCGTGGGGAGAATAGTATATTTGACCAACATAGGGCACAACGGAAGGATTCAACTGCCACGAAAAGTTTTGGATGAGCTTAAATGGAAAGAAGCAGACTCCTTTAAGATAGAGGTTATAGGACAGGACAAAGTGGAAATTAAGAAAGTCAAGAAATAAACTAGTGTCAAGCATCAATGAAAATGCGCCATTGATGCCTGACCCCCTCTATTGGCGTTAACCTCTAGGATAACCGCCATGATTTTAGACGTCCCGCAACAAGAAAGGCGACTTTCATCGCTTTCGGCGATTTATCGAAAGACGCCTTTCATTTCCGCTAGGGGCTGCTGCCCCTTCGCTGGCCTTCGGCCTGAGAACACCGCAAGAGTAGGGGGGGACTCCCCTACTTCCCCAGGTATAGGAAATTATCCACAGGACCATAATTTCCTATACCTGTATCAAAGCCCGGAAGCCGTTATCCACCGGCTCCGGGCTTTTTCAGGCAAGTTACCTTTTGCGGGTGCAGTCCGTCCAGATGATGTGCGGTTGTACCCTCTGGCAACAATCCCTCAGAAGAACTGGAAACAAGGCGGTAAACTGTGGAGTTTTTGTGAACGCGCTTGACATATACCCCCCGAGGGTAATATGATGGTGATATACGAACCCGCCGATTTGCACGCCGGTCCTACGTTGGTTGTAGGCGATGCTGCCGGATTGGCTGATCCTTTTACCGGAGAAGGTATCTATGCAGCCCTGTATAGCGCATGTCTGGCAGCGGAGGTGATTGCGGAGCAGGTCAACTGGCAGGTGCCCGACTTAGGAGGCTATACCTCCCTGGTTCGGGAGAGGATGGGGCCTGAGCTGGCTAATGCCTTTCGTGTCACCCGCTGGTTCTTTCCCGCGTCAGGCCTGGTGCACCGTCTTCTCCACCGTCACCAGGGATTGGCTACTTGCATGCTTCAGGTAATTGCGGGAGATCTGCCCTACACAAGCTTTTTCGATGCTTGCCGCAACCAGCCCGCTCTTCTATTCTGTCCCGGTGGTCATGACCGAACAGCAATTTTCGAGATCGTTCGCGCACCCCGAGGTTAAATGGCGGGATAAGTCCCATGTTCCGAAGGAAGGCAAGGGGAGGTAGGAACCGATGTTGGCAAGCATGTTAATCACTATCAGAGAGGGCACGGAGGCTTTTTTGGTGGTCGGCATCCTACTGGGGTACTTGGCTAAAATCAATCAGCGGAGATTTTCCCTTCATGTCTGGGGTGGCGGTGACAATATCACTGTCCGGTGACATCGGTAAAATTGCCCTTGACAGGGGACAAACTTTGGGCTAAACTACCATCTTGAAGGTCCTTTTAAGTTAGTCCGGTGAGGCTAGCAAGGGAGTAGTATAGGTATACTAGTGGTATGCTAAGCCTGCGCCAACCTTCATGCGCAGGTTTTTTAATGCCCGGAGGAGGGGTTAAGATGGAGCTGGCGGTCAAAGCCAGGATCATGGATGCCGATAAGCTGCGCCGGGCCCTGACCCGCATAGCCCATGAGATCCTGGAGCGCAACCGTGGGACAGGAAACCTGGTCCTAATCGGCATCCGGCGGCGGGGCGTGCCCCTGGCCGAACGCCTGCAGAAACTCATTGAGGAGATTGAAGGGGTGAAGGTACCCTTAGGTATTCTCGATATCACCCTCTATCGCGACGATCTCACTACTTTGAGCGTCCAGCCGGTCGTTCACCGTACTGAGATCCCCTTTAATATCAACAGTAAGAAGGTGGTCCTGGTGGATGATGTCCTTTTTACCGGCCGGACGGTCCGGGCGGCCCTGGATGCCCTGATGGACCTGGGCCGGCCGCAGAACATCCAACTGGCAGTAATCGTTGACCGGGGGCACCGGGAATTACCAATTCGCGCCGATTATGTGGGGAAAAATGTCCCGACTTCCCGTAAAGAAGAGATAGCCGTTCAACTTAAGGAAATCGACGGTGTCGACCAGGTGTTGATCAGGGAACTGCCTCAAGCAGCCGATGTCAGTCCTTGAAATTAGTCCCGCGAGGCTAATAAGGACGGGCGGGAGCAGTCCTCCTTATTAGCCAGTAAGCTGATAAGGAGTTTTTTTATGCCCGGGAAACGGAGGGATTTTGCTATGCGGTTACAACATAAAGACCTGCTGGGGTTAAAGGACCTTACAGCGGAAGAAATTGAACTCATCCTGGAGACGGCAGCCCCTATGAAAGAGATTCTCGGCCGCGATATTAAAAAAGTCCCTACTCTCAGGGGCAAGCTGGTTGTCACCCTTTTCTACGAACCCAGCACCAGGACGCGGACTTCCTTTGAACTGGCCGCCAAGTACATGGGCGCCGATACGGTGAGCATCGCTACCGCCACCAGCAGCATCCAAAAGGGCGAGTCTTTAAAGGATACGGCCCGCACCTTGGCGGCCATGGGAACCGACGCTGTCATCATCCGCCACAGCGCTGCCGGCAGCCCGGCGCTTTTGGCCCGTACCATTGAGGCTTCGGTTTTAAATGGGGGTGACGGCATGCACGAGCATCCTACCCAGGCCCTGCTGGACATGTTTACCATCAAAGAAAAACTGGGCGGCTTTAAGGGCCTAAAGGTGGCCATCCTGGGGGACATCCTCCACAGCCGGGTGGCTCGTTCCAACATCTGGGGCCTGACTAAAATGGGAGCGGAAGTCCGGGTAGTCGGCCCGGCGACCCTGATGCCCCCCGAGGTGGAAAAGCTGGGTGTTAAAGTGTATTACAGCGCCGAAGAAGCTCTCAAAGACGTGGACGTCATTAACGTCCTGCGTATCCAGAAGGAGCGGCAGAAGAAGGGCCTCTTCCCCTCGCTCCGGGAATATGCCCGCCTGTATGAATTAACTCCCCAGCGCCTCAAACTCGCCCGGCCCGGCGCCTTGGTGCTGCACCCCGGTCCCATGAACCGCGGCGTGGAGATTGCCCCGGCGGTAGCCGACGGCCTGCAAGCGGCCATTAACGAACAGGTTACCAACGGCGTGGCCGTACGCATGGCCCTGCTTTATCTGCTGATTGGAGGTGCCAACTGATGGCTATTTTAATCAAAGGCGGGCGCGTAATTGACCCGGCCCAGAATCTGGACGCCCGGCGCGACCTGCTCCTTGAAGGAGATAAAATCGTTGCTCTGGAAGCCGACATCACCCCCACAGCGGGTACGGAGGTAATTGCGGCAGAGGGTAAAATTGTTACCCCCGGCCTGATTGATATGCATGTTCATTTGCGTGAGCCGGGGTACGAGCAGAAGGAGACTATTGCCACCGGTACCCGGGCAGCGGCTGCCGGGGGGTTTACGGCTGTGGCTTGCATGGCCAATACCAATCCTGTGGCCGACAGCGCCAGCGTCATAACCTTTATCAAAGAAAAGGCGCGGCAGGAAGGGGTAGTCCGGGTTTATCCCGTAGGTGCCCTGTCCAAAGGGCTGGAAGGTAAGGAGATAGCGGAAATCGGGGAACTGGCGGCGGCCGGCGCAGTAGCTATTTCCGACGACGGCCACCCGGTAATGAACGCCCTGGTCATGCGGCATGCCCTGGAGTATGCCAAAATGTTCAACCTGCCGGTAATTAGCCACTGTGAAGATACCGATCTGGCTAACGAAGGTCTCATGCATGAAGGCATTTTGTCTACTATCCTGGGCCTTCGGGGGATACCGGCGGCGGCGGAGGAGGTGATGGTCGCCCGGGATCTTATCCTGGCGGAAATTACAGGAGGAAGGCTGCACCTGGCCCACGTCAGCACGGCCGGTTCCGTCCGTCTCCTCAAAGAAGCCAGGATGCGAGGTGTTAAAGTAACGGCTGAAGTTACACCCCATCACCTCTGCCTGACGGACGAACTGGTCCAGAGCTATGACACCAGCACCAAGGTCAACCCGCCCCTGCGGCCGGCGGACCACGTGGCGGCCGTCGCAGCGGCCCTGGCGGCCGGAGAGATTGATGCCATCGCTTCCGACCACGCTCCCCATGCCGATGAGGATAAAGATGTAGAATACGATTACGCTCCCTTTGGTATGGTAGGCTTAGAGACGGCCGTGCCTCTGGTGGTGACGGAACTGATTCTGCCCGGCAAATTGACCTGGCTGCAGGCGGTACAGGCCTGGACGGTAAATCCGGCCCGGATTTTAAATGTACCCGGGGGCAGCCTGGTGCCGGGAGGGGTAGCCGACGTGACCATCATTGACCCGGAGTTGGAGAAAGAAGTCAATGTCAACGAATTTTACTCCCTGGGTCATAACTCGCCTTTGCATGGCCGCAAGCTAAAGGGCTGGCCGGTAGCGACCATCGTCGGCGGCCGCATCGTTATGGAGCAGGGGAAGGTCATAGAGGATTGACTTATGAGGGCCAACAACCCCGCCACGAAGGCTAATAATTTGGCGAAAGAACCTAACCTCTCCTGCAAGAAGATATCGAAACGTTATTTTAGAGGAGTGAATGCCGGTGCAAGGTTTTTTGGTGCTGGCAGACGGTACGGTTTTTACCGGCGAGGCCTTTGGCTATCCCGGCTACTGCCATGGCGAAGTAGTTTTCAATACCAGCATGACCGGTTATCAGGAGATCCTGACCGATCCCTCTTACTGCGGCCAGATTGTTGTCCTCACCTATCCCCTTATTGGTAACTACGGTATTAATGCTGAGGATTGGGAATCCGAAGGCCCCCGGGTGGCCGGCTTTATCGTCCATGAAGCCTGTCCCCGGCCCAGCAACTGGCGGGCCACCGGGGATATCGACCATTATTTAAAAGAAAACCGCATCCCGGCCCTTCAGGGGGTAGACACCCGCGCCCTTACCAGGCACCTGCGTCGCCATGGTACCATGCGGGGCATCCTGGCCACAGGAGAAGTTGACGTGGAGGAGCTAAAGACCCGGGCCGCCATGGAGCCACCTTTAAGCGGCCCCAAACTGGTGCCGGCCGTGACCAATAAGGAACCTTTTACGGTTGAAGGCGGCGAGCGCCGCATCGTCCTCTATAATTTCGGTGTCAAGGAGAATATCATCCGCTGGCTCCATCGCGTGGGCTGTACGGTCATGGTCATGCCGGCCCGGAGTACGGCGGCTGACATCTTAGCCACCCGGCCCCACGGGGTGGTCATCTCCAACGGCCCGGGCGACCCCAAGGATGTCCCCTACGGGGTGGCTACCATCCGGGAACTCCTGGGCAAAGTACCCATGATGGGCATCTGCCTGGGCCATCAGCTTTTGGCCCTGGCCCTGGGGGGTGATACCTATAAGCTCCCCTTCGGTCACCGGGGCGGCAACCACCCGGTCAAGGATTTAAGTACCGGCCGGGTCTACATCACCTCCCAGAACCACGGCTACGCCGTCCGGGCTGAAACACTACGGGGAGAAGTGGCCGTCTCCCATATCAACCTTAATGACGGTACCGTTGAAGGCTTGCGTCACCGGCAGCTGCCTATCTTTTCCGTCCAGTACCACCCCGAGTCTTCTCCGGGCCCGACGGATTCAGAGTACCTTTTCCATGAATTCATCCAGATGGTAGATGGCTATCGGAGAAAGGAGGGCCACTGAGATGCCGGTTAAACCCGGGTTAAAAAAGATTATGGTCATCGGTTCCGGGCCCATTATCATCGGCCAGGCGGCGGAATTTGATTATGCCGGCACCCAGGCCTGCCGGGCTTTAAAGGAAGAAGGAATGGAGGTTGTCCTGGTCAATTCCAACCCGGCCACCATCATGACCGACCGGGACATGGCCGACCGCGTTTACCTGGAACCCCTGACCCTGGATTTTGTAGCGAAGATCGTCCGTAAGGAGCGGCCCGACGGTCTGATCCCCACCCTGGGGGGGCAGGTAGGGTTGAACCTGGCCCTGGAGCTGGCCGAAGCCGGCGTCCTGGAGGAAACCGGGGTAGAGCTGCTGGGAACGCCTTTAAAGGCCATCCAGCGGGCTGAGGACCGGGAGCAGTTCAAGGCCATGATGCTGGAACTGGGGGAGCCGGTTCCCGAGAGCCGGATTGTCAACACCGTCGAGGAAGCCCTGGCCTTTGCCGGAGAAATCGGCTACCCCGTCATTGTGCGGCCAGCCTATACCCTGGGCGGTACCGGCGGCGGGGTGGCCCGGAGTGAGGCGGAGCTGGAGGCCATCGCCCTGAAGGGCCTGAAGCTAAGCCTTATCAAACAGATCCTGGTGGAGCGCTCCGTCGCCGGCTGGAAGGAGATCGAGTACGAAGTCATCCGCGACGGGGCCGATAACTGTATTACCGTTTGCAATATGGAAAATATTGACCCGGTAGGCATCCATACCGGCGACAGCATCGTCGTCGCCCCCTCCCAGACCCTCTCCGACCGGGAGTACCACCTGCTGCGCCGCTCGGCCCTCAAGATCATCCGCGCCCTGGGCATCGAAGGGGGCTGCAATATCCAGTTCGCCCTGGATCCCGGCAGCATGCGTTATTACGTCATTGAGGTCAATCCCCGGGTCAGCCGCTCCAGCGCCCTGGCTTCTAAGGCTACCGGCTATCCTATTGCCCGGGTGGCCACCAAGATCGCCTTAGGTTTAACCCTGGACGAGATTCCCAATGCCGTCACCCGGGAAACCAAAGCCTGCTTTGAACCGGCCCTGGATTATGTCGTCGTGAAAATCCCGCGCTTTCCCTTTGATAAATTTTCTCTGGCCGAGCGCCTCCTGGGCACCCAGATGAAGGCCACCGGGGAGGTAATGGCCATTGACCGCACCTTCAGCGGCGCTCTCTTAAAGGCCATTCGTTCCCTGGAATTAAAGCTTGACGGTTTGAGGGTACCGGCCTTCCAGCGTTTCAGCGACGGCGCCCTGCGCCGCAAAATGGCCGAGGCCGACGACGAGCGCCTGTTTGTTATTGCCGAAGCCCTGCGCCGGGGCTGGACCATTGCATCAATCCATGAAATCACCGGCATTGACCCGTATTTTTTAGGCGAGATTGAAGCCATTGTTGCTATGGAAGAAAAACTCATAGCGGCAGGCCCTACCCTGGATGGGGCCACCTTAAGGCGTGCCAAGGCTATGGGTTTCAGCGACGGCGAGATTGCCAACTTTACCGGTCTGCCGCCGGCGGCCATAGCCCGGCAGCGGCGGGAAGAGGGGATCAGGCCCACCTTTAAAATGGTGGATACCTGCGCAGCCGAGTTTGAAGCCGTTACGCCCTATTATTATTCCAGCTACGACGTTGAAGACGAGGTCCGGCCCCTGAACGGCCGCAAAGTTGTGGTCCTGGGGGCAGGGCCCATCCGCATCGGCCAGGGGATCGAGTTCGACTACTGCTCGGTCCATGCCGCCTGGGCCCTGCGCCGCGCGGGTGTACACCCCATAATGATCAATAACAACCCGGAAACGGTCAGCACCGATTTTGATACCTCAGACCGCCTTTACTTTGAGCCCCTGACACCGGAAAATGTCTTAAACGTCCTGGAACAGGAGCAGCCGGAAGGGGTGATTGTCCAGTTCGGCGGCCAGACGGCCATCAACCTGGCCAGGGTAGTGGCTGATGCGGGCTTTAAGGTCCTGGGTACTACGGTGGCCGATATTGACCGGGCCGAAGACCGGGAAAAGTTTGACGCCCTGTTAAATGAACTCCAGATCCCCAGGCCCCGGGGCGGAACGGCGACTTCCGTAGCCGGGGCGGCGAGGATTGCCAAAGAACTCGGCTTCCCGGTGCTGCTGCGGCCTTCCTACGTCCTGGGCGGCCGGGCCATGGAGATCGTCCACAGCGAGGGCGAGCTCCTGGAGTATGCCACCACCGCCGTGCGCGTCGCCCCGGAACACCCCATCTTGGTGGATAAATACCTGCCGGGGACCGAGGTAGAAGTGGACGCCGTCAGTGACGGTGAGACAGTCCTAATCCCCGGCATCATGGAACACGTCGAGCGGGCCGGCGTCCATTCCGGTGACAGCATTGCCATTTATCCGGCCCACAGCTTACCAACGGGAGTGGCCGAAAAAATTGTTGCTTATACCCAACAGCTGGCCCGGGCCCTGCGCGTTCGCGGCCTCCTCAATATCCAGTTCGTAATTCACCAGGGAGAAGTTTACGTCCTGGAGGTCAACCCCCGTTCCAGCCGGACGGTGCCGTATCTTTCCAAGATTACCGGCGTGCCCATGGTGGCCCTGGCCACCAACGTCATGCTGGGCAAAAGCCTGCCGGAGCAGGGCTACCGGGGCGGTTTAATGCCGCCGCCGGATTTTACCGCCGTGAAAGTCCCCGTCTTTTCCTTCGGCAAGCTCCTCCAGGTGGATACTTCCCTGGGACCGGAGATGAAGTCCACCGGCGAAGTTATGGGTATTGATCCCGTCTATGAGAGGGCCCTTTACAAAGGCTTGCTGGCTGCCGGTTGCGCCATCCCCGGCCGTGGGACCCTTCTGGCTACCATTGCCGATAAGGATAAGGCGGAAGCGGTCTCCATTATCAAGGGCTTTGCCGAACTGGGCTTCAAAGTAGTAGCTACGGCCGGTACGGCCGGCGCCCTGGCCGCGGCCGGGCTCTTCGTGGAAAGGGTGGGTAAGATCCGCGAAGGTTCGCCCCACATCCTGGATTATATCCGCGAAGGGAAAATCCACTTCGTCCTCAATACCCTGACCCGGGGCAAGATGCCCGGGCGGGACGGCTTTAAGATCCGCCGCGCCGCCGCCGAACTGGGCATCCCCTGCCTTACCTCTCTGGACACGGCTCGGGCCCTGCTTAAAGTCCTCCAGTCCCTGAAGTCCGGGGATGAATTTGAACTTAAACCCCTGCAGGAGTATGTATCCTGCCCTTCACACATAAAGTAAGATTTTAAAAGCGCCTATTTTGTCGATAAAGAGGACAGGAGATGATCTTTTTGCCTGCCAGAGATAAAATAATCGTGGCTTTGGATGTTGCCAGCCTGGCGGCCGGGGAAAAGCTGGTAGACCAGCTTTTCCCTTACGTCGGCATGTTTAAAGTAGGCCTGGAGTTTTACACGACCGCCGGGCCGGCGGCCATCCGCATGATTAAAGAGCGGGGCGGTAAAGTCTTTGCCGATCTGAAGCTTCATGACATACCCAACACCGTGGCCGGGGCGGCCCGGGCCCTGGTGCGCCTGGGGGTGGACATGCTCAACGTCCATGCCGCCGGCGGCAGGAGCATGATGGAAGCTGCGGTAGCGGCTGCCAGGCAGGAAGCGGAGGCGGCCGGACGCCCGGCTCCTTTCATCCTGGCCGTTACCGTATTAACGAGCCTGGATGGGAAAGCTTTAAGAGACGAGGTAGGCATTGAACGGGAAGTAGAGGAGCAGGTGGTCCGCTGGGCCAGGCTGGCTAAAGAAGCGGGGCTGGACGGGGTGGTGGCCTCGCCCCGGGAGATCCGGGCCATCCGGGAAGCCTGCGGTCCGGAATTTCTCATTGTAACCCCGGGAGTGCGTCCGGCGGGAGCCGACCGCGGCGACCAGCGCCGGGTTATGACCCCGGCCGCGGCCCTGCAGGAGGGGGCTTCTTACCTGGTAATCGGCCGCCCCATTACCGCCGCCCCCGACCCGGCTGCCGCCGCCAGGGCCATCGGGGAAGAAATGGAGGGCGTTATATAACGTTATGAAGGATTACCTGGTGCGGGCTACGGCGGGCGAGGGCCAGATCCTGGCCATAGCGGCGCAGACTACCCTGCTGGTGCAGGAAGCGAAGGACTTGCACAACACTTCGCCTACGGCGACGGCGGCCCTGGGCCGGGTGTTGACCGGGGCGGCCCTGATGGCGGCAACCCTCAAGGAAGGTCAGAGTATTACTGTACGCATCCTGGGTGACGGGCCCCTGGGCAGCATTGTGGCTGTGGCTCGCCCGGGGACGGTGAAAGGCTATGTGGCGGAACCGGGGGTAGACCTGCCTTTGAGGCATGACGGCAAGCTGGACGTCGGCCGGGCGGTAGGCAGGGGAATGATGTATGTGGCTAAAGACCTGGGGTTGAAGGAGCCTTACAACGGCAGCGTGCCGCTTGTTTCCGGCGAGATCGGGGAGGACCTGGCCTACTATTTTACCGCCTCTGAACAAAAACCTTCTGCCGTCGGCTTAGGGGTTCTGGTAGAACCCGGCGGAAAGGTGGGGGCTGCCGGCGGTTATCTTTTGCAGCTTCTGCCGGGATCGGCCGAAGGAACAGCTGCAACCCTGGAAAAAAATATTGAGGCGGCAGGCCCGGTGAGCCGCCTCATCTCCCGGGGGCACACGCCGGAAGATATCCTGGCCCTGCTTTTGCAGGGCTTCGCCCTCAAAGTCCATGAGCGCCGGCCCTTGCACTACGCCTGCGGTTGTTCCCGGGAGCGTTTGAAGGATATTCTCCTGGCTTTAGGGCCGGGAGAACTACAAAAGCTCCTGGAAGAACAGGGTGGTGCCGAGGCCCGGTGCGCCTTCTGCAGCCGGACATATCGTTTCAGCCGGGAGGAAGTGGCGGAACTTCTCGCTGCCCTTCCAGGGCAGGAAGAATCATGACCCTCCGGAGCATTAGCAGCTTAATTTACCGGCGAAGGGGAGTTATTTCCTGCCAACACGGGAAAAATAACAATATACTGGGAAGAACCTCCGGAGGTGCCAATGTGACTTCCCTGGGTTTGGCCCTTTCCTGTAATGCAACAGGATAGGGCCATTTTCATACTTGCGGTCTCAAGGGAGGCCAGCACGAGCTTGGGGGGTAGACATTATCTACCAGGTATTTTAGAATCTTAGAATAGCTGGTAGAGCGGTTGGAGCCCGCCATGCCTTAACTGTACAGGAGGATAAGGGTAAGTATCGAAAAAGTAAGACCCATTATTGCCGTGCATTGATTCTTACAGCGCGCAAATTAGTGCACCTGTTTGATGCTCTGCTGCGCAGCAACCAATTTTACATACCCTAAGGGCTTAAGGAGGGATTAGTTTAGCACTACTTATTGCCATTAATATTTGGTAATGAGATGGTTTTTATTGTCTTTTCTTATCTAAACAGATTACCCTTTTACCGAAGTGATGTTTATGAAAATTCTTGGCGTGGTCGGCAGTAATAGGAAACATGGCAATACATCCGGCTTGGTGAAGGCAGCCTTGCAGGCTGCTGAAAAAGAGAATGCAGATACTTCCACTAATTTTTCTAGAGATTACTTAATTCAGGACTGCGTAGGATGTGAAGGCAGCAAAGATACAATGCGGTGTGCCATCAAGGATGATATGCAGAAGCTATATCCCCTTTTATTGGAAGCTGACGGGATTATCCTGGGGTCCCCGACTTATTTTTACAATATTACCTCTACTATGAAGGCTTTTATTGACAGGTGCTACTGCTTTGAAGCGTTTGCAGGGGATGATCAGGCCAGTTGGGATGCGCTTCATGAAGCCTTAGGCATTAAATATGCTGTTGTTATTGCTGTGTGCGAGCAGCATGATGAAGCAGATATGGGTTTTACCGCTGAAGCCATGATAAAACCTCTGGAAGCATTAGGATACAGAATCATCAGCACTATAAAAGCGATTGGTTATTTTAAGGCGGGAGAAGCTTTGCAGGACGAAAGGGCTGTAGAGGATGCCCGGAATGCCGGAAAAAGGCTGGCAAGAACCATCAGCCTTCGTAAGGAGGTAGAAAAAATGCAACAATAAAAAGATATTATGATATGCAAAAATAAAGTGGGTGAAAGCCCGGGCACCCAAATCTTGCTGATTCTACTCCCTTACACGCTGTGGATGGCTGGTTGTACCTGGCGGGTCATGGACCTCTATTCCAGAAGGATTACCGGTTATTCAATGCGGAAAAATCTCAACCGGGAATTGGTGATTGAGGCCTTAAATAATGCCGTCAGCAACCGCGGGCCAAGCCAGGAAAACTTATCGTCCACTCCGACCGCGGCAGCCAATACACAAGCAACGATTATCAGCGGCTGTTGCAGCAATATGGCTTTATCTGCTCTATGAGCCGCAAAGGAGATTGCTGGGACAACTTCCCAATGGAAAGCTTTTTAAAAACATTGAAGACGGAATTCGTATATCATCGCCGTTTTAAAACCCGGGCAGAAGCCGAGCTAGAAATCTTCGAGTACATCGAGGTTTTTTACAACCGGTTCAGGTTACATTCAGCACTCGGGTATAAGACACCGGAAGAACTTGAGAAAAACTATGATAACCTGAGAAATGTGGCTTAAGTTGGTGTCCTATTAAACGGGGGAAGTCCATGAGGCAACTAACAAGAGTTAGTGGAGCTATATTCTAACCCCTTTTCCGGCTTAATTAGAGCAGGCAGTAATTCGCTAAGCCTGTCAAGGTCGCCGTAGGCGGCCGTAAGCTTTAACCATGACAGGCGCAGCGAATTACTGCACAATACTCCGGAGCCGGAAAAGGTGCTGGGTAAATATGGGGTTTTTATGTGAGGTCTCTTTTTGCCTACTACATCTTGACACGTACACCTTACAATACTCTGCTTGACATGACCGCAAATGTAAATATATTATTAAAACAGACAAAAGCTGTATAACTACCGGTGAGAAATAAGGTGTTCCGAATGAAGATTGATTATATGCGCGAATATATTGCTTTGGCAGAAAACCTCAATTTTACGGAAACTGCAAACAAACTGTTTATGACCCAGCCTGCGTTGAGCAGGCATATCGCTGTGGTCGAGGAACAAATGGGTATCCAACTGCTAAAAAGAACAAAACAATCCGTTGAATTGACGCCCGCCGGGAAACTTGTTTTAGAGGAGTTTAAAAAGATTATAAAGCAATACGATGCTCTTATGTCCCAAATCCGGTTGCTTTCCTCAGGTTTTACCGGCGAGCTAAAGATCGGAATGCTATATTATGCTATTGAGGAATATGTTACCCCGGTCGTAGAATTGTTTAAGGACAACTATCCCGGCGTTAAGCTGTCGTTCCTCTCGTATCAACCCCGTCCGCTTGTTCAAAACTTGTTAGAAGATAAAATCGATTTGGGACTTATAATGCGTCTGCCATTTCCGCATTCCGACCTGATCCGTTACCATAAGATCTGCAGGGAGAAGCTAGCCATTATGGTGCTGGCCGATGATCCGCTGGCTGCAAAAAAGATCGTTTCCATCAAGGAATTGGTCGGCAAAACCATCGTGTTTTCTCAATCCGATATCGAATTAAGCGAATACATACAGCACTTGCTTGCCACACACGGCGTTTACCCCAAGCGATTCATTTATTCCGAACATGTCGATACCATCTCTTTCACCATGGCCGAAGTACAAGGAGTTGCAATAGTACCAAGCCATCTACGCATTATGCGGAGAAAAAACATCGATTTCGTTGACATCGATGAAGACGACTTTTTTTTGGAAATGTGCTGGGCATACAAGTTTGATAATAACAACCCTGCCATTCCCCTGTTTCTTAAACAAGTCAACCGTATTTTTGCCGGTAACGCTAAAGAAAGATAAAAGAATAATAGGCCGATGAATAGAGCCCTGGGCAACGCCTGCGGGCAGTCCCAGGGCCTGATGAGCTTAACCGAACGCTTTTCTTATTTTCGTCAAGCTTTATTAACCAGAGGATGCTGCCCCGAAAAAATTATTTTCTATCTTTCAGCCTGGGAATCGTTTCAGTATCCACGTCTTCGTTTCTGTCTTTATCCACATACGGGAATCTGGCCACAGTCGCCCGGATCTCCTTCTGCTTCGTTCCTTTTTCACCCCAAAGAATTGTTACTTCCGTTCCGATTTCGCCATATTCGACATCGATAGAGCAAAGGGAGATCATCTTACGATAATAGGGGCTGAACATCCGCCCGGAACTGATGCCGATTACCTTCCCATCCTTATTAAGTACCGCATCTGCGTGATACTCATTGCCTCCATTATAAAATGCCCAACCTTCTCCGCGAAACTCCATGAAGCTATAGGGCTCCTCGTCCGGGTCGAACCACGATCTGTATATATCCAGAATATCCTCCGGGTTCCACTCCAAGGTTACCATTTTTCTTTTCGGATTTGCTACTATCTTCTGAAGAGCTTCTTTACCGATGAAATCATGATCGAAATTAATCATCTTAGCCCAGCCGACTTCAACAGGGTTTCTTAGGTGGAGCTTTATATCTGGGTCCATGCTTCCCTTAAGAACGGGGGGCCTAAAACCATATATATCCGATTCGTGGTTGGCCATAAATTCATCCAAGCCTTCTCTGTTGGCGAAGAAGAAATGATAAGCAACCTGTGGGAAACCGCCTTCAGTATGAACAACACGATAAGCATGTCTGCCCAGTTTGGTTATACCAAACGGCTCGCCGGCTTTCAATAATGCATTATAGACAGGGATCGCATCTTCCACTTTGCCGTGGACTTCATAAGCCAGAGTGCCGCACATACCGATTCTATAAACCATAACTTCTCTGCCGTCAATACGAGTATTCTTGAATCTCAAGAACTTAATATCATGCAGATCCTCGCCTGCCGCCGCTTCAACCACCTCCAGGGATCTGGGACCTCCCAGCTGATATAAGAAGACCTTGCCTGTCAGGTTTTCCCCTACAACATCATAATTTCCTTGTTTTAACGCAAACTCGATATAGGGCCACAGCCAAAATGTAAGGACTTCATCCTCCGCCAATCTTAGCGCCGCTCCGTGAATGACAATGTATCCCTCTTCGTTGCACATGATGACGTGTTTGGAACTGCCTACCTCAAATTTTTTGAAGCTGTTTACGCTTATGTCGGAGAGCAACTTCAGGACATCTGGCCCTTTGAGGCGATAGGTATTTGTCGGATTCAGCCCTGCGTGGAGATAACACGAAGTATGCCAGGATAAGCATTCTTTAATCCAGCCTTCGTATTCATATGGATGGAAGCCTCCCGCTTCAAACGGAGTGATCATGCCACCTTCGCTTTGACAATAGGTAGAACAATTTGGGTCATACGGAACATACGGAGTGTGTTTTAAGTATCTTTCACCTTTTGCCATGCTAAAACTCCTTTCTTGTTTTTTGAGAGTTTGAATTCAAACCCTATAAAAGAGTTTGAATTCAAACCCTATAAAATAATATACTCTGCTTTTGATACATATGGAAATAACATTAGCGAATAGCATTATGCAAAAAATGAAAACCGCCAGAAGCAGAAACTCTGCCTCCTATTTGCCGGATGAAATAATTAAGCTTGTTTTAGCCCCACCTCGGTGATAGGTTGGGGCTATTTTACGCTTACAGATGAGCGGGCAAAGCGTTAAAGAGTGGTGCGCCTCCCATGAAGACGTTAGCCCCAAACAATTATGGTACTGGCTGCGGAAGTATAAAAAACAGAACGGAGTTTCCTCAGGGGAATCCAACAGATGGTTGCCGGTAGAAGGTAAGCGTCAAATACTACCCACTTTTTGCGTTACGTAAGCATAAAATAACCCCCACCTATTATCTAAGCATTCCTGTAATGATTTAAGACCCGCGGTAAAATGTCAAGACCCTGAATTGGAAATTTTAATGTCTCAAAATGTAAAAAGGCAATAAGAAACCAAGCCGGCAAAACAAAACAATAATTACCAGCACGAACAGTAAAAGACAGTTGCAAAAGAAATGTTTAACCCAACCTCCTTTGCCGGTAGATTTGGCCCTCACTCAGCAGCGTGAAGACCATGCGCACGAGCTTGCGGGCAGTCAGGACCAGGGCACGTTTATGGTGATGATGCCTGGCTTCGGTAAATTTCTTACGGTAGAACGCGGCATATTCCGGCTCCCGCACCCGGACGGAATTAGCCGCTTCAATGAGGTAGTACCGTAAGTAATAATTACCGGACCTGGTGAGGGGGATATCCTCGGCAGTAAACTTGCTGGACTGATGCTGCCGCCAGGTCAGGCCCGCGAATTTAGCAAGGGCATTGTGGTTCTTAAACCTGGAGATGTCACCTATTTCGGCTACTATGCCGGCGGAGTAAACCGGCCCGATCCCAGGAACGGTATCCAGTGTTTGAGGAATGGCTTTTAGTTCTTTAGCAATGACCTGGTCGATCTTCTTCTGCTGGGTTTCAAAGAAGCGGATGGTTTCCAGGGACATGGCCAGGGTAACATCAACAGCATCCCGCATTTTAGGGTTTAAACGGTAGGAATTGCGGGCTGCCTGTTTAATTACCCTAGCCATCTCCGGGACATCCTTCAAGCGGTTATTGCCGTGTTGCAGCATCATGTCGACCAGTTCTTCCACCGGCATATTAGCAATTTCATCAGGGGTGAGGTTGCCAACGACAGCCCGGGAGGCCTGCCCGAACAAATCGGAAAAGGGACATTCCTTCTGGTAGGTAGAGAACTTAAGGAATATCAGATTGAGGGCTCTGTTCTTCTCACGAGTGAGGTTACTGACCAGGTGATAGCGAAACCGGGTAAGCCGTTGCAAAGGAGCATAGGTCATATCAGGAGGGGGTGTTGGACGTACCCGTCCAAACCGCAAGCAATCAGCAATAACCCGGGCATCCAAGGAATCGGTCTTAGCCATATCCGGGTAGATACGCTTAAAACCATCAATTACCTTAGGGTTAATCACCGCTATTTCAGTAGCAAAAGCCGAGAGTTCAGGAGCCTCATGCAGGGCCTGGGAAAGGTGCCACCAATACAGGTTAGTGGCCTCCATGCCAATCTTAACCTTATCAGCATTAAGTAACTAAGCTTCAGCAACAATCCTTTCCACAAGCCTTTCGGCCCCGGGGAGGTCGTTGGAAACGTTGAAACCACAGACATCTTTACCGGTATCGTCGAGGATGCGGACCACATTGGTGTCGGACCCTATATCGATACCGACAAAAAGGGTTTTACCCATAGCAAAAACACCTCCTTTCCCGGGGAAATAACGAACCAAAATTGGGGTATCCCTGGGAACCTGACGTAACAGCAACCTTGCTGATGAGCACCGACCCTTAAGAGACTGGTGCGCAGCTCCTTGCTGAAGGGAGAACCTCTAAAGGGCGTGCGACCCGCGCGTAAGCGGTTGCCGCCAGGCCCGGGGAGCAGTCTTCAAAAGCACTTAGAAAGTGCAGGAGGTGTTGAACTGCCCCGCCATCGGTTCTACCGTGACTGTCCCAGAGGATACCTCAAAGGTCAAACACTTTTTATGACAAAATAAATGACCAACTGGAAATTTAACCGTTGGTCATATCATACAAGGAGGTGTTGCCAATAAAAAAGCCTCCTGGTAAAAAGAAAATAGACTCAAAACAAACAAACCCACCAGGAGGCGAGAAACCGAATGAATGAGGTGCAAAATAAATTACTGGTCCATGGTGATGTGATAATTGTCGGTATCGATGTAGCCAAACACAACCACTGGGCACGGATCTATAACCAAATCGAACTGGATGTGGTCAAACCCTTCAAGTTTCATAATAGCAAAGAAGGCTATTATCGTCTAGTGGCAAAAATGGAAGAAGCCAAAGAAAAAGCCCAGGCAACAAGGGTAGTAATCGGCATGGAACCCACCGGCCACTACTGGAAACCCTTAGCATGGTTTCTCCAGGAGCAGGGTTATACAGTAGTGATAGTCAATCCCTATCACGTCAAAAGGCGGAAAGAGGAAGTAGGCAACTCCCCCACCAAGAACGACCGCAAAGACACCGGGATAATAGCCAAAGTAGTCAAGGACGGGAATTTCCTCCACTGCCTTTTGCCCAAAGGAAAATATGCCGAACTAAGGAACCTGACCGTAACCCGGCGACAACAACGCCGGAAACTAAACAGTGCCTTAAACCAACTCCAGGCCATCCTGGACGAATACTTCCCCGAGCTGGGGCAAATATTCAAAAACCTGTTAGGCAAAGCCGCCCTTTGGGTCTTAAGGAACTGTCCCTTCCCCAGGTTAATATTAGCCTATAAACTCGAAGAATTAGCCGCGAAGCTAAAAGAAGCGAGTAACCACCGAGTAGGGATAAAAAGGGCCCAGGCCCTCTACCAGACGGCCCAGGAATCGATAGGAGTAACCGAAGGATTAACCGGAGCCCAACACAGATTAAACGCCTGCCTGGACGAAATAGCCTTTTACCAAAAGCAGATCAAGCAAACAGAAGCAGCCATGGCCGATATTTTGGCAGGAATAGATATCGCAGGCAATTTATTAAGCATCCCCGGTATAGGCCTGGTAACAGTAGCCGGCTTTTTAGGTGAAATAGGCGATCCCCAAAATTACGAGCACTGGAAGCAAATCCAAAAACTCGCCGGCCTGAACTTAAGCGAACAAAGTTCCGGGCAGAAGAACGGGCAAAGCAAAATATCCAAACGCGGGCGAGCCGAATTAAGGAACCTGTTATACCAGGCCAGTATAACTCTGGTAGCCAAAAACCATGAATTTAAAGCCCTGTACCACTACTTCCTGACCAGGCGGGAAAACCCCTTAAAGAAAAAGCAGGCCTTAATAGCCATAGCCGTAAAATTACTGCGGGTGATGTACGGCCTGGCCAGGAAGAAAGAAAACTACGACCCTGACAAAGTATTAGGCGACTATCGCCGCGCCCAATTACAGCAAGCAGCTTAAAAATAAACCCCAAACACAAGGTAAAAAGTCTTGGGTGGGGGAAGCCTTAATCACCTCCATAAGGGCATAGACCCTGCATGAGAGTACTAGGCATATCCCACCCGCCCTCAAAAGGCCGAACGAAGGAATGAAACAGGGCATAGACCCCGGGAGACATGATAGGGTAGCCGAGGGCCAGGAAGTGGTGAGGTTACTACCCAAGACTTAAAGATTAAACCATCGTCTTGTTGTTGTGGACGATGATGGAGGCTTAGTCTGCCCTCTTGGACTTCATCGTAAAAAATTGAAAATCTAAGAGAGCAGGCGATTTAACGAGCTAGAAGCAAATTATTGAGATAGGTGGGGGTTATTTTACGCTTACGGGAGTTATTTCCTGCCAACACGGGAAAAATAACAATATACTGGGAAGAACCTCCGGAGGTGCCAATGTGACTTCCTGGGGTTTGGCCCTTTCCTGTAATGCAACAGGATAGGGCCATTTTCATACTTGCGGTCTCAAGGGAGGCCAGCACGAGCTTGGAAGGTAGACATTATCTACCAGGTATTTTAGAATCTTAGAATAGCTGGTAGAGCGGTTGGAGCCCGCCATGCCTTAACTGTACAGGAGGATAAGCGTTGGTTAGACGAAACGGTGGTTCCAGGGAAATCTGGGGTATTGTTTTTGCGGCCCTGGCCGCGGTCGCCTTGGGAACAGAAGGGGTAGCAGCCAAGCTGGCCTATGCCGGCGGGGCTAATATGCTGACTACCCTGGCCCTCCGTTTTCTGTTCGCAGCTACATTTTTCTGGGGCAACCTGTTGCTTTTCCCTTCAAACTGGAGGGTAGACCAACGCACATTTTACCAGCTGATAGTCCTCTCCCTGGGAGGACAGGCTTTGACGGTGCTTCTACTTTTTTACGCCTTTCAGCATATCCCGGCAGCAGCAGCCATACTCTTTTTTTATATTTATCCGGCTATCGTAACCATCCTTGCCGCCGTCTTTTTACATGAACCCCTTACCAGGGCCAAGGGCGGGGCCCTTTTCCTGGCCTTTTTGGGCCTGAGCATAGTCCTGGGGATACCTGCAGGGGATTGGAAAGGAGGGGGGACGGCGGCCGCTCTTCTGGCCGCTCTGGCCAACGGCATTTTTATGGTAGGACAGACCCGCCTGTTGAAGCGCCTGGAACCCAAAATTTTTAACGCTTATGCCACTTTGACCATGGGCGTGGCATTTTTGTTTGTAGCGTTAATGACGGGAAATTTTAATCTTTCCTTTAATATCCAGGCACTTCTGGCCATTGCCGTGCTGGCCTTAATCACCACCGTCCTGGCCTATATGGCCATGGCTAAAGGGTTGACCTATTTAGGTGCATCGCGTGTAGCTATTATCTGTACCCTGGAACCGGTAGTTACCGCGGTCCTGGGTTTCCTGGTGCTGGGGGAAAAACTGCAGCCCGGCCAGATCCTGGGGGGGACCCTCATCCTGCTGGGAGTAACCTGGCAACAAGTCGCCGGGCAAGGGGCCGTTGCCCCGGATAATACTTAAGGTAGTCCCGGCGAATGAACCTTATTCCGCCGGCGTTACATAAACCGTCCGCTGGTGGTCGTAAATGACCATGCCGGGCCTGGCGCCGGCGGGTTTGCGGACGTTTTTCACCAGGGTGTAGTCGACCGGCACCCGGCTGGATTGGCCGGCGCGGCTGTAGCGGGCCGCCAGGCGGGCGGCCATTTCCAGGGTGGGGGCGGGCACTTCCCGGCCTCCGGTGCGGATGATCACATGGGAGCCGGGGATGTCCTTGGCATGGAGCCAGAGGTCGCTGGAAGCGGCATATTTTAAGGTCAGCCAGTCGTTCTGGCGATTATTTTTGCCGACCAGGATTTTAAAACCATCGGGTGAAGTAAATTCCAGGGGCCGGGAGGGCCGGGCGGCATCTTTTTTATCACCCTTTTTTCCCGGCTTTTCTTTTTCCTTTTCTTCCGGCAGATACCCTGCCTGACGCAGCTCCCGCCGGATTTCCGCCAGGTCGTCGAAAGTTGCGGCCATGCTCAAGGCCTGGGCGATGCTTTCCAGGTAAGCTATCTCGGCGTGGGTTTGTTCCAGTTGCTCTTTAGCCAGGCGGGCGGCATTTTTGGCCTTGTTGTAGCGGTGGAAATACATCTGGGCGTTTTCGGCCGGGGTCAGAGACGGGTCCAGCTCGATGGTTACCATTTCGCCCGCCGGATCATAGAAGTTGGGGGCCGTTAAAGTAGACTGCCCTTTTTCCAGACGGTAGATATTGGCAGTGATGATTTCCCCGGCCAGGCGGAATTTTTCCGCGCCGGCAGCCTCAGCCACCGTAGCCGCCTGCAGTCCTTCTTTTTTATAGCAGCGTTTCAATTCCCGATCGAGGATATGCTCCAGGCTGCGCCGGGCTCCTTCCAGGAGCTGCCGTTCCCGCCGGGCCTGATAAAAACTGTCGCAGGCGGCCGAGGGGGTTGGGAAAGGCTGCCGGGGTAATCCCTCATACTGGTGTAGTTCAAAGGCGGCAAAGGCCAGGGGCTGCCGTTCCTGTCCCATGACGACAACCGGTTGCCAGGCCTCAGGGCTGGCAGCCGCCATGATTTCCCGGAGGGCCTGGTAAATGCGGGCCAGTTCGTATTCGCCGCAGCCTTCCATGGTTGCCCCGGCCGGCAGGCCGGCGCGGCAGACGACTTCCCGGGCGGTTTCCGGCCCTAATCCTGCGAGTTTTTCCACCAGCAGGCGCTCCAGGGGTGTATTCCACTGCCCTTCCAGGATGAGACGGGTAAAGGCTTCGTCGTCGAGGCTGCGGGGATCGGCCTTAACCTGAGCCGGCGGCGGGACATAAGGGCGCCCGGGCAGGACTTCCCGGTGGCGGCTGACGGCGTGGGTGTAACGGCGGGCAGCGTCAATAATGTTGCCCTCGGGGTTAAGGAGAATAATGTTGGAGTGCTTGCCCATGATTTCAGTTACCAGTTGCCGCGTCGCCGGCCGGCCCAGTTCATCGGTCGTATGAAAATGGAATAACAGGACTCGCTCCAGGCCCGGCTGCTCGACGGCCGCCAGGGTCCCACCCTCCAGGTGCTTGCGCAGGACCATGCAGAAGAGGGGCGGGGTGACGGGATTGGTAAAGGCGGCCGCCGTTAGATGCACCCGCGCCTGGTCGGCCAGGCTGCAGAGGAGGAGTTTTTTGGTGTCGCGGCCTTTACGCAGGTGGAGAATGATGGTTTCTTTTTCAGGTTGAAAGATGCGGTCAACACGGCTGCCTATCAGTCCGGTTAATTCTTCCTTGATGGCAGCAAGGAAAAGACCATCAAAAGCCATTAAATCTCGCCCCTTCCTCCATAGTATAACATGCCCCCAGGTGACTGGAAACTCCCTGCCCGGCTGTTCTTTTCTTCCAGGGACAGGCATAGACTGATGGTGATTTCGGAAGAAAGAAGGGACGAGGGGAATGCAGTCACGTCTTTGGTACCAGATGAGTCCTGACGAAGCCTTGCAGGTTTTGCAGTCAGACGGCCAACGGGGCCTGGCAGGGGCGGAAGCACGTCGGCGCCTGGAGGAAGCCGGTCCCAACCAGCTAAAGGCCAAACCGAAGGTACCGCCTTATATAATCTTCCTGAACCAGTTTCAAGATTTCATGGTCCTGGTGTTACTTGCGGCTACTGCTGTTTCGGCCTTTCTTGGGGAAATAGCCGATGCTATAACCATTGTGGCCATTGTGGTTATCAATGCCATCCTGGGCTTTATCCAGGAATACCGGGCCGAACGTTCCCTGGAAGCTTTAAAAGAAATGGCGGCGCCGGAGGCCCGGGTGCGGCGGGATAATGAGGTGCGGCGGGTACCGGCACGGGAGGTTGTCCCCGGCGATATTTTGCTCCTGGAAAGCGGCGACCGGGTGGCGGCCGATGCCCTGCTCTTAAAAGCCGTTAACCTCCAGGCCGATGAGGCGGCCCTCACCGGCGAGTCGGTTCCGGTCCATAAAGTGCCCGGTCCTCTGCGAGGACCGGTAGCCGTCGGCGACCGGCGCAATATGGTCCACCAGGGGACGGTGATCACCAGCGGCCGCGGCGAGGCTGTAGTGGTAGCCACAGGAATGAACACGGAAGTAGGGAAAATTGCCGGTCTGCTCCAGGAAGTGGAAGATGAAGATACTCCTTTACAAAAGCGCCTGGCTGCCTTAGGCCGCTGGCTGGTGCTGGCCTGCCTGGCTATCTGCGCTGCTGTGGTTAGCATCGGTACCTTCCGGGGCGAAGAATTGTATAGTATGTTCCTGGCCGGCGTAAGTCTAGCCGTGGCAGCCATCCCCGAGGGCCTGCCGGCCATTGTCACCGTATGCCTGGCCCTGGGGGTACAGAAGATGGTGCAGCGCCAGGCCATCATTCGCAAGCTGCCGGCCGTAGAGACCCTGGGATGTGTTACGGTGATTTGCTCGGACAAGACCGGGACCCTCACCCAGAACCAAATGACCGTGCGCCGGGTCTGGGCCGGCGGCAGAAGCCTAATGGTGAGCGGAACTGGATATATTCCCCAGGGTGAATACCTGGACCAGGGCCGGCGGGTGACCGTGGCAGGCGACCTTAAAATGCTGCTCAGCATTGCCGCCCTGTGCAACAACGCCGTCCTGCAGAAGGCCGGCCTGACCATTGGCGGCTGGCTGCGCCGGAACGGCGGCCGGGAGAGGGCCGGTGAGGGACCAAAGAACCGCAACAGCGGCAGCTGGAGTATCAGCGGCGATCCTACGGAAGGCGCCCTGCTGGTGGCAGCTGCCAAAGGTGGTCTCTGGCGGGAACGGCTGGAACGGGAAGAACCCCGGGTGGCCGAAATTCCCTTTGATTCCGGCCGCAAGCGCATGAGCGTCATCTGCCGGGCCGGCCGGGGCTTACGGGCTTATGTCAAAGGGGCCCCGGATGTGATCCTCGACCTCTGTGACCGGATCCTCGTGGACGGCAGGGTCCTGCCCCTGGATGCCGCCCGGCGCGAGCTCATCAGAGCCGAGAATGAGGCTATGGCCGGGCAGGCCCTGCGGGTCCTGGCCCTGGCTTACCGCGACCTGGAGGCGGGAGCGGAATTAAATGGAGAAACGGTAGAAAAGAACCTTATCCTGGTGGGCTTAATGGGTATGCTGGACCCGCCGCGGCCGGAAGCGGCAGCGGCCATCCGCGTCTGCCACCAGGCGGGAATTAAAGTGGTTATGATTACCGGCGACCACCAGGTAACGGCGCGGGCCGTGGCCAGGGAACTGGGACTGCCGGCAGGAGAAGGTCAGGTTTTAAACGGCCGGGAACTGGAAACGATGACCGATGCCGAGCTGGCCGGGGTGGCCCCGGAAATCAATGTTTACGCCCGGGTTTCGCCCCACCACAAGCTGCGCATCGTCCGGGCTTTAAAGGCCGGCGGCCATATTGTGGCCATGACCGGGGACGGGGTCAACGATGCTCCGGCCATTAAAGAGGCTGATATCGGCATTGCCATGGGCCGCAGCGGCACCGACGTGGCCAGGGAAGCCGCCGCCATGGTCCTGGCCGACGATAATTTCGCCACTATTGTGGCCGCCGTGGAAGAGGGCCGCGGCATTTATGATAATATCCGTAAATTTATCCGCTACCTGCTGTCCTGTAATATCGGGGAAGTATTTACCATGTTCGTGGCGGTTGTCAGCGGCCTGCCCCTGCCCCTCTTACCCATCCAGATTCTCTGGATGAACCTGGTTACCGACGGCCTGCCGGCCATGGCCCTGGGGGTGGACAACAAGGAGCCGGGCTTGATGCAGCGGCCGCCCCGACCGCCCGGAGAAAGTGTTTTCGCCCGTGGTTTGGGCAGGGGCATGGCCGTCCTGGGTCTCCAGATCGGCGTGGCCACCCTGGCCGTATTTATCCTGGGCCTGTACCTGGGCGATGGCGATTTACTCACCGCCCGCACCCTGTCCTTTACCACCCTGGTCATGGCCCAGCTCTTCGCCGTCTTTGAATGCCGTTCCGAACACCTTTCACCCTTTGCGGCAGGCTATTTTTCCAACCCCTACCTGGTGCTGGCCGTAGCCTGTTCAGCCGCCATGCAGCTCCTGGTACTTTACATACCCCTGCTCCAGGCCGTCTTTAAAACAGTACCTTTGAACTCCTTCCACTGGGGTATAGTTATCCTGGCAGCCGGATGGCGCACCATCCTCCAGGCCATATATTACTACCTGTTGGCCCCGGCCAGGCGCCTGGTGTGGCAGAGATAAAATAAAGGTGGTAAAAATTAAAGGGTAATGTTAAAATAAGAGCATCAAATGCCGTGAAAGATAAGGGTGATTGCCGTTGCATTTTGTCAAGATGCATGGCCTCGGGAATGATTTTGTCCTGGTAAACGCCCTGGAAGAAAAATTGCCGGGCGATTTAGCCGAACTTGCCCGGCGGGTCTGCCATCGCCGTTTTGGTATTGGCGCCGATGGCCTTATCCTGGTATTGCCTTCAGTCCGGGCGGACTTAAGGATGCGCATTTTTAATCCCGACGGCAGTGAGCCGGAGATGTGCGGCAATGGCATCCGCTGTTTTGCCCGCTATGCCTATGAAGCAGGGCTGGTCCGGGGACCGGTAATCCAGGTGGAAACCCTGGCCGGGATTATAAAGCCCCGGCTGATCCTCAAGGACGGTAAAGTAGCCGGCGTCCGGGTAGACATGGGCGAGCCCCGCCTGGAGCGGAGCCAGATTCCCATGGCCGGGGAAGGTTCCCCGGTGCTGGACGAGCCGGTGACGGTGGCCGGTACCACCTGGCGGGGAACCTGCGTGTCCATGGGAAACCCCCACTGCGTTTTTTTTGTTGCGGATGTGGAGGAGGCTCCCGTGACTACGGTAGGACCGGCGGTAGAAAACCATCCCCTCTTTCCCCAGCGCACCAACGTCGAGTTCATTGAGGTCCTGAACCCCGGCGAGCTAAAAATGCGCGTCTGGGAGCGGGGGGCCGGGGAGACCATGGCCTGCGGTACCGGCGCCTGCGCCGCTGCTGTTGCCGGGGCCCTCACCGGCCGCAGCAACCGGGAAGTGACGGTCCACCTGGCTGCCGGCGACCTGCAGATAGAATGGTCAAAGGATAATAATCATGTCTACATGACCGGACCGGCAGTAGAAGTCTTCCGGGGTGATTTCCCCCTTTCTGAGGACTAAAACCGCCACTGCAGGTGGCAGGTAATATCGTTTACCGAGGCAAAGCTTTTGAGCGGTGGGTGGCCCCCGCTTAAAAGATGCTATTCTGGTAAGGAGGATAAAATTAATGCAAGAAGCAAGGCGTATCCGTGAGTTACCACCCTACTTATTTGCCCGCATTGAGAAAAAAATAGAAGAGGCCCGGGAACGGGGAGTTGATATCATCAGCCTGGGTATCGGCGATCCTGATATGCCTACCCCGGCCCATGTCATAGAAAAACTGGTAGAGCAGGCCCATAACCCTGAAAACCACCGCTATCCCACTTCGGTAGGGATGCTCTCTTTTCGCCAGGCCGTGGCCGATTGGTATCGTAAACTTTACAATGTGGACCTTGATCCCCGCCGGGAAGTAGTAACCCTCATTGGGTCCAAAGAGGGTATCGCCCATATCTCCTTCTGCTACGTTGACCCCGGCGATATCAATCTGGTACCCGACCCCGGCTATCCCGTCTACAATATCGGCACCCTGCTGGCCGGCGGGGAATCCTACTTTATGCCTCTTACGGCAGCCAACGGCTTTTTACCCGATCTCAGGGATATTCCTAGCGATGTCGCCCGCCGGGCCAAGCTGATGTTTATCAATTACCCCAATAACCCTACCGGCGCCGTAGCAGACTTAAAATTTTTCCAGGAAGTGGTTGAGTTCGCTAAAAACTATGATCTTATTGTCTGCCATGATGCCGCCTATAGCGAAATTACCTACGACGGCTACCGCGCCCCTTCCTTCCTGCAGGCTCCCGGAGCTAAAGACGTCGGTATTGAGTTTAACTCCGTATCCAAACCCTACAATATGACCGGCTGGCGCCTGGGCTGGGCCTGCGGCCGCGCTGATGTCATCGAAGCCCTGGGACGGCTCAAGTCCAACATTGACTCCGGGGTCTTCCAGGCCGTCCAGTATGCCGGCATTGCCGCCCTGACGGGGCCCCAGGAAGGTCTTGACGAGGTACGGCGCATTTACCAGGAGCGGCGGGACATCATCGTTGACGGTCTTAACTCCCTGGGCTGGCAGCTGGAGAAGCCCAAAGCTACTTTCTATGTCTGGGCGCCGGTACCCAGGGGCTATACTTCGGCCGAGTTTGCCGAGATGGTCCTGGAAAAAGCCGGCGTGATTATAACTCCGGGTAACGGCTATGGCAGCTATGGCGAAGGTTATTTCCGCATTGCTTTGACTATCAGCAAAGAACGCATGCAGGAAGCCATTGAACGCCTGCGGCGGGCTTTAGGTAAAGTAGAGTTTTAGAAGGAGCAGGCCATGCTGAACAGTATGACTGGTTACGGCCGGGGTGAAGCCAGGGGCGCCGGCAGGACGGTTACCGTAGAGATCCGGGCCGTAAACCAGCGTTTCCTGGATGTGGTAATCCGACTGCCCCGCCTTTATACAGCCCTGGAAGAAAAGATACGCCAGGTTATTAAAAATAGCCTCAGCAGGGGCCGCGTCGAAGTAATGGTGAGCATTAGCGAAGAAAATGGGGAGAAACGGCCGCTAACCGTTGACATGGGCCTGGCAATGGCGTATTATAATGCCTTGAAGGAATTGGCGCAAAATCTGGCTATTCCGGCGGATATTACCGCCGAAAAGCTGTTAGCTATACCAGAGGTCGTTAAAGTTGCCGAACCGGAATGGGACGAGGCCACCCTCTGGCCGGTAGTAGCCGGGGCTTTAGAAAAAGCCGTAGAGAACTTGCTGGCCATGCGGCGGGCCGAAGGGCAACGCCTGCAGGCCGACCTGGAAGAACGGGTGGCGTATGTGCGCCGGCAGGTGGAAGCCATCCGGGAACGGGCGCCGGAAGTACCTCGGGAGTATGCCCGGCGTCTTAAAGAGCGGGTTGCCGAACTAAGCGGGGGCATACCCCTTGATCCCGGGCGCCTGGAGATGGAGGTAGCCCTGCTGGCCGAAAAGGCCGATATCACCGAGGAAATCGTCCGCCTTTTAAGTCACCTGGAGCAAATGGCCACGGCCATGGCCGGTACGGAACCGGCCGGGAGGCGGCTGGATTTTATCCTGCAGGAAATGTGGCGGGAAATAAATACCATCGGATCCAAGGCCGGTGATCTGGCCATAAGTAACCTGGTAGTAGCGGTTAAGGGCGAACTGGAGAAGATGCGCGAACAGGTCCAGAACGTGGAGTAGGTAAAGGAGGGGGAGTATGGACATCAAATTAATTAATATTGGCTTTGGCAACATTGTTTCCGCCCGGCGCATAGTAGCCATTGTCAGCCCCGAGTCCGCACCCATTAAACGAATTATCCAGGAAGCCCGCGACCGCGGCAGGTTAATTGATGCCACCTATGGCCGCCGGACCAGGGCGGTGATTATCACTGACAGCGATCATATCATCCTGTCGGCAGTCCAGCCGGAAACAGTGGCCCATCGCCTTTCCTCCCGGGAAGCTATCAATACAAGTGATGAAGCGGAAGAGTAAGCTTGTATTTACCGGGAGGCCTGGTTTTCTATAAATAAGTATTTCCCAGCAGGTGTTTTTATCTTTTCAGGAGGAAGGAATATTGAAACAGCCATCCCTTGATAAACTGGAAAAGAGAGTTGGCAGCAAATACGCCCTGGCGGTCCTGGCCGCCAAGAGGGCGCGGTCGCTGACAGAAGGACAATTTGCCGATTTGTACCCCAAGGGGACCAAGCCGGTAACGGTAGCCCTCATGGAAATTGCTGAGGGCAAAATAAAATACGAGTGGGGTAAAAAGAAAGCGTGAAGTTTTTAGAGGGGAAAACCATCCTTCTGGGAGTCTGCGGCGGCATTGCCGCCTACAAGGCAGCCGAGCTCTGCCGGCTTTTGGTTCAGGAAGGAGCTACCGTACGGGTGATCATGACGGCAGGGGCAAGGGAGTTTATTAGCCCCCTGACCTTCAGCACCCTGACGGGGCAACCGGCCCTGACGGCAATTTTCGGGGCCGGGAGCGATGGTCCCTTGACCCATATTGATCTGGCCAACAAAGCGGATCTTTTTGTCGTCGCCCCGGCGACGGCCAATATACTGGCCAAGCTGGCCGCCGGCCTGGCTGATGATCTCCTGAGTACAACGGCCCTGGCCGTGAACTGTCCCACCCTGGTGGCTCCGGCCATGAATGTCAACATGTATGCTAAAGCCGCCGTGCAGGAAAATCTGGCAACATTAAAACGGCGCGGCTGGGGCATTATTGAACCCGAGGAAGGCTTCCTGGCCTGCGGTACCACGGGAAAAGGGCGACTGGCCAGTTTAGAGCGTATTGTCGCGGCCTGCCGGCGAGCCCTGGCACCTCAGGATTACCAGGACCTGGCAGTATTGGTGACTGCCGGCGGTACGAAGGAACCCCTGGACCCGGTAAGGTACATAGGTAATTATAGCTCCGGTAAGATGGGCTATGCCCTGGCCCGGGCAGCCTGGGAGCGGGGTGCCAGGGTGACGCTAATCACTGCCAGCCCGCTGCCCCCACCACCTGAGGTAGAAGTAGTGCGGGTGCAGACGGCAGACGAAATGCTGGCCGCTCTGGAGGAGCGTTTTAAAGGAGCAGATATAGTCCTGAAGGCTGCCGCGGTTGCCGATTTCCGGCCGGTGGCTCAAGCGGCGCAGAAGATCAAAAAAGGGTCTAAAAAGAAACTAACCCTTGAGCTGGAACCGACGGTCGATATCCTGGCTTCCTTAAGCAGGATGAAAGAAAGACAAATATTGGTCGGTTTTGCCGCGGAAACTGAGGACCTGCTGGCGAACGCCAGGCAAAAGCTCCAGGACAAGAAGTTAGATTTAATCGTAGCCAATGATGTTACCCGGCCCGGGGCAGGATTTGACAGCGAAACAAATATTGTCACTCTGCTTTTTCCTGACGGGGGCAAGCAACAATTACCGCAGCTGTCCAAGCTGGAAGTGGCCCACCGCATCCTGGATGCTGTCAAAACCCTGCCACGCTTTCAGGGAAGGGGAACAGGGCCGGAAAGGGAGGAATGAAGAAATGGCACGCAAGTTATTTACTTCCGAATCGGTAACAGAAGGGCATCCTGATAAAATAGCCGACCGTATTGCCGACGCCGTCCTGGATGCCATTTATGAAAAGGATCCCCTGGCCAGGGTGGCCTGTGAGTGTCTGGTCAGTACTGGCCTGGTTCTGGTGGCCGGGCAGATAACAACCGATTGCTATGTGGATATACCGAGGGTGGCCCGGGAAACCATCCGCGAGATTGGCTACACCAGAGCGAAATTTGGCTTTGACTGCGATACCTGTGCCGTGATCACCTCCATTGATGAGCAGTCGCCGGATATTGCCATGGGCGTCAATGAAGCCTGGGAGAAAAAGGAGGGGGTGGCCAGGGATGAGCTGGAGACTCTGGGTGCCGGTGACCAGGGGATGATGTTTGGCTATGCTACCCTGGAGACACCGGAGTATATGCCCATGCCCATTGCCCTGGCCCATAAACTAACACGCCGGCTGGCTGAGGTGCGCAAAGAAAGGATCTTGCCCTATTTACGGCCGGACGGCAAGGCCCAGGTGACGGTGGAGTATGAAGACGGCCGGCCGGTAAGGGTGGATACGGTTGTTATTTCTACCCAGCACCGACCCGATATCGATATGGCGGCCTTAAGGGACGACATCCTGGAAACCGTCATCAAACCGGTTATTCCGGCGGAGATGCTGGATAACCGGACGAGATACTTTATTAACCCCACGGGGCGTTTTGTCATCGGCGGTCCCCAGGGCGATACGGGCCTCACCGGCCGCAAGATTATTGTCGATACCTATGGTGGCATGGCCCGCCACGGCGGCGGCGCCCTTTCCGGCAAGGACCCCACCAAGGTGGACCGCTCGGCTGCCTATGCCGCCCGCTATGTGGCTAAAAACGTGGTGGCAGCCGGACTGGCCGAACGCTGCGAGGTGCAGGTGGCTTATGCCATCGGTGTGGCCCGGCCGGTATCCATCAGTGTGGAAACCTATGGAACAGGCAGGATCAGCGACGAGCGGCTGGTAGAATTGATCCAGGCCCACTTTGACCTGCGGCCTGGGGCCATTATTCGCGACCTGGATTTACGCCGGCCTATCTACAAGCCAGTATCTGTCTACGGCCACTTCGGCCGGCCTGATCTGGACCTACCCTGGGAACGCCTGGACAAGGTAGAAGCCCTGCGGGAGGCTGCCGGGCTATAGCCACGGTCCCCGGCCTTGTTCACCGGGAGCAGGTCCGTCAATGCTTAAAAGGATAATCATTACTGCAGTTTTGGTAGTTATTATAACTACAGGGTTGATGTACGGTTACATTGAGTGGTATGGGCGAAACTTAGAGGCCGAAAGTGCCGATGTGATCATCGTGCTGGGTGCCGCCGTTTGGCAGAATGGTCCCAGCCCGGCTTTGCTGGAACGGATTTCCCTGGCCGAAGATCTCTTTCGCAGGGGATATGCGCCGGCGATAATAACGACGGGCGGTACCGGTACCTTTAATCCAACACCCGAGGGTACCGCCGCCCGCTTAACCTTAATCGCCCGCGGCGTACCCCCTGAAGTAGTTCATGAAGAAGTTAAATCACGTAATACCAGAGAGAACCTCGACGAGGCCAGAAAAATCATGCTCAAGTACGGGTGGCAGAAAGCTATTATTGTCACCCACGATTACCACTTGCTGCGAGCAATCACCGAAGCCCGGCGGCTGGGCATAGAGGCTTCAGGTGCCGGGGTTCACAGGACGACCATGTTTCGACCACCGCTTGTGTTGCGGGAGGTACTAGCAAATCTGGTAAGATTGATTGTCTGAGGCAGAACCGCCTGTGCTGGTATCAGGCCGGACAGGGTGCGTGAAAGGGATGCAGTATTGATTTCCCGGCTTGGCGGTGTTATAATATCACCTGTGATAAATGCTGATGTGGCTCAGTGGTAGAGCAGCGCACTCGTAATGCGCAGGTCGAGGGTTCGAATCCCTCCATCAGCTCCAGGAATATCAAGGCCTCCGAGGTTTGACCCGGAGGCCGTTTTCCTAATTGTTGCCTTTCTTTTTCATTATCCCGATCTTGCGGCCGACAACAGTTGGCCAGGATCCCACCACATGCCTTGTATAGTTTGGGTAACAAAACATCTGCCGGGGTAAGCTACATCTTAAGTGATCCCAGTAGCAGTTTTTTTGCCATGAAAAAGGCTGTTGACCCACTATTTGTCAACAGCCTTTGATGTGTTTGCAATGCTAAGTGATACCCATGGTCATGATATTCAAGTTAGGGGTCCACTTGCACCGGTTCAATTTCAATAGCACAAATACGGCCTACAGGAATTATGATTTTCCTCATGATCTGTTTATCAACGAGTTGACCACCGCTGAAAACCTTCATGAAGAGGCAATCGCCCGGCGCTGGAAGCAGAACTGCAAAATTAAAGACAAAAAATAATTTGGATCCGTTTATAACTTTTTTGCAACAATCTCCACACTCGAATTCAATGCCAATTTTTTTGTCTCCGTTGAGTTGCATTTCGTTGAGGGCGGCCTCCAGCCCTTCCAATGCGGGGTCCTTTTCGGATGAACCCTCTTTAATCTTGTCAAAAATTGTGTTCAACTCAGCTTCTTGAGACATGGGGATCGCTCCTCCTTTTATTCTTTGATAATATATTATGGCTTCATACGAAAAAGGTTCCATATTAAGCCAAATAAATTAGGCTAGGTTTGCCAGAAGCTTAGATCGTCCGAAAGGAAAAATTATGCAAATTCTGCCGATAGATCTAAGGTTGTATTTTCCATCATTAAGTTTTACAATAAGGTTAGAGGTAAAGCAAAAGAAAGGTGAGGGTTAATGCCGACGGTGAAGATTTCCGCTAAGGGGCAAGTGGTTATCCCTGCTCATTTACGCCAAAAATATGGCCTGCAGGCGCCGGGACGGGCCATAATCACA
Source organism: Moorella sp. E306M (assembly GCF_006538385.1). Taxonomy (NCBI): domain Bacteria; kingdom Bacillati; phylum Bacillota; class Clostridia; order Neomoorellales; family Neomoorellaceae; genus Neomoorella; species Moorella sp. E306M. The sequence continues at coordinate 144,360 of NZ_BJKO01000001.1, read as the reverse complement.
GAGAAGGAAGGTCAAATCATTATTACCCCTGCCCCGGCCGACCCGGTTAGAGGTGCGCGAGGCATGTTGAAAGCAAAACAATCATTGACAAAAACCCATGCTGCCTATAAGCGGGAAGAACGTAAATTAGAGGAAGACCATGAACGGTAGTTCCCATAAAAATTTTGTCCTTGACGCTTATGCCGTCATTTGTTACCTGGAAGACGAAATCGGTGCTGAGGAAGTAGCTCTGCTGCTAAAAAAAGCCGGGGATCACACCGTGCGGCTATTCATGACGTGGATAAATTTAGGTGAAGTATATTACCGGGTACACCGGAAATATGGGGAAATAGAAGCTGAAAGGGTACTGGAAACGGTTAAAGACTGGCCGGTAGAGTTTTTGGCAGGTGACGAAGATTTAACGCTGGTGGCCGCCAGAGTAAAGGCTTCGTATGCACTGTCTTATGCCGACGCCTATGCCATTGCTGCGGCGTTAAAAAATAATGCTTCTATAGTGACGGGTGATCCGGAAATTAAGAATGCCAGTGTTAAAATGGGTTTTCCTTTAACTTGGCTGGGACAGAGTAATCCAGAGTAATCCCTTACCCCTTGTTAGGGTTTTAGCTTATAAAGTTATACTGAACTCGTAATGCCCAGGTCAAGACGTGGGAGCAGGAAAAACATGGCCCGGTGCCGAACTAACCTTGAACAGAAAGGCAAGCGGTTGAAGAGGCGATAGATTTGCAGGCTTCCCTACTGCGAGAGCTGGCAAGGATTGTCGGGAAGGAGCGGGTGCAGGCGTCACCGGAAGACCTCCTTTGTTATTCTTACGATGGTACCTTTGTGGCCTGCAGGCCGGATGTCATGGTTAAACCGGTTAGTACCGAACAGGTGGCCCGGGTCTTGGAATTTGCTTACCGGGAGGGGATCCCGGTCCACCCCCGCGGCGCCGGCACGGGCTTGAGCGGCGGGTCGGTGCCCCGGGGCGGGGGCATAGCCCTGGTAATGACGGCTATGAACAACATTTATGAGATTAACCCCGAGGACATGCTGGCCGTAGCAGATCCGGGGGTAATTACCGCTCAACTGCACCGGGCGGTAGAAGAAAAGGGGCTTTTCTATCCCCCGGACCCCGGCAGCGCGGAAGTTTGCACCCTGGGTGGCAACGTTGCCGAGTGCGCGGGGGGGCCCCGCGCCCTCAAGTATGGCGTCACCAGAGACTACATCCTGGGCCTGGAAGTGGTGCTGGCCGGCGGCCGGGTAATCCGTCTGGGAGGCCGGACCGTTAAAAACGTCACCGGCTATGACCTTTGCCGGCTGTTTACCGGCTCTGAAGGGACCCTGGGGGTCATCACCAAAATTACCCTGCGTCTTATACCCAAGCCCCCGGCCGTCAAAACCATCCTGGCAGCCTTTAAAGACCTGGTGCAGACAGGTGAAGCAGTAAACGCTATCCTTAGCGCCGGCATCATACCGAGGACCCTGGAGATTATGGACAGTATATCCATCGCCATTGTAGAACAGTTCAGCCCGTGCGGTTTACCCCGGGAAGCAGCAGCCGTGCTCCTTATCGAGACTGATGGAGACAGGGAGCAGGCTCAAAGGGACGCTGAAAAGGTGGTAGCGGTTCTGGAAGAAATAGGAGCTACTCAAATCAGATTGGCCGCTGATGCCAGGGAAGCAGGAGAATTATGGCGGGCACGACGGGCAGTTTCCCCGGCCATAACCCGGATTAAACCCACCAAAATTTCTGAGGATGCTACTGTCCCCCGCAGCCAGGTGCCGGCCATGATCCGGAGGCTGGGACAAATTCGGGAAAAATACCAGATTGACCTGGTAATTTTTGGCCATGCCGGTGACGGCAACCTCCACCCCAACATAGCCTGCGACAGCAGGGATGCCGGAGAAATGCTGCGGGTGGAAAAAGCTATTGCGGAAATCTTCCAGGCCGCTTTAGAACTGGGGGGAACCCTTTCGGGAGAACACGGCATCGGCCTTCTCAAGGCACCTTTTCTTATGACAGAACTGGGAGAGGCCGGCTACCAGGTCATGCGGGATATTAAGAGGTCGCTGGATCCGAAAAACATCCTGAACCCCCACAAAATTTTCTCCGGGTGAAAGGCCAACTCTGGTGCGGCTCCTTATGGGATACTGCAAATCTTAAATCATGTTTAACCCCAGCTGCTCCAGGGAGGTTTGAATGGGGGAACGACCGGCTCTAAATCATGCATTCACCAAGGGGAACAAATCTGCTATAATGTCTGCGGTGGATCAGTTAACCAGGAGGGGGTCGAGTTGGCGAATTTGCTGGTAGAAGTAGCCGTCAGCTCGGCCCCTGTTTACACCCGGCTTCCATGCTGGGCGAGGATGGAAAATAACAATGGAACACTAACCTACCAGGTGTCGCCGGAGCTGTCTTCCCAGGTAAAAGAAGGCTCCCTGGTCCTGGTCACGGTGGGCAAGCAGCTGGCCACAGGAGTGGTAGTCGCCCTGCCTGATAAAGCGAACCGGACCAGGTTAAAAGCCATCAAGGCAGTCCTGGAAAGGGATTTTCTGCCGCCGGGGATGATAGAACTTGGCCGCTACCTGGCCGAGCGTTATTTCTGTTCCCTGGCTGCGGCTATCAATGCCCTCCTGCCGCCGACGACAGGCCGGCGCTTAGAGCGCCGGTGGTGCTGGCTACCAGCTCCGGGAGGCGAAACGGAAGAGGCGTTAAACCTGGCTAACTGCCTGCCTGCGCCGGCCGGAGCCGTGGCCGCCTACCTGGCCAGCCGCCGGGAAGCCGGGGAAGGCCAGTTACAGCAGTTTGGCCGCCGGCAGGAGCTTAGTGGAGTTTTAACCGCTTTAAAATCCCACGGCCTGATCCGGGAAGAGTGGTCCTGGCGCGGGGCACCCCGCGAGAGGCGGACCCGGTGGGTAGCAGCCGGGGAAAGAGCGGCAGCGGGAATAGAAGCTCTGATAAAAAAAGCACCGCGCCAGGCGGCCATCCTGAAGGCCCTCCTGGACGGCGGCCCCCAGCCGGTTGCCAGCCTTGCTGCCGGGGGAGGATATGCCGCCCTCAAGCGCCTGGAAGAACAAGGTTTAATTGAAATTACCCCGTCACCACCCGGGGATAAGAAGGAGACATGTCCTCAAATCAAACTTAATGCGGCTCAGGAAGAAGCCGCAGGGATTATCAATGCCGCCCTGGGACGGGGGGGAACCTTTTTACTCCACGGTGTTACCGGTAGCGGCAAAACCGAGGTTTACTTGCGCTGTGCCGCAGAGGCCCTGGCAAAGGGTTACCAGGTCTTGTTCCTGGTTCCGGAACATTCCCTGATCCCCCAGATGGTGACCCGGATAAGGCAAAGGCTGGGGGAGAAGGTGGCCGTTGTTCACGGGGAACTGGCTGCCGGTGAAAGGGCGACCGTTTGGGAGCAGGCCCGCCGGGGGGAAATCCAGATTATCACCGGTAGCCGGTCGGCCCTTTTTACCCCCCTGCCGCGGCTGGGGCTCATCATCGTTGATGAAGAACACGCCGGCAGTTACAAGCAGGATACCGCGCCCCGCTATGACGCGCGCGAGGTCGCCATCAAGCGGGGGCAGTTGGAAGGAGCGGTGGTGGTTCTGGGGAGTGCCACCCCCAGTACTGAGATATTTTACCTGGCCCGGCAGGGGAAAATACAGTTGTTACAGCTGCCCCGGCGGGCGGGGAATGTAAGCCTGCCCCGGGTGGAAATAGTTGATTTGCGGGCTGAATTCCGGGCCGGCCATCAGGGTATTTTAAGCCGGCGGCTGGAAGAGGGGATAACTACCGCCCTGGCAGCGGGACAGCAGGCCATTCTCTTTTTAAACCGCCGGGGCTATGCCCACCATATCCTTTGCCGCCAATGCGGCCATGTTCCTTTATGCAGGCACTGTGCCGTGGCCCTGACCTATCACCGGGACGGTACCCTGCGCTGCCATTATTGCGGCTATGTGGAAAAGGCATTAGCCAGTTGCCCGGTATGCGGTAGTACCCTGGTACGTTTAGGTTCCGGCACCCAGCGGGTGGAAGAAGAAGCGCGAGCTTTATGGCCCGGGGCCAGAATCTTAAGGGCCGATGGAGATACTACAGCCAGGAAGGGCCAGTGGGAAAAGATCTACCGCACCTTTGCTGACGGACAGGCCGATATTCTTATCGGTACGCAGACCATTACCAAAGGTATGGATTTTCCTGGTGTTACCCTGGTGGGTGTGGTTAACGCCGATTTATCCCTGTACCAGCCGGACTTTCGCGCCCGGGAACGTACCTTTCAGCTGTTAACCCAGGTAGCCGGCCGGGCTGGCCGCCGGACCGGCATAGGGGAAGTCATTATTCAAACTTATAACCCCCACGACCCGGCCATTACCCTGGCCGCGACCCAGGATTATCACAAGTTTTACGAACAGGAGATAGCTATGCGCCGCAGCTTAAGCTATCCTCCCTTTATAAAATTGGTGCGTCTGGGTTTTACCGGTCCGGACGAAGCCAGGGTTATAGAAACCGCCCATGAGGTGGCCGGATTAATTAACAGTAAAGGCGGCAAGATCCAGGTTCTGGGTCCGGCTCCGGGGTACCCGTCCCGGGTTAAGGATCATTACCGCTGGCAGCTGATGCTCAAGGTGCCCGGCTGGTCGCGGTATAAAGGCCACCTGGCTGCAAGCCTGGCGGCATACCGCAACCGCCATAATGTCCGTATGATAGTAGATGTAGGACCCATTAATCCTTGGTAAAAGGCAGGAGGCAAAGAGGTTGGCAATTCACCAGATTTTAATCCACCCTGACCCCATCTTGCGGGAAAAGTCGCAGGCGGTAAAAAAAATTACCCCTAATATCTGGAAACTTTTGGATAACCTGGCCGATACCATGTATGATGCTCCCGGGGTGGGCCTGGCGGCCCCCCAGATTGGCGTCTTAAAGCGGGTTATTGTCGTTGACGTAGGGGAAGGGTTGATCGAGCTGATTAATCCGGAAATAATAGCAGCCAGGGGAAAGGATGTAGGCCCGGAAGGGTGTCTGAGCGTCCCCGGGGCCCAGGGGGAAGTACCACGGGCGGCCGCCGTAACCGTGCGGGGCCTCGACCGTCATGGCCGGGAGAGGGAAATCAAAGCGGAAGGTCTCCTGGCGCGTGCCCTGCAGCACGAGATTGACCACCTGGACGGGGTGCTCTTTATCGATAAAGTCGTGCGTTGGCTGGAAAATAATCCTGAGGAGCGGTAAACATGCGCCTTGTATTTATGGGTACGCCCGAATTTGCCGTACCATCCCTGAAAGCCCTGCTTAATTCCGGTCATGAAATCACCGGGGTGGTTACCCAGCCAGACCGTCCCCGGGGCCGGGGGAAAAAACTCCAGCCGCCACCGGTTAAGGAGGCGGCGGCAGCAGCGGGACTACTGGTAAGCCAGCCAGTAAATATGAAAGAAGGGGAATTCTTAACCAGGCTCAAGCAGTGGCAGCCCGAAGTCATTGTGGTCGTTGCCTTTGGTCGTATCCTACCGCGGGAGATTTTGGACCTGCCATTGAAGGGTTGTATCAACCTGCACGCTTCCCTCTTACCTCGCTACCGGGGGGCAGCCCCCATCCACCGGGCGGTAATGAACGGTGAAACAGAAACCGGCGTCACCACCATGTGGATGGCACCCCAATTAGACGCCGGTGACATTATCCTCCAGGAGAAGCTACCCATTGGGCCGGATGCTACCACCGGGGAAATCCACGACCGGCTGGCCGTCATGGGTGCAGAGCTCCTGGAACATACTCTGGACCTGGTGGCCGCCGGCCGGGCTCCCCGGCAGCCCCAGGATGAAGCCCTGGCCACCTACGCGCCCCCCCTTAAACCGGAAGAAGAGATGATTAACTGGGCGCAGCCGGCAGATAATATCTATAACCTTATTCGCGGCTTGAACCCCTGGCCGGGGGCCTACACCCTGCGGGCCGGCGAACGCCTGAAGGTATATGGTGCCAGGATTTTAGATGCAGCAACTACCGGAGTACCGGGCCGGGTGGTGGCGGTAACGGGTGAAGGTTTTGTCGTTCAAGCGGGTAGAGGCAGGCTTCTCATTACCGCCGTCCAGCCCCAGGGCAAAAGGATTATGCCGGCGGATGCCTACCTGCGGGGTTATCCCCTGGCCACGGGGGAGGTGCTGGGATGCGTATAAAAAAACGCCTTTTTATCGGTCTCCTGGCCCTGAGCCTTTTATTTATAACTGCCGTGCTGGCAGGTAGCTGGTATCTCCTGGTTAACCATACCAGTTTTCTCAATCGTCTCCTTCTAGTGCTGGGTTTTTTTACCCTGGCAGTCCTCTTCCTCATCATTGCCCTGGGAATCGGCGGGCTGGTATTGATCCTCTGGCAGGAACGCAGCCGGCCCTTCCTCCAGCGCCTGGGCTTAATAGCCGTCAATACCCTTTTTCCCGTGGCCCTGGCCCTGGGCAGGCGCCTGGGGGTTAAGGCAGAAACCATTAAAGCCTCGTTTATTGAGATGAACAACCAGCTAGTACGCCTGCAGGGTCTCCTGATCGAACCCGGGAAGATCCTCCTCCTGGCTCCCCACTGCCTGCAGTGGAGCGGTTGTCCCCATAAAATCACAGTTGACGTCTATAACTGTCGCCGCTGTGGCCGCTGCCCCATTGATTCCCTTCATGCCCTGGCCGAAAGATACGGTGTCCGCCTCGCCGTGGCTACCGGAGGTACTCTGGCCCGGCACTTTGTTAAACAGTACCGGCCGCGGGCGGTAGTGGCCATTGCCTGCGAGCGTGATTTAACCAGTGGCATCCAGGATACCCAACCTATGCCTGTCCTGGGGGTTTTAAACTCAAGGCCCCACGGCCCCTGCCTCAATACCCAGGTTAATTTAAACCAGGTAGAGCAAGCCATCCAGTTTTTCCTGTACGGCAAAACAATCAGCCAGCCCCAGGTACGCAGTGAAGGCTGGGGAGTTGGTAGCAGTGTGTAGAGGAGGTAACAGAAAGTGAAACTCAGGCCGGCTGCTTCGGCCCGGGAGGCGGCCCTGCAGGTCATTTACCGGGTGACGGAAGAAGGGGCCTTTGCCAGCCTGGCCCTGAATGAAGTCTTGCAGGCCTCCAACCTTGAGGGCCGTGACCGCACCCTGGCCACGGAGCTGGCCTACAGTGCCGTCAAGGCCTGGCAAACCCTGGACTGGGCCCTGAGTCTCTTTTTAAAATACCCCCTGGCCAAACTTCCGCCATGGATTCGCTGCCTTTTACGTCTGGGAGGGGCGCAGCTCATGTATTTACCGCGGATACCCGCGCGGGCGGCCATCTATGAAACGGTGGAACTGGCCAAAAAATATGGTCACCGGGGCACGGTGGGCCTGGTAAACGGCATCCTGCGCAACCTGGAACGCCGCAAGGAGAATTTACCTTACCCGGAACCGGGGAGTGATCCTGCCGGCTACCTTTCCTTGCGTTATTATCATCCCCGCTGGCTGGTAGAGAAATGGCTGACGCAGTTTGGCTATGAAGAGACGGAAGCCCTCTGCCGGGTGAATAATGGACCGGCGCCCATGGCGATCCGCGTCAATACCCTGAAGACGACAGTGGCCGGCCTGACAGCGCGCCTCCAGGACGAGGGAGCTTCTGTCAGGCCGGCCCCCTATGCCCCGGAGGGCCTTATAGTTGAAGGCCTGGGGGCGGTAGAGGCCAGCCCTTCCTTCCGGGAAGGGTTGTTCTATGTCCAGGATGAAGGTTCCCAGCTGGTTGGTCATGCTTTAAAACCCGAACCAGGGTCTTTTGTTATTGATGCCAGTGCCGCCCCGGGCGGCAAGACGACGCACCTGGCCCAGCTTATGGCCAACAGGGGCACGATTCTGGCCTGCGATGTCCATCCTTCTCGCCTGGAGTTAATTAAAGAAAACTGCCGGCGCCTTGGCGTAACTTGCGTACAAACGGCCCTGGCGGATGCCCGTGAACTTGGGAAACGTTATCCGGGGATAGCCGATTATCTGCTCATTGATGCGCCCTGTTCAGGGCTGGGGGTGTTACGCCGCCGGCCCGATGCCCGCTGGCGCAAGGAACTGGCCGGGATTAAGGAACTGGCCCGGCTGCAGCTGGAAATTCTCCAGGGAGCCAGACGGGCTTTAAAGCCGGACGGCGTTTTAGTCTACAGCACCTGCTCCCTGGCCCCGGAAGAAAACCAGGAAGTTATCCGGCAATTCCTCGACCAGGCGCGAGAATTTTCCCTTGTTACCCTTAAACCGTGGCTGCCGGTCGTACCATCTGACCTGGAAGCCGCGGCCCGTCAGGGCTGGGTGCAGTTTCTACCCCAGCGCCACGGTACCGACGGCTTTTTCATAGCGCGCTTAAAAAGGTAAACCCTAAAGGATTTTACCCCTTTATGCAGAATAAAGTTAGGTGGATAATTTGCGCTAAGCGTTAAAAAACGTTGTAAAAACTATTAAAGAAAACCTGCAGCGGCAATCGCTAGCCGGGTGTTGAGAAGGGTACCCATTTTTTGAAAGGGATCTCCTTGTTCGTATAAGGGGGGAAATATATGGATGTTATGCCCTGGACGGCACTGTTCTTTCAGTCCATACCGGAGGAAATAATTTTAGTTACTTTAGGTCTGGCGCTAATTGGCGAGTATCCGGGGATGAAAGGGATTGTTGCGGTTGGGATAAGCGGAGCGGTGTTTTCCTTTTATTTCCGCCATTTATCCCTGCCTTTTGGAATTCATACTTTAGCTTCGATTGTTGTATTGGCCCTGGCAATGTGGCTGTTATTACGGGTTAATTTATTTAAAGGGCTTTTAGCTGCTTTCCTAGGTATTGTGAGTTTAGGTATTATTGAAAGCATATCTTTCCCTCTTATTTCCTTATTAACCGGCTTGAGTTTTGAAGCGGCTCTTCAAGATCCTTTATTAAGAATCCTTTTCCCCCTCCCTGATGAAATAATTCTGGGCCTGTTTGCTTATTTCTGCCGGCGCCGGCGTTTGTCCTTAATTAGTACCGGAAAACTCATATCAAATAATGCCCGGAAGGATAACGAGGATGAAAAGTAGAAATTTCACCTGGATTATTATAACCCTGGTCCTGCTGCAAGCTTTGTTGATTATTATCCTCAATTTAAGCCATTATGCCCGTGAAACTTTTCCTATTTTTTATCCGGAAAAGAACCCGACGTCTTATTTTATGATTTCATTTTTATTCTTATTAACCTATGTTGGTATAATTTATATTTTATTTTCTGCCGCCCGCCGGGAGATGCAGCTCTTGCAGCAGGAACTGTACATCGAAAATTTAAAGGAGAGCCTGAAAAATTTACGCGCCCAGCGCCATGATTTCATCAGCCACCTGCAGACGGTCTACGGCCTGCTGCAGATGGAGATGGCTGACGCTGCCCTGGAATACATAACCTCTGTTTGCAACGAGGTGCGCCAGCCCACCCGCATTATCGAAGTCAACCAGCCGGTACTGGCGGCCCTTTTCCAGACCAAGGCTGCCGCAGCGGAAGCCCGGGGGATAAGCTTTCAATATGAAATAAACAGCGATTTAAAGGGGTTTCTGCTGCCCCAGACGGATGCCACCAGTATCTTTGGCAACCTCCTGGACAACGCCATCGAAGCCGCCCTGGCCGCCCTGCCCGGTGTGGAAAAGCGCATCTGGCTGCGGATCTTTAATGCCGACAACTACTACTGTTTTGAGGTGGGCAACACCGGCCCGGCCATTCCCCTTGAGCTGCAGAAAAAAATTTTTGAAAGGGGTTTTACCACGAAGAAGGTCGATGAAGAGAACCACGGCCAGGGACTACACATCGTCCAAAAGCTGGTGGCAGCCCATAACGGCCAGATCAAGGTATACAGCAGCGACCAGGGGACGGTCTTTACGGTGAGATTTCCCGTTTTATCAACATAATTTGCCATGGTGGCAGGAATCTATGAAAATTTGTAGAAAGAATAATATGGAAGAATTAGCAAACATTTATGGAGCAGGCAAGCCTTGCTAAGCATTCACCGTTTAGCCCGAAGCAGTGCCGCGTACCTGGTGGCCAGGTTACCGGATGGTCAAAATAAACCGGAGGTAGAAGTAGTAGCCTTTGGCCTGGAGGTGGCCCTGGGAGCCAGCGTGCAGCTGCTTGTTTTTATGGCCACTGCCTGGTATTTGGGCCTGCTGCCGGAGATGATGGCAGCCCTCATAACCATGGCCACTTACCGTCTGCTGGCCGGCGGCGTGCACTGCAGCGCCTATTACCGCTGTCTGATTTTGTCATTGTTAACCCTTATCATTCTGGCCCACCTGGGCCGCTGGCTGGCAGGTGCTCTGGGAGGAAGTTTGCCGGTGGTTGTGCTGCTGGTATTTGCAGCCAGCCTGGTAATTGCCTGGCGCCGGGCACCGGCGGAATCGGCGGCGGCCCCCATTATCAACCCGGTGCGCAGGTCCAGGTTAAAGAAAGCCTGTTATTTATGGTTAGTTCTATGGCTGGCAACCGTTATGCTGGGTTATCACCTGGGGTGGCGCAGCAGCCTCCTGGCCAGCAGCCTGCTGGCTCTAGTTTTCCAGGACTTGGCCCTGACACCTTTTGGCTTTGCCGCCGTGGGGCGGGCAGACGGCGTGTTAAAACGCCTCCTGCCCCTGGGATAAAACTGGAGAAAAGGAGGTGAAGTTTCATGTTGAAGAAACTGGCGGCCACGGTAGTATCCCTGGGCGTGGCCCTGGCCGTCCTGGTGGCCAATAGCAGCGTATGGCCGGCCAGTGTCTTGTTGTGGCACCAGCCGGAAGTCCCGGCCAGTTTAAGGAAGTAGCGTAAGGGATATTAGATAGCTAAGGGAGGTTCACTCCCTTTTTTTCTTTATCTTGACCCCGGCCGGGGACAATGTGGTATATTATGGTATAGCTTCATTCATAATAATGCCAGGGGATGGTTATGACTACCAAGATTGACCTGCGGGGCCTGCTGCCCGAGGAACTGGCTCAACTGGCGGCAGAACTGGGTGAAGCGTCCTACCGCGGTCGGCAGCTTTTCCACTGGCTCCACCGCCGCCGGGCTACCAGCCTGGAGGCAATGACCGAATTGCCCGGGGCTTTCCGGGCCCGGCTGGCCGGTCAGGCTGTCCTGCCACCGGTAGAGGTCATAAACCGGAGGGTGGCGGCCGGCGGCCTGACCCGGAAGTTATTGCTGCGCCTGGCGGACGGTGAGCTGATTGAATGTGTACTTATGTCTTATGAAGATGGCCGCCGGCGGCAGACTGCCTGCCTGTCCAGCCAGGTGGGCTGCGCCATGGGTTGCACCTTTTGCGCCACCGGGCAGGGCGGCTTCCGCCGCAACCTCACGCCGGGGGAAATTGTCCTCCAGGCCCTGGCCCTGGTGAAAGATGTGCAGCTGCGGGACCCTGAGGCTCGCTTGAGCAACATCGTCTTTATGGGCATGGGCGAGCCCCTGCTTAATTACCGGGCCGTCTTAAAGGCGGTGCGTATCTTTGAACACCCGCAAGGGTGGGGTATAAGTCACCGGCGGATAACCATATCTACCTGTGGCCTGGTGCCCCAGATCAGGCAGCTGGCCGGGGAGAAGCCGCCCCTTGAACTGGCCGTTTCCCTCCATGCCGCCACCAATGAGCTGCGGGAGCGGTTAATGCCCATTAACAGACGGTATCCCCTGGAAGAGCTGATTCCGGCCTGCCGCCACTATGGCCGGATAACGGGGCGGCGGGTTACCTTTGAATATGCCCTCATTGCCGGTGTCAATGACCGCCGGGAAGACGCCGGGCGCCTGGTCGAGTTGCTCCAGGGGGTGCTGGCCTTTGTCAACCTGATCCCCTTAAACCCGGTTCCCGGCAGCCCCTACAAGGGTGTAAGCCGGGCGAAGGCGTGGCTTTTTGCCTCCTGGTTGCAAAAGGCCGGCCTGGCAGCTGCCGTGAGGGAAAGCCGGGGACAGGATATCGCCGCCGCTTGCGGCCAGCTTCGCAGTAACGCCGGCCGGGAGGTGTTTTAATGGATTGGCTGGAAAAAAACGAGCGTTTCTGGCAGCGACTCTTTGATAGCCTATTCCGTCGCGGGACTGATGTTCCCCTCCAACCTGTGGAGATCGCCAAAAAACTGGCTAAAACTATGGTTGCCCAGCGCACGGTAAGCGTCAGCCGTGTCTACGTCCCCAATATTTACCTGGTTCATTTAAATCCCAAGGATTTTGAACGCCTGTCGGCCTTTGAACATGCCCTGGCTAGGGAACTAGCCGGCTACCTAGAGAAGAAAGCGGCCGAGCAAAATTTAACCATGGTCGGCGAACCCCGGGTAGAGCTGGAGGTAGAAGACGAACTGGCCCCGGGTGAGGTGCGTATCCACGCCCGCATGGAAGAAGGGCGGCCGGAGGAAGAGGGGAACGCCCATGTTGAAAGCGATACGTTAATTTACAAGGCCATCGATGCGGAGGAAGATGACCGGCCAGGCCGGCCCTCCTTAAAGCTAACCGTTATTGCCGGGCCGGATGCGGGGCGTACGTTTCTCCTGCGGCCCGGGAAGCAGGTCCTGGGGCGCCAGCCAGTCTGCGATTTTATCTTGACCGACGAGCAGGTTTCCCGGCGCCACTGCCAGCTGGAAGAAAGCCATGACCGGGTCCTGCTGGTGGACCTAGGCAGCCGCAACGGCACTCTGGTTAACGGGAAGAGGGTGGAACGGGCCTTTTTGAACCCCGGCGACCGTATGCAGGTGGGCCGGACTGTGTTAGAATTACAGATAAGCTAGCCGGAGCGGGTGGTTACGTTGGCGGAAATTTTGCTGGCCGGGTTGAGATTTGTTTTTGTAATTTTAATCTACCTTTTCCTGTGGCATGTCTTAAGGCTCATGTACCTGGAGCTGGCGCCGGGTCATCACATTAAGCGTACCCGTGGCACCGCTGGCCGGCCGGTTTTAACTGTCCTGGAAACAAAAAACGCAGGCATAAAAAAAGGAGAAAGATATCTCCTCGGCGAAAATATTACCATTGGCCGCGATCAACATAATGATATTGTAATTAACGACTTTCACGTTTCGGCCCGTCACGCTGTAATTACCCGTCGCGGCGAAGAATGGCAGTTAGTTGACCTGGATAGCACTAACGGGACTTACGTCAACGGCCACCTACTAACCGGCCCGCAGAGTTTACGGCCTGGCGATGAAGTAAGGATTGGCGGCGTGACCTTTAAAGTGGGGTGGGAAGATGCGAGCCGAGGCCCTTTCCCATACCGGACTGGTGCGGCCCGGTAATGAAGATTATTTTATTAGCGACGTTGAACGGGGGCTTTTCGCCGTAGCCGATGGTATGGGCGGGCACCAGGCCGGGGAAGTTGCCAGCCACCTGGCTCTACGGGCCCTGCAGGACAGGCTTTTTTACGGGACAGCGGGGGAACCGTTGCCCCGGTTGCTGGCCGCGGCAGAATTTGCCAACGAGATAGTTTACCGGTGCTCCCTGTCCAGCCGGGAACGGGCGGGGATGGGCACAACCATGACGGCCGTCTGGATAGTGGGATCAAGGGGTTTCCTGGTCCATATCGGCGACAGCCGTGCTTACCTTTTTCGGGACGGACAGTTACAGGTATTAACTAACGATCATTCTTATGTCGGCGAACTAGTCCGCTGCGGCGGCCTGACGGCGGAAGAGGCCCGTCTGCATCCCCAGCGCAATATCCTTACCAGGGCTCTGGGGACGGGGAATACGGTTGATATTGACAGCCGAGAAATTGAGCTGAAGCCGGGAGACCGGTTGCTATTATGTACCGACGGCCTCTATGAGGTCATTCCCGATCAGGAGCTGGCGGACATCATGAACCGCCACCAGGAACTGGCTGGAGCTACCCGGCAATTGTTGCGACTGGCCCTGGAGCGGGGAGGGCCGGATAATGTTACGGTGGTGTTGGCCCTTTATGAGTAGTGGCGGTACCAGTACAAACCGGGGACAGGAGATGGCCCTGCTAATCTGGCCGTCTTTAATCCTGGCTGCCGGGTACGGTTATATGGTAACTTTTGCCTCCCGCCAGCCCGGCTGGCATCCGGGCTATGCTCTGGCCCTGCTGCTGGGGGGGTTCTGGGGGACGCACCTGATTTTAAGGGCTACCCGCCATGGTGGCGATCAGTATCTCCTTCCCCTGGCGGCCACCCTAACGGCCCTGGGTCTTACCTTTTTGTTCCGACTGGACCCCGGACTCGCTTACCGCCAGATTATCTGGACCATAATGGGGCTTTTAGTCCTTATAGTCGTTGCTGTTGGTTTCCGGGATTACCAGCGCCTGGAACATTATCCCTACCTCTTTTTATCCCTGGGGCTTTTTTTCCTGCTTATTACCGTCCTGCTGGGGACGCGCATCGGCGGGGCCAAGAGCTGGCTGACCCTTGGTTCATTCCGTATGCAACCGGTAGAAGCTGTCAAGGTCCTCATGGTTATGTACCTGGCCGGGTATTTAAGCGACAAGAGGGAGCTGCTGATCCAGGGAGCCGGGCGTTTATCCTGGGGCCCCCTCCTGGTGGCTGTAGCCCTGGCCGTTTTATTGCTGGTCCTGCAGCGTGACCTGGGTTCAGCCCTGATTCTCCTCATTACTTTCCTGGCCATGCTCTACCTGGCCACCGGGAAATTACGCTTTTGTGTGGCAGGGGGAGCCTTATTTAGTCTGGGAGCGGTACTGGCTTACCTGGTCTTCCCCTATCTCCGGGCGCGCATTGCCGTCTGGATCAACCCCTGGGCAGATTATAGCGGGGCCGGTTACCAGGTTGTTCAGGCCCTGATCACCCTGGGGAGCGGCGGTATCTTTGGTACCGGCCTGGGCCTGGGTTATTCCGAGGTGATCCCGGCTGTTGCCACCGACTTTATCTTTGCCACCATGGGCGAGGAAATGGGATTAATGGGCAGCCTGGGGGTTATCCTTCTCTACCTGCTGTTTGCCCTGCGAGGTTTCCGTGCCGCCCTCCGGGCCCCCGAGGAGCAGGGCGTACTGCTGGCTGGCGGGTTGACCGTACTCTGTACCTTCCAGGCCCTGATCATTATGGCCGGGGTTAGCAAGCTCCTGCCCCTGACGGGGGTAACCCTGCCGTTTGTCAGTTACGGCGGCAGTTCCCTGGTGATCAGCTACCTGTTGCTGGCTTTACTCCTCAATGTCAGCGCTGCCGGCCGGGAGGCAAAACCATGAAAACCGGGGTGCGCCGCCTGGCCCTGGCGACAGGTGTATTTTTCGTCATTCTCATTGTGTACCTGACCTACATCCAGGCCATAGCCGGGGAGAGGCTCTATTTAAACCCCCTGAACCCGCGTTTGAACCTGGTTGAGCAGCAAACCGAGCGCGGGACGATTTATGATCGCGCCGGCAGGGTCCTGGCCCGGACGGTGGGGAACCCGGGCCAGTTCCAGCGCCAGTATCCCTACGGCCAGGCGGCGGCCCAGGTGGTGGGGTATGTTTCCGGGCGCTTTGGCAGCAGTGGCCTGGAAGCCAGCCGGGATGGCGATCTCCTCGGTCTTACCGGCTGGCAGCAGCTGGTCAATAAAGGCCGGCGTTTAATAGGCCAGGCGGCCCGGGGGAATGATCTGCACCTCACCCTGGATGCCGATTTACAAAGCCTGGCAACGAACCTGCTGGCCGGCCGGCGGGGAGCGGTTGTCGCCCTGGACCCGCGCACCGGTGCCGTCCTGGCCCTGGCCAGCAGCCCGGCCTTTGACCCCAACCGGCTGGAGGAGGAATGGCAGCGGATTAATAGCCCCGGCGCCGGCAGTCCCCTCCTGAACCGGGCCATCCAGGGTCTCTATCCCCCCGGTTCGATTATGAAGCTGGTAACGGCCACCGCGGCCCTGGAAGCCGACCCCGGTATTTTGCAGCGTGATTTCTACTGCCCGGGTTACCTGGAGGTCCAGGGCTGGAAGCTTACCTGCCCCCGGCCCCATGGCCACCTGAATTTCCAGCAGGCCATGATGTATTCCTGCAATGTTACCTTTGCCACCCTGGCCCTGGAAGCCGGGGCGGATAAATTCAAAGAAACGGCAGCCCTGTATGGCTTTGATAAACCTTTAAAGTTCGACCTGCCAGTCGAGGAATCCCGGGTGCCGGGCCGCCTGGATGCCAGCGCCCTGGCAGGGAGTTCCATTGGCCAGGGGGCCGTACTGGCAACGCCCCTGCAAATGGCCATGGTCACGGCCGCTATTGCCAATAAGGGTATCTTAATGCAGCCTTACCTGGTCGAGAAGGTAACGGCAGCAGGTGGCCGGCTCCTCTGGCAGGCTGTGCCGCGGCCTCTCCAGGTGGTAACCGGGGCCAGAGTAGCGGCGGATATTAAAAATGCCATGGTGGCTACAGTAAACGGTGGGACAGCTACGGCTGCAAGCTTACCGGGGACTCAGGTGGCGGCCAAAACAGGCTCCGCCCAGAATCCCGGGGGCGAAACCCATGCCTGGCTGGTGGCTTTTGCTCCGGCGGAAGAACCGCGGATTGCTGTAGCCGTTGTCGTGGAAAATGCTGGTGCGGGTGGCGCGGTAGCAGCCCCCATTGCCCGGGAAATTATGGCGGCAGCCTTGAGGCGGTGACTAAATGGATAAAATGATTGGTAAAATCCTGGAAGGTCGTTATGAGATAATTGATGAACTGGGAGGCGGGGGCATGGCCCGGGTCTACCGGGGACAGGACCGCCTGCTGCACCGTTATGTGACCATCAAAATTTTGCGGGAACAGTATGCCAGCGATAAGGACTTTTTAACCCGCTTCCACAGGGAAGCCCAGGCTGTAGCCAGCTTGTCCCATCCCAATGTGGTCAGCATCTATGACGTTGGCCAGGAAGACGGCATCCATTATCTGATTATGGAGTATGTTGAAGGCCGGTCCTTAAAGGATCTTATTAAAGAACGAGGGCCCCTGCCGCCCTTGGAGGCTATCGATATAGCCCTGCAAATTTGTGACGCCCTGGAACATGCCCATGAAAATGGCGTTATCCACCGGGATATTAAACCCCATAACATCCTCATTACCCGCAATGGCCGGGTCAAGGTAACCGATTTTGGTATCGCCCAGGCCGTCAATGAAGCAACCATGTCTTACAGCGGTACCATGGTCGGTTCTGTTCATTACCTGGCACCGGAACAGGCCAGAGGCGGGGTTACCGGCGCGGCGGCCGATATTTATTCCTTTGGTATTGTCCTCTACGAAATGCTGACCGGGGATCTTCCCTTCCACGGTGACACCCCGGTAGCCGTGGCCATCAAGCATATCCAGGAATCCCCCCGGCCCTTGCGGGAGATAAACCCCAGTGTTCCGGCGGCCCTGGAGCGTATTGTCATGCGCACCCTGGAAAAGGAGCCGGAACGACGCTACCCGTCGGCGACCGCCTTACGTTCGGACCTGTTGGCGGTAAGAAATGCCCTGGCGGAAGATACCTTTGCCACCCAGGTCCTGCCGGCGGTGGAGGCTCCCGACCCTCCGGCCAGTCCCACCCGGCCGCGCCGGCGGCCGCGGGTGTGGGCCTGGGTTTTAATGGTTCTCCTCTTTTTAGGCCTGGCCGCCGCCGGTCTGTGGGCTGGATTTCGTTATTACCTGCTTGTCGGCGAGACAGTGGTACCACCTGTAACTGGCCTTACTGAAGGCCAGGCCCTGGACCGGCTGGCGGCAGCCGGTTTGCGGGGCCAGGTGGGCAGCAGGCAGTATAATGCCGAGGTACCGGCGGGACAGGTTATGGCCCAGGAGCCCGCAGCCGGGGAACGGGTCCGCCGCGGCCGGGTCGTGACCCTGACCGTCAGCCAGGGCACTCGCATGGTTACGGTTCCTCCAGTTATTGGGCTTACGGAGCGAGATGCACGCCTGCGGTTGGAAAATGAAGGCTTACGGGTTGCCGGCGATTCGCTGAAAGTATATCATCCCAGTATCCCCGCAGGTTCAGTAGTGGAACAAAATCCTCCCGGTAACAGCAAGCAGCCAGAGGGTACCGAGGTCAGGTTGATTGTCAGCAAAGGCCCGGAGCCCCAGCTGATTCCTGCCCCCAGTCTGGTTGGCAAATCCCTGGCCGAGGCCCAGCAGCAGCTGGCGGCGGCGAAGCTGCAGCAGGGGACTCTTACTTACAAGCGGAGCGAGGAGCAATTCCCGGGGATAGTCATTGACCAGGACCCGCGACCGGGGTCCAGTGTCCTGCAGGGCAGTGCCATCAATTTAGTTGTCAGCCAGGGGCCGGGGCCGGCCCAGAAACAAGTGGGCGTCACTGTACCTCCGGCTCCGGATGATAAAGAACACGAGGTGCGCATCGTTGTTACCGATGCCAAAGGGACCAGCGAGGTATTGAATAAGAAACAGGAGCAAGGCCAGCAAATCCAGACCGTGATAACGTACTTTGGTAAGGGTAAGCTCCAGGTCTTCCGCGATGGCAATCTAATTTACGAGCGGGATTTACCGTAAGGAGGATGGTATGGAAGGCATCCTTTTACGGCGTTACGGCGGGTTTTACTATGTAGAAACCGGAGGCCAGGTCTGGACCTGTCGCCTGCGGGGCCGTTTCCGGCGCGAGGCCGACCTCCTGCCAGGTGACCGGGTGGAAATGGTGCCCCTGGGTCCCGGGGAAGGGGTGATTGAAGCTGTAAAACCCCGGCGTACCCTCCTGGAGCGCCCGGCCGTGGCCAATGTGGAGCAGGCTATTATCGTTTTTTCCTTAAGCACGCCGCCCCCGGACCTGGAACTGCTGGACCGCCTGCTTTTTTTAAGCAGCGTTAAGGATATTCGGGCCATTATCGTCTGGAATAAAGTCGATGTCGGCCAGGAGAAGTACCTCTATTTACCCGCTATTTACCGGCAAATCGGCTACCCGGTTTTAATCGCCAGTGCCCGCACCGGCCAGGGCGTAGAGAAGCTCAGGGAGATCCTGGCAGGGAGGCTCAGTACCTTTGCCGGCCCCTCCGGGGTGGGCAAGTCCTCCCTCCTCAATGCCCTCCAGCCGGAACTAAACTTGCGGACGGGCGAAGTGAGCGCTAAAGGGGGCCGTGGCCGCCATACCACCCGCCATGCCGAATTAATCAGTCTCCCGGGCGGGGGCTGGGTAGCCGACACCCCGGGTTTCAGCCGCCTGGACTTACCACCCCTGGACAGGTTGGAGGTAGCCGGCCATTTTCCGGAGATGGAACCCTTAATAGGACGCTGCCGTTTTAATTCCTGCCTGCACCGGGGCGAACCCGGTTGTGCCGTGGCCGCGGCCGTAGAGGCCGGGGAAATTGCCGGGCACCGCTATGAACATTACCTTAATTTTCTAGATGAGGTTATTGCCAGGGAAAGGAGCTATTAATCTTTGACCATTATTGCCCCCTCACTGCTGGCTGCCGACTTCAGTAACCTCCAGGCTGAAATAGAAGACGTCGCTGCCGCTGGAGCCGACTGGCTACACCTGGATATTATGGACGGCCATTTTGTCCCCAATATCACCTTCGGGCCGGACCTGGTGGCCGCCTTACGACCTAAAAGCCAGCTGGTTTTTGATGTGCACCTGATGCTTTCCCGGCCGGAAGACTTTATTGCCCCCTTTGCCGCGGCAGGCGCCGACTATATTAGCGTCCACGCCGAAGCTTGTACCCATCTCCACCGAGTGTTGCAGCAAATCCGCGCCGCCGGCTGCCGGCCGGCAGTAGCCTTAAACCCGGCCACACCATTGTCAGTCCTGGATCATATCCTGGCTGAAGTGGATATGATTTTATTGATGACGGTAAATCCCGGCTTTGGCGGCCAGGAGTTTATCCCGGCCATGCTGCCGAAAATAGCCTCCCTGTCCGCCATGTTGCGCCAGCGTAAATTGGACATTTTGCTGGCGGTGGACGGTGGAATTACCCCGGTCACAGCCCGACAGGCCTGCCGGGCCGGAGCCAACGTCCTGGTAGCCGGTTCGGCCATCTTTGGCCGCCCGGACCGGGCGGCAGCCATTAACGCTTTGCGCGCGGCAGAAGACTAGCACCTGCTCCTTGACGCCGGCAGGTTACAGGTCTATAATTACAGTAACGTCCTTCGGGGTTAGGTGCAATTCCTTACCGGCGGTAATAGCCCGCGAGCCCTAAAGGCAGACCCGGTGCAATTCCGGGGCCGACAGTGACAGTCTGGAAGGGAGAAGGCGTTGTGTATCCTTTGCCCTTTCTAACCCCGGAGTACGACCCCGGGGTTTTTTAATGCCTTGAAAAGAAATTAAAAGGAGCAAGTGGAAATGCCTCCAGAGGATGTCGAGTACATGCGCCGCGCTCTGGAACTTGCCCGGCTGGGCCTGGGCCGCACGAGCCCCAACCCGGCCGTGGGCGCCGTGATTGTCCGGGATGGCCGCGTGGTAGGTGAAGGTTACCACCAGAGGGCGGGTACTCCCCATGCCGAAATTCATGCCCTGCGGGCGGCGGGTGAGGCAGCTAAAGGCTCTACCCTCTATGTTACCCTGGAGCCCTGCTGCCATTATGGCCGCACGCCGCCCTGCACGGAAGCCATTATAGCTGCCGGTATCCGGCGGGTGGTGGCAGCTATGGCCGATCCCAACCCCAAAGTGGCCGGTGGCGGCTTCCAGGCCCTTCGCCGGGCCGGGATTGAAGTGGAGACAGGCCTCTTAGAAGATGAAGCCCGGCGGCTGAATGAAGCCTTTATCAAGTATATTACCACCGGGCGGCCCTGGGTGACCCTCAAGATGGCCCTGACCCTGGACGGTAAAATCGCCACCCGTACTGGTGCTTCCCGCTGGATTACTGGCCCGGCAGCCAGGCAAAAGGCCCACGAGCTCCGTGATACCCACGACGCCATCCTGGTGGGAATCGGCACCGTCATGGCCGATGACCCCGAGCTCACCACCCGCCTGCCGGGGGGCAAGGGTCGGGACGCCGTAAGGATAATCCTGGACAGCTATTTAAGGATACCTTTAACGGCCAGGGTGTTGAACCTGGCTTCCCCGGCGCCCACCCTGGTGGCCACCACCGCGGCAGCGCCGGTGGAAGCCCGGCAGCAGCTGGCTGCCAGGGGCATCGAGGTCATAGTCTTACCGGCAGAAGACGGCCGGGTGGCCTGGCAGCCCCTGCTGGCTGAACTGGCCCGACGCCAGATTATGAGTATCCTGGTGGAGGGCGGGGCCGGGGTAAATGCTACCGCCCTGGCCGCCGGGGTAGTAGATAAAGTGGTAGCCTTTATTGCTCCCAAGATCTTTGGTGGCATGGCTGCTCCGGGACCGGTAGGAGGGGCCGGGGTAGCGAGCCCTCAAGAAGCCTGGCAACTGGAAAAAGTAGAGGTGGCGACCTGTGGTGAGGATATTATGTTAAGCGGTTATCTGGGCAAAAGAAGGGGAGAGGCGTGTTTACCGGTTTAGTTGAAGAGATAGGGGTTGTCCGCAGGGTAGAAACTGTTGGCCAGGGAGCCCGTTTAACCATTGCCGCCTGGAAGGTCCTGTCCGGTACCCGCCGGGGTGACAGTATAGCCGTTAATGGTGCCTGCCTGACGGTAGTTGAATTAACGCCAGCCGCCCTGGTAGCCGAGGTTATGGCTGAAACTTTAAGGGTTACTACCCTCGGTTCTTTAAAAGCGGGGGATCAAGTCAACCTGGAACGGGCCCTGCAGCTGGGCGAGCGGCTGGGCGGCCACCTGGTCAGCGGGCACGTGGACGGCGTGGGGGAAATTAAAACGAAAAGGCAGACAGGCATCGCCTGGGAGCTGGCGGTTGCGGTACCTCCCGGCCTGGAACGCTATATTGCTCCTAAAGGCTCCCTGGCCCTGGATGGTACGAGTCTGACGGTCATTACCGTAGATGGGAACATGGTAACAGTTGGCATCATTCCTCATACGGCCCGGCATACCATCCTGGGGACCAAGGGGCCGGGAGACAAGGTAAATATTGAAGTCGACCTGCTGGCCCGTTACCTGGAAAGGCTCCTCACTGGGCCCCAGGAGGAGACTGGTCGGAAGGGTTTGACCGTGGAGTTCCTCGCCGCCAATGGCTTTATTTAATATGAGGGGAAGAAGGTGATTCGCCATGGGCGAAGAAAAAATTAAATTTAATACCATTGAAGAAGCCCTTGACGATATACGGGCCGGGCGTATGGTGGTGGTGGTGGATGACGAGGACCGGGAGAATGAAGGCGATTTGATTATCGCTGCCGAGAAGGTTACGCCGGAAGCCATCAACTTCATGGCTACCTATGCCCGTGGTCTCATTTGCGTACCCATGGAGGGACAGCGTCTGGATGAACTGGAATTGACTCCCATGGTCACGCAAAATACGGAATCGATGGGGACGGCTTTTACAGTCTCCGTCGACGCAGCTGAAGTTACCACAGGTATTTCCGCTTTTGAAAGGGCTATTACTGTTAAAAAGCTTATTGACCCCCGCACCCGTCCTGAAGACCTGCGCCGGCCGGGGCATATATTCCCCTTGCGGGCCAAACAAGATGGGGTGTTGCGGCGGGCCGGGCATACAGAAGCCGCTGTGGATCTCGCCCGCCTGGCCGGCCTCTACCCGGCCGGGGTAATTTGCGAAATCATGAATCCAGATGGGACCATGGCCCGGGTGCCCCAGCTCTATGAATTCTGCCGGGAACATGGTTTAAAGCTTATTACCGTCGCCGATTTAATCAAATACCGCCGCCGGACGGAGAAACTGGTCCGCCGGGTGGCCGAGGCCGACTTGCCCACCGCTTACGGCCATTTTAAAGCCATCGCCTATGAAGAAGTAATGAGTGGCAAGGGTCACCTGGCCCTGGTGAAGGGAGATATTGCCGGTAGCCAGCCGGTACTGGTCCGGGTTCACTCCGAATGCCTGACAGGGGATGTTTTTGGCTCCTTACGCTGCGACTGCGGCGAGCAGCTCCAGCAGGCCATGGCCATGATAGAAGCGGAAGGCCGCGGTGTTATCCTCTATATGCGCCAGGAGGGGCGGGGGATAGGCCTCCTCAATAAAATCAAGGCGTACAGGCTTCAGGAAGAAGGCAAGGACACGGTGGAAGCCAACGAAGCCCTGGGTTTCCCGGCCGACCTGCGGGACTATGGCATCGGCGCCCAGATCCTGGCCGACCTGGGCGTCCGCCAGATCCGGCTCCTCACTAATAATCCCAAAAAGATTGCCGGCCTGGAAGGATATGGCCTTAAAGTTGTCGAAAGGGTTCCCATCGAAATGTGCCCCAACCGGGTCAACAGGCGTTACCTAAAAACGAAGAAGGAAAAAATGGGCCACCTGCTGCAGATAAGTTGAGAAAAATCCAGGTGTTATTACAAAGGGTAGGGTATGTCACTGCGCCGCTCAGGAGCTACGCGCCGACAGGACAACGGCTCGGTTCGGACCGTTGCATGCCGCCTGTGGATTGCCAATGAAAAGGCTCCGGGTTCCGCAAGCTTTGATCCTTCTATGAGGTTGCGCTTGTTTCCTTGCAAAGGTGCGCTCAGGCGTCCTCGGCGGCAGCAACGGTTAACCTCACCTCGCCTGTCCTGTTGCCGGCGCTCCGCTATTTGCGGCTCCGTGACATACCCTACCACAAACAAGTATTGCAGAAATTACCACAAAGCGAAGGAGGCCTTTTTCCCATGCCCAACATCTTAGCGGGCCAGCTGCAGGCCCGGGGATTGAAATTCGGTATTGTCGTCAGCCGTTTCAACGAGTTTATTACCTCCAAACTGCTGGACGGGGCCCTGGATGCCCTGACCCGCCACGGCGCCGACCCCGCGGCCATTGATGTGGCCTGGGTGCCGGGAGCCTTTGAAATCCCCCTGGCGGCGCAAAAAATGACGGCCCGGGGCTACGACGCCGTCATTTGTCTGGGTGCCGTCATCCGCGGGGCCACCCCCCACTTTGAATATGTAGCCGCCGAGGTGACCAAGGGCATTGCCCAGGTAAGCCTGAATAGCGGCGTACCGGTGATCTACGGGCTGATAACTGCCGACAATATTGAGCAGGCTATAGAGCGGGCCGGTACCAAGGCCGGCAATAAAGGCTTTGATGCCGCCATGGCCGCCATGGAAATGGCCAATCTCTTTAAAACAATGGCAGGGTAGGGATATAAGATGCGGGTAGGTATCATCAGCGATACCCATGGCGACGGCGCCGCCTGGGAACAGGCCCTGGCCAACTGCTTTCAGGGTGTAGACCTGATCATCCATGCCGGCGATGTCCTTTACCACGGCCCCAGGAATCCCATTGTGGCTGCCTATGCTCCTAAGGATCTGGCCGGGCTCTTGCAACAGTCTCCGGTACCCATCTTGATTGCCCGGGGGAATTGCGATGCGGAAGTAGATGCCATGGTCTTAAATTTACCAATAACGGAACAGGTAGTAGTCCAGATGGGCAAGCGCCGTCTCATCGCCCAGCACGGCCACCGTTTAGGTGAAGGCGACGCGGAACACCTGGCCGCCTATTACCAGGCCGACCTGTGGATAACCGGCCATACCCATGTAGCCATGCTGGCTGCCAGGCACGGGCGCCTTTTCGTTAACCCGGGCAGTCCCAGCCTGCCCCATAGCGGTCCTTTGGGCAAGTTAAAAACAGTAGCCGTAGCCGATGACACTGGCGTTAAAATCCTGGCCCTGTTAACTGGCGAAGTCCTGAAGGAGATGCCATGGCCGGCATAAAGAGGACAAAACCCGGGGTTTATTCACCCCGGGTTAATTTAAATGCCTTTTAGACGGCTCGCTGTACCTTGCCTGAACGCAGGCAGCGGGTACAGACGTAAACCTTTTTGGGGGTACCGTTTAAAATAATCTTGACCCGCTGGAGATTAGGGGACCAGGTGCGTTTGGTCTTAATATTGGAGTGGCTGACCTGATTGCCGGTAGTCGTCCTTTTGCCACAGATGCTGCAGACGGCCATTTGTTTCACCTCGCTTTTCAACCCTACGGCGATATTTTACCAGAGAAAGGGTTAGAAAGCAAGGAAATAAATTTCTCCTGCCGGGCAGGGAGTTACCGGGGCTTGTTGAAAATAATAATCAGGTGGTGAAGGGAATGAGCGGCCAAGAGAAAACTAACGTCGTTCCTTTGCAAATAACCCCAGACCTCTCCATTTTGGAAGTATTGCAGGCCTATCCCCAGGTGCGGCAGGTATTTTATCGCTATGGCATGGGCTGCCTGGAATGCATGGGTGCTATAAATGAAACCATTGCCAGCGGCGCCCGCAGCCACGGCGTTAACCTGGAAAACCTGTTGAAAGACTTGAATAAAGCCATTAGAAGCCGGGGATGAGCCTGAATGTACGACCGGCCGGTGAAAGTGTTAAAATATGTAGGTCCCCAGAAAGCAGCCTGCCTGGGCAAGCTCGGCATCCAGACGGTGGGCGATCTCCTCTGGCATTTTCCCAGGCGTTATGAAGACCGACGCCAGTTAAAGGGACTGGCTTCGGCAGCGGCCGGAGAAATAATTACCGTCCAGGTAACCATCAAAGCCTGGGAAGAAAGAGAACTGCGTCCAAATTTGCGCCTCTTCCGGGCCCTCATCCAGGACAGGCAGGGGACAGGCTATGCCCTCTGGTTTAACCAGCCCTACATAAAGCGCCAGCTACGTGTTGGAAGCGAGGTCGTCCTTACCGGGAAGGTAAATTACCGGGGTTATGTTCCCGAAATCCAGGTCAGTGACTATGAATCCCTTGGGGAAGGAGACAGCGGCCTTCATACGGGACGTATTGTACCCTTTTACCCCCTGACGACGGGCTTAAGCCAGCGCTGGCTGAGGCTGATTGTCCACCAGGCCCTGGAAGAAGTTCAGGGAGAATTGCCTGAGCTTTTACCCCTCCCTTTATGCCAGCGTTATCGCCTTTTACCCCGCTACCAGGCCTTGAAATATATTCACTTTCCCCCCGATCCTGCCGCTCTGCACCAGGCGCGGCGGCGCCTTAAATATGAAGAACTTCTAGTCTGGGAACTGGCTTTAACTTTAAACCGCTGGCAGCGTGAAGCAGGCGTTAGGGGCATTGCCCATACACCGGACAACGGACTGGTGCGGCAATTAATTGCTACCCTGCCCTTTAAACTGACTCGGGCCCAGGAAAGGGTGCTGGCCGAAATCCTAACCGATATGGAAAACCCGCGGCCGATGGCCCGCCTGCTCCAAGGGGATGTCGGTTCGGGTAAAACCGTAGTGGCGGCAGCAGCCATGGTTAAGGCTGTGGCTGGTGGCTGGCAGGCTGCCTTGATGGTCCCTACGGAAGTCCTGGCCGAGCAGCACGGGCAAACCCTCCAGAAAATCCTCGCGCCCTTAAAAGTACCGGTAGCCGTCCTGACGGGCAACACTTCCCGGCCGGAGCGGGAAGTTATCCTGGCCGGCCTGGCCACCGGCCAATTACCCCTGGTAGTAGGTACTCATGCTTTGATCCAGGAAAATGTAAGCTTTAAGGCCCTGGGACTG
Organism: Moorella sp. E306M; assembly: GCF_006538385.1. NCBI lineage: Bacteria > Bacillati > Bacillota > Clostridia > Neomoorellales > Neomoorellaceae > Neomoorella > Moorella sp. E306M. The sequence goes on along the minus strand of NZ_BJKO01000001.1, from coordinate 118,112 downwards.
GTCGTTATCGATGAGCAGCACCGCTTTGGCGTTGACCAGCGGGCCGCCTTGGAGGCCAAGGGGCAGGCTCCCGACCTGCTGGTTATGACGGCCACACCCATTCCCCGTACCCTGGCCCTGGCAATATATGGTGACCTGGATGTGTCCCTTCTGGACGAACTACCACCGGGGCGGCAACCGGTAACTACCCGCATTTTAACGGAGAAACAGCGCGCAAAAGCATACCAGTTAATCCGCCGGGAGATTGAGAGTGGCCACCAGGCCTATGTTATCTGTCCCTTAATTGATGGAAGCGACAGCATAGCTGCGGAAGCCGCCATCGCCATGGCGAAAAAGCTACAGGAAGAAGTCTTTCCTGAATACACGGTGGGGCTGGTTCACGGGCGCCTTAAACCTGCTGAAAAGGAGGAGGTAATGAAGGCTTTCCGGGAGGGTAAAATCGCCATCCTGGTGGCAACGACAGTCGTTGAGGTAGGAGTCGACGTGCCCAATGCTACGGTAATGCTAATCGAAGGGGCGGAAAGGTTGGGCCTGGCCCAACTACACCAGCTGAGGGGCCGGGTGGGGCGCGGTACGTCTCCGGCCTATTGTTTGCTCATCACCAGTAGCAACAAGGCTGCCCGGGAGCGGCTGGCTATCCTGGCCTCCAGCCAGGACGGCTTTGCCATTGCCGAAGCCGACCTGCGCCTCAGGGGCCCCGGGGAATTTTTTGGCACCCGCCAGCACGGTTTGCCGGAATTTCGCCTAGCCAGGCTACCCGAGGATAGCCGCATATTGGAACAGGCCCGCCAGGACGCCCGCCTGATTTGTCGGGAAAACCTCTGGCAGCAGCCGGAATACCGCCAGCTTTACCTGACGGCCAGGAAAAAAATGGCAAGTCTGTTATTATAATAAGAGAAAATTTACCAAAAACAAAGGGTATGTTTAAATTATTTTTCAGCCACACTAAGCTTAAAAATTGGCACGCAGGTGATTCTATGCGATTAGAAAAAGATGAGTGTTCCTTATTGGCTTCTTTTTCCAGCAGCACCCGGGCCCAGGAAGCCATCAATGCCCTGAAAGCGGCTGGTATAACAGAAGTTCAGTTTGACCGGGTGGGACGTTTTGGCACCCGCTATAATGACCAGTACAATAATCCCCTGGCCAACCAGGCCAATACCATTACCGGCTTGACCCTTTATTCCGCTGATATTAACCCCCTGGTAAAAACCGATACCAGAGCCCTGCTGGCCGCCGACCCTTCTGTCAGCGGTGTGGGTTTAAAGGATTACGGGGTGGCCGGCAACGAGGGTTTTTTAGTTACCGTAGTAACGAAAGCGTCCCGGGTGAAGGAAGCCCGGGAAATTCTTGAGGCCCACGGTGGCAGACTTTAAATAAGCACCCTTCAGAGGTTTTTTGCAATATTAATGCAAAATTACGCTAGCCAAATAATACTAAGCATAAAAAAAGGTCGCCGGCTAATACTAAGACTGCATAAAGGTAAAGGAGGTGAAACTGAATGCCGCGTGGAGGAAGGACCAACCGTCTCCTGATCCCCCAGGCCCGCGGCCAGATGGAAAGGTTCAAGCAGGAAGTGGCCAGCGAACTGGGGATCTCCAATTACGACGGTTACCTGGGTGACCTGCCCTCCAAGGTTAACGGTTCTGTAGGGGGGCTCATGGTCAAAAAGATGATCGCTGCTTACGAGCAGACCCTGAGCAATCAGGCAGCCGGCGGCCTTGGTGGTGCAGATGTTGAACTGGGTGCCGCCCAGAACGTTACCGGTCGCATCAGCGGGCCTAACCCCGCTTATAATGCCGGTGGACAAAAGTTAAACATTAATGCCCAGCAATACAACCCCGGTGGACTGGGTGGATTGACTCAGTAACGGCAATTCCGGATGGCGGGTTTAACCCGCCATCTTTTTAATGTAAGGGTATGGCCGCCCTGGCCTGCAGTAAAGCGCTATGCAGAGTCCTGTTGAGGGCATTGCCAATAACCCAGGCCAGGTTATGCACCAGGTCGTCAACTTCTTTGGGGGTTACGGTAAGGTTACCGCCAAATGGTGCCAGGACATTGCGGGTAAGGTTCTGGGCCACGGCCTGGTCAAGCTGCAGGTTGACATGGGGAAAAGCCTGCTGCATTTGGTTAAGGGCTTCATAAATAATTACGCCGGCATGAACCACGGTAGGAATACCGATGGCAATGACGGGAACACCCATAGTTTGCCGATTGATGCCGACACGCTGATTGCCCACCCCTGAGCCGGGACTAATACCGGTATCAGTAATTTGAATACTGCTGCCTATACGCTGCAGATCGCCGGCGGCCAGGGCATCGATGGCAATCAACACCCGGGGCCGGGTTTTTTCTACTACACCCTTGAGGATTTCCGCTGTTTCAATACCGGTGGTACCCAGGACACCGGGGGCCAGGGCGCTGACGGGCCTGGTTCCTGGGGGCATATTTTGCGGGGCAAATTTTAGTAAATGCCTGGTGACTGTAAACTGGTTGATTACTTTTGGACCCAGGGAATCCGGTGTGGCTTCCCAGTTTCCCAGGCCCACCACCAGCACCGAGTCGGTAGGACCGACATTCCATTTTTCTAACAACAGGTTGAGCTTCTGGGCCAGGAGCCCCGCTATTTCTTCATGGACGGGCGGGTTTTCAAAGCGGAGGGCCGGGGCATCAATGGTTATGTAAGTTCCTAGGGGCTTGCCCATGGCCTGCTCGCCGGTGGCATTCATGATCGTAATGGTTGTAACCGTAGCGTTGGGATACTGTTCTTTATCTTCCTTTACCCCTGGCACTTCCTGCCGGGTAGCCCCGCGTAATAGAGCATGAGCTTCTACCGCCAGGTCCAGGATTACCCCTGAAAGCCGGTAAAATTCGGCGCGCTCCAAGGTCGTTTCCTCCTTTTTAAGCCCTGCCTTCAGGTTATCCATAATGAAAAAAAATATACATCGAAAAGGAAAACTTTCTTTGCATGTTGAATATTTGCCCTCAGGGAAGGTGAGACTGATGGAAGTAAAATGTTCCCTCTGCGGTCGTAAAGAGGAGCTTACCAAAGTACATAAGGATTACCGTAAATTAGCCAGGGACAAGAATGCCGTCTACACCTGCGAAACCTGCCGTGCCCGCCTGCGCTACCAGGCCCTGCAGGCGCAAAGACCAGAAAAACCATTATAAATAACATATTGACAGCGAAAAATATGTACAGTATAATCATAAAAAGAGAGGAGGAAGAAAGATGGAAATTCGTATTAGCCCGAAAGCAGAACAATATATCAAAGAAAAATCCGATACCATTACCATTAAACTGGAGATGTGCGGCGGTTGAGCGGGTATATCCATTCGTCCTGCCGTGTATGCAGGCGCGCCGGCCGACGTGAAAAACTTTATTCTCCAGCAGCTAAACGGTTTGAAGGTATACCTGCAAAAAGGAATCAAGGCTTCCCGGGGCCTGGATGTGGACCTGGTAGGCTTTGGCCCCTTTAAACAGCTCGTTGTTGATGGAGTGCAAAATTATTAAATTGGGGAGGTAGTAAAATATGAGCAAGCCCGTTAATGTGGATAGCAGCGCCTTTGAAGCTGAAGTATTGTCAGCACCACTGCCGGTAGTAGTTGATTTCTGGGCCGTCTGGTGCGGTCCCTGCCGGATGATGGCCCCGGTACTGGACCAGCTAGCCGAAGACTACGCTGGTAACGTTAAATTTGCCAAGGTAAATGTTGACGAAAACCAGGAACTGGCCGCCCGCTATGGTATTATGAGTATACCTACCCTGGTTATCTTTAAAGACGGCCAGGAAGTGGGACGGGTCATCGGCTATATGCCCAAGGAAAAGCTAAAGGAACAGCTGGAAGCTGCTATACATTAAGGGGAGATTACATGGCCCGCCAAGCCTTTATTGATGCCAACCTCTGTGACGGCCGGGCCGATTGCCAGGCCATGAGCGCCTGCCCTACTAAATCCTTCCTGCGCGAAGAAGAGAGCGAACCCTGGTTTATTGGCCCTACCTGCCTGGGTTGCGGCCGCTGTGTAATGGCCTGTGACCGGCAGGCCATCCGCCTGATTTAGCGAGGGTCACCGGTTAAAGCCGGTGGCCTTTATTATTTTCTTTATCAAAATTTGCTTTGTTAAGGCAGGCTTTTGTCGGGGCACGTTGAATTATAACCTCGAAGGAGGTAGACCAGATGCTCCGGAAAGTCCGGGTAGAAGACAGCGTGGGCACGGTCCTGGCCCACGACCTGACCAAAATCGTCCCCGGCGAATTCAAGGGAAGGCGATTTAAGAAAGGACATATTATTCAGCCGGAAGATATACCGGAACTGTTGCAGATGGGCAAGGAGCACCTATATGTCCTGGCCCTGGGGCCGGACGAGGTGCACGAAGACGAAGCCGCCATTCGCCTGGCACGGGCGGCAGCCGGCGACGGCGATCACGGCCTTGAATTTAGCGAGCCACAGGAAGGCAAGGTAAACCTTATCGCCGCCAGGGACGGCCTGTTGAAGGTAAATCTTCCGGCCCTGCAGCAAGTTAATGAAGGGGCGGATATCGTCCTGGCCACCCTGCACAACAATTACCCGGTTACGGCAGGCCAGGTGGTGGCCGGCACCAGGTTGATCCCCCTGCTGGCACCGCGGGCGGTGATTGAAAGGGTGGAAGCCATTTGCCGCCAGGCCGGTGGTATAGTCCGCATAGCACCCTACCGCCGGTTGCGGGTAGGCTTGATTACCACCGGGAGCGAAGTTTACAAAGGGCGGGTAAAAGATGCCTTTGGCCCGGTGGTCCGGGCCAAGATTGCCAGTTATGGATCAGAAGTAGTGCGGGAAGAGGTCGTACCGGATGATGCCGAGGCAATCCGGCAGGCTATCGCCGCCATGTTAACTGCCGGCATGGAAATGGTGGTGCTGACGGGGGGCATGTCGGTAGATCCTGACGACGTGACTCCGGAAGGGATCCGCCGCAGCGGGGCGGAAGTCGTCACCTACGGCGCCCCGGTGCTGCCAGGGGCCATGTTTATGCTGGCCTACCTGGGAGAGGTGCCTGTTATGGGCCTGCCGGGATGTGTCATGTATTACCGGGCCACCATTTTTGACCTGGTCCTGCCCCGGGTTTTAACGGGGGAAAGGATACAGCGCAAAGATATAGCCGGGCTGGCGGCCGGCGGCCTCTGCCAGGGCTGCCTGGAATGCCGCTACCCGGCCTGTTCCTTCGGTAAAGCTTAAAGGTTTTTAATTATCCCGGTAATCGTAGACGCGCCGGGTTTTCTTTTCGCTGCGGGGCAAAGTCCCTAAAGGTACCGCCTCCACGTCGGCCAGGATGCCGATGCGGTTTTTAATCTGGCGCCGGCACTCGGCGGCGACGGCATTGCTCTCATGGCCGGGAAGGTACTCGATCTTTACCAACAGCCGGTCCTTGCCCTGCTCACGAGTTAAGATGAGCTGGTATTCGCTGCCGGCCCCCGGCGTGAGTTGCAGGACATGGTCGACCTGACCCGGATATATATTGACACCCTTAATTTTAACCATGTCATCGGTCCGGCCCAAAACGCGCTCGATCATGGGGAAGGGTGAACCGCAGGAACAAGCTTCCACCTTCAAGCAGGTAAGGTCATGGGTACGATAACGTAGTAAAGGCATGCCTTCCTTGGTCAGGGTGGTGATGACCAGTTCCCCCGTTTCGCCAGGCGGCAGCTGCCTGCCCGTTGCCGGGTCAATAATCTCCAGCAGCAGGTGATCGGTCCAGATGTGGATCCCTTCATGGGCCGGGCAATCAAGGCCGATGCCGGGGCCGTAAATTTCCGTAAGCCCGTAAATATCAAAGGTTTCAATCCCCAGGAGCTCTTCAATGCGCCGGCGCATTTTTTCGCCCCAGCGTTCGGAACCCAGGAGGCCAACCCGCAGGGCCAGCCGGTCCTTCAGGCCCCGGCGTTCGATTTCTTCGCCCAGGAAAAGGGCATAGGAAGCAGTGGCCGTCAGGACGGTAGCCTGGAGGTCGACCAGCATTTCCAGCTGTTTTTCCGTATTGCCGGCACCGGTGGGAATGGCCATGGCGCCCAGGTATTCAACCCCGGCCTGGAAACCGATGCCTGCTGTCCAGAGGCCGTAACCGGGGGTGATCTGCACGCGGTCGCGGTTGGTTACCCCGGCCAGGGCAAAACAGCGGGCCATCATTTCTGCCCAGGCAGCCACGTCACCGGCGGTGTAGGGAATGATAATGGGCTTACCGGTGGTTCCTGAGGAGGAATGAATCCGGACGACTTTTTCTTCCGGAACGGCCATCAGTTCCAGGGGCCTGCCGTTGCGCAGCTCCCATTTATCGGTCAGGGGGACCGCCGCCAGGTCGGCTACGGTCCTGATATCACCCGGCCTGATCCCGGCGGCCGTAAGTTTTGCGCGGTAATAGGGTGAGCTGTCAAAAAGGCGCTGTACCAGGGCTTGCAGGGCCGGAGCCTGCTGCCGGTAGAGTTTTTCGTAATCAAATTGCCCCATAATTACACCTCCAGGGCGCGCCGGCCCAGTTCAAAGGCGCGGCGATTCATGTCATGGACGCTGGCCGGCAGGAGCTTTAGAGCTTCGGCCAGCAGGACATCGGCGGGGAAGGGTAAACCGAAGTTCACCAGGCAACCCAGCATGACCAGGTTTAGAGTCCGGGGGCTGCCGGCTTCCCTGGCCAGGGCCAGGGCGTCCAGGCAGCGGCAGCCGGGCAGGTTATCTTGCAGGTAGGCCAGGATATCCTCCAGGGGATAGGGGCTGCTCCCCAGGGCGGCCAAAACCGGTATTACCGGTGCCGTAGAGACCAGGGCCCTGCCTCCGGGGCGTAAATACTTTAAGTTGCGGCAGGCCTCGGCCGGCTCCAGGGCCAGAAGGATGTCTGCAGCTCCAGCAGGGATGAGGGGGCCGGCCTCCTGCACTCCCAGGCGGACATGGCTGATGACACTGCCCTCCCGCTGGGCCATGCCAATGGTCTCGGCCGTACGTACCGGCAGGCCCGCTGTAACGGCAGCCGAGGCAAGGGCCCGGGAGGCGAGGATTATTCCCTGGCCGCCCACACCGGCAATGAGAATATCCATCTAGACCACCTCCTCCATGGCTGCCGCCGGGCACACTTTCGCACAGAGACCGCAGCCGGTACAGGTAGGATTAATCATTACTGCGCCGTCAGCCGGCACCAGGGCCGGGCAGCCCAGCTCGTCAATACAGGTACGGCAGCCGGTGCAGGCGTCGGCATTGACCCGGTAGCGGGTGGCAGGTTTGGTTATCTGGGGGCAGGGGTGACGGAGGATTACCACCGCCGGTCCGGAAGCAGCCAGGGCCTGGCGGGCAACTGCCATGGTGGCCTCCAGGTCCAGGGGATCGGCGGTGAGGACTGTTTCTACACCGCAGGCCCGGGCCACCCGGGCGATATCAACGGCCCGCTGCCCGGTGCCGGTGGCCAGTCCCGGGTGTGACTGGTGCCCGGTCATGGCGGTAGTTTCGTTATCGAGAACTATGACTACCAGGGGTGTCTGCTGGTGGACGGCATTGACCAGGGGCGGCAGGCCGGCGTGGAAGAAGGTCGAGTCGCCGATAAAGGCTACCAGCCGGGTGCCGGGCTGGACCCGGGCCAGGCCCTGGGCCAGGCCTAAACTTGCTCCCATGCAGAGGCAGGTATCCATGGCGGCCAGGGGTGGCGCCGCCCCCAGGGTATAGCAGCCGATGTCACCGGTAAAAATTACTTCCTGATCCCGGGCCGCCTGTTTAAAGGCATAGAAGGAGCCCCGGTGGGGGCAACCGGCGCAGAAAAGGGGCGGCCGCGCCGGTAAAGGCGGCAGCGCCGGGAGGCCGGGTGCCGGGTTTTCCTGCTCCGGCTTTAAGAAGCGGGCCAGGGCTGCGGCTACCCTGTCGACGTTAAATTCGCCCTCCCGGGGCAGGTAGCCATCATGTTTGCCAGACAGTTCTACCGGGAGGCGGTTGCGCCAGGCCAGGCTGATGACCTGGTCTTCGACAACTGGCTCCTGCTCTTCGACGATGAGGACCCTTTCCATGCGGCTTAAAAAGTCTTTTACCGGTTCTTCCGGCAGGGGGTAGGGAGTGCCGATTTTTAGCAGGGATAGTTTTACTCCCAGGCGTTTCAGCGCTTCGGTAACGTAAAAGTAAGAAGGGCCGCCGGCTATGACCCCCACAGGGCCTTCCAGTTGAACGGCATTAAAGGGGCTGGCCGCAAACTCGGCCCGCGCCCGGTCCTGCTGTTTATTCAACCAGACATGCTGGCGGGCCGCCAGGGAGGGCATGATGACCCAGCGGGGGTCTTTAACAAACCCCGGCACCGGCGGCCGCGGCGGGATGGTACCCACATCCACCTCCTGGCAGGCGTGGCTGACGCGGGTAGTGGGGCGGACGATAACAGGGAGGTTTAAAGTTTCCGAAAGCTTAAAGGCATATTTTGTCATTTCATAAGCTTCCCGGGGACAGGAGGGGTCCAGGACGGGCAATTTGGCAAAGCGGGCAAAAAGGCGTGTGTCCTGCTCCGTCTGGGAACTGTGGGGGCCGGGGTCGTCGGCTACCACCAGGACCAGGCCGCCTTTTACGCCGATATAGGCCAGGCTCATGACGGCATCGGCGGCGACATTTAAGCCCATCTGCTTCATGCTCGCCAGGGCACGGGCGCCGGCATAGGCGGCCCCGGCGGCGATTTCCACGGCGACCTTCTCATTGACCGACCATTCGGTGTACACCCCTGCTTCCGGGCCGAAATGCATCAGTGTAGCCATTATTTCGGAAGCCGGGGTACCGGGATAAGAAGTAGCAACCCGGATACCGGCCTCCAGGGCTCCCCGGGCGATGGCTTCATTACCCATCAGCAATACTGGCACGGTTTCCCTCTCCTTTGGAGACTAAAAGGCACAAAAAACCGGGCCGCAGCCCGGTCATAGCTTGCCTGCTACCCTCGGCTCTGCTAGCGCTAATCAGGCTGAACTAAGCTCCCAGCTTAAAAAATTGTTTTGCAAAAAGTATAGCATATCGCCTGGCGGCGGTCCAGAGAAATTTCAGCTTGCGTTATAACGACGAACCGGAAGGGAAGCTAGGGACAAAAAAATGCCGTTCCAGAGGAACGGCCAGAGTTCGGCCGCCGGCGGGTAACCGGCGGCTTGGGAGAGGAGAAACCGGAGGAAGAGCTCATGGGGGAGGGTTAATAAAATAACCCTAAGCTCTTCATGGTAAATCTGGAAATCAGATTTACCAGTTATTATTATGACTGCCGTTAGGGAGGTTTATACATATCCGGGAAAAATTTTTTACATAGTAACTTGGATAGTGGAAGGTAAAGGGGCATTTCATGCTATAATAACTTCAGCGAGGGAATTTTATGGTAAGAATAATTGCCGGCCAGGCTCGCGGCCTCCGCTTGCGTACCCCAAAGGGCCGCAGTACTCGACCTACAAGTGACCGGGTGCGGGAGGCCTTGTTCAGCATCCTGGGATCAGGGGTTATTGACAGCCTGTTCCTGGATCTTTTTGCCGGATCGGGAGCGGTGGGGCTGGAAGCTTTGAGCCGCGGGGCCAGGGAGGCCGTTTTTGTAGAAAATAACCGTCAGGCCCTGGCATGCCTGGCTGCCAACCTGGCCGCAACTGGCTTTAAAGATAAGGCCCAAATCATAGCCGCTGATGCCCGCCGGGCCCTGGCAGAATTGAGAGGGCGCGGCCTGGCCTTTGACCTAATTTATATCGATCCACCTTACCGGCAGGGATGGGGTGATATAATCTTGCCGGCAGTTGTTCCTTTGCTGTCACTGGATGGCCTGGCCGTCCTGGAAACGGCAACTTCTGAAGCAGCGCCGGAAACAGCCGATATGGTATTGATGGCCAGGAGGGTTTATGGTGATACAGCTTTAAATTTCTATCAAAGGGCAGGAGGGCATACTGATGGAGTTCATGACCCTGATTGAGGAAATGGAAAAATTGATCGAAAAGAGTCCCCATATTCCCCTGACAGGCAGGGTTTTTCTTGATGGTGACCTGTTCCTTGATTACCTGGACCGGTTGCGGACGGTATTACCCGAGGAAGTGCGCCAGGCCCAGTGGATACGCCAGGAGAAGGAGCGTTTACTGGAAGAAGCCCGCCTGAAGGCCCAGAACCTCCTGGCCGAAGCGGAGAAGCGGGCAGAAATGATGGCCGGGGAAAACGAGCTGGTCCGTAAAGCCAGGGCCCAGGCCAGCGAAATTATGGCCCGGGCTCAGCGCCTGGCGGAAGAAATGAAGGCTGGAGCTTTAAGTTATGCCGACGGCCTTTTGGGCCAGCTGGAGGCGAGCTTAAATCAGGCCCTGACCCAGGTGCGCCAGGGCCGCCAGGAACTCCAGGCCTATCCGGCCGGAGGAAGTGCGGGCCGGGAAGTGGCGGCAACAACGCCAGACAAGACAGAGGCTCAGGACCGCCGGTAAAGGAAGTAGCGAGCGCTCAGCGCTAGCCCGGCCAGGAGAAAAAGGACGGTCATCAGGATAAAGGCAAATCCTGTATAGTGTAACCACAATGTAAACCATGGTGCCCTGGGGACCATGGTTAGTTCCGGGGCCAGCAAGAGCAGGACGGGCCGGGCCGGCCCCTGGCAGAGCCGGACCAGCGCGGCAGCCAGAAAGCCGTGAAGGAGGCGGGCAACGATAAATGGACCCAGGCGTAGATCAGTATGGCTGACCATGGCCGCCACCTGGCCGAGTATAGAGAGCCCGGCCCAGCCCATAATAAGGCTGATGGCCACCAGCTGCTCGGTTATCGGGATGGCTGCTTCGCTGGCAAATTTAGCGCCCATGGTCATTTCAAAGAGGCCGGCAGCCAGGGCCGGGGATGCCTCCCGGCTTAAACCGAACGGACTGCCGGCATAAAGAAGGATTCTAGCCAGGGGTTCCAGCAAACCCAGGATGGTGGCTACCTGGATGATGACGCTAAATAAGATAATAAAACCGCCAATGGTAATCAGGGTCTGGAAGGAACGGCTGACGGCATCTCCCAGGAGCTGCCCCAGGGGCCGGCCGTCCCTCTGCTGGGCCTGGAGCATGGCCTGCCAGGCCCGCCGGGGTAAAGCCAGGAGGGGGTAGCTTGCCGGCGGGGAGGCCGGTTGCCGGCGGCCGTAAAAGCGAAACAGGATACCCAGGCAGAAGTTGGCCCCGTAATGGGCGCCGGCCAGGACTGGCCCCAGGGCCGGGCTTTGGAGCATGCCTACGGCCACGGCTCCCAGCATAAAGAGGGGGCTGGCATTGTTGGTAAAGCAAATTAACCTTTCCCCTTCAACCCTGGTGACCAGGCCCTGCTGGCGCAACTGGGCTGTAAGCATGGCACTGATGGGGGAACCGGAAGTGTACCCCATAGCCATGATAAAGGCGCCGCTTCCCGGTACATTAAAAAGGGGCCGCATAACCGGTTCCAGGAGTACCCCGAGGAAATGGACAATACCCAGCCCCATGAAAAGCTGGGATATAATAAAGAAAGGGAGAAGAGCCGGAACGACAATTTCCCACCAGGCCTTAAGGCCGCGCAGGGCTGACTGAAAAACCGGCTGGGGGAATAAGATAATGGCCAGGGCCAGGACCATCACGGCGACGACGGTCAGGAGGGGTCCCAGTCCCCTGGTAATGATAAGTACCTGGTGGCGCACGGGGGTCACCTCAAAGGGACATCCTGTTATGCAATATACGCGGCAGCCGGTGTTTTAGAAGTAAAGTTTGTCGCATAGATCGAAAACTATGTGCAAACTTTAACAAGAGCATTGACTTTTGCAGCTTAAAAGTATTATTGTAGTTAATGGGCAATATTTGCAGGAGGTACTTTAATACATGAAGATTTTAGTTTTAAACTGTGGTAGTTCTTCAGTTAAATACCAGCTTTTTGATATGGCCCATGAGGCGGTCCTGGCTCGGGGGCTGGTGGAAAGAATTGGTATTCCTGGTTCAGTCCTGACCCACCGCCCGGCCGGCAAAGATAAACTGGTGCGCGAAGCAGAGATTCCTGATCACAAGGTGGCCATACGCCTTTGCTTGGAAGCTTTAACCGATCCTCAATATGGCGTCATAAAGGATTATAAGGAAATAGGGGCAGTGGGGCACCGGATTGTTCATGGTGGTACCTTTCCCCATTCCGTCCTGGTTGATGCTTCCACGAAAAAAGCCATTGGCGAATTAGAAGCGCTGGCTCCATTACATAATGGTCCAGCCCTCCGGGGGATTGAAGCCTGTGAAGCTATCCTGCCTCATACTCCTCAGGTAGCCGTCTTTGATACGGCCTTTCATCAAAGCATGCCACCTCATGCATATACCTACAGCCTTCCTTATGAACTCTGCCAGCGCCATCATATCCGGCGCTATGGATTTCATGGTACCTCCCATAAATACGTGGCTTTGCGGGCAGCCAATCTCGTTAACAAACCTCTGGCAGAACTAAAAGTAATTACCTGCCACCTAGGTAATGGCTCTAGTATTACCGCTATCAAAGATGGCAAATCGTGGGATACCAGTATGGGCTTTACTCCCCTGGCGGGTCTAACCATGGGTACCCGCTGCGGCGATATTGACCCGGCCATTGTTACCTTCCTCATGGAAAAGGAAGGTTTTACGCCGGCTGATATGGACCGCCTCATGAACCGCCAGTCAGGTGTGCTGGGAGTTTCCGGGGTGAGCAGCGATTTCCGGGATATTGAAGCCGCCATGGCCGAGGGCAATGAGCGTGCTCGCCTGGCGTGGGATATCTTTGTCCATACCGCGAAAAAATACATTGGTGCCTATGCGGCTGTTTTAAACGGCCTTGATGTCCTGGTGTTTACGGCCGGGTTGGGAGAAAATTCTCCTGCGGTCCGGGAAGCCATCTGCCGGGATATGGATTACCTGGGGATCAAGATCGATCCCGAAGAAAACCAGGTTCGGGGCCAGGAAAGGGAAATTACCGCCCCCGGGGCCAGGGTACGCACCTTTGTTATTCCCACCAACGAAGAATTAATGATCGCCCGAGAAACCATGGCCCTTGTCCAGGCCGGTTGACACCCGGCCGGCCTTTCCGGTATAATCTACACGGTGAATGTGGTGAAAATTGGCGTTAGCGATTTAAAAGCCAGGCCGGGCGGCGAACTCGAATTTAAAGCCCAGGAAAAGTGGTCCTATTTAGCTACAGCTACCGGCAACATACCTATCGTAGCACCGGTACGTGTGGGCGGTACGGTTACCAATACCGGGAAGATCCTGCTTGTTAAAGGACAGGTAGCCACCACCCTGGAATTAACCTGTGATCGCTGCCTGGAGAAGTACAGGTATCCCGTAGTGGCAGCCCTGGAAGAAGAATATGCCGGGGCGGCCGCAGTTCAAACCGTGGCTGGAGAAGAAGGGGAGCCTATTGAAGTGCGGCCCCTGGAAGGAGATTTTATCGACTTAAAGCCGGCGATAGAAGAAGCCCTTATCCTGGCGCTGCCCATGAAATGGCTTTGCCGGGAAAGCTGCCGGGGCCTGTGTCCCCATTGCGGCCAGAATTTAAATGAGGGACAGTGCCAGTGCGATACCCGGCCAGTAGACCCGCGCCTGGCTGTATTAGGAGAATTGCTACGCAAAAGGGAAGGAGAGAACTAGCTTGGGAGTACCGAAAAGAAGAGTTTCCAAGGCCCGGAAAAATAAACGCCGCTCCATCTGGAGCCAGATGACCCCTCCCTCCTTGGTGGAATGTCCCCAGTGCCACCAGTTAAAGCTCAACCACCGGGTCTGCCCCAGGTGTGGTTACTACAAGGGGCGGGAAGTTATCAAAGTAGCAGAGCAATAAAATTTTTGATAAACGGCAGCCGGCAGTTATTGCCGGTTTTTTTTGCTTGCATAAATCTGCCATGACCGTTATACTAATACTATGGCCTGGTAATATTATTTGGTACCAGGTATGAGGTGAGATTTTTGGTGCGCCGGAAAGGCAACAAGGAAGAGCGCCAGGAGGCCCTGCGCCGCTACCTGCGCAACAACCCTTTCGCCACCGATGAAGAGCTGGCGGAAAAATTTAAAGTCAGCATACCCACCATACGCCTTGACCGCCTGGCCCTGGGGATCCCCGAGGTCCGGGAGCGCATCATGGCCATGGCCCGGGAAGCCAGGTCGCGGATGCGGGGAGTGACGGCGGAAGAGCTGGTGGGTGATCTGGTGGAACTGCAACCGGGAATAATGGGCATTTCTATCCTGGAGGTCACCCCCCAGATGCTGGTTCAGCCGGCCGGCGTTGCCCGCGGCCATTATCTTTTTGCCCAGGCCCATTCCCTGGCCCTGGCGACGGTTGGCGCCGAGGTCGTCCTTACCAGCAGCGCCAGGGTGCGCTACCGGCGGCCGGTATATGCCGGCGAGAGGGTTATTGCCAGGGCCATGGTCAAGGTTAAAAAGGATTCAACCTGCCTGGTATCAGTTCATTCCCGGGTTAATGGGGAGATTGTCTTTAAAGGCCAGTTTATAATTATAACTCCGGAGAATATAAAAGGAAGCCAGCGTGAGGCGCCGACAATCTAATACGGAGGCGGGACTGATTGCAAATAGCCGTTGATGCTATGGGGGGCGATCATGCTCCCGGGGAAATTGTCCGGGGAGCGGTGGCCGCTGCCAGGGAAAAGATAGCCGATATTATCCTGGTAGGAGATAAAAGGCGGTTGGAACCGGAACTTAACCCCTTACATCCCCCCGCCAATTTAGAAATTGTCCATACCGAACAGGTTGTGGCCATGGATGAACAGCCGGCCCTGGCATTGAGGCGCAAGCGGGAAGCGTCAATAATAGTCGCTACCCGTCTGGTCAAGGAAGGGCGGGCGGCAGCCGTTGTCTCGGCGGGTAGTACCGGGGCCCAGATGGCAGCAGCCCTCCTGATTTTAGGCCGCAGCGGCAAAATCCAGCGACCGGCCATTGCCACCATTATCCCTACCCTAAAAGGGCCCAAACTTTTACTCGACGCCGGGGCGAATGTCGACTGCCGGCCCGAACACCTCTATGAGTTTGCTTTAATGGGTAATGTTTATGCGGCCAGGGTAATGGGTATCCGCGAGCCCCGGGTGGGACTGCTCAATATCGGCACCGAAGCTTGCAAGGGAAATGAACAGACCCTGGGAGCTTATAACCTGTTAAAGGATGCGCCCTTAAACTTTATCGGCAATATTGAAGGCCGGGATATTTTAGCCGGCGACACGGATGTCATCGTCTGCGACGGGTTTGTAGGTAATGTTCTGTTGAAATTTGGTGAAGGGATGGCCCAGGTCCTCTTTACCATGATCGGTCGGGAAATTAAAAACAGCTTCCGGGCCAGGCTCGGGGCGGCTCTGGTATTACCTGCTTTACGAGGCTTGAAAAAACAAGTGGATTATACCGAATACGGCGGTGCTCCCCTCCTGGGCGTCCAGGGCGTTAGCATCATCTGCCACGGTAGTTCCAACGCCCGGGCCATAAAAAACGCCATCAAGGTCGCCGTTCGCTGTGTCGAACAGGGACTGGTAACAGGTTTGGGGCAGTTACCGGGTTTGAGCGGTGACGGGGAGGTAGTTAAATGCCAGCCCTATTAAGGCCCGTCGGTATTGTCGGGACGGGGTCCTGCCTGCCGGAACGCGTCCTGACCAATACCGAACTGGAGCAGATGGTGGATACAAGCGATGAATGGATTCGCACCCGGACCGGTATCCGGGAACGGCGGATAGCAGATCAGGATACAGCTGCTTCCGACCTGGCCGTCCCGGCGGCGGCAAAAGCCCTGGCCATGGCCGGGCTACCGGCAGAAGCTGTGGATTTAATTATTGTTGCTACCGTAACTCCTGATACCCTTTTTCCGGCTACGGCCTGCCTGGTTCAGGAGCGCCTGGGAGTTAAGGGCGCCGCCGCCTTTGACCTTTCAGCCGGCTGTAGCGGTTTTATCTATGCCCTGGCAGCCGCCAGCCAGTTTATAGCTACCGGGGTTTACCAGACGGCCCTGGTGATCGGTGTCGAGATTCTGAGTAAGATTATCAACTGGCAGGACCGCAGTACCTGCGTCCTCTTTGGGGACGGCGCCGGCGCTGTTGTCCTTAGGGCCGTGCCGCCGGGGGAAGGCATCCTGGGCCTGCACCTGGGAGCCGACGGCAGCGGGGGTTCCCTTCTCACCCTCCCGGCGGGGGGATCGCGCCTGCCGGCCAGTTCCAGTACCGTCGAGAAGCATCTGCATACCATCCATATGAACGGGCCGGAAGTGTTCAAATTTGCTGTACGGGTCATGGGAGAGGCTTCCCTGAAGGCCCTGGAGCAGGCGGGTTTAAGAAAAGAAGAGGTAGACTTTTTGATTCCCCACCAGGCCAACATGCGCATTATCGAAGCAGCCACCAAACGCCTGGGCCTGGCGCGGGAGAAGGTTTACGTCAATCTAGACCGTTATGGTAATATGTCCAGCGCTTCCATCCCGGTGGCCCTGGATGAAGCCTGCCGGGAAGGCAGACTAAAGCGCGGCGATAAAGTAGTGCTGGTGGCCTTTGGCGCCGGCCTCACGTGGGGGGCCGCCGTATTGAGTTGGAGCCTGACAAGCCCGGAAAGGAGTTGAGTTTTATGCTGCGGACTGCCCTTTGCGATCTCCTGGGGATTTCCTATCCCATTATCCAGGGCGGTATGGCCTGGGTAGCTACCGGCGAGCTGGCGGCAGCAGTTTCCGCGGCCGGTGGTCTGGGGATTATTGGTGCCGGCAATGCGCCGCCGAAAGCAGTACGCCAGGAAATTCGCAAGGTACGGGAACGGACGGATCGTCCCTTCGGAGTTAATATTTACTATATGTCGCCCTATGTGGAAGAACTCATTGATCTGGTCTGCGCCGAAAAGGTGCCGGTGGTTACTACCGGTGCCGGCAATCCCGGCAAACACCTGCCCAAATTAAAGGCCGCCGGCGTTAAAGTAATCCCGGTAGTAGCTTCCGTGGCCCTGGCGAAAAGGCTGGAACGGCTGGGGGTGGATGCCCTGGTAGCCGAAGGCATGGAGTGCGGCGGCCATATCGGGGAAATCGCCACCATGCCCCTGGTGCCCCAGATTGTTGATGCCGTACATATTCCCGTAATTGCCGCCGGCGGTATTGCCGACGGCCGCGGCCTGGCGGCAGCCCTGGCCCTGGGGGCGGCCGGCGTACAGATGGGGACCCGCTTTATCTGCACCGAGGAGTGTACCGTCCATCCTAATTATAAAGAGGCCGTCTTAAAGGCCGGGGACCGGGACGCCGTCGTTACCGGCATGCCGGGGCACTATGTCCGGGTGCTGAAAAATAAATTAACCCGACAGTTTGAAGAGCTGGCCGCCAGGGGTGCCTCCTGGGAAGAGATGGACCGCCTGGGTGCCGGCAAGCTCCGGGCGGCGGTCGAAGGCGATGCGGAGTACGGCTCCCTCATGGCCGGCCAGAGTGCGGCCCTGGTGCGGGAAATCAAACCCGCAGCGGCGATAATTGAAGAAGTAATGGCGGAAGCAGAAGCGATTATCTCCCGCCTCGGCAAGCTGGTGAGGTAAAAATATCTTCGGAGGAGTTCTTTATGTCAGGCATAGTCTTTGTCTTCCCCGGCCAGGGGTCCCAGTATGTAGGTATGGGGCAGGAGCTGGCCGAACGGTATCCTGAGGCAGCTGCCGTCTTTCAAGAAGCTGAAGCCGCCCTGGGGTGGCCGGTGGATAAACTCTGCTTTACAGGGCCGGCGGAAGAACTCACCCGGACGGAAAACACCCAGCCGGCAGTGCTTACGGTAAGCATTGCCTGCTACCGCGTCCTGGAGGCCAACGGGCTCAGGCCCGGGGCAGTAGCCGGCCACAGCCTGGGGGAGTACAGCGCCCTGGTGGCAGCCGGCAGCCTTACCTTTAGCGAAGCAGTCAAGCTGGTGGCCAAACGGGCGCAGCTAATGGCCACGGCTGTACCGGCCGGCCGGGGCGGTATGGTGGCCGTGCTGGGCCTGGAAGCAGAAAAAGTAGCCGCCCTTTGCCGGCAGGTAAAGGAAGGCATAGCCGAAGCGGCGAACTTCAACGCCCCGGGCCAGGTGGTAGTTGCCGGTGACCGCGAGGGGCTTGCGGCCCTATCTTCCCTGGCTAAAGAAGCAGGAGCTAAAAGGGTAGTACCCCTCCAGGTGAGCGGCCCCTTCCATTCCAGCCTGATGGCACCGGCCGCCCGGGAACTGGCCGCTGTTTTAAACCGGGTTCCCCTGGCCGATCCCCTGGTGCCCCTGGTAAGCAATGTAACGGCCGGC
Source organism: Moorella sp. E306M (assembly GCF_006538385.1). Taxonomy (NCBI): domain Bacteria; kingdom Bacillati; phylum Bacillota; class Clostridia; order Neomoorellales; family Neomoorellaceae; genus Neomoorella; species Moorella sp. E306M. Next base: position 99,934 of record NZ_BJKO01000001.1, on the reverse strand, counting down.
TATGTTTACACAGCAGCCCAGGTCAGGGAGAATCTGATTAAGCAGGTAGCCAGCCCGGTGCGCTGGGAGGAGAGTATCCGCCGCCTGCTGGCCGATGGTTACCGCACTTTTATCGAAGTAGGACCGGGCAATGTTTTAAGCGGGCTCATCAAGCGCATCGACCGCCAGGCTACCATCAGCCAGGTAGAAAATATTCAGACGCTGGATAAAACCCTTGCTTTACTTCAGGAGGCTAAATAAAATGGAATTGCAGGATCAGGTAGCAATTGTCACCGGAGCCTCCCGGGGGATAGGCCGGGCTACGGCCCTGCGTCTGGCCAGGGCCGGTGCCAGGGTGGTGGTCAATTATGTCCACCAGGCTGAGGCGGCGGCAGAGGTAGTGGCCGCTATCGAGGAGGGCGGTGGCCAGGCCATTGCCGTTGCCGCTGATGTGGGCGATTACGAAGCGGCCAGGAATTTAATCCAGGCAGCCCTGGATCATTTCGGCCGGCTGGATATCCTGGTCAACAATGCCGGTATAGCCCGGGATAACCTGGCGGCTCGCTTGAAACCGGAAGATTGGGCTGCCGTTCTCCAGACCAACCTGACCGGAGTTTTCAATTGCTGCCAGGCCGCCTTGAAGCCAATGCTCCGCCAGCGCCAGGGACGGATTATTAACCTGACTTCGGTCGTAGGCTTGCGCGGTAATGCCGGCCAGGTGAATTATGCCGCAGCCAAGGCCGGGATTATCGGTTTTACCAAATCACTGGCTAAAGAGGTGGCCTCGCGGGGCATCCTGGTCAATGCCGTCGCTCCGGGTTTTATCACTACGGAAATGACAGCGGCTTTAAACGAGGCGGCCCGGGAAGAATTTTACCGCCATATACCCCTGGGGCGCCCCGGCGAGCCGGAGGAAGTAGCCGAGGTAATTTTTTTCCTGGCTTCGCCAGGGGCCAGGTATATTACCGGTCAGGTGCTTACTGTTGACGGGGGGTTAACTCTGGCCCTGTAAGCAGGTTTAACCAAGGGAAGGAGGTGAGGCCAGTGGAGGTTTTTGAAAAGATCAGGGCTATTGTGGCTGAACAGCTCGGGGTCGAGGAAGACGAAATTACGATGGAAACTTCCTTTGAAGATTTAAATGCCGATTCCCTGGATATCGTAGAACTTATCATGGCCCTGGAAGAGGAATTTGACCTGGAAATTCCCGACGAAGATGCTGAAAAGCTGACGACAGTAGGGGCCGCGGTAGCCTATATTAAAGAACATACCAGCAAGTAAAACCTGAAAAGGAAGTCCCGTGCTTCAACGGGACTTCCCCTTAGAATGGGGGATAGCTTTGCAAAAGCGTGTCGTCATAACCGGCCTGGGAGCCATCACCCCCGTGGGTACCGGAAAAGATAAATTCTGGCAAGCCCTGGTGGCGGGACAGCCGGGCATTGGCCCCATTACCCGCTTTGATGCCGGGGAAATGGCCGTCCGTTTTGCCGGTGAAGTAAAAGATTTTGACCCGGGAGCCTTCTTTGATCGCAAAGAAGCCCGGCGCATGGATCGTTTTACCCAATATGCGGTAGCTGCAGCCCGCATGGCGGTAGAAGACGCAAAGCTCGACCTGGAAAAGGAGGACCGGGACCGGATAGGGGTTATCTTTGCCACGGGTATCGGTGGTATGGAAACCTTTGAAGAACAAACCCGGGTTCTCCTGGAAAAAGGCCCCAACCGGGTCAGCCCCTTTTTTGTCCCTATGATGATCGCCAATATGGCCGCCGGACAAATATCTATTAATTTAGGTGTCCGCGGGGTAAACTTTACAGTAGTCAATGCCTGCGCTTCCGGGGCCAATGCCATCGGCGAGGCCTTCCGCACCCTGCAGCGGGGCGATGCTGATGTAATTATCACCGGTGGCAGCGAGGCCAGTGTAACACCCCTGACCGTGGCCGGCTTTGCTGCCATGAAGGCGCTGTCTACCCGCAATGAAGAGCCGGAAAAGGCCAGCCGCCCCTTTGACCGCGGCCGGGACGGCTTTGTCCTGGGCGAGGGCGCGGGGGTAATGGTCCTGGAAACCCTGGAACATGCTGCAGCCCGGGGCGCCCGCATCTACGCGGAAGTGGCCGGCTATGGTTGCACGGCTGATGCCTATCATATTACGGCTCCGGCCCCCGATGGAGCAGCGGCCAGCCGCGCCATGGCCCTGGCCCTCCAGGATGCAGGTTTGCAGCCGGCGGATATCGATTACATCAATGCCCACGGTACTTCTACCGAGCTCAACGACCGCCAGGAAACCCTGGCCATTAAAAAAGTCTTTGGTGACCATGCCTACCGGCTGGCCATTAGTTCGACCAAGTCAATGACGGGCCATCTCCTGGGGGCTGCCGGGGCCATTGAGCTGGTGGCAACGGCTCTGACCGTTTACACCGGTGTCATCCCACCGACCATTAATTATGAAGAGCCCGACCCCGACTGCGACCTGGACTATGTACCCAATGTAGCCAGGGAGCGGCAGGTTAGCGCGGCTATTTCCAATTCCTTTGGCTTCGGTGGTCATAACGTCGCCGTCGTACTGCGCAAACTTTAGCAATGGTGGCCCCCATAGTGTCTGGGCGATGGTTTTTGCGAATAAGGCAGGGTAAAAAGATTGGATAACAAAAGACGGGAGCAACTGCAGCAGTTTTTACACCGTTTTCACCTGGACATTGACGGACTGGAAGGTCTAAATACGGCCCTGACCCATCCGACCTACGCCTATGAACACCAGCTGCCCCACGACAACCAGCGGCTGGAGTTCCTGGGCGACGCCGTCCTGGGGCTGGTGATTACTTCCTATCTTTACGGGGAATTTCCCCACCTCCCGGAAGGGGATTTGACCCGCATGCGGGCGGCCATTGTCTGTGAGGCGAGTCTTGCTAAAGTTGCCCGGCAGATCGAACTGGGTGAATTGCTCCTTCTGGGGCAGGGAGAAGAAAACAGCGGCGGCCGCCAGCGCTCTTCCAACCTGGCCGATGCCCTGGAAGCAGTGATTGGGAGCCTCTACCTGGCCGGGGGGTTAAAAACGGCTCGGGATTTTATCCTGCAGATTTTTACCCCTGCCCTGGAGGTACTTAAAGATACCAGCGTCATTGACAGCAAGTCGGCCCTGCAGGAGTTGATCCAGAAGCGGGGACCGGACAATGTGACCTATAAAATTCTGGAAGAATGGGGGCCGGACCACGCCAAGCACTATAAGGCCGGCGTATTTTTCCAGAACCGCCTCCTGGCTACCGGCGAAGGGAGCAGCAAGAAAGAGGCCGAACAGGAAGCCGCCCGGGCCGCCCTGGCATTAATAAAGATCCAGGGATAATTTGCAATTTAATTTTTTCAGTTCATTCTTTCAGGAAGGAATTGGTGGCTCTTATGGCGAATAACATAGAGGTTCAAAGGGCGGTAAAGACAGGGAGGAGGAAGCAATGGAGGTCCTAAAGGTTTCGGCCCAGTCCAATCCTAAAGCCGTAGCTGGAGCCCTGGCAGCCGTATTCCGTCAATACGGCAAGGCCGAAGTCCAGGCCGTTGGGGCAGGAGCTGTTAACCAGGCCGTCAAGGCCATAGCCATTGCCCGGGGTTTTATTGCCCCCAATGGTATCGACCTGGTAATGATTCCTGCTTTTACCGAAATTAATATCAATGGTGAAGAAAGAACCGCAATTAAATTTATTGTCGAACCCCGCTAAAGGGTCACGGCAAACTGCTCTCCGAGCAGTTTTCTTTATTTATTTTTGGAGGCCGAAATGTATCTTAAAGTTGTGGAGATCCAGGGTTTCAAGACCTTTGTTGACCGGGTTAAACTGGAGTTTGGCCCCGGTTTAACGGCCATTGTCGGGCCTAACGGCAGCGGCAAAAGCAACATTGTCGATGCCATTCTCTGGGTCCTGGGCGAACAGAGCGCCAGGACTTTACGCGGGGCGCGCATGGACGACGTGATCTTCGCCGGTAGTGAAAAACGACGGCCGGTGGGTATGGCGGAAGTAACTTTACACCTCGATAACAGCGACGGCGGCCTGCCCCTGGCGTACCAGGAAATAGCCGTTACCCGGCGTTTTTTTCGTTCCGGCGAGGGCGAGTATTATATCAACAAAGTTCCCTGCCGGTTGCGGGATATCCAGGAGCTGTTCTTAGACACCGGTTCCGGCCGGGGGAGCCTGGCCATTGTCGGCCAGGGCCGCCTGGAAGAGATCCTCTCCGCCCGGCCGGAGGAGCGGCGGGCGGTGCTCGAGGAGGCGGCCGGCATTGCCCGCTACCGCTGGCGCAAAAAAGAAGCGGAGCAGCGCCTGGAAAGTGTCGAGCAAGATTTATTACGCTTACATGATTTAATCGCTGAGCTAAAGGAACAGCTGGGGCCGGCGGCGGCCGAAGCGGTCCGGGCGCGACGTTACCAGAAGTTAAGCCGGATTTTAAGCCTCGTGGAATTGCTCCTCAAGGCCGGGGAAATGGAAGAAACCAGGCGCCGCCACCGGCGCAGCCAGGAACGTTTACAGGCCCTGGCGGCCGCCCTGGAGGAAATGAAGGCTTCAGAACAGCAGCTCCAGGCAAAAGCCAGGGAACTGCAGGAACAGCAGCAGAGGTACCTGGCCGAGAGGCAACATTACCAGCAAGAACTCCAAAGTTTAAGGGAACGGCTGGTCAGTACCCGGGGGGAAATAAGCCTGGTCCGGGAAAAGCTGGCCGAACTGGCCCGGCAGCAGGAGGAAGATTCTAACCGGCAGCGGCAGCTGGAGGAGGAAAAAGCCGGTTTAGCAGCCGCCCTGGCCGCGCTGACCCGGGAAAGGGAGGAGAACAATCAGGAGCAAGCCCGGCTGGAGCAGGAGATAATAAAAGGCCGGGAGAAACAGGAAAAACTCCAGGCGGAAGCCCGGGAGCTGGCCGCAGCGATAGAAAAAGTAAGGAACAACCTCTATCAAGTAGCCCATGAACGGACCGGCTGTCATAATGAACTGGTGCGCCTGGAGGAAAAGCGGGCGGCTATAGAACGGCTATCAGAGCACAAACGGCGCCAGCTCCAGGAATGGCAACAGGAAAGGGAGCACTTACTGGATCACCTGCGAGCCGGGCAGGAAGAACTGCAGCAGCTGGAAGAGGAATTAAAAAGGCTGGAAGAGAAAAAAGCCGGCCTGGAAATGGAGGTGCAGCTAAAGGAGGAAGAACTCGCCGCCTGCGAAAAGGAACTGGCCGGCTGGAAAGAACGTCAACGTGCCCTGGCCGTACAATTAAAGGTTTTACGTCAATCCCAGGCCGACTATGAAGGTTTCGCCGAAGGCGTGAAGTTTATCCTGCAAGCCAGGAGCAGGGGCGAGGCTGCCTGTGCCGGTGTCCTGGGAGTAGTGGTGGAAAAGCTGGCGGTACCGGCCGAACTCACCCGGGCCGTAGAAGTAGCCCTGGGCGGGGCGGCCCAGCAGGTCCTGGTACGGACGGCGGCCGAAGCGGAAGCAGTTATCCAGTTCCTAAAAGCCCGGGGCCGGGGGCGGGTCACTATCTTACCCCTGGCCTGGCTGGAGCCGCGCCGGTGGCCGGCCTGGGCCGGTTGGGTTTTAAAAGAGCCCGGCGTCCTGGGGATAGCGGCCAATCTTGTCCAGTGCGAGGCGGAAATACGACCGGCGGTGGAATACCTCCTCGGACAGGTCCTGATCGTAGCCGACATCCGCCGCGCCCTGGCCCTGGGGGAGCGCCTGCGGCCGCCCGTGCGCCTGGTCACCCTGGAAGGGGAAGTAATCCAGCCCCGAGGACCTGTAACGGGCGGGGTGGCCAGGCAGCAGGGCGGTTATCTCCAGCGGCGCCTGGCTATCCAGCAGGGTGAGGCCGAACTGGCCAACCTGGCAAACAGAATAAAACAGGCCCGGGAGCAGCAGGAAGAGCTGCAAAAAAAGCTGGCCGGGAACCGGCAGGAGTACCACCAGGTGACGGAAGGGCTTCTTACCTGCCGGGGCCGGCTCCATAATCTACTGCAGCGCCTGAGCGAGCGGAAAGAAGACCTGGCCCGCCTGGAAGAAAAGATTGCTGTCCTTGAGGAAGAGCTGGCCCAGAGCACCGGCGGTTCCCTGGACCTGGGCAAAGAGCGGGCGGAAAAGCAAGAGCTTCTGGAACGGCTGGCAGACCTGGAAGGCCAGTTAAACCTCCAGTTGAGCGGCCTCCAGGAACGAGCGGCGGCTTGCCAGCAGCAGATCGCTTCCTGCCGGCAGGAACTGGCAGTCAATGAAGCCCGCCTCCAGGCATTGGTCAACGCCCGGGAACAGTTAAATCTCCGGGAAAGGGAACTGGCCCGGCAGCAGGAAAAATGGCAGCGGCAACAGGAAGAACTGGCTGCCCGCAGGGCGCCGGCAGCTGCCCTGGAAAATGACCTTAGAGCCAACCTGGAAAAGCTGGCCGGGGAAGAAGACCGGCTCCAGGAGGCCTGCCGGCAGGCCATGGCAATATTGACACGCCTGGAAGATGAAACCTCTGCCCGGGTTGGCAGGCAGGAAGAACTGGCCCGGGAACTGGAAAGGCTACAGGCGCAGAAAGATAAAACGCTCGCCCGCCGGCAGCAGGAAGAGATCAATTTAGCCCGCCTGGAAACGACCATGGCCGCCGGTCTCGCCGAGCTGGAGGAACGCTTTGGTCCCCAATGGGAAGCGGAATTGCAAAAACCCCGGCCTCACCTGCAAAAAAGAGCGGCGGCTGTACGGGAACTCATAAAGGAAAGGCTGGTAAGCTTAGGGGAAGTTAACCCCGGAGCCATTGAGGCTTACGAACGCTTAAAGGCCCGTGTTGATGAACTGGAGCAACAGAAAAAGGACCTGGAGGAAGGCCGGGCGGCCCTGCACCAGGTAATTAACGAGATGGAACGATTAATGGCCCGGCAGCTCAAAGCCACCCTGGCTGCCGTCCAGGAACACTTTGCCGCCATCTTCCAGGAACTTTTCGATGGCGGTGAAGCCCGCCTGGAGCTGACCGGCAGCCAGGATATCCTGACTGCCGGCCTGGAGATCGTTGCCCGGCCGCCGGGCAAGAAGCCCCAGCACCTGGCCCTTCTCTCGGGCGGGGAAAAGGCCCTGACGGTGGTAGCCTTTATCTTCGCTCTGTTAAAGGTCAAACCCAGCGCTTTTTGTATCTTTGATGAGGTGGACACGGCCCTGGATGAAGCCAATGTGGAGCGCTTTGCCCGGCTGTTGCGCCAGTTTGCCGCCCGGACCCAGTTTATCGTCATCACCCACCGCCAGGGCACTATGGCCGCTGCCGACGTCCTTTACGGTGTGACCATGACGGAACAAGGCGTCTCCCGCCTCGTTTCGGTACGGCTGGAGCAACTGCCGGCCTGATGTCACAAAACCTCCCCCGGCGGTGTTATATAGATAGCAGGGGTTGCAGGGAGGGGGATGGACCATCAAACCTACTGAATTTGAAGCGCTGTTTCAAACCTACTATCCCCGGGTATACCGCCGCCTCTATTATCTCCTGGGAGAGCGGGCGGCAGCCGAGGACTTGACCCAGGAGGTCTTCCTCAAGCTGTACCACCAGCCGCCCCGGGATAAGAGCAACCTCGGTGGGTGGCTCTTGCGGGTGGCCGCCAACCTGGCCTATAACCACCTCCGCGGCGAAGAGCGGCGCCGCCGCCGCGAGGAGGAGCGGGTGCAGGAAACCTCCAGCGTTATACCTCTGGAAGAAGCAGTCATCCGCGACCAGGAAGCCCGGCAGGTCCATATCTGCCTGGCCCAGCTGCCACCCCGGGACCGCCTCTGCCTGCTGTTAAAGAATATAGGTTACAGCTACGCCGAGATTGCTGCGGTTATCCAGGTGGATAAAAATTCAGTGGGAACCATCCTGGCCCGGGCCCGGCGGCATTTCGCCGCCCTGTATAAGGAACTGGAGGGGAGGGACGACCATGTGCCCGGAAGAGGGCATTCTCCAGGCTTATCTTGATGGGGAATTGGATACGGCTATGACAGCTAGGGTGGCCGGCCACTTGGCCGGGTGTGCCGCTTGCCGGCAGCGGCTGGCTGCTTTAGAGGAATTAGCTGCCGGCGTGGCTGCACCCCTGCAGGCCTACCAGCAGGGGACGGAGGCCGTAGCCCGTCTTTTACGGGTGCCCCGGACCGGGCCGGCGGCCTCCCAGTACCAGCCCCTGACTAAACTAAAGGGGATAGGAAACATGCTCCGGCAGCACAAATGGTTTTCCGGTGTGGCCGCGGCCGTCGTGGCCCTGGCCATCTTTTTAAGCTGGGCCCCGGGCCGTAGCCTGGCCGCCCAGTTCCTGAACATCTTCCGCATGGAAAAGATCCAGGTGGTCAAGATCACCCCCGAAGATATGGCCCAGCTGGATAAACTCTTTAACGGCCAGGGGGGCGAGGTGGACATCAGGAACTTCGGCCGGGTGGAGGTCCGGCGGCCGGCAGAGCCGCGGGTTGAGGTAGACCCGGCCCAGGTGGAGGCCCTGAGTGGTATTAAACTGGATCTGCCTGCCACCCTGGCCGGGCGGGCAAGGGCGGCCGTATACATTGAGCAGGCCCCGACCATCACCTTCACCCCCGATGTGGAAAACCTCAACAGCTATCTCCGGAAACACGGCGGCGTCCCGCTGCCTGATGAACTTGCGGGCAAGTCCTTTACCCTGAACATCCCTCCCCTGGTCATAGCCGACTATGGCCAGCCGGGCAAAGGTTTTACCCTCTACGCCGCCCGCGACCTGACCATTGATGCGCCCCAGGGGGTCGACGCGGTAGCCCTGCGCGAGGCCCTGCTGAAGCTACCCTTCCTGCCCGAAAACTTGCGCCGGCAACTGGCGGCCATCAACGACTGGCAGCACACCCTGCCCATCCCGCAGACCCAGGGTATGGCGGCGCGGGAGATCACGGTCAACGGCAACCAGGGGGTATACTTTAGTAACGGTGCCACCAACAGCAGCAATGTTATCCTCGCCTGGCGCCAGGGCAACAGCTGGCGGGCTCTGACCGGCTTGCCCCTGGAAGAGGCCCTGCGGGTAGCGGCGGAGGTCAAATAATGGCCTTAATTGAAGCACGGAATTTGACCAAAATTTATGGCCGGCAAGTAGCCTGCCGGGAGATCTGCCTTTCCGTAGAGGAAGGGCAGATCTTCGGCCTCTTAGGACCCAACGGCGCCGGCAAGAGTACCCTGGTAAAGATGCTGGTGGGCCTGGTCTACCCCACGGCCGGGGAGGCAAAGGTTGCCGGCTACACGCCCCAGGACATCAGGGGCCGGCGCCGGGTGGGTTTTTTACCGGAGAACTTCCGCCTCCACGGCTGGATGAAGGGAGAAGAGCTATTGACCTTTCACGCCCGGCTGGCGGGCCTGGAAGGCAGGGCCGCCAGCCGGCGGGCTCATGAAGTCCTGGAACTGGTGGGCTTGAGCGGGGAGGGCCGGAAGCTGGTTGCTAATTACAGTAAAGGCATGCAGCAGCGCCTGGGCCTGGCCGCCGCCCTGGTGGGCGACCCGCGGGTGGTCTTCCTGGACGAGCCCACCTCGGCCCTCGATCCCCTGGGCCGGCGCCAGGTGCGGGAGATCCTCCTGACCCTGAAGGAAGCCGGCAAGACTGTCTTTTTAAACAGCCACCTGTTGAGCGAGGTGGAGCAGGTATGCGATCAGGTGGCCATCATCAACCGGGGTACGGTGGTGGCCGCCGGCCACCTGGCGGAACTGCAGTCCGGCCCAGCGACGGTCGCCATCAGGTTGGCTGGCCTGACGGGAGAACTGGTGGCGGAGCTACGCCGGCTTTACCCCGAACTACAACTGGAAGGTGACCGGCTCACCCTGACCCTGGGTGACCGGGAGGAAATCGCCGATCTGGTGGCCCGGCTGGTGGCCGGGGGCTGTCGCATCTATGAAGTGAGGCCCGGCCATAATTCCCTGGAAGACGTCTTTGTCCACCTGGTGCGGGAGGGGGAGCAGGCATGTGGCTGATGGCCCTCTTTACCTTCCGGGAGGCATGGCGGAAAAAAGTGGCCTTCATCGCCGGCGCCCTCACCCTGGCCTTCCTCATCCTGTACGGCACCGGCCTGCACTTTATTACCAGGGACATGGTGAATACCGCCAATCCCGCCGCCACCGCCGCCAGTTACTTTGCCATGATGCAGACGGTTACCCTTTTTGTCCTGGGGATTTACCTGGCCAGTTTCCTGGCGGCTGGCCTGGCCGTCCTGGCCGCCGTGGGCAGCGTCGCCGGAGAAATCGAAAACGGCACCCTGTACACCCTGGCGGTACGGCCCCTGTCCCGCCGCGACCTGCTCCTGGGGAAATTCCTGGGCCTGGCGGCCATGCTGGTAACCTACGCCGCCCTCTTTTTCCTGGCCCTGGCCGGCCTGGTGTACTGGCAGACAGGCCTGGTCATTCCCGGGCTGGTGCCGGCCCTGGGCCTCTTTATCCTGGAGCCCCTGGTCCTCCTGGCCGTTACCATGCTGGGGACCACCAGGCTAAGTACCCTGGGTAACGGCGTCCTGGCCTTCGCCCTCTACGCCCTGGCCGTAGTCGGGGGTATGATAGAACAGATCGGCGCCCTGGTGGAGAGCACCGCTGCCATTTATACAGGTGTGGTCACCAGCCTCATCCTGCCGGCGGACGCCGTCTACCGGCGGCTGGTGGCGACGGTGGTCGACCGGCTCCCCGTCGGCAACGGCCAGGATATTCCCCGCTTTATCAATCCCCAGTCGATGCTGGGGCCTTTTGGCAGCCAGTCCACCCCCAGCGACTGGATGCTCCTCTATACCCTGGTCTATATCGTCGTTCTGCTGGCGGCGGCAATCTATAGCTTTAAGCGGCGGGATATTTAAGCTCACGGTGCGCTAAACCTTTTTTGCCCTCCAGACTACGACGGGATTAAATTAACAAAAGGCCGCGGCAGGACACCTGCCTGGCAGGCCCTGAGACCCTACGGCCCGCACACTGCCAGGGTTTGGCTTAACTACCTTCACTTGATTGATGCGGCAATCCGGAATATCCTCGTCCTTGGACAATTGGTCGTACCCGGACTTCCGGGTGCCCTATGGCGGCCGGTAGTAGAACCGCTATAGTATTTTTAAAACGGGAAGGTGGTGTCAAGGGGGGTGTGGTATAATAAACTAAAATAGCGTACACGAAAAGGAGTTAAAAGTCATAGGTGGGACCTTGAGTAATGGATATGAACAGCAATCTGGAACGGTTGAAGGCGGAAGTGGCCTCCCTGTCCCGGGAAGAGGCGGCGGAGTTACTGGCCTATATTCAAAGCAAGTTTGACCTGGAAGTGCGCGACTGGTTAGCCGCCGGGAGACGCTTCATTGAACAAAATAAAGGTGCCTTAAAGGATCTGGCCAAATGAAGTATCCCAGCATGGAGGTCGTTCTGGCCCTCTACCAGGAAACCATGGCCAGGACGGGCGGGCTATCCGGCCTGCGGGATCTTGCCCTGCTAGAAGCAGCCCTAGCCCGGCCGCATAGCACCTTTGACGGCAAGGAACTATACCCCACCCTTTTCTTGAAAGCTGCCTGCCTGATGCATAGTCTGATTTTAAATCATGCCTTCGTGGACGGGAATAAGCGCATCGGTGTGGTGCTGGCCGGTACCATGCTGGCTATGAACGGCTACCAGCTGGAGGTAGAGCGTCGGTAAATGGTCTCCTTTACCTTGAGCGTAGCCGAGGGGGAGCGTAGCGTTGAAGAGATCGCTGCCTGGCTGGAGGCACACAGCCGGGCGATTGCCATATAACAGTCCTACTGACAACCAAACCCGGAGGGCTTTGGCTTGTTGGAAAGGTCGGCCTATCTTCTGGCGTTACAAATGATGCATTGAAGCTGGCGGGTGTGGTACAATACTAGTGGTACAATACTATGTAATAAAACATGATACCAGCCTATTGATGCGGAAGAGAAGACATCTTCACCCGCCTAAAACAAAAGATAGAGGTGATAAAAATTGTCCTCTCACCGTTTTCTAGTTGTAATCGAGCAAGATGAAGATGGCAAATATATTGCCTCGGTACCATCTCTCCCCGGATGCCACACCCAAGCAGATAACCTTACTGATCTGGAGAAGCGAATTCAAGAGGCAATAAAGCTTTACCTGAATGAGAACGGTCATGTTATTATGGCAGCGGAAAAGTTTATCGGAATTCATCAGGTCGAGGTTCAAGCATGACAAAGCTTGCAATTATTTCTGCTGAAGATATGGAACGTATATTAATCCATTTTGGAAGAATATGAGAAATTGAGGCAAAAAGTTCTCTGATATTCGCCAACGCAGCTATATTTTTATAGTTAAAGTCTGAAGATACCGCTTTAACCTTATAAGGCAGCCTTAACCGGCTGCTTTTCTTATTATTTCGCACCCAAAAGAAAGGACCGCGTTGCCGGCGCTTCAACCGGGGTAATTAACCAGCGGTTTAACTGAATTTACAGGGGCATTATTGACAACCTGCCACAGGTGATCTATTATAGCATTGTATTAACTGTAATATTATAATTAATACAGAAGAAGGAGGTGCCTATGTTACAGCTTGATTACAGGGACCGCCGCCCCCTGCACGAACAGATCAAGGAAAAGATTAAAACGCTGATCATTACCGGGGTGTTGCAACCGGACGAACGGATACCCTCGGTGCGTGAACTGGCCCAGTTGCTGACCGTTAATCCCAACACAATCCAGAAAGCCTACAAAGACCTGGAGGCGGAAGGCTTCATCTACTCCATCCGGGCCAAAGGCAGCTTTGTCACACCCCGGGACCGTTCAGCCCCGCACCCCCGGCTGGAGGAACTGATGCGGGAACTGGAGCGAAACGTGGCCGAATTAATGTATTTGAACGTACCGATGGAACAATTGCTGGATACCATTCGTGCCATCTATAAAAAGGGAGGTCTGAATGAGTGATTGAAGTCAGAAAGCTCAGCAAAAGCTTTGGCAGATTTAAAGCTCTGGAAAATGTCAATATCGATGTCAAAAAAGGTTCCGTTTACGGCTTGCTGGGCCCGAATGGCGCCGGGAAAACCACCCTCATCAAACACCTGGCCGGAGTCTATCGCCAGGATGCGGGGACCATCACCATTGCCGGCCAACCGGTTTATGACAATCCGGCCGTCAAGTCGTTCCTGGTTTACATACCAGATGACCTGTATTTTTTCTCGCAATACAGCATCGAGGAAACAGCCCAATTTTACGCCAGCTTCTACCCGGCTTGGAACTGGGAAAGATACCGGGTTTTAAAACAGGTGTTCTCCATAGACCCCCGGCGCAGAATCACCCGCCTGTCCAAAGGCATGCAGAAACAGGTGGCTTTCTGGCTGGGCATCTGCGTCATGCCCCGGGTGATGATCCTGGATGAACCGGTCGACGGCCTTGACCCGGTAATGCGTAAGAAGGTCTGGAATCTGGTGCTGCAGGACGTCGCCGAACGCGAAACCACGGTGCTAGTTTCCTCCCACAACCTGCGGGAATTGGAGGATGTTTGTGACCACGTTGGCATCCTGTACAACGGCACCATCCTGGTGGAAAAAAATCTTGATGATTTAAAGACAGATATACACAAACTTCAGGTAGCGTTTGCCGGCGAAGTACCTCCAGATCTCCTCCGGTCTGGAACGATCCTGCACCGGGAACAAAACGGGAGCATCCTCCTGCTTGTTGTGAAGGGGGATAAAGAGCAAATCCTGGCCGAGATACGGCGGGCCAACCCGGTCATCCTGGATGTTCTACCACTGACGCTGGAGGAGATCTTCATCTATGAACTGGGGGGAAGCGGTTATGACATTCAGAATGTCCTTATTTAATAAGGGGCTGATGGCCAGTGATCTCAAACGTTTCTGGTGGGTCAGCGCCCTGTACGGCCTGTTCCTGATCTTAATCCTGCCTTTTCACCACATGGTGCAGGATATACCTGCCAGTAACAGGTGGGCCAGGGAAATGCTGCAAAGATCGCTGGACATTTTCTCCGGCCAGAGCGGAATGCAGGCCATTCTAATCTGCACCGTGCCCATCATCCTGGTGGTGCTGCTTTTCCAGTATTTGCATAACAGCCGGGCGGTGGCGGTGATGCACAGCCTGCCATTCAATCGCTACACCCTTTTCTGCAGCCACAGCGTCGCGGGGCTGGTGCTGCTGCTCCTGCCCGTTACGGTCACCGGGCTGGTATTGGCGGTCCTGAATATGACTACTCCCTTAAAGGAGTATTATTCCCTGCTGGATATTCTCCGGTGGATGGGCATGACGGCCCTATTTGACACGCTGTTATTCGCGATTACCGTTTTTGTGGGTATGTTCACGGGCAATGCCATTGCCCATATCGCCTTTACCTATATCCTGCAGGTCCTGCCCATAGGGTTATATGTTCTTCTGACGGAAAACCTCCGCCACTTGATTTACGGCTACGCCAGCCTCAACCATCCCGGCGACCTGCGGTACAACTTTCCTTTGATGATGTTTACCAGCGGTACCGAGAGCGATCTTTTTACCGCCGGAACCGTCGCGGTGTATCTCCTGTTCGCCGCCTTGTTCCTGGCTGCCGCCGCCTATGTCTACAAGTTAAGGCACGCGGAAGCGGCCGGTGATGTCATCGCCTTTACAATCATGCGGCCGGTTTTTAAGTACGGCGTAACCGTTTGTGCGATGCTCCTGGCGGGAGCGTACTTTGCCAATGTATACAGGGGCGCTTTTCCTATTATTGTTTGGGGGTACGTACTGGGTTCCCTATTGGGCTACTTTACGGCCGAATCCCTGCTGCAGAAATCTTTGAAGGTCTGGTCGTCGTACAGGGGTTATCTGGGATATATCGCGATCATTGTGGTGCTGCTGCTCGGGATTGTCACCGACGCCACCGGCTATGTGCATCGCGTCCCCGAACCGGAAAAGGTGAAGAAAGTCTACTTTGGTACCAATATTAACGCGTGGATATACCTGGAAAAACTGAAAGATATAAAAGATCAAGGCATCAAGTACGAGGGCGCCATCTTCTTTGAAAACAGGGACAACATCAAGCATATCACCCGCCTGCACCGTCAATTGCTGCAGAACCCCCGCGATAAAAAAGGGGTACCCCGCTATATTATTTATACCCTGAAGGACGGTGGTTACTTAGTCCGCCAGTATTATATCGACGAAAAACAATATGCTTCCCTGCTCAAACCCATCTACGAATCCCTGGAATATAAACAGGCCAGGTTCCCGGTGGTGGCCCAGGACCCGGCTGAAATTAAATTGATCGAAATCGACGATGACCGCACCCCCAAAAGAGCGGTTATCCTGACTGACAGGGTGGAGATCGGGGAGTTTGCGGCCCGGTTGCAACAGGATGTGCTGAACACTACCTTTGACGAACTCGTCGCCAGGACGGATGATTATGTGCACATCAATATTGAGGACGTTAACGGGAGATCCGTGCATTATACCCTCCGCGACGGCTACAGGTCGGTTATCAACTGGCTCAAAGAAAAAGGGTATTATGAGAGTATCATGCTGCTGCCGGATGAAGTCGAATATGCCGTCCTGGAATATCCTTTACCCCCGGAGGCCTCGAAGACCGGTTCGGCATCCAGGCGGGTTGAAATCAGGGAGCGCCGGTTAATCGAGGAATTGCTCAGTATAAACGGACCGGATGACTTCACCGACCGTGACAAAACCATCAGTGTGATATTTTCCGGGAGGGCAACCACGGGCCCCTTCGAGTTCCACCGCTTTATCCACCGGGACTGGCCGGTTTCGGCGGCATTAAAAGAATACATGCAACAGCTGGATTAGCACCGGTCCTACCGGTTTCCTGAGGAAATGGGTAGACATATAAAGAGGCTCCTGGCTGGCAGGAAGCAGGGTTGTCAACAATATACCTTGGACAAAAGGCCTCGTCTCTGGTAAATTAGGGATGAGGCTTTTTGATATCGTACAAGGGGGATTACCATTGAGTCTTTTCAGCAAGCTTAAAGACGGTTTAAAAAAGACGCGGCAGAATTTCACTCAACGGCTGGGCACCTTGCTAGTTGGCAGCAGCCGCCTGGATGACGATTTCTTTGACGAACTGGAAGAAATATTATTGACGGCCGATGTTGGCGCCAGGACCAGCATGGAACTGGTGGAACGTTTGCGCCAGGAGGTTAAGGCCCGCAAGGTAACAGACCCGGCCGCGGTAGGTACTTTTTTGCAAGAAGAAGTTACCCGGCTACTGGGAGAAGAGGTGCCCCGTTTAAACAGGGCGCCGTCACCGCCGACGGTGATCTTGGTGGTAGGTGTCAACGGCGCCGGTAAGACGACCACCATCGGCAAGCTGGCTTATCGTTTAAAACAGGAAGGTAAAAAGGTCATCCTGGCGGCAGCCGACACTTTCCGGGCTGCCGCCGGCGAGCAGCTGGCCGTATGGGCCGAACGGGCCGGGGCTGAACTGATCCGCCACCAGGCCGGGGCCGATCCGGGCGCAGTAGTTTACGATGCTTTACAAGCGGCCCGCAACCGCCGCGCCGACGTGGTGCTGGTGGATACGGCCGGCCGCCTGCAAACCAAAGTTAATCTGATGGATGAGCTAAAAAAAATTCGCCGCGTTATTGAACGGGAACTGCCGGGGGCGCCCCATGAGGTGCTCCTGGTCCTGGACGCCACCACCGGCCAGAATGCCCTGTCCCAGGCCAGGCTCTTTAGTGAGGCGGTGGGAGTTACTGGTATCGTGTTAACCAAGCTCGACGGCACGGCCAAGGGCGGGGTGGTTTTGGCTATTGCCGCCGAAATGGGCATTCCGGTCAAGCTGGTGGGCCTGGGCGAAGGCCTGGATGATCTGAAGGAATTTCAACCCCGGGACTTTGCTGCTGCCTTATTCAGCGGCCTGTCTGGGGAAAAGGAGGAATAACCCTTGGGCAAAATTTTAATCAAAGATTGTGCCATCGTCCCCATTAGCAGCCCGGTAATTGAAAAGGGCGTCATTGCCATCGACGACGACCGCCTTCATTATGTCGGACCGACAGGAGGCTTACCAGCCGACTGGCAGCCGGATACTGTTATCGAGGCCGGCGATAAGGTGGCCCTCCCAGGCCTGGTCAATGCCCACACCCACGCGGCCATGACCCTGCTGCGGAGCTACGCCGACGATCTTCCCCTGAAACAGTGGCTGGAAGAAAAGATCTGGCCCCGGGAGGATAAACTTACCCGGGAGGACATTTACTGGGGCGCCAAGCTGGCCTTGCTGGAAATGATTCGCTCCGGCACCACCACTTTTGCTGATATGTATTTCCAAATGGACGCCGTGGCCGAAGCCGTTGTCGAGGCCGGCCTGCGGGCCTGCCTCAGCCAGGGCCTCATTGGCCTTCAGGACGGGCAGGGAAAACGCCTGGCCGCCGGTGTCAGCCTGGTGAAAGAGTGGCATGGCGCCGGTGACGGCCGCGTGACCACCATGCTGGGCCCCCATGCCCCCTATACCTGCCCCCCGGATTACCTGACGAAAGTGGCCAAGACGGCGGCCGGACTGGGGGTGGGTATACATATTCACCTGGCGGAAACGAAGGGAGAGGTAGAAGATATTCAGGCCCGTTACGGGGCCACTCCGGTAGCCCTGATCGAAAAATTGGGCCTGTTCGACCTGCCGGTCCTGGCCGCCCACTGCGTCCACCTGACCACAGAAGATATTTCTATCCTGGCAGAAAAAAAGGTTGGTGTCGCCCACTGTCCGGAGAGCAACCTGAAGCTGGCCAGCGGGGTGGCGCCGGTGGCGGCGATGCTGGCTGCCGGTGTCAATGTGGCCATCGGCACCGACGGCGCTGCCAGCAACAACAACCTGGATATGGTGGCCGAAATGCGTACCTGTGCCCTGCTGGCCAAAGGGATAAGCGGTGATCCCACCGTAGTTCCCGCTCACCAGGCCCTGGTTATGGCCACCTTGAACGGTGCCCGGGCCCTGGGCCTGGAAAAGGACATCGGCACCCTGGAGACCGGGAAAAAAGCCGATCTGATCCTGGTAAACAAGCACCAGCCCCACTTAATGCCGCCCCATAATGTAGAAGCCAACCTGGTTTATGCCGCCCGCGGGAGCGATGTGGATACGGTAATCGTTAACGGGAAAATTCTCATGGCCGCCGGGGAAGTAAAGACCCTGGACGCCGGGGAAATTTACGCCCAGGTAATGAAACGGGCCGGTAGAGGGTAAAAAAATTCCACCTCCTTCCACGCCTACGGGGTTAGCTGCCGGGTGCGGACCAAGGATGGCCCTACCGCGGTGACCCGCGGATTAACCCCCTGGAAATGGTTCCCCCGTTTTCCACCGAGGAAATTCGGCGATCTGGTGGAAGAAAGGATGGAATTGATGGCATTTTTATCGTAGCATGAAGGTCCTATTTTGTTAACATAAAACTTAATGGTAAAACCCAATGGTTTTTCCAGGACCAATTTCAGGTTTCCTTGATTTCAATATGGGGGGAGTAACCTGTGGAGTACCGCCAGCTGGGTAAAACGGGGATGAAGGTTTCCGAGCTATGTTTCGGCGCTCTGCCCATGGGGCCGCGCCAGAAAAACCTCGACATTGACACCTGCACCAGGATTATCAAAAGAGCCCTGGACGGAGGGGTTAATTTCATCGATACGGCGCAAATTTATGAGACCTACGAGCCTATCCGGCGGGCTATTCACGCCTACGGCGGTGAAGTGATTATCGCCACCAAGTCCGCAGCTGTCACCTATGAGGATATGGAGCGGGCTATCCAGGAGGCCCGGGAGAAGCTCCAGCTGGATTATATCCATATTTTCCACCTGCATGCGGCCCGGGCAACGGAGCATATTTTCGAAGAAAGGGCGGGCGCCTGGCGCTGCCTCCTCGATGCCCGGGAGAAAGGGCTTATCGGGGCCGTTGGTATTGCTACCCACGGCGTGGCGGCGGTGCGGAAAGCGGCCGCCGAAAAAGAAATAGATGTTATCTTTCCCCTGGTAAATATCAAGGGCATGGGCATCATCGACGGCAGCCGCGCAGACATGCTGGCCGCCATTTCGACAGCCGTGGCTGCCGGCAAGGGGATTTACCTGATGAAGGCCCTGGCCGGGGGGAACCTCTTGGACAACTACCAGGAGGCCATGGCCTTTGCCCGCCAGGTACCGGGTATTGCCGCCGTCGCCGTAGGTATGGTCAGCGAGGCAGAGGTGGATTACAACCTGCGCTTTTTTAACGGCGAGGACCCGGGGAAAATAGAGATTGCCGCCAAAGAGTTTACCGTGGTGGAGACCGTCTGCAGCGGCGACGGCGCCTGTCTTAAGGCCTGCACCAACGACGCTATAACCTTAGTTAACGGTAAAGCCAGGATCGACCGCGGCAAATGCCTTCTCTGCGGCTACTGCACCGAGGTGTGCCCGCAGTTTGCCATCAGGATGATCTAGTGTCAAAGCCCTGCCCTTGACACCTCCGGGAATGTGCCCTATAATTCTTATCGGTGGTGCTTATGCTTGACCAGCTGGCCCGGGTGGCGCGTCTGTACGATTTTTACGGCCCCCTTCTTACCCCCAAGCAGAGGCAGTGGCTGGAACTCCACTACCACCACGACCTTTCCCTGGGAGAGATAGCTGATGAAGAAGGGATCAGCCGCCAGGCTGTCTACGACGGCCTGCATAGGGCGATCAAAGCCCTGGAGGATTATGAAGCCCGCCTGGGTTACCTGCAGCGGGAACTCACCCTGCGGGAACAGCTGGCAGCAGCTATCAGGCACCTGGAAAACTACCGCCATGGTGGCGGGGAAGGGGAGCTGGCTGAAGCTTCCCGCATCCTTGAGCGGCTCCTGGAACTGCCGGAGGGCAGTACGGGGAAGAATTAAACTGGCGCAGATTTAAATGTAGCAGATTTATATGTAATTGTTCCCAATACGGGGGTGAAACAGGTGGCCGTCTTTGCTTCTCTGGCCGACAAGCTCCAGGAAACCTTTAAAAAACTGCGCGGTAAAGGCAAGCTCACCGAAGCTGACGTGACAGCCGCCATGCGGGAGATCCGCCTGGCTTTACTGGAAGCCGACGTCAACTTCAAGGTCGTCAAGGATTTTATCAACCGGGTCAAAGAGCGGGCCGTCGGCCAGGAAGTCATGCAGAGCCTCACCCCCGGCCAGCAGGTGGTTAAGATTGTCCATGAGGAGCTGACGGCCCTCATGGGCGGCAGCGAGAGTAAAATCAACTGGGCCAGCCAGCCGCCGACGGTCATCATGCTGGTTGGCTTACAGGGCGCCGGTAAGACAACTACTGCTGCCAAACTGGCCCGCCTGGTGCAAAATCAGGGCCGGCGGCCCCTGCTGGTGGCTGCTGATGTTTATCGTCCGGCGGCCGTTAAACAGCTCCAGGTCCTTGGGGAGCAGTCAAAGGTACCGGTATTCAGCATGGGGGAAGGGATCAATCCAGTAGATATTGCCCGGGCCGCGGTAGAGCACGCCCGTAAGTTTGGCAGTAACCCTGTCATCCTGGATACTGCCGGCCGGCTGCATATTAACGAAGCCATGATGGCTGAACTGGCGGCCATTAAAGAGGCAGTCAACCCCCAGGAAATTCTCCTGGTAGTAGATGCCATGACCGGCCAGGACGCCGTGCAGGTGGCTTCTATCTTTCACCAGCAGCTGGGCCTGACAGGGGTAATACTCACCAAACTGGACGGCGATACTCGCGGCGGTGCCGCCCTATCCGTCCGGGCGGTTACCGGGTGCCCCATAAAATTTATCGGCATGGGAGAAAAAACCGATGCCCTGGAAACCTTCCACCCGGACCGCCTGGCTTCCCGCATCCTGGGGATGGGGGATGTCTTGAGCCTCATTGAAAAGGCCCAGGCCAATCTTGACGTAGAGAGGGCCAGAGAACTACAGAGGAAGATTCGCCAGCAGGAGTTTACCCTGGAAGATTTCCTGGAGCAGATGAAGCAGATGAAGAAGATGGGTCCTTTGGAGGAAATCTTAAGCATGTTACCCGGGGCCGGGAAAATGAAGCAGTTAAAGGATCTCCAGATTGACCCGAAAGAATTGGTCCACACCGAGGCCATTATCCAGTCCATGACCCCGGAGGAGCGCCGCAACCCGGCCATCATAAACGGCAGCCGCAAAAAACGCATCGCCGCCGGCAGCGGTACCCGGGTTCAGGATGTAAATCGTCTGCTGCGCCAGTTTGAAGAAGCCAAAAAGCTAATGCAACTTTTAGGCGAAGGCGGTAGCAAGATAAAAAAGAAAGGCCGCCTCCCTTTCCCTTTTTAAAAGGAGGTGACTGCATATGGCAACCAAGATCCGCTTAAAGCGTATGGGGGCTAAAAAAGCACCTTTTTACCGGGTGGTAGTAGCCGATTCCCGCTCGCCCCGTGATGGCCGGGTAATTGAAGAGATTGGGTACTATAACCCCGTCAAACAACCTGCCGAAATCAATGTTGATGAGGAAAAAGCCCTGCGCTGGCTGAGTACCGGAGCGCAGCCTTCGGAAACAGTGCGCGCCCTGTTGAAAAAAGCTGGTGTCTGGCAGAAATTTGTTGCTGCCAGGGAAGCTAAATAGGGGGGATAATAATGAAGGAATTGTTATTGACCCTGGCCCAGGCCCTGGTAGATCACCCCGATCAGGTCAGCGTTAACCAGGTAGAAGGAGAAAGATCAGTTATCCTGGAGCTCAGGGTGGCCCAGGAGGACATGGGTAAGGTCATTGGCAAACAGGGACGTATCGCCCGGGCCATCCGTACCCTGGTTAAAGCTGCCGCTGCCCACCAGGGCAAGCGGGTAGTTGTGGAGATTATCCAGTAGAGATGGTACCTGACAGGATCGACGTCGGTAAAATTGTGGCTACCCACGGTATCCGGGGAGAGGTAAAAGTAGAACCCTGGACGGACTTTCCCGAGCGTTTCCGGCCCGGGACCAGGATGCTTCTCCAGCTGGGAGAAGAGATAAGGGCGGTAACTATAGCCGGGGCCCGCCCCCACGGCCGGCACCTGATCCTCAAGCTGGCGGAAGTTAATGATTGCGATCAGGCCGGGGCATTACGCGGGGCGGTTCTTAAGGTAGAGCCCTGGGAAGTGGAACCCCTTCCGGAAGGGCATTATTATATTTTCCAGTTAGTGGGAAGCCGGGTTTATACTACCGGCGGCGAATTCCTGGGAATTTTAACCGAGGTGTTAACCACCGGCGCCAATGATGTCTATGTCGTCAAGGGCACCGGGAAAAAGGAAATACTAATACCGGCCTTAAAAGACGTAGTGCGTAAAATTGACCTGGCCCGGAGGGAAATGACCGTCGCCCTGCCACCGGGTTTGCTGGATTAGGGGGCCTTGCCCTTGCGGGTTGATGTGCTGACCATTTTCCCCGAGATGTTCACCGGGTTTTTAAATACGAGTATTATCAAACGGGCGCGGGAACAGGGCCGTTTAAATGTTAACCTGGTCGATATCCGGGCCTATGCCAGGGACAAACACCGCAATGTTGACGACTATCCCTTTGGCGGCGGGCCGGGGATGGTCATGCTCGCCGAACCTATCTTCCTGGCTGTGGAGGCTTTGTTACCCGAAGCAGCTGCCGCCAGGCCGCCCATCATCCTTTTATCACCCCAGGGCGAGGTCTTTAACCAGGCCCTGGCCGCGGAACTGGCCGGGGAAGAACACCTTATTCTCATTTGCGGCCATTATGAAGGCGTCGATGAACGGGTCAGGCAGTTTTTGGTAAACCGGGAAATATCAATTGGCGACTATGTCCTGACAGGCGGCGAGCTGCCGGCCATGGTAGTTATTGACGCCGTTACTCGCCTGTTACCGGGGGTACTGGGAGACCCGGCGGGGGCGAGGGAGGATTCCTTTGCCATGGGCCTGCTGGAATATCCTCAGTATACCAGGCCCCGCTCCTTTCGCGGGCTGGAAGTACCCGAAGTCTTGCTATCGGGTAATCATGAAAGAATAAGGCGCTGGCGGCGCCAGCAGGCTCTAGAACGGACCTGGCGGCGGCGGCCGGATTTGCTGGCGAAGATAGAGTTAAGCCCCGAAGACCGGCGCCTGCTGGCGGATATTATCCGCCGTGCCGGCAGTGAAGACCTGCCAGGGGAATAAATCCGTAAGACCATTCGCAAGTTGTTTCCTGGTGAAAACCTGTGGTATAATAAACGCTGGTGTTACCGGCAGGGAAAGGAGGGGTTGCGTTGAATATTCTGGAAGCCCTGGAAAAGGAACAAATGCGTTCAGATATACCCGACTTTAGACCAGGGGATACTGTACGTGTACATGTCAAGGTCATTGAAGGCAACCGGGAGCGTATCCAGGTTTTTGAAGGAACGGTCATTGGCCGCCGCGGGCGGGGTATAAATGAAACCTTTACCGTCCGCAGGGTTTCCTATGGTGTGGCGGTAGAGAGGATTTTCCCCGTTCATTCACCGCGTATTGAACGTATCGAAGTGGTAAGGCACGGCCGGGTCAGGCGGGCAAAGCTCTATTACCTGCGCGGACGGGCCGGTAAAGCTGCCCGGATTAAAGAAGAGAGGTAACATAGTCGAACAACGGGACTGGTGCTCAAATCAGTCCCGTGTTTGACTAATAGGGGGCGTCAACTGTTGGAGGAAAGTAAGAAAGCGGCAGGGGAAATTAAAGGTTCGGCCTGGTGGAGAGATTTACTCCAGTCCCTGGTAATCGCCGCCGTTTTAGCTCTAATCATCCGGAGTTTTCTTTTTACCCCGTTTTATATTCCTTCACCGTCCATGGAACCAACCCTTTACCCCGGGGACCGCATTATTGTTAACCGCCTGGCCTACCGCCTGGGAGAACCCCAGCGCGGTGATGTAGTAGTTTTTCGATACCCCCTCGATCCCAGCCGCGATTATGTCAAACGGGTGGTGGCCGTTGGGGGGGATATAGTTGAGGCGCGGGATAATGTTCTCTATATCAACGGCCAGCCCCAGCCACCGGCAAGCTATTTACCGCCGGGAGTAGTCTACAGTGACTTTGGACCTATTAAAGTACCGCCCAACAACTACTTTATGATGGGAGATAACCGTAATAACAGTGCCGACAGCCGGGTATGGGGGACCCTGGACAGGAAGCTGATTATCGGCAAGGCGGTCCTGGTTTATTGGCCTTTAAATCATATCGGACTCATCAGGTAGGTGGCAGTATGCCGGCAGGATTAAAGTCCTTGCGCCAGTACCTGAAGGTTGTCGACATTGTCCTGGAAGTCGCCGATGCCCGCCTGCCTTCGTCCAGCCGTTACCCCGGATTGGAGACAATCCTCGGTAGCAGGGCACGGATCCTGGTTTTAACCAGGATCGATCTGGCTGAGCCCGCGGCCACGACACGCTGGCTGGATGTCTTCCGGGCTGGTGGGACTCCCGCCGTGGCCGTCAATGCCCGAACGGGAGAAGGCATGCGGGCTTTACGTCAGCAACTGGCCGGTATAGCGAAGGAAAAAAAGGAAAAACTGGCCCGGAAAGGGTTACGGGCACGGCCGTTAAGGATCATGGTTCTGGGGATTCCCAATGTCGGCAAATCTTCACTGTTAAATCGCCTGGCGGGACGGGGAGCAGCCCGTACCGGTGACCGGCCCGGGATTACCCGCGGGCCCCAGTGGATCCGTATAGAGGGCGATATGGAACTCCTGGATACCCCTGGTGTTCTCTGGTCCCACTGGCACGAACCGGGGACGGCCCTGTGGTTGGGAGCCATTGGCTGTGTTCCTGAAGGTATTTTGCCCGTTACCGATATAGCTAACCTGGTGGTAGAATTTTTACTCGCTAAAGCCCCGGAACTCCTGCGGACAAGATATGGTATCACTGAGCAGGAAGCCGCGGGAGCAAATTTACTCGCGGCCATTGGTCGCCGGCGTGGTTATCTCCTGCCCGGCGGTATTATTGACCAGGAAAAGACGGCACAAGCCCTGGTTAATGATTTCCGGGAAGGATATTTAGGTCGCTTTACCCTGGAGCTCCCATGAAAAAATCTCAACAGCATTCCCGGGGGCCTGGATAGAACCTGGTCAGAATACTTGACAAAACTGACAGAAGTGCATCATTATTTCAACGAGATCCTTTTCCGATTATATCGTGGCAGCGGGAAAGAGGTGGAAGTTGTGCCGGCCGGTAAGATTTCCATTGTGATTGCTGATGACCATCCGTTGGTGCGGGAAGGCATTCGCAAGATCCTGGAACTGGAGCCGGGCATTCAGGTGGTTGCCGAGGCCGGGGACGGGCAGGAAGCCATTGCCATGGCCCGGCGTCACCACCCGGACGTAATTTTAATCGATATTAACATGCCCGGTTTAAACGGTATCGAAGCTACCAAGGTGATCCGCCGGGAACTGCCCCAAACCGGCATCCTGGCCCTGACCATACACGATGACGAGGAATATATCATTGAATTGCTAAAATGCGGGGTTTCCGGCTATGTCCTTAAGGACATCGGCGCCGAAGAACTGGTCAAGGCTATTTTCCAGGTAGCCCGGGGATACCAGGTAATTCACCCCGGCATAGCCCCCAAGGTAATTGATTATATCCAGAAGAAGGACCTGCCTGCTAATTCATCTATAGGGGGGCTACCTTTAACGCCCAGGGAACGGGAAATTTTAGTTCACGTCAGCCTGGGGAAATCAAACCGTGAGATAGCCCGGGACTTATATATTAGTGAAAAAACGGTAAAAAACCATTTAACGAATATCTTTCATAAAATTGGTGTTAGCGATCGTACCCAGGCAGCTCTTTATGCCTTGAAACACGGCTTAAGTGGTGGTAATCTAATATAGGTGATAAAAAAGGTGGCCGAAGTGCAAGGTGTAAGCCTGGAAGAACAGGAGCGGGTAGAGGCCCTTTACGCCTGGGAGCGGCGCTTACAGCGCCGGGGTGCCGTGTATATAGCCGGCGTGGATGAAGCCGGCCGCGGTCCCTTAGCCGGGCCGGTAACTGCCGCTGCCGTTATCTTGCCACCGGGTTTGTTTATCGCCGGCCTCAATGATTCTAAAAGAATACCACCTGCTAGGCGCCGGCAGCTGGCTGGAATAATTAAAAAAGAAAGCCTGGCCTGGGCCGTTGGCTGGGCTTCGGTTAAGGAGATTGATTGCCTGAATATCCTGGTGGCTTCCCGGTGGGCCATGTGGCGGGCCTTAATGGCTTTACCCATTAAGCCCGACCATGTTTTAGTTGACGGCTTGAAACTACCAGGTTTCCCTGTACCCCAGACCCCCCTGATAGGGGGCGACGCGTTAAGCGCCTCCATTGCGGCTGCCTCGATCCTGGCCAAGGTGGCCAGGGATGAACTGATGGTGGCCTACGACGCTGTTTTTCCCGGTTACGGCCTGGCAGAAAATAAGGGCTACCCAACGCCGGAGCACCGGCGCGCCCTGGCCTGCCTGGGTCCCAGTTCACTGCACCGCTTAAGTTTTAAAAACGCTTTGGTAGTCAAAAGCAGGGATTTTCATAAATATGGCGAATAAGTATGTGAGTATTGCCAAAGGTTATGGGGCCGATTATGGAAAGGAGGTAGTAAGGGTGTTGCAGCAGTATGGGATAATAGCCATTTTCCTCGCTGGCGGGGCAGCTACGGCCATCGCCGCCCTGGCAACCAACTGGCTCCTCCGCCCCCGGGGAAAAGCGGTGGGGGACAAAGTGGCCACCTATGAATGCGGCCTGGATACCAGGGGACCAACGTGGGTCCAGTTTAAAGTAAGTTACTTTTTGTATGCCCTTGTCTTTTTATTGTTTGATATAGAAACTGTTTTTTTATACCCTTGGGCGGTACGTTTTCAAGTTCTGGGGCTATTCGCTTTTATTGAAATGATTATTTTTATAGCTATCCTGGTAATTGGCCTCTGGTATGCCTGGAAGGAGGGTGCGTTAAAGTGGCTGTAGCCAGGTTGAAACCGCCAGAACCCCAAGTGCCTGATAATATTATCCTGTCGACAGTGGGTTATATGCTCAATTTCTGCCGGGCCCATTCCTTCTGGCCGCTAACCTTCGGCCTGGCCTGTTGCGCCATTGAAATGATGGCTGCCGGCGGATCCCGTTATGATATTGCCCGCTTTGGCTACGAAGTTTTCCGGCCTTCGCCGCGCCAGGCTGATTTGATGATTGTGGCGGGAACGGTAACGAAAAAAATGGCACCCATTGTCCGGCGCCTTTACGAGCAGATGCCGGCGCCAAAATGGGTTATCGCCATGGGGAGCTGTGCCATCAGCGGCGGCCCCTTCGTGGATTCTTATAACGTTGTGCCCGGAGTAGATACCATTGTGCCGGTTGATGTTTATGTTCCCGGGTGCGCCCCCCGGCCGGAGGCATTGATTAACGGCCTCCTGCAGCTAAAGAAAAAAGTGATCAATCCTAAAGCAGTGCTGGTGAAGTGAAATGACCGCATTAATTGAAGAATTGCAGGGCCTCTTCCCTGGAGTTCACGGGGAGGAAGGTGTTGATATGCCAGCCCTGGTTGTACCGGCCGACCGGCTGCTGGCGGTAATGAAGGAGTTAAAGGAGAGACGGGGTTATAATTTTTTGACCGACCTGACGGCTGTAGATTACAAAGATGAAGACCGGATAGAAATGGTATACCATTTATTAGCCGTGCCGGAAGCAAAGGAGCTAAGGGTCAAGGTGAACCTCAACCGCCAGCACCCGGAAGTTCCTTCGCTGACTGCTATCTGGCCGGCAGCGGAAGTACAGGAACGGGAAGTCTATGATCTAATGGGGGTCATTTTTAAAGGGCACCCCAACCTGAAAAGGATCCTCTGTCCCGATGATTTTAGCGGCCATCCTTTGCGCAAGGATTTCCAGTTAAATGCCGAAGAAGGGAGGGAATAGGTCATGGCCGTTGCCAGGGAAGATTTGCAGACCCAGGAAATCGAGCTCAATATGGGCCCCCAACACCCCAGTACCCATGGTGTTTACCGGGCCCTTTTAACCCTGGATGGTGAAAAAGTAGTCAAGGTTGAAAATATTATTGGTTATTTGCACCGGGGTATAGAAAAGCTGGCGGAGGACCGCACCTACACCCAGATCATCCCCTACACTGACCGCCTTGATTACCTGGCCGGGATGCTGAACAACCTGGGTTATGTCCAGACGGTGGAAAAACTGATGGGGATAGAGGTGCCGGAGCGGGCCGAGTACCTGCGCATTATCATGGCCGAGCTGTCCAGGATAGCCAGCCACCTGATCATGGTTGCTTCCATGGCCCTGGATGTGTCCGGTTGGACGGCATGGTTTCCCCCTTTCCGGGAAAGGGAGCGGATATTAGATCTCTTTGAGATGACTTGTGGTTCGCGCCTGACGGTGAGCTATATGCGCATCGGCGGCGTGGCTGCCGATATTCCGCCGGCCTTCTTGCCGGCCCTGGAAGCTTTTTTAGATGATTTGCCCCAGTTAATCGCGGAAGTGAACGGCTTGATTACCGGGAATGAAATTTTTAAGGCTCGTTGCCGGGGTGTGGGCAGGATTGATCTGGAGACAGCCCTGGCCTATGGTATCACAGGGCCGAACTTACGCGCCTGCGGGCTGCCCTTTGATTTGCGCAAAGCGCGGCCGTATGGTATTTATGATCGGTTCGAATTCGATATTCCCACTTTAAACAACGGGGATAGCTACGACCGCTTTGTTATTCGCCTTTTGGAGATGGAACAGAGCGCCCGCATTATCCGCCAGGCCATGGCAGGGCTCCCCGAGGGGCCGGTAATGGCCAAAGTGCCCCGGGTAATTAAACCGCCCAGGGGAGAAGTTTACCACCAGATCGAGGGTGCTAAAGGAATTTTGGGCTTTTATCTCGTAAGCGACGGCGGCAATAAGCCCTACCGCCTGCACATTCACAGCCCGTCCTTTGTTAATTTAGGCTCTCTACCCAAAATAGCCGAAGGCGGTAATATCCAGGATTTTGTTGTCAACCTTGCTTCCATTGATATTGTTCTGGGTGAGGTTGACCGGTGATCGGGAGTTTTGCTTAAGGGAGAGGATAGATGGTTATGGAAAATATATTTACTGGCATAGCCGCCTATTTAAAGGGGCTGCTTGCCGGGGCACCGCCGTGGGTCCAGACCTTGGGGATGGGCCTCCTGTACCTGGTGGGTGTCCTAGCCTTTATCTTTCTTAATGCCATTTATTTGATTTACCTGGAACGGAAGGTAAGCGCTTATATGCAGCAGCGGCTCGGGCCCAACCGCCTGGGCCCCCGTGGGCTCCTCCAGTCGGTAGCCGATGCTGTAAAGCTCCTGGGCAAGGAGGATATTATACCCCGCGGGGCTGATAAATGGGTTTTTATTATTGCGCCGGTAATAATCTTTATCCCGGCGGTCATGGTCTATGCCATCATCCCCTTTGGCAAAGGGATGATCCCTGTTGATTTGAATATTGGTGTCTTTTACTTCCTGGCAGTGGCCTCGACCACAACTATTGCCATTTTAATGGGCGGCTGGGGGGCCAACAATAAATACGCCCTGCTGGGGAGTATGCGCTGCGTGGCCCAAATGGTAAGCTATGAAATCCCCCTGACCTTTTCCATCCTGGGGGTAATTATGCTGGCCGGGTCCCTGCAGACTTCCCAGATAGTGGCGGCCCAGGAAAGGATCTGGTATATCCTGCTCCAGCCTTTGGCTTTCCTTATTTACTTTATTGCGGCCACAGCGGAAGTAAACCGCGCCCCCTTTGACCTGGTCGAAGGGGAGCAGGAGATCATCGCCGGCCCCTATACGGAATACACCGGCATGCGCTACGCCCTCTTTTATCTCTCGGAGTATGCCAACCTGGTCAGCGTTTCCGCCCTGGCGGTAACCCTTTTCCTCGGGGGCTGGCACGGACCGTGGCTACCCTCGTGGTTATGGTTCCTCATTAAAGTCTATATTATGATTTTCATCTTTATGTGGGTGCGCTGGACCTTTCCCCGCATTCGCATCGACCACCTGTTGGGCTTTAATTGGAAGGTATTGTTACCTCTGTCCCTGGCCAACATCCTGGTGACCGGCGTGGGAATTAAGGTTTACCAGCTGCTGACCCTGGGGAGGTGGTAGGATGTTCGGGCAAGGTTTATTAAAGGGTTTAAGTATTACCTGGCACTTCTTTTTTGGCAAGGCCTTAACAGAACAGTATCCGGAACGGCGGCCCAACCTGCCCCCGGCTTCCCACGGTTCCTTTCGCCTGGACAGGGAGAAGTGTATTGCCTGTGGCCTGTGCGCCAGCGCCTGCCCCAACCATGCCATAACTATCGAGAGCGAGCGCGATGAGCAGAAGAAACGCAGGCTTACCGGTTACCGGGTGAAATTTGGCCAGTGTCTCTTCTGCGGCCTGTGTGTAGAAAGCTGTCCCCAGGACGCCCTGCACTGGCAGCCCGATTTCGAGCTGGCCTGCTATCGTTATGAGGATACCGAACATGATTTGCTGGCCGGCCCGGCAGCGGAGGTGAAAAAAGGTGCCTGATATAACTGCCCTTTTCTTCTGGCTGCTGGCGGCGATTATTACCGCTTCCGCCCTGGCCGTAGTCATATTAAAAAATATTGTGCACAGCGCCCTGTACCTGGTTTTAACCTTTGCCGGCGTTGCCGGGCTCTATATCTTGCTAGGCGCCGAGTTCCTGGCGGCCGTGCAGCTCCTGGTCTATGCCGGTGCTATTGCCGTTCTAATTGTATTTGCCATTATGCTGACCCGGCGGGGCGACATCCGGGCCAGCAACCTGTTTAATGTCAATTACCTGGCGGCGGCCGTTGTTTCCCTGGCCCTGTTTATCGTAATCACCCTGGCAACAGCCCGCATATACTGGGTGGCTACTCCCGGCCAGGCTCCGGCAGGTAATGTCGGAGCTATTGCCGAGGCTTTTTTGGGCCCGTTTGCCCTCCCCTTTGAAATAGCGGCCGTGCTCTTACTGGTGGCCATGGTAGGAGCTATTCTCCTGGCGAGGGGAGGGAAACAGGACCAGTGATTACCTTAAATCACTACCTGGCCCTGGGGGGCCTGCTTTTCTGCATCGGCCTCTTTGGTGCCCTGGCCAAGAGAAATGCCGTCGCTGTTTTAATGGGAATTGAACTCATGCTCAATGCGGTCAATATTAATCTGGTGGCTTTTAACCATTTCCTGGAGCCGGCCCGGGTGACAGGCCAGATCTTTGCCATTTTTGTCATTGTCGTGGCCGCAGCCGAGGTAGCCGTCGGCCTGGCTCTGGTCTTAAATATCTACCGTCGGCGCCTGGACAGCAACGTGGATGACCTTGACTGGCTCAAATGGTAATTCGTCAATAAGGCAGGTGATATCCCGTGATCAAATATGCCTGGTTGATACCTGTTTTTCCCGCTATTGCTTTTCCTATCATTATTTTTCTCACGCGTAAAGTGCGCCTTTTAAGCGCCCTGGTGGCTATTGCCGCCATTGCGGCCAGCTTTGTCATGGCCGTAGGAGTATTACGGCAAGTTTTCCTCCTGGGTGTAACCATGGAGAAGCCGGTGGAATATGCTGTCCCGTGGCTGCAGATCCCGGGACTTTTAAAGATTGAAGCCGGGATATTAATTGACCCCTTGACTGCAGTAATGCTTTTGGTAGTTACCCTGGTGGCCCTGCTGGTAGAAATTTACTCAGTAGGCTATATGCACGGTGACCCGGGATTTTCTAATTTCTTTAGCTATCTCTCCCTTTTCAGTGCCTCCATGCTGGGACTGGTCCTGGCCAATAACTACTTTATGATCTTTTTCTTCTGGGAATTGGTGGGACTCTGTTCTTACCTCCTTATCGGTTTTTACTATCATAAACACGCGGCAGCCCGGGCGGGCTTGAAAGCGTTTGTAACCAACCGGGTGGCCGATTTTGGCTTTATGCTGGGCTTTTTCTTCCTCTTTGCCATGTTTGGGACCTTTAATTTCCGGGAACTGGCAGAGGCCATTCCCGGCTATCAAAATACGGGCTTTTTAGCCCTGGCGGCGGCCCTGGTATTTATCGGCCCCATCGGCAAGTCGGCCCAGTTTCCCCTCCATGTCTGGCTGCCTGATGCCATGGAAGGCCCCACGCCGGTGAGCGCCCTGATCCATGCCGCGACCATGGTGGCTGCCGGTGTCTATTTACTGGCGCGGGCTTTTGTCCTCTTTGCCAGCCTGCCGGGGGTTATGCTCCTGGTGGCCTATGTAGGCGGCTTTACGGCTTTATTCTCAGCCACCATTGCCGTTGCCCAGCGGGACATCAAGCGGATACTTGCCTACTCTACCATGAGCCAGCTGGGTTACATGGTCATGGCCATGGGCGTAGGCAGCATGACGGCCGGCATGTTCCATCTCATGACCCATGCCTTCTTTAAAGCCCTTCTCTTCCTGGGAGCCGGCAGTGTGATTCATGCTTTGGAAGAACAGGATATTTTCCGCATGGGTGGTTTATACAAGGATATGAAGATTACCGCCGGCACCTTTATCCTTGCGGCTTTAGCCCTGGCCGGGTTACCGCCCCTGGCGGGTTTCTGGAGCAAGGATGAGATTCTGGCCGCAACCTTTGACCACGGCTTTACCGGCCTTTATATCCTGGGCACCCTGGTGGCCTTCCTGACGGCTTTTTATATGTTCCGCCTGATCTTCGTGGCCTTCTTTGGCGACCGGCGCGCCGGGCTACACGGCCATGAGTCGCCTTTAACTATGACCGTGCCCCTCATTATCCTGGCCGTGCTTACGGTGGTAGTCGGTTTCGTGGGTACGCCCTTCACCGAACACGGCTTCAGTACCTTTGTTTATTACGGCGAGCCCCATCACGTTGAGCCCAATTATGCCGTCATGCTCATTTCCGTACTCGTCGCCCTGGCGGGTATCGGTCTGGCCTGGCTCTTCTATGGCCGTCCCAGCGACGTGCCGGAAAAACTGGCTAACCGTTATCGCAGCATCTATACGTTGCTGGTAAACAAATTTTATATCGACGAAATCTATATGTGGCTTTTCCGCCGCGTTGTTTTGGGGCTGTCGGAAGCCTTTAACTGGCACGACCGTCATGTAGTTGACGGCATCTTTGACGGTGTTGGCGATATGACCCGTATCTCGGGCCGGAAACTCCGCCTCCTCCAGACGGGGAATCTGCAGACCTATGCCCTGGTCATCTTTACCGCCGTAGTGATTATTGCCCTCTGGATGGCGTCACCGGTGTTAGGAGGTGTGATCCAGTGAATTTTCCCATCTTGACGGCCATTATGTTGGCCCCAGTGGTGGGTCTGCTCCTGATCCTGCTAATCCCGGAAAAGGAAGAGTTGACCATCAAAATCACCGCCGCTGTGGCCACCTTTGTTTCCCTGGTGCTGGCCATCCTGGCTTACGTACTCTATGATTACGGCCGGGGGGGCCTGCAATTCCTTCAGGATGTTCCCTGGGTTCCGTCCTTCGGCATTAATTACTCCGTCGGTGTCGACGGGTTAAGTATGCCTATGGTACTGCTGACGGCCATCGTCATCTTCACCGGCGTCTTTGCCTCCTGGGATATGACCAAACGGGTGAAGGAATTCTTCATTTTCCTGTTAATGCTGGTGACGGGGGTTTTCGGGGTCTTCATCAGCCGCGATCTCTTTTTCTTTTACCTCTTCTTTGAGGTAGCGGTGATCCCCATGTACCTTTTAATAGGCATCTGGGGCAGCACCAGGAAAGAGTACGCGGCCATGAAGCTGACCCTTTACCTCCTGGTCGGCAGCGCTTTTGCCCTGATTGGTATTATTGCCACCTTCCTGTACGCTGCCCAGCAGCTAGGCCATGCCACCTTTGACATCCAGACCCTGGCCACGGTGAAGTATGACCTGGGCTTCCAGAAATTTGTTTTCTTCTTGATGTTAATCGGCTTTGGGGTGCTGGTGCCTATCTGGCCCCTGCATCTGTGGTCACCGGACGGCCATGTGGCCGCTCCGACGGCTGTCAGTATGCTCCACGCCGGTGTCTTGATGAAGCTGGGAGCCTACGGTCTCATCCGGGTGGGCCTTTTCCTCTTCCCGGAAGGAGCCAAATACTGGGCGCCCCTCATTGCCGTTCTCTGTATAGTGAATGTGGTCTACGGGGCCATGATTGCCATGGTCCAGAAAGACCTCAAGTTTGTTATCGGCTATAGCAGCGTCAGCCATATGGGCTACGTTCTTTTGGGGATAGCAGCCCTTAACACTTTAAGCCTGAACGGGGCGGTAGCCCAGATGTTTGCCCACGGTATCATGACGGCCCTCTTCTTTGCCCTGGTGGGTAATGTTTACCACAAGGCCCATACCAGGGAAATCGCCCGCTTTGGCGGCCTGGCCCACCAGATGCCGCGGGTAGCAGCCGGCTTCCTTATCGGCGGCCTGGCCTCCCTGGGCCTCCCGGGACTTAACAACTTTGTGGCCGAGTTTCTCATTTTCATCGGCTCCTTCACCAGGGAGCAGTCTTTGCTGGGCGGTGTTCTCTCGTACCGCATCCTCTCGATACTGGCCATCTCCGGTATAGTCATCACGGCCACCTATGTATTGCGGGTGGTCAAGAACACCTTCTTTGGCCCGCGGAAACACGAATGGGATCACCTGGAAGATGCCCGCGGGGTGGAGATGGTGCCCATTGTTGTATTAGTGGCCACCCTGATCCTCTTTGGCTTGCTGCCTTCCCTTCAGATTGACATGATTAACAGCGGCGTAGCCCCGCTCGTAGCTAAAATAGAAGCTGCGAAGGCGATTGGGGGTATCTTTTAATGGCTAGTCTGCAGCTACTAACGGTGGAAATATTGACGGCGGCTTTAGGCCTGGGGCTGCTGGCTTTAGGCCTTCTGGTACCCAAAAACGACCGCCGGGGTATTGGCTATGTAGCAGCCGCCGGCCTGGCCGGCCTGATGGTGGTAGCTTTCAGCATGCGGGATGCCAGCGGGGTAGTTCTGGGCGGTTATGTTATCGACCCCTTTGGCACCTATTTTAAAGTCTTATTCCTGGCCGCGGCTCTGCTGACTGCAGTTTGTTCTTTTGAATATGTAGAAAAGATGGGCTTTAACCAGGGAGAATATTATGCTTTGCTGGTGCTGGCCACCCTGGGGATGATGGTCCTGGCTTCTTCCGGCGAGCTGATCAGCCTTTATCTGGGCCTGGAGCTGATGACCATTACTTTCTGCATCCTGGCCGCCTATCGCCTGGATGATGCCAAATCGGCCGAAGCAGGTATCAAGTACGTCCTGCTAGGGGCCATGTCCTCGGCCATTCTCCTGTACGGCTTGAGCCTGGTCTATGGGGCCAGCGGGAGCACGGTAATCAAGGAGATAGGCCAGGCAGTTGCGGCCGGTGGCGCCAGCCCGGCCCTCCTCCTGGGAACCATCTTTCTTTTGGCCGGCTTTGCTTTTAAGGTAACGGCCGTACCCTTTCACATGTGGTCTCCCGATGTTTATGAAGGGGCACCGACGCCGGTAACGGGTTTCTTATCGGTTGCCTCCAAGGCCGCCGGTTTTGCCGCCCTGGTACGGGTGTTTTTTGGCGCCCTGCCGGACCTGCACAACTTCTGGGTGCAGCTCTTTATTGCCCTGGCAGTGCTGACCATGGTCCTGGGGAATCTCGTGGCCATTCCCCAGACCAATATCAAGCGGCTGCTGGCCTATTCCAGCATTTCCCAGGCCGGCTACCTGCTCCTGGGTGTTGTATCCTTCTCGGTCTTAGGTATAGGGGCTATCATGTACTATGCCATGCTCTACGTCTTCGGCAACATGGGCGCTTTTATGGCAGCCACGGCTTTCTACAACACCGATGGGAGCGATGAGATAAGGGATTATGCCGGCCTGGCCAGGCGTTCGCCCCTGGTGGCGGCGGTAATGCTTTTTTCCCTGCTGTCCCTGGCGGGGATACCGCCCATGGCCGGCTTCGTCGGCAAGTTTTACCTGTTTATGGCCATTATATCCCAGGGTTATATCTGGCTGGCCATCCTCGGTATCCTTATGAGCATGGTCTCTGTCTACTACTACCTGCTGGTGGCCAAGGCCATGTACCTGGGTAACCCGCCGGAGGGGAGCCGGCCGGTGCGGGTAGCTCCCGGCCTCCAGGTAGCCATGATAGTGTCTCTGCTAGTCCTCTTCCTCCTGGGGATTTACCCGACACCCCTGACCAATTATGCCATGAACTCGGCGGTAGCCTTTTTTATGCCCTGAGGCTTCCCATCTTAGCGATCTCATTGAACAGGTGAAACGTTTACAGGGCTTCAGCCTTTAGCCCTCAAGGCGAGGTGAGCCAGCATGACTGTGGCGCGGCGGCGGCGCGGCCAGCGAGGCGAGGCGGCCGCCGCTGCCTATTTAGAGCGCAGCGGCTACCGGCTGCTGGCGCGTAATTACCGCTGCCCCCTGGGGGAAATAGACATTATTGCTGCCGACGGCGAGGCAGTTGTTTTTGTCGAGGTACGCACCCGTTCGACAGCTACCTTCGGTACACCCCAGGAGTCAGTTGACGCCCGCAAGCAAATGCGCCTGCGCCGCCTGGCGGCCTATTACCTTAGCGGGCATGGTTTGAGCAACCGCCCCTGTCGTTTTGATGTGGTGGCGGTTTGGCTGGACCGGCAGGAGAGAGTGAGGGAGATAGAAATTATTAAAGGAGCGTTTTAAATGTAAAGCCAGGGTAACCCCTGGCTTTTTAATTACAGATTTATTTCTTTAATAACAGGTCCTGGACCCGGTCCTGGAGGTAAATACCGTCCCTGTACGACTCGGCGGAGGCGCGTTCAAAGAGGGCGTGGCCTTCTTCCTGGCAGCGGGGGCAGGCCTCGCGGGGGATAAAGATAGCCAGGATGTGGCTGCCCCGGTCGGTTCGCGAGTCGATCCAGGTGAGCCCGCCGCAAGAATCACATACGAGCGTTGTTTCTTCCTGGGTTTCCATCAGCCCCTCGGTGTCGTAATAGATCTGGTGCCGGCGGCTGATTTCTTTTTTATCCCGGACATATTCAGCCCGCAATGTTTCCCGCTGCTGCCAGGCCTGGTAGGTTTCTTCGCACAGGCGGGCGATGTAGTCGCTGACCCGGGAAGACTGGGCCACCCTGGCCGGGTTGTAGTCAGGCTCCCGAATGCTGGAATAATCGAGTCCAGCCAGGGCCAGAATAATCCCTACATTGACATAGGGCAGGGCGCCTTCGATGGAGTAGCCGCCTTCTAAGACGGCAATGTCCGGCTGCAGGCGGTCATTCAGGCGGGCATAACCCCGGGCGGAAAAACGCATGTTGGTGATGGGATCGGTATAATGGTTATCCTGGCCGGCGGAATTGATGACCAGATCGGGTTTAAAATCGGCCAGGACGGGCAGGATGAAATGTTCCAGGGCGTAGAGGAAACCTTCTTCGCCTGTCTCGGGCGGCAGGGGCAGGTTTAAATTATAGCCGAAGGCGTTCGGTCCCCCGAACTCATTTAAGAAGCCGGTGCCGGGGTAGAGGGTACGCCCGTCCTGGTGTAAAGAAATATAAAGGGTGTCTGGATCATGCCAGTAGATGTCCTGGCTGCCGTCGCCGTGGTGGCAGTCGGTATCCACAATGGCGATGCGCTTTTTACCATAATGACGGCGGATATATTCGATCATAATGGCTTCTATATTAATATTGCAGAAGCCACGGGCGCCGTGGACGATGCGCATGGCATGGTGTCCCGGCGGCCGGACGATGGCAAAGGCTTTATCCACCTCACCTTTGAGGACGGCTTCAGCAGCCACGATAGCGCCGCCGGCGGCTATCAGGTGGGATTCGGTGATCCGGGACATGACATCAGGGACACAGACGTGCACCCTTTCCACATCGGCTATGGCAGCCAGGCGGGGGCGGTATTCATAGATGCCGTCGATATCCAGGATGCCTTCTTCCAGGACCTGGTCCTGGGTATAGAGGAGCCGCTCTTCCCGTTCCGGGTGGGTAGGGCTGATGGCCCAGTCAAAGGCCGGGAAGAAGACCAGGCCCAGGCGGCGGGCGGCTTTATACATCATCCCCATCTCCCTTCAGCGGGGTGACCCGGGGTTTAACCTGAACTTTTACCCGGATATTTTTACCGGTAGTATAAAAACCGGAAACCATATTAAAGGCTTGTTCTTCCACTACTTCCAGCTCGGTGCCGGCCGCTTCCGGGGTCAGGCGCAAAAGACGCCCGCGCAAAAGCTCCAGGGCGCGGGTACGGGCCCGCTCCAGGTTGTAGCCGGCAGGGATCTTTTCCCGGATGCCCTCTTCGGGAACAGTTAGCAGTCCCTGTTCGGTATCGGCCAGGAGGGTCAATTCCGTAGTGGGCTGGCTTAAAGCTGCCCCGATGGCATTGGCCACCCCGGCCAGGTTGGGGACGGTGACCGGGAGGCCGAAAGCAGCTTCCAGCTCGGCCGCCAGTATGGGCGCCGGGGCGCCAATGACAATCACCTGGGCGGGCTGTAATTGTTTACCTTCCAGCACTTCGCGGACGGTGTAGACCGGCCGGCTGTTGATTTTATCCAGCAGGGTCCGACACTGCCGGGCAATTTCCCCCGCCATTTGCTGCAAAATCGCTGCGGCCATATTCAGTGTACTAAGTCCCAGTTTATCGCCCAATTCGGCTATGCCCTGGCGGGCGGCGGCCTTATCCCCTAGGTCCAGGCGACCCAGGGTAATGAGGGCGTCGGTAGGGGTCACGGCCGGGCCCCCCAGGGCCCGGGCCGGCCCCTGGCGGTCGGGGCCGATGGTTAAACGCCCCTCCTTTACCCGCAGGCAGCTGTCGCCCCCCAGACCCAGGGAGTAGCTGAACAGCGCGCGCACCAGGGTGGGGTAGCCGGCAAGGCTTATGCCGGTGGGTTCATAGAGGGGCACACCGCCGGCCAGGAAAGCAATATCAGTGGTTGTTCCGCCTATATCCAGGATGATAGCATCTTGCTGAGCTGGCACCAGGGCCAGGGCGCCCATGACGCTGGCCGCAGGGCCGGAAAGGATGGTTTCAACAGGTAAGGCCCGCGAGGCCTCCAGGGAGAGGGTGCCGCCGTCGGCCTTTAAAATATAGGGAGCAAAGGGTAAATTCTTTCTGGCAGTAAAAGTTTCAATGGCAGCCGCAAAGGAACTATAGGTAGCGGCGACGGCGCTGTTCAGATAGGCGGTGAAGACCCGGCGGGGGAAGTTTAACCGGCCTGACAGGCGGTGGCCCATGGTAATAAAATCGTAGCCAGGGGACAGTGCCTGCTTGATGCCGAGTTCGTGCTCCGGATTGCGGGTTGAGAACTTGCCGACAATGGCCAGGTGGCGGATGCCGGCCTGCTGCAGCTCCCTGTCGGCAGCCTTAATCTCCGCTTCTACCAGAGGGCTGGTGGGGCGGCCGCGGTGGTCGATGGACCCCGAGAGGATGAAGTTTTTCTGGCCACAGGCGAGTACGGCGGGATTTAAGCCCGGCCCCGGCTCCAGGAGCAAACCTACGGGGCTGGTGCGGCCGGTAACGATGGCATTGGTGCAAATAGTTGTGCTTAAATTGAGGCGTTTTATTGCGGAGGGTTCGATCCCGGCCAGGACAGCTTCCAGGGCTCGGGTAATAGTGCCGAGGTAGTCCGCCTGGTCGGTAGTTGTTTTATAGTGACGCAGGATGCGGCCCCCGGCAATGAGGACGGCATCGGTGTGGGTGCCACCCATATCCAGTCCTACAAACATTTGCCTCGCCTCCAGGTTTATTTTAGAACTTTAAACCGGGAGTTGCAAGGATAATGTATTATCGGCCCATTATTTTCTTCGTTTTACGAGTTTAACTTTGAAAATGCTTTAAAAGAATATAAAGGTAGTATTTGCGGGTCACTCCTGGCATATGAATGATAGCGGGCGGTTCTGCGCCTGCCTGCGAACATTGTTAGCGAGGTGAAGAAGTTGCCAGCCACCGCCCGGCTGACTAATTTCTATAGCAAGGTAATGCTGGAGGGGGAAGAGCAGTTCAGCACCGTTACCATTGAAGCCACTGCACCGCCTCCCGTGGCAATCGACTATCCAGAACCGGGTACCTGCCGGGTGACCCTCCGGGCCATCCTGAATATGTACCCCGGCCCCCTCTATATCCAGGACGGTATTCTCCGGGAAGTAACGGTTGAGCCTGGTGAAAGGCAGGTTACTTTTAACATCAGCCTTGATGAGGCCGTCCAGGCGACGTCGACGGTGGTAGAAGGTATACCCTACCGGGTGGTGTTGTGCTTCAGCCGTCGGCCCCTGCAGGAATTTTACCGGGATAAATTAATTATACTCGATCCGGGCCACGGGGGGACCGATGGCGGCTGGCGGGGACCGGTCAATCTCTGGGAGCGGGATATGGCGTGGAAGACCGCCCTGGAACTGGCGCGGGTCATGGAGGGTTTTAAAGCCCGGGTGATCTGGACCCGCCAGGCAGAGGAAAACCCCTCCTGGCAGGAACGCCTGCAGAAAGTTACCCCGGCTACTTTTTGCTTTATCAGCATTCACGAGCATGGTGCAGAGGATGAATGCCAGCGAGGGACGGCCGTCCTTTATAATCCCGCTTTTCGGGGTAATGAGGAACTGGCGGCAAAGGTTTTAGAGAGAATCGTGGCCAGGGTCAAGACACCGGTACGGGGAGTTAAAGCAGACGAGGAGCTGGCCTGCCTTGGGGAGGTGCCCGGCTTAAAGCTGGAACCGGTAGCCATTACCAACTGGGTCGATGAAGGTTTGCTGCGCAACCCCTATTTCCATCAGAAGGTAGCCCTGGCTACCGCTGTAGCTATCAAACAATATTTCCAGCGGGGGAAATATGCCTATGGCCGGGAAGAATGAGAAAAAATTCTTCTATAAAATACCCATCCGCACCCATATCATTACCGAAAACGACGATATAGTCAGCCTGGCCATAAAATATAGTACCGGTATTGCTGCGCCCGGCGATGTCATCTGCCTGGCGGAAAGTGTCGTCGCCATTAGCCAGGGACGGGCTATTTTACCGGAAACAGTACGCCCCGGGAGGCTGGCCCGTTTTTTAAGCCGTTTTCCCGGTAAAGACGGGAGTCTCGCCACGCCGCCGGCCATGCAGCTGGCCATTGAAGAAGCAGGTAGAGCGCGCATCCTGGCCGGCTGTGCCGCGGCTGCTGTGGGCCGGTTGATCAAGAAAAAGGGCCTTTTCTACATTGTAGCCGGGCGCGAGCTGGCCCTGATCGATGATATAGCCGGTACCATGTACCCCTACGAGAGACATATTGTCATGGGACCTAAAAACCCGGGCCGGCTAGTACAGGGTATTAAAAAGGCTACCGGTGCAGAAGCCGTGATTGCCGATGTCAATGATAAAGGGTGTGTTGACATCCTGAGCATCACTGATAAGCGTTACAGGCAAGCAGTAATTGAGGCTTTAAGGGATAATCCCTTTGGCAATGAAGATGAGCAGACGCCCATAGTTATCCTCAAGCGCCGGGAAATGAGGGGATAGATGGCCATAGAATCGCCCAATGACGGGCGATTTTTTACTTGTCCTGCAAGTGGACGAGAACGTATAATAATGGGGTAATGAGATTTTCTGGAGGTGGCTTTAGTTGAAGCATGTGGTTACCCTGATACCGGGTGATGGTACCGGCCCGGAACTGATTGCTGCGGCCCGGCGGGTCCTGGATGCCAGCGGGGCCGAGCTTGAGTGGGAAGTCGTGGCGGCCGGGGAGACGGCCCAGGAGAAGTACGGCAGCGTATTACCAGAGGAAACCCTGGCTTCCATTCGTAAAAACGGCGTGGCCCTTAAAGGCCCTATTACTACGCCGGTAGGCACCGGTTTTCGCAGTGTCAATGTGGCTTTACGGAAAGAACTTGACCTTTATGCCAATATTCGCCCGGCTCGTAACCTGCCCAATGTACCCTCCCGCTACCAGGGTGTCGACCTGGTCATTTTTCGAGAGAACACGGAAGATCTCTATGCCGGTATAGAACATATGGTAGGAGAGGAAGCAGCGGAAAGTATTAAAATTATCACCCGCAAAGGTTCCGAACGCATTGCCCGCGCAGCCTTTGAATATGCCCGCCGCAACGGCAGGAAAAGGGTGACGGCCGGGCACAAAGCCAATATCATGAAATTCAGCGACGGCCTTTTCTTGCGGACTTTTTATGAAGTGGCTCAAGATTACCCCGATCTAACTGCCGACGACCGTATTGTGGACAACCTGAGCATGCAGCTGGTGCAGAAACCAGAACAATATGATGTCCTGGTGCTGCCCAACCTCTACGGTGATATCCTTTCCGACCTCTGCGCCGGCCTGGTAGGCGGCCTGGGGGTGGCGCCGGGAGCGAATATCGGCGACCGGGCGGCTGTTTTTGAACCCATCCACGGCAGTGCGCCCAAATATGCCGGCCAGAACAAGGTTAACCCCCTGGCAACCATCCTCTCCGGGGTAATGATGCTGGAGCATTTAGGCGAAAAGGAAGCTGCCGCGAGGATTCAGAAGGCTATCCTGGCTGTCCTGGCCGAAGGAAAATACCTAACCTATGACCTGGGAGGCACTGCCGGTACCAGCGAAATGGCCGACGCTATTGTAAGGCAGCTGGAGAAGGCGTAGCTGCCTGGTGGAGGGGTAGGAGTGGCCTTATTTGCCATAGCCGATCTGCACCTGGGTCGCGATATGGCTATGTTTGGGCCGGTATGGGAAAACCACCAGGCTAAGCTTGCGGCCCGCTGGCAGAGGGTGGTCAACCCCGGGGATACAGTTTTAATCCTGGGAGATATCAGCTGGGGCATGCGCCTCGATGATGCCTTGCCCGACCTGCAGTTCCTCAAGTCCCTGCCGGGGTCCAAGCGCATCCTGAAGGGGAATCACGACTACTGGTGGCAGACGGAGCGTAAAATGGCGGCGGCCATCCTTGATGCGGATCTTGCCCTTTTAAAGCCGGAGATCATTGCCGGAATGGCCGTCTGCGGCACCCGGGGCTGGCTGGTCCCCCAGCACCCTCTATATAATGAAGAGACGGATGGGAAAGTTTACCGGCGAGAAGTTTTGCGCCTGGAGATGGCCCTGAATGGTGTGCAGAAGCTGCGCCGGGAAGAGCCCCTGGCCGTGATGATGCATTTTCCCCCGGCCTGTCGTGGTGAAGCGACCGATTTTATAAGCCTAATGCAGAGCTATGGTGTCAGTCACTGTTATTACGGGCACCTCCACGGCGCTGACCAGGAAAAAGCCCTGGCAGGGAAGGAGTGGGGCATTAACTTTCACCTGGTTGCTGCCGACTATGTGAATTTTACCCCGGTTCTGGTATCCTGTTAAAATGGTGACCTGTCCATATTATGTGGACAGGTCGCTGAGTTTTAGGAACCTTAAGGTCCTTAAGGACGTCTAAAGATAGGGAAGTCTCTATTTTTGGAGGAAAAGTTATGAACTACATACGGAAACGGGTTTTATCTGTCTTTCTGACTGTTTTCCTGGCTGTCGGCTTGCTGGCCAATCCCCTGCTGTCTCTGGCAGCCGCTTCCTGGCAGGTGGTACCTGAGGTAGAAAAAATACCTCTGGCCACTGGCGTGCAGTATTCGGCCTACCAAATTACTGCTCCCGGCTATAAGGAGGCAGTGAAGGTTTTAACTATCGATCCCCGGGACAAGTTTACAATTCTGGAGACGTCCGTATCCCACGGCAACCTGGCCCTTGACCAGGAAAGACCCACGGCTATGGCCGCCAGGCTGGCCAAGGAAGGTAAGGCTGCAGTAGCGGCAACAAATGGTGATTTCTACAGCACCCGGGTGCCTTACTTGCCCATCGGCCTGCAGATAAGCAACGGTGAGCTGTTAATCAGCCCCCAGGGGTTTCCGGCCCTGGGGTTGACCGGGGACAAAAAAGCCATTATCGGAACTCCTGTTATGGCCGCCTACCTGACGGTGACCAGGGAAATAGCGGGAAAAGGCGGAAGTGTGGCCCGGGTGGTTTACACTTATCCTATCGCCCATGTCAACCGGGAAAGGGGGGCCGACATGCTGGTCCTCTATACCCCGGCCTTTGCGGCCCGCACCGGCACCAATGACTACGGTACGGAGATAATTCTGAAAGGCGTTGACCTGCCCGTTAAAGCAGGACGAACATATACCGGCACCGTGGCTGTCAGGATTGACGCCAAGGGTAATAACTCCATCCCGCCGGACGGGGTAGTCCTCTCCGGCCACGGGAAGGCCCAGGAGTTTTTAAAACAGCTTCATGCTGGCGACAGGGTTAGTTTCACCATCAGGTTTACCGATACCCGCTGGCATGATGTTGTCCAGGCTGTGGGCGGCCATGAGATTATCCTGCAAAACGGGCAGGTCGTCCTGCCCGCGAACAGCACGGACCCCCTGGTGAGGTCCCGCCACCCCCGGACGGCTGTTGGCCTCACGAAGGACGGCCGCCTGGAGATAGTGGTCGCCGACGGCCGCCAGCCCGGCTACAGTGACGGTATGACCCTTTACGAACTGGCCGCATTTATGCAATCCAGGGGGATAGTCGCGGCCCTGAACCTTGATGGTGGCGGTTCATCAGTGCTGGCGGCCCGAAATGTCGGCGAGCATGAGCTATCGATTTTAAACCAACCTTCCGACGGTCAGGAAAGGCCGGTTACCAATGGCCTGGTTGTTTTTTCCACCGCCCCCCGGGGTCAACTCAGCCATTTATACCTGGTTCCTGACGTAATCAAGGTGTATAAAGGCAGTAAAGTGCAATTCAGCCTCAAGGCCCAGGATAATTATTATAACCCTGCTCCGGTACCTGACGGTGTGACCTGGCAGGTGGCGGGGAATGTGGGTCGCTTTATTTCCCCCGGCCTGTTCCAGGCTGCTAACCCCGGCCAGGGTGAGATTACCGCCCGGACAGGGCGGGTAAAAGCTACCGCCAGGGTTACTGTCGTCGATAAGGTATACAGGCTGGAAATTGCCCCGGCTATTGCCACCCTGCAGCCCGGTGCTGTCCAGCACTTTACAGTAACGGCCTTTGATACCGAGGGCAATAAAATATATGTCGACAGCTCTTTGTACCAGTGGACGGTCAGCGAAGGGCTGGGCCGGTTTGACCCGGAAAAAGG
Organism: Moorella sp. E306M; assembly: GCF_006538385.1. Classification (NCBI taxonomy): domain Bacteria; kingdom Bacillati; phylum Bacillota; class Clostridia; order Neomoorellales; family Neomoorellaceae; genus Neomoorella; species Moorella sp. E306M. The sequence continues at coordinate 55,187 of NZ_BJKO01000001.1, read as the reverse complement.
GCAGCTCGCATTGGCCGGGCCGGTGAGTAATGCCTGGATCAAGGTCAGGCTGGGTGACCGGGAAGCTGTAGCCGCAATCAATCCCGCCCTGGAGCTGGCTCTAGATGGCCGGCCCGTAGCCGGGCAGGAGGTAACCCTGGTCGTCCGCCATAAAGGTGAGCCGGTAGCGGGGGCGGTGGTCCAGCAAGTCCAGCCAACAGCGGCTTTAGGCAGGGTAACGGCACGAGCCCTTTATGTAAGGTCAGGCCCGGGAACAGGGCATAAAGCCATCACCCTGGTACCGAAAGGTTACCGGCTGGCTGTCCTGGCCAGGCTGGAAAACGGCTGGCTGCAGGTGCGCCTGCCGGACGGCCGGGAAGGCTATTGTTTTGGGGAATATGTTGCTGTCCAGGAAGGCAGCCGGAACCTGGGCCAGACGGATGCTCAAGGTAGAATCCGGTTTACGGCTGGGGTGGCCGGGAGCTATAGCTTTGTCGCAATGAAAGAAGGTTATTTACAGGCTAACCTGAACCTGGTGTTTAGCGAGAAATAATTTGCTCCAGGTTGCGCTTTACCACTTACCTTTGGTGGGCAAAAAGCGCCGGTAGACTTCTTCGTTAACAGCCAGCTCCAAAGAATCATCCAAGGGTGGCAGTTCGACTTCGCCATAACGGCGCTGCAGGGCCAGCCGGAGGAGGTAATCGGCCAGGTGGGGGTTTTTACTCAATAAAGGGCCGTGGAGGTAGGTGCCGATAGCGTTCCGGTAGCGGGCACCTTCCGTCTGGTCGGTGCCGTTGTTGCCGTCGCCGTAAATTACCCGGCCCAGGGGCCGGGCACCTTGGAGGAAGGTGCGGCCGCCGTGGTTTTCAAACCCTATCACCGGCCGGTCCGTACCCAACTCCTCCACCTGGATGGCAATATTGCCCTTCAAGCGCTTGTTCCCGGCCTCGGTATAGGCGGCAAAAAGGCCTAAGCCGGGTAATGTTTCCCCGGTGCTGGTGCGGTAATACTCGCCGAGGAGCTGGTAGCCGCCGCAGATGGCCAAGAGGGCCGCGCCTGCTTCCACCGCTTCCTTGAGCCAGGGACCTTTAGCAACTAAATCGGCACTGGCCACCCCCTGCTCCTGGTCGGGACCGCCGCCCAGGAAGAAAAGGTCATAGGCCTTAGGGTCCAGCTTATCCCTCAGGGAGATCTGGGTTACTTCTACCTCAATACCCCGCCACTCAGCCCGGCGGCGAAGGATTAAGACATTACCCCGGTCACCGTAGAGGTTAAGGAGTTCCGGATAGAGATGGCAGAGGCGTAACTTCACTGACAGCCCCCCTTGCTTTAAGGATGCGGCGGTACAGGGCCAGGTTGGTATAGGTACAGAGAATCAGGCCTTCGTCGACTGGTTCTCCCAGTAAAAAGTTGACGCTTTCTTCCTGGTCGGGGATAACCTTCAGGTCCGCCTCTTTTACCCCCTGGTATTTGAGACAAAGGGCCATATCACCGGCCCGCAGGCCGGCACAGATAATCCGGTTGTAAGGAGCCTGTAACAAGGGACTGACGTCGGCATCCCACAGCCAGGAGACGTCGCGGCCGTCGGCAGCCAGGTCATTGATGGCCAGGAGATAGGTCGCTTTTCCGCGGCCGGCAGTCAGGGTCTTCAGGGCCACACTTAAGCCCGTGGGGTTTTTTACTAACATCAAGGTCAAATGTTTGTTGCCCAGGATAAAGGCTTCGGCCCGACCTTGGCCCGGGAGGAAGGTCGCCACCACCCGGGCAACGGTTGCCGGGTCAATCTTTAATAGCAGGGCGGCACTGGCAGCGGCCAGGACATTATAGACATTATAAATCCCCGGCATGGGGGTCCGGAGGGGCAGTTTGCCGGCTGGGCAAACAAGGTCAAAACGTGCTCCTCCGGAATTTAGCTCTAAATTCCTGACCTCATATTCCGCTGGTGGCCGGCTGTAGGAACACTGCGGGCAGAAATAATCCCCCAGGTGGCTGTAATGATAGTAATTAAACTCCAGGGGCCGGCGGCAGCGGGGACAGATATGGCCTTCCAGGACTTCGCTGGTTGTCGCCTGACTCCAGGGCGTCCGCGCCAGGCCAAAGTAGCGGACCCTCTTCCTTCCCCCGCCCAGGGAAGTGACCAGGGAATCATCGGCGTTAAGGACCAGGGTGGCCGTCGGGATGGCTGCCAGGGCGCGGCTGATGGCCGCTGCCAGTTGTTCCAGCTCATGGTAGCGGTCTAATTGATCCCGCAATAAATTCGTAATGATCATCATATCGGCCTTGACCTGTCGGGTAACCAGGCCCAGGGTGCCTTCATCTACTTCCAGGACAGCAATTTCCCCCCGCCGGGCCAGGAGGGCCGTGGTTACGCCGGCGGGCATGTTGGCCCCTTCACTGTTATGAACCACCTTTAACCCGGCGGCCCGTAAAATTGAGGCCAGGAGGTTGGTGGTCGTCGTCTTGCCGTTGGTCCCGGTAACGATAATAACTTTCTCATACCTGGAGGCTAAACGGCCCATTAAATCCGGGTCAATTTTCAGGGCCAGATAGCCCGGCAGGGAGGTACCACCCCGTTGCAAAAGGCGGGATATAAATGCTACCAGGCGACCAGTCCAGATGGCCAGGAAGGTACGCAACAATTTCTAGGAACCTCCTTTAACCCATAGCGGCCTGGCTGCGGCGCAGGCGCCTGCCGAGAAGGCTTAAGAACATAGCCAGTTCCTCCATGCGTAACAACCAGGCCAGGCCGGCGTAACTCAAAACTCCCAGGGTAATCAGCAGGGCCAGTTCCAGTCCCTCCCGTACCAGACGGGGCCAGGTTACCGGGAGCAGAATATGAGCGGCCGCCAGGGTCAGGAGAAGGCCCATGACCAGAGCTGCCAGGAGACTTTTTAAAGCAGTTTGCAGCAACCGGCGACCTTCCAGGGGAGCTTCAACCTTGCGCCGCAGGTAATAGAGCAGCAGGGCGACGTTGACGCAGCCGGCCAGGGAGTAGGCCAGGGCCAGGCCGCGGATGCCGAAGGCCGGTCCCAGGGTAAAATTCAAGGCGGTACCCGCTGCCAGGGTAACCAGGCCGATCTTTAAGGGAGTTACCGTATCCTGGGTGGCATAGAAGGCCCGGCTCAAAATCTCATAGGCACCATAGGCTGTTATCCCCAGGGAGTAAAAGACCAGAGCTTCGGTAGTGGCCAGGGTGTCGGCACTGGTAAAGCGGCCATGCTGGAATAGGACCCTCACCACCGGTTGCCCCAGGGCAATTAGACCCACCGTGGCCGGGATGGAGATGAAAACCACGGCCCTTAAAGAGCCCGACAGGTAACGGGTAAAGGAACGAAAATCCCCCTCCATGGCAATACGGGTCAGGGCCGGTAGAAGGGCAATCCCCATGGATGAAGCAAAGAGGATGGGCACCAGCACCACCCGGCTGGAGATAGTCAGGGCATTAATGGAACCCCGGGGCAGGTAGGAGGCAATGAAAGTCTGGTTAAAGAAAAGGTTTAACTGGGCAATGGAAAGGCCAATGGTTACCGGTAGCATTAGTTTAAAAATCCTGCGAATGCCTGGATGCTTAAGGTCCAGGACCAGCCGGTAGCGGGGCTTAAGGTGCCATACTCCCCAGACCTGCACCAGGAAATTCAGGGCCGCGCCAATCAAGGTGGAAATGGCAAAAGCGGCGATGCTGTATTTCTCAGCCAGGGCGAGGCCGAAAACTATAATGGCGGCGTTGTATACCAGGGGGCCGATGGCCGTGCCTATAAAGGATTGGTAGGCGTACTCTGTCCCCATTAAGACCCCATTCAGGCAGTGAAAGAGGATGGCTACCAGGACAATCCGGGTCAGGTAGGCGGTATACGCCACTTGATCGGCATCAAAGCCCGGGGCTATCAAGTGTATCAGCCAGGGAGTCCAGATCATTCCCAGGGTTACGGCAACCCCTACCAGGGTCAGGACCAGATTAAAGGCAATGCTTACAGTCTGCCAGACGGCATCTTCATTCTCTTCCGCCAGGTAACTGGCCAGAACCGGGATAAAGGCCGAGCTAACCCCGCCTCCCACCAGGATTAAATAGATGGTGTCCGGGATAACAAAGGAGGTATTGAGCATGTCGGTTAACTGGTTCTGGCCAAACAGAGCGGAAATAGCTGTATTGCGTAAAAACCCCAGAATCCGTGACACGCCGGCAGCCAGGCTCATGATAGCTACCGAGCGGGCCAGCCCCATTGTCCCTTGTTTTACCACTTTTGCGCTTCCTTTTTATTTGGCATTGTTGACACACTACCTGTATTTTAATCCTTTAGGTTATAAAAAGGAAGCCTTAGGGTGACAGAATGTATAACGGAAAGGGGAGGCACGTTGACAGAGCGTACTCCCTGGAGGAAAAGGGATTTTCGGCCAGACTGGTTAAATAATTTAACCGGGAGGGGGAGATAATAACTTTCGAGCCAAACTATCTTTTTCAGGAGGAGATTTTTATGGCAGCCCATTACGGCGCCCATGAAGTAATGGAAATCCATGAAGTTTTGAGCGACACTATCGATGGGATCAATCAATTCCAGTTATACCGCCCCCATGTCAAAGATCCCCAGCTTCATTCTATCCTGGACAAGCAGCTGCAATTTATGACCCAGGAGTATAATAACATGGTTCAAGCCATCAACCAGCGCGGTATCACCCAGGCGATACCTTACCGCATACCCCGAACGGCTGCCCCGGTTTACGGCTTAAATAACCCGGAAACCCAAAAGCCGAATACCTCTATTCAAGATATGGATGACCGGGATGTAGCCAGCGGCATGCTGGGATGCCATAAGGCTTCAGCAGCCTTTAGAATGATGGCTTCCTTGGAATGTGCCGACTTGGAGCTGCGGCGCATGATCCAGCAGGGGGCCATTAACTGCGCCGAGCAGGCTTATGAAGTATGGCAGTACATGAATCAAAAAGGCTATTACCAGGTACCGACCATGAAGGATGTAACGACAAGTACCATGATTAATGCTTACAGCCCAGCTAGTACAGGACAGATAAGGCAGTATCAGTAATAAACCGCGCTATTCTGGGCGCAACCGCTGTCCCCTTAGACATGCAAAAACGCCCCGCCTGCTATTAGTAGGCAGGGCTTTTTTATTCCAGTAGATTTCTAAGTCAATGTTAACTTCTCCATGGAGCTTATAAACCCTTGCAAGCTTTTCCCGCCCGGTGTAAACTGTAACCAGTTCATCTAATCCAGTCAGATCATAATTAGAGGCGGGGCATCTTCCGCCCCAGCCAGATGTCTTGCAGGCCTCTGAGGCCTTTATCGTCGCGGAAAGTCTTTATTATCTTAAGAACTTCTTAACATTTTCTTGATAACATCCTGAGACTCTTGGGGTATGCTATTCCTAAACCAAGAAACAACAGGCCTGGTTGTTTCGAGAAAAAAGAAAGGGATGATGTAAGGTGAGGAAGGGCAAAAAGATACTGGCTGCTGTGGCGGCCCCCCTGGTGCTGGTAGGATTCCTGGTGGCAACCCAGCCCGGGTCTTCCCTGGCAGCCGAAGGTACCCCGGTGCAATCCACCCAGACTACTTATGGTCCAGGTTTAGGCTTGGGGTTGGGGCGAGTCCAGGGAGGGATGCTCGGTATACTCAGCAAAATCCTGGGCCTGGACCTGGCAGACTTAAGGGCCGAGCGCCAGGCGGGTAAATCCATAGCCGGGATTGCCGCTGAACACGGGATTAGTAAAGACCAGCTGGTAGACACGATAATGGCTGAAAGGCAAAAGCTCCTGGATGAAAAGGTGGCCGCCGGCCAGATAACCCCGGAGCAGGCCAGTTACTGCCTGGAAAACATGAAGGAGAGGATTGGGCAGAACCTTGAACGGACGACAGTTGGTCCCAATGGCCAGGGCCGGGGCGGCTGGAAGGCCGGTGCCCCGGGCAATACCGGAGCACGCCAGGAGATGCAGGCCGGGCCAAGGGGGCGGGCCGGCCAGGGTGCAGGCTTTGGCCGCGGCCCGGCTAGCAGTCAACAGTAACCTGTACGGGTAGTTTTAACCGTACAATTAAAGGTTTTCAGGAAGGTTCCCGTAGTTGTATCTACCCAGGGGGATTACCCCCTGGGTATTCTTAAATCAGGAGTAATAAAGGAAAAACACTGCTGGTAGCGAAACAGTTAATAACATAGCCTCCCCGGGGAGGAAAAGGATGGATAAAAAGAAGATCTTAATCATCGAAGATGAAGAAAAAATAGCCACTGTTATCCAGCAGTATTTACTCAAAGAACAGTTTGCAGTTTTAATAGCTGCTGATGGAGTCATGGGGCTAAAAAAAGCGCGCCAGGAAAAGCCCGACCTGATTATTTTAGATTTAATGCTGCCGGGCTTGAGCGGTCTCGATGTCTGCCGGGAAATCAGGAAGGAAAGCCAGGTCCCTATCATCATGCTCACGGCTAAAGCTGAGGAAATAGACAAACTTTTAGGACTGGAGCTGGGAGCCGACGATTACATCACCAAGCCCTTCAGTTTAGCCGAGCTGGCGGCGCGTATCCGGGCCGTCTTGCGCCGTACCGGTGGCCAGGAACAGCCCAAAAATACGGTGCAGACCAGGGGCGATTTGACCATAGATTTTAGTGGCCTCCAGGTATACAAAAAGGGACAGCCCCTGAACCTTACTCCGACGGAATTCAATCTTTTATCTGTTTTGTTCCGGCATCCGGGCCGGGTGTACAGCCGGTTGCAGCTCCTGGATGCGGCCCTGGGCGAAGCATACCAGGGATATGAAAGGTCCATTGACACCCATATCAGCAACCTGCGCCGTAAAATCGAAGACGACCCGGCCAATCCTCGCTACATTCTCACCGTTTACGGTGTGGGATATAAATTTGGCGAAGGATAGATTCCGGGCAGAAAAGGGTGAGCGGGTTGAAACTCAGGACCAGGTTATCCCTGGCCTTTATCATGGTAGTTCTCCTGGCGGTAGCGACCCTGGCGGTTGCCGTAGGCTGGGCCACCAGGACTTTCTTTCATGGGTACCTGGATGAGGTAGCCGGGAAACGCCAGCAGGTGTGGGCCGATTTTTTTACTGCTTATTACCGCGACAGAGGGGACTGGACCGGGGTCCAGGAGCTTTTTAATACACCATGGCATGGCGGCCGGGGCCAGGGCATGGTCCGGGGGCAGGGTATGGGGCGGGGCCAGGGGTTGGGCTGGGGTCGGACCGGTTTAGAAAGGGTGATCCTGGCCGATAGCAGTAGCCTTGTTGTTGCTGATACTTATGGGCTCAGGTTAGGTGAAAGACTGTCCGAACAGGAATTGGCGCAGGGTACAGCGATTATCGTTGATGGCCAGAGGGTGGGTACCTTGTGGTTGACTACTACAACCCCACCGGGTGTCCTGTCCCAGGAAGACCTTTTTACCCGCTCCGTTACTGTGGCGATCATCCTGGCAGGTATAGCGGTATTAATCCTGGCCGGCCTGGCAGGCTTTTTCCTGGCCCGGCGGATAGCCGGGCCCTTGAGCAAACTTACAAAGGCAGTACATAGGCTGGCTGCCGGCGGCTGGGAACAGCGCCTAGTCCTAACCGGCGATGAAGAGATTGTCCAGCTGGTGACAGCCTTTAACGACATGGCTGCCCGGCTGGAAAAATATGAGGCCATGCGCCGCAACCTGGTTGCTGATGTGGCCCATGAACTGCGCACACCCCTGACCGTCCTGCGGGGTCAACTGGAATCCCTCCAGGCAGGAGCCCTGGAGGCAAAGCCGGAAGTAATAATGTCCTTGCATGATGAGATCCTGCGCCTCTCCCGGCTGGTTCATGATTTGCAGGAACTGAGCCTGGCCGAAGCGAAAAAACTCCCCCTGCACCAGGAAACTTTCAACCTGGTCGAGGCAGTGCAGAAGGTGTTGAATTTCTTCCAGGTTGAAGCTGAAGGTAAAAATATTGCTCTAACCCTCAATACTGAGGGACAGGAAATACAGGTAAAAGGGGACAGGGACCGCCTTACCCAGGTCTTAATTAACCTCCTGGGCAATGCCCTGCGTTATACGCCCCCGCAGGGCCAGGTGGGGGTAACCATCAAGGAGAAGTCCGGCGAAGTTAGCGTTTCAGTGGCTGATACCGGCCCGGGGATCGCAGCTGCCGATCTCCCCTATGTCTTTGAAAGGTTTTACCGGCCCGATAAGTCCCGGAGCAGGGCCCAGGGGGGAGCGGGGCTGGGCCTGGCCATTGCCAAAGGTTTCGTTGAAGCCCATGAGGGGAGAATCTGGGTCGAAAGCCAGCCTGGCCAGGGTACCAGGTTTACCTTTACCATTCCGGTTACCCGCCATAATAGTTCTTCATAATTTTTCCATATATCCTATATTCCGCACCTCTAGTTATAATTTCCAGGATTTTGGGGTGCCGTCCAAAATTAGGGTGTTAGCCTGATGATTTCCAGAAGGTTTTACGAAGAATTTCGGCGAAATAATGCGAACCAAGGTATTTTGGTCGTTTAAGTCTAAATTATTGGAGGCCAGTACAATGCAGCAGAGCTACAAGTTAAAAGCTAGTCCCTTGAGTGAAAAATACTTACTAGAGCTTAAGTTTCCGGGAAACGGCGACAATATTGCTGATGCAGATCGTTTACGCCAAGCACTGGAAACCCAAATTGGCTGTCCCGTGATTATTCCTCTTGAGTTACTAAGGGAAATTCCGGCAAAGTTACGCCAGAATGATTGGAAGGTAACAGTAACTGTAGGCTACTACTGGCCTCCGGGGTGGGGGTTAGAACGACTGGCCGCCGAGTTAGTGGAACTAGGGCCGGGTTCTGACCGGTTAGGTCCCTTTGGCCTGGCGGTGGACTTGGGCAGTACCACTGTGGGAGGATATTTGTGGGATCTAGGTTCAGGTAAACTTCTCGCTGCTGATGGTGTGGCTAATGCACAGACGAGGCTTGGAGAAGATATCCTGACTCGTATTCATTACGCAGCTACTCCTCAGGGACTAGCAGAACTGCAGCAGTTAGCAAGCATGAGTATAAACAGGATAATTGATTTGGTGACCAAGCAGGCTAACATAGTACCGCAGGATATTACCGCAGGGGTAATCAGTGGTAATACAACTATGGTGCATCTATTACTGGGTCTACCAACAGCAAATATCTGCCGGAATCCTTATGTACCTGTAGTTAACGCTCCGGGGTTTTTCCCGGCAGCAATGATAGGTCTGGATCTCCACCCGCGAGCTCTCGTTTACCTTTTACCCAGCGTAGGTAGTTATGTGGGAGGAGACATCCTGGCGGGTATTTTAGCGAGTGGTATGCACCGGCAAAAAGAGGTCAGCCTTTTGGCGGACATTGGTACCAACGGAGAAATGGTCTTAGGCAATCGAGAATGGTTGGTGGTAGCTGCTGGAGCAGCCGGCCCGGCCTTGGAAGGTGGGGTAGTAGCTTGTGGCATGCGGGCTGAACCTAGTGCAGTTTGTCAGGTTCGTATAGATCCGGATACAGGTAAGGTGACTTACCGCACTATTGGAGATGTACCCGCGCGCGGTATTTGTGGTTCAGGCATTGTGGATGCAATAGCTCAAGCGCTGCTAGCAGGGATCATTAATCAGCGAGGAGAATTACGTGAACCGCTTACTTCTCTAGTGGTTGTGCCGGCAGAGGAAAGCGCTACTGGCCAGCCCATCGAGCTCACTGCCGTAGACATCCAGCGGCTGTTGCGCACCAAAGCTGCAGCCAATGCCATCATGGCTACGCTGCTAGAGAGTGTTGGCTGTACTTTTGCCGATCTTAAGTACTTTTATGCTGCTGGTGCATTTGGCGAGCATCTAGATATTGAATCAGCTATTACCCTTGGGCTATATCCCGACCTGCCGCGGGAAAATATCGTACGCTTAGGAAACAGTTCTGGTACAGGCGCCAGCCTGGTCCTTACTGACATTAATAAGGCACAGGAGTTAGAAGAAATAGCCCGGCGCGTTACGTATCTGGAGATGAACAATAGCCCGCAATTTATGGCCCATTTTACCGCAGGCCTGTTTTTCCCCCACACCGACCTTGACCTTTTCCCTACTGTTAAAGCTCGCCTAAAACACTAATAGGTGGTGTCCTGAACCAGTTTTCGCCACAGCAAAACTTTATATCGTGTATAAGATAAACTGATTGGACGTACAATCTTTTCTATGTTACATTCTTTTTGTAGGTTACACCCTTAATGAAGTAAAGTAAGGAGAAGAGCAATTATGATTAAAAAGTACGCCAACAAGGGTTTTATACAACAGCTGGATGGTTCTTACGCTGTCTTAATTCATCCTCTCAACGGATATCTGGAACCCGAACAGCTAGAGGCCATACGTAAGCTGACCCAACAATACGGAAAGGCGAAGCTCACGGTTACCGAGGCTATTATGATTTACGGGATAAAACCCGAGGACCTTGACCAGGTGGCCGCAGAGTTAGAAAAGGCGCGCCTACCTTTGGCTGATATCGGTCCGGTGGTGCGAAATGTCAAAGTATGTTCCAGCCAGTATTGCAAGCACGTTATCCGCGATGTTACTCCTCTGGCAGCGGAAATCAATCAGCGCCTCGCAGGGATGGCGACGCCGAAAAAATTTAAGATGGCCCTGAATGGCTGCCCCAATTCATGCGTGGAGGCACAACTAAACGACCTGGGTATCATTGCTGTCCAGGACGGGTACTGGCTTTACCTTGGAGGCAAAGGAGGACGTCAACCCCAATTGGGTACTCGGCTGGACATGGTTATCAAGGAAGAGCATCTAGTCGAAACTGTCGAACGGATAGTTAAGGGCTATCTTCAGGTTGCCCAGAACGAGCGACTGGCTGAAGTTATTAACCGGATGGGCCTTCTGCCATTCCTAAAGGTAGCGCTGGCATGGAGTAGTGAAGGAATCAAGACGTGCATAGGCGCGCGGTATTGTAAAAACGGTGTTGGTGATGTCCATACTATGGCGGAGCGCCTAGTGTCCTCCGGCAATTTACAAGGAAATATCACTATCAGTGGCTGTGGCAATGCATGTGCTATGGACAAGGAAGCGGATTGTAATGTTGTTATTTTGAAAGACAGGTTATGGGTATACAAAAATGGCGATATGGATGTTGTTGATACTGACCAGTTACCTGAGTATCTTAAACGGAAGGGTATTTTAAAATAACTCCAATTTGAGTTTAACAGAGAAGGGGTGTTGGGGTGAATAAGTTGAAAGTCCTTTTCCATGTTAACGAATCTGGCAGATGGCAAAGGGTTCTCGTGAACATCATTAATTTTTTAAATGATGTTGGGCAAGGAAATGCTGACATCGAAGTAGTGGCCAACGGTGAGGCGGTTTCTATTTTCGGGAACAGGTGCCTCCTGGCCGGAGGTGAGGGTCAGGGGGCAAGCTGCGGGACAGCTAATGGATCGCTGGTAGAGCAGATGAAGAAGTTATCGGAGATGGGAGTAAACTTTGTAGCGTGTCGGAACGCTCTTAAAGGTCAGTCTATCGACGAGGACAGCCTCCCCAACTTTCTGACAGTTGTACCGGCCGGCATAACAGAAATCGCCACGAAACAGGCTGAAGGGTATGCCTACATCAAGCCCTGATTATGTGTCCGCATGGAGGGGAAGTGAGAAACTTCCCCTTTAATGTAATTTGAACATGCGGCAATAAAAAAGGGCCCGATCCAGCACAATAAGGGGGTAGTAAAATCGTATGGAAGGAATTGTAGACTCTCATACCCATGTTTCGTTGCTTCCGTACGAAGGGCTAGAAAACATGGCCCTGGCCGGGGTGAAGAAGATTATCGGCTGCTCCATATTTTTCGGGGCCAAACATGCGGAAACACTCTTTGATCATTTCCACCAGATGTTAACCCTTTCCACGAGCAATGCCGCCCAAAATGGTATCAAGCTTTTCGTTACAGTTGGTATTCACCCCATGGGAACGCCGGAAGACTGGCCCAGGGTAATCGACGCCCTTCCATCCTATCTTAATATGAGCGATGTTGTCGGTTTGGGCGAAATCGGCCTGCATGAGGGGAATAAGCGGGAACAGGACGTCCTCCGGGAGCAATTGAAGATAGCCAAGGAATACGGGGTTCCGGTGATTATTCATACTCCGCCCCAGCGCAGGGTGGAAATTACCGAAAAAACGATTGAAATTGCCGCCGCCGTTGGGATAGAACCCGGAAAAATGATCATCGATCACGCTAATTTGGACATCATTAACATAATTGAAGAGTTTGGGGCCGTTCCCGGGCTCACCATCCGCCAGGAGGGGCTCACTCCCCATTTATTGCTAAATCACCTGGAACGCTTCCCACGAGGTGTTCTGAACAGCGATTACAGCAATCTCAAACCCAATGATCCCCTGAGCGTCCCCAGGGCCGTGCGGTACCTGGAACTGAACGGAGCTTCCCCGGAAATCATTGCTAGGATCGCGAGGTACAACGCTGAGGAACTTTTTGGTATCTAAACAACCAGGGGGGTTAGCCCCCCTGATTTTGGATATCAGGTACAAAATACGGTTGTATTCTGATTTCCGAATACCCTGGTTTATTCCTGGTTGCCGCGGCCGTTTCATCTTGACTAAGGCAAGGTGGTGACGACAGCCTCGTTTGAATATGCTGATGTTCCCGCTAGATTGAAGGCCAGTACCCGGTAGGTGTAGGTGGTGTTGGCCTCGACATGGGTATCGGTATAGGCCGTTGCTCCCACCATCAGGGTGGTGACCCGCAAAAACGGCCCGCCTCCCGCCCGGCGCTCCAAAACGAACCCGTCTTCATCCGCAGCGTTGTTTATCCAGGTAAGTTCAACCTGCCCTGGTAAAGCCGCCGTGGCCGTCAAACTTGACGGGGCCTGCGGAGGAGTTACGGGAAAGGCCGGGCGAACATCAACAAGGGCCATCATCCCGCCGGGGTAATCGTCGGTATTGACCAGGTGCAAAAGATCCCGGTCGTATAGATAATGCTCCCCCTCCGGGGGCGTGAAGACCAGGTCGGCGCTTTGCCCGGCACCTAAGGTGATCGCGTTCTTATCGTAAGTAGCGTCAAGCAAGGGACTGCGGCGGGGCCGGCCGTCCTCGGCCACAACGCGCGCCGGCCCTTCCTGGAAGGCCAGGGTGTGGGCGAGGAAGCCGGCATTAATTAAGCGGAGTAGTACCCGCTGGCCGGCAAGGACGGGGACGCGGGAGGAGAGGGGTTGCGTGGATGTATCGGGTGGGGCCACACAGTCCGGAAAGGGGCGCCCGTTTACCAGCCAGTACTGCGGGGCGTAGTTCAACGGGTTGTATATAGCGCCGGTGGCGATAACTTCGTGCGCCGCGCGGTCGAATTCGCTGAGCAGAATAACAGCCTCAACGTCGTAACCGCTCCCGGTATCTGCCCCGTAGGCGGTATAATAGTTCGGGCTGCCAGGGTCGTCCCAGCCGGCCGGCCTTACGATGAGCGCGCCGTACAGGCCCATCTGGACCTGGCGCTCGGGACTGGTGCCGCTTTCATAGCGAAAGGTACCCGGGCGGTAGGCGGGAAAACTATAGACCACACTCCTTCCTGGCGCGGCGAAGCGAGTGAGCGAAACCAGCCGGCCGCCGGCGTCGAGGACCGGTTCCGGGGCAATCTCCTGCCCCGGAAAAGTAAGAGAGACAGGTTCATTTAGCATGTTATGAAGCGTTATTTCTACCATATCGCCGACCGTGGCTGCAAGTACAGGTCCCGGCACTTGAGGCGCGGCGGTCGGACTGGTAGCTAGACCCCAGATAACGGCGGGGAAACCACCGGGTAGCGAAACAATGCCCGGACGTGCCCAAAGTTCTATGCTTACCAGCATACCTTCATCTCCTTTCGCGAGTACTATTTGCACGGCTGTTTCTTTGCAGCCTGCCGACCTCTGGCCCGAGAGTACCGACAGGAAAGATGCCGATCATCGTCATCATCCCCCCGGGGAATTCGCCCCAGTTGGTGATCTGCGGTTCGGAGTGGGAGTGGAGCATAAAGTAGTACTCGCCGGTCACGTTGAGAGAAGTTACTCCTATGGGTATGTCACCCTTTTGCCCTAAATACGGGCTGCCACTCCACATGGTCCACCCGACGTCACCAATCGCCTGGTTCCGGAGGTTGGGGATCGGGGTGGGAATCGGGTTGGTCACCGGGTCATATCCCAGGCCGTCCCACTGGAAGATCTGGTCGTAGGTCTGGCCGGGACCCACTAACACCGTGAAGTGTTTGTGCGATAGGTCCTGGGTGCCGTTTCTTAGCAGCCGCCCGTCCAGCGCGACCACCCGGGTATGATTCCCGTGGGGGTGTAGCGGGTGGGCATCGCAGCCGGCGCCTATATAGCGTATAAGGACCCGCTCGCCCGGTTCTGCCATAATCATTGAGCCGTATGGCTGCTGGGGAAGATAGGTCGCTCTATCGGGCAACATCGTATCGGGGGCGCAGCGCCCGTTAATCGTCCAGTAACGAGGTCTGTAAGTGCTGGGCCGGTAAGGTTTGCCTAAGCGGACGGCTTCGTGGAGCACCGGGTCTATCTCCGCGACCACCAGCAGGTATTCGCGGTCGAATTCGGTGTCGGTTTCCGGGCCGTATGCGGACCAGGTGGCCGGGTCGAGGGGGTCGAAGCCGGCCGGGCGAACGATAATGGCCCCGTAGAGCCCCATCGGCACCTGTTTGTTAATCTCCGTACCGCTGTGGTAGACATAGGTGCCCGGCTGGCTGGCCACGAACTGGTAAATGACCGTCCCCCGCGGGGGCACGTAATCAGTAAGGGAAACGAGGCGCCCGTTTTCGTATATGGGCCCGACCGGTACCGCGCCACTGTTGGTTAGCCTGAACACTCCGTTCTGGCCGGGGAACATTATGGAAACGTTCTCGCGCAGTTCGTTGGTCAGTTTAATGGTGACTGTATCGCCCTGGTTAACAATAATGGTCGGACCTGGTAACTGGGCAGGCCTGCCCATCTCATCCCGGTAGCCCCAGATGTAGATACTCGCTCCGTCGGGGGTGATGATATATCCGTCAACAGCGCGCAGGTGGATGGTCGGCGATCCGTTGGCTGTAGCTTGTGTTGGCATGAATCCTCCCTCCTGGAAGTTGGTTGGGGGAGCCCCGGCCGGCCCCTCGCTTAAAAGCCGGGCCCCGGCTGGGGCGGCAGAGTTCCGGCAGGGTATACAGTAATGTGCGTCATCATCCCGCCGGGGGTAGCTCCCGCATTGGTGTTTTTGTGGTAGCCCCTGTTGAAGAGCGGGTAAAGCGCCGGTTGTTGAGGTTCGATAATGACGTCGACCGTCTGCCCGGCGCCGAAATAGAGAACGTCCCGCCAGTGGGAAAGGTCCTCCCCGTGCAGCCCGCGTAACAGTCGGGCATCCCGGGCAACAATCCGCAGCGGCAGCCCGAGAATGGTGATGGCATGCTCTTCAAAACCGAGGTTTATGAAGCGCAGGAGCACCTTTTCCCCGGCGTTGGCCTGAATCAGGGAATGATAGGGCTGTTGGCTGAGGTCGCCATCCGGCGCCGTATGCAGCGTGTCGGGGTAGGCGCGGCCGTTGATTAACCAGTAGGCCGGGCGGTATTCGCTCCAGTCGAACTCCTGGACCCTCTGCACCTGCTCGTGGGCTACCGGGTCGAGTTCTGATATCAATAAAAAGTACTCCCGGTCGAATTCGGTTCCCGTACCCGCGCCATATGCAGTTTTAAATAGCGGATTCGCAGGGTTGTAGTCGGCGGGACGGGCGATCAACGGCCCGACCATGCCCATCTGAATGTGTTCTACCGGTTCAAAGTGGCAGTGGTACATATAGGTGCCGGGATCCTTGGGTTCGTAATAATATATGAAATCGCGCCCTACCGGTACCGCAATTGACGTCTCGGGAACGCCGTCCCACAAAGATATCTGGTTGGGGAAGCCGTGCCAGTGGATCGTGTGGGAGTCGTCGAGGTCGGGCCGTTGCGGCATCCCCAGGTTGGTAAGGGTCAGTTCAACCCGGTCGCCGACTCTGACATCCAGGAGCGGCGCGGGTAACGTTGCCTTCCCCCGGCGCGCGAAGATCTCGTTTTCGGGAACCCCGGTCAGGTCAACGAAACCGAAGATATAGTGGACCGAGCCGTCGGGCATGGTGATGAAACTGTCGGTTGCCCCGTAACGCACCTGGACGAACGTCACGTGAACTCCTCCTTGGTAAAAACATTTAGCGGGCCTCGTCGGCGCCGATATCCACCCCGGCCCCCCGGGGTCGCGGCTGGTCGTCGAAATCGGTTGTTGGCGCGTTATAGATATCGCCGTTCACGACGAGGGTAGTGGTACCCCGGTCAATGACTGGTGAATTGGGTTTCAGGTGGTAATCGCCTTGCAATTGCGGTTCGACTGTTATAATTTTAACGGTCTTGAAGTCCGGCTCCATATTGAAGGCTACGGCCGTGACGGTGGTATCATAAGGCATCACGAACGACGGGTTTACACCAACAATGTTGGTAGGAACGGGCACGCCGTACGGTTGCGACAGGCTGCAGTAGCGCGGGCTCAGCACCTCGGGGGTCGGGGTACCAAAGACCTCGAGATCAATCACGTTGACCGGGTTCGGGTCGGCCGGTGCGCCGATGCCGGCAATACCGCCGCGGCCGTTGTTTAGGGTCTGATCGTACCAGCCGGCCCGGTTATCCCAGAAGATGTTGTTGAAGAGGACCGGGTTGCTGAAGGTGGGGGCGCCCGGCGGCAGGCTGGCCTGGAAGGCGGCGCTGTTCGCCTCGCTGACAAGGCCCGCTCCGTGCGGCCGGCCGTCGCTGTCTTCGGCGGTGGCGGTGGTGATGTTCTTGGCGACGGTGTTGTTGACGATTACCACGTTGGACGCATCGTCGAGGGCAATTCCCCCGCCGAGGTCGGTGGAGACGTTGTTAGTGATGATGTTGTTATAGATGTTGATGCGGTGCGTACCTGCCCGGAGCAGGCGGATCCCGCCGCCGTCGTCGTTGGCCAGGTTGCCCTGGACGAGGTTGTTGTAAATGTCCACCGCCCCGGAGCCGGGCGAAAGGGTTGCTGGCGGGATTGGCTGTTCGCCGCCTACAAAAATGCCCGCACCCTCGTCAAAGGAAGCGTTGAAAAGGAACTTGTTGTGGTGGATGCGCCCGCCGTCGCTCAGCCCGAAATGCGAGAGGCCGCCGCCGTATTCGGCGGAGTAGTTGCCGCAGACCTCGTTGTGGTCGAATTCATACCCGTCGGCGCCGGTAAAGATCCCAACGCCGCCGGCCAGGCTGATGCCGCCGTTATTCAGGATGCGGTTGTGGTGGATGTGCACGCCGTCATTTTGGTTGTCACCGGCGTAGGGCCTACCGATCATGATCGCGCCTCCGAAGCCGCCGCCGTTGCTCAGGATGACGTTGTTGCTGATCTCGAGGTAGCGACAGTAAGCGTTGGCCACAATGCCCCCGCCTTCTTCGCCCCGGGCACCGGTGATCGTCAGCCCGTCAATTTGCGTCGTAAACGCAGGACCGAAGGCGCCATCCTCGGCTACTACCGTGATGACTTGACCCCGCGGTATCTCCTGGGGCCCATCAAAGGTAATGGCGGCAAGCCTTGTTTCCCATTGCTGCCGGTAGCTGGCGAAGAAGCGCCCCTCCAGCCTGGTAACCCAGGCCCCCATACCCTGGAGTTTCACATTCTTGTAGAGAATCGGGCTCTCGTAGTAAACGCCGGGATTGATAATGATCAATGACCCCG
Organism: Moorella sp. E306M; assembly: GCF_006538385.1. Lineage (NCBI taxonomy): Bacteria > Bacillati > Bacillota > Clostridia > Neomoorellales > Neomoorellaceae > Neomoorella > Moorella sp. E306M. Next base: position 37,547 of record NZ_BJKO01000001.1, on the reverse strand, counting down.
GCGCGGCGCGGTCGATGGCCGCCTGGATGGTCGTACGGGTGGTGGCGTTTACGATCGGGGGATCGTAAATCCCGGGGACCAGGACGTGGATGGTGATTCCCAATGTACTGGGGATACCGGCACTCGAGGTTATCACCATCTGGGCCGGGCCGGCAGCGAAGCTTCGCGGTACGTACGTGAGGATAAAGGTATCACGCCAGGCCAAAACGGGAATGGCTCTGCCGTTAAGCGTCACTGTTCCTGGATGGGCACCGAAGTTACGCCCCCTGATGAAGATCAGGCGGTTGCCGGTCAAAGTCACGTAGACAGGATTCACGCTTCCGATCTCCGGGGCGCCGGTTGTCTGGCAGAGCGGCGGCCGCGAGAATTGCGCCCCAGGTCTTCCCACGAAGGCGGTGATGGGGAAAAGGGCGACGTCGGCATAGGTGGTTTTCCCCGGCCAGACATCGAAGACCATGGTCAAGGTCTGGTAGTTGGGATTATATCTTATATTGGGCCGGCCGGGATCGCCGGGGTCGTTGCCGACAACCAGGTACATTCCCGGTGCCACGCCGGATGGAGTAGGTACGTTGCGGGTATAAGTGGACGGTAAGAGCACCTCAAAGATGCCGTTGGCGTCCGAATGAACGGTGGTGATCAACCGCCCCGTATAGTCCCGGATGCCGACCGGTGTATAAGGAATGCCGCGCTTTTCGCCGTAGTAGATAAAATTCGGGTCGGTTTCGATATTCACGTCGTCGAGGAGGAAGCCGACTATGCGCCCCGGCACGGGAACATCGGTATACAGAAAGAAGTCCGCCACCGCGTTTTGCCCTGGACTGACGGTTACTATTTTAGTATCGTATTTGTCGCCATAGTAAGGGGGCGGGGGCAGGCGGAACAGAGCCGCATCAGTAGCGCTGGCGGGTTGGTCCCGAGTGGTCATCGAAAGGGCGACAAACCGGTCGCCCTGGCCGGTGTTCACCGCGCCGGGGTCGAGCACCTTGTACAGCGGTTTCGGGGAACCATCGGGCCAAAGGTTATACGGGTCGGCCGGCGGGACCACCTGCACAAGGTAGGTTCCTGGTGGGAGCGGCTTTTCCACGGCGCCGGGGGCCCCGAAGTATGGTTCGAAGTAAGTCGCGAAGGAGTAACCGCCGTCAAAGACGCCGTCCTTGATCTGGTTGGAGGCGTTGGGTACTTCGATGCAGCCCGGGTCAACGCTCCCGTCGGGCCGCACACAGCCGGTTGGATGTTGCCAGGCGTCGGTCTGCACGGAGTTAATCAGCGTGGTGCTGCCGTCGTCATTCAGCCGGTAGAGGTTGACGGTTACGTTGGGGATGCCCGGTTCGTAGTCCTCAGCCACCGCGTAGCGGGGGTTGAGTTCGTTGCGCATCGTCGCGTAATAAACGATTCCCGAGATGCCCCCATGGAGTTCGTCGTCGGGTGTTCCCAAAAGTCCGTCCGGTCCCGGTAGCGGGTATTCCCGCATCCCCCAATCGATGCGGTTCGTTTTCGCCGCCCACGTCAGGACCGCCAGGGTAAGGGCGCGGGGATGGGTCGTAGTGGGTCGCGGCGGGGTGATCCCGTAATCGGGGGTAGCGGTCGCAGCCGTCCGCCCGAACCGGTCAAAGCCCAGTTCCGCCACGGCGAACCGCTCGAGTTCGAAAACTTCGTTGAGCGAGTAGCGGCCGTCGAGATCGGTTACGGTGGCATACTGCACACTGCCGTCTTTGAAGCGCGTGCCCACGGGGATATAGGGGATACCTTCCTCGATATAGTTCCCGGCAGCATCCGTATCGCGTACGCCGTTGCCGTTCTCGTCCCTGAAGACCATGCCGCTGATCCAGCCGAACCAGCGCGGGATCCCGATATCGCCCATATCAATCGTTTCACCCGCGGCGATCTGGACAGTACGGAAGGAGATGATGTAGTCGAGGGGTTCATCCCAGATGGCCATCTGATAGAGACCTGCAGGAACGTTGGTGATGGTAAAGGTTCCGTCAGGGTTGCCCCGGCCGGTATAGACCTGTTCGTCGGTGCGGCCGATATCGGTAAGAGCGATCCAGGGCCGGTCGACGGGTCCGCCGAGGGTCAGGGGCCTGACTGGCGGTGTGAACTCGATGATCGTACGGACGCGGCCGGTGATCGTGCCCGTTCCCGCTCCGGGGGCGAACTCCTTCGGCCTGACAAAACCGAACCAGACCAGGGGTGCCCTGAAACCCTCGCGTGGGCTATACCCGTCGTTGCCTTCTTCAATCCAGGCGTCAATGACGTGGGTACCCTCGATGGTTGTGGTCTGGATCCAGTCGCTGCCGTCGGGCGGGATCGCCTGCACCCCGTACTTGCCCGGCGGGAGGTTTTCAATGACGGCGTCGCCGTTTTCATCCGTCCAGATTATGCCGCCGGTGTTCGGCACTGGTACCGGTTTCCCGTCCGGACCGATAATCAGGTTGCCGCTGGCGTCACGCTTGTAAACCGTTCCGAGGGGGTTGCCGAAATAGTCGACCGTAACCTCGCCGGCGGCATCTGCGAGCACGATGCGGAACCCCGGCAGGCCGTGTTCGAGGGGGAAGTCATCCTCGCCGTTGACAGGGTGGATATCTTCAAAGACGTGAACGCGGATTTTGGCAAGCGGCAAGGGGTGGGGCTGCAACTCAACGGTCAGCGTACTGTCACGCGTCAGGTTGATCCAGTTACCCCCGAGCTTGTAGCCGGGAGCCAGGACGGAGACGAGGTATTTGCCGGCCGGCAGGGAGACGGTGGGTTGCCTGGAGTCCCCGGTGGCCACGACCGCACTGTGACTGGCGCCGGGCTTCAACGAAGGCCAGTTGGCCGGATCGGGGTCGAAAGGATCTCCCACGTTGTCCTGGTTGACGATAAATTGGAAATTCGTTATGGGTATACCTGTACCGACTTGCGAGACAGTTACTGTGAGTTGAAAAATGCCCATTTTTTTAGTGGGACTTTTCCTGGATATTACTGGCTCCTTTGTACTAATATCCATATTGTCCCAACCCCCAGTTAAAACTTTGGATTATCTTATTCTTATTCTTATTGTTATAAATTGGTTACTGAGGGTTGAGATAGAGTTATGATTGTGGTAGGGATAGTGGTGCTGATCGTACGGCTGGTAAAAGAGCCCGGAGGCGGACGGCGGACAGGTGTCCTATAGATATGAAATAAAACAGGGAGGCGATGCCCTTCCCTGTTTACGATCTTGCCCTATAGTACTTTTTGGCAAAAGCCGTCCCCAACTATCTTACTGGGGCGGGATTTGCGGCTGGTCAAAGGACGGTGGTTGCGGGTTATGCAGGGAGGACCCCACATAGTTGCCGGGTGTGGACAGGTTGAAAAAGAGCCGGGCGTCCTTGTCCACACCCCAGTTTTGGGTGGAGCCGGTGCCCCGGACCTTCTGGAAGCATTCCCGGAACATGGTGTTGTGCGCCTCTTCCCTGTTTAGCAGGAAATCGATCATCTGCCGAATATACCGGTCGGCGATTTGCCGGTGCAGATATTCATAAACAACCTTGGCACGTTGTTCGGCGGCGATGTTGGAAAGCAGGTCCGCGGGCAGGTCACCGGTGGCTTCAATGTAAGACGCTGTCCACACCTGGCCGGAGGCGTTGCTGTAAAAGGGATTGAGTCCGGTCGTTACATGCGCCTGAACATTGCCGATGGTGGCGTTCATGGCCTGGGGTTCATGGCCGTTCAAGAGGTTGACTGCCGTACATACCATTTCCAGGTGACTGAGTTCCTCCGCGGCGATGTCAAGGAAAATATCCTTGATGGCCGGGTCTTGAATGCGAAAACTTTGGGCCAGGTACTGTAACCCGGCTTTCAGCTCACCGTGGGGGCCCCCGATTTGCTCCTGCAAAAGCGCCGCGTAGTTTGGGTTCGGCCGTTCCACACGCACCATTTCTAGCAGGTTCTTATCGTGCTTGAACATGTTATTCCCCCTTTCTTAGTCTATTATCCCATACTGGGCTTCATGGTATGTACCCTGTTAAAGCATGTTTGATTTAATTGTTTACCCGGACCAAGATGGAAAAGGCGTGGGAAGCCTGGGATGAAGCCGAATGGGCTTTCAAGGGGGGAAACATGCGGCGGTTATAGGTGAAGTTAACCGCGCCTATGTGAAAGAGGGTTTACTATCCAGGGACGAAGGGAGGTTTCTTTAACAGGTATTCTGAATACATGCTTAAAAAACCTTGAAGATACGCTTTATTTATGATTAATTTAATCTAGTATGAACGGTAAACGGCATTTATATGATATTCTGTTGAGGTGACGGAAATGGCTCGGGAGCTGAAAGCGGAATCAAGGGATTATCGTTTGCCGCAAACTCTCGAAGTGATCCGGGGGAATATTGTCAAATACGGCAATCCCCTGGGCCTTAAGGGAAATGAGGTTGCTGGGTGGGCCAGAGATCTCAACCTGCCGCGGCAGGGGGATGTGCTTTTATATACCGGCGGCGAGTATCAACTGGTCCCCTACATTGATAGCCTGGTAGATATGCTCACCAGAATGAACCAGGGCAGCGTAGGATTTTCCTTGATGATGGGCGTCCGCAACCTGATCGACAGGGTGGGGATCAATCCCGAAAAGATTGTTGCCGGCGTGCGCTCCAGGGATCGGGAGCGCTACCGGGATGTCAGCCGCAAGGCCGCCCTGATCCTTCAGGAGATGGGCCTGAAAAAAATCTGTTATCTGGGCGAAGAAGAGATCTACAGCGGGGCTCTTCTTTATGAATACGGTTTCGTAGGCGACCTGCGTCAGCACGCCCGCAAGGTTGCCGAGTTAATTAATTCAACCGGCGCCAGAGCCATCATTTGCCTATCGCCCCATTCGGCGGAAATTTTTAAGCTGATTTATCCCGAGCTATTGGAAAATTTTAATTACGAAGTTAAAACCTTCCTGGAAGCGGTCTACGATCTGGTTAAGGATGCCCCCGGGCGTCTGCCTACCGGTTTTTCGGGAAACGTAACGGTCCACGATTCCTGTCGCATGGCCAGGGAACTGGGTATTACGGAAGAGATCAGGGATATCCTGGGCAAGATGGAGGGAGTTAATTTAATAGAACCGGAGCTCAACCGGCGTTGGACGACCTGCTGCGGCGGGCCCGGCAAGGTCCTTTTCCCTGAATTGTCCGGGAAGATCGCTGCCCGCCGGGTTGGCGAACTCGCGGCCACCAATGCCGATCTGGTTATCACCTTCTGCCCTTATTGCCTAGCGGCTCTCGATAAGGGTCGACGTGAGGGGCACAAGAATATCCAGCTTGAGGACTTTATTGAGTTTCTTTACAGGGGGATTGCCAAATGAGTTCGGTGCTGGAACGCTTGTTGCAAAAGTATACGGCGGAGCTTAATAAAGCCTCCGATGACCCCAATATTCAGCTAGCTCTTTCCCGGGGTGTTAAATCTTATCGAGATAATACCGAAGCTGCCCTCAAACGCTTCCCCCATACGACCAAGTTGGCCGAGGAAGTGCGCGCTATAAAGGAATCTGCCATCGAACGCATGGATGAATTGGTGACTCAAGCCAGGCAAGCCATCGAAGCTAACCACGGCAAGACCTACTTGGCAAAATCGCGTGAAGACGCCTTGAAATTGGCGGCGGACATCATTGGCACAGGAAAGATAGTGGTTAAAGGCAAGAGCATTTTGGGCGAAGAGCTGGAAATAAGGGACTACCTTATCGAAAAAGGCAACGAAGTCTGGGAAACAGACCTGGGGGAGTTTTTGTTACAACTGCGGCATGAAAGGCCCATGCACATCGTTTCGCCTTCCATTCATGTACCCCGGGAGCAGGTGGCGGAATTATTTTCCGAGTTTTTCGGCCGGGAAATTCCTCCGGATATTGCCGCCGAAGTCGGGGCCGTTAGGGAATTCATGAGGGAAAAGTATTTCAGAGCCCATTTCGGCATGAGCGGTGCCAACGTAGTGGCGGCGGACTGCGGAGCAATGGTTATTATTGAAAATGAAGGCAACGCCCGCATATGCACCGCCGTCCCGCCGGTGCATATCGCTCTGGTGGGGATCGAAAAAGTGGTGCCCACTTTCCAGGAGGCCATGAAAGTGGCCGAAGTTACCTGGCGCTATGCCAACTATACCGTCCCCGGTTATGTGAATATTATCAGCGGGCCCAGCAAGACGGGAGACATCGAAAAGGTAACCGCCTATGGCGCTCACGGCCCTAGGGAACTTCACGTTATCTTTGTGGATAACGGCCGCAGCGAAATGGCTGCCGATCCTCTCTTCAGGCAGGGTTTGTATTGCTTAAGATGCGGGGGCTGCATGTACGAATGCCCCGTCTTTCAACTGACCGCCGGGTATTTCGGTTATCGTTATCTGGGAGGCATAGGAGCCATCTGGACGGCTTTCGTGGCCGGTGGCATGGATAATGCCGCGCCGCTAATTTACACCTGTCTCCGCTGCGGCCGGTGCGTGGAGCGCTGTCCGGTAAGCATCGATGTTCCGTCTATGATCGCCGAACTGCGCCGGCGAATAGTTGAGCTTGCCAATGAAGCCAGTTAATAAATGCGACGCAGTAGCGGCGACTAAGTAAGGCTCAGTAACTTCATTCGGGCGGCTCCGGGTATTACTCCCCTTGCTCAACCGGCAACCCTCAGGTTAAAAATAAAGAAAAAGCTACCAGAAATAAAATCGATACCAGAGGAATGGAGGTGCAGGGAAATGAGTATTGCCCCGGTGGAACTGGCGGCAGGACGGGAACGGTACACTTATGAGGATTATTCGGCGCGAACATTGCTATCGGTGCATGGCTGGAATGAGACTCGGGGACTAAATGCCGAGCCAATTTTATTTTTAAAGAAGGAATTTTTGATCAGAAGTAGAATATAAGTATATACAAGTAGTTGGAGCACGAATATTTCAAACAACACATGTATTTTTGGAGGGTTGGCAGAAATGCTTATAATTGGCGAGAAGCTCAACAGTGCAATTCCCAGCGTGCGTCAAATTATGGAGGAGAAAGATGTGGCGGCTGTTCAGGATCTGGCACTCAGGCAAGCAGCAGCAGGAGCCCATTATCTAGATGTGAACACTGCTCACTGCAGTGATGAAATAGCGTATATGGAATGGATTGTACGTACTGTTCAAGAGGTAACCGATGCGCCTTTATGCATTGACAGTACGGTGGGTCCGGTAATTGAGAAAGCATTGGAAACTGTTAAGGGGGATAAGAGCCGTGTCTTGATTAACTCTATTTCACTGGAAAAAAATCGCCTGGAACAGGTGTTGCCCCTTATTCTGGAGTACCAGTGTCCCGTAATTGGGCTGACCGTTGATGACAACGGTATTCCTAAAACCGTAGAAGACCGTATCAATATTGCTGAGCGCATGGTGGAGCTCCTGTCCAAACACAACTATAATTTGGACAACCTTTATATCGATCCTCTGGTGCTTCCTCTAGCGGTAAATCATGCAAATGCGGTAATCTTTTTTCAATGCCTGAGCGAAATTAAACGCTTGTTTAAAGTAAAAACAGTGTCCGGTTTAAGCAACATTTCTTTCAACATGCCCAAAAGAAAGCTCATCAACCGCTATTTCCTGGCCATATGCATGGCGCATGGGATGGACGCGGCTATACTAGACCCCCTGGACAATAAGATCATGACAGCGGTGAGTACGGTCAAATTATTATTGGGCAACGATCCTTTTGGTAAAAACTTCTTAAAGGCGTATAGAAAAGGAACATTAGAGGATTAAGGGGGTTGTGAGTTACAAAAAAGGGGGTGAAGCACCCAAGAAAGGTGAGAAGGTGGTCAACTCAAGGTAGTATGTTGTATGGGGAAGAAGAGTTTATTTAGTAAGCCAAAGGGAGGGAATTAGATCATGAACGAGAAGGAAAGGCTTTATGAAGAGCGGTTTAAGCGTTACACTACAGCTCTGGAGGGCGGTAAGCCTGACAAAGTGCCAGTAGTTTTTCCTCTAGGCGAGTGGGTGGTCAAGTACACGGATACCACCCTTCAGGAAGCGTATTACGACGTTGACAAGGCGACAGAAGTTGTTGCCGGGTTGATCCGGGATCTGGATTTCGATGCTATGTTCGGCTCCATCAATCTATGGTGGCCCCCCATGTTTGATGCCATGGGTTGTAAGCTATATAAGTTTCCGGGGATTTATTTTGAAGATAATTCAGGATTCCAATATATAGAAGAAGAATATATGAAGCCAGAAGACTACGACGAATTTATCGACAATCCCACCCAATGGCTGGCAAACAAGTATTTACCACGTATAAGTGAAGAGTTTGTCGAACCAGGGTCGTACCGGGCTACTGTAGCTTTAATAAAGAGCGCCGCCGCCTTTGCCATGCATAACGCCAAGTCGGCGGCGGTAGGGGAAAAATGGGCGAAGGAATACGGGATAGTACCCTCGGGGACAGGTCTTACCAAGGCACCTTTTGATACCCTGGGCGATGCCTTGCGGGGCACGAAAGGGATCCTCCTGGACCTTCGCCGACGGCCCGAGAAAGTTCAGGCCGCGTGTGAAGCCATTGTACCCCATAATATAGCCTATGCCATGATCACAGCGGGGGGAGATACTTCTCTACCCTGTTTCGCTCCTCTCCATAAAGGAGCCTATCCCTTCTTACGACTTGAACATTGGGAGAAATTCTACTGGCCTACCTGGAAGGCGGTTATCGAAGGACTTTGGGCCATGGGGAAAAGGACTTTCTTCTTTGCCGAAGGCGATTGGACGCCGTATTTGGACAAGATAGCCGAATTGCCGGATAAGAGCATCGTTTTTTGCATTGACTTAACTGATGCCAAGAAAGCCAAAGAGGTGCTGGGAGGCAGATTCTGCCTTTACGGAGGTGTGCCAACTACCCTGCTCACCTATGGCACGCCGCAAGAAGTGAAGGATTGTGTCAAGCAAGCCATAGAGGAATTAGGTGGCGATGGAGGGTTTGTCCTTGCCGCTGGCGGAGTGGTCATGGGCGATGCCAAAAGGGAAAACATTGTTGCCATGCTCGAGGCAGCCAGGGAGTACGGTGTTTATTAAACTTTGACAGGGGTAAGAGGAGGTGGACAGAATGGCCGAAATTAAGGCAAAAGATTTTGTGGCAGAAGCGGGTTCGTGTGTACCGTGGAAGATTAAAAAAGAAGAATTCGGGCAATTAGCCGGCAACGAGGAAATTGTCAAAAAGGAATGGGAAAAGCTTGACGCCTTTGCCTATGCTTTTATCTGGTTCTGGGTACAGCGCTAAATATCGAGTGATAAAGGAAAATTAATTCCAGGTAATGGAGCGCTGTTAAATATATGGAGAGGAGTGGGGTAGTTATGCCCAAAGAGGCCCTGCCGAAAGCCATGGCTGAATTAGAAGAAGAACAAGTTCTCACTTTGGTCAAAGAATTATTAGGAAACGGAGTTGCTCCTTTGGAAATTGTCAAAGCTCTACAGGAAGGAATGGTGGAAGTAGGCAACCGCTTTGAGAGCGGGGATTATTTCTTGAGCGAATTGGTTATGGCCGGCGAGATCATGAAAGGTGCTATGGACATCTTAGAGCCTCATTTGAGCGGCGAGAGCGCAGAACATAAGGGAACTATTGTTATCGGTACGGTTAAAGGAGATATCCACGACCTGGGTAAGAATATCGTCATAATGCTTCTCAAAGGTTCGGGATACAACGTGGTTGACTTGGGAGTGGATGTACCCAAAGAAAAATTTGTCGAGGCTGTTAAGGACACGGGCGCGCCCCTGGTAGGCATGAGCGTGCTCTTAACCAGTTGTCAGGGGGCATTAAAGGAGACCATTGAAGCCTTGCGAGCTGAGGGTCTAAATACCAAAGTGATAATTGGCGGTAATTATATTAATGAAACAGTTAGAAAGCATGTGGGCGCAGATTATTTTGCTACTACGGCCAGCGATGGGCTCAAAGCGGCTACTGAGGTGTTTGGAGGCTAAGATCTAAGCCGGTAAAAAGAGGGATAGGGGCATCATATATTGCCCCTTCCCTCAATTCATTGGTTAACCAAAAAGAGTCCCCGGAGGAAAAAGTGAATATTATGAAGAATAATATATGTTATTTACCTTGGGCAGGTTGTGCAGCTTGACGGGTGGCGCAATTACCTTGTTCCCACTTGGGGCGGGTGCTAAAGTTTGAATAAGTCATTTTTAGAATGGGATGTAGGAGAATGGGGCGATATACAGTTATTGCCTGCAAAGTTATGGAAGAAGAAATTTTGTCTCTGGCTCCGCAAGGGTATGAGTTACACTTCCTGAACTCGGAATTGCACCGCTCCCCGGAGCGATTACGGCAGGCTTTACAGGAGGCCATTGATTGCGCCTCCGGCAGTGACTTTATACTGTTAGGCTACGGTCTTTGCGGCGGAGCCCTGGAGGGGCTGCGGGCCAGAACCACACCCCTCGTGATACCCAAGGTGGATGATTGTATTCCTCTGTTGCTGGGGTCCTGGGAAGCTAGACGTCAGTGGGGGCTAGATACTTACTTTTTATCTGCCGGTTGGCTGGCCGGGGAGGATAACCTGATACGGGAGTACGAACGCTGCCTTGCACGGTACGGTAAAGAGCGGGGTAGACGCATCATGCGCCACTTATTTTGCCACTACCGGCGCCTGATGTTCATAAATACTGGTCGGCTAGGGGAAGAGGTGGCTAAGGAAGCGGCTCGTGAAGTAGCGGAAAAACTGGGGTTAAGTTTTGAGATCACGAGTGGAAACAAGAATTACTTGAGGCAACTGTTGTTGGGGCCGTGGGATTACCAGTTTTGGAAGGTGCAGCCCGGTCAAGAGGTCCTGTTGGCCGGGTTGCACGATTGTTCAGCAGGGGGCAATCAACTGCGCTGAGCAGGCTTATAAAGTATAGCAGTACATGAACCAGAAAGGCTCCTACCAGGTACCAGCCATGAAGAACGTAACGATAAGCACAAGGAAGATTAACCTTATAAGGGGAGGTGAGGCCGGTTGCTTCATGCCCTTGAATACTGAACGCCTGCAGCACCCAGGAATTTCCCATTATGGGACAAATATTTCCAAAATGAGAACGCGTGTATTTATAAATTCTTAAAGATATTTCTCTCAGGGGCTTAATTTATGAGATTTATCAAGATGAAAGACAGCGCCCAATAGCTGTGAATATTGGCACGGATATTGCTATATGTTTTAATCAGTGAGGTGATTTATATTGGTGCGCTAGAGAGTAAGTAAACGAGACGGCCATGATTATTGTTAGGCATCTAAAAACATGCAATCAACCCTGAAATTAAAACTCACGGTAACATGTCAAGGACTAAAAATGAGAGTTGATAACTTTAGCGAGGAGGAAACTTAAATGTGCTTTAGACCACCTGCTGTAGCCAAGAAGATTAAATGTCCCAATTGTGGAAAGGAAGTAATTAGGCAAGGAAATAACCCCAAAATATGTCCTCATTGTAAGGCGAACCTAGATTCTGCTGATAAGAAATAAAAAGCAAATTGTTATTAAAACTGCTAGCAGCTCGTGTGAATAATAGTTGCTGACAACTTCGGGTTAGGGGCCATGTCTTTTCATAAGCTACGTTAGCTACTTTTCCCCACCGAAGTGGGGGTAGATAGGGGACTTAGCATCACTTTTTATCATGGAAGTAGAGGATGCTTTTGGGTTTGGGATATTTTTCACATAGGCTGCTAGATGAGATATGTGTATTCCAGTGCTTTTGGACATGATGGGAGAAATAACTCTTTTGCAGTGAGGGCAATAAACCTTTATATACAGCCGGAGGAGGGGAGCAGTAAAAGGGACAGCGCTACGAGTTTTTACCAGGAGAGAGTATGTCATTGGGGCTTGTGTACGAACGTTTAGAAGTCTCCGAATAACAAAGGGGGGTGTACTGTGAAAAGAAAAGCGTGGGCGGTTATGTGGGCGGTCTATCTTGCGGGCGTAGCTGTAGCGTTGAACCAGTTTAAAGTACCGCCGGTAATGCAGGTTCTTATGGAAAGTCTTCAGGCTGATATGGCAACGGCGGGATGGCTAATGTCTGTTTTTTGCATCGCCGGGGTCATACTGGCACTTCCGGCAGCGTTCCTCCTGGCAGGTCTGGGGCCGAAAAACAGTGGATTAATAGGTCTAGGTTGTATAATTATTGGTGCAGTAATTGGAGCTGTGGCTAAAAGTGCAGCGATTATGCTTATTGCCAGGACTATCGAAGGCGTTGGGTTGGCTTTAATTGCAGTCGTGGCTCCGGCGGTTATTAGTATGTGGTTTGAACCACATGAACGAGGATTGCCTATGGGTATTTGGGCTACATGGGTACCAGTTGGCAGTTTTCTTATTTATAATTTGGCCAACCCAATTGCAAAACTCGGTGGCTGGACCAGTATCTGGTGGTTTGGAGCTGTTTTTGCTTTAGTTGCATTTATGGTGTATAGCGCTATTGTTGCCCCGCCCCAAAAAACGGCGAGTGGGAGTGAAGAGGGTGGCGCTATCTCTATTAGCCATGGGTTGAAAAGTATAAATACCTGGCTTATTTCCATAGCCTTTGCCGCATTTAACTTCAGTTTTATAGCCTATGCCACCTGGGCACCCACCTTCTTAGCCGAAGTTCATAAGATGGATCCGGGAGCTGCCAGTTTTTACGCTAGCCTGGTAACCCTGGTTTTTATACCTGGCGGCATATTCGCTGGATGGGTTCTTGACCGCTTCGGAAATCGTAAGGGTATCCTGGCAGCCTCCTTCATTATTTGTACGATTTTAGTGTTATGGGCTTTTAAAGTAGGGGGCAATGTTGGAATTCTTGTTTCTTATTATGTTATTTTAGGTCTGGCGGCAAGCTTTGTTCCGACCTGCGTTTTTACCATTGCTCCGGAAACAGCTATTAATCCCCAATTTGCTGGCGTAGCCTTGGGAGTGGTGATCCTTGGTCAGAACAGTGGCATGTTCATCGGACCTCCTGTTGTAGGTCAGGCTATAGCAAGTGGAGGTTGGGATGCGGGAGTATATCCTTTAGTTGCAGGGCTTCTTGTTTCTCTGGTGGCAACTCTATTAATACGCACTAAAACAGAGTAAAAGGAGGTGAACTGTTTTTTAGAAAGGAGGTTTTTTGCCAAAAATTAAAGGGAAACCTGTAATGCCTCGAGGATCGAATTTCAATGCTTAATGACAAAATTCAGAAAAACTAACGGAGGGATACTATGCCATGACGGAAAAGGACACGAAACTCCAAAATGGTGTACGTACCTATTACAAGAATTTGGGTTTGTGTTCCTTTGCCTTTGGATCAAACTCGGCAGAAATTGACGTTAAGGACGGTAAAATTCTTCGTATTCGACCGTTGAGATATAACCGTAAGTATAAGACAGAACAATTGCGACCCTGGAAGATTAAGGCCAGAGGGAAAACCTTTGAAGCACCGATGAAGTCGCTTCTGAGCCCCTTTAACTATGTGTACAAGAAGCGGACGTATTCGCCGAACCGGATACTATACCCCATGAAAAGGGTGGACTGGGATCCGGAAGGAGAGCGCAACCCGCAAAACAGGGGTAAGAGTAAATTTGTACGTATCACCTGGGATGAAGCTGCTGAATTAATTGCTAAGGAATTGAAGCGAGTGTGCGAAAAATACGGCCCGACCTCGGTTTTGGTACAGGGGGACGGCCACGGCGAGACTAAGACCATTCATGGTCCTCACGGCTGTCAGATTCGCTTGATGGAGCTTCTCGGCGGTTACACCATCCAGGCACGCCAGCCCGACAGCTGGGAAGGCTGGTACTGGGGCGCCAAGCATGTCTGGGGACAGGATCCAGTAGGCCAGGGTAGGCAGGCCAATCTAATTAAGGATATTTCGGAAAACACTCAAATGATCCTGTTCTGGGGTTGCGACCCAGAGACGACACCGCTTGCATGGGGCGGGCTGCAGGCTAGCCGTTTGTGCTTCTGGTTTACCGAACTAGGCATAAAATCCGTATACATCTGTCCCGACCTTAATTATGGTGCAGCAGTTCATGCGGATAAATGGATACCTGTAAGACCCAACACGGACGCGGCATTACAGCTCGCTATTGCCTATACATGGATTACGGAAGACACTTATGATAAAGATTATGTCGCCACTCATACTCACGGTTTTGAGGAATTTAAGAAGTATGTTCTAGGCGAAGAAGACGGCGTTCCCAAGACACCAAAGTGGGCCGAAGATATCTGCGGTGTTCCTGCCCGGGTTATTAAGGCTTTAGCCAGGAAATGGGCTCGGGAAGCAACCAGCATTGCCCACAATAACGGCGGCTCTTACATCAGGTCCTGCTATGCCCACGAGCCGGGACGTCTGGAAGTAATCCTTTTGGGCATGCAGGGCTTAGGAAAACCCGGTCAGGGACAGCTCAAGCTCTTTGAGTGGCAGCTTTTCAGCTTGCATGACCAGAACCCAATGCCCCGAAGAGAAATAATACCCAGCCCGGAAGGGGCCTACCAGGGATTTACATTTCCAGTGCCAAAGCAGTTTATCCCTAAAACTCTCATCCCGAAAGCAATTTTGAGCGACGAACCCATTACCTGGTACGGGATAACATATGCAGGAATTCCCAAGGAGGATCAGTTCGTACAGTATAAATATCCTGCTGAGGGATGTTCGGAAATTCACATGATATGGAGCGACAGCCCATGCTGGTCCACTTGTTGGAATGGTGGAAACATGTGGATTGAGGCTCTACGCAGTCCTAAAATTGAGTGCGTTGTCATGCAGCATCCGTGGATGGAAAATGACTGCCTGTTTGCCGACATAATCCTGCCTATCAACACAAAGTTTGAGGAAGAAGACTTTGGGGTTGATGTTTTAGGTGACAGCTTCAATGTAGTCCTTTACGAAGGGCAGTGCATTGAACCTCTGGGAGAATCAAAGAGCGACTATGAAGCAGTAGCGGAAGTAGCAAAGAAACTTGGCCTCTACGAAGAATACACTAGAGGTAAGAGTATTGAGGACTTAATTAAGGACGGTTACGAACAATCCGGGATAAAAGACAGGATAAGCTATGAAGAATTTCGGGAGAAAGAATACTTTGTAATACCTACGGCTGAGGACTGGGAGAATGACGAACCCGGTTTCAGCCCGTTCTATAAGGATCCAGAGAACAATCCTCTGGATACACCGACCGGAAAGCTTGAATTCTATTCCGTAGGTCTGGCTGAAAACTTCCCGGATGATAAAGAACGTCCGCCGGTGCCTCATTGGATACCTTACGGCGAAACTCATCAAGAAAGCCTTTTGCATCCACGTTCCCAAAAGTATCCATTTCTTATAGTTTCCAATCATCCTCGCTGGCGGTGTCATGCTCAGCTGGATGATATACCATGGTTCCGTGAGATTCCTACTTGTAAAGTTAAAGGGCCGGATGGATATTTATACGAACCGGTCTGGATTAATCCAGTAGATGCAAAGGCATTGGGAATCAAAAGCGGTGATGTAGTTAAGATATATAACGATCGCGGATGGGTACTTGGTGGGGCATATGTTACCGAACGTATAATGCGGGGGGTAGTTTATCAAGATCATGGTGCAAGACTAGATCCGATAATACCTGGTGAAGCCGACCGTGGTGGAGCTAACAATCTTATCTGCCCTACCAACACGACATCAAAGAATTGTGCAGGGGAAGTCACGAGCGGGTATCTTGTAGGCGTAGAAAAAGTGGATATTGAGGAAATGAAAAAGCAATACCCTGAGGCGTTTAACAGGCCTTACGATCCTTATTATGGAGTTCGTTTCGAGGCCTGGATTACGGAGGTGAAAAACTAATGAAAGTATTTGTTATTGATGTTGCTAAATGTAATGGCTGTTATAACTGCCAGCTGGTCTGCAAAGACGAACATGTTGACAACGACTGGTCACCCTATGCCAAACCCCAACCAGATACAGGTCACTTCTGGATGAAGTTAGTTGATATAGAACATGGCAGTGTTCCAAAGGTAAAAATCGAATATCAGGCAAGACCTTGTATGCATTGCGATAATGCAAAATGTATTGAGGTTGCCGGGGATGGGTCAGTATATAAGAGGAACGACGGGTTGGTCATTATAGACCCCGAAAAGGCTACAGGTCGCAAGGATCTTGTCGATTCTTGTCCCTATGGCGCTATTTACTGGAATGACAAATTAAATTTACCACAGAAATGTACCGGATGCGCGCATCTGGTTGACGCAGGCGAAGTCCCCCGCTGCGTTGAAGCATGTGCTACAGAGGCGATAAAATTTGGCGAGGAAGAAGAATTAAAGGAATTAATCTCCCAGGCTGAGGTATTACAGCCTGAACTCGGTCTAAAACCCAGGGTATATTACCTAAACCTTCCTAAATTCTTTGTAGCAGGGGAAGTTTATGATCCGGATATCGATGAAGTCCTGGAAGGGGCGCAGGTATCCCTCATTAACAACGAGACCGGCCAAAGCTGGACAGAGACAACTGACGATTTCGGTGATTTTTGGATCAGACGCCTTAACAGTGGCTGTTATACACTAAAAATTGAAAAGAACGGTTATCAACCTTATCAAGTTCAAGACCTGAAAGTAGATAAAAGCGTCAATATTGGTAGTATTGCGCTGAAACGGGAATGATGTAATATCAGGTGTTTGACGTTTTCATGTGCCTTTGCTAGTTAGGGGAGCCAAGATAAAGCTCCCCTTTTTAAATACCCATTCATTCCTGCCGTCACAGTCTTTTTGAATTGAAAGTGGTAGAGTAGAGGCGTGCTGCGCGGCATACTTCTGCTCTACCACCTTATTTCACTGATCTAAATTTAATCTAAGGACTTGTACTGCGCTTTTGGAATACTATGTCGAGCAATCTAGTTTGTATTGCTTAAGTTTTCTATACAGAGTGGATTTACCAAGTCCAAGTAGTTTCGCCGCTTTAGGGATATTGTTGCCAGTAGAAGCCATGGCGTTTTGAATGACTATCTTTTCAGCTTCCTCCAATGAGGTTATCCCGGCTATGCTGCAAATACCTGTACTTTTCAAGGTGGTTCCCCTCACTACTTCGTTAGGCAGGTGCTGGACGTCTATAAGGCCGTCCTGGGACATGTTGACGGCATAAATCATAGCATTCTCCAGCTGTCTGACGTTACCGGGCCATTCGTACTCTAAAATTATTTTTTTTGCAGCCGGGCTTATAGTTGGCAATACATGTCCTGTCTTTTTACAGTAGTATTCTATAAAGTGCTGGCATAACAGCAAGATATCTTCCTGTCGCTGGCGCAGGGGCGGTATTTCTAGCTTGAGAACCGCCAGCCGGAAGTACAGGTCGAGACGAAACTGATTTTCTTGCACCATCTGGTAGAGATTTTTGTTAGTTGCAGCTATAACGCGAAAGTCAACAGGAATATACTTCCTACCTCCCAGCCGCATGACGCGCTTGTCCTCTAAAACCCTAAGCAACGTGGCCTGGGTTTCAATGGGCATATCGCCTATTTCGTCAAGGAAAAGGGTTCCTTTGTGAGCCAGCTCAATTTTGCCTGGTCTTCCATTGCGTTCGGCACCCGTAAAGGTTCCGCCTTCATAACCAAATAGCTCGCTTTCAATAAGGTTTCTGGGAATCGCAGAACAGTTCAAAGCAACGAAAGGACCTTCGGGCCGGTATTGATTGTGAATAGCCTGGGCAAATAGCTCCTTTCCGGTGCCGCTCTCTCCTATTAATAAAATATTTTCGCCGGCATCGGCGAACTTACGGGCCAAGTCTTTTGCATGGTTTATGCAGGCGCTGTTGCCAATAATATCATCAAAGTGATACTTGGCCACTGCACCAGTTCGCACATTAACAAGGTTGTTGATTTTTTCAGACAGGTTGACACGGATGATGGCACCTTCTATGCGTTTTTCTTTCTGGCCTGGTATAAATTGTATGCTAAATACGCAGTGGCGTTCCTTTTTGCAGTTGCGAATAGTTGCTTCCAGGTAATTAACAGGTTTCTGGCTTGTTAATACCTGCATTACCCTGTCGTCCACAAAGTCCCTTATGTTTCTGCCTTCAACTTTGCCGCCGTTTGGATTAAGTATTAGAGCTGCTTCCTGGTTAGCCTTAATAATCTTATTTTCACAATCGACAGCTATGATTCCAGCATCAATGCATGCGAGAATTGTTTCTAATGTATTATTCATAACCAAGAGCCTATGGTTTTTTTCTTTGAGTTTGAGGTGGTTTTCAATAGCTACCGCCAGGGAGGCAACCCAGCCCAGGGTATGCGACTGTAAATTTTTCAGGTCTTTTTCCCACGGCCGTTCCCCCAGAGCCTGTACCAGTACCAGGGTGCCAATAAGGTCGCCTTTTTCATCCATGATAGGAGCGGCTGAACTGATGTTGTCTTCAAGGGCAATACAGTAATTTTCGGGACCCATTAACTGGACCGGACATTTTAAAATCATACTGAGCCCGTGGGCTAAAGTTCCTGAGGTCTCTTCGTTCCAGATCGCCCCTACCACCGCATTTATTGACTTAAAATAGGAGATTTCGTTAGCATCTCCTTCAAGGTAAAGAATAGTACCGTTGGCGCTATGGAGGCTTAAAATGTAGCCGGAAGTCTTGAGCAGGTGCTTAAATGCGTTTATAAGGGTTTTGGTGGTTGAAATTAACAGGCTGTTTTCTTCAAGTATAGCCTCCAGTTTATCCTTAGGCATATTATGCCCGATTTTTGTGGCAAAAGGATCAATGTTGTTTTCGCGTGACCTTAACCAGGAAGCAGCAACCTCCGGGCTTAAACAAGAAAAAGTCCGTGGATCTTCATTGTGGTATAGAAAACGTTGTTTACAATGCTGAATTTCTTGCCAGCGCCGCTGGAATAAGGTATAGTCAAAAGGATTTGCCATAAATTCGGTCCGGTTATCGTTACAGGCTACATCAGGCCTGATAACTTCCATACCAACCCTCCTAGTAAACAGAAAACCTAATCCTGGCAGGATTTTAGGCCGAGAAAAAAATGCAACGTTCTGTTTAAGTAATTCGAGGTTCAGACCTTTTCGGCTGACTAAAAGGTCATATTATTAAGTCACCCCTTTTGAGAATGTTTTCCCGAGCTATACCTGATTGGTACATGCATGACTGTTGCAACCTACTCAAGAAGACAATTTTTGGATAACCATGTGATTTCTATCACTATTATACACCATAGAAATGGTAAAGTTATACTAATATCATGATGATATTGCGGTTGGCAATATTGATTAAAAGTTTGTTGTCTCTTTTTTGAGAATGCCCCGTGTCAAAAAGGGAAAAATACCCGCCACTATTTTTTGGGTTAAGCACTTGAGCTACCTTGATTAATATAGTGCCAGAGCGATATCCGGAGATTAAATCTAGGAATTATTTTAAACCCCGTTGCTGGCACGATTTTTGCTAGTTAGATTTTATGAAGGCAGTCCTCTGGAAGTAAATATAGACGTAACGGGTATATAAGTTGGTCCCAAACTGCCGGGGCTTAAAAGTAGCCTTACTCGAAGAAGCAATGATTAAAAAGTATTGCTTTGAATTATATGCTTATAATTAATCATCGCATATACAAATCAGATTATCAAGAACCTTTTTTGTTCGGTTGGGAGGGAAGAAGGCTGGCACAAACAACCTGTTTGAACTGCAGGAAGGTTGTACCACTTGATACCCTATTTTACCTGAAGGATAAGTAGTTCGAGCGGAGGTAAAAAAATGGCTGGTACTACTGAAGTGAAGAAGGCAGCGTGCTATTTCTGCCATATGAACTGTGGCATGCTGGTGCACGTTGAAGACGGTGTCGTTAAAAAAGTTACAGGTGATCCTGAGCATCCCTTTAATCAGGGAGCCCAGTGTCCCCGGGGTGCTTCGGCTATGGATCACCTCAACCACATCAACCGGGTAAACTATCCCCTTAAACGTGTCGGGGAACGGGGATCTGGTAATTTTAAGCGTGTCAGCTGGGAGGAAGCCCTGGAAGATATTGCCGCCCGGCTAAAAAAATACAAAGCGGAATATGGGGCCGAAAGCATTGCCACTGCCGGGGGCACCAACCGGACTGATGACTGGGCCCGACGTCGCTTTTTCAACCTATTAGGGAGCCCCAATGTGGTTCACACCTCCCCTGTTTGCTGGATACCCAATTTTTTAGTAGAAACGGCCATTTACGGTTGGAGCGCCTTTGATCCGGAGATTATGGGCAGCCGCTGTGTCGTTGTCTGGGGCCATAATCCCGGCGCCTCATATTTACCGGAAATGCGGGGGCTTTTAGAGGCCCGGGAAAAGAACGGTACCAAAATCATTGTCATTGACCCGCGTTGCAGCGAGACGGCGGCCCGGGCTGACCTGTGGTTACCCATCCGCCCGGGGAGCGACTGCGCCCTGGCCCTGGCCTGGCTCAACGTCATTATCAATGAAGAGCTCTACGACGCCGATTTCGTCGAGAATTGGACGGTGGGCTTTGAGGAACTGCGGGAAAGGGTGCAGGAGTATACCCCGGAGTGGGCGGAAGCAAAGACCTGGGTTCCGGCCGAAAAGATAGCCCTGGCAGCCAGGATTTATGCCACCTCGAGGCCGGCTTGTATCCAGTGGGGCGTAGCTACGGACCAGCTCGGCCGGGCTACCAGTGCCGTTGCCCAGGCACGCGCCGTATTAAGGGCCATTTGCGGTAACCTCGACGTTCCCGGCGGCGATGTCATGCCCGGGCCCCATCCCACTTTCATTACCGATGTTGAGATGGAACTAAACGAGTTGCTACCCGAGGAGCAAAGAGCCAAACAATTGGGTTCGGACAGGTTTAGACTCAGCACCTGGCCGGGTTACAAGCTTCTAAATGAACAGTTAGAACGCGTCTGGGGAAAGGGTCTGCCGGCCGAATGGATGTGCGAAGCCAGCCCTCCGGTACTGTGGCGAGCAATACTTACCGGCAAACCATATCCGGTCAAAGCCCTGATCGTCCTGGCCGATAACCCCCTTAGCTCCTATGCCAACTCCAGGCTGGTATATGAAGCCCTCAACAAGCTGGACCTGCTGGTGGTCATGGACTACTGGCTTACGCCCACAGCCGCGCTGGCCGACTATGTCTTGCCGGCGGCTTCTTGGCTGGAACGGCCGGTATTGACTACAACCTATGGTGTTTCTGATTGGCTAATCGCCTCCGAAAGGGCTGTGCAGCCTTTATATGAGCGGAAAACCGACTACGACTTCTGGCGCGCCCTGGGTATCAAGATGGGCCAGGAGGAATACTGGCCGTGGCAGACCAACGAAGAGGCGTTCCAATACCGCCTGGAACCCCTGGGTTACGGCCTGGAAACCTACGAGGATTTTGTCCAGGGGGTACGTTTCGACTTTGCCCCGCGTGAGTACTACAAGTACCTGGAAAAAGGCTTTGCCACGCCCTCCGGAAAGGTAGAGCTGAAAAGTTCAATACTGGAAACCCTGGGCTATGACCCGCTGCCCCATTACGTCGAACCGCCGTTCAGCCCGGAAGCTACGCCGGAGCTGGCCCGGGATTATCCCCTTATACTCATCGCAGGCGGAGGCTTCATGCCCTTTTACCATTCCGAGCACCGCCAGATAACGCGCCTGCGTCTGTTGCATCCGGAACCGAGGGTGGCCATTAACCCTGAACTGGCCCAAAAGCTTACTATTAAAGAAGGCGACTGGGTGTGGATTGAAACCCCAAAAGGTAAAGTAAAGCAGCGGGCTAAACTCACCACCGCCGTACCACCCGGGGTAGTCCAGGCGGAAAGGGGATGGTGGTATCCGGAAAAAGGGGCAAAAGACCTGTTTGGCGTCTGGGAATCCAATATTAATGCCTGCCTGGATGACGACCCGGATACCTGCGATCCAGCCTGCGGTAGCTGGTGCACCAGGTCGGTTTTATGTAGGATTGCTAAAGTGAAAGGGTGAGAATTATGCACTGGGGAATGGTTATTGACTTACGCAGGTGCATCGGTTGCCATGCCTGCACCGTTGCTTGCCAGATTGAAAATAACCTACCGCTAAACGAACGCTGGAATAAAGTGTTCACCGTAGGGCCGGAAGGGGAATTTCCCAACGTGACCTCATACCATCTGCCGCGGCCGTGTATGCACTGCCAGGATGCACCCTGTGTCGACGGCTGTCCTACCGGGGCCAGCCAGAGACGGCCCGACGGGATTATCGTTGTAGACGGCGAGCGTTGCATTGGCTGCAAGTTTTGCATGCTGGTATGCCCCTATGGTGTGCGACAGTTCGAGGCGGGAAAGGGCATCGTCCAAAAGTGCCACCTGTGCTATGAACGGCTGGAACAGGGAGAAATGCCCCGCTGTGTGGAAACGTGCCAGCTGAAAGCCCGCCATGTCGGTGATCTAGACGACCCCAGGAGCGAAGTGGCGGAGCTTATCCACCGGGCCAATGCCCGCCCCCTGTACCCCCATCTGGGGACTAAACCAGCAGTGTATTATATATTTCCCTAGGAGGTAGCGATTATGGAGGACAAACAGGCAATTTGGGGTGGGCTGGCTGCCGGTTACTTCTTTTGCGCCGCCTTCGGGGCCATGGTTTTTGCCGTCATCGCTTTCCTGGATATTATAACCTCGCCCCTTGCTGGTGAGGTAAGTGGCCCCGGCAGTTTCCTGGGCCTGGCTGCTGTCGGCTTGGGCGGCCTGTTGTTACTTGCGGAATTGGGTAACAAAAAGCGCTTTCTATTAGTATTCAGCCGTATGCAGTCAATCATGACCAAAGGGGCCATATTTTTAGCCTGCTTCATAGTTGTGGCAGCGATATATACCAGCTTTTGGTTTGATATCTTTCCCTGGGCCGGAGAAAATGTTGGGCGGCGGCTTATCGGGTTCCTGGGCATTATTTTTGCCGTGGCCCTGGTAATTTACCCGGGTCTAGAGCTGGGCGAAGCCCGGGGCCGCTCCTTCTGGAACGGCAGCGCCCTGGTACCCCTGTGGCTGGCGGCAGCCCTTACTTCCGGTTTGGCTGGCGTAATCCTGGTGGCGGCGGTGAACGGAGTGTCACCGGCACCAACTATTGCTGTACTGGATAAAATCCTTCTGGCCTTGATCATCACCCAGATAATCTTAATCGCGACTTATATCCTGGGGATGCGCCAGTCGGCGCCGGAGGAAGCCCGCCGGTCGACGGCAATGCTCCTCACCGGCAAGTTGAAAAATATTTTCTGGTGGGGGATTGTTATTTGTGGTCACCTCATCCCTTGCCTCCTTTACTTCGGTGGCAGCGGCGCTGGTATCCTGGCGGTAAAATCATTGTTTGTTCTGGCAGGGGAAGTCTGCCTGCGAGTTGCATTTCTCCAGGCCGGCGTCCGGGTAAGCCTTCCGGGTGAAGATAACGAGTGGTATCAGGAAGAGGAAATAGCCATCCTGGCCGCACGCCTGGAGCAGACATGGCAGGAAAGGGCGGCCTGGCTCAATGGCAAATAATTTGCGGGCCCGGGCGGAAGTGACCCTGGCCAGGCCCGAAGACGGCCCGGAGCTACAGGCATTATTGCAGGACTGGGGGATGGACTTGGCCGGGGAACCGGAACAACACGCTGTGATAAAGGTGGATGGAAAAATTTTTGCGGGCGGGAAAATAACCTGGTTGGGTGAAGATTCCTTTCACCTTGAAATGCTGGCCGTGAGGAGAGAAGCCAGGGGCCAGGGATTAGGAGGAATGTTGCTCTTGGAGTTAATAAAAAAGCCCTGGGCCTACTGTCGCAGTGTGCTGAATGGGAAGTTTAGTACTTATCGCGTGACGAGTATTGCCAGGGGGGAAGCGGCAGGGTTTTACCGCCAGTACGGCTTTCGCCATTGTCTTTTTTCCGACCTGGCAAAAGCATACCAGGAGCAGTGCAACGGTTGCCCGGAGAGAGAAGCTTGCCGGCCGGTGCCCATGATTTATATACAGGAGGTTAGTTGATTGCGCCAGGCAGTAATTGTCTTCACCAAAGTTCCCAGGATAGGTGATATTAAGACCCGCCTGACAAAGGAAAAAGGAGGGATTTTAACAACCGAAGAAGCGAAAATTCTCTATGAGGCCTGTCTCCTTGATGTTATCGAAGTTGCCATGGCGGCCTGCGAGGATGAGGGGGCAGAACTCTGGATCTGTCATGATGCCATCGGCGACGGCGCCTACCTCCAATCCCTCCTTAAAGGTCTGCCCCATCCGGAAAAGGTAAAGGGTGTCTTTGCCGACAGGGGTGGCTCCTTCGATGACTGCATGCAGTTTGCCGCCGATTATATACTCAAACCGCGAGAGGGAACAAGAAAAGCCGATAGCGTTATTATCATCGGCGGGGATTTGCCGACGCTGCAACCGGCTACCCTGAAAAAAGCTTTTACCGCTTTAGCCAGGTTCAGTCAAAGTGAGGCCGGACGGGAAGTAGTGCTGCAGGCCGGTAACCCTTCAACCCCGGCCATTGGGGCGGCCCTTGTCGAGGCACCCTGCCAGGAGGGGGGATTTTCCCTGGTAGGCTATACCTGGGCTACACCCTTTGATTTTTACGGCGTATTTTACAACAGCGACGGCATTACGGCCCTGGATATGCTGGTTAATAAAGCGGTGGCAAAAAAGATACCTTTTACCGTCCTGGAAATGGTTCCCGATGTAGATATCCCCATCGATTTAGCAAGCATCATTCCCGTACTGCGTTCCCTGGAACTTGCCGCTGCAACTGATGCTGACGTGATGGTGCCCCGCCGTACCCTGGCAGTCCTGAGGGAGCTGGGTCTTGAAGCCACCGCCCTGCCGCCGGAGCGATAGCTGATTACTTGGTGATTGGGCGCATTTAACTAAAAAGGTAAATTATGGTTAATTAACCCAACCCGGAAAGGGTGAATGACTTGAACGTTGCCAGAGGGGTCGCCGACAGCGGCGCTGGGCCTCGCCGGGAACTAGCAGAAAAATGTACCGCCTGCGGTCAATGTGCCGCTTCATGCCTGCTACTGGAGGAGATTGGCGAAGCCCCCCTTGATATAGCTTGCCGGGGAGCAACGGTAGAGGAGGCTTTTTCTTGCAGTCTTTGCGAATTATGTACCGCTGTTTGCCCCATTGGTCTTTCCCCGGCGGGCATGTTTGCTGCTAAACGCGTTGAAGCAATAGCCGGCGGTGAGTTCCCTATTGACGACTATCGCTACCTTTACCCGGATCGGGAGCTAAATATCTGCAAACTATACCGCGAAAAGTGCAACATTCATTACCAGGAGTTGCCCGTCGATCAAGAAGGCGAGGTAGCCTTTTTCCCGGGATGCACCATGATTACTTATGGTCCGGACTTAACCAGGGCTGCCTTTCACCACCTGGCGGAGCTCTGGCCCCGCGTGACGTTTTTAACCGACTGCTGTGGCAAACCCCTTTACCAGATGGGTTTAAAGGAGCGCGGGGAAAACTTTACCGCCTTTCTTAAAGATAAACTGAAAAAACTGGGGGTAAGGCTGTTAGTAACCGCCTGCCCCAACTGTTTTTACGAACTGCGTAACCGGCTGGCGCCGGAAGGCATTGAGGTCAGGACTATCTACGAGAACTGGGGACCCGGGGCGGCCGGTAAAGGATTAATTACCATTCATGATTCCTGTCCTGACCGCCATGAAGGCATCTTCGCCCGACAGGTACGTAAGGCCTTGAGGAATAGCGGCTACCAGCTAGTAGAGATGGAACACCACGGGCCGAACACCTTCTGTTGCGGCAGCGGCGGTCAGATCAGCCACTTTCGTCCCGACCTGGCAATGGCCCTGACCGACCGCCGCCTGGAAGAAGCAAGCGATACCGGAGCCGGGATCCTGGCGGGCTACTGCTTAAGCTGCGTTCTTAATTTCGCGCGGGCTGCCAGCGGGTTCAGGGTGCGCCATGTCCTCGATATATTGCTCGGCCAGGAAGAGGATTATAGTGAAATTAAAAAAAGGGCAAAGGCCCTTTTTAGCGGGCCCGAAGGCGAAGAAAACTGGCGGCGGTTAATGGCAGAATAACTGTCGTAGTCAAGGGAGAGAAACCTGTGGATAACCAGCAACTGGTACGCATTTATAAAGACATATTAGCCCTGCGCTGGGAGCCGGTAGCAGTGCGGCTACTGCGTCCCGGTGAGACTGTACCCGCAGAGGTGGCAGAACCTACGGCAACGTTGCGGCATTGCCAGTCGATTATTGCTGCCCGGCGGGGTTATAGCCTGTATATGCCGCCGCGCCGGCACGCCTGCCCCGACGGGGCGGCCATTATGGGCCTTATACCTATGCCGCCCAAGCTGCAATCGGGGGAACTTTACCTTTTGTTTAAAAAGCTACCTACCCTGGAATGTGCTCGCAAGATGATTGCCGCCCGGCCTTGCTTCCCGGCTGGCAGCTACGAGGCCACCCTGGTAGCGCCGCTAAGTAAAGCCAGCTTTGAAGCCGACGTGGTAATCTTTACACTGTGGCCGGAGCAGGCCATGTGGCTTTGTATGGCCCAATCGTATAACAGCGGGGAACGTCATATTTTTAAAACCTCGGGTTATAACTCTACCTGTGCCGATCTTACCGTCCAGCCCATGCAGACAGGAAAAATGAATATTTCCTTCGGCTGTTATGGCAGCCGTGCTGCCAGTGACATTGATGACTTTGAGCTTTATCTGTCCCTCCCGGCTGCACAGCTTGAGATTGTGGCCCGTTCATTGCAAAAACTGGCACAGAAAAGCATACCTGAAGCGCGGCATAAAATCTATATGCCGCCTATATTGGATAAAGCAGGCGTCCCAAAGAAGAATACCAGGGATTTGCCGGCGGTTCAAATCAACATCGATACTGCCAATTGTTCGGGAGACGGTCTCTGTGCCGACTTTTGCCCCTATGGCGTGCTCGTCATGGAAGAACAGGACGGCCGCCCGGTACCAGTTGTGAAAAACCCCGAGCAATGTACTGCCTGCTACACCTGTGTAGGCCAGTGTCCTGCAGGGGTTATCCAGGTTTTACAGCAGGTGCCGTAGGAACGGCCCCTTTCAACACATCAAAAGTTACAAGATAGGACAGGAGTTTTGCGCTGTGGTATAGAAAAAGTTATTATTCCGATTACGAGTTTCCGGAGGTTTTACGGGGGTATGGCAAGAGTGGAAATGAAGCTGCTGGGTACGAGCGCCGGACCGGGTGTCCCGGCTTTCTTTTGCGAGTGTGCCGCTTGCCAGGAAGCCAGGGCCGACGTTGCGGCAGCCCGGACGCGGAGCACGGCTTTGCTCACCATAGGGAACAAGCGGGTTTTGATAGACGCCTCGCCCGATCTCAGGGTACAACTATGCCGGGAGGGTGTGCTGGACATTGACAGTGTATTCCTGACCCATTGGCACTACGACCATTTTGCCGGATTGGGGGAGCTGGAGTACTACCTGAGATTAAAAGAGAAAGACCGCCGCTTGCCCATCTACCTGCCGCCCGGCTACCTGGGGGAGTTCACCTCCCGTTTCCATCGCCTGACCGAACTTGTGGATCTAAGGGAGTGGAACTATGAACACTCTTATGATTTAGACGGGGCGAGCCTGACTCCTTTGCGGGCCAACCATGGTATTGAAACAGCGGGTTTTCTTATTGTGGCGGGTAAGAAGCTGGCTTATTTTCCCGATACCTCCTGGCTGCCGGATGAGACGCTGGCCAAGGTGAAAGGGGTAGATTATCTCGTGTGCGATGCTACCTTTTATGGAGATAACTGGTATCCCGATACGCATATGACGGTAGACGGGGCTATAGAATTGGGGAAAAGCGTGGGTGCCGGGCAAACTATTCTTACGCACCTTTCCATGCACTACAGCTCCCCGGTGACGGTGGAACGGTTAAATAAAGAGCTGGCCGGGACGGACGGGGTCCGGGCCGGTTATGATGGGCTGAGCATGGGATTGTAGCGGTGATAGTCGTTTAAAGCTATAGTAGGGTGGTGCCGAAGGGGGGAAGTCTATAGTCTAGAAGTCTATAGCCCGGTAAAGGTGTTGAGGACGGAAAGACCGTGGTTGCAATGAGACTGCAAGTAGGCTGCAAGTGCTTTTTAAGGGTAACAACTTATTCCGTCCGACCGACCGGGCGGTGTAACGAGAGGAGGTTGAGTTAGTTTGATACGGAGGGAAATTGTTTACCTTGTGGACAAGGCGAAATCGGGGGAGTTTCTCGACAGGGAAGAGATGGCAGCCCTTTTTGATATAGCTCCGTTTACGGCCGAGTCTGCTTATATCCAACATGCCGCGAGAGAAATCAGCTCGAAGGTCAGCAGCAATACGGCGGAAGTGCACGCTCACGTCGGCATTAACGTGGGGCCTTGCGTTCGGAACTGTAAATGGTGTTCCTTTGCTGCTGTCAATAAGGTCTTTGCCCAAGCTGGTGTGATGCCCATAGAGGAGATAGTGAGACGATGTCGAAAAATGGAACAAAATGGAGCCAACGCCATCTATCTCGTCGCCACGGGGACCTTCCCTTTTGGACGGTTGCTGGAGATAATTCAAGAAGTTCGCCGCAACCTGAGCCCTGATACGGTACTGATCGGCAACATCGATGATTTTACGCTCAAAGAGGCGTACGCCCTCCGGGATGCCGGCCTCAACGGGGTATATCATGCCGTTCGTTTGAGAGAAGGTATTGAATCCTCTATTCCTGTAGAAAAAAGGCTGGCCACCATGCGCGCGGCCCGTGAAGCCGGCCTGGCCCTCGGTACGTGTGTGGAACCGGTAGGGCCCGAGCATACGACCGGAGAATTGGTGGAAGCAACTATCATCGCCCGGGAATGCGGTGCCGTATATAGCGGCTGCATGCGCCGGATTGCCGTACCCGACACCGAAGTGGGGAAACGCGGGATGATCAATGAAGCCCGGCAGGCGCATATTTTGGCTGCCATTCGTTTATCTACCCAGCACGAAATGATAGGCATGTGCTGGCATGAACCAAGTGTAGCGGGCCCTCTGGCGGGTGTCAACATCATGTGGGCAGAAACCGGATCCAGCCCGCGGGACACTCACGAGGATTGCGAAAGAACGCGCGGGCGCACGGTAGCCGAAGTGCGAAGGATTTATTGGGAAGCCGGGTGGAAGGTTTTGGACGGCCCTTCACTGATTTGGAAGTCGGGAGCCGGTAAGCTGCAAAGAAAGGTGGTATGATCAGGCATGATGCGGGGGAAGAGAACTGCTTGGTCGCTGCTACTTGTGGTGGTTTTGCTTTCACTGCTGGGTACCGGATGCACAAACCAATCCCCGAAGCCGGCGGAAGATGCCGCTCTAAAGGCCGTGCGGCTGGGCATCGTGCCGCTGCCGCATTACGCCCATATATGGATAGCGAAGAAAAAGGGATATATCGACGAAGAGCTGCTTAAAGCAGGCTACAAGTTGGACTGGCAGCCCTTAAATTTGGGTCCGGTGGTAAGCGAGGCTTTTGCCGCCGGACATTTGGATGTGGGCGTGATGGGGGATTTTCCGGCCTTTATTGGGCGCGCGGCCGGTACGGATTATCAAATTGTATCTATTGCCTCCACGGCGCCCAAAGCCCTGGCCGTAGCGGTCGGAAAGGATGCCGGTATCAGGAGTATCACCGACCTGAAGGGCAAGAAAGTTGGTACAACGCGCGGCGCTTATGGTACCAAACTGCTCTCCTTGCTCTTGGATAAGAACGGCATGACTATGAATGATATCCAGTTTGTCAACCTAACGATGGACGATCTGGCTGTAGCCCTCGTCCGGGGAGATGTGGACGCCGGAGTAATGTGGGACCCCTTGCTGACCCGGATGGAGGACGCGGGGGAGATACGCGTTATTGCCGACGGAACGGGTGTTTATCAGGGAACGGCGGTCGTCGTAGCTGCCACGAAATTTACCAACCAGAACCCGATGGCCGTGGAAGCGCTGAAAGCGGCGTTCGCCAGGGGAGCGCAGTTTATCCGGGACAATCCCGAGGAGGCTATCCAACTTCTTACCGAAGATTTGAAAATACCCCCGGCCCAACTTGAGAAAATCGTACGCAAGTTCAATTACGACGGTACCATTACCGATAGTCTGGTCGCTGAACTGAAGGACACAGAGGTATTCTTGCGAAAAACGGGCCTGATCAAAAATCCGGTGGATATGGAGACGTTCCTGTGCAAATAAGCGCCCGGCCGCACGGTGCGAGGATCAGTCAGGCATGGACAGGCGCCGGCGGCCTGCCGTGGGCAGCAATTTAAAAGGACCATGGGGCTTGTGGAAGGGAGAGGCGTTATGGAAACCGTGTTGAGGCGGAGTTTTAAAGAATACCGGCTCCCGACAGTGCTGAACACCGCAGGGAAAAAATGGTTTGCCCCTGTCCTGCTGTTATTGATGTGGCATTGGATAACTACCGGCGGGCGTGTCAAACCTATTTTGCTGCCTTCTCCGGAAAGTGTTCTTTGGGCGCTGGTCGAGACGTTGAATAGCGGTGAACTGGCACACCATTTGGGAGCAAGCCTGGTTCGTGTGCTGGAAGGTTTTGCCCTGGCAGCTTTTCTAGGCATTGGCCTGGGTATGGCGTTGGGCCTGTCGCCGTTATTGAGCCAGATGACCGAGGGGATCATTCAGTTGCTGCGGCCGATTCCACCTATCGCATGGCTGCCTTTGGCTATCCTCTGGTTCGGCATAGAAGAGGGTTCAAAAGTTTTCATTATCACCTTGGGGGCGTTTTTCCCTATTTTCCTCAACGTCTTGCAGGGCATAAGGCAGACTAACGAAAAAGTGGTGGAGGTAGCGCGGGTATTTAAAGTTCCCCGGTCAAAATTCATCCGTAAAGTGATAGTGCCGGGATCCATGCCTTTTATCGTGGCCGGATTGCGTATCGGTTTGGGCTACGCCTGGATGTGCGTAGTTGCCGCGGAATTGTCCGGGGGAATGAGCGGTATCGGCTATATGCTTATGGATTCCCGGGCTCTGGCTCAGACGGACCGGGTTCTGGTAGGCATGCTGGCCATCGGCGTGGTGGGGAAAACTATGGATTATGTCTTGCAGCGGCTGGAAAGGAAGATCATCAGGTGGCGGAGCTTTTACAACGGCACCTAGGCTCCAGGGGAACTCCACTCCTGATCCTCCGCAACGTGTCCAAAAAGTACGGGAATAGCGGGCAAGAGTTGATGGCGCTGCAGGACCTTTCTTTTAGCGTTTTCCCCCGGGAGTTCCTATGTATTTTGGGGCCCAGCGGGTGCGGTAAGACTACCCTGCTAAGAATAATTGCCGGCCTGGAGCCCGACTATCAAGGAACGGTTACCCTGGAGGGAGAACCGATCAGCGGGCCTGGCCTGGAGCGGGGCGTGGTATTTCAGGAGCACCGTTTGTTACCCTGGCTGACCGTAACCGAGAATCTGGAGTTAGCTTTGCATAAAAGCAACAATGGCGGTAAACGGGAGCTAATTCGGAGCTATGTGCAGCTGGTAGGATTAAGCGGTTTTGAAGACGCCTACCCGTCCCAGCTTTCCGGCGGCATGGCCCAGCGCGTGGCCATAGCCCGGGCCTTAATCAACAAGCCCAAACTTTTGCTTATGGATGAGCCTTTCGGCGCTCTGGACGCTCTAACAAGGTTAAGGATGCAGCAGGAGATACTCAGGATCTGGGAAAAAGAAAAAACCACCGTATTGCTGGTTACCCACGACATTGAGGAAGCCGTCTATCTAGGGGATAAGATAATCGTACTTTCGCAGCGTCCGGGAACCATTAAAAGAATAGTAGAGGTAAACATACCTAGACCTCGAAATCGCTCGGAGCCGCGGTTTTTGCAGGTGCGCCGGCAGATATACGACGAGCTGGTGGAGAAGTAAAGTAAATCCGGCCCTTCGCTTTGTGATTTTTTCCTATAATTTACCCAGGGTTAACCATGCCTTTTGCGCCCAGGCGGGGTCGGCCAGCAGGGCACGGCCGATGCCAACCAGATCCGCCCGCCTTTGCCGGATAACCATATCGGCAAATTGAGGCGTTCTAATACCTCCCGTCACCATAACCGGCACCCTGGCCACCGGCTTGATAGCATCGGCCAGGTAAAGGAAGAAACCTTCCGGTCCTTGTTTGATATAACCCCCGATGCCCCCCGAAAGATCGAGAGCGTCAATGCCGGCTGCTTCCAGTATGGGGACAGCCCGGCGGCTTTCGTCAAGATTAAGGCCGCCTGCCAGGCGGTCGTCGGCTCCCAGGCGGTAAAAAACGGGATATTCGGGACCCGTTGCTTCCCGGACGGCGTGGATAACCTCCAAGGGGAAGCGCAGGCGATTTTCCAGGGAACCACCGTAAGCATCACGGCGGCGGTTGGTGAGGGGTGAAAGAAACTGGTTCAAAAGATAGCCATGGGCGCCGTGGATTTCTACCAGGTCAAAGCCGGCTTTCTTGGCCCTGGTGGCAGCCAGGGCAAATTTTTCAGTTAACTCTTTAATCTCCTTAACTGTTAGTTCATGGGGGCGTTCTTCAAAGGGGCTATATAATTCTTCAGCTTTTCCAGGCCCATCTTCTTGATTCTGGGACAATTGCCGGGAACGGCGTGGTAGAAATGGGAGAGGTATGCCTGAAGGGGCCACGGCATTTTCCAGGACTCTCGCACCCGCATGGTTGATTTGAATACCGGCAATCGCACCTTCGGAGCGGATCTTAGCTGCCAGCTTAGTAAGGCCGGGTAAGAGACGGTCATGGTAAATACCTAGTTGTTTGGGATGGGCCTGGCCTTCCTCGCTAATATAAGCATGTTCTACAATGATGAGGCCTACACCGGCGCGGGTGTTCGCCCCGGCAAACTTTTGTCCAGCGTCATAGGTGCTGCCACCATGATAAGCCCTGGCCCGGAGGGTGTAGTGTTCAAGCATTTCCGGGGTTATCTCGCCCTCGGAAGCAGCGATGCCGAGGGCCATGGGGGGCATGACTATACGGTTGGGTAAGATAAGGTCTTTGACTTTCACTGGGAAAAATAAATGAATATTAGTCATTGGTACATCCTCTCCAAGATTAACAAAGGCATTATTGGTTTATCTATAACAAAAAAATCAATATTTTTTCTTCGGTATATAGCCTTATTTTCCTGCCCTGTAATCAATTAAGTTTAATCAGCAACCCTAAACTACCAAGACCACTTTAAGTGGTCTTATTTGATGCAAAAATAATTTTCAAGTGTAATCGCCCCCTATCTGAATTCCTTGAAAATCCCTTAAAGCGGGAGATGCGCGTAAAGACAAGTTACGAAAAGATTAGGGATGCTGGTCGGAGAAGGAGGAAAATGTTATATGGTTGTAGAACCTATAGTGGCACGGTGAGACAAGGGATAAAGTATTGCGGTAGAAAATACTGTTGAAATGTGAAATAAGGGTGATGGTTACGCCGGTGGTAGAAATTTTAGTGTTCTTTTTTTTATCGGCAGCCGGATTCCTAGCGGGATTTGTCGATTCGGTCGTTGGCGGTGGGGGGTTGATTTCTATTCCGGCCCTTTTGCTTTGCGGTGTGTCACCCAGTGTGGTTTTAGGAACGAACAAACTCGCCGGGACCATGGCTACCTTAACCAGTACCATTTCCTTTGCCGCTTCCGATAAGGTAAACTTCTCGCTGATTAAATATCTTTTCCCCTTTTCTCTGCTGGGAGCGACCTTGGGCGCCCATATGGTTAAATATATTCCCTCCCAGATTTTAAAACCGCTAATAATTGTGCTGCTCATTTGTGTAAGCATTTATACCTTACGCAAGAAAGATTGGGGTTCTATTTCCACCTATGCCGGCAGAAACAAAAAAAATATTTGGCTGGGTGCTGCTGTGGCGGCTGGGCTAGGTTTTTATGATGGTTTTTTTGGCCCCGGAACGGGGTCATTTTTAATCTTTGCTTTTCTTCAGTTCGGTTTTGATTTTGTGGTTGCCGCAGGTAATGCCAAAGTCTTAAATTTTGCCAGCAACATAGCTTCCCTGGCCACTTTTATACTAATGGGCGCTGTAAATTATAGTTATGGTATAACCATGGGGATTACCATGGTTATTGGAGCGTTGCTCGGTTCCCGGTTGGCAATCACTAAAGGGACGGCCTTTGTCCGTTTGATGTTTATCGCCATAACCTTGCTTTTAGTAGGTAAGCAGGTCTGGGATTTATTGCATTAATGTAAAATGCTCCCGCGGTAATACTGGGGAGCATTTATTAAAATATAGAAACTCTTTTATTGGTGGGGAATTTGCGGCTGTTCAAAGGACGGCGGCTGCGGGTTGTGGAGGGAGGAACCCACATAATCGCCGGGTGTGGACAGGTTGAAGGCGAGGCGGGCATCCTTGTCCACCCCCCAGTCCCGGGTAGAGCCTGTGCCCCTAATTTTTTGGAAACAATCCCGGAACATGGTGTTGTGGGCCTCTTCCCTGTTTAACAGGAAATCAATCATCTGACGTACATAGCGGTCGGCGATTTGCCGGTGCAGGTATTCATACACAACCTTGGCCCGCTGTTCGGCGGCGATGTTGGAAAGCAGGTCGGCGGGCAGGTCACCGGTAGCTTCGATGTATGACGCGGTCCACACTTGGCCGGAGGCGTTGCTGTAAAAGGGATTGAGACCGGTTGTTACATGGGCCTGAACATTGCCGATGGTGGCGTTCATGGCCTGGGGTTCATGGCCATTCAAGAGGTTGACCGCAGTACAAACCATTTCCAGGTGACTGAGCTCTTCGGCGGCTATATCGAGGAAAATATCCCTGATAGCCGGGTCGTGAATACGAAAGCTTTGGGCCAGGTATTGCAGCCCTGCCTTCAATTCGCCGTGGGGACCTCCGATTTGCTCCTGCAAAAGAGCCGCATAGTTCGGATTAGGGCGTTCTACACGTACCATTTCCAGGAGCTTTTTGTCGTGTTTAAACATTGTATTCCTCCTTCTTGTTTTTATTATTACTCGAGGAGCTTTAAATTATTATTAACAGATAGGCAGGATAAAAGGGAAAGTAGGCGAATAAAGAAAATAAAAGCTTGAAAAATGTTAAAATTGGAGGAGTACCGGTGGGAAAGTTGAAAGCGGGTTTATGGTTGACGATCTTGATAATTTTAGGCATGTTTTTCATTACCGGTGTTGGAGGAGAAAAAACTGATGCGGGAACCAGGGTGAAAACGAGCCAAAATGACGAAAACATACCTCCTGCACCCCAAGAAAAAGAAGAACAACGGAAAGAAGACACCACAAACAATGTACCGCCTGTAGCAACGGTAGGTAATAACAACGCAAGTAATAAAACCAATAATACCAATTCCAAGGTTTTTGTACCGCCAGCGCGCGGCTACTGGATCGAGGTTAGTACAGATGAGCAAAAAACAAGGATATATTACGATGGAAATTTAATAAAAGAATGGGATGTATCTACCGGAACGGAGGACAAGCCCACTCCTATCGGCGTTTTTAAAATACAAAACCGCGGTGAGTGGTTTTTTAGCGAAAAGTATCAGCAAGGAGGACGATGGTGGGTATCCTTTAAAGATTGGGGCGTTTACCTTTTCCACAGCGTGCCCATGGACAGGGAAAAGAGGGTGATTGTTGAGGAAGCGGCCCGCCTGGGAACGCCCGCCTCCCATGGGTGTGTAAGGCTGGCTACCGAAAATGCCAAATGGATTTATGATAATATCCCGCAAGGAACTCCGGTATATATACATTAAAATCGGTACTGTCCGTTCGGACGGTTACTGGCTCGCCTGGAGGGGAGTACATACGCTTTCTTTGACACATCGCCGTAATAGCTGCACGGACAGGGGTTTATGCTGCCGATTAAAAGAAAATTGGAGGTTAGTAGCAGTTACCAACAGATTAATAAATAATGACAAAACATAACAAAAAGCTTACCATAAAGTTATGGAAATATTTACCATCAGCAAAGCGGCAAAGAAACTGGGCGTCCATCCCAACAGCCTGCGCAACTGGGAAAAGCGGGGCTTAATCAAGCCTGTCCGTTTGCCTGGAGGCCAGCGCCGGTACTCCATGGATGAACTCAATAAGCTTCTACAGTCCGGCCAATTGACTGGCGGACGCGAGGCAGTCGTGCTGTACGCCCGGGTGTCCACCAAAAAGCAGGCCGACGCCGGCAACCTGGAACGGCAGATGGGGCGGCTGCGCCATTATGCTGGAGAACACGGGTTTACCATCAGGCGGAATTTGCGGACGTGGCCAGCGGATTGAACCAGAAGCGCCGTGGCCTGGCCAACGTACTCAAGTTAGCCGAGCAGGGTGAGTATAAGAAACTTATTATCGAGTACCCCGACCGACTGGCCCGTTTCGGTTACGGGTATATCGAGCGTCACTTAAGGTATTGCGGGGTAGAAATAATCACCATCGCGGAAAAAGAGCCGGAAGACGCGCAAAGCGAACTGGTGAAGGATTTGCTGTCTATAGTCACGTCATTTTCAGCCCGGCTGTACGGGGCTAGGGGCGGCAAAAAAGTGAGGCAAGGGTTTCGGGAACTAATCGCAGGAGTGGAGCTGGATGAAGAAACAGCGAAAGAACAAAAAGAGAATGATTGAACTTAATGGCGACATCAAGTATACCATCTGCGGCGAGTGGTTTCCGGAAGTTTACCCTGCTTTTCGGTCTAAGAAATGGAGCCGGGGAGATGAAGATCCGCTGGATACTGAGATGCGGCTTTTCTGCGCCTGCGAGCGCTGGGCCTTCAACCGGCTTATGGAAGGCCGTTCCCGGGAAGAACTCAAACAAGAAGGCCAGCGGGTATGCGGCTTAAACTCCCGCTACTGCGACGACGCCATACTGAAAGCGAGGGCTGTCATAGAATCGCAAAAGGAACTCCTGGCGTTAGAAATCGAGGAAACAGAAGCCAAACTCGCCCGGGCTAAAAAGAAACTCCGCTGGGCTGAAAAAGATCTGGACAAAGCGATTAAGGTTAATGATCCTGCAAAAATAGAAAAAGCCAAACGGGCATTCCACGGCCGTAAGGCCCGGGTCCAAAAGCTTGCCGCTAAACTGGTCGAACTCCAGAAGCATGAAGCTGACGGCACTATTCCCAAGGTAGTTTTTGGGGGACGTTCTTTATGGCGGCAGGTCTGCCGGGGCAAGGCCAGCCGGGAAGAATGGCGCCACACCCGGCAGAACCGGTTATACGCCCGGGGCGACGAAACTAAAGGCGGCAACCCCAACATGAAGGTAGCTTACCAGGAGGGGAGATTTACCCTGGCAGTCACTATTTCCCATCTATCCGAGCAGAAAGGTACTGACAGCAAAGGAAGGCCCATAATGACCAGGGCACCGCGGGTGGAAGGAGAGCTCTGGCTGCCGGAAAAACACCGGCTCAAGGTATGGGGGTTGCTTCTTTCCGGCGCACCCTATAACGTTGAATTAATTAGAGGCCGGGATGGCCGGTACAGGGTCCATATCGCCTTCACCATGACGGCGCCTGAATTGGCGACCGACCCCAACCGCGGCTACCTTGGGATAGACACCAACCCAGATGGGGTAGCTCTGGCTAACGTTAATTATTTTGGCCAGCCCGAGCCCTGGCCGGAAGGCTTCACTGTTCCTTATCCCAAAGCCTTGCACAAATTTGCCGGAGAGTTTCAGACGATAGTACACCCGAACGGTTTCCTTTACCTCAAGATACCGGAACTGGCTTACAGCCGCAGTTTTAGACGTACTTACCTCATCGGCGTTCTGGCCCAGGTAGTGGTGAACATCGCCAAAGTTTTAGGCAAATCTATCGCTATAGAAGACCTGGGCTTCGGCAAAGACCGGCTGGA